>NZ_JAPDHV010000010.1 GCF_025971925.1 Chryseobacterium oryctis
GTACAATTCATTATTTAAATTTTTTTTCAAAATAAAGAATTAAAAATCATAAAGCATCAACTCTATTTATAAAAATTATTAGTTTTCAGTAATTATTTTTATAAATATTCCTGTTCTAAATTGTTTATTGTACCAAATAATTACAAATAAATATTTACAAAAACTATTTAAGGCATAGTTTTTGTAAATAAATGTTCCATTAAAAAAAATCAAATTCAAAATCAAGACAATTAAACAAAACCTAGAAATATATTTTCTAAGAGTTTTAAGATAAATCTTGATTTTTTACTGTAGAAAATGTTTTGACCCCGAATCTTAACTATAATATATTTTATTATGAAAAGAGATTGACAATAGTCAATCTCTTTTTTGTATAGTTTATCAAATATTTATTAGTTAAGTTACTTTTTTCTTTTTCTTCTTAATTCCCGAAGTTTTAGTGTTAATAATTTTCTCAATTCTGCATGATAATCTCTGTATTTTTTTATACTCCTCTCCAGCTTTTTTTTGTCCTGCAGATAATCTTCATAAAGTTTGGATAATTCTGAAATATTGGTAATAGCAATATCGTTAAACTGATCGTCAGAATCAGCTTTAGCCTCATTCAACAGACCACGATAATATTTTATTCTTTCTATAAGTGTACTATGAAGTTTTGGTTCTATTCCCTGCATTTATTGTTGGATTTTACTATTAAAACTGAATAAAAGGACTATCACTTTGAAATAAAACTTTCATTTTTGTCTGTGAAGTTTCTTTATTCGCAGATTTTGAATAAATTTTATTTAAAACCGAAGAAAGCAAAACCTCATCAGAATCTCCTAAAGGACGCAAGGGTAAGTTATCATATTCATCAACCATTATTTGAGGAGTAATTCCGTTATTATAACCTCCTTCTCCATTGGCATTAAATACTTTATAAATAACAGGATGCATCTGCCAACTGATTTTTTTAGGTTTCCTTTTATCTTCAACAACAAATCCTGCCATATCTTTTCCTAAAGTAACATCGCCTACTTGAATGACTTGTAAATAAGGTTTAAGATTATTAATAACTATTTCGGAAGCTGAAGCCGTACTACTTGAAGTGAGAATATAAACTTTATTAAGATTTAAAGAATTATTATGCAAAGTATTAAAATCTAAAGCATTGGGATCATAAGCAATCTGTTGCGAAAAAGTTCTTTTTACTTCTCCTCCGTTTTTGTTCCCTTTATAAGTAATGAATTGAGAATTTGCTGTAATTCCTGAAGGCATCAGCGAACAAAGTGCTGCAGCCGATGATACCGAACCTCCATAATTATAACGAAGGTCTAAAATAAGTTCCTGAACTCCTTCTGCTTTAAATTGAGCAAATTTTTGATTTAAAATAGGAGTCATTCCATCCGGAAAATCATAAATATATAGATATCCTGTTTTTTTGCCATTTTGATCAAAAATCTTAGACATTAATGGTTGTTCTAATGAATAACCATAATACACAGTAACATTTTTGTCATTAATAATTGAACCATTTTCCCAATTTCCTACAGTTAATTCCAGAATTGTTTTGTTTGTAATTGATAGTGTCAATTGTTCTGCATTTAAAGGGGTAATGGTTTGTCCGTTAATTTTTTTAATCATCATTCCCCTTTCCAATCCGGCATTTGATGCAGGAGAATTTTTTAAAACTAATTTTATAACTGTTGCAATTTCACCATTTGCCAATTGCAAAACAGCATAATCAAAGCCATACATATTACGGACAGATCTAGGATAGGTAGAAGAATCTGTTGTATTAACAATGAAAGAAAATCTATCTTGAGGTGCTAGTAAACTTTTAAAAAAATCTTTTACGGGGAGATGATAATTGGGTTTAACAGGCATTTGATCTGCCCAATAATAATACCTTTTCATACTATCCTGAACCCATACATTTACAGACTCTATACTTCCTTCCGGGAAAACAGGAGCCTCATCATCAGCCCGATTACAAGATAGTATTGTAACTGATAATAGTATAAATGTTGTTATATGAATTTTAAAAAAGTTCTTCATGGAATTTTAAATCATTTATAAATAATCTACAACATCTATTTCTCCTTTTACTTCGAAAGTTCCATTAATCATTTTCTCTTGTAGAACAATTAAATTTGCTCCTATATCTTGTTTTATTTTCACTTTGATAATATTTGAACCCATATAAGGTTCTGTAGTTCCTGGTTTATATAATTCTAAGTAAACAGGTTCTGTAGCACTGAAAAAGGTATAAATTTTTACTTCTGTAAAATCTTTCTTGCCAATATTATTAAATTCGGCAAGTATAGCTCCATTTTGTTTTCTTAAAACACCTTTTACACTTTCTAGCGATGATCCCGAAAACTCTCCAAGGTTTGGAAAAATAAACTCAAACCCGACTCTTCCCAAATTTACCTGAGGTTTTACAACATAAGTCTGTAAAAAAATATCAGGCAAATTGAAGAAATACAAGTTTTTATAATCATCAATATTATTGTAATTTATGTTGTATTTAGCAATTTGATTTCCTGTTTGATTATTATAAATTCCCAGTTCATTAGTTTCGTTTTTATCCAACACAAAGTTGATTTTTGTTTCAATTTTATCTGTATAAGAATTATTTCCATTGATAATTATAGGATTTCCGTTCATTCTCATCTGTATGATATCAGGTTTAGAATACCCTTTTATATTTATTTCTGCGCCTTTCTGATCTTTATCATAAGGCATCAAATCACTATTATCAATACAAGAAAAAAGGATGGTGAATATTACTAATGCTAAAATATTTTTCATTTATAAAATTTCAAATTGTAAAATTTAATCTTAGAAAATGCCCCAGCCCGAAAGCTTGGGGCGATACTTAATTATAAAAAAATCTAATTGGGATATTTTTTTGAATACAAGTTTTTTTGATTCATTTTAGTTTTCATGGTTATTCTTAACCTTACAAAAGGTTAGTTTTTAATAAACTTCAGTTTTTCTGTGATATTTCCATCAGAGATTACCGCGATGTAAGTTCCAACTGAAAGCTGATTTACATTTATATTTTTAGAATATTTTGATGTAAATATTTTTTGACCTGCCATATTATAAATATTTACTAACGTATTACTTTCTTTTAAACCAGAATTCAGTTTTAATTGTAAAGAATTTTTCACAGGGTTTTCTAATATTTTGGTCAAAGCTTTTCCTGTATTGGTTTCATTGGTTTTTAATACAGATGAATAAATTGCCATTTCATCGATATTAATATTCTGAATATTATTCTCATTTGCTCTTCTGTTTGACCACATTCCTATATAAATTTTTTTACCAGCAAAGGCAGAAATATCTACAGTACATTCAGCAAACTGAGTAAGATCATTTGGAAAAGGATTGGTACTAGTTCCTGCTAATAGCTTATATGGGGTTGGTATACTATTTCCGTTATTATCAACCGCCATAGCTTGAAAATCTGATAATTCAGGAACTTCTTTAGCTGGAGTACTCACAAAAATATAAAGATCTCTTCCAAGATTTAAGTGATTTGATCTTTGTCTGCCAATATAAGCAGCTAATGTAAGTGTTCCACCAGCACCTGTAAGATCAATTTGAGGAGAAATAACCCAATCATTTTCTGTAGCAAATGAAGGAGCGCTTCCTGTTGGAACTAAACTCATAGAATAACGAAGGACACCTGCTGTTCCGTAAGCAAGTTGTGTTCCGTTGTAATAAATATTCTGCCCTTGAACCCATCCATTTCCGTTTCCATTTAAATCATGAAAAGTCCAACCTTGAAGATCATTCGGAGTATCAAATGAATTTGACCAAACAGGAAATTGAGCAAATATAGACTGAGATAAAAATATAATAAATAATAAAAATAATTTTTTCATAACAACAGTTATTAATTGGTAAAAAGAATAAAAAGCAGGGAACGCAATTGTTACCCTGCCTACATTTTTAGATATTATTCTTGGATTGCAAAATCATATTTAGTCCAAATTCCTTTGAAGTTTCCACAATCTCTTGGTGAAACGTTCCAAGCTCCACTGTTGAAGAAAGGCTGAGTCATACCAAATAAAGCAGCAGATGATGCAACAATTAGATTAGTAGCAGGAATTCCTGCTGTACCAGCTCCTGTAACAGCAGTTGTAAAACCATGTACTTTTATTGAACTATAAGTAGACGAAGAAGATAATTCTGAACCTGTACCTTCCACTTTAATACCTGTTGGATATCCCGTAATTACGGCATCATTTAATGTTAATCTACCATGTCTTCTGATATGAATACCGTTTTCATATAATGGACCTGAAGGTGTAGTTGTTGGGAATAACAAATTAGTACCTATTCCTACGATAGTAAGATTATTAATAACAGGATGCGTAATTAATGTTGTAGAAGTACCGCTTGAGTTATTATCCAGCTCAATACCGTTAGTATCAGAAACACCTCCACTTAAACTATGTGTAGAATTAGAATCTGCTAATGCAAGAGCACAAGTAATAGTTCCTGTATATCCGTTGTCAAAATCGAAGTTATCATCATCTGACGCAAATGAAACTAGATTAGATGCATTTACTGTACCTCCGAAGAATTCGAAAGAATCATCTTTACCATAAGAAACCTGAATATGGTCTAATGTAGTACCGTTTCCAACTCCTCCTAAAGTAAGACCATTAATTTCGTTTCCTGAATTTGGAGCTAATAAATCATAACCTGCAAATTCAATACGAACATATTTCAAAATTCCACCGTTATGAGAAGGGTTAGTACCTCCAAAGTAGAAATCTGAACCGCTTAGTCCTTCAATAGTTGTAGTATTAGGTACGTTTGTAGGTGCATCTCCTAATATTATTACACCTCCGAAATCCCCTGGAGCTGCAGTTGTACCTTCATCTCCATCTAAAAGTTTATAACTAGTGAATACAATTGGCTGAGATTCTGTACCTACAGCGTTGATTTTTCCTGTTTTAGCAATTACCAAAACACCTGTAGCTGTATTTGAAGTATTTGGTTTTGCCTTAATAAATGTTCCCGGCTGAATAGTAAGAGTAGCTCCGTCTTTTACAGTAATTACACCATCTATTTCTACTACACCGCTCCATGTAGTATTAGAAGTAATGTTACCACTAACGGCTGTTACAGGAAGTGATGAAGCTGTAAGATACTCTGCCGAAGTAGATTTCATCTCAAATGAATTTGAAGAATCTGCTAATGAATCATTTTGACAAGCAGTAAGAGATAAAGCTGCTGCTGCAATTAAGGTTAGTTTTTTCATTGTTACAATTTTTAGACCAGGTTCTTTCTTTTTTAAACCTGTTATTTTGTGATTTTAGAAATATTCTCCTCAATATTCCTTTGATTTGGTTATAATTTTTTACTTTACAATCCATGAGAAGCTACATTGCAAAGTTTCCCTTTTTATACACTATAACTCGGGAATAAGTAATAGTATCGGCTTTATTTAAACCTAGACTTATGTGCGCATCATAAATAATATTGGTTTTATTCTTCAGGATTCCTTGCCTGTACATTTCTATATTTGAGCTCGTTTATTTTTTACAATATTTTAAAAGGTATAAGTCATGCTTAATCCCAATACTCTTCCATTGTAAGCACGAAATAGAATCTTATCAATATTCTTGTCATATTTATTAGATGCTCCCGGAAGAAGTTGCCATGCTTCCCTTTCTGTACTGAGATTACTTCCACCTTGAGAAGCGGGAAGAGAATAGGAATTAAAATTATTGTAATACTCTTTTACCCGATTAAAAAGGTTTCTGGCATTCAGCTTTATTTCAAGGTTTTTATTTTTAAGAAGTTTGTATGAAATTTGGGCATCAGCAACTGCATACGGGCGCTGTATCTCTTCAGCATTATAAGAATATCCTACTGTGATGTATTGGTCACCTTTGGCATTATATAAAAGACTAAATCCTAATCTTTCACCTTCATACATCAGCCCAAGATTATAAGCATATGGAGTTTGCCCGTATAAAGGTCTTTCTACTTTATAAGTTTCATCTGAAATACCTGTTTTTTCTCTATCTTTAAAAGAAACCACTTTTGTATTATTGTAAGTGAAATTCCCACTTATAAAAAACTTATTAAGAAAAGAATCTGTAGCTAGGAACCCTAAACTCTTCCGAACTTCTACTTCAAAACCGGTAAGTTTTGCATTTTTTGAATTTCCGTTGTACAAAAACAGATTCCCTTCATTTGAAAGATATCCTTCTCTTTCAATCGGTCTGTCTATATCTTTGTAATACAATCCTGCCGATAAAATTTCACCCAATCCCGGAAACCACTCGAATTTAAAATCATAATTATTGACAACCGAAGAAGTCATTGCTGTATTATAGATTAGTCCGTTTGCGATCGGATCAAAATATGGCAATCCGGTTCTTTCATTAAATTGTGGACGAATAACCGCTTTGTTATAAGCAAGCCTTACATTAATCTTATTTGTGGGACTATATGTAAAGTTTAATGATGGCATAAACTGCCAAGGTTTATCATCAATTTCAGCTTTATTCAAGTTTCTGGAATCAGTAGGATCCAACTGTTGAGAAATCAAATCATACTTGAAATATTCTGCTCTTAATCCCCAAACAAACCTAAATTTTTGCCACCTATTATCAAACATTACATACATGGCATGCTGCTTAACTTTACCTTCGTATTTGTCATTTTTATAGAGTGCTTTTGTTTCCCATCCAATTCCTCCAGGAACATAATGAGAGCCATCAAACCAATCTGAAAGTGCTCCATTCATCGTTAAATTATTCGCTGCACTTGGCGGAACATTTCTATTTTCGTCAACTCTTAAAAAAAACTTCTGCTGTTGATTTATGTTATTTTTTATCGCTCCCGTATATCCGACTTTAATATCATTCTTTAAATTCCAAAAATCTTTTCTCCATTTAAAAGAAACTCCATAATTGTAGTCCGTCTCTTTATTTTCAATATATCCTCTTGAAAAATTGTTTCCTGAGTTATAGATTTGATGATAAGCTAAAATTTCATTGCCAATAAAATCATATAAAGTCTGATGTTGTGTATAATCTTTAGTATCAGATTTTACATTTGTTCTTGCTGCAAACCAGTCGATATCTACACTCCCAATTTTATGATTACCTTCAAGCTTATTTTGTAAAAGTGTCTGATAAATCGGATAATCTGTATTATCAGTATAAGGCTTATCTAAAGATTGGATTTGAGAAGGATCATTATTCGGGATAATTCCGTTGTAAAAATAATTGTAGGATAATTCTGCATTGCTCGGTAATCCACTACCTCCAGTATATTCGTTCCAACCTGTAACCCGGGTTAATGTATTATCATAAATGTGTGTATAAGAGTTTCTGAAAGAAATTCTGTTTTTTCCTAATTGTAGTCCAAAATTCAGCATTCCTGCAACAGTTGAATTATAGGTATAAGAAACTCCTTTATTTTTAAAATTATAGAATGTAACTGGTTCTCCGCCATTTGTTTGCCAGTTATCTGTAAACTGAGTTGTATCTAGCCAGTTTCCTCTTCCTGTATGATCTATTTCCAGTTTGTTTTGTTCGTTTCTTATGGTTAAAGCTCCTGCAAATCCCCATTTATTACTATTTTTAAGCTGATAATTTCGTCCTAAAGCAATTTGCATATTTGAGCCTAAGTCTGCTTTCGTTCTGTATGTTGTAAAATTGTCATTAACAAACTGTTTTGATTGCTCAAAAAACAAAGGGTTCGTCCAGTTCATAGGCTCTAACCCTCTAGGGAAATCTCTTGTTCCATCATCATATCCCCAATAGTCGTATTTTCCGTGTTTACGCGTTAAAAATTCTTTAAAAGTCGATAAATCATTATAAGAAGTCCCTAAACTTACTGTTGTGAAGTTTTCATTAGGTATGTCTTTGGTTTTTACTTCTACATACCCTCCTGCAAAACTTGCATTCATATCTGGTGTTGCTGTTTTGCTTACAACTATACTTTCAACCATTACAGTCGGAATAATATCGAAAGAAAAATTTTGATTATAAGCTTCCGTACTTGGAAGATTGATTCCGTCCATCGCTGCTGTATTCCAGCGTTCTCCCATTGAACGTACTACTACATATTTATTATCAATTGTTGTAATACCTGTCACTCTTTTCAAGGTTCCTCCGACATCATTATCCGGAGTTTTTGAAATTTGTTCCGCAGAAATTCCATCACTCATTTGTGCAGCTTTTTTTTGCTGAGCCAATAATCCTGCCTGAGTATCTGCCTTTCGTGTGCCTGTGATTACAACTTCTTTAATGTCTGCAACCTTATCAGAGATAGGCTTCATTGCAAAGGAAACTGTATTGGTTTCATTATTATTTACAGCTAATTTTTCTACCCTTAAAGCATTATATTTTGAAGCTTTTACAGTCAGTGTATATGTTCCTGAGGGAAGCTCGATTATAAAATCACCATTATTATCGGTAATTACTTTTTTTCCGGCTATATTTACTTCTGCACCCACTACCGGTTCTCCTACTTCGTCTACAATCTTTCCCGAAATTTTACCCTTTCCAATCACAGAAATACTTGTTCCCTCTCGTTTTATTGAAATTAAATTTCCCTGTAAACGGAACACAACAGGAAGTCCGTTTGTAATATCCTTGAGACAATTATCTACAGGAATATTTTCGCATTTTATTCCGTTTACTTTTATTTCTTTAATATCTGCTTTGGAATAAACCAACCTCATTCCTGTTTTACCTGCAAATTCTTCTAACGTTTCTATTAAAGGTTTTCCTGTTGGTACAGAAAATGATACTTTTTGTACTAATTCCTGCGCTTCTGCTGTTACGGTAAAGAATATTGCAGCTATGGTAAGACCACATTTCAGACTTTTCATTTTCACTCTGACTTTTATTTTAATTTTATCTGACTATTAGATTTTAGTTTTGAATATTATTTCTCTAATAAATAAGTCTGATTTTGTTTTTGAACTTTTAATCCAAGGATAAATGCCAATGCTTCTATATTGGCATCGGTATCTCCACCTGTAAAATCGGCTGTAATTTTCTTTTCAGCTATTTCTTTAGGATAAACAATATTGATATTGTAGTTTTTTTGCAGAACTTCTGCTACTTCTTTCAAAGCGACATCATTAAAACTTAAGGATAATAATGATGGTAATTCTTTCTTAGAATCAATCTCTTTTTTAAATGAAATAACTGCTGAAGTGCGGGCTAACCCGAAATTTGTCCACTTTTGTTGAGGTTTCAAGAAAGTAACAGGAATTCCTTCATAAGAAACAGCCACTTTTCCTTCGTAAAGGTCAACTGCTTTATCGTTTCCAACTTGAGTAATTTTAAAAACAGTTCCTAAAACTTTTGTACTAAAACCATCTGCAATTACAATAAATGGATGTTCTTTTGATTTTGCCACAGAGAAAATAGCATCTCCTTTCAAATCAACGATTCTAGTATCTGCCGGAAAAGATTTATCTACCGTAAGCTCTGCTCCGGGAAATAGTGTAACGACTGAACCATCTGCTAAATGTACTTTTTTATTTCCTGATTTTGCTGTATAAACATCCGGCTTAAAGAAAGTATTATAAGTAAAAATTCCTCCTACTGAAAGAATAAGAAGTATGATGGCTGCGATTTGGTAAAAATACTTTCTAAAGCCATTTGGATGATTAATAATTGTTGGTGGTGTAAAATATGATTCTAGAGTAAGCAATACCCTATCTTTAGATTCTTTCATGTGTTTTTTATCAAGAGATTTTTCAGTATATGCTTTCCATGCATTTAAAAGCTGAGTTTCTTTCTCTGAAATTTTCTCTTCAGAAACCTCTCTCTGCCAAAGTCTGAAAACAAAAGATTGAATATTTTTATATTTAAAGTTTTTCATAAATGTCTTGATGTAAGTACACGGTTACATCTATAAAACAATGAAAATGAAAAACTTCCCTAAGCTTTTGTTAACTTTTGATTCATACAAAAACCAACATATTAAGATTTTCAAGAAATTTCCATCATTTCGCAATATTGACTTCATATTTCACTTTGTATTTTCAGAAATAATTAATATAAAGTCACCCAAAATTCACAAAAGCTTAATTTTTCTTTAGGTAATTTTGTCTCATTAATATGAACCAGACAGATCACATTTTATTGAAGCAAATAAAAACAGGTAATCATTCTGCTTTTACGATTCTTTACGAACGGTATTGGGAAAGTTTGTACAGCTTTGTTTTTACGAGAACCAGAGATAAAGAGGTTACAGAAGAACTATTACAAAATCTTTGGGTAAAAGTACTTGAGAACACTGAAAACATACAAACGGATATCCAAGAAAGCGCAAAAGGATATCTTCTGAGGTATCTTCACTATAGAATTATCGATTATTTTAACAGTCATAAAAAGATATTTGACGTAAACATTGATGAAACTGAAGATTCTATGGACATCACAGACACAGACTATTTTGAAATTCTTGAAGAAAATAAAATTTCGGAATTATTTGCAATGATTGATGAAATTGTTTCACAACTTCCAATTACTGAACAGAAAGTTTACGATTTAAGAATTCGCAAAAATATGTCTGTCAACGAAACTGCCGAAGCATTAGACATCAGTAATAAGACGGTTAGTAATAAATTAAGTAAAACTTTAGGTGAAATAAGAGAAAAAATGAGTGGAGAATATCAATCATCTAAAAAACTTGTTCCATTATTGATTTTATTTGACATATTTACAAAACAATAGTCTCATATTCCGTAAACTTCAATCTAAAAAGGCTACCATAAATGGCAGCCTACTGAATATTTTGGTCTTAATAATTTAAACAAGGTAAAGCATTATTTAGCTTTTGAGGTTATTAATTCCAGTTCAATATCCACGTTTGGTAAAATGTAAAGAGGTTGTGCAGGATCACTGTCCGTTAGCATTCCCCATTTAGTTCTGTCAATTTTAAATTTAGCTTCTACTTTTAAACTTCCATCTGCATTTGTACTCACCTTTGCAGGGAAAGAAATACTATGCGTTTGACCAATCATAGTAAAATCTCCTGTAAGTGTGTAATTAGCACCATTTACAACTTCTTCTTTATTCCCTCCTGAATAAGATGTAACCTTAAGCAAGTTAAATTTTGCGTTAGGGTGTACCGCCATATCAAAGAAATCAGAACTTTTTAAATGATCTAATAATTGCTTTTTTACAGGATCTTCCAAATCATAGTTTTCTATGGAAGAAATCGGAATAGTAAAGCTTCCAGACTTCAATTTTCCGTCACCATCAGCTTTCAACTCTCCTGTTACTTTAAACGATCCTATATGAAAGTGATCCGGAGCCGAACCTTTCCAATTAATAACAGATTCAGTTTCATTTACCTTATGATTTTCCGTTTTATCCTGATCAGATGAACAAGAACTTAGACTAAAGATTAAAGGTAATAACGCAATTTGTAATAGCTTTTTCATTGTTGATTTTATTTATTGTTTATAATTTAGTTTATATTTTTCAGGCATAAGAATACCCCGCCACCTCCGCGGTGGCATATCATTAGTTTTATAGAAATTTTAAGTTAATTAACTGTGGAAAGAATTATCTGACAGTTGATTTGATAGAATATTTTAAAAACTTGAATTATTTTCTAATCCCTAAATGAGTAGATGAGAAATAACACAGGCATTCAACTTTGTTAAGGCAATAGTATTATCTTAGCAGTGTTGAGAACCTGCGTTATTACAATTTCAGCTTTATATAAAAGCCATTTTATTATGAGTGAGATAATTTCTGTTTTCATGGTTAAATTTATTTGTGCAAAGATGAACAGATTCTCACTAAGCTTTCTTGATTGAAATCAAGAATTCATAATACGGCTTAAGGTTTCGGGAGTCATTCTAAGATAAGAAGCAATATACTTTAGAGGAATTTGTTGAAATAAATCAGGACTTCTTTCTAAAACACGTTTCAATCGTTCTGATGGAGAGAATGTCAATAAATCTACTTCGCGATCAAGCTGTTGTGCGATTACTGTTTCTAATAAACGAGCGTAACCCAACAAACTTTCTGCATCATTACTAATGATTTCATTTATCTTTTCTTTGGAAATAACTTTTAAAGTCGTTTTACGCATCGCTTCAATATAGAATTCGGAAGCATCTTCTCTAAAATATGAACTTAAAGAATTAATAATTGCTCCTTCAAAACCAAAACGAATACAATGCTCTTCATTTTCAGATAACAAAAAAATACGTACCGCTCCAGAAGTTATGAAATATAGATTTCTCTCTATTTCCCCTGCTTTAAGAATCAGATCTCCTTTAGAATAGTTTTTTTCAATTCCCGAAGTCTCTAATTCGTTTATCAGATTTTTAATAAAAATATTTTCCAAAATATTATGATACTAAATATTCAACTGGTTATTCTCAATCATAAAACCATAAAAACAACAGTTTTATATTAATTATAAAATACTAAAACATTACTATTTTTAAATCAATTGTAACATTTTGTAAAAAAGTAAATACAAATATCTAAAATTTAACATTATGTTTCGTTATTTTATTACAACAATCGCATTATTTATTCCTTTTATCCTATTTTCTCAAAATATAGTAAAACCAAATATTGATAAATATAAAAAGGACACTTTAATTCTGGTTTCTAAAAATCCTGAGAAAGGGTTTTACAATGACTATCTTTTGTACATACCAAAAGGCATGAAAAAACATAACAAAAGTATATTACTTGTTGAGCCTAATAATACAGGTAAATTATCCGACTCCATTGAATTTCATCAAAAAAGTGCCATAAATCAGGCTAAAGGTAATTCTATAGGCAACAATATTTCAACAGAATTAAAAATTCCTCTTCTCGTACCAATTTTTTCCAGACCTGCATCTAAACCTTTGGTTTATACCCATGCATTGGACAGAGATGTTATGCTTGAAAAAGAAACAGAGCTACAGAGATTAGACCTTCAGCTTATTAATATGATTAAAGATTCTAAGGAAAAATTAAAAATATTAAACATTCCTGTTGACGATAAAGTATTTATGAATGGATTCTCTGCCTCTGCCTCTTTTACCAACCGTTTTTCACTGATGCATCCTGAAATGTTGAAGGCGATTGCAATAGGAGGTTTCAACGGAGCTCTTATTTTCCCCATGAAAAAACTTACGAATACAAAACTTAACTATCCTCTTGGGATAAATGACATCGAAAAAATTTCAAAAACGAAATTCAACAAAGAAGCTTTTCAAAAAATTCCTCAATATATCTATATGGGTGAATTAGACGATAATGATGCGGTTCAGTTTGATGATGCTTATAATCTCACAGAACGAAAAATAATCAATTCGCTTATGGGAGAAACAGTACAAAAAAGATGGAAATTTGGTCAGGAAATATATCGTAAAGAAAATTTAAATGTCACATTTACAACTTATAAAGATGTTGGACACTGGACTACGTCAACCATGAACATCAATACAATATTATTCTTTCAAAAGCATTTAAACTAAAATCATCATACAACAAACAACAAAAGGCTTTAAACCTAAATGTTTAAAGCCTTTTTTAATTTCTTTTACCCCGAAGCCTACTAAGTGTTTCTCTTGATATTCCTATATAAGAAGCGATATGAGTAAGTGAAACACGCTGGAAAAGTTCCGGTGTATTTTCTATCAATAATCGATATCTTTCCATTGCGGTATGCATTTGAAAAAAAAACAATCTGTCTTCTAAAAATATTGCATAGTCTTCAAAGGTTTTGTTAGCAAAGTTTGTTATTTCGTTATCAACATATAAATATTTTTTTAGTTCAGCTAAATTAATCACCACCAAGGTAGAATCTTCCAATAATTCAACAGTTTCTTTTGAAGGAAGTTCATTGAAATTTGATAGAGAGCCTAGCATTTCGTTTTCCATAGAAAAATAAACAGTAACTTCGGTACCATCTTTAAGATAATAAGCTCTTGCAACGCCTTTTACAATAAAATACAAACAATTATGATTCTTTCCCTCATGCATCAGTAGATGTTTTTTCTTAAATTCTTTGACTGAGAAAATTTTTTCTATTAACAAAACAGTCTCTTTATTCAAATTTTTCGAAAAATACTTATTCAGAAAAGACTCAAAACATTTATCCATAAATATTAAGTATGTAACTTTTAGACCAACAAATTTACGATATAAAATTTCTGTCTAAAAAACAATATGACCTCTCTAGAAAGAAAGATCATATTAATAAATCGTTGGATTTTATAGGGCATATTTTATACTCATAAACGTAAAAGGAGTAGCTTTTTTGAATAATGCTGAAGTCTCACCAACATAACTTTCATCATTTTCTAATGACAGCTTTTTAACACTTGCTTTTTCACTGAAATCTAGTTTTTTAAGATCTACAGAAATAAGATTTGGAGTTAAAACATTATCAAAATAATAGACAAGATTTTTGTGATCTGCTACTGTTCTCCAACGTGTAGAAGACATATCTGGCTCAATTTCAGAATTTATTCCGAAAGGAACTGATGTAGTTCTTAAAACACTTAAAACAGACGGAATAGCAATACGTGGGTCATCTACTTTAGGTATTGATTTTGCGTAATAACTGGCTCTTGTAAACCTATCTGAACCTTTGTAACTTCCTGGTATAAATGCATCTCCGGGAATGGCATTCCAATATTTATACAAAGCCAATTGTTGGTCATAAGATGGTGAATTTGTCATTGCAATATATGATTTGTCGTGATAAATTTTCAGCTTACCATCGATATATTCAAATATGGCATTGTCTCCTGAAGCATCAGATATCGACAAGTGTAGCGTAGAAACGGCATCTGTACCAAGAAGATTTCCTGAAAGAATCTGGATTTCATCTTTTTTAAACTCATTCACAGCTTCTGAAACTGTTGCAAAATTATCAAGTACATACTGCGCCCAGCTACAAATTTCCAAATTCTTTTTTCCAGGTGTAAATTGAGATGTCGGATACTTTGATTCCGCCAGCCATAATAAGTTGGCAACCAAACCTTTTTCATTCATTCCATCAACAGAACAAGCGTCCCAAGAAGTTGTTACAAGACTTCCGTATTTTGCCTTCCATTTAACTGAATTATTGGCAACCATACCTGTACGCTCCATACCTCTTGGCAATACCCATAAGTTTGCCGGAATTTCTCCGTCCCAATCCATCGAGCGTGCTGTTACTACAGTTCCGTTTAGTCCGTGATAGACAATCCTTGTACAGGCATATACATATTGAACAAGTACCGCAAAGGCAACAACAGCTAATAATGCAATTTTTTTCATAACTATTTATATTTTATTTGACTAAACAAAGGTATGAGCCAAGAAAATCATAACATTTGACATTTGTCACAAAATGAAATTATGAAACTTGATATTTATCACTAAATAGTGATAATTTAATTATAATTTAGAAAAATTTTAAAACTTGAACAAATAAAATTATTTATTCATCATCTCAATTTACTAGATAATCTGATGTGATATGTTTCGTATTTAAAATGAAAAAACAGCCTTAATATTTTAGATACATACATTATTGTTAGGCACATTGAAAATAATGCAAGAAAAAAAGATAGTTTAAATAATAAATAATGAGATCATGAACTCAATTGATACTGTTGAACAAATTCAGCTAAAAGCTCCGACACCCTTTGCACAGACATATTTTCATAGAAAAAAAGAGGCCTCTTAAAGAAGCCTCTTCCAGCGGAGAGTGAGGGATTCGAACCCCCGGACCTGTTACAGTCAACAGTTTTCAAGACTGCCGCAATCGACCACTCTGCCAACTCTCCTTAAACTTTGATGTTATCGTCGTTTTCAGTGGTGCAAATATAAAACGTTTTTTGATTCTGACAAAATATTTCTCTCAAGATTATCACGAAAAGCACCTATTTATCTAGTTTTCAATAATAAAAAAACTCAGAATAATTCTGAGTTTTTTACTTTAATTATTTTAGCTTTTCACAGGAACGGCAATTTCCTTTAATATTAATTGGTATTTTGAAAGCTGATTAATAATTTTCTCTTTTTCGGCTTTAAAAAAATTAGAACTTTCAAAAAGGTTTTCATAATAAGAAATACCT
Source organism: Chryseobacterium oryctis (assembly GCF_025971925.1). GTDB lineage: Bacteria > Bacteroidota > Bacteroidia > Flavobacteriales > Weeksellaceae > Chryseobacterium > Chryseobacterium oryctis. Next base: position 16,076 of record NZ_JAPDHV010000010.1, read on the forward strand.
ACTAAAAGATTATCTTTAAAAGTATTCCATTTCTTGATTTGAGAATTGGTAACCTCTTCAGAGAAGTTTACAATTTCATTCTTCAAATGTTCAACATATAATTTCAGCTCATTGATAAACATATTCGGGCGATTATTATCAGGAAGAATATTATCGTTTCCATAGATATGTTTTACCATCTTTGAAAGAGAAACTTCTTTATCGAAGAATGCAAGATTCGGTCCTGGACAAACTACCACACCTTGTTTTTCACCCTTCATTTCTATATTTTGTTCCATATATGCAGCATTTACCAAACCTACACACAAACAAGCCTTTTCCGTTATATTTTCCTTTTTCTTTTGGAACTTTTCAATACTCAGTTGCTCTTTTTCAGCTTCCAATTCTTTAAGTTTAATATCCTGATATTTTTTTGAAGCCGTACAAATTCCTTTAGGAGAAAATTCTTTACTAAGAGCCAATAATTTTTTAGGACAAGAACTTCCATAATGGTTTTTGCTCTCTTTATTCCTTCTAAAAATTTCATTGGAAGTACCTTTCACGGTATTAAACGGAACACCAAGAGGTGAAAGATTACTTAAATAAAAGTCATTTTCCTTGGATTTTGCCAATAATTCTCTTGTTTCATTATCAACAGAAGTTGCTTCCGGAACTAACAGAAAAGGAGAACCCCATCCGATGCTGTCAACATTATAGTTTTTCAACAAAAACTCATGTTCTTCAGCAGTTCCAACCCCACCCTGCACGGTTATCTTCATTTCGAGAGGTTCAGAAATAACAGGTTTGCCTTTTTGTTCTAAAGCCTTAATCATCAAAGAATACGCAGAATCTATCAACTCGTTTTTTCTTTGCTTAAATTCTTCCATGATTGGTCCTAATAACAGACCTTCCGTTGCAAAAGCGTGTCCGCCACAGTTCAATCCAGATTCTATTCTATATTCTGAAACCCAAAGACCTTTTTTAGCCAAAAAGTTTCCCTGAATCATTGCTGAACGGAAATCACTTACCTTCAGAATAATCTTCTTTTTTATATTTCCATTTTCGTCTGGAAAGAAATCATCAAACTCTTCAATATAGCTATACAGACGAGGATTCATACCCGCAGAAAGAACCATTGAAGACGCTAGTTTGCTATTGGCAAAACCGCGCAAAGAAGCATGAGCATCATTGTAAATAACAGGCAATTGCTCATTTTTTTTGAAGTTATCTTTGTCAACTTTCGTCATAATGTTGACATCAATACTTCCAGGACTGAGATGTGTTTCAATGAAATTTTTAATGGCAGAACTAAAGTTTTCCTGACTAAGAATATTAGCCAGATTTTCTTTTATTTCCGAGGTATTAGGAAGCATATCAATAAAACTCATCAACGCAGTTTTATTTTTAGCAATTTCTTCCTTAAACTCTTTAAATTTTTCATTAACGATATCGTCTACCATATCCAAATAAGCGGTAATTCTTTTGGCACGGTAGTCTTCTATCTTTGTCGAAATACTTAAATAGTTCAAATTGAACTTTTTATTATAAAAATTTTTCATTTTTTCTACAATCTCATCATCGATTATAGAAACTACGGATGAAATACCGTATTGCGCTACACGAATAGGACTATCAATCGTATAAGCTAAACCCATTACGGGAATATGGAAATTGTGCAAAGGTTTTTTTATCATTTTTTATATTTGATTAAAACAATTCAATACCTTAAATTCCCATCAACTATTCACAACTGCAAAAATATCAATTATGCACAAAATAGCAAGTTAAAAATCAGCAAAATATTTTAAATTTTATTTAATTGATGATAAAAATCTTTAATAATGATTGCCAAACTACGGATTCATATTAAATTTTACTTTATATTATTTTAATAACAAGATAAAATTCAATATTCAACTTGCAATACCTCCAAAATATTTTCATAGATAAAATCAAGTTCCTCCGAAGTTATGCAATAAGGAGGAACCAAATACATCACATTTCCTAAAGGCCTCATAATAATCCCTCTTGATAAAAACTCTTTATAAAACTTTTTTCCTATCTCATTAAAATAAGATGTTCCTTTTTCAGTTTTAAAATCCCAAGCTAATATAGTTCCTATTTGACGCACATTTTCGACATTTTCCTGATTTTTTAAAATTTGAGAAAAATCTAAATGCTTTTTAGTTATTAATTTAATTTGATTTAAAGTTTCATCTTTCAATAAAAGCTCTAAACTCGCCAAAGCCGCTGTACAAGCTAAAGGATTTGCAGTAAAAGAATGACCATGAAATAATGTTTTGTATTTATCCTCAGATAAAAAAGCATTGAAAATTTCTTCCGAACAAGTTGTAATTCCCATTGGCATTGTTCCACCTGTTAATCCTTTGGAAAAACACATGATATCTGGTTTTTCAGAAAGATAATCTGTAGCGAATAATTTCCCTGTTCTTCCAAATCCAGTAAAAACTTCATCCTGAACCATCAAAATACCTGATTCCCGACAGAATTTCATTAATTCATCTAAATATTCTGGTTCGTACATCAACATTCCTGCTGCACCCTGAACCAAAGGTTCATAAATAAAACAAGCTATTTCATCAGAGAAATTTTTAATTTGGGATTTTAAACTTTCAACATTTTCTGCATTGGGAGTATCAATGAAAATAACTTCAAAAAGCATATTTCCGAAAGGTTTTGTCCAGACACTTCTTCCACTTACAGACATTGCCCCGAAAGTATCACCATGATAAGCATTTTTAAAAGCTAAAATTTTAGATTTATTTTCCCCTTGATTATAAGCGTATTGAATACACATCTTCAAGGCTACTTCCACCGCAGTAGAACCATTATCTGAATAAAAAACTTTGTTTTGATTTTCAGGAAGCAGTTGTAGAAGTTTTTCAGAAAGTTGAATTGCAGGTTCATGGGTAAAACCTGCAAAAATCACTTGTTCCAAAGTATTTAGCTGTTCAAAAACTTTCTCTGCAATATATGGATGAGCATGACCATGCAAAGTAACCCACCAAGAAGAAACCGCATCTATATACCTTCTTCCTTCATCATCAAAAAGATAAACACCTTTGCCTTTCACAATAGGAATAGCCTGATTATCGGTTTTCATTTGTGTATAAGGATGCCAGTTTACAGCTTTATCTCTTTCCTGTAGATTCATTTTACAACTCAGAATTTACTGATTTCTTTTCTTTTTTCTTCATTGGTTTTAAACCTAATGTTTGGAGCAGTTGCATATCTTCCGAAACTCCGGGATTTGGTGTTACCAATAATGTCTCTCTTTCTCCTGTAAAAATAGAGTTTGCACCTGCCATAAAGCACCAACCTTGCTCAAATTCTGACATCTCAATTCTTCCTGCACTCAAACGAACCATTGATGAGGGCATAATGATTCTTGCGGTTGCAATCATTCTTACCATTTCCCAAGTATCAACTTTTTCATTTTTTTCCAACGGAGTACCCTCTACTCTGGCCAAAGCATTAATGGGTACAGATTCAGGGTGTTTAGGCATTGTTGCTAACGTTAAGAGCATAGAAATTCTATCTCCATTTGTTTCACCAAGACCAATAATTCCTCCCGAACAAACAGTAATTCCAGCTTTTCTTACATTATTGATTGTATTAATTCTATTATCAAATGTTCTTGTTGAAATAATTTCTTCGTAATACTGTTCTGATGTATCAAGATTATGATTATAAGCATATAAACCTGCTTCCTGAAGACGAATTGCCTGTTCTTCAGTCAACATCCCAAGAGTACAGCAAACTTCCATTCCCAACTCATTTACTCCCTTCACCATTTCAATTACTCTGTCAAAATCCCGATTATTTCTGACTTCTCTCCAAGCTGCAGCCATACAAAAACGAGATGAACCTCCTTCTTTGGCTTTTTTGGCATGTTCAATCACCTTTTCCGTTGGAAGCAAAGCCTGAACTTTAATATTTGTATGATAACGAGCTGCCTGTCCGCAATATGAACAATCTTCAGGACAACCGCCTGTCTTGATTGATAACAAAGTTGACATTTGAATTTCCTCCGGATTATGCCAAACTCTATGTACTGTAGCTGCTTTGTAAACCAACTCAAGAAGTGGAAGATTATATATTTCTTCAATTTCTTCTTTCGTCCAATCTGTTCTCAAAAAAGTTTTATCTTTTATCATCTTATCAATAATTGTTTTGTTATACTTTCTATATTTTTACTTGTCAAATTTTCTATTTCAGGAATTTTTATAACTTTAGTTTCGGACTGAATGTTTTCACAAATAATTCTTTCGGTATCAAAAGGAAAATCTCCGTTAAGAATTAGATATTCGAGTTTTATTTTTCTTTGGTTTAAAACTGCAATCGATAATAAACTATGATTAATACAACCTAAATAATTTCTTACAACCAAAGCAACCGGAATATTTAGCTTTTCAATCAAATCAATTATGAAATCATTATTATTTAAAGGAACCATTAAACCTCCTGCTCCTTCTACAATCAGATTCTTTTTAGTTTTGGGAATTTTAAATTCATTCAAATCGATTACTTTACCTTCTTCAAAAGCCGACTGATGTGGAGAAGCAGCCAATTGAAAACGATACGTCTCTGAATGACAAACTACATTCTCACCAACCCACTCTTTGATTTTCATAGAATCTGAATAATGCAAATCTCCAGATTGAACAGGTTTCCAATAATCTGCATCAAAATATTTCGTTAAAACTGCCGAACAAACAGTTTTACCTACTTCTGTTCCTATTCCCGTAACAAATAATTTCATCTTAAATAAATTCTCTAATCGTTCCACATAATTCTACAATCTCCTCTTCTGTATTGAAACTATGCAGGCAAATTCTCAATCTTTCCGCGCCTTGCTTCACAGTCGGGCTATAAACTGCATACGTTAAAAATCCATTTTCAAATAAACAATCCTGTAACGCTTTAAGTTTTTGATTATCAGAAATTAAAACAGACTTTATCGGGCTGTTTACCGAGGAAAAAGTTTTCAACTCTTGTTTGTTAAAAATTTCAATGTTTTTTTGAAGCTGTTTTGAAATTTCAGGACTTGATTTTAGGAAATCATACCCATTTTTTATACTCATCCATTGAAAATTCTGCGCAGAAGTTGTATAAATAAAAGGCGATGCAAAATTGACGAGATAAGATTTAATCAAATCATTGCAAAGTATTACTGCACCATGACTTCCCAATGCTTTTCCATACGTCACAACTGTTGCTAAAACTTTATTTTGAAATCCTAACTTATCAATTAAACCATACCCTAAAACTCCAAAAGCATGAGCTTCATCAACAATTAAATTGGCTTGATATTTTTCCGAAATTTCAACAATTTCCTGAATTGGGGCAAAATCACCTTCCATTGAATACAAGCTCTCTATTGCAATATAAACTTGCTTATTTTGTCGCTTTAAAACCTGCTCTAAACTCCCTATATCATTATGCTTAAATTTCAATTTTTTTGCATCAGACATTTTACATGCATCGTGAACTGAACGATGAATATATTCATCAACAATAACACTGTCATGTCGAGTTAAAAGAGAAGAAAACAAAGCTAAATTGGCATTATATCCCGAAGAAAAAAGCAAAGCAGAAGGATATTGATGTTCTTTGGCTATAAAATTTTCAATCGATGTAACTTTACTACTATTTCCGCTTATCAATCGAGAACCTGTACTTCCTGAAAGTAAATGTGGTTTATCAAGAACGTTTTTAAGCAACAAATTCTGTAAATCTTTATTCCTCGCAAAACCAAGATAATCATTAGAATAAAAGTCGATTCCGTCTGATTTTGGTTTTAATTCTCTACAAGTTCCTTCATTTTTTCTTTTTTCTAATGCTTTCTGAAAATGAGAAAGATTATGCATATACCAACAGTTCTTTTCCTATTCCATCAATCCATTCATTATAAAGTTCTTGTTCTATTTTTTGAATATTTTCAGCATGGATTTTCCAATCATCAGAGAAATTATCAAGCTGATGTATCATTTCTTCCAAATGCCCTTCTTCTTCTAAAATAATAGACTTCACCATGATTTTTGATGATACTTTTGTCAAAATATCCTGATAAACAGGATATAATTCATCAGCTCGAACTTCAATTGCATAGGTTACAAAAAGATAGGCTGCAAATCTTAATTTTTCCTTATTTAGATTAAATGTTCTCTGAAGATATTTACAGGCTTTAATATCAAGAGAATTAAGATATTGTTTTGTTGCAATAGGTGCTAAAAGTTCATTATTCTCGTAAGCTTTACAGTAATCAGAATTAAGTTTTAAGATTTGTTTTTTTAAATAAAAAGCATGGCGATGTTCTTCTGCAGCGTGTTTTAACTGTATTAAATCAACTTTTACAGGATGTTCGCAAGCTGAAATTTTTCTTGCCCCAGCATTTTCCATAAAAGAAAGAGTGTTGAGCCATTTTGCATGTATTTCATCATCCTGAACAATTTTACTTAAAAGTACATTAAATTCCATTCCGTTTAGTTTGCCCAAAAGTAGTATATTGCCGGATGGTTAAGTAGTACCAGTTTTGACATTATGGATAGTCCGGCTGAAATTCCTTATAAAAGTTTCATTAAAATAGATAGAAATTCTGACATTTCTATCTATATGCAAATTTCAAATCAGTTGATAAATTCAATTCAAAGAGGATACATCCCTTTCGGAACAAAACTTCCGGGAACGAGGAGTTTAAGTCAGATTTTAGAGGTTCACAGAAATACAATAGTTTCTGTGTATGAAGAATTATTTGCTCAAGGCTGGGTAGAAAGTTTGCCTAATAAAGGAACTTTCGTTATAGGAAAAGAAGAAGTCAAGCCACAAAAAATAAAAGATTTTCAGAAAAATAATCTTGAAAATTATCCTAAAAAAACAGGATTTAATTTTAAAACTTCCAATATTCTCGATAATCCTTTTGAGCATTCAAGCTGTCAATATATGTTTAATGATGGTATCCCAGACATTCGTCTTACACAAATAAATCAACATTCAAGATTTTACAATTCAACCTTAAAAAGAAAAGCCCATAAAACCGAAAGGTACAATCAGGATGGAAGTGAGTTTTTCAAGAAAAATCTGGCACAATACTTAAATTTATCAAGAGGATTGCCCATTTCTACCCATAATCTTCTCATTACCCGAAGTACGGAAATGAGCATTTATATAGCTTCCGAAATATTGCTTTCTCAGGGCGACACTGTTTTAGTAGGAGATTTAAGTTATTTTTCTGTAAATATGATTTTTCAAAAAGCGGGTGTAAATATCATTACCATCCCTATCGACAAAGAAGGAATCATAGTAGATGAAGTTAAAAAAATATGTAAAAAACAGAAAATCAGAATGCTTTATCTCACACCGCATCACCACTACCCTACAACCGTTACATTAAGTGCTCAAAGGAGGTTAGAATTGCTCAATCTTGCTAGTGAATATGGTTTTATAATTCTTGAAGATGATTACGATTATGATTTTCATTATGATAAAAGCCCGATTTTGCCTCTTGCAAGTGCAGACACAAACGGAATGGTAATTTATATTGGTTCATTCGGAAAATCTCTTGTTCCCGGATTCAGAACCGGATTTGTTGTTGCTCCTGAAAATTTAATGGCAGAAATGAGAAAATATCTCGGAATTATTGACAGACAAGGTGATGTATTGATGGAACATGTTTTAGGCGAAATGATTGCAGAAGGAGAAATAAACCGCTATCTAAAAAAATCTTTAAAAATATATCAGGAAAGAAGAGATTACTTTGCATTATTGCTTAACGACCAATTAAAAGACTTCATCGACTTTGAAAAACCCTCCGGAGGTCTTGCTTTTTGGATAAAATGGAGAACTCCTATTAATCTAATGCAATTGAGTAGAAATTGTACTCAAAAGAATCTTTTTATTCCTAAAACTTTATTGTATCAAAACAAAAAACTTACAGCTGTACGATTAGGTTTCGGAAATTTGAATTTTGAAGAAATGGAGAAATGTATCAATATTCTTTCAGAAAGTGTAAAATCGCTTATTTAACCAACTTCTTAGAAAATTAATTTAGAAATAACCTTAAAATCTGTTTAATTTATCACAAAAGTTAATTTTATTACAAAATAATTACTATTTAAATAAAATTTTTAACATTTAAAGAACTATTCAGTAAATTATAAATCTTATTCTTAAAATATTATTATTAAGTATTAATGACTATCTTTACACTATGAATTGGTTTTATTAAAAACACAAAACTGAAAATCAACAATTTAGATGACAAGTAAAATAATCGGTGTAGGAAACTATATCCCCTCTGAAACAATCACGAATTTATTTTTTGATAAACACTTATTTCTAAACGAAGATGGTGCTGCATTGAAAGATAACAATGCTTCTATTACTGAAAAATTAAAAAAAATAACGGGTATCGAAGAACGCAGATACGCAAATAACGAGCAGGTAACCTCAGATTTGGGATTAATAGCAGCTCAATCTGCGATTGAAAACGCCGGAATAGACCCGGAAACTTTGGACTACATCATTTTTGCCCATAATTTTGGTGATGTACGTTCAGGAACAATTCAATCTGATATGGTTCCAAGTCTTGCTTCAAGAGTTAAACATTTATTAAAAATTAAAAATAACTTTTGTGTTGCTTATGATTTATTATTCGGATGCCCTGGTTGGATAGAAGGCGTTATCCAAGCTAATGCTTTTATAAAATCAGGAATTGCAAAAAGATGCCTAGTGATAGGAGCTGAAACACTTTCGAGAGTGGTAGACATCCATGACAGAGACAGTATGATTTATGCAGACGGAGCCGGAGCTGTAGTTTTAGAAGCCAATGAAAATGATGATTCTGGTATAAAATCTCATCTCTCAGCATCATTTACCTTAAACGAAAAAGATTATCTATATTTTGGTAAATCATACAATAATGAAAGCTGTCCTGATATAAAGTATATAAAAATGGACGGAAGGAAAATATATGAGTTTGCTCTTACCAACGTTCCTGAAGCTATGAAAAACTGTCTTGATAACAGCGGGTATTCTATAAATGAGTTAAACAAAATTATAATTCATCAGGCCAACGAAAAAATGGATGAAGCTATTGTAAACAGGTTTTACCAATTGTACAACTCTCCTGTTCCTAAAGATATTATGCCCATGGTTATTAGCAAATTAGGAAACAGCAGTGTGGCAACCATCCCCTCTTTGCTCACAATGATTCTAAATGGAGAACTTGAACAACATAAAATTGAAAAAAATGATATTGTTTTATTTGCTTCGGTTGGCGCAGGTATGAATATTAATGCTTTCGTATATAAATTTTAATCTATAACTCAAAAATTATTAATATTTCAATTTAAAAATTATTTAGGAAGTTGAGGAGGAATAATTCTCTGATTTTTGGTCGATATAGTTCCTAAAAAGGCTTCTATCTGACTTATTTCTTCGTCTGTTAATTCTAAAAATCTTACCATACCCGATTTATTAGAATGTAAAGTTATTCCCTCATGTATTGTTTCTCGTTTACTGGCTGTTTCAGGATTTGCTTTGCTGTAAAATTCTATAACTTCTGTAAGCGTTTTGAACGAACCGTTATGCATCCAAGGTCCTGTTCTTACTACTTCTCTTAATGACGGAACTCTGAATTTTCCGACATCATCTACATTTTTAGTAATCAAATACCTTCCTAAATCCTCATCATTTGTCCCCAAGACAGAAGTTCCAACATTTTCGAATTGGTTATTGGAAAAATAACCCGAATTATGACAGTTAATACACTGTGCTTTAGTTCTGAAAAGATGTAGTCCTAATAATTCTTTATCACTAAAAGCATCACTTTTTCCATCAATAAATTGATCAAACTTAGTTGGTGAACTTTTAACTGTTCTTTCAAAAGTAGCAATTGCTTTGGCAATTTTATCTTTCGTTACTTCTTTACTTCCAAAAGATTTTTCAAACAATGCTTCGTAGCCTTTTATTTTAGCAATTTTACCAGTTGCGATATCAATATGCTCACTCATTTCAAATTTATCCTGAATAGGAACGTGAGATTGTTCTTCTAGAGAACCAACGCGACCATCCCAAAACAATGATTTAGCATAGGCTACATTTAAAATACTCATTGCATTTCTAGTACCAAGTTGTCTATCATGCCCGAACGAGAAAGTTCTGTTATCACCCCAACCTAGTTCAGGATCATGACAAGAAGCACAAGCGATTTGATTGGAGCCGGACAAACGAGGATCAAAAAAAAGAGTTTTCCCTAGCAATGCTTTTTCTTCGGAATAAGGATTATCTTCTGGGAATTGAATATCCGGTAAATGGCCAATTTCTACAAAAAAAGATTCTGCTTCAGGATCAAGTATGGGTTTAGGCCATTTGGATGAATCTCCTGATGAATAAAGTTCTCTCAATTTTGCAATAAAAGCATTTTTTTCTTTTATTTCTTTTTGAACCTTATTATTTAGACAATTATTTAAAAGTGATATCGTTAAAAATAAAATTAATACCCAGCTTATGGTATTCTTCATAGTTCTATATAGTTTAGGCAAAAATAACTAATCTAAAACAAATTACTCTTAAAAACAATTTTGTATAAATCTAATATTCTATGAGGATTTATTATACAAAAAAAGAGGCTTACTGCCTCTTTTTTTGTATAATAACCTAAAACCAAAACTTCTTTATATTAATTTGTGTTTTTTTAATAAGCTTTCAAGAAGCAGACTAAAGGTTATACGAAATTTTCATCATTTACATTTTTCTAGCAACTGTAATCTATTATTGCTATAATTTTTTTTCTTTTGCATAAAAATTAAAAAAGATAAAATCAATCCCAATTGATACGCTTTTGTTTGTGTCATTTTGTTATTGCAAAGTAACAACATAAAGGAGTTCTTTTGCAAACAAAAACAATCGATAGACATCGAGGGCAGCATAGATATTTATCGATAAAAACGCTGGTGATGAAAATTGAAGTATAACCGCGAAACACTTTATATCTTGTGATGAGTATTAATAATATCAATTAGCTCAACAAGATTTTCTATTTTCAGTTTTTCAAATATATTTTTCTTAATTGTACTTACGGTATTTTGCTTTACATCAAGATTGTTGGCAATTTCTAAATTCCCAAGTCCTTCTGCATACATTTCCGCAATCTGTAATTCTCTTTTGGTTAAACGGCTAAGAGGATTAATTAAATCCGGATTGTAAACGAGCTGCACCAATAGATTTCTAGACATTTCAGAAAAATGCTCTCCTTTATGTACAATATTATGAATGGCTTGTCTTACCTCTTCTTCTTCACTTAGTTTACTCAGAAATCCGTTAGCTCCTGCTTTGATAAATTTAAGCACATGCAAATCTTCTTCAAGACCTGAAAAAACCAAGACTTTAACATTTGGTTTTGCTTTTTTTATTAATGGAATAATATGTAAGCTGTTACCATCAGGGAAATGGGCATCAATTATGGCAATATCAACACCTTTTGACTCAATAATTTCCACAATCTGTTGTGAAGATGATGTATGATATACTTTATAATTCGGAACAACATCATCAATAATCATCTCCATCCCTTGTCTTATAATACTGTGATCATCTGCCAAAAGAAATACAATTTCCTTACTTTCAAGCTCTTGCTCCATATTGTTATTTTAAATTTAAATTAACTCTGAATATTACTTTTGTACCTTCATTCAACTTACTTGAAATAGATATATTTCCATTGAAAAGCTCAATAATTTCTTTACATAAATTTAAGCCTAAACCTGCACCAAGATTATCAATTTCACTGGATATTACACCCTGATAATAAGGTTCAAAAATCTTCTCCAGATCAGATTCTGAAATACCCATACCTGTATCTTCTACTGTAGTAACCAGAGAAATTTTGTTTTTATCTATTGGTTCTGTAACCATTTTAAGAGTAATATGTCCGTTTTCAGTATATTTATTGGCATTTCCTAAAATGTTCATATATATCTGATTAACCTTTACTTTATCAGAATCTACAATCGTATTTTCCGGTATTTCGTCAACAACTGAAAACGTATTATTTCTGGTTTCTATGTATGGTGTAATAGCCGTTACAATAGAATTAAGCTCTTCCTTCAAATCAAAAACAGTATTTACCAATTTCTTATCTGCTTCCTGATTTTTTGTATATTCTAAAATCTGGTTAGATTGTATTAGTAAAGTACTATTAGTAAACTTTATTGATTTAAGGTAATCCTTAATCTTACTATCTGTAGTAGATTTATTAATCTTATCTACAAAAATATTTATAATTTTTAACGGAGATCTTAGCTCATGACTCAGCATTCCCAAGATTCTGTTTTTAAAATTAAGGTTCTTTTTAATTTCTTTATTGGCTGCATTTAGTTTCCATTCGTAGATGAAGGCAATTCTTGTAAAATACATTATAAGAATAGATACTATGAACATTAATATCATTAACCCCAATACCAGATTTTTTCTAATTTTAGCATTAATTGAATTCTGCTCATTATATTCTTTTTCTAAATCTGATCTAAATCCTTTAATAGCACCATCGTAAACATTTATCATCTCATTACTATAGATCAAAAGTTTACCAAAATTACTGTAAAAATGTAAATTATCCTTTTGATTTTTTGCAGCAGATAAGTGAATCTTACTAATTTCTGTCGTGTAATATTTATTCATGGACTTGACCGTACTATTCATGGAATTTACCATGCTGTCCATTTTCGATTTTACATCAGCAATATCTACGGCTTTTTTGTTCTTTAAAGTGATTACCGTGCTTTCTTTTTTAACGTCAACATTCCCTGATATTGCATCTTTTAAACGTCCCATAAGACCTTTCTTTTTAATGGTATCAGAATAGGTGTGGGTTTCTATTTCAAAGTTTTCAAAATTATTTTTAAATGTTTTCAGTTCATAAGGTTTCTCCTGAACTTTCACAGGTGGGTTTTTGGAAACTTGATATGCCGAGTCAATTAAAGTTTTTAATTTTATTACTTTAATTGTGTCTTTTCTTTGGGATTTTAGATTATTCTTTAAATCTATATTTGTATTTTCATATTCATCTATTTTATCAAAATTCCCCTTCAGCTTTCCAAGGGATTCAAAATATAATTTTAGATCATTCTCATCCTGACTGGTCATATATTTTTGAAAGTAATTCTGTGCATCTATAAAATCTTTTCTGGAGGTATTGGTTAAATCTCCCAATGCTCTACTTTCTTCCAATCGATCCTTAATAAATTTTAATTTCTTTTCATTTACAAATTCATTATAGAAAAATACAGCTATAATTACCTGTATCAATAAAATACATAGTATCAAAGAATAATGAACAAGCTTTCTTAACTTAAAATTTATGAATTTATTTATCATATTTCCTCTACACGCTAAATTAATTTTCCCAATGCTAATTTTATATAAAATTAGTAATTAATCAGTAATATTACACCCCTTATTATATACCTATAAAACAATATTAGGCGAATAATTATTCTAATACAAAGTTAAATTATTTTTTGTCTATTTATGATACTAATTATCTGATAAAAAACAAAGCCTATATTTTTATATAGATATTGTACACGAAGATAAAGCGAGTGATAATAAAGTCTTAAAAATTCAAACTATATTTGTCTCAATATATACTTAATCAATTAAAATATGTAACTTCGATTATTATAAACATAATAAAGATATGTTAAAGAAATAAAAAAATTATTTATTAATAAAGAACACAGATCTATCACCAAAACCAACCTTTATTTCTGCTTTTAAGTATGAATAGAAAAGAAAAAAGCCTAAGACCATATAAAAGAGGAAGATGATCTAGGCTATAGTTGTGTTTTTAGAATCGGATATCTTTAAGCGCTTAATACTCGACAAAAATAGAAATACTAAGAATGATATTAAATTTTTCACCATAGAAAAATATAAAAAACCGTGTAGATTTTTTTCTATAAAATAGTACTACTTATTTTTTGGTCAAATGTTGGCAGAATCTTTTAAAAGGATAAGTTTTCTAAAAAGTTAGGGATAATCACAATTTTCATTTTACAAACAATAAATATATATCCATACAATTTTCATAATAAATACTAATGAGTTTAAAAATTTTAATTGCCGACGATCATTATATTGTAAGAGTGGGAACGTCGCTCCTATTACAATCAACATATCCTGATGCAGAGATAGGATTTGCCGAAAATTATGAACAAGTTAAAAAGAAAATAACCTCCGAACGATATGACCTGCTACTCTTAGATATAGATATGCCAGGAAGTTTGTACAAAAAGATGATTGGTGATCTAAAAAATCTAAAGGCCGACTTAAAAATTCTTATTTTTTCCGGCTACAAAGAAAAAATTGCCGTACAATATATCAGAGAAGGAGCCAACGGATTTATCAACAAAGAATCGTTTGAAGATGAAATCATTAATGCTATAGAAAATGTCATTCAATCAGGGTTTTATTATCCGGCCGATCTTGTACCGCTTTTGGCACAACAAACAACAGAAATAGATCCTATGAGTTTGTTATCAATCAGAGAATATGAAATCTTTGAATTATTTGCTAAAGGCAATGGCAACTTGGAAATCTGCAATATACTGAACCTTCAAATGTCTACTGTTAGTACATATAAAAAAAGAGTATTTGAAAAACTTGAAGTCAAAAACATTGCTGAACTCATAAAAATTTATGAAAGCTTACATTAAAAGAAGAACTCCTTAAATAAAATTATTAAGGAGTTTTATATTCATCTTAAAATTCCAATTTGTTAAACTTTTCATAGAGAATAGTCTAAACTAATAATTTTTTTTCTTTACAAAAACGATATAAACTTTAAATCTCTTCTCTACCTTAAGCCTTTAAAATTTTTTGAACACTAAAGTATGCTTAATTCTAGAAAAAACAAATGTAAATTATTTATTTTCAAACAAATAAACACATTAATGTTTTATATAAACATTCTCACAGAAGTAAAATAACTCCTATTTTATAGAATTAATTCTACAAAATAAAAAACATAAATTACAGTAATTTTACATTAATAAATTTTTTATGATATGAAATTTATTAGTGTAATTAATTATGAAATTCATTTTTACTATTTTATTGATTTGGTTTAGTCAAATTGCGACTGCCCAAAGATATACTTCTCAATGGTATACAATTGAGAATGGGCTTCCACAAAATAGTATCAAAGACATTATAAAAGATAAATATGGATTTCTTTGGCTATCTACAGAAAATGGTATTGTAAGATATGACGGGCAGTCTTTTACCCAATATAACGAATTTGCTTTCAATAATTTCAATTTTGATAATTTTACCGGAAGTATCTCCAAAGACAGTATTTTTATTAGGAACAATAACGAAATAGATCAAATCCTGATTACTAAAAAAACTCCAAAAGTTTTTCTTTTAAAAAAAAAGGAAAAAACCTATCATAAAATCAAAAACGGTTATTCAAAAAGGTTACTAAAAAATGCTATTAATGCAATATATTTTGATGACACTCAATACTATATTAAACTTAATTCAGAGACCTACTCTTTTTTTAATAATCATATTTTATACGACAATTTAAAGGAGAAAAAGAAAATATCTTTTAATTTTAGCATTAAAAAGCTCCAAAATATTTTCGTCAATAGAGATATTCTTTACATTACAGAGCCTTCTGAAAGAAAAATTTATAAATTCCATAAAGGAAATATTAAGGTCCTTTCTGATTCGTCCATCATTACATCACCTGATACCAGAATATATTGGCAGCAAATAACCAATCAAACTTTTATTGTGCATGACAGCAAAATTTACCTTCTCAGATTTAAAGGAGATAAATTAGAATTAAAATATTTAATTGAATATAAAGATATAACAACATTCTCTCTCAACAGTATTTATTATGATGAAAATTATAACAAATTATACTTGGGAAGCCTAAATAAAGGGTTGAATATTTTACAGTTATCTCAATTCTATGTAGCAAAAAAAAATCTGCCTTTTGCCGATGAAGTATATTACAGCTCGCTACCATTTAGTAAAAACACAATTATTACATATGACGGAACCGAATTTGACCACAACGGAATTGTAAAAAAATATGATTTTGGAAATTACAATGATAAATATTATCTGGCATATGATAATTCAAAGAATATTCTTTTAAGGAACAAAAGCTATTCAAGTATTGTAAGATTTAGTAAAAATACATCCTATAAAAAGACTGATTCTTTAAGTTTTAATCAAAGTGTCTTTTCTTTCATGGAAAGTGATGGTTTATACGCTCTTGCATTGACAGATTTAAGCAATTGTCGTTTCTACATTTTTAATAATGATCAATTTAAAGAACCCATATGTACATTTACTTTTCCGAGCTTTATAAATTCTTTTCAGCATTATAATAATGATATATACATTGTCGGAAGTACAAGTGGACTTTACTCGATATCAATCAATAATAAAAAAATTAAGAAGATTGACTCTCGTCTTAATGTAAGAAGTATCATCCAGACAAAAGATAAAAATATATGGGTTACCACAAAAACAGGATTCTACTTATTAAGAAATGAAAAACTAATCAAAATGCCGAATGATAAAGATGATTATTTGAATTCGGCACATTATATTCTTGAAGATTCATTTGGATATTTTTGGATATCTTCCAACAACGGCTTATTCAAAGTACAGAAAAAACAGCTTTTGAAATTCGCCAATGACGGAAAATCGGATGTAAATTATTACCGCTTCGTAAAAAACGATGGCTTTTCGACCAATGAATTCAATGGAAGTTCAATTCCCAATGCATTTATACTTGATAACGGAGAATTTGTTTTCCCTTCTATGGATGGGTTTGTCTTTTTTAAACCTAATGAAATAAAAACATTCTATCCAGACAAGAATAACATTTTTATCGAAAGAGTGAGAATAAACAATGGAAAAATCATAAATTTTAAAAATTCTCTGGTTTTGAAAAATAATTACAGAAAAGTAGAGATTTTTATTGACATTCCTTACTATGTAAATTCTGACAATCTTTCTATAGAAGCCAAAATAGATGAATTGAACGATACATGGGAGCCTATTCCTGTTGCTGATGAAAGAAAATACACAATTAATCGCCTTGATCCTGGTGAATATACCCTTAATTTACGCATTTTGGTATCTCCCAACGGAGATTATGTATATAAACAGACAAAATTCACTATCAAACCTTTATATTTTCAGGCAATGGCTTTTAGAGTTCTTTCTATTGTTGCCCTGCTTCTTTTGATTCTTGCAATTATACAGTTGAGAACAAATTTTTTGAGAATAAAAAACAAAAACCTCCAAGAAATAATTGATAATAAAAGTATTGAACTTCAGGAAACCTTTCAGGATCTTGAAAACATGAAAAAGAAACTTGCATTGGAAATTGATTATCAAGAAAAGCTAATCTATTCTATTAATCATGATATCACAACACCCATTAAATTTATTACTTATTTATCACAAAAAGCCACAGAAATAACAGATCCCGAACTTCAAAAAAAATACTATATCGGCATTTACCGTTCTGCTGAAGAATTATACAAATTCACCTCTTCCATAAAAGAATATATTCAGCTATATAGAGAAAATAATACATATGGAAAGGATTTAATAAATGTATATGACATTATAGAATCAAAAAAAATGCTTTTCAATGAAATAGCAAAGCAAAATGAAACGGTTATCTTCAATAATGTTGATCAAAAACTTACTTCCAAAATAAACGAAATAATTTTAGGAACCATTATTCATAATCTATTAGATAATGCTGTAAAACATACTGTAAACGGAAAAATTACAATCAATAATAATTTTTCCTCCAGAGTTACCTCCATACAAATAATAGATACGGGAGTCGGAATGTCAGAAGAACAAATCGATTTCTATAATAATCTTATCAATGATTCTGAATATAGTAGTTTCACGTTGAAAAAATTTGGAGTTGGTATTTATCTTGTTGTCTATTTAATTCAAAAAACAGATAACAATATTTATTTTTCAAAAAACTTTCCTTCAGGAACAATTGTTACAGTAGATTTGAGAAATTACTAGAAAAAATTACGTTTCTCATCATTATTTCGAAATAAAAATCACTTTCGATTTCATATTAATAAATAGTACTATAAAACCGATAAATAACTTACCGGTTTTATAGTATTATTTCTACAAAAGGTTAAAAATAATACTACAAACCTTCTAAATAAATGAAAAAAAAAGCCAATAATTTTACATAATAAAAATAGTAGGAAAATATTCTAATTCTTTTTAGAAAGTAAAATCCAGTCTATCCTTCACAAAAAGAAAAACAACTAAAACAAGATATAATGAAAAAGAAAGTACTTTTGATAGCCAAAATCATATACCTTCCCAATTATTTTTCACACAATATAGAATAAATTACAAACACCATTTACATCATTATATTTTCGGTAGGTGGCAATAATTGTTTAAAGTTATGATGAGAAATCTAGATAGGTTATAGATGTATTGTCCCCCTACCTTTTTTGAAAATGTGTAATAATCTTTTTTTTTATCTAAAAACAGAAGGTAATTGTTGAAAATTTATCTGATGAAAACAGGTTTCTACTATTGATACAAAAAACTACTAACAAATTCGGTCATACCCACAATTTAATTAAAAAAATGGACAATTTTAAAGAAATAAATATCGGAAGTCTTATCCAAAAGCGCGTTGATGAACTTGATATTGATATCATCCGTATATGTAATTTCATGAAATGCAATGAAGAAGAAATAGAAAAAATGTATCTAGCAAAAACGATTGACGGTGATACATTATTAAAATGGAGTAAACTCCTTGAATATGATTTTTTCAGAATTTATAGCCAGCACATCATCTTATATGCACCCCAAAAAGGACATAACAATCGGGCAATTGATGCTCATTCTACGCTCCCAAAATTCAGAAAAAATATATATACAAAAGAAATTATAGAATTTCTGTTAGATAAAATCAAGAAAAAGGAAAAAACCAAATTAGAAATCATAGAAGAATACGGAATTCCCAAAACAACACTTTATAAGTGGATAAACAAATATTCTTCTAATTAATCACCAATATCATGAATAAATCAAAACCAAATTACAAGCGAATTTACAGTGAAATTCTTCAGGAAAAGCACCCTGAAAAAATCGAAAAATGTGAAAGAATTCTGAATAAAGCAGAGCTTACAAGTATAGATGTAATAAGATTAAACAAAATAATCTTCAACATCCAGGAAGACACAAAAGTGAACCGTAGACATTCTTTTTATGATAAAAATGCAGTATTTGAAATTTTAAAATATCAAAAAAAGAACCAGTGCACCAATACTGCTCTCTCAAAACACTTTCATCTGAGTAGAAATACAATTACCAAATGGAAAAGATTGTTTTCGATATGAGGATTTAGACAACATTAAAAAAATCAATTTGTATTATTTCCAGGGTAATTTTTATCAAATCAAACAAATTCTAATCGAAAGGAAAATTAAGAAATTGAGGCTTAGATTATATAATCCAAGCCTCTTTTAAATAGTGATAAATCGATTTGAGATCTTATATAATAATTATAAAAATTTTCCTTTGATATTCAATCATTTATCTGTATTAAAATTTGTTCTGCTATTTAACTTTATAAATACAATTTAGATTATTAACCCAACAGATTTTTTGAAACCTGTTGGGTTTGGATCTCATGTTTTTTTTTATAAATTTTTGATTTTCAGAGTATTTATTTCATTTTGTAATTTTTCTGTTACTTTGAGTAATGCATCAATTTTTGATTTTTGCTCATCAATCTCTTTCTGCTGCTCAATAGTATGCAGATAAAGTTCTTCTATTTTTTCTAATGATTGTACAGACAGATCAGTAAGGTTATAAGAATATCCATTCTCTGTTTTTTCTAATGCTGTAACAGGAGTTACACCTGGCAAGTGCTTATTTTCCAAAATAAACTTTTCAGTATCGTAAATTGATTTAAATTTATAATTTGGCTTTAACGTCGATACTCCTTCTAAATAATCTTCAAAAACATAATCCGGATAAGTAGTTGTTGCTGTAACAATACTTCCACTTACTTTTAATTTTTCTGTTCCGCTTAAAGTTTGCGGAACACTATAGCCAATACTTAAAGTGTTATTGATGTTGAATCTGCCATCTCCAGCTATTTGAGCTCTTAAAACAGCATTAGCCCCACCACCAGGACTGGTGCTAAAAATAATTGGTGCTGAAACTGTAGTCTGGTTTGTAGAAAAACTCAAGCCGGTCGCATCATTATCAGCAATAATTTGTGCTTGACTTTCAGGATATACCTGAAGATGCATACGAGAACTCACCCCATTAGCATTATTATCAGCTGCAGTAAAAACCATGTTTGCATACGACGAAAGACCTGTTTGGTAAAGTGTCCCAGCTGTCCCGATTTCTGTCTTCTGTGACGCTCCTTGAAAAGTTAATCTATTTCCTCCCAGTGTTACAGTACGATTGCCTGTAAGCGTTCCATCAGCATTATAAATATTAGCAGCTACTCCCTGAGAAATTTTTTGCCAAACAGAACCATCAAAATAGAAGTAGCCAACCGAAGTCACATTCACTGTTTTTGTTGTTGTACTACCCGAAGCTAAAGCTTCAGTTACATAAACGATTGTACCTGTCTGTGCTGCCAAATACAAAGCATCTTTAGCTTTCAATTCAGAACCCTTTAGCCTCGGAGCAATAAAACCATCTACTTTTGTTGCATCTGTGGGAAAAGATACAACATCTAAAGTAGCTTTTGGAGTTGGAGTATTTATACCTACCTGGGAGAACACAATACCGGAACTAAATATAGCTCCTAATAAAATAATCTTTTTTTTCATTTGTTAAGTTATTTATACTCTGTAAGAAATCTTAAATGATTTCTCTATATAATTAGAAATAGATTTTTATTTATAAATATCCTTATTTAATTGATTATAAATGAATATCATAAGTCTTTGGAAAAACAATGTGATATCAATGTTACATCAGTTAAAAGTGAATTAATATTAAAAAGTGAAAGACCTGATAAAATAAATCCGAAAAGAAATTATCATTCTTTTACAGAATTCCTCTATAAATTTTTGAAAATAGTAAATGAAGTTGTTTCATGTGAATGATTATTTAACAAACATCTATTTTGAATGAGATTCGTAATACTCTCTTAAAATGCATTTTGTTAATATTAAACTAAAATAAATTCTGTTGAGAAAACATTGTTTTTTACTTCTTTTATTCCTTTATACTTTGACTTCACTATCTCTTTCTTTATCATTTATAAAACTTTTATACAGATTATTCAAATGCTAATATAAAGCCGAGAATCAATAGATAAAAATCCTAAATTTTATTAAATTTAAAAATTGATAAAAACTATTTCCCTTTTTTAAAACCATACTAATATTTGAGAATGCAAAGCGACGAATTTTTCTAAAAAAAACAAAAAAAACACCTACTTAATATCTACACTTCATGATTCACAAATGTATCACAATGATTTACAAAGCATAGTAGCTCTATTGTTTTAAAGATATATTTTACAATTTCTATATTCCTAAAACTAAATAAATATATGAGCTTGTGCTTCTCTGTTTCAACTTATCGTTTTATTTACTTTCAATAGAACATTCAATGCATACATTAAAGACTTTGCATATATCGTATTTAATATTTTACACTATCATAAGCTAAACAAAAAAAGGGAGAATAATAATGAAGACAAATAATAATTTGATTTTTTTTAACGTAATATAAGCAGATGATTTTTTTTGAAATAATTGATATAGTCTACAGTATCATTGCAAATAATTTAAGAAAAAATATAGCATTTATACAGTGTTATAAATATCCTAAAAGAATAATTATTTTTTCAAAAATTATGTAGTATTATCAAAAAAAAAGTCTTTAAATACTAGATTTAAAGACTTTCTATATTATTTGGTTACTCTAACCTTGCGGAGAGTGAGGGATTCGAACCCCCGGACCTGTTACAGTCAACAGTTTTCAAGACTGCCGCAATCGACCACTCTGCCAACTCTCCATAAACTTCGATGTTATCGTCGTTTTCAGTGGTGCAAATATAGAACCTTTTTCATTTTCCACAAAATATTTTTAAACATTTTTTAACTAAAATTAATAATTAACTAAAAATCAAGCCAATTATTTTCATTGTTATCTATAAATTTACTGCATAAAAAAACACACCCTTATTGGATGTGTTTATATATTTACTATAAAGTTAATATTAATGTAATTCGGCTAAATATTTTTCTGCATCCATTGCTGCCATACATCCGCTTCCTGCTGCAGTAATAGCCTGTCTGTAGATATGATCCTGAACATCTCCTGCTGCAAAAACCCCTGGAAGATTTGTTCTCGAAGAACCTTTTTCTGTTACGATATATCCGTTTTCATCCAAATCAATTTGACCAACGAAAATATCTGTATTTGGTTTGTGACCAATTGCAATAAAAATCCCGTGAACATCAATTGTAGATTTTTCCTGAGTCTGATTATTGATAACAACAGCTATTTCTACCAAATTGTTTTCTCCTTCAATGCCTATCAATTCATGATGAAATTTCACCTCAATATTAGGAGTATTCTCAACTCTATGAACCATTGCTTTTGAAGCTCTGAACTCTCCTTTTCTTACCAACATTGTAACTTTATTGCATAATTTTGAAAGGTAAGTTGCCTCTTCTGCTGCTGTATCCCCTGCTCCTACAACCACAACATCTTTGCCTCTGTAGAAAAATCCGTCGCAAGTAGCACATGCAGAAACACCACCTCCGTTATATTTTTTTTCGTCATCAAGACCTAAATATTTTGCGGTGGCACCTGTAGAAATTATTACCGATTTGGCAAAAATTTCTTTGTTTCCCGCATATAATTTATGAATACCTCCTACTTCTTTAGAAAATTCAACTTTAGTGATCATTTCATAATGCACTTTTGTATCGAATCTTTCAGCTTGTTTCTGCAAATCCATCATCATTTCCGGACCTGTAATTCCTGTAGGATATCCCGGGAAATTATCAACTTCAGTAGTGGTAGTCAATTGTCCGCCCGGCTCCAAACCTGTATACAATTCTGGTTTTAAATCTGCTCTTGCTGCATAAATAGCTGCTGTAAAGCCAGAAGGTCCCGATCCAATGATTACACAATCTAAAATGTTTTGCTCCATATTTTGCTTTTCTAAAGATTATAAAATTAACGACCGCTAATTTCGTGATTTTTACTATTTATTTAAATTTATTTTAATGATACTTGTCAATACTAAATATAGGTGAAAGTTATAAATTAGAAATTAAGAATTGAAAAACTGCAATAATCATTAATAACTTATAACTAAATTACACCTTCATTTTAATCTTATCAACATTGATAATCTTATAAACCAATTCTTTAATCAACTCTGCCTCACTCATATTTACAGCTCCTAATCCCTTACCTTTCATATCAAACTCTCTTAAAATCGAGATAACTCTTGTTGCGTGTTTTAGAGGATAAAGCCTTGCTGATTCCGCATAATCTTTAATAAAATAAGGATTAATACCCATCTGAGAAGCAATAACCTGAGGAGATTGGCCAATCATTGTATTATAAATAATGACATTGGAAAAATAATTGTACAAACTCGCCAACATCATCACAAAAGGATTATTTTTAGGATTTTTACCCATAAAATGGGCTATTTTAAATGCTGCATTTGCATTTTTAGTACCTAAAGCTTTCTGTAATTCAAAAACATTGTATTCTTTGCTGATTCCGATATGGTTTTCTACAATCGTTCCGTCTAAAACCTCTCCTTCTTTCAGAATAATTTTTAGCTTATTTAGCTCATTCGCAATTCTTGAAAGATCATTTCCAAGATATTCTGCCAACAAATGCGAGATATTTGGTGCGGTTTTTATTCCTAAAGAAATACACTCATCAGAAATCCATTTTGGAAGATTATTTTCTTTAATGGATTCACTCAAAAATAATGAACCTATTTTGTCTAAAGATTTAGTAACCTTTTTTCTACTGTCTAATTTCTTATGTTTATGGGCAAAAACCAAAACCGTCGACGAAACTGGATTTTCAACATAACCTTCAAGAGCTTTTGTTTCAGGTTCATTCAATTTTAAATCCTGAGCTTCTTTTACAATAATTACCTGCTTATCACCCATCATCGGAAATTGTCTCGCCAAAGACAAAACTTCCTGATAAGTAGTATCTTTTCCGTAGACAACAGTTTGGTTGAATGCTTTTTCATCTTCATTCAAAAAGTCGTGTTCAAGAGCTTTTACAGCAAGATCAATAAAGTAGGGTTCTTCTCCGTGGAAAAAATAAATAGGTAAAACTTCTTTATTTTTAATATTTTTGAGGATTAAATCTAATTCTTTCATCTTATATTAATGGAACTTCCAAAACTGAATTTTCAGGAAACTTTTGATTTTAAATTCAAGAAAGACAAAGATAAGTTTTTTATTTATGACTTGGTTCGTAAAACTTACCTTTTGCTCACTCCTGAAGAATGGGTGCGTCAGCACTGGATTCATTATTATCTTACCGTGAAATCCTACTCTACATCTGCTTTAATTACAGAAAAAAAGATAGTTTTAAATGGTTTAACAAAAAGAATAGACCTGTTGGTTACAGAAAAAACAGAACCTAAAATTTTGATTGAATGCAAAGCTCCGCACATTAAACTTACTGAAAAAACTTTTGAACAAACAGCAAGATACAACTCAATCATAGGAGCTAAAGAAATCATTTTGACAAATGGTTTACAACACATTAATGCATATTTCGAGGATGGTCAATATCAATTCTACAAGCAATAATTCTTCCTTTTCTATCTAAAAAAAATCCGAATTTCTTTATATGAACTTTATATTTTCAGAATATTAAAGTTTTAATAATTTGTGTCAATTTAGATTTTCAAATGAAAAACTTGTATGAATTTTGCTGTTTAAATCGCTCAATAAAATTATAAATTTCAATATGAAAATTAAAAATATCATTTTCGATTTTGGAGGAGTTTTAATGGATTGGAATCCTAGATATTTTTTCAAAGATTATTTCAATGACGATGAAAAAATGGAATATTTCTTAACTCACATCGCTACACAAGAATGGAATGAAGAACAAGACAGAAGAAGAAGCCTTGCAGAAGGCACAGCAATACAAGTTGAGAAATTTCCTGAATGGGAAAAAGAAATCAGAGCTTATTATGACAATTGGACAACCATGTTGAGAAGCGATATTCCTCAAAATGTAGAAGTATTGCAAAAGCTAGGAAAAACAGATTATCAACTATTTGGACTTACCAATTGGTCGGCAGAAACTTTTCCGTACGCATTAGAAAATTATGATTTTTTCCAATTATTCGATGGGAAAATTGTGGTTTCAGGAGCTGAAAAACTAATCAAACCAGATCCTAAAATTTGGTATGTTCTTTTAGATAGATATAACATTCAGGCTAACGAATCTATTTTCATTGATGATAATTTCAAGAATATCGAAGTAGCTAATTCTTTAGGATTTAAAACAATACACATCAAACCTGACACAAATTTAGAACAAGAATTAAGAGATCTGGGAATAAAATTTAACTAATAATTTTTATTCCTATTTTTATATCTAAATAATTTACCATATGATACGTTCAATTTTATTTTCAGCATTTTTACTGGCTTCAGGAAGTATTTTCAGCCAAAATCTTAAAACTGTTTCTTATCAAGACGGAACGCAAAAATTGAATGGTCTTATTACCTCCAATTCAGGAAAAAAGCTTCCTGGAGTTTTAATTCTTCCAGCCTGGAAAGGAATTGATGAAGAAGCTAAAACAGCAGCTAAAGAGCTTGAAAAGGAAGGTTATATTGCTTTTATTGCAGATATTTATGGTGAAGGAAATATCCCTACGGATAATGCTTCAGCAAGTAAATCGGCAGGATTTTACAAGCAAAATTATGAAGCTTATCAAAAAAGAATTTCTTTAGCTTTAGAACAATTGAAAAAAAACGGTGCTGTTTCTAATAAAATAGCAGTTATTGGGTATTGTTTCGGAGGAACCGGAGCATTAGAAACAGCCAGAGGAAATTTACCCATTGCAGGTGTTGTTTCTATTCATGGAAGTTTAGCAAAAGACCCAACAAGAAAAAACGAAACTCTAACAACCAAAATATTGGTTGAACATCCTGCGGATGACCAAAGTGTCTCTAAAGAAGATTATGATAATCTTGTAAAAGAAATGAATGAAGGCAAAGCAGACTGGCAAATTATCACTTATGCCAATTCAAAATATACCTTTACTAATCCCCAATCTCCTGATTATAATGAAGTAATGGCAAAAAGAGCATGGAATCACACATTGATGTTCCTGAAAGAAATAATTAAATAATGCAACAATTTATCAGTATACCAATGTAACAATCTTTTTTATCTTAATTATTACATTGGTATATTACATATCAACCTATCCTTCTTCCCTGTTCACTAAATCCATCGAAAATGCAGGAAGACAAATTGCAACATATTCACAATTTTCAGAAAAAGGATTACTATAACGTACTCTTGCTCCTTTTTCAACCAGGATACTTTGTCCTTTTTCCAGAACAACTATTTCTCCGTCTATTTCAAATTGCTTTTTTCCTGAAATAATAATGGTAAACTCATCAAACTGAGGTGTTTGGTGAGGCTCACTCCAATTAGGCGGAGCAACCATATGAGCGATTGAAATATTAGAGTTTTGAGTTGAATTTCCCCAATGTTCTTCAATTAACTTTCCGTCTGTTGTAGGAACTACAAAAGGTGATTTTTGGATTTTATATTTTTTCATATTAATGATTCTCTTTTTTGATTTGGTAAACAAAATTTGTTCGCGTTGGCTCATTGTAATAAGCAACTTCTTCTTCGGCAATTTTTTCTCCACCAATTCTCTCTAATGCGATTTGAGAACGTAGATTATCTTTCCCAATATGAAAGTGAACTGTATCAACAAATTGGAAAATATAGTCAAGCATTAATTTTTTAATTTGTGGGTTAATTCCTTTTCCCCAAGATTGGGTTCCGTAGAAGGTATAACCGATGAAAATACTGTTTTTCTCTTCATCAAAATTATAAAAACGGGTACTTCCCAAAACATTTCCGGTTGCTTTTTCAATAATTTTAAAAGCACCTTGGCTTTCCATTGCTCCTCTGAAAAAACCTTCAAAAACTTCTCGTTGATAACGGTCTGGGTTAGGATGTTGTTCCCAAACTTTTGGGTTAGAGGCTACTTCATACAAAGACTCAAAATCCCCTTGCTGTAAGGGGATTAATTGATATTCCTGATTTTCTAAGATAGGTTGAATAGAAAAATTCATTTCTTAACTTTTTGCTTTTGCAGCGTCAGACTCTATTTTTTTAATTTCTTTCAATTTATCTGAAATTTTGATAACAGCATCTATTTTTGATGGTTTCAAAGGAACTTCAGCCTGAGCATAATCCCATTTCAATACAAGATTTGCATTATTTTCATCAGTTGGGTTTAATGTAATTTCAAACCACTCTTGTTTATCCGTTAATGTATTTACAGGTACAGTAACATCCACAACATCCTGTTTTGGGTCATAAGTATAAGCACCCCACTGTTGGAAATCTTTATTTAGAATAACTTTCCATTCTTTCTCTGTTGGAACAATAAAAAGTCCGTAAGTTCCTGCAGGAACTACTTTTCCACCGAAGTTAACAGATTGTCCGAATGTAATTTTTGTAGATGAATTTGCTCCCGCTCTCCAAACTTGTCCGTAAGGAACCAATTCACCAAAAATTTTGCGTCCTTTCACTCCCGGTCTTCCATAGTCAATTTTAATTTTTGACATTGAAAATTGTTGTTCAACAATCTGACGAGGACTTGCCGCTGGTACAGAATAATCTTGTGCTAAACCTAAAGCCGAAGCTGATATACAAACTGCAATTAAAAACTTTTTCACTTTTAAATTTTTGTTTAAAATTACAAAATCAAAATAAAATAGCCTTCTCCAATTCCAATAATTTTTGTTTTCTCCAGATTCCTCCTGCATATCCTATCAATTCTCCATTTGAACCGATAACTCTATGACACGGAATTAAAATTGCAATTTTATTGATGCCGTTTGCTGTTCCTACTGCGCGAATTGCTTTTGGGTTTCCTAGAATTTCAGATTGTTGTTTATAGGTTCTTGTTTCACCTAACGGAATTTCTCTTAAGAGTTGCCAAACTTTCTTCTGAAAATCAGTTCCGGTAATAAATAAAGGTGTTTGGAATGTATTTCTTTTACCTTCAAAATATTCTGCCAATTCGATTTCCAATTGCTTGAAATGAGGATGATTTCCTTCTACAATTTCAGCATTTAAAGTTGTGGATAAAGATTGTAGCTGTTTTACAATATTTTTTCTGTCTGTAAACTCCAATAAGCAAATTCCTTCATCGACAGAACAGGCAAACATTTCTCCGAGAGGAGTTGCTATGGTTTTACGATATATAATTTCCATTCCAATAAAATTAAATAAAAATTATATGCCCTACTCTAAAATTCAAATATTAGTCAAAACTTTTTTTGCCTGTTCAACATGTCTTAAATTATGATAAATTACAAATCTGAAAGTATCACCCAATTTTAATTTTATTAATTTGGTAATACTGATACTCGTTTTGATTTTATTTAAATCAACATTTTTTGCTTTTTCCAGTAACTCTAAAAGTTCTTTTTGCTGTGTGACAAACTCTTCTACTACCCTTTTATCTAATTTACTGTGAATTGGGTTCATATTTTTAAGCGTTTTCATTTTATTCAGTTTTTCTTTAGGAAGCATACTGTTTGCAAAATAATTTCCTAATAATCCCGGATTGAAAATCAATGATGAAGACGGATTGGCGGCAGCAATTCTATTATTGATTTCCGGAATGTAAAAATCACCGTACCTATTAAGGTGTTCAAGACATTCTAGTACACTCCAACTATCGTTTGTGCGTCTTGAATTTAATTCATTTTCAGACGTTTGCAACAGTTTTTCTGCAAACTGAATATTTTTTAAAGTTATATCCTTTAGATCAAAAATCAATTGAGGGGAAGAAATTTTCATTATTATTTTTTTTGCAAATTTCCTGATAGATTTTCTCTAAAATATTGATTGAAGTCAAGATTTTTAATTTAAATGAAGTTTCAAAAAATGTTATTTCAAAATAGTAAAAATGGAGTTACATAAATATTTTAACTAAAAAGAGACTGTTTTTTCTTACAGTCTCTTTCAATAATTCTTTAAAAGATATTACATCGTTTCCATTTTGAAACTCATACTTTCAATTACTTTTAAAATTGCTTCTACAGTATCCATTGAAGTTAAACAAGGAACTCCGTTTTCCACGCTCATTCTACGAATCTGGAAACCATCTCTTTCCGCTTGTTTTCCTTTTGTCGTAGTATTTACAACGTACTGAACTTTACCTTTCTGGATCAAATCAATCAGGTTTACATCATCCTCTCCTATTTTGTAACCAATTTTGCAAGGAATTCCTTTTTCTGCGAAGAATTTTGCCGTTCCTTCCGTTGCCCAGATTCTGAAACCAACTTCATGGAATCTTGAAGCCAAATCTGCTGCTTCCTGCTTGTGCTTATCTGCAACCGTAAATAAAATTGAACCATGCATAGGAACTTTTCTACCTGCTGCAACCAATCCTTTATAAAGAGCTTTTTCAAGTGTTGTATCTTTCCCCATTACCTCTCCTGTAGATTTCATTTCAGGACCTAAAGAAATATCTACTTTTGTCAATTTCGAGAATGAGAATACAGGAACTTTTACAAAAACACCTTCTTTATTCGGAACCAAACCGTTTTCGTATCCTAAATCTTTCAATTTTTGCCCTAAAATAGCTTTTGTTGCCAAATTTGCCATCGGAACATCTGTAATTTTAGATAAGAAAGGAACCGTTCTTGAGGAACGAGGGTTAACTTCAATTACATATACATTTCCTTCAAAAAGAACATACTGAATGTTCATTAATCCAACTACGTTTAATCCTTTTGCTAATCTCTTAGTATAATCAACTAAAATCTCAACTTCGCTTTGTGAAATATTTTGAGGAGGATAAACAGCAATTGAATCTCCCGAGTGAACTCCCGCTCTTTCAATATGCTCCATAATTCCAGGAATCACTACCGTTTCTCCGTCACAGATTGCATCAACTTCAATTTCTTTCCCCACCATATATCTATCGACCAAAACCGGGTGTTCTGGACTTGCATCTACTGCAAACTCCATATAATGAGCCAATTCACTTTCCGAGTAAACAATTTCCATTGCTCTACCTCCCAAAACATAACTTGGACGAACTAAAACAGGATATCCAATTTCGTTAGCGATTTGTATAGCTTCTTCTTTAGATGTTGAAGTTTTTCCCAAAGGTTGAGGAATTCCTAACTCCTGCAATGCTTTTTCAAATTTGTCTCTGTTCTCAGCTCTGTCAAGGTCTTCCAAAGTAGTTCCTAAAATCTGTACTCCATGAGAAGCCAGTTTATCTGCCAAGTTAATCGCAGTTTGCCCTCCAAATTGTACTACAACTCCTTTTGGTTTTTCCAATTCGATAATATTCATTACATCTTCTTCCGTTAAAGGCTCGAAGTATAATTTATCTGAAATTGAAAAATCTGTAGAAACGGTTTCCGGATTATTATTAATGATAATCGCTTCATATCCCATTTCTTTAATTGCCCAAACTGAGTGTACCGTTGCGTAATCAAACTCAACACCTTGTCCGATTCTTATAGGCCCTGAACCTAAAACAATGATTTTTTCTTTATCAGAAACTACACTTTCATTTTCTTCTTCGTAGGTTCCATAGAAATATGGTGTTTCAGATTCAAATTCCGCGGCACAAGTATCTACCATTTTGTAAACAGGCATGATTCCGTTTTCTTTTCTGAAATTGAAAACTTCACGCTCCGTTACCTCCCAGAGAACAGCGATATTGATATCAGCAAAACCTAACTTTTTAGCTTCTAAAGCAATTTCTTTATTGAATTTATTTTCAGCGATTACTTTTTCGAAATCAATTAGTTTTTTGATTTTCCAAATGAAGAATTTATCGATTTTGCTCCATTCTACAATTTGTTCCCAATCATATCCTCTTCTTAAAGCATCACCTATGATAAATAATCTTTCGTCATCACAAACTCTGATTCTTCTTTCAATTTCTTCCGCCGTTAAAGCAGCAGCTTGTTTTGTTTTTAGACCAATATGCTTAATCCCAGTTTCCAAAGAACGGATGGCTTTTTGTAAAGATTCTTCGAAATTTCTTCCGATTGCCATTACTTCTCCCGTTGCTTTCATCTGGGTTGATAATCTTCTGTCGGCAGTTTCGAATTTATCGAACGGGAATCTTGGGAATTTAGTTACCACATAATCCAAAGCTGGCTCAAAACAAGCATAGGTCTTTCCTGTCACCGGATTCATAATTTCATCAAGCGTTAATCCAACTGCAATTTTTGCTGCAATTTTTGCAATCGGATAACCTGTTGCCTTTGAAGCTAAAGCAGATGAACGAGAAACCCTTGGATTTACTTCAATAATATAATAATTAAATGAATGTGGGTCTAACGCTAATTGTACGTTACATCCACCTTCAATTCCTAAAGCTCTGATGATTTTTAGAGAAGCATTTCTCAACAACTGATACTCTCTGTCAGAAAGTGTCTGAGAAGGTGCAACAACGATTGAGTCTCCTGTATGAACTCCAACTGGATCTATATTTTCCATGTTACAAACCACAATAGCATTGTCGTTTGCATCACGCATTACTTCATATTCAATTTCTTTGAAACCTGCGATTGATTTCTCAATAAGACACTGTGTAACAGGACTATATTTCAATCCTAATTCTGCAATTTCTTTTAATTCCGTTTCGTTGGAAGCGATACCACCTCCTGTTCCACCCATTGTAAAGGCAGGACGAACAATTACGGGATAACCGATTTCTTCTGCGAAAGCAAGTGCGTCTTCTACGGTATTTACGATATCAGACTCTGGAACAGGTTCGTTTAATTCTCTCATCAATTCACGGAACAAATCTCTGTCTTCCGCTCTGTTGATTGCCGAAAGTTTAGTCCCTAAAACTTCCACTTTACATTCTTCAAGAATTCCTGATTTTTCTAATTCTACCGCCATATTAAGACCAGTTTGCCCTCCAAGAGTTGGTAAAAGTGCATCTGGACGCTCTTTTCTGATGATATGACTTACAAACTGAAGTGAAATCGGTTCGATGTAAACTTTATCTGCGATTTCAACATCTGTCATAATGGTTGCAGGATTTGAGTTAATCAAAATTACCTTATAACCTTCCTCTTTCAAAGACAAACATGCCTGTGTTCCTGCGTAATCAAATTCCGCCGCCTGACCAATAATAATAGGCCCTGAACCGATTACTAAAATTGTTTTTATGTCGTTTCTTTTCATTTTATATTTTAGAGAATTATTTAACTAAATTACTTTGCATGATAACTTTTCTAATTTCCTGCTCGAAATAATAAGCAATATCAAAATTATCTGTTGCCTGATTTTCCAATACCACTACAGAAACTTTTTCTTTAGGATAGTATAAATTAACGGCTGTAAATCCTGCCAGAGGTGAAAAACCTGTATGTCCGATTTCAAAAATTTCTGATTTATCATTAATTCTTAAACCGTATCCGTACCCTATTTCACTTTCTCCGAAAAGCGAATGTTGATTAGTAATAGAATAAGAAATCATCTTTTGGTAGCTTTCATTTTTTAAAATTTTACCATTATGTAGAAGATAATTCCATTGTGTAAGGTCTTCAGTTGTAGTAAGCAAATGACTTCCAGGAAATAAATCCTGAGAAAATGGAAATTTTTCAACTAATTTGGTTTCGTCTTTAGAAATAGCATAGCTGTTAACTATCTTATTCTGATTTTGCTGATCAGGATAAAAACTGTTTTTCATTCCATATTTTGCAAAAAGTGCAGTTACCAGCTCTCCATACCTTTTTCCTGTAGCATTTTCCAAAATTCGTCCTAAAGTTGCATATCCGATATTGGAATATTTGAACTGTGTCCCTGGCTCGAAAAGTAGGTTTTCTTTAAGTTCCCATGCATCAATTCCCGAAGAATTATTTAAAAGATGATGAACAGTCACTTTATTTGCCCAATCATATTTCATGTCTTTAAGATAAGTTTTGATTGGCTGATTGAGATTTATCGTTCCTTTTTCTACTTCTAACATCACTAAAGTTGCAGTAATCTGCTTAGCAATAGACATTGTAGAAAACTTATCATCTATTTTGAGCTTTGTTTTGTTATCAAAATTTGAGAAACCAAAAGCTTTTTTATAAATATTATTTCCATCTTTTGAAATTGCAATTGTACCGTTAAATTCTCTAGGATTTTTGACCTGAATCAAACTATCTAATTTTTGAGACAGTTGTTTATCTTCAACAACTTTTGTCGAATTGCAACTCAAAACAATGGAAGCCGTAAATATTAAAAAAAGTGGTTTCAAAATCAACTTACTTTTTAAATTTTTCCATTAATTCAATAAACTCATCGAATAAATAGTTCGCATCTTCAGGACCTGGACTTGCTTCCGGGTGATACTGAACCGAGAAACATGGATGAATTTTATGTTTCAAACCTTCGTTTGTTCTGTCATTCAATGCAATATGAGTTTCTATTAAATCCGTTGCTTTAAGACTCTCTTGGTCAACTGCATATCCGTGATTTTGAGAAGTGATTGCCACTTTATTTTTCTCTAAATCTAGTACAGGGTGATTTCCGCCTCTGTGCCCGAATTTCAGTTTAAAAGTTTTTGCTCCACAAGCTAAACCAATCAATTGATGACCTAAACAGATTCCGAAAATTGGAACTTTTCCTAAAATTCCGCGAATCATTTCAAGAGCGTGTTGGTTATCTTCTGGGTCACCAGGACCGTTTGATAACATTACTCCATCAGGATTCATCAGCAAAATTTCTTCTGCTGTTACATCCTGAGAAACTACTGTAATATCACAATTTCTCTGAGATAATTCTCTGATAATACCTAATTTAGACCCAAAGTCTACCAAAACTACTTTAAACCCTCTTCCCGGATTTGCATAAGGCGTTTTTGTAGAAACAGTTTCTACCTGATTCGTTGGAAAAGTTGTTGATTTAAGCTCTGTAACAACTGTGTTTTCATCAACATCAGCGTTTACTATTTTTCCTTTCACAACTCCCTGGTTACGAAGAATTCTTGTCAGTCTTCTCGTATCTATTCCGGAAATTCCTGAAAGATTTTTTCTTTTAAATAATTCATCTAAAGTTATTTGAGTACGGAAGTTTGAAGGTAAATCACAAACTTCTTTTACGATAAGACCTTTGATTGCCGGCTCAATACTTTCATAATCATCACGGTTAATACCATAGTTTCCGATAAGCGGATACGTCATACACACCATTTGACCGCAATATGAAGGGTCAGAAATCAGTTCCTGATATCCCGTCATTCCGGTATTGAAAACTACTTCTCCTGCAGTTTCCAAATCTGCCCCGAAACCTTCTCCATGAAACACTTCACCGGACTCCAGTATTAATTTTTTCTTCATTTTCTTTATTTAGATTTTCTTTTTTTACTTTCTATTTAATCTTTGTACAAAATCAATTTAAGATGTATAATGTACTTTACTTTTTACAATTATTTGAAGGTATATCCTGCATTTTCTAAGGCCTCTTTTAGGATAGCCATTCTTGCAAAAACACCATTCTGCATTTGTTTAAAAACTCTTGAACGCTCACATTCCACCAAACCGGTATCAATTTCTACCCCTCTATTGATAGGCGCAGGATGCATAATAATAGCTCCTTTTTTCATTGCTTTTTCCCTTTCTTTCGTCAAACCATATTTTCTATGATATTCAGAAGCAGAAAAGTTCATTTGAGCGTCATGTCTTTCGTGTTGTATCCTTAATAACATTAAAACATCAACTTCCTTAATTAATTCGTCTACAGCAAGATAAGTACCGTTAATTAAAGCTCCTTCATTAAACCATTGTTCAGGACCTGAGAAATATACCTTTGCTCCTAATCTTCTTAATGCTTCAGCATTTGAGTTGGCAACACGACTGTGCTTCACATCTCCAACAATTCCTATTTTCAAGCCTTCAAATTTTCCAAATTCTTGATAAATCGTTAATAAATCCAACATACATTGAGATGGATGATTTCCTGTTCCATCACCTCCGTTGATTACAGGAATTTTAATATTTTTTAATTCTTCAAAATATCTATCTTTCTTATCTCTGATTACAACAAGATTCACTCCTAAACTTTCCAGTGTTTTTACTGTATCATAAAGACTTTCACCTTTATTTACAGAACTATTGGAAGCATCAAAAGGAATAACCTGTAAACCTAACTTTCTTTCTGCAATATCAAAACTCGTTTTCGTTCTCGTACTGTCTTCAAAGAAAAGATTTGAACAAAAAACTTCTCCTTCAATTTTAACAGTTTTTCCGTTTGCAAAAGCCAATGCTTCTGTTACTATACTGTTGATTTTCTCGGTGGTTAGTTCTGCAATCGTAAACATAATATTTTAATTTTTTTACAAAAAAAAAGCGAAGAAAATATCTTCGCTTACTATAAATAAATATCGTAAAGGGCGCTGTCGCCCGGTAATTCTAATGATATAAATACTGTGTTATTCATTAGGCGCAAAGATATAAAAATATTGTGAATTTACAAAACCAAAGTTTCAAATAAATTAAAAAACCTTAATCTCTCTTTATTTTCATTTTTAAGTATTATTTTTGTTAAAAATCAATCTTATTTATATATGGATTTAAAGGACAAAATGATTCTCAGTATTATTCAGGAAGACTCTACATTATCTGTAAAAGAAATTTCAGAGAAAATAGGTCTTACATTTACTCCAACGTATGAACGTATCAAACATCTGGAGAAAAACGGAATAATTGAGAAATATGTTGGTCTTTTAAACCGTGAAAAACTGGGATTGAATATTGTTGTTTATTGTAATGTTCGCTTGAAAGAGCAGTCTCAAAAAGTTTTGGAGACATTTGAAAAAAACATTAAAAAACACGACGAAGTTCAGGAAATCATCAGTCTTTCTGGTGAATACGATTATATGCTAAAGATTATAGCGAAAGATATTAATTCTTATAATGACTTCGCCGTGAATGTAATTTCAAATATTCCTAATATCGGGCAATACCACAGTTCTATTGTACTTCATGAGGTTAAAAAATCAACCAAATTTAAAATTGATTTGGATTAAATTTTTATTTCCTTTATAATTTATTTATGCTTCGACTTCGCTCAGCATGACATCTCTAATACTAACTGTTTTATTAACGATTCATTTGTGACGGTGTCATGCTGAGCGAAGTCGAAGTATCTCATCAATAATCCTAAACAATTCTTTTATTTAAAATTAACCCAAGAGTTTACTTATCAATTTGTTAAACTGGTACTCAATTTTATCTAAACAAAGGTTTCCTATGCTTCCCTGATGAGTATGATTTAAATTTTCAATTTCAAAATCAAACTCGTTTTTTTCAATTTCTTGCCCTACTTTTATATAAGCATCACGGAATGAACTTCCATTTTTCACCTCTTCATTGATCTTTTCTACACTGAAAAGGTATTTATATTTTTCATCTTCCAAAATTCCGTCCTTAACCTGAATGTTTGGTAATGTATAATTCAAAATTTCAAGACATTCTTTTAACGAATCGATTGCAGGGAAAAGTATTTCCTTCGTTAATTGCATATCCCGGTGGTATCCTGAAGGAAGATTGCTCGTCAACAACATAAATTCATTTGGTAACGCCTGAATTCTGTTGCAACGCGCACGTACCAATTCAAAAATATCCGGATTTTTCTTATGAGGCATGATACTGCTTCCTGTGGTAAACTCTTTTGGAAAACTAATAAAATCAAAGTTTTGACTTAAATACAAGCAAACATCATAAGAAAATTTCCCTAAAGTCCCTGCTAAAGTTGCCATTGCCATCGAAAGCATTTTTTCAGATTTTCCGCGAGTCATTTGAGCATAAACAGAATTATAATTCATCGACTGAAAACCTAAATTATAAGTTGTACTCTCACGATTAATTGGGAAAGATGAACCGTAACCCGCAGCTGAACCTAAAGGATTTTTATTAATGATATTTTTCACCGAAAACAGCATTTCAACATCATCCAACAATGCTTCAGCATAAGCACCGAACCACAAACCAAATGATGAAGGCATTGCAATCTGAAAATGTGTATATCCCGGAAGTAAAACATGTTTGTGCTGTTCTGCCAATTTAATTAAGATTTGGAAGAAATCACTTGTTAAAGAAGCTATTTCACGGATTTCATCTAATAAATACAGTTTAATATCCAATAAAACCTGGTCGTTTCTTGAACGTGCCGTATGGATTTTTTTGCCTATGTCACCTAACTTCTCAATTAAAATCGTTTCAACCTGAGAATGGATATCTTCCGCCTGCTTGTCAATTTCGAAAGTTCCGTTTTCAATATCATTTAGAATTCCTTCCAAAACAGATAGCATCTGCTCTGATTCTTCATTGGAAATAATCCCAACTTCTGCTAACATTTTACAATGCGCCATTGAACCTTTCACGTCATACTTAGCCAAACGCTCATCAAAATCCAAGTCTTTACCTACCGTAAAATTATTAACCAATATATTGGTGGCATTATTATCTTTTTGCCATATTTTTTTCATAAAATTTCTTTTTTTATTTTTCTAATTTCTTTTGTCTTGAAACAAAAGAAACAAAAATTCAAGACTGGAAACTTTCGCTAAAAAATATTTTTATTCTCTAAAAATCCCAAAACTCGTGCGAATTGAATATTGGTTGTTCGATACAATATTTATGTCGCACTCAAACAGTGGGATTTTATTAACGTTCATAAAATTATTTTTCTTAACGCTCCATTTTCCTAGGTCGTTAATTACACTAATAGACTTCCATCATCCATCATCCATCATCCATCTTCCAATCTATACTATAAAACCTTTTCTAAAATTCGGATGTAAATTTCAATTCCTTCCTCTATTTCATTTATATATATGTATTCATCCGCAGTATGAGAACGCCTACTATCACCCGGACCAATTTTCACAGATGCACACGGAATTATTGCTTGGTCTGAAGATGTTGGCGAACCGTAAATTGTCCTGCCAATTTCTAATCCTGCCTGTACAAACGGATGTTCTTTTTCAATTTTTGAAGAATTTAACCTCAATGACCTCGCCTTTAAATCAGATTTCATTTGTGACTGAATAATTTCAAAAACCTCTCTGTTTGAATATTCATCTGTAACTCTCACATCCAGAGTGAAAGCACAAGATTCCGGAACTACATTATGCTGAACTCCCGCATGAATTCCCGATAAAGTAACTTTAACCTCCCCTAAATATTCTGAAACTTTTGGAAATTTGAAATTTAAAATATTCTGCAAATCTTCCATACATTTCACAATCGAGTTATCGTCATTAGGATGAGCAGCGTGAGAAGGAGTTCCTTTCATTTCCCCATCAATTACCAAAAGTCCTTTTTCTGCAATCGCTAAATTCATCTGCGTTGGTTCACCCACAATAGCGAGTTCTACATTTGGTAGTTGAGGAAAAAGAGCTTCAATGCCGTCAAAACCTGAAATCTCCTCCTCTGCCGTCAAAGCAATAACTAAATTATATTTTAAATCTTCTTTTTCATAAAAATGTAAAAAAACCTGCGCCATAGAAACCAAAGAGGCTCCTGCATCATTACTTCCCAAACCAAATAATTTTCCATCTTTTTCGACAGGTAAAAACGGGTCTAAAGTATAGGCTTTATTAGGTTTTACTGTGTCATGATGTGTATTTAACAAAATTGAAGGCTTGAATACATCAAAATGCTTGTTAACCGCCCAAATATTATTTTTGAAACGCTTCGTAGGAATTTGATGTTTATTAAAAAAATTCTCAATTTCTACAGAAGTATTATACTCATCTTTGCTGAAAGACGGAATTTCAATCAGTTTTTTGAGCAGCTCAACTGCGTTATTCAGTAATTCATTTTTGTTATAAACAGATTTCGGTTCCTGCATGATGGTTTTCTATATGGTTTTTTAGTTGGGTTTCTTTAATTAAGAATACTTTATTCACGTTATTTTTTACAGCTCCGAGAGCATTTTCCAGCTTGGGTAAAATTCCTTTATGTAACTTTCCTTCTTCTTTTAATATTGAAAATTCTTCTTCAGAAACAGTTTTTATCACAGATTTCGGATTATCTACATCTCCTAAAACCCCTTCTTTATCAAAGCAATACAATAATTCCACTTCATATTTTGAAGATAAGGACTGTGCGATTACCGAAGCGATTGTATCTGCATTGGTATTTAAAAGATTGCCTTTTTTGTCATGGGTAATTGCAGAAAAAACAGGAGTAAGACTAAGTTTAAGAAGTTTATTAATCAATTTTCTGTTTACGCTTTTTTCTTCAACATCTCCTACAAACCCAAAATCAATTTCCGCATTTTTTCTT
The DNA here is from genome assembly GCF_025971925.1 of Chryseobacterium oryctis. GTDB lineage: Bacteria > Bacteroidota > Bacteroidia > Flavobacteriales > Weeksellaceae > Chryseobacterium > Chryseobacterium oryctis. Next base: position 55,687 of record NZ_JAPDHV010000010.1, read on the forward strand.
TTTTTAGCTTTAATCAAATTAGCATCTGCTCCCGAAAAACCTATTGCTTTACACTTCTTTTGCTGAAGTTTTGCCACAATATTTTTATTGATTCCTCCAGCATACACCATCGCTACAATATCCAGAGTATCTTTGTCTGTAATTCTCCTTCCGTTGACCAATTTCTGTTCAATACCTAGTTTATCTGCCAAAGTTGTTGCTAATTTCCCTCCTCCATGAACCAAGATTTTCTTTTCTTTAATTTCAGAAAACTGCTCAAGAAACTGATTCAACAATTCATCATCATCAATCAAAGCACCCCCTATTTTCACAACAAAAAGCTTCTCTTTCATGATGTTTTTATTTTCCTGAATTAATTTCATCTAAAATTTCACTGAACACTGTTTGTGCAGAGAAAATTCGGTTTTTTGCCTGTTGATAAATGATAGAATTTTCTCCATCCATCACTTCATCACTCAACTCCAAATTTCTTCGAACAGGAAGACAATGCATCACTTTAGCATTATTAGTATTTTTTAATTTTTCATTCGTCAACATCCAATCTTCTTTTACTTCAGGCATTTCCGCATAATCATCAAACGAAGACCAGTTTTTCACGTAAATGAAATCAGCGTCTTTGAATGCTTCTTCCTGATTGTGAATCACTGTTGTATCTTTAGTAAAGTTTTTATCTAAATCATAACCTTCAGGATTAGTAATAACAAAATCTACATCCATTTCCTGCATCCATTCTGTAAACGAGTTTCCTACAGCATGAGCAATTGGTTTAATATGTGGCGCCCAAGTAAGAACAACTTTCGGCTTACGTTCTTCATTCCAGTTTTCTGTAATCGTGATGCAATCTGCCAAACTTTGAAGCGGGTGACGTGTTGCTGACTCCAAGGAAATAACAGGAACTTTTGCGTGTTTTTCAAATTGGCTTAAAATGCTTTCATTAACGTCATCTTCTTTATTTTTCATTCCTGCAAAGCAACGAACTGCAATGATGTCACAATATTGATTCAGAACTTCTATTGCATCTTTGATGTGTTCAACGGTATTTCCGTCCATAACAGCTCCGTCTGCAAATTCTAAATTCCAGGCTTCTTGTGCTGCATTTAAAGTCAGAACATTTAATCCTAAATTTTGAGCCGCAATCTGGCTGCTCAAACGGGTTCTCAAACTTGAATTTAAGAATACAAGTCCGATTGTTTTTCCTTTTCCTTTCTCTGTTTCGGAAAGAGGATTTTCTTTTATTTGTAAGGCTTTTTTTATGATTTGTTGTAAGTTTTCAATATCACTTACAGAAGTAAATTTTTTCATTTGGTAATTTTAATTTTTACAATGGACAAATGAAATATCCATTTCATTTTGAATTGATTTTCAGAGTTTTTTTAATCTGTATATTCTTTTCATTCCGACGAAGGAAGAATCTATTAATGATATTAAAAAGAGATTCTTCACTCCACTTCTGAACTTCGTTCGTAAACCTTCAGTTTATACTCAGAATGACAAACTGAACATTTTACAGCTTATATATTTTCTAAAACAGTTTTTAAAGCATTGATAAATAAATCAGTTTCTTCATTTTTAATATTAAGCGCTGGAAGAATCCTTAAAACTGTTTTATCATTAGAATTTCCAGTGAAAATATGATGGTCATACAATAAACTTTTCCTCACTTCAGCACAATCTCTATCTAGTTCTATCCCAATCATAAGACCTTTTCTTCGGATTGTTTTAATATGTGGAAAATCTTTAATTTCATTTTCAATATAATTGCCCATTTCACGAGCATTTTCAATAAGACTTTCATCTTTAATAACATCCAACACCGCAATTGCAGCCGCACAAGCAAGATGATTTCCACCAAAAGTGGTTCCTAATAAACCATTACTTGCCTGAAATTTCGGATGAATTAAAACTCCTCCAATCGGAAAACCATTTCCCATTCCTTTAGCTGTTGTGATGATATCCGGTTCAATTCCGAATTCCTGATGTGCAAAGAAATATCCGCTTCTTCCGTAACCGGATTGTACTTCATCCAAAATCAAAACTGCATCATATTTCTCACACAATTCTTTGATTTTAGTTAAAAAATCAACTGTTGGAATCATAATTCCACCCACACCCTGAATTCCTTCTATAATGACGGATGAAATTTCAGCTCCGTGAGCTTTAAAAACTTCTTCAAGCTGTTCGATATTATTCCATTCGGACTTAATAAATCTTTCATCATAATTTACCGGAGCTACAATTTTCGGATTATCTGTCACCGAAACTGCGGCTGAAGTTCTTCCATGAAATGAACCTGAGAAATATACAACTTTGCTTTTCCCGTTATGAAAAGAAGCCAATTTTAAAGCATTTTCATTTGCTTCCGCACCAGAATTACATAAAAACAGATTATACTCTTGTAAACCAGAAAGTTCACCTAACTTTTCAGCTAATTCTGTCTGCAAGGAATTTTGAACGGAATTTGAGTAAAAAGATATTTTATCTAATTGTTCTTTAAGTTTGTTTTGATAATACGGATGATTGTGACCAATAGAAATCACCGCGTGACCTCCATAAAAATCGAGATATTTTTCTCCTTTTTCGTCCCAAAGAAATGAACCTTGAGCTTTAATTGGATTTATGTTGAATAATGGGTATACGTTGAATAAATTCATTTTTTTGTTTTTTTATATTTTTCTTTTGTCTTAAAACAAAAGAAACAAAAGTTCAAGACTGGAAACTTCCGTTAAAAATTTAAATTGAATCCTAAAATTCCCAAAACTCGCACGAATTGAGGATTTGTTCTTCGATTGAAATTTTGCCTCGTGCTCAAACAGTGGGAATTTCTTAACGGATTAAATATAAATTTTCTTAACACTCCATTTTCCTAGGTCAGTTTAATTAGAGTTTTTAAAATTAAAAATTGACTTTTAAGTTCTTTTTAAAATGCAATCGGTTTTAAGTTTAAACCCAAGTTTTCTTCCCAACCCATTGCAATGTTCATATTTTGAACAGCCTGTCCGGATGCTCCTTTCAACAAATTGTCAATCGCTGAGTGAATCACGGCAACATTTCCACTCTTTTCAATTTGGATCACACAGCGATTGGTATTGACAACCTGTTTTAAATCAATAGGTTTTTCACTTATCTTTGCAAAAGGTTCATCTGCATAAAAATCTTTATACAATTGCTCAATGTCTGAAAGTTCTAAATCCGTTTTCACTGTGGAACTTGTAAAAATTCCTCTCGCAAAATCACCTCTCCATGGAATAAAATTTAGACTGATTTCATTATTGTTAAAAGAAACCAATTGCTGTAAAATCTCTTCTACATGCTGATGTTTCAAAGTTTTATATGCCGAAATATTATCATTCCTCCAAGTAAAATGCGTGGTTGATTGTAAAGACTGACCTGCACCTGTAGAACCTGTAATTCCTGTTGTATAAACCTCATTCAGCAACCCTTTTTGAGCTAAAGGAAGCAAAGCGAGTTGAATTGAAGTTGCAAAACACCCAGGATTCGCAATACTTTTAGATCCTGAAAGTTGCTTTTTGTTGATTTCAGGCAATCCGTAGATAAAATTTCTGCTTCCGAAATTTCCATTTAAACGGAAATCGTTTCCTAAATCAATGATTAACGTTTCATCTTTTACAGGATTCTGATTCAACCAATTTTCACTTTCTTTATGCGGAAGACACAAAAAAAGAATGTCTACATCTTCAGGTTGATCCGTTAAAACCACATCACAAACCGTCGTCAAATCCGGGTACAAGTCTGAAATTTTTGTTCCCGAATTCGAACGACTATATAAAAAACTCAATATAACCTTGGGATGAAAGGCCAACAAACGCACCAATTCGCTTCCTGTGTAACCGTTTGCTCCTACAATTCCTACCTTCTTCATCCTTCTACCTTATTAATCTGATGATATATATTTAAAGAGTTGCTTACGATTTTTGTGTATCCTTTTACATCTTCTCCCGTCCAGGCTCTGTTTGCTTCACCATAACTTCCAAATTTATCAGACATTAAATCGTGCTTGGATTCAATTCCATTTAAAATAAATCGGTAAGGATGAAGAGTTATAAAAACTTTTCCGCTCACTGTTTTTTGAGAATCAATCAAGAAATATTCAATATTTCTCATTACCGGGTCTAAGAAAAGTGCTTCGTGAAGCCAGTTTCCGTACCAATCTGATAATTGAGATTTCATCATTTGCTGATATTTTGAAAGCGTATGTTTTTCCAATAAATGATGTGCTTTGATGATTACAGAAGCTGCTGCAGCTTCAAAACCTACTCTTCCTTTAATTCCAACAATTGTATCTCCAACGTGAATATCACGACCAATTCCGTAAACCGAAGCTAATTTTTCTATTTTTTGAATAGCATAAACAGGATGTTCAAAATTTCCCCCATTCACCGCAACAATTTCTCCTTCTTTAAATTCTATTTCCAATTCTGAAGGTTCTGTTTTTTCAACTTGTGAAGGAAAGGCTTCTTCAGGAAGATAATTTCTTGAAGTCAGAGTTTCTTTTCCACCTACCGAAGTTCCCCACAATCCTTTATTTACAGAATATTGAGCTTTCTGAAATTCCATTTCATAACCATGATTTTTCAAAAATTCGATTTCTTCTTCACGAGAAAGAGTCATATCGCGAATCGGCGTAATGATTTCAACATTCGGACACATTACCTGAAAAATCAGATCAAAACGAACCTGGTCATTTCCGGCTCCAGTACTTCCGTGTGCGATAGCATCCGCATTAATTTCAATAGCATATTTAGCAATTTCCTGCGCCTGAATCGTACGTTCAGCACTTACTGACAACGGATAAGTGTTATTTTTCAAAACATTTCCGAAAATCAGATATTTTACACAAGAATTATAATAATCTTCCTGAGCATCAACACACCTGTATTCTTTAACACCAAGATTCAAGGCTTTTTTCTCCAACTCTTTTTCTTCTTCTTTAGAAAAACCTCCGGTGTTTACAGTTACCGCATAAACATCATATCCTAATATTTCACTAAGATATTTAGCACAATAAGAAGTATCTAATCCTCCACTAAACGCTAAGATGACTTTCTTTTTCATTATTATATTGATTTTCAGGTTGATTATTTACAACACTATTTGTTTTATTGTTTTCAGGATCGAAAAGCATTGCAGTACAAAGACAATTTTTACGTTCCTTTTTCATTAAAATTTCATAATTCACACAGTTTTTACAACCATTCCAAAATTCTTCATCCTGCGTAAGTTCTGAGTAAATAACTGGCTTGTAACCTAGATCACTGTTAATTTTCATCACAGCTAGACCTGTTGTAAGTCCAAAAACTTTTGCATTCGGAAATTTTTCTCTAGATAATTGGAAAACCCTATTTTTTATTAAAGTAGCAACTCCCCTGTTCCTGAATTTCGGAGAAACTATAAGTCCTGAGTTAGCTACAAACTTGCCATGTGACCAGGTTTCTATATAGCAGAAACCCACCCATTCGCTATTTTCAGTGGCAATCACAGCATTGCCTTCCGAAATCTTTTTACTCAAGTATTCTATAGAACGTTTTGCAATCCCCGTTCCTCTACGCTGTGCAGAATCATACATTTCCTGCTGTATTTCACTCACATACATCAAATGTATGGATGAGGAAATTTCTATTTCCATTTATTTATCTAAATTTTTTGGCAAATTTAAAATATAATAACTTTATAATCCAAATTAAAAAGATATTTTTTTTGTTTAAATAAAATTAACAGGTAAAATTATCTTTATTGAAAATTATATATTTGCTAAATTATTATATATTTGCTAAAAAGATATAGTTATGGAAAATAACTGTCCTAAATGCAATGGTAATAAAATTGTAAAAAGTGGGATAATCAACAATAAACAAAGATTTCACTGCAAAGATTGCAACTACTATTTTACAGTTAAAAAGTTAGGAAAACAAATCGATGATTACTATGTAACTAAAGCCCTCCAACTCTATCTTGAAGGTCTAAGCTATCGTGAAATAGAAAGAATTTTAGGCGTTTCTCATGTAACCATAAGTTCATGGATAAAAAAATACAATATAGTAAGACCTCCTCATTCAGAATTCCATCCTGTATACAAAATATTGAAACAAAATGAGTTAATAGACTATATTTCCCATGAAGAAAACATTAAAGATTCAGGTATAATTATTACTCAATTTGCCGACAAATACATGCTTATAAAATGGGAACGTTTTAAAAAGTAAAGACAAAACTATATATTAACCAATAATATATATTAAATTTCCTTAAACAAATTATTAATTACAACTTGGTATTCACAAAAAATAATACCAAAAATTGATAATTTATGAAGAAATTACTCACTTTTATTGGATTAGCCTTAATAAGCAATTCTCTATACTCACAAGGCTCACCTGATTATGGGAGCGGACTGAAATTAAACCTCAATCAGCAAGGTGATAAATACGTCAGATTTATCTTATGGGATCAATTTTGGTTAAGAAACACCGAAATGAATCCCGGAAGTATGGTAGGAGGAGAAGCAACAAACAATTCCTGGAACGTAGGAAACAGAAGACTTCGCGCTCTTGCTTATGCTCAAATTACCAAAAGATACATGATTCTAGCCCATTTTGGGATAAACAATCAAACATTCCTCAATGGTGGAGCAAACGGAACATCTGGAACTGGCGGTTATGGAAATGGTAAGAAGCCACAAATGTTTTTCCATGATGCATGGAACGAATATGCAGTTCTTATGCCTGGAGAAGCAGGAAAATTCAGTTTAACTTTAGGAGCTGGACTTCACTATTACATGGGATTATCTCGTATGACAATGGCATCAACTCTTAATTTCCTTACTGTAGATTCTCCTATTTTTTCATGGCCTTTGATTGACAATTCAGATCAATTTGGAAGACAATTAGGATTTTTCGCAAAAGGAAAATACGGAAAACTGGAATATCGTTTAAGCTTAAACAAACCTTTTGCAACAGATTTAACACCTGCAAACACAACAGATCCGGCGAGAGCCGTGGCGGTTGACAACAACGGAAATCCAAAATTCTCAAAAGCAGGATATTTTGAATATCAATTCCTTGACGAAGAAGCAAACACACTTCCTTTCAAAGTAGGATCTTATCTTGGAACAAAAAAAGTTTTCAATGTAGGAGCTGGTTTTTATCATCAAGCAGATGGAACGAAAACTTCAGTTAATTCAAATATAGAAAAACACGATATTACCCTTTTTGCAGTTGACGCATTTGCTGACATTCCTTTGGGAGATGCTAAAAATAAAATGGCAGTTTCAGCTTATGCAGGTTATTACAATTATAATTTCGGACCCAATTATGTTAGAAATCTAGGAACTATGAATATCGCATCACCCGACCCTAACTTTGCAGGAGACAAAGCAATTGCAGGAGCAGGAAATTTACAACCCATGATTGGAACCGGAAATGTGATTTATGCACAAGCAGGTTTATTATTACCCAGCCAAGCAGAAAAACCAAAAGTAAGAATTCAGCCGTTTGCAGCGTACACCCGAAAAAGTTTTGAAGCATTCGACAAACCTTCTTCACAATTCGATGTCGGAGCTAACTGGTTTATAGATGGTCATCACGCAAAAATTACAACACAATACTCCACAAGACCAGTTTATACCAATCCTACAGAAGCTCCAAAATCTAAAGGAGAGTTCATCGTTCAATTCCAGATTTATCTATAAAACATAGAAAAAATTAAAACCAATTTCTAACTAACAAATTCAAATAATATGAGCGAAAAGCATCACGACGCCTACGAAAATATGACCGAAAAGCAAAAAAATCGCACTATTTGGAGCGTAATTACGGCATCATCACTTGGTACTTTAATAGAATGGTATGACTTCTATATTTTTGGAAGTTTAGCCATTGTTTTAGCAACAAAATTCTTTCCCGCAGACAATCCTACAGCAGCATTTTTATCTACTTTGGCTACTTTTGCGGCAGGATTTGTGGTAAGACCTTTTGGAGCTTTATTTTTCGGAAGATTAGGAGATATCATCGGAAGAAAATACACTTTCTTGGTTACTTTATTAATCATGGGATTCTCTACTTTCCTTATCGGATGTATTCCAAGTTATGAAACCATCGGTTTTATGGCTCCCGTTTTAGTTTTAATTTTAAGACTATTACAAGGTTTAGCTCTTGGAGGGGAATATGGAGGCGCCGCAACATACGTGGCAGAATACGCACAACCTCACAGAAGAGGTTACTGGACTTCATGGATTCAGACTACTGCAACAGCAGGTCTTTTCATCTCTTTAATTGTAATTTTAGTAACTAAAACTTCACTTTCTGCAGATGAATTTGACAATTGGGGATGGAGAGTTCCGTTCTGGATTTCTATTTTGATGGTTGGTGTATCTTATGTTATCAGAAAAAACATGAAAGAATCTCCCCTTTTTGCCAAGGCTAAAAGCGAAGGTAAAACCTCTAAGAATCCTTTAAAAGAAAGCTTCGGAAATAAATATAATTTCAAGTTTGTATTATTGGCTTTATTCGGAGCCGCAATGGGACAAGGGGTAATCTGGTACACCGGACAGTTCTACGCGATGAGTTTCTTGCAAAAAGTAATGAATGTAGAATCTGCACAGGTAGATTCACTGATGGCAACGGCTTTATTTTTAGGAACACCTTTCTTCGTATTTTTTGGTTGGCTTTCTGATAAAATCGGTAGAAAAGCAGTAATGATGACAGGTATGCTAGTTGCAATCTTGGCTTACAGACCTATTTACGACAGCATGTTCAAAAGTATAAACCTTGAAAATAAAATTGTTGCAACCAACGGAATTACAGAAAAAAGAACCGCAAAAATTCATGATAAAGTAGCAACAGATAGCTTAATCACTTTCCATAAGGAGACAGTTTATACTGATGGAACATTAATTAAAAAAGACAGCACCGTTCATTGGTCACCCAACGGAGTTGTAATGAAAGACGGAAAAGCTGAAGAACCAAAAATCTACCAAAGCGTAAAATTAGCCGATAATACAAAATGGTACTTAATATTCTTGGTATTCATTCAGGTAATTTTTGTAACGATGGTTTACGGTCCAATTGCCGCATTCTTGGTAGAAATGTTCCCTGTGAGAATCCGCTATACATCAATGTCTTTACCTTACCACATTGGAAACGGCGTATTTGGAGGTTTACTTCCGGCTGTTGCAACGTATTTGGTAACAACGGGAAAAGAAGCAGGACATGCAACCTGGTACCTTGAGGGACTTTGGTATCCGATTGGAGTTGCCGCAGTCTGTTTACTGATCGGATTATTTTATCTTAAAAATAAGAACAATAATATTCACGATTAAGCACTGAATCAGTCAATTTTTTATTAATTTTAAAACTACTAAAATGAACGGACTAAAAAAAATATTAGGTATTCTTTGGATAGCAATAGCTCTAGTTGTAGGATATTTCGGAATTACCGTAATGGGAATCCCTAAAATAACTTCAGGAAAGCAGGAGGATTTGGTATTCGGAATCATTATTCTATTTGTATTAATGCCAATTATCTCTGGCGGAATGGCAATTTTCGGATATTATTCTTTGAAAGGCGAATATTCTGACGATAAAGTTTAAACAAAATAAGTTGGTGATAATTGGCGGATAAAACCTGTCCGTCAATTATCTTTTTAAGTATCATGAAAAAAAGACACGAACAAAAATTAATTATTCTAAGCATTGGGCTTTTACTAGCTTTCAGTATCCCTATCTCATTGTTGTTTAATGATGAAAAGGAGATTTTTGGGTATCCTATGATTTTGATTTACATTTTCGCTGTCTGGATGGTTTCCATCATTATATCTTTTGCAATCGTAAAAAAATATGATGAGTAGTTTTGCGTTATTTACAGTAGTATTATTTTATCTGGCACTTTTGTTCTTAGTTGCTCATTTGGCGGAGAAGAAAAAGAGTAAGCTATGGATAAATAATCCTTATATATATGCTTTATCTTTAGCTGTGTATTGTACAGCCTGGACATATTACGGAAGTATTGGCGTTGCCGCGACCAGTGGACTAAACTATCTTCCGATTTACATTGGTCCTATCATCATTATTCCAGCCTGGATTTATATCAACACCCGAATTGTACGGATTTCAAGAGTTAATAAAATCAGTAGTTTAGCCGATTTCATCTCATTACGATACGGAAACAGCAGAAGTTTAAGTGCCATTATTACCATTGTATGTCTATTAGCCATTGTTCCTTATATTGGACTACAGATAAAAGCTATTTCAGAAACATTCCATCTTGTTACAGAAACTTCAAGTTCAAAAAATATTTTAACTGATAACGCAACATTTGTTGTAGTATTAATCGCCTTATTTTCTTCCTATTACGGAACAAGATATGTTGATGCTTCAGAAAAACGCTTGGGAATTATTTCTGCTATTGCATTGGAAAGTTTTTTAAAACTATTTTTCATTATCATTTTAGGATTGTTTGTCATTTATTTTGTTTTTGACGGATTTTCAGACATTTATGAAAAGGCAAGCAAATTTGAAGATTTCAAACAAAAAAACACCTTCAACGGAATCGAAGGAGCTTTGAATTGGATGATTTTGTGTATGATTTCAGCTACAGCAATATGTATTCTTCCCAGACAATTTCATACTGCAATCGTAGAAAACAGACAGGAAAAACACATCAAAACTGCCATTTGGTTTTTCCCGCTTTATTTATTGATTTTCACGGTATTTATCTTTCCTATTGCTTGGGGAGGAAGACTTATTTTCAATGGTCAGAATGTAAATCCTGAGTTCTACTCTATTTTGATTCCGCAGTATTTTAACAACACATTGATTACAGTTTTAGTTTTCTTGGGAGGCTTAAGTTCATGTATTTCAATGATTATTATTTCCGCAATTACTTTATCAATAATGCTTTCCAACAACCTTATCATTCCTTACGGACTATTAGGAAAGTTTAAATCTGAGAATGAAGTTCAAAATACTCGAAATATAACCAACATCAGAAAATTCAGCATTTTCGCTTTAATTATCATGGCGTTTGTTTTTTATAAATATTTCATATTAAAAACATCGCTGGATTCCGTTGGTTTAATTTCTTTCACTGTAATTGCACAATTAGCACCTGCTTTTTTTGGAGCAATTTTCTGGAGAAGAGGAAGTTACAAAGGTGCAGTTATGGGACTTTTGGCAGGATTAATTATTTGTTATTTCGGATTAATTATTCCTCAATATTATTTTTCTTATAATCAGGAATTCAAAGGTGTTTTGAGAGATGTTTACAATATGTTTGGCTTTTTTTCAATTCCTTACTTAGAAAGAATTCCTCAAATTTTCTTTTGGTCTCTCTTGGTTAATACAGGATTATTCAGCATTATTTCTGTAAGCATCAAAGGAAACTATCGTGAAAGGAACTTCGCGGAACTGTATGTTGATATAGATAAATATATTCAGAATCATGAAGATGCTTTCATTTGGAGAGGAACAGCCTACGTTTCGGATATTAAAAATATTCTGGAACGTTTTTTAGGCAAAGAAAAAACCGAACAAGCCCTAAGAATTTTCAATCTAAAATATAACATTGAGTCTAATGCAGAAACTGCTGATTCAAGATTCATCAAATTCTCAGAAAACCTTTTGGCAGGAAGAATAGGAACAGCTTCCGCAAAAATTTTAATTGAAGGAGTTACAAAAGAAGATAAAATTTCTTTAAAAGAAGTTCTAAACATTCTGGAAGAATCCAAAGAGAATATTACACTCAATAAAAAGCTTACAGAACAATCTGAAGAATTAAAACAGCTTTCAGATGATTTGAGAAATGCAAATGAAAGTTTAATCATTAAAGACCGTCAAAAAGATGATTTTCTTGACTCTGTTGCCCATGAATTAAGGACTCCTATCACAGCAATTCGTTCAGCGGGAGAAATTCTGGCGGACGATGACGATATTCCTTCAGAAATAAAAAAAGAATTTTTAAATAATATTATTACAGAATCAGACAGATTAAGCGAAATCATCAACGATATCCTTTATCTCGATAAATTGGAACATGGTCAGATCGCTCTTAATATCCAGCAAAATAATATTATTGAAACCTACAAAAAGGCATTAAACCCTTTATTACATCTGATTCAGCAGAAAAATATCCATTTAAGTGAAGTAAATCTCCTGAATAAGTTCTTTTTCAATTATGATGAAGCAAGAATGATTCAGTTATTTCAAAATATTTTAGGAAATGCTTTGAAATTTACAGACGAACAAGGAACAATACAAACTAAGTTATTAGAAAAAGAAAATCAGTTAATTATTACCATATTCAATACAGGAAAACACATTCCTGAAGAAGATTTAGAAATGATTTTTGATAAATTTTATCAATCAAGAAATCAAAATATTTTAAAACCTACAGGAAGCGGACTTGGGTTAGCCATTTCAAAGAAAATCGTTCAGGCTCAGGGCGGAACCATAAAAGCTGAAAACAGCGGACTTGGCGTAACATTCACCATATCCCTTCCATCAAATATAAAAGAGATAAAAAATGAAGTTGAACAAAATCAAAACACATTATGAAAAAGATAATCATTGCAGATGACGAACACAAAATTTTAATGTCGTTGGAATATAGTTTTAAAAAAAACGGATATGACGTTTATATAGCAAGAGACGGAACAGAAGTTTTGGAATTCTTAAAAACAATGATTCCGGATGTGATTTTACTGGATATTATGATGCCCAATCTTGACGGTTACAGCACATTAAATATTATTAAGCAGGACGAAAAACTAAAAGATACCAAAGTAATTTTCCTCAGTGCGAAAAACAACCCGAAAGACATAGAAAAAGGCTTGGAAATGGGGGCGAACGCTTATGTCACCAAACCTTATTCAATAAAAAAATTAATACAACAAATTGAAGATTTATTTTAAAACAAATAAAAAGTAAAACTGATTGACATGAATGCAGAAACGTTATTTAAAAGAAGTATAGAAGACAAAGAAAGCTTTTGGCAAGAACAAGCCAAAGAAATAAAATGGTTCGATTTTCCTACCAAAATCACATCTTTGGACAAAAACAATTACAACCAGTGGTTTGAGGATGGAAAACTAAATATGTGTTATTTATGCATCGATAAACATATCGAAGATGGTTTCGGTGAGCAATCAGCAATTATTTATGATTCTCCTGTTACCAACCAGAAAAAGACATATACTTTTAACGAAGCACAACAGGAAATTTCAAAATTCGCGGGAGGTTTAACTTCTTTAGGATTAAAGAAAGGCGATACTGCTGTTATTTATATGCCCATGATTCCGCAAACCCTTTTTGCCATGTTGGCTTGTGCGAGAATCGGAGTTATTCACAACGTAGTTTTCGGTGGTTTTGCTCCTCATGAACTGGTTGTAAGGATAGATGACTGTAAACCTAAAGCATTAATCACAGCAACCGCAGGAGTTGAGATTGCAAAAAGAATTCCTTATTTGCCATTGGTTGAAAAAGCTATTGAATTAGCGCAGGATAAAGTAGATAACATTATCGTTTACAACAGAAAATTAGTTGACAATCAACATGAAATGTTTGAAGGGTTAATTGATTACGAAGAACTTGTTCAGCAATCAGAACCAGCAGATTGTATTTCCGTTGAGTCCACTCATCCACTCTATTTATTATACACTTCAGGAACTACAGGAAAACCAAAAGGCATAAAACGAGACACAGGAGGTTACGCTACCGCCTTAAAATTCTCCATGAAATACATTTACGGAGTTTCCGAAGGTGAAACCTATTGGGCAGCATCAGATTTTGGATGGGCAGTTGGGCACAGTTACTCTGTTTACGGACCATTAATCAACAGAAACACAACCATTATTTTTGAAGGAAAACCCATTATGACTCCAGATGCAGGAACTTTCTGGAGAGTAATTTCAGAACACAAAGTTTCCGTAATGTTTACTGCACCCACAGCCATAAGAGCCATTAAAAAAGAAGATCCGAATGGAGAACTAGTAAAAAAATACGACTTAAGCCATTTCAAAAAACAGTTTTTGGCAGGAGAAAGATGTGATGTTGCTACACTTGATTGGTTCGCAGAACACGTTGGAGTTCCTGCAATAGATCATTGGTGGCAGACAGAATCTGGTTGGCCAATGTTAGGCTTAATGACTTTTGATGACAATTACAAAATAAAAAGAGCATCCGCTGGAAAACCAATTCCAGGATATGATATTAAAATTTTTGATGAAAACGGCTACGAATTAGACCCTCATCATGAAGGTTATTTAGCTATAAAACTTCCCCTTCCTCCGGGAGCCTTGCTCGGAATCTGGAATGATAATGAACGTTTTGAGAAAAGCTATTTATCACAATACAAAGGATATTATTTTTCCGGAGACGGAGCAATAAAAGACGAAGACGGTTATATTTTCATCACGGGTCGTGTGGATGATGTCATCAATGTAGCAGGACATCGTTTATCAACTTCCGAAATGGAAGAAGTCGTTTCCTCACACCCCGATGTTGCAGAATGTGCAGTTGTAGGAATAGATGATGACTTAAAAGGTCAGATTCCTTTTGCTACAGTAGTTTTAAAAAACGGAGCAACAATTTCAGAAGAAGAGGTAGAAAAAGAAATTGTAAAAACTGTTCGTGAAAAAATCGGTGCAGTTGCTTGTCTTAAAAATGTAATGACTGTAAAACGTCTTCCTAAAACACGTTCCGGAAAGATTTTAAGAAAACTCATCAGAACACTATTAGATGGTAAAGAATTTCAGATTCCGTCGACAATTGATGATGAAAAAATCATTGAAGAAATACAAGAAAAATATAAACAATATGCAGGTTAGTTCTGAATATACATTACTAACTTTACTACACAAAATCTAATTATAAAAAGAAAAAAGATATGAGACAATACCAGATCGAAGATCTTCCTGATTACTTTAAACAGTATAAAAAATCAATAAAAAATCCTAAAAAATTCTGGGATAATATTGCGGACAAAAATTTTGTTTGGTATCAACGATGGAGCAAAGTTGTTGATTACGATATGAGTGAAGCAAAAATCACATGGTTTAAAAATGCAAAATTAAATATTACTAAAAATTGTTTAGACAGACACCTTAACGAAAGAGGAGAGAAAACAGCTATCATTTGGGAACCCAACGACCCAAAAGAAGAAGCTCAGCATATCTCTTATAACGAATTATACACAAGAGTCAACAAAACAGCCAATGTTTTACGAGAAATGGGTATAGAAAAAGGAGACAGAGTCTGCATCTACCTTCCAATGATTCCAGAATTGGCAATCACAATGTTGGCTTGTGCTAAATTAGGAGCTGTTCACTCCGTTATTTTTGCAGGATTTTCGGCATCAGCTGTGTCTTCCAGAGTAAATGATTGCGGAGCTAAAATGATCATTACTTCAGACGGAAGCTATAGAGGAAATAAAGTTTTAGACCTGAAAAGCATTGTTGACGAGGCTCTTGAAAAAAGCCCGAGTGTTGAGAAAGTTTTAGTTGTGAAAAGAACTAACAACGAAATCAAAATGAAAGAAAGCAGAGATTACTGGCTAAGTGATTTGTATGAAAAAGCATCAGCAGATTTCGTTACGGTAATTATGGATGCTGAAGATCCTCTTTTTATTCTTTACACCTCAGGTTCTACAGGAAAACCAAAAGGAATGCTACATACATGTGCCGGATACATGGTTTACACAGCCTACACTTTCAAAAATGTATTCAATTACATGGAAAATGATATCTATTGGTGTACAGCAGACATCGGTTGGATTACAGGTCACTCATACATTCTTTACGGTCCATTATTAAACGGAGCAACAACCGTAATTTTTGAAGGTGTACCAACTTATCCTGAACCAGACAGATTTTGGGAAGTCATTGAAAAGCATAAAATTACCCAATTCTACACCGCTCCTACTGCAATTCGTTCATTAGCAAAAGAAAGCACAGAATGGGTGGATAAGCATGACCTAAGCACACTGAAAGTTATCGGATCCGTTGGTGAGCCAATCAATGAAGAAGCATGGCATTGGTTCAATGACCATGTTGGAAAGAAAAAATGCCCTGTTGTTGATACTTGGTGGCAAACAGAAACCGGAGGAATTATGATCTCTCCTCTCCCTTTTGTTACACCGACAAAGCCAACTTACGCTACTCTTCCTTTACCAGGAATACAACCTGTTTTGATGGATGACAAACGTAATGAAATTTCAGGGAATCAGGTTACAGGAAACCTTTGTATACGTTTTCCTTGGCCGGGAATTGCAAGAACAATTTGGGGAGATCATCAGAGATATAAAGAAACATATTTCACTGCTTTTCCCGGGAAATATTTTACGGGAGACGGTGCATTGAGAGATGAGGTTGGATATTATAGAATTACAGGTCGTGTAGACGATGTAATCATTGTTTCCGGACACAATTTAGGAACAGCACCAATTGAAGACAGTATCAATGAGCATCCTGCTGTTGCCGAATCTGCAATTGTTGGTTATCCGCATGATATTAAAGGAAATGCATTATACGGATTTGTGATTCTAAAAGAAACCGGAGAAGGTCGTGACAAAGAAAATCTGAAAAAAGAAATCAATCAGTTAATTTCTGACCAAATTGGTCCTATTGCCAAACTAGATAAAATACAGTTCGTTTCAGGGCTTCCGAAAACACGTTCAGGAAAAATTATGAGAAGAATTTTAAGAAAAATTGCAGAAGGTGACTTCAGTAACTTTGGAGACATCACTACTCTACTCAATCCTGAAATTGTAGAGGAAATAAAAAATGAAAGAATATAAATCGAAACCTTTTATTTAACTTCATTAGAAAGCGCTGAAAAATTCTGCGTTTTTTTATTACCAAGCCAAGATAACTTTAACATTAACTCATTTAGCACAACTACAAACAACACAAATTAAAACAAATTATCAATAGATACCCTCAAATAAATAAACAATTTACAATAGATAAAATAATTAATTTGAAATTTTATTGAAAATTAAATAAAACTTATAAAATTATTTATTAACTTTAAGTACAATTTAAAACTATTGCTTATGTCAAATATATTAGCTGGATTATTTGAACATCGCAGCGATTACAAAAAACTAGAAACCGACTTAGAAAATAGTGGTTTTCAAAGCTCAGATTATATTATTTATATTCAAAACAATGACAGTAGTCCTCATTATTTAGCAAGCGTTTCAGCTACAAATAATGAGAAAATAGACTCTGTTAAAAATATTTTCTCTCAAAATTCTGCTTTAAAAATATTTTTATTTGAAAACATGAGTTTTGAACAAACTAGCTATCAACAACTTAAAAACTACATTGACGCCAGAAGCAAAGCTGAAATTCAGAATAGCCCAGATTTAAAAATAAAAGTTTCAAACATTGGAATTGATTCCGCAGAAGTAAAAATTTGATAATCGCATAGATAAAGCTAATAACCGAAGGTCTGTAGAACGTTCTACAGACTTTTTTACTTTTGAAAAGTGAAAAAAAAATTGTATTTTCGTTTAATTATAGGGTTTTGCACAAATGAGTTACGATTTAGAACAAGAAAATAAAGAAATTCTTTCCAGATATAAGGATTTGATTTCTAACACATACCGAACTTTAGATGAGGAAAACAATAAACTCATCCGCAAGGCATTTGATATTGCATTAGATGCTCACAAAGATCAGAGAAGAAAAACGGGCGAACCGTACATTTACCATCCCATCGCTGTTGCAAAAATTGTAGCAACGGAAATTGGTTTGGGAGCAACATCTATTGCCTGTGCATTACTTCATGATGTGATTGAGGATTCGGATTATACTTACGAAGATATCAAAAAGATTTTCGGGGAAAAGATTGCCAATATTGTGAATGGATTAACCAAAATATCCATCATGAATCACCAGAATATTTCTGTGCAATCTGAAAACTACAGAAAATTATTACTTACACTTTCGGAAGATTTCAGGGTTATTTTAATAAAAATTGCCGACCGCCTTCACAATATGCGAACTCTGGAAAGTATGGCTCCCGATAAGCAGAAGAAAATTGCTTCAGAAACGGTCTATATTTATGCTCCACTCGCTCACCGTTTAGGACTGTACAATATTAAATCAGAGCTTGAAGATTTATCTTTAAAATACAACAATCCTGAGGTTTATACAGAAATAACTGAAAAGTTAGAACTCGCAAAAGAAAGCAGAGAAAGATATATTCAGGAATTTACAAAAGAAGTTTCTGAAAGATTACATGAAGAAGGTTTAAACTTTAAAATCAAAGGAAGAGCCAAAGCTATTTCTTCAATTTACAGGAAAATGCTTAAACAGGGTGTTTCCTTTGAAGAAGTCTTTGATAATTATGCCATCAGAATTATTTATAAATCTGATGCGAAAAACGAAAAGTTTCTTGCTTGGAAAATCTATTCTATTGTAACAGATGTTTATCATAGTAATCCTTCAAGAATGCGAGACTGGATTACCCAACCACGTTCTACAGGTTATGAAAGTTTACATTTGACCGTTCTTGGCCCGGATAAAAAATGGATTGAAGTACAAATCCGTTCTGATAGAATGGATGAAATTGCCGAAAAAGGTGTTGCTGCACATTACAAATACAAAGAAGGTTACAAACAAAGTTCTGATGACCGAAATTTCGAAAGATGGGTTACAGAAATCCGTGAAGTTTTAGAACAGCAACAAAATCTTACCACTTCCGAATTATTAGATAATATTAAACTGAATCTATATTCAAAAGAGGTTTTTGTATTTACACCAAAAGGAGAAATTAAAATCTTACCAACCAATGCTACAGCTCTGGATTTTGCTTTTTCGGTACACTCAGACTTAGGAATGAAGTGTTTGGGAGCTAAAATCAATGGGAAACTGGTTCCGATTTCTTATGTTCTTCAAAACGGAGACCAGATAGATATTCTTTCTTCTCAAAACCAGAAACCAAAATCTGACTGGCTAGAATTCGTTGTTACTTCTAAAGCTAAATCAAAGATTAAGAGTTATTTAAACTCTCAAAAAAACCAACTGGTAGAAGAAGGAAAAGAAACACTTCAAAGAAAACTTCGTCATGCTAAAATTAATTTTAATGATGAAGAAGTAAATAAGCTGCAAAAATTCTTTAATCTTAAATCTTCTCAGGAATTATTCTTGAAATTTCAAAATAATGAACTTGATGCAAGCAGTTTAAGGAAATATATTGAAAGTAAAAACGTATTTAATAACCTTCTTTCAAGATTCAGAAAGTCACCAGCTAAAAATACGGTATATGTAGAGCCAAAAGAGCAAAACCTTGATATGATTGTCTTCGGAAAAGACGAAGAAAAATTAAATTACAGTTTTGCAAAATGTTGCACGGTAATTCCTGGAGATAAAATTTTTGGTTTCATCACAATTTCTGAAGGAATAAAAGTGCACAGCGACAATTGCCCTAATGCAATTAACCTAAGAGCCCAATATGATTACAGAGTAATACCTGCAAAATGGGTGAATGCAGAGAGTTTCAAAAACCGTATCAAAATAGAAATTGAAGGTCTCGACAGAATGGGTATGATTAATGATATTACGGCTGTCATCAGTAATTCTATGGAAATGGATATGAAGAGCATGTCTATCGAATCCAATGACGGTGTTTTTACCGGAACAATTAATCTGGAAGTAAAAAATAAAAGTCAACTCGAGCAAACATTCAAAAAACTTAAAGAAATCAACGGCGTCTCACGAGTCAGACGATTATAAAATATGAAACTATCCATATACTTTAAAAAGTTTTTCAACAACAGTCAATCATCAGGAATTATTTTAATTTTTTGTGTATTAATATCTTTATTAATTGCAAATTCGTCTTTTGCCGAAGGATTTCAGCAATTTTTAGATAAAGAAGTTGGTACTAACCTTTTTCATCTTAATTATCCTGTAAGTATATGGATTAATGATGGGTTAATGGCTATTTTCTTCCTTTTGGTAGGACTTGAAATCAAAAGAGAGCTTGTAGAAGGAGAACTTTCATCTTTTAAAAATGCATCACTTCCTATTTTTGCTGCGATTGGCGGAATGATTGTTCCTGCCGTTATTTATAATACATTCAATTCAGGAACTGAATACAGTAATGGCTGGGGAATTCCGATGGCAACGGATATTGCTTTCTCTTTGGCTATTATTTCAATGTTAGGAAGTAAAATTCCCAGTTCTATTAAAATTTTTCTTGCGGCATTAGCAATTGTGGATGATTTGGGAGCTATTTTGGTAATCGCAATTTTCTATACAGAACAAATACACTGGACGTATTTACTTCTTTCATTAGGTATTACTGTTCTATTATTTTTATTAAATTTTTTGAAAGTAACTAAGCTTATTTTCTATATAATACCGGGAATATTTTTATGGTATTTTTTACATCATTCAGGGATTCACGCTACCATTGCGGGAGTTTTGCTGGCGTTTTCAATACCAACTAATGAATCTACTATAGAAACTTCACCATTAGAAAAGCTGGAACACAAACTTCATTTTCCCGTTAGCTTTTTGATAATGCCAATTTTTGCTTTAGCAAATACTAATATTACGTTCAATTCTTCAATGATAGAAGGTTTAACAAGCACTTTAGGAATGGGAATTATCTGTGGTTTGGTTTTAGGTAAATTAATTGGAATTAATTTATTCTCATTTATTGCTATTAAATTAAAGTTGAGTTCTTTACCTCAAAACAGCTCATGGTTTCAGATGTTGGGTGTCGGACTTTTAGCCGGAATAGGTTTTACCATGTCAATTTTTATTGCATTGCTTTCATTTAAAGGAAAACTCATTATTCAGGATGAAGCCAAATTCTCTATTCTTGTTGCTTCGTTTGTTGCCGCAATTTTAGGGTATGTATTATTAAATATCAGTTCTAAAAAGAAAATTGAAAATTTGGACTAATTTTTTACAACAGACCAGGTTCCCTGCAAAGCACCCATTTTCCATGTCCCTGATTTGGTTTCCAAACTTCCGTATACAATAAATCCGGAAGCAGAAGGTGTCATGGTAGAAAGTGCGCCACTTCCACCACCTAATAGAGATGTGTAAAACGTTTCCTGAAATTCCATTGATGTTCTTTTTACCTCTACAGTTCCTTTCTCACTTACCTTCATTATAAGTGTTCCGATTTGATCTCCGGAATAATTTCCCGTCCAAGTTCCTTTATAAGGCGTAACATAATTATCCTCTTCCCTGTTTTGAACACATGAGATTAATGAAATCAATATTACGATTAAAGTTAAAAATTTAATATTCTTTACCATCATTACTTAATTTTCTTCTATGTTCCTCGTCACTTTCCAAATTAGGTTCTATATTATCAGCATGATAATGAGATGCCTCTTTTTTTAGTTCATCAGACAATAATTTTTCTATTCTGAGTTTTCTGATAGCCATATTGAGCTCATTCCCGAAAAGAAGCAGATAAACATTCACATTTACCCAAACCATCAATAATATCATACTTCCGATAGAACCGTACAAAACGTTATATCTTGCAATATCTTTCACATAAATTGCAAAAACATAAGTCGTAACAATAAATAAAACAGTGGTAAGAATAGCTCCCGGAATCGCCTGTCTGAATCTTGTAATTTTCACTGTCCCCAGCCAATAAAACAAAGCCAACAGAACAAAGTAAAAAAGAGGAAAAGAAACAAATCCGATTATTTTTGAAAGGTTATCTACCAACCAGGAAATATCATAAGTGGGAGTAAATAATTTCAGAACAACTTCAGAATAATATACTCCGAAAAGAGCCAAAAATACAATACTTATAAAGCCTATTGTAATAAAAAAAGAAAGAATAAACTCTTTTACATCACTTAATTTCTCCTCAGAATTTTCATTAAAACCATTGATTAAAGAAAATGTACCATTTGTAGCAAAGACCAATGCAATAAGAATGGTAAGATTACTGATTCCTTTCATATTAGGAATAATATTGCTCTCAATATACCCTCTCACTTCCGTTTCCATGTGTGAAGGAAAAACATTATGAATTAAAACCTCAAAAATATAAAACTGAAGCTTATCATAATGTGGCATATAAGGTAAAACGGAAAGCAAAAACAATATAAACGGAAATAAACTCAGTGTAAAACTCCAAGAAATACTAGATGCTTTTCTTCCAATTTTATCTTTAAAAATCCCTGAGATATAAATCTGAAACATCTGCCAAAGCGATATTCCCAAGACAGGAATATGTATGCCATCAAAGAATTCTTGAATTTTTAAAATAAATCTAGGAACTTTTATGCCCATAAAGTATATTTGTGCTTAGCAAATATATGAAATGCAGATTAATTTAGTTTGTATCGGTAAAACTGACGATAAAGAAATCACTTCACTTATTAATTATTACCTTAAACGTCTCCCAAAACACTGGAATTTTGAAATAATTGAAATTCCTGATGTGAAAAATACTAAAAACCTTACCTCCGACCTTCTTAAAAAAGAAGAAGCCAAATTATTTATAAATCACATCGATAAAAATGATTTAGTTATCATTCTTGATGAAAAAGGAAAACAGTTCACAAGTCGGGAATTTTCTCAAAAAATTGATACTTGGATGAATTCTTCTGTCAAAAAAATTCATCTTCTGATTGGTGGAGCTTATGGTTTTTCAGAAGAAATCTACAACCGAGCTAACGAAAAAATGTCATTATCTAAAATGACATTTACTCACCAAATGATTCGGCTGTTTATCGTTGAACAATTATATCGTGCAGACCAGATTTTACAGGGAAAACCTTATCATAATGATTAAAAAAATAAACCTCCAAAATCGGAGGTTTTATTTTTAGTAATATTCAATTTTTCTGACCCCATTTATATAAATCTTTTCCGTTTACGTTTTTAATAACTTCTATCCAGTTATTTTTTTATTAAAAGTAGTTATTGAGGATTCTATTTGTTAATTATTATTTGCAAAAAACCTCCGAAGAGGCTTTAGTTTATTGTTTTGTTAGAATAATACTCATTGGCAAAGGTTCTGGTCTTTGGGATTGAGGAAGGCCATGAAAAAAACATGTTTTATCTATTAAATTAAAATATTGAGAATACTTCCATCCCAGCTTTGTTTTGGCTGCATTCGTGAATTTTTTTTTGAACTTACCGTTGTGTCATACAAATCTGAAAAGTTGTTATTTAGTCAGAGTAATAAGTCTAAAAATTAAAATATCCGGAATCAATTGATTCCAGGTATTTTAATTTTTGCAATTTTTAGAATACATTGTGTTGTCATTAAAAAATCTTTATACCCAGTATTCTCATCACTATAGTTTAATCCATAAATGTTATACTCAACTGTTCCATTGGAAGACATAAATTTTAGTTTTGTATCATAACCATCAATTACATTCTTAAAATCTTGTAGTAAATCTATAGATTTTATTTTTAAAATATTTGTTACAATTTCATTATAATCTTTCTCCGTTAGTATATGTTCTTGAGTCATAAATTGTTTCTCGCTCAAGGAATACTTGGAAATTTTTAAAATTGCATCTCCATCCTTTTTATCTGGGTTATCAAAATCATTAACTATTTCGATTTTAATTTTAGAACCTATTACTATTGAATTTGAGTTTTCAAAAGTGATATATCCTAATCTTATGTTTTGAGCGTTATACATATAAAAAAACATTATAAATACGATACTCAGTAATCGATTTATCATATTTACATCTATTGTTTTGTTAAAATAATATTCGTTGGCAAAGGCTCTGGTCTTTGGGATTGAGAAAGCCCATGAAAAAAACATGTTTTATCTATTAAATTAAAATCTTGAGAATACTTCCATTCCAGTTTTGTCTTGGTTGCATCTGTAAAGTTAATTCTTGCACTTCCTGTTGTATGACACAAATCTGGGTCAATATAAATTAAAGAATATTTATTTCCATATTTTCTAAAATTTATACCTACAATTTTAGCCTCATCATCTGAAAGATTTGTATTGTCAAATAAAATATTCCCATTATCATCTTTTACAATAAATTTTCCGATTAAATAATCTCTATACCGTTTGACAGTAGTATCATATTTATTAGTAATTTTTTCGAAAGTAATAAAAATGGTTTTATTATTCCAAGTCCCCTTCCAGGTTCCTTCATATTGAGAAAGTTCATTATTTGTATCTTTTTCATACGAATTCTCAGGAAGATCAATTTCTACAGGTCTTAAAGAATAGACCTGTTGTGCTTTACAAGAAAATGTAAAGATAAATAAGGATATAAATATTATATTTTTCATAGCTTAAATTTTAAATTATTGAGGACATGGTGTCGCTACTACTGGTTGATTTGCTCCGTTATATTCTAATTTTGTAGAAGAATTTTCGGTAATTTTATAGACTTCCAATCCATCTATTGCCACTTTTTCTTTTAAAAACTGAGTGAAAATTTTCTCTACAATTGACGGATTAGCAAGTTCATCTGTTGTTAATTTTTCATACTCTTTCTTATACCACTTATTCCAATCTTCTATTTTATCCCAAGTAGACCCCGGCCATGTATCATTAGTATATTGCAGCATATAGCTACCCTGCGAAGTTATAACTACAGAATATGCATTGGTATAGCTTCCAGTATATATTCTAGCCTGCTTCATAAAGATATTCAAAAATGTTCTTACATCTGCAGGAGATGGTACTTTTATAGTAGGAACGTCATCACAATTAGCATCGTTATGTATATGAAGCAATCCTGCTATTCCGTCTTCATTGTCAGGTAAATCCATACTATGAGTACAAGGTGCACCATCTACCACAGGAAATCCTGATGGAACTCCCGTTGAACCTACCGGTGGTAGTCTTTCGTAATATCCTTTTTCATGATCCATGGCAAACATTTGAGGAGTATTTAATTCCTGAAATTTAGCTTTAAATTTTGGATCTGAAATTTTATTTTTTGCTTTCTCGCAAGGGGTTTGTACAGGGGTGTATGGATACCCACCATTTCCTCCACCAGAACCGCCACCACTTCCTGTTCCTCCGCCTCCAGTTGAGCCGCCACAGCTTCCACTTTCATATATACTCTGGCAATCTAGAGCGGGTCCGGTGCAAT
>NZ_JAPDHV010000011.1 GCF_025971925.1 Chryseobacterium oryctis
CGAGAGCATTGAAGAATTTTTTAGATTCTTCATTGTCTTTTCTTCTAAAAAATACTCTGTCACCCTCTTTTTCAACGACGAGTATAAAATTTACTTTACCATTCTTTATAACGGGAGCCTCCAGAAAGGTTTCTTTTGTTCCCATTGTTATTGCATAATCCCAATAGATGTTTCCGAAATTGGCTGTAAAATAATTTTCGTCACCATACTTTTCGAAAACCTTTATTACGTTTTCGATATACTTTTCATCTTCTTTCCAGAGACTTTTAGAATGATATTCTTTAGATTGGGGATTTATAGAGGTAGTAATCTCATCGTGTACACAGGAGTGTAGCATAAAGGCAAATGCTGACATTAGCAATAGCCTGAGAAATAAATTTTTCTTCATACGTTTTTTTTTGGTTGTTAAATATAATACTTTTTCTTTAATCACAATCATGTGATTATTATTTAACAAACTTAACAATAAAAGTCAAAAATTTTTCAATAATTTTATTCGGGTTTTATTCGAATTTATTCGCATAACCTTATATTTGTAAAAAGTAGCTATGGTAAAAGAAAAATTGATAAAGGCACGTAAAGAAAGAAAATTTTCTCAGCAGGATATTGCCGAGCATCTCAGCATCAGCCAGACCCAATATCAGAGAAAAGAAAAGGGCGAGATAGGCATCTCCAATTCTGAATGGGAACGTATTGCAAAGCTTCTGGAAGTAGATGTAGAAGAGATAAGAGAAAATTCGGAAGCCACCAACGTAATGAATAATTTTGATGACAGTTCGGGCAACATTGGAAATACCAATAATTATTACAACGTTCCAGAGTCTTTATTAGAAAACTTACAAGATTATATTTCTATGCTAAAAGAAGAAAACCAAAGACTAAAAGAAGAAATAAAAACCTTGCGGGAAGGTAAATAGATCTGTTTTCTCTTTTTTAATATAGAGTGTGTTTACACTTTTATTTTAACCGCAAAAGACACAAAAGTTTTTTTAGTGTATGGGTTTTTCCTAAACACTTTAGTTATTTAAAGTTTTAAAATGATATTGCTTTAAAGTCCATATAAGAAGAAAATCAAAGATTTTCAAAAAAGCTAAAGTGTGCTTATCTAGATTTTTATAATAAACTAAAAAAACTTTTGTGTCTTTTGTGGTTTATTTTTTGGTAAGTTTAAACAAGTTTAATAAATAAAATACAAAAAGACACCTGATAGGTGTCTTTTTTATCTGTGTTACAAATTCTTAAGAGCAATCTGCCTTTTTGCTTCCCCCACTACAAAAGCAACAGAATTAGCAATATTAAAACTTCTGATTAATTTTGACATTGGTATCGTTACATGATTATCAAAACGCTCCAAGACTTCTTTACTCAGCCCTACGCTTTCTTTCCCAAAAACAAGCCAGTCTCCATCCTGAAAATCAGTTTCCAGATAAGATTTTTCAGCATGAGAACTCATCAAAAAAACACGTGACAAATCCGGAATATTTTTTATCCATTCTTCAACATTAGGATATTCTGTAACGTCCAGATGTACCCAGTAATCTAAACCGGAACGTTTCAGGTTTTTATCATTAATTACAAATCCGAAAGGATGAATAAGGTGCAATCTACTTTCCGTACCCACACACAATCTCCCGATATTCCCCGTATTATTCGGTATTTCAGGCTCTACAAGAACAATGTTTAACATGTTGAAATCTAAAAATAAATGCTTTATGTAATTATTTTGCGGGTGTTGTACATTTAGAATAATAATCTGTTAGTATATTTTTTTCATACCCCAAAGCAACCGCTTTATCAAGATTGGTACAGGCTTCTTTCGGTTTTGCTGTATCAAATAAAATCAGTGCTTTCGTAACATAAGATTGTGCAAATTTAGGGTCAATAGAAATAGCTTTATTTACATCTATAAGAGCTTCTTTAGATTTTTTCATTTTAAGATAAACATCTGCTCTTCCATTATACAAAAGAGATTCCGGTTTTTCGGAAATCAACTGATTATAATCTTTCAAAGATCCCTCCAAATCACCATTATTCTTTTTAAGATTCGCCAATCCTGTTTTAGCAAAAATATTATCCGGAGCAAAGCTTAAAATCTGATTCAGGTCTTTTACAGCCAAATCTTTTTTTCCCTGACTGTCGTAGATTTTAGAACGAGTAAGATACATATCTATATTTTCAGAATCAACCTGAAGACCTTTTTCAATATACTCCAATGCTTTTGTTTTACTTCCTCTCTGGCTGTGTAAAGAAGCCAGATTGGCATAAACAGAAGCCGACATAGGATTTGATTTCAAAGCCGATTCATAAGATTTAAAAGCCAATGCAGGTTTTCCTAATCTTCTTTGTGCCGTACCGAGATTATTATAATATTCTGATTGGAACTTCTGAATTTTCTCTTTCTCAGCTAATTTTGAGTATTGCTCTTCTGCACATTTGTAGTCTGCTTTTTTAAAGCATTCTTCGGCAACTTTTGCATCCTGAGCATAGAAATGTAATGATGTGATTCCGAAAGTTAAAATAAGTAGATGTTTTTTCATATGGTTTTAGTTTGTTTGTTGATGACTTTTTTTGCAAGTGCACTGAAAATAACACCCAATAAAATACCAACAAACGCCCCCACCAAAATATCTATCGGGAAATGCACTCCTAAATAAATTCGGCTATAAGAAACCACTACAGCCCACACAAATATAGCATAAGGAAACCATTTAAGCTTATTTTTTAATAAAATACTTAAATAGGTAGCTAAAAAGAATGTATTAGAAGCATGAGCTGAATAAAATCCGAACTGCCCTCCGCATTTCACAATACGCATATGATGCTCTAAAGTTGGGTCGTGACAAGGTCTTAATCTTGCCACACCATATTTGAAAACACTTGCAAGCTGGTCTGAAACCGTAACCCCAATTGCAACAAATATAAGTATAAAAACTAAAGACCTTAGTTTATAATTTTTGAATAAAAAATAACAAAATATAATATAAAGTGGAACCCAAATCCAGGTACTAGAAATCAGCATCCAAAATTGATCAAAAGACGAGTCTCCCAAATTATTGAGAAACAAAAAGACTTTTTTATCTTCCTGAATAATCTCCTCCATTCTCTTATCTGCTTACTGGTCCTTCGTAAGTATCGTCATCTACAGGTTTAGGTTTCGGAGGCTCATTAGATGCTTTAGGTTCTGTAAGAATATCTTTCTCAATATCCTTCATTGGGTTGAAATCTTTTGCAGCATCTTTCACCTTTTCAATCTCACGTTTAATCTCAGAAACAGGATTATCTGCTTCTTTCATTATTTCCGTTTTGATGTCTTCTACAGCACCACGCATTTTTCTTACACCCGACCCAAGGTCACGTGCAATTTGTGGAAGTTTATCCGGTCCGAATAATACAACGATTGCTACTGCAATCAGCGCCATTTCTCCAATGCTTAATTCCATTCTGTAAAATTACAAAAGATTATATACATATGATATACTTACATACTATTTTAAATAAATTTTAATAAATGGAATCCTTGCCTTCAAATTAAACATTGGTTTTCAATGTTCTTTTAATTCCAAAAAGCTCATTCTTACTAAGGAAAATTAATAATTTTCAAGCATTAACAACAATTAATTCACTAAAAATAGATTAATATTGAAAATTTTATTAATTTTAAAACACTAAACCTTAAAAATATTTAACTATGAAAAAACTGCTAACTACATTCAAGGTATTTGCAATTTTATCTGCATTTACTCTTACTAGCTGTCAAAACGAAGACAGAGAAATTCAAACTCAGGAAAATGTTGTTCAGAAACTAACAATTAATGATTTAAAAAAGGAAATTGCACCAACGAATCAAACATTTCCTGAAATTGTTCAAGCTCAAATTAGCGATTCGAAAATCAATCTTGAGAAACATCTAAAAACTGATTTACAAATTACAGGAGTAAGTGTTTTAGGTAAAATTTCAACTCAAAAAGGATTGGAAATTTCTCAAAACTTAATCTCGCAAAAAGACAATTATGTCGCAACAGGAAACATTTTGAATCCTGAATCGGTAAAAATCGGAAAAATTCAGAATCTTAATTCCGGAGAAGAATTAACAACAGCTCAAAGTGAACTAAAAAATTTGTTCGGAAGAGAAATCACAGTGAATTCTGATGTACTTGAAATCTCCTGGAACAACAAAGGAGAAAAATTTACTACATTGTGCTTTTACAATGATTCCGGAATTATCTGGGATAATGTTCTTGCAGGATTGGTAATGATGGATGAAAGAGGGAATTCTGAAACGCCTAATAATACACAGGCAAAAGTTTCATCTAAATGGTACAAACAATGGTGGACAGCCAATTGGCTTTGGGGTTCTAAAAGAGGAGAAATGGGGTACAAAATTACAATTTACTACACAGGTTCATCTGTTTCTAATGTAGATGTAAGTGATTGGGCATCCATAAGTTTAGGAAAAGCGAAAAGTGAAAGTAAAGTGACGAAAAGAACCGGAGCTTATGGACAATGCAGATATGCTCTTGGACTTTGTACACCTACAGGTTCTTTAAGCTTCAATTCGACTAATTTTTCAGTATCATTCTCCGGATTAGGAAGCAATATTGTAAGCAACGGAACTAAGTCTCTTTATCCGTAATACTCATTATTTTCAATAGTATAGAAAATGGGGAGCCAAAATTTTGACTCCCCGTTTTTATTATAAAATAAATTTTATTTTTTAATATTTTTCTTTTGGAAATTAAGGTAAGTAATCACCACACTTATTGTCATTAAAATAAACGCCAAAAAGAACGGCGCTCCTGAAAATTTAAAAGGTGCTTCATCATGTGTAAAATAGTAAAACAAATTCGTCATCATTGGAGGTCCGATAATTGAAGTTGCACTCATTAAACTCGTTAATGCACCCTGCAATTCACCTTG
This sequence comes from Chryseobacterium oryctis, assembly GCF_025971925.1. Lineage (GTDB taxonomy): Bacteria > Bacteroidota > Bacteroidia > Flavobacteriales > Weeksellaceae > Chryseobacterium > Chryseobacterium oryctis. Next base: position 4,918 of record NZ_JAPDHV010000011.1, read on the forward strand.
CTCATTTGACGGAACACTTTTCGTGATTACAGACTGAAGAGCCGGCCCACAAATTCCTCCTAAACAATAAGGAATAAGGAATACAAACATCATCCAGCCTTGTGTAGCAAAAGCAAACAACAACATTCCTATCGCATACAAGGTCAATCCGTAATAAATACTTTTCTGTTCACCCAATCTTGGAGTCGTCCATCTTATTAATCCACCCTGAACCAATCCTACCAACAAACCTACAACACCTAAAGAAATTCCGACCATTCTTTCATTCCAATTGAATTCATACATGGTAAAGAAATTCCAGTTACTTTGTACAGCATGACCAGCAATATAGATTAAAACCAATGAAGTCACTAAACCTGAAATTTCAGGATGCTTTCCTAAAAACTTAAATGAACCTATAGGATTAGCTCTCTTCCAATCAAATTCTCTTCTTTTATCTTTATCTAAACTTTCAGGAAGAATAAAATATCCGTAAAGAAAATTTAAAAGACATAATCCTGCTGCTGCATAAAAAGGAACTCTTGCCCCATAATGCCCTAACATTCCACCTAAAACAGGTCCAATAATAAATCCTAATCCGAAGGCTGCACCAATTAATCCAAAGTTTTTCGCGCGGTCTTTATCTGTCGAAATATCAGCAATATAAGCACTGGCTGTAGTTACACTTGCACCTGTAATACCCGCAATAATTCTTCCTAAAAAAAGCCACCAGATTGTAGGAGCCAAAGCAAGGAAAATATAATCTACAGCAAACCCCAAAAGTGAAATTAAAATGATTGGTCTTCTTCCGAATTTATCACTCAGATTTCCTACAACCGGAGAAAATACAAACTGGGTAAAGGCATATGCAAACCCCAACCAACCACCATATTTAGCAGCCTCACTTATGTCTGCATGAATGAGCTCCTTAATTAATTTAGGAACTACCGGAATGATTATTCCCCATCCCGTAATATCGATTAACAGCGTAATAAATATAAAACTTATAGCAGCTTTCTTCCTTGAATTTTCCATAGTTGTGCAAAAGTAATCAAATCAGAAAAATAATCATTAAAAAAATTCAATTCAGTATCAGTAACAAAAAAACCTTTCAAAATTGAAAGGTTTTTTCTTATTTATTGTAGTATAAATTATTTTGAAGCAAGAACTTCTTTATTTGAAGTCGTTTTACCATGTACTTCTTCTTCTTTTCCTGTTTTCAAGAAATCGTAAGCAATAGCCGATGCAATAAAGATTGATGAGTATGTCCCGAATCCGATACCAATCAACATTGCAAACATAAACCCTCTCAAGTTATCTCCTCCAAAGATGAAGATTGCCAAGATTACTAAGATTGTAGTGAATGAAGTATTGAACGTTCTACCTAATGTACTAGAAATAGAGTCATCAAATAATCCAGCTAATGTTAAAGATTTTTTCTCTCTCAAATACTCTCTAATTCTATCGAAGATAATTACCGTATCGTTGATTGAGTAACCTAATACCGTCAAAATAGCAGCAATGAAATCCTGATTGATTTCCATGTTGAATGGCATGAATTTGTGAAGCAACGAATAAGCTCCCAAAATAATTACCGCATCGTGGAATAATGCTGCAACAGCACCAAGAGAGAACTGCCATTTTCTAAATCTGAATAAAATATAGATAAAGATACCTGCCAATGCAGCTACTACTGCAAGAATACCATGAGTTTGGATATCATCTGCAACAGTTGGTCCTACTTTTTCAGAAGAAATAATACCTGCATGGTCTTTATCTGCAGATTTAAACTCAGTTAAAGTCAAGTTACCTGGAAGATTATTTTTCAAACCTTCAAATAGTTTTTGTTCAATTACCTGGTCTGCTTTTAAAGATTCATCTTCAATTAGATAATCAGTTGAAATCTTTAATTGCTTAGAATTTCCATAAGTTTTAGCTTCAACTGAAGAGTTTTTACCATCTTCGGTCTTGAAAAGTTTAACTAAATCTTCTTCAATCTGGTTAGCGTTTACCTCTTTATCAAATCTTACCACATAGTTTCTACCTCCTGTAAAGTCGATACCATATTTAAATCCATTTGTAAATATAGAACCAATACAGATAACCGTTAAAATAGCTGAAACGATATAAGCATATTTTCTTTTTCCGATAAAATCAATCCAAACATTTCTGAATAAATTCTTAGTTGGTGGAGTCCAAACTGAAAGATGTTTTCCTTTATTTAATCTGTTAAATATCATTACTCTTGAAAGCAATACAGACGTAAATAAAGTCATTACAATACCAATCATCAATGTTAATGCAAAACCTTTAATAGGTCCTGTTCCGAAGAAGAATAATACAACCGCAGTAAGTAAAGTTGTTAAATGCCCGTCAATAATTGCACTTAATGCATGTTTGAAACCATCTTTGTACGCTTCAAGTATACTTTTCCCAGCAAATAATTCTTCTTTAGTTCTTTCGTAGATAATTACGTTGGTATCCACCGCCATTGCCATTGTAAGTACAATACCTGCAATACCCGGAAGTGTAAGAGTAAAGTCTCCGGAATCCATAATTCCGAAAATATAAAATAAGTTTATTACCATTGCGATAACGGCATAAACTCCCGCTCCACCATAATAAACAATGATATAAACGATAATGATTAAGAATGCAATAGCAAAAGATAAGAAACCTGCATTAATAGATTCCTGTCCTAAAGAAGGCCCAACTTGTGTAGCCTGAACAACTTTTGCACCTGCAGGTAATTTACCTGCTCCTAAAACGTCTACCAATTCTTTAGCTTCTTCCTGAGAGAAGTTACCAGAAATCTGAGTTCTACCGTTAGGAATTGCACCTACAACGTTCGGAGCAGTATAAACTCTGTTATCAAGAGTTACAGCAACTGGTTTTCCAACGTTTTTCTCAGTTAATGTTTTCCATTCCTTAGCACCTTTAGAATCCATCTGCATGTCTACTACTATTCTGCTCAGTTCATCATAGCTGATATTAGCAGTCTCAACAGCACCGTCTACTGGAGCCTTTTGGTTAATATTACCTCTGATTGCATACAATACTAAGCTTTCAGCATCTGTTGCTTCAGGCTTATATCCCCACATAAACTGAGTATATTTAATGTTTGCAGGACGTAAAGATTGAGCAATTTTGCTGTTCAAAATTTTATTTACGGCTGCTGTATCAGTCAATTTCACACTTCCTACTGCACTTTGGCTCATTGATTTACCACCTTGCATTAAGTTCATGAAATTAACGTTTTTAGCAACTCCCATAGAATCTCCTTTTGCAGCTACAACAGTAGATAATGTCTGGAAATAAGGAACTATTTCGTTAATTTGTTGTACTTCCCAAAACTGAAGTTTTGCAGAAGTCTGAAGCATTTTCTTTACCTTGTCGATATCTTTCATACCAGGCATCTCAACAGAAATTCTAGCTGTACCAGGTACTCTCTGTACGTTTGGCTGAATAGCTCCAAGTTTATCAATTCTTGTTCTGATTACCTCAAAAGCAGTTCCTACAGAAGCATCAATTCTTCTTTTAACAATGCTTTTCACCTGATCATCAGAAGTATTGTACTTAATCTCAGTAAGATTAGTATTTCCGAAAAGCTCAGGGTCAGCAAGCTTTAAGTTTGTACCTTTTGCTTTGTTTACAGCATCAAACTGCTCAAAGAAATTATCGATGTAAGATTTTGTAGAATTCTTCTGAACTTCATCAGTTTTATTTAAAGCCTCAATAAGAACCGGATTGGTAGAATAATTCGTTAAATCATTCACCAAGTCTCTCTGGTTAATTTCCAAAAGAACGTTGATCCCTCCTTTCAAGTCAAGACCAAGTTTCATTTCCTTGTCTTTGGCTTTTGAGTAATAAAGTTTATTGAACCCTAAATTCAAAGTATCCTTAGAAAGTCTTGCGATTTCTTTCTGGTACTTTTCCGGATTGTCTCCTGCAATAGCAGTCGCCTGCTTTTCAATTTTGCTGGCGTACCATGTTGGTAATAGCTCGTTTAAGCAAATTAACCCTAGTACAATAGCAACAATTGTAATAAGTCCTTTTCCTTGCATTTTGTTATAACTACGTTAAATTAAGTCGGCAAATATAATCATTTTATTGAATTTTATGAATTTTTAACAGCAGAAATCATTTATTTTCAGATATATCGGGTATATTATCTGCATTAAAAATTTATCAATTTTTAACCCTTATTTTAATTGATTTTTCAATTTTGACAAAGGTAACATTTTCATTAAAAACCCCAATATACTAAATATCAAAATATTATACAAAATTCATTTCTAATAACATCTTCTATTTCTTCTTTTATTCTTAATTTATAAAGCGTTAGTTCAGAAGAATATATTTTTGGCATGAAACCATCATTAAACAAAAAATCAACTCAAAATTGAGTCGATTTTTTTTTGCTTAAAACAAATTATCTTTTACAAGACTGGCTCCGTTCTTAACAGCCAGTGAATTGAGAGCATTTACATATTTACTCGCAATGTTTTGGAACACATAAAACTTAATTATTTTAATATTTCCTTTATCGTCTGTTGGACCAATAATCTGAATACGATAATATTTTTTATTTTTATCGTAAACTTCTGATTTAATTTCTTTTACATCTTTCCATTGAATGATATCAAAATCTGTAGCCTTTAAAAAATATTTTTTAATCTGGCTTTCCGTAATATCCAGTCTTAATTTATTATCACCCTCAAAAACATCTATCCCTCTGGATTTCAGCCATGTTACAGCATTACTTTTTGAAGCATCGTAATTATCATAGATTAAATCCGGTCCGCCCTGCAATTTCGCAACGTGCTGAACAGCCTTTGAAAATCGGTCTCTTAATTCCTTTGTTTTGAAGTGAATACCAATATATAAAGGCAAACCTTCATGAATATAATTTGAAACAATATATAAAATATTTTTTCCAGCTTCATCATCATTAATCCTTAGGTCATTAATAGTACTCCAGCTAAACCAGGTATAGATATCTCCTTTATCGTTTTCAATTCTTATTTTTTCAGGAGTTACCTGTAAACGGTTTCCTGAAGCAACAGCAACAGAGCCACTAAAATAATCAAAACCTTCCAGTCTTTTAGAGTTTATCCAGTCCAATGATTCTTGTAAACCTTGGGAAAACAATTGCTGAAAACACAACAATAATGAAAATACTAATGTTTTTACAATTTTATTCATGGCAGTTAGTTTTTAGTTTAATCTATGATTTTTTTATCAGTTTTTTTTAAATCGTCATAGAAAAAATCCTTGTTTCAGGTTTATTTCTCATCATTCTAAGGTCAAAAACCATTGCTACATTTCTTGTAAATGCCCTTCCTTTTTCCGTAATTTTTATCTGATTATTATGAATTTCAACCAATTCATCGTTTTCCATTTCTTTCAACATTTCAAAGGCATTTTCAAGCTCAGGAAAAGAATTCTCAATATCAAAGGTTGTCTCAAGCTGACACATCAAATTCAGAATATGTCTTCTTACAATCAGATCTTCTTCATTTAAAATATGTCCTTTTACTACAGGGATTTTGCCTTCTTCAACCATTTGCTGATATTCTTCTACTGTTTTTACATTCTGAGCAAAAGCATACCAAGAATCTGAAATTGCAGACATTCCTAAACCAACCATCAACTGAGTTTTGCTTGAAGTATACCCCATGAAATTTCGGTGTAGTTTTTTATGAATTAAAGACTGGTACAGATCGTCATGTTCAAGAGAAAAATGATCCATTCCTACTTCTATGTAACCTAAGTCCTGTAACAATTTTTTTCCATCTTCATACAAGCGACGTTTTTCTTCTCCACTTGGAAGGTCATTTTCATCGAAACCTCTTTGCCCAACACCTTTTACCCAAGGAACGTGAGCATAAGAATAAAATGCCAATCTATCTGGTTTCAATTCCAAAGTTTTTCTAATAGTATACTCCATTGCATCCCAATGCTGATGCGGAAGCCCGAAAACCAAATCATGGCTAACTCCTTTATATCCAATTTCTCGCGCTAATTCTGTAACTTCTTTTACTTTTTCAAAAGGCTGAATTCTATTGATAGCTTTTTGAACTTTCGGATCATAATCCTGAACACCAAAACTCACCCTTCTGAACCCTAAATCAAATAAAGTCTGTAAATGTTCTCTTGTTGTGTTGTTCGGATGTCCTTCAAAAGAAAATTCCGGATGTTCTGCTATTTCAACAGTATTAAAAATACCCGTCAATAATTTTTTAAGATTTTCAGGAGAGAAAAACGTAGGTGTTCCGCCTCCCAAATGCAATTCTTTTAATTTTGGTTTTTCGTCAAAAAGCTGAAGGTACAATTGCCATTCTTTCAAAACACTTTCCAAATAAGGTATTTCTACACTATGCTGCTTTGTAATACGCTTATGACATGCACAAAAAGTACACAAAGCCTCACAAAAAGGCAAGTGAATGTATATGGAAATTCCTTCTTTAGAATTTGTCTCATGAAAAGACTTTATTACACTTTCTTTCCATTTTTCAGGTGAAAAAGTACTCTCATCCCAATAAGGAACTGTAGGATAAGATGTATAACGCGGTCCCGGAATATTATATTTGTCAATTAAAGAATTCATTCGAAATGTAAAATTTATTTAGAAATTTCGTTTGAAATTTCATAATGCAAAATTAAATATAACTTATGAATTTTAAATCATAAATTATATCAGCCTTTTATTTTTAAGATTTATTTTATAATCAGTCTAAATACTTCGTCAGCGAAATTTTTTCCTAAATCAATGTATCCTTCACTGTTATAATGCCAAGGATCATTTCCATAGCCATAATTTTTAGTAGAACGAACAATCGCTGCTTTTTTGTCATTCAAAACAAATTTTTCCTGAGCATACTGCACAAGCTCACCCATTTTCCATACCCTACCCGATTTATCCTTTCCAGAATCTGAAATTTTTCCGATAACTACAGGTAAGTCATCTATCAACATTGTAGCTCTCATTTGATTCATCAAAATCTTCAGGTGATTGTAATAGCGATTTGCAATTTCTTCATTATAACTTGCATCACCCTCGCCCTGCATCCAAATAATTCCGGAAGGTATGATCTCATCTTTCTTTCCATTTCCGTCTATATCCGTTTCTGCCAAAGCGTTTTTAATGGTTTTCAGAAAATTATCATATTGGTTAATTCCATTTTTCCCATTAAAATCAGCATCCCAACATCCAAAATTACCTGCAGCAAGACTATCGATTGAGGTTCCTTCTCTTGCATATTTTATTAAAGCAATTTTATCATTTGGAAAAAGTTCTTTCATTCTTTTTGCAAATGATAATTCTACTCCGAATCTATCTGAAAGCATATTCGTTTTTCCATCAGATTTAAAACCAGTTCCATTTCCAGGTTTCAAAACATCCCATTTCCCAACACCTCCGTTCAAATCTCCATCAGGTACAGAATTTCCCTGAAAAATATAAACATCTTTGAATGTTTTCAAATCATTAGATAGGTCTTTATTATAACCAAAACCATTCATATTCGATTGTCCTGCCAAAATAAAAACCCTTATTTTTTGTGAAGAAAATAAAACAGGAAATAGTATAAAGAGAAATAATTTAATGAATTTCATATTAATTTTTAAACAAAATTAACCCTAGAAAAATTAAATACAATAATATTTATAGAGATATGTTCTATAGTCAGGATTTAAAATTTCAACTTCATCACAGAAACTTTATCCTTTCCAGCAAAAACAATGGTATTTTGATCAATCCATTCACAAACAAAAAAACCTTTTTCATCAGAAATTTTCTTCCAAGTTTTTCCATAATCAGAGGAATAACTTATATGCTGATCTCCTACCGAAATTATTTCTTTTCCTTTTGATTTTGGCTTTATTTTCACACAAGTTATATATCCTGCATTTTTGCCAGATGCCTGAATCTGCCATATTTTCCCTCCATCATGAGTAGTTGCAATATTATTAATGCCTTCAAATTGCTTGGTATAATCTCCACCCACTGCAATTCCAAACTTATCATCAAGAAAGTCTATAGAATACATACCTTGAGAAGGTTCTCCCTGTACAAAAGGAGTATTAAAAACCTCTAGTTTTTCATTCTTCAGATTTAATCTTAAAATTCTTGAAACTTTTCCTCCAGTTGCAATCCATAGATAATTTTTTGATGAAGCTATATTTGTATTACTTGCTGCAAATGCAGCTTCGCCATCATTCAATTTAAAATCATTTTGATAAAAACGCCAATCTCCATTTTTATAAACCATCAATTTTAAACGACCTGCATTCGGATCGCTAAAAGCATATCCTAAATCATTATTAACAAAATGAAAGGCATCATAAAAAGCAGTTTTTACGGTATCCTTAAATACAATTTCAGATTTTAAAGTTTTTTTATCAATCTTAAAAAATTCAGCAGGACTCTCAATATTAATTGCATAAAATGATTCTTTATCCTGAGCTAATGTTCTAAACTGAAGTTTTTTCTCCGAAAGCTGAGTTTGTTTATGATTTTTAGGATTAACTAAATCCACAAAACCGAATTTAGAATCAGTTCCGCTATACCAAACTTTATTGTCATAGATTTCAATAGCTCTGATACTTATTTTATCATTAAAAATAGTTTTAAAGCTCTCTATTTGCTGAGAATACATAAATATACCCAACACTGAAAGTAAAAAGGAAAATGTCTTTTTCATAATAAACAAAAATAAAAAATCCACAGAATCTGTGGATTTTTTAACAATATATTTTATAAATCTAAATCTGGTTTTTCCAAAGGTTCTTGTTCTGCTTTGAAAGTTTCTCCAAAACCTCCATTTTGAAGTTTTGAATGTTTCTTACTGTACAGGAAATAAATAATGAAACCTATTATTAACCAAGCAAATGAATACATTTTCGCTTCATAGCTTAAATTGAAAATCAAGTATATGTTAATTGCAATACCCAAACAAGCAATTAAAGGTAAAGCCGGAACTTTGAAGTTTCTCTGCAAATTCGGTTCTTTTACTCTTAATATCCAAACTGCAACACATACCATTGTAAACGCAAACAACGTTCCGAAACTTGTCATATGAGCTAAATCATTAATTGGAGTAAGGGAAGCAACAACAGCAATTACAACGCCCAAAATCCATAAATTTTTAGTAGGAACTGCCGTTTTAGGATTTACTTTTGAGAATGTTTTAGGAATTAATCCGTCTTTAGACATACCCAAGAAGATTCTTGACTGTCCCATAATCATTACCATCAATACTGAAATCAAACCAACTGTTGCAGCAATTGTAATAATATATCCTGCCCAAGCCTGACCTGCAATATCAAATGCATAAGCTACTGGAGCTTTGATTGCATCCGGATATTTACCAAGCGGATTAAAATCTGTATAATGCATCATACCTGTTAAAACAAGAGATACCAAAATGTATAATAACGTACAAATTACCAACGAAGCAATAATAGCAAACGGAACATCTTTTTTAGGATTAATAGCCTCTCCTGCTTGTGTAGAAACAGCATCAAATCCAACATAAGCGAAGAAAATTGCTGACGCTCCTGCAATAACTCCTCCTATACCATAAGCACTATGAGAAACACCATTTTCTGTAATTGTAGTTGCCGCAGGAATAAAAGGACTCCAATTTTCTGGGTTTATAAAGAACGCTCCTGCAATAATTACGAAGATAATTGCTGAAACTTTAAGCATTACGATAAAATTATTTGCTTTTGCTGCTCCTTTTGTACCTCTAACCAAGATTGAAATAACCAAAAGAACAATAACTAATGCTGGCAAATTCAAGAAAAGTTTAAATCCGAATATTTCTGGAGCATTATTATACATGCTAATAGTTTCTTGAAATGTCAATAATTTATCTGCGGGTAAGTTTCCTTTTGCGATTTGTGCTGTAGCTTCACCGAAAGCTTTAGCAGCTGTTCCAGGATCCGTTGTCATCCAATAAGGAAGATGAAGGCCAAACATTTTGAGGAGTTTACCAAAATATCCCGACCAGGATACGGCGACCGTCATTGATCCCATTGCATACTCCAATATCAGTCCCCAACCGATAATCCAAGCGAAAATCTCTCCTACTGTTCCATACGCATACGCATAAGCAGAACCTTCAACCGGAAGAATAGAAGCAAACTCTGCATAACACAAAGCTGCAAATACACAGGCAATCCCCGCAATTACAAATGATAAAGCTAATGCAGGTCCTGCATTATAATAAGCTCCCGTTCCTGTAAGTACAAAGATTCCTCCTCCAATAATTGCTCCGATTCCAATAGCAGTAAGACTCCATTTCCCTAAAACACGTTTCAACTGGCTCTTTTTGATATCAGCTTCATAAGCGCTCATTGGTTTTTTAACCCAAATTTTTGACATATTCCATTATTTATTTAAGATTTACGAAAATATAAAAATTTTACAACTCTGAATGTTTATTGATAAATTTTCATTAATAAATTTAAATAAAAACGGTTAAAACACTGATTCACATATTATTTAAATCATTTTAAAATATGCTTTTTTTTACGTATTTTTGATAACATGAATTTATACGATCTTTTCGTAAAACCCTATGAAACCTACACTCCACTACAAATTCTATTAGAAAGCTGTGGTGCATTCTTCGGAATTCTGAGCGTATATTTTTCAATTAAAAAAAATATCTGGGTATATCCTACAGGCATCATTTCCACACTGATCTATGTATATATTCTTTTCAATTTCGGATTATTGGGAGATTGTATGATTAATGTTTATTATTCTGTAATGAGTGTATATGGATGGATTTTGTGGTCAAAAAATTCAGAAGACCAAATACATGTGGAAGTTTCCTGGGCTACAAAAAAAGAATGGATTTACGGAAGTCTTCTTTTTATACTCAGCTTAATTATAGTTACCATCATATATTATTACAAACCTTATATTGACAATAAATTTTCGATGGAGGGTACAAATTTAGGTTTGTATCATCTTGATTGGGGAAATTGGCTAGATATTTTTACCACTTCAACATTTTTAATCGGAATGTGGTTTATGGCCAAACAGCGCATTGAGAACTGGATTTTTTGGATTATCGGAGATTTTATTTGCATACCAATGATGATTTATAAAGGACTTGGGATCACTTCGGTTCAATATTTGGTATTTACAATAATGGCTATCTTAGGATACCTAAATTGGAAAAAAAGTTTTAAACAAAAAAAAGTACAATAAAGTCATGAAAAATTTATTAAAAATAGCGCTCAGTGTTTTTGCTATTAGTAGTTTAACTTCTTGCCTTGCATATTCTGACGGATATGCTAGTAACAATTACGGTTATGGTGACCCATATTATAACAACGGATATTACTATGCTCCATCTGGATATTATGGAAGCGGCGGATATTATGGAAACGATGGATATTATTACAGAAATGATATTAATTATTATTATGATAATGGTATGCCATATTATTATCAAAACTACAATAATTCAAGAAGAAAAGTTTATGTAGAAAGAAGAGCAAATGCTACAACTTCTGCAAGACCAAATAATGGATTCAGAGGAAATCCTACAGGAAGCGGAAACAACAATAGTGGTTTCAGAAATCAAAACCAGCAACAAAATAATAACAATAGCGGTGGTTTTAGAAATTCAAATTCAAACAACCAAGGTAATCAGAATAACCAAGGAAGCGGATTTAGAAACCAACAGCAAAGTAGCCAGAGACAAAACAGCAGTAACAGCGGATTCAGAAATTCAACTTCTCAGCCAAGTTCCAATAGCAGTTCCAACTCTGGAGGTGGTTTCAGAAACAGTTCACAACCTGCTCCGCAGAACAACTCACAGCAAAGCACATCTTCCTCAAATTCAGGAAGCGGGTTTAGAAGATAATATAATCATTCTAAATAATAAAACGAACAGCTAACACTGTTCGTTTTTCTTTTAAATATCATTAATTTTGTAAGCTTTTTTTAGAAAAAAATAAGAATTAATATGGAATTTTATAAATATCAGGGAACAGGAAATGATTTTGTAATGATTGACAATAGAGATTTACAGTTTCCAAAAGATAAAAATATAATAGAAAAACTTTGTGACAGACGTTTTGGAATCGGCGCAGACGGTCTTATCCTTCTGGAAAATGATGAAAATTACGATTTCAAAATGGTTTATTACAATTCTGATGGAGGAGAAAGTACAATGTGCGGAAACGGAGGCAGATGTCTTGTTGCTTTTGCTTTTTTTCTTGATATTTTCGAAGATAAATGCAAATTTATAGCAATTGATGGTGAACACGAAGCCGAAATCCACAACGGAATTGTAAAACTGAAAATGATTGATGTAAACACAATTTCCAACGATGGAGAAGATACTGTAATGAATACAGGCTCTCCTCATTATGTAAAATATGTAGAAGACTTAGTAAATTATAATGTTTTTGCACAAGGAAACAGCATCAGAAATTCTGAGAATTATAAGGAAAACGGTATCAATGTCAACTTTGTGGAAAAAATTTCTGATGATGAAATATTCGTAAGAACCTATGAACGAGGCGTTGAGGATGAAACTTACAGCTGTGGAACAGGAGTTACAGCTTCAGCTTTAACTTTTCTTCAAAAAAACAATCTAACCTCCATAAAAGTTAAAACGCTAGGCGGAAATCTGAAGGTTTATGCTGAAAAAAATGCTGATAACTTCCAAAACATTTGGCTGGAAGGTCCCGCAAAACAAGTTTTTAGAGGTAAAATAGACCTTATTTAAAAATTAGCAAAAACTTTTTTAATCAACATTTATGAAAAAAGCTATTCTCATTATCATCTTACTTGTTTTTGTAATAGGAGGATTTTTCGGTTTGAGATTTTATAATAAATATTATGGCAATAATGTAGAAAAAGACGGATATGTTTTGATTCCTCATAATGCGAGTTTTAAACAAATTCTAGATTCTACAGCAAAATATGTGAAAGATAAAGAGTCTTTCGAAATTGTTGCTAAATCTAAAGACCTTGAAAAATACTTTAAACCCGGACGTTACCATTTCCAAAAAGGATTAGGAAATACAAACCTCGTTAATATGATTAAAGCCGGAAATCAAACTGAAAATAGTTTTAGAATCGGTGATTTTGGGGATATGTATCAAATGATTGGTAAAGTAACTAAAAAAACAGAACTTGATTCTTTAAAATTCGTAAATGATCTTAATGCTATTGCAACAGAAAAAGGATATAAAAATGCTGAAGATTTAAAGAAATATCTGTTTATTGATACTTACAATTTTTATTGGACTGTAACACCAAAAGAGTTTTTCAAAAAATTTGAAGATCAATATAATGAGTTTTGGACCAGCGAAAGAAAAACTAAAGAACAGGAATCAGGATTAACAAGAGAGCAAATTTATGCTCTTGCTTCGATTGTTTACAAAGAATCTGGAGGCAAAAAAGATGAAATGGAAACAATTGCCGGTTTATATCTGAATCGTTACAGAAAAGGAATGAAACTACAATCTGACCCGACTGTAATTTATGCTATAAACAAACAGACTAATTTTAAAGAAACGATAAAAAGAGTCTTTTACAAACATCTCTCTACTCCATCTCCCTACAATACTTATGCAAATGCAGGAATTCCTCCAGGACCGATTTGTATTGTAGATAAAAATTCAGTAGATGCAGTGTTGAATGCCGAAAAAAACAATTATATTTTTATGTGTGCAGATCCTGCAAGATTTGGATATCATAAGTTTACTGCAAGTGCAGAAGAACATGCTATAAATGCAAAAGCTTATCAGAATTGGTTGAATTCAAAAAATATAAAATAATTAACTTTATTTTAACAAAATAATAATTAACATTCGGCTATTAAAAGCGACATATATAACATATACAAATAAAAAATTATCTTATTTTAGAATTTCCACAATTGATAATTTTAAAATATTATGAATAATAATTGACGATTTACATAAAACAAATCTATGAACCAGACGGAAATTATCCACCTTTTCACAAAAAAAACGTTAGGGCTTACATTTGTTCTGTCAGCAGCAGCACTGGCTTTTGCTCAGGATAAAGTAGGTATTTCAGGATCAATTGTTAATAAAGACAATATGCCTGTACCTTATGCATCTGTAACTTTCAGTAACAAAGCTAATAAACTGTTTAGCGATGCAACTCTTACTGATGAAAAGGGACAATATAAACTAGATCTTGCTCCGGGAAATTATGACATAACTGTTGAAGCTATTGATTACAAAAAAAGCCTTGTAAACAAACAAATTACTTCTGCAGGAAATATCGGTGCATTATCTATAGAACCTGAAAAAAGTACTACTAACTTAAAAACTCAGGACATACAAGGTGTTGTTATTACTGCACAAGCTACAAAGCCATACAAAGTGGAGCTTGACAAAAAAACATACGACCCCTCTCAGGATATTGTAAGCAAGGGAGGAAATTTACAAGATGTTTTAACCAATGTACCTTCAGTTTCTGTTGATACAGATGGAACTGTTTCTATGAGAGGTAATTCTAATGTAAAATTCTTAATCAACGGTAAGCCTTCTTCACTTTTAGGAATTGATGATGGAGCAAATGCATTACAAAGTATTCCTGCCGACCAAATTGAAAGAGTTGAAGTAATTACCAATCCTTCTTCAAAGTTTGAAGCTTCAGGAACAGCAGGTATTTTGAATATTATCCTTAAAAAAGATAAAAAAATGGGGTTCAACGGAAGCGTTACTGGCTCTGTAGGATACCTGCCAAGAACAAACCTTAATGCTAATTTGAATTGGAGAAAAGGAAACTGGACTTGGCATGTAAACGGAGGTGGTGGTTATCAAAAAAATGAGAGCACTAGCAAAAACTCTACTATACAAAAGTTTACTGACATTAATAGTATTCCTTTAAATAGTTTTCCTTATACTCAAACTAGTATTCAAGATGGAAAAACAAAAAGAGAAGGTGATAACTATAACCTCACAGCTGGATTTACCCATGACATTTCTGATAAAACATCTGTTAATTTATCTGGAATGCTCAGAAGTTTTAACAATGATCAAAATGCTCTCAATATTTACGATGAAATTGAGTATCGTACAGTAATGGGAGCCGATCCCAATGATCCTAACTCGACCATTGAAATTGGGCCAAGAACATCAGAGAAGTTATCCAGAACAAGAAATAGCGTTGGTAATAATAAAAACTTTGCTACTCAACTAGATTTCGGTTTAGATCAAAAAATTGGGGATAATGGACAAGTTGTTTACATTTCTGGTAGTTATCAAACTAATAAGTCAGATGGTACAAATGTTATCAGACAAAATTCATATAATATTACCAAGAATTTAACTGAAAAAAATCTGATCAATAATGTAGATACCCATTCTCAAACCAAAACCTTTATTGGTAAAGCAGATTATGAATTGCCTATTGGTGATAACTCTAAATTTGAAGCGGGAGCAAGATATGACTATAATAAAAATACTTATAACTATTTTGTGAATGAAAGTAATGGAGGAAGCCCTTATTACACAAGATATGATTTCACCAGCAATACAGTTTATTCAGAAAGCATTTTGGGAATATATGCTCAATTTAAAAGTAAAATTGGTGAGAAATTCGCATATCAATTAGGATTAAGAAGTGAAACATCATCCATTAATATTAATTTTGATTATAATAAGTTGATTGAAGGAACACAAGATAGTTACGAACCAAAACATGAAACGGTTAAGAAAAACTATACTCAATTCTTCCCCTCTGTATTCTTAAGCTATGATTTAGGAAATAAGGATCAGTTATTATTAAACTACTCTAGAAGAATTAATAGACCAAGAGCATTTTCATTAATTCCTTTCATGTCCTTTGATGATGATAGAAATTACTTCCAAGGAAATTCCGACCTAAATCCAACTTATGAAAACTCATTTGAATTAGGTTATAGTATTTCAAACAAGAAAATTACATTTAACCCTACATTATACTTCAAAAAATCTCAGGACGAGCAAAACAGATATCAATATCTTTTGAATGGTTCTATTTATACAAAGCCTGTAAATGTTGGCTCTGAAACTAATTACGGATTAGATCTTAATGGTACTTATGATCCTTTCTCTTGGTGGAAAATGATGCTTTCCGCAGATTTATACGGGTATAAAAATACAGGAAGCTTTAATTTATTCCCAGAAAATCCGAATACTCGTAACGATTTCTCTGGCACAGGTTTTTCTTATCGCTTAAGATTTAATAATACTTTTAAAATCGATAAAACATTTAGTGTACAGCTACAAAGCTTCTACAGAGCCGGCGAAAAAACTGCAATGAATGATAGAAAAGCAATGTATGGAATAGACTTGGGAGCATCGAAAACAATCTGGAACGGTAATGGAACAATTGGATTCAATATCAGAGATATTTTCAACACAAGAAGAATGAGAAATTTCTCAAATACCGAACAATTTACGCGTAATATGGAAATGCAATGGCAACCAAGACAGTTTGCACTTTCATTTACTTATAGATTCAAACAAGGGGAAAAAATTGATATAAAACCAAAACCGAAAAAGGATATCAATTCAAATACCAAAGGTGAAGATGACCAACAAGGTCCAATGTAATAACATAAAAAATCCCGAAAATAAATTCGGGATTTTTTATTTTTTAGCTAGCTTTTGTTCTTCTGCCTCGTGAATTCGTCTTCTTAAATCACTTGATGAAAATCTATGATCTCTTTTGTTATAAAAGATTTCAATTCCTTTTTCTTCACAGTATTTTTTCCCCGTAAAATCTCTATCCATATAATCATCTCCTATGATTCTTACATCAATAACAAAAGACTTCAAAATATCCTCTAAATCTTCTTCTGTATAATAAGGAATAATTTCATCAACAGCATTCACTGCTTTTAATTGAATATACCTTTCAACAATAGTTTGGGTAGGTTTATTCTTCGTTGGTCTATCATGAGAGGGGTCAATTTGTAACCCTACAATTAGATAATCACAAACTGTTTTTGCTTCTTCAAGCATTTTAATGTGCCCTGCGTGTAACAAATCGAATGAGGAAAATGTAATACCAATTTTTTGTGTTTTCATATAATTCTGACTTATTTTTAAATTTCACCAAAACTCTTTTGTTTACTATAGAAACATTTAGCTTTGGATAATCTTTGTTAATTATTTTATAAATAATTTAAAGTTCTCTTGATTTCAAATATTTTTGCCACTCCCAAGTCGTTCTCAATGCATCTTCCAGAGTGGTCTCAGACTTCCAGTTGAGTTCTTTTTCTGCTTTATCAGCATTAGCATATGCAATTGTAATATCCCCTTCTCTTCTATCACAGATTTGATAAGGAACTTCTACATTATTTGCTTTTTCAAATGCTTTTACGACTTCCAAAACCGATGAACCATTCCCAGTTCCCAAGTTGTAAATATCAACTGTTGTTTCTTCAGATTTGTTTTCCATTAATCTTTTTAGAGCTGCAACGTGAGCTTTAGCCAAATCTACAACATAAATATAATCTCGAACTGCTGTTCCATCTACAGTAGGATAATCATTACCCCAAATACTCAATTTTTCTCTGATTCCTGCTGCAGTTTGAGTAACGTAAGGTACTAAATTATTAGGTATACCAATCGGTAATTCACCCAATTTTGCAGACGGATGTGCTCCTATCGGATTAAAATATCTTAACAACGTTATTTTTCTTTGATATGCTTTAGCAAAATCAATCAGGATTTCTTCTCCCATCTGCTTTGTCTTACCATAAACACTTTCTGGTATTTTCAAAGGCGTATTTTCATCAATTGGCATTGTATCAGCCTGTCCGTAAACTGTACAAGAAGAACTGAATATAAAATTAGAAATCTCTCTTTCTTTAAATTCCTGCAGAATATTAATTAAAGTAAAAAGATTATTCTCATAATAATCAATTGGTTTTTCCTGGCTCTCTCCTACTGCTTTATAAGCTGCAAAATTGATACATCCATCTATCTTATGAGCATCAAAAACCTGTGAGAGAAGTTCCTTCCTTTTTAAATCAAATGGATAAAAAACAGGTTTCTTTCCTGTAACTTCTTCTATATTTTGTAATATAAATTTTTCTGAATTAGATAAATCATCAACAATAACAACATCAAAGTTATTATTTAAAAGTTCCACAACCGTGTGAGAACCAATATATCCAAGTCCACCTGTGACTAATATTGCCATGTTTTATTTTTTTAATCTTCGTGTTTTCCTATTTCCTCTATTTCATTAACTATATTTTTTTCTTTCTTATTAATATTTAAATAAAAAATATAAAAAGTAATAAAAACAATCACCAATGAATTAAAAAGAATTACAAAATTATAATAAGTATTATTTTCATAGGTTTTAAACAGAGTAAATTGGGCATAAAGTACCAAAACACCTATCAATCCAGCAAAAATATTAAGTATAATTTTTGTTTTTTTAGCTTTATAATAAATTAATAAAGTACAAATTAAATTAATTACAATATAAAAAGAGTATTTAGCAATATTTAAAGAAATACTCTCTTTATAATATTGATCATAACTTGAAGAATTATAAGATTTCAAAGTATTAGCAGTATAAAGTGCATAAAGTATCACAACTAAAAAATGAAATCCTAAAAAGAATTTATATTTTCTTCCTTTTAAAAAAAATTCTTCTCTCATTATTTCATTACCCCATAAACTCCAGCACAGCATCCGTAATATACTTCAACTGTTCATCATCCAATTCTGTATGCATCGGAAGAGAGATAACCTGGTCTAAAAGTTTATCCGTATTCACAAAGTCAGAAGCGTTACTTTCCTGATAATATGCTTTTTGTTTTCTCAACGCCACAGGATAATAAATCATCGCCGGAATATCTTTTTCTGCTAAGAATTTTTGAAGTTCATTACGTTTACCATTCAAAATTCTCAATGTATATTGATGAAAAACGTGAGTAGAATTCTCTGCTCTTTTGGGCGTTAAAATATTTTCGTGATTAGCAAAGGCTTCATCATAAAAATCTGCTGCCTTTCTTCTTGCTTCATTATAAGAATCCAAATGAGGAAGTTTTTTTCTTAAAACCGCAGCCTGAATACTATCCAGACGTGAATTCACCCCAACCTCATCATGATAATACCTTTCATACATTCCGTGATTTACAATACCTCTCAAACGGTGTGCTAAATCGTCATTATTGGTAAAAATTGCACCTCCATCACCATAACAACCTAAATTTTTAGAAGGAAAAAATGAAGTTGTTCCCACAGTAGACATCGTCCCCGATTTTTTTACGGTTCCGTCTGAAAAAGTATAATCTGCACCTATTGCCTGGGCATTATCTTCAATTACATATAAATTATGCTCCTCAGCAATTTTCAAAATTTCTTCCATATTG
Source organism: Chryseobacterium oryctis (assembly GCF_025971925.1). Lineage (GTDB taxonomy): Bacteria > Bacteroidota > Bacteroidia > Flavobacteriales > Weeksellaceae > Chryseobacterium > Chryseobacterium oryctis. The sequence goes on from NZ_JAPDHV010000011.1 coordinate 24,291, forward strand.
GCACATTGTCCGAAAATATGTACAGGAATAATTGCTTTTGTTTTAGGAGTTATTGCTTTTTTGATAGCCTCAATAGAAATTGTAAATGTATCATAATCTACATCTACCAAAACAGATTTAAGTTTTAATAAATGAATAACTTCCACTGTTGCAGCAAATGTAAAATCTGCTGTAATCACCTCATCACCTTCCTGTAAATCAAGAGACATTAAGGCAATTTGAAGCGCATCTGTACCATTTGCACAAGGAATAACATGCTTTACGTCTAAATAAGACTCCAATTCATTCTGGAAAGACTTAACTTCAGGACCATTGATAAAAGCCGCTGAATCCATTACATTTAACACTGCATTGTCTACTTCATTCTTTATTTTGTAATACTGACTTTGCAAGTCAACCATCTGAATTTTTTTCATAAAATAAAATATTTGTGTAAAAATAAGGAATTTAAAATCCTTTTAAAAATTTTATTGATTTTGTTTTATCTTTATACAAAAGAAATATATGAAAAAAATTTTATTATCTTGTCTTTTAGCAGCTTATTCTATTTCGTTTGCTCAAACACAACTTGTTTTTGTCTTTTTTAAAGACAAGCCCAATAAAGCTGCTTTTTATGCTAATCCTCTTTCAGAGCTTAGCCAAAAATCCCTCGACAGACGTACAACATTAGGAATTGCATTGAACGACCAGGACGCTCCTATTGAACAAACTTATATTCAGAATATTCAAAATCTTGGTTTTACGGTAACAGACTACTCAAAATGGCTAAATGGTGTTGCTGTAAATGCAACTCCGGCTCAAATTACGACCCTTCAATCTCAAACCTATGTACAAAGTGTTGAAAGTTTTGCTAAAAACTTGTCATCAACAGGAACTAAAATAGCACATCATAACAAATGGCAAGATTTTTACTCAACCAATAAAACACAGACTTTATTTGATTATGGTTCCGGTTCTGAGCAAATTGACCAGATTAATTTAAGACCTCTTCATCTTGCAGGCTATACAGGAACGGGAGTTACAATCGCCGTTATTGATACAGGGTTTCCAACTGTGAATACGGGTTCCGCATTTTCCAGACTTAACAATAATAATCAAATTAAAGGAGGTTATGATTTTGTTACAAAATCGACCAATATCTATGAACCTTCACTGAATGCTCACGGAACAGTAGTTTTAGGAGCAATTGGAGGTTATATAGAAAATACTTTTATTGGTTCGGCTCCCGATGCTAATTTTTACCTTTACCGAAGCGAAAATGCAGATGTAGAAATTCCCGAAGAGGAATTATATTGGATTGAAGCTGCTGAAGAAGCCGACAGAAAAGGTGTTGAAATTATCACAACCTCTCTAGGATATTATACTTTTGATGACCCACAATACAATTATACTTATTCTGATATGAATGGTTCAAAGTCTTTTATTGCAAGAGGAGCAGAAATTGCTTCTAATAAAGGAATTTTTGTATTAATTGCTGCGGGAAATTCAGGAGCCCAACCTTGGCACTATATTTTAACTCCTGCGGATAACTCAAAAGTTTTTACCATTGGATCTGTTGACTCTACAGGAAATTCTTCAACTTTTTCATCTTTCGGCCCTAATTCATTAGGCGTTATAAAACCTGACGGAAGTACAAGAGGGACAAGTTCTACAACCGTAAACAATAATTCAACAACAGTTGTTAGTGGAACTTCTATTGCCACACCCATTGCAGCAGGAGGTGTTGCTTGCCTTATTCAGGCATTTTCTACAATGAATAGAGATACAATGAAAAACAGATTAAGACAAACAGCTTCTCTCTATCCTAGTTATACTGATCAAATGGGTTACGGAATTTTAAACTTTGGAAGTTTTTATAATCAGGTTTTAAATACTTCTGACTTAGTAAAAAAACAGAAACTTAGCATTTTCCCAAATCCGGTTAGTAATATTTTAAATATAGCTACTGAAAGTGAAGTTTTATCCTTAGAAATTCATGACAACTTAGGTAGGTTAATTACAAAAAACATCAATGAGAAATCAATAGAAGTTGATTATTTCCCTAAAGGTGTTTATTACCTGAAAGTTCAGACGAAAGATAAGGTTTACTATGAAAAATTCATAAAAGAGTAATAAAAAAGAGCTGTTTATCAGTTATAAACAGCTCTTTGTATATAATTTCTATGCCGAATTTCTACTCGCATTAATATTCCCAAACAACGAACGTGTCACTAATTTTCCATATGCTTCAAGATTACCTTCTCCTTTCTGAATCTTCATTAGAGCATATTGCTGAATGCTCAATAAAGGAAGTACAATTTTTTCACGAATTTTCACCGATTTCATAGAAATAAGGTCTTCTTGCTGAAGCATTGAAAAGCCTGTAAGTTCCAGCATAATATCTTTTGAAAGGTTATATTCTTTAAACAAAATATTCCAAAAATCGCCAAACTTAGGATTCTTTTTAATGTAATACGTTAATGGGAAATAGGTTTTATTCATACTCATCATTGAATTTAGCACCAATGTTTTAAAGAAATCTGAACCTCTGTACAGTTCCTTAACTTCATCAAATCTTCCCTGTTCCTTCATCTTTTGCATCGCATAACCAAAACCAAAGAATCCCGGAACATTTTGCTTCAACTGTGACCAAGAGCCAACAAACGGAATAGCCCTTAAATCTTCAAACTTCAATTCATTACCACCTCCTCTTTTTGACGGACGGCTTCCTATATTTGTTTTACCATAATATTCCAGCGTACTCATTTCCTGTAAGTACGGAACAAACATAGGATGAGCTTTTAAATCTGAATATTTTTGATAACTGATTTCGGCAAGTTCTATGATTAATTTTCTTTCTTTTTCCGTTAAATCTTTTTTAGCATTTTTAAAGACATCATTTTCAATTCCAGCTGTTAAAAGTTGTTCAAAATTGAATTGAGCCTGTTCTTTATTTCCAAAAATACTGGTAATAGTTTGTCCCTGAATCGTTAACTCAATCTTATGATTAGCAATCGTTTTGCCTTGTGAAGCATAGAAATCATGGGTTTTTCCTCCACCTCTTGCAGGAGGACCTCCTCTTCCGTCGAAGAAAATAACTTTAATTCCGTTTTCGTCAGAAATTTTGGTTAAAACTTCTTTTGCTTTATAAATTTCCCAATTGGCTTTCAGATATCCTCCATCTTTTGTACCATCTGAAAAACCAAGCATTATAGTCTGCTGATTTCCTCTTCTTTCCAAATGTTTTTTATAAATCGGATTTTCATACAACTCTTTCATTACATTCTCGGCATTGGCGAGACCTTCCATGGTTTCAAAAAGAGGAACAATATCCATCTTGATTTCATCATCCTTATATCCACAAATTTTGAAAAATGCATATACATTCATTACATCCTTCACATCGTCAGAATTGGAAATAATGTAACGGTTCATACCTCTCAAACCATTCAGTTGTTGAATTTCTGAAACTTGAGAAACCGTTAATAAAGTATCTTTCACAATACCTTCAAAATCATCTGAATTAACTTTATTTGAAATCTGAATTAACTGGTTGAATTTATCTTCGTTAGAAACCTCAATATCTCCGTAAATTTTAGCATACACTTCATCAATAACCTGCTGATGAACTCTACTATCCTGACGAATATCCAATGTCGCAAAATGCGTCCCAAAGATTTTCACCCTGTCTCTAAAATTCACAAGTAAATCTAAAAACAACGAATTGTGCTGTTCCACTAAAATCTTTTCAGCTTCATCAGTTCTTTTCAGAATATCATCAACGGTGATTTCCTTTCCGTCAAAAATAGCGGCATATAATTCATCATTGAGAACAGTCAGAACTTCTGAAACTCCTCTGAAGCTCAATCTTCTTCTTATATATTTTAAATGACTGTAATACGATTTTAAAATCGCCGAACGTAATTCTCCTGCTACTTTCTTTGTTACTTCTGCTGTTACAAAAGGATTTCCGTCTCGGTCTCCTCCCGGCCAAAAACCTAATTGAATAATATCCTCATGCAAATGAAAATGTCCGTTTCCGAACGTTTTCTTGATTTTAGTGAATAATTCTCCAATCGTATCGTAATATACGTACCTTAAATAAGAAATAATGCTCAACGCTTCATCAATCGGAGTTGGTTTTTCTTTATTTACAAAAGGGGTTTTTCCTAATTGTTGCAACAAGGTATCAATATTCGTAACAGAATCTGAAGTAATTGCCGTTCTCAAATCCTGAATAATTCTCTGAACCGAACTCGGATAAAATTGTGTCGGGTGAGCCGTAAAAACCACTTTTATACTGAAATCTTTCAGCTTTTCACGAACTTTTTCCAATTTATGATCTTGTAAAGAACGCTCAAAAAGATTGGTTATCGTTCCGCTATCACTTTCAGAATGAAGATTGGGAAATGCCGCATCTTCAATACTATCAAACAAAACAACCTGTCTTTCTATATACTGTATGATTTTAAAGAGCAATTCCAGTTTCTGCTCTTCGGTTTGTAAGTCTGTATGGTTTTTAAAGAATTCTTCAACAATTTCTTCCGGTGTTTTCTCCGCTTCATATCCTATTTTACTTTCTTCATAAAGAAACGGAAGAAGCATCCCGATATTGGTCATTTTATCATAAGGCAGACTCATAAATAATGAATTATAAATCTGGAACTTATTTTCCACAATCTGCCTGAATTTTTCTGCGCGTTGGTCGTGTATCATATAACAAATGTAGGAGATTTTGGTTTTAATTTTAATTTATTTAGTTTAAAATTTTATAAATATTTTTACTTTTAAAAAACAACAAACAGCATTTATAAAAGTCAATTAATTAATTTTACATTTCACAAAAATTAATCCTATGAAAAAATTATTACTATTTCTTCTGCTCGTTTTCACTTTGATAAATTGTGGAGAAGGTTGTTATAATGCTCCTCAAACGATAGCTTTTAAATTTGTTAATTCTAACGACGAAAATTTGATAACCAATGGTGCTCTCATTACATATTCAGTTGTTGATGAGAATCAAGTTCAAGTTCAATTAACGAAAACATCAGATGATATGATTATTCTGGAAAATGTGGGAGCTTATAATGGAACAAAAAATTATAAATTCTATTCTAATGTTAAGAATATTGATTTTTCAATACAGTCATCTGAATTTAAAGGAGGTTGCGATGGGTATCAAATCAATAAATTAACTTTTACCGGAATAAACATTGATGTTACCGACGAAAAGGGATATTATAAAATTGTATTGGAATAAGTATCTTCTTTACTAAATTTGCAGAACACTATCATTCAATATGAAAATATTTACAACGGCTTTTTTCCTTTTATCTGGTCTTATTTTTTCGCAGACAACAAAGGCTGTTCCTGATGATTTTCAAAAAATACCACTAGTTTTTGATACCACAGATTATCTGTACCCTTTTATTGTTCCTGATAAAAAAATTGATTATTGGTCGGTGTTAAGAAATAATATTGATGTTGATGAGGCAATCATTTATGAAAGTCAGATGCCCGAATTTATGACCATCAATGATCCTGCTCCGGAAAAGGGATTCTTTCAAAAATGTTTGGGTGAAAACTGTTTTTCTTATATTATCGCCTGTGAAAACGGAAAGTCAAAATATTTTTCTAGCGAACAACAATTAAGAGAATTCATTGGTTTTATTGATAACTTGCCTGAAGCTATTCTGGTTGCTGAAACCTACGGATACAAAGTTTATACAAACAACAAACTGGCAAGTTCTTATAAAATAGATGCTAATTTTATCTATTTATACCTTTCAAAAACGAAAAACTGCCCATTAACAAAAGAATCTTTTCTTGTAAAAATCAACAGGAAAACAGGAAAATTAGAATCCAACAGCAACGGAATTTATTTTAAAAGTGATGATTGCTCTAAACCTGCTCTCTAAAATATTTTTAGATTTTATAAATTTGGTGCAAAATTAAAACCATTCCAAAAAATGAAAAATAAAGTTCAGGCATTAAGAGAAACTCAAAATTTAACTCAGTCTGAACTTGCCGAAAAATCAGGACTTTCATTAAGAACAATTCAAAGAATTGAGGCTGGAAACACGCCAAAAGGTTTTACCCTAAAATCTCTAGCTTCAGCATTAGAAACGGAACCTGAAAATCTTTTTGATTTACAAGAATCTGATATAGATATTAATCGTGTGAAACTCATTAACATTTCTGCTCTTTCTTTTATCATTTTGCCTTTAGGAAATATTATTTTTCCATCTATTTTAATTGCCAGAAGTAAAGATTCAAGAGTAAAAGAATTAGGAAAAAGCATCTTAAGTATTCAGATTATCTGGTGTTGTGTTTTGAGTATATCAATGATTGTAAGTCCGTTTATTCAAAAAGCCTTTTCACTGAAATTCCCACTTTTTCTTGTTTTTTTGGTTACTCTTTTTTTCATTAATGTATATATTATTTTCAAAAACGGCTCTAGTTTAAGCCAAAAATCAGATTTATATATAAAACTGAAAAACAATATTTTATAAAACTTGTCATTACATTGACGTATTATTGACGTAACTAGTTTTCTTATTATTTCTCATTCAATTCCGAATCTTGCAGAAAAAGAACGGAATGAAAATATTTAAGAAAATTCTCCTTGGTTTATTAATTACATTTACGATTACAATTGTCGGAGGATATATTTATTTTAATAAAAAATTCACACCGCCTGAAAACAATTTAACTATTTCAGGAACATCAGAAAATATTCCTTTACGATGGATTTCAAATGCGGATAATCCATATTCTGCATTATTACTTCCTGTACAGATAAAAGGAGTTGATAAAACATTCTATATGCAACTGGATACAGGAAGTCCAACAACTATTTTCTACAGCAAATCTTTAGAATCAATTCAAAATATTTTTTTTCCTAAAAATAATATTAAAGATATTCTATCAAACTTTAAAATTGGTAAAATGGAAATTACTTCTCAAAATTTTAAAACTCTAGATTATGGAAAACCTTTAGATTTAAAAAGTCAGGATGCCAAAAATATTATCGGAACCATTGGGACTGATTTACTCGAAAAAAGAGTAATTATTTTAAATTTTAAAGAAAATACCTGTTCATTTCTTAATGAAATTAAAGAAAATGGATTTCATAATTTTGAGTTCAAAAAAAGAAAAATCTTACTTCCTGCAAGAATTGGGAACGAAAATCTAAAACTAATGTATGACTCCGGAACTAGCGGTTATGAGCTTATAACCCACAAAGAAACTTGGGCTAAATACAGAATTCCAAAGGCAAATTTAAAAATTGAAAAAGGTAATTCATGGGGAAAGACACTCACCATAAAATCATCTCCTTCCAATCAAACAATTTTGTTCGGAGATAAAAAATTAAAATTAAATGAAATCACTTATATAGAAGGAACATCTAAAATTCAAAACTTTTTGATGAAAAGTTCGGGAATGACAGGGATGCTGGGAAATAAAATCTTTTTGAATCATGTTATCACCTTAGACTGCAAAAATGAAAAGTTTAAAATCGAATAATTTTACAACTTTCTTAACTCTATTTTCTCATTGTATTCCTTAAATTTGGGGTAAAATAAATTAAAGAACAATGCTTAATTTCGAGTTTAAAAACCCAACAAAAATACTTTTCGGAAAAGGGGAAATTGCAAAAATTTCCAAAGAAATTCCTAAAGATGCCAAAATATTAATGATTTATGGAGGAGGAAGCATCAAAAGCAATGGTGTTTATGATCAGGTAAAAAACGCTTTAAAAGAACATGATTTATATGAATTCGGAGGTGTTCCTGCCAATCCGGAATATGAAGTGTTAATTGATGCGTTGAATGTTATCAAAGAAAAAAATATCACTTATCTTTTGGCAGTTGGCGGTGGTTCTGTTATCGACGGAACAAAATTCCTTTCTGCAGCAGCAAATTACGATGGTGAACCTTGGGACATACTTACAAAATCTGTAAGAACTTTTGAAGGTGAAGGTATGCCTTTTGGGAGTGTACTTACTCTTCCTGCTACAGGTTCGGAAATGAACTCAGGATATGTAATTTCAAGAAGAGAAACCAACGAAAAATTATCCAGCGGAGGTCCCGGACTTTTCCCTCAGTTTTCAGTTTTGGATCCTGAAGTGATAAGGTCAATTCCTAAAAATCAAATTGTAAACGGTCTTACAGATGCTTATACTCACGTTTTAGAACAATACATGACAGCTCCTTCTTCTGCTGATTTACAGGAAAGAATTGCTGAAAGTATCTTAATCAGTCTACAGGAAACTGCTCCTAAAGTTTTGACTGATGAATTTAATTATGATGCTGCCGCAAACTTCATGTGGTGTTGTACAATGGCTCTTAACGGACTTATCCAGAAAGGAGTAATTACAGATTGGGCAGTTCATGCAATGGGACACGAATTAACAGCTTATTTCGGAATTGATCACGCAAGAACTTTAGCTATTATTGCACCTTCACATTATCGTTATAATTTTGAAACCAAAAAAGGTAAACTTGCTCAATATGCTGAAAGAGTTTGGGGCATAAAAGATGGTTCTTTAGAAGAAAAAGCAGAATTAGGAATCAAAAAACTAGAAGAATTCTTCCATAGTTTACATATCAAAACTAAACTTTCAGAATATACCGAAGATTATAAGGGAACAGCTGAAAGAGTTGAAAAAGCCTTCACAGAAAGAAATTGGTTAGGTCTGGGAGAATATAAAAACCTTACTCCTCAGGATGCTTCCAAAATTGTGGAAATGAGTTATTAAAAAATATTAACTGTTTAGAGTTTGGGGTCTAAAATTAGTTGGTGCCCGTACCTTCTTATACAATACCAAACTCTAAACTTTTTAACCTTGAATATACAAATCCCTTTATTTGCAAATATTCGGTTAAAAAACCTGAATTTCATTATAAATATTTCAAATTTATTTATATTTTAGCACATTCTTAAATTTGTAAAAATGAAAAAACAACTACTTTTGTTTGCCTTTTCAGCGTTAGCGCTTACTTCTTGTGAAGATGATGATATCAAAGCTTATGAACTAGACATAATGAAAGGCGACTGGAAAGTGAGCAAAATAGAATATATTTCGGGAAAAGATAATAAAACTGTAATTCAAACAGAAATTCCTGATGATTGTGCCGCAAAAAGTGTTATCACTTTCAGAACAGATTATATTGTAAAATATGTAGCTTATTCAGGAACTGCTGATAATTGCCAAATAAGTGACACAAGTGAAGGTACTTATACTTACAACGAAGAAACTAAAGATTTAAATCTTAAATTCAGTGAAGAAGGTGAGCAAAAATACAGAGTGACTGTGCTTACAAGTAAAGAATTAAAGCTTATGCAGGTAATAGATATCGATTTACCAATTCCATTAGATTTTGACGGTGATGGAATATCAGACAATATTTATGTAAGCTATAAAAGATAAAAACAAACTCTCGATAACCTCGGGAGTTTTTTATTAAATGTATTAATTAAATTTTTAACAATGAAGAAGTTTCTTTCAGTATTTTTACTACTGACTTTTACACTTCTCTTTTCACAAGAGAAAAAGCCAATGTTCTGGCAAGATATTCAGAATTTCAAAAAATTAAATCAGGAAAATACGCCTCCTAAAGATGCAATTCTTTTAGTAGGAAGTTCATCTTTCACAAAATGGACTGATGTTTCTGATTATTTCCCCAACAAGACTATTATCAATAGAGGTTTTGGAGGTTCCAGACTTACAGACTTGAATTACTTTTCAGAAGAACTTTTAAATCCCTATCAACCCAAACAAATCATTATTTATTGCGGTGAGAATGACTTTGCGGATAATCCTAAACTAAAACCAAAAGAAGTTGTAAACAGATACAAAGTTTTCTATAAAAAGATCCGAGAGAAATTTCCAAATATTCAGGTTGATTATATTTCGATGAAATACTCTCCCAGCCGCGAAAATCTTTGGTCTCAAATGAGAAATGCCAACAAAAAAATAAAAGCATTTATGGATAAAGAACCCAATGCTGAGTTTATTGATATTACAAAAGCAATGGAAGATACAAACGGAAACGTACGAAAAGACCTTTTTCTAGAAGATATGCTTCATATAACTCCTGAAGGATACCAGGTTTGGACTAAGATAATGGAACCTTACATCAAATAGCTTAGAGTTAAAACAAAACACAATGTGCTGTTTTTCAATACATTAAATCATTTAAAATAATTTTGCATTAATAAACTACCCCGGGGCAGAGCCCCGAAGTATTAAAAGTCAAAAAGTGTAAGCTGAGCCTCATGCACTTTTTGATATTCTTTTTCTTTTCCTTGATTTTCTATATATTTTTTAATGACATCTTTGTTTCCATATTGACCTACTGTGTTTGCATAATAACCACTTGTCCAAAAACTTCCACCCCAAAGCTTAGCTTTAACTTCGGGAAAACGTTTGAAAATTTCTTTAGCTGTGATACTTTTTACTTTCATACAAATTTCACTAATTGACAAATTGGGAACACTTTGTATCAAAAAATGAACATGGTTATCTTCATAACCAATTTCTAAAAAATGAATTTCATAGCGATGAGACAATTCAATACATATTTCTTTCAAACCAATTCCAACTTCTTCACTAATAACCGAATTCCTGTATTTAACAGGAAAAACAATATGGTAAAGAAGTAAGGTTTTATTATGTCTTTTCAAAATATGGTCGTCCATTAATCAAAGCTACATCTTTTTATTCTTTTGAAAAACCATCCGTTTTTCAAACTTTTCCTCTTTTTACCCCGAGGCAGAGCCTCGAGGAATTCTTTAGATTAAACATTTTTTGATTTCTTTGTGAAAAATAATTTATAAAAAAAACATGAAAAAAATTTTATTTCTAGCCGTAGCTGCGGCTTCAACTTTAGCCTTAGGTTCTTGTAGTAATGATGACAATGAAGATGAAACAACAATCGTAGGTACATGGAAACACTCACAGGTGAGAGTAATTTCGGGAAAAGATAATTCTACAATTTTATCAAATAATATTCTTGATGATTGTGAAAAAAAGCAAACTTCAGAATTTACAGCAGACGGTAAACTAAAATCTAACTATTATGAATTCTATAATGGTTCTTGTAATCATTATTATGATGAAACAAGTTACACTTATAACAAAACAACAAAAGTACTTGTTGTAGATGGTGTAACTACTCCAGTTAAGTCTTTAACAAAAGCCGAGTTTGTTGTAATTGATTCAAGTATGGATGGTGAAGATTATAACAATGACGGTTATGATGATATTTATGAATTACATCTTGTAAAATAAAAAAACTCCCTCAAATTGAGGGAGTTTTTTTATTTCTTTTTCTTAGACTTAGAAATTGCTTTTTGCTGAGCTCTGTTTGCTCCAAATTTCTTCGGAGCTTTTCTTTTTGAAGGTCCACCCCAGTTTTCTTTCTTGTTTTTCGCTTTCTTTTCATGGAAAGCTCCTCCTCCTTCATTCAGCTTAACCTGAACAGGATTTTTCATCGCAATATGCTCTTCTTCAGCAGCTATTTTCTTAGGATTAACTTTCACTTCTTCAGGGAAATCAACAAAAGTCAATTCTTTATCCATTAACAATTCAATATCAAGAATCAGAGGTTCTTCTTTTTTGGTTACAAATGTTATTGCATTTCCGTCTTTATCTGCTCTACCTGTTCTACCGATTCTGTGAATATACTGTTCCGGAATATCAGGAGTTTCAAAATTGATAACATGAGTAATATTTGAAATATCCAGACCTCTAGCCATGACATCTGTTGTAATCAAACCTCTTACTTCTTCATTTTCAAAGCTCTTCATCGCTTTCAATCTGTAATTTTGAGATTTATTAGAGTGAATTACATCAAACTGACCAGGGAAAAGCTCATCAATTTTAGTGAATAATAAGTCTGCATGTCTTTTATTGTTATTGAAAATTAATACTTTAGACATATCAGTATTGTTTTTCAATAAATATTCTAGTAGATTAATCTTAGTATTAAAATTCTCTACTTTATAAGCAGTTTGCTCAATTTTCTCAAGTGGAGTTCCCGACTTTGCTAGTGAAATTTCAACAGGACTTGCAAAATATTCATCCAACATTTCGTCTACGGCTTCTGTCATTGTTGCAGAAAAAAGAATATTCTGTCTCTTTTCCTTCATCATTTCAAAAATATGAGTCAACTGAGGTCTGAAACCAAGATTCAGCATTTCATCAAACTCATCAATGATTAGTTTTTGAACTTCTTTTAACGAAATTGCATTATCAATAGACAAATCCATCACTCTTCCCGGAGTTCCTATCAATATATCACACCCATTATCAAATAAAAGTTTCTGAGTATTGATATTTTTTCCACCATATACTCCGATTGCTCTTGCAGAAATATTTTCGGTTAATTTTTCTAAAATTTCGGTTACCTGAACTACCAATTCTCTTGTAGGAACCAGTACCAAAACCGTTGGATTTCCGTTTTTATTATATTTCCAGGTTTTAAGAACAGGCAAAAGATAAGCTAATGTTTTACCAGTCCCGGTTTGTGCAATCCCCATCACATCTCTTCCCGAAAGTATCGGTTTAATACTTTTTTCCTGAATAGGTGTAGGCTCGAACAATTCCAAATCTGCTAAAACATCAAGAATTTTAACCGGAAGGTCAAAATCTGCAAAAGTGAGTTTTTCCATTTTGCAAAGATAGACAATTAATTTTTTAAACTTTATTAGCTAATATGAAGGATTTCCGAAGTTTTATATATGAAATTAAGATGCTTCGACAAGCTCAGCATAACAATGTTACAAATGAATGAATTGTTAATAAAAACAGTCAGTATTCGAGATGTCATGCTGAGCTTGTCGAAGCATCTCAAACATTTTTATTTAACGAATACCTTCTATCTCTTCTAACAAGTAAGACTCTCAACAAAAAATAGTAGATTTTTCACTCCACTTCGTTCCATTCAAAATGACAGATGTTACATTGAATTACTTTCTTGTAACTCTTAACAAAATAACGACAATCAAAAAGACAGAAAAAATAAAACCCAATATAGCAACCAATGACAACTCTCCTATTCTAGGCCCTGATTCTGAAACAAAAACAATAGCTGTCGCAATGATATTTGCGCCCAAAATCATGGCTAAAATCAAATTAATAATACTTGATTTTATAAGTTGATTTGTTTTTTCAATATTCTTAATCTCACTGGAGACAGTGAATTTGTTTTCATCCAGTTTTTGTAAAACAGAACGTAGCTCTTTCGGGATTTCATCAACATTATCCGTGAAATTCATCATTCGGTCTACTCCACTTTTCAGAAGATTTTTAGGATTTATCTTTTTAGTAAATATTTTTTTAGTGTAAGGTTGCAGACTTTTTACGATATCCAGATTAGGATTAATGCTTCTTCCAACTCCTTCTATCAGGCTAATTCCTTTGAATAAAAGATAAAAATAATCGGGCATATAGAGTCTGTTTTCCTTCAAAACATCTTTCATTTTATTAATGATAACCTGAGCATTGATTTCTTTCAATGACGAACTGTGAACGAAGTTGAGAATATCTTCCACATCACTTTCAAATCTTCTTTCATCAGGAATTTCATAGCTTACTGCCATTTTTTTTAGGTTTCTAACAATTTTGTGTGAATTCTTGGCAACAAAACTTACAATAAGATTTTCAAGGATTTCTTTATCGTTTGGCGGAATTTTTCCTACTGCGCCAAAATCTATGAAAACAACTTTTCCGTCTTTTTTCACCAATATATTTCCTGCGTGAGGATCGGCATGAAAAAAGCCATAATCTAAAATCTGAGATACAAATAATCGTAATCCCACCTCTGAAACTTTTGCGGAATCTATATTATGTGCAAGAAGAGTTGATGTATCTGTTACTTTTATTCCATCAATAAACTCCATGCAAAGCACATTGTTGTTGGAAAACTCTTCATATACTTTCGGAACGTATGTTTCTTTATTGTTTTTGAAATTTCTTCTGAACTGCAAGATATTTTCTTTTTCGTTTATTAAAGAAACTTCTTCCAATAATGATTTTTCAAATGTTGAAATTGCTTGTTTAAGATTAAGTTTTTCACCTATTTCAGAATAAGATGAAATCAATTTTTCTAAATCTTTTATCAGCAGCAAATCATCTTCTATAACGGACTGAACATTGGGTTTTCTGATTTTTATAATGACAGGTGTTCCATCTAACAATATAGCTTTATACACCTGTGCAATGGAAGCAGTTGCCAAAGGAGCTTTCGGAACCTCTAAAAAATGGTCGGACACCATAATACTGAATTCGTTTTCCAGAATTTCTTCTACATTCATTTCTACAGTATCTACTTTATCCTGTAGCTTTTGCAATTCCTGAATCAGTTCGGGAGGTAGAAGGTCTTCCCTATTGCTGAAAGTTTGCCCTAATTTTACAAATGTAGGACCTAATTCTTCCAGCGCCAGTCTTATTCTTTCATACACCGTTCCTTTGGAAATAACTTCATCAGGATTTGAAGTTTCTTCTTCCTGTTTGTTTCCGCCGTTCATTCGTGCTAAAATATCTTTAAAGCCATATTTACTCAATACGGAAATTAATTTTGCAGACCTTTTCAGTTTTCTTTGCTGTTTATCAAACATATATTGTATGTATAAAAAAATGAAGTCACAAAGTAACTCCAAAAATTATTCCTATTCCGTTATTATGTATGTCTTTATCAAAATTTTATTCGCCTACGTTAATATTAAACCTGCTAAGCCTAATACTGCAATTGCCAATTAATCTTTTGAAGTGTTTATAGTTTAAACATTACCAAGATTATGCTTTCCTTAGTAAGATTTTCTTTGATAGTATTTAAAAAATATTTTTATATTCGTAGCAGATTTTAACAAAAACAAAAGCGTAAGCTATCAATTTGGGCAAAGAAAACTGCGAATCTTCTAAGGCAACCAAATTTTGATAGGCTTACGCCCGTGTATCTTATATGGCACGGGCGGAGTCTTTTTTGGTTGTCGGGTTCTTCGCAGTACCTCTTTGCCGGATTGACTTTTGCTCGTGCTTTCTGCTTTTATAAAATCCAACCCCGGTATGTAATTTTGCATCTATTGAAAATACGACATGGTTTGTCGTTATGAGATGGTAGATTTGCAGAAAAGAAACGAATTAAAGATAACGGAATAATAAAATATGTGGATTTCACTATTGCAGGAAATTAAAATAAAATATAAGTTCGCGCATTAAAAAATAATTAAATATGAAAAAAAATTACCTCAGTGCCCTCATGATGTGCACAATTTTGAGCGTCTCTGCTCAGGAAGTGGTCTGGCAGAAAGACATCAAATCCTCGACACAGGATTTTCTGAGTCAGGTTACCACAACAATCGACCAGCAATATTTGATTTCGGGAAGTTCGATACAAACTTCAAAACAACAATCTACTGAAAACAAGCAAAATAATGGCTACGATTTTCATTTGGTGAAGCTAAACCAACAGGGAGAAGAAGTTTGGGAAAAGTATTTTTCAGGTTCGAATCATGATTTTTTGTCGGCAACGGTTGCAACACAGGAAGGCGGATTTTTATTGGCAGGAACGTCTTATTCAGGGAAAGGGTTGGATAAAAAAGAGGAATCAAAAGGCGGTTCGGATATTTGGCTTGTAAGAATCAATGAATTTGGAGATGAAATGTGGCAGAAAACTATTGGTTCAAATACGGATGAAGAGGCTAAAGCTGTGGTTCAGACGACAGATTTAGGATTTTTTGTAGCCGGGTCCTTCGTCTCCGCTCAGGATTCTCAATATAAAGGCTTTGGTTCAAAAGATGTTTTAGTCATCAGACTAGATAAAAACGGAGGCATAGCCTCTCAAATTGTACTTGGCGGAAAAGGTCTGGATGAAGTAGAAAAAATGATTCCTACAAAAGACGGAGGTGTTTTGGTAGGGATATATTCGAGAAGTGGAATGAATGGGTCGAAAAAAACTGAAAATTTCGGTGAAGGCGATTATTGGATAATTAAACTCAACAAAGACGGAAAATTAGAGTGGGAGAAGAATTTCGGAGGCAAGGGAGACGACCATTTGCGCACTCTTTCTTTGACTTCAACGGGATATTTAGTGGGCGGAGAAAGCCGTTCTGAAAGGTCTGGAAACAAGACTTCAGGTCTGGAAGAAGGAACAGATATTTGGCTGATTTCCATCAATGAAAAAGGGGAAGAAATTTGGCAACAATCTTATAATTTCAAAAACAGGGATGTTTTGATGGGTATGAGTGTGATTCATTCTGCGGATGATAAGTCTTCCAAAGGTATTTTGTTGGGCGGATATACTCAGGCAGAAGGACGAATTGAGGCAGATGATGAGACGTTTTGGATGCTTTATCTAAATTCTGAAGGCAAAGAAGAATGGCGAAAACATGTAAAAGGTGAATCTAGAAAGCGTGAAGAAAGACTTTCGGACATCAAGCTGAACCGAGACGGGTCGATAATTTTGGCAGGAACAAGTGCCGAAGAGCTCGGAAAAGAGAACTGGAAGATTGTGAAATTGGGTGATAAGCAGATTGACCAGTTGATTGAAAAACAAAACATCAGGATTTACCCAAATCCAGTTTCAGATTATGCTTATGTGGAAATCGGTTTTGACCCTTCGACAGGCTCAGGACAGGTTTTTGAAGCAGAAATCAACTTATTTGATATGAGCGGAAGACAATTACAAAGCCTGAAAACCAAGAACAATGTGACCAAAATAAACACTCAGAATCTGATTCAGGGAGCTTATCTGGTGACCATCAAAACCAATGAAAATAAAACTGCTAACGCTAAATTGATTAAAAAATAGACAAATGAGAAGAATAATTACAGTACTTGGCCTGGCAGCATTTACTTCCAGCCAACATATAAAAGCCCAACAAGAGATTAACTTTGGAGATTTCTCAAAACCAGTCCCTTCTGTTTCCTCTCTTGCAACCTATGCCAATACTCCTATATCCAATGCAACAGGTATTCCCGATATTTCATTTTCTTTATTGGGGTTACCAACCTATAACAGAGGAATAAGCCTAAATGTAGGTCTCTCCTACAATCCGATGAATGTTTCTCAGTATGAACCAGCTAGTCAAACAGGGACGGGATGGTCATTATTTGCCGGAGGGGTAATTTCAAGAAGTATTATAAATGATATTGATGAAATGTACGATGATACAAGTAACGGAAACTATACTAAAAATAATTTTGATGATATTTATTACTATAGCTTGCCTGGAATTTCGGGAAAGTTCAAATTTAAAAGAGATACTACTAATAATACATTTGAACTGATTAATCTTTCCTCTAATAAATTGAAGATTGAATACATCCGTACAAGCAATACAGCAACTCTTATTCTAGAATCCTTTACAATAACCGATACAAAAGGAATAAAATATATCTTTAATGACCATAGCAAAAGTAACCAAGAGCGCAATGTTCATACCTCCGGCGGAAAGATATACAAATCTGCCTTCTTCTTAACTCAAATCAAAGATGCCAATAATACAGAACTTGCTAATTTTTCTTATCAAAAAGATATAAAATATAAAAATAACGGTGTAACATTATCTTACCAAACATGTAAACTGAAAACGATTACCTCTCCAGGATTCGGAAAAGTTGAATTTGAATATCTCTATGAGCCGTCTTATGAAAATACTATGAATGATCCCTATCAGGTTCAAAAAGTAATCCTAAAAGACAACTACAACCACGTGATTTCAGGATATGCTTTTGAGTATACTTCATACGGATATCATTATCAATCTTCCAACCCTTATAATCCCGATTACAAAAGAATCTTAGCCAAACTCAAAAAAATTGATAAGAATGGGCTTATTTCGGAAGTAACAGAATTTGAATATGGGGATTCTGTTCCGCGTCCGTCATTGGGGGTGAGTATTTATTCTTTATGTAGCAATTTATATAGCCTATATATTGAAAACAAAGTTCTAGGAATCCTAAAAAAAGTGATTACCCCTACAAAAGGAGTGATGGAATACACTTTTGAATCGAACCAAAATTACAAGAACCGAGCTGAGCCGAGCTATGTGAATTCTATAGTAAACGGAAGCAGTTTCAGTGATTCCGACGTACAATATCTTGAATCTTTCAATAATATACAATACGATACCAACCAAACAACCAATTACACATTCACAATATCAGGAAACCATACAAGAAAAATATATGTAGTGTTTGGTGTTGATGAATTATTTCCCGCTCCTCCGTATTGGGAAGCCAATACCCCAACTTATGTGGACTATATGATAAAAAGCGATGGCAACTCTATCTCTGCAACCACCTGTAGTTCTTCTTTGTATGAGAATGTAAGGGAATACGATCTTGCTCCCGGAGGTTATACATTAATGATAACGGGATCTGGAGGAAGAGGTACAGCAACCCTATATGGCATTGAGCATACTCCCCTTCCTTTCCCGAATGCAATCACAAGCTCCGGAGTAAGAGTAGCCAGCATAAAATATTACAACAGCAAGTCGGAAAATACTCCCGTAAAAATTGTTAAATATGATTACAGTAATTTCTTAGACAGCAACTCTTCATCAGGGTTTTCTTTTTCTTCGGGGCTAGATCCTAATGCTAACAGCTATATTTTGTATAAAAACGTGAAGATTTCCGAAACAGATGACAATAACGGATATGTAAAATACTACTACAAAACCCCAAATGATTATCCTAAAAACGGAAATTACTGGCCTTATTATTCATTCACCAATGGAGGATTGCTTGAAAGAAAAGAAATATATAATGCGCAAAACCAGGTTCTTGTTTCTGAGCAAAACGATTATACCTTTGAAGAGCTCCCGAATGTACAGGAATATGAGCTTCTCGGTACAGACAACCTTACCTCCAAACTATCCTGGCTCAAAAAATCATCGGTTACTTCAACCTCTTATTTTGATAATAATCAGAGTATAGAACAACAATCTGAAACCAATTTCAATGTGTATAACTTTGAAGTAGCTTCAACAAAAAAAATAGCCGATGGAAATACCATAGAGCAATTCTATACCTATCCTGAATCAGGGTATACTCACCTTTCCAACGCTCATATTATAAGTGTTCCTGTGGTAGTTGAAGAAAAAAACGACAATAAAACAGTTTCTAAAGCAGAAACAAAATATGATAATACAAGTAATACATTACCTACTTCGGTATTAGGAACCAACATAAGTGATGGCACTACAAAAACGACCATGAAGTTTGACCTGTATGACGAAAAAGGAAATATTCTTCAGTTTACCTCTTCTGTCGGCATCCCTACAGCAATTGTATACGGATACGATAAAACACAACCTATAGCAAAAATAGAAGGGGCAACCTACGCACAGGTATCTCCATATATTCAGACCATTGTGGATGCTTCCAATGCAGATGCCCAAAATCCGGCTAATGAACAGGCACTTCTTCTCGCATTGGATAACTTCAGGAAAACTCCGGAGCTGAAAGAATTTCAGATTACTACAATAAGCTATGATCCTCTCATAGGTATTACCACTTCAACTCCTCCTGATGGAATAAGGGTAATCTATAAATACAATGCCAAAAATCAGCTTGAAAAGATTGTGGATATGAATGGAGTTATCCTGAAAGAATATCAATACAACTACAAAAACTAAACACAATGAAGAAAATAATAATACTACTCAATTTGTTGGTCGTGGGCTTTATATACGCGCAAACCAACCTTACCTCTTCGGAAAATTATATATACGAAAAAAACTGCCTATCAGAAGACTGTTCTAAAAAAACCGAATCTGTACAATATTTTGACGGATTGGGAAGAGCAAAACAGAGTATCAGCATCAAAGCAACTCCTACAGGAAAAGATATTGCCCTCCCTCTGGAATATGATGAATATGGAAGACAAATCAAAAGCTACCTTCCCATTCCTCAAGCAACAACGCAAAACGGAGCTATTTACAACACTCCGATTTCCAATGCTTCATCCCAATACGGAAATGAAAAAATATATGCTGAAAAGGTATTGGAATCTTCCCCTTTAGGAAGAATTCAGCAACAAAAACAAGTAGGAAACGAATGGAGTGCGCATCCCGTTCAGTTCGGTTACAGTTCAAATACTTCCATGGATGAAGTGAAAAAATATATCGTAGTAACAAGCTGGACAGAAGGCAGAACTAATAGTGTATTAAGCCTTTCAGGAATATATCCTGCAAATTCTTTATACAAATCCTCTGTGACGGATGAAGATGGAAATACAACCTTTCAGTTCAAAAACATGAAAGGACAAACCATACTAACGAGAAAAAAAGACGGAAATCAAAATGTCGACACTTATTATGTATACAATGAGTATGGCAAGTTGGTATACTCCATTCCGCCTTTGGCTTCAAAATCAGGACTTACCGATGAAGCAACTTTAAACAATCTTTGCTATCAGTATCGATATGATGGTTGGAATCGACTGGTGGAAAAGAAAATTCCTGGTAAAGGCTGGGAATATATGGTGTATGATAAAGCTGATAGACTGATTCTATCCAGGGATGCCAATCTTGAAGCACAAGGGAAATGGCTGATGACCAAATATGATACGTTTGGAAGAGTGGTCTATACCTCAATCATTTCGGGAGGAAGCAGGGCAAATATGCAGTCTCAGGCAGGAAATTTAGTTATTGTAGAAAATAGGCATAATTCCGGATTTACTCAAGATGGAATGCAGGTGCAGTACACCAATAATTATTTTAGTTCTCTTGAAAAAATATTAGCGGTCAACTATTACGATACTTATCCTTCATACAGCTTCAATCCTTCTTTTCCTTCTTCAATAATGGGAAAAAGTATATTATCTGATAATGCCACAACTAATGCAGTAAGCACCAAAAGTCTTCCTGTGATGAGCCTGATAAAAAACATTGAAGATGATAACTGGACGAAAAGCTACAATTATTATGATGAAAAAGGAAGAGTGATAGGCACATATTCCATCAATCATTTGGGAGGATACACCAAAACAGAATCTGAGCTCGATTTTTCAGGCTTGGCAAAACTAACTAAAGTATTTCATAAAAGATTAAATACAGATACGGAGAAGGTCATCACCCAGACTTTTACCTATGACAACCAGAACAGATTATTGACACATACCCATCAAATAGACAATAATCCGGTGGAGTATTTAGCTCAAAATGAGTATAACGAGCTTTCTCAGCTGAAAAATAAAAAAGTCGGCGGTACAAACCCCGCTTCTCCGCTTCAAAGTATAGATTATACTTACAACATCCGAGGATGGCTCACCAAAATCAACGATCCTTCAAACCTGAACGGAAAACTTTTCGGGTATGAAATGCGATACACCAACCCTGTGAATACCAATATCGCTTCAGGTAAGTTTGTAGGGAACATCTCAGAAATTGACTGGAAAAATGCTAATGAAGATGTACTGAAAAGATACAACTATGCTTATGACGGACTAAACAGACTGCAGGACGCTATTTATTCTGAACCCAATTCTACCACTCCGTTTAATAATAATTTCAATGAAAATCTGACGTATGATATCAACGGAAACATCGCAACTCTGAAAAGAAATGCATTCCCTATTTATGGTACAACATCTACTTTGGTTGATGATTTGGTGTATCAATACTCAGGAAACACGCTAACCAAGGTCATTGAAAACTCTTTGAACGACACAGGATATGAAGGCGGAAACAATATCATTTCCTATGATGATAACGGAAATATGAAAGATATGCTTGATAAAGGTATCCAATCTATCAATTACAATTTCCTGAATCTTGCTAATCAGTTGGCCATCACTCAGGTAAATCCTATTGGATTGACTTCCTCTTCCAATATCAACTATCTGTATCGTGCTGACGGAACAAAACTCCGTAAAACCTATACCAACACACCTCCAAGAGGAACGCCTAATACCACAATGACGGATTATCTGGATGGTTTTCAGTATGAATATGTGGAAGATGGCGCAATATGTATAACCTGCAGAACGGAAACAGCCTTCGAACAACAGGCATACAGCTCCCGTATTGCATTTCCGGGAACAGGAACCCCGGAATGGAAACTCGATTTTGTAGCCACTGCAGAAGGATTTTACAGTTTTAAAGAAAATCGTTATATTTACCAGTACAAAGACCACTTGGGAAATGCAAGGGTAAGTTTTGCAAAAAACAGCGAAGGCGTTCTTGAAATTATAAGCACCAACAATTATTATCCTTTCGGGCTAAATCATATTGGAGGTTCTAACTCCTCTTCCTTTGGGAGTTTTCATTCCTATAAATACAATGGAAAAGAGTTGCAAGAAACAGGCTTCCTAGACTACGGTTGGAGACAATATATGCCCGACCTGGGAAGATGGAACGGTACTGACCAATTGGCGGAAATGTATGATTCTTTCAGTCCGTATGCCTATGTGATGAATAATCCTATTTCTTTCATTGACCCTGATGGTAGAAAAATTGTAGAAACGAATGAAGGTTGGACATTCACTGGAGAACATATTAACTCAGTAATGAGTTATTTACAAGGAGGAGGTGGCGTAAAGCATTTATCAGAATCATTAGATGCGTGGGGACAATCTAATAGCGGTGTTGGCGGTGATGCTTTTGCAGGATTTTGGAATGCATTCAATGGAATTGATGTAAATATCCCTGAAGTTGTAATGACTGGAAAAAGAGGATATGCTTCATATAATAGAGCTGTTTTCGAAAGTGGTATTCTGGGAGCTTTACAAAACTGGAACATAGATCAAGCATATAGTACTTGGCAAACAGCCATTAATGAAACAAAGATTGGAAAATCTATAGGAAATCTTGAAACATTTCTATTTATGGATATTCCGATGTCATTTGCAGGCGAAGGTTTATTTGCTGCAGGTTGGAAATCGATTGGTGCAGGGAAATATTTATCCGGAGTGGTGAATAATGTTTATGCAAGAATTTCTCCGAGAATATTCCCTCAAGTTTATACAAAGTCTTCTCTTGCGCTTGGCAGACAGATGCATAAGGCTTATAAAGTAGGTCTGGCTGACGGAATAAATACATTTAAAGAATTTAATAAAGTACCTGGAATCAGACCTGATTTTGTAGATTTTAGTACAAAAACAATTTATGAACTTAAACCTTATAACCCTAAACAAATTCAATTAGGAACACAACAGTTATTAAAATATAAAAATGCATTTGAAGCACAATATGGAGGGACATGGAATACGGTTTTAGATTTTTATTAAAAAGAAAATGGAAAAAAAAGAATTAATTAATATAATAAGCAATGTTCTTAGTCCAATAGGATTTAAAAGAAAAGGAAATAGTTGGGTGTTTAATGATAGTTCAATTAATAAAATAGTTAATCTACAAAAGTCTCAGTTTGGAAATTACTACTATATAAATTATGGATATATCTTAAATGCAATTCCGCTAAACGATATGATGCATATATATAATAGAGTAACTTCTATAAATATTGATGAAAGAGAAGAAATTAATTTATTATTGAATCTTGAAAGTAATATATCTGATAAAGAGAGAGAAGATGGATTGAAGAAAGTACTTCAAAAAGAACTTGTTGATAAAATTCAATCAATTAATATAGAAGATGATTTGCTTGAAGAATTGAGAAATCGCCCTCATTTGAATGATATTCCTTTAGTAGTTAAACAGTATTTTCAATTACCTGTAGTTTAAAATTAATATGACAAAAAAGGTAGATTTAATAACCCACGCTCCCGCACGATTTTATCGTGTGGCGGATAAACAAAAGAGGCTGTCTCAAAAGGTAAATTAATGCTCTGCTCACGGTACAACTTGGTACAATACAGGTGCCGGATTTACCAATACTTGGGGAAACTCTATGGATTATGACGGAAACTCCATCAACTGGAGTGCTGATTATACTAACAATTTATTAGCTAGTATCGGACAGGGACCTGCTCTAAGCTTTTCACAATATACCGGTGGGGGATATTCTATTAATAATAATACTTTGTGGTGGTGGACGAATCCAACAGTAGCAAATCAAGCCGGTACTGGGAAGATACTGAAATTTACCCATCAAGTTCCAGAAAATAATAATAGCGGATGGGAGCAATCTGTATTAGGTTTTATAACCGCGGATGTAATGATAGTAGAACCATCAGATGCAGCTTGGCCAAAATGGGTTGGATATGGAATTTTGGGAACAGCTGCTGGAATTTCTCTTTACCTTAAAATGGAAAGAGAAATAGATGGTATTGAAAAACGAGATCTCAAACCTCAAGGTGTTTTATATCAGTTAGAAGCAACAAGAAGTGGTTTTTATCCTAATGTAAGAGGAGGCACAACCTACTTAAATGCAGGTGATGTATGGAAATATGGAGAAACAACGACAAATAATCGATATTCAGAAGCTGATTTAACGAGAAAAGGATTGGTTATGAATCCAATATTTTATGGCAATCAATCCACTATAAAAATACAGGAAAAAATAATGATTTACGGATACTTTTTTGCTCACGGAACCCTTCCTCCAGGAAATAAAATATTTAGATAAAATGAATTTTGGATTAGCAATAACAATAAGTCGAGAAATTACAAATACAAATATCATTACAGAATTGTCTGATGATATGGAGAGGTATTTAAAAAATAAGAACTATGGTAATGATATTAAAGAAGTCGTTATTGGAATTATATGTGTTAGTCAAGGGTTTGAACAATTTTATAAACCTAAAAAAGCTAGATATACAAAAGATAAAAAAATTATAAAGAGTGAAGGCTTTGAATATGAAATAGAAAAATGTTTAGAATATTCTATAAAATTAGATTTTGAGGAATTTCAAAGTTCCTCAGAAGAAGAGCGAAAAAAAATCATCTCCAGAGAAATCTTATTATCCTTAGATACATTAGAAAGTATAAAAAAGAAGATAAAAGATTTTAATTGGGAACAATTTAAACAAGATTTAGAAAACTATTTTAATGAGAAAGGCTTGTTATAAGCCTTTCCAACCCCTCCCGCTCCGCAAAGTCTCCCGACTTTGAGCGGATAACAATAAAAAGCCACTGCAATTGCAGTGGTTTTTGTTTTATAAAGTTGCTACATTTTTATTAAAGAAGTCTTTAAATTTTTTCTTTGTAAGCATGGTTTCTACAATCTTAAAAACGGTCGTTCTATCCTCTTCGTCTAATTGTTGAATAAGTTGCATTTGTTCAATGGTATTTTTATCTTCAAAAGTTATCTCATTAGGAATCTCCCCTTCGAAATTTACTAAATCATCAATAGACATATTAAAAAACTTGGCGATTTTACTAATGGCTTCAATTGATAAATCTCTGTCGCCAGTTTCTACACGAGAATAATTAGAACGATGCATTGCAATTAAATCAGCAATCGCTTGTTGCGTTAATCCCTTTTCTTCTCTTATCTTCTTTATGTTTTTACCAATGTGTTGCATGTCTTGAACTTTACACGAAGTTATCTAAAAAGCACAAATCACACAATATGTATAATTTTGATAAAAATAATGTTGTTAATTTGATACTTTTATTTTACTTTTGTGTTGTATCAAAATAACACAATATAAATATTCTATGGAAATCTCCGCAATCAAAGAACGATTAAGTTTATCTGAAGTATTGAAGTATTACCACCTTGAGCCTAAAAACTCTATGCTTCATTGCTTCTATCACGAAGACAGAACAGCAAGTCTGCAGGTAAATCTTGAAAAGAACTTTTACAAATGTCATTCTTGCGGAAAATCGGGAGATGTTATCCAATTTATAGAAGATTATGAGACTTCGACAGGCTCAGTCTTATCAAAACATGAAGCGATAAAAAAGGCTGAAAGCCTTTTAATAAATAACGGAAAATTAATAATTAAAAATACTAGAGGTACTGCGGAGAACCTTGGGCAGACTGATTTCTCAGGAGAAAGGTCTGCCCTTTTTTTAGAAAATATGTTTGGGTATTTTAGAAAAGCCCTCTACTGCTCCACTCCTGCAAAACAATATATTGAGAAAAGAAATTTGGATAACTCAATTTTAGAGATTGGTTACAACTCGGGTCAGTTCCATCACGGAGAACGGAAAAGTGAAGAATTAATCAATAATGCCATAGAAGTAGGATTATTATTAGATAAAGGACTCATCAACAACAGAACGAAGGAAAAAGCCTATCAGGTTTTTGGAAACAAATGCATTGTTTTTCCGCTGAAAAATAAATCCGGAGAAATCGTAAGCTTTTATTTTAGGTCGATAATCGACAATAATAATTCTAAACATTATTATCTGAAAAACCGCAGAGGAATTTATCCAGGATATCCAAATAAAGATACTAAGAAACTCATTCTTACAGAAGCAATAATCGATTGTGCAAGTTTACTTCAGATAAAAGAAATTATCCAAAAAGGCTGTCACACTGAGCTTGTCGAAGTGATAAGCTGTTTTGGAACCAATGGATTAAACGAAGAGATTTTACAGGCGATAAAAAACTGGTGTCATTCTGAGCAAAGCGAAGAATCTAAAGAAATAATCTTTTGTTTTGATAATGACAAAGCAGGAAAAGAAGCAGTTAAGAAATATGCAGAACTTTTGAAACAAGAATGTAGCAATATCACACTGAGCGTAGTCGAAGTGCCCAATAAAGATGTAAACGAAACCTTGCAATTACACGATGAAACAATATTTACAGAATTATTAGAAAAGCGGAAATTTTTATTTTCATCTGAAATCGACAAAGGAGATTCGCTGACTTTAGGGAGGCAATTCGAGAGCCTCGACACGCAATTAAAATCTGCTGAATCTGCAAAATCAGCGGGATTCTTCGACTACGCTCAGAATGACAAACATTCTGTCATTCTGAATGAAGCGAAGCGAAATGAAGAATCTACAAAAGAAACTCAATGGCAGTCCGCCACGGAGTTTCTACAACAAAAAGATTTATTAAAATCCTTAAACCAACTCATCGAACAAGCAGGAATAATTGGGGAGGAAAACAGCAGACTGCTTTTATTCTTAATTACAATAAGTTATTTAAACAAAAGTCCGTTACACGGAATTGTACAAGGTTCAAGCGGAAGCGGAAAAACCCATATAATAAGCAGGATTGCTGATTTAATGCCACAAGAAGATGTACTCCGATTTACGAGAATCACGGAATCTAGTTTATACAATTGGGGAGAATTTGATTTATTCCAAAAGATCATCATCATCGAAGATTTAGACGGTTTAAAGGAAGATGCACTCTATGCACTCAGAGAATTTATATCGAATCAAGTATTAAGAAGTTCGGTAACCATAAAAGATAAAAAAGGAAATAACAAATCATCTCATAAGATTGTGAAAGGTCAGTTTAGTTCTTTATCAGCCACAACAAAAGGCGAAACTTATGAGGACAATATGAACCGAAGTTTTATCATCGCTATTAATGAAAGTGAAGAACAAACCGAGAAAATTATCAGCTATCAAAACAAGCGAGTTGCAGGAATTATCGATAAAAACGGAGAACAGAAAGCCATTAGTTTTATACAAAAGATAGTTAGAAATCTAAAGCATTATGAAGTGATAAATCCTTATGCAACGCAAATACAATTGCCCAATAATGTAAAAAATAAGAGACGTTTAAACGAAATGTTTCAATCCATTATTAAGCAAATCACCATCCTGCACCAATACCAAAGAGAAACGAAAGATAATTTTTTAATCACAGAAATTGAAGATATAGAAAATGCAGTTGAGATATTATTCGAGAGCATTATTTTAAAAATTGATGAGCTAGACGGAAGTTTACGACAGTTCTTTGAGAAACTTAAAAAGCATTTTGGAGAAAAAAACCGTCAGAACGATACACTCTTTACGAGGTTTGATGCCATGGAAATTACAGGATTTAAGAAAAGTCAGTTACAAGTTTATCTCAATGATTTGGTACGATTAGAATATTTAAAACAAATAGGTTTTGCCAACAGAGGATTTAAGTATAAAATATCTTATAATGATAATATTCAGAAAGTTAGAAAAGGTTTGAAAGAAGAATTTGCAAAGCAGATAAAACAATTAAAATCGGAAACCAGCGGAAGCCAGACGGAAGCCAATCGGAAACCAAACCATTATTAAACACTGATGAATAAAGAAAAGTTATTTAGTGTCCGAAAAAATCCAAAATAATGCAAAAGCAAAACAGTCGTATATGGAAAACTTCAGAAGATATTTAGAACTTAGGAACTATCAGAAAAAGAATGTCAAGAGAATAGTAGCCATAGCCAAAGAATACGAAGAATACAGAGAAAAAGGAAACCTTCCCAAAGAATACATTAGTTATCTGAAACTAAGAAAAAACAAAAATAATCCCGAAAAACTATTGAGCAACGGAACGATAAACAATTATTTAACAGCCCTGAAACTATACAGAAATTACAGAAAAAATATTAAACGGAAAGAAACAGATATCCTCTTCTGCAAAAGTCTTAAAACCTATATACCGAAAATAGAAATAGTAAGTCCGGAAGAAATACAAAGTCTGTTTGAAGCCACCCTAAACACTAGAGACAAAGCCGTTTTATGTTGCTTATATTATCTGGGATTAAGAGCCGGTGAAGCGGCAGAATTATTATTGGAAGACGTTGATTTAGAAAACCAAAAAGTATTGGTAAGAAAATCCAAAACAGGCTATCAGAGAGAAATCCCGATACATAGCAAAGCGTTAGAAATTTTTGAAGAATATGTAAAAGAAAGAATCCCTAAAGGAGAATGTTTTTTACAGGGATTAAAAGGGAATTTAACGCCTTCAGGAATAGAATTTATCATCGAAAAGATTGCAGAAAAAAGCAAGATTAAAAAGAGAATATATCCTCATTTACTAAGACACAGCATTGCAACACATCTTCTTAAAAACGGAATGGAACTTAAAAAAGTAAGTACATTTTTAGGACACAGAAGTTTAGAAAGCACACAGAGATATACACATTTATGAAAGAGTTTTTACACTATTTAAAAGAACATTATCACTATGCAGAAAGAACAGTTACAGAAAAAGAAAATCATATTTTATTATGGAAAAGCAAATGTTCCCGAAAACAGAATTTTGATACCGTAACAACACAAGAATTATTAAATATAATAGAATTATTACAGAAAAAATACTCCCTGAATACCATCAACAATCACATCAAAACCGTAGAACAATACTTTGATTATCTGCAATTGAAAGGAAAAAGGAAAGACCACCCATTAAAAAACTTTAGAATAAAAACACCAAAAAGACCATTAATTACAGGATTTTTAACAGAAGATGAGCTAAACGAAATTTACACAAGATTTACAAATAGAAAATACCAAATACAAAAGTTCGACATCTACGGAAAAAGAGATAAAATCATTCTGGGATTAATCATTTATCAGGCTTTAAGTTCAGGATGTTTACGAGAATTAGAACTCAAAAATATTGATTTGGAAAAAGGACTCATCAGAGTCCCAAAAGCCACAGAAAACAGATTCAATGAGAGAATTTTACCCTTAGAAGCTTCACAGATTTTAGACATCTATCATTACATAAAACAAACAAGACCCCAATTGGTAAAACTCTTGAAAACAAACACAGAAACTGAAAAACTTTTCGTCACAGACAGAAATACCAAATTTAGTAATATCACCACCGAAATCAGAAAAAAAATAGAAATCCAAAATTTACAGCAAATCAGAAACAGCAGAATCAATCTCTGGCTAAAACAATATAATTTAAGAGAAGTACAATACAAAGCAGGATTTAAATGTATTCGAAGTCTTGAATATTTTAATCAATCAGAACTCGAAAACCTGAAACAGGAGCTGGAAAAGTTTTTATTCATTAAGTAAAAGAATCACAAACCATAATAAACCAATACCATCCTATACAATAAAAAATTATATTTGTATTAATAATCATTAAAAACACATATTATGGCAAGTACCTCAGAAACAGGGCACGCAAAGAATATTGCAAATCTGCAAGACCTTATCTCTTTTTGCAAAGGATATGCAGACCAATACAATCCTGTAAAAGAATCTCTTAAAATTGATAGTTTAGAAACCCTTTATCAAGATGCATTGCAAAAGCTCACCGAAACCCAAAACAAAAAAACATTATTTGATAATGCTACAGACGACCGCATAAATGCTTTTAAAGACCTTAATCCTTTAGCTACCAAAATAATCAACTCATTGGCTGTATCAGGGGTCAGCAAACTTACGGTAGACAATGCAAAAGGATTCAACAAAAAACTACAGGGTAAAAGTGCAAAATCTACAGAAATACAAACAATAGCTAAAGACGGAGAACCTACCCCAAAAACAATATCCACATCACAACAAAGCTATGACAGCAAAATTGCACACTTCTCCAATATGCTGCAAGTCCTTACCGAAAGTCAAGAATACAACCCCAATGAAGAAGAATTGAAAACAACAGCTCTACAAAATAAGCTTACCGATTTACAAGCGAAAAATACAGCACTTATTAATGCATATACCGATTATTCCAATGCTAAAATAAAAAGAGACCAAAAACTTTACGACCCGTTAATAGGATTAGTACAAACCGCACAGGAAGTAAAATTATATGTAAAATCCGTGTTTGGAGCAACCAGTCCGCAGTACAAACAAGTATCGGGGCTGCAATTTACTAGAGCAAAATAAAATTAGTATTCTGCCATCCCGATTTAAGATATTCCTATCCCGATTCAGAATATTACAATCCTGGTTCAAAATATTAGGCTTCGGGATTAGGATATTAGCATCCCGATTTAAGATGTTCCTATGCTGATTAAAGATATTAGCATCCCGATTCAGGATATTAACAATATCATTGAGGAAGTTAGCATTCTTGTTAAAGATGTTGGCTTCCTTTTTTTATATTCTCCTTTCTCCAACTCCACAGCAAATTACATAATCGAAATTATACGCACATCCAACGCAAAAACGTTGTTCTCCACTCCGCCATCCTGAGCGAAGTCGAAGGGCTTCGCTACGCACAAAATCCCTCAGTGCCTATAATTTGAGATTATGTAAAATGCTTTCCTACACTCCGTGGAAACCACTCCGCTTCCCTCCCTCTGCGTTTTTCCATTGAAAGCCTGTCCTGAGCGGAGTCGAAGGAGTAGCCCTT
>NZ_JAPDHV010000012.1 GCF_025971925.1 Chryseobacterium oryctis
GACTGCGGAATGCTAGACTACGGTTGGAGACAATATATGCCTGACTTAGGTCGTTGGAACGGAATTGACCAATTAGCAGAAAAATATGACTCTACTTCTCCATTTGCTTATGTGGTAAATAACCCAATCTCACTGATAGACCCAGACGGAAGATGGATTGATGATGCAGGAAATATTACAGATACCTCAGGACAAACATTCTATTTTACAGAAAGAGGAATGAGCCGAATGGAAAATTTTGTAGGACAAAATAGAAATGAAGGCGGTGGAGGTGGGGGAAGTATCGCTGGCGGAATTTATTCGATATATGGCGGTGATGGAGTAAAAATGACGGGAATCTACGCCCAAATGTTATTTCAGTTTTTTAAGGATAATATTTCAGCTACAGGCGTTTTAAATATTAAAGGCTTTCACTTTGTAATGGAATCGAGAACCCCAAACATTTTTAGGCATACTTTAGCTTCTTTTATGAAAGGATATCCCCAAATTTTACATTATGATGCTGATAAAGACCGTCAAAGTGATAGAAGAAAAGAAGCTTTAAAAGGAAAAGAAACTATGAGATTGAAAGGCGTTACGTCTTTAGATGAATATCCATATGCATCAACATTTGAAGGAGGGAAAAATGCAAACATCGCAGCAGTTCCTATCCTTGAACAATCCTATCAAGGAGCAGATCTTAGATGGAATGTATATGCAAAGTTAAAATCAGGTGATGCATTTATGGTAATTCCCGTTCCTACAGATCAAGAACCGGAAACAGCCAAACAGCGTTCTTTATCACGTTTGCCACAATCTATGCCGGAACTTTCCCCTATAAGTACGCCTAATTTTTCACGCCCAACCGTTCCTTACAATATGTGGCCTGCGGTTCTTGGAGCTGGAGTTATAATCGGAGTTGGTATGTATATGCGTTTTGTTCCTATTCCTTAAATACTTATATAAATGAAAAAAATTATTGCATTAACTATTTTGAGTATATTTATATCGTGCTCACTTAATAAAAAAACTATAATGAAAAAACAATATTTTAAATTTTCCACTCAATACCGTCAATTTTATATAGAAGATAAAGATGATAATGAGAAAGGGAATGCCGGTTTACCAGATTTTTGGAGTGAAGAAGCTTTTAATAGCAGATTAGCAATGGTAAATGGTGTTATTGGTGTTGGAACTGAAAGTTATGGTAATATTAAAGGAGAAATTGAAGTATTGGAAAAGCCAAATACAAATATAGATTATACAAAATATGATCATGTCGTTGAAGGAGGAATCAACATTTCTTCCGGAGAATTACAAATTAAGGATTGTCCTAATGCTAATTTAGAATTATCTTTAAAAATTGATCCCGGAAAATATAGAGTACGGATTTATTCTTCCAATTTAGATAGCGTTAAGGATTATGATTTACCTAATGATACGGATGATGATTATTACCGTATCGAATTATGGAAAAGTGATGATATGGAACGTAGGGTTTTAAAACAATACGAATATAAATAACAATAAATACCAAAGCCACCTAATCGGTGGCTTTGTTTTACATTATAGATTGTAATTTAGTTTGTTTAAGGAAAGCATCAAGTAGGGCGAAGACGTGTTGTCTGTCGCTCTCTTTTAGTTTTTGGATATCAATAATTTTAGAGACAATATTTTTTTCCAAAAGAATATCTGTAGAACCTACGAGATAATCCAAAGAAACCTCTAAAACTTCCGCCAGTTGTGTAGCCATTTCAATAGAAGGTTTTACTTCCTCACGTTCGTATCTTCCGATGACAGCACCGTGAACACCTACGAGTTTGCCCACTTCGTCCTGCGACATCTTTTTATTTTTTCTTACTTCTGTAAGACGCTTACCAAAGGTTATAGACTTCATAAATGTATTAAAAACAACAGTTAGTAAAGGTTTCAAACAAATATACATAACATATTTGTAGTAACAAAAACATATAAAGTTTGGTTGATTGAAATAGATATGTTACATTTGCTACAAATATGTAGTGAAAAACTTTTTTCAAAAATTTTTTATTTATGAAAATTTCCACCATTAAAGAACGCTTGCCATTATCTGAAATCTTAGATCATTACGGTCTGAAACCTAAAAACAATATGCTAAAATGCTATTGGCATGACGATAAAACGGCAAGCCTTCAGGTGAATCTGGAAAAGAATTTTTATAAATGTCATGCGTGCGGAAAAACAGGGGATGCCATACAGTTTATAGAAGATTATGAAAAGATATCGAAACATGAAGCGATTAATAAAGCGAAAGGTTTTCTACTTAACAGTGAAGCACAAAGTCAATATAGTGTAGACAGAGGTACCGCGAAGACCGGGCAGACAAATCCTTCAGGGGAAAAGTCTGTCCTTTTTCTAAAAGACAATCAGAACAATATAGATGTTGCGGGAGGTACTGCGAAATGGCAAGCTGAATTCTTAGGAAAGATGCTTGCCTATTTTAAAAATGCTTTAAATTCTTCCAAACCCGCAAGAGATTATTTAGAAAAAAGAGGATTGGATAACGCTGTTTTGGAAATCGGCTACAACTCAGGACAGTTCCATCACGGGGAAAGAAAAACGGAAGAATTATTAAAGAGATCTTTAGAAGCAGGTTTATTATTGGATAAAGGATTTATTAATAACAGAACCAAAGAAAAAGCCTATTATGTTTTTGCCAATAAATGTTTGATCTTTCCTTTAAGAAATAAAGAAAATGAAATCGTAAGCATTTATGGGAGAAGTATTTTAGATAATGATAAAGGAAAACATTTTTATTTAAAAAACCGCTGCGGAATTTATCCAAATTATCCGAATCCTGAAACCAAAAAACTAATCCTTACAGAAGCAATTATAGATTGTGCAAGTTTATTGCAGATAAAAAAAATAAAAGATAATTACAGTTTGTTAAGCTGTTTTGGAGCGAATGGGCTGAATGAGGAGATTTTAGAAATTATAAAAAGTCTGAAAGATTTGGAAGAAATTATCTTTTGTTTTGATCAGGATAAAGCAGGAAAAGAAGCCGTAGAAAAATATTCTAAGCATTTAAAAGAGCATCTGCCTTCTAAGCAGATATCTACAGTAGAACTTCCGTGTAAAGATGTTAATGAAACGCTGCAACTTCATAATGAAGATATTTTTACAGAATTATTAGACAACCGGACTTTTATTTTTTCAGATGAAGTCGAGAGCCTCGACACGCAATTGAATGACAAACACGCTGTCATTCTGACGAAGGAAGAATCTCTAAAAACTAATAACGATCAGCCAAAAACAGTTACAGACTTTTTAAGCCAAAAAGATCTTCTGAAGAATTTAAACCAGCTTATAGAGAAAGCTGGAATTATCGGAGAAGAAAATAGCAGATTATTATTGTTTTTAATTACAATCAGCTATTTAAATAAAAATCCTTTACACGGAATTGTTCAGGGAAGCTCCGGAAGCGGAAAAACACATATTATCAGCAGAATTGCGGACATGATGCCACAGGAAGACGTGCTGAGATTTACAAGAATTACAGAAAGCAGTTTGTATAATTGGGGTGAATTTGATCTGTTCCAAAAGATCATTATCATTGAAGATCTGGACGGATTAAAAGAAGATGCTTTGTATGCACTAAGAGAATTTATCTCGAACCAGGTATTAAGAAGTTCAGTAACTATTAAGGATAAAAAAGGAAATAATAAATCTTCTCATAAAATAGTAAAAGGACAGTTCAGCAGTTTAAGTGCAACGACCAAAGGTGAAACGTATGAAGATAATATGAACCGCAGTTTTATTGTTGCAGTCAATGAAAGTGACGAACAGACGGAGAAAATAATATCCTACCAAAACCGCAGGAATGCCGGAGAAATCGATAGAAACGAGCAGGAAAAGGCAATTAATTTTATACAGAAAATTGTCAGAAATCTAAAGCATTATGAAGTGATCAATCCATATGCTACACAAATACAACTCCCAAATAATGTAAAGAATAAGAGACGTTTAAATGAAATGTTCCAAGCGATTATTAAGCAAATTACGATAGTTTATCAATATCAACGAGAAATAAAAAACGGTTTTTTAGTTACAGAAATTGAAGACATAGAAAACGCAGTTGAGATTTTGTTTGAGAGTATTATCCTAAAAATTGATGAATTAGACGGAAGTTTAAGACAGTTTTTTGAGAAGCTGAAAAAGTCTTTTAAAGAAGAGCAGTTCAGCAGGTTCGATGCAATGGAAGTTACAGGATTTAAAAAGACACAGTTACAGTTTTATCTGAATGATTTGGTAAGATTGGAATATCTGAAACAGATCGGTTTTGCCAATAAAGGATTTAAGTATAAAATATCTTATAATGATAATATCCAAAGAGTTAGAAAAGATTTAAAAGAAGCTTTTACAAAACAGCTGGAAGAATTAAAGAAGAACAAAAAATAATTACCTGTGAACACTACCGAACACTAAACGGAAACAAAACGAACGCTAAAATACAGGTATGACCCGATAAATAAAGGAAAATTGGTTAGCGTTCGGAAAAATCCAAAATATTACAAAAGCAAAAGCATCATAGATGGCAGCACTCCATACAAAAGTTTATGAGCAGGAAGTTTTAAACTACAAAATCCATTTAGAAATTTTAGGCTACAGCCCTGAAACAATAAAAGAAAAACGCCTCTATTTAAAAGCATTCTTCAGATATTTAGAAGAAAATAAAATCTTTACTTTAGAAGAAATACAGACCAGAAATATTGCAGAATATTACAAAACCTTACAACAAAAAATAAACATTACCACCGGAGAATTAATCACCTCAGAAAGCGTACAGGGAAGAATGAGGATTATCCAAAAATACTTCAGCTATTTAATTGAAACCGGAACACTCAAAAAAGATCCTGCATCAGCATTTATTTTTTCAGCTGAAACCCAAAGAAGAGAGAGAATTATTTTTACCCAGGAACAAATCAGAGAGCTTTACGAAGTAACCGAAAATATACAGGAAAGAACTATTTTAAATCTTGCGTACGGATGCGGACTGAGAGTCGGAGAACTGGTAAGAATTAACAAAGAAGATATCAATCTGAAGGAAAATTTAGTCATCGTAGAACATGGAAAAAATAATAAAAGGAGAATTATTCCAATCACTGAAAAATTAAAAGAAGAATTGCAGGAATTTATTACACAAAGTAAAATATACAATCCACAAAGCACAGAAAACTCATTATTTTTAAACATAGAAAATCGAAGAATGCAATCTGATAGTTTTGTGAGGATTTTAAAAAAATTACTTCTGGAGACAGAATTTGGAAAGAAATTTACAATACAACAATTGCGAAAGATTGGAATACATACACTCCGCCACTCCATTGCAACACACCTTTTAGAAAACGGAATGAAGCTTGAGCAGATACAGTATTTTTTAGGACACGACCATATTGAAACCACAGAAATCTACACCCACATCCATACAGATCAATTGAAAAATATAAGCATGTAAAAGAATGAAAATCGAAGAATATTTACAGGAAAAATACAGCAAAAAGTCTTATAAAACCCATGTATATATGATCCAAAAATATTTAAATTACATGGGGCGAAAAGCAAAAACAGCGCAGTATAAAGATATTTTACACTTCATTGCACACCTTCGGAAGAATGAAAACTACACTCCGGAATCTGTTAAACGTTATTTATCAGAGGTAAAAATTTATTATAATTATTTATTGGAAACAGGGCAAAGAAATGACCATCCCTGTAGAGAACTTTATTTAAAAGACAAAATCAACAGACAAATAAAAGTAGATCTTTTATACAGCGAAGAAACTTTAGAAAACTACCTAAAAAAAACGAGAGAAGATCCTGACGGGCAACTGAAAAAAAGAAACGAAGTCATTGTAAGTTTATTGGTCTATCAAGCCCTAACAGTCGCTGAAATCTGTAATCTGAATACCGAAGATATCAATCTGGAAAAAGCAGAAATTTACATCAAATCTGAACACAGGAAAAAAGCAAGAACACTGGAATTAAAAGCCAGTCAGATCCTATTATTTTACAATTATCTTAAAGAAGATTATCCCCAATTAACTAAATATTTAAAAGCAGGAAAACCTGAAAAACTAATTACAGGGAGGCTAAAGGAAGAAGTAAAACCGAAGGCTTTAAACCGAATTATTAATGAAAATAGAAAAACTGAAGAAAAACTGAAACCTATAAAAATACGTCAAAGTGTTATTGCAAACCTTCTAAGAAAAGAGAATGATACAAGAATAGTTCAGGTTTTTGCAGGGCACAACAGAGCTTCAACAACCATTCAGTACAAACAAACCAAATTGGAAATCCTGAAAAACGCCGTCAATACTTTTCATCCGATAAAGTGAGAATCAAGTAAAAAGGAAAAAGAGCCAAGAAACTCCGACGCCTGCATTTTGAATATATATCCCGCCCGCCAACGCTGAAAAAGACATTTTCACGGGCACTTGCCCGAACTTCCCTGAGCTGAATTGCCACAGCAAATTACATAATCAAAATTATACGCACATCCAACGCAAAAACGTTGTTCTCCACTCCGCCATCCTGAGCGAAGTCGAAGGGCTTCGCTACGCACAAAATCCCTCAGTGCCTATAATTTGAGATTATGCAAAATGCTTTCCTACGCTTCGTGGAAACCACTCCGCTTCCATCGCTTCCCAACCGCTTCCCCGAATCTTTCCCGGAGCTGAAAAAAGACTTTTCCGCCCTCGCTTCAACCGCCCTGAATAAGGAAAAATGCGCCAACGCTCTTTACGTCTTTGATTGAAATGACACGGTGGATTAGCAATAAAAATATTAAAATGTGGATAAAGCCGAAGCTGAAACCAATAACTATTTTACCCACATTTTAACATTTTACAACACCGCCGACAAGAAATATTTGTCATAAAAAAGAATGTGGATTTATGGAAAAAAGACAACGCTGAATCCAAAGCTACTTTTTCCCACAAGTCCACA
This sequence comes from Chryseobacterium oryctis, assembly GCF_025971925.1. Classification (GTDB taxonomy): domain Bacteria; phylum Bacteroidota; class Bacteroidia; order Flavobacteriales; family Weeksellaceae; genus Chryseobacterium; species Chryseobacterium oryctis. Next base: position 6,964 of record NZ_JAPDHV010000012.1, read on the forward strand.
TTTACAGCGACAATCATTTTTTCAACTTTTTAATATTACTGTACAATCCTATTAGAGAATTTAGCAATCCTATTAAGCTTATAATCTAATCAAAATTATCCATATTTATTATATTTTAAATTTTGTCTCAAAGCTATTTAGGTGCGTCAAAAAAAAGTGTGACACATGAAATTCCCTGTATCCATCAATACTTTTTTCAATTGAAATAAAAAATGGGGAAAACCCCATTTTTTTCTTCAGTTGAAATCCCTATTTTTGGAACCGCTGAACAGAGAAGCGTTCAAAAAGTAAAGTTCACGCGAAGAAAAATGAAGTCCTCGCGCGAGGAAAAAGTTGAGCAGGCGTTGTAGTTGGTGGGGGAAGTATCGCTGGCGGAATTTATTCGATATATGGCGGTGATGGAGTAAAAATGACGGGAATCTACGCCCAAATGTTATTTCAGTTTTTTAAGGATAATATTTCAGCTACAGGCGTTTTAAATATTAAAGGCTTTCACTTTGTAATGGAATCGAGAACCCCAAACATTTTTAGGCATACTTTAGCTTCTTTTATGAAAGGATATCCCCAAATTTTACATTATGATGCTGATAAAGACCGTCAAAGTGATAGAAGAAAAGAAGCTTTAAAAGGAAAAGAAACTATGAGATTGAAAGGCGTTACGTCTTTAGATGAATATCCATATGCATCAACATTTGAAGGAGGGAAAAATGCAAACATCGCAGCAGTTCCTATCCTTGAACAATCCTATCAAGGAGCAGATCTTAGATGGAATGTATATGCAAAGTTAAAATCAGGTGATGCATTTATGGTAATTCCCGTTCCTACAGATCAAGAACCGGAAACAGCCAAACAGCGTTCTTTATCACGTTTGCCACAATCTATGCCGGAACTTTCCCCTATAAGTACGCCTAATTTTTCACGCCCAACCGTTCCTTACAATATGTGGCCTGCGGTTCTTGGAGCTGGAGTTATAATCGGAGTTGGTATGTATATGCGTTTTGTTCCTATTCCTTAAATACTTATATAAATGAAAAAAATTATTGCATTAACTATTTTGAGTATATTTATATCGTGCTCACTTAATAAAAAAACTATAATGAAAAAACAATATTTTAAATTTTCCACTCAATACCGTCAATTTTATATAGAAGATAAAGATGATAATGAGAAAGGGAATGCCGGTTTACCAGATTTTTGGAGTGAAGAAGCTTTTAATAGCAGATTAGCAATGGTAAATGGTGTTATTGGTGTTGGAACTGAAAGTTATGGTAATATTAAAGGAGAAATTGAAGTATTGGAAAAGCCAAATACAAATATAGATTATACAAAATATGATCATGTCGTTGAAGGAGGAATCAACATTTCTTCCGGAGAATTACAAATTAAGGATTGTCCTAATGCTAATTTAGAATTATCTTTAAAAATTGATCCCGGAAAATATAGAGTACGGATTTATTCTTCCAATTTAGATAGCGTTAAGGATTATGATTTACCTAATGATACGGATGATGATTATTACCGTATCGAATTATGGAAAAGTGATGATATGGAACGTAGGGTTTTAAAACAATACGAATATAAATAACAATAAATACCAAAGCCACCTAATCGGTGGCTTTGTTTTACATTATAGATTGTAATTTAGTTTGTTTAAGGAAAGCATCAAGTAGGGCGAAGACGTGTTGTCTGTCGCTCTCTTTTAGTTTTTGGATATCAATAATTTTAGAGACAATATTTTTTTCCAAAAGAATATCTGTAGAACCTACGAGATAATCCAAAGAAACCTCTAAAACTTCCGCCAGTTGTGTAGCCATTTCAATAGAAGGTTTTACTTCCTCACGTTCGTATCTTCCGATGACAGCACCGTGAACACCTACGAGTTTGCCCACTTCGTCCTGCGACATCTTTTTATTTTTTCTTACTTCTGTAAGACGCTTACCAAAGGTTATAGACTTCATAAATGTATTAAAAACAACAGTTAGTAAAGGTTTCAAACAAATATACATAACATATTTGTAGTAACAAAAACATATAAAGTTTGGTTGATTGAAATAGATATGTTACATTTGCTACAAATATGTAGTGAAAAACTTTTTTCAAAAATTTTTTATTTATGAAAATTTCCACCATTAAAGAACGCTTGCCATTATCTGAAATCTTAGATCATTACGGTCTGAAACCTAAAAACAATATGCTAAAATGCTATTGGCATGACGATAAAACGGCAAGCCTTCAGGTGAATCTGGAAAAGAATTTTTATAAATGTCATGCGTGCGGAAAAACAGGGGATGCCATACAGTTTATAGAAGATTATGAAAAGATATCGAAACATGAAGCGATTAATAAAGCGAAAGGTTTTCTACTTAACAGTGAAGCACAAAGTCAATATAGTGTAGACAGAGGTACCGCGAAGACCGGGCAGACAAATCCTTCAGGGGAAAAGTCTGTCCTTTTTCTAAAAGACAATCAGAACAATATAGATGTTGCGGGAGGTACTGCGAAATGGCAAGCTGAATTCTTAGGAAAGATGCTTGCCTATTTTAAAAATGCTTTAAATTCTTCCAAACCCGCAAGAGATTATTTAGAAAAAAGAGGATTGGATAACGCTGTTTTGGAAATCGGCTACAACTCAGGACAGTTCCATCACGGGGAAAGAAAAACGGAAGAATTATTAAAGAGATCTTTAGAAGCAGGTTTATTATTGGATAAAGGATTTATTAATAACAGAACCAAAGAAAAAGCCTATTATGTTTTTGCCAATAAATGTTTGATCTTTCCTTTAAGAAATAAAGAAAATGAAATCGTAAGCATTTATGGGAGAAGTATTTTAGATAATGATAAAGGAAAACATTTTTATTTAAAAAACCGCTGCGGAATTTATCCAAATTATCCGAATCCTGAAACCAAAAAACTAATCCTTACAGAAGCAATTATAGATTGTGCAAGTTTATTGCAGATAAAAAAAATAAAAGATAATTACAGTTTGTTAAGCTGTTTTGGAGCGAATGGGCTGAATGAGGAGATTTTAGAAATTATAAAAAGTCTGAAAGATTTGGAAGAAATTATCTTTTGTTTTGATCAGGATAAAGCAGGAAAAGAAGCCGTAGAAAAATATTCTAAGCATTTAAAAGAGCATCTGCCTTCTAAGCAGATATCTACAGTAGAACTTCCGTGTAAAGATGTTAATGAAACGCTGCAACTTCATAATGAAGATATTTTTACAGAATTATTAGACAACCGGACTTTTATTTTTTCAGATGAAGTCGAGAGCCTCGACACGCAATTGAATGACAAACACGCTGTCATTCTGACGAAGGAAGAATCTCTAAAAACTAATAACGATCAGCCAAAAACAGTTACAGACTTTTTAAGCCAAAAAGATCTTCTGAAGAATTTAAACCAGCTTATAGAGAAAGCTGGAATTATCGGAGAAGAAAATAGCAGATTATTATTGTTTTTAATTACAATCAGCTATTTAAATAAAAATCCTTTACACGGAATTGTTCAGGGAAGCTCCGGAAGCGGAAAAACACATATTATCAGCAGAATTGCGGACATGATGCCACAGGAAGACGTGCTGAGATTTACAAGAATTACAGAAAGCAGTTTGTATAATTGGGGTGAATTTGATCTGTTCCAAAAGATCATTATCATTGAAGATCTGGACGGATTAAAAGAAGATGCTTTGTATGCACTAAGAGAATTTATCTCGAACCAGGTATTAAGAAGTTCAGTAACTATTAAGGATAAAAAAGGAAATAATAAATCTTCTCATAAAATAGTAAAAGGACAGTTCAGCAGTTTAAGTGCAACGACCAAAGGTGAAACGTATGAAGATAATATGAACCGCAGTTTTATTGTTGCAGTCAATGAAAGTGACGAACAGACGGAGAAAATAATATCCTACCAAAACCGCAGGAATGCCGGAGAAATCGATAGAAACGAGCAGGAAAAGGCAATTAATTTTATACAGAAAATTGTCAGAAATCTAAAGCATTATGAAGTGATCAATCCATATGCTACACAAATACAACTCCCAAATAATGTAAAGAATAAGAGACGTTTAAATGAAATGTTCCAAGCGATTATTAAGCAAATTACGATAGTTTATCAATATCAACGAGAAATAAAAAACGGTTTTTTAGTTACAGAAATTGAAGACATAGAAAACGCAGTTGAGATTTTGTTTGAGAGTATTATCCTAAAAATTGATGAATTAGACGGAAGTTTAAGACAGTTTTTTGAGAAGCTGAAAAAGTCTTTTAAAGAAGAGCAGTTCAGCAGGTTCGATGCAATGGAAGTTACAGGATTTAAAAAGACACAGTTACAGTTTTATCTGAATGATTTGGTAAGATTGGAATATCTGAAACAGATCGGTTTTGCCAATAAAGGATTTAAGTATAAAATATCTTATAATGATAATATCCAAAGAGTTAGAAAAGATTTAAAAGAAGCTTTTACAAAACAGCTGGAAGAATTAAAGAAGAACAAAAAATAATTACCTGTGAACACTACCGAACACTAAACGGAAACAAAACGAACGCTAAAATACAGGTATGACCCGATAAATAAAGGAAAATTGGTTAGCGTTCGGAAAAATCCAAAATATTACAAAAGCAAAAGCATCATAGATGGCAGCACTCCATACAAAAGTTTATGAGCAGGAAGTTTTAAACTACAAAATCCATTTAGAAATTTTAGGCTACAGCCCTGAAACAATAAAAGAAAAACGCCTCTATTTAAAAGCATTCTTCAGATATTTAGAAGAAAATAAAATCTTTACTTTAGAAGAAATACAGACCAGAAATATTGCAGAATATTACAAAACCTTACAACAAAAAATAAACATTACCACCGGAGAATTAATCACCTCAGAAAGCGTACAGGGAAGAATGAGGATTATCCAAAAATACTTCAGCTATTTAATTGAAACCGGAACACTCAAAAAAGATCCTGCATCAGCATTTATTTTTTCAGCTGAAACCCAAAGAAGAGAGAGAATTATTTTTACCCAGGAACAAATCAGAGAGCTTTACGAAGTAACCGAAAATATACAGGAAAGAACTATTTTAAATCTTGCGTACGGATGCGGACTGAGAGTCGGAGAACTGGTAAGAATTAACAAAGAAGATATCAATCTGAAGGAAAATTTAGTCATCGTAGAACATGGAAAAAATAATAAAAGGAGAATTATTCCAATCACTGAAAAATTAAAAGAAGAATTGCAGGAATTTATTACACAAAGTAAAATATACAATCCACAAAGCACAGAAAACTCATTATTTTTAAACATAGAAAATCGAAGAATGCAATCTGATAGTTTTGTGAGGATTTTAAAAAAATTACTTCTGGAGACAGAATTTGGAAAGAAATTTACAATACAACAATTGCGAAAGATTGGAATACATACACTCCGCCACTCCATTGCAACACACCTTTTAGAAAACGGAATGAAGCTTGAGCAGATACAGTATTTTTTAGGACACGACCATATTGAAACCACAGAAATCTACACCCACATCCATACAGATCAATTGAAAAATATAAGCATGTAAAAGAATGAAAATCGAAGAATATTTACAGGAAAAATACAGCAAAAAGTCTTATAAAACCCATGTATATATGATCCAAAAATATTTAAATTACATGGGGCGAAAAGCAAAAACAGCGCAGTATAAAGATATTTTACACTTCATTGCACACCTTCGGAAGAATGAAAACTACACTCCGGAATCTGTTAAACGTTATTTATCAGAGGTAAAAATTTATTATAATTATTTATTGGAAACAGGGCAAAGAAATGACCATCCCTGTAGAGAACTTTATTTAAAAGACAAAATCAACAGACAAATAAAAGTAGATCTTTTATACAGCGAAGAAACTTTAGAAAACTACCTAAAAAAAACGAGAGAAGATCCTGACGGGCAACTGAAAAAAAGAAACGAAGTCATTGTAAGTTTATTGGTCTATCAAGCCCTAACAGTCGCTGAAATCTGTAATCTGAATACCGAAGATATCAATCTGGAAAAAGCAGAAATTTACATCAAATCTGAACACAGGAAAAAAGCAAGAACACTGGAATTAAAAGCCAGTCAGATCCTATTATTTTACAATTATCTTAAAGAAGATTATCCCCAATTAACTAAATATTTAAAAGCAGGAAAACCTGAAAAACTAATTACAGGGAGGCTAAAGGAAGAAGTAAAACCGAAGGCTTTAAACCGAATTATTAATGAAAATAGAAAAACTGAAGAAAAACTGAAACCTATAAAAATACGTCAAAGTGTTATTGCAAACCTTCTAAGAAAAGAGAATGATACAAGAATAGTTCAGGTTTTTGCAGGGCACAACAGAGCTTCAACAACCATTCAGTACAAACAAACCAAATTGGAAATCCTGAAAAACGCCGTCAATACTTTTCATCCGATAAAGTGAGAATCAAGTAAAAAGGAAAAAGAGCCAAGAAACTCCGACGCCTGCATTTTGAATATATATCCCGCCCGCCAACGCTGAAAAAGACATTTTCACGGGCACTTGCCCGAACTTCCCTGAGCTGAATTGCCACAGCAAATTACATAATCAAAATTATACGCACATCCAACGCAAAAACGTTGTTCTCCACTCCGCCATCCTGAGCGAAGTCGAAGGGCTTCGCTACGCACAAAATCCCTCAGTGCCTATAATTTGAGATTATGCAAAATGCTTTCCTACGCTTCGTGGAAACCACTCCGCTTCCATCGCTTCCCAACCGCTTCCCCGAATCTTTCCCGGAGCTGAAAAAAGACTTTTCCGCCCTCGCTTCAACCGCCCTGAATAAGGAAAAATGCGCCAACGCTCTTTACGTCTTTGATTGAAATGACACGGTGGATTAGCAATAAAAATATTAAAATGTGGATAAAGCCGAAGCTGAAACCAATAACTATTTTACCCACATTTTAACATTTTACAACACCGCCGACAAGAAATATTTGTCATAAAAAAGAATGTGGATTTATGGAAAAAAGACAACGCTGAATCCAAAGCTACTTTTTCCCACAAGTCCACATTTACAGCGACAATCATTTTTTCAACTTTTTAATATTACTGTACAATCCTATTAGAGAATTTAGCAATCCTATTAAGCTTATAATCTAATCAAAATTATCCATATTTATTATATTTTAAATTTTGTCTCAAAGCTATTTAGGTGCGTCAAAAAAAAGTGTGACACATGAAATTCCCTGTATCCATCAATACTTTTTTCAATTGAAATAAAAAATGGGGAAAACCCCATTTTTTTCTTCAGTTGAAATCCCTATTTTTGGAACCGCTGAACAGAGAAGCGTTCAAAAAGTAAAGTTCACGCGAAGAAAAATGAAGTCCTCGCGCGAGGAAAAAGTTGAGCAGGCGTTGTAGTTGGTGGAAGTAGTGACCCTACTCCTAAAAATAGCACAGGAATCAGATTAGGACAAATTCTTACAAACTTTTTTAGTAAGCTTTTTGGAGGAAAGAAAAGTACGACTTCTGGACATCTTGTAACGGCAACTATAATAAATTTTGCATTAATTCCTGAAGGAGTTGCAACAGCTGAAGCCACTTTAACTTTGGAAGAAGCTATGGCTACAGCAGGTGTACTTAGTAAAGGACTTTGGGCATTACCTTTAATGTTAAATGGAGATAGCTCTCATACAGAAGGTTATAATATTCCGCTTACAGGAGCTACTGATGTGCCCCTTACAACGACGGCTGACAAACCTGAGCAAATGATTACTTTGTATAGAGGTGTTTCTTCAAAAGCCAAAGGTTCTATGTACTTTGAAGCAATGCAGGGAATTGCAATACCTGGAGGGTTTAGACAAGTTGCTACAACTTGGGGACCTCATAGAGATATGGAATTACACTCTGGAGGAGATAATCTTAGCATTTGGACTAGTTGGACTAGTGATATAAATGTTGCAAGAGATTTTGCTACAGGTAAGGCATTTTACACAAATGGAATCCCTGGAATTATTATGTCTAAAGCATTTACCACGGGGCAAGCTATTCCAAATCCTTTTACATTAGGTGAATCTGAATGGCTTGTACCTGGGGTTACATATGGAGCTAAAGTTCAATATGTTTTACCAAGATCAAAATAAAGTAATCTATATGTTAACATCAGAAGACATTTTTAAATTAATTAAAAAAGAAAGAAATTTCTTAGGTAATATTGACCAGTATAAAATTAAAATCAGCAACAGTGATAACTTTGATAGAGATAACTTAATAGGAATATATAAAATTAGACAATATACCGCTACAAGAAATGGCAATGATAGTTTATCACAAGAAATAGGTAGTTTAATACTAAGTTTGGAAAATTATTCTAATAGTAAATTGAGGTTTGTAAGTATATTAGGGGAAAAATATTATGGTATGTTTTTTCTGAGTGAAAATTGGGATGAAGTTATTGGATACTTAGAGCGTGAAATTGATGAAAACGAATTTACAAGTATGAATTCAATTGATTGATTTAGAAGGGCTCCCCGCTTTACAAAGTCTCCCGACTTTGAGCGGATAACAATAAAAAACCACTGCTCTCGCAGTGGTTTTTTTTGTTTTTATAATGCAGCAATATTTTTAAGTTTGGCGGCTTTAATAAAAGCATCGATAGTTGCAAAAATATGAGCTTTGGTATC
>NZ_JAPDHV010000013.1 GCF_025971925.1 Chryseobacterium oryctis
ATCCTGCTTTGTATTGTACTTCTCTTAAATTATATTGTTTTAGCCAGAGATTGATTCTGCTGTTTCTGATTTGCTGTAAATTTTGGATTTCTATTTTTTTTCTGATTTCGGTGGTGATATTGCTAAATTTGGTATTTCTGTCTGTGACGAAAAGTTTTTCAGTTTCTGTGTTTGTTTTCAAGAGCTTTACTAATTGGGGTCTTGTTTGTTTTATGTAATGATAGATGTCTAAAATTTGCGAAGCTTCTAAGGATAAAGTTCTCTCATTGAATCTGTTTTCTGTGGCTTTTGGTACTCTGATGAGCCCTTTTTCCAAATCAATATCTTTAAGTTCTAATTCTCGTAAACATCCTGAACTTAAAGCCTGATAAATGATTAATCCCAGAATGATTTTGTCCCTTTTTCCGTAGATGTCGAACTTTTGTATTTGGTATTTTCTATTTGTAAATCTTGTGTAAATTTCGTGTAGCTCATCTTCTGTTAAAAATCCTGTAATTAATGGTCTTTTTGGTGTTTTTATTCTAAAGTTTTTTAATGGGTGGTCTTTCCTTTTTCCTTTCAATTGAAGATAATCAAAGTATTGTTCTACGGTTTTGATATGATTGTTGATGGTATTCAGGGAGTATTTTTTCTGTAATAATTCTATTATATTTAATAATTCTTGTGTTGTTACGGTATCAAAATTCTGTTTTCGGGAACATATGCTTTTCCATAATAAAATATGATTTTCTTTTTCTGTAACTGTTCTTTCTGCATAGTGATAATGTTCTTTTAAATAATGTAAAAACTCTTTCATAAATGTGTATATCTCTGTGTGCTTTCTAAACTTCTGTGTCCTAAAAACAGGCTTACTTTTTTAAGTTCCATTCCGTTTTTCAGTAAATGGGTTGCAATGCTGTGTCTTAGTAAATGAGGATATATTCTTTTTTTAATCTTGCTTTTTTCTGCTGTTTTATCTATAATGAACTCTATTCCGGAAGTGGTTAAATTTCCTTTTAATCCTTGTAAAAACCCTTCTCCTTTGTGTTCTCTTATGAGTAAATATTCTTCAAAAATATCTCTTGCTTTGCTGTGTATCGGAACTTCTCTTTGGTATCCTGTTTTGGATTTTCTTACCAATGCTTTTGCATTTTCTAAATCAACATCTTCCAATAATAATTCTGCCGCTTCTCCGGCTCTTAATCCCAGATAATATAAGCAACATAAAACGGCTTTGTCTCTAGTGTTTACGGTAGCTTCAAATAGACTTTGTATTTCTTCCGGACTTACTATTTCTATTTTTGGGGTATAGGTTTTAAGGCTTCTGCATATCACAAGATTGGTTTCTTTCCGTTCAATATTTTTTCTGTAATTTTTGTATAGTTTCAGGGCTGTTAAATAATTGTTTACCGTGCCGTTGCTGAGTAATTTCTCAGGATTATTTTTATTTTTTCTTAGTTTCAGATAACCGATATATTCTTTGGGAAGGTTTCCTTTTTCTCTGTATTCTTCGTATTCTTTGGCTATGGCTACTATTCTTTTGACATTCTTTTTCTGATAGTTTCTGAGTTCTAAATATCTTCTGAAGTTTTCCATATACGACTGTTTTGCTTTTGCATTATTTTAAATTTTGGGTCGCTAACTTTGTTTTTAGTTTTTAGTGTTTGGTTTTTAGTTAGTTATGTTATCGTACATGTTCTTTTTTGTGAACCATTAGCGAACCACTGTGACCCAGACCTTGCAGGTCAGGCAATTTATTTATTTATTTATTTATTTATTTATTGCTTTTTAATTCTTTTATCTGCTTCAATAAATAGTCTTTTATTTCTACTCTCAGTTTCTGATAATTATCCCAGTAACTTACTTTGTAACGGATTCCTGTATTGTTATATC
>NZ_JAPDHV010000014.1 GCF_025971925.1 Chryseobacterium oryctis
TTTACACTCCCAAAACGGTGTAGATTGATGGTAAGATTTTTACCCAAAACCGTCTTAGAATTTTCCATCACATATCCTTCAAAACTATCCAATGCATCATCCGGAACTATTATCGTAAAGCTGTCATGGTCATTAGTCAACTGGCTTAAACTTAATGAAAAATCCGACTTGTCTAGAAACGGTTTCCCGTCCAGACTAAGAGTACAATAGACCAACGGACTGGTTTTGTCTGCCAGAAAATCTTTAAATGTTTTTGACGAAAAGTATTTTTTTATGTCATCGGGATGATTCAGTCTTCCGTTAAATCCTGACATATGAGTGCTATTTTCTTCCATATGGTTTTGTGTTTTTCAGTTAATTGATGAATAAAATTAGTGACGGATACAAAGAAAGTCTCCGAAATCTACTCTTTCCAGGTTTTCTCGTGGGAAGCACCGTTCACGTCAAATCTCTTGGCGATAAGACGCATTTCTATCTGCAATGGCTCTGCATTGTGAGCATGAAAGGTTTCTGTAAAATCAATACAGTAGGCTTTTTCAAAAATAAGCTCCTGAAGTTTGCTCATCGCATCTCTTCTAAAGAAAATGATTTTTCCGTTCTTGGTCTGGTTATGGTCAAGCATCCAGCCTAATAATTCGGGATTTCCCGTACTTTCGATTCGAACATAAATTTCTCCTCCCTGAGGCATACCCTGAGGTTTTCCCGTTCCGTCAGTCGCCTGTGTAAAATTGTATCTACATTCAAGGATATTGTATGTTTTACCGTCTAATTCTAATTTGGATAAAAAAGACATATCTTGTGTTTTTTAATAATTAATAATCTATGAATTTTAAGCAATATCAGCATCGTTATTCACTTATCATCCATACTTATAGGATAAAGAAAAGGGCAACCGAAATTGCCCATTTACTTTTATAAAAACTTTATACCCATTCGTTTTCGTAAGCGCCGGAGCCTAGCTCAATTTTTCTTGCTGAAATAGTGAACGCTTCTGTCAACGGATTTTCTCCCGTAGAATCAAAATTTTCTTTATGTTTTACTAAGTAAGCTTCTGTAAATTTCAATTCCTTAAGCGTTGCATCATTGTCTCTTTTTACGAAAACCACGCTTCCGTCTTTTCTTTCAAATGAGTTGGTCATCCACTCGAAAAGGTCTGTGGCTCCTGTTCCTTCTACCACAACATCGATTTTACCGCCTCTTGTTACTGTAGAGGGTCTTCCTGTGGCGTCTGTTTCCTGGAATAAGCCGTAGCTGATGTTTAATATATTGTATTCTTTGCCGGCTACTTTTAATTTTGCTTTAAAGGACATAATCGATTAATTTTTTTAAATTATTGGGTTTATTTTTTTCACTGTTTTTCTAAAAAAGGGCCTGTAAGCCTTTCATTTTTTTATATTAAAATTCTTTATGAACGTTATTTGAAAGGCTTTTCAGACTGTCATCGATGGATTATACCCACTCGTTGACATGCTTTGCATTACCTAATTCTATTTCTTTTGCAGAAAGCACAAAGGTTTCCGTAAGTGGATTCTGGCTTGATGAATCAAAATCTTCCTTATACTTCACGATATAAGCTTCCTTGAACTTCAATTCCTTTAGGGTAGCCTCGCTGTCTCTTTTGAAAAATACAACACTCCCGTCTTTCCTCTCGAATGAGTTCGTCATCCATTCAAAAAGATCGGTCTCGCCGGTGCCTTCTACTGTTAAATGAATTTTACCCCCTCTTACGATAGAAGATGGTCTTCCTGTTGGGTCGGTCTCCTGTAGCATTCCGAAATCTACAGCAATGATGTTGCGCTCTTTCCCCGCAACTTTGAATTTTGCTTTAAAGGACATAA
>NZ_JAPDHV010000015.1 GCF_025971925.1 Chryseobacterium oryctis
GCAGATTTATTTGGGGAGTTGGAGGGAAGCTTCACTTCGTCCGATTTACTTTTTTTCGCAGAAAGGAAGGGACTCGAACCCTCGGTGTAATGGAACTGGTGTTTGAGACCAGCACGTCTACCAATTCCGCTTTCTTCAGATGAAAAAATAAATTTTCTTTCTTCTAAAAGCTTTGTAAATATTTCTTCATTATGAAGTTGCAAGGTTTCGTTGATATCTTTATTGGGCAGTTCTACAAATGATGTATTTAGTTTTTGGTGTTTGGTTTTTAGTAATTCTGCATATTTCTTAACTGCTTTTCTTCCTGCATCGTCGTTGTCAAAACAGAAAATAATTTCTTTAGATTCTTCGCTTTGCTCAGAATGACACCAGTTTTTTATCGCCTGTAAAATCTCTTCGTTTAATCCGTTGGTTCCAAAGCAACTTATCACTTCGACAAGCTCAGTGTGACAGCCTTTTTGGATAATTTCTTTTATCTGAAGTAAACTTGCACAATCTATAATTGCTTCTGTAAGAATGAGTTTTTTTGTTTCTGATTTCGGATAGTTGGGATAAATTCCGGAACGGTTTTTTAAGTAAAAATGTTTTCCGTTTTTGTTCTCTACGATTGCCCTAAAATATAGGCTGACGATTTTGTTTTCTTTATTTTTCAGCGGAAAAACAATGCATTTGTTTCCAAAAACCTGATAGGCTTTTTCCTTCGTTCTGTTGTTGATGAGCCCTTTATCTAATAATAAACCTGCTTCTAAAGCATTTTGTATTAATTGCCAGTCTTTCCTCGTTCCGTGATGGAACTGACCCGAGTTGTAACCAATCTCTAAAATGCTGTTGTCGAGATTTCGCTTTTCTATATATTGTTTTGCAGGAGTGGAGCAGTAGAGGGCTTTTCTAAAATACCCAAACATATTTTCTAAAAAAAAGGCAGACTTTTCTCCTGAGAAATCAGTCTGCCCAAGGTTCTCCGCAGTACCTCTAGTATTTTTAATTATTAATTTTCCGTTATTTATTAAAAGGCTTTCAGCCTTTTTTATCGCTTCATGTTTTGATAAGACTGAGCCTGTCGAAGTCTCGTAATCTTCTATAAACTGTATTACGTCTCCGGTTTTTCCGCAAGCGTGGCATTTGTAAAAGTTCTTTTCCAGATTCACCTGAAGACTTGCCGTTTTGTCTTCGTGATAAAAACAATGAAGCATATTATTTTTTGGCTGTAAATTGTAATGTTGCAGAACTTCGGATAAACTTAATCGTTCTTTGATTGCGGAGATTTCCATAGAATAAAATTTTAAAAAAATATTTCATCTGATAAATACCTCACAAATCTAACTCATTTAACTTTTATACACAAGCATTATTGTATTTTTATCTAACCTATAAGTTGTTTATATTTGCTTATTCTTAGTTTATAACTCATAAAAACGACTTATTTATGGCTTTTGCAGACAGATTAGCTTTTGCTAGAAAACAAAAAAAAATGAAGCAAAGCGACCTTGGTAAAATGGTCGGAACTTCTGGTGATATTATCGGGAAGTATGAGCGTGGAGAAAATGTACCGTCCATTGATGTCGCGACTAAAATTGCCGATGCTTTGGGCGTAACTCTGGACTATCTTGTAAAAGACGGAGAGTATGAGCAGATTGATAACGATACTCTGAAAAAACTAAAAGCTATACAGGAACTCGACAGCGATACCAAAGCTCATATTTTTGCAACTATCGATGCTTTTATTAAAGCCGCCAAACTTAAAAATATTGCTGCATTATAAAAACAAAAAAAACCACTGCGAGAGCAGTGGTTTTTTATTGTTA
>NZ_JAPDHV010000016.1 GCF_025971925.1 Chryseobacterium oryctis
GATACCAAAGCTCATATTTTTGCAACTATCGATGCTTTTATTAAAGCCGCCAAACTTAAAAATATTGCTGCATTATAAAAACAAAAAAAACCACTGCGAGAGCAGTGGTTTTTTATTGTTACTCGCTCAAAGTCACAGACTTTGCACAGCGGGGAGTGGGTACTATTATTTACAATATATTGATGAAGACTTTGGAATTATCTCATTTTTTTCTGTAAACATATATTTTATATCTTCTTTTGCTGCTTCATCACCCATTTCATAAGATTTATAAAATGAATAATCCCTAAACTTGCTATTAGATTTAAACTTTCCCTTTAATGAATCTGTAGGGGGAAGTGATAAAATTAATGAAATATCATAATATGCCTTCTTATAATTATTTTTCTCCGCCATTAAAATTGCATAATAAAGGAATTCTTTATCTCTACCATTAATACTATATTTCTTGTAACTTCTTATATATGCTATTGTATCACCTTTTGTAATTGCTTTATTTAGATTTTCTTGTAATTCTTTATCATGAAAATCAAACGTTACAAATGTAGTCTTAGGAATTGTATCTTTTGTTGTCTTACTTTTTTTTTGTTCTTCTTTTTTAGAACAATTAAATAATAAAAGTATTAATGAGAATGATATTATTTTTTTCATTTCAGTTTCGATTTATTGAAAATTAGGATATTTTTTTAAAAACTCTTTATATGCTTGTCTTTTTAAAATCTCTCCATTTTGATAAAAAATTATTGATCCTAACCCATCTCCTGAATTTTCCTTTCTATTGACATTCTTTATTCCCTTAACAGAATTATCATAAGTTACATATTCATCAAATGCTATTACAGTAAGATTTGGGTGAGCTAATGATACTTTTTGTCCGAATGTTTGATAATTTTTTTTATCGGGATAATCTGTTGCGGAGCGACAAACATATAATATTAAAATGGCATCTTTTATTTTATCAATATTTTTCCAATTACTATTTCGTTCATTCATTAAAGTATCAAATTTTTCAGCTGTATAAATAGCAGTTTCTCCATCCCATATATTTCCATATCCACCATGTCCATAAGCTCTAAACACACCATCTCCCGCTGTTCCTTTAAAAAACTTGTACATTTCTTTAAACTTTTGATAAAATGGTGCATCAGCTCCTGTTTTTCCAAAGAAGTTTACAGGTTCCTCGTCATTCAGTGCACCGTCTATAAATTGAGAAAAATCAAATTGAGAGAAATCCACTCCTGAACTGAATATATCCAAGAGTTCTCCAATGGTCATTCCACCGCCTCCGCCTTCATCTCTATTTTGTCCTACAAAATTTTCCATTCGGCTCATTCCTCTCTCTGTAAAATAGAATGTTTGTCCTGAGGTATCTGTAATATTTCCTGCATCATCAATCCATCTTCCGTCCGGGTCTATCAGTGAGATTGGGCTATTTACCACATAAGCAAATGGAGAAGTAGAGTCATATTTTTCTG
>NZ_JAPDHV010000017.1 GCF_025971925.1 Chryseobacterium oryctis
ACCTTAACTCCTCTAAACCTCCAATCCATCAACTTCTGCGCTCCCTTATTAGGGACTGCAAAGATACTGATTATTTTAACTCCCACAACTTTTATTCTATAAAAATTTAAAAGTTTTTTTTGAGCTTCTTATCCTCTATTGATGTGTTATGCTTACCTAAAAGCCCTTCTGCGCTTACCTAATCACTTCTCGTTTTCAGTGCGGCAAAGATACTGCCTTTTATCATTACAAAACAAATATTGTTAACATAAATTTTATATTTTATTAATATTCTAAGCTAAACAACTGATACTTTGAAGGAAAAATTTTAAACCAACGTTTAATCTGTTGCCTAAATATAACCACATTTAAAGTATAAATATTCTTAGGGCAAAATCTTAAAGATAAAAGATAACATTGACAAGCAAAACTAGTCTTCAGTTAGTTTAATTTTTAATCTACTATTTCGAAGACTACTCTATTCAATAAATAATCCGATATGGAGTTTTAACTGCTAAACTTCTTAGTCTTTCAAAATAATAAATAGCAGAAAAGAACCTATTTTGTACTTAACAAAAATAATTTGATGTATATATAAAAATACTGTTTTCAGTTTCTATCTGTAATTTATTTCTCACAGATTAAGCCGATAAAGCTGATTCTAATTTGTGCAGTTAAAGTTTTATCTCTAGTAAATGACTTGCTGTTACCAGGATTTCAAGTTAGATAAATAGAATAATTTTAAGAATTGATTTAATTATGCACGGATTATCGGATTATCACTCTCTTCGGATGAAGATGGTAACTTCTGATTGCTGACACGCAATATATAAGACATAAGAAAAAGAAAAAGAAAAAGACTAATGATTTCATACTTTCTATTTTAATAGAAGTCTTAGAATTAAATAGAGTAATCATTAACAGATTATATCGTCCCCTCTTTTTCCCAAAATCAACCCTATTGGAATTTAATAAAATCATTTTTAAAACACCTTCATTATAAATCTTACAAATCTTATATACTTCAATATAAGATAAGATTTTATTATCCCTAAACGACACAATTAATTACCTCATTATCTTACTTTCATTTGATTTTTAATATAACAGAGTGGTTTTTGTCTTATATAAAGTAAGAGTTCTAAGTTGTAAACCGCAATCATCTCACATTTAACGTAAAGACTTTGAACAAGAAAGAAAGAAAGAAAGAAAGAAAGAAAGAAAGAAGTAGACGGAGTGGTTTTTGGGGATAATTTAAATTAATGCTGGATTGTATTGATGCGGTAATATATATAGTATTCAAGTTTAATGTAAAGTAAGGTACAAAAACAAAAAAGTCTCATACAATACTGTATGAGACTTTTAAATAAAAACTGGCGGCGACCTACTCTCCCGCGTTAGCAGTACCATCGGCGCTGGTGGGCTTAACTT
>NZ_JAPDHV010000018.1 GCF_025971925.1 Chryseobacterium oryctis
ACAGTCGTATATGGAAAACTTCAGAAGATATTTAGAACTCAGAAACTATCAGAAAAAGAATGTCAAAAGAATAGTAGCCATAGCCAAAGAATACGAAGAATACAGAGAAAAAGGAAACCTTTCCAAAGAATATATCAGTTATCTGAAACTAAGAAAAAACAAAAATAATCCTGAGAAATTACTCAGCAACGGCACGGTAAACAATTATTTAACAGCCCTGAAACTATACAGAAATTACAGAAAAAACATTGAACGGAAAGAAACAGATATCCTCTTCTGCAAAAGTTTTAAAACCTATACACCAAAAATAGAAATAGTAAGTCCGGAAGAAATACAAACCCTCTTTGAAACCACCGTAAACACTAGAGACAAAGCCGTTTTATGTTGCTTATATTATCTGGGATTAAGAGCCGGAGAAGCGGCAGAATTATTATTGGAAGATGTAGATTTAGAAAACCAAAAAGTATTGGTAAGAAAATCCAAAACAGGCTATCAGAGAGAAGTCCCGATACATAGCAAAGCAAGAGATATTTTTGAAGAATATGTAAAAGAAAGAATCCCTAAAGGAGAATGTTTTTTACAGGGATTAAAAGGAAATTTAACCACTTCAGGAATAAAGTTCATTATAGATAAAACAGCAGAAAAAAGCAAGATTAAAAAGAGAATATATCCTCATTTACTAAGACACAGCATTGCAACCCATCTTCTTAAAAACGGAATGGAACTTAAAAAAGTAAGTACATTTTTAGGACACAGAAGTTTAGAAAGCACACAGAGATATACACATTTATGAAAGAGTTTTTACACTATTTAAAACAACATTATCACTATGCAGAAAGAACAATTACAGAAAAAGAAAATCATATCTTATTATGGAAAAGCAGATGTTCCAGAAAACAGAATTTTGATACCGTAACAACACAGGAATTATTAAATATAATAGAATTATTACAGAAAAAATACTCCCTGAATACCATCAACAATCACATCAAAACCGTAGAACAATACTTTGACTATCTTCAATTGAAAGGAAAAAGGAAAGACCACCCATTAAAAAACTTTAGAATAAAAACACCAAAAAGACCATTAATTACAGGATTTTTAACAGAAGATGAGTTAAACGAAATTTACACAAGATTTACAAATAGAAAATACCAAATACAAAAGTTCGACATCTACGGAAAAAGGGACAAAATCATTCTGGGATTAATCATTTATCAGGCTTTAAGTTCAGGATGTTT
>NZ_JAPDHV010000019.1 GCF_025971925.1 Chryseobacterium oryctis
GTAGACGTGCTGGTCTCAAACACCAGTTCCATTACACCGAGGGTTCGAGTCCCTTCCTTTCTGCGAAAAAAAGTAAATCGGACGAAGTGAAGCTTCCCTCCAACTCCCCAAATAAATCTGCGGAATCCGTGGAATCAGCGAGATTCTTCGACTACGCTCAGAATGACAAACGTTCTGTCATTCTGAATGAAGCGAAGCGAAATGAAGAATCTACAAAAGAAAATAATTGGCAGTCCGCCACGGAGTTTCTACAACAAAAAGACCTTTTAAAATCCTTAAACCAACTCATCGAACAAGCAGGAATCATCGGCGAAGAGCAATCGAGATTATTGTTGTTTTTAATTACGATTAGTTACTTAAACAAAAGCCCGTTACACGGAATTGTACAAGGAAGTTCGGGAAGCGGAAAGACTCACATTATCAGCAGAATTGCGGATTTAATGCCACAGGAAGACGTATTGAGATTTACAAGAATTACAGAATCGAGCTTATACAACTGGGGCGAATTTGATTTATTCCAAAAGATTATCATTATTGAAGATTTAGACGGTTTAAAAGAAGATGCATTATATGCGTTAAGAGAATTTATAAGCAATCAGGTTTTGAGAAGTTCCGTAACCATCAAGGATAAGAAAGGAAACAATAAATCTTCCCATAAAATCGTAAAAGGTCAGTTCAGCAGTTTATCTGCAACAACAAAAGGCGAAACGTATGAGGATAATATGAGCAGGAGTTTTTTATTGGCAGTAGACGAAAGCAAGGAACAAACACAGAGAATTATCGAGTATCAGAACCGCAGAAATGCAGGAGAAATAGACAGAAACGAACAGGAAAAAGCAATTGGTTTTATACAAAAGTTGGTAAGAAATTTAAAGTATTACGAGGTTATAAATCCGTTTGCAACAAAATTAAATCTTCCTGAAAAGGTGCATAAAATAAGGCGTTTAAATGAAATGTATCAAGCGGTTATTAAGCAAGTAACCTTTATTAATCAGTATCAGAGGTGTGTCACCTCAGACAATTGTTTAGTTACGGAGATAGAAGATATAGAACAGGCAACGGAAATATTATTTGAAAGCATTGTTTTGAAAGTTGATGAATTAGACGGAAGTTTAAGACAGTTTTTTGAAAG
>NZ_JAPDHV010000001.1 GCF_025971925.1 Chryseobacterium oryctis
AAATAAATAACAATATAATAATCATAAAAAACAAAAAGATTTATATCATACATTAATATTAGTGTAAAAAAATTAATATATTTAACTTTATATAAACAAAAAATCAATATAAAAATAATATAACTGATAAATATCTAAGGAAATGAAAAATTTAAAAATTTTATTAAACACAACTGTATTATGTGGAGCATTGTTTTTTTCTCAATATACAAATGCTCAAAAAATCAATCAAAAAACAACAACAATCATAGTGACAGGAACTTCAAGTCTCCATGATTGGGAAATGAATGGTTCTGCCGCTACTTTTTCAGGAACTGTAAACGGAAATACCATTTCTAATGCAACTTTTACAATGCCCGCAAAAAACCTGAAAAGCAAAAAAGGTAAAATGATGGACAATAAAGCTTATGATGCGTTAAAAGCAACACAAAGTCCAAATATCACATTTACAGCTTCTTCAATAAGCCTAGGAAAAAGCAACGTTGCAGGAAAGCTAACAATAGCTGGAGTTTCTAAAAACATCACATTTCCCGTTAATGTTACTAAAAAAGAAAAAACTTACGTGATTGATGGGACAGAAACCCTAAAACTTTCAGATTTCGGAATGAGCAGACCAGGGTTCATGGGAGTGAAAACAGGTGATGAAGTAACCGTAAAAGTAAACATTACAGCAGAATAAAAACTATAAAAATTAAGCATTATGAAATCAAACTATCTAAAAATAGGAATATTAGGAGCTATCATGTTGGCTAATTTTGCAAATGCCCAACAATTTCCTTTAGACAATCTAAAACCAAGAGACCAAAGAGGTATAAATACATTTGAAAACCCAAAAGATTCCGTAACTACTTTTGAAAAACTTAAAGTAAGAGTCGGAGGAGCTTTTGCTCTACAATTCCAGGGAATCAAGCATGAAAGTGGCGCAGATCAATCTGTTCCTGCAACCCAACTATACAATATCGGGAACAATTTTAACCTTCCTACTGCTAATTTAGATATTGATGTGGCATTATATGATGGTATTAATTTACATTTAAGAACCTTCTTATCTTCTCGTCACCACAATGAAACTTATGTAAAAGGAGGTTATATCCAGATTGATAAATTAGATTTCATTCAAAAGGACTTTTTAAGTGATTTCATGAAACATGCGACCATTAAATTTGGTCATGACGAAATCAACTACGGTGATGCGCACTTTAGAAGAAGTGACAATGCCTACACAACACAAAACCCATTTGTTGGAAATTATTTGATGGATGCTTATGCTACAATGATTTTTGCTGAGCTTTATTATAGAAAAAATGACTTTATCGGAATGGCGGGTGTTACAAACGGAAGACTTAATCAGAATGCAACCGGAGGAACAAGCCCTTCTGTATACGCTAAAGTTGGCTATGACAAACAAGTCAACAATGATTTGAGAGTTCGTTTAACAGGTTCTGTTTACAATGCCGCTCATACACAACGATTAGATTTCTATGATGGAGATAGAGCTGGTTCTAGATATTATTATGTAATGGAAAATGCAGCAGCAACATCTTCTGCAAACTTCAGATCAGGACAAATTGTTCCGGATTTTAAAAACAAAGTAACATCTTTCATGATCAACCCATTTGTAAGATATAAAGGTCTTGAATTTTTCGGAACTTTTGAAACTGCTTCAGGAAGAAACTTTGCAGAAACAGACAGAAGAACATGGAATCAGTATGCAGCAGAGCTTCTTTACAGATTCGGAAATAACGACAATCTTTATGTCGGAGGAAGATACAATATGGTAAAAGGAGAATTGGCAACAGGAAACAAAGTAGATATTTCAAGATTTAATATTGGCGGAGGCTGGTTTATGACAAAAAACATTCTTGCCAAAGCAGAATACGTTAATCAAAAATACGACGGATATCCTACTTCAAACATTCTGTATGACGGAAAATTCAACGGATTTGTTTTAGAAGCCGCAATTTCTTTCTAAAATTTAGCCAACTCATCGGGAAAATGTTTTAATAGAACATTTTCCCGATTATAAAACTCAGAGTTATGAATTCATTTAAGAGTGGTTCAAAATGCTCAATATTGCCCTAAAATGGGGAGTTTACGTAATTTTTTAATTCCATAAGAAACCAATAAAAACCAACGAAAACCGCAAAATGTTGTACCTATGTTGTACCCAAAACATACACGTTTTTCCTTCACTTTCAGATAATTATACTTGCGTGTGTCAAATTTCCTACGTAATTTAGCATTATAATAAAGCCACGGAATCCTGTGTATTTACTCATAATACCAACCGTATTCTTTATTCAAAGATAAAACTTTTATGAAATTCTGTTTAATCATTTTATGATGATTAATGTATTTGAATTGATGTCCAACCTAAATAATTTCTATTTATGCCTACTATTTGTGCCATATTACGAAAGAAAGCGAACAAACAGGGACAATATCCTATTTACCTTCGCATTACTAACAACCGAAAATCTACGTTCATCAATCTCGAACATTATATTGATAAGAAAGATTGGGACGAGAAAACAAAGCGAGTCAAGAAAAGTCATCCTAATTCCAAGCGGCTCAATCATCTCATCGACAAGAAAATTGCTGAAGCGGGAGCAAAGCTCATCGATATGGATATTGGAGGACAGACAAAAGATGTAAAAGCCATTCGGAAAAAACTCACCAATGCCGATAGCGATTTCTTTAGTCTTGCAAAAGATTACCTGAATAATTTAGAACAGCACGGAAAATTCAATCAACTGAATGCCGACAAACCGAGAATCAATTATTTCAAATCTTTTCTCAATTGCGAGAAGTTTTCTTTGGAACAAATCACCGTTCCGCTTCTCAAATCCTTTCAAAACCATCTTCTTCTGGAAAAGAAGCTCTCCGAAAGAACTATCACTAATTATTTAATCATCATTCGAACCATTTACAATTCTGCTATCAGAGACGGAATTGTTGATGGTAAGCATTATCCTTTCGGAAGAAATAAAATTCAAATCAAGTTTCCTGAAACTCAAAAAGTGGGCTTAACTGAAGAGGAAGTGAAAAAAATCGAGGCGTTGGATTTGGAGATTGGTTCACAAGAATGGCACTCCCGAAATGTGTGGTTGTTCAGTTTTTATTTGGCAGGAATTCGGGTTGCTGATGTTTTGAAAACGAAATGGTCTGAAATACAGGACGGAAGATTGGAGTACAGAATGAATAAAAACCAAAAATTGGTTTCGCTAAAAATTCCCGATAAAATTTTGATAATACTCGCTCACTACGAAAAAAATAAAACATCTAAGAACGATTATATATTTCCGGAGTTAAAAGGGATTGATGAAAAGAACAAAAAAGCAATTACCAGTGCTACAAGCAATGCCGATAAAACGTTAAACAAATATTTAAAACGAATTGCCGAAAAAGCAAAAATCGACAAAAAAATAACGATGCACATTTCCCGCCACACTTTCGGAAATATTTCGGGGGATAAAATCTCAATCCAGATGCTGCAAAAATTATATCGTCACTCCTCTATTACAACAACGGTAAATTACCAGTCCAACTTTATTCATAAAGATATGGACGAAGCTCTTGATAATGTGATTGGGTTCTGATTATTCTAAGTCATAACACCTATGAGGTTTGGCAATATCTAATTTATTTTTCCGGATGTTTTCAAAAATATTTTTTCATCAATTCCTGCTTCAGCCAGAACCGCTCTCAACGTTCATTCTTTCATTGGCTTCCCTGCGTGGAAAGCAAGAACAAAAGTAGCATCTGTATCCGGATTATATCGCAGTTCATGTGAACCTTTCCCTTGCCTTACGAATACACAACCTAAAATTTTTAATGACTTTATTACTTCTTTTCTGGAAAATGAATTTCGGACTCCCATACTATGCCGTTTGAAGACTAAATTGTAATTTTTTTCTGAATTGATTCACTTTTTTCATTTCCTCAACTGCTTCCAAATAGTCTTTTAGTATAAACGGAGCCAATTCCTTAACCTTCTCAATTGTTTCCCCTTCGACCAAAAATCCGGTTAGCCCATCTATAGACCCCAGATAGTAAATCTCTTTACCTTCCTGCATTTTACGAATTTTCAATTCATAATTTTTTGCAGCCATTTGCTTTTGGTACAGAATAAATATTGATATTGTAAGCAAATTAAATTTTATTTCAACACCTGTTTTATCAGGAAATTAAAACAGACTTGCTTCACTTCCGTCACAGTATTTCCAGTCAAAAAACATCTCAACGTCCAGCTCATCGGCTGCTTTAAATAAGATATGCTTTTGTGCCTGTTTGAAATCCATATCTTTATAAAGTTTTCCCATAACTTTCTGCATCACATTTTTATGCTTAAAAATACAAAGCAGACGGCTTCCGTAGTCGATCTTATACTGCTCGGAAAATTTTCCGCTTGCCAGCACATTCAGATGCTGTCTTATGCTTGACAAAACCCTTGCAACATCGCTGTCTAAAAACACCTCACAAGCATATAGATCTTCTCTGTAAGGCGTATTCATCATAAATACGGCATCAGCAATAAGATACTTTGTACGGTCTATCATAATGGCAGACGCTGCACGGTATCCTTTTTCTTTCTCCGTAGAAACTTTGTCAAAATAAGTGGTAAAAAACACAATACCCAAATCATTCTTCTCAGCAAATATTCTGAGTGAAATTTCAAAATCTATGACCGCAAGACGATGGAAATAATCAAAGCCAAATACAGGAGAGTTACTCTTCGGATATCTTACAGGAAAACGGTTTCCATAATATTCCCTGAGCTGCTCTGCTCCATAAGGTGTTAAAAAATGAATGTGTTCCAGCTTACCTTCCACAGGGTGGACGCTGAATGACAGGTTTTGTACCAAAGGTTTTGATAACTGCCTTAATTCCGCGAGCTTCCTGTTCAAATTTCTCCTGCCCTTCATAATATCAAGACGAAGCATCTGTGATACAGTTAAATATTTGAACTGCCCTAAATTCACCAAAATTTTCTCCATTGACGGAGTTATAATGTTTTTTGTCTTCATATTTTTTGTTTTTGTTTATGAAATAGAGATTTGATTTTAGAAGTGGGAAACCGAATTCTCTGCCTCTTTAATTATAATTTGTATTTCACAGGAATCCCCTCTTTTGGAGAAGATTCATTTTTCGTTGGGATTTTTTTTGTTTGAGATGGTGTACCTTCATAAGATGATGATGAAGGTTCAGGTTCTTTTTTTTCAGGTGCAGTCTGCTTTTCAGGAAGATTATTTTTTGATAATTCCGAAACGGTCGTATCTGCCGGACGATATGCTCCGCTTTGGTTCAGGCAATATTCTTTTAACGATTTAATTTCTTTTGGCAATAAGAAATAATGTTTCGGATGCTTCAGCAAAAAGTCCGGAGATTTTATTTTTAATGTTTTGTAATGATCTACTTTCAGATAAAAGTAATACGGCTCGAGTTCCTGCAGCTGACTGTATGACAACCCGAAATCCCCCGCCTGTGCTTTCAGGGCAGGCATTCCATTGATACCCAGTAATTTTACGGCAGTACAATTAAGAATCATATCCCTCAGTGAAACCGGAAACTGCGTCATCGCCTGACTTGCACAGACTAAAAAAAGACAATATTTTCTGCTTTCACTGAAGATAGTTTCAAAGGTTTCCGAAGCAAAATTGTGAAACTCGTCTACAAACAGGAAGGTTTTTTTCCTCTTACTTTCCGGTTGGAACGCTCTCTTTAATGTAATGCTCAGTAAAGTTGCGGCAATCAGTTTCCCGAGTGCCTTACTGCTCTGCTCTCCGATTTTCCCTTTGCTTAAATTGATAAGAATGACCTTGCCTTCATTCAATGCTTTTTCCCAGTCAATCGTTGGTTTACCGTTAAGCATCTGGTAAAAAACATAATGGTTCAATAAGCTTTGCAATCTTGAATAGATGCTCAATTTAGTCAGTGCATACTTTTTATTGGAAAAGGCTGACTCAAAAAATACGCGGTAGGTGTGGTGCGAAGATTTTTTACCCAATTCGATTAATTCTTCATTTCTGTTATCATCAAAAAAATCCAGCAAATTTGAAAGTCCGAAATTACCATTGCTCATCAATACATACAGACAGGGTTTTAGCAATACTTCCATGTGTAAAGACAGCCCAGCATCCCCCATTAGTTCCATAAATGCTTTACAGAATTGCTGACACATCAGATCCGCTGTTACAGGATCAGAAATTTTATGATAAAAGGGGTTGATGCTGGGAACTTTATCCCTGCTGAAGCTCGGTTCTATATAGATAAGGCGTTCCGGCTTTTGTTGGTTAAGACGGAGGGTTAGCAAACTTTCAGTCACATCGCCATGAACATCCAAAAACACGAGTGATGCCTGCTGCTTCTCGTGGGTATGCTTTTGAATCTGCATAAACAGGGCTTTCATCAGTTCCGTTTTTCCCGAACCTGATTTTCCCGTAATAACAGCGTGTCTTTCTAAATCTTTAAGTTTCAGCGGAACCGGACGCCCTGAAAAGAAAAAGTCTTTGGCGTGCGGTAGAAATAGTTTAAAAAGCTCAAGGTAATTTTTTTCATGGTCGGCAGTATCAAAAAGTAAAGAAGAATATTTGCTTTTTTTCAATAGCTCAAAGTATTGTTTTGCATGGACGGATATTTTAGAATATGCTTTTCCTGAATTTGTTCCTGAAGTCGGTAGATGGGATTCCAAAAGCGAAAGATATTCTGCAAAAGAAATAAAACGGGTTTTCAACCTTATAAGATACTGCGGAGAATCTATAGGGAGCTTCTCCAGCATTGTATCTGTTTTTATGATATGTTTTACCAAAAGTCCTTCTCTTATTTCGGGAAACTCTCCTAAAATATAGTTTCCAACTTCAATAGTTGAATAATCAGTAATCTTCCATAAGGAAGCATTGGTGTTCCAGTGTTGTACATCTTCAATATTCATAATTTGGTTTTTTGGGTGTTGATATTATAGTTGCTGTAAGCAGTAATTCACAGCCTTTGATAAAAAAGAAAAACAATAAGAGTCTGATTATCTGCTGCCGGAACTGCTGCTCACAGCACAGGGACACATATGGATTGGCAAAGGCGAAGTCAAGTTGATGTCGTGATAAAGACTATTTTTTTGATATTCCTGTCAACAAGGTGTTTCGTCCGGCATTAAAAATGTAAAAAGTCAAGCAGTTGGAAATCGGGGTTTTGGAATACCCTTATTATTACCCTATTGAACGTCCGTATGGATACGACTTAAAGGATGCTGATTTCCTTTTATCCATCAAAAATTACGCCAGTTTTTCCCCGATATAATATCGATATTTTCCCTGCTTAAAAAAATTCGCAGGAAAAATATCGATTATTAAAGTAGTCAAGCCAAAAATCACAAATCCCCTTGCATTAAAAAACCCACATCCTTATATGACAGAACGTCGACACAATATCTCTTTTAAGAATTCTTATTAACAAAATCCAAAACAAAAAAACGAAGTCATGACTTCAAAAACTACAACTCAAAGTAAAACGAAAAATTAATTAACCAATGTAAAAAGTAAAAAACAACCAACTAACAACAATCAACCCAATGAAAAAATTAGTCAACAAAACCGTCAATCTGGATTTGTCCGGGACTGACGGTAACGCCTTTGTTTTATTAGGCAAATTTGGTCGGGAGGCCCGCAGGCAGGGCTGGACACATCAGGAAATCGACCTCGTCGTGGAGGAATGCAAAAAAGGAGACTACGATCATCTTCTGGCTACACTTCTTTTATACTGCGAACCTTCGGACGAGAACGACTCCGAATATTCTGAAATTGAAAACCAGGAATAACTATGGGAACAAGAAACTTAACTATAGTAAAGTACGGGGGCGAAATAAAAATTGCCCAGTACGGTCAGTGGGACGGATACCCTGAAGGTCAGGGTTTGACCATTCTCAATTTCCTTTTGGAAGATGAGAACGTAGAGCAACTGAAGCAGGTGCTTCCCAAAGTACGATTTCAGAATGAAGAGGATATCAGGAAGGTTCAGGAATTTCTCAACTCAATCGGAGCCCAAGACGGCTGGATGAATAATGACCAATATAATAGGTTTACATATGAATATCCTTTACTCGTCCGTGATTTGGGAGGAGAAATTCTTGAAAAAATCCTGACACTCAAGGATCAGCCGGAAATTGTTCTTGCCAATTCTTATGAGTTTGCATCGGACAGCCTTTTCTGTGAATGGGCTTATGTGATAGACTTCGATAAAAACACCTTTGAAGTCTATACAGGTTTCAACAAAAAACGAATTACTCCTGAAGACCGCTTCTTTGATTTGTGCAAGGAAGATCGGGAAAATCCGGAATATTATCCGGTACTCCTGTTTCTGTCTTTCCCACTTAATAATCTGCCGTATGGTGATGAATTCATTATCAGGTGCAGGCTTAAATGGGAACAAAAATAGAAACGGAAAAGAAAACAGCAGACCGTAGACAGCAGGTGGAAACACTTGCTGTTTACCGCCTGATGTTTCTATAAAAAAACAACCAATAAAAATTTATCAAAAATGAAAACAAATCCTACAAAAGACCGTTTGCAGGTCTTATGCTTTCTTACAATGCTTCGTCAAAATTTGGAGAAAGAGAAAACAGACGAATATTGCCCGATCCTGCCGGAACTCTTCATAAAAGCAGATCTGGTAGAAATTCTCAAATGGCTCTATATGAATAAAATCCCCTCTTCTCTTGGAGAAATAGAGGGAATGGACAGAGAGGAAGTTCTCAATGCCATCGGAGGCGATGTCTATATCCTGTCTTATATCATTGAACAATGGGAGGAAAAAACCGACTATCCGGTCACGGTAACAAAAGTTTACAACCTGTTATACCAGTTGGGAACCCAGACCCATTATCTGATGGAAAAAGAATTATCGGAATGGGATGAGTACGACCACAGCAATTACAAAGCTCTGTGCAGAAAGGCGGGAATTCCCCAAGCCATGTACGGAATTTACGATGTGGGAGTCACTGAACAGGAAAAATATATTACTATGCCGGTTACGGGTTTGTATGACCGTGAACCGGAAGCAAAGGCTGTCCTCGCATCTCTGAGATCTGATAATCAATATAAGCTCATGAAACTTTAAACCCGATGTATGAATACAAAAAAGCAAGAACCCTTTATTGAACATTTCGATGACCTGACCAAAGCAATGGACTTCGCCGTATGGAAGAATTTTGAGAACCGTATGAAAAAAGAACAATTTGGTGTATTAGACGCACCGGAAGAAAATTATGCGGTAGTCAATCAGGCGATGCTTATGGATCTGGAAATGGAATTTCAGTATCCGCTTCCTGAGGATTATGACTGGATTGATTATAACAAAATCAGAACTATTCGGATGGATTACGATCCTCTGTCTCATTGGGAAGAACTTACGGGAGCATTTTCTGTAATGAATGGCGAACTATTACGGTTCATTTTAAAGTTTGATGTTCCGCTAAAGAAATTCATCCGCTACGAACTCGCCTCGCGGGGTTATGATGAAAACCACCAATGGGTGGGCTTTGACAAAGCAGAAGAAATATGGTTTAACTCCAAACGATGAACAAAAATAAACCCAGTATGGCAGCACCGGATATTAAACAGATTTTGTTTCTCAACAAAAAACTGCACAACGAGTATCTCGAAGTGTATGAAGAAGCTCCGCTGACCTTTGAAGAATTTGTGAACTTCATGCTTGGAACATTGTACGACAACGATAATACTGTTGAAGAAATTATTCCTGTTGATGATGGCAATGCATTTATCATCATTTACAGGATTCCGATGAAGTAACCTTTCACATCAACCTTAATACAGTACAAAATGGAAATCGATCCTGAAAAAGTTCCGGTTATGAAAAACTTTTGTGCGACCTGTCCATTCAAACCGGATAAAGATGGAAGATGGCAGGATCCCAAACTGGCTGATGCAGTTGTAAGCAGGACATTGTTCCAAGCCCACCAAATCTGCCACGGCACAGAAGGAGAAAACAGGGAGCCCAGATTCCGCTGTAAAGGAGCTTTTGAGCACAACCTCGAAATCTACCGCAGATTGGGACTGGATGAACATATAAAATAAATATACCCAACCAAGAAATAATATGAAGTTAATTACAGAACATCTTCAAAAGCGGTTTGCCGAAATCGGCAGTCAGAGTGAAGATCTTAATCCGTTAATCATTGCCAAGTTTTTCAATCCGATAGGAGGACAAACTTGGTATGCTTCGGAATATAATTCTCAAACCCGTATCTGCTTCGGTTATGTTACGGGGATGATGCATGATGAGTGGGGTTATTTTTCCATTGATGAGATGGAATCCATCGTATTACCTTTTGAATTAACCATCGAAAGGGATACCTACTTTGAGGAAATCCGGTTTAATGACCTGAAAAAATCACTCCAATAGTATAAATTAAAAAACAAGCAAAAATTAAATCAAATGGATAACAACAAACAATCCCTACTGAAAATCTTTTCGGTGCTGCTTAAAAAGAAAGCATCAGAAAAGCAACCATTGGAATCTAAAACCATCAGTCCTGTATTAATTAAATACTTTACAAGAAAAGAGCTGGTGGAAATGGTTTCACAGACGTATGGTCAGGAACTGCCTGACAACAAGAACTTACTGGAACTGGAGAACGAGGGAATTTTAAACCTCATAGAATCCGATTACCAGATTATCACCTATATGTGTGAAAAATGGCTGAAAGAAGAGAGAGAACAAAAACTCAATCCTCAGCCAATTCCTGAAAACACCCACTCCTCTGCTGAGGATAGTCATTCCGAAAAATTACCGGAAACTCAAACGGAAAATGAAGTACTGTCTGAAATTGAACGTAATGCTGAGAATGAAACCGTTTCTCAGGAATTTTCTGAAAATATTTCCGAACAGGAAGCAGCTTCGGGAAATATAGATGAACCTGCTGCTGAAGAGGATATTCCGCAAACAGAAAATTCAGAAAACGAACCAGCCGAACCATTGTATGAAGAAGAAAATCAGGAACAAACTTCTGAATCCGATCCGGAAGAACAAGGATTGGAACATGAACCGGAGATTGAAGAAGAACACGCTTCTGAAGAATACTCCTCTTTTTCAGGCTCAAAAAACAAAAGTAAGAATAGAAAGCATCGCTAAAGGTTTTTCCATACAGCACACTCTATTCTTAACCGAAAATTTTCGGTCAATTATTTATTCCTTAACAGCTCGGATTTTTGCCGGGCTGTTTTCGTTAAATCATAAACGCATTATTTCCTAAAAACAAAAATATAAATGTTACAAAGCAGAATTACATTTAAGCCGCCAGTGTCATATTTTTGATGAAAACAGGTTATGGCAAAGGAAATTATTCCACTTATTCCTAAAAATATCAAAGTCTACTGTGAGCCTTATTTCGGATGATGAGCTATTTTTTGGATGAAACCGGAAACGGCTCCCTGTGAGATTATTAACGACATCAACGGAAACGTAATTAATTTTTATAAAACTCTGAAAACAAGATTTCCCGAACTCAAAAAGAAAATTGAACTTACCCTGCATTCAAGGGAGGAATACAAAAAGGCGATGATTATCTATAATTCCCCACGATTATTCGATGACCAGCCTGTAATCAGAGCCTGGGCATTTTATGTAAGCTGTAATATGGGCTATCTGCATCAGGCGTGAAGCCGGGGTTTTGACAAAGAAAAATCGGCAATTTCTTTTAAAAATAAAGTAGAACGTTTTGGAGAGGAACTCTCCGAGCGTCTCCGCAATACGCAGATTGAATGTAACGAAGCTCATAAAATAATCCAAAGCAGGGACTCTGAAAATTCCTTCTTTTATTGTGATCCTCCATATACAAGCGATTTGGGCGTAAAAGTGCATCAGTGACATTACGAAGGTTATACACACCAGCATCTGGAGCGTGACCTTACTGTACTTTCACAGATTAAAGGAAATTTTTTGTTGTCCAACTACCCTTCACAACTTCTTATGGATTTCGCCAAAAAGCACAACCGATATGTAAAAACTTTTGACAAATCACTTTCCGCAGCTCATAAGAGCAAAAGAGGAAACAGAAGAAAAACTGAGGTTTTGGTGGCGAATTATCCGATATAAATGTACCAATGCAACAATTTACCAGTGTGCCAATTGTAACTTTTTATCCTTAAATAAAAAATAATGAATTCTATTACTCAAGAAAAAACCGCTCGCTTTATGAAAAACAGAACCCTCCGCAGAATCAGACAAAGAATCAGGCAGAAAGCATTTAAGAATGAGCACATTTCAATTGCTAAACTCAGAAAAGGCTATGAAAAATACAAACTACCGCCGAAGTCTGGCAAAAGGCTATCCAAAAAATAACGGACTGAAAGTTTTTGGAACATTCGTTGGCGGCGGAGGCTCCACGATGGGATATAAGCTCGCCGGCTTTCGCCATCTTTGAGGTGTTGAGATTGACAAGAAAATGGTAAAAATGTACCTCCCCAATCACTCCCCTGATTATTTCTACCACGAAGATATCAGGGAGTTCAACCAAAGAAATGACCTGCCCTGCGAACTATATGATCTGGATATTCTGGACGGCTCCCCTCCCTGCAGCACGTTTTCAATGGCGTGAGCCCGTGAAAAAAACCGATGACAGGAAAAATCATTTAAGGAATGACAGAAGAAACAAATCCTTGATGAGCTGGTTTTTGTATTCTGTGATACGGTGCAAAAGCTCCTCCCGAAAGTAGTTGTTATGGAAAATGTTCCGGGACTGATTGCAGGGAGAGCTACGGGATACGCCATCGAAATTTATGAAAGATTAAACCGTATGGGCTATGATGTTCAGATATTCAGAATCAATTCAGCAACAATGGGAGTTCCGCAGGCTCGTGAACGCATCTTCTTTATCGGAAGAAGAAGAGACTTACAGTTTGATGAACTCGTTTTGGATTTCGATGAGCTGCCGATATACTTTGATTCGATTGCAGATAAAAATTCCACTACACATCCTCCACTCCGGCCATCTGTAGTTGTGAGACGACCTTATGTAGAATACGGAGACCAATGCCTGAAATTTGCTGATGCCAAATACAGAAAACTGAATACTTACAATGCGTTTTTCAGTACCAGCATTGTTTACGACCACGTTGTGGCTCCCACATTGACCAGCAGCGGTGCTACCCTGTATTATGAGCAGGCCCGCAATCTAAATGATACCGAATACATTCGTATGAGCAGTTTTCCTTTGGATTTTAACTTCTGCTGAATCTCTGTACGTTATGTTTGCTGAATGAGTGTGCCTCCCCTAATGACCGCAGGAATTGCCAATGAAATAAAAAAGCAATGGTTCGAGAAATAACGGATTAAAAAAGATTTACATTCCCCAATTTGGATTCCTTTTGTAAAAATTATTTTACCGTTACTCCTCTGCTGTCTTTTTACCTTCTTCAAGGGGTATTACACCCTTATTGCGGGGTAAACCGTGGAGCTATAATGAATCTTCGCACTCCTCTGTCTTACTGCAAAATACCCTATAACAACCTTTGTATATCCTTATTCCGTGCATCTTCCGCACCTGTACAAAGGTTGATGCGGGTTGATGTACCCTTTGTTGAAGGTTTACGAAGTGCGAAAACGAAAAATCTCTTGATTTATGGCTTTTTATCTTTATAATAAGGGAGACAGCAATGTATCTGTTGCGACCTTGTTCCGTGCCTTGAAGGAGGATGTTGCGAACACGGAATATACTCCTTACGGGTTCGCAATACCCTCGTAACAACCACGCAACGCCCTTGTAATATCATTTGAAAAGGGTTACTCAAAACGGAAATATGATGGTGCAAACTGTTGTTTATATAGAGTGATAACTAATGGTTATCAGGTATTTAATTCGTTATATCATAGTATGGATTATCCAAAAGCAGACGCAGAAAGAATGCTGGAAATCAGCCAGACCACTTTTTACAAACGGGTAAAAAATTTAGATATTCAGTTGGTCAGCAAAATCAATGAAAAGGGGAAAAGTGTCTATATCAGGGAAGAGGATATACAGAAAATGGCAGATGCTTTGTGAAAAGGCAGACTCAATTTTGGTCAGACACAATATCAAAATGATAAGGCGTTTGAAGCAGAGGAGTCAGAACCCCATCAGGAAGTGATACAGAAAAATTTTGATTTGCAAATCAAAATTAAAGAAAAAGAGGCAGAGCTTAAAGCCAGCCAATGGGTAATATCAGTATTTAAAGAACAAAATCAGGAATTGAGATTACAGAGAGATAATGTCCAGACTAAACATATGGAATTGTCTGATAAATATGTAAAAATATCAATTCGTGCCACCGCCTTTTGAATCGCTTCTATTACTTTGTTCCTGCTGTTAATCGGATTTGTATTATTGGTTATGTTTGGCAAATTGCAGTTTTAGTTCAGCAGAAAGGGGAGTAATATCCTCGAAAGAAGGGTAAACGAAGTTCGGAAGAACCTGTCCCGAAAAAGTAGCCTTATATTATGATTTATACAGAGATTCTTTAGTCGAAATCTACTGAAAAACAGTGTGTTCATTAGTATTTTAATACTTATTAAACAGGAAAAACAACAACAGCTTTATTCTCTCTATTAATAAATGTTGTCTTATTATTTAAAATATTATAGTACTTACCGTACGGCAAAGTATTGGTACAGAGCCGGAAATAGAGGATTTCGGCAACTATGGCGGGACGAAAGGCTACCAAAACAGGGCGAAAAGAAACCTGTACGGGCTGTATCGGCTACCAAACTATACTGTATTATAACCAAAACAGACCTTACTTGCTACCAAATCGGGGAATTGCTACCAAAATGGGGTATAAATACGGCTACCTGCGAAAGATACCAGTAGCCCAACCGAGTAGCCGATAAACGGTTGATTGTTAATATAGCTTGTTTACTCTAAAATTTATTTCCTAAACAAAATCGTTGCTAATGAATCAACTTGTCAAGAAAAGTCATGAGCTGGTAATGGGAAAGTTTTCCTTCAGTTTATTGGAGCTTCGTCTTTTTTCACTTATTGTGAGTATGATTGATGACCGTGATGAAGATTTTAAAACATATAAGATTGCCGTAAAGGATATTATGGCAACTTTCAATCTTAAATCCAAGACCATATATGCCGAAATTCAGCAGATTACAACCTCTATGCTCAAGAAAATTATTGTAATTCCTGTTCAGGAAGACTGAATACACAAGGAAATCAAAAGTACGCTGATGTCCAGTTTTAAGTATGAAGTTTCCGGCAGAGGAGTCATCGAAGCGACTTTTAATCCCATTCTTAAACCCTATCTTCTCCAGCTCAAATCAAAATTTCTGTTGTATAATATTTCCAATATTCTTCAAATTGGCTCTGCAACATCCATAAGAATTTTTGAACTTCTCAAAACTTTTGAATGAGTTAAGCAAAAGACATTCTCTTTGCAGGAACTCAAAGAAATTTTAGGAGTTGAAAATAATTATAGCAAATATTCTAACTTCAAAACGAAAATTTTACTGAAAAGCCAGAAGGATTTGGAAATGTTCACGGATATTCGTTTTACATTTAAAGAAATTTCTGAAAATTCGAGACGTGTGGAGAAAATACAGTTCTTTATTCATCCCAATACACCTCAATGAAAAAAACTACCCCTAAACGATAAAGATACCGGAGAAGAGGACTACAATGAGGCTCCGGAGAAAATACGGCACGGTGAAATGCTGGCTTTCGGGCTGTCTGAAGATGTTATAAATAATGAAATCCTGAAAAAGTACGATGAAGATTACATTTTTAATACATTGGAGCATTGTAAAACCTATTTCAAAAAGAATAAGATCGATAATAAGGCAGGATTTTTTATAAAAGCATTGGATAAGTGATTCTACCAGCAGGAGATAGAAAATTCAAAATTGAAAAATGAGAAAAAAGATGAAAGAGAAAAGACCAAAGAAGCAGAGGAGTCAGCAAAACAGAAAGAAACCCAGCTCCGTGAAGAAAAACTCCAAAAATTGAGAGATCAGTATATGACAGAGGAACTTATCCTTCAAGTTCTCGAATCGTATCAGGAAAATTTTCTTTATACCCTGATGAAAAAAGACCTTGAGAACGGAAAGATTAATAAATTCCTTCAGGTATTTGTCGATAAGAAACTGCTTGAATTGTACGACCAATAATTATTGGAAATGAAAATATTTATCTTTAAATAAAAAACGTGCTGAAAAATCAAAACTGTATTTTCTGTACAATGCAGAGAAATGCTGCCAATCCGTTTCGATGCTTTGATATGTCCAAAGGTTCCGTATTTAAAGATTTTAAAGAAAGTGCATGAGGATATTATGTATATATTCCCTATAACCATTTTACAAGCAGGGAAAGTATTTCTACGGAGGATTGGGGTTTGTATCTGGAAGAAATCGGAGGATTTTTGCAATATCTTAAAACCATACAGACCGATATTAAAACAATCCGTACTGAATGTAGGGAATTTCCCCATGTTTATTGGAATATTATTCCGGAGTAGGAGTAATGAAGAGAGAAGTGCTTATCTTTTATAATAAATCTAATTCCAGTTCTACATACAATTGTGAGGCGGTTTCCAAAAAAGCAAACCGTGCAAGGGAGTTTTTCAGGTCTCATTCTATGGGAACAGGCTCTCCGTTTTCTGCTTCATACAATTGCCTTAATGCCTCAATTTCATTATAATATTTGTCAAAGAAAGCGTGGGAGTTAATCATACAGTTGACCTTTAGCCCTCTGCCTTCATACTGGAGAAGGTTTCCAAAAAACTGGATGCAATTTGTTTGCTTGAGAATTTCTTTCGCTACTTCTTTTCTTATGCTGTCCTTCTCTTCATTACCAATCACGCGAAGAATCTTTTTTAATGCCTGTCCTTCCATTTTCATTAATAATGCTCATAATGAGAATATAAAATACGGGTAGACTATATGAATAATGCTGATTTGGAAGAAAATATCAAGATAATACACGGGCTTGCAATTCTACACTCTATTAAATATAAGCATATTAAAATTGATAATGCTTTCTAAAATAGAATAAAACATTTACTCTCTGCCGACCCAATGCACAAAACAGAAATCCAGAAAAGATGGAGAAGAAAAAAAGGGATAAAACCTCAATTATCTGAATGAGAAAAGACAGAAATAAAAAGATTAAGATTTGGAGAAAAACTGACACTGTCCGAGATAGCAGAAAAATATAATCGTTCCGTCGAATGAATACGCAAAATCGTATGACCGTCTTCTGTCTACAGTATGAGAGCAAAGTGAAAAAGAAAATCAAAAGCACTTGTATAATCAGCCCCAATATGTATACAATACATATTTCTACTATTGTAGATAACATTTATAATAAAGCTAAATATC
This sequence comes from Chryseobacterium oryctis, assembly GCF_025971925.1. GTDB lineage: Bacteria > Bacteroidota > Bacteroidia > Flavobacteriales > Weeksellaceae > Chryseobacterium > Chryseobacterium oryctis. The sequence continues at coordinate 17,365 of NZ_JAPDHV010000001.1, forward strand.
CCGCAATGGGATTTTTTTTGTGGAAAAAAATATCTAAAAAGTAAATCTTCCACTTGTAAACCCTGTTCTGAAATATAAGATGGAAGTTCAATCAAAAAAATAGTATTATGGACAACAAGAAATTTCATTTTGTAAAGTATGAGTACGGAACGGTAGAAGCGAAAGACGGACAGGAAGCCGGGAATATGGCAGCCCACCCTTTAGCACCGAAAAAAAGTGATGTATTGATTATGGTTTCTCAAAAACTCGGCACTCCTGTTTTTCCTAACCTGAAGCATCAGGAGATTATTGAAAGGCTCACTCATCTGGAAACTGTTATTATCTGGAAAGAGGAGCATTTCGAGCAAAAAGCCAAAGAGTTAGAAAAATCATCGGACAAGACCTTTGACAGAAGCCTGTTCACAAAAGCACTTTACGAAATGATTAAAAATCACAACCGTGATGAAGGTATATCCTGGTCTACGGTAGAGTATTATCTGAAAAAGTTTTGTTCCACTAATTAAACGTAAACTCCCACTGGTTTTTCCAATGGGAGTTTTTGAAATATCTCGGATATTATGTACATTTATTACCTTGCAATATTATTATGAGAGTAGATATACGTTTAGAATTTAATCATATTTATCCTGAATCCGAAAAGGAAGAGCTTATTGATTATCTAAAACGATTGTCAAAAAAGACTATTGAAAATATAATTGGCTTTTTCACTACGGATAATCTTCCCGATTATTATAATTTTTTCTCAAATCCAACAACGCAACAAGTAATAAATAGACTTGTTGCCCGGTACATATATAATAAAAAGATTTTAGGAAATATAACTCTTGTTTCAAGAGAAGCCGCATTGTTTTTAAGTGAAGCAATTCTATCCAATAAGGAAATGCTAATTATCAATAATACGAATGAGGAGAATCCTGATGATGAAGAATTAAATTTGTTTAAAGCATTTTTGGTAATCAATGAAGATATTAACAGAAATGATAATCTGACACTTGATATAACCAAAGACAGTGTCGAAAAAATTGCAGAAATATCTGTAGCTTTGAAGTTCTCGACAGCTGATATTGGAGTATATGAAGATGTAAATATAGAGCTTTTAAAACTTGGATATGTTACCTCGTACAAATTTGAACAGCTTATAAATTTCCTAAAGTCAAAAGAAGAATACGAATATTTGATTGAAGACTTATGCAAATATTTTAATCAGGATACTGTAGAAAAGTTATCTGCCCACGTAGATTTTTTATTGGTGCAGGTACTGCATTTCAAAAATAATAATTCGTTTAAATTAAGAGTAGAGGATGAAGATTCAAATAATTTCTTACAATCTCTTACATCAAATGAAATTATTGCGGAAACTGATTTTTTGCCACTACGGAATCATCCTTTATATCAGATAGATGAATTTACATATTCGATTGTAGATCCTTTCTTTGTACTTGATAAGTTTACAAAAAGTGTTAAATTTATTTTGAAGGAAAGTTTTAATAAAAAGAATAATCTAAATGAAAAGGACAGAACCTTTTTTAGTTTTTACAATAAAGAATTTTCAGAAGAATATCTGATGAAAAAGTTATTGGATGATATTTTTTATAAAAAGTATTACATAAAGCAAAACGGTTCTTCAGGTAAAGAGAAAGAACCGGATTACTACTACAGATATAATAATGACATTTTTGTTTTTGAGTATAAAGATGTTTTAATTGCAAAGGAAGTTAAAACTTCAGGAGACATTGAGCAGATTACTGACGCTTTAAAAAAGAAATTTTTAGTCAATCCGGCAAACGAAAAACCAATAGGGATTGGTCAGTTAATTAATCATATTAAGGCTATTTCTGAAAATGAATTTGTTTATGATGCTGAAATCGATCTTAATAAAAAACATAGAATATATCCGATTCTTCTACTATCTGACAGGCTATTAGAAATTCCGGGAATAAACTATATTATGAATAAATGGCTTCGTAATAATCTTCCTGAAATACATAAAAATTTGATTGTTAATGATCTTGTAATCATAGATATAGATACTCTGATATTTTTTGCAGAATATTTGAAAACAAAAGATAAAAATTTTAAAGAACTTTTGGAAGATCATATTAAAAAAATGAATATGATTGCAAAAGGATATGGCAATACCGAAAGAGAAGTATATCAAACCTTTAACAATAAAATCAGTAAAAAGTTAGCTCCTTTTAGCAGTAGGTTTTCTAATAGTATGTTTGACGAGAAACTCTTTATTAATAGGTTTTCTTATCTGGTAAACGATAAATAATTTTTTTATTTGCTCAGCCTTGTATCCTCATATTTTGTCCTTTCGGTTTTCAAAGAAACCAACCAGTCAAGATACATTTCTTGTGGCATACTGCGGTAACCTATTTTATGAATATGAGTGTACTCCTTGTTCATCAGATCAAATAATTCTTTAGCTTTGGGGTTGGATATCGTAGCCTGAATATCTTTTGCATTCTGCTCCTTCATCATTTTTTGAAACTGCTTGGTGTGAGTTTCTGCCTGTAATAATAAAGCATTGGCTAAATAAGGATGTACCTGAATGGCTCTTTCTGCACACTTTAAAGGAAAACTTCCATCATTATCAGGAAAATTCCTGTTGTAAGCGTTTGCTAAATCTACCAAAAGAAGAGCAAGACTTTCTTTGTTGGTAAGGGCTTTCATATATACGCCATTTTGGATGGCTTCTAAATGAATAAACCCCGAAGCCATTAACCATGCATCAATCGGGAAAATCCCACTTGTAAGCTCTGTATTGTACCAACCGACAGATTTGATATTATGCTTGATATAAACATGGTTCGGAGCAAGTGCCAAGTTTGCATCAACACCCAATTCTTCTGCTAAAATTTTATACAGATATGGCATTGAATTACAGTTGCCTTTTTGAGTATCCAATAATTTTGATACAAAGAGATTGGATAATTCTTTATGTCCAAACACATCTTCGAAATCGTAAGTAAAGGGTTTGTATTTTACAGTATCATTCTTTACGATAACTGGAGTTGTTTGACATAATACTGTAAAAATAGCAGCATATTTACTTACTTTTTCTTTGTCTCTATCAGGATATTTTAAATCCCTACTATCAATGATTTGTTTGCTGAACTTTCCTAAAAATTTAACTTTTCTGTTTAAAGCTAACGTATCCAGACTTCCTTGATAATATGCATTCTCCACATTAAATACTGCTTCTTTGAAGCTATATTTTTGCCTATCATTCAACATATTATCTATTGTTTGATAAGCATCGGTATAGAAGTGATTTTCTTGTTGTTGAGCATTTGCACCCAAACTAACCAACAAATAAAGCAAGAAAAAATATCTTTTCATCTTTCTAATTTTCTTTATTAGTAATAATTGTATCAGTTTTTGAGGACTCTTTTTTTGAATTTAATTTAGGATTATTATTTTCAAGTTTATCTTTATTATCTTTCCAAGATTCAAATTTAGTTTTTCCTTTCTCTTGCTTTTTATTATACTCTTCAACTCTCTTGTTCCAAGTATTTATTTGATTTCTTTCTTTGAATAAATAAAAATTCCAATAGATGAATGCCCAATACAAAGCATAAGCTGTTAGCAAAAGTGAGATACTTATTATAATCCACTTAATTATCCTTTTTGATTTCAAAAGTATCTTTTTTCTTTTTTGAATTTAACTTAGGATTATTGTTTTTAAATCTATCCTTATTCTTATACCAAGAGTCAACTTTTGTTTCGTCCCCATTAACAGTATATTTCCAATAGATATAACCTCTATAAATAAAATATAATCCTGCAAAAATTAATATAAATATAGTTATACTTTTTACAATTTTTTTATTTTTAGTCCCCTCCATTTTTTATAGGTGTATTTTTAAATATTGGTTTGTATTTATTTAACATAAAGCCATTTTTAATAGCTCTTAAATCCGCTTTTGTATCATTACTATTAAAGGTTTTTGCTCCTTTTACTGTATCAGTCAAGTCAAAACCAATATGATTCATAAAATGACCCCATATAAAATTGCCCGCATCTAAATGATTATATACCTGATAACCGTCACCTTGAAATATAAACATTGGTCCTTTATCTTTTAAAACCTCTTTTTCTGGATCCCAGGTTTCTCCTTCTCCCTGTTGATTTAAAAATGGACCTAAAAGACTAAATGAAGGATCCATATTCCCCCAAAGTGATTCGGTTATAGCAAAAATATTTCTATCGAGCCAAGATCTTTTATAAATACCGGCTTCCCCTCCAAAAATAGACATCCAATCATTGGTAATTGAAAATACAAATTGATGGTTTTTAAAATCATCACCAAACTTCTTCATATTATATTTAATTGCCGCCACATCTGTTTTTGGATCATTAAATTGATAAACTGTTTGATTCTTTGTTTTTGAATTCTCAATTACTAATTGGTCAGGTTTGTCATTCTCATCAACCCTTACAAATTTACCTTGCTCATCAAAAACATAATCATCTTCTAACAGTCCAGTTGGGTCTGCATATCTAAGAGGGTTGTTAAATCCATATCTATAAGGTGTCCAATCAGGGTGTTCCTCACTCAAAGGATCAGGAGAAATCCATCGCCCGTGAGTATCGCCAATCGGTTGTGCATCAGGATCGGATAAATCAACTTCTCTTACTTCAATAATGCTTCCTTTTTTTGTATTATATCGTACAGAGCCAATAACAACGATACTATCTGTATCGTGAAACTCTAAATATTTTCCTTTGCTTAAGGTCGCAATTTTAGGATAAACTCCATATTTGGCAAATGGGTTTCCTATAGCAATATTCTTTCTACGTCTCTCCGCTTCGGCAGGAGTAAGTGAATCTTTTGTTTTCAGAACCTCATCCATATAAGGACGGCTTCTTTCTTCTTTAGTTAGTTTTACAGGATTTACCCATTTCTTTTCTACTTTGGGTTTCTGTGTAGTTTGTGTCTTCTTTTTGACCTGTGCCTGTGTAAATCCTGATATTATTGCAAAAGCAATAAATAATATTTTTTTCATAGTCATTTGGTTTTTATCTGCTAAAGTTATTTATAAAATCTTTATGCTCAATCATTTGTATTTATAATTTACTTGGATCAATCGGGATATATCTCGGTTTCTGCTCCTGCTTTTTCTTTTCCTGTGCTTTTTTCACAGCATCCTGTTCCTGTTTTTCTTTCTGTTTTTGAAGTTGGTATAAACGTATTCTTTGTGCTAATGCTTCGCTTTCCTGTTTGCTGGTTTCAGTTTTCAAACTTGCCAACCAAGATTCATAAGCAGAGGCAGGCATTTCGGCATATCCTAAATTATCAATAGTATTAAACTGTTCGTTGAGTTGCTTAAACTGTTCAACCGCTTTTGGAAAATATCCTGTTCTCTGCAAATCATTTTTATCTTGAGGATTAATTCCTAATCGTTGTAATACAGACAGCAATCTCGCCCGACTGACATTTGCCTTTTCCATATTCGGAGAGATTCCGTTAGGATAAAGTTCCAATGCTTTGTCTATGACTTTATTTACAAATTCATCATATCCGAATTTATGAACATATCCTCTCGCCAAATCAAAATAAGCCATTCCCAACAGTTCTTTTTTGGTAAGGTTATTCATATAGATTTTATTTTGCAGGGCTTCGGATTTTATGTACCCAGATTCCAAAAGAGATGTATCAGTTGAAAACATTCCGTTGGTTAATTCTATATTCCTTAATTTTCCCTCATCATCTATAAAACGAATATAGGAATGATTGGGTGCTAAAGATAAATAGGCTTCTGTTCCCATTGCTTCTGCTAGCATCAAATAATATTGAGGCAGGGAATGGCATTGCCCTGATCCTGTTTTCAGCAGTTTGGAAACAAACATTTTGCTCCAGTCCTTTTCTCCGAGATAATCTTTGAAGTCATATTCAAATGCTTTGTGAGTTGTTCCTCCCAAATTCATATCCTTAGAGAAATACTCAAAAATCATCAGGTTTTTGGAAACATCACTTTCGGTGTCCTGCTTCCTTTCTTTCATTTTCTGTAGCAGTTGTTTTGCCGTTTTTTGTATTCCTGATTTGAAACTTTTTAAATCTCTTTTATTATCATAAAAAGCATTCTCAACAGTAAAATTAACATCAGCCAATGAATAGTTTTCTGAGTCCATTGAAGAAAGTTTATCAAAAGCATCATAATAGGATTGGATTCCTGCTTTCCCTGCATACGTTGGCAAATCATAAGACATACTTCTACCATTTTCTACCCATCCACGAAATTTCATTTCTTCTGCATCCTTGTTCAATTCTGACTGCTGACGCTTTCTTTCTTTTTCCTCTGCTTCCACCCGTTTGAAATCTTCCATTACCATTCTTCTGTTTTGCTCTTCGACTTTGGATAGATTACCGTTGAGATAATTATTAGGGACAGCTGGAACATTAGATCTCGGATTGCTAAAGGTCTGATTGGAATAATTGCCCAAGCTGGATGCTTCGGGGGTTTTCATATTCGGGAAGTTCGGAATCTGTGAGAATCCCCAAACAGAAACTGTTAAAAAAGTAAGGGTCATTAATTTCATATCATTTGTGTGGTCTTGCTAAGTTATTAATTTTCAGGGAAAATAAAAAAGGTGTGAATTGACATTCACCCTTCGCTCAGGTTACTCGAATAACCTTAAAAAGAAATGAAGCAAAACACACCCGAGCTGGTGCATCTTACAGTCATTATTCTTTTTAATTTAAATATTTCGAGTATTTGAGCGAAGAAAATGAACTGCTTAACGCAATTATATTTTTAAAATGTATCCTTATTTATTATCCTTATAGTTTTCTGTTTTTTTGGTTGTCTTACAAATGTAGGAAGAAAATTTTGCTTATCAAAAATCTTAATTTATAATGCCTGCAGCCAACCAGAAAAATAAGAAATCGAGATTGATTCATCAGGAATATAACAATTCCAGATAATCATGTCCACGATCATCATATCCTGTGTGATTTATGATTCTACTTTTCATATCATTCCATAGGTTTTCACACCACGAACTTTCGTGGAAATTTTTGATTATAGATTGTAAAGAAAGAGGCAGAAATTCTTCTTCAGTTTCTTTTTCTATTAGATCCAAGATTTCTTTTGCTTCCTCTCTCATATCAGGATGCAGCAGGCACAGCTCGAACAGATATCTTTTACAATATACCGTATAGTATGAGCATTCAGAACCAATTTCCCGGCTGTTATCCTCTTTTTTATCAATATAAGGAATATGAGAGAAATTGTAAAGCCTTATGTTTCTGTCTAAAATATTATGGCTTTTTATCTCTTCCTGCCATGCTGAAAAAATACTTCTGGCTATTTTGGCCTTATAGAAAAATGATGTATAGTCTGAGCACAAAAACTTTGTTATAACGTGAAGATTATAGGTGTCGAAACTTTCTCTTTTTCTTTCCCATATACTGCAAATTTTTTCCTGTTCATTCTTGCATTCAACGGAATCACTGAAATCTAAAAGAAATAAATCTCCGTAGTGAAAAGGATAGTTTCCTGTCTGATGGTAATCCTGGATAACTTCCTGTATGTATTTTTTAATATTTGGCGGAAGAGGTTTGTCGCTGTAGCTTTTGAGAATTTCAAATATTTCGTGAACCTGAACTTTTTGCCAGTTTACCAACAAACAGTTTTTAATATCCTGATGACCTGAAAACTGATAAAGAGGGAAAAGCCATTCGGGATTTTCATCCATCCATTTATTGTTGGTAAGGACTTTGTCACAAAAAGATCTTTTATCTTCATCAGATTTACTTTCCTCAAATGCGAACATTACAATTTCGGGAATCAGCTTATCCCAACTGTCGTGACAGATAATAGTTTGTAAGATACTTTCTCTTATCTCATCATCAAAATCGGATAAATCATAATCTATAAGACCGTCTTCATCTGAATAATCTTTGTTAAACAAAAACCTGTCAATAAATAACTGAAGATATTTTTCGTTTTTTGTTTTATTGATAAGCTCCGCAAGAAGTCTCTCTTTTGCATCTTTAAGATTTGAGGTAAAAACAGTTTCTGCAAATTTTTCTACAATTTCATTGTCTGCATATTCTACAGCAGGAATTACAAAATTGAGGTTCAGCAAATGTGCGTCGGATTGTATCAGAATGGTATTTGCAAGTTTGTTTACCAATTCCTGATTGGCTGATCCACGCATCACTGTTTTGACGATAGAACTGTTAAGCTCTATGACTCTTTCGTGGGACAGGATTTTATCATACAGAAGATCTAACAGCTGTTCACTCGGTATAAAACAGTGAAAAAAGCAGAAATGGTCAAACTCCTGATGCTGAAATGAGGATTTTTCCACGTGTTTTTCGAGATATTCACTTATATAATGATGTATGAGTTCTTTACCTATTTGATTGTATTTCTCTTTATAATATTCTACAAATTGTAGCCACTCTTCTTCTTTATCTATCGTAAAATGGATATATTCCTCGTGGTAGCATTTCAGTATTTTCAGAGTATGCTCTTTTAGCTCATCACCTGATAATTCCGCATTCTTTAAAAGTTCCCGTATAATATCATCCCATAAAAAGATATTCATGTCGTATAACGGTTCCAGATAGGGGAGAAATTCATTTTTATATTTTTGCACAAAACTTCTATCATTAATAATCTTATCCATTAACACCATCTCATCCAACCACAAGTTCTCCTTTATGATAAGTTTTACTAATTGAAGTCTGATAAATTCGCCGTAATTCTCCCATTGAGGGAATTTTATTTTTGTCAGACCTTCTTCTATAAAAATATCATGGTTAAAGTGTACCCATTCTTCATCCGGAAGATATATATGTCCGGAACCACGATGATCCTTTACAGAAATATATTTCCATACTGTATCAAGTGCCTGATTTCCTGAAAGGGTACTGTTTGAAAAATTTTCGCTTATGGTTTTATCTCCCTGAAAATAATCTGCGAAATATAAAAGGGTTTTATAGTTAATGGGTTGCCTGTATTCATTGTAAATAAAGGCAGCATAATATAGTGCTTTGGCAAGCCCTTTATAATGCTCATTTTCAGCCAATTTTTTTATGTCACTTTTGATAATGGCTCTGAAAACCGTTAAAGGTTCTTTCATATCCTGCTTGGACTCGTGTTCCGAATTCTGAATATTAGCAATAATGAATAATAATAAGAAAAGTGAAAATGTATGCTCTGTCTGATTTTCCAACAAACTATCGGCGGATGCTCTCCATTCAGGATAATTTTCAATAATTTTTTCAATTATATGTTTGTTCTCTTCTGCTGTGAGATTAAAAACAGCATCCTGATCACTCATATAATCAAAATATACTTGTTCTGCGGTCTTTCTGTCGCCGATGCAGATTCTAATATTGGGAATGTCAGTAGTAATTTCTAAAAGAGTTCGAGCAAATTGAGTATCATCACCAACATTCCTGTACCAGTCCTCAATAATTAAAAGATAATTTTCAGCTGAATTATTCTGAATGGTTTTAATGCCTTTTTCTACAAATTCCTTTAATGCACCCTTGTTCAGCCAAAGGACGTTGAATGACTTATCTTTATATAAATCCAGAGCCAGTCTTCGCAGCAATGTGGACTTGCCACTTCCACCATTACCCAAGACTACCGCAGAAACTTTAAAATCCCGCTCGCTTTTAAAACTGCCTTCTATTGTTTCCTTTAAATCTTGATATACATTCCGTTCAACATCTAACTTTTTTAAAACTCCTGTCCACTGGCAATTTCCACTTTGACGGGCTGTGTAGAAGTCTAATTTGGAGAATGGTTTCTCAGGTTCCAACATGAGTACAAAATTATCATCAATGATTGTTGCTCCGGATATATCAGAATTTAAAGATGTATGAGGCAAAGGAGTCGTTATTTCTTCTACAGATTGTGTAAATTCTTCAACTGTTGGATGTCCGTTCAAATTTATAGAAGACTCTCCCTTTTCAAAATTTCTCCACCCATAATATCCCAAACTTACACAGAGGAAATCCAAAGTTTTTGGATGTACATTTTTATCGGGATTTGCAATGAAGTCCTCAATTGTTCTTTTATCCAGTACCAAAGCAAGTGGGTTGTTATTCTCTCCATCACTCTTTATTAATGATAAAAGTGGGGAGTCTTTTAGATAAAAATCCTCACATTCTTCATTAAAAATTGCAATAAAATCCCCATAACTATCACTTATGCTTTGATGCAATGAATTTCTCTGTGAAAATCTATCTTCTAACTCTTTTGCAAGATCACTCTTTGATTTGTATTGTAATGGAGGTTTCATGTCGTCATTCGGTTTACACAAATGTATCATTTTTTGTGGAAATATTGTGTCATAAAAAACATTGACATAACGTCATAAAATACTTATAGTCAATGAAATAAACAAAATTAAATTATGAATACCAATTATGAATTAACTTCCGAGATGAAAAATGATCTACTTGCAAAGGATACTTACGCCTATGATGTAGAGCAAATTGACTGGAATCTTTTTATCTTCTATTACCCTAAAGGAAAAAGAAAAAAGGAGTTACGCAATGTATTGCTTTGGGATCGCACCTTCGAGATTGAGTCGTATAAAAAACTTCAGTACGGCTTATATCTGATCACTGACAGCTGTGGAGACCTGTTGATGGATACAAGAATTATGTGCAATATAACCATTGGGAGTTTTGTATCCTATGAAGAAATCTCTCCTAATGTCTATTTATGCCAAATGGAAATGGACTACTCAGGAAAAAGAAGATTTACGCTTTACCATACAGAATACACTGACAAAAAGAAGGAATATATTTTAGATGGTTTCGATCAAGAGATTCTACTTTTTGACAGGTATGAAAAACTATCAGAGACTTTTTACCTGCTGTATGATGAGGAAAATACATTGTTGTATAATATTGTTTATGACTGGAGAGTTTGTATCGAAAAACATACTGAAATAGCGAAAGATGTATATTGGATTGAAACGAATCATAAAGGGTGCGGATTGGTAACCGCAAAAGATATTGTCTGCTTCTCAAAAGAAGAATCTTTTGATTCTTATAAGTCTGCCGGACGTATCCTGATTATGAAAAAAAATTATTCTGGATTCTGTTTTTTAGATATCCATACCGGTAAAAAAAGTAATCTGTATTCCGGTGTTTTCGATTTTGAATTGTATGAAGAAAAAGAAGACAGTGTCATATTCACGTCTTTCAATGGTTCTGTCTGCGAGGTCTTTTACGACACTCTTGCATTTAAAGGATGGCGGTTTGCCTGATTATTTTAATCCTGATAGTTTATCAGGATTTTTTTATATGTCTTTTATGAACGTTCACATTTTGTAAAGAAAATGTCCGGATAATGCTCAGATTTTGTATCAATTCCCCTGAAAGCCCCTTGTACCTTTGCTACGGAAAAACAAATGAAATTTCTGAAAAAAATCTATTCTGGCTGATAAATTCTCGGAAGTCGCCCCCTAATAATGAGCTATTCCAGACTTCCTGTCAGCTTTTACCCGCCCCTTTTTTGGGGTGGGTTTCTAAAAAAAATTAATATTAAAAACACACAAAAATGGAAACAGCTTTTCAAAATCAAACCCACGAAAAAAAAGGTAACTTTTTATTTATCCTTGCCGGAAAGGAAAATACTTCAACCAGCATTAGCGAAAGGAGACGAATTACACTCATCGCTTATTTGAGTCTTTTCGCAACCATTTTCCACACTACAATTATAACTGCATTCATTCAGTTAACAATTGAGATACCCTTGGTTAGTGTAATTTCAGGATTTTTCACAGTATTTATAATACCTATGTTTAACCGATTCTCATTTTTATACGCAACCAGAAGCACACATAATAATTGGTTGGTGATATTATTATATGTCCTGATTTATGCCTCGTTAAGCTTTTTATTACCCGTTTTATTTGTTTCGCTCCAGCATGGGTATTTCCATTATGATATAGGCGAAATATTCTCTCCAATATCAGTTTTAGCTTTCTGTGCCGGATTTATTGTATCCCAGCTTCCCTTACTGGTCAATTATATGTTTGTGCGAAATTATATTAATGTTTTTGAGCTCGAAAATGACGAATTGCGTGAAGAGTTGAAGCAAAAAATCTTGGAAGTGAAACGAAGATATCTTGAATTATGCAGCCCTGTTTCCAACACTGAATCCGAAACTGTGCAAGACGATCCATTCGCTCCATTAAATACTTTATCCCAAGATGAAAAGCTGATTCACGAGCAGAAACTACAAGCGGTAAAACACGAATTAAATCTGTTGGAAACAGCTTTGGCAGAGCTTTTCTAAATCCATCTCTCAACATAATTTACAACTTATTAAAACATAAATAATGAAAATGAAACCACTTAATTACAACATAGAAACTACGCCTTTCAACACTGAAAAGCTAAAAAAACTTATCGAAAACATCGAAATTGAAATCAAACATCAATCCGAAGATTATGCCAGATTATCGGGATTACCTATCAAGGATAAAAAATGGTTCGGGACAAAGGATATCGCCACATACTTTCAGTTTCAACAGTTTGAAGTAGAGGAACAACTTTATCGGTTTTCGAGTCGGTTTTCAGCACGAATGCAAGAATATTTGCAGATTCAGGATAATCTCGTTGAGCTTATTAGTTGCTCGGACGACCCTGTTTTTCTGGAAATTCAAAAACGTAAATCCTGTGAGGAAATCGAACATCAAGAAGATAAAAATCCAGCAGATGCAACTTCTGATAAATACAATGAAATAGGAGAAGAAATTTTCCAACCTAACAATATTAGAATAACTCCTGTAGAAATTCCGCCTACACCTTCAAATCTTCCAGAGTATTTTAAAAACGAAACAGAATTGATGGATTATGCCGAAGCTTATGGAGTTCGACAGGCAAATTGTTATTTTCCAAGAGATGCTTCTGAGAAAAAATTGTCACTTCCTTGCTTAACAAAAAATCTGTTCAAAAGGATTTCAACAAATGAAAATATGTTGTCCGGAACTGGGAAAATGAAAATATTTTTTCTGATGTTTATCATTGCAGGTTCAAGTTTTGGGGAATATTTCATATACAAATCCATTCTTCAGAGTTTGTTTCATCTTCACAGTTGGGGAGCGGGGACTGCGTCATTATTTGTCCTGTCATTGTCAAAGCTGGTTTCGGTCATTTTGTATGGAACGGTAAAAAAGTTCATACAATCCGGCAACAGACTAAGCTGGAAAGAATTTAAAACATCAAGATTTTTTTATGCAATACTCACAGGCATTTTCATTTACACTTCTTGTCTCGGAGTCTTGTTTCACTTCCAGAATGAGCGAAAATCTAAAATACAGCAGTATCAAGTTTTGCAAATACAGCAGTTCAATGCCCGACAGGAAGCCGAAGCAGAGCAGGAATATAGTGGAGAAACAGCTCCTGTAAATTCTAATAATGATAATCTAAAACTAACCTCAAAAATGGAGCAGCTTGAAAATGAAATTTTTACTCAGGACACGCGTGTAATTATTTTACTGAAAGCAGGGACTACGGCAATAAGCTCCGGATTCCTTTTGATAGTTAACGCATTATTAATCAATGTTCTTTTACTGATGCTCAAAGAACGGTCGCTTCGGAAAAAACTTAAAGATGCCAAACAAAATATCATCTACCTCGAAAGCAGATTTTCAGCATATAAAAACCGCTTGTCAGGACTTCGCCAAAAGGCTTATCGCATATATAAATTAAAAGCAAAAAAAGAATTTCTAACCTCCATCTTGATCGAAAGTCAAGTTAAAGAGAGTGGGTTCAAACCGCTATACGACAGAAAATTTATCCCAAAAATTAAATAATAACAACCCCTTAAATTTCAAATATTATGAAAAAAACAATTTTAAATTTTATGACAACAATGATTGTTGCGATGATTGTATCTACTTGTTCCAAAGGAAAGGAGCAGGGCGGTGAACTCCGAAATGCATTGGTAGTTCTCCAAGACGAATCCAGCAGTGTTCAAAAAAATGATGACACACAAATTTCCACACAGAAATTATTTCTGAAAAAATACCTGAATCAGCATTTTAAAGCACAAACCGATATTTTAATTCTGAAAGTAAATTCATTCTCCGGTGCTTCTACAAATCACGAAGTAATCCCGTATAACCTCCCTATTACAGATAGCGAAACATATTCTGAAAGCGAAGAATTATTACAGGAGTCGGCTCAGCAACAGGAAGAATTCCAACAGAAAATAAAGATGGAAAAAAAACTCTTCAAAATTCTGTTTTCTGATAAAGTCCAGCCTTCTTCCCAAACTGCAATATTGGAAGTTTTGACGCAATTCGAAAGGCTGACAAAGCCGTATAATTCAGTAGAGATTATCTTTCTAAGCGATATGATGCAGGAAAGTTCTATGAGAAATTTTAGTAAAAATCTGCCAGAAGGAAAGCAACAAGCTGAAAACTTTGCGAATGAAGATTCTAAAAAATTGCAGATACATTTTTCTTTACCAGACAAAACTTTCCAAAAAGTACAGCGTATAACCGTATTAGTACCCTCTGGAAATGATTCTAAAATGGTTAATCTTCCACATTATTGGGAAAAATTATTCCAAAACTTCGGATTTCGAGACACCGTCGAGTGGAATAATAAGTAAAATTTTTTAGGGGAGGCAAAAATCCGACCTCCCTATTTCTTAATCATACAAAACAACAAAATGATAAATTTTAATTTTGAAAAAACCGAAGAACCCATTCAGCTTATTCAGGTTGATTCTATCACATTCTATGAATTGTTGAAGCAGGTTTACGAAAAGCTTCTCAACCATAAGAAATCAGAAAAAAAAGAATGGCTGACCCCAAAAGAAGCCATGAGCTTTTTAAATATAAAATCCAAAACCACACTGGCAAAGCTCCGGCAGACAGGAGCAATCTCGTATTCTCAGTTTGGTAAGAAGATTCTGTATCATTCGGAATCTATCCAAGAATACCTAAATGAAAACACTTTTGACAGATTTTAAGATTTTAACTTTTTCCAAAAAAAATTTACAAACTATTTAATATTTAATAAAATGAAAAAAACAGTAAAAAGCCCGATAATACAAACATTATCATTAGTAGAAAGTTACAATTTTTATATTGAAAACAAGATAAGACGAGAAGAGCTGATATCTAATTTTTCGAGATATAAACCATCTGTCCCGTTTAGTTCTCGCCTTAACGATTGGATAAGCGAATGGTATGAGAAACATAAGTCAATTTTCGAATTCGTGGATGACGATGATTTCAATTCCAAAGATATAAAGGAAACCCTCGACAGGTATGTGAAACTGTATAATGAAACAGGTAGAATACGGATTTGGACGGGAGGTAGTGAGCTTACGATCTTCGGATCGGCACAAATGAATCACCTATTCCGAGCGTGGCATGAGTTCACTCATATTATTCATCAATCAGGATTTGATTTTGCAGGGGAGTCAATTGTCGCTTCAATTCAAATTTCAGAGCTGCCTTCGGATTGGATTCTGGAAAAAGAGCTGATTATCATTGAAATTTTGGGGCAAAACCAGTATTATTCAAAACACAAAAGATTTCTTATCAATCAAAGGAAATACTGCGTTGATTATTTGAAGAATCCTGCATCAGCAATTCTTACTAAGCAAAGTTAAGAGTTCTAAATATAATTTTCTGAACCTGACACCCTCTGTGGCAAGTCCATTTTTCGGATATACTTTCAAAACACAGGGTTTTCTTAAAAACATTCTAAGCACCAATTCCGGTGTGATTTTACCCAAAAAGAAATGCCACGTTTTGTGGCATTTTTTATTAAATATTTCACAACATCAATTATTTATTCTTTCACAAATTTTTCAGTTCTGGCTCCTTTATCTGTGGTAATTTTTAAGATATACGTTCCTTTTACCAAATCTGAAACCCTGATATTTTTTTCTTTGCCCAATTTTAATTCCTGTCCGGACATATTATATATATGGACTGAGATTATTCTTTCATCCGTATTGATATTTAAAACATCTTTTACAGGATTCGGATAAATAGCCATCTTGTGATTACTTATTTGTTGTACAGCCAATGTTTCATCACTTAAAAGCTTCACTATCCAAGCATCAGCACCGCTACTTCCGTGATGTCCCACGATATCCCCATCGGTGGAATTGGATTCTCCGGCAATGATATAGCCTCCGTCTGCGGTTTGCTGAATAGAGTTCGCATAATCGTTTTTACTTCCACCCAGCGATTTCTGCCATTCTATATTTCCAGTATTGTTGAGTTTTACTATCCAGTAATCCCAATTGCTTTCAAAGCCGTGATGGCCGGTAATATCTCCGTCAGTAGAATTGGATCTTCCAGCTACGATATAACCACCGTCTGCTGTCTGCTGAATTGATTTGGCTTGATCGTCATAGCTTCCGCCAAGTGATTTTTGCCACTCGATATTTCCGGTACTGTTGAGCTTTACCACCCAATAGTCAGGATAAGTCGTAGTTCCGTGATGTCCGGTAACATCACCACTGTCTGTTGAAAAAGAATATCCTGCCACAATGTAACCTCCATCGGTTGTCTGCTGAACGGAATAGGCAGATTCATCAATGCTTCCGCCCAATGCTTTCTGCCATTCTATATTGCCGTTGCCGTTAAGTTTTACAACCCAATAATCATAACCACCGTGATTTCCACTCACATCACCATTATTGGATGAAGACCATCCCGCAACAATATACCCGCCGTCTGTAGTTTGCTGAACGGATTGGGCATAATCATTACCACTTCCACCCATTGATTTCTGCCATAATATGTTGCCAGCGTTGTCGAGTTTGACAATCCAATAATCGGTTCCTCCCTGATTTCCGGTTACATCGCCATTGGATGATTTGGAATATCCTGCAACGATATATCCGCCATCTGTAGTTTGACGAATGGCATTAGCTCTGTCGTCGGCAGTACCGCCGTACGATTTTTTCCATTCGATATTTCCGGTACTATCCAGCTTTACAATCCAATAATCATTACCTCCGTGATTATCCGTAACATCTCCATTTGATGAAAAAGAGTAGCCCGCAATAATGTAACCTCCATCTGTGGTCTGCTGAACGGAATACGCGATGTCAGTCGAACTTCCGCCAAGTGATTTCTGCCACTCAATAGTGCAGCTATTATTAAGTTTTACAATCCAATAATCATTTGTTCCGTGATTCCCGCTGACATCTCCATCTGTTGAATTGGAATAGCCAATCACTATGTAACCTCCGTCTGTGGTTTGCTGTGCAGAGGATGCAACATCAAAACTGTTGCCTCCAAGTGAATTCTGAAACTGAATGGCAGGAGCGTTTTGTGCTGTTGCGAGAAAAGAGGGTATGAGTGCTGATAGTAGAAATAGTTTTGTTTTCATATCTGAATATTTAATAAGGGTTTTAAGTTATTTATTTGTCAAATTTTATATTGCTGAATAACTTATGCATAATGTCATAATTTATTTTTTTGTAATCCAAAATGATATTTTCTTTTGGTTTCTCCTTTTTCAGTTGAATTTTATGTAACGCCAGTGGATGATAGAGCATTTGCTGATACAGGTAATGTGGTGTTTTGGTAAGGCAGAATCCGATTATAAACTCGCCTTCAGAATCAAAAAACATCATATTCTTGCTTGTCTCTGTATCCAGAATCATTGGATTAAGGTCTTTGCTTATCTGTTCCTGCATCATTTTTTTTGTCCGCTCTGCCTGTTCGTTGATGTCGGTTTCGGCCGGATTAAGCATTAGCTGATGCGTATAGGGTTTGTTTTCATATTTAAAACCATAAATGTAACCGGGTTCTCTTTGTAGCACAGTGAGGGTAACATTAGCGGTATCTACTACGGAAAAATGTTGTTCTTTGGTTTTGCTGAAAGGAATATTTTGCCCGAAAACCAATTGTAAACAGAACAGTATGCTGAAAAGGAATATTTTTTTCATATTTTTAATTTCTACCTTTCTCCATATTTTTTGTACTTATACAATGCTTCAATTGCTTCTTCTTTACCAGCATATTCATTAGCACCTACGCCCCAAGATACAGCCCATTTCCCACCATCTTTATCATAGTATTTATATAAATTCCCTGAAACGCCATCTCCATATTCCACATAATATTTATACGTTGTTGTACCTAAAATAGCCCCGCCTTCTTTTACGGTTTCAAATTTTACGACTTTAGGAATTGAGGTCGTGCTGCTTGATGAAGAACTGCTACCGGACGAAGAACTTCCCGAACCTCCGGACAAGAGTCTGTTGAAATCATCTTTTGTTATTTCTGACCTAATGAGTTTTCCGTTGTCATATTCCGCATACCATTCATTACTTACTAATCCACCCAAAGTCCAGTTCTTTACAGTAATTGCTCCGTGAGGTAACCCGTCTTTGAAATTTCCGTAATAGCGGAAACCTTTGGTATCCCGCATTTCGCCATTGCCATTAGGAGCCCCATTTTTAAATTCTCCTTCGTACCAAGAACCGTCTGTTCTTGTATATTTTCCTTTTCCGTGTGCTCGTCCGTTCAGTGTTTGTCCCGTGTAAGTGGTGTCGCTGTTATAACGCATATTGGTTACATTCTCAATCTTATCGCCGAGTAAGCAACTTGATACTTTTTCTCCTTTCGTATTGATGTAGGAAAACTCGTTTTCATTTCCTAATTGTACGAGGGCAAGTCCGTTTATGAAACGGTTTGCTACAAACATATCTATAGGAATTACTTCTTCTCCTTTGGTATTGATGAAGCCCCATTTTTTATTTCTTTTAACAGCAGCATGCCCTTCTGTAAAATTTTCTGCCTGGTCGTAGATGCAGGGAACTGCTAATTTTCCTGTTTTGTCAATAAAGCCAGCTTTTCCATCGGAATATACCATTGCCAATCCGTTATGAAAAGAATAAAGATAGTCATACTGAAAAGGAATAACCACTTTTCCGGTTTTATCTATCGCTCCTTTTTTTCCATTGGGACTTTCTCTCACGATAACCATTCCGTCAGAAAAATTGACATCAAACATATCGCCCGGATGATAATATTTCGGAGGAATTACAATATTGCCTTTTTTATCGATATAACCTGTCTTGCTATCTTTTTCTATACGAGCCATTCCGTTTGAAAATTCACCAACTTCATCAAATTTGCAAGGTATGACCAATTTGCCATTTGTGTCGATAAACCCATATTTACCATTAGTATCCTGAACTCTACACAAACCTTCCGAGAAAGAACCTTGAGTAGGATATGGGAGATTTTCAAATACTTTTTGCCCTTTTTTGTTGATGGTGTACGTTTTTCCGTCTGCTGCCTTTACGCGGGCAAAACCATTGTAGAAAGAGAAATAATCATACAAGAAATCAATGACAACATCTCCTTTAGTATTGATTGCACCCCATTTTCCGTTATCATTCTGAACCGGACACATTCCTTCTTTGAATGCTCCAGTTTTTTTAAATACCATTGGAATTACAAGAATACCCTTGCTGTTGATAAATCCTGTTTTTCCGGTGTTTCTGTCTTGTACGTCAAATAATGCGGTATTGTTTTCAGTATTTGTATTGGCAGCCGCAGTTTTTTTACCTGTAGTCGTTACAGTCTTTTTCATAGGTGCTTTTTTCTTTACCTGTCCGAAAGAAAATGCCGAAACTGTTATCAGCATTATTATAAATAATTTTGTCTTCATAATTTTATTTTTAAATTTCTCGTCAAACTTAAAACAAAAAACCACCTGAAAATCTGTGTTTTCAGGCAGTTTTGAGCGAGTTAACTATTGAGTTCGTGAAAAGGATGTTTTAATGAGTAAATTAAATCTGTTTCTAAAAAAATCTTTTTTTATCAGGATTATTAAAGCCTGAGAGAATGTGATA
The DNA here is from genome assembly GCF_025971925.1 of Chryseobacterium oryctis. GTDB lineage: Bacteria > Bacteroidota > Bacteroidia > Flavobacteriales > Weeksellaceae > Chryseobacterium > Chryseobacterium oryctis. The sequence goes on from NZ_JAPDHV010000001.1 coordinate 37,201, forward strand.
ATTTAATATTGATTAATTTTTAATAGGACGAATACTATACCCAAAATACTCATTATCATAGGGGTAGTATCTATAATTTACTGGAACAGTTACTATACTTACTGTTTGATTAGAATTGTCAACTTTTAAAGCGTAGAAATATCCTTTTCTTATAGATCCATTATTTTCCTGATCTATTGAATGTAATGTTGAAGACAGATATATGGAATAGTTGTCTTTTCCACTATAAACTTTTGAAACAGAGTTTGTATAAGAACTATAATAGATATGACCGTTACCGGCATAAACATTCGAAAAGCCAGAGGTTTTGTTTATCTGTTCAAAGGCATTTGAACCGTAATAATTTATTAATTCTTCAAAATCCTGTTTTGTTGGTATTCTGTAGCCATCAGGAGCAATAGTTACATTAAGTACATTTTGAGGTGGATTAGTTTGTTCCAGAAAATATAATCCGCCTAATTGTTGAGCGTAGTTCTGATTATTATCATAATAGTTTAGATATCCAATAGAACCATATAGTGACTGCCCATTAATATCTCTCGTAACTCTTAAATTTTCTTTGAACCATTGCTGATTACCAATTACAACAGTATTATAAATATGACCGTCAATGTCAGTAACTGTTGGGTTATCCGGTAATGAAGAAATATTTTTCGTAAAAGTTACCATTGTTTTAGAACTGTATGCATCATTGATTGCTGCGGCAAGCGTAACAGAAGCTTCGGATATTTTAATTGTTTTCTCTGCGAGATCATACCAGTGCCAAAGACTGGCAAAACATTTTTTAAAACTTAACCTAAATTGTTCTCGTGTTTTTGTAATTCCGGCAACATTTTTATACATATTGTAAACAAGGTTTAGATATTTAGGGCTATTTCCGGCAGTATTAAAATCAGTGTAAAATTCTCTAGCTATGAATACTCCCATATCTTGTATCAGTTCCAAATAATCTTTATTTGTATAATATCCATATAGTTTTTCTTTTATATTTGGCTGTGACAAATAGGCTTGTGTTAGTTTCTTAATCAGCTCTTTAAATGGTTGTTTTTTGCTTCCATATCTAAAATCAAAAACGCCATCTATATTTTGTACTTCTGTCACTTTCATTTTAATACCCTCGTTCAAGCTGATAATAGGGTTAATAAAATCATTGTAACCAGCTTCCATAGCAACCTGACAAAGACGAAAAGTTTCTGTGTCGGAAAAATCAGCAAACGGTTTGTGAGGTTGTCCTATTCCCCAGACTTCTACTTCCAGCCTTTGTGCATCTTTGACATCTGCAGTCATTTCTTTGGTCTCACTCATCGTGATATAGTCAGGGTAGCTTCCCCCGAATAGATATGATTTAAGACTTTCTCCAAAAACCAATGTTTTATAACTGACAGGTTTAGATTTTAGCATAACAGCTTCTGTTGATGGATCTTCTCCTTGTTCGGATAATTCTATTGATATCTTATTGTATGGAACATTATTATTCAAGTAAACTTTATTAGCATAAATATCCACCGTTCGCATTCCTTTGTTTATCATTTTAAATTTAAAAACACCATTTATTTCAGAAATATGACTGTATTCCATATTGCTTTTCATTATCATATAATTTTCCATGACAGCCGAGTTTAAAAACTCTCCTATAACAAGTCTGTAAGATGGCAATTCTGTATAATTTACTGAAGGGCAGGCGGGAATTTTAGAAACCTCTGTAATTTTATCTATAACCTCATTTAAATAGGCATTATAAGAAGGCATTTTAATAATCTCCTTAGAAAGACCATCTTGCACATCTTTATAGGGGCTTGCAAACTGTGGGTAGCTTAATAGGGTTGCAATTGCTGTGGATTCTGCACTCAAATAAATTCCAGCAAATGTTTGCAGATATTCCATCGTCGGAAGAGTATTATATCCATATAGAATGGGAACGCCTATTTCATTTGTTAAAAAAATTAATTGATTGCCTCCCGTTGTTTTTACTTCCGGTGTGCAAGAATAAACAGTGCTTCCCGGTGTAATACCTTTGGAGGCAATCTTATATTCAGGATTGATGCTAAAATCTCCATCTGAAGATGAAATTTTATATACTTCAGGATTGGTAAGTGTTATTCCTTGTGGTAAGATTATATTAGCATTAACTTTTACAAGGTTCGATGATGAATTACCATTATCGTCTTCTGAACCCAGATCTTCTTTTCTGCAAGAGGTAAGAGATACCCCAATACATAGCAGAAAAAAAACAAATTTGAAATTTTTCATATCATTTTTTTCCTCAAATCTAAAAGTTAAATCAACCCGAAAATTGTATTTCTCAGGCAAACTTATACAATCATACTGTTCAATGAGTGAAATAAATGTTCTGATGAGTTAGTTGCAAAAATTATTTCAAATTTTATGATATATCAAAAGTGTACTTTTAATATTATCAAGATATAGGTTACTAATGGGAAGTTCAACTTTAGTGTTTTTCATTAAAAGGGACTCATCAAAACCAAATGTATTTCCAGAATTAAGATTAATAAATTCCTGTTTGTTTTTATGTAGTTCTATGATACCGCTTTTTACGTTTAGAACGATGTTTCGCTGATTAGTATTAAGTTTTTCGACAAATTTAGTATTTACAATATAGCATTTGTGGACTCTCAAAAAATCCGGAGGCAAGAGTTCTGCAAATTCTTTAAGACTTTTAGAAACTTCCGACTCAGACATATCTGTTTTTACAATGATGGTTTTATTGCTAACGGATTTCAAATAATAGATGTCATCCAAAGCGTAAAAATAATGCCCATCAATTTTCTTAATATCCAATATCCTATTTTCTGTAATATGCTGATTTTTAAATTTTTCAATTGCTAAAAAGAGTTCATCCGGATCAACAGGCTTTTCCAGAAAATAGAGATAATCATTGTTGGTAGATTCTTTTCCGTATTTGGTATGAGCGGTGGTCATAATGATTTTCGGAAGCCTGTGAAAAAATTGCCTGATGTCATTAATAAGGTCATAGCCTTTCTTTTCGCCAAGTTCCACGTCAAGAAAAATTAAAGCGGGTTTTTTCTCTGCAATCAGTTTTTTACCCTCGCTGTATGTTCCGGCTTCTCCAATATTGATAAGGAACGGATAGTTGGAAAGTTCGTTTTTCAGGGTCTGCTTTGCGGAAGGGTTGTCTTCAATAATAACGTAAGTAAAATTCATCTCGTGTTTAGTTTTTGGATAAAGTGGTATTGTTGAGTTGATAGTCATAATGGATCGGAACGGAAACATTGACCGTAGTTCCGTCCGGTCTGTCGGAAATCTCAAAAAGGGCTTTGTTTTTATTTTTTTCATTCAGAAGTTTGAAGAGGTTAGCGTAGGTGCTGATTCCGATTCCGGTATCCTTTTCCGGAGAATTTTTTCGTCCGGTTCCGTTGTCTTCCACTGAAATGAATAGCTGATTTTCTTTTTCCAAAATTCTGATGTCAATTTTCCCTCCGCTTTCTTTCGGCTTGATTCCGTGCTTAATGGAATTTTCAACCAGATTTTTCAAAAGCAGTCTCGGAATCTGAATGTTTTCGGTTGTTGCCTGATTGTCAATATGGTATTCCAAAGGGAAATGCAGCGTGTTTTTTTCGAGATTGAGGTAGATTTCTATTTGCTCCAGCTGATTTTCCAGACTTTCCGTAACAGAGGAGTTGGAAAGTGAGGATTTCAGCAGGTTGGCAAGCTTCGCCATTTTGCGGTAGGTTTCAGGCGATGTTTCCTGAATTTCCGGAGCAAGGCTCAGCAGCAGATTTTTAAATTCGTGCGGGTCTAATTGCTTGTTGAGATTAGAAAGTTCCATTTGCTGAAGATTGTTCTGAAGTTCCAGAACGGTATTTTTCTGTTCGGCCTCTTTTCGCTTCTGGCGGTTTCTGTTCCAAAGAAATCCTCCTGCGGAAAGCAGTACCAAAAATCCGATTCCGCCGATAGCGAGGTTCCGGTTGGATCTTTCTTTTTCGAGTTCGAGCTGCTGGGTTTTGAGTTTAATATCTTTTTCCGCAGTGCGGTATTTTACATCAAGTTCCGTAAAATTTTTATTGTTCGCCTGATTGTTAATCGAATCGTTTAATTTTAAAAATGTTGTAAAATCATCTCCAAGTTCTTTATTATGCATCATAAGATAGGAGTGGATATAATCGCGGTACACGTTTCTTTTTGTGAGTACACCTTCTATATAATCCGACATTTCTCTTGCTTTTTTAAAATCTTCATACGCTTTCGGGTAGTTTTTTAAGGTCATATACAGTTGACCTCTGTTTTTTATATCGTCAGTCAGATAATAATTGTCGCCTAATTTTTTATCAAGTTCAATAGATTTATTAATATGGAGAAGGGCTTCCTCATATTTTTTCATTCCCAGCAATGCAGAAGATTGAGTCAGATGATAATAAGATAAGGCATCATCGGTAGTGGCGGTTAACTTTATGGAATCGGAATATTTTTTTGCAAGTTCGTATTTGTTAATTGAATAATAAAAATCTGAAATGTTCCCGTATGTTGCCCAGATAAATCTCGGATTTTTCGTTTGTTTTAAATAATAAATGGTTTTTTTGTAATAAAATTCTGCTTTTTCTTTAACTCCCAGCTGGTCATAATTAATGGCGATATTTCCGTGAACTGTTCCTTTTGTTTCAACATCCTTTATTTTGTTGATAATGGAAAACAATATTTTATTAGAGCCGAGAAAATCTCCTTTGAATTGAAGTTTGGACGCTTTTGAAACCAGATTGATGTACAGCTGTTTATCGTATTTTCCCTTTTTTGCCAGCTCTATCGCCTTATCTTCGAATATCATAGAAGAATCTATTTTATTGGCACTCTGATAAACGAGGGATTTATTATGCATCGTAACACTTGCCGAAGCATATAGTTTTAGTTTTATGCGGAGGTCAAGGCTTTTATCCAGATTTTGCAATGCTTTATCATACTCTCTTTTTTTAAGATAATAATTTCCCCAACTGTGGAATACCATTGCTTTGAGAGTATCGTTTATTTTAAAATCATTTTTCTTTTCAATTGATTTTAAAACATCCGCAGCTTTGCCGTTTTCGGCATTGTTCAGAGAATCGAATTTATTGAAGTATGGTCTGTATATATTCTCAATTTCGCTTTTTTGAGCTATTAAAGCATTAGAAAATGCAAACAAAAAGCAGGTAAGTAGATATTTTTTCATATATAAATTTTAAAAACTCTGCCCCGAAAAACTCTTAAAACTAAAAGCGTGGGACATTTGCCATAGCTTGCCGTTGAGGTGGTCGAATACCTTGCACACAAGTATGTAAAGCCCACGCAGGAGGTGAGCGTTATCCATACTTTCTTGTGTGCCATTATGAATTTTCGACCTTTCAACCGGCAAGAAAATAGAAACAACCGCTAATTAGTTATATTCTAAAATCGTTAAAAATTTTTTGTCTTATAAAGACGGGATAAAAGTAATAAAAATGTAGCAGAGTAGGGTGTTTTTGGAATTAAATATTGTCTTAATTCCCTCTTAATCTCAATTTTATCGTTTAAATCTAACATGTAAACATATTAGATGTATATAATCACTCATTGAAAGTGTACGATCACACATTATAACATTGATATCCATAGTATTATCAAAAAATCTTCAAATTTTCAGATATTGTTTTTCAAAATCAGATTGTTTTATTTTTTGCATTCTATTTTATTATAGTTATAATTAAAGCTGTTGATTTAGAAATAAACGATTTATACAATGCTTCCAACTACTTTTCTTATTCTTCAAAGCCTTTTAAGTACTATTTTGTCTATTGCACTTATTATGCTGATAAACAATTTTTTCTTTAAAAAACATAAGTTGTCCGTCATTAAATTGCTGCGAATTTCGTTTGTGAGTTTTTTTATTGTCTTATTATTTTGATCGATAAATATCATATTAGGCTGTATAGGTTTGTTGCTTATAACAATATTTATGTTTTGGAATATTCTAAAACCCGACTTCAAAAAAACAATATGTTTATCGCTAATCCGAATTATTACAATAGTGCTGATGAATGCCTGATTGTCATATCTTGCCAACTTTTTTTATTTTAATCATGTTATTTTAAAAGGTGCAGAAGCTGATTCAATCATTGTTGATAATACAAATAGCAGCTATATAAGTGACATATTATCAGAGAAACAAAACGCTCTAATATTATCGGGGGTGATTCCCTCTTCAGAGGATTTGGAAGAAGAATCAGAATGCTACAAAAGTAAAGAACCTTATATTTGCCCTGATTGAACGAATGTATGGTATTATGAAAATATGTATGATAAATTAGAAGAAATGACATATCAGTTTACCGGATGATCTGCAACCAACAGTTGTGAACAAATTAAAGGATATGATTTGGCACAATATTATGACTGTATAGATAAGCTGTCAAGAGCAATAAAAAATATTAACCTTTGCGACAATCATAAAAATCAGAAAAGAAAATCAGAATGTCAATTATCCATAAAGGAATAATTTCAATTTAACATATTGACAATCAGTATTTAGAGTGCACAATAATACTTGTGGTTGGTTGGAGTTTTGGCTTACAAATTAGCATATCTCGGATTTTTATCTTTATTGTGGTTGGTAAATTCAGAATATTGAAGGAAAAAATTCTACGGATAACTTGTCAGCAATTTTTTACATTTCCAGAATTATCCGTTCCCAATCTTTTTCAAGAATATAAGTTCTTGCTTTTTTGGACGGGTTTTCAATCTGAATAAAATTTTGTTCCAGCCATTTTTTGATGAGTCCGTTTGCACTCCTTGCATTGATGCCCAAATGGTCGGCGATTTCCTGCAAATTGACCTCCCTGCTCTTTTGAAATAAAGATAGTACCTGACGCTGTTGCGGACGAAGTTCACGGAGTTTCTCTGTTTGATAATGCGTGCTATTCACTTGTTCCAGTCCTGAACCTGTCGATTTTTGTTCTTCTTTATAATTGAACGCTTTTTCGCGTACTCTTTGAAATGCGATTGCCATCCCTTCCGTAAAATATTCCAAAAAGGGAGTCACATCCGCTTCCGGTCTTCCAAAATAATAATTGTGACTTTCCCCTATAGTTAAAGCATTATAATATCCCTGCAAATTTTTGGCATAATACTCTTCCAGCGAATAAATCCCTTTCATCCCGTAACCTGTTTTGTGAAGAATGAAAGTCGTTAACAGACGTGCAGTTCTTCCGTTTCCGTCGTAATAAGGATGAATGGTTGCAAACTGATAATGTGCCAGTGCTGCAATAATAGGTGCAGGAAGTTCCTGCATTTCAATCTGCTCATCAATCCACCCGGTTAAATCCTTCATTAATGATGCAACATCTTTTGCTTCAGGCGGCATATACACAATAGATCCTGAGCTTCCATCTTTTATGACGTTTTGACCTTCGCGATACGGGCTTTGCTTTCTTGCTCCTTTATATACCATTGAATGAATAGTTCTGATTAACTTCTCTGATATAGGTGCATCTTGTCTGAGTTGTTCTTCTACATATTCCAAAGCAAGGAAATAATTTCGGACTTCTTTTTCGTCACGTTCTCTTCCGGGAAACCCACCTTCCTGCCCTTTTGCGATTTTTTCCACTTCTTCCGGAGTTAAAGAATTTCCTTCAATCTGTGTGGAATAATGCGTGGTCATCAGTCTTGCTGTTTCTCTCAGTGAGGCAATTACTTTGCCTGTGATAGGCAGAATGTTGATTGCCTCCTTATGCCTTTCTATTTCCAGTAAGTTGCTGGCAATTGTCGGCGTAATTTGAAAATTAGGGTTGAATACCATTTTAGGAATTTGCATTTAAATTATTATACAACTAATATAATAAATTGTTTTTAAATTGCAAATAAAATGTAATTAAACGTAAAATAAAATCATTTTCACTTATTTGAATGATTGAGGAAATTGAATGGAAAAATAACTGTTTCAAAAATATATTAACGTTGATCTTTTTTGTTTTTAAGATCAGCTATTTTCCATAATTCATAATTTAGTTTATACATAATTTTGAATGTCTCGCAAAATTTTTTGACTACCAAGGTAAAATCCTCATCAAATTTCGCAACTACTTTAAATTCTCCCACACTATCAGAGGTATAACTTGAATTTGTTTCTGTTTGATCGAATATGTATTTACGCATAATTCTATAAACCATACTTTTATTTGTTTTAAAGAGATCAGGAAACTCCCTTCTTCTTTCATCACGGACAAACTCATATTCACTATATTCAAATCCTTCAAAATCTGATAATTTTAGTAACAGTTTCCAATAGTTATCGTCCATATACCGCAAGTTCTCATTAAATCTCAAATCCGTTGACAGATATAGACCATTATAATCAAGCCCTAACTTATAATCACAGTTTGTTTTGATAGCTTTGATTATCAACTCCGGCCCACAGACATTCTGATAATAATTATCATAATCCCACCGATCTTTAAAATTTCCATAGGATAAACATTCTTCAAATATTTTAGAAAATGCATTAACACAATCTATAGTTGTTTGATACTGCTCTTCAAAATTATCAGATTTATTATCTGAGTATCGTAAATCCAAATAGTTATTGATTGAAGTAATTAATGAATTGTAATCCTTTTCTTTACTTTTCATATTTTGTTGTATGATGTTTAGATGGATAAAATAATGACTTAATATACTACTACGGTAATTTATTTTTTCCAATCATCGGGAATTAGTTTAAGCCCATCTCGCCATATTTCTGTAACAGCACCTTGAAATCTGTCGTTTTTTAAATATGCGTGGTCGGTAATTATTACCTGTAAATTTGGAGTTAACGATTCTACAACATCAAAAATAAAGTCAAACATTTTATTTACAGCAACTTCGTCTGAACTTATCTCTACTACATTATCTGTTTTTTCAGGTGGATAATATACTTGAGTAGGCTGATCAATAACTATAAAACGTGGAACAGGTCTATTGTTTTGTATAAAATGCTGATGTAAAGCAAATATAATCAGTAAATGATAGGCAACCCAATTTGCACCACTCCCAATTTGTGGAAGAGCAATAGGTTTTGTATAGGTATCTATAAACATAGTAAGCCGGCCAAGATCGAAACGGATAGGAGTATCCTCATATTCCACATCTAAACTTTCAACCCATTTACTCATTTGCAGATTGATTTTATTTAGTATAGAAAGGAGTTTTTCTTTTTCATTTTGACTATCAATTGAATTTTCCAGTTCAGAAATATTGGATTTTAGATTTTCAATTTTTGAATCAATATCTTCTACTTCATTATCTAATTCAAGGCTTTCCAAAAATAAGCTGACTCTTCCAATAATTTTCCCTCTTCTTATATTTAAATCCCGAATTGTTCTTGCTTTTTCGTTTTCAATGTATAGTGCGGTTATACTTTTTTCAACTTTTTTTAATTCAGACTCTATTGAATGGAACTGAGTGTTGACAGAATCAATATAAGATTGTATTCTTGGACTTTCTGCTTTTGTAAATTTTAAATCATCTTGTATGTTCCGTAAGGATTTACTAATATTTTCTACAGAAGGAATAGGTATATCCAATACGTTATCACATAACGGACATTTTGTATAGTCTGCATTTATATTATCATAAAGCCCAATTGACTCAAGTCTTATTTCTTGCTGCTTTGCTTCAGTTGAGTATCCAAAAGAGTTCTTTAGGTAATCTGTAGCCGCTTTTTGGTTATCAGAAATTTTCCCTAATTCTATTTTTAGCTCATTTCTTTTATCTATAAGTTCTTTTAAAGCAGAATTTTCAGCTTTGACTTCCAAAGGCTGATATTCCCAATTTGATATGATTTCTAAATACTTATATGCATCATCTTCGCTATTGGGATTTATATTCTTATCTAAAATTCCGATTTCTTTTGCTTCATTGATGAGAGAATATGCCTGGCTTACTCCTTCTGATTTTATTTTTTCAGACTCTCTTTTTTCTCTATTAAGCCTATTAAGTTGTTTTTTTAATTGAGTGATTTCACTCTCTATTAGTAAAGAATCCTCATTAATTGCCCCTAAAAAATAAGGCATAGTATCTTTTATGGATTGTGGAACGAATTCTTTATTTTGATTGTAAAAGAGCTGATATGGATCAGCAACGAGATATTGAGGTTGATAGCAATAAAATCTGGAATGTTTAAAATTTGCTTTTAAAGGTTCTCTGGTTAAGGAATCCGGGATATGTAGATTTTCAGATATTCCTATCTTTCTTGTTAAAAACTCTTTTAATGTATCGATATTAATATTGGAATTTATTTCCTCCATATCTGGAATGTTGTCTCCGATATTTCGTGTTAAGCAAACTGTTGTTGCTGCCAAGATTCCTTTTATGTTAGGGTTTTCCCGAGCAATGAACACTGTTTCCCCATCCTCGAAAGACACAATAATCGAAAAATAAGAAACTGTATCACGGATAATTCCTTCAGGGATATCACATCCCGTTGAAGCAAGACAATAGTTTATTATTTCAATTAATGCTGATTTTCCCGATTTTGATTCTCCGGTAATTATATTTACTCTCCCCAAATTAAAAGGAAGAATTCTTTTTTCGCCTGTGCGACTGTAAAGTATAATTTTATTTATTTGCATAGCTTATGGCGTTATTCTAAGGAAAGAATATATGGATTTAACATCATTGGTAAAAGATAACCATTTCCCCAACATTTCCGCTTTTTTCAAAATTTGATTGTACTCATCATAATCATCATTTTGATAATATTTAACTCGATCCAAGCTGGGTTCTATTTCTCCATTTTCTAATAGTGTTAATTTTTGATGTGCCATAGAAAAGCTTATTGCCTCTTTTGTATATTTTACCATACTTTTAGCTCTGGCAGAAAAATCAAAAAATAAATCGTCATTCTGCTCCACCCAAACAAAAAAATAAGTTCTTACTGAGCGAGGGAGCCTTTCTCGCGTATTTTTATGTAATAATATTGGCAAGACGATAAATGCGAATGCAAAAGGAAATTTTGTATTTGTATGTTTATTATACTCCTTTGCTACAGCTCTAATTATTTCCCCACAAAATGCCGGGTTAAAGAGGTTTGCAACAATTGTATTTCTTTCTGCCCAAAGTATATTATTGTTCATAATTCATTTTTAAAATTTGGATGCCAGCCTATTTTTTTGGAGTCTGCCAAAATCTGGTAACTTCCCCGGGTTAAAAAGTCTTCATTAAATTTTTCCCGGATTTTTATTTGTGGGCAAGTTTTGGCAAATTGCTCAATATAAAAATTTTTACCAAGATCTTTTAACTCGTCACTACCTTTACCATCGGCCTCATCACTCATTATATCAAATATATTTTTCCAATAATCCTTTAGTCTCTTGTCGTACTCCTCTTCTTCATCAGGGTTAAGCAATTGTAATCTTAACCATTTTGATCTTTGTTCAAATGCTCTCCTGAAATCACTAATAGCTCTTTTAACAGTTCTTGAATTTATGCTTATTGAGATTAATTCCAGTTGTTTTAAAAAGTTTTTTTCTTTAAGGTTTTCTACCTCATCATCGGTTATTTCCATTTGATCCGGAAAATGATTGGGCAGATTATCAGCTTTAAAAGAGTCTCCGATATTGACGATTTTCAGTTGTAATTCCTCAGACGGAATAGATTCTATTCTCCCTACTAAATTTTCAATGGCTTTTTTGAACCACCAACCATCTAATATCTCCAAAAAAGCATCCAAATAATCTGGATAAGTAGAAAAAATAAGCTGCTTTTTTATTTTGGAATCAATTTCTGAAATATCAATAGAGTTGTCTATAATTCTTATATTTTGAACTAATTTTTTCTTGTTGTCAACACTTAATTGAGAATATGCTTCATAAGCCTTTCTGTTAGTATCATTTGTTGAGTTCAACGCAATAATATCCAATTTATCGATAATCTCTTGAGTTTCTGAATCTTTAAAATTATTGTCTTTTAACTTATATAAAATACTTGTGTCCGGAACCGCTTCTGTTGTAATTAAATTGAAAATAGTGTGGTCGACATTTACTGTTCCGTTAGATATATGTTCACTCCAAATTCTTATTGTTTTCCAAAAATCAACACTTGAATCTGTTAGGTTTGCTTTATTCTTAATATGAAGTTTCGTTTGATATAGATTTACAGAGTTTATATCTTCTATATCAACATCATCAAGATGCTCAATGCGTATTTTGGGATTTTCTAAATTTTTTGCATTTGTCAGCAACAGTAATAATGCATATTTAACTTGATAAAAGTAACCTAAAGAGGGCTCCTTTGCGGAAAAATCAGTTTGGGAAACAGCCATATCCTATTTTCATATTTATGTTATAATGTGATTGGGGATAAAAATTTTCCTAATTTACAAAAAAAATAAACTATGTAAACGCATAACTATTTAGTAATCTGATTTTTTGGATGTCATAATTTTCTAATAAAGCAAAATAGGTCTGCATTTAAAAAGCAATATTATCTCCCTTAAAAGAATTAATTATTAGAACAGGATAGACTTTTTTCTATCATTTTAAACCACAAAATGTTGTACCTATGTTGTACCCAAAATTTAAGCATAAAAAAACTCTCTTTTTCAAGAGAGTTAAATACTGATTATCAGCTTGTTATTCGTAGCGAAGACGGGAATTGAACCCGTGACCTCAGGGTCATGAAACCTTTCTTAACTTATATCCTAGTTTTTTTAGGAATATTAGCTTCAGCTCAGGAAAATTACATACAAATAAACGGAAGTACTAATGTTAATAATTTTAAATGCGTCAACAAAACCTTCAAATCTACTATAGGAACTCATATTATTGCCGAAAAACAATTACCAAGTTTAGCATTGAAAGTTGAAGATTTCGACTGCAAAAACAAAATAATGACATCTGACTTTCAAAAAACATTATTAGCAGAAAAATATCCATACCTGAATATAAAATTTCTTTCTATCGATAAAAACGACACAGTTTACAATGCTAAAATAGAAGTAAAAATGATAGACAAAAGCAAAACATACAACGTTGCATTCTGTCTGGAAAACGGAAAACTTATAGGAAAAAGAACAGTAAAATTCAGTGATTTCAACATCAAAACCCCAAAGAAAATGGGCGGGATGATTGTTGTGAAAGATGACCTCAACCTAGAATTTGCACTTTCTGCTAATTTGTAAAATTCAGGAAAAAAATATTGTTATTATTGTTTAATTATTCTTTTCAAACTAAAAACAAGATTATCAGGAAAAACTTCATCAGCTCTACCCCCTTCCAAAACAAAATGATTTTTTAGAAGAAGACTTTTTGAATTTTCATTAAACTTATTGGTAAAGGCAAAAACTTCCTGTAGATACAATATATTAAACCCATAATTTAAAACAGCTTTCAGAGCTTCAGACATAATCCCCTTTCTATGATAATCAGGTAATAATTCATAACCTACCTCTGCGGTTTTTCTATCTTGTGAAAAATTCCAAAGGCAGATTGTCCCTATTATATTAGTTTGATTTTTATGAGAAATTCCCCAGAAAACAATTTCGTTATTTTGCGTCCGTCTTTTTATATTTAAAATAAATTCAAGCGCATCGTAATTGGTTTTTGGTGAATTTCTTTTTACATATTGATTGACGATTTCATTACTTCTAATCCGTAAAATATCATCAACATGACTTTCGTTGATTTCCTTCAATACTAATCGTTCAGTTTCCAATTTCATATTTCAAATCTAATAAAACTGAACTACAAAATTTCCAATAGTTTTATTTTCTTTTTAGGCTTTTGTAGTAAAATAAAATGTAAACAAATGCATTTTCAAATGACATTCACATTTTCTCACTAAATTTGCAATGTGTATATAAATAAAGAAGATTTAAACGAATTAGAATTTCCGCAATTGCTCGCGGAAATTTCTCCTTTTGCTTATTCTCCGAAAACGAGAGAAAAAATCCTTCAACTTCGTCCTATGGAAATTGACGAGGCAGAACTTTCTTTGAAAAAAACTTCAGAATATTTATCGAGTTTTGAAAGTTCAAATGCAATTCCTTTTGATGAATATGAAGATATTGAAAGTGAATTAAAATTAATGCTGATTGAAAATTATCGCCTTGAAAACACAGCATTCATTAAAATAAAAACCTTAACAGAACAAATAGGAAAACTTCAAAAGTTCTTCCCAACCATGCCGGAAACCTTCCCGACTTTATTGGAAGATACTTCTGTTTTGGAATTCAAAAAAGAAATTATTGATAAAGTAGACAAGGTTTTCAATCGTTTTGGCGAAGTAAAAAGTGAAGCCTCCCCTATTTTAAAAGATTTGAGGGCTGAAATTCAGGTTGCGAAAAAAGCAATTCAAGAAAATTTCAACCGGGCTTTATTCAATTACGGACAAAGTGATTTCTTAGATGATATCCGTGAAACGATAATTGATGACCAAAGAGTTTTAGCCGTAAAATCAGGTTTCAAAAAGAGAGTTCCGGGAAGAGTTTTAGGACTTTCAAAAACAGGTTCTATCACCTATATTCAGCCGGATAGTGTTATTAAACATTATTTTAAACTCAAAGAAAGCGAAGAAGAAGAGAAAAAGGAAATTGATAAAATCCTGAGAAAACTAACTGCTGAATTAGCAGAATTCCAACCTCAGCTTTGGAGATATCAGAAGTACATTTTCGACCTTGATTTAACAAGAGCAAAAGCCAAATTTGCTGAATTAATAAATGGAGTTTTACCGAAAATCAACCGTCATAAAACATTAAGACTAAAAGATGCTTTTCACCCTTTACTTTTTTTAAGAAATAAAGCTGAAAACAAAACTATTTTTCCTCAAACCCTGACTTTAACAGATCACAACAGAATTATCTGTATTTCAGGTCCGAATGCAGGAGGAAAATCTATCACGCTGAAAACTGTCGGATTACTTCAATTGATGATTCAAAGCGGAATCTTAGTTCCAGTTCATCCAAAATCTGAAATGTTTTTCTTCGATAAAATCATGACAGATATTGGCGACAATCAATCCATCGAAAATCACCTTTCAACCTATTCATCAAGGTTAAAGAAAATGTCCGGAATCATTCGTGAGGCAGATTCAGAAACATTATTGCTTATTGATGAATTCGGAACGGGTTCTGACCCTGAATTGGGAGGAGCTTTAGCTGAAAGTTTTTTGGAGTTTTTCTACGATAAAAAGAGTTTTGCCATTATTACTACGCATTATACTAACATCAAATTAGTGGTTGAACAACTTCCCAATGCGCAAAATGCAGCAATGCTTTTCAATGAAGAGACGCTAGAACCAATGTATAAATTGGAAGTCGGACAAGCGGGAAGTTCATTTACTTTTGAGGTTGCGGAAAAGAATAAAATCCCAAGATTTATCATTCATTCTGCAAAGAAAAAAGTGGAGCATGACATTGTAAATCTTGACAAAACCATTGTAAAACTTCAACAGGAAAAATACGAAGTTGAAAAGCTAAAATCCGACCTTGTTGAAAGAAAAGAATCGGTTGAGGACAAGCGCGACAACCTTCAGAAACTAAATGAGCAACTTCAGCAAAAATTATTCAATTTCCAAAAATTATATGAAGAAGAACACCGAAAATTGCAATTCGGGAATAAGATTGAAGCCTTTATTGACAGTTATGTAAAAGGAAAATCCAGAAAAGATGTGGTAAGAGATTTTGTGAAAATTTTGGAGCAGGAAAAGTTCAGAAAAATTGGAGCAGATAAAGATGAAAGCAAACGTTTGCAGGTTATCAAAAGAAAAATCACTCAACAGCTGAAAAAGGAAGAAGTAATTGAAAAAATTACAGAAACCAACGAAAAACTGGAAGAAAAACGTAAAGAAGAACGCTCTCTTTGGATGAAAGTTGGGCAACGGGTTCGTATTTCAGGAAGTACAAGTGTTGGAACAATTGAAAAAATCTCCAAAAACAAAGTTATCGTGAACTACGGAACATTTAAAACGACCATTAACGCTGATGAGTTGGAAAGAATCTAAAAATGATTAAAAGCATTAAAATATTATTCATTTTCTATATAAAACTGCTTATTCCGGCAGTTTTATTTTCTTTAATCATAGCAGCAATGTCAGGATTAACACTGAAAAGTTTTGGTTTGTGTTTTCTTTTACTATTTCCTTTGCTCCATTATTTCATCTATGAATTGAGATTAAAAAATGAATATATTTTTTATGCAAACTTTGGATTTTCGAGGTTATTTCTTTGGATTTTAACCTTTTCCATCAGTCTAATTGTAAACTTCATCACAAGATTTTTATGAGCAAATTACATATTGATAGCATCACAAAATCTTACGGTTCAAAGAAAGTTTTGCAAGATATTTATTTATCATGTGAAACAGGAAAAATTACAGGCATATTGGGAAGAAATGGTGAAGGAAAGTCAACTTTAATGCAAATCATTTTCGGAACAATAAAAGCAGATTTTCAATTCATTAAAATTGACCAAAAAATTCTAAAAAATCAGTTTGACAGAAAAGGGAACATCACTTATTTACCTCAACATTCTTTTTTACCCAAAAATACTAAGATTAAAAACTTAATCGAACTGTTTTGCAACAAAGAAAATAGTAAAGAACTTTTTAACTCAGATTTGATTAAACCATTCTTAAATCAAACATCGAGAAGTCTTTCCGAAGGGGAGAAACGTTTTTTAGAAGTGTTGCTTTTGAGTTATTCTGATTCTAAATTTGTTTTATTAGATGAGCCTTTCCATAGCCTTTCTCCAAAATTGATTGAAAAAACGAAGGCAATAATTTTAGAAAAATCAAAAGAAAAAGGATTTATCATTTCAGACCATAATTATCAAGATATTTTGGACATTTCAACGGATATTTATCTTCTTTCCAACACCCATATCAGAAAAATTAAAGATTTAAAAGAATTGCAGCAATTTAACTATCTTCCGAAAAGCATTTAATTTATATATTTGAGCTATCAAAATAATTTCATGATGATTTCCGTAAACAAGGCATTTTATATCTCAGTTTTCAGTGTATTTTCTTTAGCTTTTGCAAAAGGGCAAAGTAAAGTTCCTTTTGGAGTAGTAAAAGCTGAGGAAGGCTATGCAATGGTACGTGTTCATAAAGATGATTATAGAAAAATCGTTGATAAAATCCGTATGAAAACGGGGGATGTTTTCGTTTATGTAAAACCCGCTCCTGGAGAAACAGAATGGATTTGGATTAAATACCCTGAAAAACCAGAAATCGAAAAACCTTTCATAAGATATGACAGTCTGAATAAGGAAGGAATGGTAAACAAAGGACGTGTTGCTTTTATAGACCAATTACCTCAATTTACCCCTTCAAAATCTAAAAACGGAAAATCTTTAATTTTTACAGACAACACCAATCCTAAAACACCTACCAACCAAAGAACTAAAGTTATCATTGATGTCTATCCATCATACGCTCATCTAAAAAAACAGGAAAAAGATGAAAATGGGAACATTACAAAAATCGATAAAGTAAAATCTTGGGGTGTTGGCAAAGAATTACCTGAAGGTTTAACTGAGATTAAATCTATCAGAATTCAGCAACCCGGAAGAGGTTCTGTTTTTGTGAGAGATGCTATTAAAAATATGTTCCAGCCAACCATGGATTTTGAAAACATTGGTGTTACTTCTCTTGATGCAGACCATATTTTCCTATACATGACTAATGGTTCGGGTGAAAATAGATATACAACACTTTGGAGCATCAACAAAGGAAAAGTTATCAGTCAAATTATTTACAACAATCCTCAATAGTTAATTTTTTATTCTTATTTTTGTCACCAGAAAAGCAAATAGCTTTTTTTGAAATTGGTTCTGTTTAGTTACAGATTAAAAGGGAATCGTGTGAAAATCACGAACTGTCGCGCAACTGTAAGTAACCAAAGTCTTTATCATAAATCCACTGTGCAAGGCATGGGAAGGAGATAAAAGATGTTACAAGTCAGGAGACCTACCTTTTTCTAAAACAAAAAACTTTCGCGATTTGAAGTTGGTTGACCTCATGAATATTTTCAGAAATTTTCAAGACTTTCTGCTTTTATTCTGCTGTTTTGATACTATTTCATTTCGCTTTAATTAATAATGAAATATGACTACAGAAGAAAGAATTGAAGCATCTCAAACTAAAATTTTTAAAGCGGTTTTTCCTAATACAACCAATCATTACGACACCCTTTTCGGAGGTACAGCTATGCAATTAATGGATGAAGTAGCATTCATTACCGCAACCCGATTTTCAAGAAAAAGAGTCGTAACTGTAAGTAGTGACAAAATTGATTTTAAAAAACCCATTGCTGCAGGAACTATCGTAGAACTTATCGGAAAAGTCACTTATGTAGGAAAGACAAGTATGAAAGTGAATGTAGAAATCTATACCGAGCAAATGTATTCTTATGAACGAGAAAGAGCAATTGTGGGTGATTTCACTTTTGTAGCAATTGATGAATCTAAAAAACCAATTCAAATATTATAAATCTCAAAAAGTTTCGGCGGGCCTGGCCCGCCGAAACCTCTTTTTATTTCAAAACTTTTTCAGTTTCCAAACTTTTATTCAATAACAATTCAAAAGCTTCTCCCATTTCATCAGATGCTCTACCGATAGCATTTTCGAGCATATTTCTGATTTGCTTTTCAGTAACTCCTGCTTCCGTCCAACTCTTTGCAGAAGTATGAGAGTTCAAAATAAAAGGCATGATTCTATCTATTGCACAGGCAAAAATTGCATCAGGCGTTTTTTCCTCTTCAAATTCAATCCAAAGATTAAAAAATTCTGAACGTAAAGGTTCTTCTAATATTCCAAAAATATTTTGAGCTGATATTTTTTCCCTTTCAAACTTCCCTACCATTGCCTTTTCATCAAACAAGAAGGTGTCTCCTGCTTCAATTTCAACCAAATCATGTATAGAAAGCATTCTAATTACTCTCAACAAATCGATTTCATCTCTATTTTTTGCATATGGAAAAAGTATCTGTGCTAAAATAATAATCTGCCAAGAATGTTCGGCAGTATTTTCTCTTCGTGAATCATCTGCATTATAATTTCTCCTTTGTACATTTTTCAGAGCATCAACTGCCAAAATGAAATCAATTTCCTTTTGTATCTTCATTTTACTACTTATAATATTCATTAATAGGATAATCTTTGATTCTTGTTATCCATTTATCATCTATAAATTCTTTTGTAGTCACTTTCACCCTTTCTCCACCTGTCGCATCCTCTTCTTCTTCATACACCTTCACCAATCCCTTATTCGGAATCACAGTATATTCTGTCGTAAGATGCCAGCAACAACCAGATTTTGAAAAAGTCGTCAATCTTTTACGCTCGGCATCTGTATGAAACATTCCTAAATTTTCATAAGCAAGATTGGTTAGCTCTTCACTCAAAACCAATTGTTTCTTAGTAATATTATAAACATACACATCATAAGAAGGACCAGCATAACTGCTTTGATTACCGTTTCTCACAGCGACATCTTCTGTTCCGTCAAAATTGAAATCCTCAAAAATTAACGGACTTTGCTCATTATACAATTGTATGATATTGGCAGTTGGCATTTGATTTTTATCTAAATAAAAATTCAAATCATCAGAAATCAAAGTCTGAAATTTTTTATGGGTGCGTTTATCAAAAAGTTCAATTTTTCCTTTCCCCCTACATTCTTCTTTATCACAGTTCTGAACATCAATTTTAACATTATAATTTTTTGAAGCTTCATTCAATTCAAAGTGATTTTGCCCCAACACAAAACCTCCAAAAAGAAAGAATGGTAGTAAAAACTTAGAATTCATCAGATATGTATTTTTTAAGTGAAAATATATTTAATTAAAAATTCAATTAAATAATACTACAAAAATAAGGCTTTGATTTCAAACCTATTCTATCCCAAATGATAAAAAACTGGGGTTAAAAAACTTTTCTCTTGTTAATTTTCATTTTATCAAGACAAACATAAAAAAATAATTAAACTGATTATCAATTAGTTAAATAAACAGTTATAAAATATCCACTACTTTGTATTGCATAATACCATTTTAATTACATATCTTTGTAATGTAAAATTGAAATAGGTTCAACTAGCTAGGAAGCAAAATCAATTTTACAGCGTAACTAATTAACAAAACTTATTAAAGATGAATACTGAAAATACCAAAGCGCAAATGCGAAAAGGAATTCTGGAATTCTGTATTTTAAGTCTCATCAATCATCGTGAAATGTATGTTTCCGACCTTATAGATGAACTAAAAAAAGGAAAACTGGATGTAGTAGAAGGAACACTCTACCCTCTTTTAACAAGGTTAAAAAATGGTGAATTTCTTTCTTACAGATGGGAAGAATCTACAGGAGGACCACCAAGAAAGTACTACCAAATCACAGAAAAAGGTAAGCTGTTTTTAGATGAACTTCAAAATACCTGGAATGAATTAACAAATTCAGTAAACCAAATCACTCAAAAAAATTAAAAAACAAAGCTATGAACAAGACACTCTCAATAGGACTCGCAGGTTTTTCTTTTACAATAGAAGAACACGCATACATAAAGCTAAGCGATTACCTGAATGCCTTGAGAAGCTCTCTAGACGCTTCTGAAGCAGATGAGGTAATGCATGACATAGAAATCAGAATGGTTGAAATTTTCAAAGATTCTTTAGGAAAACGTGAGGTAATCAATGATTCGGATGTAGAAAAAGTAATTGCCCAAATCGGAACTCCTGAAAAAATTGAGGAGCAGGAAGAAGCTTACTATTCTGAAAAAAATAATGCAAGAAGTAATAACTCAGGAACAGCCTATACAGATAAAAAACAACTGTTCCGTGACCCTGAAAGACAAAAAATCGCAGGTGTTTGTGCTGGTTTAGCTCATTATATCGGGATGGATATTACCGCAATGAGAGCTATCTGGTTAGGAATTTTCATCTTAGGAATTTTCACAGCAGCTGTTTCATCAACGTTAGTTTTCCTGCTTTACATCATCCTTTGGGCTGTATTACCAAAAGCAGAAACTGCAGCAGATTTCCTGAAAATGAAGGGAAAGCCTATGAACTTCGACAATCTTAAGAATGAGTCTAACAAATTGGTACAGTTCGCCAATGAATCTACTCAGAGGGTCGGAGAAATGTATAACGAAAGTAAACCATACATCAATAACGCAAGCAGCGGAGTTTGGAATGTTTTCAAATACATTATTGGTGCAATCTTCGTAATGATGGCAGTAGGAAGTATTACGGGTATTTTTGCTATCATCGGTATTTTCGGCACGGGTGAAAACTTTCCCGGAGCTTCTGAAATGAGATTTTATATGGATGAAAATGGTTTAGATAAAGTATTAATAGCTATGATGGTGGTTGGAGCTCTTATTCCGGCAATTATTTTCAGCTTATTAAGCATTAAGGTCTTTTCTCCTAAAACAAAATTGAGAAATATCGGATGGGTAATTGGTGGTTTATTCCTTTTATTAATCGGGTTAGGTACTTATTTCGGAATCAGTATGGCTAAAAAAGAAATGTTCCTTAAAGGTCATAAAGAAGATACTGAAGAAATTGCCATCAATACCAAATCAGACAGTATTTATGTTGATTTCAAACAAGTTTCTATTCCTCAAAACTTTAAAGGATATGATGATGACCTTTATTCTGATAAAGTTTCAGTTTATGAAAGAGATTGGATTCATGTAGATGTTACGAGAAAAGCAGATATCAAAACTCCATACTTAATCATTAAAAAAGAAGCTAAAGGATATAACTTGCCATTAAACGTAAATGTTCCGGTAGAAATTGTTGACAACAAAATTATTCTTCCAAACTACATAAAGTATCCTTACGAGCACAGATTCAGAAACTATAATATAGACTATGAATTGGTAGTACCTCAAAATACAGTAATAATCCCTGCAAAAAAAGACGGAATTGATTTCGATGGAGATTTAAACGGAGACGGAATCGATGATGATGAGCAGGACAGAGATGAGCAGGGAAACATCAAAATCGAAAAAGATAAAATTACTGTAAACGGTTCTTCAATAGAATACAACTCTGATGATAAAGACAGTATTATCATTAATGGTAAAAAAGTTCCAACTAATCAGGCAGACCAAGTAATTGACTCTATGAAATCAAGCATAAAGAAAATGAAAGGAAGCAATATTGACATCAAAGTTAATGAAGGAAAAAACGAAATTTCCATAAAAACTAAATAATAAACTGCAGAGAGTGGCAGAAGGTGTGAATGGAGAGCCAACCGTTTGAAATTCACACCCTTCTTCTCTCAAAATAAAGTGAAAAATAATTATTTTTTTAGTTTATATGTAAAAATAATATTATACTTTTGTATAGAAATTTAATAACCAAAATCTCAAAAATAATAATTAAGTCATGGTACAACTAGCACTAGAATTTGTAATGAAAATCGTAGATTTAATCAGCGGTTTGTTTTAAGAGCGATAATATTTCAATATATTTGTAAAGTATAACCAAATTGGCTATACTTTTTTTGTTTTAATACGAAATTTATGAAAAAACTTATCGGCAAACTAATGTTAAAGTTATTAGGTTGGAAAATCGTTCTTCACGGCGATGCAGACAATCTGAACAGATGCATTCTTGTTGTTGCACCACACACACACAATCTCGAATATATTTTAGGAAATTTCTCTTATTGGGCTTTAGAAAAACCTCTTAAAATCATTATTAAAGATGCGCACACAAAAGCCTGGTACGGAAGTGTGGTAAAAGGTTTAGGCGGAATAGGTATAGACAGAAGCCAAAAAAATGATTTAGTAAATTTTGTTGCCAATCAGTTTACCAAAGAAGATTTCAGCTTGGTTATCACACCTGAAGGAACAAGAAGCTGGGTTCCGAAATGGAGAAAAGGGTTTTATCACATGGCTTTAGCAGCAAAAGTTCCTATTGTTTTAGCAGCCGGAGATTTTAAAAGAAAAATAATTTATTTAGGATATAAAATTCCCTACGAAAGAATTGCCACTGTCCCTTTTGCTGAAATTATGAAAGAGATTCAGGATTATTATATCAAAAATGATATTCAGCCTAAAATTCCTGAAAACTGGAATCCTGATATTCTTGGAACTGATTCAGAAATTAGAAATTAAAAATCACACATTACCATTTAAAAATGTATATACAAGGTAAAACAAAAGAAGAAATTCTAGTTTTTTTAAACAGTTGGGGTGGTGAAATCACTTTAGCAAAAAATTTAGAAATAAAATTCGTTGATATAGATTTAGATAACGAAACTTTGACTGCAACAATGCCTGTTCAGCCAAAAGTACATCAACCATTCGGAATTTTACACGGTGGTGCAAGTTGTGTTTTGGCAGAAACTATGGGCTCTAGCCTGTCTAATATTTTCATTGATGGCGAAAAATATTATGGAGTTGGAACGAATATCAATTCAAACCATTTAAGAAGTAAAAAAGACGGAATTGTAACTGCTGTTGCAAGATTCATCAGGAAAGGCAAAACAATGCATGTTTCTGAAATTGAAATCCGTGATGAAAAAAGTCAATTAATCAATCACACCACAATGACAAACAATATACTTTTAAAGTAAATTTCATAAAATATAAAAGACTCAAGTTTTTGAGTCTTTTTTTACATTCTACTGCAACCTTTTTATTTTTTTTCATCTTATATAAAGAAACTCTTAAATTTATATATTATGAAAAAATATTTACTTCTTTTACTATGGTCTATCTTATTCATTACACTTTCCTGTCGTGATAATGATGAAAGCCTTGAGGAAAAAAATCAAATTAATTTTCAGTTAATAGGAAAAGGTAATTTAATGGGAAATTATCTAGCACAGCAAAATACAGTCATTACAAACTCAGCACAATGGACCAATCTCCTGAACCAATTAGACAGTTCGAATAATATTTCTGACAGTTTTACAGAAACGAATATTAATTTCAATCTGTTCATGGTAGTTGTAGTAATTGATGAGGTTTATCCAAACGGAGGACATTCTATTGATATCATGACGGTTGATGAAAATTCTCAAAACATTGAAGTTGATGTAGAAAAACTGCTTCAGGGTAACGTAACAACAGTTGTCACACAACCCTATCATATAGTAAAAATTCCTAAACTCTTAAAACCTGTACTATTTAATTAAAATCCACTGCAACCTTTTTACATTTCCAAATCTTATAAGAAAAAGAACCATGAGAAATTTAATTTTACCTTTTATCTTGTTACTAACATTTGTATTTTCTTGTAGAGAAAATAGTAACGATGATGTACTTGAGAAGAAAAACCCATCGTATGATGTGTATATAGCAGGAACAGAAAATAACAAAGCTTGCTATTGGAAAAACACTATTAAAACTGAGCTTACTAATGGTGACAATATAAACACAATGGACATTAAAGTAGAGAATAATGATGTATACGTTACCGGAGTTTTAATAACAAATACAACAGATAATGGAATACAATATTTTTGGAAAAACAATATAAGAACTGATGTCAAACAATACCTTAGTATTCCAAATAATGTTCAGTATGATATCAATTCTTTCACAATTAATAATGGAGATGTATATTTTGCCGGTTATGTTGAAAATCCTGCTGCAACAAATACTTTGGATAGATTTGAACTTTGTTATTGGAAAAATGGTGTAAAAACTATACTTTATAAGAGTCAATATATTTCTACAGTAAAAAGTATCCTTGTAGATGGTTCGGATGTATATGTTTCCGTAACAAAAGTCGACAACAATCAGAATGCTGAGAAAGGCTATTATAAGAATACAGTCTTCAATTCAATCTCAACAACACATCTTGTATTTAATTTTATTAAAAATAACAATGGAATACATTTGCTTATTTTTAAAAACAACGCATACTACTCTTTTAATATAAATTCAAATACAGAAACAATACTTGGAGGTTATATTCTTCCTGTAATAAGTGGAAAATTGATAAGTGATAAATTAACTAATGATCTATATATGATATATAACGATGGTGGAGAATATTATAAAAATACAACATTAGTCACTCCAAACTCTTATCAATTGCCTTATATTAAGGACTTGTTTGTCTTAGGTAATAATATTTACATGATAAAATACAAATTTGAGTTAGGATATAATGCAAAAGTACTTATCAATGGTGTAGCCTCTCAAGACATAAGTGGTACATTTCAGAATGGAAACCCATATTATACTGGAACATTCAATTCAATTTATGTAGTAGAAAACTAAAAAACATCAAAAATCTGCAACCTTTTTATTTACTTGCATCTTACTATTATAATTAATCTTCTATGAAAAAAAAATTACCTTTTTTATTTATATTTATAATCTTAATTTCCTGTAGACAAAACAATGAAGAAAATTTAGAAAAAAACACCAATGCAATAGATTTATATGTTGCAGGAGCTGAGAATAATAAAGCATGCTACTGGAAAAACAATCAACAAAACTATCTTTCAGGAGGTGATGATATAATTTCGGCAAATATCACTTTTGAAAACAATAATATTTATCTTACAGGATATAATCAGTTTACAGATGATTTAAAGTTTTTTTGGAAAAACAATGTAAAATATGATATAAGACAATATTTAAATATTTCTTCTAATTTATATTTAAAAATCAGCAATTTTACTGTAAAAAACAATGATATCTACTTTACTGGTGTTGTGGAAAATCCATCTCCAGCAACATCAAATGATAAATACGAGCATTCTTATTGGAAAAATGGGGTAAAAACAGTTTTAAACAAATCAGCGAACAAAAATGACGAAGATTTCAGAGTAGGTTCTATTTGCATATACAATTCTAAAGTATATACAATTGGAAGAAAAACAATAAACAATGTTTTGTATGACGGATATTATGAAGGAATTATTTTCCACGAAATTATACCTGTCTTAAACTCTTCACTGGATAGAATTTGTAATTTAGCAACAAACGATAACAATCTTTATGTTTCAGGTCAAAAAAATGGGTTAGCTTTTTATAAAAATCTCTTAACTGGTATTGAAACTCAGCCTAGTCAAACTTCACAATTATTTTCTTTTCCTACTATAATTCTTAACGGGAATGATGTTTACACAGTACAATACCAGGGATATTATAAAAACAATGGCACTTATACTCCCATCACCATCGATCCTGATTACCAATTATGTTCAAAGATGATTATTCTCAATCAAAACTTCTATACAATCAGAATATTTGATTCTAATTACACAGGTGGAAAAGTTTATATAAACAACGTTCAAGTCATGCATCTTCCTGCTGCACAATTAGGAGTCAAACAAGTATTAACAGATCTTTTTGTAAAAAATAATTAAACCTCAAAAATCTGCAACCTTTTTATTTATTTGAATCTTATAAGAAAATAATAATTATGAAAAATCTTATTTTACCATTTATCTTATTACTCACATTTATGTTTTCTTGCAGGGAAAATAATATTGATGAAATACTTGAACAAAAATTGAATTCAGTAGATGTATATATTGCAGGAAAAGAAAATAATACTGCTTGCTATTGGAAAAATAATATTAAAACAAACTTAACTAATGGAACAGGAATAACCGCAAGAAAAATTATTGTTGAGAATAATGATGTTTACGTTTTTGGTACAAGTGATGTAACTCCATCTAATTTTTATCTTTGGAAAAATAATGTAAAAATAAACATTAACCAGTATATAGGAACGAATTTAAATACAACAAATCCAGCAGATGATTTTCACAACATTGATGATTTTCTAATAAATCAAGGGAATATTTATCTTTTGGGATATGTACGAAGTCCTATTATCTCAGTACCACCAAGCGGAACTCAATCGTATACGCGTGAGCTTTGTTATTGGAAAAACGGAATAAAAACAGTATTATTCACTGAAGATCCTTCTTTTTCTTCACCTTTTATTACTACAAGAAATTTTACAATTCATAATGGAGATGTATATATTCCCATCAATAAAGGACTTAATAAAATCGTAGATCCTCCATACGAGGTAGGTTATTTTGTAAACAGTACTTATCATATGGTTTCGTCTTATTCTGACCAAAAAAGTTTTAGACACATTTCAAAAGGCTCAAACGGTGTATATTTATCAATGTATGATAACAATACAGGTAATACATACTATAGAAATCTTATAACTAATACCAATAATTATTTTTCTCAAACGATAAAAGGGAAATTTAATCTTGACGGAAATGATATTTATGACTTCAGCAACGGGGAACATTTCTTTAAAAATGACATCAATACTCCCCTCATCTATGTCTCAGGATTTAATCATATTGAAGACTTAACAGCACTTAATCAAAATGTTTATCAAATTAGATCTAAATCTATTAATGATAAGAAAGATTCTTATAAAGTTTACATCAACAATACCGAGGTTCTGCATATTAGCTCCGTAAATGGATTATTTACTTCAGTCTTCGCCAAACAAAACTAATTAAATGTCAAAACTCAACTGGCAAAAGATATACAGTGATTACTCCCCAAAACTTTTGGGGATTTGTCGCAGATACATACAGGATATTTACACCGCTGAAGATATTATACAAGAAAGTTTTATCACTGCAATCCAAAAAAGCAATCAACTTGAAGATGAAAAAGCACTCTTTAGTTGGCTAAAAAAAATTGTAGTGAATAATGCTTTACAGTATTTACGTAAAAATAATAAAGATATTTTCATAACAACAGAACCTTCAGAACTTCCAGATACATTTTCAGAGATGGAACCAACTTCTTTAGACAGCAAAAAACACATTCTCATATATGATTTTACGAGGGAAGAACTTCTCTTATCTATCGATAACCTTCCTACTCATCATAAATCTGTTTTCAATCTATATTTCATTGAAAATTATTCTCACGCGGAAATTTCAACGGCATTAGGAATATCTGTCAATACTTCAAAATCTCATTTAATGAGAGCCAAAAAATTTATTCAAAATTATTTACTAAAGAATGTAGTTAAGCCAAATACTCCCAAGAAAAAAACATCACAACTTCTTGTCTTTTTCGGATTTGGCGGATTACTTTGGGCACAAACATTTCAAAGCAAATTTTCAAACTTTACAATTTCGCCTTCCAAAACCTTAGAAATCCCTTTGGATATTAAAACGAGTAATGTATCTTTTTCAAATCAAATATTGAAAAATAAAATTATTATCGGAGCTACTTTTTTAGCAATTATCATTATCTCCATCTTTTTATTAAGTCCAAAAAATTCTTTTTTCAAAAGAAATAATTCAACATTTTCACAGGACTCAGTAAAAGAAAATGCAAATAATAAAACCGAAAATAAGCTTGAGGAACAAGAAAAAAAATCTATTATAAATTCAAAAGACAGTTTTATTAATCCAAATCAAACAACTGATACTAATAAAAATTTTCCAGAAATAGAAACTTTACCAGAAAAGGACGTTCTAAACACTAAGAAAAATTCAAAAAAAATAATTCTCAAGGACTCCATAAAAGAAGTTCCACAAAAAATAATTGTAGTTAAGAAGATCATTCAGAGAGATACTATATTTATAGAACAATAAAACTAATCAGAACCATGCTATTAAGAAGAATAATTTTCTTTTTCTCCGTTATCTTACTAAATTTCTCTTTTGCACAAAAAAGAAAAAAATTAGATACTGTTTATGTATATGAAAAAGTTACTATCTATGACACTATTTATTTAGAAAAACCTTTAAAATTAAAATCAAATAATTATATTTTTTCTCCATCAAAAATAATTGCGAAGGAAATCAAAGACATCTATAAGGAAAATATTGAAAAAAAAGAAATTGAAGAATTAGTCCGAAAAAAAATAAATAATAGATTTCAATATGGCATTGAAGCCGGATTTGGCTTCAAAAATACCAATTGGGGAGGAGAACTATTTCGAAAGAAACAACAATTTGGCGAACACATTGGTGCTTGGATTTCTAAAAGTCTTTCCTTTACACCCAATCTATCTTTACAATTTTCTGCAGATGTTTATCGCTGGAGCTCAACTTTCGACCTTGACGGAACAAAAGAAGATACTTTCTTAAACGGATTTTACTTTACAGAAGATAATCAGCCTTTATTATTTCAAAGGTTTAATAATAAACATTTCGAATATGCTCTACAATTAAAATTATTATACGAATGGAAAAACATACGACCATTTACAGGGGTTTTAGCAAATCATAGTGCATACAAAATGCAGTTTTTAGTTCCCGAAGATAACGTTTTGGATAAACTTGATGATTTTAAAAACAAAGAGATTAATATAGGATTCTCACTAGGAGTTCAATACATTTTTTTAAAACGCTTTATTGTTTCTATTGAATATCAACAGTATAAAATGAAGAATATTTCGTTAAAAAACAGCAATTTTGATTTTGACATTTTTAAGACTAATAATAACTTTGCGGAACGAAAAATCAATTTTGGAATATCTTATATTATATCCAAATAGAGGTTTTCTAAAACAACTATAAGTAATGATTTATTTCAAATTTCCATTCGACGAAAAGCTATATTCTGTAGACAAAAAAAACAATCAAAAAGCAATTAACTTTTATTCTTTTGACGGTATAAAACAAGTTAGTTTTGATGGAAATATTGTTGAAATAAATTCCGAAGATTTTCAAAAAACTGATTTCAACTCTTTACCTGAAGATAAAAATGGATTTATCCCTGAAACAAAAGAAGAATACCTGAATAAGATTGAAAAAGTAATTGAGATTATTAAACAAAATAATCTCCCAAAAATGGTATATTCCAGAAGAAAAATTTTCTCAGATTTTAATGAAATTGATTTAAAAGAAAGCTTTTCTAATTTATGTAAATCGTATCCAAATGCTTTCAGATATATCTTTATTGACGGTGAAAATTCCTGGATGGGAGCTTTTTCTGAAGTTTTAGGAAAATTCAATAAAATAACTCATGAGTTTGAAACAATGAGCCTCGCAGGAACACTTCCTGTTTCAGAAAATTGGTCTGAAAAAGAAATTGAAGAACAAAAACCAGTCTCCTCTTATATTCGAAATATTTTAAATAATTATTCAGAAAACATTTATGAATCTGAAACTCGCGACCATATTTCGGGAAATATTAAACACTTAAGAACAGATTTTAAAACAAAGATAAATGTAAAAGATGTGGATAAAATAATTCTCGATTTGCATCCTACACCCGCTGTTTGCGGAATTCCGAAAGAGTTCTGCAAAGAAAATATTGAAAAGCTGGAGAAATTCTCACGAGAATTATATGCCGGATATATTAAAATTGAAACAGAAGAAAGCATCCAATATTTCGTAAATCTACGTTGTGCCAAGTTATATAAAAAATCCGTTCATTTGTTTGTAGGAGGAGGAATTACAGCTCAAAGCAATCCTGAGAAAGAATGGACTGAAACTGAATTGAAATCTGAGGCTGTTTTAAAGAACCTCAAAATTATCAAATAATCATTTTCTAATTCTTTCTATTTTCTATTTTAAGTTAAATTAGCATTTTAGATTTAAAGAAAACATTATTTCACAAATAAAAACACAACATAAACAACAAAATATTAGTAGACTTGTATTTTTTAGCACAGTATTTGATATTTCAGTATCTATCAAGAAAAAATTTCAATCATGTATACTGTTCTATTATTAATACTTTTACTGTTACTGCTCATCTACATATTATATATTAATTTTGAAAAACAGTATGCGGGAAATTTCCCAAAACTTTTTCAGTCCCCTTACAAAAACACTAACAATATAGCACACCAGAGAATTTATATTAATAGTTTCATTTTACAAAAAGGTCAACAGACTAAAATAACACAAGAAAAAACTGTCAGTACTATTTCTAAAGAAGTTGTGGAAAAAATACTTAATGAACTTGATATTTTTGAAAACAACGGTGAATATCTTACAAAAGGTATTACACTTGGAAATCTTGCAAGAAAAATCAATACAAACACGGCTTACTTATCAGAGGTTATTAATATTTATAAAGGGAAAAATTTCACTTCCTATCTAAATGATTTGCGTGTAGATTATGCTATTCATAGATTTTCTGAAGATAAAAAATTTCGTTCATACAAGCTGACTGTTATCGCAGAAGAGCTTGGATACAACAACGAACAAGCTTTTTCGACAGCATTCAAGAAGAGAACAGGAAATAGCCTTTCAATTTATTTAAAGGAAATAAACTAAAAAACTTACTTATAAAACAAAAAGACCTCTTTCAAATGAAAGAGGTTTTATATGTATTAAATCTAATTAATGTTATTTCTTTTTTACTCCAATTTTACTCCATGTATCCATAACAAAAAGTAAAATAAGACCAATAACCGCAGAAGCGATCGAGAAAACGAATTTCAAGTTATCTTCTGAAAGAATATCAGATTGCCAATCTAAAGCATAAAGATTAATTGCTATAAAAACGATGAACAGTACTAAAAATACTTTATAAAACTTCTGCATAACACTTAAAAATTAATGTAATTCTGCACCAATTGAGCAAAATTAGCGGTAAATAATTTAATTGAAATTGCTAAAAGAATAATCCCGAAAACTTTTTGCAAGATAGACAATGTTGCTTCTCCCATTTTCTTTTCCAACCATTTAGCAGATTTCAGCACCAAATATACGAAAATTGTATTGAGAACGATTCCAAAAATGATATTAATATCATGAAATTCAGCTCTCAGAGACAACGTTGTAGTCAAAGTACCAGCACCTGCTACCAATGGAAAAGCAATCGGAACAATAGAGGCAGACCTCGCCTCAGAAGTTTTATTGATTTCAATTCCCAAAATCATTTCGATAGCAATAATAAAAATAACGAATGCCCCCGCAATCGCAAAAGAATTTACATCAACTCCTATTAATTTAAGAATTTTATTTCCTACAAATAAGAAAACAATCATGATTGCTCCTGCGGTAATAGAAGCTCTTCCAGCTTCAATTTGCCCAAATTTTTGCTGTAAACTAACTACAATAGGAACAGACCCAATAATGTCAATTACCGCAAATAGAACCATAAAACAGGTAACAATTTCTTTTATTGAAAAATCGTTGAAAACTTCCATACCTCTATAAATTAAGAATTTCGCAAAAATATGAAAATAAAATAATTATTTGCTAATTTTAGAATATAAATTAACAATATCGTTTAAAAGCTCACTTAGGCCTTCAGAAGACTTTACAGGAGCAAACTTTTCAATTTGAATTTTTTGTAATAGATTTCTGTATTCGTCAGCGACGGTTGCTCCTTTGTAATTTTCAAGAAAAACTTTAAAATCTTTATCTGAGCTCTGGAAATACTGGCTTCTTACTTCAGAATCAAGTTCTTCTACAGTTACAAAGAATTTATCGTAATCTTCTTTACTCTTTAAACTTTCAAGATAACTAAAATAATCTGAAATGTCAGTTTTTAACCTTTCTCTAATCTCATTTTCAGTTTCAGCAACTGAACCTAAGGATGGTCTCAAAGATGTATTTTCCTTAACTATAATACGTTTTTTTTGCCAATTTTTAAATAAAAGATACGCAATAAATAAACCTGAAAGAATACCAATATTTACTATTAAGACATTCCAGTTAAATTTATTTTTTTCTTTTACTTTAAACGATGTTGTCTTTAAAACCGGAGTATTTACAGTTTCTAAAAAGTTATTTGTATACTCATTTACTTTTTCAACTGCAGTGCGTGATTCTAAAATTTGATCATGAGAAAAAGCATTTAAGTCTAAAATTTCATGTCCTAAATCAACATATTCTTTATTTGTAGGATTGAAGAAAGCAAACTGTTCTGTCTTAATAGCAATTTCACCGGCTTTTTTAGGAATTACAATATAGTTAGCTAGAATTTCACCTTTAATTCCGGTAGTTCCCGGTTTCACTCTAGAGGTAATTTTTGGAGCATAGAAGTCATAATCCGGAGAAGACTCAAGCCCAGGTAAATGCATATCCGACAAATTACCTTCTCCTGTTACTTTTACCACTACATTAATAGGTTTTTTAACCTCAACTTTCTCTTTTGAAGCATTATAAATACTTACATTAAAATCACCTACAGCATTTTTAAAATATTCAGGAGAACCTTCCGGTAATTTTCTTACATTAAGTTTTACTTTATTAGAGAGAATTTTACTTTTATTAGCATAAGAACTTACAGAAGCTGAAACTGCAGGAACTTCAACATACCCAGCTTCGTTAGGAAAAATCATAAATACTGCTAAAATCTGAGAAGACATATTTCCAGAAGGGTTAATTTCAGATTTTGCAAAACTTACGGGGTGTACATTGATATTATCCTGTTTAGGAAGATGGATATTTTTCACTTTTCTGAAATTATCCATATTTTTAGAATAAGCTCTCAATACAGCAATAGTAGGCTGATCCTGATAAATATCTCTATCTTCAATTTCCATTCCAAGATAAAGATCATTAATAATATTATTTGCAACAGATTTTTTCTCTATATCCCTTACATTAATATCAAATGGTTCTGTTTTATAAATTTTATTATTAACAGTAACCAAAACCGAACCTATTTTGATTTTACCTTTATGCTTTGGTTCTAGAGCAATTCTTGATACTTTTTGGCTAACGACTGTATTAGTTTCTGGATCTACGAAAGTATTGGTAACAGAACCGCTACCAATCATATTAAACTTTGACAAATCTGGAAGCTGAAATCCTGTTTGCTGAACCAAATCCCCACCGTTCATCTCCAACACAATGGTAAGATTTACAATTTCTTTGCCTTTATAGTCATTTTTATCTGCTTCTAGGGAAAGGCTTACCTGTCCGTAAGAAATTACAGAAGACAGAAGTAATAATATGTAAATCAATTTGTGCTGCATCACCAATCTTTCTCGTTGCTCTCAGGCATCGAATAAGAATTTTTATTTAAAATTCTTCTGGCGGTTTCTCTTTCTTTATCGCTTACTTTATTTAAAATTGCGTTTTCAAGATCTTTAGGCATTTTGCCCTCATTATTCTGATTTTGATTAGGCTCATTTCCTTGTTGACTTTCACCTTGGTTTTGCTTTCCATTACCCTGATCTTGGTTTTTATCTTTAGGATCACCTTTTTTATCATCATTCTGTTTTTGGTCTTTGCCACCGCCTCCTTTTCCTGAGTTATTTTGTTGGTCTTTCTTTTGTTTATTTTCTTTTTCCTTCAATTTAGCAATTTCGTAATTTTTTCTTGTTGCTTCGTTGCGAGGATCTTGTTTAAGGGATTGCTTATAATAATTTGCAGCTTCTTCAGGTTGATTCAACTGCATATATGCATTACCCATATTATGAAGAGCAGCTGCTTTATCAGGGAGTGTTTGAGCTAATTTTTGAGCTCTCTCAAATTCTGTTTTAGCCTCTTCATATTTTTTGCTTTTGTATAATGCATTACCCAAATTATAATGAGCCGTAAATTCTTTTCTATTAGATTTTATAGCTTCATAATATTTAGCAGATGCCCCATCATAATCTTTACCTTCAAATTTTTGGTTTCCCTCAAATACTAATGTACGATAGTTCTCCTGCCCAAATAAAACATTTGAGAAAGAAAAAATGAACATTAACGATAAAAATATGATTTTATTATTCATACACTGCAAAATTATTTCTTTATTTGTTAAGAAATATTTTTTATTTGTTAAAATTCGGTTAAAATACTTCATTAAAACCGAAATAAACAAGCATTAATATTAAACATTAAAGTCTCTTTTTGGATTAATAAGAAAAATTAAAAAGAAAAAGAAAATCGACACAGCCAAAAAGTATTGATAATAATGATTGGCATTTTGAGATTTCACCAAAGTTTCAGATGAAGATTGTTTCTTATTTAACGCATCAATTATTTTATTTGGAGCCTCATTAACATTATTTCCATCTATATAACTTCCTCCTGTTGCATCTGCCATTTTCTTCAAAGCTTCAGTTTGTCTTTTAGATATAACAGTTTGTCCACTCATATCTGTTTTATAGCCCATCAGTTGTCCAAAAACATATTCCGGAACAGGAGCCCCTTCATCAGAACCTATTCCAACCGAAGTTACCATTATCCCTTCTTTCTTAGCTAATTTTATAGCAGCATTATCATTACTTTCATTATCTTCCCCGTCACTTAACAATACTATTTTTTTGGAATCTTTATTTACATTTTTGAATTTATCGGCTGCTGCTTGCATTGCCTTCAAAAAATCTGTCCCTTGTATCTGCATCGAGTTGGTTTCAATTGCTCCAATGTAGGTTTCTGCAGAACTATAATCTGTCGTCAAAGGCATGATTGATGTAGCTCCTCCTGCAAAAATGATAATTCCCACTTTATCATTCTTCAATTTCTGCATGGTATTTATCATCAAATTTTTTGCTTCTACCAATCGACTTGGTTCAATATCTTCAGCATTCATTGAATTTGAAACATCCAATACGAAAATTACATTATTTAGTTTCTGATTGGTCTTAATTTCTTCCGAACCATTCAATAAATCTATAATCGAAAAAATTAAAAATAAAGTTCCTAATAAATATAGTGAAGGAAAAAATTTTGTAAACCAAGATCTTTTTTCAAATAATTCTTCGTGAAACTTAGAATCCGCAAAAACACCCCTTTTTCTTTTTTTCCATTTTAAATAACGAATCAAAAGAAAAGACAACAGCGGCAAAAGCAACAGCAATAATAAGTACCAATAATTCCCTAAATACCAATCTGTTACCATTAACTTAAAATTTTATATAAAACCCATCTCAATAAAGCATCAAAAATCAACATTCCTAATGCTATCCAAAGGAAAATTTTAAAATATTCCTGATAATTATATAGTTTAGAAACCTTTACATCAGATTTTTCCAATTGATTGATTTCATTGTATACTTCCTCAAGACTACTATTTGATGTCGCTCTAAAGTATTTCCCGCCTGTCATCTGGGCAACTTCTCTTAAAATAGGCTCATCTATTGTCACCTCAGTCTCTGTGAAAACTAAGTCTCCAAAAATATCGGTCTGAGTTGGCATTAAAGCGTAACCATTCGTTCCAATACCGATAGAATATACTTTTATTCCGTTATTTTTTGCCAATTCTGCGGCAACTTGAGGAGGCATGGCATTTTCGATTGTATTTACACCATCAGTCATTAAAATAATGATTTTACTCTTTGCTTTGCTATTTCTAAGGTGATTTACCGCAACAGAAAGTCCTTCTCCAATTGCAGTTCCCGGCTGAAGTTCCAACGGATTAAGATTTTTAAGTTCCTCAATAACAACCTGATGATCAGAAGTTACAGGAACTTTAGTAAAAGCCTCTCCCGAGTATGTAACTAGTCCTAATCTGTCATTCGGACGTTTGTCTACAAATTTTATAGCTATATCTTTAAGAGCCGTTAAACGATCTGGTGACAAATCTTTAGCAAGCATACTCAGCGAAACATCCACAGAAAGCATAATATCAATACCTTTTGTATCATCCCTATCTTGAGAAATGGTAAAAGTTCGAGGTCGTGCCATTGCTATGATAAGTGCAGAAAGTATAATGTACTTCGATATTTTCAATAAAAAAAGTACAGGTAAAATTCCGCTACCGGTATTCATATTTTTTACCGTAGGAACTTTTATTCCTTTTCTTTTCTGCTTATTTATATCCCTAAAAAAAAGTGGGATAAACAATAGAAAAAGAGCTAAAAACCAAGGACTATAAAACTCAAAATTAAACATCCTTTCTCAAGTTTTCAAATTCCAGATCTTTGGAAGATCTTTTTACAAAATCTTTGATATCTGCCAAATCTTTTTCCATTGTATCTTTATCAGGAAAAGTTTTGGCAAA
This sequence comes from Chryseobacterium oryctis, assembly GCF_025971925.1. Lineage (GTDB taxonomy): Bacteria > Bacteroidota > Bacteroidia > Flavobacteriales > Weeksellaceae > Chryseobacterium > Chryseobacterium oryctis. The sequence continues at coordinate 73,981 of NZ_JAPDHV010000001.1, forward strand.
TTTCACCAAATCTCCCCTTAAAAATACATCTTCTACCACTTTTTCGTTTTCTAGAGAAATTGTATTATTCTTTTTCATTAAATCTATCAAATCATCCGTTAATAAAACATCGGCAGGTAAACGATATTGCTTTGTAATGAAACTACGGGAAATATCAATCAATTCAACATAAAACGAACGATAATTTCCTGCTTCAATATATTTTTTCTTTTTAAGAGAATCTAATTCTTTCAATGTTTGATTGGTTGCCACAACAGGTGAGTTTTTTGCCTTTCTCCCCCACTTCAGGAACATAATAATAGCGATAATCAAAGCAATAAGTGCAATTGCAGCTAAGATATAAAACTTGTAAAGCTCCCAATAATCTGTTACTTCAAGTTTCACTTCTTTATTTTTCATGATATCATTAATCGTATCTCCTTTTTGAGCCGTATTAATAACATCTACTTCGTAAGGAATTGTTTTTAAAACTTTACTTCCGACCTTAAACTCCAATTCCGGAATCGTAAATTTTCCTTCCTCGTATACCGCAAACTCTATTCTTCTGTAATATATATCAGGATTTTGAGCGATACTGTCTTTTATTTCTTCAAAATGAAAAGGCAACAATTCATTTTGAGGAGCTGCAGAAACTTTTTCATCACGAAGATTATTAATCGTCACAACGAAACTGTTCACTTCTCCCAAAGCAATGGTTTTCTTCTCGATTGTAGAAGAAAGTATCTGTGCAAAAGCATTTGTACAGATTATAAAACAAAATATAAATAGTAATTTTTTCAACTTTTCAATTATTTCTTTTGAAAATAATTATACAATAATTTTGAATAATCTTCGCCTGTATTAATGTTCATGAAACTTGCAGAACTATTGGCAAAATCTTCTTCCAAAGCTCTCATTTTCTTCTTTTGCACTTCTGCAAAAGTATATCTCCATCTTGCACTGGATGTATTTGCCCAAACTTGCCTTCCTGTTTCTGCATCATATAATAAAGTATAACCTACATCCGGAATTTCATTGTCTTTCTCATCATAAATCCTCATTCCCAAAAGTTGGTGTTTTTTAGATGTTACTCTCAACATTTTAGAGTCATATTCATCTTCAAAATCAGAGAATAGAAAAACTAAAGATTTTCTTTTAAAAATACCCATCATATATTCCAGTGCTTTATCAATTTTAGATTCTGCAGGAACATAATCTGCCGTGAGAATATTACTTATAATAGAAAGAATATGCTTTCTTCCCTTTTGAGGCGGAATAACTTTGTAAACTTTATCTGCAAATAAAATCAGTCCCACTTTATCGTTGTTTCCAGCAGCTGAAAATCCCAAACTTGCAGCAATCTCAGCAACATATTCTCTTTTCAACTGAACTTTCGTTCCGTAATCCATCGAAGCAGAAATATCTACCAACAACATCATCGTGAGCTCTCTCTCCTCCTCCATTACTTTTACGAATGGTTCACGGAATCGAGCTGTTTTATTCCAGTCGATTCTACGAATTTCATCACCAAATTGATACGGACGGACTTCCGAAAAAGTCATTCCCTGACCTTTAAAAGCACTGTGATATTGTCCCATTAAAGAAGCCTCCGTTTTCTTTCGAGTACGGATTTCTATTTGCTTTACTTTTTTTACAATATCTTTTATTTGCATAAATTAAAGATAAAATTTAATTAAATTCAATCGAAACATTAAACCATTCATCATCAAACTTCGGACTGTATTTTTTATAGAAATTAATTGCCGGTTCATTCCAATTCAACACCTGAAAAACCATTCCGCTATACTGATTTGATTTTCCATACTCCAATGTTGCTTCAAATAACTTCTTACCGATTTGTTTTCCTCTCAACTTTTCGGTTACAACCAAATCTTCAAGATATAATCTTCTCCCTTTCCAGGTTGAATATCTGTCATAATACAATGAAATCCCAACAATTCCCCCTTCATATTCCGCTACAAAAGCTCCCCAAACCGGAGACTTTCCGAAACCATCTTCAATAAACTGCTCTAATGTTAAAGTAACTTCATGTAAAGCCTTTTCATAATCAGCCAATTCTTTGATAAGCTCCAACATAGAAGCACAATCTTCCTGAACTGCTTTTCTTATTATAACTTCACTCATTACGGAGCCTGAATTTTTGTTAAAATTCTACTGATTATTTCTTCTGTTGAAATTTCTTCTGCTTCAGCTTCGAAAGTAAGACCTATTCTATGTCTTAATACATCTTTAGCCAACTCCTTCACATCTTCAGGAATCACAAACGCTCTGCCTTTCAAGAAAGCATAAGCTCTGGAAGCAATTGCTAAATTGATTGAAGCTCTAGGAGAAGCACCAAAACCTATATAATTTTTAAGTTCAGAAAGACCATAATTTTCAGGATAACGGGTTGCAAAAACCATATCCAGAATGTATTTTTCAATCTTTTCATCAAGATAAATCTGATTAATCAATTCTTTAGCGTCAAGAATATCCTGAAGAGAAATGACTGGTTTTATTTCAGGTTGATGAGAAGTAGAGACCATTCTCATAACCATTCTTTCATCCTCAAATTTTGGATAATCTATGGTACATTTCAACATAAAACGGTCACTTTGCGCCTCAGGTAAAAGATATGTGCCTTCCTGATCAATCGGGTTTTGAGTTGCCAATACCAAGAACGGTTTTGGAAGCTTCATTGTTTCATCCCCAATTGTCACCTGTTTTTCCTGCATTACCTCCAAAAGAGCAGACTGCACTTTCGCCGGAGCACGGTTGATCTCATCTGCAAGAACAAAATTGGCAAACACAGGACCTTTTTTTATAGAAAAATCATTGTCTTTAACATTGTAAATCATTGTTCCTACAACATCTGCAGGAAGCAAATCCGGTGTAAACTGAATCCTTGAGAATTCACCATGAACAGCTTCGGCCAAAGTTTTAATGGCTAATGTTTTTGCCAAACCCGGAACACCTTCCAAAAGTACATGACCATTCCCTAAAAGACCTACCAAAAGGCGATCTATCATATACTCCTGACCAATAATAACTTTGTTGATTTCCTGTCTAAGAAGAGAAAATAAGTAATTTTTTTCCTTTACTTTTTCTGTCAATTGTCGAATATCTTCCGCTTGATTTATCTCTGACATATCTTAATTTAAAATAATTTGTAAATTTCCAATAAATACTTACATTAATCAACACAATCAATGCCATATTTGAGTTAAAATTTGTTAAATAATCAACCTTTAATTCGAGATTTAAAATCACTGAAAACTTAAAACTCAAGATGATTATTATTATTTTTCATAAAAATATATAAATTTTAGCTTAATCCCCTGTTCAAAAATTGTCATTTCCAGTTTATTAAACTATTTTTGGTGATTAAAATTTTTGCAAAATGAATTATCATTTTCAAGCCCACAGACAGGTAAGAAGAAACCTTTTGAATATACTACAGAATACTTCTCACGAAGATCTTTTATTTATTCCGGACGGTTTTAATAATAATATTTACTGGAATATTGCACATACTGTTGCAACACAGCAGCTTTTACATTATTATTTAAGCGGAAACCCTTTCAGAATCGATAAATATTGGATTGAAACGTATAAAAAAGGAACATTACCCAATTTGAATGTCCAAAAATCAGAAGTTGAAGATTTAGAATTTTTATTGACTGAAACTTCCAAGATTTTAATGAAAGATTACGACAGTGATTTCTTTTCAGATTACACGCCTTACACCACAAGTTTTGGCATGGATTTGAAGAGTATTCAGGACGCCATTATTTTCAACAATATGCATGAAAGTTTGCATTGTGGATATATCATGGCACAAAAAAGAGCAATTTTAGGAGAAAAATATTAAGATGACAGATAAAAAAGACGATTTTATTTTCGGACTTCGTCCTGTAATAGAAGCTATAGAAGCGGGAAAAACGATTGACAAGATCTTTGTACAAAATGCATTACAAGGTCCTATTTATGCTGAACTGAAGGCAATTTTAGCTAAAAATAAAATTCGTCCCAATTATGTTCCGGTTGAGAAACTCAACCGTTTTACAAGAAAAAATCACCAAGGTGTTGTAGCTTTTATTTCTGATGTTCCGTTCCATAAAGTCGAAGATATTGTTCCTCAATTATTTGAAGAAGGTAAAATTCCTTTTTTATTGATTTTGGACAGGTTAACAGATGTAAGAAACTTTGGAGCAATATGCAGAACAGCAGAATGTGTAGGAATTGATGCTGTAATTATTCCTGAAAAAGGGGCTGCCCCCATAAATTCCGACGCTATAAAAACTTCAGCAGGAGCACTTTACAATGTGAAAATATGTAAAGAACCCAATTTAGCACATGTTGTGGATTTTCTTCAACAAAGCGGAATTTCTGTTTTTGCGGCAAGTGAAAAGGCTCAGAAATTAATTTATGACGTTGACTTTAAAGAACCTTGTGCCATAGTAATGGGTAATGAAGAAACAGGAATTTCTAAAGAAGTTTTGCATCATGCAGACGAAAAAATAAAACTACCAATTGAAGGTAAAACCCAGTCTCTAAACGTTTCAGTGGCTTGTGGAGCTATTTTGTATGAAGCTGTAAGACAGAAGCTATCTTCAAATCTATAATTTATAAAGCAAATTGCTTTACCATTTAAGTAATATAAAATTTAAAAAATCAAATGAAAAACATAGCAGCGTTTGCGCTTATATCATCAATAGCTCTTGTATCTTGTAAAAAAGAAACAGCAACCGTAACAAAAGTAGACCCGAAAACAGGAAAAACAGTAACCGTAGAAGTTCCTGCTGATTCTGTTATCAAAGTGGAAGAAAATCCGGCAATTAAAGACTCTTTAGGAATCGTAACTCAGAGTTTCAAACTGGAAAAAGGAAAAACATATCCTTTAACTACGTATCAAAGAGATACTAAAACAATGACAGATCCTGAAGGAAAAACCATCAACGGAACAAGTGAATCTACAGACGAAATGTCTTTTACTGTAAACGACATTAAAGGAAATGTATATGATATGACCCTTAATCTTGTTTCTAAAAGAAGTTCTCAATCTGCACAAGGAAAAACTATTGTAGTAGACACCAAACAACCACTTCCTAAAGAAGAAGATCTAAAAATGATCTGGAACATCAACAAAGCTCTTGTAGGAAACAAGTTAGCCATGAAAATGGACACTAAAGGAAATGTAATTTCTATTACAGGTTTCGATGCTGTTTACACCAAAGTTTCAGCTGCTGTAGGCACAATGGTAAAAGATGCTAACCAAAAAGCAAGTATTGTTGCAAGCCTTAAAGAAAGTTTTAACGAAAAGGTTTTAAAAGACCAATTCAATAAAAACCTTACAATTATTCCTAAAAAAGGAGTGAAAGTAGGCGAAAAATGGTCAAGTTCTGAAAACGCAGATCCAAGTGGTTCTGTAAAAGTAACGTCAAACTATGTTTTGAAAAGTTTAGGAAACGGAATTGCTGAGATCTCTGTAACAGGAGGAATTCCTAAAAAAACCGAGAAAAAAACTCAGGGACCGATTACCCATAGCTTAAGTAGTGAACTTGTACAAAACGGTACAATTAAGTTCGATCAAAGTACAGGATGGATTACCAACCAGAATATCAATGTAAAAACAACACAGATTGAAACCATTTCAGACGGAAAACAATCACAATCTATGAAAAGCGTTTCAAACTCTTCTGTAATGGTAAATCCTTCTGCAAAATAATGTTGAAGATTTTAAATTAAAAAATTATGAAGTACATTCTTGAGTTAGTACTCTCGGCTATTATTATTTTTTTTGTTTGGAATATTTTAAAGAGAATTTTCTTTAAATCATTCTACAGCTACCGATTCAATAATCATCAAAACAATAAAAAGCAGGACAATAATAGCTCGAATAAGAATATCAATCAGAATCTGAAATGGGACGCAGAAACTGTGGACTATGAAGAGGTAAAAGAAAATAATGATAAAAGGTAATATTTCCGAAAATAAAAGATAATAACCAGCATGGCTAAGAATAAAAACTTAATTTATATTGCAATTTCTTTAATTGTATTTATAGTTTTAGCATTTTTATACTCATCTCCTGTTTTTTCAGGAAAACAACTTTTCCAGCACGACATTGTTCAGTACAGAGGAGGCGCAAAAGAACTCCTTGATTATAGAGCAACCAACGGAAAAGAAACCTATTGGAGTGATTCCATGTTTGGAGGAATGCCAACTTATCAAATGGGGAGTCGATTCGAAGGCGATATCATCAAAAAAATTGATGGCTATCTGAACTTCCTTCCAAGACCCGTTAATTATCTTTTCTTATTATTTTCAGGATTTTTCCTTTTAGGAATGGTTGCCGTAAGAAACTGGAAATATGCACTTTTGGGAGCCACATTTTTCGGACTTTCAACCTATTTTTACATCATTATTGCGGCAGGGCATAATGGTAAAGTAAATACTATTGAATATTTCGCACCGCTTTTAGCCGGAATTTTACTGGTTTATATCAGGAAAAAATATATTTGGGGATTCATTGTCACTACCCTATTTATGGGACTTCAGGTAGCAGCGAACCATCCTCAAATGACCTATTATCTGTTTATTGCTTTAGGATTTTTATTTTTGTCGGAATTAATCAGAGTAATTCAGAAAAAAACAGAGCTTAAACATTTCCTTATTTCATCCGGAATCATTGCAGCTTCATGTCTAATTGGGGTTGGAATGAACTCTCAAAGAATCATGGCAAATTCTGAATATGTGAAAGAAACCGTTCGTGGAAAACAAATATTAACGAATGATAGCCATACTTCAGGAAAATCCGGAATGGATAAAGAGAGTATGCTTATGTGGAGCTACGGAAAATTAGAAACTTTAAACTTATTCATTCCAAGATTAATGGGAGGCGGAAGCCAAGAACCTGAAGGAAAAGAAATGATGAACAGAGTTCAGGAACTGGTTCAGGAAAACGTTTCCAGCCAAGCTGAAATGGATAGAATTTCTAAAGGCTTCAGCGGAGTGACGTATTGGGGAGACCAACCCGGAACTTCAGGACCTGCTTACCAAGGAGCAATTGTTTGCTTTTTAGCTGTTTTAGGGTTCTTTTTTGCATGGAAAAAATACCGTTATTGGATTTTAGGAGCCTCTATTTTAACCATTCTTTTGGCTTGGGGAAGCAATTTTATGCCCTTATCCGATTTCTTTATAGACTTTGTTCCGTTTTATAATAAATTCAGAGCACCTTCTTCTATTTTGGTTGTGGTGGAATTATTATTCCCTCTTATTGCGATTGTAGGTTTATATAGATTTTACACAGACGAAAAACTATCAGAAACTTATAAAAAAAATACTTTGATTGGAGTTTCCTCTGTCACTCTTATCTCAATAATTATTTTAATTATATTTCCAAAAGAAGGAGTAAATATAATCATTGGATTACTAGTACTTCTTCTTATATATTTGATATATAAAAGAAAAGTAAATAAACAATTATCAAAGGAGGCAAAGGGAATTAGTTCATTGAATATTATTTCACTTTTCATCTTAATCTTAATCCTTCAAATATTAAAAAATGATTTGTCACTTGAATTTTCAACTGCTTCAGAAAGACAATACTTTCCTCCTTTCTTGTTAGACTATTTGTCTGACGAAAGATTCAAAATGTTTAAAATAGATGCCATCAAAGCGTTCATCTATGTAGGAATTGCAGCAACTGTTTTATTCTTGAGCTTAAAGCAAAAACTTAATCAAAACATTGCTTTGATTGTGATTGGAGTAGTAAGTTTATTTGATTTATGGACTGTAAACAAACGTTATCTAAATGACGAAAATTACGTTGATAAAATCTTTGCTGAAAACCCTTTCCAAACAGAAAGCTCAGAATTATTGGTTGAAAAAGTTCAAGGAAATCCGAATTTAGAATCAATTTTATCAACAGTAAATATCAACAAAACGTTAGAAACAATTGCCGAAAAAGATAAGAAGCATTACAGAATTTACAATCAGACATTAGGCGTAACAAGCGAAACAAATACTTCTTACTTTAAAGCATCAATCGGAGGGTATCACGCCGTAAAACTAAGAAGATATGACGACCTATTAAACGAATACATTTCTAATATTGATAGTGTAAAAACTCCAAAAATCCTGAATTTATTAAATGCCAAATACATGGTTTTCGGAGGACCAGACCAACCTCAGGTTGTGCCCAACCCGAATGCAAACGGAAATGCGTGGTTTGTAAGTGATGTAAAATTTGTAGATAGTCCGAATGAAGAAATAAAAGTAATCGGGGAAATTGACAATAAAAAAACGGCTGTAGTTGCAGCTTCTGATAAAAATTATTTTAATGGAAAGCAACTTCAGGCAGATTCTGCGGCTGTTATTAATTTAACGAAGTATGAACCTAATGAACTGGAATTCAAATCTCAGTCAAAGACACCACAATTAGCCGTTTTCTCTGAAATTTATTATCCTCACGGATGGAAGGTATTCGTTGACGAAAAAGAAGTTCCTTACATTAAAGCTGATTATTTGCTTCGTGCAGTGCATGTTCCTGCAGGAAATCACAATATCAGAATGGTTTTCGAACCAGAAGTTATTGAAAAAGGAAGATGGATTTCTCTTATCAGCTTCGGATTATTCATTGCATTGAGTGCATTTGGAATTTTCTGGATGAATAAAAAGAGGAAAGAGAAAATCTTGGCTGAACAAAAAGCGTAAAACAATATAATATTCGCTGTGTCATTCTTCACTGCGCTTTGCTTCGTTCAGAATGACAATACTACAAAATGGAACAAAAAAAAATATTAATCATCACCTATTATTGGCCTCCTGCAGGAGGTCCCGGTGTTCAGAGATGGTTGAAATTTGCAAAATATTTACCCGAATTTGGATGGAAACCGGTGATTTACACACCCGAAAATCCAAGTTATCCTTTATTGGATGAAAGTTTGCTAAAAGATATTCCTGAAAATATTGAAATTGTAAGAACCAAAATCTGGGAACCTTATCAACTAGCTGAAAAATTAAACAAAAGCAATAAAAAATTCAAGGCGGGACAATTTGATGTAGGTAAAAATCAAAGTTGGAAATCAAAACTATCGATTTGGGTAAGAGGAAACTTTTTCATTCCTGATGCAAGAGTTTTTTGGGTAAAACCCTCTGTGAAATTCTTAGAAAAATATTTAAAAGAAAATAAGATTGATGTTGTAGTTACTTCGGGACCTCCTCATTCTTTACATTTGATTGGTCTCAGCTTAAAAAAGAAATTCTCTCACCTAAAATGGATTGCAGATTTTCGTGACCCCTGGACGGAAATTTCTTATTACAAACATTTAAAACTAACAAAAAGTTCAGACAAAAAACATCGCGAATTAGAAAGTGCTGTTTTTAAAAAAGCTGATATTACTTTGGCAACAAGCTATACAGATGCACAAAACTTCAGTAAAAATGGAGCAAATGCCATCTGTATTACCAATGGTTTTGATGAATCTGACACAAGTAAAAATACAGTTGAACATTCACAAAATCCAAAATTCACTTTAAGTTATATTGGGGTTTTAGAACAACTTCGAAATCCCGAAAATTTATGGAAGGCTCTGGACGAATTAGTAAAAATAAATACCGATTTTGCAAAAGATTTCACCTTAAAATTTGTAGGAAGAATTGATGACAAAATTCTACATTCTATTGAAAATTCATCCTTAAAAAATAACATCCAAAATCTTGGATATCTATCTCACGACAAAGCCATTGAAGAGATGGCAAAATCTTCGCTTTTATTAATAACCAATTTTCCGAATGAATCTTCAAAAGGAATTATTCCCGGAAAAATATTTGAATATTTAGCAACAGGAAAACAAATTATTTCATTTGGGCCAGACAAAGCTGATGTTTCAAAGATTTTAGATGAAACAAAAGCAGGAAAACATTTTGGTTATGACGATTATCAGACAATTAAAGATTTTATTCTAGAAAAATTTGAATTGTGGAGAAACGGAAACCTTGATAAAAACACACAAAACATAGAGCAGTTTTCAAGAAAAAATTTAACTAAAAAGTTAGCTGAGATTTTAGGTTAAATTCGTTTTAATTACAAAAGATTTTAACACATTAAAATATATTTAGGAAGGCTTCGACAGGCTCAGCCTGACTACGCTAATAATTAATCATTCAGTATTAGGATTATCATGCAGAGCTTGTCAAATTTTTTTTTAAACTAAATCGTCCATTGGTCATTGATAACCGCCACCAAATAATACTTTCCTTCAAACTCTTCAAAAACCAGACGAAGGGTTTTCCAGTCCATTTCGGCATTTGCTTCAGAACCTTTAATATAGTTTTCTGAAAAATCTGCATTTGGGTATATTTCTTTAAGATTATTCAACGAGTTTCCACCTCCCAGAAACTTATTGAAAGAAACCTGCCCTGTCACAAAATCCTTTGAATACACCCATTTTGTAAGATAATCATTAATTGTAGATTTGTACAAATCTCCCGAGCCATCCAATGTTCCCCAAGTAAAAACAGTCTTTGTTGGCTGATATTTTATAAAATCTGCTTTTGAAAAAAGTTTATCCTCTTTCGGCTCTACAAAAGCATACATCGAAAATCTGACTCCTTTTTCAGGGTGTATAAATTCAGCTATTTTTTTATAATCTCTATCTTTCAATGCCAGTACAACCTCTTCATTAATTTGCTTTAAAACCACCTCTTTTCCAACAGTATTTTGAATTGCAATTGTATCTCCTTCTTTCACCTGTTTTATTGAATCTATATTATTATCAATAACCTTTTCAGGATTCTTATTGCAGGCGAACAAACTTAAAATCAGTATTGAAACGAAAATTTTTCTCATATTTTAAATATTATCAGATAAAAATTCATCAAAACTGATACCATAAAATATTTTTAATAGATAAGTTCTTTTATAGGTTCAAAATCGGGTTTAAAGGTTTTAAGTACATTTGCAATATGGAAATTTTGGATATTCTTATTATCGGAGGTGGACCAATCGGTCTGAATTGCGCTCTTGAAGCACAGAAAAATAATTTATCTTATTTAATAATTGAAAAAGGGACCATTGTTAATTCTCTTTACAATTATCCTTTGTATATGAGATTTTTTTCGACAGCCGAAAAACTGGAAATCGGAAAAATTCCGTTTATTTCAACAGCTCCCAAACCAGGAAGACAAGAAGCCTTAGAATATTATCAGGGAATTGCAAGGCAAAGGAATATCAACATCAATCTCTATGAAAAGGTTTTAAAAGTCTCCAAAAATGAAATGATTTTTGAAATTGAAACTTCAAAATCGAAATATTTAGCAAAAAATGTGATTATTTCCACTGGTTTCTATGATATTCCGAATGTAATGAATATTCCCGGAGAAAATCTGCCTAAAGTAAAACATTATTATACTGAACCCTATCCTTTTGCTCAACAAAAAGTCGTGGTAGTAGGTTCAAGCAATTCCGCGGTAGACGCAGCTTTGGAAACCTATAGAAAAGGAGCTGAAGTAATGATGATTATCCGTCACTCCGAAATTTCTAAAAGTGTGAAATATTGGGTAAAACCAGATATAGAAAATAGAATTGAAGAGGGAAGCATTAAAGCAAGCTTTAATGCTGAAATGATTGAAATTAAAGAAAACTCTGTTATTTTTAAAGATGAAAACGGTACAATTCAGGAAATTGAAAACGATTTCGTTTTGGCAATGACAGGTTACCTCCCCGACTTCGATTTCCTAAAAAGTTCAGGAATTGAATTGCATGGAGAAAATCTAAATCCATTTTACAATCCCGAAACAATGGAAACAAACGTACAAAACCTTTATTTAGCGGGTGTTGTTTGCGGAGGAAAAGATACACATCTCTGGTTTATAGAAAACTCCAGAATTCATGCAAAAATGATTATAAAAGACATACTCAATAAAAAATAAAGCTGTAAAAATTACAGCTTTATTATATTTTCAATTTTAGTTTAAATATTTTTCCTCTTCAATCTCTAAACCATTTTTTCTATCTTTAAGCATCCAGGGTACTACAAAATAAAATGCAATTGCTATAATTGTCGCCAAAATACCAGTTCCAATCCATAAAGCATTAAAACCAAAATTCTCCGCAAGTTTAGTTCCAATATAGGGAGTAACAATGAATGCTATGGAGAAAGAAATTCCGTTCAATCCCATATATGCACCTTTATTGTTTGCTCCGGAACGTAATGCTGTAATCGTAGCCATAAAAGGCAATGTCCAAATTTCTCCCACACAAAGCAAAGTCATAGAAACAACCAAAGTAATCATACTATAGTCAAACGCCAACATTGCATAAGAAACTCCACAAATGAAAGTTCCTAAAAGAACAGTTTTTGCCAAGCCAAACCATTTCTCGGCAATTTGCACAAAACCCATTTCCAGCAATACAATCAGAATACCGCTATATCCTAAAATATAACCAATATTTTGCTGACTTAATTTAGCTGTGTCTTTGTAAAAGATTGTCAATGTACTTAGTAACTGAAAAAAGCAAATTGAAAACAACATGCACAATACACAATAAATCAAGAATTTACCATCTCTATACGGCGAATTTTCTTTTTTAATCGCTATCACTTCTTTTACTTTTTTAGCTTTTGCCAATTTATTTCTTTTCCAGAAAAATCCGATATACATGAAGCCTGCCAACAAAGCCCCTAATCCATTACTGAAAAATAGAAATTCATAAGAAATCGCCGATAAAATCCCTCCTAAAGCAGGACCTATTGAAAATCCCAAATTCATAGCCATTCTGTTTAATGAAAACGCTCTCGTAATATTCTGAGGTTTAGCATATTTCGTAATCGCAACCGAATTTGCAGGACGAAACATTTCACTTATAATACTTTGTACCAAAATGATACTCGCCAATCCAACCTCTGTTTTAAAAAAAGGAATTAAACAAAATAAAGGAGCACTCAACAATAAACTGAGATACTGAACTTTATACTCTCCAATTTTGTCAGTAATCATCCCTCCAATCCAAGAACCCAAAACTGAACCAATTCCGAAAAAGCTTAGTACAACCCCTGTATTTTCTAAACTAAATCGCAAATGGTCTGTCATATATACCCCTAAAAATGGGAGTACCATAGAACCAGCGCGGTTGATAAGCATTACAATAGCCAACATCCAACTTTCCTGAGAAAGTCCTCTAAACGAGTTTATATATAGATTTATTAGTTTCACAATTTTTCTATTTAATAATTTGTATTTGATTTGATTTTGTATCAGTCTAAATTTTAATTAAGAACTACAAAACAAAAAAACAGGACTTAAAAAATTAAGCCCTGTTCAATTTATATTGGTATAAATAAGTTTTACTCCGGCTTATAAGAGTCTTTTAAAGTCACAGTACGATTGAACACCAAATTAGTGTCCGTAGAATCCTGATCCTTCGTGAAATACCCAATTCTCTGAAACTGAAGAGGTTCTCCTACAGCTACATCTTTTAAACTAGGCTCAGCAAACCCTTGAATTGTAGTTACAGATTCAGGATTAATGAAATTCAAGAAGTCTACATCTTTCTCTGCATCAGGCTGTTCCACTGTGAATAATTTATCATAATTTCTTACTTCCACAGGAATTGCATGTTTTGCAGATACCCAATGAATTGTACCTTTTACTTTTCTCAAACTTTCCTCTGTACCACTTCCCGACTTAGACTTTTCATCATAAGTTGCATAAATTGTGGTAATGTTACCGTTTTCGTCTTTTTCCACTCTTTCTCCTTTAATGATATAAGCAGATTTTAAACGAACTTCACCACCTAATTTAAGTCTGAAGAACTTATTATTAGCCTCTTCCTTAAAGTCTTCACGCTCAATATATAATTCTCTTGAGAACGGAATTTGTCTTGTTCCTGCATTTTCCTGTTCAGGATTATTTTCAGTATCTAGCCATTCTTCTTGACCTTCAGGATAGTTTTCAATCACCAATTTTATAGGATCAACAACAGCCATTACACGTTTAGCAACTTTATTCAAATCTTCACGAACGCAGAATTCTAATAATTGAAGTTCAATAAGATTTTCTCTTTTTGCAACACCTACTTTCTCAATAAAATTTCTAATAGAAGCAGGAGTGAAACCTTTTCTTCTCATTCCGGAAATTGTAGGCATTCTAGGATCATCCCATCCGTTCACTACATTTTCAGCGATAAGCCTTTGTAGTTTTCTTTTGGAAGTAATCATATAAGAAACGTTCATTCTTGCAAATTCTCTCTGCTTGTTTTTAACCTTACCTTCTTCATACACTTGATCTAAATACCAGTTGTACAACGGTCTGTGGTTTTCAAACTCCAAAGAACATAGTGAATGTGAAATTTGTTCAATATAATCAGATTCACCATGAGCCCAATCGTACATTGGATAAATTTTCCATGTTGTTCCTGTTCTATGGTGAGGTCTTTTCAAAATTCTGTACATAACAGGATCTCGCATATTCATGTTTGGCGAGGTCATGTCAATTTTTGCACGAAGAGACATAGAACCTTCTTCAAATTCACCATTTTTCATCCTTTCAAATAAGTCTAATGACTCTTCAATAGGACGATTTCTGTATGGAGATTCAATTCCGGGTTCTGTCGGGTTTTTTCTTTGTTCAGTAATAATCTCAGAAGGTTGTTCATCTACATAAGCTTTTCCTTCTTTAATCAACTGAACTGCCCAATCATAAAGCTGCTGGAAGTAGTCGGATGCATACAAAACTTTATCCCATTTAAAACCTAACCATTCAACATCTTTCATGATAGAATCTACAAATTCCTGTTCTTCTTTTTCAGGATTCGTATCGTCGAAACGAAGGTTTACGGGAGCATTGTATTTTTCACCCAAACCAAAGTTGATACAGATTGCTTTTGTATGACCTACATGCAAATAACCATTGGGTTCAGGTGGAAAACGGAAACGGATTTGATCTCTTTTCAAACCGTTTGCCAAATCATCTTCGATAATTTGCTCAATAAAATTGAGTGATTTTTTTTCTTCTTCCATTAAAATTCGCTTTTAAATATCGTATTATACGACAATTTGCAAATTTAGGAAATTTTAAGTGTTCAACGAAATTATAGTTAAAAACTACAAAACCATTTCTAATTCAATATTTTTTATTAACTTACAGAAAACTAACTACCACAACTCAAAAATAATCTAATATGGCTGTTTATATCCTAAGCAATCGTAAAATTATTCGTCATAAAGGCGAAAAAATAGATTCATTTTCCAATGATGAATATTCAATTCCTAATTTCAGGATAGCAAAATGTGATTTTGATAACTATAAAGAACCGACTGCTGCTGCAAAAAAAAAGAAAGATTACACCAATCGAAATATTTTAAACTACAAACTATTTTCAGAACCGGAAAAACAAGGCTATCAAGATGTTTTTAATGTTTTATTAAACGAAAAAGGCATTAAAAAATCTACTTTAACAGCCAACAATCTAGGTGGAACTCAAAAAATGTTTTATGAATTGTATAAAAACATGTCTTCTACAAAAGACAGAAGTGATGTTTTGATATTTATTCATGGCTATGCCTATGATTTTGATGACGAATTAAAGGCAATAATTGATCTAAAGAAAATATTTATTGATAATTCTTCATCACCAATTGAGCATATTTTATTTATAAGCTGGCCTGCTTCGAGCAGTATTGTGCCATTGACTTATTTTGATGATAAAGCATCAAGCATTAATTCAGGAGCTTCGTTAATGAGATTATTTTACTTTTACACTCAATTTTTAAAGGATATTTTTTCGAATCGAGACCTTGCTCCATGCAATCAGAGAATCCACATTATGGCACATTCTATGGGCAACCGAGTACTCCAAAGTATGCTTTACAGTTTAAAAAAAGAAAATATTCTGAGAGTAATTGATCAGGTTTTATTGTTGAATTCTGATGTAAGCTATAAGGTTTTTGATGAGTCTGAAAACTCATTTAATAAACTTCCTTTATTAGCAAACCGTGTTTCTATTTATTTAAACAGAAAAGATGCAATTCTTGGAATCTCACAATTCACCAAAAACATTCTCACTCCTAGACTAGGAAAGAACGGACCAAGTAATATTGATCAATTTAAAGATATCGTATCGATCATCGATTGTACTTTTATAGAAAATGACATTCTGAATTCCTTTAAATTTGAATTTGGAAATCATTGGGGTTACCTTTCCAGTTCACAGGCTCAAAATGACATATTCCAGAATTTGTATGGTGTTGACAGGAATCTCATCACCAATAGAACAAAAAACAACGAAAATACTTTCACAATTATTTCTTAACGGTAACTTAAAAACAGAGACCAAATAACGCCTTGTGTTAAAATTAAAAATCTATTAAACAATGGCATAATGATTGCCATTTTTCAATAAACAGAGAAATTAAATTATTCCTATTATGAAACATATAAAAAAAAGGCTTACTTATATATTAGAATATATAAAGAAAGCAATTTTCGTAAAAGATGTGATTTAAACTGAATATTAACCTTCTAATATCAAATTATCCGAACAAAAAACTACTAACTTTCAAAGATTCTCAATTAAAATAATTCAATAATCTAAGTTTTTGAATTATTTTGTTTTTTAGAGAAAACAAAATAAGAATTAAAGACTATCGAAGGAAAACCTCCTATTGGATGTAACAATTGGAATAACACATCAATGTGTTGTATAGTATATGCTGAGATTCTCCTCCTCCATATTGCTAAACAGTTTCTAATTACATTTTGAACCACAACAACTCATTTTTGAGCTCCAAACTTGATTCAAAATTATTGACAAACAAAGCTCCGGTTCCCAAACCTTGTGGCATGGAGCTTTTTTTTGTAAAAGTATATTGTGCAATTGCATTCAGCCCGATGTTACTTTCTAATGCGGAGGTAATCCACCAACCTATATTTTGTTCTTCAGCTAAAGAAATCCATTCATCGGAACCTGCAAAACCACCAACCAAAGCTGGTTTCAAAATGATATATTGTGGTTTTATAGTTTCTAAAAGCCTTTTCTTTTCATTAAAGTCAACAACCCCAATCAATTCTTCATCCAAAGCAATAGAAGTAGGAGTTTCAGCACATAATTCAGCCATATCAACCCATTTTCCAGCTTTAATCGGCTGCTCTATGGAATGAATACTTAAATCCGCTAGTTGTTGTAAAACACTTTCAGCTTCTTCTTTGCTAAAGCCTCCATTTGCATCAACACGAAGCTCTAGTTTCTCTTTTGAAAATTTTTGTCTTAATTTTTTAAGTATTTCATGTTCGGATTTCCAATCAACACCAATTTTTAATTTAATACAATGAAATCCTTTTTCCAGCTTATCCTGAATTTGCTCTTCCATATATGAGATATCTCCCATCCAAATTAATCCATTGATGACAATTGAAGCATTCCCTGCTGTAAATTCACTAGGAAAATAGAAATTTTCACCATTTTTTAGATTTAAAAGAGCCTGTTCATACCCAAACCAAATTGACGGAAATTCTTTTAGTTCTTCTTTTAGAAATTCAGAGTCTTTTTGAATATTATCACAAAGCCATTGCAGCTTTTGTTCATAATCTGGTCTATCATCAAAACTCAACCCTCTGAAAATTGCACACTCGCCTATTCCTTTTCTTTCATTTTCATAAATTTCAAGGATAAAAGTTTCTTTAGTAAGCAAAACGCCTCGAGATGTTCCACTCGGGCGTTTGAATTGTAATAAATATCTAAAATATTCTGCTTTCATTTATTTTACGCTATCAATTCGCATAAATTCTTCCGCTTTTTCCACCATATCTACGCTTCCGCAGAAAAAAGGAATTCTTTGATGTAATTCCGTTGGTTCAACTTCCAAAATCCTTCTGAATCCGTCGGTCGCTTTTCCTCCCGCCTGTTCAGCTAAGAAAGCCATCGGATTACACTCATACAACAATCTCAATTTTCCGTTCGGAGCCTGAGAATAAGATGGATAAATATAAATACCTCCTTTCAGCATATTTCTATGAAAATCAGCAACTAACGAACCAATATATCTTGAAGTATAAGGTCTGTCACCTTCTTCCATTTGACAATATTTCAGGTAATTTTTTACTCCTTGAGGAAATTTAATATAGTTTCCCTCATTAATAGAATAAATTTTACCCGTTTTTGGAAACCTCATATTAGGATGAGAAAGATAATATGTTCCTAATGAAGGGTCTAATGTAAATCCGTTAACACCGTTTCCTGTAGTATAAACAATCATTGTAGAAGAACCGTAAATAACATATCCCGCCGCAATTTGATTAACACCTTTCTGTAAGAAATCTTCTAACTGTACAGGTGTTCCGGGCTCTGTTACTCTTCTGTAAATAGAGAAAATTGTTCCTACAGAAACATTTACGTCAATATTTGATGAACCATCAAGAGGATCTATCAATACAACATATTTACTCAAATGACCATTTTCTCCACATTTGATATCGATAAAGTCATCATTTTCCTCGGAAGCGATACCGCAAACAACCTCTCTTTGAGACAAAGCTGTAATAAAAATTTCATTAGCAATCACATCAAGTTTCTGCTGTTCCTCTCCCTGAACATTCTGGTTTCCTGCAGCACCTGTGATATCAACAATTCCCGCTTTATTTACTTCCCTGTTTACCACTTTTGAAGCCAATCTTATTGCACTCAAAAGACGAGAAAATTCACCTGTAGAATATTGAAAATCGTCTTGTTTATCAATAAGAAACTCTCCTAAAGTTTGTAATGGCTGTTCTGACATATTTTTTCTTTTTACGTTTTCCCCAAATTTCGGAAAATTTATTACATTAAAAAAACATTAACAACAAAAGATTTTAAATACTGTTTATCAATAAGATATATATAATCCTTAAATTAACATCCTCCATTTTTTCAAAAAAAATCATCCCCAATTATTATCCTTTAGCAAAATTATCAATATCAAATCTATAAATCCTTTAAATTTTAATGAAATCTTAAGCCTACCTCTATCACTTACACTTTCATATCTCGCTTTAAATTAATAATTTTGACACCCATAAAAAACTCACATGATATTTATCTAACAATTTTATTTTTAACAATTTAATGAAAATTTTCAAGTTTGGTGGAGCATCAGTAAAGGATGCTGAAAGTGTAAAAAATGTGTCTATGGTTTTAAAAAGCCAAGGATTTACCAAATGTTTACTGGTAATTTCTGCAATGGGCAAGACAACTAATGAATTGGAAAAAGTTGTGGAGCTTTATTTCAAAAAAGATAACTATCAAACTGAAATTGAGAAGATAAAACGAAAACACATCGAAATTGCAGAAGGATTATTTCCCGAAAACCACCCTGTTTTTGCAGAAATCAATTTATTTTTTGATGATATTGACTCTTTTTTAAGAAGAAACAAGTCTCCAAACTACAATTTTGTTTACGATCAGGTTGTAAGCTGTGGAGAAATGATTTCTACTAAAATTGTAAGTGAATATTTAAATGAAATTCAGTTTACCAATCAATGGCTGGATTCCAGAGATTATATAAAAACAGACAATTCTTACAGAGAAGGTGTTGTAAATTGGACAAAAACCGAAGAATTCATCAAAACTTTAAACCCTGAAGTATGCTATGTAACCCAAGGTTTTATCGGATCTGATGATAATAATTTCACTGTAACTCTAGGAAGGGAAGGTTCTGACTATTCTGCCGCAATTTTTGCATATTGCTTAAATGCCGAGGCCATGACCATCTGGAAAGACGTTCCAGGAGTGATGACAGGAGATCCCAGAAAATTTGAAGATGTAACACTTCTTTCAAATATCTCCTACGAAGAAGCAATCGAAATGGCATATTACGGAGCAAGCGTAATTCACCCGAAAACATTACAGCCTCTTCAACAAAAAAACATTCCTTTTTATGTAAAATCTTTTGTAGATCCTACAAAAGAAGGAACTAAAGTGGGTATTTCTGACAAAAACCAAAGTGAAGAATCATATATTTTAAAAGAAAATCAAACTCTTCTGAAAATATCAACAAGAGACTTCTCTTTTATTGCCGAAGATCATATGAGCTTAATTTTTGGTTACCTTTCTAAATATAAAATCAAAGTTTCTTTGATGCAGAATTCTGCAATTTCATTAGCTTTATGTTTAGAAGATAAATTCAATCATGCAGATGAGCTTAATGATGAACTTCAAAAAGTATTTAAAACTGAAATGATAAAAAATGTATCTTTATTCACAGTAAGAAATGCAAAAAAGGAGAACATCGATAAATTTTACCAAGAAAGAAGCGTTTTGATGGAGCAAATCTCTAAAAACACGCTTCAAATGGTAACACAATAAAACTAATTGCGACTAAACACATATGAGTTTAATATCGAAAAATGATCTGATAAAAGCTTCCGGCTTAAGCAAAATAGGATTTCTAAAAAATCCCGTTGCATCAGCTGTAATGAGTATTGCTAAGATAAATGAAGTTAACAGATTATATGACAAGCTGAAAGATAAGGAAGGAAAGGACTTTTTCGACTCATTTGTGAGAGAAAGAAACTTGAGTTACATCGCCTTTGAAGAAGATTTGGCAAAAATCCCAAAAACAGGACCTTTTATTTTGGTATCCAACCATCCTCTTGGTGCTATTGACGGAATTTTGATGTGCAAAATATTATCAGAAGTTCGCCCTGATTTTAAAGTAATGGGTAATTTCCTTTTGGAAAAAATAAAACCCATGGAACCTTATGTAATTTCCGTAAACCCTTTCGAAAGCAGAAAAGACGCTTACAATAGTTCCTCTGGAATGCGTGAGACATTAAAACATTTGCAAAACGGAGGCTGCGTGGGCATTTTTCCTGCAGGAGAAGTTTCAAACAGAAACAATTCTTACGGTGAAATCTTAGATAAAGAATGGGAAAAACCGGCACTAAAGCTTATAAAAATGGCTAAAGTACCCGTTGTTCCTATGTATTTTCATGCAAAAAACAGTCGCATGTTTTATCAGGTGGCAAAAATTCATCCAAATTTACAAACATTGATGCTTCCTGCAGAAATGATGAATGATAGAGAAAAACCAATCAGAATCAGAATTGGGCGACCTATCACTGTAAAAGCAATGGATGAAACGGAAACCATTGAAGAATTGGGCGAGTTCCTTAAACGTAAGGTGTATATGATGAAATCCTATTACGAGAAAAGAAAATCATTGGCACAAACGATTAATCTTCAAAATTTATCATTAAAATTCCCTTTGCTTAAGGAAGAAAATATTGTCCAGAATATTATTGATGAAACTCCAAAAGAGGATATCCTTAAAGACATTAGTAAATTACGAGGAACAGACAAAATGTTCTTCAGCAACGGAAATTACGAAGTTTATTTTACATCTTATGAAGAAATCCCATCTGTAATGAGGGAAATAGGACGTCAAAGAGAGCTTACTTTCCGTGCTGTAGGTGAAGGAAGTAACCTTCCTTTTGATTTGGATGAATATGATAAGCATTACCATCATCTTTTCCTTTGGGATAATGCAGCGGAAAAACTGGTTGGAGCTTACAGAATGGCTTTAGGTAAAGAGGTGATGAAAAAATTTGGAATAAAAGGCTTTTATACAAGTTCTTTATTTGAATTTGAACAAGATATTCATCCTTTTTTCAGAAAAGTTATTGAAATGGGACGTGCTTACATTTGTCAAGAATATCAACAAAAGCCTCTTCCTCTTTTCCTTTTATGGAGAGGAATTGTACATGTTTGCTTAAGAAATCCTGACCATAAATTTTTGATGGGCGGGGTAAGTATTTCAAATAAATTCTCTGAATTTTCAAAGTCATTAATGATTGAATTCATGCGTTCAAATTATTACGACTCAGCTGTAGCTCAATACATTACACCAAGAAACGAATTCAAGGTAAAACTTAGTGAAAGAGATAAAAGTTTATTTTTTGAAGAAGTTGAATCTGATTTAAATAAATTAGATAAAATCATTGATGACCTTGAACCTGAATTAAGATTACCGGTTTTAATAAAAAAATACATCAAGCAAAATGCAAAAGTTATTGCCTTCAACGTTGATCCGAATTTTAATGACGCGATTGACGGATTGATGTACATCAGAATAAGCGATCTGCCTGAAAATACGATAAAGCCAGTATTAGAAGAAATGAGTGAGCAAATAAGAAAAGAACAAGAAAATAATACAACTGAGAATCAGTAAGTTTTTATGTTTTATTAAAAAAAGTATTATTAATACTTGCTTCATATTGTAAAAACTCACTACTTTTGCATCACTTTAAAACAACGAAGTAAAAAGAATGGTTTCTTAGCTCAGTTGGTAGAGCAATGGATTGAAAATCCATGTGTCCCTGGTTCGATTCCTGGAGAAACCACAAAACCACCTGTAAAAAGGTGGTTTTTTCTTCAAAACTGTTGTTAAAAAAAATTGCAAGGTTTAATTATTATTACTACTTTTGCACCACTTCAAAAACGAAGTAAAAAGAATGGTTTCTTAGCTCAGTTGGTAGAGCAATGGATTGAAAATCCATGTGTCCCTGGTTCGATTCCTGGAGAAACCACAAAAAGACCTAAAATCTAAGATTTTAGGTCTTTTTTTATTAATCCATCCAACTTTTCAAACATTTTAAGTTGTCTTTAACACCTAATTATATTGAAATTAATTATATTCGCCTTTTAATTTTATTTAGAAGAAATGAAGAAAATAATTTCTACTCTGTTTTTGTTTAGTGCAACTGTTATTTTTGCTCAGGAAATTCAGTTTCAAGAACTACCATTCAAAGATTTGATAGCAAAAGCAAAAAAAGAAAACAAATTGGTTTTTCTAGATGCCTATGCCTCTTGGTGTGGACCTTGCAAAATGATGGAGAAAAATATTTTCACAAAAAAAACAGTCAGTGATTATTACAATTCAAATTTTGTAAATGCAAGATTTGATATGGAAAAAGGTGAAGGGAGAGAAATAGCTGCAAAATACGGAGTTCGCTCTTACCCTACTTATCTTTTTCTTAATGGTGACGGAGAATTGGTTTCTCAGAATTTCGGCTATATGGATGAAAGTCCGTTTTTGGCTATGGCCCAAGACGTAAATTCATCTAAAAATAAAAAAGGATCATTAAAAGAGCGTTTTGCCAAAGGTGAAAAAGACCCTGAATTTCTTATTAATATTATAAAACTAAATTCTTCTTCTGATTTTGATTTTGCTAAAAAAGCATCAGAAAGATATTTTGAAAACAAAAAAAATACCGACGAACTATCAAAAGATGATGTTGGTTATCTTTTATTTTTCATAAAATCAACGGAAGATTCAAACTATAAAACCTTTACTCAGAGAAAAAAAGATATCATAAAATACCTTCCTGAGGAAACATACAATCAGTTTGATTCGCAAATAAAATTATCCAAAATTGTACAGCAGTCGGTTGATGAAAAAAATAAAAGAATCGACGAAGAGTTTTTTATGAAAAATGCTGAACCTTTGGTAGGAAAGCAGGAGGCATTTACAAAGCTTAACCAAATCAAATTAGGATTCTATGAACAATATGGCAACTACCCTGAATACGAAAAAGCAGCTCTTGAATATTACAAAAATTCAGACTCATTTGATACAAACGAATTATTAAAAGCGGCTTGGGTATTTTCTGATAATGTAAAAAACATTACGTCACTGAAAAAAGCTGCTGAATGGGCAGAAAAATCAGTTATGAGAGGTGAAACTTCTGAAAACACATATATTTTGGCAAAACTTTACTTTCTAACAGGGAATAAAGAAATGGCAAAAACATATGCAGAGATGTCTAAAAATATGGCAACACGGGCAAATAAAGACGCTAAACTAGCAAACGATTTGCTAAGCCAAATTAAATAAAAAATCATAGGTTTGAAGTACAAATTTTTAACAAGTTTTCTTACTTTACTTTCATTAGGAACACTTACAGCTCAAGAACAAGAGTTAGAAAAACAGGAAACAAACACGTTTATTAAAGGAAATGCACTCTTAATTCCTATCGGAGTTGTAAACGTAGGTATAGAACATCAACTGAGTAAAAAATATACTTTACAGGGCGATATTTTAATTTCTCCCTGGAAATCTTTTGCCGGACATCCTCTACAATATTATTCAGCTTCTGTAGAAGGAAGGTATTATTTTGATGAAGCTTTTAAACATTGGTATCTAGGTGCCAACCTTTCATTTGCTGTGTTTAATGTTCAAAAGTGGAATTATTGGAAAAGTGGTTATTATGAAAATGAAGCCACTAAAGAATTATTTGAATATTCCAACATTTATCAAAAAGGATTTTCGATTTTAGTAGGAGTTACAGCTGGTTATCAATTTAAATTATCAGAAAATTGGAACATGGACATTTATGCAACTATCGGTTCTTCTCAGGGTTTTTACAAAGGCTATGACCGTACCACCGGAAAAAGATATGATACTGATGGAAAATCAACTGGTTGGAATAAAAGCGGGGAAATTCTTCCCTATAGAGGAGGTATAATGATTTCTTATAAATTTAAATAAAATGAAACTATTCGGAAAAAATCATATCATAATTTCAGTCATTACCTTTGTTATTCTATTTTTGATGAACTATATAGGAAATGATTTACCAGACAAATTGCAAAGAGCTTTACTCACTGCTTTTGCTGGAGTTGTAGGTCTATCAATAGGTCTCTTCATTCTAAATAAAGGAAAAGATGACAAAAATCCGCCTCAAAAATTTGATTAAAATACAATAAAAAGGTCATTTGCAAGTTACAAATGACCTTTTAGTTTTTCAGTCTTGATAAACAACATATTTAGTTCTTATCTTTTCAAATTGGGCTAAATCGGATTGCCAGGACTCCTTAATCTCTGAAAATGATTTACCCGCCATAATTTGTTTTCTCAACTCATCTGTCCCTGATAGTTTATCAAAAAATAAATTGGATAAGAAAAAATCTGATTGTGGATTTTTATAACTTTTATAAGCCTTAATCAGCCACTCTAAGTTTAACTCTCTTAAATCATTCGGATATTCCGAAAGATTTTCACCATAACAAAGTTTTCCGTTTAAAAATGGGTCTTTTGCTCCAAAATTAGGTTTAGGTGTAAATTGATATGGCAAATTTGTCGTCCAAGGTGAGCCATAAATTTGAAAAGGCAAATCCGTTCCTCTTCCTACTGAAACCTGTGTCCCTTCAAAAAAACATAAACTCGGGTAAAGATTAATAGATTTGTCATTTGGTAAATTGGGAGAAGGCCTGTCTAAAATTGCATAACGTTGTTTTTTATGATAATCTTTCATTGGAACTAACGTATATTTTACCTGAACTCCATTTTTCAGCCACTTTTCGCCATTTACCATTTTTCCATACTCTCCTATTGTCAATCCGTACACAACAGGAACCTGATGCATTCCTACAAAACTTGTCCATTTTTTCTTTAAAACAGGTCCATCAATATATCCATCATGCGGATTCGGTCTATCTAAAACCATCACCTCAACATTATTTTCTGCTCCAGCTTCCATTAAATAAGTCAGAGTTGAAATATAAGTATAAAATCTCACCCCAACATCCTGAATATCAAAAACAATCAAATCAATCCCTTTCAATTGTTCAGGTTTCGGTTTTTTGTTATTTCCGTAAAGAGAAATAATAGGAATTCCTGTTTTCACATCTACTCCGTTCTTCACCTTTTCTCCTGCATCAGCTTCTCCTCTGAAACCATGCTCAGGAGCAAAAATTGATTTTATTTTGATACCGTTTTTCACTAAAAAATCAACCAGATGCGTTTTATCACTCATCAAACCTGTCTGATTGGTAACAACCCCAATTGTTTTACCTTCCAATAAAGGCAAATATACTTCCGGTTGATCTGCTCCCGTTTTAAAACTATCTATATTACCTGTTTGAGAATTATATTGATTGAATACTCCTAAAAAAATTAGGCAAATAAGAAGTAAATTTTTAATTTTGAAATCTAAATTCATAAGCTTGAAATTTCCTTTATATTTCTCTAGAAAAATAGCGTTTTCCAAAGATAACAAAAATAACCTTTCAAGGGTTATCATCTTCATAGGCAGACTTTCTGTTGCTTTAGGGATAATTGTTTCCCTTATTACTGTATCCACAGGGTTTGGATCAAAAAAGGCAATTAAAGAAAGATTAGCAGATTTCAACGGACATATTACTGTAAAATCAACAAGATCAAATTCTTCATACAATACCTCAGTTTTAGATAACCAAGGTTTGAATATTCCTAAAATAAAAGAACTTCCCGATGTACAAAGTACACAAAAATATGCAACCGTTACTGGGATTATGCGTAATGAACATAGCTTTGCAGGAATTATTTTCAAAGGAGTCGGGAAGGATTTTGACAGTGCAAGATTTAAAAAATTCCTAGTTGCAGGAACTACTCCCAAAATAGATGAAGTTGGATTTAATAATGGCATCACAATTTCTCAAAAAATTGCAAACGACCTTCATTTAAAGGTAAAAGACAGTATTGTAACAGTTTTTTCAAAAGCAGATCAGAAGCCTATCTACAGAAAATTTGAAGTGGTAGGAATTTACAAAACAGACATCAAAATGATTGATGAACAATTCGTAATCGGAGGAATCAATCATGTTAGAAAAATTCAAGACATGAAACCTGATGAAATTGGTGGAATTGATATTTTTCTGAAAAATGTAAATGACATCGACAAAGATTTTCCGGAAATTGAAAAGCTTGTTGGATATAAAAATTATGCAGAAAAAGCCACTGAAAAATTCCCGCAAATCACAGATTGGATAAGTATTTTCGACACCAATATTGCACTGATTATCATTATAATGTTAATCGTTGTTGTCATCAACATTATTATGGTTCTTTTAATTCTTATCATCGAAAGAACAAATTCTATAGGTTTGCTTAAAACTTTGGGAGCTACCAATTCTCAAATTAGAGCTACTTTTATTAATTACACTTTAATTATTATGATTCCAGGTCTCTTATATGGAAACATCATTGGTCTTGGATTGATTTTGCTTCAGAAATTTTTCGGAATTATCAAATTAAATCCTGAAAATTATTACGTAAGTACTGTTCCTGTTGATTTGAATCCTATTGCTATTATTTCAATTTCAGTAGGGATTTTATTAATTTCTGCTTTTGCATTGATTATCCCAAGTTATTTAATTAGTAAAATATCGCCTGTTAAGGTGATTAAATATAACTAAGTAAGCTATAATTGACATCAAAAAACTATAGGAAAATAATTTTCTACAGTTTTTTGATTTTTACAAAACTAAGTTGCTTTCTATGGCTTTGCTTCTTTAGTTGTTTCAGATGTTTTGGTTTTACAGTTTTTATGATTGTCACCACAAGATTTCTTATCTTTTAAAGAACATTCTTTATTGTTCTTACCTACAGAACACCCATCTGCTTTAGGCAACTTCCTGAGCATAACTTACAGCGAATAAACTAATTGCTAAAATTGATACTAATTTTTTCTTGTTTAAATTGTTTTAGATTCAAATATATAAATTTCACAATAAGCTTGTTTAAAATTTTTTAGAAAAAGAGTTTACTAAAAATTAGCAACTTAAAGTCGAAAAAAAGAAGATTCAAAATAGAAATAGCAAATGCATAGCTGGATAGTTTCAAAACTTTATTAATAAGGTTCGGAAAACTAAATGTAGTTTGAATAAATCTACATTATTTAGCTTTCTCTATTTTGTTTCTAAGAAAAATAAAATTTAAATAGGTTCACCATAAATTAATTAATAAAAAAGAATTATTTCTATTTTAGATTACTTATCTTTAGATTGCGGAATCCGAAAAGCGTAAAGAGTAGGAAAAATAAATCAACAATTTATATTATGAAAAATTTGAAAAAACTTTCAAGAAATGAATTAAAATCTGTAAATGGTGGATGTATGGCAGTGCAATGTACTTTCGATTCTTGTCCAGAAGGTAAAACTTGTATCACTACTACTTGTGGTATAAAGTGTAGGTGATAAATTTACTAATTTATATGGTCGCAAATGCGACCTTTTTTTGTTGTAATAACTTTCTTAACCGTTTCTATAATTGCTCTTATCTAAGTAAAATTTTATCTTCTATGTTCATCATATGATTTTTCATATTCTTTTTAAGCTTAATAAAAAGTTTAATTATATCTGCAGAAAAAAATGGAGTTTTAGTTTTATAAAATTTTAATTTAAAAATTATGTAGAAATAATTATAAAACATTTGCAAGTTGTATGATTTCCTTATCTTTGCAGACTCTATTTAAGTTTATGAAATACGCACAAAACATCCTAGAAACAATAGGAAATACTCCATTGGTAAAACTTAACAAAGTTTTAGGAGAAGATTTTCCTGCATTAGTTTTAGCAAAAGTAGAAACTTTCAATCCAGGAAACTCCGTAAAAGACAGAATGGCTCTTAAAATGATTGAAGATGCCGAAAAAGATGGCAGATTAAAGCCAGGAGGTACTATTATTGAAGGTACTTCAGGAAATACCGGAATGGGATTGGCTCTTGCAGCAATTATCAAAGGTTACAAATGTATTTTCGTAACAAATTCTAAACAATCAAAAGAAAAATGTGATATACTTCGTGCTGTAGGTGCAGAAGTAATTGTTTGTCCTACAGATGTAAAACCAACCGATCCTCGTTCTTATTATTCGGTTTCTAAAAGATTAGCAACTGAAACAGAAAATGGCTGGTATGTAAATCAGTACGATAATTTATCAAACAGACAAGCTCACTATGAGTCAACAGCTCCTGAAATCTGGGAACAAACTGAAGGAAAACTTACTCATTTTGTAGTTGGTGCAGGAACAGGGGGTACTATTACAGGTTGTGGAAAATTTTTCAAAGAAAAAAATGCTGATATTAAGGTAATCGGAGTTGATACGTATGGTTCTATTTTGAAAGAATTCCATGAAACGGGTGAACTTCATTACGACCACGCTTATACTTACATTACAGAAGGAATCGGAGAAGATATCATTCCTGAAAACTATGACATGTCAGTTATCGACCACTTCGAAAAAGTAACAGATAAAGACGGAGCAATCTACGCTAGAAAATTAGCTAAAGAAGAGGGGATTTTCTGTGGATATTCTGCAGGAAGTGCTATTGCATCTTTGGTACAAATGAAAGACCAATTCACGAAAGATGACGTAATTGTTGTACTTCTTCACGACCACGGTTCAAGATATGTTGGTAAGATTTACAATGATGATTGGATGAAAGAAATGGGTTGGTTAGATTAATCAACTTTCATCATAAAAATAAAATCAGAGTAAGTTTTTTACTCTGATTTTTTATTATTTAATATTTTCTTTTAATGTTTTCGTCAACAAATTATAGTCTTTCTCACTCATTGATTTCTTAGGAAATAAATAATTTAAACTCCCAGATTGTAAAAATATATAATCATACTTTATCTCAATTTTAGTAAAATCCTTCCATTGAGTATACTCTTCTTGATAATCAATATTTACGATTAAAAAATTATCTGTTAATTCTAATTCAAAAAATGAATTATTTTCAAGAGAATTTAAATATTTTACAATCCCATTCTTCCACCGTACCGTCGTTATTACAGAAACAAAAAGCCTAAAAACACTAAAGAGGAATATTAACCCTATAATATAGTAAAAGCCTAAACTATTTAAACTAGCTAAATCATTAAAGTATATAATCGCGAAAATAAGACCTAAAATAATGATAAAAAATGTTTTATTTTTTGTTGTGGGAGAAAAGAACAAACTCGCTTGATTATCTCTAAAATATATTTCCTCAAAGTCAGTTCTATTGAATATCAATGGAATGATTATCTCATTCATAAACTATTCTAATTAATTTTAATATTTTCTTTTAATGTTTTCATCAATAAATTATAGTCTTTCTCACTCATTGATTTCTTAGGAAACATATAGCTGTATTTACCTTCAAGAGTTATAAATTGGTTACCGCTGTCATAAAAATCAAAATCTTTCCATTCGCTTGTTTCTTTTTCACCATCAATATTTACAGTAAAAAACTGATTATCAAATCTGATTTCATAGATTTTGCAGTTTTCAAGTTTACTCAGATAATTATTCACCTGTTTTTTCCATCTTGAAACTTTGTTGATACTTACCGAAAGAAAAACCGCACAAAGCAAAAACAAAAAACTTACAAAATATAAAATCCCGAATTTCTCTTTTGATAAATCATTTTTAAAACAGAATAAAATCAGCAAAATTACTCCTACAATAATAGTAGTAATTGTCTTTCCTTTTGTACCGGAAGAGAAAAATAAACTTCCTTGATTTCCGCTAAAATATATTTCCTCAAAATCTTGTCTTTTGGGTTTCAAAATAATGATTTTCTCTTCACTCATAATAATTCATTCTCTATAATCAACAAAACTAAGCGAAATAGTCTGAATTTAAAACAATATCTACAGTAAAACACAAAACATTTGATTTTTTTGAACACTAAAACATCTTCATATTTATTAGAACACAACAAAATCTTAAAAATAAGCCTATCTTTGATTAAAAAGCGTCGAATGCAAGAAGTGTTAAAAAACTATTCAGGAATTTTACTTTTACTTTTAGGAATCACCGTTGGAAGCATCATAGGAATTGTTGCTCCAAACGTTGTTAATTATATAAAACCTTTAGGAGATATTTTCCTGAATCTTCTTTTTGTAAGTGTAGTTCCGTTGGTATTTTTTGCTGTTTCCAACTCAATTGCTTCATTGGAACAGCAATCAAAATTTGGAAAAATAATGATAACAATGGTTTTCACTTTCTTATTTTTCATTTTAACGGCGGCCATTTTTACTATTTGTGCAGTTTATCTATTTCCTGTTTCAGGAGTTTTGGGTAGTAAAGAAATTGTAGAAGCAACAGCAGATAATGATAGTTGGGGTAATAGAATTGTAGGATTTTTTACAGTTGGAGAGTTTACTCATCTTTTTTCAAGACAAAATATGTTGGCTCTTTTAATTTTCTCTTTTATGACCGGTTTTTCAGCAAGAAAGGCGGGAGAAAAAGGACAAGCATTCAGATTATTTATAGCTTCAGGATATGAAGTGATGAAAGAATTACTTTTATTAATCATGAAAATAGCACCTATCGGTTTAGGAGCTTATTTTGCTTATCAGGTTGCTACATTAGGTCCTCAACTTTTCGGATTTTATGCTAAACCTTTAGGATTATATTATATTGCAGGAATCATCTATTTCCTGGTATTTTTCTCATTGTATGCATTTATGGCAAACGGACAAAACGGAGTTAAAAATTTCTGGACAAATGCTATATATCCTACTTTAACAGCATTAAGTACTTGTAGCAGTTTTGCGACCATGCCTGCCAATTTACAAGCTGCAACTAAAATCGGTATCCCTAGTCAGATTTCAAATCTTGTGATTCCTATCGGAACGACTTTGCACAAAAACGGCTCTTCTATGTCATCAATTATTAAAATATATGTCGCTTTTCTGATTATCGGAAGAGATTTTTTTGAACCAACCAATCTTCTTTTAGCTTTAGGGATTACCATTTTTGTAAGTATTGTAGCAGGAGGAATTCCGAATGGCGGATATATTGGCGAAATGTTGATGATTTCAGTATATCAACTTCCACAAGAGGCCATTCCAGCTGTAATTATTATCGGAACATTGGTTGACCCTTTAGCCACTGTTTTAAATGCGGTTGGTGATATTGTTGCTGCAATGTTTGTGAATCGGTTTGTGAAGGTCTGATTTTGATTAAAAATATCTATCTTAAATTTTTATCTCGCAGATTTTGCTAATTAAGCAGATGTTTACTCACTACGTTTTACAGGTTCAAGATTTTCATATTCTTCGGAAGTGAAGAGCCTATAATGAACTTTAAAAGTTTTTCCCAAAGGAGTTTCCAAGGAAAAACCGCCAGGTCCGAAACCGTCTACAACATCTAACGTAAAGTGAGAATATTTCCAGTACTCAAACAAGTCACGATCTATCCAGAATTCATGCCCGTTGATGGTTCCAATCATCACATCGTTCATTCTGGGAAAGAAACCTCCTTTTTCAAAACATTGAGGCTGAGTTCCTTCACAACATCCTCCTGCCTGATAAAACATAAGTTCACCATATTTCTTCTCCAGCTCCCAAATAACTTCAAGAGCTTTTTCTGTTGCTGAAAGTCTGGATATTTTAGGTTCCATTATATTACTTTTTAATAAAGTTAAAAAAGTTCGGCGAAATAAATTTCGCCGAACTTACAACAATTCATTATAATTTAGTTTGTATTACCCGCAATGTCAAGAACAATTCTGCCATCAATTTGCCCTTTCTTCATTTTATCAAAAACATCATTAATGTCTTCCAGCTTTGCAGGTGTTACTGTTGCTTTCACTAGTCCTTCATTCGCAAAATCTAGTGCTTCCTGAAGATCTTTTCTGGTTCCTACAATAGAACCTCTTACTGTGATTCTTTTTAAAACGGTTTCAAAAATCGGCAGTTCAAAAGAACCAGGAGGAAGACCGTTTAATGCAATAGTTCCTTTTCTTCTCAAAACATCAATTCCTTGTTTAAAAGCAATTGGAGAAACTGCTGTAATTAATGCGCCATGCATTCCACCAACTTCTTTATGTAAATATTCTCCTGGGTCTGTATTTTTAGCATTTACTACCAAATCTGCACCTAATTTTTTTGCCAACTCCAATTTATCATCTGCAACATCTATTGCAGCAACATGCATTCCCATTGCTTTTGCATATTGTACAGCAACGTGTCCCAATCCACCAATTCCTGAAATGGCAACCCATTCTCCTGGTTTTGTTTCAGTTTCTTTCAACCCTTTATACACGGTTACTCCCGCACAAAGAATCGGGGCAATTTCTAAAAAGTTAACATTAGATTTTAAATGTCCTACATATCTAGAATCTGCAATTACATATTCTGCAAAGCCTCCATCCACACTATATCCTCCATTTTTCTGAGCTTCACAAAGCGTTTCCCAACCCGTGATACAGTAATCGCAGCAACCACAAGCCGAATACAACCAAGGAACTCCTACAGCATCTCCTTCTTTTACCTGCGCTTCTGGTCCGCAGGCGACAACAATTCCTACACCTTCATGACCGGGAATTAACGGCATTTTAGGTTTTGCCGGCCAATCACCATCAACAGCATGTAAGTCTGTATGGCAAACACCACAGGCGATAACTTTTACCAATACTTCATATCTTCCCGGTTCTCTTACAGGAACTTCTTCTATTTTTAAAGGTTGTCCGTAGCCCTGAACGACTGCGGCTTTCATTGTTTTTGGAATCATAATTTAGTTTTTTTGAATTATTTTGGTTTTTGATTGAGCATTAACTAAAGCTTCTGATTAATCGAAAATTTTCAGAAACGAATAGATATTTGTTTCGCGTGAGGGATAGTAAGAGTGGCGAGGAACGAGCCAGTACGTAGCAAAGCGGAGTACCGAAACGAAGTGAAGATCTGAATAGCCCGACCGTTTTGCCCAGACCAAAGCCTAGGCAAACGGACACGCCATAACATTAAAAATTAAAAGAAACCTAATTTGTTTTTGTTGTAAGAAATCAACATATTTTTTGTTTGACGGTAATGGTCAAGCATCATTTTGTGATTTTCTCTACCAATTCCTGACTGTTTGTAGCCTCCAAACGGCGCACCAGCAGGATAAGAGTGATATTGATTCACCCATACTCTACCCGCCTGAATCTGACGTGGTACGTTATATAATTGATGAGCGTCTCTCGTCCAAACTCCAGCACCTAATCCGTAAATTGTATCATTTGCTATTTTAATAGCCTCTTCTTCATCTTTAAAAGTTGTAAACGCCAATACAGGTCCGAAAATTTCTTCTTGGAAGATTCTCATCTTGTTGTGTCCCTTGAAAATTGTTGGCTGGATATAATAACCGTCTTCCAAACCTTCTCCAACATTATTTATGTCTCCACCCACAAGAACTTCCGCTCCTTCTTCTTTTCCTAGTTTGATATAAGAAAGAATTTTGTCTTTCTGGATCTGAGATGCCTGAGCCCCCATCATCACCGTCTTATCTAATGGATTTCCTACTTTAATTGCTTTTACTCTTTCTACCACTTTCGCAATAAAAGCATCCGCTATATCTTCCTGAACTAATAATCTTGAAGGACAAGTACAAATTTCTCCCTGATTTAAAGCAAAAAGAACTGCTCCTTCAATAGCTTTATCCAAAAACTCGTCATCTGCATCCATCACCGAACTAAAGAAAACATTAGGAGACTTTCCTCCCAATTCCAACGTAACAGGAATGATATTTTCTGTAGCATACTGCATCACCAAACGACCTGTAGCTGTAGAACCCGTAAATGCTGCTTTGGCAACTTTCGGATTAGTAACTAAAGCTCTTCCTAATTCAGCACCAAAACCGTTAACGATGTTCACTACTCCATTTGGAAGCAAATCTCCAATAACTTCCATTAAAACCATGATGGAAATCGGTGTACTTTCTGCCGGTTTCAAAACCACACAATTTCCTGCTGCTAAAGCCGGAGCCAATTTCCAAACTGCCATCAATAAAGGAAAATTCCATGGAATGATTTGAGCGATAACACCAAGTGGCTCATGAACGATTAATGAAACTGTATCTTTATCCAATTCATTATGAGAGCCTTCTTCTGCCCTGATTACCGAAGCAAAATATCTGAAATGGTCGATTGCCAAAGGTAAATCCGCCGCTAAAGTTTCTCTTACTGCTTTACCGTTGTCTATTGTTTCAACAGTAGCCAAATATTCCAGATTTTGTTCTATCCTGTCTGCAATTTTGATTAAAATATTACTTCTTTCCGTAGATGAAGTATCTTTCCAAGTCTGAAATGCTTTTTCTGCTGCATTTACAGCCAATTCCAAATCTTCTTTCGATGAATGTGCTGCTTGAGTAAAAATTTTACCATCAACAGGAGAAATCACATCAAAATATTGTCCGTTTACCGGAGCTGTAAACTTGCCGTCAATATAATTATCATATCTGCTTTTGAATTCAGGCCATTGTAATAATGTCCCTGATTGTTGCTGTGCTGTAGTACTCATTTTATTATATTTTATTTGTTCTCTATTGCCAAATTACAGCTGATTATATGATTTGCATAGCACAATCGTACAAAAAAACTTCACAATCGTACAGATTAGTAATTTTATAATTTCATTAACAGTGACGTAAGTTGATTATTTTCTATATTTGAGTAAACAGACAATAAAGATGTTTAGATATGAACAATAATAAATTTTTATTAGAAACTCCTGAATTAAAAGAGGAAAATCAACTATTTAATCTAATTGAAAATGAAACAAAATTCAATCTAAACAATTGTGAATTTAGTATATATGAGACTCATAAAGCTGCTTTTGGCGTAAAACTACATTTTGACACTATTGCTTTTACCGCAATGCTACGTGGAAAAAAACACATGAAGCTGGAAAATAAAACCAATTATTTTGATTACTTCCCGGGAGAAAGTGTTTTGGTTTCCCCTGGAGAAACGATGATTATAGATTTCCCCGAAGCCAATGAAACTCCCTCTCAATGTATTTCTTTAAGCCTAAATCCAGAATTCATTGAAAATTCTTTAAATAATCTAAATTACAGTTTTCCTAAAGTTGATGAAACTTCTCAATGGAACATTCAGTTTGACGAATATTTCCTTTTTAATAACAAATCTCTTGCTTCTGCCACCAACAATATTATGAGAATTGCAATGGATGACAATTCACAAAAAGATATTATGGCAGATTTTGCATTAAAGGAACTTTTAATACGATTGATGCAGACTCAGGCAAGAAGCATGGTGGAAAAGAACGTCGCAAAAAACAAATCAAGAATCGGTTTTGTGGTAGATTATATCAAGAAAAATCTTCATCAGAAACTTTCAATCGAAAATATTGCAAAATTGGCATATGTAAGCAAATCGAACTTCTTTAAAATGTTCAAAGATGAATTGGGTACTTCCCCAAATGAATTTATCTTGCAAGAAAGAATTAGCAAAGCAAAAGAATTGCTCGCTAGTCAAAACAGCATTAAAGAAACCGCTTATCAGACAGGTTTTTCGGATGCTAATTATTTTACACGAGTTTTTAAACAACTTGTAGGTGTTACCCCAAAAAGGTATCAGGATAAAGTAGCATTTCTTGATTAATCTTATTTCTCAAGCCATAATTTAAAGTCCAGACTGTTTATACATTGACCTCCAGAATTTTTTACTCTGGAGTTTTTTATAATAAGTTTTCAGATTATTGAAATAATATCATGACTCTAGAAAAAACATCCTGAATGGAGCAGTAAAAATCACCCTTTTGTGGTATTCTTAAGTAACTCATTTAGCTTTAATTTTATTAAAACTAAATAATTAATTATGAAAACAAAAATTAAAAATTTAAAATGGAGTTTAGTAATTCTAATATTCTTATTAACTACGAGTTCTTTTTTCTCACAGAATTTTGTCGGAAAAATTTATGACCAGATGAGAGGTCAAAGCTTTTCATTTTTTGATAATGGTCTAGCTATTCAAGATGGGAACCCTATGAACAGAGGTTTTGCCCAAAGAGATCCTTCTGGGTTGATGTTCATGAGATTACCCGCGATAAACCCCTACAGAAATGCTTATTTTTTAGATTATTATGGTAACTTTATTGAGATAGATTATGTTCTGGGTACCAGAATAATCGGAAGGTATGATTTTGCACCTCCTCCTGCTCCTATAAATAATTTCCAAATCCCTCAAACCAATCCTAACATTGGTATAATGACAGCTAATGGAAATATTAACCCTATTCCTGTAAGTTTGGTAAATCAAGATAAGCCATTTGGTGATATGATGATAACATCAGAACAAGTTGCTATAAATTGCTACAATCAATCATTACAACTCAATGGACAATTGGATCAAAATAAATTTGGTGATTGTATGGTTACAAATATGTCAGGAAAAAAAGAGAATGCAGTTTACCAGTGTGTTAAAAATTCTGCAACTATAGAAGAACAGACATTATGTATGGTTAGTGTGATGGGAGGTAATAAAGAACAACAGTATTCTCAAAAATTAATGAAATGTTATAAAGAATTTGGGGCTGACTATAGTAAATATCCTTTATGTTTAGCTGGGGAAGTTTCGGATCCAGAATTGCAAAAATTAGTTTCATGTGTAAAACAACAAGCTCAAACAGGTCAGGTTAATTTTATGAATACGGCTATGTGCTATGGAGCAAGTAAATTCAACCTTAATACTGAAGCAACTATAGCCGTTCAATGTGCTGCAACTTCAGGCGGACAGCCTTACGTTTTTGCAGGTTGTGCAGGTGGTCAGTTAACCGCTTTAGAATTAAACAAATGCTTAACACACGGCATCGGTGGAGATAGTGGCTGCTTTGGAAAAAATAACACTATTGTAAAAACATTAAATTCATTAGGCAATGAACTTAACAAACAATTTGGACCTAATAATGATATCGTTAAGAATTTCAATAATGCTGTTAATGACATCACCCATGGTCCTGGATATAACCATGAAGCTGTAAAAATTTTACGTAATACAGGAAATGAACTAAAAAATGCAGGACAAAATATTGAAAGAGAGATAAAAAAAGTACTTCCTAGAATTAAGTGGTAAAGAAATTCTTTACCACTTAATTTATTTTTTACATTATCTAAACTTTTGGAATATTATGATTGCTTATCTGAATAACTATAATACCTAGCTCCCTTCAAAACAGGGTTTTCTAATTCCACAGATTTTAAACCAAAACCTTTGTAATTTTCATTAACAGAGTTTTCCAATTGTTTTCTGTGAAGTTTTTCGTAAGTATCAAAATCAATGGCTTTTCTATTTTTTAAACTTTCAAAAAAATTCCATTTTGAAACTACATTTTTCCAGTTTTCTGAAACTTTCCCTGCAAAAACTTTCGATTTTGAACCACTTCCATATCCTAAAAATCCGATTTCCTGACCTTTCAATTCTTCATTTTCATTAAAAGAAGTCTGCAACGCCGAAAGCAAAGCCATAAAAATAGAAGCTGTGTACATATTTCCTATTTCAGAAGATGCTCTCTGAGATTTTTCAATTTTTTCATTAATAAACTGAATATATTCCTCAGATTTTGCAACCGCTTTTTGTTCCTCAGGAGTTTCGTACGAAAGGCTGTTTTCTAAACTATAAATCTCCGTAAAAACTCTTTTCCCATGGAAAGCATAAGGAAGATGGAAAATAAGGTATTTCCAACATTCATAAGGTTTATTCTGTCCCGTAATTTCTTTATAATGAATGTACGCTTCTTTGATTCTATTCTGATAACATTGATTGGAATACTGCCCATCGAAAACAGGCTCATCTGTGAAAACTTCAATTTTTTCTGGATACGTTTCAGGAGCATTTGCCAAATCTTCTTTTTTATAATTTCTTCTTGGCTTAAAGAAATCGAAAACACTTTCTGTAGCAACACCCCAGTTATTTTCAATCTCAATTAAATCAGGTTTTGAAGAAACTAAAACAGCAACTGCACCTCCGCCTTGTGTATATTCTCCCGAGGAAGCCAATTCATATTTTGCATAATCACTTGCAATTACCACTGCTTTTTTATCGGGATTTACTCTTACAAAATCTAAAGAATTATGCAAAGCATCAACCGCTCCCACACAAGCGAAAGTAATGTCAACAACATCACAATTTCTGAAACATCTTTCTCCAAATTCTTCCTCCAAGACAGTTTCAACCATTTGCATCGCATACGAAGCTGTAGGTTTTGCTGCATCCAAAGCACTTTCGGTTCCCAGATATATCCTTGAAATTTCTTTTGGGTTGAGATTATAGTCTTTAATCAGTTTTAATAAAGCCTCTGCAGCAAATGTAGCAGCATCTTCATGCACATCAGCCAACGCCATTTTATGTAGTCCTAATCCTTTCTCCAGTTTTGCAGGTTCAATTCCTCTTTTTTCTGCCAAATCTTTTATTTCCAAATACAATGAAGGTACATAATAACTCGCCGCCTCAATTCCAAAAGTCATAATATTCTAATTTTTATACGAATTTAAAAAATGTAACCATTTAATCATATATGAATATTACTTAATTTTCAAAAAAATTGGGGATTTAATTTATGAAAGCAAAAAAGCACCTCTTTTTGAAGTGCTTTTTTGAGATTTATTTAAAATTTTCAATTGCTTTGTTGATTAAGTCAACTTGCTTATTGATGCTTTCTGCATTTTGAGGATTCTGTTTCAATAGGTTCATTTTTTTGCTTAAACCGTCTTTCAACATTTGAGAAATCATCATTTTAACTTGAGGATTGTCTCCCATTTGTCCTTTTGCATGACCTAAAATTTTTGTAACACTTTCCGTTGCCTTTAAATTGTCTGAAGACATTATCCAGTTATACCCTTCCTCAGAAACTTTACCCAATTCAGGGTTTTGGAATTTAATAAATGGATAGAAAGCTGCAAACTGAGCAATATGAGGCATCTGAGAAGTTACTTTATTTTTTACAACAATTGGTAACATTTGCTCTACCAAAGATTCTGAAGCTCCTTCTAAATCTATTTTATCACCTAAAGAATTTGCTTTTGACGGGTCAATTGCCAAAATTGCACCTACTGAATTTCCTTTTACAGAATTTGAAACAGCGTTTACTCCTTTTTCAAAAATAGGAAGGTATTTTTTATCCTTAGTTTTGGCTAAAGCAGAAATTGCAGCAGCCTGAACCAATGTTTTAGGGTCATTGGAAGCCAATTTTTCAACCTCCGAACCTAATGTTTTAAGCTGTTCTGCATTTGATAAATCCATTAGTTCTAGAGCTTTCATTCTTACTCTGAAGAAAGGATCTTTTAGTGCAGCAGCCAATAATTTAGTTGTTGCTGGATTTTTACCCACCTGTTCTTTTATTCCTTTTAATGCATTATATCTGCTCTTAAACTCTTTTGACCCTGTAAATTGCATCAAATATTGCTCTGGAGTCTTAGAATCTGTAATATCAGCTAATAGTACCCCATCTGAATTAATATTTACCAAATCTGCATTTTTGGAAACATCAAAATTAAACGTATTCGCAGTTTGAGCATTTACCCAAACATTATATCTTTTAGGTTTTCCGTTTTCGTAAACATCAATTGCCAAAGGAAATTCAAATGGTAACTCTTGAGTCTGGTTGATGGTAACACTTACCTGTTTTTTTACCGGCTCAAAAGTATATGAATAATTGATTTTAGGATTTCCGCTTCCAAAGAACCATTGATTAAAAAACCAGTTTAAATCTTTCCCTGAAACTTTTTCAAATGATAATCTCAATTGATGAGCTTCAGCATTTTGATACTCGTACGTTTTTAAATAATCATTCATTCCCGCGAAAAAGGCATCATCTCCCAAATAATTTCTTAACATATGAAGAATTCCTCCTCCTTTTTGATAGGTTACCAAATCAAAAACATCTTCACGAGAATCATACCCAAATCTCACCAAATTTTTCTTAAAATCAGAAGGGTTGTGAATATACATATTCACATCTTCCATTTGATGATAATCTGCCTGATCTTTTCCGTATTTGTATTCGTTCCAAAGGTATTCTGAATAGTTAGCAAAAGATTCGTTAACAGTAAGGTTACTCCAGCTTTCAGCAGTTACCAAATCTCCAAACCAATGGTGGAACAATTCGTGTGCGATGGTATCTTCCCATTTATTTTCGTCGATTAATTGTCCTGATTTTTGCAAAATATCACTTCCGTGAAGCGTTGCCGTAGTATTTTCCATTGCTCCACTCACATAATCTCTTCCTGAGATCTGCGCATATTTTGCCCAAGGATAGTCATACCCAAGTTTTTTTGAGAAAAACTCAATCATTTCAGGAGTATTTCCATAAATCTGCTTTGCATACGGTTCGTATTCTTTTTCTATATAATAATCAACTGGGATATTTTTCCATTTATCTTTAACAATAGCATATTCACCAACTCCCATGAAAAACAGATAAGTAGAATGTCTCTTATCCATCACCCAATGATCTGTTCTTAGCCCGTTTGCTTCTTTTTGTGAATTTTTTAAAACACCATTTGAAAGCGTCACATATTTATCAGGAACCGTCATATATATTTCCTGAGTTGTTTTTTGGTTCGGTTTATCAATTGTAGGAAACCAAGCCGAAGAAGATTCAGTTTCTCCCTGCGTCCATAGCTGTGTTGGCATATCTGGATCTTTTCCTTGAGCATTAATGAAATACAAACCTTTGGCATCATTAATCGCTGCACTTCCCTGTTGTTTTACTTCATTCGGACGAGCAGTATATTTGATATAAACCGTATAATCCTGATTTTTTTGATATGTTTTATCTAAAGTAATTTTTAAAATATCATCTTTATAATCATATTTTAACGGAGATTTTTTACCATTTACATCTAACGCAACCTCATGAATCAACATTGCTTTTGCATCAAGAGTCAATTCGTTGGTTGGATAAAAATAAGGTGAAGCAGTAAGCCATTCTTCCCCATTCATTTGTTCCTTCTGATAATCGAAATTTACTTTAAGTTTTGTATGTTTCAGCTCCGTTACCTTTGCATGAGTAGCTCTGTATACCTTTTCTCTTCCCGAAGTTTCTGTCTGAGCAAAAACGTTTGAAGAAAAGAATATTCCGCTCAATAAAGCAATTGACAAAATGATCTTTTTCATTATTATTTTTTAGAATTATTTTTAGTTAATATATCAAAAATATCATTGACCAATGTTTCATAATCCCCCTTCTTAAGCTGTTCTTTTGTTTTAGCAAAAGCTTTTTTGAGCTCACTTTCAGGATTATCCTCATCTATGATTTCTATAGAAGTCACCCCCTTTACCTGAAGCAATAATTCCTTCAGTTTTTCAGCATCAGTATTCTCTTCTATATTGATTTTAAGTGATTTCATGTTTAATGGGTAGAAAAATTAACCCTAAAGTTACAAAAAAAGTGAAGTTTTACGCTTCACTTTTATATTTCGATTATTATTTTAAACCGCGACAGGAGCTTTTATTCCCGGATGTGGATCATAGTTTTCCAGAGTGAAATCTTCAAAATCAAAATCAAAAATATTTTTAATTTCAGGATTCAATTTCATTGTAGGAAGCGGTCTTACATCTCTAGAAAGTTGTTTTTTCACCTGCTCAAAATGGTTATTATAAATATGAACATCGCCAAAACTATGTACATAATCTCCTACTTCCAAGTCGCAAACCTGTGCAACCATCATCAATAACAATGCATAACTCGCAATATTAAAAGGTACTCCCAAGAATACATCTGCACTTCTCTGATACAATTGTAATGACAGTTTTCCGTCTGCTACATAAAACTGAAACATTGCATGACAAGGAGCTAAAGCCATATTGGGAATTTCTGCCACATTCCAAGCTGACACAATAAGTCTTCTGGAATCCGGATTTTTTTTAATTTGATCAATCACTTCCGTAATCTGATCAACAATTTTCCCACCAGCTCCACTCCAACTTCTCCATTGTGCACCATAAACAGGACCTAAATCACCATTTTCATTTGCCCATTCATCCCAAATTGAAACTCCGTTATCTTTTAAGTATTTAATATTAGTATCTCCTTTTAAGAACCAAAGTAATTCGTAAATAATCGATTTCAAATGCACTTTTTTAGTCGTAACCAAAGGAAAGCCCTTAGACAAATCATATCTCAACTGATATCCGAAAACACTTCTCGTTCCCGTCCCTGTTCTATCTGTCTTGTCTGTTCCGTTATCTAAAATATGTTGTAAGAGGTCTAAATAATTTTGCATAATTTGGCACAGTTATTTTTTTAAAACCCTTTTTAATTCTTCATTTTCTTTTTTCAGATACTCTATCATATTATCTTTTTGTTTCAAAAGCTCTGTATAAAGATTTTTTATTTCGATAAGATTTTCTCTATTTTCGGTATAAAAGTTTTCAACATATCCATTGCCAGAAGCATACTCTTCATTTGTATTATTAATATTGAAAATATGTCCTTTATCAATTTCTAACAAATCTAGTATTTCTTCTGTTTTTATTCCCAAAGCATTTGGTAAAAGCTTCAATTTATCTATTTCAAGATTTCTTTTTCCAGCTTCTACTCTTCCATATGTAGTCACATCCATTCCTAATAAATCTGCTACTTCTTGCTTAGAAAGTTTTTTAGCAGTCCGAGTGGTAAATAGTTTATCCGAAAGTTTCATTTTTTTTATTACAAATATAACTCTTTATATTGTTTTAAAATTTATTATATTGTTTTAAAATTTATTCAGATCTGAATAATATTTATTCACCTTTGATAGATATACTGATTTATTAATATATATATTTGTCATACAAATAACTAAAAAATATACAGCATGAAAAAAGTATTATTATTATCAGCAATTAGTATTGTAGGACTAATGAGTGCTAAAAGTACTGAAGTAAAAAATGTGAAAGAATTACCTGTACATGAAGCAAAAGTAAATGTATCTACCACAAGCAAAGCAATTATTGCAGAGCCAATCCGTATGACAACTTTTTGTGGTAAATCTTATTGGACAGTTAATGGTTCACAAGAAGTTTTATACCAAGAATGGCTAGATATGAATGCTGAACTTTGCTCAGAAAATCCAATGGTATAACTATTGTACAAACTAATTATAATTCCGTAGGATCGATTTAATAACAAAATAAACTCTTACGGAATTATAAATTTAGATTCTTATATATTTATCAATATTACAAAATAAACATTGTATTGTATGAAATACATATTAAATTTTTTTTTAATCTTTATATTTACATTTATCAAAAGTCAGGAAAACAAAACTCTTTCAGAACTAGAAGTAAAATATAATTTCACATATGTAGAAGATACCCTAAATAAAAATTCACTTGTT
Source organism: Chryseobacterium oryctis (assembly GCF_025971925.1). Lineage (GTDB taxonomy): Bacteria > Bacteroidota > Bacteroidia > Flavobacteriales > Weeksellaceae > Chryseobacterium > Chryseobacterium oryctis. The sequence continues at coordinate 117,851 of NZ_JAPDHV010000001.1, forward strand.
GGGGAGCCTATGATATTATTAACCAATGGAAAACAATCCACTTATTTTAGCGAAAACTATGTGAAGAACCTAGAATACCTAAAAAAGCAATTAGATGCACCTATTAATAAGGGAGAAATTCGTACAATTAATTTTGAAAATGCTCCGCGTAATAGAGTTAGACATAATGTCTATACAGAAAACAATGAAACTTTTATCTCCTATCGTATGGCAAGAGATACTTATACTTTCAAAAATACAGATGTTCTTTCTTGGACAATTGATAATAATGAGAAAAAAGAAATTTTAGGATACAAATGTGTAAAAGCTACTCTAAAATTAAATGCACAGGTATGGATAGCTTGGTTTACATATGACATCCCGATAAACGACGGACCATATAAATTCAAGGGTCTGCCTGGATTAATCCTAAAATTAAATGAAAAACATGGCTATTTTAATTTTGACGCAATTTCCATTAGCAAGAGCAGTCAACCAATTGAATTTAAGAAAGGAATTATGGTATCTAAAGAACAATTTTTGAAAAAAAGAGAAGAATATATGAATGATCCTTCACAAGGAAGAATTAGCACCCAAGAATATAGAAAAAAAACAGAGGAAAATAAAAAAAAATATAACAATTCATTAGAATAATTCTTTTGAAAACGATTAAAAATTTTTAGTTTTAACTTTAGGGATTTTCAATCGTTCTTTTATCGGAGGATATAACTTACCAAATCACCTCAATCAATTGCTGAATAGTATTAATCGTAAATGATTCTCCGGCTTTTTTTCCAAACATTGCTTTTGCCAAAGGAGATTCTTCAGAAATTGACATTATTTTTTTATCATTACATTTTATTTCACCCAAAGAAGCCGAAATATAAAATAAACCTTTATCGGTTTTCACCAAAGCTCCGTTTTTAACTCGCTCTGAAACTTCTACCGAAAGTTTATGAATTATATTTTGTTGATGTAAGGCTTCATTAAGCTGTCTTTGAAGATTATTAATCTCCTGTTGAAGCATTTCTCGTCCTGTTTCATACTTGTCTCCCATTGAACTTTTGGTATCATTGTTTGAAGCTCTTGTTTCAGAAATCAGATTTTCAAAATTTTGGACCTTTTCATTTATTTTAGCCTTTAAAATACTCAATATCTCTTCTTTATTCATCCCTCTTTTCTTAATTAAAAAGCGGACTAATGCCCGCTAAACAAATTTATCTTAAGTTCTTTTATTCTAATTCTTCAACCAATATTTCATAGTTTTCAAAGAAGTTCATTTTTCAAAAACTGCAAAGTCAGAAACTTTGAATTTGAAATTTTTATCATTCGTAAAGTCTCTTTTAGTGCCTTCAAATACGTTTTTGAAACTTCCCGATAAATTTTCATCTTCAATACTGAAATCCACAGCTTCTTTCGACATATTCAGAACTACCAAAACCTCATCTTTACCATTTTTTCTTACATACGCTAAAATTTTATCATTAGCCGTCGTATTCAGCAAGTAGGTACGCACATTTGCATCACCTCCTTTCAATGCAGGATTTCTGGCTTTTAAGTTTAATAATATTTTATAAAAATCGGCATTCTGATAAGTATTTGTCCATTTGATGACATCTTTTTCAAAAAACTCAAGACGCTTCATATTAGGAAGTTCCTGCCCTGAATATAATAATGGTACACCGTTCCAGGTTGCAGAAAATACAGCCATTGGTTTTGTGATTACTCCATATTTTTCGTATTCGGTTCCGTTCCAAGAATTTTCGTCATGATTGGTTGTAAACCAAGCTCTCATTGAATTGTCTCCAATATTGGAATATTGAACTAACAAATCTTTCAAGCCTTGCAATGATTCATTTTTTTTATAATAATCCGCAGATTTGTGCATCCATTTCCATGAATAACTTGCATCAAACACTTTTCCGTATTCCGAACTTTCTAATTCATCAAATTCGCCTAACCAAAAAAGAGGTTTTACTTTTTCTACTTCAGGACGAGCTTGTTCCCAAAAATCTACCTCAACCCAAGAAGCTAAATCACATCTAAAACCATCAATATCAGTTTCTTTCACCCAAAACTTCATGGCATCAATCATTGCAAGACGCATTTCCTGATTTTTATAATCCAATTCGATGATATCATCCATTCCTGAAGCTATATGAAACTTTCCGTCCGGATCTTTCAGATAAAATTCAGGGTGAGTTTTCGTCCATACATGATCCCAACCTGTATGATTGGCAACCCAATCAATAATTACTTTAAATCCTAATCTATGCGCTTCATTCACCATATGTTTGAAATCATCTAATGTTCCAAACTCAGGATTGATAGAGGTATAATCTGCGGCAGCATAAGGACTTCCCATACTTCCTTTTTTGTTCTGCTGAGCAATTGGAGTAATTGGCATGAACCAAAGTGTTTTTACGCCCATTGATTTCAGTCTGGGCATCTCTTTCTCAAAAGCTTTGAATGTTCCTTCCTTAGTATATTGTCTTACGTTAACTTCGTATATATTTGTTGTATGTTTCCAGTCTTTAGGCAAATCCGTCATCTTATTTGTATTTTGAGTGGTACAGGAAACAATTCCCAGACCAATAGCAGCTAACAAAATTATTTTTTTCATTAAGCGATTTTTCACAAATGTAACGAATTGTCCCTAAAATAAAGAATCTTAAAATTGAATTTTTGTCTTGCAGAATCACTTTTAAACATAAAAAAAGCCCTGAATAAAATTCGGGGCTGATATTTTTCAGATAGTATTATCTTTCGTCATCGTTATCATCCTCATCATCGAAAACATCATCATTGTAATCATCGTCTTCATCATCAAAATTATCATCATCTTCATCTGCGAAGTTGTTGCTTCCGCCAAAATCATCATCAAAATTAAAATCGTCATCCAATAAAGGCATTACCGATTTCTTTTTAGATCCTGTACTGCTTTTGCTTGGAGCCTTCAAAGGTACATTTCCGAATCTGTAAACCGTGATTGGGTAATTAACTCCTTTCGTCTCGTCAATCACCTCAACAAGTTCGCAGAAAAACTCCCAAAGATCAAGAAGACCATATTGAAACTGTGCTTTATCACCTGCATTCTCAAAAGCTTCATCGATGTACACATCCGACATAATTTCTCCATCACCATCATCACTCATATCTTCCAACGGAACGCTTTTTACTATTGTTCCATCTTCTTCCAGTAAATTAAAAGTAGACAACTCATCGCCTTGCAGACTGAATGCACTTTTAATTCCTAAATGTAAGTTCCATAGCGTTTGTTTCCCTTTAACTTCGATATCACGGAAGATATCTTCTTTCGCATCTAATATTACGCGGATTTTGTAAACCATATCAGTTTTTAAATTACTTTTTTGCCTTTCTTATTATGATAAATCTCTGTTGCAAATATAAAATAAATGACATGTGACAAAAAAATATTTCATTATTTTTTAAAATATTTTTTTTTCTTACATTTTGCAAAAACTATTTACTTTTTTCAAGCATAAAACTGAATTTAGTCCCTTCGAGATAGACACTCTCTACCGTAATATTTTCATTATGAGCTTCTAGAATATGTTTCACAATGGCAAGTCCCAATCCCGAACCACCTTCTCTTCTACTTCTGCTGGTTTCGACACGATAAAATCTTTCAAAAATTCTTGGTAAAATTTCTGGTTTTATTCCCATTCCGTTATCTATAACCTCAATTAAAACTTTATTTTTAAGAACACTGGTTTTTACAATTACTTTAGCTTCCTGCCTGTTTGCATAATGAATAGCATTGGAAATTAAATTAATAAAAACCTGAGAAATTTTTTGTTTATCCGCATCTACAAAAATCTGAGGATTAAGGGTCTGAAGCAGTAAAGTTGTATTATGTTTTTCTGCTTCAAGGTCGAGTAAATCAAAAATTTCTTTAATTAAAAGGTTCACATCAAACCTTGAAACTCTGAGATTAATTTCACCGGCTTCAAACCTGTTAATCATATCCAAATCTGTTACAATTGCAATTAATCTTTCAACAGATTTATCAATTCTTTCTAAATATTTGTCACGAATTGTGAGGTTATCTACTCCACCATCTCTCAATGTTTCAACATATCCCTGAATGGAAAACAATGGTGTTTTAAGCTCGTGAGAAACATTTCCGATGTATTCTTTTCGGTAGCTTTCCATTTCTTTCATCATGTCAATTTCTGTAACCTGCTGCTGATTGAGGTCTGAAAATCGTTCGCCCAATTCTTTAATTGTCATATTTTCATCATCAGAATATACTATTTCCTGAGGCAAAATCTGAGAAAGACCACGAACCTGCTTTTTCCCATAATAGTTGAAAAGCAATTCTAGAACAGTATAATTAATGATAAAAATAAGAATAATGCATACAAACAACCCAAAATTGAAGAAAGGTGTATTGTCATAGATATCTTTTAGCCAATCAAAAGTGATAACTAAAAGGAACATCACCAATGTAAGAAGACATGAGGCGATAAATGTAAGCCTGTAAAATTTCAATTTTACAAATTTTAAATGATTTATATAAATTTAGGAAAATTGAGTATTAAACAATAAGTTTATACCCAATTCCTTTTAATGTTTGGATTGTATTTATTCCTAGTTTTTCTCTTAATCTTCGGATATGAACATCAATAGTTCTCTCTCCTACAATTACATCATTTCCCCAAACTTTTTCGAGAATTTCTTCTCTTTTGAATACTTTTTCTGTGTTTGATGCTAAAAGATAGAGCAAATCAAACTCTTTTTTAGGCAATAAGAACACCTGCCCGCTCTTTGAAACTCTGAAATTATCTTTATCAATCACTAAATCTCCAATTTCAATAAGTTTAGTATTATCAGACACTTGTGAAGTCAATTGTAACAACGCATTAACCTTAGAAATAAGAATTTTAGGTTTAATAAGTTTCACAACGTAATCGTTTGCCCCAGCCTGAAACCCTGCCAATTGTGAAAATTCTTCGCTTCTTGCAGAAAGAAAAACGATAAGTGTCTTCTGTAGCTCTTTGATTTTACGCAGTTCCTGACAAGTTTCAATTCCATCTTTTTCTGGCATCATGACATCTAACAATATCAGATCCGGAATAATTTCTTTTGCCTTCTCAATACCTTCATTCCCGTTTGTGGCTGTGTAAATTTCGTAACCTTCTTTTTCTAAATTGTAAGACAGAATCTCTAAAATATCCAGTTCATCGTCTATTAAAAGAATTTTCTTTTGATTCATTTTTAATTTTTACTGATTCAAAGTTAATAATTTTTGAATGACAGATTAACAAAACACCAATCGTTCATATAAAGTTAATAATAATATCCATTTATTAATATTTAGTTAAGAAAAAATTAAATTTTACTAAACCAATTACCCCATCAAACTTTTATTCCTTTGCACCGAAAGAATCTAGTAAAAAGTAAGTAAATAATGAAAATAAATAAACTGAGCATTGCAGTTTTATTTTTATCAGGGTCGGTGTTTTATGCTCAAGACACAAAACAAGATACTATAAAAAAAGAAAAAAAGATTGAAGGCGTAGTTATCCAAGGAAGCAGTAACAAGAAAACAGAAACTGCCGTTTTAGGAGAACAAAAAAAGGCTATCATTCAGAAACAAGCTGTGAGTGCTGAAGAAATTTCAAGAAAAGGAATCTCAAATGTTGAGCAGGGACTGACAAAAGTAACTGGAATCACGACTGTTGAAGGAAGAGGTCTTTTCGTAAGAGGTTTGGAGGAAAGATATAATTATTTATTAATTAATGGTCTTGGTTCTCCTTCTAATAACCCCTTCCAAAAAATTATCGCCCTAAAACAGTTTCCGACAGATGTTGTAGGTAAACTTAATATTTATAAAACATTCAACTCAAATCTTTACGGAGATTTTGCAGGTGCTACTTTCGATATTGAAACTTTAACGATTGACAAACCGTTTTCTAAAATAGAATTCAGTGTTGGAATGAATACATTAAGCACTTTCAGAGATAATTTTAAGGTATCTGAAGGAGCTGAAGGAATGAAAGGTTATTTAGGATTGAATTCCCAAGACAGACGTTTACCAGAAGAAGTAAGACATTCTAGACCGAGTACGTATCGATTTAACGCCAATGAATCTTTAAATTCTTTCAAAGATTCTTGGAATGTTGATAACGTAAAATCTTTACCTAACACAAGTTTAGGCTTTACTACTGCACAAAAAATAAAAACCGGAGAAAGTGGAACTTTAGGTGTTTTGTTCTCTTTAAACCAATCAACCAAATACGAATATAAGGAAGGCGACAATAATCAATTCAGATCCTTACAAGGAACTAACGGAGCATCAAGCTATATTGATAATATGAACTTTCTAAACAGAAAACAATACACTTTAGAAACAGAGTCTTCTATTTTATTAGGTTTAGGATATAAAAACAAAGGGACAAATGTAAATCTTAATGCAATTTATTTACAAAGTGCAGACAATATCATAGAAGATAATTTCGGGTATAAAGACGGACAAATACAAAATAAAAAATACGGTTTCTTTAGAACCAATCAGCTAGATATCTCCAGATTTTTGGATTTACAACTTACTGCTTCTCAAAAAATAAATGAAAGACATCAAATCAAGGCAGGAGCAAGTTATGTAATCAACAATTACAGCCAACCAGACCGAAAAATCCTTGAAGGGCATAGAGAAGATCCTAATAATCTAGGAAACTATCTTCCGGGAAATAATGTATCAATGAGCTATGGAGGTAATAATCTTATCCGTCAGTATCTGGATGTAAATTCTAGATTCTATGGTTCTGCATTTGCTGAATATCAGCTGAATTTAGGAGAAAAGGGGGACAGAAAAGACTTTCCGTTACAAATCGCATTAGGATATAATGGTTTTGCAGATTTAAGAAAGACATCTTATCGTTTTATTTTTGGGAGAAAGCATAACGACCCAAGTTCTTTTATAGTCAATGTAGACCAACCACAAGCTGTATTCAACCAAGCGATTTCTGATGGATATCTATATTACGAAGAAGGTTCAGACCCTTCACAATTCTTTAATAGCTTCTATCAGTTTGTAAATGGAGGATATGCCAATATCAACTTTAAGCCAAATGATTCTTGGGATATTTTGTTAGGAGCAAGATATGAAAATGACATGACACTTATTAGATATTCTGAACTAAGTGCTTCAAACAAAACCAATATCGAAAAAAATAAAGACTACTTTTTACCATCTTTATCCATTAAAAAAGCGCTTAACAATAGAAATAATTTAAGATTTTCATTCAGCAAAACAGTTACAAGACCCATCTTAATTGAAACAATGCCTATAAAATACATCAGCCCAGATAATGTAAATATTGTAGGTAATCAGGAAATACAAGCCAGTGATAATTATAATTTTGATTTGAAGTGGGAATATTTTCCGACAGGAAAAGAAATGTTTGCTGTAAATGTATTTGCAAAAAGAATTAACAATGCTATTGAACGTTCTTTAACACCTTCAGCAGATGCTACAGGATCTACGATAACATTCTTCAATGCAAAAAAGGCAGATTTATACGGAATAGAACTGGAAGGAATTTTAAGTTTAGGAAGAATCTCTGAATCTTTAAATCGTTTCACTTTAGGAGCTAATGCAACGATAATGCATACCAATATTGAAAGAAGTGAGAGACAATTGGAAATGGAAGAGCCAAGCTGGTTCAAAACTACCGGAGAGACACTTCGAAAAAGAGGATTACAAGGTGCCGCACCATATACCATTAATGCAGATTTGAAATATGAGTATAAAAATGACAAAAACTTCACAAAAACTTTCTCATTAATATATAATGTTTCCGGAAGTAAAATTTACGCAACCGGAGGAGCAGGAACAGATAATTATTTTGAAAAACCATTCCATCAACTAGACTTTGTACACCAAAACCAGATCGATAAAAACTGGAATGTAAAATTCGCAGTACAAAATATACTTAACAGTAAATATAAAATTCTTTTAGGTGATAAAAACTACGCACCATTACGCCTTGAAGAAAACAATAATGTAATGACAAACTATTACAAGGGTGTTACTTTCAACCTTACGTTAGGGTATACATTTTAATCTTTTAACAAATAAATAAATCTAAATATAATGAAAAGAAGAGTATTATCACTTTGTTCAATAGTATTAGTAGCAAGCTTAACATTAACATCATGCACAATAGAAGTAAATGATGGTTTAGGAGAAGGTACTACCAATACACCTGGAACCACTGAAAGTGTATTAAGCGGAAGTGGAACATTATCTGGAACGATTACAAAAGATCTTTTAATAAAAAAAGGAAATTATACACTTGATGGTATTGTAAAAGTTGTAGCTGGTGTTACATTAACTATTGAACCAGGTGCTACATTCAATGTAGTAACTTCAAAAACAAGTTCATTAGTAATTTTACAAGGTGCTAAAATCAATGCTCAAGGAACAGCATCTGAACCAATTGTATTTACAACTTCAACAAAAACTCCGGGTGATTGGGGAGGAATTACACTATACGGAAAAGCACCGATAAAAGCAGTAAACGGAAATACTACAGCTTTGTCTGAAGACGGAAATAATGTAAACTACGGTGGCACAGATCCTAATGACAACTCTGGAATTATGAAATTCGTAAGAGTAGAATATGCGGGTAAAAAAATCGGTGACGGAACATCAGAAACCAACTCGATGACTTTCTACTCTGTAGGAGCCGGAACCGTGCTGGAAAACCTTGTAACTTACAAAGGTACAGATGATGGATACGAATTTTTTGGAGGAACTGTAAGTGCTACCAATATTGTTTCTTACGGAAACTATGATGATTCTTTCGACTGGCAAGATGCTTGGAGCGGACAAAACAACTCTAATTGGTATGCCTTCCAAACAGGAACAGGAAACTTCGGAATGGAGATTGAAGCTTCAGGAAATGCAGATAATGTTGCTCCAAAAATTTCCAACATAACTCTTATCAGAAATGCAGGTACCAATCCTGAAAGTGCAGGATCATCAGAAATTTCAGCAATTCAGTTTAAAAAGCACGGAACTGGTATTTTCTCTAATGTTTACATCAGTGGATACAAAAACATTGGTTCTCAGAAAGCATATTCAGTTCTTATTCAGGATGATGCTACAAATACAAATCAGGTTTTAACTGGAAAAATAAAAGTAGAACCTATAAATTATGTAAATTCTGATCAACCTGGAGTTTGGGGCTATGCACAAACAAACGGAGGTAAAACATTCACCAATACGACTACAGTTACAAAAGTATCTTTAACTCCGGGAGCTTGGGCTACAGTAGATGGAGTAAATCTTTTAGCAGCTTTACAATAAGAAGTAATTAGTTTTCTTCATATCAGATTAAAAAAATCCCTCAGGAGAATATTCTTCTGAGGGATTTTGACTTTTATAAATAAGAATAGTTTTAAGAATACTCAAATTTTCTTACTGCTTCCAGTGTCATATCAATTTCCTTCTCCTTAATTGCATCACTTATGAAGTAGGTTTCATATCCGCTTGGCGGAAGATAAATTCCGTTTTGAAGCATTTGATGGAAGAAATTATTAAACAAAGAATGATTCGCATTTTGGGCTTCATCAAAATCAGAAACCCTGTTGATATGGAAGAAAACAGACATCATAGAGCCCTTTCTGTTAATTTTATGAGCAATTCCTTTTTCATTTAAAATTTTTCCGATTTCAAAATCTAAAGTTTCTGTAGTTTTATTCAGTCTGTTAAAAAATTCAGAATCATTTTTAATGATTTGAAGAGTTTTCAATCCCGCTCTCATCGCCAAAGGATTTCCGCTTAATGTACCCGCCTGATAAACTCCGCCTTTTGGAGCAAGATGATCCATAATCTCGTTTCTACCAGCAAATGCACCTACCGGAAGCCCTCCTCCGATTACCTTTCCGTAAGTTACCAAGTCTGCTTTTACATTGAAAAGTTCCTGTGCACCTCCAAAAGCTAGTCTGAAGCCTGTCATTACCTCATCAAAAATCAATAAAGCACCATTTTCGTCACAGATTTTTCTTAAATTTTGAAGATAATTATTTTCAGGGAGTACACAACCCATATTTCCTGCAACAGGTTCAACAATTATCGCTGCAATTTCACCCTGATTATGTCTGAACAAATCTTGTACCTGCTCAACATCATTATATCTTGCCAAAAGAGTGTCTTTTGCCGTTCCTTGAGTTACTCCAGGAGAATTCGGGTTTCCAAAAGTTGCAGCCCCACTTCCCGCTTTAATCAAAAATGAATCTGAATGACCGTGATAACAGCCTTCAAACTTAATTATCTTATCTCTTCCCGTAAAACCTCTTGCCAATCTTATAGCACTCATACATGCCTCCGTTCCTGAAGAAACCATTCTGATTTGGTCAATATTCGGAACATTTTCTATGATGAATTTTGCTATTTCAGTCTCCAATTCCGTTGGTGCACCAAAAGAAAAACCTTTTTCTGCCTGAATTTTTAATTCTTCCAAAACTTCAGGATGGGTATGCCCTAAAATAGCAGGTCCCCAAGAATTAATATAATCGACATAAGTATTGTCATCTGCATCTGTAAGGTAAGCTCCTTTTGCAGATTTCATAAAAACAGGAACACCTCCCACTGATTTGAATGCACGAACCGGAGAATTTACCCCTCCAGGAATGTATTGGTAAGCCTCATCGAATAAAGCCGAACTTCTTTGGTATTTCATATCACTTAAACAAATGCGCCTTTTCGGCGCACTTTTATTTTATGTTATTATTTTAGTTTTTAATTTCTAGGTTTTTTATCGATTAAATAAATTAATTGTCCGGCAGAAGGTTTTTGTCCCTCATCCATTCTGTTTTTAGCATATAATTTATTTAATTTAATTCCGAATTTCTGAGCAATAGCATACATATCTTCACCAGATTCGGCTTTATATGTTGCTACATTTCCTGTAGAATTTTTTGATTCAAGAAAAACAATATCATTTTTCTTTAGTACATCACTTTCAAGCTCATTCCATTTTTTCAATCTGCTCTCGCTTATTTTAAATTTATTTGCAATAAACTGAACGTTGGTATCTTCAGGAATGATGATATATTTTAAACCCTCATTCGGATGGCTTTTTATAAGAATAGAATTAAGAATTTCTGCTTTAGTCTTAATTCTTTCTACTCTTTTTTGTTGTTGAGCATAAGAAGTCTGCTTATAAGGAACTTCTACCGTAACAGGTTCTTTAGCTTTTTTTGCAGACTTTTCAGGTTCTAACTGAGCCATGAAAGTTCTGTCATCTTTAAGATCCGGATATTTTTTTAATACGGCATACAGAACTTCTTTAGAATTGGTATCATCAAACTCGTACAACTTATACTTTTCAATTTTACTGATAAGTATGTGTGCATAACGAGGATTTGTAGCATATCCTGCTTTTTTCAACCCATGAGCCCAAGCTTTATAATCTTTCATATCTAGCTTGAAAAGCCCTGTATAATATTTTCTTGTAGCCAAAAATATCGAATGATCTTCGTAAGATTGTTTCGGATCATCATACACGCGGAAACATTCATTCGGAGCATCATCGGTATGTTTCATCGTTTTTCCATTCCAACCTTCTTTACATTTTATTCCGAAATGATTTTTACCCTCTTTTGCTAATCGGCTTTGTCCTCCACCTGTTTCCAAAAGTCCCTGCGCAAGAGTAATAGAAGCCGGAATCTTGTACTTTTCCATTTCTTCTACAGCATATTTTGCAAATTTTTGGATGTATTGGTCTTCAGTTGCCCAGGCTTGAGCTGAGAATTTTGATAAAACTAAAAGGCTTATTATTGAGAAAAGTCTTTTCATCTTATAATTTTTATTGTTTTAAAATGAAAGATGGAACACTAAGTGTTTCATGTTTTTCAATTTTTACTTATATAATTAAACTTCTATTCTGTTTTTCTAAAAGCAAATTGGCTCCCTCAATTCCCTGTAAACCACCTGTATGAAAGCACAAAATCTTAGAATTTTCAGGAAAATAATCTTCATCAATAAGTTTAAAAACTCTCTGCATCATTTTTCCTGTATAAATCGGGTCCAAAGGAACTTCATACTTTTCTTTAAAATCGTTGATGAAACAAACATTTTCATCTTTTATTTTACCATAACCACCCAACCCGGAATCTATTAGAGTAAAATTCTTTTTGGAAGTTAATTCTAGAATTCTATTTTCAAGCGAATCATCTTCCACAGCCTTAATTCCTATAACTTTCTGATTATCTTCACAAAATTTTGAAATTCCGGCAATCGTTCCACCCGTTCCAACTGCGGTGCAAAGATAGTCAAAATCTTTTGTTTCATTATTTAGCATCATTTTCACGCCTTCTACAGCGTCTTCGTTCGTTCCCCCCTCAGGAACAATTAATGCTTCCGGGAATTCTTTTTGTAAAAACTCCGTCAATTTTTCTTTATGACGGTATTCTTCGCGGGTTACAAATCGCAGATTCATTCCGTTTCTTTTAGCGAAAAGCAATGTAGAATTATCTCGCCATTTATCTTTCAGTTCCTCCCCTCGTATAATACCTAAAGTTGGAATTCCTGTTAAACTTCCAAGTGCCGATACCGCAGAAATATGATTTGAAAAAGCACCTCCGAATGTAATGACATAGGGCTTTTCTGGCTTTTTATCTAAATAATAATTGACATTATAAAATAGCTTCCAATATTTGTTTCCGGATATTTGAGGATGAATAAGGTCTTCTCTTTTTATAAAGAGTTTCACATTTTTCTCAATAGGAATTTCAACAATTGGAATATGTATTTCAGGAACATTCATTATTGCAAATTTCCTGAATTTATTTTAAATGATAATTCTTAAATTCGTTAAACAAAACTTAAAATAATTATGAAAAAGTCAAATTCATTGATAGTAATACTGGTAGTTTTCGTCACTGCAATAGTTATTGGTTATATACTTTTCAAAAATGCACTTCCTTCTCACTCTGAATTTGATGTTATAGATAAACCTAACGATAAAGTAGTCAATATGGTGAATGAGCAGATTGAAAGACAAATCGAAAATCATACTCAAAACATTATGCATCCTGGATATATCCCTGAAAGCAGACAAAACACAATTGATTATTTAAAAACCATTAAAACTATTGAAAGCTACGCTCGTCATGGTGTAGAATCTACACAACCCAGAAATTACCTTGAATTAAAAATAACTTTTAATGACGGAACTGTTGCAGAAAAAGTCTATACAGGACATCCTTGTTCAGGCTATATGTCTCCTTGTTTATTGCTAAAAGTGGAAATGGAAAATGGCAAAGCTATACATGTATTCACCAACGGGCAAGAGAAAAAAGGCTCTCCGGATTGGATAATTAATGACCTGAATACACTTATAAAATCAGCAATTTCTTATGACATGAGTAAAAATCAAGACAATTATTTCGCTCCGGAAAAAACTCAGAAAGATTTTGATAAAGAATGGGAAAATCAAAAATAAATCATCCTAAATATTTCCAGAAACTCCAAAGTTTTCTTTTTTTGAGATACTGCAAATCCCTTTCTTTTGCATAAGCCTCTCTTTCAAAAGATATATAACGATAGGCAAGAAAGCTATCTTTCAGTTTAAAAAACCAATAATAATATTCTATAACGTAGAAAATATAGAAAAAAACGATAAGCAATTCTAATTGTTGTCTGAGGTGAATTTTTTCGTGATTGATAAGTACTTTATTTTGCTTATCTTCGGGTTTCCTAATGAAGATAAAGGGAAAAAGAGCAATGCCGTTAATTTTTAACTTTTTTAATGGCTTTTGGCATACAATTATCATGGTAACAAATATAAAATTTTTTAATTTTAGAGATTTAACCTATGGCACTTTTTGACATCAAAGAGGGTGAAGACTTTTACTACAATGAACAGGGGTATAAGGTTTTTACAGAAAAATTTCATTTAAAAAGAGGATATTGCTGTAAAAGTGGCTGTAGACATTGTCCTTATGGATATGATAAAAAGACCGATACATTCATTAAAAACGATAAAAAAAATAAGTAAAATGAAATCACTGATTCGCGATTACCATAAAATAAATTTAAAAGCTATGAGCAAAAAATATATTTTTATTCTATTAGCTTCAGCTACATTGGGTTTGACGTCTTGTAGTCCTTTTCAGGTACGTTCCGACTATGCTGAAACAGCAAACTTCACTTCTTATAAAACATACAAATTAAGAATTGATGATTTAAAACTGAATGACATTGATAAAGACAGAGTTTTGAATGAGTTGTCTAAACAGCTTCAAAGCAAAGGTCTTCAGTCGGGAGAAAATCCTGATTTAATCGTAAATGTAAAAGCAAATCATAAAAAAATCACTGATATTACCAATAATTCTCCTTACGGAATGTATGGTTGGGGTGCCCCTTTCGGATGGGGTATCGGAATGAGCAGAACATGGACAAGCAATTATAATGAAGGAGCAATTATTGTAGATCTAGTAGACGCTAAATCTCAAAAATTGGTTTGGCAAGGTATAGGAAGTGGGATTTCTGTAGATTCTCCAAAATCAAAACAAAGACAAATTCCTGAAATTATGGTGGAGATTATGAAAAATTATCCTCCACAGAGAAAATAGATTTCAAATTAATCAAGTATATACAAAAGTCAATGCATAAAAATGTGTTGACTTTTTTATGTTTTTGAATGCAAATCTTTAAAAATTAATAACAAAATAATTTTTAATTCATGAAAATGTAGTAATCTTACTGTGAAATAAAATCAATATGAAAAAAATACTCTTATTTGTAACTTTTGCAGGATTAATGCATGCTCAGGCTCCTACAGGTTACTACAATTCTGCCAACGGATTATCGGGGGCAGCTTTAAAAACAGCTTTAAGTACAATTATTACCAACGGACACCAAGACAAAGGATATAGTGGACTTTGGACCGGCTACAAGACAACCGACATTGATAAAAACTATGAAAACGACGGTTCAATTCTGGATATCTATTCTGAAAAACCGACCGGCACAGATCCTTACAAATACACTCCCGTAACCAACCAATGTGGCACATATTCTGTAGAAGGAAATTGCTACAACAGAGAACATATCATTCCTCAAAGTTTATTTAGTGAAGCTGCACCAATGGTTTCTGATATTCATTTTATCAGAGCAACCGACGGAAAGGTAAACGGAATGCGTTCCAATTATCCTTTCGGAAAAGTAGGTACCGCAACTTTCACTTCCAAAAATGGTTCAAAACTTGGAAATTCGGTTTCTTCGGGCTATTCAGGAACGGTTTTTGAACCGATTGATGAGTTCAAAGGTGATGTGGCAAGAATGATATTTTATTTCGTAACCCGATATCAAAGTAAACTTTCCAGTTTCAGTTCAGGAAATATGTTAGGAAACTCTACTTTCCCAGGATTACAAACCTGGCAACTTAATGTACTATTAGCTTGGCACAATCAAGACCCTGTTTCTCAAGCTGAAATCAACAGAAACAATGCCTCTTATACTTTCCAAGGAAATAGAAATCCTTTTATTGATAATCCTAATTATGTAAACCAGATTTGGGGAAGCGGTTCTACAGATGGGGGTACAACAACTCCTTCCGGAACTAATTGTGTAAACGAAACATTTGAAAATATACCAACAGATAATACTGCTACCTACTCTACAAGAACATGGACAAACAGCGGAGTTTCATGGACTGCAACTGATGCCAGAACAGACCAAACAATTTCAACAAAAGCAATTACAGTAAGAAGCGGTTCTCTTACATCAGGAAGTGTAGCCAACGGAATTGGTTCATTAACAGTAACCACTCAGTTGAAATTCACCGGAAGCAACGGAACTTTCAATGTAAAAGTAAACGGAACAACTGTAGGTACAATTCCTTATAATACAAATGTTACAACTACCACTATCAACAATATTAATATATCAGGAAATGTAGTTGTGACATTAGAAAACACCTCAACAAGCAACAGAGTTGCCATTGATAATTTAAGCTGGACTTGCTATTCTGCCTCAGGAAAAATCAGCAATACTATTTCATCAGATTTGGCTGTTGAAAATAAAGACTTACAGATATATCCTAACCCAATTTATAATCAGGAAATTTTTGTAAAAGGAAATACTGAAAACATTCAAAAAGCTGAAATCTATAATCTTCAGGGAAAAGTGGTACAAAGTATTCACACACCTTTTAAAAACAGTAGAAATTCTATTAAGGTAAACAATCTTCCGCAAGGAACTTATATTTTAAAACTCGATAAAACCAGCCTTAAATTTATAGTAAAGTAATAACCTAACTTTAAATAATACAAAAAGACCACAAATTTGTGGTCTTTTGTATTTATCTATATTCTCTTTGTTTAATTATTGTCCCATCAGTTCTTTGATTCTCTCTTGCATTAATTGAGGGTCTTTCATTGCGTCCCATCCAAGCATAGAAATCATTACAATCACGTAAATAACATACAGTATACTTAATATAATTCCGATAATTGCTAAAATTCTACCTGTACTCAAATTACTATAATTAGAGTACTCTGTAGGATTTAGTTTATACAATTCATTATCCTTTTTATAAAGAACAAGAGCGATTATTCCTGCGATAATTCCCGGAAGTCCGTAGCAACAACATCCTACGATAGATACAATTCCTAAAACTAAGACTGCCGTTGCGTTTGGTAATTTTTGTTGATTCATAGTTTATATTTTTAATGTGTATTTAAGTAAAAGTGTTTATAAAAATAAGAAACGACCATTATCACCGAATTAATAATAGCCAGAAAAACTAATAAATTTCCATAGTTTCTTTTTTTATCTATAATATTTAAGATGATTGTTCCAAAAAAAAGCAAAAGAGTATATACTGCAGGAAACATATGAAAAGCCTCTGCAAATCTGCCTTCAAAAACCATGACAATAGCTCTCTGAGTTCCACAACCAAAACATTCTATTCCAAGGAATTTTTTGCTTGGGCATGACAACATGAAGTCTTCTATTTTCATTTTTTCTGATTTGAATAACCAAATATAATAAAATATTAAGAAATTTTTGCCCTTGTATATTGACGAGGGAAAAAGCAATCTTGCTTCATTTCAAACGACCCCTGAACTGCAATGTATGGGTTTCTCAAAATCTCTCTTGCTACAAAAATCAAATCAGCTTCGTTGTTCTGAAGAATATTTTCTGCTTGTTCAGTAGTTGTAATTAATCCTACTGCACCTGTTTTCACCTCAGCCTCTTTTTTTATTTGAGCAGAAAAAGGCACTTGATACCCATCAAAAACAGAAATTTTTGCACCATGAATATTTCCTCCACTTGAAACATCTACTAAATCAACACCATGATTTTTTAAAACTTTTGCCAATTCTACACTACTCTCAATATCCCATCCGTTTTCGGCATATTCAGTTCCCGAAACCCTTACAAATAAAGCCACATTTTCATTTAGTTCTTCATTTACAGCATCAACAATTTCAATTAAAAACCTGATCCTGTTTTCAAAACTTCCTCCATATTCATCGGTTCTTACATTAGAAAGTGGTGACAAAAACTGATGAATTAAATACCCATGAGCTGCATGAATTTCAACTACATCAAAACCTGCTTTTACAGCTCTTCTTGCCGAATTTTTAAAATTTAAAACCAATTCTTTAATCTCTCCAACTGACAAAACATGAGGTATTCTTTCTGACGGATGATAAGGAATGGCACTTGGAGCAATTGTTTCCCAACCTTCTTCTATCGGAATCTGGGTATTATTCCAAGTAGAACCTTTTCTTCCCGCATGAGCCAATTGAATTCCCATTTTGGTTTCAGAGTTTTTGTGTACAAAATCTACTATTTTCTGTAATTGTTCAGCTTGTTGATCGTTCCAAATTCCCATACAACGATTGGTAATTCTTCCACGGGGTTCAACACCTGTTGCTTCCATCATAATTAGACCAACTCCGCCTTGAGCTCTACTTCCATAATGTACCAAATGAAAATCATTTGCCAAACCATTTTCACAAGAATACATACACATTGGAGACATTACCCAATGGTTTTTCAGCTCAACATTTCTGAAATTTATTGAATTATACAACATTTTTGATTAGAATTTTTTCGATTAAAACATCAGGAATAAAAATATTGCCTACCTGACTAAAAAGAATTATTTTTATCCCCCTTTTTCAATCAACAATATATGAAAAAAGAAACTCAAATCAGTTACGAATATTTTAAAAATAGCTGCGAACTGAACGATATAGAAAATGCATTATTTGAAAGAGCAAAACAAGCTCGCGAAAATGCTTATGCCCCATATTCAAACTTTTTGGTTGGGTGCGCAGTATTACTTGAAAACGGAGAAATCTATTCGGGTAACAATCAGGAAAATGCTGCATTTCCTTCAGGTCTTTGCGCAGAAAGAACAACTTTATTTTGGGTTTCAGCCAATTTTCCCAACGTGAAAGTAAAGAAGATTTTTGTAGTGGGAGGTCCTAAAGAATTTAATGAGAAAAATCCGCCAATTCCACCATGTGGAGCATGCAGACAAAGCTTAATAGAATACGAAACCAAGCAAAACGAGAATATAGATCTTTATTTTTCAAGTATGAATGAAGAGGTTGTAAAAGTACATGCTATAAAAGATTTACTACCATTTTATTTTGATTCTACATTTTTATAAAATTAAAAAAAGGCAATTTTCTTAATTTTGTCTATCTTTGCACAACTTTTGGAAAAGGGAATCAGGTGAAAATCCTGAACTGTCCCCGCAACTGTAGATCACACATTTTCATTTAGAAAATATTATTTTTTGCAACAAACCATTGTTCTAAAAACGAGAAGGTGCAAAAATGTGAAAGTCAGGAGACCTTACTAAAAGTTTATTAATATAAAGCTTTCGGAGGAAAAGCCTGATCTAATGAGTTTTTGCAGATTCATAAATTAGCCTTTTATTTTCCGATAAGCCCTCTAAACTTTAATTATGTTATGAAAAGAAAACTAATTTTAGTTGGAGCGATGCTTGTCGTAGGAACAAAAATTTTCGCCCAACAAGAAAAGGAAACTCCAATTGAAGAAGTTACTATTGCTTCAAAATCACCTCAACAGCTCTACAAAACCGGAAAAAACGTAAAATTGTTATCTGAAAAAGATCTTGAAAAATACCAAGGTCAAAATCTTACGGATGTTTTAGACCAAGTTGCAGGTTTTCAAATTACAGGAAATTTCAATAGCTCTACGGAACCAAAATCAATAAAAATCAGAGGAGGAAAAAGCTCAAACGTTATGATTTTATTGGATGGCATTCCGCTAAAAGACGTTACAGGAAACGATTACAATGTTTCAGATTTAAGGCTTATTGCACTTGAAAACATTGAAAGCATTGAGGTTTTAAACGGTGCATCTTCTGTTCTTTATGGTTCAAATGCTACGGTTTCCGTTATCAATATTAAAACTAAAAAAAATACCAATAAAGTTGTTGAAGGAATTCTTTCAGCAAGAGGAGGGTCTTTTTCAACATTTGCTCAGGATGCTTCCATATTAGGAAAATTTAAAAATTTCAATTATCAGATTTCAGGTTTCAACGAAAAGTCAGAAGGTATTTCTTCTGCAGAAGGCAATGATACATTTGACAAAGATGGTTGGGAAAAACAAAATGTATCGGCAAAACTGGGGTATTCTACCGAAAAATTTAATGTAAATATAAACGGAGGCTGGAATCATAACCTTCATAAATATGACGGAGGAGCATTCACCGACAGTAATAACAGAGGAAACGACAAACAATATTATGTAGGAGGAAATGCCAATTTCAAATACAACAAAGGAAATTTAGTTTTTAATTTAAGATATACCAATACCAACAGACTTGCACAAGATATTGTCAACCAATCTTATCAAGACCAGTATCAATATAAAGGAGACAATTTTTTTGCTGAACTTTACAATGTCTATACTATCAATAAATTTATTGATGTAACGGCTGGTTTACAATATGAAAAACAGTCCATGGCATATCTTGAAAAACCTTGGGGAGGTGAAAACATGGAAGAAGTTTTTAATTTTGACCAAACCAACATCACCCTTTTTGATGCTTATGTAAATGCTAATTTCAAATACAATGTTTTTCATTTAGATACAGGAACTAGGATTACGAATCATTCTAAATTTGGGAATAATTGGGTATACAGTATCAATCCTTACTATTTACAAGAGTTCAGTGATTTATACCTGAAAGCTGGATATTCTTATGCTACTGCGTTTATTGCACCTACTTTATATCAAAATTTTGGTTCTCTGCCTTGGACAGCACCTAATTTTGATTTAAAACCTGAAACCAACCGATCTCACGAAATTGATTTAAGTTTCGGTAAAAAAGACAGAAGCCTAAATATTAATGCAAGTTTCTTCTTTAGAAAAGAAAAAGATGTTTTTGCTTATATGCTTGTAGACCCTGTAAATTATGTAAGTCAGTTTCAGAATGTAGACCAAAATAAAGTAAAAGGATTTGAAGTAGGATTTGATTATACTTTCAATAGATATGCAAAAATAGGAGGAAATTTCAGTTATGTAGAAAAAGATAAAGAAGCAACAATGCTTCGTCAGCCTAAGCAAAGAATCAATTCTTATTTGGAAATTCTACCTTGTAAATCTACGAGAATCAGTTTCTCTCATCAATTTGTAGGGAAAAGAACTGATGCTTACTATGACTCAAGTATCTTTGCTACCAAAAATGTAGAAGTTGAAAACTTCCATATTTTTAATCTGAATATCAATCAGAAAATAACTCATAAAATAGACACCTATCTAAACATCGGAAATCTATTCAACAGAAGTTATATAGATGTAATAGGATACACTACAAAACCTAGAAACTACACGTTAGGTGTAAGTTATAAATTCTAATATTTTTTTTCATCATTTGTGTTTTTTTTCCGGTCGGTTTCTTTGAAATCGACCGGATTTTTATTTGAAAAAATAAAAAAGCAACAAATTTCGATTAATCTGTTGCTTTAAAATTTATTTTAAATTTGAACTATACTAATGATAATCCTATTTTTTCTGCTTCTGCAATTACAAACTTTCTAGCTTCTTCACTATCATTTCCTATTTCACCTTCAAGTATTGCTTCTTTTACTTTTTCTTTCAGAATACCTATTTCACGACCAGGTTTCAGATTAAACATTGTCATAATTTCCTCTCCTGAAATTGGAGGCTGAAAATTTCTTACCTGATCTTTTTCTTCAACTTCTTTAATTTTTACCGCGACATATTCAAAATTTTTCTTGAATTTCTCCTGTTTTTTAGAATTTTTTGTCGTGATATCTGCTTTACAAAGTGTAAACAGGTCTTCCAAATTTTCTCCTGCATCAAAAAGCAACCTTCTTAAAGCAGAATCTGAAGCATCATCCGTAATCAAAGCAATAGGACGAGACGACAGTTTTACCATTTTTTGCACATACTTCATGTCTGGTCCTAAAGGTAATTTCAGCCTTTGGAAAAGAGTTTTCACCATTTTTGAACCCAAAAATTCATGCCCATGAAAAGTCCATCCTGTACCTTCTACGAATTTTTTTGTCGGAGCTTTACCTATATCATGCAGCAGAGCCGACCAACGAAGCCAAAGATTATCCGTATTCACAGAAATATTATCCACCACTTCAAGGGTATGATAAAAATTGTCTTTATGCGTTTGACCTTCCACCTCTTCTACTCCTTTCAAATCAATTAATTCAGGAATTATCAATTTTAAAAGCCCTGTTTGTTCCATTAATTTCAGCCCAACAGAAGGTTTTTCTGAAAGCATGATTTTGTTAAACTCAACCATGATTCTTTCCATAGAAACAATTTTAATTCTCTCAGCTTCCTGTTGTATTGCTTTCAAAGAATTTTCTTCAATCTGAAATTGTAACGTAGATGCAAAACGAATTGCTCTCATCATTCTCAACGGATCATCAGAATACGTTTGAGCTGGTTCTAAAGGTGTTCTCAGAATTTCTTTTTCTAAATCATCAATTCCGTTAAAAGGATCAATTAACTCTCCGAAATTATCTTTATTCAAAGAAATTGCCATTGCATTGATGGTAAAATCTCTTCTTTTTTGATCATCTTCAATGGTTCCGCCTTCTACATCAGGTTTTCTGCTGTTTTCTGTATAGCTCTCCTTTCTTGCTCCCACAAACTCAAGCTCAAGATCTTTATACTTGATCATCGCCGTTCCGTAGGTCTTAAAAACAGAAACTTTCATCTTCGGATCGATAGTCTTAGCTACATTTTGTGCTAATTCGATTCCACTTTGCTCAGTCACGAAATCAATATCCGTAGAAGCCTTTCTTTTCATTAACAAATCCCGAACATAACCGCCAACAATATATACAGACTGATTATTTTCTGCTGCTACATCAGAAATTATTTTGAAAAGTTTCAGATTTTTATTTTGATTAAGATTAATGAACATGATTATATGTAATTTAAAACCACTAAGAGATTAAGTTCAACAAATTTTAGATTGATTTTTCTTAATGTCTTAATGGTTAAAATGATTTTGCAAAGATAATTAAAATCTTTTCTTTTATTCTCGTAGAACCTTTATTCTATTATCACTCCAGATCTTTATCACTGAAGAACCGGAATATTTTGAAACTTTCTCTCTGTCTTCCTCTACAGCATAATCTACCAAATCAATAATTTCAGGAGAAATATCCGAAAATTTTAATGGACTTTTATCTCCACTAAAGTTTGCCGAAGTTGAAACTAAAGGTTTATTTAATTTTGAAATTAGTTTTTTACAAAAATCGTTTTTCACCAATCGAATTCCGATACTTCCGTCTTCGGCTAACAATTCTTTAGGTAAACCTCTCGGATTTTCGTAAACGATAGTTACGGGCTTTTCACTCAAATCAATAATTTCCCAAGCCATTTCCGGAACATCTACCAAATCCTGTAATCTCTTTTCAGATTCTACAAGAATAATCATTGATTTGTTTTTTTCACGCTTTTTAATGTCGAAAATCTTATTGATAGCTTCTACATTGGTGGCATCACAACCAATTCCCCAAATTGTATCTGTAGGATAAAGAATTGTTCCGCCAGATTTTAGTATTTCTACGATATTTTCCATTTAACTAAAGGCAGATTAACGCCAATTTCTATATGATAATAAAGATTTTATAACCTTGACAAGTATCTTTCTTTAATAATATTCAAATGATGATAATTGTGTCCTACAATTAATTTGGCAATTGTTTCTGCTGAAATTTGATTTCCGTTGGCAATTCCTATATTATTTAAAACTAACGGATGAAGTGTTTCTACCAAAATTTCTGACGATTTTCTTACCAACTTAAATTCATCAATTAAAGAAATTAAACTTCTTTCATTGGCAAAAGAATTTTTAGCATAATTCTCTTCATCAAAACCTGGTAATTCATTTTTGTCACCTCTTGCGAAAGCCAAAATTCTGTACTGAAAAACCCTTTCCGTATCTGATAAATGCAAAAGCAATTCTTTTAAGCTCCATTTTCCTTCATCATAAGCAAAGTAAGATTGCTCTTCTGTAAGGTTTGAATAAATTTGAATGGTCTTTTCTCCTACCTTATTTAATTCTTCCAACCAATTTTCTGATGGAATTTTATCTAAATACCTCTGAACGTATTTTTGAAAATCTGACATAATAAAAAAATTATGAATTTATAAATGATGATCGTAGCTCAGAACACGCTTCATTTTCCAAACGCCTCCATCCAAAATCCAAAGAATGGTAAATTTGGCTCTGCTACCTTTAATCCATTTTCCGTTAGAAAGCTCTGCAAAATCATGTTCTCCTTCCTGAATAAAAGCATAAAGCACATTATTATTGTACAAAGGGTATACTTTCATACTGCCAGATACAAGTTCTCGTTTTACTTTATTTGTATTTCCACAAATATTGTTTGCAATGGAAGCTTTAAAAGCTTCTTTTCCTAAAGTAATTCCTCCTTTATCGTGATAAAATTCAAGATCATCGCTCACTATAGAATCATAATGAGAAAGATTACAATTATTAAATCCGATATCGAATATCAAACTGTCTAATTTTTTCGCAGTTTTGTATAATTCGTCGGTAATCTTCACCTGAGAATATGCAAATTGACTTAATATCAGAGTCAAAAAAAGCTGAATCTTTCTCATTATGTTTTATATTAAACTAAGAAAAAGCTTTCTCTAAATCTGCAATAAGATCTTCTGCATCTTCAATTCCAACACTTAAGCGAACTAAATCATCAGTAATTCCTAATTCTGCACGTTTTTCAGCAGGAATAGACGCGTGAGTCATTAAAGCCGGATGATTTGCCAAAGATTCTACTCCACCCAAAGATTCTGCCAATGTGAAAACTCTTACTTTTTCTAAGAATTTAATAGCATCTTCTTTTTTACCCGATTTGAAAGTAAAAGAAACCATACCACCGAAATCTTTCATTTGAGATTTAGCCAATTCATGTTGAGGATGAGATTCTAATCCCGGATAAATAACTTTATCTACTGCAGGGTGAGACTCTAAATATTTTGCAACTGCCATTCCGTTTTCAGAATGTCTTTGAACTCTTAAAGCTAACGTTTTAATTCCTCTTAATACCAAATAAGAATCGTGAGGTCCTAAAATTCCGCCACTTGCAAACTGAATGAAATGAAGTTTTTCTCCCAATTCCGCATCTTTTGCAATTAAAGCACCTGCTATAACATCTGAGTGACCTCCTAAATATTTCGTAGCTGAATGCATCACGATATCAGCTCCCAAATCAATTGGTCTTTGAAGATACGGAGTTGCAAAAGTATTATCTACTGCAACCAAAATATCTTTTCCTTTAGCTACTTCTACAACTGCTTTAATGTCTACCAATTTCATCAAAGGATTTGTAGGTGTCTCTACCCAGATTAATTTAGTTTTATCAGTAATTACATCTGTAATTTTAGAAGCATCATCAAAATTCACGAACGTAAATTTTAGCTGATATTTTTCAAAAAGTCTTGTGAACATTCTGTAAGTTCCTCCATACAAATCGTCAACAGCAATTACCTCATCACCAGGATTTAATAACTTCAAAACACAATCAATTGCAGCTAAACCAGAACCAAATGCGAGACCTCTTGCCCCGTTTTCTATACTAGCCAAAGAGTCTTCCAAAGCCTGTCTTGTTGGGTTTGCAGCTCTTGAGTATTCATAACCGGAATGTACTCCCGGGCTTTTTTGTGCGAATGTAGATGTTAAAAATACGGGAACGTTTACAGAACCAGTTGAAGATTCGTGGTGTTGTCCTCCGTGAATAACTTTTGTATTGAAATTCATAACTTGTATAATTTATTAAGGGAATCAATCCCAAATTTTAATTCCTAAAAATTTAAAACATTTCTTTTTTGTATAATATCCTCTTGAAAGTGAAAGTTTCTGCCCATACTTCAAATCATACAAAATGAATAAAAGAAATATATGAAATGACTTTGCTGATATTTTATCAGTTATGATTTCTTCTTCAATTTCTTTATTATTATTTGTATAATTAGTAGTAAGAAATTCATAAACCTCATCATTCATTATAAAAGAATATTTCCAAAATAAATCTTTCCACGAAATTTTTCGGGTGTAATGTTGAAAATAATTTTCTTCAAATTTTAAAATCGGATACTCATTATTTTGAACATAATAATATTCTGTAGAAATATTATTTGCTTCTGCATAGCTTTTACAATCTAAGTTTTGTATAAAATTTACAATTTCAGAAGGTGTAAAGTTCCTTTTAATATCATATTTCTTTTGTTTGTAAAATTCTCTATAGAAAATATAACTAACAATATCCGAATGCTTTTTTTCAAATCTCCGATTTAAGTTTCTCGTCACCAGATAACTAAGAAATAAATATATTAAAATTAAGAAAACAAAAATTAAAATTTTGTACCGTACTAGATTTAATAATACAAATAATATTACACTGATGAAAAATGAAATAATGAAAGTAAAAAGATTAATCCTACTTTTCTTTTTCTCTAATTTTTCAAAATCATCAATAGAAAACATTTTTACATTTTTATAGCAGATTTAATAGCAAATTCTTCCGCCATCTGCTCCATCCATTGCGCTACGTCTTCCTCTCCTGTTGCTCTTTGATAAGTATTTCCAAGAGATATTATTATTTGGTGAATAAACATTTTCATTTGATCAACAGGCATTTCTTTTGTCCAAAGATCAATTCTTAAAGCTTCCATTGCTTTTTCATCCCAAACCGAAATCATTACTGCTTTTGTGTCTTCTTTTTCAACTCCACCATCCTGAGCATTCCAAGTTAGGGTTTCAGGAATATGGTTTTCATCAAGCTCTACATCTATCGTTATCTGAGTTTTTCTCATACTTTCTATCTATTTCTAATAATTTTAAAATTTAGTCTTTAGTTTTCTAATTTTGGTTTGTAAGCTGATTGATTAAAAATCGTAGTAGCATCCATTTTCAGGAAATCAACCAATTTAGTATCAGATTTTTCCACAAAATATTTTCTGCAAATCTGCCACCCTGTAAAAATTCCAATTTGAGGAGAAGATTCATTATCAATTTCTGTATAAAACTTTGAAAAAGGACCAGGAGAAATAAAACGGTCTACTAATCTGTGATCATCACCAAAAATCAAATTATTTTCTACAAAATAATTCCAGATATTAGCTTCGTTCGCAACAGCCCAGTCATATTGTTTTTGGGTATAATTTATTTTCAAATAATCCGGGAAATTGGGCAAAAATGCATCCTGAAGTATCATTATTTTACCATTAAGAATCAACTGATCTATAAATTTTTGATGATCCGGTGAATCGGGAACTGCATTTTCTGCAAAAATCTGCGAAACTTTAGGTACTATATTCTGTGGATTCATTGATTTTTGAAAATACATTTCCAGACCTTTATAGTTTGTATTATTTTCCCCCATAAACCCTGAAACATCTATGAATAAAACGTTTTCATTCGGATCATAGAGTATTGGATCCTGAACCATCTGCAAATACGAAGAAAACAAATAAACTTTCGGGCTTTTGAATTGCGGAAAATAATATTTTATATGCGAAAATAATTCCTGAAGCTCTTTTTGCAATTTTTGCAGGTCGATTTTAGCAATAGCTTCTTTGTAAAGCTTTACCTCACCTTCATCTATCCTTCTTCTTCCGAAATCTTCATCAGAAACAGTACCCTGGAACCAAGGAAATTTTGCTTTGAATTGCTCCAAAGAAACATTTGAATCATAAAATTCTTTTGAAATATCAGTAATTTCAACTTTTTCTGCCGGATTCTTCACCTCTACCTTCCATTGATTCTGACTTTCTTTTTTACAAGAATTCAAACCCAATATGAAAACAAGAGAAAGTGCAATTGTTCTGAAAATCTTCATTATTTTTACAAAAATTTTGAATCACAAAAATACGGATTATAAATACAAACATCATGATGAATAAAAAAATATTTACTGTATTGTTTATCTTCTTAACATATACTTTTTACCATGCTCAGAAACTGGAATTCAAGGACAAAAACATGGAAAAAGCAGTCTTAGAAAATTTTGATTTGAACAAAAACGGTTCTCTTGAAAAGTTTGAAGCCGAAATGATTTCAAACCTTTTTTTAGTTCAAAAGAACATCACTTCTACAGACGATCTGAATCTTTTCACAAACGCAAAAATGATTGTTCTGGATGACAATACAATTCCCCTTGCAACAGTAAAAGATTTGAAAAATCTTGCTTTATTTTCTTGTACAGGATGTAAAATTTCAACTTTCAAGGCAGAAAACCTCAAAAGTCTAGCTTCTCTATATCTTGATAATAATAGTATTGAAAACTTTTCGGTAAAACTAACTCCAAGAATTGACCAATTAACCATATCTTTAAATAAATTAAAAACAATTGACGTAAGCTCACTTAAAAATTTGAGAAAACTGAACGTTGAGCATAACCAGCTTCAAAAATTAGACATTACAGGAAATCCGGACTTGCAAACCTTGAATGTAGGAGGAAATAAAATGAAAGAAACCGACATAAAAAAAGGAACAAAAAGCAATCCTACTATTTTTGGAACTGAACAATAATTTAACCTAGAAAAAATGCAAATAGAAACCGAACGACTTATTCTTCGAAAACTTCAGGAAGATGATGCAGAGCGCATGTTCTTGCTAGATTCTAACCCTGAAGTCATGAAATATATCGGGATGCCTCCGTTAACTGACATTGATGAATCTAAAAATGTTATTAAAATGATTCAGGATCAATATGAAGCAAACGGGGTGGGAAGACTTGCTGTAATTGAAAAGTCTACCGGTTTATTAGTCGGATGGAGTGGTTTGAAATTCTTAACCCAAGAAATCAATGGGTACAAGAATGTTTATGATTTAGGTTACCGCTTTTTACCTGAAACATGGGGAAAAGGTTATGCTTCTGAATCTGCAAAAGCTTCTTTACATTATGCTTTTAATGATTTGAAAACCGAAATAATTTATGCTCATGCACATTCTGAAAATATAGCTTCTAATCATATTTTAACCAAACTTGGCTTTGAGAAAACAAGTGAATTTATAGAACCCGATGGAGTTTGCTTCTGGTATGAACTAAAACGTGAAAAATACTTTTCTAAAAAATGATAACACTAAGACAGGAAGAAGAAAAAGACCAAGAAAAGGTTATTAAAATTATCGAAGAAGCCTTTAAAACAGTAAAGGAAAGTGACCATCAGGAACATTTTTTAGTTGAAAGATTAAGAAAATCATCTTCCTTTATTCCTGAATTATCAATTGTTGCAGACTATACTGATGATGATACAAGTAAAACAGAACTTGTGGGACATATTTTATTTACAGAGATTACTATAGAAAATAACTCAGAATCTTTTGTATCATTGGCTTTAGCTCCTGTTTCGGTAAAACCAGAATATCAAAATCAAGGAATTGGCGGACATCTTATCGCTTTCGGTCATGTCATTGCAGAGGAAATGGGTTATCAATCTGTTGTTTTAATCGGTCATGAAAAATATTACCCGAAATTTGGCTACAAAAAAGCAAGTAATTTTGGAATCAGCTTTCCATTTGAAGTTCCCGAAGAGAATGGAATGGCTCTTGAATTAAAAGAAAATGGACTAACAAGTGTGAAAGGAGTCGTAAAATATCCTAAAGAGTTTGAAATAGAGTAAAAAATAAAAAATACCACAAATAAATAATGCAAACACAAAAAGTAATAGACCATATTGTAAACTGGCTAAAAGATTATGCAATAAAAGCTAATGTAAAAGGATATGTAATTGGGGTTTCAGGAGGTGTAGACTCAGGAGTGGTTTCTACACTTTGCGCTATGACCGGACTTGATCTTTTATTATTAGAAATGCCAATTCGCCAAAAAGAAGATCAGGTAAACCGCGCCCAAGAACATATTGCAGATTTAAAAAGAAGATTTCCGAATGTACAAGCAAAAACAATAAATTTAACTCCGGTTTTTGAGAGTTTTGAAGATACCGTGGAAGATCACGTTGAAGGAAGATGGAGCAATAATCTAGCTCTTGCCAATACCAGATCCCGTTTCAGAATGTTGACGTTATATTACTTTGGTCAGCTTAATGGTCTTTTGGTCTGTGGAACAGGAAATAAAGTAGAAGATTTTGGAATCGGTTTTTATACAAAATATGGTGATGGAGGTGTAGATGTATCTCCAATTGCAGATCTTTACAAAACTGAAGTTTATAAATTAGCAAAAGCCCTGAATCTTATTGAAAGTATTCAAAATGCTATTCCTACAGATGGACTTTGGGATGCAGAAAGAACCGATGAAGACCAAATTGGTGCAACTTACCCTGAACTGGAAAAAATTCAGAAAGAATATGGTACAAAAACTGTTGACGACTATCAAGGAAGAGACAAAGAAGTTTTCCTTATCTTCGAAAGAATGAATAAAGCGGCTCAACATAAAATAAACCCAATCCCGGTTTGTGATATTCCAGAAGAATGGAGAGAAGGATAGTTTCAGCGGAAATAACATTTTCAAAATTATGAACAGTAAATTGAGACCCTTATTTTTTGCATGTTTAGGCCTTCTTTTCGGGATGTCTGTGATGTATGTTTATAATAATTTTACAATTGAGAGAAAAAACAATACAAAATCTTCAAAAGCAGAATACAATTCATCGAATGAAAGCAGAAATGATAAATCTGCATCACAAAATTATTCATCAAACCAATCAATTGACGATCTAACCGAAGAAAAACGAGTTATTGATTTCGTAAAACAAAATCATAAACTACCTGATTATTATATCACAAAAAATGAAGCTAAAAGGCAAGGCTGGAATCCTTCAAAAGGAAACTTATGCGAAGTTTTGCCCGGTCGCGCAATTGGTGGTGATAAATTCAGTAACAGAGAAGGAAAACTGCCTAAAGACGAAAAATACTTTGAAGCTGATGTAAATTATAATTGTGGAAACAGAAACGCAGACAGAATTGTTTTTACAAAAAACGGAGATGTTTATCTTACTAAAAATCATTACAGAAGTTTTGATAAACAATAAATTGTCATGGCAATGACTAAAATGTTTAAAATTAATTATTTATATATTATTCTATTATTCGTTCTCTTTTTCTGTTCCGAAAAGCAACAGAAAACCGAGGAAGGAAAAGCTATTACAATATTAGTTCAGCCTTTTAAGGATTTGAATTCAGAAAGAGTTAATTTTGTAACAAAAGAAATAAAAAAGGTTTATCCTCACGTCAAAATCCTCAACCCAATAGATTTTCCTGAAAATGCTTATTACAAACCCAGAAACAGATACAGAGCGGATTCAATTATTAAATTTTTAAGTGAAAAAACTCAAAATGGTTTTGTAACGATAGGATTGACTTCAAAAGATATAAGTGTTTCTAAAGGAAATATAAGTGATTTTGGAGTAATGGGATTAGGATACAGACCAGGAAAAGCATGTGTAGCTTCAGCTTTCAGATTGAATAAGCAAAAAACTAACGAACAGTTTTTCAAAGTTGCCATTCATGAGCTGGGTCACACACAAGGCTTGAAACATTGTCCTGAAAAAATGTGTTTCATGAGAGATGCGGAAGGAAAAAACCCAACAGATGAAGAAAAAGATTTCTGCAAAAAATGTAAATCGATTTTAATAACTAAAAATTGGAAATTTAGTTCAATATGAAAACAATATATATAGATTTTACTGAGATTGGAGATTACGAAGATTTCTATGCTCAGCTAAAGGAAAAAATCACACTTCCCGATTATTTCGGGGATAATTTGGATGCACTGTCTGATGTTATCAGCGGTGAATTGGAAATGCCTTTGCACATTGAATTTGTAAACATGAGTGTAGACCAGTTAGAAATTTTTGAGGATTTACTAACTACTCTGGAAGATGCCGAAGATGAAGTGGAAGATTTCTCTTTTACCTATTATCTTGAACAGTATGAAGATGATGAAAATGAATAGTTTCAATAAAATAATAAAAACAAAGACTCGCAGAAATTCTGCGAGTCTTTTGGTCTGTCTACTAATTTTTGTTTGTTTTTAAATTTTTACTGTTTTATGAATTTTAAACTTTGTGAAACTTCCCCTTTCACGAAAAACTCCAATACGTAAGTTCCTTTTGATAATGAAGAAACATCAATCTGGTTCCCAACAGAATCATAGGTTCTTACTTTTTGACCGACCATATTGTATAGCTGTGCTTTATCAATTTTATTTGCTCCTTTTATATTAATAACATCTTTTGCAGGATTCGGATAAATAGATATTTTATCTTCATTATGTTTTACTCCCTCATTTGTAGATAGATAAGAAGTAATATCAAGATAAAAAGCTACTACCTGAAAAGATGAATCCCTTCCAACACCTACAATTTTTTTACCATCTTTAGATATTGCTAACGGAAGAGCCATTATGATACCCTGAGTATTAATCCCTAAGCTTGTAGCATAATCATTTAAATTAACTCTTCCACCTGCTGCAGTCCATATAAAACCTTCTCCAGCCGCCGCTGGTCCAGGAAAAGACCTGAAATAACCTAATACGGTTCCACCATCAGCGGAAATTGCTGTTGCTGCACCTCTGAAGAAGGCTGAGGAATTTGGATGTGTTATGTATATAAGTCCCGTTGTATTATTCCAAACATAAGGGTTCGGAATTGCGGAACCAATTATTGTATTTCCATCTGATGAAACACCTCCTGCTTCACCAACATTATTACCACTATTATCTGTAATGAAACTTTCTACACCATTTACCCATTTTGCACCTCTTCGCGCTCCATCTGCTTGATCTTGCCACCCTACAACTACTGTTCCGTCATCATTTACCGCATTTGCTCTTGAACTTCTTTCAGGCACAATACTACCCAAATCTACTACTCCATTGGTTGCATCCCATTTTACAGCGTGTGCCATAGCTCCTGTAAGCCATCCCAAACCAACAATTGTATTTCCATCGGGAGTCATTCCCCAAGTAGAGCTTACACTTCCATCCCAACCTGTAGGAACAAGCCCTCCTCTATTCGTCCAGGTTGAAGTTGCAATATCATAAGTAGAAATTTCGTTAAAACCTGTTGCTGTATTAGTTATTGTAGATGCAATTTTAGTCCCATCAACAGAAATAGGAGCATTTCCAGCCAATGGATAGCC
This sequence comes from Chryseobacterium oryctis, assembly GCF_025971925.1. GTDB lineage: Bacteria > Bacteroidota > Bacteroidia > Flavobacteriales > Weeksellaceae > Chryseobacterium > Chryseobacterium oryctis. The sequence goes on from NZ_JAPDHV010000001.1 coordinate 150,484, forward strand.
ATTTGCAACCGTACCAATCTGTACTAAACCATTTACAGCATCCCATTTAAATACCCCTCCACTTGTACTAAGACTTACAATTCCATTATTAGAAACACCTCCTGGTGTATAGGCACCAACTGCCATTACTGTTAATTGAGCTTCAATTTGTAAAAAATTAAACAAGAAAAGAGCTGTAGCAATTTTAATTGATAGTTTGTAAATATTTCTCATATGTTTAGATTTAATGTTTCCTGATTATGGGAGCAATATTAATATTACATCTACTCATTGAAAAGAAATCAACTTTCATAATTCATGAATTCTATAAAACATATATAAACAAAACATTAATTTACAATGCTTTATAAAATTCATGAAACCTTCTCTCACTTACTTTATTTAGCCAAATACGAGATATTTAAAATTTATTTTTTAATAATTTTTGTTTGATATGTCTTTCCGTTTTCAAAAGTAAATTCTACAAAATAATTTCCACGGATCAACTTATTCATTCTCATTGAACTTATTCCTTTACCTTGCTCAGAAAGTACTAATTTACCATCAACAGCATATACATTTAGTTTTACTACATTAATTTTAGAATTAATATGCAATACATCTTCTACAGGATTTGGATAAAAACTAAAATCTTTGCTGTTTCCTACTTCGTTTACAGCTAAACATCCTGAAGAATTTACTGTAACAGCCAGACGAGTAGTACTTTCACACGCTCCAACCACTTGAGAGGCATAATAGGTAGTACCACTAACCAACACAGTGTTAGCAGGAAGTAAAGTTCCCCCCGTTGCATCTGTATACCATTTTATATTAGATCCCGAGACAATTAAATCGGTCAGAGTTTGTGATGAACAAAAAACCTGAGAAGAGTTCCCTGTAGGAGCAGGTGTGCTTCCGTCACATATTTCAAAAATTACATGATCTAAATAAGCAAAATTCCCTGCTTGATTCACATTGTTTTTTATTCCTTTAAAATTTACTCTATTCGTTCCTGCGGGAAGCAGTATATTTTTCGTAACCCACTGAGTCGCATTTGGAGTAAAAATTGATGAAGTTATACCCCCTGTATTTAACTCTCCCGATTTTCCGATTTCATAATCATGAGCTAATGTATACGTTTGACCTCCATCAGTTGAATATTCTAATAAAATATGATCATCTGCAAAAACAGTCTGAAGTGCAACAGGCATTGTATATCGGTTAGCCGCTGCGAATTGAAACGAAACACCAACCTGCCCATTAGTAGAGTTATTAAAAACTGGGGATTTAACATTATAGGTAGACAAACCTGCACTGTTATAAAAATTATACATTAAACTTCCGCCAGTACCTCCATTGGGCGAGTTTACTGAGGTATTCTCAACAACAATAGTTGAAGGATTGGAATAGTCCCATTGACTCTGAGTTGTACTTCCTCCAAAATTTTCAGTGTAAGGAAAGTTGACCTGTGCACCAATTAATATAGGAAAAAAAGCTAAAAGCTTAAAAAAACGAAAGTAGTTCTTCTTCATAAATAATAACATTAATTGTTATTTTCCAGATAACTTTAAAAAAGACATTTTATAAAATTATTCTAAAAAAGTAAATTCAAAAATTACTATATCATTAACATTTTGAATTAATGATTACAATATTAATATTATATTTACCCATTGAAAAGAATTAAGCTTTCATAATTCATGAAATTTTAAAGTTTAAAGTTTAAAAACAACTAAAAATCAATTACATAAAAAAAAATTACATTGGATAAAGATTTCACTGAAATATTGAAAAAAAGTATAAAAATTTATATTTTTTTACTTTTCTCAATATTTGTTAATGGACAATCAAGCCCCGATTTTAATATTTTAGCTGATAAAGCTTTTCAGAAATTATATCAAAATCCTGATGATTGTATCAATTACTCGTTAAGCATTCTGATCAGTGACCAAAACATTGAGCATCGGATTGTATTACGAAACATTATTTCTCAGGCTTATGCCATGAAAGGAGATTATGTACAGGCTGTAAATATCTCTAGCCAGAATGATGAATCTTCTGAAAAAGAAAAGCTATCTTACTTCATGCAAGTATTTGCAAACTACAGTCTTGCAGATCAATATCAGAATTTAGATCTTTATAACCAGTCTCAAAAAATCATCTCAACCCTTCTTACAGACAAAAAATTATTAAATAGCGACGATTTAAAAATAAAAGCCACAGTTGGAAAGCTGTATCAATTACAAGCCTTAAACCTAGGAATCAAAAAATATAATTTAGCCCTAGAAAATCTAAATAAAAGTGATTCTTATCTTAACTATAATAATGAAGAGAATTTTATTCTTAAAATTGAGAACAGGATTTTCAGTTCTGTTTATCTTATGCGTCAAAACAAGATGGAAGAAGCAAAAAATCTTCTTGAGGGTACCTTATTACTTATAGAGCAAAACGGGAAACATTATTATTATCTCAAATCTTTTGTTTACGAAAATTTAGCACGATACTATTTTCTGCAAGGGAACTACACTCTGTCTATCAAAAATTCAGATACTGCTCTTTCAAATCTTCAAAATCTACCTTATAACACATTAAAAGCCAGAATATATGAGTTATTAGCAAAAAATTATTTTGCATTACATAATGATGAAAAATATCATGAATACAACAAACTTTACACTGAAACCAATGTAAAAATAGACACAAACACTAAAGAAGGTATTCGATACATCGTAAAGCTAGTTGAAAACTACCACAACAAAAGTCTTGAATTTCAACAACAAAATGAATTAAAGAATTTTTGGATTATAACTACATTTTTTTCTCTAGCTGCTATTATTCTATTGATTTATTTTTTGTCACTTAATAGCAAAAGTAGGGATTTGAAAAAGCAGTCAGAGTTCTTTGTAAAGCAAAAAAAATGGGAAAGCACCCATCTGGAAAGTACTCAAAAAGAATTAGAACACCAAGAAGTAATTCTTACTGAGAGAGATACAAATAAAATTTCAAAAGAAAAAGAAGATGAAATTCTTCAAAAGCTTGAAGAATGGGAACTCTCTCATGCTTATTTAAGTAAAAGTATGTCGCTTTCCACGCTTTCTGTACACATGGGGGTTAATACAAAATATCTTTCTGAGGTAATTAATTCTAATAAAGGAAAAAATTTCAACGGATATATTAATGAACTGAGAATTAATCATATTGCTCATTTATTAAAAACAAACCCTACCTTTTTGAATTACAAAGTGAGCTATTTAGCTGAATTTTCAGGATTTTCTTCTCACAGTGCATTCACAACTATCTTCAAATCTATTACAGGCATGTCTCCTAATGCTTATATTCAAGAAATCAGTAAAAACAGAGTATCATGAGAATAATTTTTAAAGCCTTAGTATTTGCTTTTTTAATATATGGAATGACTGTTACTGCACAAGAAATCCCGTTTGATACAATATTAAAAAAAGCCCGTTCAGAAATCTATAATAATCCGGACAATTCAATTGCAATTGCCAATAATTTATTGAAAAAAAATAAAAATGTTGATCAGACAATTCAAATATATATGCTTCTTTCAACTGCAAACATTGCGAAAAGAAATTTTGATGAATCATTACAATATATTTTGAAAGCAAAAGAATTAGCTCAAAAATCTAATAATCCCAAAACCCAAGTAAGGGTTCTAACTACCGTTGCAATTCAATATCAACAAATGGAACTTTTTAGTAAAAGTTTTGAGACATTAGAAGAAGCTGATATATATTTAGCCAAACTTCCGGATAGTATTCCTGAAAAACACATTGAAACAGCACGAGGCTATGCCATTCGTGGAATGATATATAAAAGCCAGTCTAATTCTGAAATTGCTCTTAAAAAGTTTTTAAAATCTATTGAAAGCTTTGAAAAAGCAGGTTCTAAAAAAGATACTTATGCCAATATAAGTGTCGTATATTATAATATTGGCTATTGCTATCTTTACCTCAACCAAACTGATAAAGCCCACGAAGCTTTTGTACAATCTATAGACTATGCCAAAAAGAATAATGCAAAAAGTTTAGAAGCATTTGCTCTAAAAGGGATGTCTGAACTTTATAAGCAAAATCGAGAAAACCAAGCTGCTTTAAACCTTTTAATAAAAGCGGAAAATCTATGTAGAGAGACTAAAGACCTTATTTTAAATGAAGGTATTTATAAAGAAATGGCTGACAATTATTTGGCAATGGGCAAACAAGATTTATATCAAAAATACAATAGAAAGTTTTTTGAAATGCGCTTCAAAAGAGGTCAAAATGAGCTAAAATCCATCAATCATGACATTAACAACCACAATAGTGAAACTTTGAAGAAAAGTGAAAAGATTAAAACCCATTATTATTGGCTCAAGTTTTTTGTCATTTGTTTGGGTTCTATCATTATCATCTTTCTTTTATATTTTATATTAAAAACCAAGAAACAAAATAATAAATATCAAAAAGAAATTCAGCAAATGCTTCGTTCTTAATGTATTTTAAATTTATTTTTTATCAATTTTAGATTTATAAATCTGAAATCATTAAAAAATATTATAAAATAAAAATCCCTGATTTTGTATCAGGGATTCTTTATATCGGGTAATTTTAAAATTATTTACCTATTACTTCAGTAATCGGGTTTCCGACATTTCCACTTGGAAACTGGATTTTCAGTAATGCAGACACAGTTGGTGCAATGTCTGTCATATTATAAGGTTTATTACTTTCCCCATGTTGTATTCCCCAACCCATAAATAATAACGGAATATGTGAGTCATAAGAATTCCAAACACTGTGTGTCGTTCCTTTCTTTGCATAAGGAGGAAGCATTGAGTCGTGAGAAATCAATTGAATATCACCACTTCTCTGTCTATTGATTCCGTTGATAATTCTTTGTTTAATTGGTTCAGGAATTGTTGATTCCTGAACTTTATCTGTAGAAACAGCATATAAAACCGTAGGATCATTTTCCACCTCATGAATAGCAAATTCTCTTACATCATCCAATTCAAGTTTATTTTCCTTCATCAATTTTCTATCAAAATAAATCTGATAATTGTCAATTGCATTAATCAGTTTATCAACCCCAAACTTTTCTTTTAATTTTTGATTGATATTTTGTTCCATCCCTTCTCCGAAGAATCCTGTTGTAATTTTATGTTCCTGTAAAAAACCTACAGAATGTGCTCCTCCATGATCCGCAGAAAGAAAAACAGTATACTGCCCTTTTCCGATTTTTGAATCTAAATAATTGAAAAATTGAGCTAAATCCTGGTCTAATCTTAAATAAACATCTTCTACTTCAATAGAATTTGGACCAAATTTGTGCCCAGCATAATCTGTAGAAGCCAAATTAACTGCTAAAAAGTCTGTAATATCATCACTTCCTAACTTTTCTCCTTCTACAGAAGCTTCAGCCATTTTCAAAGTCAATGTATTTCCAAAAGGAGTATAACGAATGTTATCCTTTTTTTCCTGATAATCCTTAGCTAAATTATTATATGGAAAAGTAGGTGTTTTTGCACTTCCTAAGAGGCCTTCCCAAGGCGAATTATCTGGTGAACTTTCTGTATATTGATTAATTGGAAGAAGTGTATTCCATCCGTTAGCAACCAATTTATCAGGCAAATTCTGAGAATTAAAAGATTTTACCCATTGAGGTAAATCATTCATATACCAAGTACTTGTAATAAAGTTTCCTGAAGAATCATCAAACCAGAAAGCTCCAGTTGGAGTATGACCTGCAGGAAGAATAGATGCTCTGTCTTTTAAAGAAACTCCAATTACTTTTCCCTGAAAATTTGTTGCTAATCTCAACTCATCAGTTACTGTTGTTGACCAAAGATTTTTTGGAGAATGGCTTCCTGTTTTAACGTTTGTTGTTCCGACAGGCTGAACGCTTTCATCAGTTGTGCAGTATACATTTTTACCTGTTACCTTATCTGTCCAATCATTCCCTGCAATTCCGTGAATCGCCGGAACCGAGCCGGTATAAATAGAAGTATGACCTATTGCTGTCACGGTAGGAACATAATTAATATGAACATTATTCAGAGAATATCCTGTATTCAACAATCTTTTGAAACCATCATTTCCATATTTATTATAAAAACGATACAAATAATCCCATCTCATCTGGTCTACCACCAAACCCACAACCAGTTTTGGTCTTTCCACCTGAGAGTTCTTGTTTTTCTGAGCATTGATTGTAATTACGGAAAGAAAAGTAGCTGCCGCAATCGAAATTTTCCTAAGCATCCAGTAAATTTTTATTTGATGCAAATTTACACTTTTTGAAGGTTTTGGAATATGAAGTTTTATTCAAATTTGATGCACTTTCAGCTATTATAATTATTTCAAATATTTTTATTGACTAGCTTCATCCATTAACAAACAAATACCTAAAAGCATCAACTAATCTCAAACAATAACAAAAAGATTTAAAGTATCTAAATTTAAATTAGAATATTTTTTCTAAATTGGTTGATGCAAATCAAAATATTAATCAAATGAAAAATCTAAAAAAACTTACAAGAAAAGAGCTTGTGAACATTAGTGGAGGTGATACAGCGTATGCATTTTGTGATGAAAGCGGAGTGTGTCCTCCAACATTTCCAAGTAGTGCTTCTACTTACTGTAGTAACGGAATTTGCTATAGAGTAACCAGTGGAGGTGGTTCTGGCGGAGGCGGATGCAATGAACCGCAAAGACTTTGCCAACCTTGGGAAACAGGTTGTGGATGTGTTTACTAATGTAACTTTTCCTTTCAAAAACAAAAACCTCGCTCTAAAGAACGAGGTTTTATGATTATATAAATCTAAAATTAGAATTTCAAATCTCCATTTACTTCTCTTACAGCTTTTGCTGCTTCAGCAAATTTTGCTTTTTCTTCTTCAGTAAGAGTTACATTTACGATTTTTTCTACTCCATTTGCTCCAATTATTGCAGGAACACCTAAGCAGATATCGCTTTCTCCGTATTCTCCGTCAAGCATTAAAGAACAAGGAATCATTTTTTTCTGATCACAAGCAATTGCCTGAACCATTACAGAAACTGCTGCCCCCGGAGCATACCAAGCTGAAGTTCCTAATAATTTCGTAAGAGTAGCTCCCCCTACTTTAGTTTCTTCAATTACATATTTTTGTTTTTCTTCATCTAAGAATTCAGTTACAGGAACTCCGTTTCTTGTAGCTTTACTCAATAAAGGAAGCATACCTGTATCACTGTGAGCTGCGATTACCATTCCATCAACATCAGAAATCGGAGCTTCTAAAGCTTCTGCTAATCTGTATTTGAATCTTGCTGAATCTAGTGCACCACCCATTCCGATAATTTTATTTTTCGGAAGACCTGAAGTTTTGTGTACTAAATAAGCCATTGTATCCATTGGGTTAGAAACAACGATGATAATTACATCAGGAGAATGTTTTACCAGGTTTTCAGTAACATCTTTTACAATTCCTGCATTGATACCGATTAGCTCTTCTCTCGTCATCCCTGGTTTTCTAGGAATACCTGAAGTAATAACAGCTACATGAGAACCTGCAGTTTTGCTATAATCTCCTGTTGTTCCGGTAATTTTTGTATCGAATCCGTTTAAAGATGCTGTTTGCATCAAATCCATTGCTTTACCTTCAGCAAATCCTTCTTTAATGTCTACTAAAACTACTTCTGAACAGAAGTTTTTCATAGCGATGTATTCTGCACAACTTGCACCTACAGCGCCCGCACCTACTACAGTTACTTTCATTTTTATTTATTTTTTAAATTATTGTTTTATGTTCAATTCTAAATTTGTAACAGCCCAAATTTAACAATTCCTGAAAAATTGAGCAATCTTTCAGGAATTTTAATTATAATTAATGAAATTTATCAACTTTTAAAAGAACTAATTGGTGAATTTTCATTCAAAAATCTTAATTCTAACACCTAAAATCCGACAATATTTGCAATTAATTATAGTTTAGGTCTAAAATATTTTAGGAATAATAATTTTATCCGGGTTCTTTTCATCGTACAAAATATTGATTTTTCCTTCTTTGGGTATTGAGACAATATTTAAGAGGCTGATTATTTCTTTATACACAGCAATATGTTCCTTCCCTCTATAATCTGAATACTTCAACTGAAACATTACTTGTGGTTGATCATTTATAGTTAATCCGGTTTGGCTTACATTCAAAATCTCAGCTTCTGCATTTCTTCCTGCAAAAAGTATTCTCTCATCTTTATTTACTTTGAAAAGTAACCCTTGCATGAGTATCATGTCAAACAGAATATACAGTAACATCATAATTCCGCTAAAAACAATAGGATGCATAAAAGTTAAAAAACGCCATCCGAAATCATATGATTCTTTGTTATAGAAGTATATATAGAGACCCAATATATAAGCTATTAATGCAATTATCATTAAAACTTTAAATATTATTGCTTTAACATTCCATGATACTTTTTGGTCTTTCAATATGAAATAAGGAGGGTGATTGAAATCAGGATTGAGTAATATTTTAACAGACTTTCCTTCGTCATATCTTTTTTCATTTGGTTTAGTATCAATAAAATACATTTCATGTTCAATCAATACATTTCTATAATTATGGAAAGACAATAAAATTTTTATAAAATTGTAATTTGTCTTAGAATTAAAATGAAGCAATTGATATTTAACCACTTCAGCATCACGAAAAATACCGTTTTTTGAAATTTTTTCCATTCGGTATTTTGTGATAAAATCTTTAAAAATAAGTTTCGTTATTAAATACCCAACTACAAATAACCAGATTAGCAGTGATAGTCCCAAATAAATATAGCTCAGAAATTCTGAGCTTTTAGGTTCTGAACCCAAACCTGAAGTTTTAAGATAAATAAATATCGGAAATGGGATACAGAAAAATAACATGTAAAGTGCCCAAAAGACAGACCAAAATTTCATATTTCATATTTTTGATTGTCTTAAAGGTAAAAATTATTTCAATAATGAGTAATTCCCTAAACTTCTTTATCGAAATACAACATATAATATTTTCCGTTTTCATCTTCACCCTGAGCCAGTTTTTGGCGGTCACCATGAATATAAATATGGAAGTTTTTATCTAGTTTGATAATACTTTTGAAATGTCTCTGTGTCTTTTTAACAGCAGTTTCGTTAATAGGAAACTCTTCTGCAATATTGATTTGCATATCCTGCTCGTAATCTGTTTTAAAGTTTACAAAACTTTCAATTACATGCTCATCTCCCAAAACTTCTTTCGTAAAATCATCTAATTTAAATTCTTCTTTTTCTTTGAAAAAATTAATTGATTTATTTAAAAAATCTGCCTGATCCGCCTTAGAAACCTCAAATTCTTGTGGCAATTGCTTCGTGATATAATCTTTATACACCATCAAAGCTTCCTGCGTATGAAAATATTCATCATCACGCTGTTTTACCTTTAAAAAATCTTCAAACCAGTAATACATGTCTCCGTTTTTGTTGTTGTCTACAACAGAAAGGACATAACCAGTCTCTTTATCGTTATTATAAATCAAAGCTGCTTTATCGATTTTAGATAAGCCAATTCCTTGATCTTTTTCTATATCAAAGGTTTCATTTTGAGGGAAAATTTTAAGGAAAGATTCTCTTTTTTCTGTTTTAAAAATGCCTATTTTATCAACTTTCTCTCCATTTTCTCTTTCATCTTCAAAATATACAATAAACAGTTCTCCACCTTGAACTCTTGGATTTTCGGCAGCCTCAAAAAGGTGTTTTGCAATGTTTTCGGATTCCCAAATAAATTTGGCTTTGTCATCAAAAATTTCAGACACAGAACTATAAACCGGATTATTGACCAGATAAGTATCACTATAAAAATGATATGTCTCTTCTGACTTGAATGAACCTAAAAAATAATCTTCCAGTAACTCTGCCATTCCCTCTTCCAACTGCAATTCTTCCTGAGAAAGTATCAAAGATTCTCCGTTTATTTTATTTCCTACTCTGTGTACTATGATTTTTGAAAACATTTTTTATTAAATTTAGCTACAAATATACAGCGGATTCTGAAAAGCTTAAAGAGTAGGAATAAATTAAATCACATTTTAAAATGAAAAATCTCAAAAAAATCTCTAGAAACGATTTAAAAGAAATTAAAGGCAATGGATTTATTACCAAATGTACAGGTAAAGAAGAAGGTGCTTTTTGCGACTGGGTAAGTGCTGGTGGATATGGCACAGGCTCATGTGGATATCAAGGAAGTATTTTCATTTGCATTCCTGACTAAAATAAAACAGAAAACCCTGAGTCTTTGCTCGGGGTTTTATTATTTTCTTTACTACTCTTTCCTTTAGTTATTATCTACAAAATATAACATTTAGTCAGAATAAAATAATATCAAGAATTTTTGTCCGTTTTATTACTATGACAGGAAACAACACAAATGTTAATATTTTATAATTAACATTTCTTTGAACCTCCTGATTATAAACACATCATGTAAATTTTGAAAAAATATTATTTATATCGATTCTAAATAATGAAAATATTTAGTATTTTTGGTATAGTTTTAGTCACCAAAAAAGTATCTGAAAAATATTAATTATGATGAGTGTACAAATGCAAACGATCAATCAAAAGACGGCTATTGAGTATTTAAAATTTTTCTATCCTCGACTTCGTAAAGAAATTACACAATTATCAATTCAGGATAATTTTGCAGGAGTAATCCAAACCATTATAGACTATTTAAAAAATCTTTTACAAGAATCTAAGATTAGTATTATAGCCCATCATATTAAACTAATGGACTGTATTTACAGAAATGGAAATTGCTATGTGAGAAGTATCATAGAAAATCTTTTTATAAGATCATTTGAAAGTTTCAAGAAACACGCTAAAATTCAGCATTGGAGACTTCTTTACCAATATATGCCTGTAAGTTTCCAAATCGTTTATAACGAACAACAGAAGAAAGATAAATTATTCTTTGGTAAATAAAACTTGAAATAAAAAACTCCTCAAGCATTTTGCTTGAGGAGTTTTTGCTTTTACACTACAAATTCTACTCAGTTTAGTATTTAATTTTAAGTTAAAGAAAATTTACCAGTAAAAAGCCTATTCCTGTAGCAGCCCAAACGGCTATCATTCCAGGAATCATCATACTATGATTAACAAGGTATGTCCCTGCATGAGTAGTTCCTGACCTATCAAAATTAATTGCAGCTAAATCACTTGGATAAAAGCAAAAAAAGAAATAAGCATAAGAGGCAGGAATACAAGCAATAAGAGTATGTACAGGAATCCCTAGAGAAATTCCCAACGGTATCATCACCAATAATACCGCAGCCTGACTTTTCAGGAATGCTGATACACAAAACATCGCAATGGCAAACGTCCAGGGATGCTCACGAACTATATCACTAATAAGATACAGAATATAAGGTTTATTATTTTCTATCACACTTTCGCTCATCCAGGCAATACCAAAAATCATAATGACAGCAACCATTCCTGCGTTGAAAACTTTAGTATCAGATATTTTTTTTGCAGAAATATTTGTTACGAATAAGATAATAGCTCCCACAGCAAACATCACAAACTGCAATACAACACTCATTCTCAACGGCTTGCCTTCACCATCAAGAGGAAGAAGTTTTTCAGGAAAAACAGCAAGTATAACGATGGCTAAAATACCTAATAAGAAAAATGTTAAAGCCCTACCAGACTTAGTGTTAGTTTCAAGTTCATTGCTTTGCATCTCACCAAAAATGTATTTTCTTTGTTCAGGATCTGCAATTTTAGCCTGAAATTCAGAATCATTTTCTAAATCTTTCCCTCTTTTAATACTCCAAATAGACGCAAGAAGAAGACCAATAAAACAAGAAGGAATTGTAATTTTAAGAATATCTATTAAACTGACACCCAATCCCGCTGTAGCAAACATACCGACCAGTGCTGCGGCGGCGGCAGATATAGGACTTGCCGTAATTCCGAGCTGACTGGCTATCGCGGCAACAGCCATTGGTCTTTCCGGGCGAATTCCCTTTTTGATAGAAACATCATAAATTACAGGCAAAAGAGGATAAACGGCATGCCCTGTTCCTACAAGCATTGTAAGAAAAAAAGTACTCATAGGAGCAAGAAAAACAACAAATGATGGATTTTTACGAAGAATTTTTTCTGCAAACTTTACAATAAGTCCCAACGCGCCTGTAGCCTCAAGAGTTGCTGAAGTAGTTGCTACAGCAAGAATAATCAGCATAACTTCTATTGGTGGTTTAGCAGGAATTGCCCCAAAAACAAAAACTAATAATGTTACTCCAAGCCCACCAAGCATTCCCAAAGCAACACCTCCGTATTTAATTCCGAAATAAATAATGACTAAAAGCAATGCCAATTGAGTCCAAAACAACATCGAAGCCTTAGGATCTTGAGGTTTTTCACCCATTTCTTCTTCATGTTTTATTTTATTTAGGCTAATCACTTTATTATCGCCTTTATTTTCAGAAGCCACAATAGTTTTTTCGATATCAAGAGATGGAATTTTAATTTCTTCTTTTAACGTAGTAGCCAAAGGTATGACCGGTTCTGCAGCATTTAGCATGTTCAACTGTAGTGTGCACAATAGCACAGCTAAAGCCATTAATGCTTTTCTTAAAATTGAAAATTTCATAATTAATTTTTTATAAAAGTTGTATTAGAATCTCCCTTGTACCTGGACTATAAACAGATTGCTGTTGTATTGATTAGTATTTTCCATCTGTTTTTTATAGCGATCCATTTGGAGTCCCAACTGTATTCTTGCACCATAATTTTTCAGGAATTCCAGTGCTATCATTGGTGTAATAGTCTGTCGAGGGTTAGAATTTAATCTAAAATTGCTATCCAAATATTCATAACGAACCGATAAATCAATAGCATTAAGATTGTGATAGTTTACTTCGTATCTCAGATTGGGCAAAAAATAAATACCTCGTACTAGATAATCATCGGGATTAGATGTTCTGACATTTTCAGCCAAAGAATTGTACAATACGTGATTGGTTGCCTGCTTAGCCTCCAATTGTATATCTAGACTCAAAAGAGAGTTCAGTTTCACGTTTCCTGTAACATCTACTCCAACTGCATAAACTTTTTTACTGAAAACTTCCCCAACTCCCCCATTTAATCCTAGGTTTAGATTGTATTTCGGAGATAAACCCAATACCAAACGTGTAGAATATTGCTTACCATTATCATTATCGTTGATTTGATTTTTACCATTTCCATTTACCACAGACACGGCATATTGCAAAGGAAGTTTCCCCAGTTTTACCTGTCCTCCAACTGAAACTCCTATTTGGAAACTTGTCCACCCTAATTTGCCAAATTGTGAATATTGATTAGACCAATCTAATGACCTGATGATATCAATAGGATACGTTTCTTCAATACCAAACCATGGGCGAAATTGTCCTACTGTAACAGCTATTTTAGGATTTAAGGTATATTTTATATAGGCATTTTCGAGAACGCCTCCTTTAGGATCATTTTTAAAATCAGCGAGGTTAGCTAGTACAACCACTTCAGTTCTTTTACTAATCTGGACTTGTGCCTGAGCTCTCATATATTTAATTAGAAAACCATTATCAGTACCACTATGGTCGCTATGATGCAAACCATTTACATCTACATCTTTGGTCATACCTAATGTATAACGACTTTGAAAGAGTCCTTTAAATTGAATTTGGGGGTACTTAATCTCTGGGGCTTTCGGTTTTACTGACAATGAATCTGCTAATGGAGCACGTACGGAATCTTTAGTTTGTGCATTACTCAAAATAACTCCTACAAATAACGGAACAAATACTAAGTTCCGAAAATTTCTCTTTCTCATAAATATTTCATGCTTTTCTCTATATAAAGGTCTGATTTTTCATTTCATTTTAAAAGAGGATAAACATGTCTTATTTCAGGTCGTCATATGATTCATAACATGGTGAAAAACTTTTATATCAATAATTATTTTATTAAACTTCTGATCATTGTTTTGCTCAATACAGATACTTTGTAATGAGCATTTTTTTCCGCAAAAATCTATATAAAAAAACTGCTGTAAACACATGGTTTACAGCAGTTTTATAATTACTTATATATAATTATTACTTAACTTCTTCGAAGTCTGCATCTTGCACATCTTCACCTCCTGCATTATTTGCTCCAGCATTTTGAGCTTCTGCACCTTGAGCTTGCTGTCCTGCTGCATATAACTCTTCTGAAGCTGCCATCCAAGCTGCATCTAATGCTTCTGTTTTAGCCTTCACATCATCTGCATTTTTAGCTTCAAAAGCTGTTTTCAATTCTCCATGAGCTGTTTCAATCGCAGCTTTTTTGTCAGCAGATAATTTATCACCAAACTCTTTCAATTGTTTTTCAGTTTGGAAGATTAATCCGTCTGCTTTGTTGAATATTTCAACTTCTTCTTTTCTCTTAGCATCTGCTGCAGAATTTTCCTGAGCCTCTTTCTTCATTCTTTCGATTTCTTCATCAGAAAGACCTGAAGATGCCTGAATTTTAATAGATTGCTCTTTACCTGTTCCTTTATCTTTAGCAGAAACACTTAGAATACCGTTTGCATCGATATCGAAAGTAACTTCGATTTGAGGAACTCCTCTTGGCGCTGGCGGAATATCTGTAAGGTCGAATCTACCAATCTCTTTATTGTCGTTGAACATTGGTCTTTCCCCCTGTCCTACTCTGATACTTACAGCCGGCTGATTGTCAGAAGCTGTAGAGAATACTTCGGATTTCTTAGTTGGGATTGTAGTATTAGCTTCAATTAATTTAGTAAATACAGAACCCATCGTTTCGATACCTAAAGAAAGCGGAGTAACATCAAGAAGTAATACATCTTTTACATCCCCTGTTAATACTCCTCCTTGGATAGCCGCACCAATAGCTACAACCTCATCTGGGTTAACTCCTTTAGATGGTTTTTTACCGAAGAACTTTTCTACTTCTTCCTGAATGATTGGGATTCTTGTAGAACCACCTACCAAGATAACCTCATCGATGTCAGAAACTGAAAGACCAGCATCAGACAACGCTTTTTTACAAGGCTCCATAGATCTTCTTACCAAATCAGCAGATAATTGCTCAAATTTAGCTTTAGTTAAAGTTTTCACTAAGTGTTTAGGACCTGTAGCTGTAGCTGTAATATACGGAAGGTTGATTTCAGTTTGCGGAGAAGAAGATAATTCGATTTTAGCTTTTTCAGCAGCTTCTTTCAATCTTTGAAGAGCAATTGCATCAGATTTTAAATCTACACCTTCTTCAGACTTGAATTCATCAGCCATCCAATTGATAATAACATCATCAAAGTCATCACCCCCTAAGTGAGTATCTCCGTTTGTAGACAATACTTCAAACACCCCGTCACCTAAATCAAGGATAGAAATATCGAAAGTACCACCACCAAGATCATATACAGCGATTTTTTGGTCTTTGTGGCTTTTATCAAGACCATAAGCTAAAGCAGCTGCTGTAGGTTCGTTGATAATCCTTTCTACTTTAAGACCAGCAATTTCACCAGCTTCTTTAGTAGCTTGTCTTTGTGCATCATTGAAATATGCAGGAACAGTAATTACCGCTCTTGTTACTTCTTGTCCAAGATAATCTTCAGCAGTTTTCTTCATTTTTTGAAGCGTCATTGCAGAGATTTCCTGTGGAGTATATTCTCTATCGTCGATTTTTACTTTTACAGTATCGTTTGGTCCGGAAACCACTTTATATGGTACTCTTGATATTTCAGAAGCATCATCTTTAAAGTGAGTTCCAATAAATCTTTTGATAGAGTAAACAGTTTTCGTTGGATTCGTTACAGCCTGTCTTTTTGCAGGATCCCCTACTTTTCTTTCACCATCTTCTGTAAACGCTACAATAGAAGGAGTTGTTCTTTTTCCTTCTGCATTAGGAATAACAACAGGGTCTTTCCCCTCCATTACAGCAACACAAGAATTGGTTGTTCCTAAGTCGATTCCAATTATTTTACTCATAATATTTTTATTTTTTCTAAATTTTTAATTCAATTTACATTCTCAATTTCTCAATATTTATACCATTCATTTTTTTATGACAAATTGACATATTCAAGCCAAAAACATAGAAGAATTTAAGGTTAAAAAAATCATTAATCACCCCAAAAACTCAATTTAATATACAAGAAGGCTCATTTATTTAATGATTGTTGTTTTGTCATAAACATTTAACAATCATTATCAATTTTGTCATTTTAGATTCAAATAACTTTTAAATTGTGTCTTTTAAAATTATCCGTTATACATTTATATTTATTGTTATTTTTTAATAACTTTAATCTAATTAATCCCATTAGAATAAAGGTTATTTAACTAAACCTTAACGTTAAAAAGCCTTCTGAGACGCAATGAATCATTATTTTTGATAAAATATAAACTAACGAATGTCATTACATTTTAATCCGAGAGATATTACTTGGCTTGCCTTTAACGAAAGGGTTTTACAAGAGGCCATGGACGAAAAAGTTCCTTTACATTTAAGAATCAGATTTTTAGGAATCTTTTCAAACAATTTAGATGAATTTTTCAGAGTACGCGTTGCCGGTCTAAAACGTGCAATGGATTTTAAAGAAAAAGTAATTGCAGAATCTTTTTATCAGCCACCCTCAAAGATTCTTCAGAGGATTAATGACGTTGTTATCCGACAGCAGCAAAATTTTGACAAAACCTGGAAAAAAATTCAGGGAGAGATGGCTGAACACAAAGTTTTCATTAAAACTTCAAAAAATTTAACTTCTAAACAAAAAGAATTTGTCAGAACATATTTTGATGAAGTTGTAGAATCTAATGTTATTCCCATTCTTCTCCACGAAAACACCCCAATGCCTTATATGAGGGATAAAAGTCTTTATCTTGGAGTTGCTATGAGAAAAAAAGACTGGCAATATTCTAGTAATTATGCCATTATTGAGATTCCTTCAAGGTTTGTAGGTAGGTTTGTTTTGCTTCCTACAGAAAATCCTGAGGAAAAAAACGTTATGCTATTGGAAGATGTGATTACATTCAACCTACCTCATATTTTTTCTTATTTCGGATATGATGAGTTCTCTGCCCATGCCTTTAAAGTGACAAAAGATGCAGAATTAGATTTAGACAACGACATCCGAACCAATTTTGCAGAAAAGATTGAAAAAGGATTAAAGAACCGAAGAAAAGGAAAACCTACTCGTTTTGTTTTTGATAAAGATATGGACAAGGCCTTATTAGAATTGCTTATCCGAAAATTAAATCTAACAAAAAAGGATAGTATTATTCCTGGTGGAAAAATTCATAATTTCAAACATTTCATGGATTTTCCGGATGTTTTTGAAGACTATGAACGACCAATTGAAAGAACATCTTTCACTCACCCAGCTTTTCAACACGGGGAAAGAGTCACCGATGTTATTTTAAAACATGATGTACTTCTAAGCTTTCCTTATCATAAATACAATCCTGTAATTGACCTACTCCGAGAATCAGCACTGGATCCGGATGTAAAATCTATTCAGATTACAGCTTATCGTTTAGCGAGTAACTCAAAAATCATCAATGCTTTGATTTATGCAGCAAGAAACGGCAAAGAAGTGACAGTAATGTTGGAACTTCAGGCAAGATTTGATGAAGAATCGAACCTTAAATGGAAAGAAATGCTGGAACCTGAAGGAATCACTGTTTTGGTAGGAATTCCTAATAAAAAAGTTCATGCTAAACTTTGTATCATTAAAAAAAGAGCACACAACAAAACCATTCAATATGGTTTTATAAGTACAGGAAACTTTAATGAAAAAACAGCAAGAATTTATGGTGATCATTTAGTAATGACCTCGGATCGTGGCATAATGGCAGACATTAATAAAGTTTTCAATATATTAAAGAAGCCGAAAGATGATTATCTTCCTGTATTGAAAACCTGTAAAAATTTATTAGTTTGCCCACAATTCATGCGTGAAAAGATTGTTCATCATATAGACAAAGAAATTGAAGAGGCCAAAGCAGGAAGAAAAGCAGAAATGATTATTAAAGCCAATTCTTTAAGTGACAAAGCTTTGATTTTAAAGTTATATGATGCCGCTTCAGCTGGAGTAACGATAAAAATGATTGTGAGAGGAATTTACTGCGCTGTTAATCAGAA
Source organism: Chryseobacterium oryctis (assembly GCF_025971925.1). Taxonomy (GTDB): domain Bacteria; phylum Bacteroidota; class Bacteroidia; order Flavobacteriales; family Weeksellaceae; genus Chryseobacterium; species Chryseobacterium oryctis. Next base: position 168,634 of record NZ_JAPDHV010000001.1, read on the forward strand.
AAATTTTAAAGAAAAGATTAAAACAATCAGTATTGTAGACGAATATCTTGAACACGCGAGAGTAATGTATTTTTACAACAAAGGAGCTGAAGATATGTATATCTCTTCTGCAGACTGGATGACAAGAAACCTTGACTATAGAATTGAAGCCGCCGTAAAAATCACAGACAAAAATTTAAGAAAAGAACTAAAAGATATTTTAGACATTCAGTTGAGAGACAATGTAAAAGCTCGTATCTTAGACAAAAAATTAAGCAACGAATATATCACGAATGACAAGGAAGCATGTCGCTCTCAAATCGAAACCTATAAATATTTAAAAGCCAAAACGAAAAAAGAATGAAAATCGCAGCCATAGATATAGGCAGTAATGCAGCCAGACTTTTAATAAATGAAGTAAAGATTAATAACAAACAACCCGAATTCATCAAACTAAATCTTTTAAGAATACCTCTAAGATTAGGAATGGATGTATTTACCTTAGGTAAAATTGGAGAAGAAAGGGAAAAAATGGTTATTGATTCTATGAAAATTTTCAGTGACTTAATGAAAATTTACAAAGTAGAACATTACAGAGCCTGTGCTACAAGTGCAATGCGAGATGCAACCAACGGGAAAAGTATTATTGCCAATGTAAAGGAAACTTCAGGCATTAATATTGAAATTATTTCCGGAGATGAAGAAGCGGCTTTAGTTTTTGAAAATCATATTGCGGAAGGCTTAGATAAAGAATTTGCTTATTTATATGTTGATGTTGGAGGAGGTTCAACCGAACTTACATTCTATGAAAATGGCAAAATGAAATATGAAAAATCTTTCAATATAGGAACCATTCGTTTACTAAACAACTTGGTAATTGTCGACAACTGGCAGGAAATGAAGGATGAAATCAAAAAAAATATTGTCAGTAAAAAGCCTATTGTAGCTATTGGTTCTGGAGGAAACATCAACAAAGTTTTTTCGATGAGCAAAACCAAAGACGGAAAACCAATGTCACTTTCTCATCTTAAAAAAGTTCATAAAGAATTGAACGATCTTACCGTTGAAGAAAGGATGACGAAACATAATTTAAGAGAAGACAGAGCAGATGTATTGGTTCATGCATTAAAAATATTTAACAATGTAATGTCTTGGGGAGAAATCAACAAAATTTTTGTTCCTAAAATTTCTGTTGCAGATGGTCTTATTCATAACATTTACAGTAAACTATAGGATAAAAAATAATTTTCACATTCAATAAATTAGAAAACCAGCTATATTTTATTAGCTGGTTTTTTATTTGGAAACAACAAATTCTTTTACTCATAAATTTAAAGTAAAATAAAACCTGAAGCGTCATAAACAATAGTTTACAGGAATAAATAAGAATGATTGATATGTAATTATAAGTATAAAAACAGTATAATTTTATTAAATCATCAGTGTTTTATTATTTTAATACCTTATTTTCATATTTTTTAATCCTAAAAATTATTAACTTTACGAAAACGAGAAAATAATTATAAATCTAGCAACATGAGAGAAATGTTAAGACGAATTGTTCTGGTCATTTTTGTATTACTGCTCATAACGGTAATCTCAGCATTTTTCTATATGCAAAAACATCCATTAGAAAAATCATCAAACCAGATATACTTCACGCAGCCTAAAAAGTAATTCAAAAAGTTCTTTGAACAAAAAAAACATTACAAAAAAAAGACAAGCTAAAGCCTGTCTTTAAAAAATATATGCTGTTATTTTTTTTATTCTACGTTTATCACTTTTTCAATCTCCGGAGCATGTTGTTTTATGGTATTTTCCACACCTAATTTCAATGTAGAAAAGTTTAGTGAACATCCGGAACAATTTCCTAAAAGTTTTACATAAACCACATTACCCTTCACATCAATAAGCTCAATATCACCGCCGTCTTTATTCAAAAACGGCCTGATGCTTTCAAGAGCTTCCATTACTCTTGTTACTGTATCTTCGTGTGTTATATTTGTCTCCATATTTTTTCAGTTCAATTCGGTTTTTTCAAAATTTGAAAAAATTATTTTGCTTTTGGCGAACAACCTGCCATTGTTGTAATTTTCACCGCTTCAGTCGGAGGAAGGTTTTTATTTCTTTCCACAAGACTTTCTATCATTTTACGGGCAGTTTCAGTATAAATTTCAGCTATTTTAGAATTTTCCTGCAAGGCTGCCGGTCTTCCAACATCTCCCGCTTCTCTTATACTCTGAATTAAAGGAATTTCACCCAACACAGGAATTCCTAAATCTTCTGCCAAATATTGCGCTCCTTGGTTTCCAAAGATATAATATTTATTCTCAGGTAATTCTTCTGGTGTAAAATACGCCATATTTTCGATTAATCCAAGAACCGGAATATTAATACTTTCCATCTGGAACATCGCAATACCTTTTCTAACGTCTGCCAAAGCAACATGTTGAGGAGTACTTACAATCACCGCTCCTGTTACAGGAACTTCCTGAATAATTGATAAGTGAATATCACCTGTTCCCGGAGGTAAATCTATTAATAAAAAGTCTAATTCTCCCCAAGCTGCATCTCTAATCATTTGATTCAACGCTTTTGAAGCCATCGGACCTCTCCAAACCACCGCCTGATTGGCTCCTGAGAAATATCCTATTGAAAGCATTTTTACTCCATAATTCTCAATAGGTCTCATCAAATTTTTCCCATCAACTTCTACCGAGATTGGTTTTTGTCCTTCAGTATCAAACATCGTAGGAACGGACGGGCCATAAATATCTGCGTCTAATAAACCAACCTTAAAGCCCATTTTTGCCAATGTAACTGCCATATTTGCAGCAACAGTAGATTTACCAACACCTCCCTTTCCGGAAGCAATGGCAATAATATTTTGAATTCCGGGAATTTGTTTTCCTTTAATCTGACTTTGCTGAATTTCACTAGGTTCCGGAGAAACTATTTTTAATTTTAGATGAACTTCTTCTCCAAACTCACTAATAAAAGCCTGCTTCATAGCAGCTTCCAGCTTTTTTTTCTCGTGCATCGCCGGTGAATGTGCCGTCATATCGATATACACGTCATTACCCATGATTTGAAGATTATTCACCAAATCATCAACTTCTATCTCTTTAAGGAAACCTTGTACCTTTTCTTTCGTCAACATAAACTAAATAAATTGTTTACAAATTTACGCAATTTTTAGCTATTTAGAATAAGTAAACTCAATGATAGATATTTTCTTTTGTGAAATAAAATATTGTAGTATTTTAGGTGGAATTTTACCAACCATCAATGAAAAACAAAATATTTACAATTCTTTTAGGAATTATTTCACTCAACTTATTTGCGCAGAATTATTCACAATACGTGAATCCGTTCATCGGGACAGGAGGACACGGACATACATTTCCAGGAGCAACCGTACCTTTCGGAATGGTACAACTTTCACCGGATACAAGAATCGACGGAAGTTGGGATGGTTGCAGCGGCTATCATTATTCAGATTCTGTAATTTATGGTTTTTCTCACACCCACCTCAACGGAACAGGAGTTTCTGATTATGGAGACATCATGTTGATGCCAACAATGGGAGAACCTAATTTGGATAACAAAGATTATTCATCAAAATTTTCTCATAAAAACGAAAAAGCATCTGCTGGATTTTATTCAGTAAAACTAGATAAACACAATATTGATGTTCAATTAACCACAACAAAAAGAGTTGGTTATCATGAATACACTTTCAATAAAGCAGGAAACGCCAATATTATTTTGGATTTAAATCATAGAGATAAACTTCTGGAAGGCGAAGTAAAAATTATAGATAATAAAACTATTGAAGTTTTTCGAAGAAGTGAAGCTTGGGCAACCAATCAATACGTTTATGCGAGAATTGAGTTTTCAAAACCTTTGAAAATTTCAAAAAAAGAAGTAAATGGGAAACAAGAAAGTAATTTTTTTACAGGCACAAAATTGGCTTTAGCTTTTTCCACACAAGTAAAAAAAGGTGAAAAAATTAGTGTAAAAGTTGCTATTTCACCGACTGGCTATGAAGGAGCAGCAAAAAATATGTTAGCCGAAGGAAAATCTAATGATTTTAACGAAATTCAAAAACAAGCCGTTGCAGATTGGAATAAAGAACTATCAAAAATTGAAGTAAAATCTGACGATAAAGATAAACTGACTATTTTCTATACGGCTTTATACCATGTCTTTACCCAACCTAACATTTACATGGATGTTGACAGGAAATACAGAGGAAGAGATAATAAAATTTATACAGCTGCAGATTTTGATTATTATACAGTTTTCTCACTTTGGGATACTTTCAGAGCAGCTCATCCTTTAATGACTTTAATTGATAAGAAAAGAACCGCAGACTTCATCAATACTTTCATTAAACAATACGAACAAGGCGGAAAACTTCCCGTTTGGGAACTTGCAGCCAACGAAACCGAATGCATGATTGGATATCATGCTGTTTCTGTAATTGCGGATGCCATGGCGAAAGGAATCACAGGATTTGATTATGAAAAAGCATTTCAGGCTTCCAAAAACTCTGCGATGTTGGATATTTTTGGCTTAAATGCTTATAAACACAATAACTATATCAGTATTGATGATGAACACGAAAGCGTTTCTAAAACCTTAGAATATGCCTATGACGATTGGTGCATTGCTCAAATGGCAAAAATTTTGGGCAAAAAAGAGGATTATCAATACTTTATGAAGCGTTCTCAAAACTGGAAAAACCTTTACAATCCTAAAAACGGTTTTATGCAACCCAGAAAAAACGGAAATTGGCTACAACCATTTGACCCGAGAGAAGTTAATAACAATTATACAGAAGGAAATTCGTGGCATTACTCTTACTCAGTTCAGCAAGATATTCCAGGATTGATTTCCGCTCATGGAGGAAAGGAAAAATTTGAACAATTTATTGATGCTATTTTTGCTGCACCCGACAAAACTACAGGAAGAGAACAAGTAGATATCACAGGATTGATGGGACAATACGCTCAAGGAAACGAACCAAGTCATCATATTGCCTATTTGTACAATTATGTTGATAAACCTGAGAAAACGGATGCTAAAATCAAATATATTCTTGATAATTTCTACAAAAACACTCCTGATGGATTGATTGGAAATGAAGATTGCGGACAAATGAGCGCATGGTATATTCTAAGCTCAATGGGAGTTTATTCTGTAACCCCCGGATTACCGGAATGGCAAACAACAACTCCATATTTTGATGAAATTAAAATTCATTTAGAAGACGGAACAACAAAAATCATCACAAAAAATACACCTAAAACAGAATTAAAAAAACTAGGTTTTGAAAATACTAAATCATTCAAAGATTTCAAATATGATGAATTAACAGCTGCTCCTGTAATCGCTGCGGATAGAATTTTTGATTTTTCGACTAAAGTTGAAATTACACCATTACACCCTTCCGATAAAATTTATTACATGACATTGGATGAAAGCGATGCCAACAAAAGAAAGACTTTCAAACCATATAAAGAACCATTTACCATAACAAAAACAACAACCGTATCAGCTTATGCCGAAAGAAATGGTGAAAAAAGCTCTTTTGTAACTGCGAACTTCAACAGAAGACCCAATCATTGGGATATTACAATCAATTCAAAGGCAACTCCACAATATTTTGCAACAGGAAAATTGGCATTAATTGACGGAATCTACGGAGATGTAAACTGGAGAAAAGGTGAATGGCATGGTTATCAAGGTCAGGATTTGGAAGCTATTATTGATTTTCAATCTCCTCAGCAAATTACCCACCTTTCCTCAACTTATCTTCAAGACAGCAGAGCATGGATTTTAATGCCTAAAAAAGTAGAATATTATGCTTCCATGAATGGTAAAGATTATATACTTTTAAAATCTATCGACAATACAATAGAGCCTAAAGACGAAGTTGTTCAGATTAAAGATTTTTCTACAGAAATCCTTCCAACAGAAGCTCGTTACATTAAGGTAAAAGCCTATTATTTTGGAAAACTTCCGGAATGGCATCAAGGTGCAGGTGGAGAAGCCTATATCTTTGTTGATGAAATTTCTGTAAAATAATTCCAAAAAAACACCCCGATTTCTAATCGAAATCGGGGTGTTTTTATACTTTAATTCATCCTTTCAGACCAATTCAGTTGTTCAGGAAGTTCTAAATCTGAAAACTCAATATGAATAACTCTTCTTCTTTTTCCGTTTGTTGTTCTGTTGGAACCGTGAAGAATTAAAGGTTTCATAATCATTATTCCGCCTTTTTCTACATTGCAGATTTCTTCTTTCTCAATTTTCCAATCAATTGTTTCAGGTCTGTAAATTCCTTTAGAATGAGATTTTGGAATCACTTTTAATGCTCCGTTATTTTCATCTGTATCATCTAAATGAATTCGAATGGTAAAAATATTTTCAAGGATATTTAATGGCGGCTGAACCGCAAATTGATTCTGCTTTGTTGTCCAAGGTCCAAAATTTGGCAACTCAATCTTCTTATCAACAGAAATTGTTAAATCTTGATGATAAGCGACATACCAATTCGATTTTTCTGGTTTATCAAAATAAATACTTTTTACTACAAAATATTTATCCCCGAAAATTTCCCCGATAATCTTTTTGATATTTTCATTAAAAATCAAATCTTTGACTTCAGGAATTTCTTTTAAAAACTGTCTTATTGCAAAAAGGTCTTCCGATTTCCTAAAAGTATCTTTTGAAGTATCAATATTCTGAATTGCCTCACTTATTTTTTCAATTTCTTTAACTGAAAAAACATCATTAATAATAGTGAATCCTTCTTCAAGAATCGAATCTTTATGATTTTGCAAGTTCATTCAAAATTTACTTAAAGTTCACCTCCGTGGTCGCTCAATTCACCTTCCCATTTAGAAACGGCAGAAGTTGCCAATGCATTTCCTAACACGTTTGTCATACTTCTTCCCATATCACAAAAGTGGTCAATTGGTAAAATCAACGCAATTCCTTCAGGCGGAATCCCAAACATAGAACAAGTTGCCACGATGATTACCAACGAAGCTCTAGGAACACCTGCAATACCTTTTGAAGTTAACATTAAAACTAAAAGCATTGTAATTTGTTGACCTATTGACATTTCTATACCGTAAATCTGAGCAATGAAAATGGATGCAAACGTCATGTACATCATACTTCCGTCTAAATTGAAAGAATATCCTAAAGGTAAAATGAATGATACTACTCTATTATTACACCCGAATCTTTCTAATTCTTCTACCAGTTTCGGAAAAACAGCCTCAGAACTTGTTGTTGAAAATGCAATCAATAAAGGTGCTTTTATTCTTTTTAACAAATCAAACAGTCTGTTTCCTAAAATAAGATACCCAACCAACAATAATACCAGCCAAAGTATTCCTAACGCAAAGAAAAAGTCTCTCAGATAAACAGCATATACCTTAAATATTTCAAAACCATTGGTTGCCACAACAGCAGCAATAGCTCCCAAAACTCCAAGAGGAGCAAACCACATAATATAACCTACCATTTTAAGAATAGCATGAGCTATAATATCAAATAATTTGACAACCGGCTGAGCATATTCTTCTCCCAAATTAGCCAAAGCAACCCCAAACATAATTGAAAAGACCACAATTTGTAATACTTCGTTGGTAGCAAAAGCTTCAAATAAACTTTTAGGAATCACATGCTTTACAAAATCTTCCAAAGAAAAACCTTTGCTGCTTTTCAATAATTCATCCGCAGAAGCTGCATCCTGAATAGGAAGTTTGGTAACGTGTCCCGGTTCCAGCCAGTTTACCAGCACCAAACCAATAAAAAGTGAAATTAAGGAAGCTGAAATAAACCACAACATAGCTTTTGTTCCAACTCTACCAATCATTTTGATATCACTCATTTTTGCAATTCCCACAACCAATGTCGTAAAAACTAGCGGCGCAATAATCATCTGCACTAATCTGATAAATATTGTTCCTAAAAGTTTTATATTTTTAGAAAAAGGCTCAGCGCTTTCAGGATACTGAGTATGCACCAATCCTCCAATTCCTACTCCCACTACAAGTGCTACAATAATTGCTATAAATAGTTTGTTTTGTCCCTTCATATAAATAATTCAAGTTTCGCAAATATAATATTTTTACAATTGGGATTAAATTTCCGTTAACAAATCTCATTTACCCATTAAATTCAGCATAAAATAAAATTAATGGATTGATTTATAAAATATTGCAAAAATTTTAAGAAATATTTATCTCTTTTTTATCCTTTTGGTACAAATTTTATTATTACATTTGATTGTATTAACAATGTTAAAAATATACAACTATGAAAAAAACTATCGCAATGGCTGCATTGGCTGTAGCTGTATCTTTCGGAGCTGTTTCTTGTAAAAAGAAAGTTTCTGACGCTGACCTTCAAACTCAGGCTACTACAGTAGTAACATCTAATCCTAACGCTTCTGTAGAAGTAAAAGAAGGTGTGGCTCACTTAAGTGGAACTTTCGAAACTCAAGAAGCTAAAGATGCTATGATTGCTCAATTAAAAGCAATTACTGGTGTGAAAGAAGTTATGGACATGGCTACTGTTGCACCTGCTCCTGTTGCTGCCCCTGTTGAAACTCAGTCTGCTGTAGCTCCTGAAGTTCAACAAAAAGTAAAAGATGCTTTAAAAGATTTCCCAACTGTAAAAGTAGAAGTAGTAAACGGAGAATTAACTCTTACAGGAACGGCTTCTTCTACACAAGCTAGAAAAATCAAAGAATCTGTAGATGCTTTGAAAGTAGGAAAAGTAAACTTTAACTATACAGTAAAATAATTTAAAATGAGTACATTACAAGATAAATATTCAAGTGTAGTTTCTGCGGCTCAGTCTGCAGGAATCTCTAATCTTCAGGTTCAGGAGCAAGACGGAATTCTTTATGTTTCAGGAAATGCTTCAAATTCTGCTGCTAAAGATGCTGTTTGGAATGCATTAGGTGCTATTGATGCCTCTTATTCTGCTTCAGACATTAATATTGATGTACAAGTTGCAGGTCTTGAAGCTGGTGCTACTCTTACTGTGGCTACAGAAGAATCTAACCTTAACATCAGACAAGAGCCTTCTACAGAAGCTGCTGTTGTAGGAAAAGCTGCTAAAGGTTCTTCAGTTACATTAATCGAACAGACTTCTGACGATTGGTGGAAAGTAAGAAGTGCTGACGGACAAGAAGGTTACGCTTATGCAAGATATTTGAAAGCTTAATTGAGATTTAACATTATTTAAGTCATAAACATCCTTTTTCAGGGATGTTTTTTTATATTTTAGCAATCCAAAAAAGCACTAATGAAGAAAGTTTTAGGATTATTATTGTTTATATTCAGTTTTTTGTTCATTCACGGACAAAAATTCAGCATTGAAGGGAAAGTCTCAGATTATGAAAAAAAAACTGTGGAAAATGCTACTGTTTATCTTATCAAGCAAAAGGATTCATCTATAATAAATTATACCGCCACCAATAAAGAAGGAAAATTTTCATTAAAAACCGATGCTGTATCTGAATCTTCCGTTTTAAAAATTGATGCTGATAAATTAGTTTCCTATTCAAAAAAATTGGATAAAATAGAGCAATCCCTAACCTTAGGAGAAATTATACTTGATAAAAACCAAATCTCGGATATTGAAGAGGTAAAAATTACGGTTTCACCTATTAAAATAAAAAAAGACACTATCGAATTTAACGCTAGTGCCATCAAAGTTCGTCCAGACAGTAATATTGAGGAGCTTTTAAAAAATATCAACGGGGTAGAAATCGATAACGACGGAAAAATAACAATCAACGGAAAAGAAGTCGACCAAATAATGATAAATGGCAAACCTTTCTTTGATAAAGACGGAAAAATTGCTCTTAAAAATATCCCTGCAGATATTATCAAAAATATTCAGTTTACCACCACAAAAACAAAAGAAGAAGAACTAAATGGAAAAACTCCAAAATCTGAAAATGCAACCATCAATTTCAATATAGACGAGAAAAAAAACAAAGGACTCCTCTCTAAAATCACAGCAGGTTATGGCTCTGATAAGCGATATGAAGGCAACGCTTTTTTGAGTTATTTTAAGGATAAAACCAAAATAAGTCTTATCGCATCTTCAAATAATATCAACTCACAAGGTTTTTCCAACGATGATGTATTTGACAGTATGGGAAGCCGAAATTCCGGAAATTCGGAAAACTCAGGTAATAAAAGTAAAGGAATCAGAAAATCTACAACAATCGGCATTAATTATAGTGATGTATTAAGCAAAGATGTAGATTTAGACGCGCTTGGAATAAATCGTACAGAATCTAATCTTCAAACAGCTTCAAAAAGTTCAAAAATTACATTTTTACCTACAAACACCCTGAAAACAGATTCAGAAAACAATGCTGAAAATATCAGTGAACAATACGGTTTTAATTCTTCTGTGAAAATAAAAGCAGATTCTTTGAATACCATTTATTTTTCACCAGTATTTTCAACATCCAAAACTTCAGGTAAAAGAAATTCAAAATCTTCCACTTTTAAAGATGAGGCTCTTTTAAATGAAAGTCAATCTTATAATAATACAGATTCTGAAAGCAATACTTTTAGCCCTAGCTTATTTTTTTCAAAAAAATTTAAAAAGAAAAGAAGATTTTTCAATGCAAGTATCAACACTTCAATAACACAAGCAAAAGACAATAATCTCATTCAGTCTCAAACAATTTTCTTCGAAAACCCTAACCAAAACGATATAAGAAACCAGTTGAGCCAAACCAAAAAGCAAACTAACAATTATGGCTTCAACATCAAATATTCAGAACCTATTACAGATTCTATGAGCATTAATTTCGGATTAAACTATGAATCAAAAAGAGACCTGAATGCAAGAAATGTAAATGATTTTGATGAAAATACAGGAAACTATTCTCTAAACAACATCAATTTATCAAACAGTCTGGAACAAAAAAACAATGAGCTCTCTCCTGAAATAACATTGGAAATCAATAAAAAGAAATTTAATTTATGGGCATCTGCCGGAATTGATATTGTAAACCTGAATTTAGATGCAATTTTCAATGGGAAACAATATGATTTAGAGAAAAAATATTTCTTACCCGACTACAATATCGGTTTACAATACAAAATTTCAGAAAACACCAGATTAAGTATTTACAATTCTTCAAATTATACCATTCCGTCTGCGGAAAGACTTATTCCTTATGTTGATACATCCGACCCTTTGGTAACCAATGAAGGAAATTCAAATCTTAAAAATACCTGGAGCAACAGTACAAATATTCTTATAAACAATCATAATGTTCCTAAAGGTATTAATTATCATGTGAATGCAGGATTTACGTATAATAACAATGATATTACCAACTATTCTTATTATGATGAGTCCGGAAAACAGTTTATAACCTATAGAAATATCAGCGGAAACAAAATGGCAAATCTTGGAGCCGGATTTACCAAAACGTTTAAATGGAAAGACAATAAATTTTCCATCAGACCTCGTGCAAGTTTCTCATACAGATACAATAAAGGCTATATCAACGGACAAGAATTTACAGGAAATTCTTATACTTTCTCTCCCGGAATTAATTTAACTTATGACAAAAAAGACAAAATCAACATAAAGCCATCTTATAGAATCAATTATTCTTTTTCAGATTATAAAAACTACAGTGTTGAAAACATAAAAAACACTTACCAAACCTTCCGACTTGAGCTTACAAATTATTTTTTAAGTACTAATTTGTTTTTCGGAAATGATTTCGAATACAACACAAGCTCCAATATTGCACCGGGTTTCAAAAGAGATTTTTATTTCTGGAATACAAGCATGGGATATTCTTTTTATAAAAAGCAAATTACCGCCAAAATCAAAGTTTATGATGTTCTCAACCAAAACCAAAGTGTAAAAAGAAATATTACCGCTTCTTATGTAGAAGACCGCGAAGATTTAATTTTGAAACGATACATCATGTTTTCTTTAACGATGAAACTGAATAAATTTACAGGAAAGAAAAAGAAGTGATTGGGTAAATATCCAGTCATTTATTTTTAAATTAGCATCAAATTATATTTATGAAAACCCATATTTCGATAGTATTTATTTTCTTCTTCCTTTTTGGAAACTCACAAACTAAACCATCACAAGATACTTTTGTGAAAGATAATTTCACAAAGAAAGAATTTTATATCACAATGCGTGACGGAGTAAAACTTTTCACAATTGCATACATTCCCAAAGATATTTCCAGTAAAAACAAATATCCGTTTTTGATGCAGAGAACCTGCTACAGCATCGCTCCTTACGGTGAAAATGAATATAGAACAAAACTTGGTCCCAATCCATATATTATGAAAGACAAATATATTTTTGTGTTTCAGGATGTTCGCGGAAGATATATGAGTGAAGGCACTTTTACCAATATGACTCCGCAAGTTGACCGTAAAACCAAGAAAGATGTAGACGAAAGTACAGATACTTATGACACCATAGAATGGCTCATCAAAAACATTAAAGATAACAATGGAAAAGTAGGACAATACGGAACATCATATCCCGGATTTTATACTGCAGCAGGAATTTTAGCTCAACATCCGGCTTTAGTTGCCTCTTCTCCACAAGCGCCGATTTCAGATTTTTGGAATGATGATTTTCTTCACAACGGGAGATTTATGTTAGGCTATTTCAGAACATTTCCTGTTTTCGGGGTGCAAAAAACAAAACCTGAAAACAAAGCATGGTACACTGATTCTATGATTAAAACAACTTCGGAAGATGGTTTGAAATTCTACAGAGATATGGGAACTCTAAAAGATGGTTATGAAAAATATTACAAAGACAATTTTTTCATGACAGAAGTAATGAATCATCCCAACTACGATGAGTATTGGCAAAAAAGAAATCTTTTACCTCATCTTAAAAATGTAAATCATGCAGTAATGACAGTGGGAGGCTGGTTTGATGCCGAGGATTTATCAGGACCATTAAATATTTATAAAACTATCGAAAAAACAAGTCCTAAAGCTAAAAACACTATCGTAATGGGACCTTTTTCTCATGGAGCTTGGGCTCACGAACAGGGAAAACATTTCCATAATCAGATATATTTCGGAGATAGCATCGCAACATATTATCAAAAAAATATTGAAACAAAATTTTTCCATCATTATTTAAAAGGAAATACAAAGCAAGATGCAGGTTTACCAGAAGCATTAATGTACGATACAGGAGCAAAACAATGGAAAGAATTTGCAACTTATCCCCCGAAAGAAGCTAAGAAAGTTAATTTCTATTTAGCAAACGGAACATTAAAAAATTCGGCAGGTCAAGGCTTTTCGGAATATTACAGCGACCCAAGCAATCCTGTTTTAAGTTCGGATAATTTAAAAGATTTCAACGGATTTACACCGAGAAATTATATGTCTGAAGACCAAAGATTTGCAGTAGGAAGACCTGATGTTTTAACTTTCACAACAGATGTTTTAACGGAAGACATCACTTTTGCCGGAGAAATTATGGCTAAACTGAATATCGCTTCAACTTCCACAGATGCCGATTTTGCTGTAAAATTAATAGACGTTTACCCAGAAGATTTCAAACCTACAGAGAAAAAAGATGGGGTAATTTACGGAAACTATCATCAAATGGTAAGAAGTGAAATTATGCCTGCAAGATTCAGAAATTCAAGAGAAAAAGCAGAAGCATTGATTCCAAATCAAAAAACAGCCGTGAATTTCAGATTGCAAGATGTAGTTCATACCTTTAAAAAAGGACATAAAATTCAAATCCAAATAAGCAGCACATGGTTCCCTTTATTTGCCGTTAATCATCAAAAATTCTTAGATAACCCCAATTTTGCAACGAAAGAAGATTACACAAAAGCATTTATTAAAGTTTTTGATGACAGTTCAATTGAAGTTGAGGTTTTAAAATAAATTGAAAAAGCTGTTCAAATTGAGCAGCTTTTGTTTTTTAGTTATGTCGTCGATTTTAAAGGTAAACACCTTATAAATTTGCTCAATTTGCAGGAAAGTCACTCCTCAATCGTTCTAAATGTAAGATTCACTCTCGGAGTTTTTACTTTTGTAGTTGGAGGAAGTCTGTGCAACCAATTATCCTGTGTTGTTCCTTTCATTACCAACAAACTTCCGTGTTCCAGAAATATTTCTACTTTTTCTTTTGTTGTTTTATGTTTGAATAAAAACTTCCTTTCTGCTCCAAAAGTTAAAGAAGCAATTGCGCCGTGTTTTTTCAAATCTTTTTCTCCATCGCTGTGATAAGCCATTCCTTCACTTCCGTCATGATACAAATTCAATAAACAGGAATTGTAAGTTTCTCCTGTTACTTCTTCACATTTCTTTTTAAGTTCCAATAATTCGGGAGTCCAGTGTTTTGCTAGTTTTGTTCGCTTTGAATAAGTATATTCAAAAGGTTTTTCACCAAACCAAGCCACTTTTCTTTTCGTTAAAATCAACTTTCCGAAAATCACTGCTTCATCATTTTCCCAAGGAATTTGATTGAATAAATAATTATAATATTCATCCGATTTTTCTTTAGAGAAAACTTTTCCATAATAATGAACAATCCCATCATTCGGAATGATATTTAGAGGGTAATCTGATATTTCTTCGAATAGACTTACCATTTTATATTGAGTGTTTGGCGTTTAAAGAATTTATAGTAATGTCGGATTTTCAGAGTAGACTTTGGCACTTTCCCAACCTATAATCAATTGTTTTCTATCACTTCCCCATCTGTAACCTCCCAAATTTCCTGTAGATTGAATAACACGATGACAAGGAATTAAAAAAGCGACAGGATTGCTCCCAATTGCAGTTCCGACTGCTCTCGATGCATTTGGGCTACCTATTTTTTTCGCTAAATTTCCGTAGGTTGATAATTTACCCATCGGAATTTTAAGAAGGCTTTCCCAAACTTTTAACTGAAAATCAGTTCCTTTTAAATGTAATTTGATGGTGTTTAGCTTCGTCCAGTCTTTATCAAAAATGGATAATGCATTTTGCTGAAAGTCATCCTGACTTTCAAAAAAAGAAGCATTAGGAAATTTACTTTGCAAATCTCCCAATGCTTTATTTTTATTATTTTCAAAAGCCATAAAGCAGATTCCTTTTTCTGTGGAAGCTGTAATTACACTTCCAAAAGGAGTTTCGGAAAAACTAAAATTAATCTTTAAACTTTTTCCTCCGTTTTTATATTCTGCAGGAGACATCCCTTCAATTTTCACAAACAAATCATGCAATCTGCTTGTGCTTGAAAGTCCTGTCTCATAAGCTGTATCAAATAAACTCGCTTTTTCTTCTTTCAACAAATTTTTCGCATGTTCAAGACTGATGAATTGCAAAAATTTCTTCGGACTCGTTCCTGCCCAGTCAGAAAACATCTTCTGAAAATGAGTCGGACTCAAGTGGATATTTTCGGCCACTTCCTCCAAACTCGGCTGAAGTTTAAAATTCTTCTGAATATATTCTATTGCTTTGGCAATTCTGTTATAATCAATTTGACTTTGTGTAGCCATAACATTTTATTTTACCTCACAAATTTCCAAAGAATACACAACAGAAAAAATCCGATTCTTGCGAAATTTTAGTTACTATTTGTTGTAAATATGATAATAAGCAAGCATCTTGTAATACAACTTTGCAGCCAAGAATGCACTTGGTTTTGCCATTGGAGAATCCATCAATTCTACAATATCAAATGCTACAACGTTACATTTTTCAAATACTTTTCTTAATAATTCCAAGGTTGGATACCATTGTAGTCCACCAGGTTCAGGAGTTCCTGTTGACGGAGCAATTGAAGGGTCAAAAGCATCTAAGTCAATTGTGATATAAACATTTCCTGATACTTTTTCCAAAACATCATTTACCCAATTCTCATTATTTGCAATTTCGTGAGCAAAAAACACTCTTCCTTCCGGTAAATATTGAGCTTCCTCAACATCCATAGAACGGATTCCCACTTGTACCAAATTATGTTTCTGATTCGCTTCAAAAACTGCACAAGCATGATTAGAAGTAGAACCATGAAACTCAGGGCGTAAGTCTGTATGAGCATCCAGTTGAAGAACCGTTAAATTTTCGTACTTCTCTCCAACCGCACGAATTGAACCTATAGAAACCGAGTGCTCTCCTCCGAAAAGTGTAAATAATTTGCCCTCATTATTCAAAAGTTCTTTAGTTTTTTGATAAACGGCATCTGTCATCGCTTCAGGACTAGAGTTTTCAGAAACTTCTCCTGCCAAATAAACCCCTTCAAGATAAGGTTCTGTTTGTGTCTCTATATCATAAAGCTCCATATTTTCGGAAGCATCTAAGAACAATTCCGGACCTTTATCAGCTCCTTTCCCCCAAGTTGACGTTCCATCGTAAGGAACCGTTACCAACATTACTTTAGAGTTTTCTAACGATGCATTTTCTTCAGGAATTCCTGCGTATGTTTTCATATATTTTTAAGAAATTAAATGATTACGGCAAAGATACAAAGAAGTTAGAAGATGAGAGTTAGTTATAAGTGATGAATTATGAGTTTCGAGTGGCATTATTTCAGTTAATTAAATTCAAAATTTCTGTACGCATGACTTATAACTTATAATTCATTACTCAAATGCTTATCTTTGTAAAAAAAACAAAAATATGCCTTTAAAAGCTGTTCTTTTCGATATGGATGGGGTAATTGTAGATACGGAACCATTGCATAGAAAAGCTTATTTTAAAACATTCAGTGAACTTGAAATTAATGTTTCGGAAGACTTGTATACTTCTTTTACAGGAGCTTCTACAAAAAGGGTTTGTGAGACTTTGATTGTTCAATTTAATTTAAACAAAACCCACGAAGAAATTGCAAAAATCAAAAGAGCTCATTTCAAGGATTATTTTTACAACGATGATGAGTTTGACTTGATTCCCGGAGTGAGAAATTTAATTCAACATTATCATGAAAACGGTATAAAATTAATTCTGGCATCTTCTGCAACCATGACTACCATCAATATGGTTTTTGAAAAATTCGGATTAGAAAAATATTTCAGCGGAAAAATAAGCGGAGCAGACTTAAAAGAATCAAAACCTCATCCCGAAGTTTTTCTTTTAGCAGCAGAAATGGCAGATGAAACACCTGAAAACTGCATGGTTATAGAAGATTCTACAAACGGAATTTTAGCAGCACACAGAGCCAATATTTTCTGTAGTGCTTATAGAAGTCCACATTCTAAAAATCAGGATTATACTTTAGCAAATAATGTTGTTTCAGATTATGCAGAACTAGAATTAGATAAAATATCAATATATTTCTAAAAAAATCTCTCAAAAATTTTGAGAGATTTTTTATTTGCTTTTGTTATTGTCATTCTGAATAAAACGAAGTGAAATGAAGAATCTATTTTAAATATTAGATTTCTCCTATCGTCGAAACGACAAACCCAAGTTCAATATTCTATTTATATCCAAGAATTTTCAATACATCCTCAGGTTCTTGCTTTTCACGGAAAATTTCATATTGCAATTCTCCATTCTCATCTTTTTGAATCAAAATATGTCTCGGCTGAGGCATCAAACAGTGATGAATTCCTCCAAATCCACTGATTGTTTCCTGATACGCTCCTGTATGGAAAAACCCAATATATAAAGGTTTTGTATCACTGAAAACAGGCAAATAAATGGCATTGGTATGTTGTTCGGAGTTGTAATAATCATCTGAATCACACGTTAAACCACCCAAGAAAACTCTTTCATAAGTATCTTCCCATCTGTTCAGAGGAAGCATGATAAAGTGTCTCGAAATTGCCCAAGTATCAGGAAGTGTTGTCATGAAAGAAGAATCAATCATGTTCCATTTTTCTCTATCATTCTGACGTTTTTGAGAAATAATTTTATAAATATTTGCACCACTTTCTCCCACAGTAAAACTTCCGAATTCTGTGTAAATATTTGGCTCTTCAACCCCTTCTTCCTCACAGAATTTCTTGATTTGAGAAACAATTTCCTCAACCATGTACTGATAATCATAATCAAAGTTCAAAGAAGTTTTAATAGGAAAACCACCACCAATGTTTAATGAATCAACTTCCGGTGCAATTTTCTTCAAACGCGCATACACACGAAGACATTTATACAATTCGTTCCAATAATATGCTGTATCCTTAATTCCGGTATTGATGAAGAAATGAAGCATTTTCAATCTTGCATTCGGGTGCTCAGCAATTTTTTGACTGTAATATGGAATAATATCTTTATATCCGATGCCTAATCTTGAGGTATAAAATTCGAATTTAGGCTCTTCCTCTGAAGCAATTCTTATTCCGATGTCAAAAGTTGAATCAATACTTTCCGTAAGCTTATCCAGCTCACGGTAATTATCTAAAATTGGAGTAATATTTTCAAAACCGCTATTGATCATATCCGAGATTTTCGCCAGATAATCATCAGTTTTAAAACCATTACATATAACTTCAATATTTTTATCTACTTTTCCGTTTTCGTACAAAGATTTTACAATATCCATGTCATAGGCAGAAGAAGTTTCAATAGAAATATCATTTTTTAAAGCTTCCTCTAATACAAATTTGAAATGACTTGATTTTGTACAATAACAATAAGTATAACTCTTTTTATATTCGGTTTTCTCAAAGGCCTCCTTAAACCAGCTTTTCGCTTTCTGGATATTTTGAGAAATTCTCGGCAGGTAGCTAATTTTTAGCGGGGTGCCAAATTTTTCAACAACATCCATTAAAGGAATGTCGTGAAATAACAAATTGTTCTCAGAAACATTAAACTCTTCTGTCGGGAAGTATAACGTCTGATCAATAAGTTCCGAGTATTTTATTTTCATTTCTAAATAAGTGAATTAAGAAATGCAAAATTGCTAAAAAAGTTTGATTTTTTAGCGTTAAATTTATTATAAATTTTCAAGCATTTCTCGGTAAAAACATCATATTGATTATCAGTATGTAAACTTCTGAATGTATTGCTGTCTTTTATCTTCAGAAATTCCCAAAACCTGTTGAATATATATATCAATTGAACCGTATTTTTTATTAATTTCATTAAAAGCAGCATCAAGATAGGCTGTTTCAACCCAGCTCAATTTTTCTAAAACTTTCAAATCCATTTTGGGATATAAAAAATGTAAATTATTTGCCTGTTTAAGCCTTTTCTGAACAAGTTTTTCTCTATAATTATTGGACAAAAGATATTCATTATAAATAGTTTGCTTGTCAAATTTCAAAATTGTCAAAAGCAAAGCAGTCGTAATTCCGGTTCG
This sequence comes from Chryseobacterium oryctis, assembly GCF_025971925.1. Lineage (GTDB taxonomy): Bacteria > Bacteroidota > Bacteroidia > Flavobacteriales > Weeksellaceae > Chryseobacterium > Chryseobacterium oryctis. Next base: position 187,927 of record NZ_JAPDHV010000001.1, read on the forward strand.
GTCTTTTCCGGCAGTACAATGGTATAAAACAGGCAGATCTGAATCTAAAATTTCCGTGATAATTTTCTTGATAATTTCAGGATTTTCCGTAACATATTCCTTATAAAAATCAAGCATTCTTTTATCTGCATCAGAACCATTCACTTTTCCTTTTAAAACCAGCTTTCTTGCCTGGTCTAATTGATCCCCTTTATCTTCAAAAGCTGAATAATTTTTGTAAACAAAATTTTCAGGAAGATTGTCAGGTTTTTTGTCAATTTCCTTGGAGTTTCTAAGATCAATAATTTCTTTGATTCCTAAATTTTCAAACTCTTCAAAAGACTTTTTCTTTAGTTTTGAAAGATGTCCGCTTCTATAAAATCTCCCTTCCTTTAAAGTTCTACCATCGATATTTTTAACATTTCCTATGGTTCGGAAATTATAAACTTTTCCGATGTCAATTGGTTTTTCATTTTCTAATTTTCCGTATTCAGGTATAGAAAATTGTTGTGTTTTACATGAAAAAACACAGATTAATGAAGTGATGAAAAGCGATATTTTAATTATTTTTCTCAGCAGACAATTCTTAATGTTACTTAAATTCAGGTAAAACTACAGATACTTCTTTCCTATGAAAATCAGTAAATCTCCTTTTTCATATTCAATCGAAACCTCATCTTCCACCGCAAAATTCCGGGTTAAAAGATTGGTCGTCATACTTGCATTTCCTTTATTTAAAGTCCAATTAAGCCCTTTTGTTGTAATATTTTCAACCATCGGAAACGGATACAAAGAAATCATTTTATCTTTCACTCCCTTCAAAACAGTGTTTTTCGGAATAAAATAATACTCTGAAAATTCATCATAAAACTTAATATCCATTGTATCTTTAAAACGATAAGCTACCGTAAGGTTTCCCAAAAAATGGTCTTGCTCTCCTCCACTTCCTCCCAAAACATCAACTTTTGCAAACCCTTTTTCTAAAATAATTTCCAATGCTTTATGAAAATCCGTTCTTTCCTGATCGGGTGTGTGAATGAATTTATCCTGATAAATATTTTCATCCGAACCAGAATGAGAATCAAAATCACCTGAAATAAAATCTAGTTTATCTAAAGGGAAATTCAGATTTTTTAAATAATGAAAAGCACCATCTGTACAGGCAATCAAACCATAATCATCAGGTCGTGGAAAAGTTTTTGGAGCATCTCCGTTGATGAAAAGTAATGCTTTATCTTTCATTCGGATTCCAGTATTCTTCCGGTTCGTTATTAATTTTTGAAATATATCTTGCCAAAACAAAAATATAATCTGAAAGTCTGTTTAAGTATTTAATCAATTCAGGTCGAACTTCTTCCGATTCATTCAAAAAGACCAAAGAACGTTCTGCTCTTCTGCAAATTGTTCTCGCAGCATGTAAAAAAGTAGCCGCTTTTCCACCTCCAGGAAGGATAAAATATTGTAAAGGTTCTATTTTTTCGTCAAAAGCATCCATCCAGTTTTCCAGCTCTTCAATTTCTATATCAGAAATAATAATAGGAAGACGTGATTTGCCGTTTGCCAACATCAATTTATCAACCGGAGTTGCCGCTTCAGAACCCACTGTAAATAAATCAAACTGAATTTTCTTAAGCTGCTTTAAAACTTCTTCATCTTCAATATGGCTTTTTGCAATTCCGATGAATGAATTAAGCTCATCTATATTTCCGTAGCTATCAACTCTTGCACTTGCTTTTGAAACCCTTGTTCCGCCATAAAGTGCAGTTTGTCCTTTGTCCCCTGTTTTAGTATAAATTTTCATACTACTAAAATACTTTTTTATAATAAGTTTTACAAATTTTTGAATGATTGTATAAATCTAAAAAACAAAATGACCGATAAAAAACCGGTCATCTTTCAAATTATTTATTTACCTCAACGTATTGCAATACGGTATGGTTCTTGGGATTGTAGATAATTGTACTGCTATTCGGAAATCTTTTCAGTTTGTAATATTCAATACTATTATCATTTTTAATTTCATCCAAAAAGCCGGAATCAATCGTATTTTCAGGAAGAAATTTTTCTATAAAACTAATTTTATCTATAATACTTTGTCCGTCAATTTTTCTGGCAGACTTATCTGATTTGCTTTCATTCGTTGTTGTTTGTTTTTCTAAAAAAGGAATTAAAACTGCTTTATCTGCTTTATATTTAAAGATAAAACCTTCGGAACCATTCGGAAACTTAAACTTTTTCCCTTTTTCTTCTGTAACTATCGCTTCTCCTGAACCTGGAAAAACCTGATTGAACTTAATATCTTCAGAATTGGTTAAAGAATTTATCGATTCATTAATTGTATTTTTTACTGTTTCTTCCACTGCTTGTTGAGCCTTCTGCTGAACAGTTTCTGCAGTTTTTTGAACAGTTTGGTCTATTTTCTCTTCAATTTTATTACAGGATAACAATAAAAACACAGTAACAACAGACAAAATAATCTTCTTCATATTTATAAATTTCCGTACAATTTACAATTTAATTAATCAATTCTCTACTCTAACGGAAAAGTGGAAATGATATTTTAATGAAAAAAATTTTTAATCATAAAAACCTACTGACAAACTGTTGTCACAACTCCTTTTTACCTTTGTATCAACAATAACACTTAAAAACAAATTAGTTATGACAACTACAGAAACAATCACAAAACAATTTATGACATCTGAACAACTACTAAAACATTGGCAAGGTCATAGAAATCTTACCAGAAGAGTAATTGAAGCTTTTCCTGAAAAAGAATTATTCGAGTTTTCAATTGGCGGAATGAGACCATTCGCAAAATTAGCAGTTGAACTCATCAGCATTGGAGGCCCCGCTTTAAAAGGAATTGTTGAAAGTAACACCGAAGCGTACAACGAGGAAGCTTTCAACCCAAAAACCAAAGAAGAAATTCTAAAAAAATGGGATGAAGAGACACAAATAATCAATAATTATTTTTCAAAAATAACTGAAGAACGTTTTCAGGAAACTTTCAACTTATTTGGGCAATATGAATTTCCTGTATATGAAAATATTCTATATTTTGTGGATAACGAAATCCATCACCGCGGGCAAGGATATGTATATTTAAGAGCTTTAGGAATTGAGCCTCCTTTTTTTTGGGAGAGATTTTAGCTCCATTAATGCCATTATTAAGGTTAAAATCTTTGATTAATTTCAATATCAACAATCAATCATTTCATAATGTAAACAAAGTGGTAAGAAAATAATTCATATTAAGAAAAAGGTCTCATTTCTATCATTTGTTTCAGCTTTTTCATTCAAATAAGCATCAATAAAAACCCGACTCATGGTCAGGTTTTTATTGATGCTTATTTGAAATTCTGTTTACAATATCGCTCAATTTGGTTTTAAGAATTTCAGGTTCCAAAATAGTTGCATAATCTGCAAAAGTTATCAACCAACGCGGAAAACCGTCGTTAATCCATTCTGTTTCAAAGATAAGTTCTACCTCATTTCCTCTATCAATTTCTTCTATTAAACCGTAATATTTTTTAGAATTAGCCAAATGATTTATAATTTTTTTCTCGACAAGAAGCCTTACTTTCGTTTTATTTCCGTTTGAACTTTTACGATAATCGTTTATCTGTCCATATTCTTGCAAAAAAGGATTTTGAGTTTTGAAAATCTGAAGAATCCTGTCAACACGAAACTGCCTGAAATCATTTCGCAGCGTACAAAAAGCCATGATATACCAATAATTAAACTCAAAGAAAACACCAACAGCTTCGATTGTTCTCGTTGAAATTTTGGAATCAACGGTTTTATATTCCATTATTAACTGCTTCTTTTCCGCAATACTTTCAAGAATAATAGGAATAATATTTCTGATGTTGTCTTCCGGTTTGGGATGATAATTATAAACGTCAATCTGTTTTTCGATATTCTGAATTAAATTTTTATCCGAATGTTTCAGTACCGAACGAACTTTTTCCATTGCCGTTTGATAATGATTTCCTAAACTTTGGTGTAAAAATTTCTGCATCAGTTTTTCCGCAGTGATGAAACTCAAAACCTCTTCTTTTGTAAACATCACTGGCGGAAGTTTGTAGCCTTCCATTAAAGAATATCCGCTTCCTGCTTCTCCAACAATGGGAATTCCTGCGTTTTCAAGTGTCTTTACATCACGATAAATCGTTCTTACACTCACGTCAAATTTTTCAGCCAAATCTTGTGCTCTTACAATCGGCTTTGACTGTAATTGAGTAAGAATAGCCGTTACCCGGTCAAGTTTTTTTAAATAATTGTCGTTCATTTTGCTGATATTAGCTTTAATATCAATCTCTATCTTAATTATCCTTATATGTGTTTACAAGTTTATCGAGATTGAGACTTCTGGCCGAAGCATCAAAAATTTCTCGATACGTTCCGTTGATTTGAACAAGCTCATCATGAGTTCCACTTTCTACAACTCTACCTTTTTTCATCACGTAAATTCTATCCGAATCTAAAATTTGAGATAAAGAGTGCGAAATAATAATTACAGTTCTGCCTTCTTTTATGGCGTCTAAAGAATTTTTAATCTGCTCCGTCGCAATAGCATCAAGACTTGCGGTAGGCTCATCGAGGAAAATAATCGGAGGATTTTTCAAAAACAATCTTGCAATAGCTATTCTTTGTTGCTGACCTCCTGAAAGTTGTGTAGCATCATGTTTATAACCTTCCGGCAAATCTAAAATCTGCTCATGCAAATAGGCTTTTTTTGCAGCTTCCTGAATTTCTTCAAAACTGGCATTCATATTTCCGTACCTGATATTATCTTCAATACTTCCCTGAAAAATATGGTTTTTTTGAAGCACCAAACCCAAATCATCACGAAGAAAAGTATTATCATAGTCATTCAAATCTACTCCATCCAACAAAATTTGTCCTGATTCCGGAAGATAAAATTTACACAATAGATTAATTATAGTAGATTTTCCTGCTCCACTTAACCCAACCAGAGCTGTTGTTTTTCCGTTTTCTATTGTCATGGAAACATCGTGTAAAGCCTGAGTTCCGTTAGGATAAGAAAAATTAATATTGTTTAATACAAAATTGCCTTTAATGTCTTTTTCTACAAAATTTCCGTTCGGTTCTTTTTCGTTGTCAGCATTTAAAATATCAAAATATCCTTCTGCATAAATCATCGCGTCATTCATATCATCATAGATCCTATGTAACTGACGAATAGGCGCAGAAACATTATTGAAAAGCATAATATGAAGCATAATTGCACCAATGGTCATTTGCTGGTCTAAAACCAAATAAACCGTCAAAAGGATAATCAAAACTACTCCAAACTGCTCGATAAATGTTTTTAAACCATCATAAATAAAATTGGTTTTTCTTGTAAACATCTGACTTTCCATTAACTGCATTTGCAAATCATATTGTTTTTTTCCTTCAAACTTCTCACGAACAAAACTTTTAATAACCATAATCGAGTTAATTAAGTTTAATAATCCCGAAGTTTTTTGCTCACGCTGATTTCTTAAAGTTCTTCTCACTCCACCCAGTTTTTTTGCCTGTAGAGAGCTTATATAAAAGTAAATCGGAACAATAATCGTAGAAACCAACCCAACATACACATTTTGCATATACATGATAATCAATGCAATAATCGCATTTGAAAACAATGGAAGTATATCAATAAAAAAGTTCTGGACTAATCTTGTTAAACTTTCAATTCCTCTATCAATTCTTATTTGAAGTTTCCCTGATTCATGGTTTTCATCATTAAAATAGGCGACTCTATAAGTCAGGATCTTATCAATTGCCGATTGAGCCAAAACTGAACTCACATTAATTCTAATTTTTTCACCATAAAATTTCTGCCCGAAATTGATGAAAATATTCAACAGCTCTTTTCCTAATAAAATAATGGAAATCACTACCAAAATATGAATGCCTTCAGACATAGGATGAGGTAAATGAGTGAGCTTGGTAACTTCATCAACTGTATATTTTAGCACAATTGGGTTCACCTGCGCTGCTAAAGCTCCCAAAAACGTAAGAAATAAAGTTCCGTAAATCATTAAACGATAAGGTCTAATGAATGGAACCAATTGTTTATATATTCCTAATAAAGTGACTGTTCTGTTGAATGGTTTTGACATAGAAGTTATTTTAACTAAAAAACGTACCGTTTTCAAGAGAAAAGGTACGTTTTATTATATTTTTTAGCAAATATTCTGCTTATTTTAAACTTTTATCCTTCGTAATGATAAGTTGTCAAATAATGCAATTCAGGCTTGCTTGCAGCTTTTGATTCGGCTTCTGCCTGTTCTAAAGAATATTGAGAATTGATTTCCTTTTTCTGAAACACAAAAGAATTATTTGCGTTTTTATCAACAACATCATTAAATATATGTTCAAGCTCTGAATTTGCCAACGATGCAAAACTAATATCTTCAAAACCATACATCAATCTTAGATTATCAATCTGCCCAAAATTATCATCCACAAAACTTTGCAATTGAGATTTTGAATCAAAATTTCCTGCCCAAATATTATAAGCATAGGTCTTAGTTTTTGGTTTATCCAAAATACTCTGATAAACAAAATTTTCACCAAGATACGCTTCTCTTACCTGCGGATCATTTGCCAAATCTTCGGGAAGACCTTCTTTTAGGATTTTCCCTTCAAACATAATGTATGTCTTATTAGTAATCGCTAACGTCTGTTGAACATTGTGATCGGTGATTAAGATTCCTATATTTTTATCAACCAAACTTCTTACAATTTTCTGAATATCTTCAACTGCAATTGGGTCTACCCCTGCAAAAGGCTCATCCAAAAGAATAAAGTTCGGACTTGTTGCCAAACAACGTGCAATTTCCGTTCTTCGCCTCTCTCCTCCCGAAAGAAGATCTCCTCTATTTTTACGAACATGTTGCAATGAAAATTCTTCAATCAGCTCATCACATTTTATCTGCTGTTCACGTTTTGAAAGTTTCGTCAACTGCAAAACTCCCATAATATTTTCTTCCACAGAAAGCTTTCTAAAAACAGATGCTTCCTGAGCAAGATATCCAATACCCTTTTGAGCTCTTCGATACATCGCATCGGATGTGATTTCCTGCTTATCAAGAAAAATTCTACCTGAAGTGGGCTTAACCAAACCTACAATCATATAAAACGATGTCGTTTTCCCTGCTCCATTTGGACCAAGCAACCCAACAATTTCTCCTTGCTGAACCTGTACAGAAACGCCTTTTACAACTTTTTTAGGACCGTATTCTTTGATTAAGTTTTCTCCTCGTAAAATCATAGAGCAAATATATAAAAATGCCAAACAAAGTTTGTATTGTGTAGAATTATTGTTTGATTTTGTTTAAGTAAAATAAAAGTTTCTAAATAGTAGCTAAAACTTTACCATTATCTTTAATTTCCATAATTTTAGTATACCAAATCTAATATTATGGCAACCAATAAAGAACTCACAGAATTAATGGCATTAGACCTTGGTCTTAATATCGTTAACAGGCGACCTTACGCAAAAGAAGTTTTCAAATGGCAGGATATCGACTTACTTCCACATTCATCAACAGATACTCTACTTTGCGAAATTTTTGAATGGAATGGAAGAAATTGGCGAACAACAGGTAATAATTTAATCGGTTTTTTATTTTCAGGAGAAAATTTAACTCATATAAAAGAACAACTTATCAATGTTCCGAAAAATCCTGCATTGATTCCTGATTTTGAATTTACAAAAGAAAGCATGATAGAATATGGACTTTCACTACCTTCACTTTTCAACATCGGAATCAATGGAAATATTAAAAACTTAAAAGATTTTTCAATAAAAGTAAATGGTGTTACAAAATCAAGAATAACAAATATAGATTCTCCTGGGGTTGAAATTCTGAGAAACTATTCGGAGTTTACTCAAAGTAGGTCTAAAACGTATCGAAAAAATGTGAAGTTCAATTATTTAAGCACATCACTATTTTATGCCGAAAGTGTAGAAATTTATCTTGAAAAAGAATCAGCTGTTTCTTTAGATATTAGTTTTCAAACTCAAAATATTGAAATTGAAGCTAAAACAGATACCGATACCAAGAAAAACTTCATTTTAAAATATACAGGAAACCAAGCCCCTTTTGCTGCAAAATTTACAAAAGGTAAAGACTTTGATATTTCTTAAACTAGTTTTAAATTAAAAAGTTATGAATTATGAGTTTAGTATTTAAACTCATAATTCATAACCCATAATTGATGATTTAAAAATTATTTATTCAAAATCATCGCTGCTTCTTTCGCAAAATATGTAAAAATCATATCTGCTCCCGCTCTTTTAATACATGTAAGACTTTCAATGATTGTTTTATCATTATCCAGCCAGCCGTTTTGAGCAGCAGCTTTTACCATTGCGTATTCTCCACTTACATTATATACAGCAATAGGAAGATCGATCAGTTCGCGCACTTTAGACACAATATCCAAATACGGAAGTCCCGGTTTAATCATAATAATGTCAGCTCCTTCTTCCACATCTTTAAAAACTTCATTTAAAGCTTCGCGAGAGTTATGAAAATCCATCTGATATGTTTTTTTATCTTTTGGAATTTCCATATTATCTTTTGGAGCACTATCCAAAGCACTTCTGAATGGTCCATAAAAAGAACTTGCATATTTTGCAGCATAACTCAAAATCCCAACATCAGTAAAACCACTTTCTTCCAATGCTTCACGAATTATCTGCACTCTACCATCCATCATATCACTTGGTGCCACAATGTCAGCTCCTGCTTCCGCATGCGAGACAGACATTCTTGCCAAAGCATCATTCGTGGCATCATTTACAATTTTCCCATTTTCAATAATACCATCATGACCATAAATAGAATATGGATCTAAAGCCACATCAGGCATTACAATCATTTCAGGAACAGCATCTTTTATTGCTCTAATGGTGTTTTGCATCAATCCATTTTTATTCCATGCTTCTTTTCCCGTATTGTCTTTTAAATTTTCTGAAACTTTCATGTAAAGATTTACAGCCTTTACCCCCAAAGAAAATAATTCTTTACATTCTTTTACTGTTAGATCTATACTCCTCCTGAAAATCCCCGGCATTGACGGAATTGGTTCCTGCACGTTTTCACCCTCCATTACGAAGATTGGCATTACGAAATCATTAGCTGTAAGCACATTTTCTCTTACTAAACTTCTTATAGATTCATTAACTCTTAGCCTTCTGTTTCTTGAATATATCATTTTGGAATACTTTTTGAATAAGTTTCTGCAAATTTACTACAACTTCTACAAAAAAACTATTGCACAAGATTGTAGAATTATTTATTTTTGTTATTAATCTATTCGCAAAAAACTATTTTGGATGAAAAAACTTTTACTTTTATTTATATTTTTGGGCACTTTTGTTGGATTTTCCAGCAATATGAAAGCACAAATAAAAGAACCAGGAGCCTTCTCTCAGAAGTCGGATGACGGTGTTCTTGTTGCTTATCCCAACCCTGCGAAGGATTTTGTTATCTTTAAAGCTAAAGATTCTTCGTTAAAAATAAAAAGTGTGACTTTTTATTCAATTCTAGGTACTCAGGTTGCTAATTATTCAGTAAACATGAATTCTGGTGAAGTAAACATCGAAAAACTAAAGCCTGGAAAATACTTAATCCGATACATATTGAGTGACAATACAATGAAGGTCACCCAAATTGTAAAACAATAAGCTAAATCCTGATGAAAATCAGGATTTTTTCTTTTAGCTTCAAATCTATTTTTAATTATTCCGTAACTTTCGAAACATTTTTATACTAATTATAAAAAACAAATTAATGCTAAAAGCTGAACATATTAGAAAGACCTATAATGCAGGTAAAAAAATAGCTTTGGATGATTTTAGCATCCATGTTCCAAAAGGTAGTATTTATGGTCTTTTAGGTCCGAATGGAGCCGGAAAAACATCTTTTATCCGAATCATCAATCAAATAACACAAGCCGACTCCGGAAACGTGTTTATCAACGGAGAAAGGCTCAATCCAAATCATATTAAAGACATCGGTTATATGCCTGAAGAAAGAGGGTTGTACAAAAACATGACTGTTGGCGACCAGCTTCTTTATTTTGGTGAACTGAAAGGAATGAGTAAAAATGATGCACTGAATGAAGCTAAGAAATGGTTTGAAAAACTGAATATTGACCAGTGGTGGAAGAAAAAACTTTCTGAACTATCGAAAGGTATGGCTCAAAAGATTCAGTTTGTTGTAACTGTATTACACAGACCTCACCTCTTGATTCTTGATGAGCCTTTTTCAGGTTTTGACCCTGTAAATGCAAACCTAATCAAAGATCAAATTATTGACCTTAAGAATAACGGAACGACAATTATTCTTTCAACCCACAGAATGGAAAGCGTTGAAGAAATGTGTGATTATGTTGCATTGATTAATAATTCTCAAAAAGTTCTTGACGGTAAAGTCTTTGACGTAAGAGAAAAGTTCAAGAAAAATATTTTCGGAATTACACTAAGCGAAGTAGATGATACACAATTTGAAAATTTTAAAAGCAAACATGAAATTTTCAATTTTTCAAATGACAATAATTTAGTATCATTCGACATCAAAAATGTAAATGAACAAAATCATATTCTTTTAGATTTGGTAAACGTCGGAAAAGTAAGATCATTCGACGAAAGAATCCCAAGTATGAATGAAGTATTTATTAATGCTGTAAGTAATAATTCTTAATTTATGAACAATATTTTTTTAATTACAAAAAGAGAATTTCTTACACAGGTTAAGAAAAAATCTTTCATTATATTAACTCTGTTGGCTCCTTTAATGATAATCGCATTTGGGTCTGTAATTGGTTTAATGTTTAAAGCCAATGAATCTCATAGCATTATTGAAGTTGTAGACAAGAGTGGATTATTTAGAGGACAATTGAAATCAGACGACAAACTCAATTACATTTTTGTATCTGCTGCTGACGAAAGTTCTAAAATCAATAATTTAAAAGACAATGAATCATTAGACGGAATCTTGATTCTACCTGAGCTGAAAAATCAAAATTTTGATGATTTGCAGAGTAATTCAAGGTTGGTTATCAATACGAAAATAGGTTTTGACACTAAGCAAAGAATTGTATCTGATCTTATAAACGTCATTAAAAAGGAAAAAATAAAGCAATTAGGTATTGCCGAAACACAACTTAATGACCTTGACAAAAGCTTCACCTTGAAAACCATCAATGTTTCGGAAAATAATAAAGAAGATTCTGACCTTACTTTTGGAGTAAAAACCGGGTTAAGTATGGTTTTAATGTATGTAACCTTTATGTTCATCATTATTTATGGTGTTAGAGTAATGAGAAGTGTTTTAGAAGAAAAAAACAACCGTGTTGTAGAGATTATTATTTCTTCTGTAAAGCCTTTCGAGCTAATGATGGGGAAAATTTTAGGAGTTACATTGGTTGCCCTGACTCAGTTTATCATTTGGATTGCAATGTCTGTGGTTGGAGCTTTAATTTTAAATACCGGCTTCTCTGCAATGCAACAAAATATACCTGGTGGAAACGAAGAGATAGTAAGCAAACTGGATATTACCCAAATAGCAACTCAGGTTTCTCACAGTTTATTAGAACTTAATTTCCCTCTGATTATCGGAGTTTTTATCATTTATTTTTTATTAGGATATATATTTTACAGTTCAATCTATGCAGCAATTGGTTCCGCAGTTGACAATGAAACTGAAACACAGCAATTCACACTATTTGCAATATTACCATTAATGTTGGGCATGTATGGAAGTTTCTCTTTAATGAATAATCCAGACGGACCTTTAGGTTTTTGGTTATCAATTATACCTTTCACATCACCCGTCGCAATGATTGCCAGAATTCCTTTTGGTGTACCTGTTTGGCAATTAGCATTATCTATTGTATTATTATTAGGAACAACCATTTTTATGATATTCTTAGCCGGAAAAATTTATCGAGTAGGAATTTTGATGTACGGAAATAAAGCAACCTTAAAAGAAATCTGGAAATGGATTAAAGGTTAAAATTAAATTAATAGCAACAAAAAATCCTGAGAATTATTTTCTCAGGATTTTTGTTATTTTAATATTGAAAAATTTTATTTAAAAATGTAGCTAAGACCTACACTAATAACTTGCTCAGACTTCGATTTATCCACTCCGCCTGGTTCTTTTCTAAGATCTGGATAAGTATCTGAAACGCCTAAATCATATTTTAAAGCAATCTCTAATTGTCTTTTGTAACTATATCCTACACCCAAACCTACACCAAAGTTAAAACCACTAGCTTTACCACTATAAGCATAACCATCTACATCAGGATTATAATAAGGTCTTGCAGTAGGAGCATTTTTTACTTTCTGACTTATCAAGAAATTAAATCTTGGACCTACTAATCCAAAGAATTCTGATTCAGCCTCTGAAAAATATCCTTTAAAATAGATTGGAACACTTAAATAGTCATTTGCATATACTGCATTATAACCATCTTTTCCTTTGGCATCCTTATCTTTACCAGATTCTCCAGCTCCGTAATATAAAACTTCGGGCTGAATAAAAAACTGATTTTCATTTCCTACAGGTATTAAAGCTAAAGCTCCTGCTTGAAGAGTAAATCTTGGTCCCGAAGGATTGTGAGCGTTCTTTACTCTGGAATAATTAGCTCCAGCCGTAACCCCAAATCTCGTACTACTAAAATCAATTTGAGCAAATGATAAAGTAGAAAGAACTAAAGCTGAGGTTAATAAAATTTTTTTCATATGTTTTGTTTTAATTATCCTAAAACTTTTGCAATAGTTGCACCAATTTCAGCTGGTGAATCTACCACATTGATACCATTTTCTTTCATGATCTCCATTTTAGCCTGAGCTGTATCTTCAGCACCACCAACGATAGCTCCAGCATGTCCCATTGTTCTTCCTTTAGGAGCAGTTTGTCCTGCGATGAAACCAACAACAGGTTTAGTTGAGCCACTAGCTTTATACCATCTTGCAGCTTCAGCTTCAAGACCACCACCAATTTCACCAATCATAACAACAGCTTCTGTTTCAGGGTCGTTAATGAATAATTCTAATGCTTCTCTTGTAGTTGTTCCAATGATTGGGTCACCTCCAATACCGATAGCCGTAGAAATACCATAACCAGCTCTTACAACTTGGTCTGCTGCTTCATAAGTAAGTGTACCAGATTTAGAAACGATACCTACTTTACCTTTTTTGAAAACGAAACCTGGCATAATACCAATTTTAGCTTCTTCAGAAGTAATGATTCCAGGGCAGTTTGGACCAATTAATCTGCAATCTCTGTCAGCGATATAAGATTTTACTTTTACCATATCAGCTACAGGAATACCCTCAGTAATACATACAATAACTTTAATACCTGCTTCAGCAGCTTCCATAATAGCATCTGCAGCAAATGCAGGCGGTACGAAAATGATACTTACGTTTGCTCCAGCTTTTTCAACAGCATCAGCAACAGTATTGAATACAGGTTTTCCTAAGTGCTCGCTACCACCTTTTCCTGGAGTAACACCACCTACTACGTTTGTTCCGTATTCAATCATCTGACCTGCATGGAAAGTACCTTCGTTCCCTGTAAATCCTTGTACAATTACTTTAGAATCTTTGTTTACTAAAATTGACATTTTATTATAATTTTAATTTATTTATTATTTTTATTAATGCTCACAAATTTACTTAATTTTCTTTGATTTTAAATAAAACCTTGCAATTTGTTTATTTGAGATTTCTCAGCTTGACTTCTTTTTTCAAATAGGTCTTAAAATCTTCCGCAAACATCCCGATATAAGTACCTTTCTCAAGGTCTCTGTTTACTCCGGTTTTTCCTAAAAGTATCGAACCGCTTTCAATTTTATTTCCGGAGGCGATACCTACTTGCCCCCAAAGTGTTACTTCATCTCCAATTACACAACATCCTGCGATTCCGACTTGGGAAGCTATTAAACACTTTTTTCCGATAACAGTATCGTGACCGATTTGAATTTGATTATCTAAAACAGAACCCTCACCAATAATTGTAGAATCTGTCACACCTCTGTCAATCGTACAACCATTACCAATTTCCACATTATTTTCAATAACAACATTGCCTACAGAAATAAGACGGTCAAAATTTCCGTTTAATTTTCTGTAGTAGAATGCATCTCCTCCCAAAACTGTATTGGACTGAATAATTACATTATCTCCGATTACAGTTCTATCTCCAATAACAACGTTCGGAAAAACAAGTGTATTCTTTCCTATTTTCACATTATTCCCTATCACTACCGAAGAATGAATTTTTGTTCCTTCTCCAATTTCAGCATCATGAAGTTCTTCTGTAAAATTATATATTCTCGTAAAATGAGTGTTGATTTTATTAAAATCTCTGAAAGGATCATCCGAAACCAAAAGCGCTTTTCCTTCTGGGCATTCAACTTCTTTATCAATTAAAATAATTGTTGCCGCAGAATTTAATGCTTTATCATAATATTTAGGATGATTTACAAAGACTATATCTCCCGGTTTAACCATATGGATTTCATTGGTTCCTAATACTTCAAAATCTTCGGAACCAACAAATTTCGCTCCGATAAGTTCAGCAATATTTCTAAGTTTTTGCGGAGATTGAAATTTCATATTTTTAAATTATTATTATAAAAAAGAATGAACTATTAATAGTCCATTCTTTTATTAATTATTTTTTACTAAATAAATATTATAAAGCAATAATAATATACATATAATGAAAATTATTAATAAATTCTTTCTAATATTCTTCGTATATTCTTTGTCTATAAAATAAAGCAAAATCCAACCAAAAAAACAAATGATTGCCGTGAAATCTCTGATATATTGGAAAGTCTGCATTAAATCAACAAAATTATGCTTTTATTTTACTCTTTCTAAGTAAGAACCGTCTTCTGTACTCACTTTAATCTTATCTCCCGGTTCAATAAATAGAGGAACCATTACTCTTGCTCCTGTTTCTACGATAGCATTTTTCAGGGCATTTGTTGCAGTATTCCCTTTCACACCTGGGTCTGCTTCAATTACATCTAAGTATACAGACTGAGGAAGTTCTGCAGAAAGTGGAGTTTCATCAGCTTCTTTCAAAATAATAGTAACTTCTTCTCCTGCTTTCATGAATTGTGAATTTTCAATCATTTCTTTATTAAGGTACAATTGAGAGAAATCATCGTTGTTCATGAAATGGAAACCATTCTCATCATCATAAAGATACTGGAATTTTCTTGTGATAACTTTTACTTCATCAATCTTGTGACCTGCAGAGAAAGTATTATCTATTACTTTTCCGTTTGTTACTGATTTTAGTTTTGTTCTAACGAAAGCAGGACCTTTACCTGGTTTTACGTGTAAGAATTCAATTACCTTAAAAATATCGTTGCTGTACTCAATACAAAGTCCTTTTCTGATATCGTTACTTGTTGCCATTAATTTTTTATATTTATTTTTCTTTTATTTAGAGTGTTCCTTCCATCCTGGTGGAGCCATCCTTCTGTATAACTCATTAGTATTTGGGTTATACGGATTATTTTTAAATAGATTATTAGATTTAAAATCATCCTTATATGTGTCATTTAATAAATTATTATTAAATGTATTCATATTATTCTTTAAGTTATTTAAATTTTTCTGAGTATCAGAGCCATACTGATTAGTATATCCAAAGTTTGGCTTATTATGATTCTCTTTTAGAATACTATTCAAATTACTTTTAGCTAAACTATCACTTTGTTTGCTATTAATCTTTCTTTCAATTGTTGAAATTTTATTTTCTTTTTCAACCTTCAATCCTTCTACCTGTTGTCCTTGTACAAAAGACATACAAGACAACAATATTAATAAGACTGAACTTTTCATTCGATTTTTTTTGAAATTAATTTAATTACTATCTTTTCCCGTTCCGTATCCTTTTACAATTCCTCTCGGTGAGTTTTGAATGAACTGTAAAATTTCATCTCTTTCTGCTGTGGGAAGCATTTCTTTTTCAATATAATGAATCGCTTGAGAAACATTCATTTTCATCTGAAAAATAGCCCTGTAAATTTTCTGAATTTCAAAGATTTTTTCATTTGTAAACCCTCTTCTTCTTAATCCTACAGAATTAATACCTGCATAAGACATTGGTTCTCTTGCAACCTTTACATAAGGCGGAATATCTTTTCTCACCAAAGTACCACCAGAAATCATCACATGCTTCCCAATTTTACCAAATTGATGCACTGCTGATAAACCTCCCATTACGGTATAATCACCAATTTCAACATGTCCTGCAATTCCACAACCGTTTACAATAATAACGTGATCTCCAATTACACAGTCGTGAGCAATGTGAGAAGTTGCCATAATAAGACAATTCGAGCCTATTTTAGTATAACCTAAAGCTTTAGTTCCTCTGTTTACCGTTACACATTCTCTAATCGTGGTCTCATCTCCGATAATTACCTGAGTATCTTCACCATCAAACTTTAAATCCTGAGGAATAGCTGAAATTACAGTTCCTGGAAAAATTCTACAATTTTTCCCAATTCTTGCTCCATCCATTATGGTAACGTTTGGACCAATCCAAGTTCCTTCTCCGATTTCCACATCACCTGCAATTGTAGTAAAAGGTTCTACAATAACATTTTTGCTGATTTTCGCACGTTTATCAACGGCTGCTAATTGATGAATCATTTAATCAATTTTATTTTTTGCAACTTGAGCCATTAATTCTGCCTCTACTGCTATACTATCCCCAACATATCCATACCCCTGCATATGAACTATACCTCTTCTAATAGGTTCGATAAGTTCAATTTTGAAGATAATTGTATCTCCCGGAACAACTTTTCTCTTGAATTTTACTTTATCAATCTTAATAAAATAAGTAGAATAGTTTTCAGGATCCGGGACACTTGCTAATACCAAAATACCTCCTGTCTGTGCTAATGCTTCAACTTGTAAAACTCCAGGCATAACAGGCTCTTTAGGAAAATGTCCAACGAAGAAAGGTTCATTCATTGTTACATTTTTAAGCCCTACAACATGTGAATCTGAAAGCTCAAGAATTTTATCAATTAATAAAAACGGAGGTCTGTGAGGCATAAGCTTCATGATTCCGTTGATATCAAACACAGGTTCTTTTGTAAGGTCAAAATCAGGGACGTTTTTCTTTTTTTGCAATTTCCATTGACGATTCAATTTTTTTGCAAATTGTGTATTAACGAAATGTCCTGGTTTATTAGCAATTACCTTACCTTTTATTTTCACTCCTGCTAAAGCCAAATCACCAATTACATCTAGTAATTTATGCCTTGCAGCTTCATTTGGATAATTTAAATTTAAATTATCAAGAATTCCGTTTGGTCTTATTGACACGTTATCTTTACCAAAGGCTTTCTTCAGTTTTTCTGTAGTTTCGGGAGTTAAATCTTTATCTACATATACAATTGCATTAGAAATATCTCCACCTTTGATCAATCCGTGATCTAAAAGCATCTCTAACTCGTGCAAGAAACTAAATGTTCTTGCAGACGAAATTTCATCCTTAAACTCAGAAATATTTTTAAGAGTAGCATTTTGAGTTCCTAGAACCTTAGTCCCAAAATCTACCATTGTAGTAATTTCGTAATTATCTGAAGGAATAATTGTAATCTCGGAACCTGTAGCAGGATCATTATAAGTAAGAACTTCTTTTACTACCAAATATTCTCTCGCAATATTTTGTTCTACTACACCTACTTTTTCAATAGCTTCAACAAAAAACTTTGATGAACCATCTAAAATTGGAGGTTCAGAAGCATCCATTTCTAAAATTGCGTTATCAATATCACAACCAACCAAAGCTGCTAAAAGATGCTCGCAAGTAGTAATTTTTACTCCTAATTTTTCTAATGTTGTTCCTCTTTCTGTTGCTACAACATAATTTACATCTGCCTCTACTTGAGGGTGTCCCTCTAAGTCAGTTCTTACAAATACAAAACCTGTATTTTCTTTTGCAGGTTTTATGGTAAGTTTTACTTCTCTACCGGTATGAAGACCAATTCCAGAAAGAGTAACCTCTTCCTGAAGTGTTTTTTGCATATCACTCATTAGTTTTATCTTTTGAGTTATTCTCAAGATTATTTATTCTGCTTACAATTTCAGTGAAATTTCTGAAATGCACATAATTTCTCAAATAGTCATTATAGCTGATTGCAGGTGAACCGTACAATGTTTCTCTATCATTCACACTAGAATTCACACCACTTTGCGCCTGAATCCTCACCTGATTTCCTATTTTGATGTGTCCTACAATTCCAACCTGACCTCCAATCTGATTCCAGTCACCTATCACCGTCGAACCTGCAATTCCTGCCTGCGCTGCAATTACATTATTCTGACCAATTTTCACATTATGAGCAATCTGGATGAGATTATCTATTTTAGTTCCTTTTCCAATAATCGTGGAACCTATAGTTGCCCTGTCAATACTACAATTAGAACCAATTTCCACATCATCTTCAACAATTACATTTCCTAATTGAGGAATTTTTTTGAATCCTTCTTTTGTAGGCTGGAAACCAAAACCATCTCCACCTATCACTGTATTGGAATGAATCACACAATTATCACCGATAATACAATAATCATAAATTCTGGCTCCACTATCAATTTTACAGTTTTTACCAATCTTTACTCCTTTCCCTATATATACTTGGGGATAAATTTGTGTTCCTTCACCTATTTTTGCTTTTTCAGATACATATGTAAATGTTCCAATATATACTTTATCTCCTATTGTAGCTGTAGGATGAATAGAAGATCCCTCTTCAACTCCTTCTTTTCTACCTTGCATTTCCTGATACAGATTCATTAAAATCTGAAAAGAAAGATAAGCATCTTTTACTGCAATAATGGTAGAATTATAATTATCTTTTACAATAAGTTTTTCAGAAACAATCAAAACAGAACATTTTGAGGTATCCAAAAAATGAGAGAATCTATCTTGTGCTATAAAAGAAAGATGTCCTGATTCCCCATTCTCAATTGGTGAAACCCCTGTAATAAGTGTATTTCCGTCACCTATTATTTTTCCGTCAATAAAACTGGCAATTTGCGAAGCTGTAAATTCCATATTCTGCAAAGATAAGAAATTCTATAATTCACAAACATTTTTTAGTTTTAGCATACTAAATTTTAATATACTTTAAGATTTCTGACCCTCTATTTCTCTTGGAAATGTTAAGATATATCTGGTTGTCTTATTCACAATAAGTCCTGATAAAAGCTGATTTTGTGACTCTTCAAGCCTCAACTTTGTTCCATTTTTCTGAA
This sequence comes from Chryseobacterium oryctis, assembly GCF_025971925.1. Taxonomy (GTDB): domain Bacteria; phylum Bacteroidota; class Bacteroidia; order Flavobacteriales; family Weeksellaceae; genus Chryseobacterium; species Chryseobacterium oryctis. The sequence goes on from NZ_JAPDHV010000001.1 coordinate 207,251, forward strand.
GCAAATAAATAGGTTGCTTTTCGGTATCGTAAGGAAGAAGCTTCCTTTTGATTTCGTGTACCAGCTCATTCCCATTATTGATTTCAAAAAATTCATTGGTATTTATTACTTTTTCTTCAATAAATCTTTCATCAAACGGATGTGAAGAAATAATAGTTTTAGGTAAGTTTCTCTGAATTACACATTTACACCAATAAGACAAAATAAAATCTTCTGATTTCTGCCAAAACTTCATAGCCTGAATCACATCATTATCATCCAATTGTGTGAATCTTTCCACATCCTCATCAGATGCGGCAGCTTTTCCTCGATATAAAAAATATTTTAAATTTTCAGACGCAGGCAGATCAACTCCCTGAGAAACAAGATATTTTGCTCTTTCTAAAATTTTCACCAAAAGAAACTCTGCAAGAGCCGAAGTTTTATGATAGTATACCTGCCAATACATAAACATTCTTGCAGTAAGGAAGTTTTCAATAGAATAGACACCTTTAGCATCAATCACCAATTCCCCTTCTTCACAAACATTCATCATAGAAATAATTCGCTGTGTGTTTATATTTCCCTCGGAAACTCCCGTGAAAAAGCTGTCTCTATTTAAATAATCCAATCTATCAACATCTAATTGAGACGAAATGAGCTGATTAAAAAATTTTCTATGATATTTCCCTTGAAACATTTCAATCGCAATAGACAATTCTCCTTTAAACTCTACATTTAACCTATTCATCAATAGCAATGACAGTTTTTCGTGATGCCAATCATCCATCAACATATTTTCTAAAGCATGTGAGAACGGACCATGACCAATATCATGCATTAAAATTGCCAACATTGCTCCTTTTTCTTCTTCTTCAGAAATTTTCACACCTTTTTGCTTCAATGTTTCCAAAGCTGTAAACATCAAATGCATTGCGCCAATTGCATGATGAAATCTTGTGTGTGTAGCTCCTGGAAAAATCAGATTTAAAAGTCCGGTCTGCCCTATCCTTCTCAATCTTTGAAAATACGGATGCTCAATAATATCAAAAAGAATTTCGTGTGGGATCTTGATAAAACCGTGAACAGGATCATTGATGATTTTTAGCTTATTCTGCATTGAAAGGTCAAATATTAATAAACAAATTTAAGTATTTTAAATTTTAGGCTTTAATTAATTTATCATTAAAAAATAAACCTATACTATTTACAAAAGTATTTGTACCATTTGTCTTTAAAAATTATCTTTGATAGAAAAAAACGGAATAACTCTTAATGAGAAAAATCTCAATATTCATTATATTATTTTTAGCTTTAAATTTCCCGGCTCAATCTCTTTTTGAAATTCAAAAATTAGAATCACTTTGTAAAGTTTGGGGATTTTTAAAATATTATCATCCCAATGTTTCAAAAGGAACTTTTAATTGGGACGAGCAACTTTTTCAGAAAATTGATGAGCTTGAGAAAGTCAATAATAAACAGCAGCTGAATGAATTATATTCAAACTGGATTGAAAGTTTGGGTGCAGTCAATAAATGTAAAGACTGCTTAAAAAAAGAAAATAAGGTCTATTTTCTTAAGAACTTTGATTTAAGCTGGATAAACAATCAAACTTATTTTGAAAATAATATTTCCAAGAAACTTCAACATATTCAAAACAACAGAAACATTCATGAAAATCATTATTTCGGAAAAGATGGCAGAAAAGTATTTTTCAGGAACGAAAACTCTTATGGTTCAAAGTTTATTTCGAAAAAAATTGGTCTTTTAGAATTATTCAGATATTGGAATTATATCGAATATTTTTTCCCATATAAATACAAAACAGACCAAAACTGGAACGATGTTTTAACGGAAATGATTCCTAAGTTTCTAAATATCAATAGTGACAAAAACTATCATTTAACTTTAGCCGAACTGGTTGCAAAAACTGATGATTCTCACGCTTACTTGTTTTCACCTTTGATTAGCTTAAATCAATACGGAAAAAGAAAAGTACCTATAGAATATTCTTACGCGGAAGGAAAGTTGGTTATCACAAAAATTCTCTCAACCAAGTTTAATGAAGAAAATCCTTTAAAAGTCGGCGATGTCATTTATGATGTTAATAGCTTAACTATACCTCAAAAAATAAATGCTTTCGGAAAATACATTCCGGCTTCTAATACTTGGGGAAAAATAAAAAAAGTAAAAAATCTGTTCCTTTTTTCAAACAATGATTCTATTAACTTAAAACTGGAAAGAGACGGACAAAATTTAGCACTAAAAGTCAAAACCTATCTTTCAAAAGATATCATTAGTGAAAAACCTATTGCTCCCGAAAAATGGAAATTCATTGACAGTGAAAACAAAATCGGCTATGTAAATATGGGTGTTATTGAAAAGGAAGATTTGGGCGAGATGTATAAAAACCTACAATCAGCTGAATCTATTGTTTTCGATTTAAGAAACTATCCTAAAAAAACAATCATTCCTTTAAGCAGAATTCTTTTACCTGAAAGCACAATTTATTATGAATTTAATTTCCCTGATACAAATTATTTAAGTAAATTTTATAGCATAAAAAACCATATCGGGACAAAAAATCTTGATTATTACAAAGGAAATATTGTTGTTTTAGTAGATGAAAACACTCAAAGCCAAGCCGAGACAACAACAATGATGCTAAAGCAACATCCAAAAGCAAAAATTATCGGAAGTAACACTTCCGGAGCAAACGGAGACATCATAAGTTTTAGAATAGCAGGGTTAGCTACCTGTTTTACAGGAATTGGAGCCTATTATCCTAATGGACAAGAAACCCAAAGAATTGGAATAATCCCCGATATTATTATAAAACCTACAATAAAAGGAATAAAAGAAGGAAGAGATGAAGTACTGGAAAGAGCTTTGGAGTATCTAAACACCGGACTTTAAATCGGAAATAATAATATATCCTTTTAATCGTTTTCATTTAACTAATATTTAACTTTTTCCCTGCTCATTTTTGCAGATTTTAAAAAGATTTGGTCAACAATTTGATACAATAACCATGTAAAAAAATAAATTATGTCAGAAAAGATATTATGGATCGATGATGAAATAGATTTACTAAAACCACATATCGTATTCTTGGAGAAAAAAGGTTATCAGGTAACACCTGTTAACAACGTAAATGAGGCGTTAGAGCTAATGGATTCTGAAAAATTTGCTCTTACACTCATTGATGAAAATATGCCAGGAATTTCCGGACTGGAAGCAATCCCTATGATAAAAGAGAAAGACAATTCTCTAAAAATAGTAATGGTGACGAAAAGTGAAGAGGAACACATTATGGAAGAAGCAATCGGTTCTCAGATTGCAGACTATATATTAAAGCCTGTAAATCCTAATCAGATCTTACTTTCATTAAAGAAAAATTTGCAGCAAGATGATCTTGTTGAGCAAAAAACAATCTTGCAATATCAGCAAGAGTTTAGGAATCTTTCAATGGAATTGTCTTATTTAAGAACCTATCAAGAATGGGCAGAATATTACAAGAAAATCTTAAACTGGGAAATAAAATTCGATAAAGTAGCAGATAATGAATTTGCAGATCTTCTTCAGTCTCAAAAAGAAGAAGCCAATATTCAGTTTGCAAAATTTATTGAAAACAACTATGAAGACTGGTTGAATGATTCTGAAAAACCAATCATGAGCCATACTCTTTTTAAAGAAAAAGTAAAACCTGAGGTTGAAAAAGAAAAGGTACTTTTATTAATGGTTGACAATCTGCGATACGACCAATGGAAAGTAATTGAACCTCTATTCACGAAGTTTTACAATAAAGTTTCTGAAGATTATTATTACAGTATCTTGCCAACGGCTACACAGTACGCAAGAAATTCGTTTTTTGCAGGTCTAATGCCTTCTGAAATTGAGAAACGTTTTCCTGATAAATGGTTTAATGATAATGAAGAAGGGAATAAAAATGAATACGAACGAGATTTCCTTGAAGATCAGATGAAGAGAATCGGGCTTGGCTCAAAATCAATGAAATATCTAAAAGTTTTGAATGCCGATTTTGAAAGAAAAATTTACGATGACTTCAATCAGCACAAAAACAATGATTTATTGGTAATCGTGTACAATTTCATCGATATCCTTTCCCATGCAAAAACCGACAACCACATTGTCGATCAATTGATTAGAGATGACAAGACGTTCCGCTCACTTACCTATAACTGGTTTGAAAACTCTTCATTAATAAAGATCATCAAAACAGCAGCAGAAAACGGATTCAAATTAGTTATCACCACAGATCACGGAACTGTTTATGTAAAAAAACCAAGCAAAGTTGTCGGTGATAGAGAAACATCTACTAATATTAGATATAAAACAGGTAAAAGTTTAACTTATGACGACGGTGATGTTTGGGCGATTACAAATCCCGAAAAACTTTTTTTACCAAAAGGAAACTTAAGCTCAAAATATATTTTTGCTAAAAATAACATCTTCCTTGCTTACCCTAAAAACTATAATCATTTTGTAAACTATTATAAAGAAACTTATCAACATGGTGGTATTTCTCTAGAAGAATGTATCATTCCTATAAGTATTTTAGAACCCAAATAGTTTTTTTTCATAGTTTATTTAATTTTGGGTTGAGGCGGAAAAAATCAATTGATTTTTTCCGCCTTTTTAATATTCATATCTTCGCGTGACAAAGAGAAATTAAAGATAAAATACAAGTCCTTATTTCTATTTATCAGAAAATTTGAATTATTAATTTACCTATTACGAATAATCACATGAGGCTAATCACATACAACGTAAACGGAATACGAGCTGCATTTACTAAGGATTTTCTAGGTTGGTTAAAGTCTGCTGATCCAGATGTTATCTGCATTCAGGAAAGCAAAGCAGGTAATGACCAAATAGATATTGAAAGTCTTGAAAAATTAGGATATCATAGTTATTGGCATTCAGCACAAAGAAAAGGCTACAGTGGGGTCGGAATCGCCTCAAAAATAAAACCCAATCATGTAGAATATGGATGTGGAATTGAAAGCTATGATAATGAAGGAAGAATAATCCGAGCTGATTTTGATGGTTTTTCTGCAATTTCTGTTTATGTTCCGTCTGCATCAAATATTGAAAGGTTAGATTTTAAAATGCAATTCTGCCATGATTTCCTTAATTATATAAAGGAGCTAAAGAAGACTATTCCAAATTTGATCATTTCAGGGGACTTTAATATCTGTCATCAGGCAATTGATATTCACGACCCTGTTCGATTAAAAAACGTATCAGGATTTTTACCAATGGAAAGAGAATGGATGACAAATTTCATTGAGGAATGCGAACTAATAGACTCTTTCAGATTCTTTAATAACGAACCTGATAATTATACCTGGTGGAGCTACAGACAAAATTCCAGAGCAAAAAATAAAGGATGGAGATTAGATTACAATTTTGCAACGTATTCTTTAAAAGAGAAACTTTCAAGAGCTGTAATATTAAAAGAAGCCGTACATTCTGACCATTGTCCTGCTCTTCTCGAAGCTAACATATAAATAAAAAAGCCAACTTTAAAAGTTGGCTTTTTCTTTAATTTAAAATCATAAATTTAATCGACAATTTCATATTCCACCGGAATAGTCCCATGACTAATATCTCCGATTTCATCGAACGCGGCTTTAGACATATCTAAAGCTCTTGATGAATGGAAAGGCCCTCTATCATTTACTCTTACAATTACCTCTTTTCCATTGTTCAGATTGGTTACTTTAATATTAGTACCAAAAGGAAGCGTTCTGTTTGCTGCAGTAAATTTTGTGTTATCAAAAATTTCTCCGCTAGCTGTTTTTCTACCGTTAAATTTATCGTGGTAGTACGATGCATAACTTGTTTTTTTCGCATCTATGGCAATATTCGTAAAAGAATAAATACCAAAGGTTGAAATCATCATTATGATTACGAGAATGAATCTTTTCATCATTTTGAACTTTTATTGGTTTTGACTCAGCAAAAGTATCATGAAAGTTCTAAACTCCACAGCCAACATGTTAAAATATGTTAACAAAAGTCGAATTATATGTTAACTACTCTCGTAACCTACTATTAATAGGTAGTTTACAGTACTATGTTAAAATATGTTAAAAACAAGCCTGTTTTGTTAATGAATTTAACTAATTAATGCATAATTTCATTTTACAGAAAAACAAATACATTGATTATCAATAAATTAATTAAAATTAAATATTTTAAATTTAAAAAAAATAACTTCAAAACTAAATAAAAAAAACCAATGAGATTTACTCATTGGTTTTATATATAATATAATTTAAATATTATTTTAAATACTCCAACACATAATCGTAAGTATCCGCAGGGTATACAACTGAAATACTAGGAGAACCTGTAACAGCATTATTTGTAGCACCTACATTATAAGAATAAAGATCTCTAGAATAAACTACTTTATTACCAGTTCCTGATGTCTTATAAATAGTGATTCCATACATTGATGTCATTCCTGTAGGGGACGGAATACTAACTGTTGTAGAAGTACCGTTAGCTACAAATGATCCTTTGATAGCATAAACCTGAGCACCATTTACTAATGTATTAGTAACAGTTTCAGTAGTTTTCACATCTACTTTAGGCGACGCTCCCCCTACAGGCAACCATCTTCCCTCTGAAACACTTCCATTAGCTTCCCCATTAGGATTTGAGAAATAATACCATCCAGGAACTAAATTAGCTGTTTGAGTAGTTATTGCAGGATCAGCAGTAGAACCACCATTTTTTGTATTATACACCAACATCCCGTCAAAATAAGACGGAAAAGTAATACCATCTGCCAATGTAAGATCAAATCTAAATAAACTTAAATCTGTATTTGGAAATACTAATCCTTTACCCATACTGTTTGATGAAGATGCACTCGTATTAAAGTTAGTACTCGCATCAAAAAAAGCATTAGAGTCAGCAATATTATTAGCAACTAATTGATTAGAGTTAACTTGTGCTGAAATTTTCGTTAAGGAAAAAGACGCTAAAAGAACTATATAAAGACCTATTTTTTTCATTTTATTTTATGTTTTTATTAATTAAACGAAATAGCAGCCCAAGCTGTACCATCACTTATAAAAGCCTTAGCTCTGTTTTGAGCTAATGTACCAACTAATAATGTAGCAGATCCTGCAGATTGAACAACTACAGTTCCTGATGCTGTGTTATTATTAGCAACATAAACAAGTCTACCTATATTCCCACTAGGATCTGGCAAGTCAATAGTAAGAGCTCCTGGAGCCTTAGTAATGATAAAAAAATCATTTGCAGTAGCAGAGTATGCATTAGTATTTGTCAAAATAGTCACACCTCCTCTAGTAGCTTCATATCTTTGTGGAGTAGAAGCCCCACCTCCAACGGCTTTCCAAACTGAGTTTGGTGCATCATAATAATAGAAACCTGTAGCCGTTACATTAACTGTTTTACCAGCTCCTGTTCCATCAGCAATAGATGTAACAAATGCTAAAGCACCATTTTGCGCAACATCATATGCTGCATTTTTTGCTTCTAATTGAGCTCTTGTCATACGAGGGACTAATAATGCGTCTGGTCTGGTAGCATCAGTCGTATTAGCTGTAACATCTAAAGTAGCAGCAGGAGTACTTGTATTTATCCCTACACGCCCTATAGTCTGTGCCTTAGACAACGCCGCGAAGCCAACAAGCATCGTCGCCGTAAATAAAATTTTTTTCATAAGTTTTTAAAGGTTTTTAATTACATTTTCCACCAATAGTTTTTATAATAATATAATTAATTAACTATTTAACAATACTGATTTAAAATAAAACTTAAACACAAAATAGAACATCAAAAAACTCTTTGACTTCTAAATTCCTAAACGTCTAATCTTCACATAAATAGTATTTATAAAAACTATTCTTTTGCGCAAAGTTATGATTTAATTTTTTAATTTCTAAATTAATTAACGAAATTTTACATTTTTTTTCCATAAAAAAATACAAACTATTAATTATCAGCAAATTAAATCACAAAAAACTAACTCAATTCAATTTCACTTAAAATTGAATAAACATTAAAATAGTATTAAATTTATTAACAATCATTTAATTAAACCAATTCACCATATAAATCGAATTCTTCAGCAGAGGTTATTCTTACATTTGCAAATTCTCCTATAGAAATATAGGTATTTTCTGCAGATACTAAAACTGTATTATCAACATCAGGGGAATCATACTCAGTTCTACCTATAAAATAATTACCTTCCTTTCTATCAAAAATACACTTATATATCTTATTTACTCTTTCCTGATTTTTTTCCCAAGATATTTGAGACTGCAACTCCATAATTTCTTCTACTCTCGCCTCTTTTACTTCCTGAGGAATATCGTCTTCCAAAACATAGGCTCCAGTGTTCTCTTCATGAGAATAGGTAAAACATCCTAATCTATCGAATTTTTGCTCTTTCACCCAATCTTTCAACTCTTGAAATCTTTCTTCAGTTTCTCCCGGATAACCAACAATAAGAGTAGTTCGGATAGCCATATCTGGAACTTTTTCTCTGAACTTATCTAAAAGAGCATTAGTTTTCTCATGAGTAGTACCTCTTTTCATTGATTTCAACAAATCAGAATTAATATGCTGAAGAGGAATATCTATATAATTACAAACTTTAGGTTCTTCTCTAATAATGTCTAAAACATCCTCCGGAAATCCGCTTGGGAAAGCATAATGCAAACGAATCCATTCAATACCTTCAACTTTCACCAATTCTTTCAGTAAATCTCCAAGTGCACGTTTTTTATAAATATCTAAACCATAATATGTTAAATCCTGAGCAATTAGAATTAATTCTTTAGTTCCTTTTTTAGCCAATTTTTGAGCTTCAACAACAAGTTTTTCAATTGGCGTGGAAACGTGGCCACCTCTCATCAAAGGAATTGCACAAAAAGAACAAGGTCTGTCACAACCTTCAGAAATTTTTAAATAAGCATAATGTTTAGGCGTTGTTGTAAGTCTTTCTCCAACAAGTTCATGTTTATAATCTGCTCCTAAATGCTTCAAAAGAATAGGTAAATCTCTGGTTCCAAAATATTGGTCTACATCTGGAATTTCTCTAACTAAATCAGGTTTATATCTTTCGGAGAGACATCCTGTAACAAAAACTTTCTCAACTTCTCCTCTATTTTTAGCTTCAACATAGTCAAGAATTGTATTGATAGACTCTTCTTTAGCATTATCTATGAATCCGCAGGTATTAATAACAACAATATCACCTCTGTCTTCATGAACCACTTCTTTTCCATTGGCTTTCAATTGGCTCATTAAAACTTCAGAATCATAAACATTCTTAGAGCAACCAAGTGTTACAACATTTATTTTCTTTTTACCTACAGATTTTGTGCGCATCTTTTTGATTTTGAGTTTGCAAAGATACGAAATATTAAAACTTTTGCGTTAAAAAATAAAAACCATCTCAACAAGATGGTTTCCAATATTATAATTAAAAGTTTCTTTCTGAAAATTTTGGTAAAGTTTTATCTTTTTCTGAAAGCTGAATAACTTCTAAAGGTAATTTCCAATCAATATTTAGATCAGGATCGTTCCAAATAACGCTTCCTTCTGATTCTTTATTATAAAAGTTATCACATTTATATGAGAAAATTGCAGTTTCGCTTAAGACAGAAAAGCCATGTCCGAAACCTCTTGGAACATATAATTGAAGCTTATTCTCCGGAGTAAGTTCAACACCAAACCACTTTCCAAAAGTTGGAGAATCTTCTCTTAAGTCTACAGCAACATCAAAGACCCTACCTTCCAGACAAGACACCAATTTTGCCTGTGCATGTTCTCCTTTCTGCAAATGAACTCCACGAAGAACACCATAAGATGATTTGGAAATATTATCCTGAACGAAGTGACCGTTCATTCCTGTTAATTCCTCAAATCTCTTTTCATTAAATTTTTCATAAAAATACCCTCTGTCATCTTCAAAAACAGTGGGCTCAATTATATAACAGTCCTTAAGTGGGGTTTCTTTAATTTTCATAATTATTTTTCTTCTTACATTACAAATTATATTCTTTTTTTAGCATCCATTTTAAACCTAAATAAATTCCACCTAACGGAACAAAAATAATTAAAATGATTGCCCAAATTGGAAGCTGTGAATTTATTAAAAAAATATTGACAAATAATTGACAAATTGCATATACAGAACTAATCACCAAATGAGAAACTTTTTTTTCATTTGCAAAAAGCTGATACAAGTGTCTTCTATGAGCTTCAAAAATATTTTCTTTTAATAATATTCTTTCAATAATTGTTAATACTACTTCAATACCATAAACTGATAACAAAAGGATGTATTTATACTCTCCTGTTTTCATAATGAGAAGTGTAATGAGACCAATCACCCAAAAACCAATTCCCATACTTCCAACATCTCCAGCAAAACATTTTGCTTTTTTTCTAAAGTTAAAAAAAAGAAAAACAATACATGCTAAAATAGGATAATAGATAAAGTTATTATCTGTAAACTCAACAACTTGTCTATTTATGTAAACTAAAGAACACAAAGTCATCAAGCTATAAACTCCCGTCATTCCATTAATTCCGTCCATAAAATTATAGGCGTTTAATGTACCAATGATTAAAATGAATAAAATTGGCCAACCCCAGAATGGCATTAAGTCAAATGCCCCCGTAAAGTATAATAACAAAACAACCGAGATAAAATGAATTGACAATCTTATTTTATTTGATAACGTTTTAATATCATCAATAAAACTAATAGTACAAATTGCTAATAATCCCAACCCAAAAGGCCAATAATTCTGGCAGACATCCTTAAAGTTAAACAAACAAAAGACAATAAATGCAATTGGAAAAATAATGCCTCCTCCACGCAATGTTATTTGGGTATGGGCACTTCTATGATTAGGTTTATCAATAATATTATATTTATCTGCTATTTTGAAATAAACTAATATTGAAACAAATAATATTATTGTAATAAGAATGTACTCCATTATTTTTTGAAACTTTTAATCGTTTTTGTTAAGCCTTCTTCCGCAGTTAAGGGAAGTTTATCTATTTCTAAAGCTGTTTTAATTTTTTGATTTGAGACTAATAAATTATTTGTGAGTTTTTTTAATTTTTTAGTATTCAAAGGAAATGGTAAAATATCCCCAAGCTTAGCTAAACCTTTTATTAAAAATTTAGGAAGGTTTATATTAGGAATTTTAAGATTTTCAACTTTTTTTATAACTTCAATAATATCATTAGTGGCAATAGGTTCGTCATCAGCAATATGATAAATTCCGTTTTCTAATTTATTACTTTTTTGAATTATTTGTTGAATAAAAAAATTAAAATTATCAATAGATACAAATGACCTTTCATTATTAAACGAAGCTAAAGGGTAAGGAATTCCTTTTGATATAATTTTATAAAGTAATCCGAGATTACCTTTATCACCAGGACCATGAACCATTGGAGGTCGAATAATCACAAGCTTTTTATCATTTGGTAAATTTTGTTTTAGCAGCCACTCTTCTGCTTCTCTTTTACTTTTCCCATAGAAAGAAATAGGATTGCAATTATTTGTTTCATCTAAAGGTTTATCAGATTCAAACTCCTCTAAAGCGGCAAGTGAGCTAATATGAATAAACAATTTAGCTTTACTTTTTTTAAAAACTTCAAACACTTGTTGTGCCAACTCTACATTAGCATAATAATAATCTTTTTCTGTTGCAACGCCTTCATGATCATGGGCTTTACCTACAAGATTAATAAAAATCTCAATTTCTTCATTAAGCTCATTCCTCCATAAAGAATTCCGTAATGAAACTTCCTGAATTTTGAAATTTTGCTGTAATGATTTTACTAGATTATCCCCAATGAAACCTGAACTCCCAAAAACAGCTATTTTCATTTACCTAATGCTTTAAGGGTTCTATTATTAATTACTTTTCTCTCTTTATCAAATAGCCAACCCCATTTATTGAAATAATACATAGCAGACTCCATTCCAATTTTTGTAAGCCTCCAAGATTTGTGAGATCCTTTTTCAAAATGATGATAAATATGTACCTCAGGATAATAAACTGTTCTATATCCTCCATTTATTAACCGTCTGCACAAGTCAGTTTCCTCTCCATACATGAAAATCTTCTCATCAAAAAAACCAACTTCACGTAAGGCTTCAAGTTTTAAAAACATAAAACACCCTGAAAGATAAGGTACATCCATTATTTTATTATACCCTGTAAATCTCAATTCAAAAAATTCATTTCTTTTTTCAACCATCCCTTTAAAAGGGTTGAATCTTCTCCCAATCCAATCATAGGGAGTAGGAAGTAATTTACACAAACGCTGTATTTCGCCATCAGGATACAATACCTTTGGCATTATATTACCAATATCTGGATTGCTTTTTAAATAATCCGTTAGTTTATTGAGTACATCTTCATCAAAATACGCATCAGGATTTAATACCAGATGATAAATACTATTTTTTTCTATAGCTTTTTTTATTGCAATGTTATGAGCTGCCCCAAAACCTGGATTTGAGGGATTAAAAACATATTCAACATTAGGATGGTTAATAATTGATTTCAGCTCATCCGTTGGAGAATTATCTACTAAATATAAAAATATTGGATAATCTGTTTTTGAATTAAGGAAGCTGTTAATCGCATCCAAAAGAATTTTTCTATCATTTCTATAACAAACTATACTTGCAGTTACAAACATTTCACTAATTAATTTTAAGATTTAAATAGATTTAAACACATCCAAATATCTTTTGGCTCTAATTTCAGCATTTCCAAACGCCTTAATTCTTTGTTTACCATTTTCTATCAGTAACTCAGAAAGATTTTCATTGGTTATTATATCTTCTATTTTTGATTGAATATCTTTAGCATCTAAAGGATCAAAATAAAGAGCAGCATTCTCACAAATAGATTTAGCAAACGAATAATGCGATGTTAAAATAGGAACTCCCATTTTCATTGCCTCAGGATAGTTTGCAGAAAATGATTCTATTAATGTTGGTAAAAAAAGAGCATTACATTCTGAATATAGTTGAGGGCAGTCTTTGACATCCACTCTCCCAAGATTAATTATTTTTGCTTTCGCTTCATCGCTAAAGTAACGTTCATACTTATCAGGATCAACAGTTAATACAAATTTAACATTCTTGCCCAACTTTCTATCATTCAAAATAGGTACAATCTCATTTATTATGGTCAGGTTTTTATGTATATCAAAAGAGGCTAATGACAAAAATCTATATTCATTCTCCTCAGGTACAGGTAATAGATGTTTTTTTGAAGAAATAGCATTTTCTTCAAAATATCTATTGTATGTATTACTAACAGTAAAAATGTCGGATTTGCTAATATCTAAAAAAGCAGATAACCTTTTAGACATATCATCTGTTTCACAAATAAAATATTTTCCATTTCTCTTTAAAAAAAAACGATGAGCAATCTTCATCAAATTAATTCTCAAAACATCTTTAAATGAAATTTTTTTAAAAAAAGGAGACTCAGGATAAACATAATACGAATTAGCAAATCCTGTTACATGTTTAGTTTGGGGAGTCCAACATGAAGGTCCAAAAACGGAAAAAACAATATCCGGATTTATTAGTTTTTCTAGTTTTCTTAACTGTTTTCTTACTGAAAAACCTTTAAGTCCATATAAAGGGTGATTTTCAAATTGATAAAAATGAAAATTATCCGGAAAATCATACACATCAATTTCTTTTGATACTGTTTTACTTAAAAAAACATGATAAATATTTTCAGGAAAGCCAATACATTCATAAATAAATGAAACTGCTACTTGTGTTACTCCCGTTCCACTTAGTGTTGTTGTATTAATAACTAAATTCATTTGATATAATGATATGTAAAGACATTAAACTTCTTCCAAAACCGATTTAATAATTGCTTTGTTATCAACTGCATTAAACATAATAAATGAGTTTTGCGAATACTGATCAAAATTCTGATCTATCTCCAAAATCATATTTTTAATCTCTGCAACATCATTGCTTGTACCAAAGATCCTGCCACAACCAAATTTCTGAAACGGCACCGATAATCCTGGAATATTATTACCAATTACAGGTACTCCATAACCCGAATATTCAAAAATTTTATTTGGTGCACAGAAAATTTGATTCAACGATATAGGATCATACATTAAAATTCCTATCCTTGCAAGTGAAGTGATATACAGATGCTGTGGAGAAGGTATAAAGGAAATATGCACTAAACGTGGACATATTTTCTTATAGTGTTCTAGCATACCAAAATCTCTCCCCATAATTACAGGTATAAAATCTTCACCTAACTCATTAACAGCTTTCAGAATAAATGTAAGATCTCTTTCAGGCGAAATTAATCCCTGATAAAGTACTATCTTTTTATGATTTTTAATCAGGCTATCATATAATTCAGAATGGTTTTCTTTTAAAAATTCTCCTGCTTTTTTATCATCTAATAATTTATATGGTTTATTAGGTAAAACAACGGGATATTTTTTAGGTTTAAACCACAAATTAAAAATAGCTGCTCTATTCTCTTCACATACAATCAGTCTTTTACTTGTCGTGATATATTTATTTAATACATACTTATAAAAAGAAGAATGATCATACATCTCTAAAACATGCATTACATAGTTTATTCTATCAAAAATATTACTATATAATAAAGGAGCAATACTATCTGCATCTACAAACCAAACAATTCTGTTGTTATTTTCAGGTAAGGATAATTCTTTTAAAACTTCTTTTCTATATTTCCACCATGTCTGTATTTTCTTTTTAAAAGATCTTTTCTTTAAACTTACAAACGATGCTAGTCCCAAATCTTTAAACTCCACACCTTTATCCTGAAACTCTTTCCTCCAATACTCATTTACTCCTAACGTTATCAGTTTAACAGAAACACCCAAATCTATCAAATGTTGAATTACCATTTGTGTGGGCGGTTCGTTTTCAATAGTATTTTTATGAATTATTAAAACTTTTTTCATGTTAATTTTTAAATCATTATTTATGTCAGAAGTATTTACAGTTTCATTACTTTATTAGTAAATATTACTAAAAATTTAGACTATCTAATTTTATAATTATATTTTACAAATGGTTGCAATATAGTGAGTATTACAATAAAAAAAAGTATTGGATATAACCCCTGCGTAATAGCTGATAAAATATCTCCTCTTATTGCAAGTAAAGATGCCAGAAAACATAACAACGCAATTAAAAGAGAAACATAATTGTCTGATAATAAAAAAGTATTTACAATTTTGGTGAGTAGTCCGGCATATAATCCCATTAAAAAAGAATATAATATTAAACCTAAAATACCTTCATTTGCCCAACCCTCTCCTGCTATTCCCGCTGCATTAGACCATTTAAAATCTGCTAAATATTCATAATCAAAATTTTGTCCACCAAATTTCACTTCAGTTAAAGCAACACCAAAACCAACCGGTTTTTGCTTCCATATACTTCTAGGAATTGGATTAAATAAAACTGCTTTCAGGGTATAATTAAGAGGTAAAAAACTCACTGAGGAACCAAAAGTTTCAATACATTTATTATAATCAATTAATAATAGATCACCTTCTGCAGAATTATATTCCTTTTGTGATTCTGAAAAATCCATTTCTGCAATGGTCTTCTGAAGCATTTCTAAGTTATCAATTTCTTTATTTCTAATTGATGATAAAGCCAAAAATGACAAGAATACAATAGAAGCTGGAAAAAGAAGTTTTACATTTAAAAATAAACTTTTAATAACAAGCTTTTTATTTTTAATACTTACAATTATATTAGCTAATATAATAATGATTAATAATGAAATAATTGCACCTCTAGTTCCTCTCGGAAAAGCTGCAAGAGCTAAAGCAAAAAAACTGAGATTAAGATATAAAGAATTTGTCTTAAATCTAGCATTATTATAACTTAATACAAACAATATTAATGATGATAACGAGTACAATGAAAATATAATAATAGTTAAGAATGTAGGAACATTCTCTTTTTCAGGAAGTCTGTAATAAAATCTAGTGGCAGCCTTATCAAAAGATCCATAAAGCCATGTATTAAACGAAAAATCTAAAATAACATATAAAAGAACAATTAAAAAAAGATAAAATTGTTGCTTAGACCTAAGCGGTTTTATATTAAATTTATGAAAAGCAGCATTCTTATTGTTAATAAACCCAATAATTCTTTTATGCGGTCTTTTACTAATTATATAGGCTGTCGAAGTAAAAATGATAAATGATAAAAACAATAATAGTTCCGATTTCTCCGTAAGCTCTACATCTTGTTTGATTCCGAAAAAAAATATAAATATAACGTTCATACAAAATAAGGGATCTGTAATAGATTTAAATCCTTTATTAATAACGATCGCTAATAAGAAAAATATTGCAAAATATCCTGCAAATGTCATTTATTACTCTTTTAGTTTTTTAATAAGAAATTCAAGTATTCTATCACTAGACATACCATCTCCATAAGGATTGTTTGCCTTTGACATAGAGTTGTAATGGTTCTCATTATCTAACAATAAAGAAACTCCCTCTATAATTTTGTTGTACTGTGTACCTACAAGCTGAACCGTTCCAGCTTCAACTGCTTCTGGACGTTCTGTATTATCTCGCATAACCAAAACTGGTTTTCCAAGTCCTGGAGCTTCTTCTTGTATTCCTCCGCTATCAGTTAATACCAAATAACTTTTTTTCATTAAAAAAATAAAAGGTAAATAATCCAATGGCTCAATAAAAAATATGTTATCTGGTTTCTCATCACCAAAAATATCATTTATAGGTTTCCTCACATTAGGATTTAAATGCATTGGATAAACAAAATCTACAGAAGGATATGAATTGGCTAATGTTTTAAGAGCTTTGCATATACTAAGAAAACCCTCCCCGAAATTCTCTCGTCGGTGCCCAGTTATCAAAACTAAACGCCTACCATTATTATTCAGACGTTGGTAATCATACCCAAAATCATTAAGTATTCCTCCTATTTTTTCCGATAATTGATTGCTGTTCTCTATTTTTTTAACCACCCATTGTAATGCATCTATAACTGTATTACCTGTTACAACAATACTGTCTTCTGACACTTTTTCATCTAATAAATTTTGATGACTCAATTTAGTTGGAGCAAAATGATATGTCGCAATACGTCCGGTTAGCTGACGGTTTATTTCCTCAGGCCATGGACTATAAATATTATGAGTTCTTAAACCTGCTTCAATATGTGCTACAGGTATTTTTTGATAGAATGCAGCCAATGCTACAGCCATAGAAGTTGTTGTATCTCCATGTACAAAAACTAAGTCAGGTTTTACCTCTCTAAGGATATCACGCATTTTGACTAATACTATTGAAGTAACATCGTACAAATCTTGTCCTTGTTTCATAATATTCAAATCAAAATCAGGAATTATTTCAAATAATCTCAAAACCTGATCCAGCATCTCTCTATGTTGACCTGTCACACAAACCGAAGTCTCAAAGATATCAGAATGTTGTTTAAATTTATTGACCAATGGAGCCATTTTTATCGCTTCAGGACGAGTACCAAATACTATAAGAACTTTTTTCATAATTAAATTGTAATTTTAAAGGTTATAAATCCTTGTAAAATTGAATGTAAGAGGTAGCTTAGTAAAAATGCATAACTTAATCCTAAAGCACCTAAATTTAGATATTCTATAAATATATAAGCTATTATAAGGAAACTCATTCCCCAAAATAGATTCACTCCAAAACCTAGCCACATTTTAGCTTTACTGGCTATTACTTGCCCTAATACACTATTAACCGTCTGTAGTATCGCCGCTAAAAGCAAAACTCTTAGAGGCAAATAACTTGTAAAATTACTTCCATATAATTTAAGTATAAAAGGCGCTAAAAGTATAATAAATAATGTTAAAATTATCACGACTCCACAATTCACTAAAAGATTTAATTTCAACAATTTCTTATACTGCGAACCTGAATCTTCCGATAAAGTATTAGAAAGCATAGGTAGAATAATAGAACCTATAGAATTTGGAATGAACAAAACCATCAAATACCATTGTTCTGAAACATCAAAAATAGCCATTTCTCCAAAGCCATTAGTTCTTACCAATAAAGCTTTGCCTAGCCAAATTACAGGCATTGCAACAAAAGTTGACAACATTGCTGGAAGTGAGAATTTTATAAAAATATTTTTTATCTCTGATGTAAAAATTTTAGTATTATATAAGGTAGGGCCAAAATGTTTTTTTATTGAGATTTGATTAAGAATAACAAAAACACCTGCAGAGATTCCCAAAGAAACGATCACTCCATCAGCTCCCCATACTAATGCTCCTAAAATTATAAATAAAAACTGGACAATGCCATAAACTAAATTATTAATACCAAGCCTTTTAAAATCCTCAAATCCTGTCAGAGTTCCGCTCTGTGCACTAGAAATCGTTGTAAAAAACAAAGCAATAATGCACAATCTTAATGAGAACGATAATTCTGTAGTTCCAAAGGACGTTTGAGAAATTATATTATTGAAAAGAAATACAATAGCCGATATAATCATTCCAAAAATTAACGCAACCTGGTTAGATGCCCTATGAATTTGGTAAGCTTTTTCTCTATTACTATTTCTATAATACGCAACATATCTTGCTGCAGTAAGCCCCATTCCCATACTAGAAAATACCATAAACATAGTAATGGTGGAACGCAGTACACCTATTTTACCATATTCCTCCTTACCTATAATTCTAGCGACAATTATAAAAGCAACTAACATTAGTATCTTTCCAGATACTGTCCCAATTAAAGACCATGAAGCACTTTTTACAAATCTCTGAATGTGGGGTAAACCTAGTAAACTTTTAATTTTATTCAATGTATTCTATATTGATTGGCAAGTGTTTGTTTATAGAGTTGTTAAAATATTAGAAAATTACATTCTAAATCTATCTTTTATTTTATCAAACCAGTTTTTCTCCTCAGCCGAATATCCATACCCATATTTATTACCATATCCAAAATAGTCTCTATCTACATCATTTAATACGAAGCCAACGTTTTTAATTTTACCACTCTCTATATTATTATTTGCAAAATCAATAAGAGCTTTTTCAGTATATTGAGAACGTGTAACATATAAAGTAGCATCCGCCATTTCAGCAAATAAGAATGTATCTGTTACTAACATTAATGGAGCTGTATCTAAAATTATGTAATCATATCTAGACTTCAGCTGTTCCAATAACGTTTCATAACGACCATTAGTTAACAATTCAGTAGGATTTGGAGGTATACTTCCTGAATATATTACATCTAAATATGGGTTGAAAGTAGACACATGAATAATATCTTCCAAAGAAGTTTGATTATCATACAAAAACTCTGTAAGCCCTGTTAAACCTTTTCTTGCAGGGTTATATCTTTGAAGCTGAGGATTTCTAATATCTGATCCAATAATAATCACTTTCTTGTTTGGTGTGGCCATTGTAAGTGCTAAATTAACAGATACAAAAGTTTTTCCCTCTCCTTTTACAGTAGACGTAACGAACACAACTTTTGCCTGCTTTTTGGGAAGCATAAAATTCATATTGGTAATCAATATTCTAAATGCTTCTGCCATTGGCGACAGATCATTAACCTGTATCAATTCTGATTGTCCCTTTACTAATCTTGGAATTTCTCCAATAACAGGTTTGTTTGATGACAATTTTTCAAGATCATGTTTTGTCTTGACTTTATTGTTTAATATTTCTTTAAAGTAAATAATTACAAATGGTAATAATAAACCACATATAAGAGCTCCCAATAGAGTCGTCATTTTTTTTGGAGCTATAGGCTTTGGCGAAGCATAGGCATAATCAACTATCCTTGCCTTATCTGCCGTTACAGCCAAGGAAATGGCTGTTTCTTCTCTTTTCTGTAATAACAATAAATACAAACTTTCCTTAATCTGCTGTTGTCTTTCTATATCTCTAAATAGCTTTTCTTGACTTGGCATTTTAAGAATTTTTGAAGCAACTTTATTTTGCTCTGCAAGATATTGATTCTTTGCAAACTGAAGCCCACTTCTAGTTTTATTAAGACTCTCAATAACAGAAGATCTCATTGCTGAAATTTGATTATTAAGATCTATAACCAATGGATTTTGAGGTGTTGCATTTTCTAATAACCTATTACGCTCAATAACTAATTGATTATAAGCAGAAATATTATTTGCTGCTTCAGGATTTTGAAGTCCAACATTTGTCGGAAGAACTTGACCATTCCCTTGTTTAGACATAAATCCTATCAACGCATTGGTAAGATCTAACTGTGAATCTACCTCTATTTGCTTTGCTCGAGCCTCTGCAGAACTCTCCAATCCAATTTTAGCTTCCGTTGCAAGATCGGTAATCTGATTTGAACTTTTAAATCGTTCTTTACGATTTTCAACCTCTCCCAAATCATTAGCAATTATATTAATTCTCTCATCTATAAAATCACGAGTGACCTCAGACTCTGAATTTTTATCTTTAATTGCATCATTATTATAAACTTTAACTAAATTATTGAGGATAGCTTTAGCTTTATCTATATTTTCATAATTTAATGACAAACCAATAACTGTAGCATCTTTATTAAGCAGACTAACATTTAACATTTTTTGCAACGCATTTACAGTTCCCTCCTTAGTAGAATATGTAAAAGAAAAATCCTTTAAATCCCCAGCTTTAACTTTATTAAAGTTAGGATTCTTTACAAAAATGATGTTTGCGTAAGGAAGACTTATTGTTTTACCGTATGTTGAGACAATTTCTTTAGAAAATTCTTCTGAAGTTAGTATAATAGAGTTTTGAGAAAAATTGATATGTATTGGTTCTTTTGGCAAGTCTACAAAAGGTTTTTCATTAACCACTTTAATATCAAAAGGAGCTGTATCAGCATATAACTCTTTTATCGTCAAACCTTGCTTTGCAAAAATAGAGACTTGTATGTTTAGAGTATTTACAACATCCTGAATAAGTTTTTTAGATTTGAAAATTTCAATTTCATTTTCAATACTATTCGTTCCCATTCCTCTAAGTCCAGACAGATCCTGAAGAGCTGCAAATTCTCCACCTGCTGAAGGACTACTTTTTACATCTTTAATAAGAACAGATGATTTTATATTGAAAACCGGAGTTATAAATTTCAAATATACAAAAGTTAAAGATAATGTAATAATAGGAATAATAATAAACCAAATCCAGTTCTTAAGATAAGGTTTAATAATTTCCTGAATGTTTATCTCTTTAATCGATTCGTCTGTTGTTGAATTATTCATTTAAAATAATATTATATATAATTTTAATAATTACAGTCAATGTAAAAGGAAGATGTCAATTAATTCTATAATCTAGCATCTACCATATTTCTGTCTAGGCATGATTTTGTATCAAATACAATTGTATTCTCATTTTTTAGACTCTCCAAATTCATTGTAAGGAATTCTCTATGAGATACAGCAATAATAATTGAATCATATTTAGTATTACTATTCAATTCCTCAAGCAAGTTAATTCCATACTCTTCTTTCACTTCCTGATTATTTGCCCATGGATCATAAACATCTATATTAATACCATAATCAAGCAGTTCTTTATAAATATCAAAAACCTTTGTATTTCTAATATCAGGACAGTTTTCTTTAAAAGTTACTCCCAAAATTAAAGATTTAGAGTTTTTGATAACCCCTCCTTTCGAAATTAATAATTTGACAACCTTAGAAGCAATAAATTTAGCAATTGAGTCATTAACTCTTCGTCCTGATAAAATTACATCAGGATGATATCCTAATTGTTCTGCTTTATGTGCAAGATAATAAGGGTCAACAGATATACAATGTCCTCCTACTAATCCTGGTTTGTATTTTAAGAAATTGTATTTTGTGCCAGCTGCTTCCAATACATCAGTTGTATCAATTCCTATTCTATCAAATATTAATGCCAGCTCATTTACAAATGAAATATTAACATCTCTTTGTGCATTTTCTATCGCTTTAGAAGCTTCTGCAACTTTAATACTTGGTGCAAGGTGAGTCCCTGCTGTAATTATTTTTTTATATAAACCATCAATCTCAATAGCTACTTCAGGAGTAGAACCTGAAGTTACTTTCATGACAGACGTTAAAGTATTAATTTTATCACCTGGGTTTATTCTTTCAGGAGAATAACCTACAAAAAAATCCTCATTAAAGTTTAATCCTGAATATTTTTCTAATACAGGAACACATTCTTCTTCTGTACAACCAGGAAAAACAGTAGACTCATATATAATAATATCTCCTTTTTTAATAATCTCTCCCAACATTTTTGAAGCTGATAGTAAAGGCTTTAAATCTGGAGCATTAAACTGGTCAATTGGCGTAGGTACAGTGACAATAAAAACATTACAATTAGATATTTCATCTAAATTAGAAGTTGCCTTATATCCTATTTCACCATTAGTTTTATCATATTTTTCTAATGAAACTTTGAGCTTTTTTAAATCTGCTTCGCGAGTAATATCATCCCCATTATTTAGTTCGTCAATTCTATTCGTATTAATATCAAACCCCAACACAGGATAATGAGATGCAAATTCTAATGACAAAGGTAACCCCACATAACCTTGCCCAATAATTGCTATCTTATATTGTTTATTTTTAATCATTTTTGTATTTTATATATACATTTAAGTAAAATATCAAAACTTAAAATGCTATTACTATTTTTGATTTATTAAATTAACAGGAAATCAAGATTATTTTTTTATCAAACTCACTACTACGGCTGCTGCCGTAATTGCAATAGAGGCTGCTGTTAAATAAAGTCCTGTATTTGGATTCTGTTTCGCTTGTATATCTTTCGTATTATTTGCTGCAACTATAATTGCATCACCTTGTTTTAGATTATAATAAGGTGAATTAATAAGATTTGCATCTTGTAAATTCACTTTACCATGAGTAACTTGACCGTTTTCTGTTCTAATAACTAATACCTCATCTCTTTTCCCATACATCGTTAAATCCCCAGCCATTCCCAAAGCATTTAAAATTGTCCCTTGGCCATTGGAGATAGTGTAATCACCTTGTCTATTAACTTCTCCTAAAATTGTTACTTTAAAATTTGCTAATCTAATGTTTATTGTTGGATTGATTACATATCTTTCCATCTTTTCTTTTAGATCTTGTTTTAAATCAACTAAGGTTTTTCCTATTGTATTTATGGAACCTAAAATTGGAAAATCAATATTACCATTAGCATCAACTATATACGTAGGACCTGATAAAGTTGTCATACCTTGGTTAGGCATATTACCTCCAGCGGTAACATTTCCTTGAATCATTTCCGATGAAGAATAGTTTTGATTGAATGGTTTAACAACATCCATATCTTTTGCCGTAATAAGAATAACTAACTGATCTCCTGACTGTATTGTAGAATTAGAATTTTTCGCAGACGATTCTATTGCAATATTTTCTATATTCTGCATATAATTCAAATCATTTTTAGCATTTTGATTGACTTTACAAGAAACTAATGTCAATACACAAAATATAGTTAAAATTTTACCTTTCATAAATTTAAAATTGTACAAATATACGTTTATATTTTACTACTTATCTAGTACCTCATAGATTGAGTTATTACTTTTAAACTCTGGAACAATCGTTTTTAAAATCTTTACAACCTCTACTTTATCTCTTCTTATAGAAGCTTTAGTAACCAAGTTAACTAAAGAATTTATTTCTTCAAATCCGACAGTAGGATCTTTAGATACCATGATCTTTTCATTATGAGTAGGAAGTGTTTTAGCATTATCACTTAACAACTCTTCATATAACTTTTCTCCAGGTCTTAAACCAGTATAAACTATCTTAATATCAATATTAGGTTCAAAACCAGATAGTTTTATCATTCTTTTTGCTAAGTCTAATATTTTTACCGGCTCTCCCATATCAAAAACAAAAATTTCACCACCTTTACCCATTGTTCCTGCTTGTAATACTAGCTCACAAGCTTCAGGAATTGTCATAAAATATCTTACAATATCAGGATGAGTAATCGTTACCGGACCTCCTGCCTCTATTTGCCTCTTAAAGTGTGGAATAACAGAACCATTTGATCCTAAAACATTTCCAAATCTTGTCGTTATAAACTTAGTTGTATTTCCTTCAACATTTTGCAATGATTGCACAAACAATTCAGCAGCTCTTTTAGACGCTCCCATAACGTTGGTAGGATTTACAGCCTTGTCTGTAGAAACCATTACAAATCTGTTTACTTTATACTGGCTTGATAAAGTTGCAATATTTTTTGAACCTAAAATATTTACTAAAATTGCTTCATGAGGATTTTCTTCAACTAAAGGCACATGCTTATAAGCTGCAGCATGATAAACCATTGAAAAGTCGTAAGTTTGAAATAAAGGCTCAATTCTATGCCTATTAGAAACATCTGCAAGTACAAATTTGAACCTGATATGTGGAAACTTTTCTTTCATTTCCAGCTCTATATCATATAACGGAGTTTCAGCCTGATCCAATACAACAATCAGAGATGGATTAAACTGGGCAACCTGTCTCACAATTTCACTTCCAATAGAACCTGCACCACCAGTCACCAAAACATTTCTATTAAAATGACGACTTTTCACCTCTTCATTTTCTATTTTGATTGGCTTCCTATTCAATAAATCTTCAATCTGAAGATTTCGGATAGAACCTCCTAAATCGCTATCTCTCAACTTTTGTACAGAAGGAGCTTTGAAAATATGCAAATCTTTTTCTAAAAATAAATTCACCCATGAGTTCATCTCATCTTTAGACATCATTTCTTTTACAATCAAAACCCCATCAATAATAAGTTCTTCTTTAGTATTTCTTTCAATTTTTTCTTTTTCAAAAATTGGTTTCCCAAGTAAAGATGCTCTTTTAGAATCTGTTCTTTGAGTAAGGAAACCTACAACCTGATACGGCAAACTTGGATTATCTAAAATGGCTCTGGCAATAGCAATTGACTGTTCATCAATTCCTAAAACCAAAATTCTTTTTTTCAAAGCACTTCTTCTGTACTCCCTCACAATATGAAAAAACTCCTTAACATATAATCTGAAAAGAAATAAACCCATAAAAGAAATGATAAAATACAGAACGAGATATGGTGTAAGAATAAACTTCTCTCCACCAATCCAAAAATAAAGAATATTGGCAGTTCCTATAATAAACAATGTACAGAAACACGCCATCAAAAGCTTAAACAAATCTATAAAAGTAGAGTGCCTTATAATTCCTGCAAATGTTTTGAAAATATACATAAATAATACATTTATCAAAATAATACATGTAAAAACAAAGTTTTTATTATGATGATAAATAAACTCTCTCTGTGTAATTTTCTCTATAATATACGTTGAAAGAAATAAAGATACTACCAAGATAATAATATCTATTACCAATATTATCCATCTAGGAAGATATCTTACGTCTGATAAGTTGACAACATTATCTCCTGCAAATATTTTTTTTCTCAGAGAATTATACATTGTCTTTATTTGTATTCATATTAATTAAGTTGTAAAATACACCATCCTCTAATGGCAGTAGCCCTATTTTTGCAAAATTAAAATAAAATTTCATCTATGCTTTATATTTAAAAAATAATTTAATTTTTAAACTTAGTCAAAATCTCAACAATTTTGCCCTTACAATCGTTAGTTAAGCTACTACCCGAAGGCAGGCACAAACCTTTGTCAAAAATTGTACCAGAGTAATTATTTCCAAAAAACTTATATTCTTTATA
This sequence comes from Chryseobacterium oryctis, assembly GCF_025971925.1. Lineage (GTDB taxonomy): Bacteria > Bacteroidota > Bacteroidia > Flavobacteriales > Weeksellaceae > Chryseobacterium > Chryseobacterium oryctis. The sequence goes on from NZ_JAPDHV010000001.1 coordinate 233,098, forward strand.
TAACGACTGTAAATGCATTGGCATCCATAAATATCTGGTTTCTATATTACTTCCAGAAAATTCATACTTGAGTTCTTCTTTTGTAAAAACGTTTTCGTTTAGGAGAATAGTATTTAACCAATAATTAGAATAAAAATCTTCACTGGGTTCGGAAAAAAGTTCAATATTTTCAAATTCATTGATTAATTCTTGATAAAAATCATGATTTTCCCTCCGTTGTTTGATTCTGTTTTCTAAAACTTCCATCTGACCTCTACCAATTCCCGCAGAAATATTACTCATTCTATAATTATAGCCAACCTCAGAATGACTATAAAAATCTTCATCTTCTTTAGCTTGGGTAGCCAAATAAACAGCTCTATCTTTATCAGACTTATGTCTGGAAATTAAAATTCCGCCTCCGGAAGTTGTAATTATTTTATTCCCATTAAAACTTATAATTGATAGATCCCCAAACGTTCCACATGCTTTACCTTTATATTTACTTCCTAAAGCTTCAGCACTATCTTCAACAATAGGGATTTCATATTTACGAGATATTTCAAGAACTTCATCTACCATAAAAGGCATTCCGTATAAAGAAACAGCTATAATAGCTTTAGGTTTTTTGCCTTGAGACAAGCAATACTTTATGGCATCTTCCAGAGCATTTGGACACAAATTCCATGTAGAACTTTCACTATCTACAAAAACAGGAACTGCCTTTAAATATAAAATAGGATTTGCAGAAGCAACAAATGTAAAAGACTGACAAATAACAAAGTCTCCTTCTTCTACATTTAATAATCTTAAAGCCAAATGAATTGCGGCTGTACCTGAAGACAGAGCCGTAACAAATGAATTCTCACCTAAGCAATTCTCAAGGCTTTTTTCAAACTCATCTATATTAGAGCCATATTGGGAAATCCAATTGGTATCAAACGCATTTTGTATATATTTCAACTCGCTTCCTCCCATGTGCGGAGGTGAAAGCCAAATTTTTTGTCCTTCCAATCTTTGTGTGTTTATTTTTTCATCATTTATAATTACTCAAAAATATCATTTATTTTTTCATATTCAAAACCTTTACTTATTAAATATCTCATAGTTTTAGATTTTTTCTGATATTCTTTCAAGCCTTTTTGTTTAGAAAAGTAATCTTCATAGATTTTTTTGATTGTTTTTGTATAATCATTCTCATCTATTTCATCAAAACAAGAATTTATAAGCTTTTCGGGAACTTGTTTCTGCTTCAAATTCATCTTGATTTTATTTCTCCCCCAATGTTTTATGTAGAATTTACCTCTTATATAGCTTCTGGTAAATCTTTCTTCGTTTAAATAATTTTCTTTTAAAAGATAAAGCATAATTTCTTCTTTTGCTTCATCTATCAAAAGAAATTCTCTCATTTTCTGCTCAACTTCATAATGACAACGATCCTGATAAACACAATAGTTGACCAGTTTTTGTTTTATTTCATTAAAAGTGAGAGATTTATATTCCATATTTATAAAAAAAGAATGAGCAAAATACGCCCATTCTTTATATCTTGATGTCGGATATGTTAATAATTAAATAATGCTTTTCCTTCCATTAATTCATTTACTTTCTTTCTTACAGAAGCAATTACTTCTTCATTTTTGATGTTATCAACAACTTCAGAAATCAATCCTGCAATTGTATCCATATCATTTTCTTTCAAACCTCTTGTCGTGATAGCAGCGGTACCTAATCTGATACCTGAAGTCGTAAATGGCGACTTATCATCAAACGGAACCATATTTTTATTACATGTAATATCTGCAAGAACTAAAGCTTTTTCAGTTTCTTTACCGTTTACATTTTTATTTCTAAGATCTACAAGCATCAAGTGATTGTCTGTTCCGCCGCTTACGATATCAAATCCTCTATCAATCATTGCTTTTGACAATGCCTGAGCATTTGCTTTTACCTGTTTAGCATACGTTTCAAATTTTCCATCCAAAGCCTCACCAAAAGCTATTGCTTTACCTGCGATTACATGTTCTAACGGACCTCCCTGAATTCCCGGGAAAACAGCTCCGTCAAGAACTTGACTCATCATTTTAGTTTCGCCTTTCGGAGTTTTGTGACCGTAAGTATTTTCGAAATCTTTACCCATCATAATCATACCTCCTCTTGGACCTCTAAGCGTCTTATGAGTTGTCGTTGTTACAACATGACAATGCTCAAAAGGTGAATTTAACAATCCTTTCGCAACAAGACCTGCAGGGTGAGCGATATCTGCCCAAAGAGTAGCCCCAATTTCATCAGCAACCTCTCTGAATTTAGCATAATCTAAATCTCTTGAATACGCCGAGAAACCAGCGATAAGCATTTTTGGTCTTTCTCTTAAAGCAACTTCTCTCATTTGGTCATAATCAATAAGACCTGTTTCTTTCTGAACTCCGTAAGAAACTACATTATACTGAATTCCTGAAAAATTCACCGCCGAACCATGAGTAAGGTGACCTCCCATTGAAAGATCCATCCCCATGATTTTATCTCCCGGTTTCAAAACGGCAAGATAAATTGCCGCATTTGCCTGAGAACCAGAATGTGGCTGAACATTTACATAATCAACTCCGAAAAGTTCTTTAGCTCTGTTAATCGCTAAAGTTTCAACCTCATCTACTACTTCACAACCTCCGTAATATCTTTTTCCGGGATATCCTTCAGCATACTTGTTTGTCAATACACTTCCCATAGCTTTCATTACGTTTTCAGAAACGAAATTTTCTGACGCAATAAGTTCTAATCCGTGAAGTTGTCTTTGCTTTTCTTTTTCAATCAGGTCGAAAATAATGTCCATTTTACTTTTAGTTTTTGAAATTTTTCACCCCAAATGTACGGAATTTACTTTGAGATTACAGTATCACTAAATATGTTTTTCTACAAGATTATCTGATCATAAATTTTCATTAATAAATTCTCGACAATAAGCTCTAATCTCATCACGAATTTTCCTAAACTCCTTAACGATTTCTTCTTCCGCACCAACGTATTTGGACGGATCTTTAAAGCTATGATGAACAATACCCGCCGAATTAGGGAAATACGGACAGTTTTCTTTTGCATTATCACAAACCGTTATTACAAAATCAAATTTAAAGTTTTCATACTCATTAATAGTATTGGAAGTATGGTTTGAAATATCAATTCCATCTTCTTTCATTGTTTCAATAGCTTTGGAATTCAGTCCATGAGTTTCAATTCCGGCACTGTAGATTTCAGCTTTTTTATGAGCAAAATATCGTAAATAGCCTTCCGCAATCTGACTTCTACAACTATTCCCCGTACAAAGAACCAATATTTTCTTTTTCATAATTTCTAACAACAACCAGAGCCTGGAGTACAGCAAGAGTCTGATTGACTTTTTAATTCATTAAGATTTAATTTCTGTTTTTGGGAAGGAATTCCACAAGCATCCTGAGCAAGACATGCCGTTAATTTATTTTTCAACAGAAAATATTTTCCATTAAATTCCAAATCATATTTTCCAATGGTTGCATCCTGGTATTCAACTTCAATTTCAAAATCTCCAATACCTAATTTCTCCTCTGAAAGATTAATAATATGAAGAAGTTTATTGGGCTTTAAACGATGCTCAAAATCATCTGCATTCCAAAGTTGGAAATTGACTTTTTCTTCTTTTCTGATTACTCCTCCGCAATCAATAAAATTTTTAGTTATCATACCTATTTCAGTTACATGAAAATGCTCAGGAACGAACGCTCCGTTTTCTAACTGAAATTCTACATTATCTAATGTTGGAAGAATTTTTTTAACTTCTGATAGTTTCATAGTATTTATTTTAAATGATGATTATCGCAATATTACGATAGTGAATAATAAAAATTTTTTAACAGCAATTTTGTTTCTTTATCGTAGAAAGAATGTTAGAAAAATATGTATTAACAGCATCAAATCCTTTTTCATCTATACAATAACATATTGAATTACCTTCAATATTTCCTTTTATAAGCCCTGCATTTTTCAGTTCTTTCAAATGCTGTGAAATAGTAGCTTGTGCCAAAGGCAACTCACTTACAATATCTCCACAAATACATTCATTCACTTTTAGCAAATATTCTATAATAGCAATTCTTGCCGGATGTCCTAAAGCTTTAGCAATTTTTGCTATTGTATTTTGCTTTTCAGTAAAGAAATCATTTTTTGTAGTTCCCATAATTAAAAACATTATCGCAATATTACGATAATGTTTTTCTTCTGACAAATCTTTTTTTTAAAGTTGATATTCAGTTAAAATATCTACTCAGAAATTATTTTAATTTTTAAACAATTTGATAGTATAGTCTAATAGTTCTGTACCGCCTGTTTTACCATGTCCGGGAATAATAATTCTTGTATCTGGATACTGTTTTTTTAATTTTTCTATTGTTGAAGACCAAGACTGAACATTTGCGTCAGCAAGATTACCTTTTGAAGCATTTACTTCTTTAACCAAACATCCCCCAAACATTGCATTTTCTTTAGGGAAATACCCAATAACATTATCTCTTGTATGCCCTTCTCCAAAAAACTTAGCGTAAACCTTTTGGCTTCCTACATTCAGCTCTAATTCCCCATCAAAACCATTATCAGGAACATTAAAACCACTCTTTTTTGTAAGTTCAATCGTTTTATTATTTGAGTATGACGGAATATTATTTTTATTAAACTCTTTCAGTCCTCCTACACAATCTTCATGAAAATGGGTAGCAACTACTGCGTTTATTTTAGAATGTAAATCATTTTTTATCCAAGAAATCAATTCTGCCGAACTTTTATCGTCTATTGTTGTATCAAAAACTACAGCTTCATTTCCATCTTTCACAATCATCCCGTTACAATCTACTTTCCCGAATGTTTCTGAATCGAGATAAGAAATATGTTGATATACATTATCTGACAACTGAACAATTATCAAGTTATCAGATTTATAAACAACTTTATTTTTCTCAACTGCGGATTTTTGAGAGTTACAGCTTAAAACAATAATGGTTAAAAGTAAAAGTAAGGTTTGAGATATTCGTTTCATTGATTTTTTATTTAAGCTAAAATATAGAATTCTCAATGCTCAACAAGAAGTGAAATAGTTAATTAAGTGTTAATATTCATTTTTAACTTCATCAATTTCCTTCCGAATCCTTTTTCCAATATCGATTTTTGCATATTCAAAAACGAAAATTAAAGTTCCTTTTTCTCGTGCAAACTGATTAGTAATGGAATCAGCAATTCTAGATTTTTCGAAAAAAGAACCCATCTCTCTCAATTCTTCTTTTTCTTCATCAGCTTCTTTAATTCGAATTAAGTTTGAATACTTTTCATTGAAATCAAACCAATTAATATAATCAGCATTAAAGGAAACAGCTTTTATTCCTTGTTTTGAATAATAATTGATTGCTCCAGCCTGTCCGTAATTATCACAAAGAACCAAAGTTTTCCCAGATTTTGAAAGACCTGAATATTCTTTATCTACTTTCTGAGCCAGTTCTTTCCAGCCTTGCATATCTGCAAAATCCTGTGGTAAAGAATGGTCTTTCCCATCTTCCCAACGAAGTAAACCCAATTTTTTATAATTCTCAGGATGAGTCAAAATATATTGTGGACTTTTATTTGGAAAAGCCAAATTATATAAAGGTAAAAACAGTAAAACCGGAATTAAAATACCAATCGGTTTCAACACGTATTTAGCCCGATTTTTTTCAAAAATATGAGCAAGAAATACTGAACCGAAAGCAATATACGCCGGATACAACCCAATAGCATAATAATCCTTTGCCTTAAAAAATAAAAATAAAGCAATCGTAAAAACATAAGCCCAAAACAGAAATCTGAATTTTTTGAAAGGTTTATAGAAAAGTAAAGCATAAAACCCTGCAACAATCACAAAAATAACTCCAAAGAAAAATAAAATCTGAGATTTTATGAAATCAAAACGCTCCACGTTTACCAATTGGCTTTCTGAAAGTTCCTTCATATGACGAACTACAGGAAAATTATTATTATACTGCCACAAAATATTGGGAAAAATGATAATTAAAGCCAATAATCCAGCAAAATATAAGTTTTTTTGAAAAAAAATCTCTCGCTGTTTTGTAATCAACAATGCTGGAATCAATCCTAACACAGAAAATGCTATATTATACTTATTCAAAAATCCTACGCCAAATATTATCGCTGCAACGTAAAGCCACATTCCTTTTTCTGAGTTGAAATATTTAATTAAAACATAAAACAGCATCGTCCAAAGCAAAACTTCTAAAGATGTAGGCTGAAACAACACATTCAGACGAAGAAGCACAGAAAGCAAAACTCCTGTTGCAGCCAAAACCTGAGCATACAAACCTCCTTTTAGCTCTTTAATAATTTTCCAGACAGTTACCATCGTTAAAGCTCCAAATAAAGCAGGGAAAAACTTCACCAAAAATGCAGAACCTCCCAACTTAATGATAAGCCATGCAAACCATGAATTCGCAGGAGGAACAGACAAATAGCCCCATGCTAAATGATTTCCTTGATCTATATGTAAATATTCATCACGATGCAACTCATATTCCGGATTGATTAATGAATATTGCAGAATTAATTTTGCGAGAACAAAGAGTATTAATATAAAAGTACTTTTTTTCATTAAGGTTATTCGTTTTAGAATTTAAAAATAAAAAATCCTGAGTTTTTCTCAGGATTTTAAATAAAAATTAAATTTTTATTTTTTACTACTTTTTAGCTTTTTCTTTAAGCTCTTCTTTATCTTTATCTGAAGGATTCCAAACTTTCACTTCAGAATCTTTTGTCAATCCTGAAAGAATCTGAACATTGATACCATCACTAGCACCTAATTTCACGAATACTTTTTTGAATTTCCCGTCTTTCTGCTTTACCTCAACAAAAGGAACATCTTTTCCTTTATTTTTTTCATATTGAACAAGAGATTCATCTAACAATAAAGCATTTTTCTGAGAACTTAAAACAATCTCTCCGTTGGCAGAAAATCCTGCTCTGATGTACTCATTATTTGGATTGCTAACATCCCCTTCAACCGGAAATTTTATTGTTCCGTTATTATCTTTTCCTTTTGGAGCAATCATAGTAAGTTTCCCTGGAAAGGTTTTGTTTTGAAGAGCACCGATAACGATGTTCATATCCATTCCCTGCTTCAACTTTCCAGCCTGAGCTTCATCAATTTCACCTTGAAAAATCAAAGAATTAAGGTCTGCAATTGAACAAATTGTAGTTCCTGCATTGAAAGAGTTCGCTTCAATAACCTGACTACCCACCTTCACTGGAACTTCCAAAACCGTTCCAGATGCCTTTGAACGAATCTGAGTCGTTGCCAAACCTTGTAATTCCGGAGTAGCTCCTGTTTTAGCAATTTGTAACGCTTTTTGAGCAGTTGCAAATTGTTGGTTCGCATTTTTCAAAGCTTGTTGCTGAGAATATAGCTGCTGTTGAGAATTCAGATATTCCTGTTTAGATATTACACCTTGTTTGAAAAGTTTTTCCTGCATTGCAAATTGCTTTTGCATATTATCAACATTCATTTTAGCATTATTAATCTGAAGCTGAGCATTTTGAACATTTTGTTGAGCATTATTAACCTCAGCAATATTCGGAACAATCTTCACTGTTGCAATTAACTGACCTGCAGTTACTTTATCGCCTTCATCAACTAAAATTTTATCGATAATACCCGCAATATTAGGTTTAATTTCAATTTCTTCTTTAGGAACAATTTTCCCTGTTGCCATCACCTTATCATCCATATTCTGAATAACCGGTTTTCTGGTAAGGAAAGCTTCATCTTTTTTAGAATTAGACTTAATCAGATATCCAATTCCTGAGAATAATGCCACTACAAATAAAAGCCCTAGCAAAATATAAATGGCTTTTTTCCAAGTGAATTTCTTTTTCATATGTATAGTTTATTTTTTTTAAGTAGTTAAATTTTTAAATTATTCAGTTCTTAATGCTTCAATTGGTTTAATTTTCACGGCTCTTTGTGCAGGAATCATTCCTATAATCAATCCTAAAATAACCATAACTGCCATTGCCGCAAATACGTTTCCGTAATTTACTGTCGGATTATAGAACGGGAAAGAATCCTGATTCTGCGTGAGCATATTTAATATCATCAATACAAAAATTCCGAAAATAAATCCGAGTAAGCCCGAAGATAAGGTAATAACAACACTTTCCAGCAAAATTTGATTTCTCACCTCAGCAGGTTTCGCTCCCAATGCTCTTCTGATACCTATTTCTTTTGTTCTTTCTTTTACAGTAATCAAAAGAATATTAGAAATTGCAATAACTCCTGCAAGAATCGTTAGCGTTCCTACAATAATTGTCAGAAGCTGCATCCCTGTAAGAAAACCAGTCAGTTTCTTAAACTCTTTTCCTAAATTGAAACTTCCAAAGGCATTGGTATCTTCCGGTGAAACTTTATTTTTTGATTTCAGTGCCTGTTTCACAGTTTCTTCTACCACATCCACATTGACATTCGGTTTACTTACAATTGCAAACATATCAATTTGGTCTCCTGCATTATACATTCTTGTATAAGTAGAAAGCGGAATAAATATTGTTCTGTCATTTTCGAAACCTCCTCCTTTTTTCACTCTGAAAACACCAATTACATTAAAGAAAATACCTTTTACGTTAATAGATTTCCCGATTGGATTTTCTTGTTTTTTTGAATCGAAAAAGTTTTTGTAAACCTCTTCCCCGATTACCGCTACATTTTTATTCCCTGAAACATCTGCATCATTAATATATCTACCAAAAATTAGTTTTTTTTCTGAAATTTTATTCCCTACCGGATAATCTCCTGTCAAAGAATAAGTACCATTCTTTCCGTTTCTTGACATAGATTCTCCAGGTGTTCCCGTAAAACTTCCTCTTGCATTTTGTGGAGAAATATAATCGATTTCAGGAATTTTTCTCTTAAGCATCTCCATATCAGGTAAATTCAAATGTACCTGTCTCCCTTTTGGAAATCCTTCATAAGGAATGGACGTATTCTGTGCCCAAAGAAATATAGAGTTAGTTGCAAAACCTGAAAATAATTTATCAAAACCATTTTCCATTCCTTTTGCAGCCCCAAGAAGACTTACATATAAAAACATACCCCATCCTACCCCAATCATGGTAAGAAATGTTCGAAGTTTATTATTCCTCAATGAATAATAAATTTCCTGCCAAGTATCTTTTTTAAATATTATGTTCACTTTTCTGACTTATGAGTTATAAATAAGTTATTCTGTTCTCAACGCTTCTATCGGTTTGATTTTAGAAGCTCTGTACGCCGGTACAAAACCTGCAATTAACCCTGAAAAAACCAAAGCTATAAATGCAGCAATAATAATTCCCCATCCCACACTTGGATTTATGATGAAAAATTCTTCCAAACTATCACCTATTAAATTTAAAGCCAAAACTCCCAATCCGACTCCTACAAACCCTGAAACCACAGTAATTACTACACTTTCCTGAACAATTAGTCCCACAATACTTCCCGGTTTTGCCCCAATTGCTTTTCTTACTCCAATTTCTTTTGTTCTCTCTTTTACAATGTACACCATGATATTACTGATACCAATAATTCCGGCAAGTAAGGTCCCCATTCCGATAAAACCTACAATTCCTGTAAGTACTGCCATGAATGCAAAAGTATCGTTCATATTCTGAGCATTATTCCATATTCGTATTGCATTTTCATCATCGGGTGAAACACTTTTTCTGGATTTTAATTTATTTTTTAAATCATCTCCATATTTAATAGCCTGTTCCGGAGTAAGTTTATCATTATAGGCAATATAAACCGTACTCACCGTATCAGAGCCTTTTTTCATCTGTTGTAAAGTGGTAATCGGAACCGAAATATGTCTTTCATCCCAATCTCCTCCATCATCAGAAAAAACTCCTACTACTTTAAACATAGTTCCGTTGATATTAAGTTCTTTTCCTACGGGACTTCCATTTTTAATTAAATCCCTTTGAACCATTCTACCGATAACGGCAACATTTTGCTTTCTTTCTAAGTCTGTAGGTGTAAGATAACGCCCATCAAGAAGTTTTCTGTTTTCTATGAATTTTTCTTCCGGCTCGGCTCCGTTTACCTGATAAGTTCCACTTTCTTTGCCATATTTTACCAATAAACTCGACTGATATCTTGGAGTAGCATGCCCTACTTTTTCTTTATCGGCATTTACCAAGAAGTCATAATCACTGTTATTCATCGTTACTTCTCTATCAGATTGCAATCCGTTATATGCAATTGTAGTTTTACCCGTAAAAATAGAAATAAGATTCTGAGCATCTCTGGTAAAGCCTTCTGTAAATGCATTTTGCAATCCTGTTCCGATACCAAAAAGAACGATGAAAATAAATAATCCCAAAGCCACAGTAAAACCAGAAAGTACCGTTCGCAATACATTACTGCGAATAGAACTGAATATTTCCTGCCAACGATCTAGGTCAAACATTTTTTATGATATTTAAGTATTGAAATTTCTAAAGAAGATATTTCTCAATCTTTAAAAATTTAAACTCTCATTATTATTTTTTTATTATAGTTTACAAAACAATCTGTTCTATAAATTCATCACTTTCAATAATTCCGTCTCTTAGAACTACATTTCTCTTCGTTTGTGCTGCAACATCAGGCTCATGAGTTACCACAATTATTGTTTTTCCTTCATTATTAATATCCTGAAGAAGTTTCATGATGTCATGCGTGGTTTTAGAATCTAATGCTCCTGTTGGTTCATCCGCTAAAACAACTTTAGGATCTGTAATCAAAGCTCTTGCAATTGCAACTCTTTGCTTCTGACCTCCGGAAAGCTCATTCGGAAGGTGATTTGCCCATTGAGCAAGACCTACTTTTTCCAAATATTCCATTGCTTTTTGGTTACGTTCTTTCCTCGGAACATTTTGATAATATAAAGGAAGAGCCACATTCTCCAAAGCCGTTTTATACCCAATCAAATTAAAAGATTGAAAAATGAATCCTAAAAACTGACTTCTATATTCAGCTGCTTTTACTTCAGACAAATGCTCAATAGGAACTCCATCTAATTCATAAGTTCCCGAATCCTTTTCATCCAAAATACCGATAATATTAAGGAGAGTAGATTTTCCGGAACCAGAACTTCCCATGATAGAAACAAATTCACCCTCGGAAATATTGAGATTAATTCCTTTGAGAACGTGCAGCTTACTTTTCCCGGTATCGTAAGATTTATGTAAATCGTGAATTACTAACATTAAGATATCTATGTTTTTATAGTTAATAAGTAGATGATAGTTTCAATTTGTTACAAGAATGAAAATTTATTAAAACTTTTTCATGTTTAATAATTAAAATACTAAATATCAGCAAATTAAAAAAACATGTTTAATTGTAACTTTATAATTTTGTTTATTTCCTATCCGTAATTATACATAAGCCATTGCCTATGGTGGTTTCATGTAAATGTGGAAAACTTTTACGCTTAAAACTCAACCAATTAGTGTTTAGCTCTTTTAAATACAGTTCTTTTTTTAGAACTTTGTGCTTCGCACGACACAAGAAACAAAAACAATTTTTCTGTTAAAAACTTTTTAACACAAGTTGTAACAAATCAATCAGTTAACTGTTTTTTGAACATTATCCACAGTGATCTGATTATTTAATTTTTTAAACACATTTTAATATGGGAATATTTGATAAAAGAGTAAGTTATAAGCCATTTGAATACCCTGAGGTTCTTCAGTTCATAGAAGCTATCAACAAATCATTTTGGGTACATTCTGAAGTGGATTTTACTGCAGATGTTCAGGATTTTCATTCTCAATTGGAACCACACGAAAAACATGCTGTAAAAAACGCACTGTTAGCGATTGCACAAATAGAGGTGTCTGTAAAGACATTCTGGGGAAACCTATACAATCATATGCCAAAACCAGAATTGAACGGCTTAGGAGCTACTTTTGCAGAATGCGAATTCCGTCATTCTGAAGCATATTCTCGTTTATTAGAAGTATTGGGATACAATGATGAATTCTTAAATGTAATAGAAATCCCTGCGGTGAAAAAGAGAATCGACTTCCTGTCAAATGTTCTTAAACATGCTAATTCTGCTACTCCGAAAGAGTATGTTTCTTCTCTTTTATTATTCAGTATTCTAATAGAAAATGTTTCCCTTTTCTCACAGTTTGCCATTATCCTTTCTTTCACAAGATTTAAAGGATATATGAAAAATGTTTCTAACATTATTGCATGGACTTCAGTTGATGAGCAAATCCACGCCAATGCCGGAATTTATTTAATCAATAAAATTCGTGAAGAACAACCCGACTTATTAACAGATTCTGATATTGAAGATATTTATACTTTGGTTGATCAGTCTGTAGAATTGGAAGGTGAAATTCTTGACTGGATTTTTGAATTGGGAGAATTAAGCGTATTCTCAAAAGAAGATCTTTTAAACTTCATGAAATACCGTGTTGATGACAGTTTAAAGAAAATCAATATGAATACTAAATACAACGTAACTCCTGAACAATACAGACCTATGGTTTGGTTTGAAGAGGAAGTTTTTGCCAACTCTATGGATGATTTCTTTGCAAAAAGACCGGTAGATTATACGAAGCATGATAAGAGTATTACAGCAAACGATTTGTTTTAATTATGATAGCTACTCCAAAAATATCAAATGAAAAAAATATTAAAGAGGTAAGAGGATGGATTATTGATTGCCTCAATGGAATAGAAATGTTTGTAGACAAGCTCATCATAGATTTTTTCAAGCCTCAAAATATTGACGATTTCAAGAAAATAGCTTTAAACGCTTCAATAATAAATTTTGGTGCAAAAATTAAAATTTTATCAAATATTGATTACGTCCCAAATAAAATTATTGAGAAGATAAGAAAACTATCTGCAATAAGAAATGGGTTTGCTCATGCTCATTCTAAAAATATTTTGAAAATAACTCATGATCCTAAAAAAAAGCCTACTACTCAACTAGAATCTTATAGAGGAATTGAAGTTATGAATTCAAGTGGAAAAGTGGAAATAAAAAACTTTTCAGAATACTATAATGATTTTAGAGAAATCTTTGAAGAAGTTAAAGCATTGTTAACCGAATTATTTAATAGCAAAGGGTTAACAATTTTATAATTAATATCTCTTGAGGTTTTGAATTTTTATTTAACTAGTTTCAAAGTTAAATAAATGAATCAAAACTCCAATACTAAATAAAAAGCAACAAAATTCTGAAGCACACAACTTCCGAATTCGAAAATATAACTAACCAACCCCTATGGAAGAAAAGAATACAAATATATGGTGGCTCAATGAAGAGTCTGAACAAATGCTGAACAGAGGGTATCTGTTAAAAGGAGAAACTGTAGACGGAGCAATTGAAAGAATTACTACCGCTGCAGCAAAAAGATTGTACAAACCAGAACTTCAGCCAGCCTTCAAAGAAATGATCACTAAAGGATGGATTAGTTTCTCTTCTCCGGTTTGGGCAAATATGGGAACACAGAGAGGTCTTCCTATTTCTTGTTTCAATGTTCATATTCCTGATAGTATTGAAGGAATCACTCACAAAATGGGTGAAGTTATCATGCAGACAAAAATTGGAGGTGGAACATCAGGATATTTTGGGGAACTTCGCCACAGAGGAACCGCTGTTACAGACAACGGAAAATCTTCGGGAGCTGTTTCTTTCATGAAATTGTTTGACACAGCGATGGATGTGGTGTCTCAAGGTGGAGTAAGAAGAGGGGCTTTTGCTGCTTATCTTGATATTGATCACGGAGATATTGAAGAATTTTTATCCATTAAAGATATCGGAAGTCCGATTCAAAATTTATTTACAGGAATTTGCGTTCCTGACTATTGGATGCAGGATATGATTGACGGGGATATGGACAAGCGTAAGATCTGGGCGAGAGTTCTGGAAAGCCGTCAACAAAAAGGCCTTCCTTATATTTTCTTCACAGATAACGTAAACAGAAACAAACCTCAGGTTTATAAAGACCTAGGACTGACTGTAAACGCAAGTAACCTTTGTTCTGAAATCATGCTTCCTTCAACAATGGAAGAATCTTTCATTTGTTGTTTATCATCAATGAACTTAGAATTGTATGATGAATGGAAAGATACAGATGCCGTAAAATTGGCTATCTATTTCTTAGACGCTGTTTTATCTGAATTTATTGACAAAACTGAAGGAAATTACTATTTACAAGGGGCCAGAAACTTTGCAATGCGTCATAGAGCTTTAGGATTAGGAGTTTTAGGATATCATTCTTATTTACAGAAAAATATGATTCCGTTTGAAAGTTTTGAAGCCACTCAGTTTAACGCAAGAGCTTTCAGACATATAAAAGAACAAGCTGAACAAGCTTCGAGAGAGCTAGCCAATATTTATGGAGAACCAGAATTATTGAAAGGTTATGGTATGAGAAACACAACCACAATGGCTATTGCTCCAACCACTTCAAGTTCTGCTATTTTGGGACAAACATCCCCTGGAATTGAGCCTTTTGCGTCTAATTATTATAAAGCAGGTTTAGCAAAAGGAAACTTTATGCGTAAAAATAAATATTTAGCAAAATTATTGGAAGAAAAAGGTCTTGACAACGAAGAAACCTGGAGAACAATCATGCTAAATCACGGTTCTGTTCAGCACTTGAAAGAATTAACAGACGAGGAAAAAGCAGTATTTAAGACATTTAAAGAGATTTCTCCAATGGAAATTATCTCTCAGGCTGCTCAAAGACAACAATATATTGATCAGGCACAATCATTAAACCTTCAAATTCCTTCTACAATGCCTGTAAAAGATGTAAACTATCTTTATATAGAAGCATGGAAAAAGGGTGTAAAAACATTATATTACCAAAGAAGTTCTTCTGTTTCAAAAGAACTGATGGTAAATTTTGTTACCTGCTCTGCCTGTGAGGCGTAAATTATTAAAAAAATAAATTTTAAAAAACCTGTAAATTATTTTACAGGTTTTTTATCCAACAGGCCCAAAACACAACTATAACACCTCATGCAGATTAATAATATTATGCAAACCATATTTTTTAAAATAAATTTTTCACACACTCAAGTATTATTCAATTTGATTTAAAAATTACCAAATATAAACACTTAACAATAAAAAATCATCAACAAAAAACAATTAAAAAATTGAAAATCAATATTTTAACAAAATTAACTCTAACTTATTTTTTTTAAATTCGCAAGAAACCAAAAATTTAGTAAGAATGAAAAAAGTTATTTTATTGATGATAGGGGTATTTTATTGTAGTACAAACGCGCAAGTAGGTATCAATACAAATTCACCAGACCAAAGCTCAGCACTAGACATAACAAGTGATTCAAAAGGAGTATTATTACCCAGGATAAACAATACCGCTTCCATTCAAAAACCAGCCACAGGATTGATTATTTTTGACACTGCAAAAAAATGTTTAAGTCAAAATATAGGTACTCCTACCACGCCAGACTGGATATGTCTTTCTCCATATGTTTCAAAATTTTTCTACATGCCAAGTGTCGTATTTGATACATCAAATATCAGTACGGGACAAACAAAAGATTTATATACTCTTTATAAAAATCAGTTTTACAATATTCCTTCAAATGCAAGAAGTACATCAGCTCCAGCTTCAATACCTTTTTTCCCCAGAGCGTCAGATTTACACTATTATGTAACAGGATATGATTCCTCGGTTTTTAAAATCAGAAGCATTAGCGATACAGGAGTTCTGACTTATGATGTACTATCAGCAGCAACACCCGCTTCGTTTATCAATATAGTTTTTGTTGTAAAATAAACAGGTATAATGAGAAAGAATTATAAAAATACATCATTACTAAGCCTTATTTTAATCACACTTTCAATATTTGCAAAGGCTCAAACTGATAGCACTGAAGCAGTAAGCATCTATGGATTTTATGCCTACTTCAGTTCACTAAAAAATGTCTCAACAGCGTCGGAACTTACCATTCAAGGAAACGCATCACACACTTCCACTGGTGTTCAACTCACTCCAAAAATTAAGTCTCAATTCGGAGGTTTATATATTGATAAAAGATCCGTCACATCTGTGAATGGTTTGCATGTAGAATTTGAATACGATATGAAAGGCGGCGTTCCAGAATCGGGAAAATATGGAGACGGATTATCATTTTTCCTATATGACGGAGCAATTACCAATCCTGCAATAGGGGCTCGAGGAGCAGGATTAGGATATTCCTTCAATAGAGCAAATAATAAAAGTTCTGACAAAAGACAAGCAGGATTAACCGGAGCTTACCTAGGTATTGCTTTGGATCAGTTTGGTAATTTCAAACACAGACGTTTCCAAGGAGAATCCAGAATAAACGGAATTCCGCAGCAATGGGTGTGGGATATCTCCGAACCAAGTCACATAACATTAAGAGGAGCCAGAGGCAAATCTATTGATTCTAATAAAGGACAGGGTGACGGATTTACGGGATACCCTTTGCTAATAACCCAATCTACATTAGCTAATGGTTTCGGGAAAAAGCTAAATCCCAATAATGGAAATTTTGAAGACATAAATCTTGCTTCGCCCCCAAACTTCGAACTAAGAAACCAAAACAATGAATTCAGAAAAGTATACATGGATTTAATTCCACACTTTATCAACGGTACTACCACTGATGGATTTGATATTAAAGTTTCTATTCAAAATGGAGAAAATACGTCTCCAATTGATGTAATCAATTATTATCATTACAAAACATCTGTTACTTACATTGAAAACGCAAATCCTAAAACCACAGATTATAATGAGTCTGATGACACAGGTGATTCTACAACACATATTTTAAATGCAAATGTCCCTACAAAATTAAAATTAGGTTTTGCAGCTTCTACAGGTGAATCAGCTCAGCAACACATCATCAGAAACGTAAAATTGACATTGCCTTATTCTGCTATAACTAATGATGACACAATCTCAACATGTAAAGGTCAACCTGTGCAAATTCCGGTTTTGGAAAATGACATTGCTTACAGAGGTCCTATAAGCATTACAAATCCTCCCATCGCACATAAAGATTATATTGACCTGAGAACGTTTAGTTTTGAGAAGGGTCCTGATGAGTCAGATGGTACTCCCGACCTAACTTTATATCGAAAAAAAGTAACTTCTGAAGGAACATGGATCTTCAATAAAAACACAGGAATTGTAACTTTCATTCCATCAAACGGTTTTACAGGAACAGCAAACATGACCTATTCTGTAAAAGGTTTTACAAAAAAGGATTCAACCGGAAAAATTACCGAGCCTTTTGGAGATACAGCATATAGATCAATTCCTTCAACAATTACCGTAAATCTAAAAACTACAGGTTGTACATCTGCCGTAATTTCAAATAAAATGGTAACTCAAGATATAAAATAAAGGACAAGATCTTGACCAAGTACAACCTCATTAAACAGACAAATTTTATTTATAATTTGTAAAAAATACAAATCATCTGATATAAAAATCCTGTAAATATTTACAGGATTTTTTTGTATGCAATAACTCAATTGTTCTATCGCAAAATACAAAAATATGCCAAGCATAGTTTTTTAATAAATTTTAATTCAATTTTTTTGCATACATAAAAAACTTATTTCTTTTAACAATAAATAAATAATTTGGTTGAAAAAATTAAAAAATAAACACAAAAATAAAAACAATAATAGTTTATTATTACTTTTTGTGTAATTTTTTTTATTTGATTTTTTTTAAATTGTTTCTCTAACTCCAAAAAATATTAATATGAGCAAGCTTATTTTACTTGTTATCGCATTAATTTGTGGTATCACAAAAGGACAGGTCGGAATTAATACAACATCACCAGATCCAAGTTCAGCATTAGACGTCACAAGTGATTCAAAAGGATTATTACTTCCCAGAATCAATGATGTCTCTTCTATTCAAGAACCAGCAACAGGATTGATTATTTTTGATATTAATAAAAAATGTATCAGCCAAAACGTAGGAACCCCTACCACACCAGATTGGACATGCCTTTCTCCGTATGTTTCAAAATTTTTCTATATGCCAAGTGTGATTTTTGATACTTCAGCTTTAGCAACAGGACAAACAAAAGATTTATATACTCTTTATAAAAATCAGTTTGAAAACATTCCCTCAAATGCAAGAAATACCTCTTCGCCAGCAACTATACCTTTTTTTCCAAAAGCGACAGATTTGCATTACTATGTAACAGATTATGATCCCGATGTATTCAAAATCAACAACATTAGCGACACAGGAATTTTAAATTACGATGTACTGTCAAAGGCAACATCAGCTTCATTTATAAATATTGTTTTTGTTGTAAAATAACAAACATTATGAAAAAAATGATAAAGGGACATTACTGATAACCCTTACTTTAATTGCGCTTTCAATATTCACAAAAGCCCAGACAGACAGTACAGAAGTAGCGAGTATTTATGGGTTTAATTCTTACAGCAACTCATTAATGAATGCCGCATCTGCCTCAGAACTTATTATTCAGGGAAATGCAACTCACACTTCTACGGGAATTCAGCTTACTCCTGCAGAGCCTTCTCAGTTTGGAGGATTATATATTAATGGTATATCCTTCTCTCCGATAAATGGTTTGCATGTAGAGTTTGAATACGATATGAAAGGAGGAACCTCTTTAGGTGGCTCTTACGGAGACGGATTATCATTCTTTCTGTATGACGGCTCAATCACTAGCCCTAGTATCGGTTCTCCGGGAGCTGGTTTAGGATACACCTACAACAGAACCAATGAACAATTCTCTAATCTTAGAAAAGCAGGATTAACTGGTGCATATTTAGGTATTGCTTTAGATCAGTTTGGTAATTTTAAATATAAACGTTTTCAGGCGGAATCCAGAGTAAACGGAATCCAACGTTCATCATTTGAACCCATTGAGAACAGCCATGTAACATTAAGAGGAGCTAAAGGACAAACACTTACCAACCTCACTTATATGGGGCTAGGTGAAGGCTTTGCGGGGTATCCTGTACTCATCACCAGATCCACCCTGACTAACACCGCCACCTCTGGAAAAGTATTACAATCTGATGGAACATTTGCTAATACAACCAACACTTTATCATCAACCTTTAGCTTAAGAAACACCAACAATGAGTTCAGAAAAGTGTATCTGGATTTGATTCCTCACTTTGAGACCCCAACCTTCGCTAATGGATTTGATGTGAAAGTTGACATCCAAACAGATGCTGACACTCCTCCGATTAATGTGATCAACTATTATCATTATAAAACTTCTGTTTTTTATTATGAAAATGCCAATCCTGCGGAGACAGATTACAATAATGATATTGTTGAATCTAGTTCTTTTCCTCGAAATTTAAATACTACAGTACCATCAGTTTTGAAATTAGGTTTTGCTGCATCTACAGGTCAGTCATACCAAGAGCATATTATCAAAAATGTAAAATTAACACTACCTTATTCTGCGGTAACCAACGATGATGAAGTATCAACCTGTAAAAATCAATCTGTCCAAATTCCTGTCTTTGACAATGACATTGCCTACAAAGGGCCAATAAGTATCACAATTCCACCAACCGGAAGCAAAGACAATATCGATTACAAAACATTTAGCTTTACAAAAAATAGCGATACTGACCTTACCTTATACCGAAAAAAAACAACACCTCAAGGTACATGGAGCTTTAATACAAATACGGGAATTGTAACATTTACTCCTTCAAATGGTTTCACAGGAACCTCAACCATGACCTATTCTATAAAAGGAAGAACAGTAATAGATTTATTATCCGGAAAAATAATTGAACCTTATGGAGATACAGCATATAGATCTGTTCCTTCAACCATCACTGTAAAATTAGAAAATATCGGCTGTAATGTAAAATCAAACAGGATGGTAAGTCAAGGAATAAAATAGATAATCCTTAAAACAAAAACCATAGAAAATTCTATGGTTTTTGTTTTATATTTGTTAATAAGTTTAATTTTCAAAAACTTCATCATATGAAATTCGGACAAGTAGAAGACCCTTCAATCATAGATTTTACACTACCAAAAGATCATCCAAGAACCCAAAAAATTTTAAATCAAAATAAAAAAGGTTTGGAAAACATTGCCATAGGTTGTGCTAAATGGAATAAAACAGATCTAAAAGGATTTTACCCAAAAGGAACGAAAGACGAATTGACATATTATGCTACTCAATTCAATTCTATTGAGTTAAACGCTACTTTTTACGGAATGCCAACTCCAGATCAGGTTCAAACCTGGAAGGATAAAACTCCTGCAGATTTTAAATTTTTTCCGAAAATCACAAACACAGTTTCTCACTTCAGAAGATTAATAAACGTAACAGATACTGTTACTCAGTTTGCTACTTCAGTGATGAATTTTGATGAAAAATTAGGAATGGTTTTTCTACAACTTCATGATAATTTCAAACCAAAAGATTATGACAGATTAGAAAAATTTGTAAAAGAATGGCCTCAAGAAGTACCTTTAGCTATTGAACTTAGAAATACAGAATGGTTTACCAACGAGGAAATTCTAAATACAACTTGTGAACTTTTTGAAGAGTATAATATTACCAATATCATTGTTGATACCGCAGGTAGAAGAGATATGCTTCACATGCGGCTTACCACTCCCAATGCATTTATTCGCTATGTAGGAGCTAATGCAGAAAGTGATTATGAGCGACTTGATGATTGGATGAAACACCTTACTCAATGGAAAAAAGAAGGACTCAAGAATTTATATTTCTTTGTACATCAAAATGTAGAAAAAGCCTCACCTCTACTTTCAGCATATTTTATCGAAAAAATGAATAAAGAATGGAAAACCAATCTTAATATTCCTAAAATGGCTGTAGAAAACACAGGAACCTTATTTTAAGCCCAATAATAAAAAAGCTGATGTTACTTTACATCAGCTTTCTATTTTTATATTTTCAATTTATTTTCTTTTTTCTAAGAAGTAAAACTAAATTTAGAAACAACAAAAGAAAATCCAAGGTTACCCAAACTCCTAATTTGGTATTTTCATAATTATAGGCTTCAACCTGCTTTTTAGCTCTGTTAGAAAGCTTTACACTTTGGTTGATATAATTCTGAACTTCTATAATTTGGTCAATATTTTTATTTGGAACTGAATGTTGCGAGAAATACACCAGATTTTTTTTACCAAGATATCCTACAACCCAATATTCATTTGAGTTATCCATTTTCAGATATTCTGTACGATAATACTCAGGTCGAATTTTTCCTATATGTTTCGTATCAAAAGCTCCTTTCGTTGGTTCATCCAACGTAATTACATAAAAATCAATAGTTTGAGGGAGCTTATTAATAAGCTGTAATGCTACAGAATCTTTTATAATCCCAATCGTACTTTTTTTGATAAACCAATAAGTGAAAATTGAAATTGAAAAAACAAGCGTTACAATACGAAACAACTTTGCCCATTCAGCACCTTTACCTGTTTTCACTTTTGACAAAAACAAAGAAAGGATAGAAGTCCAAAAAATGACAAATATGATGAATACCATACTGCAAAGATACTGATTTATGAAGTTTTCAAGAAAATCTTACTCAACATTCCACTCTTTATAGAATTGATCGAGAAAATTCAGCATATAATTATGTCTCTCCTCTGCTATTTTTTTACCTTCCTGAGTATTCATCAAGTCTTTCAGAAGCAGCAATTTTTCATAAAAATGATTAATCGTTGTACCATTTGATTTTTTATACTCTTCTTTAGACATATTAAGTTTAGGCTCAATAGAAGGATCATACATCAAGTTATTTTTATAACCTCCAAAATTGAATGTTCTTGCAATTCCTATCGCTCCAATTGCATCAACACGGTCCGCATCCTGCACAATCTGAAGCTCAATAGGAGGGTTTTCAGGGGCATTCTCTCTATTCTTAAATGAAATATTTTTAATAATGTATAAAACCTTTTCTATAATATCATCCGAAGCATTCTGATTTTCCAAAAAATCACGAGAAACCGTTAAAGCAATACTTTCATCTCCATTATGAAATTTCGGGTCGGCAATATCATGAAGTAATGCTGATAACTCAACAACAGCTAAATTACAATCTTCCGTTTCTGCAATTTTTTTTGAAAGCTTCCAAACTCTTTCGATATGGAACCAATCATGCCCCGCTTCTGCCCCTTCCAATTTTTCTTTTACAAATTCTATCGTATTTTCTATCAGATTCTTCATTTTATATCAATTCATTTAAAATAATATTCCAAAGCTTTTTGTTATAGCTTCTAAAAAAATTCACATGTCCTATTTCTCCTTTTTCAGATTCAGTCGTTTTAACGAGTCTGTAAGTAGGTTGTAAATTGTGATAAGTGTCATTCAGGAGACTTTTCACTCCTTTTTCAGTCAGCCAAACATCATCTTCCGCACGAATAACAAATACTTTTTGATTCAAATTTTTAGAATAATCATCAATTTTCTCCAGTAATCCGTTGGTCGATTTCTTGTTTAAAATTAAGGTTCTCCAGTCATATGCACAATTTTTGGGGAGACTTTCTCCAAGCCCAAACCAATGTGCAGGAAAATACCCTAATAATCTTGTAGTTAAAGGCTGAACAATCCCAAAACCTAAATATGCTTCAATTTTCGTTCTGAATTTCAAGTGTCCGACAAAAGCATTTTGAGTTCCGACAAAAATAAATTCATTGAAAATTTCAGCATCTTCATTCATCCCTAAAATCAAAGCACCAACAGAATGTCCTAAACAATATTTTTCATAATCGGGAAACTCAGTTTTAATATAATCTGTTAAACTTTTAAAATCTTTAGAGCCCCAAATTCTCATCGATGCATTAAAACCTTTCATTTTTTCAGGCTTTGAAAGCCCGATTCCTCTATAATCATAAGTAATAATCGTAAAACCATTCTCTGAAAAAAACTGAGCAAAAGAAAAATAAATCTGTTGCTTCACTCCAGTTGCTGAGTTTATCAACAATAATTTTTTATTGCTTTTTTGAGGCAAAAAAAGATGTGCAGTGATGGCAATATTATCGTGAGTCGTAAGAATCAACTTTTCCATAGGTTTAAAAGAAAAAATCCACTATAAGAGTGGAAATTTACGTATAATTTTATGTTACATTTTAAACTTTCAATATGTAGCAAATAGCTTATGAGAAGAAATCTGACATTCTTGGAAGCCCCGTTTGAGACCCTTTTTTCTCGGAAACTCTTGCTGAGACTTCATTTCCGAATTTTACACATTCTTCAATAGAATTACCGTGACATAAAGCTACAGCAAAACCTGATGTAAAAGCATCTCCCATCCCCATTTTGTGGACAGTTTTATCATTATTGTTTCTGAAATATTTCATTTCTGTACCATCAAAATAAATCGTTGAATTGGTATCGTCTCTCAGGAATAATTTATTCACAAATTTCCTAAGAACATCTTCTCTCTGTTCTTCTCCGAAAAGAATATGTAATTCGTTACTTTTAGCTACAATAAAGTCTACATTTTGTAACACTTCCTCTTTTAAAGGTACAGCCGGAGAGGCATAAAGCCCAACTTTTTTACCCATTTTTTTTGCTTTCATCACTGTATACTCTATTACGTCCATAGATACTTCAAGTTGCAAAAGGATGAGATGCGCTGTATGAAAATATTTATCGGCAAGTTCTACATGCTCTTTTCTCAAACATTTATTAGCAGCAGGAACTACAACGATAGCAGCATTTCCGTTGGAAGTTGTAACATAAGCCGTACCAGTAGATTCTCGGTCTGTTTCATGCACAAAACCTACATTTACGTTTTCACTCACCAAATTTCTCATAATCTGCTGACCAAGAGGATCCATCCCAACACATCCTACAAAATATACGCTTGCTCCAAGTCTTGCTGTTCCAACAGCCTGATTAGCTCCCTTCCCTCCAAAATAACTGTCTGAATTTACAGCTATCACTGTTTCATTGGCTGTAGGTAATTTTTCTGTTTCTAAAACAAGATCAATTGATGAGCTGCCTACAACTATTATTCTGGGTTGTTCTGAAGAGAAATTCATTGTGTTTTATTAGTTTAAAATTATATTTTATTAGTTCTAACAAATGTAAAAAATGAATAATTACTTTTACAATAATTAACTTTAATTAACTAATTTCTATAAACTCAGTTATGATTTTTACAGGTAAATTATTTTTATCAAAAGCAATATAACTTGCATAAAAACCTTCACCATACCCTGTTTCAAATGCAAAGATAGTTCCCGGATGTTGCTCCGAAGGTTTTAGAAAAGCATACTGATCAATCGCACCATTTTTATCAAAGAAAGATTCATGGAAAAACTCTTCATAAATCCCCATAAAATCTACTCCTTTACGCTTGTATAGTCTTTGTTCCAACTCATTCAGTTGATTTTGGGTATCTACATCCATAAAACAGCCCATTCCACTTTCTACAGGGTATCCAAAAATTTCGCCTTCTGACAAATCTTTCTCATTTTGACCAGAAGTTGTTGCTAATTTCCACTCTGAAACTTCAGAATTACTGAAAATAATTTCAGTATAAGCAATGCAATTACTTTCTCGTTCTTTATGTACTAAAACAGAAAATTCACCTTTCGGAAATTCTGTTGTAAACGGTAACATATCATTTGTAATCAAAGGATCACAAGCTACCAATTTTCCACTAGAAAGATAGATTTTACCAACTTCAAAACTTTCCAACAACGGACTTTCAACAAAATCTTTTGAAAATAGTGTTTTTATGTTTTCTATGTGTTTCATTTTAATCTGATTAATTAATAATGTCAGGCTGAGCGGAGTCGAAGCCTTCATCCCGTAAAATTATCTGAATGACTTTTATTTTGGCAAACAGATAACTGTTTTAATTTCTCCCAATTATTATTAATAATAGCCTCCTTTTTCTTTCTGCTCCATCCTTTAACCTGTTTTTCGAATGCAATTGCTTGAAGTACATCATTAAATTCACAAAAGAAGACAAGTTGAACCGGTCTTCTCTTATGAGTATAACTGTCAGGAAATTTTCCAGATTGATGTTGTGAAAACCTCAAGTCTAGATCATTTGTAATTCCTGTATAATAAGAATTATCGGAACATTTTAAAATATATACAAAATACTATTTCATTTTAATCGATAAGGCTTCGACTTCGCTCAGCCTGACATTCCGACAAAATAATCAATAATCTTACAAACTTTTCAGCTTTTCTTCCAAAATAGCAATCTTGTCAAGCGCATCTTTTTGTTTTTTACGCTCAACTTCTACAACTTCGGGTTTTGCGTTCGCTACAAATTTTTCATTAGAAAGTTTCTTATCAACAGAAATCAAGAACCCTTTTAAATATTTAAGTTCTTCTTCTGTTTTCTTTTTTTCTTCTCCTAAATCTAAATTTTCGCTCAAAGGAATAGAAACTTCTGTTGCTCCAACCAAAAAAGTAAAACTTGGTTTATCTGTCTTGGTTCCGAAGTGAATTTCAGAAACATTTGCCAATTTCTTTATTACAGATTCGTTTGCAAATTCTGAAGCATTGGTATAAATTTCCGCAACTTCTCTTGGAGAAATACCTTTAGTTTGACGATAGTTTCTAACTCCAGAAATTAATTCGGCAGCGGTTTCAAAGTTTTTAATGATAGCTTCATCAAATGATTCTGCTTTTTTCTGTTGTGCAATAACCAGAGCTTCATCAATGTTTCTTTCAGAAATCGTTTGCCATAATTCTTCTGTGAGGAATGGCATAAACGGATGAAGCAATTTGATTAGTTCTTCAAAGAAATATATTGTTTTATTATAAACTTCTTTAGAAATTCCTTCTCCGTAGTTTGGTTTGATTGCTTCAAGATACCATCCGCAGAAATCATCCCAAATCAATTTATAAATCAAATGTAAAGCATCGGAAATTCTGAATTTTTCAAACTGATCATCAATTTCAGCAATTGTTTTATTTAATTTATTTTCAAACCATTCAATTGTCTGTTTTTCTGTATCATTCGCTAGTTTATCTTCATGATTCCACATGTTGATCAATCGGAAAGCATTCCAAATTTTCGTCATGAAGTTTCTTCCCTGAAGCATTAAATCTTCATCAAAAAGAAGGTCATTTCCAGCAGCAGAACTCAATAAAATACCAACACGAACTCCATCTGCACCATATTTATCCATCAATTCTAATGGATCTGGTGAATTTCCTAAAGATTTTGACATCTTTCTTCTTTGTTTATCTCTTACAATACCTGTGAAATAAACATTTTTGAACGGAACTTCTTTTCTATACTCCAATCCTGCCATAATCATTCTGGCAACCCAGAAGAAAATAATATCGGGACCCGTTACCAAATCTGACGTTGGGTAATAATAATTAATGTCTTTATTCTCAGGATCAAGCAGTCCATCGAAAACTGACATTGGCCACAACCATGATGAGAACCAAGTATCAAGAGCGTCTTCATCTTGTCTTAAATCCTCAAGATTTGCAATAATTCCTTTTTGTTCTTCTAATACTACAAGAGCCTGATATTTATCTTCAGCAACTACGAAGTCATTTTCGCCATCACCATAATAGAATGCGGGAATTTGCTGTCCCCACCAAAGCTGACGGGAGATATTCCAATCACGGATGTTTTCCATCCAGTGTTTGTATGTATTTTTAAACTTTTCTGGATAGAATTTTACCTCGTCATCCATTACAACATCCAAAGCCGGTTTTGCAATTTCTGACATTTTTAAGAACCACTGAACAGAAACTTTAGGCTCAATAACCGCACCTGTTCTTTCAGAAGTCCCCACTTTATTTACATAATCTTCTGATTTCAACAAAAGATCTTTTTCTTCTAATTCTTTTGCGATTTGTTTTCTTACCTCAAATCGATTTTTCCCTGCATAATGCAAACCATGCTCGTTCAAATTTCCATCATCATCCAAAGAATCAATCATTTGAAGATTGTATTTTTGCCCGATTTCATAATCATTTACGTCATGAGCTGGAGTGATTTTCAACGCACCAGTCCCGAATTCTATATCAACATATTCATCTTCAATAATCGGGATTACTCTATTTACGATAGGAACAATAACATTTTTTCCTTTTAAATGAGCATACCTTTCATCATTAGGATTAATACATACCGCCGTATCCCCGAAAATGGTTTCAGGACGAGTGGTTGCAACTGAAAGGAACTCTTCCGAACCTTCAATCTTATATTTAAGAAAATATAGCTTTCCGTTTTGCTCTTTAAAAATTACTTCTTCATCAGAAATATTGGTTTTCGCTTCAGGATCCCAATTTACCATTCTGTAGCCACGATATATCAATCCTTTATTGTATAAATCAACAAAAGATTTGATAACCTGTTGAGAAAGTTTTGGTTCCATAGTGAAACGGGTTCTGTCCCAATCACAAGAACAACCTAATTTTTTTAATTGTTCAAGAATGGTTCCTCCATACTTATCAGTCCATTCCCAAGCGTGTTTCAAAAATTCTTCACGAGTAATATCTGATTTATTGACCCCTTCTGATTTCAGTTTAGCAACAACTTTTGCTTCTGTAGCAATAGAAGCGTGATCTGTTCCCGGAACCCAACAAGCATTGAAGCCCTGCATTCTTGCACGACGGACCAGAACATCTTGAATGGTATTGTTAAGCATATGCCCCATGTGCAAAATCCCCGTAACGTTTGGCGGAGGAATTACAACAGTATAAGGAGGCTTATCATTCGGTTCTGAATGGAAATATTTGTTTTCCAACCAGTAGTTGTACCATTTCTGTTCTGTCTCCTGTGGATTGTACTTTTCTGAAATCTGCATAAATTCTATTTCTTTGGCTTATAATTTGCAAAAATAGTCTAAAGAAAAAAAATTTTAAGTATGAATTAAAATAATTTTTAACTTTGTTTCTCAAAATTTATCTAACAAACATATTAACATTCAAGAATATGAAAAAATTAATCGCAGGTATTGCATTATTTGGAACCTTTGCTCTAGCATCTGCACAAACTATTACATTTGATAAAACGACTTTTGATTATGGTGATGTAAAACCAAATTCTGAAGGGACAAGATTTTTCACAGTAACGAACACTGGTGATAAACCTCTAGTACTTTCTAATGTAAAAGCTTCTTGTGGATGTACAACTCCTGAATTTAGCACAGATCCTATTATGCCAGGAAAATCTGCAAAAATTAAAGTTGGATATAATACTGGTATCAATGGACCATTCAACAAAATGATCGAAGTATTTTCTAACGACCCTGCAAATAGCAGAACAGTAATCTACATCAAAGGAAATGTAGACGCTAATGCTCCGGAAGTTGCTGCTGCACCAGCTGTAGCACCGGCTGCTCCTGCAGCTCCAGCAAACGCTAAAGCTGCTAGAAAAGCTGCAAGACATGCTAAAAAAGTTGCTGCTGCAAAGTAAGCTCTACTAAAAAAATAAAAGAACCGTCTCTAATTGGGACGGTTTTTTTATTACATTTATATCAGATAAAATATTAAACAACAGATGGACACTAATTTTTCAGACGATTTTGAGGTAAAAGGAAAATTTTCAATCAAAAAAACTTCAACAAAATATAAAGGAAAACTAACTAAAGAAGAAGGCAAACAATTACTCATTCAGGAAAAAGAAAAACTTCGAGAACTTCAGGAAAAATTGTATGCAGACGGAAGTCAATCTCTTCTTGTTGTACTTCAGGCAATGGATGCAGCAGGAAAAGACAGTTTAGTTGAACATGTTTTTGGAGGCGTAAATCCACAAGGATGCCATGTTACAAGCTTTAAAACTCCGAGTTCTAAAGAATATTCCCATGATTTTTTATGGAGGCATTATCTAGCACTACCTCAAAAAGGAATGATCGGAATTTTTAATCGTTCACATTACGAAAGCGTATTGGTTTGTAAAGTTCATCCTGAATACAATTTAAGTGAAAAAACCTGGGATTCGGTAAAGGATTTTGACGATAAATTCTGGGAAAACAGATATGAAAGCATTAGAAATTTTGAAAAACATCTTTCTCAAAACGGAACTACAGTTGTCAAGATATTTCTAAATGTTTCAAAAGACGAACAAAAGAAAAGGTTTTTAGACAGAATCAACGAACAGGAAAAAAACTGGAAATTCTCACTCGGAGACCTTCCTGAAAGAGCTCTATTTGATGAATATATGAAATGCTACGAAACTGCAATCAATGAAACATCAAAAGATCATGCTCCTTGGTATGTGCTTCCCGCTGATGACAAATGGTTTGCCAGAGTTGCTGCTATTCAGATTATTATTGATACTTTAGAAAAAATGAATTTAAAATATCCTAAACTTTCTAAAAAGGACAGATTAGAATTGCAAGAAGCGAAAAAACAATTGGAAAGTGAATAAAATGTCAAATTGACAAACAAAAAAAGCGGATTTTTTTCCGCTTTTTACTTTAATAAACACGAGAAAATCTATAAGCCGGATTTTGTACCTCAAAAAGAAGTGCTTGTTATTTATCTATGTTTTACATTACTGCAAAACTTTAGCTGATTACCCCTCGGCTTTCAGAGCGAGCAACTCCTATTTTCATTACTGAAAAGAACCGATATACTTATCATTGCACCACAAAGAGTTTACCTGGTTTCACTACAGCCGAACTGTACCTGCTTTCTGTTGCACTTGTCCTACCCTCACGGGTGACGGATGTTATCCGCTTTGCTGCTCTATGGTGTCCGGACTTTCCTACCCCTGCCAAAGCAAGAATCAACAAGCCGAAATTCTCGTGACTGCAAAGATACAAATTAGTTATGAGTTGAAAGTTCTGAATAACTAAAAGCTACAATTAAACAAAAACCATTAAAAAAAACTTATAATTCATAATTTTTAATTCATAATCTTCAACAATTGTCACATTATTATTATCTTCGTGCAACTTAATTATACATCACATTGAGTTCAAGAGAAAAAGAATTTGCACAACTTATCAAGGATAATCAAGGGTTGATTATCAAAGTTTCGCGTCTTTACACCAACTCTCTTGAAGATGAAGAGGATCTTTTTCAGGAAATAGTTTTACAACTATGGAGAAGCTATGATTCTTTTAAAGGAAACTCTAAAATTTCCACCTGGATGTATCGTGTTGCTTTAAATACAGCCATTACCCTTTTCAGAAAAAAAAGTAAAAGTCTTCCTACAAACGAATTGGATATCAATCACAGTGATTTTGTGGAAGATGATGATGAAAAACAGCAACAAATATCACTTTTGTATACTGTGATAAAAACGCTTCCCAATGTGGAAAGAGCAATCGTAATGATGTATCTGGATGATTTGCCTTACAAGGATATCGCAGAAAACCTCGGAATTACTGAAGTAAATGCACGTGTGAAGATGAACAGATTAAAGAAAACCCTTAAAGAACAGATGGAAAAATATGCCTGAATTTGATTTAGACAGCTTTAAGAAAACTTGGCAGGAACAGCCTGTTCAACAGAAATACGACAACAGTGAAATTCTTCAGATGCTGAACAGAAAGTCACGTAATTATGTGAAATATATTTTTTGGATCAGTGTTGCAGAATTTTTATTCTTTTCCGTGATGGGTTTGTTTTATTTCGTTCCCAATGACGACTCGAACAGTTTTTTAAAAATTTTAGAAAAACTTGGGGCTCACAAAACTCCAGAAGTTGAAAACAGTTTTGATAATACCTATTTTGCAATAAAAATTTTAAGTTTATTAATTACCGCTTATTTTGTATTCAAATTTTACCAGAATTATCGCAAGATAAGAATTGAAGAAAACCTCAAACAACTTATTATCAGAATCATCAAGTTCAAAAAAACAGTAAATGCGTTTATATTAATCAGCATTGTTTTACTGATTGCGTTTATGTTTGTTTTCACTGCATTTATATTTTACGCACTCAACACTCAGAATATCCAACCTACTGGCTCTGAACTTACTATCGTTATTTCAGGAATTATTATAAGTACTGTACTAAGCGTATTACTCATCTGGCTTTACTACAGATTGGTTTATGGTATCATTATAAGAAAACTTGATAAAAATCTTACACAGCTTCAAGAAATAGATTCTCAAGAAATTTAACATAAAAAATATAGAGTTTAAGATATAATTGTTAATTTTATTAACCTAAAACCATTTCACTCTATGCATTTATCTTACGTTTATGGTGCTTCTGATATCCCTTTATTGGGACAAACAATCGGAAGTAACCTAAAAAACACTGTTGAAAAATTTCCAAATCAAGAAGCATTAATATGTATTCATCAAAATTATCGAGCAACTTATCAGGAATTTTATAATCAGACAACTGCTGTTGCAAAAGCTTTAATTTATCTAGGTGTTAAAGCCGGCGACCGAGTAGGCATATGGTCTACCAATCGATATGAATGGGTTCTTTTACAATATGCTACGGCAAGAATCGGAGTTATTTTAGTTAATATAAACCCCGCTTACAGAACCAGTGAACTGATTTTTGTGATCAACCAATCTGAAATGTCACATATTTTCTCATCTCTAAACTTCAAATCAAGTGACTATAAAAATATGATTGCTGATGCAAGAGAATTTTGTACGACATTAAAATCAGAAGTTTTCTTTGATGAAAATTGGGAGGATTTCCTCAATAACGGTCAGGAAATTTCTGACGATACTTTGAGAAGTTTTGAAGAACATGTTCAGTTTGACGACCCTGTAAATATTCAATATACATCCGGAACAACAGGTTTTCCAAAAGGCGTGACTCTTTCTCATCATAATATTTTAAACAACGGATATTTCATCGGAATACGTCTGAAATACACAGAAAAAGACAGAGTTTGTATTCCTGTTCCGTTTTATCATTGTTTCGGAATGGTAATCGGAAATATATGCTGTACGTCTCATGGAGCTTGTATGGTAATTCCCAATGACAGCTTTGACCCGGAAATCACTCTAAAAACTGTTTCTAACGAAAAATGTACCTCTTTATACGGAGTTCCAACCATGTTTATTGCCGAATTAGCTGTAAAAAACTTTGACAGCTTTGATTTTTCAAGCTTGAGAACAGGTGTAATGGCAGGTTCTGTTTGTCCACCTGAAATTATGAAAAAAGTGGAAAGTCTTATGAACATTAAAGAAATGAGTATATGCTACGGAATGACAGAGACTTCCCCTGTATCTACTCAGACTTTGATAGGTACACCTTTAGAAAAACAGGTAAGCACCGTAGGTACGGTTCAGGATCATTTAGAAATAAAAATTGTTGACGAGAACGGAAGGATTTTAAAAAGAGGAGAGCATGGCGAACTTTGTACAAGAGGGTATTCTGTCATGTTAAAATACTGGAACGACCCTGAAAACACAAAAAAGGTAATAGACGAAGGAAGATGGATGCATACAGGTGACTTAGCCGTAATGGATGAAGAAGGATATATAACTATTTCCGGAAGAATAAAAGACTTAATTATTCGAGGAGGTGAAAATATTTCTCCAAAAGAAATTGAAGATTTTTTATACACCTATCCCAATATCCTAGATGTTCAGATTATTGGTGTTCCAAGCGAAAAATTTGGGGAGGAAGTAATGGCATGGGTAAAACTAAGAAAAGGGCACACGGTAACCGAGGAGGAGCTTCTAAACTACTGCAAAGGAAGAATAGCACATTATAAAGTACCTAAATTCTGGAAATTTGTAGATGAATTCCCAATGACGATTTCCGGCAAAATAAGAAAGGTCGAAATGCGTGAAATCTCTATCAAAGAACTAGGATTAGAAAGCGTTAACAAGTAATATTTCTATATAAATAAAAAAGCATTTCGATTTGAAATGCTTTTTTATTTATTTTAAAGTTCTTTTCTTAATCTTGCAACAGGAATATTCAGTTGTTCTCGATATTTCGCAATCGTTCTTCTGGCGATATTATAACCCTGCTCCTTCAAAATTACAACTAAAGCGTCATCTGTAAGAGGTTTTCTCTTGTTTTCTTTACTGATAACTTCCTGAAGGTGAGTTTTAATTTCTTTTGTAGAAACTTCCTCTCCATCGTCATTCGTGAGACTATCAGAAAATAAATCTTTAAGATAAACAATTCCGTTAGGTGTATCGGCGTATTTACTCTTCACCACCCTTGAAATGGTGGAAATATCAAAGCCTGTAATATCCGCAATATCCTTCAAAATCATTGGTTTTAGAGATTTCTCGTCTCCGGTAATAAAATATTCCTTCTGAAACTTCACAATTGCCGTAATTGTTTGCAACAGCGTATTCTGACGCTGATTAATTGCATCAATATACCATTTTGCAGCATCTAATTTTTGCTTGATAAATAAAGCTGCCTGTTTGTGTTCAGATGAATTTTTATCATGAGAATACGTTGATAAAATATCTTTATATTCTTCAGAAACTCTTAAAGTCGGTGCATTTTTACTATTCAACATCGGAATTACCTGTCCGTCTTTTACCTGAATCACAAAATCCGGAATAATTTCCTGATTAATGGTAATCGTTTGAGTATCGAAATTCCCTCCTACTTTTGGAGATAATTTTGAAATTTCGTCCAAAGCATCTTTCAAGTCCTCTTCTTCAATATCATACTTCTGAATAATTTTATTGTAGTGCTTATTCGTCAAAGCATCAAATTGATGTCTCAAAATATTAGCTGCCAAAATAACAGCCTTGTCTGAACTTACTTTCTTTTCAATCTGTAAAAGAAGACATTCCTGAAGTCCCCTTGCCCCTACTCCGGGTGGATCCAGCTTTTGAACGTAATTTTCTAAAATATCCTCAACTTTTTCTTTCGTAGTATAAATCCCCTGAGAAAAAGCCAAATCATCAACAATAGATTTGATTTCTCTTCTCAAATATCCATCTGTATCAAGATTTCCTATGATATATTCAGCAATTCTTAAATCTTCTGCGCTAATATTCACCAGATTAATCTGCTCCATAAGATAATCATAAAGGGATTGACCTTCTGTCAAAAGACTTTCATTATCAAACTCTTCATCATCCGGAGAATAGTTGCTGGATGCTGTTTTATATGTAGGTTCGTCGTCGTAAAGATATTCGTTTACATCAAAATCTGTTTCAATACTTTCAGTACCCTCATCCTCATAGGCGTCATCTAAAGAAGAATATTCATCATCTTTAGATTCCTCTTTTACAATTTCCAAAGCAGGGTTTTCTTCAAGCTCTCTCTCCAATTCTTCTTCAAATTCCAACGTATGAAGCTGAATCAACTTCATTAATTGGATTTGCTGAGGAGCTAACTTTTGCCCTAGTTTGAGTTGTAGGTGTTGTTTAAGCATATTAATCTTTGTATTTTAACATAACATATTCTACGAATTTAATAAATTTATTTGTAGAAAAATAATTTTTAGCACGATTTTTGCATAACAACCTTTAGCTTAGTAAACTATTTAAAAATAAACAAAAAAGCCTTAAATATTATTTTAAGGCTTTTTTTATTTTTAGAATTCTGCATTTTTCGGTGTTCTTGGGAAAGGAATTACATCTCTGATGTTGGTCATTCCTGTTACGAAAAGTACTAACCTTTCTAGTCCTAAACCAAATCCTGCGTGAGGCACAGAACCGAATTTTCTAGTATCAAGATACCACCAAAGTTCATGCTCATCCACATGCATTTCATCCATTTTTTGTTTTAAAACATCCAATCTTGCTTCTCTCTCAGAACCTCCGATAATTTCTCCGATTCCAGGGAAAAGAACATCCATTGCAGCTACCGTTTTATTATCATCGTTCAGCTTCATGTAGAATGCTTTGATTTCTTTAGGATAATCAAATAAAACTACAGGACTTTCAAAATGTTTTTCCACCAAATATCTTTCGTGCTCAGACTGAAGGTCTGTTCCCCATTTTTCAACAGGATATACAAATTTTCCTTTTTTATTTTCTTTAGAGTTCAATAAAATCTCAATTGCTTCCGTATAGCTAACTCTTTTGAAACGCTTGGCAACAACATTTTGAAGTTTTTCGATAAGACCTTCTTTAGCTCTTTCTTTTTCCGGCTTAGATTTTTGTTCTTCAGCAAAACGTTTGTCTAAAAACTCTAAATCATCTTTGCAATTATCTAGTACATACTGGATCACATATTTTAAGAAATCTTCCGCCAAATCGATGTTATCTTCGAGATTGTTGAAAGCAACTTCAGGCTCAATCATCCAAAATTCCGCCAAGTGACGCGTAGTATTTGAATTTTCAGCACGGAAAGTTGGTCCGAAAGTATAGATTCTCCCCAATCCCATTGCTGCAGTTTCTCCCTCTAACTGACCAGAAACCGTTAAGTTCGTTTTTCTACCAAAGAAATCTTGTGAAAAATCAATATCTCCTTGTTCATCTCTTGGAATATTGTTCAAATCGAAGTTCGTTACTCCAAACATTTCTCCAGCTCCTTCTGCATCAGCTCCCGTAATGACTGGTGTATTGATATAGAAAAACTGATTTTTATTAAAGAATGAATGAATTGCAAAACTCACGGCGTGACGCACTCTGAAAACAGCTCCAAATAAATTCGTTCTAAATCTCAAATGCGCCTGTTCTCTCAACACTTCTAATGAATGCTTTTTAGGCTGAAGAATAGTTTTATCCCTATCTTCAGTAAAGTTATCTCCTAAAATGATAATTTTTTTAGCAATAATTTCGACTGTTTGTCCGGCTCCCTGACTTTCTACCACCTCACCTACAACCTTCAAAGAAGCTGCTGTACTGATTTTACTAATAATCTCTTCGTCAAAATTTTCGAAATCAACAACTATTTGCAAATTATTAATCGTAGAACCATCATTAAGCGCAATGAAGCGATTTGAACGGAACGCTCTTACCCAACCGTAAACCGTAATGTCATGATGTAATACTTTCTTGTAATCCTGTAGGATTTCCTTAATTGTCTGCTTTTTCATTTGTTGATTAAAATTTTTGTATAAAAATTAATGTCTGCAAAGTTACAAAAAAACAGCGCAACTTGATGATTACGCTGTCTTTTTAAATCATTGTACAATTATTTAATCTAAACTAAGAAATTATCAATTAAAGAATATTGATTTTTTGTGAATTTTTCCCTTTCTAATCTTCCATGCATGATAAGAACTTGGGACATCATACTGCCATTTCGGAAGCAGCAAAATAATCAGAATAACGTCAATATGGGAAATAAATCCAAGTATAACAGCCAAATTTAAAGCCCAACCGGTCTGTTGGAATCCAATCAGATAAGTAAAAGCAATTAATAAACTTAAACCCCACATTTTTGAAAGAAAAGCATGAGTACAGGTTTCTTTTCCGAATTTCCAGATACTCACAACATAACAAAACGCCTCCATGACGAAGATTAAAACAATTCCTTGCCATTCGTTTTTAATTAACTCTGGATTTAAAAAGTAAGAAGAAAAACCTAACGAAAGCCAAAAAATCAAATCGGTCTGACTATCTAATCTTCTCAGTTTTTCTGAGGAAACCCCCACTTTTCTGGCTATGATTCCGTCAAAAATATCTGTTAATAGTCCTAGATACATTAATGAAAGAATTAAAACACTTGAATTTTTCTCTTTGAAGTAAGCCAAAGAAAGAATTATGGGTGCAAGAACAAATCTTACAGCAATTAGTAAATAAGGTATCGCTTTCATAACAAATATTTTAAAAATTTAAAAAACTAGATTGATACCCCAAGAATACCTAAACCCTTTTGTAGAAAAGTGTTTATAGGGAGTAAATTCATAATTGTAACCTAATTCTGCGGTAAAAAAGTAGTAAAAATTAATACCAAATTTCGGAGAAACCGCATTGGGTGTAATACCTGCCCCCAAATATAAGCTGCGTATCACAGCCTTCTGACCTTCGAATGATTTAATTTTATGAAAATAATCAAGTTCAGGAATAACGATAAATTTCCTTTCAGGTAAATCCCACCAATTAAAATGCCCTCTTAAACTGTAATAATTTTTACCATTTTCTGATGGAATTTTCATTCCTATTGAAAGGAATCCTTTGTTGTCAAAACTTGTACATTCTATTCTTGTACTTAATATTAATATTGCACTTTCCCACTCTTTATCTCTTCCAATTTGTGCCTTAAAAAGGGAACAAAATAATACTGTACAACATAAAATTAAATTTTTCATAGCTTATTATTTAAAATTATAAGCCAAAATTATCCTCGAAAAGCATAAAAATAAATGCGAAAAAAAATAAAAATAAATAAGTAAATTTGTGAAAATCACAAAAAACATGTATCAGGAAGTTTTACTCAAAGAAATCCGTAAAAAAATAGGTCAAAAATCTTTGAATGATGAAATTGCCAATATTCTCAATATTAGTTACGATGCAGCTCACAGAAGAACTTCTTTGAAAGCTAAATTCAGTATGGATGAAGCTTTAGAGCTCGCTAAATATTATCAAATTTCATTAAATCAATTCATAACATCAGACAATCAAATTTTAGCACAAAAAACATCAGCAGTAAACGAAACAGAGGATTTACAATCTTTCTTTCGGAATAACCTCAATGTTTTTGAAAACCTTCCTCTTTCTGAAGAAATGACAATTTACTATTCAGCGAAAGACATCCCGTTTTTTTATACCCTTTCCGATACTTTACTTGCAAGATTCAAAATCTATGTATGGATGAATTTATTGAACGCGAAACAAGTTTCATCTCCTTTCTCACAGTTTTCTCCACCAAATTTTGAATTCGACACAAAAGAATTAAGAAAAAAATATGAAGAACAAAATGTCGTAGAATTATGGAATGAAATGACTATCTCCAGTATTTTGCAACAGATTTCATTTTATTGCGACACCAGACTCTTACAAAAAAATGAAGCTAAAATTATACTGGAAGAATTAAAGGAATTGATTGAATATATCGAACAAAAAACAGAGAACAATCCAAAATTTCATTTGTACGAAAACGAATTGATGCATCTTTCCAACGATATCTTCTTTCATCATCCTCAACAGTCGCTTTTTGCTATACCTGTCAATATGTTTGGATACCTCCTAATTAATGATGTAAAAACATGCAATGAGACAAAGAACTATTTTGATCATCAGATTAAAAATTCAAAGTCAATGACTACCTCAGGAAATAGAGACAGAAAAATTTTCTTCAATAAAATGTATGAAAAAATAGAAATTTTGACGAATAGTATTTAAGAAAAACTATTCGTCTTTTTTAGAAGGAATTAAAAAGACATCTATCAAGCCTTCAGGAAGCTCCATCTTGATGAATCTCTCCTCTCTGTTAACCTCAATAATCCAGTTTTTGATAATGGGAATTACAACTTCTTTTCCGTCAAGATTGGTAATAAAATAAACCTGCGCTGTCTGATCGTTCACAGATCTAATCACTCCACAGTCATTATCATTTTCATCAAGAATATTATAACCTATAATCTCGTGATAATAAAATTGTTTTCCTGTAAGTTTTGGCAAACTAGATAGAGGCAGATACACATCTTTACCCAAAGACTGATCAACAAGAGCTTCAGTAGAATTTTTGAAAGCGATATTAAGAGCATCTAATTTGCTCCAGGATGATTTTTCAATAAAAAAAGGAACCAATAATCCGTTGATTTCAACGAATATTGATTCCAGTTTATTGTAAAGCTCGGGTTGGTCTGTATCCAATTTAAGGATAACGTTTCCCGCAAGTCCGTGTCTGCGTGTGATTTTTCCTAATAAATAGCAATCTTCTTTACGCATACAGGATTTTCTTAAGCTTCAGTGTTTTCTTCAGTTTCAGCAGCAGGAGCTTCACCTTCTGTAGCTTCAGCAACTTCTTCAGCAGGTGCATTAGCAGCCTCTTCAGCAGCTTTAGCATCAGCTTCAGCTTGTGCAGCAGCAGCGATTCTAGCTTCGTTTACTTTAGCTTCAGCCTCTAAAGCAGCTTTTTTAGCATCAGCTTTAGCAGTAGCTAAACCTTCTACTTTACCTTGAACTTTAGATTCTTTAGCTTCAACCCAAGCATTAAATCTTTTTTCAGCTTCAGCTTCATCAAAAGCACCTTTAGCAACACCTCCTTGTAAGTGTTTTTTGTAAAGAGCACCTTTGTAAGATAAAATAGCTCTTGCAGTATCAGTTGGCTGAGCACCATTGTTTAACCACTTTACAGCAGAATCAACATTTAAATCGATAGTTGCAGGGTTAGTAATTGGGTTGTAAGTTCCTAGTTTTTCGATGAATTTACCATCTCTTCTTGATCTAGAATCTGCAACCACGATGTGGAAGAAAGGTTTTCCTTTTTTACCGTGTCTTTGTAATCTGATTTTTACTGACATAATGTTTTAATTTTAGGGGAACTCGTCCCAGTTAAATATTTAAGAGTGCAAAGATAAACAAAAATTCTAATGTAACAATTATTAAATATAACAATTTATCAGTTTAATAATGTAAACAATATATTTACTACTTTTTGAGGCAATTTTTCATTGATAGATTAGTAAACTGTTAGATTGTTACATTAGATATTCCCATATAAAACAATCCCAAACATTTCTGATTTTCCTCGATTAACAAAGATTCTTTCAGATTTTCTACAATCTTTGGAGAACTCCAATAACAACCGATTCCGTTTGCTGTGCAGGAAAGATACATATTCTGTACAGCCATTGAAACAGCAGCTATCTCTTCCCATTCCGGAATCATCCCACTGAAATTGACAACAATAGAAATCACAACATTTGCTTTATGTATTTTAAAGCCTATATCCTGATATTTTTTCTCTAAAAAAAGCTGTTCCGGTTGTGTTGCTTTATAAATAGATTGCATTTCCAAAGCCAATTTCGATTTTTCTTCACCTTTGAAAATCTTAAAGCGCCATGGTTTAGTACGTTTGTGATTGGGAGCAAACTTTGCTGAATTTAAAATTTCATCAACAATCTCCTGAGAAATTTCGGTATCACTATAATCTTTAGGAAAAACACTCCTTCTTTGCTCTATTATTTCTTTTAAAATTTCTGCTTTATTCATAGAAGCAAAATTACAATAAGTAACTTAATATATTAAACATTAATGCACACTTACATTAATATTGATATTAGAAAACTTCTACAATTTGTTGGTGAATATTATTCAGGATAAATTCATCTCCTGATTTCATACCCATCATCTTTTTAGCCATCGGACTTTCAGGAGAAATTGCATAAAAACGTTCTCCTTCAAAGAAGAATTCTCCCAACGAAACAGAAATATAAAAACGTGCTTTATTGGTAATTACTAAAGAACCCAACTGAATTTTTTCAGTAGAATTATTTAAAACTTTTACCATGTTTTTTTTCAAATCATGCAAGGCTCCGAGCTGTCTTTGCATCTGATAAATTTCCTCCTGCATTTCCTCTCTCATACTATCATACTTCGGAGTCTTTTTAATATCGCGACTTGCTTCAAGCGTAAACTCAATAAAGTTTTTCAATTTCTCAATCTTTTCAGCAATCACGTTTTGCACATAATTTCTTATGTCATTTTTCTCAAACACTATCTTCTCCATACCATCGAATCTTTACATAAAGATAATATTTTTTGAATAAAATGGTCTTGTAAAATTTTCTACAAGACCACTTATTTTTATTATTCTAACAATTTTTTCAGATTATCCAAGCCTTCTCCGTACGATTTTCCCATTTGATAATCCATCATCGGTCTCATAACCTTCATCATCGCATCCTGTTCAGTATCCATCGTCCAGGTTACCTTTGTAGCATTTCCCTCAGAAGTCAAAATAATATCTGAAGTAGCCTGCCCTTCAAATGGTTTTTTAAAAATCATCTCTGTTTTTTGTTTTTGACCTAAAACCAATTCTTTGATTTCCTGACAACCTGCTCCCGCATCGTCATTCTGGCTGTCCCAACAATATTTATCCCCTACTTCTCCCGCAGTTCCGCTATAGACGAGACTCATGTTTTTATCTAGCTTTAACCAAGGATTCCATTGATTGAAAGCTTTCATAGAACTTACTTGTTCCCAAACTTTTTCTTTCGGGGCATTTATAATAATTGACTTTTCAAAATGATAATCTTTACTGAAAGCCAGCATTGCAATTACAGCATATGCAATAATTAAAAGAATAATTATACCTAAAATTTTCAAAATTGTTTTCATAGTTAAATAATATTAAGTGGTTAATTTTATAAAAATTTATTGTCAAAATTAATCATTCCATGCCTCATATCAACTTTCCATATGACAAGATTAATTAAAGATAAACAATTTTGTCACAACTTTTCATTCAGGCATTATTTTTGAGCAATCACTCCACAAATCACTATGATTCCTTACATTTACAATAATTAAAAGTCAAAAAATGAATATCTTAACAGAAAAATTTAATACACCATATCATTCTGCACCTTTCAATAATATAAAAAACGAAGACTACCTTCCTGCTTTTAAAGAATTAATTCAAAAATCAGAAGAAGAAATTAACGCTATTGTCAGCAATCTAGAAGAACCAACTTTTGAAAACGTAATTGAAGCTTTAGCATACTCAGGAGAACAACTTGATGTAGTTTCTAATATATTTTTCAATTTAAACTCCGCCGAGACAAGTGATGAATTACAAAAAATCGCTCAGGAAGTTTCACCTATTTTGACGGAATATTCATCTAAAATCTCTCAAAACGAAGCCCTATTCAATAAAATCAAGAAAGTTTATGATGAGAAAGAAAAATACAGTCTGAACGAAGAACAACAAATGCTTTTAAACGAAACCTACAAAGGTTTTGTAAGAAGCGGGGCTTTATTAAGCGAAGAAAACAAAGAAAAATTAAAGAAAATCAACATGGAACTTTCTTTAAAATCTCTTCAATTCGGACAAAATGTTCTGGCTTCAACCAATAATTATTTCAAACATATCATCAACAAAGAAGATTTAGCCGGAATTCCTGATGCTATTTTAGAACAATACGCAGAAGAAGCCAAAGAAAGAAACCTTGAAGGCTGGGTTATTACTTTACAATACCCAAGCTACGTTCCTTTTATGACGTATGCAGAAAATCGTGAATTGAGAAAAGAAATAGCTTTAGCAAATGGTAAAAAATCTTTTGACGGAGGTGAATTTGACAATCAAAACCTCATTAAAGAGCTTTTAAATTTAAAACAGCAAAAAGCAGAATTATTAGGTTACATCAATTATGCAGACTATGTTTTGGAAGAAAGAATGGCAAAGTCTCCAACTAAAGTCTTTGAGTTTTTAAATGAACTTTTAGTAAAAGCGAAACCTTACGCCGACAAAGAAATTGAAGAATTAAAATCTCTTGCCAAAGCTGACGGAATTGACGAAATACAGGGATACGACCATTCTTATTATGCTGAAAAACTTCGTAAAGCTAAATTTGATTTGAATGATGAAGAATTA
The DNA here is from genome assembly GCF_025971925.1 of Chryseobacterium oryctis. Lineage (GTDB taxonomy): Bacteria > Bacteroidota > Bacteroidia > Flavobacteriales > Weeksellaceae > Chryseobacterium > Chryseobacterium oryctis. The sequence continues at coordinate 275,483 of NZ_JAPDHV010000001.1, forward strand.
AAACCTTATTTCCCATTAAATCAGGTTCAGGATGCCGTTTTTGGTTTAGCCAATAAACTTTTTGGGTTAACTTTTGAAGAAAGAAATGACATTCCGAAGTACCACGAAGACGTAAAAGTATATGAAGTGAAAGAAAGCGGAGAATACAAATCTTTATTATACGTTGATTATTTTCCAAGAAAAGGAAAAAGAGCAGGAGCTTGGATGACAAGCTATAAAAACCAATACAAAAAAGATGGAGAAAATTCTCGTCCGCATATTTCTATTGTCTGCAACTTTAGCAAACCAACGAAAGATACACCAAGCCTGTTGACATTCCAAGAAGTAACGACTTTATTCCATGAATTTGGACATGCTCTTCACGGAATGTTGGCTGATACACAATATCCTACTCTTTCAGGAACTTCTGTAAAATGGGATTTTGTTGAGTTACCTTCTCAGTTCCTAGAAAACTTCTGTTATGAACCGGAATTTTTGAAAACCTTTGCTAAACATTATAAAACAGGAGAAATTCTCCCTGATGAAAAAATTGAGAAAATCGAGCAATCCAAAAACTTCATGGAAGGTTATCAAACGTTGAGACAACTCGGTTTCGGATTGCTGGATATGAATTATCATACAAAAGTTGAAGAGCTGGAAAATAAAAACGTTAAGGAATTTGAGGACGAATACACAAAAGCAACTCAGCTTTATCCTGTAAATCCTGAAACTGCAATGAGTCCAAGTTTTTCTCATATTTTCCAAGGGGGTTATTCAGCCGGATATTATTCTTACAAATGGGCTGAAGTATTGGATGCCGATGCTTTTCAGTATTTTAAAGAAAACGGAATTTTTAATGCTGAAATTGCAGCAAAATATAAAGTTCTTCTTTCATCTGGCGGAACAAAAGACCCAATGGAATTATACAAAAATTTCAGAGGAAGTGAACCTAAGGTGGAAAGCCTTCTGAAAAGAGCATTTGGATAAAATTTAATTCAGAAAAATAAAGAAAAAGACTATCATTTTTTTTGATAGTCTTTTTTATACTTTAAAATAATACTTAAAGTCTAGAATTCTTTCTTAGAATTTGCTTTATTTCTTGCTTTTGCCAACATTGGAATAGAAATCAACCCCATCACCAACATAATAACAATCTGAAGAGGTAAAGAAATAAATGAATACGTAAGCCCCATTTCACCTCCTAATTCAGCAGATTTTCCAACAGCAAGGAATAATGCCATAAAGCCATATTTCATTGCCAGATTAAAGGCTCCAATCCCTCCACTTGCAGGAATCATCATTCCTAAAGTTCCGACAACAATAATAAAAAATCCGTCTGCTACAGTAAAGTTTGAAGTTTCAGGCAATGCAAAACATACCAAATATGCTGCAAAGTAATACGAAACCCAAATTCCTATCGTGTATAGAATAAATTTTCCTTTTTGTTTTAATTTGAATATTGAAGTTAAACCCTGCAAAATACCATCTATAAAATTGATGATTTTATCTAAAACAGGGACATTAGATAATCTTTTTTTAAACACAAAAAATAAAATACCTCCTAATCCTAAAATAGATAATCCAATTAAAATTTTATTCGGATTGATATTTACTCCTGAATTTTTATAAAAAGAAAGAATTGCCTCATACTTGAAAATCAATGTCAACCCTAAAAACCCCAACATACAAACCAAGTCTACCACTCTTTCAAGAATAATTGTCCCGAAAGATTTATCAACAGGAACTTTTTCAACTCCATACAAAGCAGTAGCTCTGGCTACCTCTCCACTTCTTGGAATGGTAAGATTCATTAAGTATCCAAAAGAAATTGACCAAAGCGAATTGGAGGTTGACACAGGATACCCCATCGGTTCCAGCATCAAATTCCAACGAACAGCTCTAAACCAATAAGCCGCAATCCCAAAACATGCTGCAAATAAAACCCACCAATAATTAGCCTTGGATAAAGATTTTTGGAATGATTCATAATCAAAATCTTTAAGAGCAAACCATAAAAAAAAGCCTGCTATCGCAAGCGAAATTACTATTGTGAGTATAGATTTTAAAGGACTTGATGATTTTTTCTCCATAGATTAAGTAAGAAGATTTGTTTTTTCGTCCGGAAATACAATTTTTGGCTGAAAAGTTTTTGCTTCTTCGGGAGTCATCTGAGCATAAGCAATAATGATAATAGTATCATCTTTCTGTACTTTTCTAGCAGCAGGACCATTTAAGCAAATCTCACCAGATTTCCTTTTTCCTTTAATAACATACGTATCAAAACGTTCTCCATTATTTACATTTACAATATAAACTCTCTCACCAACCACCAATCCGGCAGCATCAATAAGTTCTTCATCAATTGTAATACTACCAATATAGTTCAGGTCAGAAGCCGTAACTCTCACCCTGTGAATCTTAGACTTAAAAACTTCTATTAACATGGTGCAAATTTATTAATAAAAATTTATAAAACAGGCTTTTAAAATGAATTTAAAACCAACAGACACCCAGTAGTTTAATTTCATTATAACCATTTTTAACAAACTTTACTTACAAAATACACAACCATATCCCTAAAACTATTAATAGTTTATACAAAATTAGGAATTTGATAAATACAAAAAACAATTTCACATTTTTGCTAAAGTCAATATTAATAAGTATTTGGCATGATTTTAGCAACCTGTATCGTAGATTTTTCGCAAAAATATGAATTATCATTTTTTAATAGTTTCTGTTGAAAATCAAAAAAAAATTATATATTTTAGTAAAAAAATTGCACAATTAGAAAATTGTATTATATTTGCTATAATTACGAAATTAACTTTAATATTAAAAATTATGAACAAGTCTGAATTAATCGACGCAATCGCAAAAGATGCAGGTATCACAAAAGTTGCAGCTAAAGCTGCTTTAGAATCTTTCATCGGTAACGTAACTTCTACTTTAAAGAAAAAAGACGGAAAAGTTTCTCTAGTAGGCTTCGGGACTTTCTCAGTAGCAGAAAGAGCAGCTAGACAAGGTATCAACCCTGCAACTAAAAAACCAATCAAGATTGCTGCTAAAAAAGTTGCTAAATTCAAAGCTGGAGCTGATCTTGCAAATGCAGTTTCTGGAGCTAAGAAAAAATAATCATTCAGATTATAAAAAAAATAAGACCTCATCGATTGATGAGGTTTTTTTTATTTCAAATTAATAAATCTATGGCGCCAATCGTGATATTTTCCAATCCAAATCATCCAAAGTATAAATAATCCTATCATGTAATCTATTAGGTCTTCCTTGCCAAAATTCAATTTCATAAGGCTTTACAATATAACCTCCCCAGTTTTCAGGTCTGGGAATTTCAGAATTCTCATATTCTTTTTCTAATTCTTTCAATTTATCTTCCAAAAACTCTCTATTAGGAATAACCTGACTTTGAGGAGAAACCACTGCACCAAGCTGACTTCCTTTTGGCCTTGAATGAAAATAGCCATCACTTAGATTCTCCACTATCCTTTCTAAATTTCCTTTAATTATAATTTGCCTTTCCAGATTGGGCCAAAAAAAATGAAGACACGCCTTATGATTCTTTTCTATCGCCTTTCCTTTTCTACTATTATAGTTGGTATAAAAAATAAAACCTTCATATGTATAAGCCTTTAATAAAACCATCCTCGTTCTCGGGCAACCATCATCTTCTAACGTAGAAATCGCCATTGCATTGGCTTCAGAAATCCCAGGATTCTCATTTGCATCCAAAAACCAATCCCTAAATTGCTCTATCGGATTTTGTTTTATCTCACTTTCAATAAGTTGGGATTTATCGTACACTTTTCTTTTGTCGTGCAGGTTTTCCATAAATATTTTTTATTAAATTTGAGTATGAATTACTCATACAAAGGTAAAATATTAATTTCCACACCAGATATTTCAGGAGATATTTTTTCCAGATCTGTGGTACTTATTATTGAACATAATGAGCATGGAGCTTTTGGGTTGATATTAAATAAAAAAAATAACCAAATGAGTAATAAATTCAAAAATTTCTTCGACTTTAATATTGAGGTTTACGATGGTGGCCCTGTAGAAAATGAAAAAGTATTTTTTATTGTAAAAGGTAGAAAAGTAACGGAAGTTTTCACTGAAATCAATAACGATTTTTATTTAACCGAAGACATCGAAAACATTATCAGCGCCATTCTCAACAACAAACTAAATGTAGGAGATGTTAAAATCTTTTCAGGATATTCCGGATGGAGCGCCATGCAGCTAGACAATGAGATTCAGAGAAAAATGTGGACCGTAGTTGATGTCTACAATTTAGACTACACATTACCAAATGATCAAAAACTCTGGAAGTCTATTATGCAAAATCTTGGTGGTGAATATCTCCTTTGGGCAAACTCCCCTGAAGACATTTCGCTAAATTAACCTGTATTCTTATTATATTAAAAAGGATTTAAAAAATTAACAAATTTTAAGAATATATTATATAATTTTTAAGAAATTATTTCCGTTATTTGAGTAATCAAAATTAAAGAAAATGAAAGGTCTTAGATTATATATTATACAAATTTTTCCGAACTCATTTTTGACCTTAAATCCCATTTATTTACACCGCACTTACTACAAAAAGCAATAACACTGTGTATATTTTCGTGAACAGGTTTTACGAATAAAAATACAAATTCTGATTTATTCAGAATAAAACCCGGTAAAGGACTTTGGAACTTTGTTGTTTACCGGGTTTGTCAATTTAAAAACTATTTCTCCAGCTTTCTACCATTTTAGAAAAACGGGAGCTTTCAAAAGTCTTATTTCTTATTTTACCTACAGAAAATATGCCTTTCTCATCAGAAATCAACAAAATCTCTTCTGCTTTCTGAGATTCAAAAGCGATGATTTCGTGTTCCTGAATATCTGCAAGATTATTTTTATGCAAAAAAGTAACGAAGTTTTCCATTAAAGGCGAGATATAAGCACCTTCTGTCTGCTTAGGAACTTTAATCACATTACCTTCTAAAAACAATAAATTTCCTGAAGTTGTACGAGCAATTCTTTTATTCGGATTCAGCAAAATAACATCATCCAAATCATTTTCCTGAGCATAAATACCTCCGTAAATATTTTCAGGACTGTGAACTCTGATATTGCTCAAAAGATTGTTATTTACATTAATCTCTTTTATTAAATCCAATTCCAAAGGTCTTGAATGTACATTAAGAACATCCTCTACTTCATTAACTTCATAAAAATACGAAACCGATGATTTTGCCAACGTCAGTTCATCCTGATTTCTATATACCTGAAAATTGATAATTCCGTTTTCAATTTCTTTTCCTTCGATAACATCTTTCTGAAAAAGTGACTGAAAAAACTCCAATGTATAAGTCAACGGAATATTCATTCTCATTTTTCTCATGGATGCCATCAGAAAAAAGTAACACTCTTCATCCATAATAAGCTTAGCATTCCTTACAAAAAAAGAAACCTTTACGGCATCTCCAAAAAGAAACGCTCTGTTATTAACCTTCAATTCACCTGATGTAAAATATTTATTTTCCAATTTTAGATTTGATTTATTTATAAAAAAATAATGAACGATAAATCGTTCATCAGTTTTATCATTGAGTACAACTACTTTTAAGCAGCACCTAATTTTATTCTAAGATTTTCAATTAGATTTTCCCAGTACATTGCATTTTCTTCTTCATCACCTTCTTCACAGAAATCTGTAATATTTAATGACAAATCTTCTGTAATATCATCTATTACAATCGTCATCTCAAAGAAATTTTTGGTTCCTTCATCTTCTTCCCATCTGAAACGTACAAATCCTTCAGGCTTATATCTAATCAAAGTCGCCTTCTCAGCAGGACCTCCCCCCCAACTAAAAAAGAAATCATCACCCTTCTCTGTTACTTCATCCGCAAACCATTCAGACAATCCTTCTGCAGTCGCCAGATATTCATACAAAATCTCTGATAAACAATGCATTGGAAATTCGTAATGGACTTTATGTTTCGCCATATAATCTTTGTTTTAATCGTCCCGCAATATATAAATTAATTTTTTTATTACACAAAATTGAATTTAATTTTTTACACTTTCTTCATGATATTTATCAGATATATTAAATATCTTTTGCCAGATTTTTTATTTTTATAAAAATAGGGTCTACAATGAGATTTTCATATTAAATTACTTATATAGCGAATAAAACTGTATTGCTTTTTGTTTTAGGGGATTTTTGCTCCACTCTTTCCATTCTCCAGTATAAGGATTATATCCGCATTTTAAAGGTTTAGAAATATCTAAACCATCTTCATTTGTATGACTACATTCTGTATATGCTCTACAATCCGTACAGATATAACGAAATTCACAATCTTTACAGACTTCTATATTATCTTTGGTTAAATTCCAATATTTTCTGAAAGCAGATTTACTTAACGCTTCTTCTAATGTAATCTCTTTTATATTTCCGAAACTTTGGGGCATTAATGGACAATTCTTAATATTTCCAAATCTATCAATGCCTATTTTTTTGTGAAGACAAGAATTGTGATTAATTGCTTCTAATACTTTTGGCATATTAGTATTGAAATATTTCATATCAACCTTTCCGCAAGATGATAACTCAAGTTCAGAACTAGTAAAATTAATTGTAAACCTAAATTCATCTTTTATTTTAAAGGGATTCCTTTTGCAATTATAAAAAACGAGATTATAAATTCTCGCTGTTTTCTCGTTAAGCCCTTTAATAAAAGTTTTATTGATTTGTTCATGAAAAGGAGAAAAAATTTCAATTCCTTGCAGGGCTGAATTTTCGAATATATTATCAATCTCTAAAAACTCTTCTTGATTTAATTTTTTACTTGAATAAATAACCAGATGTTTGATCATTAAACTTTCTACAGAAAACAGAATTTTCTTAAGAACCAACCAATCTTCCATCTCAATAAATGCATCCGAAATATAAGAGTAATCATGATATTCTAAAGATAAAGGAGGTAAATTATTATCCCAACTTCCCTCCGTAATAAAACCGTATTCTTTACCTAAAAGAAAATTTAAGTATTGATTAAAAATTTCTTTAGATTCAACATCATATTTCTTTAAAATATCCTCAATAGAATTTATTTTCAATTCTTCTATGACCTCATATAGCTCCAAAGGATATAATTCTGATACATTTCTTTGTAAATCTGACACAAGTATTCTAGTTACTCCTTTTGTTATTAAAATATTACTAAATAAATTAAAATATATCATAGCATTCTTACAAAAGATTTATTTGGTCTTTCTCTTTCATAGAAGCAGGTTTTATATTTTTCACATTCAATATAATAAACTATATCTTTTCCAGAGTTTTTATCAGATTTTTTTTTCTTTAATACCTCCATATATTTGAAAGTAAGAGGTAATTTATTCTTTTCATTCATAGGTTCTATTATAATTTATGCATTTTACAAGTATTCTGCAATTATCTTTTCTAAGTTATAATTACATCCCCCAGAAACATTACCGAATTGTCCTATCGGGTTTATCTCCAGAAAATAATACTTATTTCCACTTTTAATGAAGTCAATAGAACCACAGTTAAGGTCAAACCCCTTCATTAATAGATATATTTTTTCTTCAATAACTTTAGGTAAATTATAAGGCACATTTCTATTAGGTTTTTCATAATTATACTTTCTATGGTCAACTTTAGTTTGATCATCATTCTGTGAAAAAATTGCCATTGACCAAATTCTACCATCCAAGTAAAAACATCGAATTTCAAAATCTTTCTCAATTTTTTCTTGAAAAAAAGAAATGAAAAATTTTTCCTTCTCAGGTTTGTTTACTATTGAGGTATACATAATTCCATCATGATTTCTATCAATAGATTCCAACATTGGGTTTCCCGCAATAGGCTTTACTATAGTTTTATCAATAACTACATCATCTGTATTTTCAGACAGAAAGTATTTAGGAACATCTAAGCCTACCTCCATCGCTTTTTCTAGCACTAAAAGTTTATTAATATGACTATTACTCTGCGTATTGATATGTTTTTTTGATTCCAATTTTTTCAAAACATAATCTTGAAGCCAATGTTGCGTTTCATGCATATGAATATCCACAGACTCATTTTTATATTTATATTGTCTAAACCTAATTCCACTCCTCCTATACCATACACTTGTTATTTCATCTAAAAAAAAATTATTTCTCTTACTTTCAAGAAATATTCTTTTACCCTCTGTTTTAATCTCAAAAGTTTCATTTTCAGACACTCTTATAAAACTTTTCCCTATTACAAAAAGCCATTTTATAACCTCCGTAGTTGTTTGATCTTTTTGATTAGATATAATAAGTATCATTTTCTATTATTGAAACTTTTCTTGATATTAGAATAATGCATTAAACTAGGAAGACCAATTGCCTTACGTCTACGATTAATCTCCAAAGAATCTTCACTTGATACTGACTCCCAAAGATTGTAATAAGTTTTGTTATTTTTACACAGATAATATTTATCTATAATAATAGCATACATTTGTGGAGAGATTTCTCCCTTTTTTAGGTATTCGTTTAGCTTGGGATATATTTTATCATAATCTAAACATATCAAATGTGAAAGAATAGTAATAATTGCTAGTGGCTCACCATCATTTCCTGATGTTCCTACTTTTTGCTCTGAAGGAAATCCATAATTATCGAAAATCCATAAAAATAGGTTTAGATTTTTACTATCGTTCCTTTTCATTATTATTGGATCTGTCCTATTTCCTTCATGATCTCTTTTTGAGGCTAATGTAAGAGAATCTAAAAGTTTTTTATCTATGTTATTTTTCATTTCCATAATCCTTTTACGTACTTCTGTACTATCAATTCCATATTTTCTAAAAAGTGGAAATAAATTTTCATCAATAAATGGAGTATTCTGTTCAATTAAACGATAAAGAATTGTTTTGCCTCCAAAATCAACTTGTTGTTGATCTGACAGCCTTATATAAGTTTCAAGCTCTTGGATATGGTTTTGATTTTTTGGTGGAAATTTTTGAAATAACTTTTTATAACTTTTAATAATATCCTTAGGATCATTGGTAATCCTATATAAACTATCAATCTTATTAACTTCTTGATAGTACTCTATATAACTTAAATCTTGATTTTTTTTACATTGATTCAACAAAGAAGCACATAAAAACACTAAAAAACATGATATATAAAAATGTAATTTCATGGACATAAAATGAAAATAAAAACTGAATACTTGAGCTGATTAAGTTATTATAATAAAGAGGAAAGAAAAATCTTTCCTCTTAGAATATTTAATTCTCTTCAAAACTAAGAGTGTGTCTACCCACCCATTTCCAATTACCAGAACCATCATCTGTGTAATAATCCTGATCTACAGCTCCACCAGCATTTGAAGGAGATTTTCTTGAACTTGCAGACCCTCCTTTTACAGATTGCAGATTTTCCAATTTTTTGTTTTCTAATGAAGAGAAATTACTCTTCATTCCTTTTAATTTTTTCATCTTTTAAAATTTTAAATATCAATAATTTGTTCTGCCACGAATTCTTGGCGTAATTTCCTGAATTTGTTAATGTATTTGCGCACATACATCAACAAACTCTCATCAATTGATTCTCAAATATAATAACATTTTACACTCAATAGTGAAAAACACATGCAAATTTCATGTAATTTTCTTGCAAAACTTATACATATTTTGCATATTTTTGTAACAAATAAAATCACAAAATGATACAAGAAAAACTCAAAAACGTTAGAAAACAAAAAGGTATGTCTCAGGAAAAAATGGCAAAAATACTTTCCACAGATCCATCAAATTATTCTCGCAAGGAACGAGGAGAAGTAAAAATTTATGATGATGAATGGATAAAACTTGCCGAAGCACTTGAAGTGCCTGTAGAGTCAATTAAAGAAAGCGAAAGTAAATTTTCCATAAATAATGACAACTCTACTTTTCATGATAATTCTGGAAATTATAACCAATACTTCAGCATTCCTAATACCGTACTAGAAAGTTTACAAGATTATATTTCACTATTGAAAAAAGAAATAGAAAGACTACAAGAGGAAAACAACCATCTAAAGTTAAAATAACATTTTAGATACATAGTTACATAAAAAAACTCTTCATTTCGAAGAGCTTTTTATTTTAATTTTCGTTTAAAACATCAATTATTATCTGACATCCTTCTCTTATTTCATTAAGAGAAATTGTCAAAGGAGGGGAAATTCTCAGATATTCATTTCTATACAACTGCCAAAAAACGATTAAACCTTTTTCCATGCATTTTTTAGCAACATTTAAAGTAAATTCAGGAGAACCTAGATTAACCGCCAACATCAATCCTTTACCATTAATATTCTTAATTTTAGGATGAACCAACAGTTCTCTGAATAATTTTTCTTTTTCAGCAACTTCATTCATCAAGCCACTTTCTAGAACTTCTTTTAATGTGGCATGACAGGAAGCTGCAATCAAAGGATTTCCTCCAAAAGTTGTAATATGTCCTAATTTTGGAGAATGTGCCAGAGTTTCCATAATTTTTCGGGAACTCATAAAAGCTCCTACAGGAACTCCACCTCCCATTCCTTTACCCATCACCAAAATATCAGGAACAATTCCGAAATGTTCAAAAGAGAACAACTTTCCGGTTCTTCCAAATCCCGGTTGAATTTCATCCAAAATCAAAAGAGCCCCTACTTCCTCACATCTTTTTTTAAGTTTAATCAGGTAATCATTATTTGGAACTAAAAACCCTGCCGCACCTTGTATAGTCTCTAAAATAACACAAGCTGTTTTCTCGGTAATTTTGCTGAATTCATTTTCATTATTAAATTCAATAAAACTCACCATTGGCAACAACGGACGAAATTCTCTTTTATGAGTTTCATTACCAGAAACACTTAAAGCACCATGCGTATTTCCGTGATAAGAATTTTTGAAAGAAACAATTTCTTCTCTTCCTGTATATCTTTTTGCCAATTTCAAACTCCCATCAATGGCTTCTGCTCCACTATTTACCAAATAGGTAATTTCTAAAGGCTCTGGAGTAGCTTCTGCCAACAATTTGCATAAAGCAACCGGTTTTTCCTGAGCATACTCTCCATACACCATTACATGAAGATATTTATCTGCCTGTTCTTTGATAGCATTGACAACCTTTGGGTGAGAATGCCCTAACGTATTCGCAGAAACCCCTGCAACAAAATCCAGATATTTTCTTCCGTCTGTACCATAAATATAGCTTCCTTCTGCTTTTTCAACTTCAAAACCCGCCGCGAATCTCGTAGTCTGAGCCTGATATATAAAAAAATCTTTTTGCATTTCCATTTTCGTGAAAAATTTCAGCAAAGCTAAAAAACATTAATCAAACCCCGAAATAATACCAATAGAATAAAAGAATCGCTTCCAATAAATGAAAGCGACTCCCTTAAAATCATAAAAATATATAGTTACACTGTGTCCTTACAATACTTTTTCCACCGTCACATAACTTCCGTTTGTGACTGTATAAGAAGTCGTACCACCTATTTCTGATATTGCTTCTAAAGTAATATATTGTCCCTGAACAACATATACAGAGAAGTCCAAACTGATTTTTCTATTGGTTCCGTCATGATTAACTGTAGTTTCCAAAAGCTGAACTCTTTTAGCATCATTGACATATAAACTTGCTCCCAACCTGCTACTGAATGCTCCAGCAGCACCTGTGAGATTCAAATTTAAATTGATTCTATACAAACCAGTCTGACGGATATACAGTCTATTAAGACCATCACCTGTTACAGGTACATTTGTTTTAAGCCTTAATGGATCTGCAAGAAAATTGGGTTTATCTATAAGAGGATTTATAGGCAAAAACACTGAGCCAGAGGTTGTAGCAACCTGATTCAGTTGAAATCTTGAAATATTATCTGATTCCACCTCAAATGCTTTACTCCATACCAAACCATCAAAAACCATTGCCAGGCCTGTACTTTTAACAAATAATAACATCCCTCGTAATTCTTCTATCCTTGTAGTAGGAGCATTTGCCCCTGTATAAGGTAAATCCGTTACCGTTTCCACAGCCGGAAGACCAAATCCTTTTACTCCTGAGGCTTCATTAGTGTTTGTGATATACATCATCACCTTATCATTAGCATTGGCATTGACATCAGGATTAGGAATATTTGTAAAGTTTACTTGTGCATTGTATATACTTAATACAAATAAAAACAAGCCGAATATGTATCTTTTCATTATTAATAAGCTTTAATTAAACGTGCAGCGATGTATGAATTAATTGAATTGGAATCTGTACCATAAGCTGACAAAGATCCTCCTGAACCTGAAATAGTGGTAATTCCTGGCACAACCCTCAACTCTGCTCCTGCTGGAAGGGATATTGTTTGAGAAAAACTTGAGGTTTTATTACCCTGAGTATCAATGATAAAAATTATGGAATAATTAGTTTTTGATACAATTGTCTCCCATTCTGAACTAGGTGTATATTTTACCTGTAATGTTAGCTTAAACTCAGTAATACCAGCTTGTGCTCCAAGACTCCCACCTGTAAATCCTAATGCAGCACCTACATCATACATCCCAGCTTGTTTAATTGTTACTGAACTTGCATTTTTAAGTAAAAGGTTATCAACAAGAACTTCACTCTTATCATCAGGTGCAAGATATTCAGGTGCTCCCAATGCTAGGCAGATTCCTAATCCAAAAGCCAAACAAGGAATTGAAATTCCTGAAGAAATTCCTAATCTGGAACCTTTAGGATGATAAATCCCCTGTATCTGCCTCGCAGGATTCCAAGCATAGCCATCATACTTATAATATTGGTCATCATTCTTATTGTATATAAGGCTTCCCGTAAGGTTTGCATTGTCATTAAATAAATCAGTCACTGAGGCATTATAAGCCGGAAAAGAGGTATAAATATTGGAAGAAGGAAGTATAACACCTTTTGTTCCATCAACAATCTTTAATATATTTTTGTTGCTACTAACGTTAGTACCAATCGAAACCTGAGCATAACAGCAAACCTGTGATATCAGTAATATAAAAATTAATTTTGCTTTCATCTTATTGCATATTTATTTTTTCAACAATTATTTCTGATACTCCATTTCCTACAGTATTCATGGAAAATGACATTGCATTTCCACCGATAAGCCCTGTACATACTCCTGTACTTATATTCTGATTTCCGTAAAATCTTAATCTAAGATTATCTCCAGCATTGAAAACACCTATATAGGTAAATGACAATGACTGTCCCACATCAATTGCATTTGGAGAAATACTGCTTAACGATAATGCTCCACTGGTCGAACTTGAAGAATTATTTGTAATAGGTCTCCATGTCGTTGGAGCTGCAGAAGTACTTGTTTCTAAATCTACTCTCGAATATAAATTAATAGTTACCCCTAAACACAATGCTGGCGTCTTAACATCAATAGCACCACTTTTAAAGGAAATCTTGTATAATCCTCGGGTTTTAATATTAATAACATTACTGGTGGCTGATGCTAAAGATACATCGGAAGAAATTTCATTTAAAGCCGGACTCGGAGACGTGAAAGTAACATCCATAGCTCCTCCACTAGTTGGACACGATCTATTTACTCCTCCACAGCCTAGTCCACATGTACCACAATCTGCAGTTATAACGGCACTTCTAATAAAACGTGCCATTTTATTATTTTTCAAATTAGAAACTATCGGATCAGAGATTTTCCATGTTGTCCCGTCATTTTCTACTATACTTCCTGTTTCTCTATTATAAATTATGGAACCTTGTGTACCCGAACCTGTTGTACCTGTAGCGGAAGTAGGTAATACAGAGGCTGTATTTGCCCTAGGTAGTCGGGCTGCATTATTGTCCTGCTTTACATGCAGTTGCGTTCTTGAATCCGGACTAAAAGACGCATCTTTCGAAATCCCAACTTGAGCGTTAATTTTAAGACCAAAAGTCAGAAAAATTAATAAAATAATCTTTGCGTTCATCTTTATTTTAATGTATGTTGTTTCTAATAAATAAATATTCCATTTCAATTATTTATCAAAACAGGAATAAAAACTAGGTATTTGAAGCAACTACCATCTGACAAAACAAGTAATTCTTCTATTTCAATACATCTAGCTTCTTTATTAAGTAAGGTATTTTTATAAATCCCAACTTATACAATATCATATGTTTTTTTATTAAAATTTGTTGTTGCTCTTTCTTATCATATAAATAATTACATCAATAAACAATACAAAAGAAAAGATATTTCAAATCCCAACTTATAATAAACTTTCTTATTAGTTTATTAAATAGAAAGTGCCTCAACATAGCGTTATATTTTATATACCATCAATAATAATTATACAAAATATAAATAACATTAATCCCAACTTATCCAATAAATATGCCAGTCAATTTTTTTTTTGCTATTCTCAATAACTAAATTTATAAAAATTTATTATTAAAAAGTAATTTATTATTATAATATTTTAACCATTAACAAAAAATACAACCTAAACACAAATTACAATTTATAAAAATCAATGAAAACCAAATTCTTACAAACATTTTACATATCACAAATAATTGAATAATTAACATATTTTATGAAATAAAGTATATCATAATACTCAAAAAAGAAATTTTGCTTAATCTTGGAGAATAAAAAATCACCATTATCATGTAAGACAATGGTGATTTTCAAAATTTTTATAAAATATCTAAATTATTTTCTTACTCTCTTCGGTTTTTTAGCTTCTTCTTTTGCCCTTTCCTTTTCTACCGCTTCCTGAGCCTGGTTGTAAAGAGCATTATCTGCCTCATACTTTATTTCTTCGTTATTTGGAGTATCTACTAAAATATCCTGCCATTTCCGAATTCTGTCTTTTGTATTCCAATTAAAATCTGGAAACTTCTTCTTTGAAGGTTCAATTTTACTCATCGGATATGTATCTGAAGTAGCACCAATGCTACAGGAAATAATTTGCAAAGCTTTCTCTTCAAATAAAGCACCAATGATTCCACAAGAAGAAAGCGAGATACCTATTCTTTCTTTTTCTTTTGTTTTTTCATTCACATCATCTGCATAAGTAATCGCCTGTGCATTTCCTATTACTTTCACTTCCTTAATATCATTATTCTGATAATAAGCATTCATTAGCTTACCTTTAACTTGATTAAACTCGTCTTTCAGACTTAATGAATCTACTTTGCTTATTGCGAAAGCATTTCCGATAACTCTTAGAGAATCCAGATCTTCTGTTTCAGTATTAAAATAGGCTTCAACTTTATCCCCAGTTACCTGTTTTTCACCACTCCAAAGAATAGGCTCTCTATACATATGCAAAATCCCGTCTGTTTCGTTAAAAGCTAGAGAATCTGCCCTTCCCTGAGCATTTGACTTATAAAACCTCCCTTTTCTAAAAGCTCTCATAAAGCTTTTCTTTTTGGTAGCATCAAGAGAATCTGGTTTTTGATAAGTTATAATTTTTTCTGAAGCAAAATAAATAGAATCTTTTTCAAGAATTTTCACAGCATACGGATTTTTTGTTATCATAGAAGAATCTTGTTTTTCAAAGATTTCCCCATATCCTCCTTTAACGTACCTTTTCTCTTTAGGATCATCAAGTGTTACGTTTCCCGTTGCTTTACCAAATCCAGTCAACTGGTTGTAATACATATCATCTCCCGTCAGAATTTTATCATTATAATGTATTCTAGAATTTTTATTAAGAAAAGCTTCCTTAGAATTCATTTTATAAGTACCTCTTTCGGTATATACGTAATTCTTAGGATTTTTTCGGTTTGTAATTGTTGTTGGACCAAAGAAATCGGCAATTTTAGAGTTTTGATTTTGCTTGATATTTTTCCCTTCAATAATATAATCCGGATTATCAATCTTTACATCTCCTACAAAATCAATCATTTTTGTATCTAAAAAGTAGGTTGCAGTTTTAGTATACATTGTATTCTGACCATCAGTAATCGTACCACCAGTATTAAAATAAGCCTGATTTGCAAGCCTGTCATAATACATAATATCAGTTCTGATTGTTTGTTTTGGGTCTGTAAGTACTACATTTTTTCTGGCAACACCTTTTTGGGTATTTCCATCATACTCCATTTCGGCAGCGGTAATGACTGAACCATCTGCATTCTGAAGTTTTGTATTTCCTATTGCCTTTACAAAGTTTTCCTCATCATACATTACAACCTCATCAGCTGTAAGGATTGAACCTTGATGCTCTATTTTAACATTACCTTTTAAAAACCTGTTCCCGTCATACTTCAAAGGATCTTTAGTAATCTCATCAGCATTCAAAATCTTTACTCTATCTCCCGGTTTTACTTGCGGTGGGGGAGCATTTTTCATTGGATTTTGTAAATAAGGATCTCTTTGCACAAGTTTTGGTTTCTCTTGCGCAAAAGTAAACGTTGAAATAAAAACTAATAGAACAAAAATTAGTCTCATTGATTAGTCATTCTTAGTGCCATAAAAATATAGCGAATGAGAATCAATTTTTACGCCAAATGCATCTTCAATTGCTTCTTTAATCCCCTGAATTCTCGGATCACAAAACTCAATAATCTCCTCAATCTCTTTATCTGAGTCTTTTTTATAAATCACCAAATGATCATGTTGTTTATCAAAATATGATTTTTCATAAGATGAAGAGGTCAGCGTTTTTTCACCAAACTGATGCTTACGAATCAATCCTGCATCAAGGAAAATCTCAATAGTATTGTAAATTGTTGCTTTAGAAACGTGATATTTTTTCTGCATCATTAGAAGATAAAGATCATCTACATTAAAGTGATGATCCATATTATAAATCTCTTCTAATATAGTATATCTTTCAGGTGTATTTCTGAAACCTTTCTCTAGTAGATAGTTTCTCAACACATCTTTAATCAAAGCAATATTTTTTTCTTTTTGTATAGTATCCATCAAAAAAATTATCTACAAATTTATTGAATTTTATTTAAACAAATATCGGACAAACTTGTTAAAGGATATTAATTATTATGTCTTGAAAATCCTGCCTGCTCAATTTTATGATCATAAACTGTAAGCTCCGTAATTGGCGCAGACTCTACAACCACATTGTGTGAAGTGACTCCCCAAGCCTTGAAATCATCACTTCCGATATACTTAACAAAATTATAAATATTGAGTGTAATTTTCTGTTTAACAGTTAAAAGTATATCGTTGATATAGGAGTTATCAATAATAACATATTTCAAATCAGGCGGAATATTGTGTGTTCTCAAAGACGGATGACTACTTCTTGACGGAATTGTATCATCTTCCATCAAATCTTTTAAAACCATTCCGAAATAATCATTAATTCTGCGGTCAACCTTAAACCCTAAAAGGAAGTTAATTTTATAGATAGTTCCTGGTAAAATCTCATCAACAGTATATTTAAAAGTAAAAGGATCTTCCTGATTGGCAATTGTTAAGATAAAATAATGATCAGCTCTTTTAGGTTGTTTTTTTATAATAGAATAGATAATCTTTGATTCTACCTCGTCACCTCTTTTTGCTCTGCTCAGATAAGCCAGATTAGTAGCATATTTAGGGATAGTTTCGTCAAGTTTCATATCCTTGATAATCGGAGCATATTTATCTATTTTAACATATTGAATAAAATTAGCCTTAATCAATCTTCCATTATACCAAGCATACATACAAACTGCAATAAAACCTCCAAGAACCATAGTCAACCAACCTCCATCAACAAATTTTATAACATTTGCATAAAAGAATCCGGACTCTAAGAAAAGATAAACCATTGCAAAACCAATAATAAATATTTTATTTACTCTTGTTCTACTTAGCCAATACAACAATAAAATAGTAGTCATTAGCATGGTAATGGTAATAGTAAGTCCATAGGCAGCTTCCATTTTCTCGGATTTTTGAAAGAAAATCACAACTACAAAACAAAACGCCATCAATCCCCAATTAATTCTTGGAATATACATTTGACCTTTTACTCCGGAAGGATATTCAATATGCTGATTGGGCCAAAATGAAATAGACATTGCCTCAGAGAACATCGTAAACGAACCTGTAATTACAGCCTGACTCGCAATAATTGCAGCAGCTGTTGCCAAAATTACTCCTGGTAAAACAGCCCATTCAGGCATAATTCCAAAAAAAGGATTTACTCCTGTATTATGTACCATTTCATGATTCTCCAGCAACCAAGCACCTTGTCCCAAATAATTAAGAATCAACATTGATTTAACAAAAATCCAGCTAACCCTAATATTCTTTGCTCCACAATGCCCCAAATCTGAATACAAAGCTTCGGCACCTGTGGTACAAAGGAAAACCGCCCCCATAATCACAATTGCACTCGATGAATGTGTAATAAGATTATAAGCGTACATCGGGTTGAATGCCTTGAAAATTTCAACATGATCAAAAATGTGTATTGAACCAAAAACTCCTAAAATAAGAAACCAGGTTACCATAATTGGTCCAAAAAATTTTCCAATAGAAGCCGTTCCAAACTGCTGAACGACAAAAACAATAAATAGAATAAATAGTGTTATGACAACTACCGGTGTTTCAGGATTATATATTTTAAGCCCCTCAATAGCAGACATCACCGTTAAAGAAGGAGTAATAACACTATCCGCAACAAGTGTAGATGCACCAATAATTGCTACGACATAAAGCCATTTTTTCTTAAGTCTTTTCACTAAAGAATAAAGAGCAAGAATACCACCTTCACCTTTATTATCAGCTCTTAAAGCTATAATAACATATTTAACAGTGGTTTGAAGAGTCAAAGTCCAAATGATACAAGACAGAGCTCCTTCAATATATTCATCAAATGGCATTGTTGCACCATCTTTACGAGCATTTACGATTGCCTTCATTACATAAAGCGGCGATGTACCAATATCCCCGAATACAATCCCAAGAGATACAATAACGCCTATAAATGAAAGCTTCTTTAGATCAAAATGATGACCACCTTCTGTAACTTCTGCCATATCAGCAATTTTAAATTTTAAACGCGCAAATTTAAATTAAATTTATATCCCCAAGAACTTTTAACCATGAATATAATAAATGAAAAAACTTCCTTTCGGAAGTTTTTCTCTATAACCATTACTTTACGTACATTGCTTTTTTAATCTCCTCTTTTACTTTTTCAAGTTTAGGGAACCACTCTGCAAATAGTGCTGCAGAATAGGGAGCCGGAGCATCAGGAGTTGTAATTCTCTTGATTGGAGCATCCAGATAATCGAATGCTTTTTGTTGAACCATATAAGTAATTTCAGAAGATATTGAACCAAACGGCCAAGCTTCTTCTAAAATAACCAATCTATTCGTTTTCTTTACAGATTCTAATATTGTATCAAAATCTAATGGACGAACCGTTCTAAGATCAATAACTTCTACAGAGATCCCCTCTTTCTCCATATCTTCAGCAGCCTGAATAGCCAACTTCATAATCTTACCGAAAGAAACTAAAGTTACATCTTTACCTTCTCTTTTAATATCAGCCTTTCCGATTGGCAGGTAGTATTCTTCTTCAGGAATTTCCATTTTATCTCCATACATTTGTTCAGATTCCATGAAAATAACAGGATCATTATCTTGAATGGCTGTTTTCAACAAACCTTTCGCATCATATGGATTTGAAGGCACAACTACTTTTAAACCAGGACAGTTCGCATACCAACCTTCAAAAGCCTGAGAGTGAGTAGCTCCTAATTGACCTGCAGAAGCAGTAGGTCCTCTAAAAACGATAGGACAATTCCATTGTCCACCACTCATCTGACGGATTTTAGCCGCGTTATTAATAATTTGATCAATCCCCACTAAAGAGAAATTGAAAGTCATAAATTCTACGATTGGTCTGTTACCATTCATTGCAGATCCTACAGCAATCCCTGTAAAACCAAGTTCAGCAATAGGAGTATCAATTACTCTTTTCGGACCAAATTCATCAAGCATTCCTTTTGAAGCTTTATATGCACCGTTATATTCTGCAACTTCCTCCCCCATCAAAAAGATAGATTCGTCTTTACGCATTTCCTCGCTCATTGCCTGTGCAATTACCTCACGAAAAGTATATTCTGCCATATTTATTTGAAAAATTTAGACTACAAAAATAGTGTTTTTTTATTATACACATAATAAAAACGACATCACATTTCAATGTAATGTCGTTTATTGGTTTTATTTAAAATTTATATTAATTAACTTTATTCCAAACCTGAGTTCTTCCCAGTAGAGATAAACCTACATAACCTCTTACATTTAACTGATCGCCTTTTTTAGTAATAGTACACTTGTACGTTTTTCCGGTTTTAGGATCTGTAATTGTGCCTCCTGTAAACTCATCCCCATCTTTTTGCAACCCTCTGATAATCTCAAGACCTACAAGAGCTTTCCCTTTTCTATCGTCTTTACAAGCAGTACAATTAGGATCTGCTGGTTTTATCAATAATTGATGAATTTTACCGTAATATTTACCATCAGATTTTTTAAAAATCTCTACAATAGATTTTGCTTGTTTAGTTTCATCGTCTATTGTTTTCCATTTACCTTCAATTTGTGCAAAAGACATTACCCCAAATAATGAAAGAACGAATGTTAATAATAATTTTTTCATATTTCTTATAGTTTTAATTCTAATAAAAAGATTTTGTTGTTAATTCTTTTCTAAAAATATAAATTTATTTCAAACAACCAAAAAATTTTATTATCCAAAGCATATATAACAACAGATATGCCAATTTTAAAACTTAAACATTTATTAAACACAAAGGTCTACTCTACTATTTCAATTAAGAAAATCTTATCCAATTGTTCAGTTCTAGTTTCAGGATTCAGAAACTTCAAAGAAAGCCTTGTTATTCTGTAATCATTTTGTTCAATAATGATTTTATATTTCTTTTTTACTTCTGGAAGTCTTTCTTTATAAATCAATAAATAATCACCTTTTTTTACTTCATCAATAACAACTCTTGGAGTATTTCTTTTGGTATAAAAATCGAAAGCCCAAGATTCTGCTCCTTCAGGCATAAAGATTTTATCTTTTAACATTCTTTCATTATTAACCTGCTGTGCTATTTTATAACTTCCTTGATATTGGGTAAGAACAGGATAAAATTGTGTATTAAGATAAATATTAATCCCAATTGCAAATACTAAAGAAACAAATACATACTTCTTGAAGATATTTTCTTTTCTAAAAATATTAACAAGCAAAACACCTATCAACAAAACAAAAACAACATACATGAATACGTTATCAATTCCTGTAAAAAAATAGGTAAGCAAACCAACTCCAGCAATTGCCCCAAAGACAACAACCAATTGAATTATATATAAAACTTTAGCTTGTTTAGAAACATTTCTTTTAAATATATCAAATAAATAAGCTGCTGTAAAAATTGCCAACACAGCAATAAGTCCATTTAGATAATGTGGAAGTTTAAATTTAGAAGCTGAAAAAAGTAACATAACCAACCAGAAACCTCCTAAAGACAAAAATTCTACTCCACTTATTTTTTTGAATCTATTTTTAATAAAAAAAGCTGTTTTATCGAAAACCCCAACATAGAAAACCAAAGAAAAAGGTAAAAAAGCCCACAATAACGTATGGAAAAAGAACAAATAATCCGGACTGGTTTCTTCAAAGCCTGTTGCTGTTAAACGATTTACACTTTGATTAAGCAATATAAATCGTATTCCTTCTTCACCAAACTGATTATAATAAGCGTATAAAATCGGTAAAATTCCAACAACAAAACTTATGGTCGCAATGATAATTTTAAAATTAAAAAACCTTTTCCATTCTCTAGAATACAACAAGTAAGCAAAAACACAGAACCCAATAATCACAATTGCCATTAATCCTTTTGATGAAAAAGCAATTGCCGTTCCCAGTCCCGCAAGAATTACACTCAGAATATTTTGGGTTTTAATAAATTTAACAAATTGCCACAATGAAAAAATAATAAAACCAGTCAAAACAGCATCCGTCCTTACATCATGAACAGAAAGAATAATTGTTTGCGCAGAAAGAAATATCAAAGAAGCCAGATATCCTATATTTTGATTTTCGTATAATAAATCTGTTAGTTTTTTTGTAGAAAAAGCTCCCAAAGCAAGACAC
Source organism: Chryseobacterium oryctis (assembly GCF_025971925.1). Taxonomy (GTDB): domain Bacteria; phylum Bacteroidota; class Bacteroidia; order Flavobacteriales; family Weeksellaceae; genus Chryseobacterium; species Chryseobacterium oryctis. Next base: position 297,637 of record NZ_JAPDHV010000001.1, read on the forward strand.
AATAAAGCAGGAATTCTGTAAGCAATATGACTAATTCCAAATATTTTCATTGAAATTGCAGATAACCAAAAATGCATGTGAGGCTTATCCAAATACGGATTATCTCCTTTGAAAATATTGAAAAAATCGTTGTTCAAAGTCATTCTCATAGCCATTGATGCATGTTGAGCGGAATCATTCTCCATCAACGGAATAAATAAGCCCGATATATAAACAATTGAAAAACCGATATATAAGAATAAAATTTGAGTCGATGACAGCAGTTGATTTTGATTCATCTAAAAGATAGTTTTTTAGTATTTTTGCAAAAGCATTTCTATGCAAATTTAATAAATCAATATCAACTGAATGGATCATAATAAATTTTACTCTTTAGTAATTCCCATGTATAATGAAGAAGGCAATGCAGGAATTCTCATCGATCGTATTCGTGAAGCCATGAACGGCTATAAATACGAACTCATCCTTATCGATGATAACTCTAAAGATAAAACGGTAAAAGAAATTATAGAAAAAAATGATCCGAGTGTAGTTTTGATTCAATTAAAGAAAAACTATGGTCAAAGTTCTGCGATGATGGCAGGTTTTGACTATGCAACAGGAGATTACGTAATTACTTTAGACGGTGACTTACAAAATGATCCAAGTGATATTCCTGCAATGGTTGCTCTTCTTGAAAAAGGTGATTACGATTTGGTTGTAGGAAAACGCCAAAAAAGAAAAGATTCTTCTATAAGAACCATACCTTCAAGAATTGCCAATTTCATCATTAAAAAATCAACAAAACTTAATATTTCAGATCAGGGCTGTGCTTTAAAAGTTTTCACTCACGACACAGCAAAGGATTTGAATTTATATGGAGAAAATCACCGATTCATAAGTTTAATGGCACATTTAAACGGGGCAAAAATTGCTGAAATGCCGGTGAAACACCATGCAAGACAATTCGGAGTTTCAAAATACGGGATGAACAGAACTTTTAAAGTAATTAATGATTTGCTTTTGGTTTTATTCAATCAAAAATACCTTTCAAAACCTATTTATCTGTTTGGAAACATCGGACTTGTTGCTTTTGTGTTGGGAATGTTGATTAATGCTTATCTTTTGGTTGTAAAATTAATGGGACACGATATCGGAGGCAGACCATTATTGATTTTGGGTGTTCTTTTGGCATTCATCGGGATTCAGTTTTTTACAACAGGTATTATTATTGATATGTTGATGAAAACGTATTACGAATCACAAAGTAAGAGACCTTTCAACATCAGAAAAATTACAAATTTTGGAGAAAACAAAGCTTAAAAAACTCCTGATTAATACTGCAAAAATTCTTGTCAGTATTGTTTTATTGTATTTTGTTTTCAAAAAAATACCTTTTAAAGATGTTGCTCAACTTTGGTCCACTGTTAATGTTTTTTACATCATATTAGCAGCATTTTTCTTCTTGGCCTCTCAAGTTTTGTCTACAAAAAGGCTTGAATTTTATTTGGATTCAAATAATTTCAACTTGAACTTCAAAAGCAATTTAGAACTTTACTTTTTAGGAATGTTTTACAATTTTTTCATCCCCGGAGGAATTGGCGGTGATGCCTATAAAGTATACATTTTAAATAAAAAATTCGGATGGAGTGCCAAGAAAATTACTTCAGCTTTATTTAATGACAGATTGAGCGGATTATTAGCTATTTGTGTTCTGATTCTTTGTTTTTCAGCTTTTTTATTTGAAGTTCAGTGGGTTTTACTGATTATTGGTTTAATTATTTTAGGAATCGGATTCACTTATTTTTTGACAAAAAAAATATTTTCTACCTATACAGAAATTTTCTTCAAGACTTTCGCAATATCAATCATCATTCAGCTTTTGCAAGTGATTTGCTTTTTTTTAATTATGAAAAGTCTGGGAGTACATGATAATTTTACGATTTATACCGTTACATTTTTGGGAAGTTCCATATTAAGTTTGATTTCGTTTGCGGGAATTGGTGTAAGAGAAATGCTATTTCTTCAGGCTTCAAAATATTTTGAATTCAATGCTTCAATTTCTGTATCAGCATCTTTACTTTTTACGGTAATTACAGCATTTTTTTCGCTTTTTGGAATTATATTCCAATTAAGAAAGCTAAATTTAAACCTTAGAGAAAAATAACATGAATTTTATAAAGAACAATCTGGCAAATGCATTAACATTAGGAAACCTTTTTTCAGGCTGTATTGGGGCAATACATTTGATTTTAGGAGATTATCAGACGACGGCAATCTGCATTATCCTTTCTTTAATCTTAGATTTTTTTGACGGATTTGTGGCAAGAGCCTTAAAAGCAAATTCTAATTTGGGAGTTCAGCTTGATTCTTTGGCAGATATGGTGAGTTTCGGATTAATTCCGGGACTAACAATGTATGCTGCATTAGAACCTTTCGGGAATATTTTTTTAGACACCGAATTACCTTTCGAAATCAAATATCTAGGATTATTTGTTACTCTTTTTTCATGCTTAAGATTGGCAATTTTCAATTTAGATGAAGACCAAAAATACTATTTTAAAGGATTGAATACTCCGTCCAATACCATCTTGATTTTCGGATTGTATTACGTTCAGAAAGAAAGTGGTGATTTTACATTTTTATTTGAAAATTCTTTATTTTTAATATTATTTACGGCAGTTTCATCTTGGTTGTTGATTAGCCCAATTAAAATGATTGCCATGAAGTTCAAATCGATGAAATTGCAGGATAACTATCCTAAACTAGCCTTATTGATTGGTTCCATTATCATTTTACTTATTTTCAAAACGGTAGGAATTCCGTTGGTGATTATGTATTATATTTTAATATCAATTATATTTCAAAAACAACTTAAATAAGTTATAACTAAAAAAATGAATTTAAAATTATATAAACCGCTTTGTATCTTTGATTTAGAAACCACAGGAACCAATATAGGAAAAGACAGAATCGTAGAAATCTGCATTCTAAAAGTAAATCCTGATGCTTCTAGAGAAAGCAAGACATGGCGTGTAAATCCCGAAATGCCAATTCCAAAAGAAAGCAGTGAAGTGCACGGAATTTATGATGAAGACGTAAAAGATGCTCCTACCTTCAAAGAAATTGCTTCAAAAGTAATGGAAATGATTAATGGAACGGACTTAGGCGGCTTTAATTCAAACAGATTCGATGTTCCTCTTTTAGCCGAAGAACTTTTGAGAGTCGGGATGGATTTTGACCTGAACAAATTCAAACTGGTTGATGCACAAACTATTTTCCATAAAAAAGAACCAAGAAATCTTGGAGCAGCCTATCAGTTTTATTGTGGAAAAACATTGGAAAATGCCCATTCTGCAGAAGCTGATGTAATGGCTACTTTTGAGGTTTTGGATGCTCAGGTTGGAAAATACGACGATATTCCTAATGAAGTTTCTGAACTAAGCGAGTTTACCTTCCATAATAAAAATGCAGATTTGGCAGGATTCATTGGTTATAATGATAAAAATGAAGAAGTTTTCAACTTCGGAAAGTATAAAGGACAAGTTGTGAAAACAGTTTTCCAGAAAGACCTTGGCTATTATGGATGGCTTCAAAACGCAGATTTTCCTCTTTATACAAAGAAAATTTTTACAAAAATTCAATTATCAAGCAGGTTTTAATATATGAGCGAACTGGTAAAATTTAAATTTTACGAAACCGCCCTTCAAGCCAACAGAGACAAACAAATTTTGGCTGAAAATGGCATCAACAGCTTCATAGCAAACGAACAACTGATTCAATCGGATTGGTTGCTTTCTCAGGCTGTTGGCGGAATTCAGCTACAAGTTTTTGATGAAGATTTGAAAAAAGCTAAACAAATTCTGGAAGAATATAAAGAAAATCAAGAATTTGCTTTAGAAGTAGAGCACACCATTGAAAACCCTGAATTTGATTTTGTATGCCCAAAATGCGGTTCAAATCATATTTACAGAGATGATAGTGCCACAAGCTTTTTCGGAATCTCAATTTTAACGAGTCATAAATTTATCTGCTATTATTGCGGAAATGAATTTACACATTAAAAACAATAGAATATATGAAAATCATCTGCATAGGAAGAAATTATAGTGAACATGCAAAAGAATTAGGAAACGAAATCCCAGAAAAACCAGTAATTTTCATGAAACCAGATACTGCTATTCTGAAAGGAAATGATTTTTACATCCCTGAATTTTCCAATGACGTTCATTATGAGCTTGAAGTTGTTGTAAAAATTTCAAAAGGCGGAAAATACATTCAAAAAGAATCTGCTCACAAACATTACGAAGAAATTGGGTTGGGAATCGATTTTACAGCAAGAGACCTTCAAAGTGAACTTAAATCTAAAGGACTTCCCTGGGAACTTGCAAAATGCTTCGATGGCTCTGCTGTGGTTGGTAATTTCTTTAAAAAAGAAAATTACAATCTAGAATCACTTAATTTTTCATTATTAAAAAATAAAGAGAAAGTTCAGGACGGCAACACAAAAGATATGATTTTTACTATTGATGATATTATTGCTTTTGTTTCTCAATATTTTACCCTGAGAGTTGGCGACCTTATCTTCACCGGAACGCCTAAAGGAGTAGGAAAAGTAGAAGAAAGAGATATTCTTGAAGCCTACCTTGAAAACGAAAAAATGCTTGACATACGAATATTATAAATAATCGAATGTAGAATTTAACATAATTTTTGTATCTTTAAGTAACAAAATTAAAGGCTATGTTAAACATTGTACTACCCGTAGATTTTGGGGACAAAACAGATCAACTTGTAGATGGAGCAGTAAAATTTGCTAAACAGGTAAACGGAAAAATTTTCTTAATTCACGTTGCTCCTTCAGATATTGGTTTTGCAATTGGGGATATGGGATATCAATATTTCCCGGAAGTGGAAGCAAATGAAATAAGAGAAGAATTGGTTCAGCTTAATAAAATTGAACAAAGAATTCTGGCTCAGGATGTAGATTGTGAACATTTTCTAAAACAAGGTCTTGCTAAAGAAATTATTTTAGAATATTCTAAAATGAAAAATGCAGACTTTATTGTAATGGGTTCACACGGAAGAAGCGGAATATATGATGTATTTGTAGGAAGCTTAACCAAAGGATTAACAAAAGATTCACCCATTCCTGTTCTGGTAATTCCTATACATGAGTAAATTAAATTTTAATCGTTAATATAAAAAAACCGATCAAAAAACATAAGTTTTGATCGGTTTTTTACTATATAACCAATTAATTAACCTTCTTTTTTGTAGATTTTCGGATCATAGTAAGGGAACTTACCTTCCGTTGGAGAATAGTAGTCTTTATCTTTATCGCCACCTAGTGTAACCACTAGAACATAGCACCAATAAACAAACAATACACAGCAAACGATAAATAAAATCCAGTTTAAAACATTTCCAAATGAATCAAAAAAACCGAAAGACCATTTGAAAACTTTACTTAAGAATAACCAGAAAGACGTCATTATTTTCCTTTTTTAAATTAACTTTGTACAAATTTAAAAAAAATGTTTAAATTACTTTCAAAAGAAAGCAATATTTTTTCAATTCCTGTTTATATTGGTTTTCTTCTTTTAATAGTAATAATATTTAACATACTGAATTTCAATACCTATGAAGCAATTATTGCCGGAATTACCTTTCTGGGAATTGCTCTTGGTTATTTTTGTTTTAATAGTATAGCACTTAATTATCAGACACATCTGCCATTATTCCTGTACACTTTTTTCATTTTTGGGCTTTATCCCGGAAGTCTGGATATAGGAATCGCTGTATCACTTTTAACGAATTCTTTTCTATTACTCCTTTTAACGAGTACTAATGAAGACATCAGAAAAAAATCTTATGTTTTGGTAGGGTCAATTGTGGCATTAAATTTCATTTTTCTTCCCACAACCTGGCCTATGGCTGTTTTTGTAATTATTCATGTAATTGCTACTTCAGAAAGAATTACTCTTAATCTTTTCAGGTTTTTACTCGGAATCGTTTTAATTGTATTCAGTTATTTTTCTATCATGTATTTCCTGAATTTCACAACATGGAATATTGATTATTTCCCATTTGGAAAAATGAAAATAGTAACGGACTACAGTGATATTTTATCTTTAATTCCGATAGCTTTGATGCTTATTTATGCGGTTTATGACCATTTCATCAATTACAACAAAAAAAGCCCAGTAAGCAGGTATAAATATACCTTTCTACTTGTTTTTTCGCTGGCACAGCTTGTAACCATTATATTATATATGAATAAAAGCTATGAATATTTGCTTCTTTTGGCATTTCCATCAAGTATTATTTTAAGTAGAATGATAAAATTTCTACCAAAATACTGGATGCAGGAAGTAAGTGTATGGCTTATTATTGTAAGTTTAATTACCTTTAAAGCAGGTACTTTTTTCGAACTATTTTAAAAGATTATGATTCAGATTGACGATAAATTGATTTCCGAGGATATTTTTTCCGAAGAATTTGTTTGCAACCTTACAAAATGTAAAGGTGCATGTTGTGTAGAAGGAGATGTTGGTGCTCCTCTTGATAAGAGCGAATTGGAAATTTTGGATACTATTTTTGACAAAGTAAAGCCTTATCTTACTCCCGAAGGAATAAAATCTATTGAGGAAATAGGAACATGGACAACTGACCCTATGGACGGAATGTATGTAACCCCAATGGTGGAAAACAGAGAGTGTGCCTATGTAACTTTTGATGAAAAAGGAATTACAAAATGTGGAATTGAAAAGGCCTATGAAGACGGTGCTGTAGATTGGCAAAAACCAATTTCATGCCACCTCTATCCTATCAGAGTAACAGAATATTCTACTTTTACGGCATTTAATTACCATAAATGGGACGTTTGTAATGACGCTTGTACTCTAGGAAAAGAGCTGCACGTTCCTATATATAAATTCTTAAAAACTCCTTTGATTAGAAAATACGGAGAAGAATTTTATGAAGTTCTAAGCGATGCCGCAGAAGAATGGAAAAAAGAATATGGTTCTTAAAAAACAAAACCGCAGAAATTTCTGCGGTTTTTATTCTTTTTATATTAAAGTTTTTTACCCTTTAAAATCTTCATCAGAAACCCCTGAGTTTATAACCACTTTAGTTGTTTTAATCGTAACCTTCTGCCCATTTCCTTCTGCATCTATTTCCTGTGGAAATTTGATTCCATCTACCGTCATATAGCTTTTAACAATTGCAGTTCCTTCTTTAGAATTAGATTTGTATAGTAATCCTGTTTCAGCATCAAAATAATATTTACCACTATCCGAAGATAAAACATTATAGTTTTTACCATCAACATTTTCTACAGTAGGTGATTGAAATTTAGTTTCATAATATCCTAATGCATCTATTACTTTTCCTTTCTTAAGTTCAGAAATTTTATCTGCAGGAATCATACTTTTATTACCCATCTGCTCGAAGTAACCTTTTTCTCCATCAAAAAGCTGAACCATTTTCTGCCCCATAACAAGTTGTTCAGATTTGAACTTATTTCCCATTTTTTTTGTTGACATGCTAACTTCCATTCCTTGTACAGAAAGTACATTATCTATCACTGTTGACTTTACTCCTTCCAGTTTTTCTTTTCCTCCTAAAGCTTTAATATAATTATCAATAACTTCCTTAGGTGTCAGTTTAGACTGCTTTATTTCTGTTTTATCAGTTACTGCTTTTTGTTGTGCATATACAGAAGTAGAAAAAAGAACTGCACAAAAAAATGGAATGATTATTTTTTTCATATACTATATTTAGGCTGTAAATATAAAAAATGTAAAAGACAAAATGATTCAAAAAATAAAAAACCACCAAAATATGGTGGTTTTAAAATATTTATATCTCAATAAATTATTTTTTAAGCTCTTCTAAGAACTCATCATGAGAAATTGCTGTTTCTTTTTTAGTAGCTTTTTCAAGAATAACATCTTTCAATTTAGCCATAGCAACTTCAGAAGAAATTTGTCTTACCTGCTCTTGGTCTTTCAACATTTCAACAGCATATTTTTGGATTTCTTCATCACCTAAATGATGGATTCCGTAAATAGCTAATTGATTTTTCACCAATTGTTCAGCCTGAGCTAAAACATCAGCATAATCTAATTGAATTTCATTATCAGCCATCAATTTACCCTCGATGATTTGATATTTTAATTGATTTTTCTCTGCTTCAAGAATTTCTTTTGCCTGTTCTTCAGACTGGATATTTTGATTAGAGAATACCAACCACTTAACTAAGAAAGCTTCAGGAAGTTTTACTTCTTCTTTCTCAGAAACTTGTTCTAAGATTTTATTTACGAAGTGAACATCTGCATTTTGTTGGAAATATTCATCTAGTTCAGATTTTACTTTTTCTTTCAACTCTTCTTCAGACTTGATAGTTCCTTCTCCATAAACTTTATCAAAAAGTTCTTGGTTTAATTCTGCTAAATTTAAAGCATAAAAATCTTTTACTTTTACTTCAACTTCAGCATGGTGTAAGTGCTCAACTTCTTCTTTAGAGAATCCTAATTCTTTAGCTAAAGCTTCGTCACCAGCAAGAGTTTCTTTAGAAACTTTTACAGAACCATCCATTTTCAAAGACTTTACTAATTTGAAAGCTTCTTTGTTTTCTGCAGTGATTACTACATTTTTTGGATGATGGTTGTGCTCTCCTTCAGCATCTTCTTCAACAACCTGAGAAATTTCTAAAGCAACATATGAGTCTTTATTGATTTTGTCTTGAGGAGCCTGCTCAGCAAAACGCTTTTGCATGTTCTCAATACTTTTGTTGATTTCTTTATCAGAAGCTTCTACTTTATAATGAGGAGCCTCATATTTAGCCAAATCTATAGTGAATTCAGGCTCATACCCAACTTCAAAAGCAACAGATAACTGATCAGCATTGTAATCGAATTCGTTTACTGGCTGAGGAACAGGCTGACCAACTAATCTTAATTTATTTTCGTTAACATAGTTGTTTAATGCATCAGAAACTTGTTTGTTGATTTCTTCGAATGCAATACCTGCTTCATATTGTTTTCTAACCATACTCAAAGGCACTTTCCCTTTTCTGAAACCAGGAACTTGCGCATTTTTAGCATAATTAATTAATTGCTTTTCTACTTTTTCTTTATAGTCAGATTTTTCCAATGTCACTGTAAGCAATGCACTTACATCATCATGGTTTTGTGCGGTAACCTTCATTATTGATTAAAATTTTAGGTTGCAAAAATATGAAAATTTTATGAAAATCACTCATTTAAAATCAACTAATAAAGCTAAATATTGTTAAATAAAAAACCACTGAAAAAATCAGTGGTTACCAAAATATAATATATGATGCTTTTTTGTTAGTGAATACTAATTATAGCATCTACATCACTCTCTCCTCCAACAGTACTTCCCAGTTGATTATCAGCAGAAGGCGAATTATCATTTACTGAAGTTGCCCCGTGAATAAGTTTAATATTTACCTTACCTGTAGAAGTTGTACCTGTAACAGTCCATTCTGTTTTAAGACCTAATTTTTTACCATCAGTTCTTACAATATCATCTGCGGCCCTCTTTACTTTTACCTCTGCACCTGCAAACTCAAAGATAACAAAATGTTCGTCCTTTTCTTCTAAAATCTCATCATTTGCACTATGATAATGATCATCATGTTTCACCTGAAAATCTAGAGAAACATTATATACATCTCCTGCATGTGCATGAATATGAGCATCTGCCACTCCTCCTATATAATTAATCGTCTGAACATCACTTGCATCATTTTTATTGGTAAGAGTAACAACCAATTTTTCAATTTCCTCATGCTCATGGATATCTTCAGGAATATCATCTTCCCCATTTCTACAAGAGAAAAGTAAAACAGCTGCGAAAAGTAATAGTGCTATATTGAATAATTTTTTCATTGTAATTTTAAATTTTAAGTATTAATAATAATTAGAAATTGTATTTCAGAGTAAGGATAAAATTTCTCCCTGGTTCGTACATAAAGTATCTCAACCTATTTAGGTATTCTTTATAATATTGATTTCCAATATTATTGACTCTGAAATTAACATTAAAGTTTTTGAATACGTCTGCTCCTATTGAAGCATTGAACGACACGTATTTCTGAGGTGGCGTACTCAAATCAAGAGTTTTGATCACCATTTCACCGTTGTCAATAAACGTAATATCATTATTTCTTACCGGAAAATGTTTTTGTTGAGAAACAATATCGTTTTCCAAAGTAATATAGAAATTGGAAGGTTTATTAAGTTTAAACTCAATGGAATTTCTCATTTTTGTCGGCATCATCAAGATAAGCGGTTCGTCATTTGATAAATCATCACCTCTCAAAGTACTAAAAGCTGACTTTAGACTTAAATTATCAAGAATTTTAAGCTCTGCTTCTGCATCCAACCCGTACATTCTAGCTTTAATCTGTTGATAAGTCCAAATTGGGAAAACGCCTCTGTTTGTAGACTGTATACCTGTCGGAATCTGGTTGATAAAACTGTCAGAATACATAAAGTAAGGATTTGCCTCAATATGCAAACCTTTCAAAATATTAAACTGAGCAGCCAAAGAAAGATTCACGTTATAAGCCGTTTCTTTTTTGATGCTTAAATCTCCTTTTTCCATGATTGCAGCAGAATGATGAAGTCCGTCAGCAAATAATTCCGCAGGGTTCGGGTTTCTTTCCGCTCTGGATAAGTTTAATTTAACCTCGAAATCACGAATCGGTTTATAATTCAACCCAAGATTTGCCGAAAAGTTGTGAAAATCTAAAATAGGACGAGCTAAAATTCGGCTATCACTTTTTCTCACATAAAACTCGGGATAAAGTGAGGCATATTTATCATCCCATTCTGAAGCATCATAATATTTATAGGCATCATATCTGCTAAAATCATATCTCACGGCAGCTTCTGCATTAAATTTAGCATTAAATTTATATTTGAAAACAGAAAACGCTCCTGCGTCATATTTATAATAATCAGGAATTAAACGTCTTGCTTTTGCCGCCGGATTTGGATAGTTATCCTGGAAACCTGTAGAAATACCGCTTTCCAGGCTCCAATTCGGGCGTTCAATGAGATGTGTTAAACTTGCAGTATGAGTAATCAGTCTCAAATCCATCGAAGGCAACGCATTCAATTCTCTTCTTCTGATATCAAACTCTTTACGACGATTCAACTGGAAACTATACTGAAAAGTTAGCTTTCCAAAATTTTCAAAACGTTGGTATGCCATCACTTTTCCGATATGATGTTCTACTTCCTGTCTCGGACTATTGATATCATAACTAAAATTATCATAAAAATATTCCTGACCATAATTTATGGCATTATAAAAATCTACAGGACTTCCCAAATGCGCTCCTTTATAAATGCCAAACTCTTGATTGATACCGCTATAAGCAATTTCAAAACCCTGCATAAAACTTTGCTTTCCGAATGAGAAATTAAAAGAATTAACTTCCATACCTGTATTCTGCAAAGTATGATGAGGAATCATCTGGTCTCCCAGTTTTTTATAAGTTCCTCCCGTTTTTACAAACCAGTTGTTTTCCCAGGATTTTATTGCATTTGCAGCAATTTCGCCTCCTCTACCATTAGAAATACCTGATAGTTTTATGTTTCCCATCAATGTATCTTTCTTTGGCATTGGAGCAGGTTCTAAAAGAATGACTCCCCCAATTCCTTCACTTCCATATTTCAATGCAGATGCACCTTTAATGACATCAATATGCTCAAAATCATTAACATCCACATTCGGAGCGTGTTCCACACCCCATTCTTGTTCAGCCATCTTCACGCCGTTATTCAAAATAGAAATACGACTTCCATACAAACCGCGAATAACAGGTTTTGAGATATTATTTCCTGTTTTCAAGGCTGTAACACCTGATAATCTTGAAAGTAAATTCCCTAAATTTTCGGTAGAATTCCTTTCAATATCAGCTTTATCAAGTGTTTTTATGATAACTGTTCCGGTTTTTTTGTGAGTTCCATGCAGTCTCACTGTTTCAATATCTTCAGCGTGATGCTCAAGAGTTATTTCTAAATGAAGATCCTGAGTAACTTCTATATTTTCAGTATGGTCATCACAATCAGGATGCTTAGCAATGAGAATATAATTTCCTACAGGAATATTATTAAAAGAAAATTTACCTTCTTTATTGGTTTTTGCTGTAAAATCACCAATTTTCACTTCCGCATTTTCCAAAAAGGTTTTATCATGAAAATCATAAACCGTGCCTTCTACAGTATAATTTTGTTGTGCGCTTGTAATTGCAAATCCTAAAAAGGTAAGCAATAAACTATATATCAATTTCATTGTAAACAGATAGATTATATACCCTCAAAGAGGTACATTTTTCGTAAAAATTTGTTGAATGGATTTTTATCACCGAATATATCATTACACTTAATCAAATGTATATCAATATCATCAACCTAATATTTTTAATAATCTCATCACTCTCATATGGGTTTATAATTCCATTGAAAATGTTTAAATCTTAAAAAAATTTAAGCCTGAAAAATCCGAAAAAAGAATTAAAATTAAGAAATTGCAGGAGGACCGCGAAGCTGAAAAGTGAACTTGGTCTGGGACCATATTTTCTCCTGAACAGCAATAATTTGCTTTACTTCATGAGTGTATGTTTCAAAAGAAAAATTAAATTCTTCCGGAACCAAAGTATTTCCTGTAACCAAAAAATGACAAGCCAAACAGTCACCTGATTTTTCCTTTACAATATTTTTTGTAATGGTATTTTCTGTTTTTTTAAAGTTAAAACCTTTAAAAACATCTTCTGAACTGTGACTGTGAAAGTTTTGAGAAAACAGCGCAATGAAGTATATCCCAAACAATAACTTGGATATAAAATTCTTCAGACTTCTGCTTTCTTTAAAAATCATACTTCAAAAGTATAAAAATAATTTAATTGTATAAATTAAAATTCTATTAAATCACTAAAAATTGTGATTGTTTAATAAGTACAAAAAGTAAAGGATTTGTTACAAAAAAGCTTCACAAATAGTATTCATGAAGCTTTTATTTTTTACTTTAATCAAGTTGAGTTCCTAAATATTCCCACTCTTGCAGAGCCGAATCTAGATCTTCTTTCGTTTTATTGTATTTCTCCAAAGTATCATCAGAAGGATTTTCTTTTGCAAAAGAAGCTTCAAATTTTTCAATTTCTGTCTCAAGCTCAGTAATTCTTTCTTCTACTTTTTTAATTTTATTCTGAACACTTTTCTGTTCTTTACTTGCAATCGTTGATTGATTATTATTAATCGGTTTCTCTTCAACTTTCTTCATCTCAACTTTTGGTACTTCATTATGAAGTTTTGCCTTTTCAGCAGAAATTTCACGAATGGATTCTTTTTGTCTGAATTCTAGATATTCATTAATATCTCCTAAGAATTCTTTCATTTTACCATCTCGGAATTCGTAGATTTTATCACAAAGACCTTGCAAAAATTCTCTATCGTGAGAAATGACAATCAGTGTTCCTTCAAATTTTTGAAGAGCCAATTTAATAATCTCTTTAGACTGAATGTCTAAGTGATTGGTAGGTTCGTCCATAATCAACGTATTGAAAGGACGAAGCAACAATTTACAAAGAGCCAAACGGTTTCTCTCACCTCCGGAAAGTACTTTTGTTTTTTTATTTACCGCTTCACCTTGGAAAAGGAAAGATCCTAATAAATCTCTTACTCTTGGTCTTGTTTCTTCTGTTGCAGCATCTTCTGCTTCTTCTTGAACGGTTTTATTCGGCGTTAATACTTCTTCTTGATTTTGAGCAAAATAACCAATATTAACGTTGTGACCTAAATTCCAGTTTCCAGAATAATCTTTGATGTCTCCTGCGAGAATTTTGGCTAAAGTAGTTTTCCCTTGTCCGTTCTGCCCCAATAAAGCAATTCTGTCGCCTCTCTGAACAATGAAATCAACATCATCAAAAATTTGTTTTTCTCCGTAAGCTTTTCCTAATTTTTCGGCTTCAAAAATAATTTTACCCGGAACTTGAGATTGTACAAATCGGATATTGAATTTAGAAACATCTTCGTTATCAACCTCAATACGCTCTATTTTATCTAATTTTTTGATAAGAGATTGTGCAAAAGAAGCTTTTGTAGCACTTGCACGGAATTTGTTAATATTATCTTCCATTTGCTTGATTTCCGCATCCTGATTCTTTTTAGCCTGAATCAGTTTTTCACGGCGGTCTTCACGCATGATTAAATATTTTGAATAATTGGCCTTGTAATCGTCTACTTTCTTATTATTAATATCAAAAGTTCTGTTACAAACCGCAGTCATAAACTGCTTATCGTGACTTACCAGAACAATTGCACCCGGATAATCTTTCAAGAAATTTTCCAGCCAGATGATAGATTCCATATCCAAGTGGTTGGTAGGCTCATCGAGAAGCATAATATCATTCTTTTGAAGAAGCAATTTTGCCAATTCGATTCTCATTCTCCACCCTCCGGAAAATTCGTCTGTTATTTTTTTGAAATCATCTGCTTTGAAACCCAAACCGAAAAGTACTTTTTCCATATCCCCTTCCAAATTGTATGCATCGTGATGCATTAAAAGGTCGTTGAGTTCAGTCATTTTATTAATCAAATCGGTATAAGAATCGCTTTCATAATCGGTTCTTATGGTCATTTGATGATTTACTTCTTCCAATTCATTTTTCCAAGCATTGATTTGCTCAAAAGCTTGCATAGTTTCATCCCAAACGGTTCTTCCTTTCACAAAGTCTAAATCTTGTTTCAGGAAACCAATAGTTATATTTCCTTCAGGAACCACGTTTCCTTCATAGAAATTGATTTCCCCTGAAAGCATCTTTAGTAAAGTGGATTTTCCTGCCCCATTTTTACCAACTAAGCCAATTTTATCATCCTTTTTAATTGTGAAATTCACATTTTGAAACAAATAGTTTCCCGAATGATGTAATCCTAAACTTTGAACCGAAAGCATGTTAAATAATGATTAATAAGTGAATAATGAATTTTCGGGTGCAAAAATACGGAAAAAGAAATGAAATGACGACATCAAAAAAAGCTACCAAAATAAGGTAGCTCAATTTTTTTATTTATTGTGAATTAAAAATATCCATTTTCAAGACGAGAGATATTTCTCCTAATCACCGTATCATACATTTCACCTTTTTCTGAGAGTCTTTTTATTGCTGAATGAACTAGCTGTTTATACTCTTCTGAACTACTTCCAAAATCTTCGATTGATGGAACATCCGAAATAGTACTTTTTGCCAATTTCGCAGTAGGAGTACCATCTTTTACTCTCTTTTCAAGTTCAGCTGCTTTTTTTGCATACTTGTCATCTAACACCAAGTAAGCTTCAAATGTTATTTTATTTTCTGCAAGAGAATCTACAAGCCCAGCCTGTAATGCAATAAACTTCCTGTACGTCTCAAGATCTGCTGCTACACGTATTTTTGTTGCATCTAAAGCTGCTGATAATTCTACATCTCTTGGGCTCTCCATTAATCTATAATAGATAGCCGTAGTTGTAACTGCTTCACTTCCAAAAGTTTCATCATCTTGAATATTAATTGACGAAGCATAAAGAAACGCAATAGTCCCTGGAGCAAGTCTATTCATAGAGAAAGCCAAACTTGCAGTAGAATTGGAAGAAGATTTTGCAGCTTCTGCAACAGCATTTACCACATCACTATATGCATCAATTGCTGCTGAACTTGCTAAACCTTCTGGATTAGTCGGGTCACTTGCTGCCTTTACCGCTTTTAATGCAGAGGTAACTACACTGGCAATTTTATCAAGGCTAAATTCACTTGTATACTCTGTTTTTACATTAGATGTATAAGAAATTTCCCTTGCATCAGTTAATTGTGCACTCGCTAAATGCTCTTCAATTTGCTTGTAAAATTTTGCTTTATTATTTGCTTCCTGAGCTTCAATCGTTGCTTGCAACTTATCAATTTGCTCTTTTGCTTTTACTGTTTTATCTGCTACTCTCTCAACAGATGCTGTTCTACATCCCATATTTTTTATTTTTTAGGTTATTTAAGTTTTTTATTAGTTTTTATCCTTTAGTAAGAGGAGGCGTTTTCTTACCTGCTTTTACCATTACAAACATTTCATCTAGGCTTACTCTTGCTTCATTATAGGTTACTTTATGTATACCATGATGCGAATTTATAGCATGTTGCAATTCGTTCAATGACTTGGCTTCCTCTGTCGTTATTTGTGTACCTCCATTGTTTCTATTTTGCTCCTCTACACAAGCTTTATGAAGTTTACTCGCTTTGTTAATCCATGTAGTCTCTGTCATGATTTCTTTTTTTTATTTTTTCGATAAAATTCTTAGTATTAAGAATCGGTTTTACCATTTAATAAAAGCAAAGTAACCACGAAAAAAACAGAAAAAATAGAGTAGAAAACACTAATTTCACGGTTGCGTATTTTCACTGAGTCTTCGTTTTCAAATCCGTTTTTAAAGTTTGAATATAAAAAAGAGCTGCCCAAATAGGGCAACTCTCCACTAAATTTAAAACTGAAAAAGTACTAACATTTAGTACATCTTTTATTTTACTAATATCGTTCGGCTCCAAGTATCATTATTAGGAATATTTGTTCCGTAAGTAAGGTCAGTAACAGACTTAGCTTCCAGATTACCGGCTTCGGCTTTCATTTTTAAATCAGCGGTATTTAAACTTGCCAATGCAACAGTATCACTTGGAACGTTCAACCCATTATTGATTAGTTCAACATCAATTTCATTTTGAGCTCCTTTCAACAACGCTGTTTTATATAAACCAAAGTTCGCAGAGATATGAGTATAGTCTACTAACTTTTGATAGTTATATTTAGGTTTTAAACTTGGAGACAAGTCTTTTGCGTATGCTTCTATTTCTTCAGAAAGTGCAATCAAATAAGGATGTTTCTGAAAATTGATTTCAAAATTTGACTCATTAAAGTTTGTACTAAAAATAGGAGTTACCAAATTGGTTTCCTTTAGCATCAGTTTTCCGTATACTTTTGACAAATCATTATATACATTATTTCTTTTTACATAGGCCTGAGAATATATCATACCTTCATCAAGTTTATAACTTTCAAGAAGAGAATACCAAATTTTGTTACCTTCCGAATCTCTCTTTGTATCTCTTACCTTTTCTACATACTCAATAACTTTGGCATTTTTAGTATAGTTAGCAGAAATATAAACAGATTGAGGACCTTCTAAATATCCTCCTCCTACATCTGCATGTGCTCCAGGAACAAACATCTCTTTCCAAACAGAAGTTGGGGTAACAGATTTTTCGTCTTTCATGGTTGGGGAATCTTTAAAAATACCGGTAAGCGGGAAGAAATATCTACATTCATTCACAGCACAAAGATGAAGTGCATTTTCAATACCCGGTAACAGATTCACAGGATAATTGAGAGTAGGCGGTGTAGATTCTACAGTATCATAAATACCTAAAAATTTGACTTTAATATTCTCTGTATATTTTGTGCCTTTTTTCAGCAATTCATAACAGAAAGTTCTTGCCAACATAGCCCCTCTGCTAAAACCATATACATAAAAATGATATTCTTTGGTTTTATCCTTCATTTTATCTGCAATAAAAGCACAGGCTTTTGCCAGCTTATCGTCAGAAGAATATCCTTTGTAACCAACAGGATTCATACATGTTCCCATTGCATAGCTGCTATCCTCTTGTCCTGTTAATGTTCCTATTCCTTCGATATAAGCCTTCTCATTTCCGCTGAACAAACCAAAAAGTCTATAAATGTTAGTAGTACTACTATAATAACTTTCATTATTTTTTGTAGGTTTTTGAGGAGACGTTGCATTTATACCGTTGTTTCCTGTTCCATCGAAAAAAATTCCGATGGATATTATATTATTGTTTTCCATGTTAAAAGTTTTTAATTTTTTGTTATTTTAATTTTTGTCTAAAAAAACTCTAAGCCCATTTTATGGTGTATAATTCAGCAATATTTTTAGGGCGAGTTTCTAAACCATCTGCTTCAATATTCGTTTTAGAGGTAGCTTTTGTATTAATAATATTCATAGATGGTCCCGTACCCGAGGTAATCATCAAATCAGTTGAAAAATTCAGTCCGTGATCATGTTTCTTAAAAATATCATTTTCAAAAGTACTTACATGGTCTCCCGTAATTGTTCCTGTTCCCGGAGCTGTTCTTTCCGTAGCATTCATATCCACATTTGCCTGATTATTCCAAGCTCGACTGAAGTATCCACGCATATCAAGGAGCATAGAATATCCGTTTGAACCTTTTCCAAATCTGTAATTGATAACAGAATTTAATCTTGTATAATTTTTGTCTAATTCCACAGGAACGTTGCATAAAGAAAATTCTCCTTCGGGCGGAAATTCAGTTGCAATATATTGTTTTCTTTCCCCAATTATTCCCTGAATAATGCATGGAAGATTCTGAAGAGCAACCAATCCCAAATTAGCACAACATTGTGTGATTCTTATCTCTGCATTAGGGACTAATGATGACACGGAAAGCACAAGTTGAGTGGCAGAAGAATTGATATTATGCTGAATATTAACTTCATGATTTCCTGTTTGTGAAACTGTAACAGAAGTAGAATCTATACCGTCCGCCAATTGTACAGATACATTTCCTTTCACACTCAGACTTAATATTATTTTAGCTGAAACTGTTTTTCCGGGTAACATTTGCATCCATCTTGGAAATTCATGTAAAGCCTGAGTAAAAGACATTTCGTCCGATGTTTGACTTTTCATAATAACCAACTGATTGGAATTGGAATCAAAAGAAATTTTTCCATTTGCTCCCTTATCATTATAAACCCAACCATCAGGAACGCCATAAATAATAGCTCCATTCCTCGAAGTTTGATTACTGAAATACCGAAAATCACAATTATAAACCAAATTGTTCTGCCCTAAAGCATAAAGGTATTCTTCAGTAGTAATTTGCATATTTTCCATGGTTAATTGTTTTTTATGGAAGTTTTCCTTTTTTAAATAGATTACTCGCCGAATCAAAATATACGTCTGTATCTTCCTGAAAATCTATAGAAAGATATTTGCTCATAACAATATTTTTGGCACTTATGCCCGAGGGGACAAAAAATGATGACGAAATTGCCATATTCGAAGTAATTCCACTGGCTGTAAAAAGCCACAGCTCATCACTGTAATCAAAATAAACAATTGTATTAACAGATGCTGAATCTGCATTGCAAAGACTAAACTCATCATTAATTTTCTGAGAAATAGCCGGATACAAAGTAGAATCAGAAGCGTTTTCTATTCCTAAAAACTCAGAAGGACAATCGTACGCTCCTTCAAAGCCCAGATTTGACACTAAATATCTTTTTCCATATTGCGCATCTGCCGAAATATTTTTTTTATAAACAGACATATTCTGAGGTTTAGTCCTAGTTGCCCATACCTGCCAATTGTCTGAGAAAACATAAGAGTTTTGATTAATAAAAGGCTTAAATGCAAGACATATATACTTCAAATCTGAATTTCCGGGATAAGACCTTATAATACCAACACTTTGTTGGGTATCATTCAGGTAGGTTATCCCTTTGGAATCAAAATATATGTTGAGCGCAATATCCATATTAAAAAAAAATCCCGAAGGAGTTTAATCCTCCGGGAATATTTATTTTTAGAAAATATTCAAAAGCTGTGTCAATGACTCTCCTGAAGATACTGGATTTACAGGAGCTGTTCCTGGTACACTTTCAATACCATAAGTTCCCGGAATCATCTGTAAATCATATTCTATATTCTGTGCACTAAAGATAAAATTACATCCAGGTGCAGTAGCATTACCTGTAACAGATCCAGACGTCATATTAGTCTGAGCCGCAAATAAAACAACTTTCTCATTTGGCTCCATACTTACAGAACCTTCGGGAGTACATGTAAATGCACAGAAAGGTTGAAATTCTCCGTTCACTTTTGCTGCTAATCCTATCGTAATATTGGGAGTTCCTGCCCCTCTCTCGTTTTTCACTGTAATTACACCTGCAGGAGCGCCAGTAGTAGTAGAAAAAGATCCATCAGCATGAAACGTTACAGCTGTTCCAAGTGGAACTTCATTTGACAAAGCCTGCATTTGAATAGTAGTATTGGTACCAATATTCGATTTGTTATAAACATATACTTTATACTTTGGCTCATAATCAATTTCTACTTCGCCAAACATTTCCTGATAATTCACCGCAAACCAAGCTGGCACCCCAGAAGAAACCTGATTCGGTCCTGAAGCTCCTTTATAACCCATTAGTTTATATCCGTTTTGTTGCAAGTATTGTAAAATTGCTTTCTGTTCACTTGATGTAAAATCAAAATTGATTGAAAATACCGTAGTTGCTGCTTTTGATTCTGTTATTGTTGACATGATAGTAAATTTTTATTTGGTTATTATTATTTCGTTATTGTTCATATTTATCTGAAGCTTCGTTGAATGAACAAGACAAAGTAACAATGAAAAATTCACTATTTGTAGAGTAAAAATTGCCAAATAAAAAATTCCGTATAAGTACGGAATCAAAGATTAACTGGAGGTGAGTAAATATTATGAACTATTGCATATATAACGAGTCCCACGGTGTTTTTGGCTCCTATTTTTTCTAAAATCCGTTGTCGATGACTTTCAACAGTTCGTGGACTCAGGAATAGTTTTTCCGCGATTTCGTTATTAGTAAATTCTTGGCAGATGAGAACAACCACTTCCTTTTCCCTTTCGGTAAGCTCATCACTATTATCAAAAAGAGATTTTTTCTTTTGTGAATTGTTCATATAAGAAGAAAGCATACTATAATCTTCGGAAGTGAAAAACACTCCATTCTTATAGACTGCATTTATAGCATCAATGAAAACCTGTTTAGGGGAATTTTTGGGTAAAAAAGCAGAAACTCCCAATTTTACCATATATCCCAACACTCCTGTTTTGTAATGAGAAGAGAGAATCATGATTTTGAGCTCGGGATATTTCGTTTTCAAAATTTCTACTAACTCAAAACCATCCATAGGTTTCATCTGAATATCCGCTAAAACAATATCCGGAAAGTCTTCCGGAGACAACTTTTCCAAATTTTCTAAAAAGTCGTTACCATTGATGGAGGTAAGATTCACAGAGATATGCTTTTCTTTCGACAAAAGAAGTTTTATACCTTCAAGTATAAGCTGTTCATCATCTACTAACGCAATATTAATTTTTGAATTCATTATCAGAAAAAATTTTAATAATTAATCTACTTCTTTTTCCAATTGTGTTTTTCCATTTATAAATTGCATTCAGAGACTTGATACGAGATTCTATATTTTTAAGTCCCATACCCTTACTTGCGGTTTGGTAATCGAATCCTTGTCCGTTATCTGAAAGAATAATTACTGTATTTTTTTTGTTGTCTTTTATATAAATTTCAATTTCTGTGGCTAAAGAATGCTTGATAACATTAGTTGTAAACTCCTGAATAATTCTATAAATCTGTACTTCCGTTGAAACGTCTTTAGGAGTATATTTAGAATTTACTTTCAGTAAAATTGTAATTTTAGGAGAAAGATTGGTGATAAGCTCCTCAATATAAAGTATTAACCCAAGTCTTTCCAGATTAACCGGATATAATGAGTGAGATATCCCTCTTGCTGAATCTATCAATTCCGAAATCTGTGTAGAAATTACTTTTTCAGCCGATTTATCTTCAATTTCTATATTATTCAACCATAAAGACAAAATATTAAGCCGGTTTCCTAAATCATCATGCACCATTACGGCCATTTTTCTTCTTTCATCTTCCTGTACTTTATTACTTTCCAGTACCATTTGTTTTTGATAATAGATTTCAGCTTTATACTTTTCAGCCTTTTCTTTCATAATCCTATCTATAAAAAACTTATAAGCCAATAGAATAAAAGCTATTATAACTGCTATAAGAACAATTATAAGAACAATAGAACTGATATTTAAAGTTACTTCTTTAATTTTAATACGGTATATATAAGTGATAAATAAAGTAGACTGGATAAAATATTATTCAATGTTAAAATTAACAAATAATTTTCCTCTGAAAGCAATATAAGCTGATGCTGAATAATAAAAACAAAAACAGATACTGAATAATATAAAAAAATCAATCCGTCAACTAAAAGAAAGCGATTAGTAATTTTATCTGATTTAATTTTCTGTAGTAATGTACTGCCTGCAAAACATATAACAATGATATTTGAAATCACTTTGGCATAATCATCAACACCAGAAGTCATTGAAAAATTCCTACCAACAACAAATATCAGAAAAAGTAATAAAGAAAATACAAACCAATATTTGGGAAGGTTTAATTTTCTAATAAAAAGTGTCGTTAATATCAAAAACTCCCCTGCAATATAGATGGGATAGAGAAATACTGTATTTTCAATATTAAAAACATAAATCAGTAATTTATTAATAACTTCTATCAGAAAAAGAAAAATGATATAATAGATATACCATTTTTCTTTTTTTTCAAAATTTTTACATCTAATTATAAGCAGTATACAGCATATAAGAAGAAGAATATTGTTAAAATAAAGTACTACTGAATAAAAATCCTTCATTTTATTTATTCAAACGGTATTTTACATACGGGTGGGCATGGTTGTGACCAATCATAGGTATTAGAAACCATCTCTACACTTTGTCCTAAACCATTTTGAAGATTTCCTTCATTATAAAAAGAAATGAAAATAAGAGTAACAAGCATTTGTTGATACACATCTGAAAATTTTAAGCCGAAAGAACATATAAACTTGTTTAAATTGGCTTTTGGTGGATATAAATTCTCGGAAGGAACATAAAATCTTTCAAAAATATTTCTATAGCTTGTTCTTTCATACTTTTGGCATTCGTTGTAAAACCAATTCATCCCTTCATTTCTCCAAGACTCAATAGCCTCAACTACTTTATCCTGCTCCAACATTGGCATATTTGCAACCGGGAAGTAGGTATTTGCACTATCATCAATCTTTCTCAAATCACTTGAAAGAACAGCATGTTTTACAACTGTATATTCTTTAGTTTCTACAAGTCTAATATCTCCTGTACAGCCCACAAGAGAACTATAAGGATAACTCTCTTCATTGATTTTTTGACCGTTTTCGTTAAGAGGACAGAAAATAAGAATTAGGTTTTCTCGAAAGACACCTACTTCTACACAAAACTCTTTGTATTTATTTCGGTCTCTCAACCACTGAATTTGCTCTATGTCAAACTCAATAACATTACTTGTAGAAATAAGATTTTCAATACTCTGGTAATTTTCAGAACAAGATTTCCATTCATTAGTAGCCTGAATGAATTCTTCATGGTTTAAAGTTGTCATAAACATGGTAATTTTAGTTCCATAAAAATATGGAAACTTAATTATCTATGCAAATATTCACTGGAAATTGAATTTAAATTAATAATTCCTTACCGTAATATGATAACAACTTTGCTGTTTTTCTTTAATAAAATAAATCTTACCTGCTCTGGCATAATAGTTTAGAACTTTCTCTAATGCTTTCTCCATTTTCGGATTATTTTTTAAGACATCATTAAATCTCACATAAGAAATATCAAAAGAATTTCCATAATTATGAGAACTAATCCCTAGAGAGGCGTTTGAATTCACTTTTCTCAATCTACATTGGTCTTCCAGAGTTCTTGTAATAGATGAAACTGTAAAAGTATGTCCTTTGGTTTCTTTACTAAATTTAGCTCCTATTTTCTCAAGAGTAGCTTTAGCTTTGGAAACCATCCATGCTCTACTGTAATCTAGTTTTTGAACCCGATATCCTTTTCCTGATTTTTTTATTTTATGAAATTTCCCATTATTAATGTATTTCTGAACAGACTTAGAGTCTTTCAAAAGCTTTACCCCAAAACTCTTTGAGGCATCCAAATGTGGCTTATAAAGCGGAGTTGGCTCTACTTTCAAAACCTCTGCGTAATCATAACATGGAAGAGATTTTTTCGACGCCTGAGCAAAATAAATACTATAAACAAAAGACACAAAAACCACACACAAAAACTTTCTCATTAAAACAGGCTTTTAAATTTACAATCTAAATATAAATATTTATGCCATATATTTCAACTATAGAAATAATATTCATTAAATATTTTCACAATACGTCTTAAAACAACCTTCCCTTCTTCATTAAAATTGATAGAGTTTTTAAAATTTAATTTTTTATTTTGAATTTTAAATTCTAAATTTGGTTTACATATAAAAATAAACAATATGATAAAAAAACTTTTTGCTGAATTTTTCGGCACGTTTTGGCTTGTTTTCGGAGGTTGTGGAAGTGCTATTTTTGCATCTCAAATTGCACCCGCTGCTAATGGTCAATTAGGTATTCTTTTAATAGGTGTTGCCTTAGCCTTTGGTCTTACGGTACTTACAATGGCTTATGCTGTTGGACATATTTCAGGTGGGCATTTCAACCCAGCTGTATCGTTTGGTTTATTGGCAGGAGGCAGATTTTCTGCGAAAGACCTTATCCCCTACATTGTGGCTCAATGTTTAGGAGCAATTGCTGCTGCAGGAGCTTTATACACAATTTTAAGCGGTTCTGGAACGCCAGATTTGTCCGGACCGGGAGCATTTGCCACCAATTTTTATGGTGATGCTGTCTATTTCGGAAAAGGCTACTCAATGGGAGCTGCATTTTTAGCTGAATTTTTATTAACAGCTTTCTTCCTAATCATCATTATGGGAGCAACTGATAAGTATGCCAATGGAAAATTTGCAGGAATAGCAATTGGTTTAGCTCTTACACTTATTCACTTAATTTCAATTCCTATCACAAATACATCCGTAAACCCTGCAAGATCTCTTTCTCAGGCGGTTTTTGTTGGAGGAAATGCTATGTCTCAACTTTGGTTATTCTGGGCTGCACCAATTTTAGGAGGTGTAGTGGGAGGATTAATTTATAAGTTTCTACTTCAAAAAGATTCTGAAATTGCAGAATAGAATAATATTTTAAAACATAAAAACCTGTCGATATGACAGGTTTTTTTTTATTTCTTTGTTAATTTATCAACTATTTATTTAAAAAAATTAAGAAACCAATAGACTACATCCACGAATATCAGAATGATCTATTCTTCCAAGCACCTGAAATTTTTTGCCTTGTATTTTTCCTAAATCCTGAGTTGCAATGAAAGAACAAGAATGAATATTGGCTAAATCTATGATATTAATCGCTCCCGTTCTACCTTCTTTTTCATAGCTAAAAGGATCTTCCGTATTTCTTACTAAAACTCTCATCCAACTCGGACATTCATATTCATTATTTCCTAAAGAATAAGCCTGTGAAAGCAGCTCTGTCATAGAATATTCAGAATAAATCTTTTCTGTTTTAAAACCATTCTGTAATATTTTCAATAATTCATCCTTCGTCATTTCCTCTTTTCTCCCCTTCATTCCTCCGGTTTCTATAATGATGAGATTTTCAGACTTCGTAATTTTCTGATTTTCTATAGAATCAAGAAAATCTAAAAGAGCAAAAGAGACGCCAAAAAGAATCACCTTTTTATCTTTCAATTGATTTAAAAGCCCAAACAAATCTGAATGATTATAAAGGAAATACCCATTTTCAGATTTAGCAGATTTCTTCATCAAATAATCTACCATATATATTAAAGAAGAATTTTGTCTTTCCAAATAACTTGGTAATAATCCCAGGAAAATAAAATCTTCAGGTTTACCAATAAACTGCTCAAAACTTTTGTAAATACTTTCCTGATAAATATTTTCATCGGCTATAAAATGTTTCGACAAATTCATTTGCGTAGTTCCTGAACTTTGAAAATACAAATCTGCAGAAACTTTTTTATCTAAAACCTGATGATTTTTAAACATTTCAATAGGAAGAAACGGAATTTTTATCAAGCTATCAACTTCATTAGGATTCACCTTCAGATAATCTACAAACTTTCTGTACACTTCTACATTTTCGTATTGATAACGAAATGCTTTTAGTGAAGCAGACAAAAAATCCTGTTCTGTATTTATATCAAATATATTTTCCAAAATGTTAATTTTTCTAGTCTATATAAGGCTCAAAAGCATACCTTCATAATAAAGACTTTAATTTTTAATAATTTTTTAACCTAAAAATTAAAGAATGGTCAAATTATTGCTATGAAATAATCGGAATATGGATTAAAAACAGGATGATGAAAATTTCATCCGAGAATTACCTCTCAGGAGGTAATTTTTTTATGCTTTATTGTCAAAAGTTTTCAGTTCAAAATCTCTCTCGAAAACCCCATAAGTAAAATAAGAAATCCAGTCTCCCAAGTTAATATATTTTGCATTTTGTTCTAAATCCAAAACCATTGGCAAATGACGGTGACCATAAATAAAATAATCAATCTTTTGATTTTTAAGCTTTTCTTTAGAATAAATAATCAGAAACTCTTTATCCTCTCCCAAAAACTCTTTGTCTTCCTCCCCTGAAATCATTTTATTTTTCTGCGACATATACAACGCAATTCTCATTGCAATATCCGGATGAAGCCATTTAAAAAACCATTGAGCGACAGGGTTTGTAAACACTTTTTTCATTCTTTTATACCCTTTATCTCCAGGACCTAAACCATCTCCATGAGCCAATAAAAACTGTCTTCCACCAATCTCAAAATATTGCTTTTTATAGAAAACGGTACATCCAATCTCTTCCTCCAGATAATCTTTCATCCACAAATCATGGTTTCCCACAAAAAAATAAATATGAATTCCGCTATCTTTCAATTCAGCAATTTTCCCTAAAACACGTACATAACCTTTAGGAATTACATGTTTCCATTCATGCCAAAAATCAAACAAATCTCCCATCAAAAACAAAACCTGAGCATCATGCTTTATTTCATCCATCCAACGGATAAATCGCTCTTCACGCACTTTACTTTCCTTAGGATTAGGAGCACCAAAATGCTGATCTGAAGCAAAATATACTTTTTTACCAGGTTCTAAATTGATGATAGTTTTTAACACGTCTGAATTTTTGATTACTGATTATCTTCTGCAAACCACTCTCCGTAAGAGTTTTCTGTTTCATGAAGCTTTAGATAAGCCAAAGAAACTCCTTCAGGAAGTCTTGACTTTATTTTTGCAGCGATGGCGTACAACATATTTTCGCAGGTTGGCTGAAAAGTACAATAAATCACTTTATGCCCTTGCTCTTCCAGTCCTTCTCCCAATTCTTTGTGAGGAGAAAGTGCATTAATAAGAACTGCATGATCCCAAACATCCACAATTTCAGATTTTACGATACTTTTAATATCTCCAAAATCTACCACCATCCCATTTTTAGGATTCCCCAAATCATTTACAGGCTTTCCTTTCACTGTTACAAACAGCTTATAAGAATGTCCGTGCATATTTTTACATTTTCCGTCATAATTGTACAGAACATGAGCCGTTTCGAATGTAAAAATTTTTGTAATACGTATCATGGTGCAAAGATATGACAAAAGAGGTTAACAAAGAAAAGCTCAACGCAGACTAATATCTTTAAAGTTTATCGAGCCAATCTTGTTCAAGCCGTTTAACCCGTCCCGTTTCTTTATCCACAAAAACCCAAAGTGTAGAAGAATCTACCATTAATTGACCTTTACAGTAAAATTCAACTTTTCTAGGCTGTCGAATTCCTTCAGGAGGTTTAGGATAGGTTTTAATTTGAATAATATCTCCTAAATAAATCTGTTTTTTGTATTGAATATGATGATCCAAAAGCATCCAAATATCATTAGGAAAATCAGTTTTATGTTTTACAAAATCCCAATGTTCCGCTGCTATTTCTTCCACCCAATGTACATACTGAACATTATTCACATGATTATTGGCATCAATATGTTCTTTGGTGACCTGCAATTGTTTTTCAAAAATCAAACTCATTCTCCGAAAATTTATTCAAAATTAGATATAAAAAAGTAAAACCTTCCCAAAGATGAGAAGGTTCTGACAATTGAATTTATTTAAAAATGGAACTTTTTAATGAAATTGTGCCGTTTCTGTAGAATCTTTCATCGCAACTGTTGCTGAAGAACCATTAGTAACAATATTCTGAATCTCATCAAAATATCCTGTTCCAACAAAAGATTGATGTTTTACAGCTCTGAAACCTTGCTTTTGAAGCGCAAACTCTCTTTCTTGCAATTCAGAATAACCAGCCATTCCTTTTTCTTTATAAGCTAAAGCCAATTCAAACATTGCTGTATTTAACGCATGGAATCCTGCCAAAGTGATAAACTGGAATTTATATCCCATTTTCGCCAACTCTTCTCTGAAGTTAAGCATTTCCTCAACACTTAATTTAGCAGCCCAGTTGAAAGAAGGAGAACAATTATAAGCCAACATTTTATCAGGGAACTTCGCATGAATACCTTCTGCAAACCTTCTTGCCTGTTCCAAATCAGGATTTGAAGTTTCCATCCAAATTAAATCTGCATAAGGAGCATAGGACAAACCTCTGTCAATACCTTGTTCTACTCCATTCTTCACTACATAAAACCCTTCTGAAGTTCTTTCACCCGTAACAAATTTTTTATCCCTGTCATCAATATCCGAAGTTAACAAATCCGCTGCATCAGCATCTGTTCTAGCAACAATTACACTCGGAACCCCCAAAACATCTGCTGCCAAACGAGCTGAAATCAATTTATTAATAGCTTCCTGAGTCGGAACTAAAACTTTTCCGCCCAAATGTCCACATTTTTTCGCAGACGACAACTGATCTTCAAAATGCACACCTGCAGCTCCAGCTTCAATCATCTGTTTCATCAATTCGAATGCATTTAAGTTCCCTCCAAAACCCGCTTCTGCATCAGCAACAATAGGAACCAAGTATTCTTTATCTCCTCCTCCGTTCACAGATTGAATCTGATCGGCTCTCAACAGTGCATTATTAATTTTCTTCACTACAGAGGGCACTGAGTTCGCAGGATATAAAGACTGATCAGGGTACATTTCACCAGACAAATTTGCATCTGCTGCAACCTGCCAACCTGAAAGATAAATTGCTTCCAAACCTGCATCAACTTCCTGTACAGCCTGATTTCCTGTTAAAGCACCAAGACCGGCTACAAAATCCTGATTATTGAGTTTATACCACAGTTTTTTGGACATCTCCGTCGCAATGGTGTAATCTAATCGGTAAGAACCACGAAGTTTTAAAACATCTTCTGCTGTATAAGGTCTTTCAACTCCTTTCCAACGAGGATTTTCCAACCAATCTTTTTCTATTTCCTGAATTTGTTCTTGTCTTGTTTTCATGACATTTGGATTTATTGTTAATTAATAGGGTTTAAATAAAAGGGTATGCTTTTAATGTTAAAAATTCTTCAAATTTTTCGCAGAAAACTAGTTGGTTGAAAAGCTCTTTCGCCAGATTGAATCTTCCGTTTTTAAATCGCTCTGCTCCGACATATTTTTCAATACGTGCCATTTCTTCAACCTCCCACTGAAGTACCATTTCTCGGGTTAAAGTTCTGTCATCACTTAAGACAGCATCATTTTTGAGCCATTGCCAAATTTGAGTTCTTGAAATTTCAGCAGTTGCTGCATCTTCCATAAGATTATAAATCGCTGCCGCACCTACTCCCATTAACCAGCTTTCTATATAAAGAATGCCGACATTGATATTTTTTCTAACTCCGCTTTCTGTGATTTCACCTTTAGGAATTTCTAATAAGTCTTTTTCAGTAATCTTATAATCAAACTTTTTATCAATCTGATTTTGAGAGGGCATGTATTTATCGAATATATCTTTCGCCACAGAAACCAACGCAGGATGCGCCACCCAAGTTCCGTCGTGACCGTTTTTCACTTCACGTTCTTTATCTGCTCTTACTTTTCCGAAAGCAATACTATTGGCTTCATAATCATCTTTAATCGGTATTTGAGCTGCCATTCCTCCAATCGCATGAACATTTCTTTTATGACAAACTTCAATCACTCTTTTAGAATAAGCACTCATAAAAGGTGAAGTCATGGTAACCTGATCTCTATCCGGAACAATAAATTCAGGAAGATTTCTAAACTTTTTAATGAAAGAGAAAATATAATCCCATCTTCCACAATTCAAACCTGAACTATGTTCTTTTAATTCAAATAAAATTTCGTCAATTTGAAAGGGTGTCGTAATAGTTTCAACTAAAACTGTCGCTTTGATTGTTCCTTGTGGAATTCCCAGATAATTTTGAGCAAAAACAAAAACTTCGTTCCACCAACGAGCCTCTTCATAATGCTCCAACTTTGGAAGATAAAAATAAGGTCCACTTCCGTTTTCTAATAATCGTTTTGCGTTTCTAAAGAAGTAAATCCCAAAATCTATCAATGAACCAGAAGCCTGTTCACCATTAATTTCTATATGCTTTTCATTCAGATGCAAACCTCTCGGACGAACTAAAAGAACTGCTGTATTTTCATTCAGGTTGTAGGTTTTTCCTTGGTCATTTGTAAAATTAATTCTTCTATTAATTGCATCTGAGAGGTTGATTTGTCCTTCGATACAATTCTTCCAGGTTGGAGAATTGCTATCTTCAAAATCTGCCATAAAAGTTGAAGCACCAGAATTCAGAGCATTAATAATCATTTTCCGGTCAACAGGACCTGTAATTTCGACTCTTCTGTCCAACAAATCCTGCGGAAGCGACGCACAAACCCAATCACCATTTCTTATTTCTTCCGTTTCAGACAAAAAATGAGGGAGATTACCTTTATCAAGTTCTTCCTGTGTTCGTTTTCTTTTTTCTAAAAGTTCTAATCTTTTTTGATTAAAATTCTGATGAAGTTCAATTAAAAAATCTACTAATTCATTAGTAAACACTTTTTCGAATTGCTGTTCAGCATTTATTTTTAATTGAGTTGGGGTTTCCATAACACATTGATTTTGTAATTCAACCTTACAAACTTAAATAAAAATTTTCACAAATAGCGAACGTTCGCTAAATTAATTTAAAAAAATATTATGCGAAAAATCGCTTTTATATATTATATTTGATTTATGAATTCTGAAAGTGACTTTATTAAAACGGTTTTTGGACTAAAACTAAAACAACTGAGACAAAAGAAAAATTGGTCTTTACAAGACCTTGCCGTAAAGACCAGTTTATCAAAATCTTACCTTAATGAGATAGAAAATGGCAAAAAATATCCGAAACACGACAAAATAATACAACTTTCGGAGGCACTGAACTGCACTTTTGATGATTTGGTTTCTACAAAATTAGACAAAAGCCTAGCTCCGTTCAATGAAATTCTACAATCTGATTTTTTCAAAGAAGTCCCTTTGGATCTTTTCGGAATCAACAAAAACAATTTGATAAGCATCATTAGTGATGCTCCAAAAAAAGTAACTGCATTCATTAATGCTTTGATTGAAATTTCTCAAAACTATAATTTAGGAAAGGAGAGATTTTATTTCGCCGTACTACGCTCATTTCAAGAATTATACGATAATTATTTTCCTGATATAGAAGAAAAAGTTTTGATTTTTGCAGAAGAAAATGAACTCAAAACAGGTAAAAACTTAGAAACCGATTCGTTGGAGAAAATTCTAAACGAAAATTTCGGTTATACCATTCAATCAGAAGATTTTGAACGTTACGACACATTGGATAACCTCAGGTCATTATTTGTTCCTGAGAAAAAATTGTTGCTTTTAAACAAAAAACTAGAAAAAGACCAGAGAACTTTTATTTTAGCAAAAGAGGTCGGATTTAATGTTTTAGGACTAAAAAACCGCCCCAACACATTCTCATGGCTGGATTTTGGAAGTTTTGAAGAAATTTTGAATAATTTTTATGCCTCCTACTTTGCAGGAGCTTTGCTAATTTCAAAAAGAAAAACAATTGAAAAAACATCAGAATTTTTCCTTCAAAACAGCTGGGAACCTAAAAATTTCGAAAACTTAATCAATCAATTCACCAATTCTCCGGAAACATTTTATTACCGATTAACCAATATCCTTTCTTCAGAATTAGGAATTAAAGATTTATTTTATTTGTGCTTAGTTAAAAAGAACAATTCCAATAAAATACAGATTTTAAAAGAGTTGCACTTAAACCATCAACAAGCTCCACACGCCAATGCAACTAACGAACATTATTGTAGAAGGTGGATTGCGGTGAAAAATTTAGATCATTTGGTAGAGAATGAAACATTAACAGCAGCCCAAATTTCTCATTACAAAGACCAAGGAGTAAGTTATCTGGTAATTTCCACATCACAAAAAAACCCTTTTTCTGATGGGAGCAACAGAAGCTATTGTTTAGGTATTTTATTAACTCCTCAAACGATAAAGAAAATCAATTTCATAAAATCTCCGACTTTGCAAACGATTAATGTTGGTGTCACCTGTGAATCTTGCAGTATAGCAGATTGTGAAGTAAGACAAGCTCCACCAATTCGATTAGAAAAAGAATATTTTAACTCGAGTATGAAAAATGCAGTAGAAAGGTTGAGAAAAGATATTTTATAATTTTTAAAATTCTACTCTTTAATTTTCAATCAAAATATCTACTTTCGTTGTAAGCACCAACACAAATGATTTTAGATATTTTATTTCCAAATCGTTGCATGAACTGCAACCAAATTATTGACGGTAACTTACTTGTTTGTAATATTTGTTTTGAGCAAATTAATTTCACTCATTTTGAGTATTCTCAGGATAATTATATAAAAGAAAAATGCAAACTATTGTTCCCTATTGAAAACACATTTGCATTGATGCAGTTTGAGAAAGAAAGTTTAAGCAGGAAAATCATCCATGAATTAAAATACAAGAACCGCGAAATAATAGGGAAAATATTAGCAGAATGGACAATAGAACGACTGGATTTCAAAAATGAAAAGCCAGACTTATTAGTAACTGTTCCACTTCATCCTAAAAAATTAAAAGAAAGAGGTTATAATCAGCTTCATTTATTCACTGAAACATTATCTAAATTTTACAACATCCCGTTTGAGCATGATTTAATTAAGAGAAATCATTATTCAAAAGCTCAAGCTTTAAAAGACAAACAACATCGCCTGAAAACTGAAAATACTTTTTCTACCACAAGGAATATTGAAGGAAAACACATGTTATTGATTGATGATGTTTTCACCACAGGAAATACAATTTCGTCTGTTGCGTGGGAAATTTTGAAATCCGGAAACAATAAAGTGAGCGTTTTGGTAATGGCAATAGATGCATAAAATTTTAAAAATCAAAAAACTCTCAATCTTTTTATTAATTTTGAACCGAACTAATTACTATGAAAAATCTTATCTTATTACACGGTGCTTTAGGTCACAGCGACAACTTCAATCCTTTTCAAAACGAACTTTCAAAACATTTTGCTATTCATAGTCCTTTATTTTCAGGACACGGAAATACAGAACTTCCAAAAAACGGAATTACTATTGAAAAGTACACTCAAGAATTGAAAGAATTCATTGAAAAAGAAAATCTTGAAAATATTCATATTTTCGGGCACAGCATGGGCGGATATGTTGCACTTTGCTACGCCAATCAGTATCCTTCAACTGTAAATTCTATCATTACCTTAGGAACAAAATTCGATTGGACAGAAGAACAGGCTTTGAAAGAAAGTAAAATGCTTAATCCTGACATTATTTCTGAAAAAGTTCCTAAATATGCAGAGTCATTAGAAAGCCAACACGGCTCAAAATGGAAGCAATTATTACCTGCAATTGCTGAAATGATGATTTCTTTAGGTAAAAATCCTCCTTTGAAAGACAATCTATCTTCAATAGAAATCCCGGTTCAAATTATGGTTGGAGACAAAGACAATATGGTAACTTTGGAGGAAAGCATTAATGCCTATAAAAATCTTCCAAATGCAAAATTGGCCGTACTCCCCGACACAAAGCATCCTATGGATAAAGTACGACCCAATTTATTATTTGATTTAATGAAAGATTTCTGGAATCTTTCTTAATTATCTTTGAAGTTTTTCTCCGTAGCTTAAATCTCCTGCATCTCCCAACCCCGGCGTGATGTAGCCTTTTGATGTTAAGTTTTCATCTATTGCTCCTACCCAGATTTTAGCATCAGGATAGGCTTTTTCAATAGTTTCTACCCCTTGTCTTGATGCAATAGCAGCAACAATATGAAGCTGGGTTGGTTTTCCGTTCGTCAACAAATCTTTTATAGCTTCAATTAAAGATGCTCCTGTTGCCAACATCGGGTCAGCTACGATTAATGGTCTTCCTTCGATATTCGGGCAAGTTAAATAATCTTGTTTAATAGAAAAATAATCGTTGGCATCATGCTTTCTATAAGCAGCCACAAATCCACAGTCAGCTCTGTCAAAATAATTCAGAACCCCTTCAAACAAAGGAACTCCAGCTCTCAAAATAGTAGTAATTACAGGCTGAACAGCGATTTCCTTAACTTTAATTGTATCTAAAGGAGTCTGAATTTCAATTTCTTTATATTCCAACCCTTTGCTTATTTCGAACGCTGCAATTTCACCGATTCTTTCCATATTTCTGCGGAATCTCATTCGGTCATGTTGAATTTCAACGTTTCTAAGCTCGTTAATCCAAGAATTTACTAAAGAAAATTGTTCTGATAATACTACTGTATTCATTATTTTGAAAGGCTTTTATCTAAAATTATACAATTTATTTAAGAATAAAATCCCTCTTAGAAAACTCTAAAAGGGATGATATTTTATTTTTGTCTGAAATATACTTCGATAGGAACTCCGGTAAAACCGAATTCTTTTCTCAGCTGATTTTCAGTAAATCTTTTATATGGTTCTTTTACATATTGTGGCAAATTGCAGAAGAATACAAATTGCGGTGAAGGCGTCGGAAGCTGCACACAATATTTAATTTTAATATATTTTCCTTTATTTGCAGGTGGTGGCGTTCCTTCAAAAATAGGAAGCATCACCTCGTTTAGTTTTGAAGTCTTGATTTTCTTTTTGCGGTCTTCATACACCTGCATTGCTACTTCAACAGCTTTTAAAATCCTTTGCTTCGTTAAAGCAGAAATAAACAAAATTGGAATATCCTGGAATTGCCCGATTTTATCCTTAATAGATTTTTCAAAATCACGCATTGTATTGGTTTGTTTGTCCTCAATCAAATCCCATTTATTCACCAGAATAACAATTCCTTTCCTGTTTTTCTGAGCCAACCCGAATATGTTCATATCCTGAGATTCCCAACCCTGTGTAGCATCTACCATGATAATTACCACATCAGAAAACTCAATAGAACGGATAGAACGCATTACAGAATAGAACTCTAAATCTTCATTAACTTTAGATTTCTTTCTCATTCCAGCAGTATCTACCAATACAAACTCGTGCCCGAATTTATTATAAAGTGTCTGAATACTGTCTCTTGTTGTTCCGGCAATATCGGTAACAATATTTCGTTCAACATCCAACAAAGCATTCGTTAAAGTAGATTTCCCTACGTTGGGACGACCTGCAATTGTAATTTTAGGCAATCCTTCAAATGGATCTTTATATTCTGTTGTCGGAAAATCTCTAACGATATCATCTAGCAAATCTCCCGTTCCTGAACCTGTAGCAGAAGATAAAGTATAATATTTCTCGATTCCTAATTGATAAAATTCCGTTGCAGGAAGTTCTTCTTTTGCAGAATCTACCTTATTAATAACAATATAAATAGGTTTGTTTGATCTTCTTAAAAGTCTGTATATTTCGTGATCAGTATCTGTAAGACCTTCTTCTACATTCATCATAAAAATGATAGAAGTAGCCTCATCTACAGCCAATTGAACCTGTTTACGAATTTCTTCTTCAAAGATATCGTCTGTACCTACATCATAACCACCTGTATCAATTACAGTGAAATCGACACCGTTCCAGTCAGATTTTCCATAATGACGGTCTCTTGTAACCCCTGCAGTAGAGTCAACAATAGCTTCTCTTCTTTCCAGTAAACGATTAAAAAGTGTGGATTTTCCTACGTTGGGACGCCCAACGATAGCGACAATATTCGACATAAAAATGTTTAATAATTAAGATTATTAATGGGTTTCTCCAACTTTTGGAGCCCAATTTTTTTTGCAAAGATATGATTTTATTATTTAGTGATAAAAATTAGACTTTAAGTAACTTAATGTTAAAATAAATATTTGTATATCAAACAATAATAGTCATAACAAACACTTTTCTTCATTTAACATTTTTATTTTTAAAATAATTTCTATAATTTCGCAGTCAGAAACAAAGACCCATGGTGTAGCGGTAACACTACTGATTTTGGTTCAGTCATCTGGGGTTCGAATCCCTGTGGGTCTACAATACAAACAAAGCAATCACTGAATATCAGTAGATTGCTTTTTTCTTTTCAGGAAATTTAATTTTATATTTTCTTATCTTTAGCCAATACTCATTTTTAATATCATGAAAAAAACTTCATCAAAAAATGATGAAGCAAATACTATTTTAATAAAAGTTTTATTTAATTAATAATCCAATTCCAGTTTTTCTTTTGTGTAATTTCTTAATTTTTCAGTAAGCTCAGGATTATTTGCCAGTTTTTGTCCGTAAGAGGGAACTATTTCTAACAACTTTTCTCTCCATTCTCCTTGAATTTTTTCCGGAAAGCATTTTTCAAGAACGTTTAACATTGCATGGACTGCAGTAGAAGCACCAGGTGAAGCACCCAATAAAGACGCAATAGTTCCAGCTTTATTTACAACTACTTCAGTTCCAAATTCAAGCTTTCCCCCAAATTTATCATCTTTTTTAATGACTTGTACTCTTTGTCCGGCAACTTTAAGTTCCCAATCTTCTTCTTTGGCATCTTTTATAAACTCTCTCAAATGTTGCATTCTTTGAGCTTTGCTCATCGCAACCTGTTGAATTAAATATTTCGTTAAAGGAAGATTATGCCACCAAGCTCCAAATAAAGACCTCAAATTTTTAGTATTTACACTTTCAGGCAAATCAAGATAGCTTCCTTCTTTCAAAAATTTAGTTGAAAAACCTGCGAAAGGGCCAAAAAGAAGCGCTTTTTTGCCATCAATAATTCGCAAATCTAAATGCGGAACAGACATTGGTGGTGCATCTACCGTCGCTTGAGTATATACTTTTGCCTTATGCTTTTCTACCAGTTCCTGATTATGACTTACCAACCACTGACCAGAAACCGGAAAACCTCCATATCCTTCACTTTCTTTGATATCTGAACTATCCAGAAGCGGAAGTGCGTAACCACCTGCTCCAATGAAGACAAAGTCCGCAACAACTTCCTGTTTATGATTATTTATCCTGTCTTTGACCTCCATTTCCCATCTTCCATCTTCTCTTGGATCAATATCTTTTACTTCATGATATAAGAATACTTCAACATTAGAATCTTCAAGCAAATGCCTTCCCATTTTTCTTGTCAGACTTCCAAAATTCACATCTGTTCCCAAATCCATTTTGGTTGCTGCCATCACTTCAGACTTATTTCTCTTGCTCATTACCAAAGGAATCCACTCTTTTAGTTTTTCATGATCGGTTGAGAACTCCATTCCTTTGAATAAGATAGACTCTGACATTTTTTCATAACGTCTTCTCAAAAACTCAGCATCTTTTTCACCAAATACCAAGCTCATGTGAGCACAAGAGTTTATGAAATCTTTAGGCCCCTCAACATAACCTTTTGATATAAGATAAGCCCAAAACTGCTTTGAAACTTCAAACTGTTCAGCAATATTTTCAGCTTTTGAGATATCGATAGTTCCATCAGCTTTTTCAGGAGTATAATTAAGTTCACAAAAAGCGGAATGACCAGTTCCCGCATTATTCCAAGCAGCTGTACTTTCTTTAGCAAACCTTCCCAATCTTTCAAAAATAGCAATCTCAAGATTAGGCTCAAACTCATGAAGCAAAGTTGCTAAAGTTGCACTCATTATTCCTCCGCCAATCAATACAACATCGTATTTTGGCTTTGGCTTTCTGCTAGTAAGCGAATGTGGCATAATTCTAATTTTTCTTCAAATTTCGGGAAAAGTTTTAAAAACAAACCCAATTTCATGATTTTTAACATGTAAAATTAAGCCTATTAAAAAAGAATAATAATTGAACTAATAAATACGATGGAAAATATAAATCAGTATTTATTGAAAAGACTAATTTAATTTTGAAGAATTACTAAAAAAAAACATTTCGACCCAAAGCAAATATTAATAATCCTGAACGGAAATTAAAAATGTAATTTACTTAAAGTCGAAATGCAGAAATATAATTTAGCTAAGTTTTGCAGTAAGCTTTTTAAACTGTTTCTCAGCATTTTTTCCTTCATAC
Organism: Chryseobacterium oryctis; assembly: GCF_025971925.1. Taxonomy (GTDB): domain Bacteria; phylum Bacteroidota; class Bacteroidia; order Flavobacteriales; family Weeksellaceae; genus Chryseobacterium; species Chryseobacterium oryctis. The sequence goes on from NZ_JAPDHV010000001.1 coordinate 335,967, forward strand.
AAAATACTGTAAATAGTATCAACGATAGGAAGTTTCAAGCCTTTTTGTTTTGAAGTTTTATATATAGAATCAGCCGCATAATACCCTTCTGCAACCATATTCATAGATTGAATTGCTGACTTCACAGTATAGCCTTTACCGATAAGATTTCCTAAACTTCTGTTTCTTGAAAATAATGAATACGCTGTAACCAACAAATCTCCTAAATAAGCACTTTCATTAACATCTCTCGGTGCTTCATAAATTGCTTCCAGGAAAGTCTCCATCTCTCGAATTGCATTTGAAACAAAAACAGCAATAAAGTTATCTCCATAACCCAAACCACTTGCTATTCCCGCTCCAATTGCAAAAATATTCTTAAGAATCGCACTATACTCGTTTCCTAAAATATCTTTACTTGGATTTACTTTAATAAAATCCGAATTAAAGACACTTACCAGTTTATCCGAAACCTCATCTTCCACCGTAGCAATGGTAAGATAAGAAAGTCTTTCCATCGCAACTTCTTCTGCATGACAAGGACCCGCAATTACAGCCTGATTTCTGAATCCGATTTTGAATTCGTCCCTTAAATAATGTGCAACCACATCATTCACCTTAGGAATAATCCCCTTGATTGCAGAAACAAAAATTTTATCCTTATAATCGCAAGTCATTTTTTCCAACGCATCGGACAAATAAATAGAAGGCGTTGCCAAAACTACCACTTCACATTCTGAAACCAACTCATTGATATCAGTTGTCAGTTTTAAGTTTTTTAAATTGAAATTAACCGCTGTAAGATAAGTCGGATTATGCCCACGAAGCTCAATCGCTCCTTTTACAAATTCATTTCTTACACACCAGTGTACTGTTTTGCAATTTTCTACAAGCATTTTTACAATTGCTGTTGCAAAACTTCCACTTCCTACCACTCCTACGGAAACGTCTTTTTTAGTTTTTTTAAGACCTGAAGATTCCGAAATTGTTTTCTTTTTCGCCATAATTGAAATGTGAACTGCAAATATATTAAATCGTATCCTTAACAGCACTTTTCAGGATATAATAAAATTCATTTTTATACAAAATTAACGGTTCAACACAATTAAATACATAAATCACCGTTAATTACAGATAAAAATAAAAGTATGTTAAGAATAACATCCAAATATTATTTTTAATTAAATTGCAACCTTAAAACCGTTTTTAATCTAAGAGCTAGAAAAATGAAGAAATTTCTAAGTAGCAAGAAGAACGTAAACTTCCTTATTGGTGGACTTTTACTAGTAATTTTTGCACAAGGTATTTTTATTGCCAAATTATTTTCTGAAAAAGATGACAAAACTTACGAAGTAAATCTCGTAAAGATAAATACACAAAAAGACAGTGTAGATTACATGAAAATGAAAACAGATTTGAGCCTTGTCGACCAATCTGTAGCCGAATTAAACTCATTTTTAAAATCAAAAAATATTCCGAGTGAAAAATTAATGGTGCTAAACAAGGATAGTATTTCAAACTCGGTTTATCTAGCTAAACAAGCCAACAGATACAGTCAATATCTGATAGATTTACAGAAAAAATTACTTCAAGTTCCTTTAGGAATGCCTACAGACGGATATATTTCATCAAACTTTGGAGTTAGAAAAAACCCGATTCCTTTTAAAACAAATTACGCTTCTGTAAAATCGACCACAAAAACAGATTCTAAACCTGTAGCAACAGTAGCAGTAACTCCTGAAGTAAAAGCAGAACCTGTTGAAAAAATAATTGAATTAACCGACAGTTACGGAAATAAGAGAGAGGTAAAAATAATGGTAACTCCCAAAACTACAACTTCTGCTCCCACTCCCACAACTACGACCTCAACCAAAGCCATTGCAAACACAGCAACTCCGAAAGTTGAGAAAAACAATCCACCTGCTGAAGCAGACCAAATGCAGTTTCATAAAGGATTGGATATTGCTGTTGCGTATGGTTCTAATGTGATTGCTACCGCTGCAGGAAAAGTAATCTTCTCAGGACAAAAAGGTGGTTATGGGAATTGCGTAATTATTTCTCATGGAAACGGTTTAGCAACACTTTATGCCCATTTGTCCCAACTTGTTGCAAAAGTAAACGACAACGTAAAAGTAGGTCAGGTAATTGCTAAATCAGGCAATTCAGGGCGTTCTACAGGCCCTCACCTTCATTATGAAGTACACAAAAATAACACTCCTGTAAATCCTAAATTATTTATGAATTTATAAAAATTAATCTTAATAAATCAGTTTCGGCGGCACCTTTGGTGCCGCCGAAACTATTTTCAACTCCTTAATATTTTTATTTCAAAATTGTCAATTTACCTTTCAAATGAATGAAAGAACCATCTTTAGATGCAATGTTCGTATAAACAGTTTTTTGATTATAATCCTGAATGTGAGTTACATTACTTCCTTGCTTAGGTTCATGCCAATAAACCATGAAAACATTTTTTGCAACTTCTACCGCTGTGTATTGAACCGTATCTGAAGAACCTTTTAATGAACCTTCTGTTCCTATAAAAGACATCGTTTTGTTATCTTTAAAATCAAGAACAAATTTCATTTCACCAAAGTCAACCTCTACTTTTCTTCCGATTGCAGGATAAGGAGATTTCAAATCCCAATTCATTTCTCCCAAGAAAACTTTTACACCCATTGTCAGCTCATCCTTTCCATGCAAATCCGGATATTTTTTTACCATGAAATTTACAATAGCATCCAAAGTTTTATTTTCCGTAACTGCTTTTTTATAATTTTCAAGATAGTTTTTATATAATCAAGTGAATTTGGTGAAAGATTCAGCTTTGCATAATGAGAAGGAACAACTTGTTTAGGATTAAGTGCTTTCATCGCATCAATTTGCCCAATCCATTTATCAATCGCTTCAACATTTTGTGTATCTGCCATCCAAAGATGAGAATCCAAAGAGATGGAAATTCCTCCAACTATGGTTTTAATGGAAGGAATCCAAAGAAAACTGTGAGCCGGATCTTCCTGATTTTGTCTGATTTCAACTGTATTACCTTCCAAATCAGGAATTGAGTTTACCGCTTCCGGAACTATGATTTCTGAAGGAGCATCTGTTTTCAATTGCGGTTTCCAGACAGCTAATTTAGCATCTTTAGAAGCAGAAATAAGATAAGCTGTTTGAGCAGTAGAAATAAATTTAACATTGGGAAAAGCCTTTTTAATAACATCTAAACCAAAATAAAAATCAGGATCACTATGAGAAACAAAAACGGTTTTCAGATTTTTACCCGTTGCTTTTATCTCTTTTACAAGTTCTTCAGCATATTGTTTCTGAAACTGTGCATCAATCAATATTGCATCTCTGTCTCCATACACAATTGTTGATGTGATAGGAAAAATTGCTTTAGTTCCGGGGTTATAAACTTTAATTTTTAAGTTTCCGGCAAACACATAACTTATTAATCCCAATATCAGAATTAATGAAAATAATTTCTTTTTAACCATTTTGAACAATTTTCAAATTAATATGCAGCTGTAAAACGTTCACGAATGTGATTATTTTGCTCTAGCTCATCCACCAAAGCCACTGCAACGTCTTCTACAGAAATTACACTTCTTCCATTTTCGTCAAACACAGGGTTTTCTAAAGCTGTTCTGTATTTTCCGACTCTTACCCCTGCAGTACCTTGATGCATTTCTATAGCAGGGCTGAAAAAAGTCCAATCTAATGTACTATTCTCTTTAATTTTGTTTAAATAATCTCTTGCTGCTTCAGCCCCAGCTTTATAAGCTTCAGGAAAATCAGGGCTATCAACCAATTGTTTTCCATCAATGTAAAGACTTCCTGCTCCTCCCACTACAATTAATCTCTTTACTCCTGAATTTTCAACAGCTTTTTCGATGTTTACAGAACCATTAAGGAAATCATTATACAAGTTTGGATTCGTCCAACCCGCATTAAAAGTACTTATAACCGCATCATTTCCTTTCAAAGCATTTACTAAATCATCCACATTGTTTACATCAACACTTTTTGCTGATACTTTTTCATTTTGCTGTACTTTTGAAGCATCTCTCACAATTGCCTCAACTTCATACCCTCTGTTTGCTAATTCGTTTACTACTTGTTTTCCCACAAATCCAGTGGCTCCAATTACGGCTACTTTTTTCATAATAATATATTTTAAATTAAACTGTAATAAAATTTGTTACATTTATAGTTAAAAAAATTTTAGCTGAATTGTTCGCTAAATTCTTTCAATGTCTTATTTCCTAAAAAATCAACGACCAACTTATCGGTTTCTATAAACAAACCATTCAAATGTTCATTAATTTCTTTCCCTACATTACAGGCTGGATTAGGATTTTGATTTTTCTTGCCTAAAACCTCAGTATTCTTAACCGCAGAATATATTTCAGAAATCGTGATAGAATCGGCATTTCTAGAAAGCTGACTTCCTCCCTCTTTTCCTTGTCTGCTAATAATTAAACCCGCTTCTCTCAATACACTTATTTCTTTACGAACGACTACAGGATTTACATTAATACTTCCAGCCATCCACTCGGAAGTAAGCCAGTCTTGCGGACTTTTAGCCAACAACGTCATAATATGTATTGCCGTAGCAAATCTCGTATTGTTCATTATATTACTGATACAAATATACAACAATTTTTAAATGTAACAAATTTCATTACAGTTAATTTATTATTTACAAAATTAATTTATCTAAATCCAACAGTAAATAATTGATAGTCTGATTAATAGTTCGTGTAGCAGACTGCATTTGGTTCAACATTGCAGCTCTATTATGTAAATCATCCGCTCTATAATATCCTCCATCACTAAATATAACCGATTTATCAGCAGTTTCTTTATCGTTATCAAACTGATAGTGTAACCACCTTTCCTTTATATTCCCAATAATGGAAAGATTTTCTTTAATGGAAAACTTTTTCTCAGTATACATATACCAGATAAAAGGGGGAAAATTTGGAGATTCCAGTTTTTCTTTCCAAACATCTCTCAACAGATTTCTTTGATGTATAAACTCAACTTTTTTACCTTTTGGATTGAGGGTTGCTAAACCAAAACCAGCTCCCAAAACACCACCTCCAATGTCAATGGCATTACTCCACCCATTATCTTTTACAATTCCTCCTGCAATTGAAGCTGCAGCTCCCGTTACGATTGAATATAAAATCAGTTTGTTATTTCTGGATTCATTCAAATTGTCAACATAATTTCCAATTTGAGCTACTCTTTCTCCTTCACAATCAAATTCTGCGGCTACTGCATCCAATTCCGTCAGAGCAATAGTAATTTTACTGTTAATTTTTGTTTTAAGCTGTAAAACTTTAACCTGCGATTCCAAAGATGATTCTTTTTTCAGCTCAATGATTTTATGAACCTCATCAAGATTATCAAGAGCGTTAAGAATTAAAATACTCTGGTCAGAAAACATTCCTTTCAGTTCTTTATTTGCTGCAATAATAGAATCTGAATTATATGACGGAATTTTATTGGTATAATTATATTTAAAAGGTGCTTTACAATAACTATCGCGAAGTGTAAGAATATTCTGCTTTATAACAAGATTCTTCTTTGATACACAAGAAGTTAATGAAACAATAATAACAAAAAAGTAAAATAGCTTTTTCATTGAATCTTATTTAAACAAAAGAATTTTAATTTAAACCAAAGGCTAAGATAAATAAATAAAAAAAGTTTACCCGAATTCGGACAAACTTTTTAAGCTATTTTTAAGGAAATCTTATTTAATATCTAATAATTCAACTTCAAAAACAAGAGTAGAATTTGGCCCTATTTCTTTGCTGATTTGTTGTTCCCCATATGCCAAATGCGGAGGAATAATTAATCTCCATTTGCTTCCTACAGGCATTAACTGAAGAGCCTCAGTCCAACCTGCAATTACCCTATTCAAAGGGAAAGATGCCGGAGTACCTCTTTTCACAGAACTATCAAAAACTTTACCTGAAATTGTTGTTCCGTGATAATGGCATTTTACAGTAGATTTCGGACCTGGTTTTTCACCGTCTCCTTCTGTAATGATTTCATATTGCAATCCGCTTGGTAATTGTACAACACTTTCTCTTTTGCCATACTCTTCCATATAAGCTTTACCTTCATTAAGATTTTTTTCAGCAAGCTCTTTTTTACGTTTAAATAACATATCTGCTACTCCCATTGTTAAATTTTTTACAAAGATAGGATTTTGAAAACTGAACTTTATAATCAGTTCAAAAAGTTTAAATAGATTGATTAACTAATAAAAATAATTTCAATAAACTCCCAAACCACAAATAAAAAATGCCTTACAAATTGTAAAGCATTTATATTTTAATTTTTCTCTTCTAATTTCTCTTTCATCTTCTTATCCGGAAATAATAAAGATACCAAAACCGAGATTACAAGTACACCTCCTACAATCCCCAAAGAAATAGGGGACGGAATATGAATCCAAGGCGCAATCAACATTTTAACTCCAATAAAAGATAAAATTATTGCCAGACCATATGATAATTTGCTGAACATATAAATAAAATTGGCCAATAAGAAATACAATGACCTCAGTCCTAAAATTGCAAAAATATTGGATGTATAAAGGATAAAAGGGTCATTTGAAATGGCGAAAATGGCAGGAATAGAATCAACCGCAAACAATACATCTGTAAACTCAATCACAGCTACTACGACCAAAAGCGGAGTCGCCATTTTAATACCATTCTGTATCGTAAAAAACTTATCTCCATCGTAATTATTAGAAACCTTCCAGAATTTTTTTACAAGTTTTGCTCCAGGTGTGTCATTAAAATCCTCATCGTCATCACCATCTCCTTCTCCCCAAGACTTAATCCCCGCATAAAGAAGAAATAAACCAAACAGAGTCATTACAACATTGATCTTAACTTCATGTCCGAAAATTGTCATTTCCGGAAGATAAGTTAGGTTAATAATTCCAATTCCCGCAAAAATAAATATAGCTCTGAATATCAATGCACCTATAATTCCCCAGAATAAGACTTTGTGATGAAGATGTTTTGGCACCTTAAAGAAACCAAACACAAGGATAAATACAAATAAATTATCTACGGAAAGAGCTTTCTCAATCCAATATGCAGCCTGATATTGTGTAAATTTTTCAACGGCTAACGCATGACTTTCCGGTGCACCATCTGTATTGAAAACCCAATATACCACCCCAGAAAATATCATAGACAGCGAGATCCAAACTATCGACCAGACTGTAGCTTCTTTAGAAGAAACCTCATGACTTTTTTTATTAAAAACTCCTAAATCTAGCAATAACATAATGATAACAGTTATTGCAAATCCCAACACCAACCCCGGATGAAGGTCTAAAATACCTTGATGTTTATCCACCGCAATCTTTAACTTAAATTGTTATAAATGAAATAGCTCCAAAGATAATATTAAAAAATATGTCCACCTATTTTAATCTGCTTTTTGAAACTTTTTTAACAGAATATTGAAAATAAATCACTTTTACCTTTCAGGCATTACTTTATAGGTAGGATCTTCATCCATATTTATTTCAATAACAGCTTCTGCATTTTTTAGCATTTTTATACAATCTTCACTCAAATGACATAAATGCAATTTTTTATTTTGATCAGTATATCTTTTAGACAATTTATTTAAAGTATCAATTGCACTCATATCTACAATTCTACTTTCTTTAAAATCAATCATTACTTCTTCCGGGTCATTTATAGGATCAAATTTTTCGTTAAATGTCGTTACTGAACCGAAAAATAATGGCCCAAAAATCTCATAATGTTTTACCCCATTTCCATCAAGATACTTTCTCGCACGAATTCTTATGGCACTATCCCAAGCAAAAACCAACGCCGAAATAATAACTCCAACTAATACCGCTAAAGCAAGATTGTGAAGAACAATGGTAATTAAAGCGACTGTAATACCCACAAAAATGTCAGATTTGGGCATTTTATTAACAATTCTGATAGAAACCCACTGAAAAGTACTTATCGCCACCATCATCATCACTCCAACCAATGCTGCCATCGGAATTTTTTCAATAAATGGAGCTCCTATCAAAATGATAATCAAAATTGTAATAGATGCAATAATCCCTGAAAGTCTTGCTCTGGAACCAGCATTAATATTAACCAGAGTTTGGGCAACCATTGCACAACCTCCCATTCCGCCAAAGAAACCGTTTGTAATATTTGCCAAACCTTGTGCTACAGATTCTTTATTGGCACTTCCTTTAGAATTTGTAATTTCATCAACCATAGACAGAGTTAAAAGAGATTCTATTAAACCAACTCCAGCCATTATCAAAGCGTAAGGAAAAATGATTTGTAATGCTTCTAAAGAAAAAGGAATCTCAGGAATATGAAAACTTGGAAGGCTCCCACTTACGCTTGCTATATCCGCAACTGTCTTGGTATTAATTCCAAATCCTAAAACGACTCCAAAAACAATTACAATTGCAACCAAAGAAGAAGGAACAACTTTTGTAATTTTTGGGAAAAAATATACTATCGCAATTGTCAAAGCCGTTAACCCCAACATTACATATAAAGATGTTCCCTGTAACCAACCTACGATTCCGTTTGTATCTGTAATTTTAAATTGTTCAACCTGTGACATAAAAATAATCACAGCCAAACCATTTAGAAATCCATACATAACGGGTTGTGGAATTAATCTTACAAATTTCCCGAGTTTGAAAAAACCAACCAACATCTGAAAAATCCCTGCCAAAACAACAGTTGCAAAGAGATATTCTATTCCATGAGTTTTTATTAAAGCTATTAAAACAACAATTGTAGCACCAGCTCCTCCGGAAACCATTCCCGGACGGCCTCCAAAAATAGCAGTTACTAACCCCATCATAAAAGCGGCATATAATCCTGTAAGAGGAGAGAGCCCTGCCAAAATCGCAAAAGAAAGAGACTCCGGAATCATTGTCATCGCGACAGTAAACCCTGCAAGTAATTCGTTTTTATAATTTACTTTCTGAGTAAAATCGAACAATTTCATATACTAAACTAAACCGCAAAGGTATTGACTTTAGACTAATTTTTATAGCACAAATTTTTAACTCAAAATGAAACTTTATATTATTTAATACAATATATATATTTATTGTATTTTTTTTATCTATAATTAAATTTCAAAGATAATTTTCAATAAATCATTCGTTAAATTGTCATTATTTTTTTATATTTGAAAAAGTAAAAAAATGATTATTTCCACTATAAGTGATAAAAAATCAACAATTTTTTTTTATATATACAGAGAATACATGAAAAAGCTTTAATAGGTAAAATATTGTTCAGACTTATGGGGAAAAGTTTGGAAATATGAGTTTTTACAAAATAAAAATGAAAGATTTACCGTTTACAACACATGAATGTTTGTGATATAAGGGAATTTCTTAAGATACGAACATCATATCTTATCATTCAAAATATTCTGAATAAATAAATCATAGTTCTAAATTCTATTGTTTAATAGCAACAAACAATTTTCCTTATCTGACTAACTTCTAAATACCTATTTTTCTTTGGATGTTTGGTTTAGTTAATTGTTTAATTATTAAGATTATTTGAATAAAATGCTGTACAAAGAGATACACATCGGAAAATTCATTAAGGAGAGTGTTGATGAAAAAGAGATTACAATGGAGAGAATCTGCAATTTTTTAAACAAAGATGAAGAATTCATTGAAAAAATGTACAATAGCAAATCTATAGACACAGATACGCTTTTGAGATGGTCTAAACTTTTGGAATATGATTTTTTTAGACTTTACAGTTCGCATTTGATTTTGTATTCACCCCCTTCTGCTACTAATAAAAACACTCAAAAATCGGAAAAAATCCCTTACTTCAGAAAAAATATTTACACTCAGGAAATCAAAGAGTTTATTATGAAAAGAATTATTTCCGGGGAAATGACCCAAAGTGAAGTTATCAAGGAGTACTCTATCCCAAAAAGTACACTTCACAGATGGTTACAAAAAAGAAATGATGTAGAATAAAAAGATGAGTAGCATGAGACCTAATTATAACAAAATTTATCAGGATATGTTAAGGCTTGAGCATCCCGATAAATTAAAAGATCCCAAAATACTAAAGATGCTTAAAAAACTTGATACCACGGAAGAAGTATTAAAGTTTAATGACAAAATCTTTAAGCGTTCTAAAGAGAGTGAGAGAAACAATCAAAAGCTAAAAACTTATGATAAAAAAACGATGCTCAAACTTTTGGAGTATCAGCAAAAACACGGCTTCTCAACAAGCTATATGTCTAAAAAATATAAAATAAGCAGAACGACAATAGCTAAATGGAAGAAAACTTTTGAGGACGAATTTGAGAAAATAGCAAATAATAAGTAATCCAATAAAAAATAGAACCGATAATTTTTATTGGTTCTATTTTTTTAAAGGTAATAAGCAAGAAAAGAATTGAATGGCGGGGCACGTCTTGCCGGAGTCGAACCGGATAATCTTGTCGGAGTTACCAACTTCATTATTCCTCCCCTATTTGTGGACGAAGTATCTTTTCTCTACGACACTTTTATTTATCAAGAAAACAAGGCAATAAACAAATAGCGCAATGTCGTGCTCTAACCATCTGAGCTACTCTTCCTGTTTTTTGGTGGAAGAGACGGGATTCGAACCCGTGACCCCGTCGTAATGAGCGAAGTAACACTATTCTACGGCACCTGTTTATATTTTACAAATTAAAAAAAGAGGCAAAAGACGGGAAAACCTTTTATATAAATCATTTTCAGATTTATTTTGGAGTCGAACCAACATCATAAGATTAACCGAAGTAAGTTTTCTCTAACGGCACTCTTTTATTTTTAAATCAAGGTAATAATTGTAGAATCTTCCGTGCATTTGCTCTACCCGCTGAGCTACTTCTCCTTTTCGAGGGAAAAGGCAGGACTCGAACCTGCGACCCAATGTTTACTCAATCTCGAAGTATGATTCTAAGACGACACTTGATTATATATTTTCAAAATCGAGCAATAAAAGAAAGAGTCTTTATTTTCAATTGGAAGTCGAAGTAACTCTTTTCAACGGCATCGATTGTTTTAAGTAAGGTAGGAATTCAAACAGAACTTGTATACGGTACGCTACCAATTACGCCATCTGTATGTGCTCCAGAACAGGATTCGAACCTGTATAACCGCTCCTAACGAAGTAACTCTGTTTTACGACACTTACTTTATATTAAATAGTTATTATTTTTTATTAAGGCAAAATTACTACCTTAGTGCGCATTATATTTACGCAGTTGAATTTATTTTTAAAACCAAGTAACAATTTTAAGAGTTTTGAATGTTATTCAAATTTTAAGTTTGACGATGAAACTCTTACATAACGACATTGGTTTATTTAAACCGAGCAATATAGTGAAAAGACTCATATTCAATTAAAAGTCGAAGGATTTCTTTTCTACGGCATCGGTTGTTTATGTTTTGTTCGTTTTGCCTTGAAGCAAAAGAACCAAAATTCAAGACTTGGAAACTCCGGCTAAAAATAACCTATACTCTCTAAAAATTCTAAAACTTGTGCGAATTTAATATTTACTCTTCATTTCTCTATTTATGTCGCGCTTCGAACAATAGAATTTTCTTAACGTTCGTATAGCTTATTTTCTTAACGCCTACATTTCCTAGGTCAGTTTATTTCATCTGGGTCTTTCCTAGCTTACCTAATTTTAAATTTAGTTCTTGTTTTCTTTTTTCCAATTTTTAGGTTGAATAAAAACAAAAGCGGGAAATAGCTTCTAAAAAATTAATGGTTATTAGTTTTATTTTTAAAAGCAGTGCCTTTTACAGCACTACTTTTTTAATCATTTCTACTGCTGATTTTCGATCTTCCAAAGCGTTCAGTACATCGAAAATTTTGTCTGACCAACCTGCAATAAGATATACATCATTTTTTCTGACATCCAACGGTTGTTTTCCGTAACCTGCCAAATCAAAAATATACAATTTTGCATTCGGATTGATTTTTTTATACTGATTCCATGAATTTTCAAAGGAATTACCTCCTCTGTTGCTATCCCAAAGCTGAGTATCAGTGAACAACATTACTTTATCCACGATTTCTTTTCTTTTAATCAAATCTTCAATTACCAGATAACCGTTCGTAGAATAACCAACCTCACCTTCTCTTTTATAGAAAGCATCTACATTTCTCAGTATACCATTTTTAGGCATCGGAACTCTCTTCCAACGGTCACCAAACATACCCGTGATAACATTTTTGCACTGTGACTGCAAAATCATCGACATCAACAAACCTATATCATACAACAGAACTTTAGATTTTGGAGACACTGATTTTTGCATAGAACCCGATACGTCTGCTGCAATCACAACCGAAGTATCAAAGCCAAAACCTTTGATGTTTTTTGCACTCATCATCACTGCATCTTCCAAGGCTTCCAAAATTGATGACAGATATTTTGAATCAATATTTTTCAGTTCTCTATACGCCGCCAAAAATCTGAAAGGCAATTGTTTTGAATTTTTCACTGCTTTTTCATCCGACAGATAATTACATACTTTATAAATCGCATCGGAGGAAACATTAGCCTCCAAGATATTTCTCAGGTTTCGCAAGGTTGCCATATAACCTAGTTTATTACTGAAAATCAGTTCTTCCCATTTGTTTTTAAATGCTGATTTTCTGTCTGCATCATTAGCAAATTTTTGCTGACCCAAAACCGAAAGTTCAACTTCCCAAGTGTATGGAGTTTCCAACGTATCGTTTACAATTTTGTTGAAAATTGTTTGTTGATTATCATCTTTTGCTTTCGGGTGAACCAAAAACAATGCATCTTTCAATGTTACATCTGCTTTTCTGTTGTATTTTGCGAATTGATATTCATCAAATTTATTGAAAGATTTCACCAAACCTTTTTGGATTTGCTTTGAAAGTTTATTCAGTTTTTTAACCTCTGTTCTTTGGTTAGCCAATTGGTAATACGCTAATAACTCGGTGATTTCATCTGCTCTTTGAACAACTCCGTCAACAGTTCTGCTTACCAAATCTGTACCCGAAACCTGCTTTGCCAATTCAGTCGTCAACACCAACGGAATAGAGCGCAAATGCATATCTTTTCTTGCATACACCGCCAATTTCGCAACAAATTCTGGGTCGTTTTTCAAAATCAGAGACTGAATTCTCGCCAATCTGTCATTTCCTTTTTCATAAGTAGTATTTGATAATCCTGTTGTAACAACAGCACTGTATAATTCTTCCGCAGGTGTCATTGTATATGCTTTCGCACCTTCGTAGTTCACCACTACTTTATTCTCTTTTCTAAAAAAATTAAATTTCATAATTACTGTTTTTTTGTTAAACATTATCGGAGAATTGTCATCTTCTCTCTGATTTCTGATGCAAAGTAAAAACATAATTACGCAATCATTTTGCGTAATTAAAAATTTTATAAAATTTTTCTATTATTTGTTTCGAATAAAGAAATTAACGGTTCTCAATTTTTGGAAATTCGTTTTTTAGCTTTGTTTATATCAAAAGAATAAGCTATGATTAAAGGATTATATGAAACGCATATTCAGGTAAGCAATTTGGAAAATGCTGTACAGTTTTATACTGAAGTTTTAGGATTAGAATTAGCTCATAGAGACGAGAATCGACCAATCGCTTTTTTGTGGATTGGAAAAAACAAAGTATCAATGCTTGGACTATGGGAACAAAAAGAAAATTTGCAGACAAGGCATTTTGCTTTTACGGCGGATAAAGAAGATATTTTGAATTACTCTATAGAATTTTTAAAAAATAAAGACTTAAAACCTTACAATTTTTTAAAAGACGGAATTGAAAAGCCAATGGTTTTCGCATGGATGCCCGCTTTAGCAATATATTTTAATGACCCCGACGGAAATCAGCTAGAATTCATTTCTATTTTGGAAGGTGACGGAAAACCAGAGCTAGGTGTCCTTTCTTATGAGGAGTGGCTGGAGAAAAAATAGAAAAAGACAAGTTTAAAATTTAAACTTGTCTTTTTTGTAGCCTTGATGAGACTCGAACTCACATTCCCTACTGGCATTGCGGCTGTAAATACGCTTCCCTACTTTCCCTAAACAATTTCGGTGCATCTGTAAACTCTACCCATTAGTCCGCGCAGGTCTAACCGGAATATCCGCAAACTCTACGGTTAGTAAATTTTACCGTAGGCTTTTCCTTTTAAGCTACAAGGCTGATTACAAGACAGATTTTGAAACTCAAAACCTGCCTTTATAATAATGGATATTATTTCCTATTTTGCAAAAATTTCTTTTAACTGAGAGACAATATTACTGTTTCCGGAAACGGTAATATCTCCAATTTTGTCGGCAATTTTTTCCATATATTCCATTTCTTTCAGCTTCCAAAGAACTTCATTTTCTTCCATCAATTTTGCTGTATTCAGCAAACTTCTGGTAGAAGCTGTTTCTTCACGTCTCATAATGGTATTTGCCTGAGCTTTTTTCTCAGCAATCAAAACCTGATTCATAATTTCCTTCATTTCACCAGTCAAAATAACATCTCTAATTCCTGCATCAGAAACTTTCAGTCCTAAATCATCAGCTTTGTTTCCAAGATTTTCAAGAATTTCTTTTCCTACGTTATCTTTCTTCACCAGCAACTCATCCAAAGTCAATGCTCCGACAAATTCACGCAAAGCCAACTGCATCAGAATATACAATTGCTTGTCATATTCTTTGTTTTCCATCAATGCTTTTTCGATGTTTTCCACCTGAAAACGTACATAAAAGTTGATACGAAGCATCGCCTTATCTTTCGTTAACAATTCCTGACCTGCAATTTCCATTTGTTGCATTCTTGTATCAATAGATTTTACATCAACAGAAATTTCGTTATTCCAGAAGTAATAAGTTCCTGAATCAAGCACCTTTTCCAATTTACCATCAATCAACAGCAAGCCTTTGTACTGATTTGTTATTACGAATTTCCTTATGAAATTTTTCAATTTCATATTTTCAAGAATCGTTTTGGAGATTTTTTCTGTAATCTCAACTTTCGTTAAGTCTATTTTTTGAAATTCTCTGTTCAAAATTCCTTTCCAGAAAGCATATTGTCCTACATTCAAGACCTCTTTGAAAATTCCTTTTTCATACAACAAAACAATCTCCCCATCTTTTACCTCTATCACTTCCAGCATAGAAACCAAGGTTTCATTCTTCAATAAAAGGTCAATATCATTTTCTGAATTGAATTTATTTTTCATCTCATGAATTTCCACTGATTTATTCCCAAAAATCCAATATTTACCTTCTTTCAAAACATCAATTAAGTTTCCGTTTTTGAAAACCAACCCTGTTTCATTAGCCTTAATTTGTACGTTCTTTATCATCTTTTTATATTTTATTCGTTATTAATTTTAATTATTAAAAGGAAAATCCAGAGTCTCTTCTTCCAAAAACAGCGGAAGCAAAGTCTTTCAGAAAAATCTATTTATTTTAGAATAGTATTTTCAAATTGATTTTCGAAAATTCTGATTTCATATATTTCATTCAACGTCTATCATTTGCAAGCAAAAAATATCTGTTATTTGATTTTATATTAAAATTCTAACTTTAGAAAAGTTCATTTAAAAATCATTTATTCTTCAATTCAACTTCATTTTCAGAAAACATCTTTTCTTACAGGCTTTTTCAAAATGTTGATTCAACAACTGAAAAAATTCCAGATTTTTCCATGAATATTTTTAATGAGAATATTCGAAACTCTAATAAAAAATAGATTTTGAGTCTATTTTCAACCTACGTTAAAAATGTAGTGCTCTGACCAGACTGAGCTACCTCGTGCGAAACGAGAGTGGGATTCGAACCCACGCAAAAATCTATTGTTCTACCATTGAACTATATCCCCTTTCGAGAGATAGAAGGACTCGAACCTTCACCCGATAGAGCCGTGTGAGATTTTTTGGAAAACCTCGAAACCTTCAAGTCAAGCTGAACAGAATAAATTTATGTTTCTCAACAAATTCCTCTGCAATAGTGCTATACAGAAACACCCAACTAGACCTGCCTGATATTTTGACTAAAATCTGTTTTTCAAAATTTTAGTATTATTTCATTTTGATGATGCAAAGTAAACGACCAATTACGCAATCTTTTTGCGTTCTAATTTTTATTTTGATTTTTTATATAAAAACAAAAAACTCCCTCATAAAAGGGAGTAATTATTGCACATTTTAAATTCCTATATTAGTATTGATTTAAACACCAATATAAAATCTTCGCAATATTTTTGGCATCATCTACGCCTCTATGGTGAGTACCTTCAAGTTTGAGATTCAATTCTCCTAAAGCTCTCGCCATCCCAACGCTTTTGCGTACAGTTGGATGCAATTCTCCAAATAAAGTCTTTACATTAATATGGTCATAACTCAAAGGATAATCTAAATTGAATCTTCTTGCCTGATTTTGAAGCATATTCAAATCATAGTTTCCGTAACTAGCCCAAGTCAGGTCTTCTGAATCATATTCTGCTCTCAGGATATCAAAAGCATCATCCAGCAAAACGCCTTCATCATCAAGCATTTTCTGGGTAATAGAAGTAAGTTCCGTACAAAAAGGACTTACTTTTGAAAATTGAGGTTTTACTAAAATCCCCTCATTTTGTGAAATCTCACCAGTTTTTGCATTCATAATACATACACCGATTTCTATAATTTCACTTTCCTGACCTCTTGGCGGTCGGTCATCCCAACACGTTGCCTCAAGGTCTATAATTAATATATTATCTGTTGTTTTCATTGTTTAAAAATTTAATTATTAAAGGATTAAAAATGGATGTAAGAAAACTATAGCTTCTGCAATGCATATTTCTCTTTGGCATCCAACTTTCCTTACATCTAATTTCTTGGCGCAAACGGTGGCGTCCATTTTTTCTTTTTCATCACTTCTTTCACTTCTTGGTAAGAAATGGGATAGAAATGATGACAATCTACTCCGACATCAATGCTTAAAGCCATTTCATCATCAGGTAGTGTTCCGTGTGAATGCCCGTAAAGCTGCCAGATTCCACGATGAGAGCCGTTCCATGTCCGCATGGAATAATGAAAAAGAATAATCTTTTGTTTTCCCTGATTCGCTTCTTCATCTTCTACATAAAGTTCATGATAATCTTTAATCCACTCAAATCTGTCGGGTACCCGAAGAGCGGAATATTCGTGATTCCCTTTTATTAAATGAATTTTGCCATTCAATTTACTTAAGACTTCCTTTGTAAAATCCGGTTTACCTAAACTCACATCACCTAAATGATAAACAATATCGTTGACATCAACTTTCTCATTCCATCTTCTGATAAGTTCTTCGTTCATTTGTTCCAAAGACTCAAAAGGTCTTTCGGAGAATTTTATAATATTTTCGTGACCAAAATGATGGTCCGCCGTAAAAAATATATTTGGTTTCATTTTTTAATTGTTTTTAAATATTTATATAAAAAAGTTTCGATAAATACTTACCGAAACTAAACTTTTAGAGTCATAAATTCTTCTTTTATAACTTTAATTACTAAAGAATTCAATTTTTTATTGATTCTCTTTTGTTCTTCTTTTTCAATAGTTGTGAAAACTTCCGGGAAATCCTTTTCAAAATCATCCAAAATATCCTGTGCAAAAAGACCAATGATTTGTCCCATCATTTTAGGCTCAAATTCACCAACCTTGCTTACAACATTATTCAGCCTGTTTGCAGTTGCATATTTTTGAATTTCATCCCAAATATTCTGACCTTTTTCACTAAAGTTGATTTGTTTTTGAACAGTTTTATTCTGCTTTCTTTCAACTTTAGATTTTTCAACCCATTTTTCATTCTTGTTTTTCAGAATTACTCTTGAGCCGTTTCCAAAACATCTGGTTTTCAAAGTTTTCACAATGGTTCCTTCACACATATTATTTTCCAATTCAGGCAGTCCCAACCAAGTCGGAATTTTAGAATTGAAAACATTCGGATACTTCAAAACCTCTTCCAAAGTTCCCTGAAACAAAATTCTTGCATAGAAAAATCCTGTTTCTTCAAAAACTTGATTAGCCAAATCTATATCCAAATAAGTAATACCATTTAACTTGATATCAAAAGCATAAAATTCGTTGTAAGGTGCATATTCAATACCTTTCTGCACTTTCAACGCACTTTTTACAGGTACTACTTCTTTATGTTTGTAACCTCCTCCGAACAATTCACCATAGATAGCCACAGTTTCAACATCCGGATGAAGAGTTTTCACTTTTTCGAACACATCCTTTACATTATTTCTGTAACGTTCTAAAATCTGATGTGCATTGAAGAACTTTTCATCTTTTTCGATGAAAGCGGTTCTTTTTCCAATTCTAATTTCCTTTCCGTCGGTAAAGAAAGAGAAATTAGCTCCGTGAACTTTTTCTTGTACTATGAAAACCTCATCCCCAAAACCCTGCATTTTGATTTGCTCAAGCACACGGGTTTGATAAGCATTTTCAATAGAATTATATGTTTTGAAAATCATTTTTTTAAATTTTTAATAGTTTCTAATTCATTATTTTTCATCTGGGTAACATGTCTCTGAGCGTGAAGTGAAAGAAAATAAATGTATTCATACACATTAATTTTCCCCAATTTGTTCACAGTCATTGTCGTTTTGCAGAGAAGACCTTCGCCGTTTTTCATCAAGTCTAAATAATTTAAACATTGATGATATTGTTGAGAAATTAAATTCCTGATTTCAGTTAATTTTAATTCTACTTTCGGCTCCATGTGTTCTGGTCTTATCCATTCAAAAGTGCCATACTCACCTACTTTTTCAAACTTTTCTGGATTGAAACTGTAATTTTTTATTTCAAGATTTAAATCAAGACCAAGATAATTTCGCCCCGCTTTTTTTGAACCTTTCTCAATCAAAATCAACAAATAAAAATTTGTCAAATAGATATGTTCTAAAATCTGCTGAATCGTCCAACCTCCATTTGATGGCTGATAATTCAATGTCTTATTATCTTTATCAAACCATCTATCAACCTCATCAAAATTGAGTTTTAAATGTGTTTTTATATCTTGAATTAATCTAAAAATGTCCATTATAATTTTTTTTTAGCTATACTTTACTTAAACCATCATATCAGCACAGTTTGAACTCGCGAATGCATAAGGTTTCGCTTTAAACACATATCCCATTCCCAGAATATATCCCATTGCATCTTTCAAAGCTACATTGGATTTGAAATCCGGATCGGTATTAATATCTGCGTGCACCTCCATTTCTACCCCATAAGCATCCAAAATAGAGCAAATAGCATATGCAATTTCTACGGATTTGTTTACCTCATTCAACATTCTTTCCTTGATACTGATACTCTGTATTTCTCTCTCTTTTCTGATAAAGGTAAACGCTCCTTTTCCCTCACGAATAAAGACAACTGCCGTTGCATAACTGATAGCATCACCATAAACGTGGGAGTCTGAACCCACACAAACCTTCAGTCGATGCCCGTTTGCCTGTTCGCGGATTATGGCATCTTCTACCAGTTGTTTGATAGATTTCTGGAAAATTTTCCCATTCATATTCTGCCATGTTTGTTGTTGCGTTTCCATTTTTCTACATGTTTTAAATTTTGTTTTGTTTAAATATTAAATTGTTAATTTCTGTTGACTCATCAGGATTGTTCATGAGTTTTATATCTTATTTAAAGAATTCACGAATGCTCCGCATTTCGAACCTGAACAACAAGAGTCAAAGTCTTGTGTGCTGACCAATTACACCATGAATCAGATTTAGAGTTATGAATTATTAATTATAAGTTTTGAGTTTTGTCTATTATTATAATTCATATTTTGTGGAACAGACAGGATTGTTCATGAATTTTATATTTATTTATAGTATTCACGAATACTTCGTATTTCGAACCTGTACCTTTAGTTTTTCAGACTAACGTGCAGACCTGCTACACCACTCTTCCAATTTTTCATAAGTTGTTTACATTTTGTACGGAAGGAGGGACTTGAACCCCCAAAACCTTGAGCCTAAATCAAGTGTGTCTGCCAATTCCACCACTTCCGCATTTTGATAAGTAGTAAGGTCTGAGAAGGCTTGCCTTTTAATAAACTATGCCTGTTAGTGTTTTATAAAGATCTTCTGCGCTTGGCAACGTCTTTCTCTTTCCTGTCTTAACTTATCTTTTATGAAAACCTAATAAATACTATTCCCAATTTGAATTTTCATGATATTTGTAATTTAAAATCGATTTATTAACTCTTCAAATTATTTTGACCAACTGACTAGGAATCGAACCTAAACAACAAGAGTACATTTCCTGCATGCTGCCATTACATTATCAGTGGTGTTTGTGGAAGTAGTAGGATTCGAACCTACTCAACAATGAAGCAACAGATTTACAGTCTGCCCCGACTCTCCAACTTCGGCGTACTTCCTTTTAATTTTTTGGAAGAAAACAAAGCCTGTCTTTATTTTTTGTTTGATATAAGAACTTCTACGCTCGACAAACTTTTATTTTCTTCTGAACTAATCTCATTTTAGTTATTTGAGATGGTTATGGGATTCAAACCCACTCAGCTTACACAACGGTTTTGCAGACCGCCCCGACTCTTCCACTTCGGCGAACCATCAGATTGAAAAGAAAAGTTTGTCTATTTTTTCGTATTTTTGGCGTAAAGATCTTCTGCTCTTGACAAACCTTTTCTTTTCTCTTTTTTGAAACAATTAACATTTATTGGCGATTCCGGAACAACTTGAACTTTCAACTTCTGGTTTAACAGACCAGCACTCTACCATTGAGCTACGAAATCTTTTGCACTCCATAAGAGAATCGAACTCTTATTTACTGCTCGAAAGGCAGCCGTCCTAAACCATTAGACGAATGGAGTAAATTGTCTGAAAAGCAAGATTCGAACTTGCGACCTCCCGCGTCCAAGGCGGGTAAACAACCACCTTTATCTTTCCAGTTTTGCAGATCCACTTTAAAATCTTTTCCGAGAGACAGTCGGATTCGAAATTTTCCGTAAATCTTTTGCGGTCTATGCGAGAATCGAACTCGCAGTGCCCGAGAGACAGTCGGGAAGGTTAGCCGTTACCTCAATAGACCTTATTTGTGATTCCGACAGGATTTGAACCTGTAACCCTGGGTTTAGAAAACCCATGCTCTATCCATTGAGCCACGGAACCTTTGTAATCCCAGAAGGACTTGAACCTTCAGCCTTCGACGTATCAGGTCGATACTCTAACCAATTGAGCTATGAGTTTTTATAATTTTGGGTATCTCCGGGGATCGAACCCTGTTCTTCGGTGCCACAAACCGACGCTTTACCAAATAAGCTAGAGAAACCATAAAAAAAGCGCCTCTTTTTAGGAGGCGCTCGATATTTTAGACGTGTCAGTTCATTAGCTGACCCATATATATAAGCACCTTTTATCCACAAATTCACTATCAAAAATACATGCATACCCTAGTCCCATCGGTAGTAGACTGCGTTGTCTTGAATATAGATTTGATATGGTATGTAATTGTTTCATTTTATTTTTCTTGTTTTAAAAAGTTTTTTGAAAAGCTGAAAACTTGTTGCTTTCAATTTTCGGTTGCAAAGTAAATATGAAATTTTTAATCTCACAAATTTATTTTTTACTTAACTTTCTGAAAACCACTTAATTAAATACAAACATAAGAATAAGAAGTATCTGTCCGCAATATTTTGCAGATAGCTTAAATACCTAAATGACTGTCTCTCATCGGTTTAGTTATCACTCTTTATTTTCTTATTGTTTGTTCATTATTAATTAAAAAATTTTCATCTTTTTGGTTATTTTTTTTCATTCTAAATAATTTTCACTCTAAAAACACAAAAAACGCCTCGAGTATCGAGGCGTTTTTGCTATATTTTGATTAAATTTCTACAGGTTTATGGTAAATAATTTTCAAAGCAAGCACATTTTGCCTCATTCAATATCATGCCTTCATACTCAAACGATCCCTTTATTGCAGGGCGATCGCATAGATTTAAACTGATATGTGCTCTTTGTATTGTCATAATTTTCTGGCGCAAAGATAATTTATTTTCTTTACTTTTTTAATTCCTAGATAATCAATTTTAATATCCAAACATTTTATTTCTCCCTGTTTTGTATCTCAAAATATCTCTTAAAATCACCTCATCATTAGGATTAAAATGTTTTAATTCATTCACAATCTCAGAATGTGTACTTATGTTTTCCGAAATAATTTCATAGGCTATATTTCGGGTAGTAGATTGTAATTCTTCAGATTTTTTAAACTCATATTTCATCGCTTCCAAATAGATTAGCTTCTTATCAGAAGGAGTTTCTTTATATAAATGCTTAATCTCACTTTCTAAGTGATTCACTTCAAAAATATTTGCAAAATAATTATTAAGACAATTAAAAGCATCTCTATTTTCAATCCACCCTTTTAATAGAAGTTTTTGAGCTTCATCAGGTTTTTCCATTTTTTTGCGATAAATAAGAGAAGCCTTTACCATTTGATTGTATTTCTCATAGTCATCTATAACCATTTGATAATAGGTATCTGAACTTTTAACATCATTGATTTCTCTATACAAATCACCAACTTTCTCATTATAGTTAAGTTCTTTATACAACTCGATGGCCTTTTTTGCCTGTTTAGCTTTTTCGTAACATGCCGCAGCTTCAGATTTGTTGTTCAGTTTTTTGAGATAAATTACAGCGGCTTCATTATACATTTCACCTTCTTCCAAGGTCTTTGCTCCTCTGTAATTATCTTTTAAAAGATTGATATAAACTTTAGCAGCGTTCCGGTAATCTTTTTCTTCAATATATTTTCGAGCTCGTTCTTCATAGATACTTTGAAGTTTGTCAAAAATTGAGTTTTCAACATAAAAACTTCCCCCAGTTCCACCATGACCTCTTCCAGAATTTCCATAATTATTCTCTTTTTTAGACTGAAAAATAATTACAGCCAAAATGAGAAATGCTACAATTACAAAAATGATAAGCGTACCGATAACATCCCAAAAACTTTTATGGAAAAGCTCTGCAAAAATCCCTAATATTTTAATAAATACCAGAACAAAAAAAGCTGCTATAAACTTATCTGTAAATTTCTGTTTATTCATTTTTGTCTGAATTTAAAATGGTTTTATCAGAACTAAACAATCGATATAGTAAGAATATCACACCTATAATAATTACCCAAACAAACCAATTGTAACCAAACATTTTTATCAAAGGATAAAAAATATAAATAAGCATTCCCAACAGAATACCCATAAACAAAACTTTGACACCTGTCGGAAGATTCTCTCCTCCAACATCTAAAAATTTCCTTTTAACTAAAAATGAATAAATTCCTACTGAAGCTATCATAAAAAGGGTAAGACCTAAGATTTCTCCAAATGAAATCTCCTTTTTTCCTGAAAAATTATCAGCATTATTAAAAGGTTTTGAATCATGAATAACAGGCAAATCTGGTTCTTCAAAAGTACCGTAATAACGACCAAGAGAATCAATCATTAAAATTTGTTTTTTGTTCCAAATGCTTTTTACGATGCCTTTATCAGCAGGTTTTCCGTTATTTGCATTTTTAATAGAGTCCGAAATCTTCTTCTGAATAGTTTCGGATTTCTCTTCAACCTTTTTTTCTATGATTTTGCTGTAAATCTTTTTGAGAGAATCTTTCGATTTTCTCATACTATTTTTTGTAACGGCAATATCACTTTCTACCGCTTCAAGTGTTCTTCCTCCTCTTGCTTCATGATCTTTAATTACTTCCTCATTATTCGCTGAGTAAGCATGTCTCGTTCTTATTAATTCACGGGAAAGGTCATTTCTTTTTTGCTTATATAAAGAATCAACTTTAATATCAATTTCTGTAACACCGGATTCAAACATCAACGGATCGGAAGGCTTACTTTTAACAACAGGAATATTTTCAGAAGAATTGACAATTTCAGTATTATTATGGGGAGAGTCTGTTTTTTCTTTTATTTTCTGAATTATCAACCTTGCTCCCACTGAAAAGGCAATTAAAAATAAAAAAACAATCCAAGGATTTGTTTTGCCGGAATCGTTATTTCTATTGAATAAATTTCTCAGCCAATCACCTCCAAATTTGAATTTTGAAAAACCATCTCCTCTGGAATTACCCATGATATCCAAAGGAATTCCTAGATCTACAATTCTGTCAGGATGCTGCTCAATATATTTTAAATATTTTTCAATTTCTTTTTTATTGCCTTCCAATACTTTTTTCTTATCAAAAGGCAGATTTTTCATCCATTCTTCTTCTGTTTTAGGTTGTTGAAGTGCTTCTAGAATTTTTTCATCATCCATTTCTACGGTGTAAGTCTCTATATTCTGAGGTATTTTCACACCATTGGATGCTTTTCTGATTTTAGAATTATCTTCAAGAGGATTCTGGATAATATCAAGCCAATCAATTTCTTCATCTAATCTTACCAAACCAAAATCAGGATGCATAATAAGATATTTAGAATCTATGGAAAGGAATTCTTCCGAAAG
Source organism: Chryseobacterium oryctis (assembly GCF_025971925.1). Classification (GTDB taxonomy): domain Bacteria; phylum Bacteroidota; class Bacteroidia; order Flavobacteriales; family Weeksellaceae; genus Chryseobacterium; species Chryseobacterium oryctis. Next base: position 360,518 of record NZ_JAPDHV010000001.1, read on the forward strand.
AATCTGTGGATAACAAATAGTATATTCAGGAATAAACAATTTATCTTCAACACATTGAAAATAAATATTTTTCCCAATTTCGCTTGGAGCAATTTCATTAAAAATCAAAAAACAACCATACAAAATATTAGGTTCATTTGACGGTATTGGAAAAGATTGTACCTCATCAAGATTTATCCTCAAAAATTCCATTTCCTGAAGCCATACCAAAGGTGAAGCTCCTTTTATTAAAAGACCTTTCTTTAGATAAATATTTTTCGGAAAAGGTTTAATTCTCAGTTCCATACTCCAAAATATGCTTAATGAAAGACTCTAAATAATCAGAATACATATCGTCCATTTCTCTTATTTTCAATAAAGCTTTTTGTGGCAGATAATACTCCGAACCTCCAAAATCTTTTTCAGTACTTAATGCCAAATATCCGTTTTGAGCAGCAGGAATATAAAACACCGGAATCTTCTTATTACTGCTTATACAAGTAAGCATTCCACGAGAATCGGTTATAATTTCGCTACCATCTTCAAAAGTGTATTTATTTTTGCTTTGAGAGGCTAAAACCTCAATATCATATTTATTTTTCTCAAAACTAAATACCTTTTCATGTTGTTGTGCTAACGCAAGTTTTGAAACAACCAATTCCTCAAACTCATTAATTCCTATCTTCCCAAAATTGCTGAGAATATTCACTCCTCCATTTTCTAATCTTCCAATTTCTACCTGATTTCGGATATAGCTTTTGGCAATTTTATCATCATTTTTAATCTGCTCAATTGAAATATTACCTTCAATATTGATTTTAAAAATTGTTGGAAACTGGTCCTGATACAAATAAAAACTCCTGTCAAAATATATCAACTCAAAATTCAACGGAATATTTTGTCCTGTAACATTGAGCTCAGAATATTCTTTGGTTGTCAAATTCAGCTTTGATAGTATTTTTTTATCTGTTTGGTACTGACAAAGTATATAATTCCCCGCTTTATTTCTCGCTAAAGAAAACTGACCTCTCGGTTTTACCGAAATATTTTCAACCACGACTTCGCAACCACGATGAATTCTCGTATTCTGATAAATACTCTTATTGTAATAATTATCAGACAAATACGTCTTTAACAATTGTTTTTTATTGCTTAAAATATAGAAATCTCCTTCATATAAAAAAGTGGCAATTCTTTGCTTGGGTGTTGGAAAAAGCAACGGATAATTTAAAGGAACAGGCATTTTTGCTCCTTTCTGAGAAGTTTCAGTTTTGTTTGCGAATTTCTTTTTTGGCGGATTTGACCATAATTCTTTCAGCGGAAGTACAATTTTCTGAATATGTTTTCTTTGCCCGTTATGATGTTTATAAAAATTCAGTTCTCCATTTACAGAAGTTGTAACCACAAACTTCAATCGGTCTCTGTTTTCCTGAATAACTTTTTGAAGATTTTGATTGCTTAAATTTTCCTCATTTGTAATGAAAAAAACTTCTAAATTCTTTTCTTTCTGTTCTTTTTGAAAGAAATTTTCTAACGCCTCCGAAACATCCAGATTACCACTTACCTGATTTAGATTTTCAACAACCTGCTCTACTTTATCCAACGAAATTGGCATACTCGATTGCCCCAAAGTAAATACCTTACATCCTGAATGAGCTTTTGGATGCTTCACAATAGCAATAGTAGAAGCAAAAGCCAACACTTTTGGGGTTCCCCAGTTTTTAAGTGAAGTATCTATTAAAATAATTCTTTCAAAAATATTTTCTTCAGGTGGAATTTCACGTTGAATATACAACGCTTCATTATTAGCGATTCTGCTCATGAAAACTTCATCTTCGTTGGCAAATTCGGATAACAACATTCTGTGAAGATCTCCTTTATTAGTCATATCAGAAATACCACCAATCGACTGTTCACCAGGAGAAAGATGTCGCATCGGAATTTTAAGTCCGCTCCAGATTCTTTTAATTAAACTTCCCACCTGAAAAGTTTTAGATTCTTCAATAAGTTCCTGAATAAAATCTTTATCTGTTTCAACAGTTGTTTCATCTTCAATTACCTCATCATCCAACTCAGGTTCTTTGGTAAATCCTCTTATTGCATCAACAATAGATTGCATAGTCGGAAATTTCCGATTGGCAAGCGCTAAAGTTCTGATGTCTTTTTGTAAAACTTCTAGACTAAACGCTTTTTTATTAGCACTTTCTCCAATCAAATGAGGCATCCTTAAATATCTTCTATAAAGCAGTTCTGCTTTATCGGATGAAATACAAGCTCTATTTTCATTAAAAATTGTATGAAAAAGAATGATTCTGTTCTGCCCTTTTTTATATACATGACTTAATGACTGTAATTTTTCAAGAAATTCTCGCGCTTCTACAATCATATCATCGAGCTCCTGTCTTTCTGAATTTTTTTTAATCTCAGAAAAAAGGCTATTCATATCCAAATATCCGTCTTGTGTTGCATACAAAACTAAAAGCAAAGAACCGAAAGGAGGCCATCCCTGAATCTTCAATTCTTTCAAAACATCAATAATATATGACCTGTAAGCAACGGTTGTCTTTAGCGTTGAAAAATAAATAGTGTTATTCACACTATAACCAGTGTCTTCGGAAACATCCTCATCAGTATTCCACTCCCAAAAATAATCCCGATAGGATTGAAAATATTCTTTCAGCTCCATTCCTGTGATTTTTCAGTCAAACGAAATGAACTTACAGACAACTTTCGCAAATCTTCTTTGTAAATAGGTAAATAACTTCCGTCTTCATTCCACAACAACCATTTGTCCTGCTGTTCGTTGTATTTTCTTTGCAGTAAAGTACTCATATTTTTAAACTCAAAATCAAAACCTGTTGGTAACAAATGGTGATTTTTTATCCAAAAAGTTTTTCCGGGAAGACTCAACAAAGGAATTCCTAAAAACAAAGCTTTATCATCGATGACAATCCAATCAATTTTTTCCAGTTTAAACTTGGGAAAAGTAATAATAAGATCCTTAATTTCATGTATTGAACACAATAAAGCAATTGCCTGTTCTTCTTCTCCACTCGGTTTTAATTGTATTTGAATTTTACCGTCAATTCCGAAAAAATTATGATTTGAAGGTGGAAAAGTAAGAGGTAAAGCCTTATGAATAGATGTCCAAAGCAAAGCTGTTCTCATTTTTTTGCTTGGAACAAGCGCATCTTTTCGAAATAAAAGCCCGTCTCGCAATTCATACAGCAGAAAATTAGGTAATTGCTGAATTTCCGCAGAAACAGTCTGCTCTTCCGTAAAACCTCTAAGCCAAATCACTTCGTCATCTGCCGCAATCTGAATATTCTTCCAATCTCGGATTGAACCTAAAAAATCTTCGTCAGCACGAGGAAATTCTGCCCAAAATTCTTTTATACGCTTTGAAGAATCTTCTGCCATAGCTTTTCGATTTCTTGTTGAATATATTGCTTCTGCTCAGAATTTTTTATCCAATCACAACGGGTTTGAAGGTATCTTAATTTATCTTTGATAACATTCTGCTCTTCGTAACTCAATATACCAGATTCCCATTTTTCCATTAAAATCTGTACATCCTTCATCACTTCTTCTGGGTTTGGTGTTTTATTTTGTAAAGCCTGAGGATGCGCTTTCGGGTTTTCATCTTTTTCAATGGTTCTGTTGATAATTCCTTCCAGAATTTCAATTTGCTCTTCTGTATCCCAAATATGTTTCAACACCCATAAATCTGATAAAATGGCTTCGTTTCTCCCACAAATTAAAGCACTTGCAGCAATCAGATTCTGTAATTTTACCGCTCTACGGTCAGAAATCGCAATTCCTGTATTTCTAAGACTGATAATGGTATTTAAATACACTTCATAAATTGGTCTTAAATCAATAGTTTTACACAAATTTTGAAGTTCCTTGATTTCGTTTGAAAGAATTTCAGGAGTTTCTGTTTCTTCTTCATTCTCCAATTTTCTTCCTGCTAAAAGTACCTGTTGAAGAAGTTCAGGATTTACATAATCAACATTAATTCTTATCAAAAAACGATCGAACAATGCATTCAATGCTTCATCTTCGGGAAGAACGTTACTCGCTCCTACAAACATCAATGCAGGAAGATGTTTCGTTTCTTTTCCTCTTTTGAAAACTTTTTCATTCAGAGCCATCAAAAGTGAATTCAAAATAGCGGAATTGGCATTGAAAATTTCGTCCAAAAAAACCATAGAGGCTTCAGGCATCATCCCTTCTGTATTGGTTAATAACTCACCTTCTTTTAATTTTCTGATATCAAAAGGTCCGAAAATTTCGTTAGGTTCTGTAAAACGAGTTAAGAGATATTCGAAATTTTTACCATCTTTTACTGTTTTGGCTAATGTTCTTACAATTGCTGATTTTGCTGTTCCTGGAGGCCCATACAAAAAGGCATTTTCTCTCGCTAACAAACAAATTCCGAGCAAATCTACTACATCATTTTTACCAACAAAGGTTTCTTTGACATGAGTAAGAACTTTATTTAATTTTTCAATATTTTGAGTCATTTTTTTCGCTATTACTATTTTCTAATTCTCTCCAAAAAATATCTTTATGTAGACCGAATTCAGCCATTAACAAACTATTGATAAACGGAATTCCAGCTAATTTGTATGCTTTCTTTTCTACAATTCTTTCAAGATATAATTTTCTGTATGTTTTATTCTCTAGTTCTTCTTCCCAATTAATATTTTCTACGTTCAAATCATATCCAATTCCTGAATAATGAAATTGCAACAAAATCTCTTCCAACATTTTAACTAAGACATCTTCAGGATCTTTAATTTGAAGAGCCATAATAATCTGGGGTAAAAATCTCAACGACAAATCAGCCGATAAAATTGAAGATATATTTTTGGTTCCTTTATATTGCGGAATTAATGTATTTAAATTTTTATCTGTTCCTTTTCTTATTAAATATAACTGAGCACTGTGATACAGTACTTTTCCTGCCCAAACTGCTGTTTCCTGATTACAATCTAACTGAGAATCTAAAAACTCTAACCTTTCTTTCTCAAATTCAGATTCAAAATACTCAGCAGCATCTTCCTCCTCTTTTTTTGAAATTTCCTGAATATCGGTAAAGATGGTTATACATTCATCTTTCCGAAGCAAAAACAAGGTATCTAAAAATGGTGATTTGGTTTCCATCATATGACAAAAATAAAATTATTTCCCTGAGAATAAAATTTTTAAGGTAATGATTAATAAATAACGCTTTTCACATTTTGTATATTAAAATAAAATCACTGTGCATTCCTAAACTACGTTCATAGACTTTCAGTCTATTCATAAAGGCAATCAAAAAGTTATTATCTTTGCCACATTCAAAAAAAAATTATGAGTATTCACATTAGTGCCAACAAAGAAGAAATTGCCAAAGTAGTATTGCAGCCGGGGGATCCGCTTCGTGCACAATATATTGCTGAAAATTATTTGGAAAATGCAAAATTAGTCAGTAAAACAAGAGGTATCTTTTATTATACCGGTCTTTATAAAGGAAAAGAAATCACTGTAGGAGCTAGTGGAATGGGATTTCCAAGTATCGGAATCTATTCTTTCGAGTTGTTTACGGAGTATGATGTAGACACCATCATCAGAATCGGAACTTGTGGCGCGTACACAACTGATTTAAAAGTTTTTGATATTTTAAATGTTGAAAATGCAGCAAGTGAGAGTACATATGCAAAATATGCCTGGGAAATTGAAGAAGAAATTATTTCCAATCAAGGAAATATTTTCGATACTATCAACGCTACAGCTCAGGAATTGTCTCTACAAACCAAAGCTGTAAATATTCACAGTAGTGATATTTTTTACAGAAAAGACCCGAATATCCCTGCAATTGCTACAAAATACAATTGTCCGGCTGTGGAAATGGAAGCCTTCGGTTTATTTGCCAATGCTAAACATTTAGGAAAAAATGCGGCAACTATCCTTACAGTTTCTGATATTATTCCTACTCATGAAAATATTTCGGCAGACCAAAGAGAAAAAGCACTAAAACCAATGATTGAACTTGCTTTAGAATCTGCTATAAAAACAATATAATCTTTCATTATATATCAAAAAAAAGAGCTTTACCTGTTGATTAGTAAAGCTCTTTTTATATTTTGAAAAATCTTCTGGCGACTTCCGTTGTTTCATCGGCAACTTCCGAAATACTTATTTTCTTAATCTGCGCTATGGTTTGAGCAACATAAGGTAAAAAAGCTGGTTCGTTTCTTCGATTTTGTGTTCTAGGCATATTTTTCGGTAGCATGAATGGAGCGTCAGTCTCAATCATCATTCTTTCAAGAGGAATATATTTTATGACCTCTGCCAAATGTTTAAATCTTCTTTCATCACTAATTGCACCTGTAAATCCTAAATAAAAACCTTTATCCAAATAAACTTTTGCTTCTTCCAACGTTCCTGTGAAACAATGCACTACTGCTTCAGGAAGTTTTGAAAGATATTCGTCTGTAATTTCATTAAATTTTTGAAAAGCCGCCCTTTCATGAAGAAAAAGTGGTTTCTGGATTTCAATTGCCAATTCCAACTGTGCACGATAACATTTTTCCTGAATTGCTCTCGGCGAAAAATCTCTATCAAAGTCCAGTCCGCATTCTCCAACAGATACTACATGTTCTTTTTGTAAAAGTTTTCTAAGTTCATGAATACTTTCATTATTAAAAGATTTTGCATCATGAGGATGAATTCCCGCAGTTGAATATAAAATTTCAGGATAATCTTCTGCAATTTCTGCTGATTCTTTACTTCCTCGAACACTTGTTCCTGTAAGAATTATTTGTTCTACTCCATTATCCAAAGCCCGATTAATTATCTCATCTTGCTCGTTGTAAAATTGTTTATTGGTAAGATTAATACCAATGTCGATAAATGTGTTCATTTTTTTCTTTGTTTTATTATATAGTATCTTGTAATATTCGGTCTTCTGATTGAGTCTTTAAATGATTTCTCAGAATAAAAACTTCTATAATCAGAACTCGACCGTCCTCTAATTTCTGTGGTAATTTTTGCCCAAATAATCTTCCTCCTTTTTTTTCTTTTCTTATAAAACCGAATAAACTCTTTTAATTGATCTTCAATTTCTAATACTTCAGTTCTTCTCCATTTTTTATTTCCAAGTTTCTTTAAATAGGAAGGAATTTTACCCCATTCATGGTTCCTGAAAGTTCCTTTGTTATAAATGTTCTTCATCATTCGTTTTTTAAAATGAAAATACTGGAATTAAAATCTAAGAAAATTATTAGATTGCAAAACTATTTTCTTAATACGCAATCTATTTACGTTGTTGTATTATTCATTGATAAAAGTTTCCAAAAAACCAATTAATTGTTGACCTCCGTGACTCCAACGGATTCCGTGACCATGTTTTTCGCGAACTTCAAAAACCAATTCATGTTTATAATGAAAAAAGATATTCCACCAGGTTACATTATCAAGAATATTATTGATTCTTTCCAATACTTTTTCTTGTTTTTGCTGATTATTTCCTTTTATTTCACCCCAAAACTCATCATCCATTCTCCCAACATGCTTTTCCCAGGCTCTTTGAGCAATGGTTATTTCATTATTAAAAGGTTTCTGACAAGCTTCAATTAAAATATTTTTCGGTGGAGGAATTGCTCTTTCGTCACGAATACTTGCAGAAGTTAATCTTTGTCCGAAAATATTTAACCAATCTTCAATATTAACTTTTTCTAATTGTAGGGTTTTACTATTATCTGATTCTTCGCTTTGAAGAATTGTGATAATTTTTTCAAAACTTTCATTTCTATTAATGATAATTTCTTCATTGAAATAAGGCAAGTCCCAGTGTAAGCTGTTGTTTTGGAATTTAACTACGTTTTGAGTCAATTTTATAAGATTTTCCTCGTGTAAAATAGCATGATATTTCTCTTTCCACTTCTCAGAAAATAACGGAACATACTTTTCAAAAAAATTCATCTGAAAAACAAACCTTTATAATTATTATTTAATTGATTTAAAGACAGCAACCAAAGGATTAGCAATAATTTTCGCTTGTTTCTGAAGCATTTTTTCCCAATCATCCATCGTTTGAATTTGTCCGCTTTTTTGCCAAGCAAATCCGGCATAATAAGTAAGTTTATTTTGAGGAATTGTAACAACAAGCAAGTTGCTTTCATCCGGATTTTCTGTTCTGTTTGAAAATGATTTTTGAACAATATTCGGGTTGAGAACTAATCCTTCCCCTACAAAATTGTCATCAAGTTTTTCCCAATGAAGATAGTATCCGCTTCTATCATTAAGTTTTGCCAGACCTTCATTATTATGCAAAGCAATTCCTACTGTAAAATTGGGAGCCGGACTATGTGATTCAAAAGTAGATTCAATTTTTGAAAAATTGGAACCAACATCTAAAGAAATTCGCTTCTTTTCACCTACTTTATAATCTCCCCAAGGAAAATATGTAACTTCGAAAATAGTTCTCAAAGAACCTTCCGCAATTGCTTTGGAGGTAATGAAATTCTTAGAAACCTGAAGCTTATTATTTACTAAAACCCCTGTTCCTCCTACACCTCGGCTTCCTCCAACTTCATATAAACCAAAGCCTTCTTCTTTCGGATTTTTAAGTAATGCTGTCGGATTTTTTATATATTCCTGATACCATTGAGTAATAATTGGCTGCTCATTTTTCTTAAACCCAATCTCAATTCCGCTAGAAAGAATTCCTGTTTTCTTTTTTTCTTCTGCTTCTTTTTGACCTTTCGGACCAAAAATCCTAAACAAAACTTTATCATTTTCCCAAGCATAATCATCCAAATTCTCTGAAATTAACTTTGAATATGCTTTTACACTTGTATCAGGAACTGGATTTTTATTATCAGTAATTATTTTATATATATTGGTTTTCTTTGCCTCGATATTTACCTGAAAAAGTAATTCGTCATTTTTTCCGTCAGCATCATAATCTACCCATTGTAGAGTAAGTAATTTATTATTGTCGTCTTTTATTCTAAGGTCGGATTCCTTATTTTTTTTCAAATAAAATTTTAAGTCTGAAACAGGAATTGAAACTATTTCACTTCGTGGAAAATCTAATTTATTTTCAATCTCAATAGTATTCTGTGCTTTTGTAGAACTAATGTTACAAAAACAATCAATCACACCAACAAATCCCAGAAGAAAAACTTTACTTTTAAACATAATAAAAACTTTTTATCATAAACCATCATCTTAATATCAGCCTGATAAATATAGGCATAATTATCTTTTCCGTTGAAAAACAAAAAAGACAGCTTTAGAAGCCGTCTTTTTATACAATATTAACTATAATTCTATTATTTCAAATCAAAACGATCTGCATTCATTACTTTATTCCAAGCTGCAACAAAGTCATTTACAAATTTCTCTTTTGAATCTGCACTAGCATAAACTTCAGCAATTGCTCTTAGCTCAGAATTTGACCCGAAAACCAAATCATTACGAGTTCCCGTCCACTTAGCCTGACCTGTTTTACGATCTGTTCCTAAATAAGTTTCTTTAGAATCATCCATTGCCTTCCATTCAGTTGACATATCTAATAAATTTACGAAGAAATCATTAGTCAATTGACCTGGTCTATCTGTAAATACTCCATGATTTGAACCATTGTAGTTGATATTAATAGAACGTAGACCACCTACCAATACAGTAAGCTCTGGAGCTGTTAATGTTAATAAATGAGCTTTATCAATCAATAATTCTTCTGTAGAAACTGCACTATTTTTATATTTTCTGTAATTTCTAAATCCGTCAGCAATTGGCTCCAACCATTTTATTGAATCAACATCTGTTTGTTCTTGTGTAGCATCTGCACGCCCTGGAGCAAATGGAACAGTAATATTGTATCCTGCATCTTTAGCTGCTTTTTCTATACCTGCCGCACCTCCTAAAACAATAAGATCCGCAATTGATACTTTTTTACCTGATTCGTTAAACTTTGCTTGTAATCCTTCTAAAGCAGTCAAAACTTTGCTTAATTGAACAGGATTATTTACTTCCCAATTTTTCATTGGCTCTAAACGGATACGAGCGCCATTTGCACCACCACGTTTATCAGAACCACGGAACGTAGACGCAGAAGCCCAAGCCGTAGAAACTAATTCTGAAACTGATAATCCTAATCCTAAAATTTGTTCTTTCAATGAAGCGATATCATTTTCATTAATTAATTCATGATCAACTTTCGGGATCGGATCTTGCCAAACAAATTCTTGAGCAGGAACATCTTTTCCTAAATATCTTTCACGAGGTCCCATATCACGGTGCGTTAGCTTATACCATGCTTTTGCAAAAGCATCTGCGAACTCATCCGGGTTTTCTAAGAATCTTCTACCAATTTTTTCGTATTCCAGATCAAAACGTAATGCCAAATCCGAAGTTAACATAGTAGGTCTCAACTTTTTATTAGGATCATGTGCATGAGGGATGATATCACCAACATTTTTAGCTACCCATTGGTGAGCTCCTGCAGGAGATGTTGTTAATTCCCAATCAAAACCAAATAAATAACTTAAAAATAAATTTGACCATTCTGTTGGTTTACTCGTCCAAGTAACTTCCAGTCCTGAAGTAATGGTATCACCACCTTTACCTGTTCCGAATGAATTTACCCAACCCAAACCTTGCAGTTCTAAATCAGATGCTTCCGGATCTGAACCTACATTATCAGCAGGTCCTGCACCATGAGTTTTACCAAATGTATGTCCACCAGCAATCAAAGCAACAGTTTCTTCGTCATTCATTGCCATACGAGCAAACGTATCACGAATATCTCTTGCAGAAGCAATTGGATCAGGATTTCCGTCTGGTCCTTCCGGGTTAACATAAATTAATCCCATTTGTACGGCTGCTAGAGGATTTTCTAAATCGCGTTCTCCTGAATAACGACTGTTAGCTCCTCCACTTGGTTCTAACCAAGTTTTTTCAGAACCCCAATACACATCCATATTGGGCTCCCAAACATCAGCACGACCTCCTGCGAAACCTAAAGTTTTGAAACCCATAGATTCCAAAGCAACATTTCCTGTTAAAATCATCAAATCTGCCCAAGAAATTTTGCGTCCATATTTTTGTTTGATTGGCCATAATAAACGACGAGCCTTATCTAAAGACACATTATCCGGCCAAGAATTTAATGGTGCAAAACGTTGTTGACCTTCACCTGCACCTCCTCTACCATCTTGCACACGATAAGTACCTGCACTGTGCCAAGCCATACGAATAAATAATGGTCCGTAATGTCCGAAATCTGCAGGCCACCAATCTTGAGAGTCTGTCATCAAAGCATGTAAATCTGCTTTAATTGCTTCTAAATCTAAAGATTGAAATTCTTTAGCATAATCAAAATCTTTCTCCATTGGGTTTGATTTTGTATCATGCTGTCTTAATATATTAACTCTTAATTGATTTGGCCACCAATCTTTATTTTGGGTTCCTCCTCCAGCTACAGCATTACCTTTTAACGTTCCATTATGGAACGGACATTTACTGATATCATTCAAATCGTTTTCCATTTTTTTTTATTTTTTATTGATTAAGTTTAAATTTTATTTATGAATAGTGCAAACATACAATAGTTTTTAAAATAAACAAAAGCTATTAAATATATATTTATGATAGTTAAAAACTATAACATGTGTTCTTTATAATTTTAATGAAATCAAGTTACTAACTATTACTTTATATCGAATATAAAGAAAAGTTAAAAAAAGAAATTTAGAATCGTTCAATATAGGTTTAAAATATTTTATATCAGTAAAGTATTTACGAAAATTATTAAATTTTAATTATCTTTATGTGTTAATAAAACATGAATTTTTAAGATATGAAAAAAGTATTAGTTGTGCTTCTTGTAGCATTTATTATGATTCAATTTTTCCCAATTGATAAAACAAATCCGACTCCTACTCCTGGAATGGATTTCCTTACCATAAAAAAAACTCCGCCCGAAATCGCGAAAATCATCAGCACTTCATGCTATGATTGTCACTCAAATGAAACGAAATATCCTTGGTATTCAAATATTGCTCCTGCATCATGGTTTTTAAAAAATCATATTAATGAAGGTAGAAAACATCTCAATTTCTCAACTTTCGCTACATATGAACCCAAAAGACAAGCTCACAAACTTGAAGAATGTATTGAAACAGTTGAGAAAAAGGAAATGCCTTTAGAATCTTATTATTTAGGGCACCAAGATGCAAAATTAACCGATGAACAAAGAAAAATTTTGGTAGAATACTTCAAAAAAATGAAAGAAGATACTGAAAGAGCGATGGTATTTTAAATTTAAAAATCATGCAGGATAGTTGGCAAAATAAGCATATTGTATTTTTCGATGGAGATTGCGGTGTCTGCAATTTTTGGGTGCAATGGATTTTAGAACGAGACAAACAAGATAAATTTATGTTTGCGTCTCTGCAATCTGATTTTGGGCAAAAGTTTTTATCTGAAAGAGGTCTAAAAACTACAGAATTCAACACAATGTATCTCTGGAAACCTGATAAATATTATTTAATAAAATCCCGAGCAATTTTACAAATTGCAAATTTATTAGGTGGAATTTACAAACTTTCAGGTATTACTAAAATTCTACCAACCTCTTTAAGCGACATTTTCTACGACATGATTTCCCGAAACAGAATGAAATTGGCCAACCAGAAATGTTATTTACCTACACCTCATCAAAGAAAAAAATTCATTGAGGTTTAAAATAAAAACTCCTGTAGATTTTCGAAAATTTACAGGAGAATATTTTTTTAATTTTAAGTTACTGATTCAAAGACCAAACCGAATAAGAATTTGGTGGACATTGAATTTTCACCCATTTATCACCTTGCGTGGTAGGATACCAATTAGAATGTCCTGTAAAATCTTTAATTTGCTGACTACTCCAGTTGGTTTCTATCCATCTTTCCTGCCAATTTGAAGAACTGTTAATATAAACAACCAACCCCGGATTTCCGTTGTAGCCATTTCGCCTTGCAATATATTCATCATTATCAGTATATAATATAGATGTATTACCTGTTGCTTTATTATTATGAATCCAAATCAGATTATTTAATCTTTCCTTATTCAACCATTCTTCATAATCACGGTAAAAAATCGTAGGATAACCCTCATGCGTCAAAATATAAGCATATGCCAACATTTTGTTCCATATTATATCTGTATCATGGTTTGCCACAAAAGTTACGGCTTTATAAGGATTTCTTTTCCACATCATATCATCATTCAAAACATTTAGGTTTCCGTTGTCAAAAGCTTCATCCATTTTATAATAAGCCGCAAAATCAAATACAGAACTGTTTGCATTATTTGCCCACCATTCTAAGGTATTTACGTTTGAATCCCAAAGCTCGCCGACAGAAAAACCTCCAACATTAGAGTTCCAGGTATTGACAACCCATGGTGCAAATCCTTTGACGTAATCAAATCTCCAACCGTCAAATTTCATAACATTTTTATAATATTTCCCTACAGAATCATCCCTTCCCCAAAGCCAATCCTGAACATAAGGATTAGCGTGACATAAATCTGGGAAGCCACCAAAAGCACCTTCATCATTATTTCCGTAAGCATTTTTATAAAAATGGTTATAATTTCTTGTAAATTTCCCTGAAGACACACCTGAAAAATCTGTCCATGTATTCGTTCCTGTATAAGGATTCGCCTCAGACTGACCTCCACTATTATGATTAATCACAATATCAGCATAAACCTGCATATTTTCTGCATGAGCCTGAGTAATTAAAGCTTCAAGTTCAGCTCTTGACCCAAAACGTGTTTCTACACTTCCGTTTTGATTGTAATTTCCGAAATCATAATAATCCGTAGGGTCATAACCCATTGAATACGCTCCATTTTGAGCTTTTGAAGCCGGAGGCAACCAAATTGCACCAATTCCTGCGTTCGACCAATCAGTAACTTTACTTTTTACGGTATTCCACCAATTTCCACCTTCAGGGACATCCCAATAAAATCCCTGCATTAAAACTCCACCTCCCGGTCCTGAAACAAACTTTCCATTAGCAGAACTATTGCCTGTGCTAAATGGTCGACCATCGTGATTCGTAACATTCACAATTTTATCATGAACCTCCGTTTTTTTCTCGATTTCATTTGTAATTTCATCATTATTCTGACAGGAAGAAACAAGTCCTAAAGCCAGAATTGAAAGTAAGTAATGTGTTTTTTTCATATACAATGTTTTAATTATTAAAGTATCAACGAAAATACACTTTTATTAATACAACTTCTAATATTTGTGAAATAAATATATTTTTCAACAATCAAACACAAAAAACTATTATTTAAAAATTCATTAAAAAATCATAAACTTTCAAGATTTTGATTACAATTTTTCCATTAATCCATATATTTGTAGATTATGGAATACAATACCCAAAAAACAAAGCTTCATATACCAGAATATGGTAGAATTATACAACAATTGGTTGAACGTTGCAAAGAAACTTCTGACAGAAATGAAAGGAATGAAATGGCAATCGCAATCATTGATTTTATGGGGCAAAGAAATCCTCAACTTCGTGACGAAGAAAATTACAAACATAAACTTTGGGATCATTTATTCATTTTAGCTGATTATGATTTAGATGTAGATTCCCCATATCCTTTCCCTACCAGAGAACAATTGGCAGAAAAGCCTAAAACTATGGAATATCCAAAGCTTCAGGGGGAATTTAAATTTTATGGAAAAAGTATTCTTCAATTAATTGAAAAAGCAATCGAACTTGAAACAGGCGATGAAAAAGAAGCCCTGATTGAGGTGATTGCTAATAATATGAAGAAATCTTACAATGTATATAACAAGGAACATGTAACGGATGATGTAATTTTTCGTCACTTGAAAGAACTTTCGGAAAACAGACTGGATCTTACAGGAATAGACACGCTTGAAAAAAGTAAAATCTATTATAACAATAATAACAACCGAAATAATAACAATAATAGAGGAAATAATAACAAAAACCAGTCTAATAACAAGAGAAGACACACCAATAATAACTACAAGAACAGGAAGTAATGAGCGGAACATTTCAAATAAGAGGAGGAAAAAGACTGCACGGCGAAATCACTCCACAGGGAGCAAAAAATGAAGCTCTACAAATCCTATGTGCTGTTTTATTAACAGATGATGAAGTTAGAATCAAAAACATTCCTGATATTCATGATGTAAATAGATTGATTGAAATTTTAGGAGATTTTGGTGTAAAAGTTACTAAAAACGACAAAGGAGATTTTACTTTTAAAGCTGATAAAGTAAATTTCAACTATATAAAGTCTAAAGAATTCAAAAAAGACGGAGCCAAACTCAGAGGTTCAATTATGTTGATGGGTCCCATGTTAGCAAGATACGGAGAGGCTTATATGCCAACTCCGGGAGGTGACAAAATAGGACGAAGAAGACTAGACACCCACTTTCAAGGACTTGTAGACCTAGGTGCAGAGTTTAATTATGATGAAGAAGAATATTTCTATTCATTAAAAGCCAAAGAACTTAGAGGAAAATTCATTCTTTTAGAAGAAGCTTCTGTTACAGGAACAGCAAATATTGTAATGGCAGCTGTTTTAGCCAAAGGAAAAACAAGAATTTACAACGCAGCATGCGAACCTTACCTTCAGCAACTTTGTAAAATGCTGAACAGAATGGGAGCAAATATTTCCGGAATCGGCTCAAATCTTTTGACCATTGAAGGGGTGGATTATCTGCACGGAACCGAGCACACAATGCTTCCTGATATGGTAGAAATCGGTTCTTGGATTGGTCTTGCAGCCATGACAAAATCTGAAATCACCATAAAAAATGTAAACTGGAATCAATTAGGAGTTATTCCAAATACTTTCAGAAAACTAGGAATTCAGCTTGAGCAAAGCAATGATGACATTTTCATTCCAGCTCAGGAAAATTATAAAATACAGAAATTTATTGACGGTTCAATCTTAACCATTTCTGATGCACCTTGGCCAGGATTCACTCCAGATTTATTGTCAATCATTTTGGTAGTAGCAACTCAGGCAAAAGGAAGTTTATTAGTTCATCAAAAAATGTTTGAATCAAGATTATTCTTTGTCGATAAATTGATAGATATGGGAGCTCAGATTATTTTATGCGACCCACACAGAGCAACTGTAATCGGATTGAATCAGGAAACACCTTTAAGAGGAACAACAATGACTTCTCCTGACATCAGAGCTGGAAATGCTCTTCTTATTGCCGCTCTTTCAGCTGAAGGAAAATCAATCATTCACAATATTGAGCAAATCGACAGAGGTTACGAGAATATTGATGGAAGATTAAAAGCAATCGGAGCTGATATCGAAAGAATTTAAGTGAAAATTAAAATTTTTGAGTAAACTTATAACTCAAAATCTCACTAATAAAAGAGTATTCAAGAATTTTTGAATGCTCTTTTTTTTAAATAAAAAGGATATCTAAAAACAGATACCCTTTAAGAAATTAAAACTATATGAATCTATCTCAAGAATATTTTCTGCAGACATAATCTACAGTTGTACTCAAAAGTTTGTTTTTAGCCAGATAATATTCCAGCTGTTGATAATCATCCGAATTTACATTTATATATAACTGTACAGAACCAAAACTATTTCCGTTTACATATTCTACGTTAGCAGACAACACTCTGTGACATATCCCGAATTTGTTGTAAATAGTATTCATCAAATGTTCAAACTTCATTTTCCCATTTAACTCTATTTCCAATATTAATTCTTTCTTAGGCAGGTGTAGCTTACCTTGTATAACCTGCAGATTTGGATTAGGTGTAATCATACTAAACATTTTTTGTATTAAACATTATAAGATTCAAGTTTATCAACTCTTAAATCTTTAGCAAAAATATAAAAAAATATTAGTCTACCAAATTAGTGGACTAATATTTTTTTTAATTTTTTCAAAAAAAAGAGAAAGGCTTAATTTACCTTTCTCTTATCTTACAATTCTTTTATTCTTTCTAATTTATCAGAACCCGCTAATCCGTTAGGATTACAACCTAATTCTCCTTCAGGAACTTTGAGATTTTTCTTTCGGTAAAATTCTTCCCAAAAAGTATTGGTTTTACATGTTTTCTGGTCAATGAAAGTCATAGGTTCCAATTTAAATATATTGTCTTTTCTAAAAGCTCTTTCAATAAAATCTGAACAATAGAAGGAGTTTTCATCTAATATATAATTGAAATTATAAGGTTTTCCCAACATTTCATTAGCTTTTCTGATTGCAGAAGGGATTGTTTTTTGATATTCAGGTTTCAGCCTATAAACCACTACTCTTTGCCCTTCTTTAGCTTGTTCTAGAACAAATTGCCTCAACGTTTGCTTTTGTGAACCACCTTCCGGAGCTGCATGAAGAACAAAAGCACCATCTTTATTTTTCTCTAAAATCCCGATATGGTCAAAAGAATTGTTTTTTTCTTTTTGCGTAACATTATTTATTGCACCAGAAAGCCCGGTTTCTTTTGCTGTAACAAAAAGCAAGTCTCCATTTTTTAAACCTCGATTTAGCTTTGCATTGCATCCTAAAAGAAAAAAGGAGAAAACAATCAGTAAAAATAATTTCGAAAATTTATTTCTTAAAATTAGATTCATAACATGTAATCCAATCATCAACAGTCATTTTTTTACTCAGTTCAGCAATTAATTCAAAAGGAATATCATCCATTTTCTTAAATCGAATACAAGATTTACCCATATCCAACTTTCTTTTTGCATGTTTTGGAAACTCAGAAACAAACCAATCAAGCAAATCGGGCTTCGCATAAATCCCCATATGATACAAAGCAATAAAGTTTTTCTGAGAAGCCAACCCAATAAAAGGCAACGGACTTCCCGGAGTACAATGATATCCTGCTGGATAAGTTTCTAAAGGAACATTCCAGCCTACCATTCCATAACTAACTCCTTGTTTAAATCCGTTAGGTAAATTATCTTCAATAGTATCAAATAATTTTTTAAAAACCTCTTGTCTCTCTTCCGGAATTTTAGAGATATAATCCTCTATTGATGTCGCGGGAATTTGCATCTTAATTCAATTTTAATAATTTTTCAAATTAACAAAATTTGTTTCAAAAAAATATATAAAAAATGTTTTTTAGTCTTCCTGTTGAAAAAGACAACTTTCAATAAAAAAAGCCCTGCAAACGCAAGGCAAACTATAAATAAATTTATATTTAATTTTATTTTATAAAGTTATAGATACTAACCATTTGAAAATCTTTAGCTCCTTTCTCCAAAAACATTAATTTATTTGTATTCGGAACGTACTGAATAAGATTTCCATCTGCAAATCCGTAATTCATGAAGAAATTTTTACCATTATAATTAGCATTCAGTTCTTTTGGAACAAGCCCATTAAAATCATACACCTTCATTGAAAAACCTGTATTCCCGAAAGCTCCTTTAGGATAAAATGAAGATACATACAAATTATCCCCTGATTCAATTACCTGAATTCGTCTCCCTGTACTTGTTCCGACAGGCACAAATTGCTTAACTTCCCCCTCTTTATTAAATTTTATCAAAACTCCTGATTCTAATTTGTATACCGGATCTGGAAAACGGTTCATTGGTGTTTCCTGCGGTCTTGTTACAGTTTCCTGCTGAATAGCCATTAAAACTTCATCACCTTTCACAATTGTTTTAATCACTTTAACATCGTTCATATCTTTACTTCCCGCTAAATTAGTATTACTAATGATGGCCTTACCTGATTTAATATCATAGAACATTATAGTTCCAAAAGTACTTGTGCCAATAGTAACCGTAGCATTTTTTCTACCAAAAGCAACAAGGTAGTCATTATCATTTTTACTGATTGCGTATAATTTTTCAGGAATATATTTGCTATCGAAAGGCAAATCTTTATCCTCATCATTTGAAACCAATTCAAGTTTATAAGATTCTTTCCAACCAGCTGCTTTACGTAATAAAACTACTTTACCGGAATTGGTTAATGTCAAAGATTTTTCAACATAATCATCACTCAGCGTAATCTCTTTATTCCAAACAGGAGAAAGCGTTCTTAAATCCATCACCAAAACATCATTGATGTTACCCGTCTTTTTATTGGAAAATCTATCGTTGAAAACTGCGGCAAACTTTCCGTTCTCAGAGAAAAGAACATGAGTAGTTCCTGATTTATTTGCAGACTCAATTGTATACTTTGCAATACTTTTCGTAGTAAAAGTTCCTTCTTTTTTACTAAAAACGTGCTGAAAAACTTCTTTTCGGTTTTCTTTACCAAAATATTCTTCCGTAAAAGCTACAAGCCTGTCTTCATCAATCTGCTGAGAACCTAAATAATTATGAAGTACGCCGTTTGTTTTATTAGCATAATCCTTAACGTAAGTATCAATAAGACTTCCATTCTGATCAAGTTTCCTCATTAGCAATTTCTTGTGAGGAAAAACATTACGCATCAATCCGTCAACATTAATAACACTAAACATGTAAGAATTATAATCATCTGTCAAAACCAGTTTTTCGTTGGTTTCAAGATTGGTATCGGTAGTAAACTTGTTTCCTTCAGTAATTTTCATCTGTGCAAAAGCAGCTACAGACACTACAACTAATGTTGATGTAATAAACTTTTTAATCATATTATTTTTTAGTTATTGTAAATTTTTTCTTCTAGTCTTTTCAATTCAAGGTTTGCATCGTAAGACAGTTTTATGTCTACTAAATGCTCCTGCAATTCATTCAAATATTTTTCTGCTTTTTGATAATCTCCTAGAGCAATGTTTAATCTTATCATATTAAAATAAAGGTACTCCCCAATTTTTTGATTATAATGTGCTTTTTTATCATTATAATTTACTTTTCTTAAAGCATTTTCCCATAAATCAATTCCTTTCTGCAAATTTTCCATGGCTATTTTGTTGGGTGCATAATCAGATTTAGCCCGAAGTTTTTTAAGATTCGTTGTAACGTAAATATATGCTCTTTCCAAATCATCATAATCTCCTTTATTCTTTACATTTTCCAATATTACCGTAGAACTAATAGTCTGATAACCAAAATTATCATTAATAATATTTCTTATACGATCCATTATTCTCTGCAGAAATCTTTTTTCATGAAAATTAAGGTTAATTTCATTAGTAGGAACACTCGCAATTTCAGTAAAATCTGAAAAGTAGGTTTTATCTAATTTTACAACTCCATTTTGCTTAGCAATAACTTTTACAGGCTGATTAGCAAACGTTTTCCCCTGATTATCCTGAAAATTGGTTCTCTCCATTTCAATCACCACATCAAGATAATCCCCTCCTTTTGAAAAACCAGCAATATCTATTTGGGAAGCTAAAATTTTGTTATCAACAATTAAAGCCTCTCTTAAATCTGGTTGCTTGTACGTTGGCATAGGAGGAATATTAAGAATAGGTCTTGAAGGCAATACTAAAACGGGACCTCCATTTGTTGTCGCAATTTTCTCAACCGTTGATAATTTGCTGTATTCCGCAGATTCTAATTTGTATTTTTCCTGAAGTTTCTTCACTTCAGCTTCATAATCCTTTAATTTCTCTTGATGCTCAATTTTTGCAGTTTCCACATTCATCTGATAATTATCAACCTGTCTCTGATAATCTTCTTTAGACATTCTTAACACATCATCTTTAGTAATGTTATAAGGAGAATTTATCGTAATTGTATAATTTCTGTTATTAGGCTCAGTAACAAAAACAGGCTCTTTCAAAAGTTGAAAACTGATCGTCTCTTTATCTATCCTTTGAGAGAAAATAAGCTGAGAGCAAAACAATTGAACAAAAACAAAAAAATATAATTTATTCATAGATTTTTATACTTAGCGTGCAAAAGTAAAACAATTAATCAATACAACAATTTAAATTACAATTAATTAAGGATAAATTTCAAATAAAAAAAAGCAGCTATTATTTAAATAGCTGCTCAACACTTTCATTTTTGTAATAAAGTTATTGTTTAATAGCTTTCACTGTTGATTTTGAACCATCATTGAAATAAATAGTAACCAAATATAAACCTGCATTCAATTCATGTAAACGAAGTTCTTTAGTCGGATTACTAATAGTTTTCACTACTCTTCCTGCTAAATCTGTAATAGCTACGGATTTAACATCCTTCATATTCTCGATATACAAAACATCTTCGAACGGATTGGGATAAACCTTAACCTCCTGCTTATTAGCATTTACTTCTGAAGTTGCCAAAGATGAAACCACCTCAAATATAAGATCAACATATTCTCCTCTTGAAAGGGCACCACAAGGGATTGAAGGTGCCGAACTAGTATAATCTACTACCGCTCTCATTCTATAATTTCCCGCCACTGTTCCTGCAGGCACAGTAATAATGCCTGAAGTAGAACTCACATAGCCTGTTGTCACATGCACCCTTTCTGTAGCTTCAAAAGTTAAATTATTATTCCAGTCTACCCAAACTGCAAATCCACAAGTTGTTCCTCCGCCAACTGTTAAAGATATTGGAGTACTCGATCCTTCAGTGTTTGAAATCTTGTTATTTGTTGCTGTTAAATTCTGGTATCCTCCCGCTATACCAGAAGGTGACGCATAAGCTAAATTTGTAACTGCACCTGTTGAACTAAAGCTAGAAACCCACGAATTCTGACTAGTGGACGAAGGCAAACAATATCCAGTTCTAAATGGTGTAACATTAGTCCAAACACTTTTATCAGTAGAACTACATTTTGATCTTACCCATAAATAATAATTGGTATCAGTACCCAAATTATTTAATTGAACAGATGTCGTAGAAGACGTTGTAATTGGCAACGTTGCACTTGTGGGAGTCACATTTGTTGTATTATAATATATTTCAAATCCTTCCGCAGGTGCTGGAGACGGTGACGTCCAAGAAACCATGACACTTCCATTCGTTACGTTAGACACAGTAACATTACTTGGTTTAAAACATGTAGGTATTGTTTCCCAATACACATCATCCCAATAATACGATTTTCCATCAGCTGTATTTTTAATCGCAAGTCTTGCATTTGCAGGCACAGAAGAAGGAACCACAACCATATATTCAGAAGTTGCAGTATAGGTGGTATTAGCTACACTCAATGCTTGCAACAATACAAATGTACTCGGATCCGTAGGATTGGTTACATATCCAACATTTAAAGTTCCTGTTGCTGAACTAACTCTTGCTTTTAGTCTCAACCAATTAGTCCCTGCATTTATATTAGAAAATTCAGGTAATACTACCGTACTTGGTGTTTGTGATGAAGAACTATTCTGATAAATATTTCTCGTTCCTGAAGCAGGAGAAGATGATGAAATTGACATTGTTCCATTAACAAAATTTCTCACCCAACAATCAGGTACAATATTTCCAGTAGCATAAGAATCAAAATTTTCAAACATATAAGTCATTGGTCCGCAAAGAGTTTTAAATGTTCCCGCAAAAGACCATAAACTTTGACTTGTTGCCGAGCTACAATTTGTTCTTACCCAATAATAATAAGTTGTATTCGAACTCAAACTCGGAATTGTCATTGAAGTTCCTGTCACTCCAGGAAAACTCGGCGACGTACTACTCGTAGGAGCTGTATTTGTGGTACTATAATAAACATCATAACTTACGGCTGTTGTTCCCGTAGGAACAGTCCATGAAATATCTGCAGAGTTGGCTGTAACGGTTCCAACCGGTTGTAAAATCGGTGCTCCACAATCTGAATAGGCATCTGCCGAAAATGCAAAAACATTTACAATTCCATTTGGTACAGGAGTTCCTGCTGATGTTTTTGTTACAGTAACGCTTTGTATAGACTTATTTTGATTCGCAGGATCAATATTTAATAAAATCTGATAAAGTCTCGGGTTTGTTCCGCTTCCAGACTCCAGTGCATCAGTAGTTCTGTTTATTCTGCCAAATCCCTGAACTGCAAAATCAGTTCCACCATACCAATCCGAAATATTCACTCCTGAAATAGTCTGAGATGTAGCATCCGTAAAATTAACAGTTACAGTAACTACAGAAGCACCACTACCACTTGTTGCAAGCATATACAACTTGTAAGCAGCCTTCGGAGTTGTAAAAGTCAAAGTCCCGGTATCATTTGTATTTGCCAGCCTTAATGAGTTATTTCCATTATAACTTCCCAATCTATAGCTGAGCAAAGGAGTAGAAGAAATAACAGAATTGATAATCTCGTCAGTTGGCAAACCATAAGTAAGAGGTGTACTTGAAGATGTCAACTGAAAATCCTTCGAAACAAAGGCGTAAGAAACACCATCTACATCAGTTGTAGTACTTAAAGACGAAGAACCTATTCCGTTAGCGATTACATCTGCCGTATAACCAGATTGCACAGGCATAGTTTGAAAATTTTGCGCCGTCATTACAGACGCAGAAAGAAGAGCAATAGTATTCAATGCTCCAAAAAATAGTTTTACTTTCATACCACTTAACATTAGTGCTTCAAATTTAATAAAAAAACAATATTTTAATTAAATCATTATAAAAACAACAACATTTTAATAATATATAACAAATATCATCTAATAATAATTAAAAAATTAATTTTTTACATGAATCAGACAAAATAAATAAAAATTAAAAACCTCACTAATTAATATTACAAACAAAAAAAACTCCCGAAATCAACATTTATCATTTTTTTCAATACATCATACACATATTTTCATTATTGAAAAATTAAATCTTATTTTTGCCATACAAATTTTTGAACAATGCCAAATATTTCAAACAGAGCACAACACATGCCGCCTTCGCCGGTAAGAAAACTGGTTCCTTTTGCCATTAAAGCAAAACAAAAAGGAATAAAAGTATACCACCTAAACATAGGACAACCAGATATAGAAACTCCGGAAACAGCACTAAATGCTTTAAAAAACATTGATTTAAAAGTATTGGAATATGCTCTTTCTGAGGGAAATTTAGAATACAGAAAGGCTCTTACAGAATATTATCATTCATTAGACTTTAAAGACCTTACTCCGGACAACTTTATTGTAACCAATGGAGGTTCAGAGGCTTTGAACTTTGCAATTTCAACTTTATGTGATGACGGAGATGAAGTAATCATCCCTGAACCATACTATGCAAACTACAACGGTTTTACAAGCACATTCAATGTAAATGTAGTGGCAGTTCCTTCAACGATCGACACAGGGTTTGCCCTTCCTCCTATTGAAGAATTTGAGAAAAAAATTACAGAAAAAACAAGAGCAATTGTAATCTGTAATCCGGGAAATCCTACAGGATATCTTTACACACGTGAAGAACTTCAAAAATTAGCAGAAATTGCTTTAAAATATGACATTGTTGTTATTTCTGATGAGGTTTACAGAGAATACGTTTATGACGGAAAGCAACAAGTTTCAATGCTTTCATTCCCTGAACTAAGTGAAAACTGTATCATTATTGATTCAGAATCGAAGCGTTATTCCATGTGTGGAGTGAGAATCGGATGTATGATTACTCGTTCAAAAAAAATACATGATGCAGCAATGCTTTTTGCACAGGCAAGATTAAGTCCGGTACTTTTAGGACAAATTGCAGCAACTGCAGCTCACCAAAATGACGGCGCTTACATCAGATCGGTAAGAGAAGAATATACTCACAGAAGAAACGTTTTAGTAGACTTATTAAACGAAATTCCTGGTGTAATCTGTCCTAAACCTAAAGGAGCATTCTATTGTGTTGCCGAACTTCCTGTTGACGATACAGAGATTTTCGCACAGTGGTTATTAGAAAAATACTCTCATAACAATGAAACTATCATGGTTGCACCTGCAGGAGGATTCTACAGCAATCCTGAACTTGGCAAAAAACAGGTAAGAATTGCTTACGTTCTTAAAGAAGAAGATTTAAAAAGAAGCGTTGAAATTCTGAAAGATGCTTTAAAACAATATCAATTAGAATTCAATCTTTAAAATTAAAATACAATGTCAGCAATAAAAAAAATGGGTTTGAAAATATTCTTTTCGACAGTTTTATTGCTGATATTTTTTTCATGTGATAAAAAATCCGAAAAACCGGCCACAAACTATAATGAAATCACTTTGATAAAACTATCAAACGTAGGCGGGAAACTCGGAAATTACAGAAATATAAAAATCACAAAAGATTCTATTAAACTAGAACAGGGAGTTGTAGCTAAAAATATTCATAAAACATGGAATTCTAGTATTTCTCCTGAAATCTGGAAGCAGCTCTCTTCTACAATTGATATAAAAACATTAGACAAAGTAAAAAGCTCTGAAAGCAAACAAGCTAAGAACGGAATTGACGAAACCTTTCAAATCAAAACCACAAAAAAATCTCATGTTTTTGTAAATTCTTATAACGACACGATTCATTATAAGCAATTCAGGAAATTCAAATCACAACTAGAAAAAATTCTTCCAAAAGAATACAAATAATACCAATGCAAGAAAATTTTTCACTAAAACCTTACAATACTTTCGGTGTAGAAGCAAAATCTAAATATTTTGCTGAAGTTAATAATATTGAAGAACTAAAAGAGGCTTTAAACTTCTCGAAATCTCAGAATCTCAACTTATTATTTTTAGGTGGAGGAAGTAATATTTTATTAACGAAAGATTTTGACGGACTTACCATTCAATTGAATTTGAAAGGTATTTCGGAAGAAATCATCAATGACAATGAAGTTTTAGTTACGGCAAAAGCAGGTGAAAATTGGCATGAGTTTGTTTTGTATTGTTTGAATAAAAATTTTGGAGGACTTGAAAACCTATCTCTGATTCCTGGAAATGTTGGTACTTCTCCAATGCAAAATATCGGAGCTTACGGTACCGAAATAAAAGATGTTTTTGTAAAATGCCTTGTTTTAAATCTTGAAACATTAGAAACCGAAGAGTTCAATTTAGAGAAATGTAGATTTGGATATAGAGATTCTATTTTCAAACAGGAGGGAAAGGGCAAATATGTTATTTTGGAAGTAAGTTTCAAACTGACAACAAAAAATCATACAATAAAAACAGAATACGGAGCTATTACATCCGAATTACAGAATTTAGGTATTGAAAACCCTACCATTCAGGATATTTCCAAGGCAGTTATCAATATCAGACAAAGTAAACTTCCCAACCCGAAAGAAATAGGAAATGCAGGAAGCTTCTTCAAAAATCCAACCATTCCGTTAGTTCAATTTGAAAATTTAAAGCAAAAATTTGAAAATATTCCTGGATATCCTAACGGAGATTTTGTAAAAGTTCCCGCGGGTTGGCTTATAGAACAGGCAGGTTGGAAAGGAAAACAAATTGGAAATACTGCTTCTCATAAACTTCAGGCTTTGGTTATCATTAATGCAACAGACAATGCAACAGGTAAAGAAATTTTCGATTTTTCTACTAATATTATCAATTCTGTAAAAGAAAAATTTGGCATTGAACTAGAAAGAGAAGTGAACATTATATAATTCTCAGCATAATATTATGTAAAATTATTTGGTATAAATTCCTAAATTTTATCAATTATTTTAATTTATTCTAAATTACCTTTTATCTCACAAATATATTTAATACATTTGCGCTCACTTTTTATTTAGAAAAACATAAAATAAGGATGGGCCGTTTTTTACCATTTGTTTTCTTCTTCATTTTGAGCACACAGGTTATTTATGCTCAAGATGAAAAATCTCTATTGAACGTTACCGTTTATAATCAAAACAATCAAGAATTAGGAGGAACATCGATTATTATTAATCAAATTTCGGCCACTACAGACAATAAAGGGACTGCTACACTTTCAGTTTCTAAAGGAAAACATACATTAAAAGCTATTCATCCAAACTATCAAGAAAAAGAAATCAGAGTAACGATAGATGGTCAACAGAATATTACAATTCAGCTTCAACCGATTAATAGGCTGGAAGAAGTTGTTGTATTTTCAAAAGAAGGTAAAGGATTAACTACCAAATCTACTATAGACAGACAGGCAATGCAACATTTGCAACCTTCGAGTTTTACAGATTTAATGGAATTAGTTCCTGGTGGTTTAGCAAGAACTCCAGATTTAAGTTCAACCAACAGAGTTTTCCTTCGTGAAAACCCTGGTACTCTTCAAAATACTGATGACTACAAAACTTCTTCTCTGGGAGTACAATTCATGGTAGATGATAATATCATCAATTCAAATGCAGATTTTCAGGTTTCAGTAGATAGAAGTCAGTTCTTAGAAGCTGCAAAAAATAGAGAAACAGCTTATTCTGGTGTTGATATGCGAACAATTTCTACCAATGATATCGAAAAAGTAGAAATAATCAGAGGAATACCTTCTGCGTCATATGGAGATCTAACTTCGGGATTAATTAAAATTGAACGTAAAATCGGACAAACTCCTTTACAGGCAAGATTCAAAGCTGATGGTTTCAGTAAACAATATTATGTAGGAAAGGGGTTTAAAATTAATGACAAATGGCAAATCAGTGCAAGTATCGACTTCTTAGATTCTAAAGCGACCCCAACCGATGATTTTGAAAATTATCAACGTGTAACAGCCTCTCTTCGTTCAAAAAAAATAGGCTTACTCTGGTCAAGACCATTAGAATGGAGATCAAATATTGACTTTTCCACTAATGTTGACAAAAAAAAATACGATCCCGACAACGGAAATCCTACTACAGATAGCTACGAGTCTAATAATAAAAAAATAAGCTTTACCAATAACTTTATTTATTCTTTAGATAAAAATTCATTCTTCAATAAACTAACTTTAAATACAGCGATCCGACTTGGTTTTGAAAAAATTGAACAAACAAAACTTATTCAATTATCTGGTCCGCGCTCTTTCTCTTTAGCTTATGAACAAGGAGAAAACGTTGGTTTTTTCCCAGAATTACGTTACGTTTCTGATTTTTCCACAGAAGGAAAGCCAGTAGATATTACAGCACTTCTAAAAACAAATGGTACAAAGAAAACAGGAGAAATAATTCATGAATATGAATCTGGGCTAGACTGGAGATTCTCCAAAAACAACGGAAAAGGCTTGGTGTATAACATGCTAAGACCACCTTCAGCAGCGTATGGAATAGACAGACCAAGAGCTTTTAATGATATTCCTGCATCTAGTTTATTAGCGGCTTTTATAGGAGATCAAATGAGCTATGCTATCAATCAGCACAAATTTATTTTATATGCGGGTTTAAGGTTTTCTAAACATTTAGGAATCGATAATTCATACGAAATAAGCAAAAAAGTATTTACAGAACCTAGGCTTAATCTACAATACCGTTTACCACATTTAATGATAAATAATCATCCTCTAAAGACAGATGTTACTTTAGGGTACGGATTATTCTACAAGCAACCAACTTTAATGATGCTTTACCCCAATAAAGAATATTGGGATTATACTCAACTAAATTACTATCATAATGATGCACAATATCGCTATGTAAATTTCATGACTTATGTGCAATCAAGAGAAAATAAAGAAATTGAAGCTGCAAAAAGTATAAAAAAAGAAATACGCCTAGATCTAAGCTATAGAAATCATGAATTTTTCATCACTTACTTTAAGGAAGATATGTCAAATGGTTTCCGCAACATGGCTCACACAGCAGTTCACAACTATAAACAATATGATGCTACACAGGTCGATTTAACTCAATGGACACCCAATGGGCCTAACCTAACTACTGTACCCTACGAACTAAAAAGTATTTTTGCTAGTTACGAAATGGTAGAAAACGGCAGTGAAACATTAAAACAAGGTATCGAATTTGGATATACTTCGCCAAGAATTAAATCAATCAATACAAGATTTACTTTAACAGGAGCATATTTCAAGTCTCAATATAGAAATTCAGTTCCATTTATTTATAAACCTACAGTTTCAGTGGGCACGGAAGCTTTTCCTTATTACGGAATCTATAAAAATGACAATGGTTATATAAATTCTAATATGAATTACAACTTTCTTATTGACACCTACCTTCCAAGTTTAGACCTTATCGTATCTGCATCTTTACAAGGTAGTTTATTTGACCACAGAAAGAATGACCTACGAATAGCAGAACCTATCTCTTATTATGGGATGGACGGTGTAGTTCACCCTTTTACAGAAGAAGATAAAACTGACATTTATAAGCAATGGCTGGTAAGAAATGTTTCTGTTACAGATAATATGGCTACTCTCTACACCTTCACGATCACTGGAAATGTCAAAGTCACAAAGAGTATTTATAAAGCACTAAAAACATCTCTATTTGTAAATAGACTTTTCAATTATAGTTCACCTTATACTTTTAACAACGTAAAAGTATCTAGAAAAGGCACAAATACACCTTATTTCGGGATGGAACTTAATTACAATTTTTAAAATAATAATTAAAAAAAATAGCATGAAAAAAAGAGTTTTACTATTAAGTTTGTTAGCAATGATGACAACTACAACATTTACAGTTACATCATGTTCAAGCGATGATTTTGGAATACAAGCTACTCAAAACGGAGTTTTAACTTTATCTTTTTCTGGAGAAAATATAACTTCTTTTAAAACTTTAGAAATTGAAATTAAAGAAATTAATACTGGAGCAGTTTACAAAAGAAGTATTGAAAACACTAATATTCATTCATTAGAACTACCCTACGGTTCTTATAAAATTACTGTAAACGGTCAGGTGATAACTACTGCATCAGAACAGTTAGCAGCTGGAGGAAATGGTGAAGCAGATATTAATA
The DNA here is from genome assembly GCF_025971925.1 of Chryseobacterium oryctis. Classification (GTDB taxonomy): domain Bacteria; phylum Bacteroidota; class Bacteroidia; order Flavobacteriales; family Weeksellaceae; genus Chryseobacterium; species Chryseobacterium oryctis. The sequence goes on from NZ_JAPDHV010000001.1 coordinate 390,241, forward strand.
CATTAGCTACCAATGTTAATATTCCTCTATATTTCAAAGCATTCCACAACGATTTTATTATTGAGGAAGTATTTTTTACAGGCATCAAGACACCAGATAATAAGAACTACAATTCCAGCCGTTATTTCAAAATCACCAATAACTCTGATAAAGTACTATATGCAGACGGTTTAATTATCGGGCAATCTGAATTCCTTACAACTGAAGACAAAAACCCCACACCTTACAATGTAAACCAAAACTTCCCAGTAAAAGGAGTAATGGTATTACCTGGAACAGGAGCTCAATATCCTGTACAACCTGGAGATTTTATTGTAATTGCTGATAACGCTATCGACCATACACAAAATACAAGCACAGCTTACGATTTGCACAATGCAGATTTTGAATTCCCGTCTACAAATCCTTCTTTAGGACAAGTTGACAATCCGTCTGTACCCAATGCAAAAGTAATTTACAGTCAAATGAATTTCAATATGTTCTTCCTACACAACAGAGGCTTTGAAAGTTATGTAATTGCTCGTTTTCCAGCTGGGGAAAATGAAAATACCTTCCTACAAAACCATAAATATAATTACACATATGTAAACAGTGCAGGAGCTGTAACTTCTAAAAGTGCTTATGCAATTCCAAATTCTTGGATTATTGATGGACAAAATAATAGTATTCCTACAAAATTCATCCATACGATAACTTCTGCAAGCATTGATGCAGGATGGACTTCTGCAGGAACTGTTGACAACGATGCCACACGTTTCGGAAAATCTGTAAGACGTAAGATTTTAGGAAAAACATCCAATAATAAAAACCTGTACGCTGACACCAACAATTCTTCTAATGATTTTGTTAAAGACGCTGAGCCAAGCTTAAAAAATGGTATTCAACACTAAAATATTGTTACTTGTTATTTGATATCATAAAAAATCATGATAAACATAAAAACATCTTTTTGCCTTATATTGATGAGCCTTAGTTCAATTACTTTGAAAGCTCAGGACAGTCTTAGTCTTTTTAAAAAGATCAACAATCAATATAACGTAGAAAGAAATTTAAAATCTCAGTTTTACTATAATCCGGCATCTATGTCGGATTATAGTAATTCTTCATTTTCAGAATTTAACGTTGGATATCACAAAAGTGACAAAAAAGCATATCGTCAACAATTCGGAGATGGAGAAAAAGGCTTAACAATTGAAGCCAAATCTTTTCAAAAATTAAAGAAAAACCGTTCGGTTTGGGGAAGCGCAAGTTACCAAAATATAAAAACAGGCGTCATCAAATGGAATGAAAATCTGGATTATGAACGTATTGCACCATACGCAGCGGCTGATTCTGTTGGTGGAAAATTAAATATAGAACGTTATCAGTTTTCTGGAGGATTGGTTCAAAAAATAAATAGATGGACAGTTGCCGGACAGATAAACTATTTAGCGCAATTAGGCTATCGTTCAAAAGACCCCAGATTAAGAAGCACAACCTCTGATTTACGCATCAATGCAGGAATAAATTATAAATTATTCAGAGAATACACTGTGGGAGTTTTTGGAGAATTTAACAAATACACCCAAAATAATTCATTGACCTTCCAAAGTATATTGGGAAGACCTTTTGTCTACCAAATGGTAGGCTTCGGAAATTCAAACAATTTATTTAATGGAGGAACTTCCCCTACATCAACTTTTGAAGAATTAGGTTATAAAGGAGGTTTACAAATATCTAATAAAGAAGGAAAAGGTTTTTACCTTCAGGCAAGCATTGGTGGGTCAAATAATCAGAAAAGCAACAACAATTCTGGTGCAACATATTATGATCTTTCTGATTTAGTAGATGAAAATTTTCAGGCTGAAGGAGCTAAATTTTTCGATGTTAATCAAAAAAACAGAATTGGTCTTTTAGCCAATTTTACATCTTCTGTAAAAACAGGTTCTGAATACGGATATTCTGTAAATTCATCTACAAGTATGACTCTGCTTTTCAAGAGAAAAGCATTCCGAAGAGAAAACTATACTACAACTGTAAAGGGTTTTTATCAATATAATCGGGAAACTTTTTCAGTTACTACTACTCCATTTTTTGGATATGAAGAAATAAAAGAAAGAAGACTATACCCTATTGCAGGGCAAAAATTTGTTTATTCTTACTTCGGAATCAATGCAGATTATAAACAACAAATCAAAGAGAATCAGGTTCTAACGTTCCAGCCTTATTTTGCAAAAAGACGTGTTAGCAAATCTATCAATGCGTTAAGTTCGACAGGAAACATGGCTGTTGACGAATGGGTACTTCAAGATTACAATTATCAGGCAAGTGACATCACAACTTTCGGAGGTTCATTAAGATATGATTTTAAACTTGAAAAATTACCTGCATTCTTTGTATACGCAGAATACCAATCTCAAAAAATTCAGAAAAAAAACAATAATTTTGTAGGTGCAAGTATAGGAATAACATTTTAAGAGATGAAAAAAGGATTATATTGGGTTTTAGGAATAGTTTTATTTATATTGTTAAGCTTTACACCAAAAGTAAACCGAGTTCTGCTTGAAATACAAGATCCTACGATTGAAGACATTGTAAAAAGCTATAAAAAAGCTATTTCAGAATGGCCAAAACCCAATATTGATTATGGAGTTGAATGGAAAGAGTTTTCACCAATTAAAACTGATTCCAATTATTTTAAAGAACAAGAAAAACCTAATGTAATTTTGGGTAAAATGCTCTTCTTTGACCCAAAATTATCTAAATCAAACCAAATTTCTTGTAGCACTTGTCACGACCCTGAAATGGGATGGTCAGACAGAAGACGTGTTTCTTTAGGAAACAACCATTTGCTTGGAGAAAGAAATACAATATCCCTTTACAACATTGCTGAAAGAAAATCTTTTTTCTGGGAAGGAAGAGCAAAAACTCTTGAAGAACAAGCAGCAGGTCCTCTTGGAGCTCACCACGAAATGGCAATGGATGTAAATACTTTACCTGCGAAGATTCAATCTATTAAAGGTTATAAAAAGTATTTTAAAAATGCTTATGGTGACGAAAAAGTTACTTATGACAGAATCATAAAATCCATCGTTGATTTTCAAAAAACAATTAAAAGCCAACCAAGTCGTTTTGATAAATTTTTGGAAGGGAAATATAATTCATTAACTGACGAAGAAATCTACGGAATGCACATCTTCCGTACCAAAGCAAGATGTATGAATTGCCATAATGGGCAATACCTTACTGACGAATCTTTTCATAATATTGGTTTAACCTATTATAAGAGAAAGTACGAAGATTTAGGATTGTACAATATCACCAAAAAAGCAGAAGATGTTGGTAAATTCAAGACGCCACAACTGAGAGATCTAAACCTTACTCGACCTTGGATGCATAACGGACTTTTTGATGATTTGGAAGGAATCGTTAATATGTATGACAGTGGAATGCAGATGATTAATCCTTCTGATGAAAAGAAAAAACAAGACCCTCTTTATCCGGTTACAGATCCTTTATTGAAACCATTGAAATTAACCGTAGAAGAGAAAAAGGCATTAGTTTCTTTCTTAGAAGCACTTTCAGCAACAAAATTCAAGATGAGAAGACCTGAATTTCCTGTGGAATAAACGATAAAATTCTTTATTTTAGCCTAAAATTATTATTTCAACATAAAAAAACATATATGAAAATAGCAATTTTAGGAGCAGGAAACATGGGACTATCTTTTTCGAAGTCATTTTTGAAATACGAATTAATAAAACCTACTGATTTACACCTTATTACGAGAAATAAAGACAAAATTTCAAAAATATCAGAAGAATTTCCTCATTCTAAAATTTCAATTTTTGATGAGGTGAAAGAGCTTGATGCGGATTTAATCATCATTGCGGTAAAACCTCAGGATTTCCAGCATGTTGCAGAAAATTTCACTTTTTCTCTGAAGGAAAATCAAATGGTTTTATCCATTATGGCGGGAATCAAGATTGAGAAAATTCAAAAATTATTAAACCATCCTCTTGTGGTAAGAGCAATGCCCAACTCTCCTACTCTTTTAGGAATGGGAATCACAGGATATACTTCTGCAGAAGGAATTTCTTTTAGTCAATTGATTAACATCGAAAGATTATTAAACTCAACCGGAAGGTCTGTCTACTTGGAAAATGAAGAATTATTAGATGGAGTTACTGCTCTTTCCGGAAGCGGCCCTGCATATTTCTACTACATTATTGATGCAATGATCAAGGCAGGAATTGAAATGGGAATTGATGAAAACCTTTCCAAACTTTTCGTAAAGCAAACCATGCTTGGCGCCTATCATTTGATTAATAATTCAGATAAAAATCTGGAAGAACTCATTAAAGATGTTGCTTCAAAAGGAGGAACCACAGAAGCTGCCCTGAAAAGTTTCAATGAAAATAATTTAAAAGAAATTTTAAAAACAGGAATTTTAAATGCCGAAAAACGCGCTAAAGAACTAAACGGTTAAATCTTTTCTCAAGAAATTTACAAATATTCCATCCGATGAAAACTCCAAAAGTATTCATCATAATATCATCTACTTCAAAAATACCCATTCTGGTAAAATACTGAAGCGCTTCTACAATTGTAATTATTGAAACGAAGGTAAAAACAAGGCTTTTTAAATCATTTAGTCTAGGAAAAATCCAGCCCAGAAAACCAAACGGGATAAACATTATTATATTTCCTAAAACAATAATAATGATGGTTTTCAATCGAAATGTATTTTCAATAAACATTAATGTAGATAAAAAAGGTTTTATCCTGATGACATTTTCATCATATTGCGTTCTGCCAAATCCCAAAAGCATGAGATAAAGCAAACATAAAGTATAGGGAAGAATAATTATTTTATAAAATTTCTTTAACATCAAATGCAAATTTATTCATTTCAAAAGCATTAAATTTGTTTTATTAAATTAATTTAATGAAATACGTTTTACTTACGCTCATTTCAGCGATGTTGTTGTCCGTTTCTTGGCCAACGTATGGTGTTCCGTTTTTTATATTTTTCGCTCTCGTTCCTCTGTTAATGATGGAACACGGAGTATCAAAATTTTCAAATTATAAAAGAAAAGGCTGGATAGTTTTCGGGCTTTCCTACCTTTGTTTTATTATCTGGAATATCATAACAACAGGTTGGTTGTATGGCTCTAAAAATCCTGACGGAAGCCATTCTTTAATGGCTGTTCTCTTCCCAGTTTTAGTAAATTCTTTACTCTACTCTTTGGTTTTCCAATGTTATCATTGGTACAAAAACGCACAAGGTACCTATTGGGGATTAGGATTTTTATTAGCAATCTGGATGAGTTTTGAAAAATTCCATCTCAATTGGGAGCTTACTTGGCCTTGGCTGAATTTAGGAAACGTTTTCTCAGATTATCCTAAATTGATACAATGGTATGACACATTAGGAGCAACTGGAGGCAGCTTTTGGATTTTGCTTATCAACATCTTAATATTTTACACAATAAGAACTTGGGAAGCAGGAAGAAAAAGAAAAGATTTAATCAAAAACTCTTCAATTGTAGTCGGTTTAATCGTTATTCCGATGATAATCTCCATCATTAAATACAATAATTTTAATGAAAAACCTGTCGGACAGGTAAATGTACTGTTGCTTCAACCCGATCTTGACCCTTATGCAGAAAAATATTCTAAAGATAGCCTGACAATTTTAAATGATTTATTAACTCTTGCAGAATCAAACTCGAATCTATTCAAAATGACTGATTCAAGAGGAGAAAAGATAGATTATTTTATTGCTCCGGAAACCGCCATTCCGGGAAGAGGCTCTATCTCAGAAACAGCTTTTGAAAAGAGTTTTCTTTTAAATAATATAAAAGAATTCCTTGCCAAACATCCCAATTCAGTTTTTGAAACAGGAATTTCTTCGCATAAATTTTACTTAAATAATACCAATTTACCCAAAGAAGCATATCAACTGAATGAAGGGCTTTGGGTTGAAAGTTTTAATTCCGCCATTCAAATTATTCCTAATCAGAAAGTAGAAGTTTATCACAAAGGAAAATTAGTTCCGGGAGTCGAAATCTTTCCTTACATGAATATTTTAAAGCCTATTCTAGGTGATGCAATGCTTAATCTGGGAGGTACAGTTGCTTCTTTAGGAACAGACAAAGAAAGAGTGGCTTTTTCAAACCCTTACAATAAAGGAAAATTTGCACCAATAATTTGTTATGAAAGCATTTACGGAGAGTTTACGACAGATTATGTAAAAAAAGGAGCAAACTTTTTAGGAATCATGACCAATGACTCTTGGTGGGGCGTTACCGAAGGACACAAACAACTTTTATCTTACGCAAAACTGAGAGCCATAGAAACGAGGAGAGAAATTGCACGTTCGGCAAACAGCGGAATTTCCGCACATATCAATGCAAAAGGAGAGATTATGGAAGATACTTTTTATGGAGACCAAACGGCTTTATTTGCCAAGGTGAATCTTTATGATAAGATGACGTTTTATACAAGAGCCGGAGATTTGCTTTCAAGAATTTCAATTTTTGCTTTAGGATTTTTGTTATTTTATTTCATTATTAAATGGTTTCAAAGTAAAATGAAGAAAAATTAGAAATCAAATTTTATTATTTAAGAATAACAGCTTTGAGAGTTACAGGCATTGAAAATACAATATATTAAAATCTATTTACCATCGTATATAGTTAGAATTTTCACCTAATATTTTCACTTTATTTTAAGATTATTAATCAATAAGTTATTCGAAATATTTTGTAAAACATTTGTCTATCTCAAAAATTCTTTGTTATTTTGCACTCTCAAATATTATAGTACAAATAAGAACATCGAGATATGTCAAGAATTTGCCAAATAACAGGAAAGCGTGCAATGGTTGGTAACAACGTTTCTCACGCTAATAACAAAACGAAGCGTCGTTTTGAAATTAACTTATTAGAGAAGAAGTTTTACCTTCCAGAGCAAGATAAGCACGTAACACTGAAAGTATCAGCTCATGGATTGAGAGTGATTAACAAGATTGGAATCGAGGAAGCTATTGAAAGAGCTACTAGAAACGGATTGATTAAAAAGAATTAATAAATCATGGCAAAAAAGGGAAACAGAGTTCAAGTAATCCTTGAATGTACAGAGCACAAAGAGAGCGGTATGCCAGGAATGTCTAGATACATTTCTACAAAAAATAAAAAGAACACAACTGAGAGATTGGAATTGAAAAAATACAATCCTGTTCTTAAGAAATATACTGTTCACAAAGAAATCAAGTAATTTATTAAATTATAATTTACCATGGCAAAGAAAGTAGTAGCAACCCTACAAACCGGGTCTAAAAAAATGACTAAAGTTGTGAAAATGGTGAAGTCTCCTAAATCGGGTGCTTACGTTTTCGAAGAAAAAGTAATGAATGCAGACGAAGTTGACGGTTATTTGAAAAAATAATCTACACTTTATTTACAATATAAAAAACTACTCAGCTTTTGGGTAGTTTTTTTGTTATCTTTGTTGTATACAGAGATAATTCAACATCTTATATTATAAAATCTATGAGTTGGTTTAAAAATATTTTCAAGAAAGAAGAAAAAGAAACCCTAGACAAAGGATTGGAAAAATCCAGTCAAGGCTTTTTCGAAAAAATGACAAAAGCCGTAGTCGGCAAAAGCAAAGTAGATGATGAAGTGCTTGACGATTTGGAAGAGATACTAATTGCATCCGATGTAGGCGCATCTACAACCATCAAGATCATAGAAAGAATTGAAGAACGTGTTGCAAGAGATAAATATGTCGGAGTAAATGAGCTTGATAAAATTCTTCGTGAAGAAATTTCGGGGCTTCTTCTTGAAAATCCTCACGCCGGAACAGGAAATATAGATACTTCAAAAAAACCATACGTAATAATGGTAGTTGGAGTAAACGGTGTTGGAAAAACTACAACCATTGGAAAACTCGCTCACCAATTTAAATCCGAAGGCAAAAAAGTTGTTTTAGGAGCTGCAGATACATTCAGAGCCGCTGCTGTTGATCAATTAACAATATGGAGCGAGAGAGTTGATGTTCCTATCGTAAAACAAGGAATGGGTTCGGATCCAGCGTCTGTTGCTTTTGACACCGTACAAAGTGCTGTCGCACAAAATGCAGATGTTGTAATTATTGATACAGCAGGAAGACTTCACAATAAGATTAATTTGATGAATGAGCTTTCTAAAATTAAAAGAGTAATGCAGAAAGTAATCCCTGATGCACCTCATGAAATCTTATTGGTTCTAGATGGTTCTACCGGTCAAAATGCTTTTGAACAGGCAAAACAATTCACAGCAGCAACAGAAGTAAATGCTTTAGCAGTAACAAAACTTGATGGTACAGCCAAAGGAGGTGTTGTAATTGGTATATCAGACCAATTTCAAATTCCTGTAAAATATATAGGTGTTGGTGAGAAGATGCAGGATTTACAATTATTTAATGGTACAGAATTTGTGGATTCTTTTTTTAAGAAAAGATGATTTATATCATGTTTTTCATTAAATTAGTAAAAACAATTCATTAAATATTAACAATTTAAAAAATGCAACTATGGGATTTATAACATGGATTATATTCGGTCTTATTGCCGGAGCAATCGCTAAACTTATTATGCCGGGAACACAAGGCGGCGGATGGTTAATGACTATTATTTTAGGTATTGTTGGAGCTTTCGTAGGAGGCTTTATAGGCAGCTTTTTGGGATGGGGAACTACAGATAGTTTCGATTTTAGAAGTATGTTATTAGCAGTCGGAGGAGCGTTAATCGTTCTTTGGATCTACGGAATGGTTACTAAGAAAGGCTAAAATAACTTAACCTTTAATTGAAAAAATAAAACGCCGGATTTGAAATTTCAAATCCGGCGTTTCTTGTACAATATATAATTTAGTTAGTCTATTTTTATCTGATAAGGCATTTCCATTTTCACTTCAGATTTCAGTTTTTCATTAGTAATCTGTTGTAAAATTTCATAATTAGCTTTACCTATTTTATTTTTAATTATTCTTGCTGAAATATTATCTTCATCTAAATTGCTGAATATTTGTTCAAAAGCAGACATTCTTTTAGGGTAAGAAGACACCTTGTAAGATTTTAACCCCGCTTTTTCCGCCGCATACTTTACAGCATCATTCAAAGTACCCAACTCATCCACCAAACCGATTTGCTTAGCTCTTACACCGCTCCATACTCTTCCACCTCCAACTTCATCAATCTGTTCAAAAGTTTTCTTTCTATTTTGCGTTACAAAATGTACAAATCTTTTATAAGTACCTTCTACACTTCTTGTAATCTGAGTCACTCCATAAGGTGTAATTCCGTTTAAACTTGAATAATAAGCAGAATTAGCATTAGTTGCTACAATATCAGAACGAACTCCATTTTTATTAGCTATATCTTTGAAATAAGGCATCACACCAAAAACCCCGATAGAACCCGTAAGTGTATTAGGCTCAGAATAAATCTTATCAGCAGCCATTGCAATATAATATCCTCCTGACGCAGCATAATCACCAAATGAAATTACCAACGGTTTTTTCTTTTTCAGTTTTTGAAGTTCAAATAAAATTTCGTCTGAAGCATTTGCACTTCCTCCAGGAGAGTTAATCCTTAAAACAACAGCCTTCACCTTATCATTATCCTGTAAATCTTTAATATACTTAACATATTTTTCAGAAAAAATATCATTATACTTATCTCCATTATTTATAGAACCTGAGGCATATAATATAGCCACTTTATCTCCTGACTTTTCATCACTAGAGAAAGATTTGATATAATTGGAAAGAGAAATTTTGTTTAATTTATCTTTTTCTTTAAGAGCTAATTTTGTCCTTAGCAATTCATCATACTCACTTTTCTGAGCCAGTTTATCTACAAGCTTATATTTCAAACTCTGATCCGGAATCATTCCATATAAACTATCAACCACAACTCTGAACTGAGCTGTATCGATTTTTCTAGACATAGCCATTTTTGATGATGTATTTTTCCAAATATCATTCAGTAAAGTACTTAATTGTTCTTTATTTTCTGGAGAAATATCATTTCTTAGGAAAGGCTCAACAGCAGATTTGAATTTTCCATGACGAATAACCTGAATTCCTATACCGTATTTCTCTGCAAAATCTTTGAAAAAAGTCACTTCTGTAGCCAGACCTTTTAAATCAATCATTCCGGCAGGATGAAGGAAATATTTTTCAGCAACAGTTCCCAAATAATAAGAACCTTGAGAAACACCATTACCATATGCATAAACAAATTTCCCGCTTTTCTTAAAATCTTCTATTGCACTTCTAATATCATCAATTTGGGTAAGCCCTGCATTAATATTATCTGCTTCAATACTTATACCTTTAATATTATCATCAGTTTTTGCCTTATTAATAGCCTCAAGAACATCGTAAACCAAAACATTTTTATTCTGATTTCCAATATTGAACAATTCATTTTCCTCTTCTGTCGGGCTATCAATAATATTTGTATTCAAATTAATCGTTAATACAGAATTCTTTTTCACAGAAACAGATTTATCATTCCCCATTGAGCTAAAGACAAGCAACATAATGAAAAAGATGAAAAATACAGCACACAATATCACAATTGCAACTATATTTGCCAATACATTTTTAAAGAAACTTTTCATAAAATCAATCATTTTCTAATATGTCGCAACATAAAGTCATTTTGTTACTTGGAAGTAATATTGGTGATACAAAAAAAAATTTAGAAACAGCCCTAGACACAATAAGAAAAAGTGGAATTGAAATATTAAAATTAAGTGAATTTTTAATATCACAACCTGTAGAATTTGTCAGTTCCAATATTTTTTGTAATATTGCATCAATAATATCTACAAGTCTTTCACCTATTCAACTACTTGATTTTGTTAAAAGTATTGAATTTGAAATGGGGAGAATTAATGATTCAAAAGCTATTGGAGGGTACACAGATCGAGTAATAGACATTGATATCATTAAATATGATGAATTAAATTTCACATCTGAAAGATTGGAAATACCTCATAAGAAACATCTATTTGAAAGAGAGTTTTCTAGAGTATTATTAAAAGATTTATAAATAAAACATAAAACATATTGTATGAAATTAGGTTTATTATTATTGGCCGCCCTTCCTATTGCTACTTATGCACAGGATAGTATTGCAGTTAGTTCTACAAATGAATATCCCAATACATTTTCTTCAGGTTCTGCCAATGTTCAACCTTTCAACAACAAATCGAGAAGATTCAATGATTGGTCTATCTCAGTTGGTGGTGGTGCAGCATTTATGGTACACTCTGATCTTAAATCTATTTATGACAAAAAAGTAAATTGGGGATACAATACTTATGTAAGTATTGATAAGCAAATCACTCACACTTTTGGATTAAGTCTTATCTATCAGAGAGGTGAAACCACTCAAAAAGCACAACTACCAGGTGTTGCAGGAGAGCTTGGAGGTATTGGAACTGCAAAAACTAAGTATAACCAAATTGCATTGTTAGGGGATATCAATTTCTCGAACTTGTTGAGAAGAGTTGATAATCATTCTCCTTACAGATGGGCTCTACATGGTTATGCTGGGATTGGGTTATTGGGTTATGATACATCCCTGTATGACAACAACGAATACAGATATAGTGATGTACCTAAGAGAGTTCCTTTATTTATTGAGCAAAAAATTGATATAAACTCAATTTATTATCAACTTGGTTTAGGCTTAAAATATAAAGTTTCAAAACTTATTGATATTGAAGCAAGAACAATGTATGTCATCAGTGGTGATGATGAGTTCGATGGAGGTGGATGGGCTGGTCCAAGAGACTATGACCCGAATACGGTATCAAAATACAACATGCTAAACAAGAGACGTTCAGATAATATGTGGACTGTTAACCTTGGTGTTTCATTCAAATTGGGTAAACATATGTCTCATTTAGCTTGGCATGACCCTCTACAAGAAGCATATTACAGAACTAATGTTTTAGAAAATGCTACTACAGATCTTGTAGTTTGTGAAAAAGGAGATAATGATAACGATGGAGTTTGTGACGATTGGGACAGACAGCTTGATACTCCTGCTGGTGCAAGAGTTGATGGTTCTGGTGTCGCTTTAGATATGGATCTTGATGGCGTTATCGATTTATATGACAAATGCGTTACAGTTCCAGGTCCTGTTGAAAATAACGGCTGCCCAACGAACAAGTAAAAAAGGATTTTAAAATAAATAAATTTTTATTTTAATAAAAAAAGAAATCATTTAATTAACTAAATAAAAATACACTATGAAATTAAGTTTAGCAATTGTTGCATTTGCATTAGCTGTACCAACAGTGAGCTTTGCACAAGACTCAACGGCAGTTTCTTCAAATGGAGAATATCCAAATACATTTTCTTCAGGGTCTGCTAATGTTTCCCCATTTACCAATAAATCTAAAAGATTTAATGATTGGTCGATTTCTGCAGGTGCTGGTGTACCATTAATGCAGTCTGCAGACTTAACGTCTATAAAAAATGGTAACGGTAAAAACCTTTTTGGTTATTCAGCTTATATAAGTATTGACAAAGCAATTACACATGCTTTTGGTTTAAAACTACAATACGACAGAGGTGAAACTAGACAAGGATGGTTTAATACTAAGGAATCTGTTCCAAACAACCTACCTTATCAGCAAGTAGGAGCTAGAACTCAATATGATGCAATCTCTATTTTAGGAGACATCAATTTCTCAAATTTGTTGAGAAGAGTTGATAACCACTCTCCTTTCAGATGGGCATTACATGGTTATGCTGGTCTTGGTACTATTGCTTATAGAGCATATCAAAAAGATGCTGCTGGTCAAAGGTTAGCAACTGAAGTAAAACCATTCAAATTAGGTTCAATGTTTGCTCAGGCGGGTACAGGTCTTAAATACAAAGTAAACAACAGAATTGATATTGAAGGTAGAGTAATGTATGTAATGACTGGTGATGATGAATTCGATGGTGGAGGAGATAAATACAGTGCAATCAACCAACGTGAAGAGCAAGTTTCTGATAACTTCTTCAACGCAACTTTGGGTCTTACTTTAAAACTAGGAAAACACGAATCTCACTTAATGTGGCATGATCCTCTTCAGGAAATTTATTATAAGCTAGATGTTTTGGCTAACAAAAACCAAGATATTGAAGTTTGTAAAAAAGGAGATGCTGACAATGATGGAGTTTGTGATGATTGGGATAGACAACTTGATACTCCTGCTGGTGCAAGAGTTGATGGTGCTGGTGTTGCTCTTGATACTGACTTAGACGGAGTAATTGATCTTCACGATAAGTGTGTAACTGTTCCTGGGCCTGTAGAAAACAACGGTTGTCCTACAACAGCTCCTGCTGGACCAATACAAGAGACTGAAAGAACTTTAGAAGGAATTGAATTTGATTTAAATTCTGATAGAATTTTACCTTCTAATACTCCTATCTTGAATAATGCTGTTAACTATATTAATTCTTCAAACGGATCATATACTGTAGTTGGAGCTACAGATACAAGAGGTAAAGATGCTTATAACCAAAAACTATCTGAAAGAAGAGCTAATAACGTTAAAGATTATTTAATCAAGAATGGTGCAGAATCAGGAAAACTTAACGCTATTGGTAGAGGTGAAAAAGACCTTAAATACCCAGAGTGTGAGCCTGCAACTAAATGTCCTGAATGGAAAAACAGAGCAAACAGAAGAGTTTACTTTGAAGCAAAATAATTTACAATTATTAAATTATATAAAAGTCACGCAATGCGTGACTTTTTTTGTTGTGATAGTTTCCTTACTTTTACTCCATGATTTCCCCAACTGATTTTCAAAAGCTAAAATATGAAACCCTAAAACATTTTTGGGGTTATGATAACTTTAGAGATTCTCAAGAAGAGATTATAGATTCCATAATTTATGGAAAAGACACTCTTGCTCTCTTGCCAACCGGAGCGGGAAAGTCTCTTTGTTATCAACTTCCGGCACTTTTAAAAGAAGGAGTTTGCCTAGTCATTTCTCCGCTTTTAGCTTTAATGAAAGATCAAGTTAATCAATTAAAATATCATCAAATTGAAGCTGAATATCTATCTTCCGAATTGGATGATTTTGATGCTGAAGTTATTTATAACAGATGTAAAGATGGTATTACAAAATTATTATATATCTCTCCTGAAAGACTAACAAACATACAGTTTTTGCAGCAAATACAGGAAATTCAGTTTTCTTTTATTGCAGTAGATGAAGCTCATTGCATTTCAGAATGGGGACAGGATTTTAGACCTAGTTATCAAAACATTAAAGATTTTAGAAGAAACAATCCCGAAATCCCTTGTCTTGCCTTAACGGCTACAGCTACACCTAAAGTTTTAGATGAAATTAAAACAAAATTAGAGCTTAAAAATCCTACTATTTTCCAAAGAAGTTTTAAAAGAGATAATATTAAAATTTTTACAGAAGAAGTTTCCGATAAATACCAAAGAGTTCTTGATATTTTAAAATATGCTACTGATTCAGGTATTGTTTATGTTCGAACAAGAAAAGAAGCAGAACAATTAACAGAGTTTCTACATCAAAAACAATTAAAAAATGTAGACTTTTTTCATGCCGGATTAACTACTAAAGAAAAGAATACAAAGCAGAATATTTGGAAAAACAGCAACCAAAATGTTTTGATTTCGACCAATGCTTTTGGGATGGGAATCGATAAAGACAACGTCCGTTTTGTCATTCATTTCTCCCCATCTCCTTCTATCGAAAATTATTATCAGGAAATAGGAAGAGCCGGACGTGACGGTAAAAAAAGCTTTGCTTTCCTTCTTTGGAATAAGCAGGAGTTGTCAAATTTTGACCAAATTTTAAAAAACCAAACCCCTAATAAAGCTGAGTATTTAAAGGTTATATCTTACCTCTACTCTATTTTTCAGGTTGCAGAATTTGAATTACCCGAAAAAACATTCCAATTAAACCTTACAGGAATACAAAATTTCACAAATCTTTCCAAAGCAAAGATTAATAACATTTTGACTTTCCTGCATAATCAGGAAATCATTTATTTCAATGATAATAAATCTTTATCATCTTTAGAACTGCTGATAAAAAGTGATGAAATAGATCAGCTTCCACAAAAAGATGCCTATTTTATCGAACTATTATTAAGAACTATTTCAGGAATCACAACTCATAAAGTAATGTTCAGCGAACAACAAGTGAGTAATAAAATTGAAGTAAGTGTTCATTTGATTAAAGAAAGGCTAAAAGAACTTCAGCAAAAAGGATATCTTGAATATATTGATGGCGCTTTATCTAGTGTAAAATTCTTAAAACCAAGAGACGAAAGAGCCATCAACAATGCTTATTGGAAACTTTTTGAGCATATCCAGAAAAATAAAATTCAAAAATGGGAAGAAATGAAGTTTTATATTGAAGACAACCAATATTGTAAAATGAAACTTATTCTTTCTTATTTTGGAGAAAAAGACACCAAAAACTGTGTGCAATGCACTGTTTGCGAAAGGAAAAAACAGTCAATTTTAGGCGGACAAAACATTTCTTTACAAATCATTGATATTTTGTCTAAAAACCCGGCTACAATAGAAGAAATTTCGGTACAGCTTAGTTATCATCCAAAAGAAAATATTTTAGAAAATTTGATTTATCTTTTAGATTCCGGAAAAGTGAAAATGCAAAATTTCCGAACGTATATGTTAGCATAATTATATTTCTTTTTTGACAAAAGGAGAAATTCTTTATTTTGATTCACTCTATTTTGATTCACAGACAAAATATCAATTCCAACATTTACTTTTTATATCCTTTAATAACACTTATCTTTGCACTATGAAATCATTGAAAGTAGTTTTTTTAGGAACTCCGGAGTTTGCAAAAACTTCGTTGGAAGCTATTCACCAATCACATCATGAAGTAGTGGGTGTTGTTACCGTTGCAGATAAAGCAAGTGGACGCGGACAAAAAATCAATCAGTCTCCCGTAAAAATCTATGCCGAAGAAAATAATCTTCCTGTTTTTCAGCCTGAAAAATTGAGAAATCCCGAATTTTTAGAAGAATTAAGAAAGTTGAATGCAGATGTTTTTGTGGTTGTAGCTTTCAGAATGATGCCTAAAGTTCTTTTTGAAATGCCAAAAATGGGAACTTTCAACCTTCATGCCTCTCTTTTACCGGATTACAGGGGCGCTGCACCTATTAATTTTGCAGTTATTAATGGTGAAGAAAAAACCGGTGTAACTACTTTTTTCATTAATGAAAAAATCGACGAAGGTAATATCCTTCTTCAGGAAGAATTGGAAATTTTGCCTGATGAAAATGCAGGAAGTCTGCATGACAGATTAATGGAAATAGGTTCAAAATTAGTCGTAAAAACACTTGACGGGCTTTCTGAAGGCTCTATCGTAGAAAAACCTCAGCCTTACGTTGAACATCCTAAAAATGCCTTTAAAATCTTTAAAGAAGACACCAAAATTGACTGGACAAAAAACTCAAAAATTGTTCATCAATTTATCTTAGGAATGTCACCTTATCCTGCTGCTTTCGCCACTTTAAAAATTGGAGAAGAAGAAAAAGGATTAAAAATATTTGGTGGAAAATTTGAAATTTCAAATCATGGAAGAGAAATCGGAAGTTTAGAAATCTCAAAAAATGAATTTAAAATTTTCACACAAGACGGAATATACTATCCTTTAGAACTGCAATTGGAAGGAAAAAAACGAATGAATATAAAAGATTTTCTGAACGGTTTCAGAAATTTTGACGAAATAAAAATGGCTTGATAAATCAAGCCATTTTCTTTTTTTATAATTGAACCATCTCTACAACCTCTACATCATATCCTCCAACCTGAGGCTTAATACTAGGATTTTGAGTGATTACTCTAAACTTATTAATTCCGAGATTTTTCAAAATCTGTGTTCCGATTCCGTAATCTCTATAATTATATGCTAAAGTAGGACGCTGCTCCTGCCCATCCTGATAATTCAAAAATTGTTGCAATTTTCTTAAAGTATTTTCAGAACTTGATACATTATTAATGAAAATAATAGCACCTTTTCCTTCTTCATTTACCATATTGGTTACCTTTTCCAACAAAGGTTTTTCACCATTATTTAATCTTGTCAAAACATCAAAATAAGAATCAGAAGACTGAACTCTCACCAAAACAGGCTCATCAACCGTCCAAGAACCTTTTGTTAAAGCAAAATGAATCTGGTCATTTGATGTTTCTCTGAAAGCAAAGAAATTGTACTCTCCGTATGCCGTTTTTACTTTTCTTTCTTCAATTCTCTCAATAAGATTTCCTTTTTTAAGCTGATAATGGATCAGATCCTCAATAGAAACAATCTTCATATCATGTTTTTGAGCGAATGCATGAAGTTCCGGTAAACGAGACATCGTACCATCTTCATTCATAATCTCACAGATAACTCCACCTTCTTTTAAACCTGCTAAACCTGTTAAATCAATAGCAGCTTCTGTATGTCCTGCTCTTTTCAAAACTCCTCCTTTTCTTGCACGAAGCGGAAAAATATGTCCAGGTCTCATAAAATCTGTAGGTTTAGATTTTTCATCCATCAAGGCTAAAATTGTTTTAGCTCTGTCACCTGCAGAAATACCAGTTGATGTCCCGTTTCCTAAAAGATCAACAGAAACAGTGAACGCAGTTTCTTTAGGATCGCTACTTCTACTCACCATTACGTCTAATCCTAATTCATCACATCTTTTTTCAGGAAGTGGCATACAGATTAATCCTCTTCCGTGCAATGCCATAAAATTGATGATTTCCGGGGTTGTAAGTTCAGCTGCACAAAGAAAATCACCTTCATTTTCTCTGTCTTCATCATCTACTACTATGATTATTTTACCATTTTTAAGGTCTTCAATAGCCTCCGGAATAGTATTTAATTTAATATCGGACATTTTTACTTTTTAAATTTTTGTAAAGATACTCATAAAAATAAGCATCTACCAATTAATATAAACGGTTTATTCAGCTTTGAATAGAGAGTCTTTTGCTTTTTTGATAATAGTATATGACTCTAATCTTTTCTGATGATCGAAAATATGAGAATTAATCATTAATTCATCAACCTCAAATTTTTCCTGAAAATTTTTAAGTTTTTCTTCAATTTCAGCTTGATTTCCTATAAAAGTATATCTTAACTTCTGCAAAACCATAGATTTTTCCATAGGAGACCAAATCTCATCCATATCATCAACAGGAGGAGCAAACGGTTTTCTGTCGTTTCTTATAATATTAATAAAAGCCTGAAACAACGTTGTTGAAATTTTGTGTGCCTCTTCCGAAGTTTCTGCTGCAACTCCGTTTACACAAGCAATAGTATAAGGTTTATGCAACTGTTTGGAAGGTTCAAAATGTTCTCTGTAGATATTAAAAGCCATTTCCATTTGCTCAGGAGCAAAATGAGAGGCAAAAGCATACGGCAAACCCAATTCAGCAGCCAACCAAGCGCTGTCTGTACTTGAACCTAAAATATACAACGGAATATCTAATCCCTCTCCCGGAATAGCTCTTACCAATGCTTCTGAATTTTCTTTTGAAAAATATCTTTGTAATTCTAAAATTTGTCTTGGAAATTGTTCGTTAATAATTGCAGGATTTCTTCCTAAAGCCTGTGCCGTTAATCCGTCTGTTCCGGGTGCTCTACCCAAGCCTAAATCTATTCTTCCGGGAAAAAGAGATTCTAATGTTCCGAATTGTTCTGCAATAACCAATGAACTATGATTAGGAAGCATTATTCCACCAGAACCTACCCTTATTCTTTTTGTTCCGTTGGCAATAAAGCCAATCAAAACTGAGGTTGCAGAACTGGCAATACTTTCCATATTGTGATGTTCGGCAAGCCAAAATCTTTTACAATCTAAGTTTTCAGTGTGATTTGCTAAAGACAAACTATCCAAAAAAGTATCATGGATACTTTTCTCTTGTTTTACAGGAGCAAGATCCAGAACTGAAAGTTCAAAATTTTTCATATTTTAAATTGAGGTTTACAACCAAACAAATTTAAAGCTAATAAATCGTATTGGTTACTTTTTGTAATTGATAGGATTGATTGAGTAGTTCAGGGAAAAACTATTGGAATTATATCAATATATTTTAATTACAAATTAATAAGCACAATTTATTTGTATATTTGAAACTATGTATGATCAAATTTTTGCAATACTTGGCTTAATTGGTTTTGGGAGTATTCTAAAAAGTGCTTTTGATTTTTTCATAGCTAATAAAAAATTAAAAGAAGATTCAAAAAACAACTTAAAAGAAACTCGATATAAAGCAATAATTATTTTATGTCATTCATTAGTTTTTTATGAAGAAAATAAATCTACATTAACTAATCATCGACCTGAGCTTAATTCAATTGAAAATTTAAAAAATGAAATATATACCGAATTTATAAATATGTCACTTTTTGCATCTGATAATGTTTTAATTGAAATGAAGAAATTTATTCAATTACCAAATATTAAAAATCTTAATAATTTATTAATTGTTATTCGAAAAGATTTATACGGAATAAAAACTAAAATCAGTGATAATTTTTTTGAATTGAGTTAGTTTAATTTTGAATTTGTGTCATAGATAGTTAATTATTTTCTATTTCCCTTTCTCCTTCAGATAATTAAAATGATTAATCAAAATTCTGATTTCATTAAACTCAAAGTCGCTTGGCAAAGCATTTTTCCATTCTGTTAAAGTTTCATGAGAGTTTTTGTAAAATTCTTCTTCAAAAGTTTTTATCTTGTCTGAAGTGATAACTCTCGAAATATCAAGCAAGCCTTGCTCGGCAAATTTTGCCAAATGACCAATTACAGTTTCTTTTACCAGTCCTCTTTCTAAGGCAATTTCAGCAATGGTTTTTCCTTGTTCAAACAATTGAAAAGTAAGAACCTGAGACGGAACTTTTGCAATTTTCATGCTTACTTCTTTGTCATTTTTCTCATCCAGAAGTTTGGTTTCCAGCAAATGAATTTCTTTCAGGCTGTTTAAATATTCTTCAATATCTTCAAGCCATCTTTTAAGCTCCTCATTATACTGTTTCAAGCCTTTTGCACCTTTTATTTCTGCATAAAACTCTTTCAAAGGATTGAAAACCTTATCTCTGATTTCCGTAAAAAAGAAATTAACAGCACCTTTTGTTTTAGCCTCAATTTCAGACCATTCTTCTTTCTGATTGATAAAATTATTAACCTTTTGGAAAATAATTCGCTCCAGTTTTTCGAAAATTTTTCCAAGATTTACAACTTCATGTTTTAGCTGAAGATATAACTGATTTGCTTTTACATTATCAATACTTTTCGTGGTAATGGAAAGTTTATTCCAATCTTCAACTTCTTGGAGAAACCACAAACAATCAACTGTTCTAAGTACTTTTTTGATGCTGTAATCATATTTTTCCTGATTCAAAATAGATTCAACATGATCATTGGCAACCGTATCTGTGTGAAAATGTAAAATTCTATTATCTTTAAAAATCACTTCAGGAGTGATTTTTGACTTCAGAACGATTCCTTCCAATGTTCTACAACGGGAAAGCGCGACATATACCTGCCCTGCTGTGAAACTTTTTCCGGCATCAATAATGACCTTATCGAAAGTCAAGCCCTGACTTTTATGAATTGTAACCGCCCAAGCCAATTTTATAGGAAACTGTTCGAAACTTCCTAGAACTTCTTCTTTAATATTTTTATCAGTGTCTAAAAAATATTTTTTTTGTTCCCAAACTTCCCTTTTTACGATAATTTCTCTTTCACTTCCGTCAAGAATCACTTTAATTTCGTTTTCGTCCAAAGCAGAGATTTCACCCAACTTTCCGTTGAAATATTTTTTTTCGCCAGAAATATCATTTCGGATAAACATAATCTGAGCACCTATTTTCAGCTCTAAAAACTGTTCATTAGGAAACTGATTTTCTTTAAACTCACCAAAAAGTTTAGCTTCATAGGTTTTAGCATCCACTTTTATTTCCGCTAATTTTTCCTGATTGATTTCGTCTGCCATTTTATTGTGTGAACACAGATAAACGTAAGACTCATTTCCCATTTCAAAATCCGGATTATATCTTTCATTTAAATGTTCAAAATCAATATGGGCGACATCACCATCACGAATTGCATTTAGAATTTCTAAAAATTCCTGATCAGTCTGACGATAAACTTTAGTTAATTCTATCGTAATTAGTGGTATTTCTTTAATTGCCAAACTATCAAAAAAGAAAGGTGAATTGTAGCACATTTTCAGAATATGCTCATCTCTCACCACAGGTGGAAGCTGATACAAATCTCCGATGAATAACATCTGAACACCTCCAAAGCGCTGATTATTTCTTCTTATAAATCGTAAAGAAAAATCCATCATATCCAAAACATCGGCTCTCAACATAGAAACCTCATCAATAATAATGATTTCAACCTCTCTTAAAAGTTTAAGCTTATCTTTTCTATATTTAAAATGAGGCATCAAGTCGGCAATATTATTTGCCAAGTTGGTATCAATTCTTTCTGTAGTAGGTAAAAAAGTTCTTAAAGGCAATCCAAACATGGAATGAATTGTAACCCCTCCCGCGTTGATAGCCGCAATACCTGTTGGTGCAACTACAATATGTTTTTTTCGTGTACGCTTTACAAAATCATTGAGAAAAGTAGTCTTTCCTGTACCTGCTTTTCCGGTAAGAAAAACACTTCTGTTGGTATGCTCTATTAAGTCAAAAAAATGATTATTCATCGTCCTCAAAATTACGGAAAATGAAGTTTAAAATTCTTATCTTGGCATAAATTTTGAAAAAAGCTTTCCATCATCTTGAGAAAACACTTATGAGAACCCTCCTACTACTCGCTTCAATTTTATTCATTATATCTTCTTGTTCATCAGTAAAAAAAACAGAAATTAATGAAAACCTGCCTAAAGATATTTCCGAAAGACCTGCCGATGAAGACAGTAAAAAATACGACCAAGCGTCATTGGATAAAGTAAAAGCCGACATTGAATCAACTTTAAGAAAAGAAAAATGTACGGAAGCAACAATTGGCGATTGGAAATATGCTGCAATGGGCTCTCAGCCTTGTGGTGGACCTAAATCTTATATTGCATATCCTTCAAAATTAGAGGAAACTATTTTACCAATACTTGAACTTTACAATAACAAGGAAAAAGAATTTAATAAAAAATACGACATCACTTCAGATTGTATTGTTGTAGAAGAACCTATAAAAATAAGATGTATAAACGAAAAAGCAGAACTTATTTTTCCTGCTCAATAATATCAGAAAGCCCTTTCAATGTTGAAAGGGCTTTCTGATTTATAAATAGTAAAATTAAAATAAAGTAAGGATTTACCCTTCACCTTCTTTTACGTTTTCTTTATACCAAGAAGAATATTTTACGTAATTATTCGCAATTCTATTAACTTCACCTTCCAACAGTTGAGCATTAATATCTTTAATTTTTCTTGCAGGAACTCCACCCCAAACTTCTCCGGATTTAATATGAGTTCCTTGTGTAACCACAGAACCTGCTCCAACAATAGAGTTTTCTTCCACTAGGCAATCATCCATAACAATAGCTCCCATTCCTATAAGAACATTATCTAAAATTGTGCATCCGTGAACAATGGCATTATGACCAATCGACACATTATTCCCAATATTTAAAGGGTGTTTTTGGTAAGTACAATGTAGCATCGCATTATCCTGAACATTTACCTTATCCCCCATTTTTATGTAATGAACATCTCCTCTAATCACCGCATTATACCAAATGCTGCAATCTTTTCCCATCGTAACATCTCCTATAATCGTTGCTGTCTCAGCCAAAAAAGTATTTTCTCCGATTTGAGGTTGTTTTCCTAAAAGTTCTTTTATTAAAGCCATAGTTTCTAATTGAAAATTTTGATAATAAGCAATTTAGAAGTTAAATATTTTCTCTCAAATTTTAAATTACGATGATAGCAAAAATCTAATTTCTAATCTCTAACTTCTAATTTCTATTTACGTATTTTTGTAACTCAAATTTAACGAAAAAATGCATACCATACTTATAGAACCAACCGAAAACCCAAAAGTGATGAAATTTGTAGCAGATTACAACTTGATTCCGGGGTCTTTGGAATTGGATAGAGATTCAAATATTTCAGAAATTCCTTTGGCACAGGAACTTTTTAATTATCCTTTTGTAGAAAGAATTTTCATTACGGCCAATTTTGTTGCTGTTGCAAAACAAGATACAGTAGAATGGGAACATGTGGCTGAAAGCCTTAAAAATGTAATTGAGGACGAATTATTGGCAAATCCTAGAGTCTATCTTCAGAAAAGAAAAGAAATGTATCAGATCTATGCTGAAATGACACCTAATCCAAACGTAATGAAATTTGTTTCAAATAAATTGTTATTGGAAGGTTTTGTTGAAGTAAAATCAAGAGATGAAGCAGAAGGCGTTCCTATGGCTCAGGCTATTTTCAAAGAATTTGATTTTGCTAAAGAAGTTTTCATTTCAGATAATTTCGTGGCTGTTACAAGAGATAATTCTGTAGAATGGCATCAGGTAATGATGACTGTTCGTGCACTTATCGCTGAATATCTTCAAAATGGAGGTGAAATTTCAAATATTGAACCTCAGAAACATGAAAATCCGGTAGAAAAAATCATCAACAGAGAATATACAGATGATGAGCAAAAAATTTCTGATATTCTAAATGAGTATGTTGCTCCTGCTGTAGAAAATGACGGAGGAAAAATCTCTTTGATGGAATACGACCAAGAAAGTAAAACTGCTAAAATGCTTCTTCAGGGTGCATGTTCAGGCTGCCCAAGTTCTACTGCAACTTTGAAAAACGGAATCGAAAATATTTTAAAACAATTCGTACCAGATTTAGTGGAAAAAGTAGAAGCTGTAAATGGATAATTCCATTAAAATTTAATTTATAATTTTAATTAAAAAATAAAGTTTTGCAAAAAGAATCCTTAAAATCAAAGAAAGGAATTTTATTAGTAAATCTTGGTTCGCCAAAGTCTACATCTGTACCGGATGTAAAAGAATATCTTGATGAGTTTCTTATGGATGAAAGAGTAATCGATTATCGTTGGATTTTTCGTGCACTTTTGGTTCGTGGAATAATATTAAGAACAAGACCTCCAAAATCTGCAGAAGCATATAAAACTGTATGGACGGATGAAGGCTCTCCTTTGATTGCAATTACAGAAAAAATACAGAAAAAACTGCAAAAACTTGTGGATGTACCTGTTGAGATTGGAATGAGATATGCAGAACCCAGCATAGAAACAGGAATCCGAAAATTGGTAGAGCAAGGTATTTCGGAAATAGTGCTTTTCCCACTGTACCCTCAATATGCAATGAGCACAACTGAAACTGTTATTGAAAAAGCAGAAGAAGTAAGAAAAGCCAAATTTCCGAACATAAAAATAAATTATGTACAACCTTTCTACAATAGAGATATCTACATCAATTGTTTGGCAGAAAGCATTAAGGAAAAATTACCTGAAAATTTTGATGCCCTTCAATTCTCTTATCATGGAGTACCAGAAAGACATATTTATAAAACAGACCCTTCAAATACCTGCAAAATAGATGATTCGAACTGTATAAACAGCCAAGTTGAATCTCATAATGCGCGTTGCTATAGACATCAATGTTTTAAAACTTCTGAGGCAGTTATTGAAAAACTGGGAATTCCTAAAGAAAAAGCTATTGTATCTTTTCAATCAAGACTAGGAAAAGATAAATGGATTGAACCTTATACCGATGAAACCCTAGAAACGATTCCTTCAAAAGGCGTTAAAAATCTGGCAATCGTTTGCCCAGCTTTCGTTTCAGATTGCTTAGAAACCTTAGAAGAAATTTCCGTTGAAGGTAAAGAAGAGTTTCTTCATGCAGGTGGAGAAAACTTCCACTACATTCCGTGCCTTAATGATGAAGACCGATGGATTGATGTGGTAAAAATATTATGCGAAGAACGATTGAATGATTTTTATCTCGTGTAATTTTATCTTTATATAAAAACTGAAAAGGGTGCGAAATAAATTTCGCACCCTTTTCTTGAAATATATTAAAATTTATTTTTTAATCAGATTTCCGGCTTTTTGTCCGTTTACAGTTACTATATAAACTCCTGGAAGAATATTAGATGGTAATTTCACATCTATTTTATTTGCCCCATCTACAGTATTAACCTTTTCAGAAATTTCTTTTTTCCCGGTTAAGCTAATCAATTCAACTACGCCGCTTCCTTCTTTTCCATCAAACCCAACTGTAAATCTATCTGTTGCAGGATTTGGACTGATTGTATAAAGCGGTGTTTCAGCCACTGCAATCTTTCCTGCAGCAGAAGTTCCTCCACCAACACCTACTGCATTCCATGCATTGGTAACTTGTGTTACTTCATTACTTCCAGCTCCGTATAAGTCTGCAGCAGCCTGAAGTGAATAAGTTCTAGCGTTAGCATAATTAGAAGCAGAAGTAAGATAGTTTGTAAGTGTTCTGTAAGCAATAGCTCCTGCTTTATCCAATCCTATTCCCGTAACATTATAAGCAAACCCTTTATCATTTGTTCCTGAACCTCCATTTACCAAT
Organism: Chryseobacterium oryctis; assembly: GCF_025971925.1. Lineage (GTDB taxonomy): Bacteria > Bacteroidota > Bacteroidia > Flavobacteriales > Weeksellaceae > Chryseobacterium > Chryseobacterium oryctis. Next base: position 415,871 of record NZ_JAPDHV010000001.1, read on the forward strand.
AAGTAATACCAGAAATTAAGAACTCCAGAATTAGTGTGAACCCCACAATAATCATTATATCCAGGTAGATTAGGATTTCCTTGAGGAGTACAAGTGCTGCTTGCATTTACCCAATAAGTTCCCATATAGGTATCTGGTTGACTATAAGCATTAGGATTTGACATATCCCTGATTACATAACTGAAATCTTCACCTAATTTCCAACTAGCTTGTGTAGGTCTTGCCCAAAATTCAACACTATTTCCGAAAATATCAGAAAAACCTTCATTTAGTGCTCCAGATTCTCTCTGATATGCAAGATTGGCCGTTTTAGTAGTCAAACCATGAGTGATTTCGTGACCACAAACATCTAATGCCGTTAATGGTTTATTTCCGTTTACAGAACTTCCATCTCCATACGTCATTCTGCTACCATCCCAAAATGCATTAAAATAGTTTGTAGAATAATGTACATATGATTTTATTGCAAAATTATTATTATCGATACTTTTTCGTCCAAACTTAGTATAATAATAATCTAAAGTTTTCTCAGCTCCCCAATGTGCATCAGTAGCATATTGATCTTTATTTGTATTTACATTATTCCAGATATTATCAGTATCAGTAAAATCAACAGCAGCTGAATAGTTAGTTCCTTTTTTCAAATTATAGGTTTCTACTGCCGTTCCACCGTTCCTACCCGTTTCTCTTAATCTATAACTTCCGTTATAAGAATCTGCTACAATAGATTGGTTTCCGCTATAAGCTGTTGTCGCAGTTCCCGGAGCATTTGTTTCATGAATCAACGCATCAGCTCCCAAAACTTCACCTGTTTTAGCATCCACAAAAACATATTGTCTACTTAAAGGTTTCTCAGCATAAATATCAAATTTATACGCCAATTTTAGGTCTGCCAACTTTTCTTCAGAAGGATCTGAATAATAAACCAGCTCTCCTTTAGGAGCAAAAGTAGCATTAGGATTATTAGATTCTCTTTTAATAAACTCTTCTTCTTCTTTATTTTGCCACTTATAAGAATCTGCCCCTACAAAAGCCAAAGCTCTATCTAGTGCTCCCTTTTCAGAAATACCACTAGTTTTTTCTAAAGCTGTAGGCTCTTTCAGAAACCACTTTCCTGTTTCTCCTACAATTTTTCCAGCCTTTGTCTGTACGGCCATCATTCCATGTTCTACAGGAATTCCATTAATAGTTTGTTGAAACCTATACGTCTCAAACCCTAGCTCATCACGCTCTAAACCAAGCATTAAACCTTTCCCTTGTGAAATTCTTTTAGTTGTTTCATCAAACAAAACCGGATTTCCTTCAAACTTAGGACCATTTTTGTCGAATCTTATTAATTCAGCATGAAGTCCTTTTTTTCCAGAAACTAATTTTGATGGAATTTCTTGTCCAAAAACAAAGGCAGAAGCAGCAATACTAACTGCGAAGATAAATCTTGTTTTCATAAAAATATTTTGTTATGTTCTGTAAACAAATGTATATATATTTTCTTATCAAAAACACAACAAAACAACAAATTAACATTTAAAAACAAAATAAAAACAGCATATACATAATGATTTCAATAAAGAATTATTAAAAAAAGTGAATTTAATTTATTTAATTTTAAAGTATATGAAAATTATAGACTATTAATAATAATATAATTCACATTTTTTTGAATTTATTTTTTTATATGCACAACATAATAATTTACCTTACAGGTGTTCTTAATTCACCATATCCTACCAAACCATCATAATTTCTTCCAAAAGGTGCATAATACATAAACGCTTGATACAGATTTTCTGTCTGCCAAAAATTCCCGTTTACTTCACCCAAGTTCATACTTCCATTAGCTTCTTTGGTAGCTAAAATATAATTGTAAAAACCTTGCTTCAAAAATATTTTAGCAACGTATCTTTTACTTTGATCATCATATTGCATCTGATATTCTTTGCTAGGCTTAAAATCATTAAAACCACCTAAAACATAAATTTCTTTATCTACAGGATCAGATTCCAACGAAAAATATACCCAGGAATAGTCTGCCTCTCTTTCAGCATTTCTTTCAATTCCCAAATCATTTCTTCTGTAATACCAGGCTCCGTTTACATCCGGTTGATATTGATAATTGAGAGGAAAAGCCCAAACAGGATGAAGATAAGTATAATTTACCCCATCTTTTACCTCAACAGAATATACCATATCTGCTGCCATATTCATGTTTTTATTATCAAAATAATAGAATTCGTTATTTCCTGGGAAAACAAGGTTCATTTGTTGAAAAAGAAGTTTATTTCCTAATGTTGAACTTGGTTTCAAATTATTAATTACCATATTCGGGTTATTATTCTGCATCACATTTACTGTGATAGAATTTACATTAGAAGACAAATTATTACCTTTTGCAACCGCTTGAACCTCTACCCTTTGGTTTACATTGGGATTTCTAGCATCTGAAAACCTAGAAACATTTAAGGCTAATGTTACATTATCTTCCACTACATAGAACCTTCTTTTGAAAAGAGGTTTTTCGGCGGAATCTTTATAAACAATCAATTCAAAATTCCCTGAAATTTTCGGCTGCATCTTATCATTAGGAAAAGTCAACTTATAATGTGTATAAGGCTGTAAAGTATTGAAGGAGTATTCAAATCTATCCAACAAACCATTCAAACTTCCATTGGCAAACTCTGTAAAAAAAAGATTGTCATCCTGCCAATTTCTATTATAGTGCTTCAATGTATATCTGTATATCTCACTAGAATTACTAAGATCATCGAAGCTTAATACCAATTGCTGATTAAAATTAATCACTGGTGTTTCATCATTCGTCTGAGGATTGAAGAGTTGTATACTTTGGATTTTTTGACCCAAAACCAAACCACTTAAAGACAGTAAAAATAATTGCAAAGTTTTCATTAATACGAAGATAGCCAAAAAACATCATTTTCTTAATAATATCGTATTTTTGATAAAAAAATATTCAGATTATGCTTCAGATTCAAGGTTTCGTATTCAATTTTGCAAGCGAAAACACTTATATACTTTATAATGAAAACAAAAATGCATGGCTTATCGACCCAGGAAACATGAATGAACAAGAAACTCAGGCAATTGATAATTTTATCACAGAAAAAGAGTTGAAGATTCAGAAAATCCTTTTAACTCATGCTCATATTGATCATGTTCTGGGGTTACAATGGGCTTTTGATAAATTTAAAGTACCTGTAAATATGCATAAGGAAGACAAAGAGGTTTTGGATATGCTTCAGGCAAGTGGCGTAAGATTCGGTTTTAAAGTTGATCCTGTAAATGTAGAGATTGAATACATCAATGAAGGAGATGAGCTTAATTTAGATGGGGAAAAATTTAAAATTTATCACGTTCCTGGACATTCTCCAGGGAGTGTTGTATATCATAATGAACAACAAAAATTCATGATTTCTGGTGATGTTTTATTTGAAGGAAGCATTGGAAGAACCGACCTTTACAAAGGCAATTATGAACAGTTAATTGATGGAATTAGAACAAAACTTTTTGTATTAGATGATGAAACACAAGTTTTCTCGGGACATGGAAACCCTACAACCATTGGTTTTGAAAAACAATACAATCCGTTCTTTAAATAATATGAGTATAGCTTTTTAATTATAATTTATTGATTTTTCTTGCAGGAAACATCTCAGTTTTGTCTCAATTTCATATGTGAAATGAGTAATTTATTTATGAATTTTAAAATGAACGCAAAGATTTTTACTATCAATGTGTTTTATTTTAAGAGAATAAAGATTCGGGCAAATAAATTTGCCTGATAAAGCGCTTGCTTAGCCGCCTTCGGCGGCACTCTTTGCTTTCTTAAATAATATTCTAAACAATTAAATCTTTGCGATTATTCTATAGCAGTTCAATAGTAAATATTGATATTATAACATTTATTATCAAGTATTTATATATTTTTATTATTGCTTTCTTATACCTAATTCAGATTAAAAAAAATAAACAAAACCGCATCATTTGTATGAAGCGGTTTTTGTTTTTTGGAAAGTATCAGTTTAAAAATCTAAAGTAATAGACGCTCTTGCCGCTGCTCCCATAATAGGTCTTGCCATAATAATACCTTCACCAGATGGCGAACCTGCTCTTGGGTCTCCTTCTGTAATACCAATTGTATTGAAGATATTGGTTCCGTCAACTGCAAATCGTATTTTTCCTAATTGATAAGACATTCCCGCTCCTACTTCTGTAAAAGAAGGTAATGTTTGTACATTCATTTCATCTTGGAAACGTTTTCCATAATAATTCATACTTACATAAGCTCTCCAAGATTTTGTGATATTCACTGCTGGAGAAATATTAAAGTAGAATTTCGGCATTCTTCTTACAGTATTTCCTTCTAAAAGACTTCCTGCCTCCAAGTTTTTATATTTTGGATTCTGAATTGTTCCGTTGAAAGTAACTTCTAATACATTATTAAACAATCTTGCAAAACCTTCTATCTCAACTCCATAATTTTGAGTATTTGCGAATGTATTTTCTGAAGTTCCGTCTGAGAAAATATCTGTAAATGAAAGGTTTTTCAATGTAGAATAGAAAGGAATCACCGCAACATCAAAATTACGAGAGTAATATTTGTATCCAACTTCTAACTGATTGGTTGTTACAGACTCTAAAGGCTGAGTTTGATTTGATGATGAGAAATAATTGTAATACGCTTCTTCATTTGGAGATCTGAATCCGTGAGAGAAACGAGCATAAACAGCATTTTCTCTATTAATTTTATAATTTGTTGCTAAAGTATAAGATACCTTATCGATATTATAGTTCCAATAAGTATATTTTCCACCTAAAACACTCATATTATCATCAGCTGTGGTCGTTGCAAAACTATGTGTTCCATCAGTTGTTAATCCTGAATTATTCAGATTGGCATTGGTTGTATTGGCAAAATTTCCTTTATAAAAATCGTGACTGTAACGAATTCCTCCATTGAAACTCAATGCATCTGTAACGTTATAATCTAAGTTTACATATAAATCATTTAAACTTCCTTGTGTTTGGGTATCTCTTTGTAAGAAAGTCATATCCATCACACCATTGTACGTCTTAGAATAACCTATATCGGTTGGATCTAAATCAGGATTTACCAAATTCAAAAGTTCTGGTCTGTCTGTTGCTGTTGCCAAGATATTGCTCCAGTTCCAGTATTGATGAGATTTCCAATTAGATTTATAGAAACCAGCTGTAACATTTCCTTTATCGAATTTATAACTGAATTGTAAATCGTTTACAAAATTATTCATCTGTTTATCAATTGCCCAGAATCCTAATTTTTGAACATAAGCTGGATTTACCACCGCTCCATTACTTACTAGTGAATATTGATAATTACTCATTCCCAATCCTCCATCTTTAACAGCATCCGTAGCCCATTCTGCTGCATTTTTAGGACCTCCTGCAGGGAAAATGCCAGTGTAATTCATATTAATATCCGTATATCTCGTTTTATTGATTACACTGATATTACTTCCTAAATCATATTTAAACTCTGCTCCTAAAACATCTACTTTAGGATGAATTCCATCTTCTAAATTTCTGCTGAAAAATCCTCCTCCAGCTTGAGGAATATTCAACTGGCTAATTCCTCTATAGCTGTATGTTCCGTAATTAGGGTCAAAACCTTGGAAACCTTTCAGCTTGTCTCCATCTTGTAACAAAGGAATTGGTAAAAAGAACGTATTTCTATCGTCTAGTTTTTTATAATATACTTTTGCATATCCTTTATCGAAACCATATTTTAAATTCATACGGATTTGTCCTCCATTATTAGCTTTAAAACCTGTTTTTCTAATTCCGTCATCTGTTCTATAAAAACCTCCTACATTGAAAAATAATTTATCCTGAACCAAAGCTCCTCCTACATTAAGGTCGGCTCTCATCAGTCCATAAGTACTTGTTTCTAATTTTGCTGTCCCTTTAAAATCGTTACCTCCTTCTTTTGTAATAAAGTTAATAAGACCTCCGGGAGAGTTTGTAGCATAGATAGAACCAGAGCCTCCTCTTAAGGCTTCTAATCTGCTCACTGAATTATCTACACGGAAAAAATTATCCGCATTGGCAAACTGTAAAGCTCCATCTTCAAAAACTGGCAATCCATCTTCCTGAACCTGTACAAATTCATAAGCTCCCGCAGAAGGAATACCTCTTGCAAAAAGGTTATTCCCTACTTCTCCACCAGAAGTTTCAACGGCAAAGCCCGGAACTCTTTGTAATAGTGCAGCTGCACTTATCGGGTTTTGTTTCTGAATTTCTTTAGCACTGAACGTAGAAATCGCTGTACTAGATTCTATTTTCTTTTTCGGGTTTGAATTTCCCGTAATAACAACCTGCTCAATTGATGCCGACCTTGTGGAATCCTGTGGAGTTTCCTGAGCATACGCATTATTAAAATAAAGCGTAGCCACACCGGCCATTAGGAATATTGTTCTTTTTTTCATAGTGATATGAATTTATATAGTTAGTTTAAATATTTTTCAGTTTGAGATATACTCCGTTTGTCCATCCGAAACCATCCTGATTCGGATATTCTCCTCCTCCTGCAATGGTTTCTTTATCAAAAGCATTATATTTTTCCATCAGTTTTCCTGTATTATTGTAAACCCTTTCTACATTTGAACACCAATTATTCCTGATTTTTTCAGCCAAATCATCAAATCCGTAATTTTTCATTGATTTATAACCTATCCATTGATAAGGAGCCCAAGCATTTGGAAAATCCCACTGCTGTCCTGTTCTTTGGGTAGTTGTCACCAATCCTCCTTGATATAAAAATTTTTCAGCGATGTGCTTAGCAACAGATTCAGCTTGTTTTTCATTTGCCAACTCCAGGAATAAAGGATAAAGAGCAGCAATATGTTCAGACGATGTTTGTGTGTGTTTTTTTAAGTGATAGTCCTTATAAGTTTGAACGTTTTTGTCCCAAAAATATTTCTCTATCATTTGTCTTCGAGTTGCTGCTCTTTCAACGAAATAATTTTTATTTATTTCTAAATTTTGAAGTTCTGAAGATTTAGCTAATGTTTTTTCCAAATTCCATAAAAGGCAATTCAAATCTACTTCTGCTAAATTCAGAGTTTCAATTGTTTGTATATTTTCTCTGTCTGCAAACCATCTGCTGGAAAAATCCCAACCAGATTCACAGGCACTTCTTATATTTCTGTAAAATTCTTCTCCCAAAGCATTTTCACTATCTTCAATATCAATCAAATAGCTTTCGGGACGAGGTGTGTTTTCAGAATCGTAATATCTGTTTAGAATGTCTCCATCTTTGGTTTTCACAACTCTTTTTATGCTTTCTCCGTTCTTCAGTTCTTTCTCTCCATCCATCCAAAAAGCGTATTCTTTTTCTAAAGCACTGTGATATTTGATGTAAATACTTTCATCTTTTGTCGTTTCAAAAAGCAAGTCTAGCATCAAAGAAAAATATGGCGGTTGCGAACGACTCAGAAAGTGAGTTCTGCTTGCATTGGGAACAAATCCAACATTTTGGATCAAATAAGAACAGTTTTCAATAATATTTTCCATCATTTCTACACGTCCCGAAACCTGTAATCCGAGCATGATGAAATAGCTATCCCAATAAAAAAATTCGTTGAAACGACCTCCCGGAACTATATATGGCTTTGGAAGTTTTAATAAAGTTCCTTTTTCTTCGTAAGCAGTTCTTGTAAGTTCATCCCAAAGTTTTTCAATATGCTCATCAATAGGCAACTTATATTCTCTCTCAATTGATATTTTGGCTCCTAAAAAATCAAAATTTTCAAGAATAAAATCTTTTAAGTCAAAACTTTCCTTCTGTTTTTCACTTTCATATTTCTCATTAATTGCTGAAATCGAAAATAATGGAACAGCATCCGTCATCATCTTTTGGTCATCAAAAATCTGAGACCTTTGCACATCATCAAAAAGTGACTGAATTTCATTGATGTAAAGCTGATTCTTCATTTTATTTTTTAGGATTTATCTTTAATTTATTCATGAAAATTGCTGAAATCATCAACAACGTAAGAGGAATTAGGGATAGGTAAAAAGCCTGTTGCCCACTAAACTCCTGAAATACGAAACCTGTAATTATAGAACCAATTGTTCCGCCAATTGCAGAAAAAACTACAATCAATCCGGACATTGCACTATGCAAATATTTTGGAATCGACGCCAAAATCACCGAATTAATACTCGGATAAATCGGAGCAAGCAAACCGCCCATTAATGGAAATAAGTATACCACGAGCGGAGCTTGTAACCAACTTGTACTTGCGTCAATATGAATGTTATGTGTTAAGGGTAAAACTAATAATATGCTAATTGCAAAACCAACGACACAGAAAGAAACAACATAAATCCAGCTGAATCTTTTTGAGAAAAATCCTGACAAAAACCTTCCCAAAGCAAAAGCTCCCGCCAAAACTGCTCCCGCCTGAATACTCATTGAAGTTGGTAATTTTAAAATTTCTTTATAAAAAGTAGGTGTCCAGGTCTGAAAACTCTGCTCTACCAAAACAAACAAAAAAGCACACAATAAAAAGAAAAGCACTTTTTTGTAGCTAAATAAGCTGATGCTGTTTTTAATATCTCCCAATAAATCTGTTTTTTCACTTTTTGCTTCTTTTTCATCCAATTTTGAAAACATTAGAAAAAGAAACGACAAAGCAGAAAGTCCTCCTAAAACCCAATAAGCATTCAACCAATGAGTAGATTTCGGATTATGGTCATCTATGAATAAACTGAATAAAACATTTCCCATCAATACACCAATCATAAAAAAGCCTTCCAAATATCCCATAAAACTGGAGTGCTCTTTATCTGTATTGGTTACCAATCCTATAGAAGTAAAAACAGAAATTTTTATCAGTGCGAAAGAAACTCCAACAATCGTAAATAGTAATTTGAAAAACCAGAAATCATTGGAAAAAGGCATTACAAAACACATACAGCTTACCAAAGCCAATGCGATAAGCATAGAGTTTTTGATACCAATTTTTGGTAAAAAAGATGCCAAAATAAATGAGCAGATGGCAATCGGTAAATCTTTGAAACCTTCCAAAACACTTGCTTGTGATTTTGAAATTCCGAAGTTTTGCTGTACCTGTAAAATTACAGTTCCTACAGAATTCAAAAGAATCGCAAAAACGAAATAATTTAAAAATAAAACTGCCTTAATATTGAAATTCTTCATCCAACTAATTTCTTGGTGTCTAAGATATATGCATTTGAGTTAACGTTTATTTAACATTATAAATCAATATTTGAACTATATTAATATATTTATTATTTTAGTAGATAAAAATTGATTAACTAAATGAAAGTTACTTTTGAAAGGGTAATTCCTGATGAGAAAAGCTCATTCCGTACAATTCACAACAACTCCCCTATTTCAGAGTTTAAATGGGAGTATCATTATCATCCGGAAATTGAACTCGTATGTGTGATTTCCGGAAGCGGAACACGTCACGTCGGCTATCATAAAAGCAATTACACCAACGGAGATTTGGTATTAATAGGCTCAAATATTCCTCATTCAGGTTTTGGATTAAATTCTATTGACCCACACGAAGAAATCGTTCTTCAATTCAGGGAAGAAATTTTGCAGTTTCCTCAGATGGAAGTAGAAGCCAATTCTATCAAAAACCTATTAGAATTGTCAAAATATGGAATTCATTTCCACAATAAGGTAAAAAAGGCAATGCTTCCGAAATTAAAATTAGTATTGGAATCAGAAGGCTATAAAAGATATTTGTTGTTGCTTGAAATTTTGTTTGAGCTTTCAAAATGTACAGATTACGAACTTTTGAATAAGGAAATCATGCCTTACACCATTATTTCGAAAAATAAAACCCGCCTTGAAACAATTTTCACTTATGTTGAGCACAACTATGATAAAGAAATCAACATCGAAGACGTTGCTAAATTAGCCAATCTGACTTTACCCGCATTTTGCAATTTTTTCAAAAAAGCGACTCAGATTACCTTCACCGAATTTGTAAATCGCTTCCGCATCAACAAAGCATGTTTGCTTATGGCTCAGGATAAAAGTATTTCCGAATGTAGCTATAGTTGTGGATTTAATAATGTAACGTATTTCAATAGAATGTTTAAAAAATACACCGAAAAAACACCTTCCGAGTTTATGAAAAATTTTGCCCACAATAAAGTAAATGTTGATTTGCAGGTTGAGAAAGAGGTGAAAGCTACTTTTTAAAATATTTGTTTCATCTGCAAAACCAATTAATAAAAAAAGCCGTTCAAACGAACAGCTTTATACTTTTAGAAAATGGGTTAAATTATTTCCATTTGATGTTACATCCCATACTTGGTCTTTGAATTTCTTCCTGAGGTTCACCCAATAAAAGATTTTCAAAAGCAATAATTAAATCCTCACCCGTAACATCTTTGTTATTTCCTGGTCTGGAATCATCCATTTGACCTCTGTAAATCAAATCCAGTTTTTCATCAAAGAAATAAAAATCTGGTGTACAAGCTGCATCATATGCCTTTGCAATCGCTTGACTTTCGTCATATAAATATGGAAAATCAAATTTTCTTTCAATCTGAAATTCAATCATTTTTTCAGGAGAATCATCAGGATATTTTTCTACATCATTAGAGTTAATGGCAATAAATTCTATTCCTCTTTCATTATAATCTTCATACAATTCATTCAATTTATCAATCACATGAAGTACAAAAGGACAATGATTGCACATAAAAATTACCAATGTTCCTTTTTCACCTTTCAAGTCATCTAATGACTGAATTTCATTGCTTTTTGAAGGGTTCGGAAGCTCAAAAAAAGGTGCTTTTGTACCCAAGGCTAACATATTTGAGGGAGTATTCATATCCTTATTTATTTGTTCACAAAGATAAAGATTTCTTTTATTAATAGTCTATTCGGTAATTTATAAACTTTCGTTAAATGTTAAATTTTACAATTCGTTTGGAAGTTACATTCAAAACTTTGTAATTTTGCTAACACTGTTAGTAAAAATATCATGGGGTTACATGAACGTCGCCAAAGAGAAAAAGAATCTATACGTGCAAGTATCTTGCAGGCGGCTTTCAATTTGGCTAAAACAGAAGGATGGGCTTCTCTTTCGATAAGAAAAATTGCCGATGCTATTGAGTACAGTGCTCCTGTTGTTTATGATTATTTTGAAAACAAAGAAGCTATTTTATTTGAAATTTCGTTAAATGGCTTCCATAATTTACATATAGAATTATTAAAAGCCCAGAAAAAGCACGATACTCCTGAGGAACAACTCAAGGCAATTGTAGATGCATACTGGAATTTTGCTTTTAATAATAAAGAATATTATCAATTAATGTTTGGTTTGGGAATGCAATGTTGCGGAAAAGGTATGATGAAGGAAGAATTTTCTTCATTTCAGGATATGATCTATGAATGTACCGGCGAAATTATTAAGAAGAATGGTTCAAATCCTGATAACGCTTGTCATATGTCTCACGCATTGTTTTCGGCAGTTCATGGTTTGATTTCAATTATGATGATGCGTAATGATGATATCCCTTCTACGATGAATAAAGAAACTCTTGACGAAACGGTTTCTTCTTTCATTAAATCTTTGTAAATTTTTTTTAAACTAAAAATTAACAACGTTAGGAAATTTAACACCAATTTTTATTTATAAACATCCTTTTCAACAAAAAAAACTAATAACCATTTATAAAAGCGACATGAAATTATTATAATGCAAATTTGTCATCAAAAATTAACACCGTTAGCTAAATTAACACGTAATTAATTCATATAAATTAACATTCAAAAACATTTCAATCATGGAAATATGTACCTCTATAAAAAATTAAAAATTTTTGAATTTTTTTTAAACTTAAAATTAACACCGTTAGGGAAATTAACAGAATTCAAATTAAACAAATACTACTTAATCTAACACTTTATTAAAAATAAACTAAAATGAAAATCCTCGGAAAAACAAGGTTTATCATACTTATATCAAGTATTATCCTTTTACAAAACTGTACAAAAGCTGCAGAAAACCCAAATACCGCACCTCCTTCTCCAGAATTACCGGTTTATACAGTAATTACTTCTCCAGCTACAACATATCAGGAATTTCCGACTGCATTAGAAGGAAAAAACAATGTAGAAATAAGGTCTCAGGTAGACGGTTATTTAGATAAAATTTATGTTGAGGAAGGTTCTTATGTAAGAGCAGGTCAGCCTTTATTCAAAATAGATTCAAGAGCTTACGGAGAACAAATGAATATGGCACAGGCAAATTTACAAGTAGCCAATGCCAACATTCAAAAAGCTAAAGTTGAGGTTGATAGACTAGAACCTCTTGTTGCTGCAAAAGTAGTTTCTGAAGTACAACTGAAAACAGCTAAAGCCAATTATACAGCCGCAGTTGCAGCCGCTTCACAAGCAAGAGCTTCTGTTGGTGGAGCTAAAATCAATGTAGGATTTACAACAATAACAGCTCCCGTAAGTGGATATATCGGAAGAATTCCTTATAAAAAAGGAAGTTTGATTTCCAGAACAGATCCTAATCCGTTGACATTATTATCGGATATCAGTGAAATTTACGCTTATTTTTCTTTAAGTGAACTCGATTTTATTGCTTTTCAAAACAAATATGAAGGAGCAACTTTAGAAGAAAAACTGAAGAATATGCCGATGGTAGATTTGGTGATTGCAGACAATAGCATTTACCCTGAAAAAGGAAAAATGAGTATTGTAGATGGGCAATTTGACAAAACAACAGGAGCAATAAGTGTTCGTGCTGTTTTTCCCAACAAAAACGGAATTTTAAGAACAGGGAATACAGGACGTGTTCGCATGCCTCAATTATTGTCTAATGTAATGGTAATTCCACAAGAATCTACATTTGAAATTCAGGACAAAACTTATGTCTACATCGTAGGAAAAGACCTGAAAGTAACCAGCAAACCAATAAAAATATCCGGAAAAACAGAAAGCTATTATTTTATTTCCGAAGGATTAAAACCTGGCGAAAAAATCGTTTATACAGGAATCGGGAACTTAAAAGACGGAGCTTCAATCAAGCCAAAGCCAATTTCTTCTGATAGTTTGTTACATGTAAAACCTTTATAAGAAATATCTATTCAAACAGAAGACAAAAAATAAACTTCTTATGTTAAAACAATTTATAGAAAGACCTGTACTTTCCACGGTCATCTCCATTATATTATTGCTATTGGGAATCTTATCGGTTTTTAATCTTCCGATTACATTATTTCCTGATATCGCACCGCCAAGTGTTCAGGTAACAGCATTTTATCCAGGAGCAAATGCTGAAGTAGTAGCTCGTTCTGTAGCAACCCCGATTGAAGAAGCAGTAAACGGAGTTGAAAACATGACTTATATGACTTCAAACTCAAGCAACGACGGAACAATGACTTTGAGTGTATTTTTCAAACAAGGTTCTGATGCTGATAACGCTGCTGTAAATGTTCAAAATCGTGTCTCAAAAGCAATGAGTCAGCTTCCTCAAGAAGTAACACAAGCTGGAATTTCCACTCAAAAGGTTCAAAATAGTTTCATAATGTTCATGGGATTATACAGTGAAGATCCTAAACAATACGATGAGCTTTTCCTGCAGAATTATATGAAAATCAATATTATTCCGCAATTACAACGTATTCCCGGTGTTGCTCAGGCTCAGGTTTTCGGAACTAGAGACTATTCAATGAGAGTTTGGCTAAAACCAGACCGACTTGCAGCTAATAATCTTTCGCCTCAGGAAGTTTTGAATGCCATAAAAGACCATAATCTTGAAGCCGCTCCCGGACGTCTGGGACAAGGAAGTAAAGAAACCTATGAGTATATATTGAAATACAAAGGCAAACTCAGCAAAAATGAAGATTATGAAAATATAGCCATTAAAGCGAATAATGATGGTTCGTTTTTAAGGTTAAAAGATGTTGCAAGAGTTGAATTTGGTTCTTATACCTACACTGCAGCAAATAGAGTTGACGGAAAACCTGTATCGGGTTTTGCCATTCTTCAAACAGCTGATTCAAACGCAAACGAAATCTTAACTGAAATTGAAAAACAGATTGATGAGTTTAAAACGACTCTTCCAAAAGGTGTAAAACCCATCGTCATGTATAACTCAAAAGATTTCTTAGATGCGTCTATTCATCAGGTTGTGGAGACTTTGGTTATTGCATTTATTTTAGTTTTCATCGTTGTGTATATTTTCCTTCAGGATTTTAGGTCTACATTGATTCCTGCAATCGCTGTTCCTGTTGCAATTATCGGTACATTTTTCTTCCTACAGCTATTTGGTTTTAGTATCAACATGCTTACATTATTTGCTTTAGTTCTTGCCATCGGTATTGTGGTAGATGATGCAATTGTTGTTGTGGAAGCAGTTCATTCTAAAATGGAACAAACAGGTATTCCCGTAGAACAGGCAACTATGAACTCTATGAGTGAAATATCAGGAGCTATTATTTCCATCACTTTGGTAATGTGTGCGGTATTTATTCCGGTTGGTTTCATGCAAGGTCCTGCAGGTGTTTTCTATAGACAATTTGCTTTTACGTTGGCAATAGCGATTTTAATTTCTGCAATTAATGCCTTAACATTGAGTCCCGCTCTATGTGCCTTATTTTTAAACGATCCTCAAGGAGAACATGGAGAACACGGTCACAAAAAAGGATTTGGCTCTAAGTTTTTCAATGCATTCAATGCAAGTTTCAACAACCTAACAAAAAAATATATTTATAGTGTAAAATTTTTAATTAAAAATAAATGGATAGCTGTAGGTGGCTTAGCCATCATTATTGCAGCAAGTGTCATTTTGATCAAAAAAGCTCCTTCAGGATTTATTCCGACGGAAGATCAGGGATTCGTTTTGTATGCTGTAAATACTCCTCCCGGAAGTTCATTAGAAAGAACTAATAAAGCTACAGAACAAATAGATAAAATTATAAAAGGTGAAAATGTTGCAAAACATCTTTGGGTTGCAGATGGGCTAAACTTTATCAGTAATGCTAACGCATCTCCTTATTCTGCAGGTTTTATTAAACTTAAAGATTATGAAGATCGTGGTGATATGAAAGATCCAGACCAAATTGCCGCAGCATTAACAGGAAAAGTTGCGCAAGTAAAAGATGCCAACGCTTTCTTTTTCAATTTCCCAACAGTTCAGGGATTTGGTAACGTTTCTGGGTTCGAATTTATGCTTCAGGACAAAACGAACAGTTCTTTTGAGCAGTTAGGAACAACAACACAAGCGTTCATCGGAGAATTGATGAAACGTCCCGAAATTGCATTTGCATTTACAACTTATGCTGCAGGAAATCCTCAATATACCATTGATGTAGACGCAGATAAAGCAAATCAGTTAGGAGTTTCTGTTTCTGAACTGATGCAGACCATGCAAATTTATTACGGAAGTAGCTTTGTTTCAGATTTCAACAGATTTGGGAAATACTACAGAGTAATGGCTCAGGCAGATATTCCTTATCGTACGGACGTCAATTCTCTGGAAGGAATTTATGTTAAAAATAAACTCGGAGAAATGGTTCCTGTAAAAACATTGGTAAAACTAAAAAGAACTTTCGGTCCGGAAACAGTGACAAGAAACAACTTATTTAATGCAGTTACCATTAACGGAACTCCTAATCCGGGATATAGTACAGGAGATGCCATTAAGGCTGTAGAAGAAGTTGCAAAGCAATCTTTGCCGAGAGGTTACGGATATGAATGGACAGGAATTACCCGTGAAGAAATAAAAACTGGCGGACAAACTGCTTTCATTTTCTTTTTAAGTATTCTGTTTGTGTACTTTTTACTAGCGGCTCAATATGAAAGTTACATTCTTCCTTTTGCAATTATTTTGACTGTTCCTACGGGTATTTTCGGAGTATTTGCTTTTACTGGATTAGCCGGAATTGATAATAATATTTATGTACAAGTAGGATTAATCATGCTTGTCGGATTATTAGCAAAAAATGCCATTCTTATTGTAGAATTTGCCGTTCAAAGAAGAAAAGCAGGAAAAACATTGATAGAATCTGCACTTCAGGCTTCAAGACTACGTTTGAGACCTATTTTGATGACCTCATTTGCATTCATTATCGGTATGCTTCCTTTAGTTTGGACACAAGGTGCTTCTGCAAAAGGAAATCATTCAATCGGAATCAGTACGGTTGGAGGAATGTTTACAGGAGTTGTCTTGGGAATATTCATTATTCCTGTAATGTATGTGATTTTCCAATATTTACATGAAAAAATGCCAAGTAGAAAGAAAAAAAGACTTCTAAAAGAACAAAGTTTAGTAACTCATCATTAAAATTATAGCTAAGGACTATGAAAAGAATAAAGAATATTTTACTCACTTTTATATTGGCTTTAGGCTCGGTTTCGTGCGTGTCAAAATTGGCATTCACGGAGCCTGACCTTCAGCTTCCGGAAAAATTCCAATATACAGCGACTGCTGATACAGCAAGTGTTGCCAATTTGGAATGGAAACAATTTTTCAATGACCCGATTTTACAAAATCTGATTGAAAAGGGAATTAAAAATAATTACGACTTACAAATTGCTTTAAAACAACTTGCGTCCTCACAAGAAAAATTGAAACAGGCAAAGTATCTTCAATATCCTGATATTGGTTTCGGAGTTGCAGCCCAAATTTCAAAGCCTTCAAAAAATAGCATGAATGGGCAGAGTCTCAATCTATTTTTAGGTCAAAATCATGTTGAAGATTACAATGCTGCATTCAATTTGTCTTGGGAAGCAGATATTTGGGGTAAAATTAAAAATCAGCAGGAAGTTTCAAGAATGCAGTATTTGCAAACTTATGAAGCTACAAAAGCGATTCAGACACAGGTTGTCGCAGCCATTGCTCAAGGATACTACAATCTGTTGATGCTTGATAAACAACTTCAAATTGCAAAAGCAAATTTAGAACTAAGCACGAATACTCTTTCCATTACAGAAAAAATGTGGCAAAGTGGTGATACAACCTCATTGGGAGTGCAACAAGCAACAGCACAAAAACAATCGACAGAACTTTTGATTACCCAATTAGAACAAAATATCGCCATTCAGGAAAATGCTTTGAGTATTTTGGTGGGTGAAAATCCAAATAAAATTGCCCGAAGCATTGAAATGTCAGATACTTCTTTACCACAAAACATCTCAGCCGGACTTCCTGCTGCAATGGTAAGCCGTCGACCAGATGTTCGTCAGCAGGAATTGATTTTATTGGAATCTAATGCAATGATAGGAATTGCTCAGGCAAATATGTATCCTGCATTAAAAATAACTGCAAATGGAGGCGTAAATTCTTTTAGATTTGATAACTGGTTTCAAATTCCGGCATCATTATTTGGCTCTGTTTTAGGCGGAATTACTCAACCTATTTTTCAGAAAAAACAATTGAAAACCGACTTGAATGTTGCTAAAATTCAAAGAGAAAAAAATGTACTGGCTTTTCGTCAATCGGTTCTGAGTGCAATTGGTGAAGTATCTGATGCATTGGTTTCTAACGAAAGTTTAAAAATTCAGGAAGAAAAAGCAGCACAACAAGTTTCGACTTTAAAAGATGGAATAAAAAGTGCCGAGATGCTATACAAAAGCGGAATGGCAAATTACTTAGAAGTGATTACCGCTCAGGGAAATTCTTTACAGGCTGAACTCAATCTTGCGTCTGTAAAAAGACAGAGATTAAGCAGTATTGTAGATTTATACCGAGCTTTAGGAGGTGGCTGGAAGTAATTTAATTAAATTTATATTGTTTTAAAAATGCGGTCTTTCGGGACTGCATTTTTTGTTTTTCACTGTCATTCTAAAAGGAACAAAGTGAAATGAAGAATCTTAAAATAGCAGAGAAGATTCTTCCTTCGTCAGAATGACAATGAGAAGAGTTTATTTAAAATTGCTGATTAATATATTCAATCAAATCTTCAAAATCTTTTTCAGAATATCCCAATTGCAAATAATGAATATCATCAGCTTTTCTATACCAAGTTAATTGACGTTTTGCATATCTTCGGCTGTTTTTTTTGATTTCGGAAACGGCAAAATCCAAATCCCATTCTCCATCGAAATATTTGAACAATTCAGCATAGCCAACTGTATTTAAAGCTGTCAAATGCTTAAATTTTTCAAGACTTTCAGCTTCTTTCAACAACCCTTTCTCCATCATCATATCCACTCTCCTATTGATTCTGTCGTACAATTCTTCTCTTGGAGCTTCAATTCCGATTCTTATCGTATTAAAATCTCTGGAATCCTGTGAAACAGCAATTTGTTCAGAATACTTTTTATTCGTCTGCCAAATGACATCAATAGCCCGTAAAAGCCTTCTGTGATTATGAAAATCAACAACAGTAAAATATTCCGGATCAAGTTCTTTTAATATCTCCTGAAGTTTTTCAATTCCTTCGTTTTCGAGAATTTCCTGTAATTTTTTTTGATTTTCTTCATCAGCTTCCGGCAAATCATTCAAACCTTCAATTACAGCCTTCTCGTACATCATACTTCCTCCAACCAAAATGACAGTTTCATGATTTTCAAAGAGCTCGTTGAGCTTTTGTAAAGCATCTTCTTCGTACTGCCCAATTGAATAATAATCCTGAACTGAGAGATTTCCTATAAAATGATGAGGAGCTTCAGACAGTTCTTCTTCAGAAGGTGAGGCTGTTCCTATTTTCATTTCTTTGAAAAACTGGCGCGAATCGCAGGAAACAATTTCCGTATCGAAATGTTTTGCCAAATCAATTGCTAATCTAGTTTTTCCAATTCCCGTGGGACCTACTACAGAAATCAAGTTTTTCTTTTTCACTGCGCTAATTTACGAAATTGAGCTTTTATTTCTGCTTTTCGTTTTATGACTTGTATGGCCAAATTAACATAATGAAAACATGCATTGAAATGTTTATCTTTGTAGAACAATAAAAAACTATGATTTTATCAATGACCGGGTTCGGCAGAGCCGAAGATGTTTTTGAAGGGAAAAAGATTACTATAGATATTAAATCTCTGAATAGTAAAAGTTTTGATTTAAACATTAAAATTCCTTTGAGATATAAAGAAAAAGAATTTGAGATAAGAAAAATTCTTAATGACAGACTTATCCGTGGGAAAGTAGATTGCTATATCAATCTAGAAAATCTTGAAGAAACAACTGATGTAAAAATCAATAAAAACCTTATTGACTCTTACATCAATGAGCTTAAAAATGTAGCTTCTGACGGTCCTGATTTTGAATACCTGAAAATGGCCGTAAGACTTCCTGATGCAATCACCTCAAGACCTGATGAATTAACAGAAGGAGAATGGGAAGCATTGGCAAAAATAGTAAACAACGCTGTTGACCGTTTTGAAGAGTTCAGAAGAACAGAAGGCAGAACCCTAAGAAACGAGCTTGAAAAAAACATCTTAAATATTGATAAATACCTTAACGAAGTTGTTCCTTTTGAAGAAGAAAGAATAACTGCCGTGAAAGAACGCTATCAGAAATCTTTAAAAGAATTTGAAAACGTAGATGAAACTCGTTTTTATCAGGAAATGGCATACTTTACAGAGAAATTAGATATTTCGGAAGAAAAAGTAAGACTTGCTCAGCACCTAAAATATTATCAGGAAGTAATGGATAATGAAGACTTCAATGGTAAAAAACTTGGGTTTATCGCTCAGGAAATAGGAAGAGAAATCAATACATTAGGTTCAAAAGCCAATCATGCGGAAATTCAGAAATTAGTTGTAATGATGAAGGATGATTTGGAAAAAATTAAAGAACAAACGCTAAACGTTTTGTAAGTTATTAGTGATGAGTTATAAGTTTCTTTAAACAATTTGAAAATAGCTCATAATTCATAGCTCGTATTTCAACACTATAAAAATGAATAAAGTCATTATATTTTCAGCTCCTTCAGGAAGCGGGAAAACTACATTAGTAAAGCATTCTTTAGAAGCTTTTTCAGAGCTTCAGTTCTCAATTTCCTGTACTACAAGACAGCCTCGAGGAAGCGAAATTCATGCGGTAGATTATCATTTCATATCTCCCGACGAGTTTAGACAAAAAATTGCAGAAGATGCTTTTGTAGAATATGAAGAAGTTTATACTGATAAATATTACGGTACTTTAAAATCCGAAGTTGAAAAAATTTGGAATCAGGGAAAAGTTGTAATTTTTGATGTTGATGTAAAAGGAGGAATTTCTTTAAAAAAATATTTTGGAGAACAAGCATTATCCATTTTCATAGAACCACCTTCTATTGAAGAATTGGAACGAAGATTGATTACAAGAAATACAGATGATGCAGAAACCATCAAAACCCGCGTTGCAAAGGCTGAAGAGGAGATGTCTTATGCAAAGGAATTTGATAAAATCGTCATCAATGAAGATTTAGACAAAGCAAAAAAAGAAATAGAAAGTTTAATAAAAAATTTTATTGGAAATTAACCAACTGGAAACCAGAAGGTAAATCTAATTTCTGATAACCCAAAAACATTAAGGTGAACATGAGTACCGAAACATTAGAAAAAGCCAAATCTGCAATTCCGGTGAGAGGCTATTTAGACATAAAAGACCTTATCATTCCTGAGGGGGAAGAACTGGTAAAAGCTATTCTTAAACTAAAGGAAGAAAAGAATGCAGTAATCTTAGCACATTATTACCAACCCGGAGAAATTCAGGATATTGCCGATTTCTTGGGAGATTCCCTACAATTAGCAAGACAAGCCAAAGAAACTGATGCAGATATGATTGTATTCTGCGGAGTGCATTTCATGGCAGAAGCTGCAAAAATTTTAAACCCGACAAAAAAAGTTGTTCTTCCTGATACAATGGCAGGATGTTCTTTAGCAGACGGATGTTCCGGTGAAGGTCTTAGAAAAATGCGTGAACAACATCCTAATGCTCTAGTTGCAACTTACATCAACTGTAATGCTGAAACTAAAGCTGAAAGTGACATTATCGTTACAAGTTCAAACGCTGAAACGGTAATTGAATCTCTTCCAAAAGATAGACCTATTATTTTTGCTCCCGATAAAAATTTGGGAAGATATTTGTCGCAAAAAACAGGTCGTGATATGATTCTTTGGGATGGAAGCTGTATTGTTCACGAAGCATTTTCAATGGAGAGAATTGCAAAACAATTAGCCGATAATCCGGAAGCTAAACTTATTGCACACCCGGAAAGTGAAGAAGCAGTTCTAAAATTGGCTCATTTCATAGGCTCTACTTCTGCCCTTTTAAATTTTGTAGAAAAAGATGATTGTCAAAAATTCATTATCGCAACAGAAGAAGGCATTCTTCATGAAATGAAAAAAAGAGCACCTCATAAAGAATTGATTCCGGCTTTGGTTTTTGATGAAAGCTGTAATTGCTCAGAATGTTTCTATATGAAACGTAATACAATGGAAAAATTGTACTTATGTATGAAATATGAACTTCCTGAGATTATTATTGAAGAAGAATTAAGGTTAAAAGCATTGAAACCGATTGAGGCTATGCTTGACCTTTCAAAAAGTATAAAATAGTTTTTTCACATTATATTGAATATTTATTTATATTTGAAACGAATCTAAAATTATATTCTGTATGAAAAATTTGAAAAAACTAGACAGAAAAAGTCTTAAAAGTGTAAATGGAGGAACTACATTCTGTAATTTAAACTGTGAAATTCACGAAACTTGCGGAGTAGGCTGTAGTGGATATTTACAATGCGTTCCTAAAGGTCAGTACATTCCAGAAAATTGTTAAAAATAAAAATAGACTGTCTTTGAGACAGTCTATTTTTATTTAAACCATTGCTATTTCAAAATATTTTGTACATTTGTCGCTTCAATGAATTTTCTAAGAAACATATCTGATATTTCAACTCCGATTTTCTCTATTTCGGAAGTATCGTTTGTTTCTATCACTACAACTACTACGACTACCCCATAACGGGGTAAATTTTCACATATCATTATACGTTCGTATACTCTTTTGTCTAAAGAGTAAAAATTTCAATTTTTCTATAACTCAAAAAACAAATAATGAAAGTTTTAAAATTTGGTGGAACTTCTGTTGCCAATTCACAAAATATATTACAAGTCGAAAAAATTATAAAAAAAGAAGCCTTAAAAAACCAAATTGTTGTCGTAGTTTCAGCCCTTCATGATGTTACAGACAATCTGATACAAGCTGCCGAAAGTGCTTCTAAAAAAGATGAAAAATACATTCAGATTGTTAAAAACATTGAAGAGAAACATTTGAATCTCGTAAAAGAATTAGTTCCTGTTTTAGAACAAAGTTCTTGGCTGAGCTTTGTCAAAAAACACATTAACGATATTGAAGATATCTGCAACGGAATTTTTGTTTTAGGAGAATTTACCGACCGAATTAAAGATAAAATTACATCGTATGGAGAATTTCTTTCATCAAATATTATTGTTTCAAGACTAAAATCAGAAGGAATCGATGCCGTATGGATAAATTCTGCGGAAAATATTATCACAAACAGCAATTTCACAAACGCAAAGGTAAATTTTGAACATACTGAAAGTAATTTTCAAAAAAGCATAAGTAAAAATCAACATCAGGTTATTGTTGTTCCCGGTTTTATTGCAAAAGATGAAAAAGGCAATCCAACAACATTAGGAAGAGGAGGTTCAGATTTCACAGCTTCCATTATTGCTTCTGCTATCAATGCAGAGGAACTACAAATCTGGACTGATGTAGATGGTATGATGACTTCTGATCCTAGATTAGTTTCCAATGCAAAACCGATTGCTGAGATTTCTTATCATGAAGCGATGGAACTCTCACACTTTGGAGCAAAAGTTTTATACCCTCCGACAATACTGCCTGTAATGGTTAAAAATATTGATTTAAGAATTAAAAATACATTCAATCTGGAAGCTATAGGAACTTTAATTTCGCATAATCTGATAAAATCCGATATTGAAAATGAGCAAATTGCTGTCGGAATTTCGAATATGTCCAACATATCGTTATTAACTTTGGAAGGTAACGGAATGATAGGGATTCCTGGTATTTCGGCTAAACTATTTCAATGTTTAAGCAATGAAAAGATTAACGTAATTCTGATTACTCAAAGTTCTTCAGAACATTCAATCACCATTGCAATTAATGAAAAAGATGCTCTAAATGCAGAAAATGCAATCAATAATACTTTTGAAGATGACATACGATTAAAAAAAGTAAATCCTGTAAACATTGAAAACAGTCTTTCAATCGTCGCATTGGTTGGAGAAAACATGAAAAGCAGAAGCGGAGTAAGCGCAAAAATGTTTGGATGTTTAGGAAATAACGGAATTAATATCAGAGCAATTGCACAAGGTTCTTCAGAAAAAAACATAAGTATCGTTATCTCAGAAAAAGATATCAAAAAGGCAGTGAATGTTCTTCATGAAGAGTTTTTCGAATCAGAAATCAAGCAAGTTCATCTTTACATTTGCGGAACAGGAAATGTGGGTGAAAAACTTATACAGCAAATCTATGATCAGAATGAATATCTTAAAGAAAACCTCTTAATTAATTTAAGAATTGTAGGACTTTCAAACAGCCGAAAAATGATTTTCTCCGACAAAGGAATTTCTGAAAATGAATATGAAAATTTCATTAAAAACGGTGAAAATGCATCAGTTAAAAAGTTTGCCGACGAAATTATCAATCGTAATTTAAGAAACTCTGTTTTTGTAGATGTTACGGCAAGCTCTGAGATTCCAAATATTTATGAAAAATTGCTAAAAAAGAGCATAAATATTGTTGCTTGTAATAAAATTGCAGCTTCTTCCGATTTTGAAAATTATAAAACATTAAAAACAATTACCCGAAATCATAGTTGTAAATTTTTCTTTGAAACCAACGTCGGAGCAGGACTTCCTATTATTGGAACAATCAATGATTTAATAAGAAGCGGTGACAAAATCACTTCCATTCAAGCTGTTTTAAGCGGAACATTAAATTTTGTTTTTAATAATTATGACGGAAGTAAACCTTTTTCAGAAGTAGTACTTCAGGCACAAAAAGATGGTTACACAGAACCTGACCCAAGAATGGATTTAGCAGGAACTGATGTTGCCAGAAAAATCTTGATTTTAGCGAGAGAAGCTGGTTACTCACTTGAATTTAATGAAATTGAAAATATAGGTTTTCTTCCAAAAGAATGTATGCAGGGAAGCGTAGAAGAATTTTATCAATCTCTTATCAAGTACGAAAACCATTTTAAAAATTTATTAAATGAGGCACAGAAAGACGGAAAAAGATTAAAATACGTCGCTGAATTCAAAGATGGAAAAGCCAAAGTCGGGTTACAACATATTGCTCCTGAAAGTGATTTGTATCATCTGTACGGAAAAGACAATATTGTCATTTTTAAAACACTGAGATATTCTGAGCAACCTTTGGTTGTAAAAGGTGCAGGTGCAGGATCTGAAGTTACAGCAAGTGGAGTTTTCGCTGATATTGTACGTTCTATTTAAAAGTTAAAATTATGAAAAAAATTAAATTAAAGGTTCCGGCAACAGTTGCTAATTTGGTTTGCGGTTTTGATATTCTGGGAATGGCAATTCATGAACCTTACGATGAAATGGAATTCAGGTTATTAGAAACTCCTGAAATCATCATAAAACATACTGATAATTTTGGTTTACCGGAAGAGCCTTCACTGAATGTTGCAGGTATTGTCTTATTGAAAATTAAAGAACATCTTCATCTGAAAACAGGTTTTGAGGTTATCATTCATAAAAATATAAAACCAGGAAGTGGACTCGGCTCCAGCGCGGCTAGCGCCGCCGGAGCCGCTGTCGGAGCCAACATTTTGTTAGAAAATATTTTATCAAAAGAAGAATTGGTACATTTTGCCATGTTCGGAGAAGAACTTGCATCGGGAGTAAAACATGCAGATAATATTGCACCCTGCATCTACGGAGGAATTACTTTGGTAAAATCTTCAAATCCTATTGATATTATTCCGTTGAACTCCCCAGATTTATTTGTGACGGCAGTTCATCCGCAAGTTGAAGTAAAAACGTCCGATGCAAGACAAATTTTAAAGAAAAATATTTTACTGAAAGATGCCATAGAACAATGGGGAAATATTGCAGGACTTGTAGCAGGAATTCAGAAAAATGATTTTGCATTGATTGGAAGAAGTTTAAACGATGTCATCGTTGAACCTGTAAGAAGTATTTTAATTCCAAAATTTGATAAGATTAAAGAAAAAAGTTTGAAAACCGAAGCTTTAGGAGGAGGTATTTCAGGTTCAGGCCCTTCTATTTTTATGTTATCTGAAAAAGAAGAAACTGCCCAAAATATTGCAAAACTTATGAAATCTATTTATGACGAAATTGACATTGAAAACTTCGTATATGTTTCAAAAATAAATCCGTCAGGAATTAAAATCACAGAATAAAATTTAAACAAATGAATTATTATAATATAAAAGATAAAGAAGAAATTGTAGATTTTAAAACTGCAACTATAAAAGGACAGGGAAAAGAAAAAGGGCTTTTCTATCCTGAATCGATTCCTCAATTCGGCAAAGATTTTATTGAAAACCTATCAGAGTTTTCAAATGAAGAAATCGCTTATCTATGTATGAAAGATTTTGTTGGAGATGAAATTCCGTCTGATATTTTGAAAGAAATTGTTTTTGAAACCATCAATTTTGATATTCCATTGAAAAAAATCAATGACAATATTTATTCTCTGGAGCTTTTTCATGGTCCTACTCTAGCATTTAAAGATGTTGGAGCAAGATTCATGAGTAGATGTTTATCTTATTTTTTGAAAAATGAAAATAAAAAAGTAACAGTTTTGGTAGCAACTTCCGGTGATACCGGAGGTGCTGTTGCCAATGGTTTTTATAAAACCGAAAACATTAATGTTGTTATTCTTTATCCAAAAAATCGGGTAAGTAAAGTTCAGGAAAAGCAATTGACTGCACTTGGCGAAAATATTTCGGCTTTGGAAGTTAACGGAAGTTTCGATGATTGTCAACAGCTCGTAAAACAGGCTTTTTTAGATGAGAAAATCAATTCGGAACTATTTCTAACATCAGCCAATTCCATCAATGTTGCAAGATGGCTTCCTCAACAGATCTATTATTTGTTAGCACTGAAACAATGGCAAAAATTGGAGAATAAAAAGCCTATAATTTGCGTACCAAGCGGAAATTTTGGAAATATTTGTGCAGGAATTTTAGCATATTTCAGAGGACTTCCTGCAGAACATTTTATTGCAGCTTGTAATGAAAATGATGTTATTCCGAATTATTTACAAACCGGAAAATTAGAGCCTCAAAAAACCATTGCTACCCTGTCAAACGCGATGGATGTGGGAAATCCGAGCAATTTTGTAAGAATCTTAGAGCTTTTCGGACATCAGTTTGAAGAATTGAAAAATAAAATTTCTGCCTATTCTATCAATAATGAAAAGACTTTACAGACAATCAAAGAAGTGTACGAAAACTACGACTACCTTCTGGAACCTCACGGAGCAGTTGCTTGCTCTGCCCTAAATCAATATTTGAAAGAAAATCCGAATAGAAAAGGGCTCATTTTAGAAACTGCACATCCTATAAAGTTCCCAGATGCTGTAGAAAAAGCTATTAATATAAAAAACAAATTACCTGAATCACTAAGTGAATTAATGAAAAAAGAGAAAAAAAGTATAGAAATACGTCCTGATTTTGAAGAATTAAAACGATTTTTGCTTAATAAAAATTAAAAAAAATATGAGCAAGATTTATCTTGAAGACGTAAAAATATATGCTTATCACGGGGTTTTACCTGAAGAAAATATTGTGGGTACCTATTATATTCTCAATGTAGAACTTCATACAGATTTGTGGAAAGCCGCAATATCCGATGATTTGAATGATACGATAAGCTACGCAGACATCAATGAAATTCTTCATGATGAGATGAAAATAAAGTCTAAACTTCTGGAACATCTAGGCGGAAGAATTATTTCTAAAATCCATGAAAAATTTCCTGAAATCTCATATATTAAATTAAAAATAACCAAAACCGCCCCTCCAATGAAAGGCGAAATGAAAGGTGCAAGCATTGAGCTGGAAAAGAATTTTTCTGCGAATAATTAAAATTTATTACTTTCACATTTTAAAAATTCATCACAAATTGAAATATCTAAAAATATTATTTCTACTGGTCTTCGTAAGTGTATTTGGACAAGATAAAGTCGATAATCAATTGGCGACTTACAATTTTCCAAAAATAAAATCAAGCATTACAATGCCTGTCACCATACCACTTTCGGAGATTAGCAATATGATAAATGCTTCTGTGAAAGAACTTATATATCAGGATGATTCTTACACAGATAATAATAACGACCAGTTTAAAGTAAAAGTTTGGAAAACCCGACCCATACGACTTGTAGGAGGAACCAATCAAAACTTACTGATTGAAGTTCCTTTAAAAATATGGGCAGAGAAAGGCATCGGAACATTAGGAGTATACACTTATCAAAATACAACTTTTGAAACCGTAATGTCTTTCAACACAACTTTAAATTTTAAAAATAACTGGACAATTACAACTAATACTCAGCCCAACGGATTCCGATGGGTGACTAAACCCGTTTTAGATTACGGAAAAATACAAATTCCTATTACTTCTTTAGTTGAAAAAAGTTTAAAAGAACAACAGGAAAAATTCTGTAAAACTATTGACCAGCAAATGGCAGCTCAACTTAATTTTCAAAAATATGCAGTAATGGCGTGGAATACTTTTTCACAACCTTTCAATATTTCTGAAGAGTACAATACATGGTTAAAAGTTTCTCCAATTAATGTAAATATCACTCCTTTAAAATTTTACGCAAATCAAATTAACACCAACCTTGGTGTTGATGTGTATTCTGAAACATTTACAGGAAGTAAACCAACCGCTTCACAAACAATAACTTCTGCACCCAATTTCAATTTTGCTGCAAATCTTTCCGACAAGTTTTCACTTCAGACAACGGCAAATATTCCATTCACTGAAGCCAGTACGATTGCCCGAAAAACTTTTCTAAATAAAGAATTTGACATTAGAGATTCTAAAGTAAAAATTACCGACATCAGAGTTTATGGTATTGATGACCGAATCATGATTGAAGCGCAAACCGATGGATATATTAAAGGAACTTCAATTATTTCAGGAATACCGGTTTATGATGAGACTAAAAGGAAAATTGTTTTATCTAATACCAAGTTCAAGCTAAAAACTTCCAATATTTTACATAAAACAGCTTCGGTTTTCTTTCAGGGAAAAATTACTAAAATGATTGAGGATGAATACGGAATTCCTACTCAGGAACTAGAAGAAACTTCAAAGAAAAGTATAGAAGAAGCTTTCAACAAAGAATATTACAAAGGGTTGAAAATGAACGGAAAGGTTTTCAATTTAAAGCCAACACAAATTCTGTTATCACCAACGGGAATCACGGCTGTAATTGATACCAACGCAACCCTAAAATTAGTTTTAAACGGATTTTAAATAATTAAAACAAACACAAAATACGATGAGAAAACATTTACAGATTGTAGACAGACACAAGGCTTCTTTAGGTACAAGATTTGCAAATTCACTTTTAGACGGAATTTTCATACAAGTAATTTATTATGGTTCTCTTTTAGTTTTCGGAATAATCTACGCGATTATTTTTGGAGAAGCGATAGATTCAGAAGCTATAGAAGAAGATACTGCAATAAATTTAGCTTTTACATTTTTATATATTACTTTCCACT
This sequence comes from Chryseobacterium oryctis, assembly GCF_025971925.1. GTDB lineage: Bacteria > Bacteroidota > Bacteroidia > Flavobacteriales > Weeksellaceae > Chryseobacterium > Chryseobacterium oryctis. Next base: position 444,647 of record NZ_JAPDHV010000001.1, read on the forward strand.
TATGTTATTATATTTTAATGGAATACTATCTAGGAAAAACTATTGCAAAATACATCACCGGAACCAAAGTAATAAGTATAGATGGTAATAATCCTACGATAGGACAAATAGTTGGACGTACTTTTTCAAGACTTGTGCCTTTTGATGCTCTTTCATTTCTGGGAGAAAACGGTTGGCATGACAGTTGGAGTGATACAAGAGTGATTAATATAAAAAAATATCAAGCTGAAAAACAGGTAAAAAGCGAAATCGACAGCCTTGGAGAGAAAGAATTTGCTTAAAAAATTTTTATTGAATCAGGATTTTTATTATATTTGCACACATTAAAAATGGTACTTTGGCCGAGCGGCTAGGCAGTGGTCTGCAACACCATCTACAGCGGTTCGAATCCGCTAGGTACCTCACAACAAAACCCGAACAAATTGTTCGGGTTTTGTTTTTTTATTTATTTTCAATTCATTTCTTGTATTCATTTTGTAGTTTAAACATCCTCGATAACATATAAAAACTATTGATATTTAAAAATCAATATCTATTTTTATAGAATCTATGTGCAAAATCCTGATATACAATTTCGTCAGCTCCCTCTTTTACATTATAGGGAGATGTGATAGGAAAATAATCTTCATAAATAATACTGTCTTTTTTAAAAACAATCCCCTGAACTCCATCTTTTCCTTGAATAATTACAGTTTCATTCACATTAATTTCAGGATAAGAAAAAGAAAGAACTTTTCCGTCTCTTTTTAAAAAATAACATGGAGGTTTTATCTTTATTTTCCCTGATATTTTATACTCATCTGAATGAATCCTTAATTTACCTATCCCAGTACTATCTGAAAGCTCCAACAAGACTCCATTTACCAATGTAGTATCCGTTATAGCACTCTCGTTATTTTGTATAGTAATACCCTTCTTCTCTTTTGAACAAGAAAGAATAAAGAAACTCAAGATTAGTATGTAAACATTTTTTTTCATAATATTCAATTTAGATAAGAAACCAAAACCATATTTCTACCCCCTTTTCAAAATAATCTGATGTTCCACCCTTCAATTCGATTCCATCCCATAAATCAATATGGTCAACACCTCCAGACCATCCATCTTTAATGAAAACAATACCCTTATGTTTAAAACTTTTGCTATTCATTTTAGGATATTTTTTCCTTTCCATTTTTAACCTCTTTCCAAATATTTCGGGATGTATATTAATCCAATCTGCTAATTCCTGAGCTCTTAGAATATGTTTAAATCCATCTTCATGCTTTTCCCAACATTTCACTCCTCCAAACGACATTATATCAACACCTGATTTACTTAATGCTACACTCATACGAATAGCACATTGATTTTGATGAACACTTTTATTACAAGGAAACACATTCTTCCCCCGGATGATTATTCCATAATTGTTCAAATCTAACCATAATGAAATATTTATAGTTCAATAAAATATTTTTAAATCACATATTAGAGAATAAAATAAATTAAAACATCTTTTAATTATTTGTTATTACTAATCAATAAAAAAATCCCCTACCGAAGTAGAGGATAAAAACTAATAACCATGAAAACTCAAATTAAACATGAGTTATTTTATACATTGAAATATTGTGCCAAGAATACCAACATTTATCTTTTTAACATTATTTTAATAGTGTCATAACAAGTACTAATTTTAATAAATAACTACACTAAATCAAATAAAATCCAGTAAAAAAATAAACTATTTTAAAATTAAATAAAAATACAACACTAAATAAAAAGTTAACAATAATATTTGACAATTAAATATTTCAAAAAAATAAGCTCTCATTTCTGAGAGCTTATTCTATTACTATAAATAATTAATTATTATTCTTTGATAAATTTCTTCTGTGCCTTACCTTGAACATCGTCAATGTCTATCACATAAACTCCATTTATCAAGTTTCTTACGTCAATTGCATTGTTTAAGATTAATCCGCTTGAAACAACCTGTCCCGTTGTATTATAAATCTTATAATTTGCTTTCTTGCTGATATTCTTAACATTCAATACTGTACTTACCGGGTTAGGGTAAATCATGATGTCTGTCTGGTTGATTGTATTTACCACAGGATTTTTTGAAATTCTTACTGTATAATCTTCAACCTCTCCATCTGTAAAACTTGTACAATTCACAGGAATTCCTCCTTTCTGTAATGCTACTCTCATCACTACATATTTGTAGTCTGTCAGGCTTACAAATGCATCTGCAGGTACATCAAACGTTCCTGTAATAGGCGTAGTCTGATTTGGTACCACAGCAAGAATTCTTTCATTAATATCAAATGTTCCGCTTCTGTCGAAGTCAATCCAAACTGCCAATCCTGCATCTCCGTTCGCTCCTAACAGTTTCTTCTCAATAGAAATTTGATTTCCTGTTGAACCTTGAATCAATTCAATGAACTTAACAGGGTTATCTGTATAGTCTGAATATGTAGAACCAACAGAAGTATTATTCATTTCAGGTTTACTGTTAGGCTTCACTGTTACATTTGAAATGTATGTTGAAGTTCCATTCTGAGACTGCATATGACAGTAAGTCACTGTAGGAGTTGTAAAGTAGTAAGGAGGAGTATAAGTTCCCGGTGTTCCGTTACACACATTTACTACCTGCATTTCATATTTCGTTAATTCTAACAATCCTGTTATAGTATAAGTATTCGTTGAAACAGGAACATTTGTCCAGCTTGGAATACCTACTTTTCTATATCTCAGAATATAAGTTGCTCCAGGGAAAGGATCCCAAACAACTACCGCCGTTGTTGGAGTAAGATTAGTTATTGTTAATCCCGGAGGCGGCAATTCACATGTTCTTTCCGTTGTAAATACTTTAGGATTAGACCATGGATTAAGCGTTGTTTCACCAGTACAAATATTTGCTATCTGAACCTCATAAGTTGTGTAAGGAGTAAGACCTGGTAATGTGTAAGTATTTACCGGAGCAGCCGGTAAAGGTATATTAGCACTCCATCCTGCAGCACCACTTCCTACAATTCTATATCTCATCACATAAGAAGAGCTTGCAGCTAAAGGTGCCCACGCTATTAATGCGGAGTTTGTCGTAATATTACTAATTGTAATACTTGGAGGAGTAGGATCACATTTTGTAGAGAATGGAACCGAAGTAGCTGTTCCTTCAGTTGTATTACAAACCGCAACGACTTTTACTTCATAATTTTTAGCAGGATCTAAACCTGTTGTAATAGCATAATTGGTTGTAGGTGGCGATAGTATCGGAGAAGAATTAGGCCATCCTGTAGCTCCAACTTCTCTCCAATAAACTATATAATTAAGATTATCTGGAGAGGCAGTCCAGTTTACTGTAGCAGAGTTATGAGTAATAGCACTCACAAAAACATTTGTAGGAGCTGTAGTAGAACACGGTCTAATAATAAAAGTAAAATCTACAAAATTACCATAAGCAGCCGGACCACAAGGCACCAGTGTACCAATATAAGATGCCGCAAATCTAGCTCTATAAGAGCCTGAAGGACGACCTGCCGTATTAATTGTTGTTGTTGCTGTATTAATATAACTTGTTGAAGCATAAACCGTTTCTGTTGCAGGCTCAAACGTCATATTATTATTCCAGTCTATCCATAAATAATAGTAGTATGTACTTGTTCCTGCATTCATACTAACATTCACAGACGTTCCTGGTAATGCAGAAAAACTGGTAGCAGAATTATTTACATATGCACTATATGAAGAGGCTGTATAAGCAAGATTGGTAAACCCTCCTGTCGTTGTAATATCTTTTAAATAGTATGATGTCGAAGACGTACCTCCTGTAGGTGCACAATAATTAGTATAAACAGAAAGAGGCCCTGTCCAATCACCTATATCAGAAGTACTACATCTTGCTCTCACCCAAATGTAATAGGTTGTACTTGGAGCTAATCCACTAATTAGTTGAGTTGGACCTGTAACTCCTGAATACTGTGGCGTTACACTTGCAGCAGGAGTAGCATTTGACGTTGTATAATAAACATCATATCCACCTGCAGGAGCAGGAGTTGGTACCGTCCATTGTATTGTAGTACTTGTTGTTGTTGTATTTAAAACTGTCAAACCTTGAGGATCTGTACATGTTGGAGCAACTCTCAATTTGAAATCGTCAACCCCTAAATACCAAGGAGAACCTGTAGAAGTAACACTTAGTCCAAAATTATATGTCCCAGATGTTGTTGGCGTATAATACACTTTGTACAGCGTATAGTTTGCAGTACCTTGTGTTGATGTAATAAATTGTCCTAAAGTTGTAGCTCCGGTAGCTGTTTGGGATGTATTTACCAATACATTACCCGTAAAGCCCATATAAGAACTTGTTGTTCCTCCTGTATTATAATAGAATGAAAATTCATATTGTGTACCTGCTGTCAAGTTGAAACTTGGTGTCCAAAGTTGACTGGCAGTGGTATTACTGTATTGAATTCTCATATAATTAGGCGTAGATCTAGGCCCATTATATGTTGTAGAAGCCGTATTTGACGAATTCCAATCGTATGTTCCTTTTATTTGTTTCCAACAATTCGGTACAATAGCAGCCCCTATTGTTGTCATAGAATCAAAGTTTTCTGTCCAAGGAAGAGTTGTTATGGCACTACAAAGAGTCGTGAACGATGGTCCTGCAGCCCAAAAACTTTTATCTGTAGAAGAACATACTGATCGAACCCACCAATAATAAGTAGTAGAAGGAGCAAGACTACCCACCGGTACTGAAGTACCTGTAGGAACTGCTACCCCTGTCGTTGTAGGAGTAGGAGGTGTATTAGTTGTACTAATGTAATATTCATATCCATTAGCAGGAGCTGAAGTTGAAGCCGTCCAACCTAAAGTAACAGAATTAGCCTGAACATTTGAAGCAGCTAAAGCTGTTGGAACAATACATGTAGGAGGCGCTCCTACTGCAATTGTAAAATCTACAAAGTTTCCATAGTTACTAGGTCCACAGGCAGTAATAGGAGTCGTTGGTGTTAAATAACCATTCTCAATTCTTACTCTATAAGAACCCATAGCCTGAGCAGCAGGAACGTTTATAGTTCCTGTATAAGTTGCAGCATACGATGTGGTAGCTATAGGATTTTCGCCAGCATCATTAAAATCAAAATCATTATTCCAATCTATATATACATAATACTTTGCAGTACTTGAACTTGTTGCCAAATTCAGTTGTATGACCCCGCCCGGAGATGTATTTACCACCTGGGAAGAATTATTAACATAACTTTGATATGTTGAAGCTGTATAATTAATACTACTCTGATCAGAAAGGGTAATTGTCTTTAAATAATAGGTTGTACTTGATGCCCCAGCTGTAGGTGTACAGTACTGAGCTTTCAATCCCCAAAATGACAGAAAAAATAAGAACAAAAAATAAAATTTTCTCATAAGTCAAACAGTTTAAAAAATAAGTTCATTACACATTTATAACTTTTATACATTAGGGACAAAACCAATGTCTACCAAACACAAAGAAAAAATTAAAACAGTGGAGAGTTTCTTCATAAATACATTTTTTTATATTAATACTACAAATCTAAATCGTTTTTTTTAAATTATTAGTATAAAACTGAATCTTTTTTACGAAAATTTATTTTTACCAATTCCAATTGCACATTAATTAATAGTACAAAAAAATATTTTCAAAATTATTACCTAAAGTAATTACGAATTTAACAAATTCAAAAAACTCATATTATTAACTAAAGTACGGCAAGTGAAACCATTCTGCACACCCAAATCGATTAAAAAGTTTATAAATATTATTAGGTATACAAATATTTTTCGTAATAAAACACATAATATTTTCAGAATATCATATGCCAAGAAAAAAGAAACCTCCCATATGATATGGGAGGTAAAACACAAATGATGAAAAAAAATTTTTCAGACACAAAGGTAGATAAAAATTCACACATATTCGAATTATTATTGAAAAACTTTATTTTCACAAAATATTTCACTAATAAAATTTATTTTAATCCAAGTATAGTAAGGGATTTATTGAATATAAAATTTTATCTTTTATTTCGCTTATTATACCTTTTTCTGTCTGTGGCATAAAATCCATAGGTTCTAAAACCATCTCTAAGATTCTTCTTCTTAAGAACCTGATAAAATCCTAAAATGACAAGAAGAGATAAGCCGAGTGCAAAGAATGTTTTAACCAGAAATATATAATTTTCAGTCTCCATAGTTTTCAAGGTATTAGTTTATGTTAAATTTAATATTTATTTCTCAATTTTGCGAAATAAAATCCATTATCATTAAAAAATTCCTCAAAAAATGAGGAATTTAAACATGTGTTTTTTTATTTTAAATTTACTCTTCCCAAGTAATCGGAATATAAACCGTAATATAACCATCTGTCCCAACTTGAGCATCAGAAACAGTTCCTTGTACAGAACCATATCCTGCCCAACCTCCTTGACCCTGCATAGCCCAGAAAGTATATGTACCTTCCGGAAGTTCTTCATAATAAGCAGGGAGTGACTGAAATCCTCCTCCATAATATGTGTCAAAAGTTTCTCCGGTAACATTATTCGTTGCCATAAAGCTCCCTACATCATAATTTCCTGAAAGAATTTTATCTCCATTTTTTGAAAGAAGCCCATATCTTATTTTATAAGTCTTAGCTTTGGAAACTTCTTTTGACATAATAGATTTTACAGGTATATTCTCACTACCTATGATAGCATCATGGGGTGATTGTGCCGTAAACCCCATAGATAGACCTCCAAAAACTAAAGTTTTCAGAATTAAATTTTTCATATTAATGCAATTTGTTATTTCAAAAATAAGAGATTTACATTAAATAAATCTAAACTCATAATTAACGATATATTACATTGATAAATAGACAAAAAAAGCAATAAACCTTAGTATTAAAATTTATAATTTACATACCTTGCAGCCTATTTTATTTTATTATTAACAAATGTCATACGGATTTATGAAGAAAAGTAAGTTGAGTAATGTTTTAACACTAGGTTTTGCGCTTTTTGCAATGTTTTTTGGAGCCGGAAATTTACTATTACCCCCTTTAATTGGAGTAGAAACAGGCGCTAATTTTTTTATTGCAATAATTTCATTTGGATTAACAGGAGTTCTTTTACCTTTTACAGGAATTTTATCTGTCGTATTTTCAGGAGATAGCTTTCATGATTTAGGAAATCGAATTAATAAATACTTAGTTTTAATTTTAGGAACTATTACCATTATTTGTATAGGACCTTTAATCGCAATACCAAGAACTGCTGCAACTACTTTTGAAGTTGGTATTAAACCCTTTTTTCAGGGAATGAATCCAATATGGAGTTCATTCGTTTTTTTCGCAATAACACTTGCTCTGGCAATTCGCCCTTCAAAAGTAGTCGATGTTATAGGAAATTACCTCACCCCTATTTTGCTGGTTCTTTTAGTAATATTAATTACAATGGGAATAATCAACCCAACTGCAAATTTTTCGTCATCTAAATTATCAATGACAGGTGCTTTTTCTAGAGGTTTTATAGAAGGCTACCAAACATTAGATGTTTTAGCTTCAGTTATTTTTGCCGGTATCATTATTAAAGCAACAAAAGATAAAGGATACGTAGATAAAAAAAGTAAATCCCAAATTGTTATTGTTTCAGGATTATTATCAACGACCTGTTTACTATTCGTTTATGGTGGATTAATTTATCTGGGGGCTACATCAGGTGTCGCAAACGGCACTGAAATATCTCGTTCAGAATTACTAATTCACATTTCTCAAAATATCTTAGGACAATATGGTGTTATAGCTATTGCATTATGTATGGCTTTCGCTTGTTTAACCACTTCCATTGCGCTTACATCTGCAGTCGGAACATTTTTGAATAAAATTACCAATGGTAAATTGAGCTATACTTTATTAACCATTTTATGCACAATAATATCTTTCGGATTATCAATAAAAGGAGTAGATAAAATCATCGAATTTGCTTACCCTCCTTTAGTTTTTGTTTACCCAATCACAATAACTTTAGTTATTTACATTGTTTTATTCGGTCGATTTATTAAAAGTAAAGTTCCATATACTCTCGCATTGATATGTTCAACAGTTATTGCTGTTTTTGATTTACTTAAATTATTCGGAAAACTGGATGAATCTACTTTAAAATATTTAGATAAAATTCCGTTTTTTGAATATGGATTAGGCTGGATCATACCTTCCCTTATCGGATTTATTTTAGGTTTAGGAATAGATAAGATTGTAAACAAAAAAACATCTGTGTAATTATTACTTAAAATAAAACCATCAAAATCTAATTAATATTCATATTTCTCAACGAAAACGCCTCATTTAAGATATTTTTAGAATTTTTAACATTACTTAACCTGAATTTGGCTTCATAATTGAAAATATTTAAACAATCTCAGTAATACTACTTTGATATCCTAATTAAAATTTGAGTTATGAAAAATATATTATTAACAGGTTTAGTGTCAATTTTCATGTTGACAGCTTGTAAAAAAGACAACCAAGTAGCAGAAAAATCTCTGGAACAACAAAAAGTAGAATTCCAGATGAGACAACTGGAAATCGAAAAACAAAAACTGGCCATCGAAAAAGAAAAAATGGCTTACGAAACACAAAAAAAAGCAGACAGCATCGCTGAAGTTAAAAAAGCAAAAAGTGAAGCAACTGCAAAAAATTCAAAACCACAGGTAATAAGAGAAACCAAAACAATATATAGAGACAGAGAATCCTCAAGTTCAAGTTCAAACGGAACTTACGCAGACAACGGAAATAGTGCTTCTCAAGGAACAACACAAAAAAAAGGAATGAGTAAAGCCGCTAAAGGAACCATTATCGGAACTGTAGGTGGAGCTGCAGCTGGCGCTATAATTTCTAAGAAAAACAGAGGTTTAGGTGCTGTAATTGGCGGTGTTGTTGGTGGTGCGACTGGTTATACAATCGGTAGAGCTGGTGATAGAAAAGATGGTAGAGTTCAATAACATTAATTTAATACTTTCACAATAAATTAAAAGATTGCTTATTTTTAGGCAATCTTTTTTTATGTTTTTAATCTTAATTTCGACAATTTTCATATTCCCTACCTTGATGGGCTGGGGAAAAATCACAAATTCACTCTTCGGAAGCTTATGTAAAGGAATTTCAGGAAATATATTTTCCGGAATCTTTATCATAAGCCTTATCTGGACTATCTTATCATTCTTCTTTCCGTTAAATATATACGTTGAAGTTATCACTATTTTAATTGGACTTTTTTTCTTTTTCAGAGAAAAATTGTATTTACCTCTTTATAATTTTTCAAAAAAAGAAACAGTTTTATTCGGTGGAATTATTTTATTGATTTTATTCGGCAGTTCATTTCATCCCTTTATTTTAGACCATTTTGGATATTATATACCAAGCTTAAAGTGGCTTACAGAATATGGTTTGGTAAAAGGTATTTCAAATCTAGACCTTACCTTAGGACAAATGTCGATTTGGCATATCTTTCAGGCAGGATTTTCAAATTTCACGGATCCTTTTTTAAGAATTAATGCCATTCTATTAATTATCTATTCCTTATATATTATAGAAAACAAAAGCTGGATTCAGCTTTGTTTCATTCCCGTATTATTACTGTTTTCGCAATCTCCAAGTCCCGATTTACCTGTAATTATTTTTTCAATAATTGTTTTAAGTGAAATTGTAAAAGAAAATAAAAATGTACATCTGATTTTTGCATTCTCAGTTTTTGTTTTTGCAATCAAACCAACGATGATTTGGTTACCAATTTTATCCTTTCTCTACTCTATTTTTATCGTTAAATTTAATTTTAAAAACTTAATTCCCGGGACAATAATTCTTCTTCTATTCTTTATTAAAAATATCTGGACATTTGGATATCCTATCTTTCCAATTTCAATTGGCGACTTAGGAATAAGCTGGAAACCTAACCCTGAAGTTTTAAAAATATCTTCTCAATATGCGATTCTAAAAACGTATGATATGCAATATTCTTATCAGGAAATTCAACAGTTTTCTGGTTTAGACTATATTAAAAACTGGCTTTTCTTAAAAGGAATCAAATCGAAAATCAACATTCTTTTTATTCTGAGTTTATTCCTATTCATTGTATTTACTTACATTAAAAAGAACAAAATCATTACTCTTATTTGTATTTCAATCATTATTAAAAGTGCATTGGTTTTACTATTTTCGGCTCAGTACAGATTTTTCATAGATGTATTTTTTGTGATTTTCTTTGTGATGTTTATTTCATATTTTACTCAAAAGAAATCACTTTATATCTTTTCAGGTTTGAGTATTTTTTTCATCCTATTTTTATCTTTCCCCAATCTTGTTCAAAAACTTGTTCCGAGTTTCAGGTTAGGAAATTTCATGACTAAATTTGAAAAAGAACAATTCTACAAACCATCTGTATATTATTATAAAAAATTCGAATCTTATAAAATAGGGAATCTAAAATTTAATGTATCAAAAGATTATCCTTATAATTTCGACACTCAACTTCCGGCTATTTCAACAAGTTTTATATTTGATGACATCAATGCAAATATTTTCCCACAGCTAATTGATGAAAATAATATTCAAAAAGGATTTATCTGGAAAAATTTAACAGAAAAAGAAAAAAAAGAAGCCCAAAACGTTATCAATAATATTAAAAAACACCCATAAATTAAACAAGTTTTGAAACTTTATTATCTGAAGAAAAAAAGGTAATTTTGTATCATGTTCAATACTTTAGGTAATCTACTCAGTCTTACGACATTTGGGGAAAGTCATGGTTTGGCTTATGGTGGAATAATCAATAATTTTCCGGCAGGTTTAGCGGTTGATTTCGATAAAATTCAACAAGAATTAGATCGAAGAAAACCTGGACAATCAGCTATCGTTACACAAAGAAAAGAAAGTGATACGGTAAAATTTCTTTCGGGAATTTTTGAAGGAAAAACCACAGGTACCCCAATTGGTTTTATCATCGAAAACGAAAATCAGAAATCGAAAGATTATGATCATATTGCGAATTCTTATCGCCCAAGTCATGCTGACTTTACTTACGATCAAAAATTCGGAATCAGAGATTATCGTGGCGGAGGAAAATCTTCTGCCAGAGAAACCATCAACTGGGTAGTTGCAGGTGCACTTGCAAAACAGCTTTTATCTACTATTGAAATCAATGCTTATGTATCTTCTGTAGGCGAAATTTTTTGTGAAAAACCTTATCAGGATTTAGATTTTTCAAAAACAGAATCAAATGAAGTACGTTGTCCCGATTCAGAAACTGCCGAAAAAATGATTTCAAAAATTAAAGAAATCAAAAAAGAAGGCAACACGATTGGCGGAACAATTACCTGCGTTATCAAAAACGTACCTGTAGGCATTGGCGAACCGATATTTTCGAAACTTCAGGCTGAATTGGCGAAAGCAATGCTCAACATCAATGCGTGTAAAGGTTTTGAATACGGAAGCGGATTCTGCGGTGCAAAAATGACAGGAAAAGAACATAATGATCTTTTCAATGAAGATTTCACTACAAAATCTAATCTTTCAGGAGGAATTCAAGGGGGAATTTCAAACGGAATGGATATTTATTTCCGAGTAGCCTTCAAACCTGTCGCAACAATTATCAGACCTCAGGAAAGTATTGACAAAGACGGAAACCCTGTAATTGTAGAAGGGAAAGGACGTCACGATCCATGTGTTGTTCCAAGAGCCGTTCCTGTTGTGGAAAGTTTGGCTGCTTTTGTATTGGCAGATTTATTCTTAATCAACAAAACAAGAAATATAAATAATTTTTAACCATAAAAACATTTTTTAGTAATGGAGAATTACTGGAATCAAGGAATTTCTTTTGAAGAATATCTGAAAATCGCCGAAGAAAGATTAGCAAATCCTACAACTCAATCAGATATAGATTACAAACCTTATTACGAACTGGGAATTCAAAGAATGGATAGAACTTTAAAAAAATTCTCTCCTGATGAAGAGCAGTTAAAAAAGCTTGATGGGAAAAATTTTGATGGGAAGATTTTGATAATTTCAGAACCTTGGTGTGGTGATGCAAGTGCAACAGTTCCTGCAGTTGCTAAATTCTTTGAAGGCAGAAATGATGTCAGAATTTTCTTGAGAGACAGTGATAAGACATTAATCAATCAGTTTTTAACCAACGGAACGGAATCAATCCCTAAAGTTCTTATCTTGGATAAAGATTTTAACGTTAAAAATTCTTGGGGACCTCGTCCAAAATACGGGACAGAATTATTAATGAAATACAAAGCAGATCCTGAAGTTTATACAAAAGACGATTTTTATAATGAACTTCAGGTTTATTACGCGAGAAATAGAGGGAAAGATGCCATTCAGGAAATTTTAGAATTATTATGAAAAAAAATATAATTTATATCGTATTAATTGCCATCATCGGGATAATTGCTTTTGTTCCAGGAGTGAAAGATACTTTAAGAGATACTTTTTTCCCAATTGCAACTATTGAAAACGCTGTACATATAAGTGAAGAAGATTATGATATAGATTTAAAAGGAATAAACGTTCCGAGTACAAATCTAAAAGCTTTCAAAGATAAAAAACCTGTTTTCTTAAATTTTTGGGGAACGTGGTGTCCTCCTTGCAGAAAAGAATGGCCTTCTATTCAAAAGCTGTATGATTCCAGAAAAAATGATGTAGATTTTATATTAATTGCAATGAATGACCAGGAAGATGCTGTAGTAAAGTTTTTGAAAGAAAATAATTACAATGTCCCTGTTTATATTGCACAAAGCCCAATTTCTGAAAAAATATTGCCTAAAGCTTTTCCTACAACTTTTCTTTTAGACAAAACAGGAAGAATAATCATTAAGGAAGATGCATATAGAGATTGGAATACAGACTCTGTAAATCAGTTCATTGACAGTATAATTAAATAATTTTTTTAACTAAATTTTATAATTATTTGGTATAGAATTTGTGAAATTTGTAATGTTAAAAAAAATATTTTAATCTAAACACAAAATGAAATACTCAAAATTAAATTTAGCTAAAGAAGCTATCAACCACAAGGGCTTCATCAAAAAAATCCCTGACATCTTCAGAATGGTAAAAATGTGGCGAAAAGGAGCTTATCCTATGAGATCTATTGATATTATTTTACCATTATTAGGGTTACTATATGTGATTTCACCAATAGATTTGATTCCCGAGGTGGCAATTCCTGTAGTAGGAGTTTTGGATGATTTAGCAATTTTATCTTTAGCTATACCAAAATTAATACGAGAAGTAGATAAGTTTTTGCTTTGGGAAACAGAACAAAAATACAATACCTCTGCTACAAAAGTAATTGATGCCGAAATTGTAAAATAATTTTATAAATAATATCCTTTTTTAAGTCATTCCAATAAATTTTGGAGTGGCTTTTATTTTTATAATGAACACAGCTTGATTTCACTATTCACTTTCAAATCCTTAAATTTGCAATATCTAATAAAAAATAATGGAAAGTAAAAAAGAATTCTTTTTAGAGTGCTACAAACTAGGTATCATTAAATTCGGGAGATTTACATTAAAAAGCGGAATTGAAAGCCCTTTCTATGTAGATTTAAGACCATTAGCTTCGGAACCTAAAATTTTAAAAAATCTTGCGAATTATTTATTGGAAATGCTTCCTCTTGATAATTTTGATTTGATTTGCGGAGTTCCGTACGCTGCACTTCCAATGGCAACTGCAATGTCCTTGGAAAGCTACATTCCATTAATTATTAAAAGAAAAGAAGCTAAAAGCTACGGTACAAAAAAATTAATTGAAGGTATTTATCAAAAAGGTCAGAATTGTCTTTTAGTAGAAGACGTTATCACTTCCGGAAAATCTTTGGTAGAAACCATTGCCGAAGTTGAACAGGAAGACCTGAAAGTTTCTGATATCGTGGTTGTTCTGGATAGAGAACAAGGTGGAAAACAACTTTTAGAAAGCAAAGGATTTAGAGTTCATACACTTTTCAATATTACAGAAGTTTGTGCTATTCTTCAGGAAGACGGACAACTTACTGACGAAGAAGTAAAAAGAATTCAGGACTTCTTACAAGGAAATCATATTCAGTTTGAAGAAAAAACTCGTCTTTCTTATGAGCAGAAACTGCAAAATGCACAACATTCTGTTTCAAAAAAATTATTAGAAACAACTTTAGCTAAAAAATCAAACCTTATAGCTTCCGCTGATGTTACAACCACTCAGGAATTATTAGATTTAGCTGAAAAAGTTGGTCCGCATATCATTGCCTTAAAAACTCATATTGATGTTATTTCAGATTTCGAATATGAAAAAACCATCACTCCACTGAAAGCAATAGCTGAAAAACATCAGTTCTTATTAATGGAGGACAGAAAATTTGCTGACATCGGAAACACCCAGGAATTACAATTTACAAGTGGTGTTTTTAAAATTACAAATTGGGCAGATTTCGTAACATCTCAGGTTATCGGAGGTTTTGAATCATTAGACTGTTTCAAAAATGTAGGAGTTGTTGCCATCATCGGGATGTCTTCTAAAGGTACTTTAACAACAAACAGCTATAGAGAAGAAGCACTTAAAATAGCTTTATCTCACCCAAATGTAATCGGAGGAGTTTCTCAAAACGCTCTTCCTGACGAAGTTTTATTGTTTACACCTGGTGTAAATTTGGCAGATTCAGGGGATGGAAAAGGGCAACAATACAATACTCCGGAGCATGTTTTCCAGACTCTACATACAGATTTCATTATCGTAGGAAGAGGAATTTATAAGTCTGAAAATCCTGAACAGGCTGCAGTTACTTATAAAAACGAAGGATGGAATGCTTATTTGAATTCTTTGAAAAAAAGTTGAGTCATAATTAACAATTTCTTTTCATAAATTATATTGAAATAAGTTATATTTGGTACTTTATCACAATTTATTGAAGAAGATTAGTTTTTGTCTTGTTTTGTTTTGGGGAGTTGTTCAGATTTCTGCGCAAAAAGACAGCATTTATATTGAAGCCAAGTTATCTACAGACAAGAAAATACTGGAGGTAAATCAGGAAATCATTTATCATAACCATTCAGAAAAAGATTTAACCACAATTAAACTTTTAAACTGGGTTTCGGCATATCATAAAAGAGGAACTGCTCTAGCCTATAGAAAACTTGAAGATAGAAATAATGATTTACACTTTGCCAGGCCTGAACAATTGGGTAAGGTTTTAAGTTTAAATATTAAAAACTCTAAAGATCAAGATATTTCTGTCAGCAATTTTTCAGAAGAAAATATTTTTCTGCCTCTAGAAACAGCTTTGAAGCCTGGAGAAAATATAAAATTACAGCTTCATTATCAGATGCAGCTTCCTGATAAAAAATTCACGGAATATGGCACTTCTGATAAAAATATAGCCTTAAAATATTTCTTTATTGTTCCGGATCACTTCGATCCGGACAATATTTCCAAAAGAGCTTACAACGACATTGAAGAATCTGTAAACTTCAATACACATTGGACTGTAAATTTTGATATTCCGGTAAATTATTTTATTGAAAGTAATCTCACGCAAATCCAAATGAATTCTTTTAAAGGATTTTTGGATTCTGATCCTGAATTTTTAATCTCCGAAAATCAGTTTCCGTCCATTAAAATAAATACAGATGGAATTAATACTGAAATACAATTTGGGTACAATTTAAAACCTCAGGAAAAAGAAAATCTTGAATTTTATCTTCCTTTACATTTAAAGTTTATTAAAGACAGAATAGGTTTTATTCCCGAAAGATTATTTATTTCCGATAAATTCAGGGGAAAGGAAGATTTTTTTGGCAACAATGATATTGCATTCTGGAAATTCAGATTTCAAATGTTTACAGATGCTGAAAAAACAGATTTAGATTATTTCGGAATCATCGCAAAAAAAATACTTGATGAAAGTATTATTACCAACAAAGAAGATGACCATTGGTTTAAAAATGGTTTAAAATCTTATCTGGAATTACAGTATCTCAAGAAATTTTATAATGATACAAAATTATTGGGAAGCCTTCCTGAAACGAAAATATTTGGTGTAAAACCTTTGAAATTATTTCATGCATCCAATGTGAAATTGATTGACCGTTATGGTTTAGCTTATCAATATATAATGTCTCAAAATCTTGATCAGGGAATTGATGAAAACTTCTCAGCATTAAGCAATTTCAACAACATGGCAATCAGCAGTTTTGAAACAGGAAGTCTGTTCAATTATTCTGCGGATAAAATGGGATATGAAAATTTTAATAATACTCTAAAAGATTTCCTATCTCAAAACAAAGATACACAGATAAAACCTGAAGACTTTTTAAAAGAACTTTCAAAAAAAGATACTACTACAGATTATTTAGCAGCATTTTTGAAACATAAAAACAGAGCCAATTTCAAATTAAAAAGAATAAAAAAAGAAGGTGATTCTCTAAATATAAAAATTGTAAAAAACATGCCGTCTGCTATTCCTGTAAAACTTGAAACAGAAACCCAAAACGGCGAAACTAACTCTTATTGGATTGAGACCGAAGAAAACGAAAATATTACGAATTTTTCAATTCCAGCTTTAGACATCTACAAAGCTACTCTTAATGATGATTATATTTTTCCCGAATCAAATTACAGAGACAATTTTTTATACACCAAAGGTTTCTTTTCTAATAATAAAAAAATAAAATTCAAATTGATAAAGGACATTCCAAATCCTGAATTCAATGAAATTTATATAAACCCAAGAGTTCGTTTTAATAATGCTTACGACAAATTCCTTTTTGGAATTAATTTTAAAAATCAGTCATTGTTTGACCAAAAGTTCCTCTACTCCATCACACCGATGTACAGTTCCGGGACAGGAAAAATGACAGGTTCAGGAGCAGTTTCCTATTCTTTTTTACCTGCTGAAAGCATTATAAGAAGTTTCACTTTGGGAGTTTCAGGTTCTTATTTCCATTATGATTATGATCTTGCTTATCGAAAAGCTTCATTTTTTTCAAATTTAAACTTTAGAAAAAATCCTAGAAGTACAGTAAGTCGCGGAATCGCTTTTTCCTATAATTATTTTGAACGAGATTTAAGTCCAGAAATGATCATCAAAAAAGATTATGACAAATATAATCTTTGGAGTTTGGGGTACGGATTTACAGATAACCAAATGATACATGAAAAAAGCTTGAGCGTGAGTACTCAATGGATGGAAGATTTCAATAAAATTACAGCCGAAGGCTTTTACCGATGGGAATTTGCTCCAAAACAAAAATTAAGCTTAAGATTATTTGCTGGATACTTTACCAGAAACGAAACCAGAAATAATATGTTTAATTACGGTATTTCCAGAGTTTCAAACTATGCCTTTTCATATTCTTTATTAGGAGAAAGCGCAAACAGCGGACTTCTTTCTCAACAATACATCTTAGCTGATGGAGGCTTTAAATCTTTTATTCCAGGAACAGTAAACCATTGGATCACCTCTTTTAATGTAGATTCAAGTGTTTGGAAAATTTTTCATGTTTATGCAGATGCAGGAATTTATAAAAATAAAAATCAGCCAACACAGTTTATTTGGGACAGCGGTATCAAAGTAAGAGTAATCCCTGATTTCTTAGAAGTATACTTCCCTATTCAATCTTCTTTAGGCTTTGAACCTTCATTCAAAGATTATGCAAAACGTATAAGATATACTTTGGTACTGAATTTAGGTTCTATAATTAATGCTGCAAGAAGAGGTTGGTATTAATTAGATATTTTTTTCGATTAAAAAAATTTATTCAACAAAAAACAGCCATCTCAAATGAGATGACTGCTATATTTTAAAATCTTTGTTAAGATTAATTAGTCTTTTAAGATTTTTTGAGAAACCGGTTGATTGTTTACAGTACCTGTAACAATATAGTTACCTTTTGCTAGTTCAGAAACATCTAGATTAGAGTCTGCTTTTACAGAAGCACTCTTAACAACCTGACCAAGCATATTGTATATTTTCACATCTTTAGCATTTGCTCCAAAAGCGATTTCATTGTTTTTAACGAAAGTGTTTTTAACGAAACCTAGTTTAGTTGTAAAGTTTTCAGAAGTACCTAATGAACTATTTGTAGCAGTTCCTGTAATAATAACATCATCTACACTAAAAGTTCCTCCTGTTGCTTCAGATTCAAAAAAGTAAAATCTAAAAGAAACTGGTGAAGTAAGATTAGATATATTAGAAGGTGTTGCAGTATTTCCATTTTGCCCTGCACATGTTGAACAATCATTTACAAAATGAAATACATTTGTGCCTGTAATTTCTAATTCAGCATTAGTAGGATTAATAGATGCTGGCAAATTTGAAGCATAAGAATCAACACTAGATCTTACTATATATGATCTTGGACCTGTCCCTGATCTTTGGCTTCTAAAACTGATTGATGATATGGAAAGACTAACTCCAGCATTTGGAGTCACTGTAACCTGAAAATATTTTGTTAAATCAGGATTAGTAGCTGTGGGAGCACCACTATGAGCAAATCTATTACCTGTACTAGTTTGTGTATAACCAGTCGCTGAAAAATTTCCAACTGTAAGATTAGAACTTCCTGTTCCAGTTAAAACACCACTTGTTGGAGGTGGAGTTCCTTCAAAATCATACGTAGCAGTAAAATCCTGTGCATTGATAAACATAGCTACTGCAATTCCTAAAATAGTAAAAATCTTTTTCATAAAGTAAAAATTTAATTATTAATAATATGTTGTAAAATTACAAAAAAAAACAACTTAATAAAATCACATATAGCAATTTAACAATTTATTAAACTAGCATTTAACAATTAAAAATGACAAAAATACCCCCAATCATTTATAACTATAATACAGATACCCTATTTATTAAGTTAAAATAAATTCAATAATAAAATATATGTACGACATACAAAAAAAAGTTTTCAACATGATTTTCATCAACAAAAACTTATTAAATATTAGCGTTGAAATAATAAAAAACATAATACCTTGTTAATAACATAAAACACTATAAGGTTAGTATTTTTTAATTATTTTTACGAATTATTTTAAAGGCTTGCGGAATTTTTCTCTGATATTCGTTATGTTTTTTATGGGCATTTTCTCAATGAATGCTCAGGTTTTCACGTGGAAAAACCCGAACATCCCTGAAGATTCTATAAAAAAAGACAGCATTCTTGTTGCAAAACTGGAACAGGACGTTTTTTCTAAAGACACCTTAGATTTTGTAAGAACAAGCAACAGAATCATTGTAGACGAAGCTGTACTTGCCAAAAATGATAAGAAAAGATTTTTAGGAGAACTCAATTCTAAAGGTTCTATTATCCGTGGGATAACTTTTGGTAACAATCAGGGACAATCTGTACAAAGCTCTATGGATTTGCAAATTTCAGGTCGTCTTTCTAAAGATGTTACCATTTTAGCAAGTATTTCAGATCATAATTTACCCATTCAGGCAGACGGATATACCCAAACCTTAGAAGAGTTTGACAAAATCTATATGCAACTCAACATTAAGGATAAATCTATTCTTAGAGCAGGACATTTGGATTTGGTGGAGTCAAAAAATTATTTCGCGAAATATCAAAGACGAAGCATGGGACTTCAGTTTCAGACCGAATTTGGAAAAGAAAACAAAACTTTTGTAGATGTTTCCATGGGGGTCGCACGAAGTGAATTCCATAGAATTCGTTTTCAAGGAGTTGAAGGTAACCAAGGCCCTTATCGTTTAACAGGAAAAAATGGCGAACAATTTATTACTCTTATTTCCGGTTCCGAACAGGTTTTCATTGATGGTATTTTGATGAAACGAGGAGAAAATCAGGATTATACCATTAATTACAATACAGGTGAAGTAACGTTTACCAGTTTCCGACCTATTTTCCAACAGAATTTCATTACAATTTCATATAACTATACCAATAGAAATTATTCAAGATATTTATTTACCGGAAAATTGGAGCATAAAAGGGAAAAATTCAAGGTTGGATTGAATTGGTTCATGGAAAATGATAACAAAAATGCTCCTCTTGCTTTAAACCTTTCAAAAGAAGACGAACAAATTTTAGCAGACGCAGGAAACAACCCTGATATGATGTATGCTCCTTCGGGCGTGGTTACAGAGTATGATGTCAATAAAATTTTATATCGCTTGGTTCAAAACCCAAATGGAAATTATTACGAATTTTCAACAGATGCCAATGAAACTCTTTATCAGGTTTCATACACCTATTTTGGGGTAAATCTAGGAGATTATAAAATTACTCAGACAACAAATAACGGTCGTGTTTTTGAATATGTTGGACCTAATCAGGGAGACTACAGAGCTGTAAGAAAATTACCTTCCCCTCAAAAAGCTCAGGTTTATTCATTAAATACCGAAGTTGCCTTAAAAGAAGGTAAAATCGGGGCTGATTTTTCTTTAAGCAACTATGATTTAAACCTATTTTCTTCTAAAGATTCGGAGCAAAACATGGGATATGCAGGTCGTATTTTTGGAAATAAAACGTTTACAAAAAACAATTGGAAAGGAACTCCAAGTTTTGAATATCAATATATCGATAAACAATTCCATATTCTAGACCGTATTAACGATGTGGAATTCTCCAGAGATTTCAACTTAACACAAGAGTTCAGCGGAAGAACTCAAAACAGATTTATTTTCAGCTTTTTAAACAAATGGACTAATAAATCTACATTAAACTATCGTATCAACTATCTGGATGAAAGAGACTCTTACAAGGGGATTAAAAATGACCTGGATTTTGGCTGGATAAAAGGTAAATTCTTCACAAAAGGAAACTTATCCTACTTATCAACAAATGCTATTACACAAAATACCAAATTTATTAGAGGAGGGGCATCTACCGAATATACAGGCAAAAAAGGAAGCTGGGCTTTTGGAGGAAGCATGGAGCATAATGAAAAAACGTATAACGACACTCAGTTGATGGATGTCACAAGTTTCAGTTGGAAAGAAATTTTCGTTCAAAAGAAAATCGGAGATAGCACAAGAACCAAATTACTGACAAAACTATACATGAGAGATAACGACTCTGTGCGTGACAACAGGCTCCAAAGCATGAATAATATTTTGGGAATCATGGCAGAAAGTCAACTCATTAAAAACGAAAAAACTACTTTAAATGTATTGCTTCATTACAGAAAATTCTTTTATCAGAATCAGGATATAGATGTATCCAGAAACAATGATTTTGTGGTAGGAAATATACTTTATAATCAACAGCTTTTCAGAAACGGTATGCGTTTACAGGCTTTCTATGAGCTAGGAAACGGACAGGAAGCTCAAAGAGAATTCCAATATATAAAAGTTACAGACGGACAAGGTATTTACAAATGGACAGACTACAACGGTGATGGTGTTCAACAGCTTGATGAGTTTGAAATTGCCGAATATTCTGACTTAGCACAATACATCAGAGTTTACACCAATTCGGTGCGATATATTCCGTCCAACAAAAATAAATTGCAGTTGGCATTATTTGTAAATCCGTCAATTGTTTTTAATTCTGAAAATAAATTTTTAAAACGTTGGAATTTCAATATTTCTCTCAATTCTCAAAACTCTTTCTATAAAAAGGATAAAGTTTTGGTTTTAAATCCTTTTGAGAAAAATGAAGACCAAATTCTTAAAAATCAAAATATTTTGGCGTCAGTTCAGTTTAGCCCTACTGAAAAATCTGGTTGGAACGGAAATTATCGTTTCATTGCAAACGACAACCTCATCAATGCCAACTTCAGTAACGAAGAAAGAGAACAAACCTCTCATTTTGTAAATATTGGATATTGGTTCAACAAAGAATTTAGAATCGACTGGGAAAATTCTGTGCATGATATCAAAAATTCATCTCAATTATTTGCGACGAGAGATTACCGCTTAAACAATTTTGAAACCAAACCAAAAGCTACTTATAAATTTACGGATGCCATTCAGGCTGAGCTTTCTTCTGCTTTCCGCCAAAAACAGAGAATGGATGGTGAAGAACTACTAAAAGCATTTGACATCACAGGAACTATTCAATGGGAGCGTAAGAAAACCTCTATCAGAGGGAATTTCTCATTTATTAATAATAATTTCACGGGGAATAATTTCAGTATTGTAGGAAACCAAATGCTTGATGGTTTAAAACCAGGAAAAAACCAGGTTTGGAGCGTTTTCATACAACAAGCAATAAACTCATTCTTACAATTAAACCTTAACTATGAAGGTAGAAATTCCGGAGAAAGAACCATTCACATTGGTAGTATGCAGGTGAAAGCAAGTTTTTAAAACTAACAATTATTTAAAAATTATATCTAGAAAAAATCCCGACAAATTTTGCCGGGATTTTTAGTTAAATATTCAAAATTTATTTTTTAATAATCTTAACAGATTGTGAGTCTCTTTCAGAGTTTACTTTTAAAATATAAACACCAGAAGGAGCTTTTGTAAAATTAATTACGCCTTTATTAGAATCTATATTTTCGTTGAATAATCTTTGACCAGAAGAGGTATAAACCTCTATATTTTTAATTTTATTTACATCTGATACATATAAATAATCAATTACAGGGTTAGGATAGTAGCTTAAAGTTGTTTTATTCTTATTAACTTCCTGAACAGCAAGAACAGAAGTAAATTCATACCCTCCCAAATCTGGGGTTGTAGCGTTCCTTGCATTTCCATCAATATCCACTGTTACTTCCGCAATTGGAGTCCCTTTATTATCAAGAGCAGCATTAGCCGTTGTATCTAAATGAAAATCTGTAGTAGAAACAAATACAGGTGAAACATTTATTGAGTTGGCATTTCCTCCAAAGCCTGTCTGAAGATTCGCCAAAGTAGCCCTTGCAGAACCTATATAAGCAAGATTTGCCCCTGTCGTATGATAATTATTATAATTTATATTCGAAAAAACAGTATTTGAAGCACTCGAATATATAGTATACCTTTCTCCTGCCTGCGTTTGTTTATTTACGAAAATATTGTTTCTTAAGTCTATTGCCCCTGCTGCAGTCACAGCACTACCAATATTGAATGCTGAAGGTCTACCTGAGTTAGTTTGATTGGTATCCATTACAACAGTATTATAATATATCTTATAACCTCCACCATTTCCTACAAAAATTCCGTTACCATTATCTCCTAACGCTCCTCCCAAAGAATAGCCAGTTCCCGCAACATCATTTATTACATTATTATAAACCAATAAATTAGACGACACCACATTAGAATTTAAATAAAGTCCAACAGCTCCATACCCTCCTGTATTTGGTTGTTTGATATCGGTAATTCTATTTTTGAAAATAGTACCGTTGGTAACTGCTGCTCCAATTAAAATCCCTTGAGTTGTATTAGTGGAAGTGGCAGGCAGTGCTACACCTGTAACAGTATTTCCACTTACTTCAAAGTTCTTAGCATTCTGAACTGCAATACCTCTGTACAACATTTTATCTGCCACTACAGTCGAGCCAATAACATTATTCCTGATAATCCACCCAGTATCTGTATTTGTTGCATTGCCAACAGCAAAAAGACCATTTTGAGCCCTTACAAATGTATTGTTAATTGCCGAAAAATTATTATTAGGAACTTCAGCTGCTGCCAAAGTAGTTCCCGAAACTATAATACCACCAATAGTTCCCGAAGGCGTAGATCCCGCAAAATTAGTATTCTTAATTGAAATATTCTCAGCCCCATCTGTTGCTGTAGAAGACACCCAAAGTACGACAGGAGTCGTTCCTGTTGTCGCAACAAAGGTACTAGCAATAGTCAAGTTTCTAGTTGATGTCCCATTATTACTTCCATCGATTGTAACATTATCAGCTCCATTAAATTTCACTGTTGCAACCGGATCTGCACTTGTGATTGTTGCATTAACTCCCGAAGCTGGTTTTATAAGAACTGAGGTATAATTACTACCTCCTGTTCCACTTGCATTTAAAATAGCAGTAGCCGTCTCTGTTGTATTCCCTGTAATATTAATTGTAACAACACCTTGGTGAGTTCCTCCATTAATAGCATCAAATGCTGCCTTCAATGTAGTATAAGTTCCCGTACTGGTCCCCGCTGTTGAAGTAATCTCTACTTGTGCTTTAATAGCAATAACAGCAAGACTCCCTAAAATAAAAGAGAAAGTTTTCTTCATGTGATATTTTTTTCATGTTAATATGTTAAATATACATAAAATATTGAAACTTTCACAAAAAAAAATAAACATAACTATAATTATAAAACCAGAATAAACAAAATCATTAAAAATACAACACAATAATAAACTGAAAAATTAAACGATAAAACCATATTCTTAATATCATTTTTAATTTTTGTAAATTTGCACCATGATAAAAATAGGCAACATAGAACTGCCGGAATTTCCGCTTTTATTAGCACCGATGGAGGATGTAAGTGACCCTCCATTCAGAAGGTTATGTAAAATGCATGGTGCAGATTTAATGTACTCTGAATTTATTTCCTCAGAAGGCTTAATCCGTGACGCTATTAAAAGTCGAAAAAAATTAGACATCTTTGATTACGAAAGACCTGTCGGAATTCAAATATTTGGAGGTGACGAAGAAGCAATGTCTATGTCTGCAAGAATAGTGGAAACGGTAAATCCTGATTTAGTAGATATCAATTTCGGATGTCCAGTAAAAAAAGTTGTTTGTAAAGGAGCCGGAGCAGGAGTTTTGAAAGATATCGACTTAATGGTTCGCCTTACAAAAGCTGTTGTAAGCTCAACCCACCTTCCTGTTACTGTAAAAACACGTTTAGGATGGGATAGTACTTCAATTAATATCGACGAAGTTGCAGAACGCCTCCAGGAAACAGGTATCAAAGCCTTAACCATTCATGCAAGAACTCGCGCTCAAATGTATAAAGGCGAAGCTGATTGGGAGCACATTTCAAGAATAAAACAAAATCCCAATATTGAAATTCCAATTTTTGGAAACGGAGATATAGATTCTCCTGAAAAAGCTCTGGAATACAAACAAAAATATGCCTGTGATGGCATAATGATTGGTCGTGCTGCAATTGGTTATCCTTGGATTTTTAACGAAATCAAACATTTTTTCAAAACAGGAGAGCATCTTCCTGAACCAACCATTTCAGACAGATTATTAGCGGTTCGTCAACACGCAGAATGGAGTGCAGAATGGAAAGGCGAAAGATTAGGTTTAATAGAAATGAGACAACATTATAGTAATTATTTCCGTGGTGTTCCTCATTTTAAAGAATTCCGAAAGAAATTTTTGGAAATCTTCACATTAGAAGAAATGGACTCCCTGATTAAAGAAACTCAGGAATTCTATAAACAATATCAAGAACAAGTATAAAAAAAGCCATCAGATTTTGATGGCTTTTTATTTTATACTGAATTAGAACAATTAGTATCCTTCAGATGTTGTTTCATTTTTTTTTATTAGAGCTAAAGCAGAAGAAGTTCCTATTCTTTTTACGCCCATTTTAATCATTTTTTCAGCATCCTCCGGAGTCCTTACACCTCCTGCCGCTTTTACTGGAAGTTTACCAGCATGTTCAAGCATTATTTTAATACCTTCAAACGTGGCTCCATTTGGTTTTCCGTTTTGAGTTTCATAAAACCCTGTTGAAGATTTCACAAAAATATTAGGTAAATCCCCTTCCGAAAAATTCTCCTCAGCCCAGTTAGAAATATCCCCTGTAAGGCCTGCAATCTGCTCATCAGATAAAGCTGCAATTTCAATAATCCATTTTGCAACCTTATGATTTTGCATACACAGCTCTGTACATTTTACAAATTCATTTTTTACAAATTCTAAATCACCTTTTAGATAAGCATTATAGTTTATAACGAAATCTAATTCATCTGCACCGTCTTCAATTGCTTTCGAAGCTTCTGCCAATTTTTCGTCTACAGAATAAGTTCCCTCATGAAAACCTATTACCGTTCCTATTACAACATTTGAATTTTGTTCTTGAATGTATTTTTTTATTTCAGACACATAATCCGGACGAATCATTACAGCAAAAATACCATTATCAATAGCTTCCTGCGTAAGTTCTTTATCTTTTTGTAATGTTTCTTCTTCTGAAATTCCTGATTGTAGTGGCGTTTTTAAATACGTTGAATCCAAATATTGAGCAATGTTCATAACTATTATACTTTCAATTGTCTATAAATACCTTGCTCCAAAGATATGAAAGTTTCCGTTCTTGTGACTCCTTTTAACTTTTGAAGTTTACTAAGAATTTGCATAAGGTGATCGTTATCTTTACATAGCACCTTCAAGAAGATTGTATAATTTCCTGTTGTATAATGTGCTTCGACAACTTCATTTATATCCTTTAAAGACTTTACCATATCAGGATAATGACTAGGTTGGTCTAAAAATACACCAATGTAAGAGATGACCTTATACCCTATTTTCTTGGGGTTAAGAAAAGAAATTGAATTTTCAATAACTCCTGCATGTTCTAATTTTTTAATTCTTTGGTGAACTGCAGTCGTAGAGATTCCAACATTTTTTGAAATGTGAGCTAATGAAGTTTTAGCATTATCCATTAGCATATAGATAATTTCCTTATCAATTGAATCTAAATGGTAAGTAATGTTACTTGAATTTTTCATACTTTTTTCTACTTTTTTTAATACCTATGTTTTTAAATTCTACAAATCTTAAACTTTATAAAAACCGGAAAATGATCGCTATAGCCCCCCAAATACCGTGTCCCGGCATAGGTTCGAAAAGGTCTACCACTGAACTTTTTGTCCCGGCTGCTGATTTTTTCAGAATTAAATACTCCGGCTTTTTCAAAATTTAAAGCCCTATTACCATCAAACAATGATTTTGACAGTATGATCTGATCGAATAGCAGTCCAGATTTATAATGAAAAGTAGAATATTTTCTTGCAGAGAACAACTCTTGAAAAGGGTTCTTCAACACTACTTTATTGTCGTTATCATAGAGAATTCTAATCAAATTTTCATCATCTGGGTTTTCATTAAAGTCACCACACAATACAACATGTTCATCACTCTTTTCTAAAAGCTTCAGAATTCTGTCATGAATTTCTGAAAGTATAAAAGATCTTTTAGGCTTATTAATATCTTTTTCTCGCTTAGAGGGAAGGTGAGCGACAAAAAAATTAATAATATCTCCTTTATATTTTACTTTCATAAAGAGTACATCCCTAGTTGTATCGTAATACTCAACATTATTTTCTTTAATATTAAAGACATAAGAGATTGATTCTGAATCAATTACCTCTATCTCATCTTTATTATATAGCATTGCTACATCTACCTTTCTTTCGTCCATAGAATTGTAATGTACAATTCCATACTTGGAGTTAAAAGGATCCATCTTTACAAGCTCTTCCAGTACTTTCCTTCCGGAAATTTCCGCGAGCCCAATCATGAACGGTAAAACACCATTCTCCTCCTTCATCAATTGAAAAACGTGCGAAATTTTAAAAAGCTTATCCTTATACTTTCTCTCGTCCCAATTTCTTAGTCCAGATTTAGTTGGGTCTAGTCTATGATTTGGTTTGGGATCAGGCAAAAATAAATTTTCAACATTATAAAAAGTGAACAACTCCATTTACACGCATTTCTTTTTTTGAAAAATATACATTATTTTCAAAATGTAAATTTATTATTTTTTTTTAATATGATTAATTATATTATAATTATTTTAACACTAAAAGTAAACTAACATAAATTATAATCAAAATTAGATACAAATATATAATTAAATCTTTTATTTATATTCAGATAAAATCACATTCTAATGAATTCTGTTTATCGTAAAATCCTATATTACGACTTTATTTTCAAAAAATATCCAAAATAAGTGAATAAAATTCTCATTTAACCTTACATGGGAAGAATCACAACAAATCAGGTCGTTTTTCTTTTGTAATTCTTACCGCTTCATCATGACGCCATTCTTCAATTTTTCCAAAATTTCCGCTTAATAAGATTTTAGGAACTTCCAAGCCTTTGTAAACTTCAGGTCTTGTATAGATAGGAGGAGATAAAAGATCATCCTGAAAACTATCTGTCAAAGCACTTTGCTCGTCATTTAAAACACCAGGAAGCAGTCTAATCACCGAATCCGCGAGAACGCAAGCTGCTAATTCCCCGCCAGTCAAAACATAGTCTCCAATTGATATTTCTTTAGTAATATGCAAATCTCTCACACGTTGATCAATACCTTTGTAATGCCCACATAAAAAAATCAGGTTTTGCTTTATTGAAAGTGTATTGGCTATTTTTTGATTCAATGTAACTCCATCAGGTGTAAGGTAAATAACCTCATCATATTCTCTTTCAGATTTAAGTTCAGAAATACATTTATCCAACGGCTCAACCATCATTACCATTCCTGCTCCTCCTCCATAAGGCTCATCATCTATTTGCCTGTGTTTATTTACAGCCCAATCTCTCAGATGATGAAAATGTACTTCTACCAAACCTTTATCCATCGCTCTCTTCAAAATAGAAGTTTTGAATGGACTCTCCATCAATTCCGGAAGTACGCTTATTATATCAATTCTCATTGTAATGTTTTGTTTTTCTTATTAGGTAAAATAATTAATCGCAAAGACGAATCTTTATTGAAATAGCTCCACATCCAATTGAAAAATACAGCTATTTTGTTTCGAACGCTCAAAATTAACATTAAATGCAAAAACATCCAGAAATACCAAGCCAAAAATCCTTGAAATTTCATAAAAGGCAAATCTACAACCGCTCGATGTTTTCCGATTGTTGCTAATGAACCTTTATCATCATATTCATATTCTTTCCACTCATTTTTCGTCTTTTTTAAGAGATTTTTACCCAAATTTTTAGCCTGATGAATGGCAACATTTGCAACTTGAGGATGCCCTTGAGGATACTTTGGTGTTTCCATATAAGCAATATCACCTACTGCAAAAATATTATCGTAGCCTTTTATTTTATTATATCTATCAACTATATACCTGTTTTTCATTAGTTTATCTTCCGGAAAACCACTAACCACATTTCCAGTAACTCCTGCTGCCCAAATGACATTATTAGACGAGATTTCTTTTCCGCTTTTCATGTAAACCTTATCTCCATCATAATCTGTAACATATTCTTTGCTTAAAAAAGTAACTCCTAAATCCTTTAAATATTTTTCAGATTTTTCCTGAGCTTCAGGGCTCATTACAGCCAAAGGTTTTTCTGTAGAACTCACCAATATAATTTTCAGATGCTCAAAATTCATATAAGGATAATCTCTTGGAAGAATATCTTTTTTCATTTCAGCAAAAGCACCTGCCAATTCTACACCTGTTGGTCCACTTCCTACAATAACAATATTCCAGTTTCCGTCATCGCTTCTGCTTTTTTCAATAATCAATTTTTCAAAAGTCATCAAAACATGGTTTCTGATACTTATTGCTTCCTGAGTATTTTTCATTCCGAAGGCCTTACCTTCAAGCTCCTGATTACCAAAAAAATTGGTTTTACAGCCTGTCGCGATTACCAATTTATCGTATGTAAATTCAGCCTCATCAGTAATTACTTTGTTATTTGCAGCATCTATTTCACGAACTTCTGTTAAACGAAATTGAGTATTTCGGGACTGTTGAAAAATTTTTCTGAACGGGAAAGAAATATTGGATGGTTCTATCCTTCCACACGCAACCTGATAAAAAAGAGGTTGAAACATGTGATGATTCACACGATCTAAAACAATTACTTTTTTATTTTTATTATTTAATGTTTTTGCAAGTTGTAGCCCAGCAAAACCTCCTCCTATTATAATTATCTTTTCGCGTGTTTCCATAACAGACAAATTTACTTATTTTATTTTAGCATTTAGTGGTGAAAAAAGTTAGTTTTGCAAATCTTATGTCACAAAAAAAGTATAGCAAAAAAACCGCCAAAAAGATACATCACAACCGACGAAAAACTTACCTTTTCCGTCGCAAAATTATGCTTGTGATTTTAATTATCGGCTTGATTGGAACCGGCATATACTTAAAACAATCAATCAGTTATTATTACGCATTATACTTCAATAAATTTACCCATAAAAAACTTCACAACAGTGAATCTGAGACATTGAGAATCCAAAAAATTCTATCAAATAATCTTGATAAAACTTATGGATTTGATATTTCACACTACCAAAACAGAGAAGACATCAAATGGGATAGTTTGAGTATCGGAAATAAAACCATTCCGCTGGAATTTGTAGTGATGAGAGCGACAATGGGAAACCGTAGTGCTGACAAACATTTTGAAGAATTTTGGGAACAGGCTAAAAAACACGAGTTAATTCGTGGTGCCTATCATTTTTACAGAGCAGATGAAGATCCCATAATACAGGCGAACAACTTCCTTAAAAATGTAAAGTTGGAGAGTGGAGACCTACCTCCTATTCTTGATATTGAAAAAATACCTAAACGAAAAACCAATAAAAAACTTATTGAAGATTTAAAAGTTTGGTGCAAAATTGTGGAGGAAACCTATGGCGAAAAACCAATCATTTATACCTATTATCATTACTACAAAGATTTTTTAAAAGGCGAATTTGATGGTTACCCTCTTTGGTTAGCCAATTATAATGATGTCCCAACTCCAACACCTGAAGGAGAATGGAATTTTTGGCAGTTTACAGAAAATGGCATCGTTCACGGAATTAATACAAAAGTGGATTTGGACATCTACAACGGAAATTTATGGTCTTTAAAAAGATTGACCTTAGATTAGTTTTCAGGAATTTCTTTTACTTTAGATATTTTCAAAAATCAGATTTGAACGGTTTTCGCTGAATCCATTCAACTTTTGGATTTACAGAAAGAAAGATTCTTTCAATATATGGATTCAGAATTTTATTGTTATGCTTCATCAAACCAAAAATCTCAACAGGTTCAGCACCAATGGTAGATTTTATTTCCAAAGCAGTTCTTCCGAAAATAACCTTGTCAAATCTATGACAAATGCCAAACTCTACAATATCCAACAACATATTCAAGTATAATTGTTTTTCTTTCTGAAGAGCTTTATCATAACCTAAAAAATAAGTATCAATATCATTATTATTAA
The DNA here is from genome assembly GCF_025971925.1 of Chryseobacterium oryctis. Classification (GTDB taxonomy): domain Bacteria; phylum Bacteroidota; class Bacteroidia; order Flavobacteriales; family Weeksellaceae; genus Chryseobacterium; species Chryseobacterium oryctis. The sequence continues at coordinate 475,750 of NZ_JAPDHV010000001.1, forward strand.
GAATTAAAGTATAGAAACCTATCAATTTCCCATTTGAAAAATACCCGAATATTCTAAAGTTTTGTGCTAAATATTCTTTCATCTTCTCAAAATGATTTTCGGCAAGAAAAAAAGTGTTAAACGGTGCATTTTCAGCCACATTTTGATAAAGTAGATTCATTTCTGCCTGATGCTTTTTGATTGTCTCCAAATCCAGCTCTCGTTTTACTATACCTTGAATCTTTTTTCTGGCCGCTTTTGCTCTGGTTCTGTATTTTGTAGAAAAAGCATTAAGATAATCTTCAAAAGTTATCCAATTCTCTCTCAATTTCAAAATCATATTAGGCTGAACTGAAAACCGAAAATATGCCTGATAATTTTTCCCCTGAAAATATTCGATAAAACTAGCTTGATAATCTTTATAAATAATCAATGCCGTTTTTCTTTTCTCTTTCTGCATCACCTCAACAGCTTCATCTAAAAGAGAAACCATCTGCCCAAAGGTAATTTTTGAAGAATCGAAATAAAATCCGTTTTGCCCGGTAAGCATATTATTCCCTAAAATCATTACATCTTTTCCAAATTTTCTGGCAAAAAAATTACTGATACTACACCAAACCTGATTTTTCTGAAAAGTAGAATGATATTGAAAATCTAAATATTGAAACAATGCTCCTCCAATCAATTCATCATCTTTAAAAAATCCCATATAATAGCATTTCATATTATCCGGAGCAGATTTTTCCAAAGCATTGAAATATTCTTTGGACAGCATAATATTACGACTTCCAACGACAGCATTCCAATTCAATGGTAATTCAAAAATGCTATTATATATTTTAAACGTATATGACATAAAAAAGGCTACCTTTTTGTAGCCTTTGCTTTTTAAGATTGTTAATTATTTCTGTGTAACCCAATTAAAACCATCAGCGGCATACCATCCACAAATAATTCCGCCCATAATCATTAATGTAATTGCCCAAAATGTTACATTAATGAAAACATATTTCCAGGACTTTCTTTCAAACATTGAATTAATGGCAAAAATAGGAAAGACAAAGAAAAACACCGCCAAAAAACCGTGTAAAGCTCCGTGTCCAAAAGAACGATAAACCATACCATACTCCTTCATAAATGCAAAATAAGAAGGAGTTGCGTGGGATTCATCTCCTCCAATCATTCCTGAAGCTCCAAACTGATGTATAGTGAGAAACTGCATAAAAAAAGAGATTAGAAAAGACAAAATAATCGTCAGAACAAAAATCATAATTACATTAGAACCTTTCATCTTTTCTTCCGTCATTCCGGAAGCCTTCATCCAGGCTATTCCTGCAACTTTAGGATTATACCAGATAAACCCAATTATGAGAGGAACGATAGCTGCTACTAAAATAGCCAGAAAATTGAATTGCAACATGGTTATTGATATTTAGCTTGGTTATATTATCAAATCTACACAAAAAATGTTACAAAATACATTTTTCTTCTATCCCTCTAATATTTTGTATTTTCGCGCTACAAATTTTTATAGAATGAATTACGTTGCTGTCGAAAACCTTACCAAATCTTACGGAATCAAAGTTTTATTTGAAAATATCTCTTTCAATATCAATGAGGGTGACAAAATAGCCATCGTCGCCAAAAACGGAAGTGGAAAATCTACTCTTCTTAAAATTTTAATGGGTAAGGAAATTGCTGACAACGGAAGCGTAATCATCAACAAAGACATACAAGTAGTTTTATTTGACCAGGAAATTGATTTTGATCCCAATTTGACGATTGACGAGTTTATGATGACTTTAGATTCAGCCCCCATAATGGCACTGAAAAATTATCATAAATCTCTTCATTCAACAGATAACGATTTCATTGAAAAAGCCTTAGCCGACATGGAGGTTCATAAAGCATGGGACTTGGAAAATGAGATGAAACAAATTCTTTCCCAGCTGAAAATTACTGATTTGGAAGCAAAAATGGGAACACTTTCCGGAGGACAAATCAAGCGTGTTGCTTTGGCAAAACTTTTAACAGAAACCAGAGCTGAACATCGTCACACTTTATTAATAATGGATGAGCCAACCAATCACCTCGATGTAGAAATGGTAGAATGGCTTGAAAATTATTTAAGCAAAGCAAAAATCACTTTATTACTCGTAACTCACGACAGATATTTCCTTGACAGTGTTTGTGACATTATTTGGGAAATGGAAGATAAAAACCTGTATGTTCACAATGGTTCTTATGCGACTTATCTTGAAAATAAGATGATTCGTGAGGATAATCTAAACGCAACTATTGACAAAGCCAACAACCTTTACAGAAAAGAGCTTGAATGGATGCGAAGACAACCCAAAGCAAGAACTACAAAATCAAAATCTAGAATTGATGCTTTCTACGAAACGGAAAAAGTAGCTAAAACAGATACCCGAAAACAAGGTCTTGAGCTTGATTTTGAAATGAAAAGATTAGGAAATAAAATCCTTGAGCTTAAAAATATTGATAAAAGTTTTGGAAATAAAGTTTTATTAAAAGATTTTAGCTATCAATTTCAACGTGGAGAAAAAGTAGGAATTGTAGGAAAAAACGGAGCCGGAAAATCGACACTTTTAAATATAATTCAAGGTTTTGAAAAGGCTGATAAAGGAGAAATTGAAACCGGAGAAACTATTTCTTTCGGATATTTTTCCCAAAAAGGATTAACATACAAAGAAGACGAAAGAGTAATTGACTTCATTAAAGAAGTTGCAGAATATTATCCTTTAGCCAACGGAAAAAGTCTTTCTGCATCACAGTTTTTGAGATTATTTTTATTCGATGACCAAACGCAATACTCTCCTATTTCAAAACTTTCGGGAGGAGAAAAAAGAAGATTGCATTTGATGTATATTTTATATCAAAATCCTAATTTTTTAATCTTTGACGAACCTACAAATGACTTAGATTTACCTACATTAACTGTTCTTGAAAACTTTTTACAGCAATTTCAAGGTTCATTAATTATCGTTTCTCACGACCGATATTTTATGGACAGAATTGTTGACCATGTTTTAGCCTTTGAAGGAGAAGGAAAAATCAAGGATTTTGTAGGAAATTTCTCTGAATACAGAGAAGCTAAAAGCAAAGAAGAAGCTCTGAAAACGACAACTTCAAAACCTGAACCTATTAAAGAAACAATTTCACCATCTGTAAACTCGCAAAATTCAGGTAAAAAAAGAAAACTTTCTTTCAAAGAACAAAGAGAACTTGAAATGATTGAGAAAGAAATGCCTGAATATGAAGAACAAAGAAGTAAAATTTTAGATTCACTTAACAACGAAACAGATTACGAAAAAATAGCAAAACTCTCTGCTGAATTAGAAACTATTTCCGAAAAACTAGAAAATCATGAAATGAGGTGGCTAGAATTACAGGAAATTCTAGGTGAAGCATAAATCTATGTGAAATAACAATAAAAATAATTAGCCCTACTCGATTAATTTAATTCAGTAGGGCTAATTTATTATATCAAATTAACGACTCTTCCTTCTATTGAACTTTGTAATGCAGCTTCAATAATTTTCATGTTTCGAACCACTTCTTCAGCAGGTGAAGGCAATGAATATCCAAAAACAATATGCTCATAAATATTTTGATAATAATGCATATAATTTCCAGCTTCACTTGATGTTTCCAATCTTACTGTTTCATTATTTTCATTTAAAAAATTTAGGATTCCGTCTGGCTGCTGCAAAGGTTGCATCCATTCTTCTCCATACTCAGGAACTACCCCTGCAACCAATTCATTTTCCTGATTATCCGTTCTTTCCTGCAAAAAACTCCCTCTACTTCCGTGAACAGCATAAGCATAATGAGCTTCTTTGGTAAAAACAGAAGATTTTAGTCTTACTCTTAAATCGTCCTTATAATAAAATAGGATTTCAAAATAATCATTAGCAAATTCACTTCCTTTCATAGAGAAAACATCTGCAAAAAGTTTTTCAGGAAAACCAAATAGCTGAACTGCCTGATCTACCAAATGCGAACCCAAATCGTGAAGAGATCCGGAACCAAACAAATCAGGATTTTCTTTATGCAATTTTCCGCTTGGTTCTGTACGGAATCTGTCAAATCTAATTTCAACTTCTTTAATATTCCCTAATTTTTCTTCATTGATCATTTTCTGAACCTGAAGATAATCACGATCAAATCTTCTATTCTGATAAACACTCAAAAACAAACCTTTTTCTTTCGCTAACTGTACAAGCTCCTCTGCCTCAGAAACATTCACGGTAAAAGGTTTCTCAACAATAACATTTTTTCCTGCGTCTAACGACATTTTAACATATTCAAAATGAGTCTGAACCGGAGTATTCACAACAACCAATTCAATATCTGCATCTTGCAACATTTCTTCAACCGAACGGTAAATTTTTGCATCAGGATATTTTTCTTTTGAATCTTCTTTATTTCTTTCCACTACGGCAGACATAAAAAATCCGGGATGCTCTTTCAAAAACGGAGCATGAAAAACCTTTCCACTCATTCCAAAGGCACAAAGTCCAACTTTTACCAATTGCATAATCTTATTTTCAGCAAAGGTATTTATTATATCTTTTTCAGCATCAAAAGATATGATAAATATCATTTTTTTATTTTTAATAAGTCTAAATAATATCAAAGAATTACATACATTTGCACATTATTTTTAACTAGTATAAATAGAAAGTAAAGATGAAAAAACAGCTAGTAACTCTTGGGCTATTATTTATAGCAACATCTATTTCCGCACAGAAGAAATTTCAACCTGAAACTGATACTATCAGAATTCAGACAATTGAAGATGTAAACCTTCACAAAACAGGAAATCCCAACAAAGCAAAACCATTATCTATAAAATCAAACCTTACGGTAATGGAGACTCCTCAACCTATTTCTATTGTTACTCACGAAATTATTGAGCAACAACAGGCAAAACAATTGAGCGATGTACTACAAAACGTAAACGGCGTATATATTACATCATCAAGAGGAAATTCTCAAGATAGTTTTGGTGGGCGCGGTTTTATTCTAGGAAATGATAATATTTTCAAAAATGGAGGAAGAATAAATAGTGGAGTCTTCCCTGAAGTAAGCGGGTTGGAAAGAGTGGAAGTTTTGAAGGGTGCAAATGCAATGCTTTACGGAAATACAGCTGCAGGAGGTGTTATTAATATGATTACAAAAAAACCGCGTTTCAATTTCGGAGGAAGTATCGGATTAAACGCTGGAAGCTGGAATTCTTACAAACCAACTGTTGACATCTACGGACCTTTAACAAAAAATATTGCTTTCAGAGTAAACGGAGCTTATGAATATGCTGAAAGTTTCAGAGATGTAGTTAAATCTGAAAAATATTATTTCAATCCTTCATTTTTATTTAATTTAGGTACTAAATCTCAATTAATTATTGAAGCTGATTATTTGAAAAACGATTTTACACCAGATTTTGGAATTGGAGCTATAACAAATACCGATAATAGCTACAAAATGAACGATTTATTGTCAAGAAACTCTTTTTTAGGAACAGATTGGCAATATCAAAATGTTCAACAAGCAGCTACAACGGCTACATTCAATCATCAAATTAATGAAAAGTGGACATTAAATACTGTTGCAACGTATCAAAATTATACAAAAGATTATTTTTCTACGGAAAGGGTACAATGGGGATATGATAAAAATAATAAACTATTTTGGAACAGACCTCTAAACAGAACTTATAACGAAGTGAATTATACTTCTGTTCAGGTTAATTTAAATGGAGAATTCAATACAGGAAAAATCAATCACAAAATATTAATTGGTGGGGATGCCGATTACGGAGCTTCAGATTCGTACACTTATTACAACCCTGATAATAACAAAGCTTATGGTACAAGTTATTATTTTGGGACAAATGGTGCATCAGGTATTAATGGACAACCAGGAACATTATATCTTGACGATCCATCAACTTGGGCTTCCGGAAATATGCCCGGATCTGCAATATTAAGTAAAACAAGAATTAATACCAGAAGAGTTGGCTTCTTTGCTCAGGATTTCATTAGTTTAACCAACAAATTTAAGGTTATTGCCGGTCTACGTTGGTCATATATAGAAAATATGCCAACAATAAAGACAGATTTCAAGGCAGCTAAAAACAATATAGTTGATCCAAGTTCAACAATGACTAAAGGATTAACAAACAATACAGCAACATCAGACCAAGCCTTATCTCCAAAAGTAGGTGTCGTTTATATGCCAAATGATAATTTATCTGTTTTTGCAACTTATACCAACTCGTTTGCTGCCAATACCGGTCTTGACGCATTCACTTTACAATCATTAAAACCATCATTAATAGATCAATATGAAGTAGGTGCTAAGAAAAACTTTTGGAATAATGCTGTTGCTATCAATCTTTCGCTTTATCAGATTATCTACAGAGACTATTATCAAACTTATATAGATCCTGCAACTAATGCTGCTTCTACAGATCCTAGGAATTTAAAAGAATTTGTAGGTAAAATGAGAAGCCGTGGTGTAGAATTAGATATCACAGGTAATCCTACATCAAACCTTTCAATCATTGGAGGTATTTCTTATAACAATTCAGTATATTTAGATACTCCTGACAAAGTAGGCTATGTTGAAAATCAAAGATTAGTGAGAACTCCTGCTACAACAGCAAACTTATCTGCATTCTATAAATTCACCAATACATTACCAGGGTTAAAAGTAGGAGCCGGTATTTACTACATCGGTGATAGAATTGCAGGATGGAACGATACAAAAACCGGCAGCAATACAAGTTTAGCAGCAAGAAACGGAGTAAGCAGAATGTTTGAATTAAAAGATTACACAACAGTTTCATTATCTATAGGATACGAATGGAACAAGTTCTCAATCCAAGGAAAAGTAGGTAACTTGTTCGATGTGGTTAATTATAATGTTCATGAGAATTATTCTGTAAACCCAATTACACCAAGAAATTACTACTTTACACTTACCTACAAGCTTTAAAATTTAAATAAATATTAATTTCTCTATAAAAACTAAAGTGAAAATTGCAATTTTGCAGTTTTCACTTTTATAATTTAAAAACAAAAACTATTTATATATGGATAAGATTAAAGACACAAAAACTTTCATGAGAATTACACATCGCTATTTAGGGTATTTCCTTGCTGGAATTATGGCTATTTATGCAGTTAGCGGAATATTGCTTGTTTATAGAGATACCGATTTTCTTAAAAAGGAAAAAAAATACGAGAAAATAATAGACAAAAATTTATCTGAAAAAGAATTAGGTAAAGAATTAAAAATCAAAAATTTCGAAGTTACCAAAACAGAAGGCTCTATTCTGAAATTCAAACAAGGAACTTATGATTCTTCAACAGGAGAAGCAAAATATATGAAAAAAGAGCTTCCTTTTGTTCTCGACAAAATGACAAAACTTCACAAATCACAATCTAAAGATACTTTGTCACCACTTAATGTATTCTTTGGAATTTCACTATTCTTCTTCGTTATATCTAGCTTCTGGATGTTCAAACCAAAAACAAAGATATTTAAAAGAGGAATAGCGTTTACCGTTGCTGGAATTATCGTTTCAATAATTTTATTGCTTATTTAAAATTATCAAATCAATAATTAAACCCTTCAAATTAATACAATTTAACAAAATTTACCTTAACATTATTTTAACAAATTTTTCAAAAAATTGAGCATTCTGGCACATTTCTTGAATTTCACAAATTTTAGAATAATAAACATTAATTATTAAATTTATAAATTATGAAAAAACTAATTCTAGCAGGAATATTGGCAGTAGCTGGTCTTACTACTACTGTGAGTGCTCAAATTCAGAAAGGTAATTGGATGGTAGGTGGTAACTTACTAGGTGCCGAATTCGGGTTAAACAAAGGAAGTGGTTACAATTTTGCAATTCAACCAAAAGGTGCTTACTTTATCGAAGACAATGTAGCAGTTGGTGGTTATGTAGACTTAGGATTTAAAGGTGCTAAAGATGCTCCGACTACTTTTACATATAACGTAGGAGCATTAGGACGTTATTATCTTTCTCCAGGTGAGAAAGGAGTTAACAATCTATTAAATCACGGTAGATGGTTCTTCGAAGCTAACGTAGGTGTTGGAGGAATGTCAATCTCTAAAGGAGGTTCTTCTTCTAATGGTCTTAACTTCGGTTTCGGACCTGGTTATTCTTACTTCATCACTCCAAACATTGGATTGGAAGGTTTAGTAAAATATGATGCAAACGCTGGTTTCGGAAATGGTGGATATACAAACAAAATTACTTTTGGTCTTGGTTTCCAAATCTATCTTCCAACTTCAAAAGCTAAGCAAATCATTAATGATGTAAAATAATCTTTAATCATTAAGATTGAATAAAATGAAATCGCCTCGGAATAAATTCCGAGGCGATTTTCTTACAAATTAAAACTAAACTATAAAAAATCAAAAAAATTTATGTGAACTATGTGTTTGGCTGTGGTGTATATCTCAAATAAGACTTAATTTCCGTAACTCCTTTTGGGAATATTTTTCTCGCTTCTTCAGTTGAAACCGTTGGCGGAACTATAACATCATCACCATTCTTCCAGTTTACAGGTGTTGCAATTTTATGAGAATCTACAAGTTGTAAAGAATCTAGAACCCTTATAATTTCATTAAAGTTTCTTCCTGTAGATGCAGGATAGGTAATAATCAGTCTTACTTTTTTATCAGGATCAATGATTAAAAGTGAACGAACAGTTAGCGTAGTAGAAGCATTAGGATGAATAAAATCGTACAATTCTGAAACTTTTCTATCTTTATCTGCTATTATAGGAAACTGCACTTCTGTATTTTGAGTTTCATTAATATCTTTAATCCAATTCTGATGATCCTCTACTCCATCTACACTTAAAGCGATTACTTTTGTTCCTCTACTTTCAAATTCAGATTTTAATTTTGACGTAAAACCCAATTCCGTTGTACAAACCGGGGTATAATCTGCCGGATGTGAAAATAAGATTCCCCAAGAATCACCTAAATAGTTATAAAAATCTATATGACCTAAAGATGATTCTGCCTGAAAATTTGGTGCTGTATCTCCTAGTTTGATTGACATAATATTTTGTTTTTATTAGTCTACAAATTTAGTAGACTTTTTTAGAAATAACAAAACTTTTCTTTGAAAATTTATATCTTTACTTAAAAATAATCTATTCATGAACAAAGAGGGTTTAAGTTACTTCGAAGTTGTATATAATGTATTAGAAAGTTGGTATTTAAAATTTGCCGAACTTACACCAAAATTAATAGTGGGAATTCTAGTTTTCACTTTTTTTCTTTTAACAAGTAAATATCTGAGTCAAGTTTCGGTAAAGCTATTTCATAAGTTTTTCCCGAAAAGTAAAAAAGAAAGTTCTTTAGTTACTTTAATTGGTGTTTTCCGATTCCTAATCATGCTGATGGGAACTTTCATTACCCTAGAAATAATGGGATTCAGTGGCTTTCTCTGGAAATTTATCGGAAGTTTGGGAGTTGCAGGGGTAATTGCAGGGGTTGCATTAAAAGATTTGGTTTCAAGTATATTCTCAGGAATGCTTATCGGGATTGATAAAGCCTTTAAAATTGGAGATTACATTTCAATAGGAAATAATTCAGGAACCGTACAGGAAATAGGATTTTTAACTACAAAAATTATTACTGATGACGGAAGAAAGGTTTATATTCCCAATCAGGTAATTTTTAATGCTCCGTTTTCCAATGTCACCGCTTCACCTCAACGAAGAATAATTCTAAATTTTGAAATTCCGGCAGATGAAGATGTAAGCAAAGCTCAAAAAGGAATGATGGAAGTTATTAAAGGTATGGATAATGTTGACAGAACAGATGCCGTTGAAGTTATTTTCACAGATTTGAAACAAGGAGTTTTCAACCTTCAGGCAAGATTTTGGATGAAAGTGGGAGCAAACATCGTTCATGTAAAAAGTGAAGCGTATTTAAAAATAAAAATGCGATTAGACACAGACGGAATACAATTAGTAACCCCTACAAGTATCAGCATAACAAGTGAGGATACCAACTCAGTAGAAAATTCAGATAAATAGAAAATAAAAAGACCGCTTTTCAGCGGTCTTTTTTATGAATTTAGTTTAAACTTATAATTAAGCTAAAACTTCTTTTACTTTGTTTGCAGCTTCTTCTAAAGTAATTGCAGAGTGAACAGGAAGACCAGACTCGTCAATTAATTTTTTAGCTTCTACAGCATTCGTTCCTTGTAACCTTACGATCAATGGAACAGGAAGGCTACCCATAGCTTTATAAGCATCTACAACACCTTGAGCAACTCTGTCACATCTTACAATACCTCCGAAGATATTAATCAAAATAGCTTTTACGTTTGGATCTCTCAAGATAATTCCGAAAGCTGTTTGTACTCTTTGCGCATCAGCAGTACCACCTACGTCTAGGAAGTTTGCAGGGTTACCACCAGATAATTTGATGATATCCATTGTTGCCATTGCAAGACCAGCTCCGTTTACCATACATGCAACGTTTCCGTCAAGTTTTACGAAGTTAAGACCAGCTTCACCAGCTTCAACATCCATCGGATCTTCTTCTCTCTTATCTCTTAGCTCAGCTAAATCTTTGTGACGGAATAATGAGTTATCATCCAAAGTTACTTTAGCATCAACAGCGATAATTTTGTTATCAGAAGTTTTCAATACAGGGTTGATTTCGAATAAAGAAGCATCAATTCCTGTATAAGCATTATATAAAGACGTAATGAATTTTGTAAATTCTTTGAAAGCATTACCTTCAAGACCTAAGTTGAAAGCAATTTTTCTAGCCTGGAAACCTTGAAGACCTAAAGCAGGATCAATGATTTCTTTGTGAATTAAATGAGGTGTTACTTCAGCAACATGCTCAATATCCATACCACCTTCAGTAGAATATACAACTGTATTCTTACCTTCAGCTCTGTCTAAAAGAATAGAAACATAAAATTCTTTAGTTTCAGACTCACCCGGATAATATACATCCTCTGCAACCAAAACAGAATTTACTTTTTTACCTTCAGCAGAAGTTTGTGGAGTTACCAACTGCATTCCGATGATGTTTTGTGCATTTTCTTTAAGTTTATCCATATTCGGAGAAAACTTTACACCACCACCTTTACCACGACCACCTGCGTGAATTTGTGCTTTTACAACCCATCCCTGAGCTCCTGTTTCAGCAGTTAGTTTTTCAGCAGCAGCTACAGCTTCGTCTACGTTATTCGCAACAAAACCACGTTGGATAGCTACTCCATACTTTGATAAAATCTCTTTTGATTGATACTCGTGAAGATTCATATTATTTTTATTATTTTATTTTAAAATTTAAAGGTTGACAAATTTACTAAAAAGACACGGAAGTTCAAGATTCTTAATTCAAAAATTAAGGTTTAATGAACTTGATTTTTAACATATCATTCAAAGTTTTATTTATTCTTCAGATAATTTTTCAGATTGAGAGCCAATAAACGGAATCTTTGGAGCTAAAAAATATCCGGTGAGACTCGCAAAAAGTATCGGAACGAAATAAGTAAAACCTGTTAAAGTTCCCAAAATAATGGTTGTACTCATTGGTGTTCTCGTTACACAGGCATTAATTGCAGCCATGCAACTTACAATAGCCAATGTTGTATCAACAGTTGGAAACAAATTATGGATAATTAAGCCTAAAGTCGTCCCCACAAAGAAAAGAGGAATAATAAAGCCCCCTCTCCATCCTGAGGTTACAGTAATAGCTATTGCTAATATTTTGAAGATTAAAATAATGATCAAAAAATTTAATGTAAACTTACCTCCAATAAGCTGATTTATTTCATTATGTCCAAAATATCTTGTAATAGGTAAATAAAAAGCGATAGTTCCTAAAATGATTCCACCAACTAAGGTTTTAATATAAATTGGAAGTTTTCTATATTCAAAAATCTTTTTGAAGAACTTAACAACAAAAATGAAAATCCATCCGAATAAAGTTCCGACAATCCCAAAAGCCACCGCATATGCAAAATCATATACCCCTGTATAATGATAATCTTTCAATTCCCAAGCAGAACCTATCCCTAAATGGATAATCAGAGCAAACATCAGATAGCTAAAGCAGCTTGCCACCAAAGCCGGTATGATAGCTTTGTAATATTCAACAGCATGTTTATGATGTAAAATTTCCAAAGAAAATAAGCTTCCACCAAGTGGAGCTCCGAATAATGCTGTAAAACCGGAAGCCATACCAGCAATACTCAATGACCTTAGTTCTTCGCCTTTCAATCTAAAAAGTTTTCCCAGATAAGTTCCTGTAGAACCAGTCACCTGAACCAAAGGAGCTTCTGGCCCTAAACTTCCTCCCGATGCTACACAAAAAAGTGAAGACAATATCATCGAAGGATTATTTTTGGGGTCTAATTTGCCTTTATTGAAACGGATATTATTAACTATTAAATGAATCTCACCCGGATCTCCAATAAAATGTATGACCAATCCCGCTAAAAGACCACAAATAGCCATTGTAGGAATTACCATCCAACCATGGAATCCAGATAAAAACTCAGTAAAATGTTCAAGAACAATCCAATAAAGACCAGCTATTATTCCACCAATCAAACCGGTAATTGCCCACATAAAAAAAGTACGACTGAACACAAACGGATTAAATTTGATAGGCTGATCCAAAAGATTGAACGTCCTAATAATCCGCCGTCTTCTATTAATTTTCATTTTTATCCATTACTTCTTACCTATTTTTATAACAAATATTTTTTCGTTCAATCTTATATCTTATTCTTTACAAAATATAAGATTAGCATGCCCCAACTTAGAATCATCATAAAACCTCCGAGTGGTGTAATTGGGCCTAAAAATTTAAGATTCATACCCCAATAATCTTGAAAACTCAAGAAATAAATACTGAAAGAAAATAAAATTGTTCCAAAAATCATCAACCAGGAAATACCTTTTTCCATTCCGGTTTCAAATTTTAAGATATATCCTACTATTAAAAGGAAAAAAGCAGCGTACATTTGATAACGTACACCTGTTTCAAAACTCTCTAATCTTTCAACAGATAATATCTTTTTAAATGCGTGAGCTCCAAATGCACCCAAAACAACGGATAAAAGCCCATATAAAGCGCCTATTACTAATGTTAATGTTTTCATTTTAATATTCTTCTAATTCTATTTTTAAATATTTCTTCGTTTTATAGTCTTGCCAAGTACCTATAATCTTTTTATTTTCAATGCTAGCTTCTATAAAAGCTCTAGGAATCCAGTGATTGTTTACCTCATCAAAATAATCATTCTCTATAATAGAAATTTTATTTCCCAACCTTCTGCCATCCCACTCAATCAATTTTTTGTTTCTATCATACCAATACACCGCAGAAAATGAATTCTCATCATCTGATGTATACAATCTCTTTATTAAAACTGTAATAGGATATTTCCCGTCTATTTTTCCTCTATATAATTTATTTTGAAAACTAGTACTCTCTACTTTATTTGTATCAGACAATAATTGTAAAGCATATGAACTCCAATATTCTTCTAAATCTTTATAGGGAATTTCAATAACATGACTTCCTAAATCATCCAATGCTCTCATTGCATGATTAGAACATCTTCCCGCAACAAATTTCAGTGTATTTTTTCCGAAATAATAATTAATATATTCTAAAGTATGTTCAGTAAAACAATTTTCATAGATTGAAATCTGGTCTTCATGATAATCTTCTTTATTTTTCTCAGCTCGTAAATCTTTGAGAAAATCATCAACTCTTTTTCTTACTTTTTGATTGATAATATCCTCAACTTTTTTAATGGAATTCGGAGAAAATAAATCTTGAGCATTAATAAAATTACCCGTTCTTAAATCAAAATTTTGCCAAATGGAAAAACTTTCAGAATATGCACCTGTTGCCTCTCCATCCATTGTTATAGTTAAGATATTAGAAGGTGTTTCCAATTTATCCCAACCGTAGAAATATACATAATTAGAGTAAGAATTGGTTGCAGTAGCTGCTTTTTTGAATGGATTTCCTTCAGAATTAGGAACATATTCCAGTTCATTTACCTGTAAAAACGTATTGATTTTATTTTCAACCAAATTATTTTGAGGATAAGAAACCAAAGGAAATTTGAAATCTTCTGATTTTGGTTGCAAATCAGTAATCTTCACAGCTTTCTGCTGAGAAAATCCTAAACTTGAAATCAACATGAAGAAAACAATCCTTTTTTTCATTTTTTTACTAAAACAGTTTTACTTTCCTTCTCTCAACCGATTAAATTCAGTAATTACCTCGTGATGACTTACCGTTTTATCTTTAAAATACGTTACAAAGTATTGTTTTTCTTCTTCAGTAGCCCCCATTTGGTTTAAAATATTCAGTAAGTGCATTTTCATGTGCCCTTTCTGAATTCCTGTTGTTACCAAAGAACGTAAAGCACCAAAATTCTGAGCCAAACCTGAAACCGCCAAAATACTCATCAATTCCTGAGCAGAAGGTTTCCCGAGAAGAGCTAAAGAGAATTTTACGAGTGGATGAAGATTTGTTAAACCTCCTACAACTCCTACCGAAATCGGCAAATCTATCCAAAATCTGAAAATACCATTATCTATTGTACAATGTGTCAAAGAAGAATATTTCCCGTTTCTTGCAGCATATGCGTGTGCACAAGCTTCAGTTGCTCTAAAATCATTCCCTGTTGCAATTACCACCGCATCTACTCCATTCATAATGCCTTTATTATGAGTCGTCGCACGGAAAGGTTCAATCTCGGCAATAGTTACAGCCTGTTTAAATTTCCAGGCAAATTCTTCATTAGAAATTCCACTATCGTCTTTTAAGTCTTCAATTTTGCAAGAAACCTCAGCTCTTACAATGCAATCAGGTGTAAAATTGGAAAGAATATTCATCACAATCTGTAAAGAATTTTTCTCTTCCTGAGTGAAATCTTCACTGATGGCAACTTCCTGTTTTAATGTTTTTCCGAATTGTTCAAGGCAAGAATTAATAAAATTCGCTCCCATTGAGTCTACCGTATCAAAACTAGCTTTAAGCTGGTAATAATTTGGCATTTCTGAGGTTTTATCAACCAATTTTATATCTAAAATACCTCCACCACGCTTTCTCATATTGGCAGTGATGTCTTCAGTCGCTTCCATTAATTTTTTCTTTAAACTGAAATTAAAGAAGTGAAGCAATTTATGAGGTTCTACATTAAATATAAAATGAGTATGTCCTAGCTTTTTATTATTGATGATGGTTGTTTTAAAACCTCCTTTATCAATCCAGAATTTTGCAGCTTTGGAAGCTGCAGCCACTACAGAGCTTTCTTCGACAGCCATCGGAAGGGCGAATAATTTCCCATCGATTAAAAAGTTCGGAGCAATTCCGTAAGGCATATAAAAATTGGAAATCGTATTTTCAGAAAACTCATCATGAAGTTTTTGAAGTTCTGCGTTTTCGTTCCAATATTGTTTTAATATATTTTGATATTCTTCGTTTCCTTCAAGATATTCGTTTACGAGCCAGTCTATTTTTCCTTGTTTAGTCAGTTTGGAAAAGCCTTCAACGGGTTTATGATTCATAGCATACATTTAATGACTGTAAATATACAATTTTGTCACTTTAATATGTTGATAACTTCAATTGAAAAACGTTGACATTTATCAATTTTGGAATTATTTCACAGTAAAAACCGCATCCAAAATTTAGATTTCAATTAACGAAATAAACTTTCCTTTGCTAAAGAAAAACAGAAATTAACCCTCCTACAAATTTTAAAAAGATATTGGAAATATTTAAAGGAGAAATATTAATTTTAAAATCCAATCAGTAACTCTATAACAAGATGAAAAAAATACATTTTCTATTAATTACAATCTTATTTTTCAGTTGTAAAAATGACAAGAACACACCAAAAATCATTGTCGAAAATGCAGAGTCTGAAAAATATGTTTCGAAAAGTTCAGTTACAATCAATAGAGATAAAAACACCATAAAAGAAAGATTCCCTGCGCCCAAAGACTACCAATGGATTGAAGAAAAACCAAATTCTTTTGGACATTTTATTGAAAATTTCAAGCTAAAATCCTACGGCAGTCCAATCTTAAAATACGACGAAACTCCTATTTCTACACAACATCTTCATGAAGCAGTTTTTGACATAGATACCGGAAATAAAGATTTACAACAATGTGCAGATGCTGTTATTCGTTTGAGAGCTGAATATTTATTCAAAAACAAAAAATTCGATGAGATAAAATTTCATTTTACAAGCGGAGATTTGGTTTCATGGAACGATTACAAAAATGGAATCAGAGCTTTTGTTAAAGGAAATAATGTAAATTTTAGAAAAACTGCTGACTTTGATGATTCCTATCAAAATTTCAGAAATTATCTGGACTTAATTTTTAATTATGCCGGAACAATTTCACTAAACAAGGAGACCCAACCTGTCACCAAAAATTCAGAATTAAAAACAGGAGATATTTTGATAACACCAGGAAGTCCAGGACATGTAGTTTTTATTGCTGGAGTAGTACAAAATAACGAAGGAAAAAGATTATATTTATTAGGAGAAGGCTTTACTCCTGCTCAATCTATCCACATAGTATCCAATCCTTTTGATAGAAATATTTCGCCATGGTACGATTTGGATATTCACTCACCAGAAACCAAAACTGCAAGATATTTTTTTAAACCAACAAATTTCAGAAGTTTTTAATAACTTATATTTAAAACTCTTACAAACTTACTGCGATTATCTGAACTTGTTTTTGTAAATTTGTGTTCGAAATTTTTACTTGATGAAAGAGAGTGCTGTAAAAAAAATTGCAGTTCTTACCTCTGGAGGTGATTCTCCCGGTATGAACGCAGCATTAAGAGCGGTAGTAAGAACCGCAAATTATTATAATATAGAATGTTACGGAGTGAGAGAAGGCTACAATGGTCTTATCAATGCGGATTTCCTGAAAATGGGTCCCCGCTCTGTAAAAAACATAATTAATCAGGGTGGAACTATTCTAAAATCTGCCCGTTCCATGGAATTTAAAACCAAAGAAGGTCGCCAAAAAGCCTATGACAATTGCGTAAAGCTGGGAATTGATGGTTTGGTTTGTATTGGTGGAGACGGAACTTTCACAGGAGCAAAAATTTTCAATGAAGAATTCGGAATCAAAGTAATTGGTGTACCAGGAACTATCGACAACGACATTTTCGGAACCGACAATACAATCGGTTACGACACTGCTCTGAATACCGCAATGGAAGCAATTGATAAAATTCGTGATACTGCAACGTCTCACAATAGGGTTTTCTTTGTAGAAGTGATGGGTCGTGATGCTGGTTTTATCGCATTAAACAGCGGATTGGCAACCGGAGCTCTGGATATTTTAATTCCAGAAAAAAAGGACAGTATGTCTGACCTATTTGCAACATTCAGGCATGCAGAAAAAACAGGAAAAGCTTCAAGCATCGTAGTTGTAGCAGAAGGTGAAAAACTAGGAAATATTTATGACCTTGCTAAACAAACAAAAGATGAGTTCCCTGAATATGACATCCGAGTAGCCATTTTAGGACACATACAAAGAGGAGGTTCACCAAGCTGTGCCGACAGAGTTTTGGCAAGCAGATTGGGTTATGGCGCTGTAGTGGGATTAATGGAAGGGCAATCAAACGTAATGGCAGGAATGCGTTCCAATGATTTGGTTTACACACCAATTGAAGAAGCAATCAAAAAACACAATGAAATCAATAAAGATCTCTTACTGATTTCAGAAATATTAGCAATCTAAATTTTTAATTAAAAAGTAAAATACTATGTCAAAAATTAAAGTAGGTATCAACGGATTTGGTAGAATCGGACGTCTTGTTTTCAGAGCAATGACAGAAAGAGATAATATCGAAGTAGTAGGAATCAATGACCTTATTGATGCTACATACATGGCTTACATGTTAAAATATGATTCTGTACACGGAATTTTCCCAGGTGAAGTTTCTGTAGAAGGTAATGACCTTGTCGTAAACGGAAACAGAATCAGAGTAACTGCAGAAAGAGATCCTAACAACCTAAAATGGAATGAAGTAGGTGCTGAATATATCGTAGAATCTACAGGTCTTTTCTTATCTAAAGATACTGCTCAGGCTCACATCAATGCTGGTGCTAAGAAAGTAATCCTTTCTGCTCCTTCAAAAGATGATACTCCAATGTTTGTAATGGGTGTAAACCACACTGAACTTACAGACGATATCAAAATTTTATCAAATGCATCTTGTACTACAAACTGTCTAGCTCCTTTAGCTAAAGTAATCCACGATAACTTTGGAATCGTAGAAGGATTAATGACAACTGTACATGCTACAACTGCAACACAAAAAACTGTTGATGGTCCTTCAATGAAAGACTGGAGAGGTGGTAGAGCAGCATTAAATAACATCATCCCTTCATCTACAGGTGCTGCAAAAGCGGTAGGAAAAGTAATCCCTTCATTAAACGGAAAATTGACAGGTATGTCTTTCAGAGTACCAACTGTTGACGTTTCTGTAGTAGATTTAACAGTGAGAATTGAAAAAGCTGCTTCTTATGAAGAAATCTGTTCAGTAATCAAAGCTGCTTCTGAAGGTGAACTAAAAGGTATTTTAGGATACACTGAAGATGCTGTTGTTTCTCAAGATTTCGTAGGAGATAAGAGAACTTCAATCTTCGACAAAGATGCTGGTATTATGCTTTCTCCTAACTTCGTAAAACTTGTTTCTTGGTATGACAACGAAATGGGTTATTCTAATAAGTTAGTAGATATGCTTGTACATTCAGCTTCTTTATCTAACTAATAGATATTTAGCTCATTAAATATAAAACCTTCCAAATTGGAAGGTTTTTTCTATTTATAATCATGTTAAAAAAATAAAAACCTCTCAAAACTTGAGAGGCTATTTTAGTTTATTCTTTTCAAACAACTAATAAAGAAAAGCCTAAACACGTTTTAATTCTTTTTTTTCATTTTGTTCTTACCTAAGATTTCACTTATATATAAGGTTATTAGTCATAATAGGTAACCTAAAAAATCTAGAGTTCAAATTCTAAATAAAAATTCAGAAAAGTTCTCATGATTATTAGTCACACAAATTTTAAAATATAATAAGCACTAAGCAATACCCCTTTTGAGGTATTTTTTAATTTTTATAAAAAAGCTAAAAATCAACATACCCATCTTCAATTAAAATATATTAATTATCTAGTCCTTAATTAATCGTATATTATATCCCCAAGGGTACCCATGGGCGGTTCTAAATACACTTCCCCTAGAATGATGTATAATATAAACATATGTATTTCCATTCGGAGCAAAAGTAGAAGACCACCATCCTCCTTCATGAGTAATAAATTTTTCATGTTTATCGTTTACAGTTCCTCTTCCTCCTCCGGGTAAACCTGTAAATTTACTTGAGTTCGACGCATCATTGGGACTATTCCAACCTTGCACACTTTTCATTTTTCCTCCAGCAACTTCTATTCCACCTAAATGGTTCATCAATTTCATAAACTCTTCATCCGTCGGAATATGAAACCCTTTCGGAGCAAGACCTCTTTTATCGTGCAAAGCATAACCATTATATACTTTTCTTGAATTTACGATAGAGTAAGCAGGTTTTTTGGCATCTGCGGCAGCTCTCCATTCTTCATATGTGGCTGCATAAGGAATTTTGTCGCCATTTTTAAATTTTGTAACATCCAAATCGTTTGCTGCCCATTCCTGATTACCAATTTTTATCGTTGGAATGATTTCGTCTTTAGCATTATAAATTTCTTTAAGCGTTCCTGTATTGACGGAGTTACAACTCCAAACAAAATTAGAAGGATTAACTCCATTACTTCTTTTTTGGGCTTCAGCTAAGGCTATTGCATCGGCTTCTTCCTTAGTTCCTGCTATTCCCCACCCATAGGCCGTCCCTGCTTTCCCATCTATTGTTCGATATGCAGCACACCCTGTTCCGGAAAAAGTGAGTACAACAGAGCAGTTTCCACCTTTTTTAGCACATTCTTCTTTAGCTTTGGTTTCTGCCTCTGCACGATTGGCATAATCATAAGAAAATCCGTAGTAAAAACCATTGCTTCTATCAATAGCCAATGCTCCAAATTTTGAACTAACTGTTTTGGTTGCCGGTTTCTTCACGCTTTTTTTAGCTTGCCCATTTACGTATATCGTTGCTCCCATAAGCAACAAGAACATCATTGTCGGTTTCATATTAGTTTTTTTTCAATTAATTTCTTAGTGTTATAATCTATTTTCTGAAGGTCTAACAAGTCAATAAAAAGTATTTTTTTAGTAATTGTATTATTTATTATAAGCATATATCAATTCAATCATACCAATACTTAAGCTCAACGGCATATCCCGCTTTCTTAAAGACCTTTTTCAAAGATTCTCCTAGAGTTTCATTATTTTTCATGTTTCGAATTCCTGTAAAAAATAAATCACTTGAACTTTCTTCCTTTTGCTTATACCCTCCATCTTCTATTCTAGTTCTTGTAACTTTTACCGCATTTTCTTTTGTTCCAAAAATTACGTTAATATCTTTCCCGATAAATAATATATCAGAAATAGAAACTTCTCTTTTCTCCACATAAGAACCTACACTCTTCTTGACTTCAAATTCTACCGAAAGAACATCATTATCAATCTTATAAGCTGTTACAACCCTCAATTTATCTTCAAAATAATTATTATCAACCTCTATCTTCAAGTCTCTGCTTATTGCATTATTAAGCAGTTTTACAATACCTTTTTCTTGTGCGAAACTAAAAAAACAAAAAAACAGAAAGGAAAAAATAAACAGCTTTGAAATTTCTGTTTTCATAATATAGAGTTTTTGTAAAATTTAGAATTTTATGATTACAAAAAAATAACCCTTTTGTGGTATTTTAAAGAAATTTTAAGTATTTTTAACAATCTCTGCAAAGACTGTTTTATGAAGTCAAAACAACATCAACTTACCGCTGTATGGAATGAATTTCCTGACGCTCTCAGTAATAATTTTGTAGTTACTGCAGCTCCGGCTATACAGAAAATTATTGCAGAAATGTTTTCTGTCGGAAATTTTTATTATTACATTATTAATGTTGCAGACGGTTCTGTATCTAATTTCAATGAAACAGTTCTCTCAATACACGGATTGAAAGAATACCCAAACTCTCTTCAGCAGATTATCGACCTTATTCATCCTGATGACATTCCTTTTGTATTGGAAGCAGAGCGCCTTACTCTAGATAAAATGAAAGAAATAGGGTTTGAACATCAGTTAAATTTAAAAACAAGCTATTGTTTTCGTATGAAAGTTGGAGATGGGAGTTACCAACTATTTCATCACCAGGCGATTCACAGTTTAAAAGACGAAAACGGAAAATTATTGCAGGCGATTAATATTCACACAAATATCCATCATTTAACACAACAAAACAATTTTGTTGTAGTTGTTTCAGGAATTGGAACAAGAGATGACTATCACCAAATACTCGTGAGACCAAATGATATAATAGCTCTTCCCAATCTCACCAAAAGAGAAAAAGAAATCCTTTCATTGATAGGCAAAGGATATTCGGGGGCTGAAATTGCAAAAAGTCTCATTTTATCAGAACATACCATTCGTACTCATCGTAAAAATATTCTAGCGAAAACCAATTCCCGAAACAGCAAAGAACTTGTAAGAAAGGCCTTTGAGTGGGGGCTTATTTAGCATTCTAAATATTTATACTTTTTTATTTTTTCAAACTGACGGAAGTCAGAAATAATTTCGGTGTAAAACTTGTATTTTTATTCATAATGAAAACAACAATTTTACAGCCTCGCTTTAAAGATTCCGAACATTTCAAAAATTTCTGGATAAAAGGTAATGGAAAACAACTTATCGACTTTTCTGGAGCAAAAGTTTGCTTCGATAACTTTGATAAATTTTCTCCATTTTATTTTGAAGGAGATCAATTGGGAGACGAAGTTGTGAAAGATGTTTATTTCACAAAAAAATTCAATGAAGCAACCCGCCAAATCGAGCATTATATAAGAAACGGAGTTTCTGAAGATGATCACGTTCATGAAAGTGTAAAAAAGCTATTTCTTAAAACTCAGAAAATCCCAAATTGGCTTGATTATAATTTATTGAAAAAAGGTGCTGAACTGTGTATGAGAGGAAATATTGACTCTTTAATTTCACTGAGAGATTATTGTTTAATTGGTGGTTATGATTATGCTTACCTCAGCAAACCTCTGATTGCAACAGAAGCCTTAAAAAAAGGTGCTGTAAAACGTCTTTCAGAAACATTGGATTTTTGGGTAAACGTAACAAGATATGATGCTTTAGAAATTCATAAAAAAGGTTACGAATTTGCCATCAAAACTAGATTAATTCATTCCTACGCCAGACTTTCCATCAAAAAACATTACAAAAACTGGGACACCGAAAACTGGGGCGAACCTATCAATTCATGGGATATGATGGCAACATATATAGGATTTAGCCTGGTTTTTCTTCATAGTTTAAAAAAATTGGGAAACACATTTTCAACTGAGGAAGAAAAAGGACTTTTTCACCTTTGGAAATACGTTGGATATTTATTAGGAATACCGGAAGAACTTTTACCCAACGACAAAAAACAAGCTACAGAATATTTCTACTTATGGACTTCCATACAGCCTCCATCTGATAAAGACTCTGTTCTTCTCGCTCATTCTTTATTAAATGAATCTCTGGAAAATCCGATTTTAAAATATCAATTTCAAAGAAGAAATTTGCGTTATTTACACATTTGCTGTACATGGTTTTTGCTAGATGATGAAGTTTGCAAGAGATTGCAAATTCCTGAAGTATCAGGAAAAAACGTATTTCCTTATTCAAAAATATTGATTAATAAAATTTACGATACAATTGTAAGCAGAAAAACAAGAATAGAAAAAGGAAATAAAGACCAAATGAAAGTATTGGAAGATTATTTGAATATAACAAAAAATTCAAATTTTCATTAAATCTAAAAAAAGACAACAACCATTTGTTTTTAAATAGATTAGATATTAAATTTTTATGTTTTTTTTACTATAAAAACAATTTTCAGAAACAAATAATATTAGTTTTTGACATTTAAATTGTGTATTTTTGAGAAATTATTTTAATAGACATGAGTAATATTGATGATAAGAAAAAAGCACTTGCGCTAGTGCTTGACAAACTAGATAAAACATACGGAAAGGGAACTGTAATGACTTTGGGAGACAGCTCTGTTGACAATACAATTGAAGTTATTCCTTCTGGTTCTTTAGGATTAGACATTGCATTAGGAGTTGGAGGATATCCTAGAGGAAGAATTATTGAAATTTATGGTCCTGAATCTTCGGGTAAAACAACTTTAACACTTCATGCGATTGCAGAAGCTCAAAAAGCAGGAGGTATTGCGGCTTTTATTGATGCCGAACATGCTTTCGACAGAACATATGCTGCAAAGTTAGGAATCGACCTAGAAAACCTAATTATTTCTCAACCGGACAACGGAGAACAAGCTTTGGAAATTGCTGACAATCTTATTCGTTCAGGTGCGATTGATATCGTTGTCATTGACTCTGTTGCTGCTCTTACTCCAAAAGCGGAAATTGAAGGAGAAATGGGAGATTCTAAAATGGGACTTCATGCAAGATTGATGTCTCAGGCTTTGAGAAAATTGACTGCAACTATTTCAAGAACAAAATGCACCGTAATTTTCATCAACCAGTTAAGAGAAAAAATCGGAGTAATGTTCGGAAACCCTGAAACAACAACAGGTGGTAATGCATTAAAATTCTATGCTTCTGTAAGAGTAGATATCAGAAAAGCAAGTGCTCCTATTAAACAAGGAGATGAAGCAATAGGAAGTCGTGTAAAAGTGAAAATTGTGAAAAACAAAGTTGCTCCACCATTTAAACAAGCAGAATTTGACATCATGTACGGTGAAGGAGTTTCTAAAACTGGAGAAATTTTGGATCAGGCGGTAGAACAAGGAATTGTAAAGAAAAGCGGTTCTTGGTTCAGCTATGAAGACACCAAATTAGGACAAGGTAGAGATGCCGTAAAAGAAGTTCTAAAAGACAATCCTGAACTTTCTGAAGAACTGGAAAACAAAATAAAAGAAGAATTGAAAAACAAATAGTTTTTTCAGTTAACAATATTTAAAGACAGCTTTTTTAGGCTGTCTTTTTTGTTTAAATTTTCACATAATTATTTTCAAAAAATGTCAAATTGTCACTTTACTTCAAACGGTATTTTTTTTGAGAATAATAAACCAAATTTAAAAAACAAAAATTATTATGACTAAAGGAAATATTAATGTATCTGTGGAAAATATTTTCCCGCTTATCAAAAAATTTCTTTACAGTGACCACGAAATATTCTTGAGAGAATTAATCTCAAATGCAACTGATGCCACTTTAAAATTAAAACATTTAACAAGTATTGGTGAAGCCAAAGTTGAATATGGAAATCCAAAACTTGAAGTAAAAATCAATAAAGAAAATAAAACCCTTCATATCATCGACCAAGGAATCGGGATGACAGGTGAGGAAGTTGAAAAATATATCAATCAGGTTGCTTTTTCGGGTGCTGAAGAGTTTTTAGAGAAATATAAAGACACAGCCAAAGATTCAGGAATCATCGGTCATTTCGGACTTGGTTTCTATTCTGCTTTCATGGTGGCTGAAAAAGTTGAAATTCTAACAAAATCTTACAAAGATGAACCGGCAGTTCGTTGGATTTGCGACGGAAGCCCTGAATTTACATTAGAAGAAACAACTGATAAGACAGACAGAGGAACAGAAATCATTCTACATATTGCAGAAGATTCAACAGAGTTTTTAGAAGAAGGAAAAATCCGTGAATTGTTATTAAAGTATAATAAATTCATGCCTATTCCAATTAAATTTGGAACTAAAACTCAGACAAAACCTTTACCTGAAGATGCTCCTGAAGATGCTGTTGCAGAAACAGAAGAAGTTGATAATATCATCAACAACCCTACTCCGGCTTGGACAATTGCTCCGAGTGAACTATCGAATGAAGATTATATGAAATTCTACCACGAATTGTATCCAATGCAGTTTGAGGAGCCTTTATTTAATATTCATCTGAACGTTGATTATCCGTTTAACCTGACAGGAATTTTATTCTTCCCGAAACTGAACAATAATCTTAATATTGAAAAAGACAAAATTCAATTATATCAAAATCAGGTATTCGTAACAGATGAAGTGAAAGGAATCGTTCCGGATTTCTTGATGTTACTTCGTGGTGTTATTGATTCTCCGGATATTCCGTTGAATGTTTCACGTTCATATTTACAGGCAGACGGAGCTGTGAAGAAAATTTCTTCTTACATCACCAAAAAAGTTGCCGACAAAATGTCTTCTCTAATCAATGAAAATCGTGAAGATTATGAAAAGAAATGGAATGACATTAAAGTGGTTATCGAGTACGGTATTGTAACAGAGGAAAAATTCGCCGAAAAAGCAGATAAATTCACATTATATCCGACAACTGACGAAAAATACTACTTATGGAATGAATTAGAAGAGAAAATCAAGCCTAATCAAACCGATAAAGATGGTAAATTAGTTATTCTTTATGCTTCAAATGCAGATGAGCAGCACAGCTATATTCAGGCAGCTAAAGACAAAGGATATGAAGTTCTTCTTTTAGATTCACCAATTATTCCTCACGTTATCCAAAAATTGGAAACTTCAAAAGATAAAATCTCGTTTGCAAGAGTTGATGCCGACCACATCAATAATTTGATTAAAAAAGACGAGCCTATCATTTCTAAATTGAATGAAACAGAAAAAGAATCTTTGAAGAAAAACGTTGAAGAAACTATTAACGATACAAAATTCACTGTTCAGCTTGAAGATTTAGACAGTAATGATGCTCCATTTACCATTACTCAGCCTGAATTTATGAGAAGAATGAAAGATATGCAGGCTACAGGAGGTGGCGGAATGTTCGCAATGGGAGGTTTCCCTGAAATGTATAATCTTGTTGTGAATTCCAATAGTGAATTTGCCAGTCAGATTTTGAAAACTGAGAATAAAGAAGAGAAAGAAGGGTTGATAAAATACGCTCTAGACTTAGCTAAACTTTCTCAAAATTTATTAAAAGGAAAAGATTTGACTGACTTTATCCAAAGAAGTTATCAAAACTTAAATAAATAATTTAACTATTTTATATTGAGTTTCGGGGCGACTTTGTCGCCCCGAAATTTTTATTTCACTAGAAATTTATTATTCTAAAAAATATCATTTACAATTCTTTAATAGGATCCCAAAATAACTTTTTGAAGTTTTTAATTCTGAAATTTTCCACCACAATTCCTTCAGCCTCCAATCTAGGCTGAAACTCCGGCACAGACAAAGTTCCTGAGCTGGAAATCACACGATGAGCAGGAACATCTTTTGGACAACCTCCCATTGCTTTTCCTACATGTCGGGAATGATTAGGATAACCAACTGCCTTCGCAATTGCACCGTAACTTGTCACTCTTCCTTTCGGAACAAGCTTTGTAACTTCCCAAACCTGTTGTTTAAATGCTTCATTCATATTTTATTGATTGAATAAGAACTTTTATAAAGATATGAAAAAGCACTTTCTGTATAAAAAAAACGCTTCAAAAAAATGAAGCGTTTAATATTTAAATATTTTTTAGTCTAAAGACAAATTAAGAATTCTCCAAAATATAAGAGAACATCAAAGGAGCACAAATAGTAGCATCACTTTCAACGATAAATTTCGGTGTTGTAATATCTAATTTACCCCAAGTAATTTTTTCGTTAGGAACTGCTCCTGAATACGATCCATAAGACGTTGTAGAATCTGAAATCTGACAGAAATAAGACCAGAAAGGAATATCATGCATTTCCATATCCTGATACAACATCGGTACAACGCAAATTGGAAAATCTCCGGCAATACCTCCACCAATCTGGAAGAATCCTACTCCTTTTCCACCTGAGTTTTTAGTGTACCAATCAGCTAAATATGCCATATATTCAATTCCTGATTTCATTGTTGAGAATTTCAAATCTCCTTTGATACAGTAAGATGCAAAAATATTACCCATCGTAGAATCTTCCCATCCTGGAACAACGATTGGTAAATTCTTTTCAGCGGCTGCAATCATCCAAGAATTTTCTCTAGGAATTTCATAATATTGCTCAAGAACACCTGAAAGAATCATTTTGTACATATATTCATGCGGGAAGTATCTTTCACCTTTATTATCAGCATCTTTCCAAATTTCGTAAATATGCTTTTGCAATCTTCTGAAAGCCTCTTCTTCAGGAATACAAGTATCTGTAACTCTATTCAGACCTCTTTCTAATAAAGCCCACTCTTCCTGAGGTGTAAGATCTCTGTAATGAGGTACTCTTTCGTAATGAGAATGTGCAACAAGATTCATTAAATCCTCTTCAAGATTCGCTCCGGTACAAGAAATAAAATCTACTTTATCCTGACGAATCATTTCTGCAAGAATTTTCCCCAATTCAGCAGTAGACATTGCTCCCGCCAAAGTAATCATCATTTTTCCACCATCTTTAAGGTGTGCAACATATCCTTTAGAAGCGTCTACCAATGCAGCTGCATTGAAGTGCAGATAATACTTTTCTATAAATTCTGAAATCGGTTTGCTCATTTTTTTAATTTTTGCAAAGATAAAACTTAAAAACGGAATGTAGCGGCTGCACTTAAAGAAACTCTTCCTAAACCTTCTTTTTCATCCTCTCCAAAGTTTACAGTTGTTCCGTTGTATTTCATTTTACTCAATGTTCCTCCTGTTAATCCTAATTTTGGACCTACATATATATTTTTAGTAACCGCATATTGATAAGCTAAGTTAAGATCCGCACCCAAATTAGAACCTGTTCCTTTTACACTTCCAGTTTTAGTTGTATAGGTAATAACTCCTAAACTTACGTCTGCATATAACTTATGCTTTGTAGCTTCATTAAAATTTGAAATCATGAAAGCCGGACCAAAAAAGCTAATATTATCTTTTGTCGTTACATACGAAGAAATTACTTGCCCGTTAATATCTTGTAAAGAAAACCTTCCGTTACTTGATGCACTGTAGTTTGAAAACTTCAATCCCACACCCATATTTTTGTTAAAAGTATAGTATGCTGAAATGTCAAAATTAACTCCGCTTTTTAATCCCTTAATATATTCTTTTGTATCTGGGGAAAGTCCGGAAGGTGTTTTAGCAGTTCTCCAGGCATACCCTACAGACGGAATAATAGAAAATTTTTGTTGAGCAAATGACAAAATAGAAATTGAAAACAATCCTATCGTTACAAGTTTTTTAATCATTTTTATAAATTTTCCCCAAAAATAGTATTTTTATTCAATGTTAAGGGAGTTTCAGTTAGGGTTTAGAATATGATTTTATAAATTCAAATGTATAAAGTAAAGAAATATACTGAATTTTAATACTTGAACTTTCGGTTTTCTTTTTTCTCAGACAATTTCTTTTTCGTGTCAAGTCTTTTTTGTTTCTGAGCTTTAGAAGGCTTTGTTGCTTGTCTCTTTTTAGGAATAAATAAAGCTTTATCAACTATTTCAAGAATTTTTTCAATTGCTTTGTTTTTATTCATCAATTGCGTTCTGCTTTCAGAAACAGTTAAAAACAGAAAACCATCAGCATTAATCCTATTTTGTAATTTATTTTGAATTAAAAACTTTTCATCTTCATTAAAAAATACAGATTCTTCAACTTTCCAAAGTACAGTGACTGCGGTTTCAACTTTATTTACATTTTGTCCTCCCGCTCCACTGCTTCGGGAAGTTTTAAAACTAAGTTCTTTAGAAAAATCTTTCATCTGAGAAAAGTGTTTTTTATAATGGTAAAGATAACAGACTTTACAATAAATTTTTCAATTCAAGTCGATTAATTTTCCCGTTCGGAGTTCTGGGAATTTTTTGAATAAAAATAATTTCTTTTGGCTTATGAAAACTTTTATCAAAAGAGAATGTCGAAATTTTTTCAACTAAATCTTTCGATTTCTCACCTTCAATTATCATAACAAGCTTTTGCCCCAAACTTTCATCTTCCAAACCTAAAAAAACAACCTCATTTGAGATTTCTTTTTTTATCAGAGCTTCCAATTGTTCAGGAAAAATTTTAGCTCCTCCAGAATTAATCACATTATCAATTCTTCCTAAAAATTTAAATTGATTTTCACTTTTAATTTCAACTAAATCATTAGTTTGTAAAGTTTCAGAATTTACATTAGGTGCAAAAATCTTCAAACATCCTCTTTCATCTTTTGATATTTCTACATTTTCAAAGGCTGTAAAATACTCTTCAGGCTCAGGGGAAACCTGCTTTAAAGCAATATGGGAAAGCGTTTCAGACATTCCGTATGTTTCGAAAATATAATTGATTTTTAAGTTTCGATTTTTAGTTAAAAGTTTTTTCAAAGATTCTGAAACGGCAGCTCCTCCAATAATCAAATTTTTAATAAGGTGTAGTTTATCCAAAGAATTTTCTACCTGAAGCGGAGTCATTGCACAAAAATCAATTTCTTGTTCAATATGTTCAAGAGGTTTTAATGACGGTTCTACAACTATCAATTTCAGTTTTCTCTCAATAGAACGTACAACCATCATTTTTCCCGAAATATATTCAATGGGAAGACATATCAATGCTGTGTTACCTTCTTTTAATCTTAAAAAATTGCACGTCATGATTGCTGAATTCAACATTTTCTTTTTCTCAATATCAAAAACTTTTGGTGTACCTGTAGAACCTGAAGTCTGAACTTTTACCGTTTCAGAATCTGAAAACCAATCTTCCAAAAAGTTTTTAATTTTAAGTTCAAACTCTGTTTTTGAAGATAAATTATTAATATTGAGATTATTGAAGTCTATCAGCATAATTTCCATGAATTAAATCCGAAGTAAATTTAAAAAAAAGTTTAAAAAGTTCTTGCACTTAAAGAAAAAAGCTGTAAATTTGCACCACTAAAAACAAAGACAGACTCATGGTGTAGCGGTAACACTACTGATTTTGGTTCAGTCATCTGGGGTTCGAATCCCTGTGAGTCTACAAAAACCATCCTCAACAGGATGGTTTTTTGTTTCCCATGAATCTAATACCTTAAAAAATAGAAGAGGTAGAGGTAAAAATAATTGTACTATACAAAAAACTTCAGAAAAAACAGAAAATTTCACTATTAGTGACTACAAACTATATACAGGTACGCAATAGCCCTATTTGTGGTACATTTTTGGCTGTCAAAATATTGATTTAAATACAAAAGCTTACTATTTCAACTTCATATATTACCTTCAGTAAAGCTATACAATAAAAAATTCTAAACGAATAACACTCTTACCTAAAAACCAATTATATATAAACAAAATTTCAATATAGTTCACAAAAACAACCTTAACTAGATAATTACAAAATATTAAAAAAATGAAAAGAATACTTATGACTGCTTTAGTATGCTATTCTATTTTAGGATTTGCACAATACTCTCTATCTGAAATCCCTAAAGATGGCTATTTAAAAGATTTTGATATTTTCGTGGAAATAATCCAGAAACAACACCCTAATCCTTACCGATTCCATAGTAAAGAAGAATTTACTAAAAAAGTTGATTCTCTAAGAAAAGTAATAGAGAAAAACCCGACTTACATCAACTTTCATTTAAATACTCCGGCAAAAATACTGGGTGACGGTCATCTTTCCATAACGACAGATTCTAACTATTATGGAGACTTTTTACAATCTATATTGTTCTTTCCAATAGCAACATATATTCATAATGGACATGCGTTTGTTAACGGAAATAATAGGTATAATATTGAAATCGGAAGTCAAATTCTTGAGATAAACAATCTAAATATTAATGATATCATCAAAAAAGCCCCGTTATCATCAGATGGAAATATAAAAGTAGAAAATATTGATTTATCCTTATACATATCGTTCATTTGTAAGAATAATTCAAACACCTACACCATCAAATACAAAAACTTAAACGGAGAAGAAAAAACCATCACAACCGATGGTATCAATTACAGTCAGTTTTATTATGAAAATGAGCACGCTGTATTACCAATAGATCTTATTACTCAATCTCAGGGTATTTACGGATACAAAATAAACGAAAACACCTATTATCTATCGATAAAATCTTTTGGGTATGATGAAAGCGTCTTTTATGAGACTCTTAAAAAAAACTTCCAAATAATAAAAGATCTAAAACTTAAAAATCTCATCTTAGATATACGTGATAACAGTGGAGGTATTATAAATAATATTCCATTATTATACTCTTTCATTTCAAAAGAGAAACAATTTACTAATTCTTACAGATATGCTACTAAAGTTATTAATATTAATTATAAAGACTATCTGATAGAAGCACAAACAAATAGATTTTACTCTGACCAAGATATTATTGACGAAAATAATTTCATGAGACAGCGGTTTGATAAAGATACAGAGGGAGATTATTACTCTGGCAACAATAGATTAGATGATACCTATATTAAAAATTATCCTAGAGATGGTTTATTTTTCGATGGTAATGTAGCACTTATTATTAATAACAAAACATTTTCTGCCGCAACTTACTTTGCATCACTGTTCAAAAAAGAGAAAAGAGGTTTCATTCTTGGAAAAGAGACAGGTTCTTGTAGTAATTTTACAACAGCAGCTTGGTTTATCTATTACAGATTGCCTAATACCAAAAGTGTGATTTCTATACCAAGGTCTGAAGTTTTTTTCAATGAAAACACTAAAGAAAACATCACTAATTGCACAGGCGTAATTCCTGATTACACAATTGATACAAATTATTTCCTCAAAGCATTAAAAGCTCAAAAAGACCCTGAAGTAGAATATGCATTATCTTTATTTAAATAAGTAATATTTAGTAAATAAGCATAAGATTACATTCTGTGTAAATCTTTATAATAAGACAAACCTTTTTTAGGTTTGTCTTATTTTTATTTCCAAAATCTTTTATTCAAATATCTTTCCAAAGGAAATATAATTAGTTTGAATTAGGCTTATACCACTTGTACATTAAAAACAAAAATAATAACCAAACTGGAATTAAAATCACCTGAATCTCCATTCCCGTAATACTCATCAATACTAAAATCATTAATAAAAATGCAATACAAATATAGTTTGAAATAGGATAGAATATAGATGGAAATTTCAACTCAACTCCCGATTCGATATTACTTTTCTTAAATTTCAAGTGCGTGTAACAAATCATCAGCCAATTAATAATCAAAGTAGAAACCACCAAAGCCATAAGATATTCAAAAGCTTTTTCGGGCACCAATTTGTTAATAACGATACAAATTCCCGCAAAACATGAAGAAACAATAATAGCATTAGTAGGAACACTACTTTTATTCAGTTTCGTCAAAAACTTCGGTGCATTACCTTGCTGAGCCAACCCAAAAAGCATTCGGCTATTACTATAAACACTACTATTATAAACAGACAAAGCAGCCGTTAATACAATTAAATTAAGAACATTTGCTATCAATACATTAAACTGAATCGTCTTTCCGAAAATAGTAAACTCAAATCCGTTCAGATTTTGAAAAACCATCACAAACGGACTTGTACCTTCTGTAATTTCTCTCCAAGGGCTCAATGAAAATAAAATAACCAAAGCCCCAACATAGAAAATCAAAATCCTATAAATAACCTGATTGGTAGCTTTAGGAATCGTCTTCTCGGGGTTTTTAGCTTCTGCAGCGGTAATTCCGATAAGTTCTAAACCTCCAAAAGAGAACATAATCATTGCCATTGCAGCAAAAAGCCCTGAAAAACCGTTTGCATCTTTATTAAAAAAGCCTTTCGGAAAGAAACCTCCATCATTCCACAAGTTAGCAACACTTGCCGTCTCTCCCCCCGTTCCACTTATTAATAAATAAATCCCAAAAACAATCATAGCAATAATTGCCACAACTTTTATAATGGAAAACCAAAATTCGGTTTCTCCGTATACCTTCACTGAAGCAAGATTAAGAGCATTAATGACGATAAAAAAGAACAAACTCGAAACCCAAAGTGGAATTTCTGGCCACCAAAAATGAATATAATGACCTATGGCAGTAAGTTCTGCCATACTCACGAGAATATAGAGAATCCAATAATTCCAGCCTGATGCAAAACCAGGGAAATTTCCCCAATATTTATATGCAAAATAACTAAAACTCCCTGAAACAGGTTCCTGAACTACCATTTCACCAAGTTGGCGCATAATAAAAAAAGCGATAATCCCAGCCAAGGCATAGCCTAAAATAACTGACGGACCAGCCAAAACTGCTGCAGGACCAATCCCTAAAAACAATCCTGTTCCGATAGCTCCTCCAAGAGCAATTAATTGAATATGTCGATTTGTTAAACCTCTAACCAGAGAACCGTTTTGCTCCTCTTTGTTTTCGCCGCTCATAAAATTAAAATTTTCACTAATATATGAAAACTAATGATCTTAGAGCTAACTAAAAGAGTATTTAAAAACATTAAAGCCCTAGTTTAAAACATCAGATAATATGATTTATACAAATTCCTTAGGAATTGGAAGGTTATTTTTCTTCATATATTCCAAAAGACCTTCATATTTATCTTCAAGTTCGCTTGTTCCACATTTATGGGATATACTACAGATATCAGATGGTTTAATATCTAAAATTTCGGAAATTTTAGTAAGAACTTCAAGATTAATTTTCACTTTAGAATTCTCAATGTCAGAATATGCTTTTTGAGAAATTCCCATTTCGAAAGCCATATATTCTTGTGTAAAATCCTTATCTCTTCTAATCTTTCTTATATTATGACTGCAAATTTTCATCCTTTCCATTTTAGTAGTTTTCGGTATATTTTAGAAGTTCACCTATTAGACTTTAACAAAGTTAGTGAATACCTTTGGCAAAACATTATACAGTTACATGATATTTGTATTCTTTGATAAAATCGGGATAAAAGTTAATCAAAAAAATCGGTTTTTATAGAAAAAATATCGCTTCAGTACAACACAATTGGAACTATGGAGACGCAAAAATTCAATTATGACAATAGTATTGTCAGGGCATTCTTGTATGCTACTATCGCATTCGGTATCGTAGGGTTCTTATTAGGACTTACGGCCGCACTCATGCTTTTCTACCCTGAATTACCTGAATTTTTATTTGGGACGGATGATACAACAATTCAGAGTTTGAGGAGTGGAAATATTCAAGGTCTTATTAATACTCAAGGAGCATTAGGATTCGGTAGAATCAGAATGTTGCATACGAGTGCTGTAATTTTCGCTTTCGTATGTAACTCATTCTTCTGTGGTGCTTATTACTGTATGCAAAGACTACTAAAAACAAGAATGTATAGTGATACATTATCTTGGATCCACTTCTGGACATGGCAAATTATGATCGTAGCTGTAGTTATTACGTTCTTACTAGGAATCAACACTTCTAAAGAATATGCAGAGCACGAATGGCCTATTGATATTTTGATTACTATTTCTTGGGTAGTATTTGGTATCAATATGTTTGGAACAATTGCAAAAAGAAGAGTAAGACACTTATATGTAGCTATCTGGTTCTTTATCGGAACTTGGATCGCAGTTGCAATGCTACACATCTTCAACAATTTAGAAGTTCCGTTATCATTTACAAGCTGGAAGTCATACTCAGTTTACGCTGGTGCGAAAGATGCCTTAGTACAATGGTGGTACGGTCACAATGCAGTAGCATTCGTATTAACAACTCCGGTTTTAGGTTTGATGTATTACTTCTTGCCTAAAGCAGCAGATAGACCGGTATTCTCATACAAACTGTCAATCATCCACTTCTGGTCATTGATTTTCGTATACCTTTGGGCTGGTCCTCACCACCTTCAATATACTGCTCTTCCGGCTTGGGCTCAAGCATTGGGAACAGGTTTCTCAATCATGCTTATTGCTCCATCTTGGGGAGGTATGTTAAACGGACTTCTTACTCTGAGAGGAGCTTGGGATAAAGTAAGAGAAAATCCTATCCTTAAATTCTTCGTAGTCGCTGTTACTTGTTATGGTATGGCAACTTTTGAAGGTCCGCTTTTAGCTACGAAATCTCTAAATAAAATTGGTCACTACACAGACTGGGTAATCGGTCACGTACATATCGGTGCACTTGGATGGAACGGTTTCATGGCATTCGGTATTGTGTACTACTTGCTACCTGTAATGTGGAGAACAAAGCTTTGGTCTGTAAAATTAGCTAACTGGCATTTCTGGTTGGGGACTTTAGGAATCATTTTCTATGCAGTACCAATGTATATCTCAGGATTTACTCAAGGATTAATGTGGAAACAATTCAACCCGGACGGAACATTATTATGGAAAAACTGGCTAGATACTGTTACAGCTATCATTCCTTACTTCAAAATGAGATTTTTAGGAGGTTTCCTATATCTTTCAGGAGCAATTCTAATGGTTGTAAACGTAATTAAAACAATCAAGCAGGGTTCATTCCAAAAAGAAGTTCCTGCAGAAGCTCCGGCATTAGCAAATATCGGAACTGCAAGAAAAGAAGGAGAAGGAGTTCACCTTTGGTTAGAAAGAACTCCGAAAATACTTTCAATCTTAGCTTTCATTGCTGTAGCTATCGGAGGTTTGGTTGAAATCATTCCAACATTAACTTTAAAACAAAGCGTACCGACAATTACAGCGGTAAAACCATATTCACCATTGGAATTAGAAGGTAGAGACTTATATATTCGTGAAGGTTGTAACTCTTGTCACTCACAAATGATTAGACCTTTCCGTGACGAAATCGTAAGATTTGAAGGTAAAAACGGGCAGTACTCTAAAGCAGGTGAATTTATCTACGACAGACC
Organism: Chryseobacterium oryctis; assembly: GCF_025971925.1. Lineage (GTDB taxonomy): Bacteria > Bacteroidota > Bacteroidia > Flavobacteriales > Weeksellaceae > Chryseobacterium > Chryseobacterium oryctis. Next base: position 511,706 of record NZ_JAPDHV010000001.1, read on the forward strand.
ATTCTTATGGGGTTCTAAAAGAACAGGACCAGATTTGCACAGACAAGGAGGTAGAAACCCAGATTCTTGGCACTTCAAACATATGTATAACCCAAGAATTACCTCTGCAGGTTCTATCATGCCTCGTTTCCCTTGGTTAATTACCAATAAACTTGACAGAACTCAAATGGTTGACAAAATGAAGCTGATGAAAAATGCATTTGATGTACCCTATACAAAAGCGGAAATTGATTCTGCTAATAAATGGGCAGATAGCCAGTCTCAGGCAATTGTAAAAAGAATTTACTCAGAAGCTACTGATATTAAAGATCAAATGGAAAAAGAAAAAGCTTCAAAAGGTGGAGAGTTCGTTCCACTTGAGCAAAGAGAAATCATTGCAATGATTGCTTACCTACAAAGACTAGGTACAGATATTAAAACAACGCAAATTCAAACAGCAAGTGCAGATTAATTTAAAAACATTGAATTAAAATGAAAACGAGAACCCCAATATCAGTATATATCGCTGTAATGATAGGTTTAACTATCCTTGCGTTCGAAATGTTTGCTTCAGATTCAAATTATTTCTCTTCTCCTTTCTTCTGGGGATTGATGCTAATTGCAATTATTTTGCTTTTCATCATGAACTCTATCGGAGATTTAGTTGAAAACGAAAATTTCAAAAAATTATCAGAAGAGGAAAAAGCGAAATTTTTGGAGGAGAAAAAAGTTCCTTATTTTCAAAAACTTTGGAACTCGGCATTCAAAAAACAATCTGCAACTGAAGAAAAAGACATCCTTATAGACCATGGTTTTGATGGCATTACAGAACTTGACAATTCATTACCAAAATGGTGGTTGGGTCTATTCTGGTTCGGATTTATTTTCTGTGCAATATATATGGCAGCATTTGCCTTCACAGATTATGCCCATCCGGAAGCAGAGCTAACAAAGGAAACCAAAACAATGCTCGCTTCTATCGCTGAATATGAAAAAACAGCACCTAAAGTTGATTTGGAAACAGCAAAATACAGCGCAGATAATATTGCAGAAGGACAAGAACTTTTTAAAACCAATTGTGTTTCCTGCCACGCAGAAGGAGGTAAAGGAGGAATCGGACCCAACCTTACCGATACACATTGGATTAACGTAAAAGAAAAAAGTTTATTCAAAAATGTTTTTTGGATGCTTGAAAACGGTTCTGAAAATAATCCTACAATGAGACCATTCATTAAAGACGGAACTATTACAGGACGTGACGCTGAAAAAATTGCAGCATACATTTACCACATCAACCAGGAAACAGCACCTATTACACCTGCACAAGGTGGGGCTGCTCCACAAGGTGAAGAGGTAAAATGGGAAAACGGAAATGATTAAAAATAAAAAATAAGAAGTTTATTACCTGAAAAATAAACCATGCCATGCCTCCTTTTTTGAAAACTAACATTTGAATTTTTCATTTTTGCAAACCTTTTCATACCTCAAAGATGATTAAAAAGGAGGCATTTTTAAACAAAAAATCCAAGCTTTGGTTGTTCTAATCAACTATTCACTTCACTTTGACTAAACTAAATTCCATAGAGAATAACCAAAGCAGGATTTTTAAGTACAAAAGGTATTACAGTAAGGATATTTTAACACAAATCTTTCAGATGATTTATTATCTTTGCTTTAAAACCTACAACTTTTGAAGCTAAAAATCAATAAAAAAAAATTATTTAAACGTGTTGCAATAACCTTTATTTCTATATTGGTTTTTCTTACACTACTTGTATTTAGCTTAAAACTTCCTGCTGTTCAAAACTTTATCAAAGACAAACTTATCGTTTATCTTGAACAAAAAATCAACACAAAAGTAAGTCTCGAAAAAGTTCATATAGAATTTCCAAACAGTCTCGTTATGGAAAATCTTTATTTAAAAGGACAAGACGTAGACACACTTTTAGCCGTAAAAAAGCTTGATGTAGGATTAAACATGCTCAAACTTATCAATTCTACCGCGGATATCACTTCTGTAGATTTGGAGGGAACGAGAGCGAATGTAGTAAGAAAACCTGACGGAAAATTCAATTTTGACTATATCATCAATGCCTTTGCAACCACTGATAAAGAAGAAAGCCCTTCAAAGCCGTTTATTATTTCTTTAGATAAAATTAATTTAAAAGATATTGGTATTACTTTCAATGACCTACGATCTAAAAATGATATTAAAATCTATTTCAAATCTTTTGGCACTCGAGTGAAAACATTTGATTTGAGTAATAATAAATATGCTGTAAATGATATCAATCTTGACGGTTTAAAATTAAAGCTAAAACAAGACCTTATAGAAGAAGTTTCTAAAAAAGTTGAACAAAAAGTTGATTCTCTTAATGATAAAAAACCAATGCAAATTGATGTAAGAGGAATAAAACTTACCAATTTTGACATCGATTACGGAGATGACAATTCTAAGACTTTCGCTAAAGTTTTATTTAAAGAATTAAGTACAAAAATCAACAAAATTGATCTAGAAAATAATGCCTACAATGTAGGAAATGTCTTTCTTTCGGGAGCCAACATCAATGCAATTCTTTACCTTCCTACCGAAAATACCCCATCAAAAAAGATTGAAAAAACAGAAATTCCCAAAAATTCTGATAAAGAAAAAGCAATGCAGCTTTTATTAGGAAAATTAGTTCTTAATGATGTAAAAGTTGCTTACAACAATACTGCCGCAGCTCCGACCCGACAAGGAATAGACTTCAATCATCTGAATTTCTCTCAAATGAATCTTGAGATGAAAAGCTTCAAAATGGAGAACAATACTTTTGCGGGAACTGTAAAATCAGCCAAAATAAAAGAAGCAAGAGGTCTAAATATTCAAAAATTTAATACAGATTTTGTATACAAAGAAAAAGAGGCCTATTTAAAAGACTTATACCTACAAACTCCAAAAACCATATTGCGTGACGAGGTTGTTTTAAACTACAATTCCATTGAACAATTAACTTCCAATTTAGGAGATGTGAAAATTTCAGCTAATATCAAAGATTCAAAAATTGGTTTCGCAGACATATTAAACATCGTTCCTGACCTAAAAAATACCGTTCCGTTCAATAAATATCCAAATGCCATTCTGAATGTAAATGCAAATATAAAAGGCAGTGTAAATGATGTATTGATTAATAATCTAAAAGTTTCAGGCTTAGATCAATTAAGAGTTGCGGCATCAGGAAGAATCAAAAATGCGATGAATCCTAATCATTTATTCTATGATGTAAATATTGCCGATTTTTCTTCTTCCTCAAAAACAATTTACAATCTTGTTCCCAAAAATACAATTCCTTCAAATATTTCCCTGCCTTCAAATTTTAGCATTAAAGGAACTGCGAAAGGAACGACAAAAATTGTAAACACCAATCTGAACCTCTACTCTACTTTGGGAAATGCATCTCTTGATGCTCAAATAGATATGAGGAAAAAAAACCATGAATTATATAATGTAAAAGCCAATCTTCAGGCTTTACAAATCGGAAAAATCATTCAAAATAAAGAAATTGGAGCCATCTCTGTACAAATTTATGCCAAAGGAGAGAGCTTTGATTTAAAAAATACAAAAGCTGACCTTAAAGGACATGTTTCTTCGGCTGTATACAAAGGGTATCGCTATCAAAATATGAACCTTACGGGAAAAATCAATCGTGGGGTTTATCATATTAATTTAGATTCTGAAGATCCTAACGCAAATGTAAAACTAATAGCTTCCGGTGTTTATAATGAGAAAAATCCTACCATAAAAGTAAACGGTAAAGTCATAAAACTCGATGTAAATAAATTAGGATTTTATGAAAAACCGATGATCATTGCAGGAAAAATAGATGGAGGTTTCACCAATCTAGATCCTGATAATCTTAATGGATATCTAAATTTGCAAAACTTTGCTTTTTCAGACACTAAAGAAGTGTATCCTGTTCAAGAAGTTAATTTAAAAGCAAGTTCCACTCAAGACTCGACTCAAATTATTTTAAATTCTCAGGTTGCAGATATCAATTTGGAAGGAAAATATAAACTGACCCAAATTTTCGGAGCATTAGCCCAAACATTTAATCAATATTATCAGTTTCAAAAGCCTTCAAAAACACAAAAAATTGAGAAGGGACAATATTTCACGTTCAATGCAAAGATTAAAAATGATGATATTATTCGAAAATTCGTTCCGGATCTAAAGAGCTTTGAAACCATCAATATAGTCGGAAATTATGATGCTGACTCTGAAAAAATTGAATTAGAAGGCAAAATTCCGCAATTATTATACGGTGAAAACACTGTGGAAAATGCTTCTATTAAGATAACCAATGAAAACAATGCATTACAATACGCTATTGATGTAGCCAATCTAAAAAATGCAAGTTTAGCTTTAAATAAAATAAATATTAACGGAGATATTGCAAATAATATTATCCGTTACAACGCTACCACTAAAGACGAAAAAAACACAACTCAGTTTTTAATCGCCGGAAATGCTAAATCAATTAATGACATCACTGAAATTTCTCTACAACCTAATGGTTTAAAACTCAATTATTCAGACTGGAATGTAAATGAAGAAAATAAAATACAAATCAGTAGCAAAGGAATTTTAGCAGACAACTTCCGGCTTTCTAATGGAGCGAGTGAAATTTCACTACAATCAGAAAGTAATATTCCTAATTCTCCCCTGAATGTTTCGTTGAAAGATTTCAAAATTGAAACTATTACAGAACTGATAAAAAAAGATACCGTTTTAGCAAGAGGAACCATCAACGGAACAGCTCAAATTCGAGACTTAACGAAAAACATGACTTTTACTTCAGATTTAAAAATCTCTGATTTAATTGTTTATGGAAATCTGGTCGGAAATATTGCTGCAAAAGTAAATAACACTTCTTCTAATATTTTAAATGCCGATGTTGCACTTTCCGGAAACAACAATGATGTAAAAATAATCGGTGATTATAACACCTCATCAAGTACATTTGATTTGAATATGGCTATCAACCAACTTCAAATGAAGAGTGTACAAGGTTTTTCTATGAATGCCATTACCAATACGGAAGGCTATGTCTCAGGAAACCTGAAAATAACAGGAACAACAGAGAAACCTAACATTTTAGGAAAAGTAAAATTCAATAATGTAGGATTAGAAATAGCCAAAACAGGAAGCGATTTTAGAAAACTTAATGACGAAATTAATTTTACCCGTCGTGGAATTGAATTTAATAATTTTAAAATTAATGACAAAGACGGAAATGCTTTGGTTGTGAACGGACAGGTTTTAACACAAACATACAGAGATTTCGCATTCAACCTTAATGTAAATGCTAGAGACTTCAAGCTGGTGAATTCTGAAAAATCAAATGATGCCATGATGTATGGAACTCTTGCTGTAAATGCATCGTTGCAAATTCGTGGAAATCTGGACCTTCCTAAAGTTGACGGAAGATTAGCCGTTACAGACAATACAGATTTTACATTTGTACTTCCGCAATCAACCCCTTCTTTACAAGAAAGAGATGGAATTGTGGAATTCATTGATCAGGATCAGGTTGTCCTAAATAAAACCATAAAAGCAGACTCGCTCAATACTCAAAAACGCATCAAAGGAATGGACGTGAGTGTGAATATTGAAGTAAAAAAAGATGCTAAAATGTCTATTATTATAGACAAAGCGAATGGTGATTTTGTAAAAATTCAGGGAGAAGCCGAATTAACCGGAGGAATTGACCCTTCAGGAAAAACTACTTTAGTAGGAGTATATCAGGTAGAATCCGGAGCTTATGAAATGTCTGTAAGTATGCTGAAACGTAAGTTTGATATCCAAAAAGGAAGCACCATTACCTGGACCGGAGAACCAACAGCTGCAACTTTAGATATTACAGCTATTTATAAAACAGAAACAGCACCAATTGATCTTGTAGAACAACAAATAAGTGGACAAAGTTCTACAGAGACCAATCAGTTTAAACAAAAAATACCTTTCAATACCTTATTAAAAATGAAAGGCGAATTGCTAAAACCTCAAATTACATTTGATATTACAACTGACGAAAAAAACAATTCTGTTTCATCGAATGTCACGAGTATGGTTGAACAAAAACTGAATCAGCTTAGAACTCAAGAGTCTGAAATGAATAAACAGGTATTTGCGCTACTTTTACTTAACAGATTTATTGGTGAAAATCCGTTTGAATCTAACGTGGGGATTTCCGCTGAATCTATGGCAAGACAGAGTGTAAGTAAAATTCTTTCACAACAACTAAATAATCTGGCATCAGGACTTATAAAAGGGGTTGATCTGAACTTTGATTTAGAATCTTCTGAAGATTATTCCACAGGAGAAAAAAATACCCGAACAGACCTTAATGTAAACATCAGCAAAAAACTATTGAATGACCGTCTAAAAGTTTCTGTAGGAAGTAATTTCGGTCTGGAAGGAGATGCTCGCCAAAATGAAAACATGACCAATATTGCAGGAGACATCACAGCAGATTACAGCCTTTCTAAAGACGGAAGATATATGCTTCGAGCCTATCGTAAAAATGAATATCAGGTAGCTCTTCAAGGTCAAATCGTTGAGACAGGAATCGGTTTTATTATTACTTTAGACTATGATAAATTCCGTGAAATTTTCCAAAAGTCTAAAAATAAAAGAGTAAGAGAAAACAAGAAAAATCAAGTGGTAGAATTTAAGTAATGAAAAATAATTTCTATATATATTTCAAATATTTGTTCGCTTTCGGACTGGCTTCGATCAGTTTATCATGCAGCAATACCAGATTTCTAAAAGAAGGACAAATGCTTTATACAGGTGCTGAAGTAAGAATTGATAATGATACTCTTTCAAAAACTGAAAAAAAAGATCTGAAAACAGCACTTGAAGCCAATCTGACACCTAAACCCAATTCTACATTTTTAGGATTAAGACCTAAATTATATTTTTACAACATCGCTAAAGAGCCTAAAAAAGACAAAGGTTTCAATTATTGGCTAAAATATAAAATGGGCGAAAAACCGGTATTATTAAGTGACGTAGATCGCAAATTCAACAAAGACATCATCGAAAATTACTCCGAGAACAAAGGATATTTCAATGCGAGAGCAACTTATGATACTGTTTCAAAAAATAAAAAAGCCAAAGTAATTTATACATTAAGACCAGGTGCAAAATATTTGATCAGCGATGTAAAGTTCCAAAAAGACTCCTCTCTTATTAATCAGGAAATCCAGAAATTAGCAGGTAAAACCTTACTGAGAAAAGGTAATCCGTTTGACTTAGATGTCATCAAATCTGAAAGAGAAAGAATTGACAATGGCTTAAAAGAAAAAGGATTTTATTATTTCAGCGGTGATAATATTATTGTTCAGGCAGATAGTACAGTTAGCAAAAATCATAAAGTTGAACTTAATGTAAAGCTAAAAGATAACACTCCGGATTTGGCAACTCAACAATTTAGTATTGATAAAGTAATCGTTTTCCCGAATTACAACATCAAAGATGTGAGAGATGGAAAATACAAAATCCCGATGGATAAAGATTCTCTTTCAAAATATGCAGTCGGAGATATGTATGTTATTGATCCTGAACATAAATTTAAACCTAAAATTTTTGACAGAGCTTTATATTTTGAACAGGGAGATTTGTACAATAGAGCTGACCACAACCTTACATTAAACCGCTTAATTAATTTAGGAGTTTTCAAATTTGTAAAAAATGAATTTATTGTTTCAGATTCTTTACAAAATAAATTTGATGCTTATTATTTATTGACTCCAAGACAGTTTCAATCACTTCGCTTAGAAGCATTAGGAAGAACCAATTCTGCCAATTATATAGGAAGTGAGGTAAATCTCAACTGGACGCATAGAAACATTTTCAGAGGAGCAGAACAGCTAAAAGCATCTATTTATGGTGCATTTGATGTTCAGATGGGAGGCCCGAAAGATGCCAATAATATTATAAGAACCGGAGCTAATGTTCAGCTATCTTTCCCTAGAATTGTTGCACCTTTTCGTTTTAATACTTCAAGTGCTTATGTTCCCAGAACCAATATTAATCTGGGCTTTGAATTCCAAAACAGAACGCAATTATATACTCTGAAAAACTTCAATGCCTCTTTCGGATATATTTGGAAAGAAAATGCACGAAAAGAACATGATTTGAAAATTTTTGATGCAACTTTCGTCTCTCCCACCAATATTACTCCGAAATACGAAGAAATGATGGAGAACAATGTGTATTTGAGAAGAGTGGTTGAAAAGCAACTTATTTTTGGCCCAACATACTCTTTTACTTATACCAATACAATGCTACCTAAAACCAATACCATTTATTATAAAGGTACTCTGGATTTAGCCGGAAATCTTACAGGTTTGGTAACGGGAGCCAATGTAGAGAAAGGAAAGCAAAAAAGCATCTTCGGAGTACCTTTTAGTCAGTATTTTAAATTGGAAAACGATTTCAGATTCTATCACAAATTCGGAGAAAATACATCTTTGGCCACAAGACTCATTGCGGGATTTGCTTATCCTTACGGAAATTCAAATGATATTCCTTTTTCAAAACAATTTTTTGTAGGAGGAAGTAACAGTATTCGTGCTTTCAGAGCCAGAACATTAGGTCCCGGAAGTTACGACCCTAGAAATCAGAATGCTACTTTTTTCTTTGATCAATCTGGAGATGTAAAACTTGAAATGAATGCTGAATACAGAGCCAATTTATATAAATTTTTAAATGCAGCAGTTTTTGTAGATGCAGGAAATATATGGCTTGTAAATGAAGATATTGAAAGACCTGGAGCCAAATTCTCTAAAGAATTCATGAATGAAATTGCTGTGGGTGCAGGTGTTGGTCTAAGACTTGATTTCTCTATTTTAGTATTAAGACTTGATTTGGCAATGCCTTTAAGAGTTCCTTATTATGAAAAAAATGACAGATGGACTTTCGATAAAATTAATTTCGGAGATTCTAACTGGAGAAAAGATAATCTTATTCTGAATATCGCAATCGGATATCCTTTCTAAATATGATAAAAAAAGTAAATTTTTTCTGGAAAGTTTTAAAAGAAACTTTCAGTGAATGGAATAACTCTTCCGCATCTAAAGACTCGGCAAGTTTAGCTTATTATGCTATTTTTTCCATTCCGGGATTATTAATTATTATTATTTGGATAGCTGGGAATTTCTTTGGTGAAGAAGCCATTCGTGGTGAAATCAGTCATCAGATTAGCGGATTTATGGGAAAGGAAGTTGCCCAAAGTATTGAAAGTATGATTGCAGGAGCCTTGATTGACAAGCAAAATATTTTTATGAAAATAGTAGGAATTGGTTCTCTTGTTTTTGGTTCCACTACCTTATTTTTTCAATTACAACACACCTTAAACAGCCTTTGGGATGTACAATCTGCACCCAAAAAAGCTTTAATTAAATTTTTATTAGACCGAGCCAATTCATTAGGTATGATTCTTATTTTAGGTTTTTTATTGATGATTACAATGGTTTTATCTTCATTGATAAGTGTGTTTAATAAAATCATCACCAAATACTTGGGATTTGAAACTTATATGCTTGTAGAATTTGTGAATTTTGCAGTCGGTTTCGGATTTGTAATGCTTCTTTTTGCTTTAATGTTTAAAGTGCTTCCTGATGTTCAAATCAGTTGGAAACCCGTTTGGAAAGGTGCGTTTCTTACAACTGTTCTCTTCACATTAGGAAAATTTTTATTAAGTCTCTATTTTGGAACAGCCAAACCCACTTCAGCATTCGGAACAGCAGGAACTGTCATTTTAATTATGATGTGGATTAATTATTCCTGTATGCTTGTCTTTTTCGGAGCCAAATATACCAAGGTTTATGCCTATAAAAAAGGATATAAAATCAGCCCGTCAAAACATGCAAAATGGAGTGATGCAAAGCTTTACGGAGAAAGCATTAAAAATCAAAAAGAACAAAATTCTTGATATCACAATAAAAAAAGCCTCTTAAATTGTAAGAGGCTTTTTTTTACATTCTGTTTACGGTTCCTATACCGAGTAAACCTAAAGATTTTTTGATTGTTTTTGCCGTAATATCCGATAAATTCAGACGGAATTGTTTTATATTTTCATCATCCTGATTCAAAATAGGATTACTTTGATAGAAAGAATTATAAGATTTTACCAAATCATATACATAGTTAGCAATCAAAGCAGGGCTCAATAATTCGGCAGATTTAGAAACTACCGTTTTAAAGTTTGCTAACTGCATTATTACTTCTTTTTCCGACTGGCTTAATTCAATATTTGAAACTTCTTTATATTCAACATCAGCCTTAGCCAATAACGACTGGATACGTGCATAAGTATATTGAATGAATGGTCCTGTATTCCCATTGAAATCAATACTCTCTTCAGGATTGAAAAGCATTTTCTTTTTAGGATCAACTTTAAGCATGAAATATTTCAGTGCTCCCATTCCTACATTTTCGTAATTTTCGTTTTTCTCTTCTTCTGTAAAGTTATCAAGTTTTCCTAGCTCCTCAGATTTAGATTTTGCGATATCATGCATATCCTGCATCAAATCATCAGCATCTACAACGGTTCCTTCACGAGATTTCATTTTTCCGTTAGGAAGCTCAACCATTCCGTAAGATAAATGATATAGTTGATCTGCCCAAGAATATCCTAATTTTCCTAAAATTTTAAATAAAACCTGAAAATGATAATCCTGTTCGTTTCCTACAGTATAGATTAATTTCTTAATATCATTTTGCTTAAAACGTTCTACCGCTGTGCCCAAATCCTGAGTCATATACACAGAAGTACCATCTGAACGTAGTAACAGTTTTTGGTCAAGACCTTCATCCGTTAAATCACACCAAACAGAACCATCTTCTTTTTGATATAAAACACCTTTATCCAATCCTTCCTGAATAAGGTCTTTTCCTAAAATATAGGTATTGCTTTCGTATTGAACCTGATCAAAACTTACTCCTAATCTTTTATATGTTTCATTGAAACCTTCATAAACCCAAGAGTTCATCTCATTCCAAAGGTTTCTTACCTTTTCATCTCCATTTTCCCAATCCAACAACATTTTTTGGGCTTCTTTCATCAACGGAGCATCTTTTTTAGCCTGCTCTTCAGAGATGCCTTCAGCAACTAATTCGGCAATTTCTTTTTTGTAATGTTTATCAAACTCTACATAGTAATTACCCACAAACTTATCTCCTTTTGTATTTGTAGATGACGGAGTTTCTCCTTTTCCGAATTTCTCCCAAGCCAACATAGATTTGCAAATATGTATTCCTCTGTCATTAATAATCTGAGTTTTCACAACATCATAACCATCTTCTTTTAATATTTGAGCAACAGAAAAACCCAACAGATTATTTCTAATATGTCCCAAATGCAAAGGTTTGTTGGTATTTGGAGAAGAGTATTCTACCATAACTGTAGAATTTTTCTTTTCTATTCTATCAAAATTATCATTAATAGATTTAAAATTATCTACAAAAAATTGATTTTTAATTTTAATATTAAGGAATCCTTTAACAACATTAAAACTTTCTAATAATTCTGTTTGTGTCGTTAACGCCTCCCCTAATTCTACTCCAATACTCTCAGGATTTTTCTTTAATTGTTTTACTAACGGAAAAGTAACAATAGTGAAGTCTCCTTCAAATTCAGTTTTATTCTCTTGAACTTCCAAAGCAATATCCTTCAACTGAAAGACACTTAAAATAATTTCTGAAAGTTTTTCTTCTATAATATCTTTAATATTCATCTCAAAATTTTGATGTACAAATATACGGAAATAAAAAAACCGCCCGAAGGCGGTTTAATATGAATGTTAAAACTTATTGTTGTATGAAAACTAAAGTTGCTTCATCATTTCCAGGAATTCCATCTAAATCTTTAGAACTGTCCAAAATTTTAAGTTCTATGGAAGAAAAATCAACAATTTCTTTTGTTAAAGTCTTATTAATACCATTTTCCATATAAGTCAGAGTTAAAATTTTACCCATCTTATCATAATCCCATTTGCCAGAGAAAGAATCAAATTTATTACAATTGTTATCTATTCCAATTCCATACCTTTCATAAACTCCTGTAAAATCAGTATTCACTAATAACTGTCCTTTCTTTTCACAATCAGATACAGCATATGATTTCCCTTTAAATTCATATCTTGAAGGCTTCCAACTTCCGCTAATATTAGGTGTTTCAATTATAGTATCTTGAGTATTACCATCGTTCGAACAAGAGGAAAAAGTTAATACTAAAACTATAAAACTGAATAAAAATTTTGTAGTCATATTACAATTTTAAATAAAAATATCCCTGTTGTTTTACAGGAATATTTTTTTAATATATTAAATTAATTAATGAACGTCCCAGAAAATTTTTGTTGTTACTTTATCTCCTCCAATTTTCGCAGCTGCATTAGTAACATTAGTTTTATTCAACAAATATTCTTGGTCTGAATACTTCATTCTTACTGGCACATCATCTACACTAGAGTCATCAGGATTTTGAAATACAGGATAATCTAACCTTCTTGCAAAGTTCCACGCCTGAAAGCCCTTATTAAACATTGCTACCCAAGCCTGAAAACCAATAGATTGTTTCCAATTAGCTGCATTATATGGATTAACCGCAATGAAAGCTGCTGTAGTTGTTGAATCAATTCCATATTCGGTCATAGATGCTTCAATAGCTTTTACATATAAAGCATCAGCTGTACCTCCTACGTTAAAGCCTCGTGCTGCTGCCTCAGCTCTTAAGAATGTTATTTCAGTATAGTCTAACAAATATCCTGGAGCATTCGGAGTAATCAGCATATATCCATCCCCTGCAGCATCTCCAGCTTTGGTTGAAGTCATGTGTGAATATGCTGAGTATGAATTCGAAGAACCATATACCCCTCCAACATATGCTCCACCAACTTTAGTAAACCATCTTCCTCTTCTTGGATCTGATGTAGAGTTCATATAATCAACCAATACATCTGAAGGAATAAAGTCATTTCTTCCTGACTGTATTACATCTTGATAAACAGGATTAGCAAATAACCCTGAAGGAAAAGCCGACAATCCAAAGTTATCATCATTACTTTCAAAAATCCCAGCATTATATGCTGCTTCTGCATAATTTTTAGCTAGTGTAGGATCAACATCTGATAAAGTAACAGCCAATCTAAACTTAAGAGAATTTGCCATCTTTTTCCATTTTGACATGTTCCCTCCATAATACAAATCATTTGTATACCCTGGCTGAGAGGTATTAATCAATGTATTTGCAACATCTATTCTTTTTATAAGATCTAGATAGATTGTTTTTGCATCATCATACGGAATTTCTGATGGACCAGTGTTTCCAGGAACTGCTTTCAAGGCTCCAAAATAAGGTACATCTCCATAAGTATCAACTAAATTAGCCCAAGTATATACACTAATTAATTCAATTATTGCTTCTTTATTATTTTTTTCAATAGCACTACCTCCCTCATTCTGAAGAAACTGTTTCGCATCACGAAGTGCCGACAAAACTCCAGGAGAATGAGTTACAGCAGAACTAGATGCCATCATTCTGTTATAGTGATTTCTAGGAATCGGTCTTGTAACCATATCATAGTTTGACTCATCTATATATGTTGTTTGAGCCCACTGCTGTGTAAAAAACCTTGATATGTTACTATTAACGTTCGACGTTAACAATTGAGATGCTAACTCTTGTTGTGCACTAGCTACCAATAATCCAGAAGGAACAACAGTAGGGTGTTTAGGATCTTCATTTAGAGATGTTATATCACTCTCACAAGAGTGAGTAACTACAGTCAAAGAAATTATACTGAGTATTAAAAATATTTTTTTCATTTTTTAGAATTTTAAAGTTACATTAACTCCAATATCACGAGTTGTTGGTAATACCCCAATAGAATTACCTTTGGATGCTAAGCCATTACCTGTTCCTACTTCAGGATCTGCATATGGCAAATTTTTGTGTATTATCCAAAGATTTCGTCCAACTATAGAAATTTTAGCTTCTTGAATAGAAGTATTCGCTAAAATTGACTTAGGAAGTGTATATCCTATACTAGCCTCTCTTAGCTTAACATATGATGCATCATAAACAAATCGTTTATTAGGCATTCTTCGATATCCATCAACATTTCCAAAATTATTCGGAGCTGTTGTAGCTGTTGTATTTACCTGTCCATTTGGATTTACACCCGGATGCACAACACCAGCAGTTCTATAATCTCCCACAGCAGTCTCTTCGTATAGACCTGTAGCAAGACCATAGTACATATCTGTTGAAAATACATCTCCACCATGTTTCACATCAATAAGGAAACTCAAAGAAATCCCCTTGTAATTAAAACTATTTCTCACTCCTCCAATCCAATCAGGAGTAATATTTCCAATAACCTGATTTGGATTTGTTAAGTACCTCCCAGTAGTTGGATTAATAACCGGCTGACCATTTAGATATACATAATCTGTCCCAACTAATGCACCAAAGGCCTCTCCAACTCTTGCGTTCAATGAAACACCTCCTTGATATGAGGCTAATAAATAGTTCTGCGCATCTTCATACAACTTAACTACTTTATTCTCATTTTTAGACCAATTTACATCAATATCCCATCTAAAATTATCTGTTTTAAATGGTGTTCCATTTAGCTGAATCTCTATCCCCTTATTATCAATTTGCCCCGCATTTACTAAGAATGTTCTATATCCTGTTGCAGATGATACAGGAAGATTAATAATTTGATCAATTGTTTTTGTTTTATAAATTGCAATATCAAATCCTAATCTATTTTTAAAGAACTGTCCTTCCATACCAAACTCAGTTTCCTTAGACCTCTGAGGTCTTAAATTTGGATTAGCTAAAAAGTATGACTGGTTAACCAATCCTGATCCATTAAAACCTCCTCTTACCCTATAGGTATTTTGTAATCTATAATTATCAGTAGAAGATCCTACCTCTGCATAATTACCTCTGATTTTCCAAAAGCTTAACCAACTTGGTTTCCATAACTCAGATAAAATAACAGATCCTGTTACTGAATAATAATCATATGTATTATTTTTTTTTGGAAGATTTGAACTTCTGTCTACTCTATAAGTTCCATCAACATATAACATATTTTTATATCCAAATGATGCCGTTGCATATAAACTGGATGTTAACTTTTTTGAATAATTTTCATCTGGTGGGATAATTGGATCTGCTGAATTTGAAATAGCAAATAAGCCAGGAGTAGCAAGCCCTCCCTCTGTACTTGCGTATACATCATCAACTAAATTCCTTCTGACATTTCCTCCGACAATCCCACTTACATTAAAATCAGGTGTAAAGTCATATTTATAATTTGCAAATAAATCAAAATTTGTTTCCGTAGTTCTGATATCCTGACGAGAATATCCTGATGTTACATTATTTCCAGATGCACCAAAAGCCTGAGGTAAAGAACCATTCATTAGCCTTTCCTCTATCAGCATCTGCATTTGATCATAAGATAACTTACCTGTAATTCCAAAATTCTTAGAAACATCATATTTTAATTGTACATAATTAAAACTTCTTGTTCTAGTATCTGACTGATAATTTTGGTATCTTTGGAAATAAGGATTATTCCAATAAGCAGGTGTACCATCTGTAGCCGAATTTCTGTTCCATGTATTATTCCCACTATTGGTTCTTTGGTACGCATCTCTTAATGACAATACATCAACGTTTGTCTGCCACCACTGTCTAAAACCAGTAACTAAATTATCTGAATACCCTGTTTCATTTCTACCTTTTGTATCTTGAATAGTCAAAGTTGAATAAACTGTTGCATGAAGCTTATCTGTAAAATCATAATTAAATTTTGCAGACAAACTATTTTTTCTCAAATCAGAGTTAGGTAAAAGACCATTAGAGAGCATATTTGTATAAGAAAGTGAAATATTCGATGATTTACTTCCTTTTTCCAACGATATTGAATTAACATACGTAACAGGAGTCTCGAAAAACTTAATAGGACCATTCTTTGCAGCCACCCAAGGGGTCGCTTTTCCAAAATTAGGAGAAGTTGGATCATATGAATCCCATTGGTAAACTAATAGATTTGGATTAAATTCAGCTCCATAAGAAGCATCTTCCGTAAAAGGAACTTGATACCCTCCTGTTACATCATCATGATTAAAGTATTCATCTGGATTTCCATCTCCATTAGTATCATTACCATATACAGGACCATAGCCAGCCCCATACCTTGTTTGATATTTAGGAAAAGTTGATTTATCAATAAATCCTGCGGTAATTCCAGAACTTAACGTCACTCCCCAACTTCCATCTTGCTTACCTCGTCCATTTTTAGTAACAATCAAAATTACCCCATCACTTCCTCTTTCTCCATACAATGCAGAAGCAGCCGCACCTTTTAATACGTTTACACTTTCTATATCCTCCTGATTAATATCTGATAAAAAGTTTCCATAATCAAAAATAGCACCACCTACAGTACCATTATTTACAGGAGAACCATCTATTACTATTAAAGGACTTCCTCCACTTAAGGATTTATAACCTCTGATTAATAAGTTTGCTGATCCACCGAAGTTATTGTTTGTATTAACCTGCAACCCAGAAACCTTTCCAGAAAGTAAAGATGCTACATTTCCTGTATTGGTTGTTCCTCCAGTAAGAGCCTCCGCTTTTACTTCTTCAGAAGCATATCCTAATGACTTCTTCTCTCTTTTAATACCAAGCGCAGTTACTACTACGCCTTCAATGTCCTGTGTTTTTAATGTATCACTCTTCTTTTGCTGAGCATTAGCCACAGCTAGAGATGAAGATAATACTAAGACAAGCACACCAGCTGTTAGTTTCTTCATATCAATTTTTTTTTGTACTCACAAATTTGTGAAACTTTCTTAATAAAACAAAACAAAAACATAAAAAAATATTATTTTAATTCCAATTTTTCAAAAATCATTATTTTTACATTATTAAATTTGTTAATTTTTATGGAATTATTAAAAAAATGGTCAGAAAATTATACTGAAGCAGGATGTGACGAAGTAGGAAGAGGGTGCTTAAGCGGGCCAGTAGTAGCCGCAGCCGTGATTTTAGATGATGATTTTAAGCAAAATTTAGTTAATGACTCCAAAAAATTAAACTTTAAAACAAGACTAGGACTGGATGAATACATAAAGGATAATGTAAAAGATTTTGCCATAGCAGAACTTCCCCCAGAGTTTATTGACAAGCACAATATACTAAATGCAAGCATCCATGCGATGCACCAGGCCTTAGATAAATTAACAATAAGACCAGAGCTTATTTTGGTGGATGGAAATAAATTTCACCCTTATAATTACATCCCACATCAATGCATTATCAAAGGAGATTCTAAAGTTTTATCTATTGCAGCAGCTTCCATTTTAGCAAAGAATTACAGAGATAAATTAATGATTGAACTCCATGAAGAATTCCCACAATATGGCTGGGATACAAATTTTGGATATGCAACAAAAAAACATCAGGAAGCCTTAATAAAATACGGCCCTACAAAATATCACCGTCAATCTTTCAGATTAAAATATGATTAAAAAAACACCAATTGATTTTTAACATTTTATTAATTCAGTAAAAGAAAATTTAAATTACATCTAAATAAAAAAGAGAAACAATAATTTGTTTCTCTTTCTGTTATAATTAGTTTATTTCTTTTTATTTCTCTGTTGTTCTGCCATTTTTTGTTGTTCCTGAGCTTTTTCCATCATCTCTCTCATTCGTCTTTGGAACTTCCCTTCAGCTTTAGGCTTCTCTTTATTAGCCTGAATCTGTGCATGGATTTTCTTTTCATCTAAGATCAAATATTTGATAACAAGGATAATCAAGATATTAATTGCGTTTGATACGAAATAGTACCAAGAAAGACCAGATGCAGAAGTATTCAAGAAGAACAGGAATGTAATTGGGAAGATATACATCAAAACCTTCATATTTGGCATTCCTTCCTGTTGAGGTTGTTGCATATTTCCTGAAGTCATTACTGTATAAATCAAAATTACTACTGTACAAGCAATTGCAAAAATACTTAAGTGATCGCCCAAGAAAGGAATATTAAATGGTAATTTTATCAAATCGTCATACGCCGTTAAATCTTTAGCAAACCAAAAGCCCTGCCCTCTCAAATCAATAAAATTTGGGAAGAAACGGAACAATGCATAGAAAATAGGAATCTGCACCAACGCTGGCAAACATCCCGCCATTTGATTTACTCCAGCTTTTCTATAAATTTCCATAGTAGCCTGTTGCTTTTTCATAGGATCTGCATCCTTCAATTTGGCATTCACCTCATCAATTTCAGGACGGATAACTTTCATCATTGCACTCAATTTATGTTGTTTATACATAATTGGTGACAAAATAAGCTTCACAATGATAGTCATTAAGAAAATCACCCAACCTGCAGTAAGTCCCCATTCTGCAATGATATTATACATAGGAATAAAGAATCCACGGTTCATCCATCCGATGAAAGACCAACCTAAAGGTAAAATTTCATCAAAATTTTTATCATAAGATTTTAACAACGATAAATCTAATGGCATAAAATACCAAGTGAAATCCTGATTCAATTCGCCCCCCGTCATTTGAACAAAACCTTCATAATTCAGCTTTTTCAAATACTCTCCCTCTTCAACAGTATCCTGATATCCTTTACTCTGGGTAAATCCGTTTTTAGCTTCAATCACAGAAGCGAAGAACTGTTGCTTTACACCAATCCAGTTAAGAGTTTCCTTTTCTTCTTCCATTGTCGTTCTTCCATCATAATCATAATCTTTATAATTATTGAAAGCGTACGAAAATTCTGAATGAGACTGCTCCTGAGTTCTACCTTTTTCAAGATTTCTTACACTGTAATCCCAAATAAAATCTGCCTTACTATCAGACGTTAACTGAGCTAGACCTTGAGTTCTTACTTTAAAATCTAATGTATATTTTGGAAGTAACGTATAAATAAACTGAATAACAGCACCGTTATAATTAGCCGTCATTGTTACAGTGTTTCCATTTACAGTCGGTGTAAATACTAAATCTTTGGTATTGATTACTTTTCCAGTTTTATCTTTAAACTGAAAACCGTAATTTGAATTATTTTTATTGATTAAATAAAGCGGAAGATCAGCTTTGTCTGTTTTTTGGTCGTAGGCTTTATATTCCGAAAGCTCTATTTTAGAAACCTGCCCTCCTAAACTTGAGAACTCTACTTTCAATTCTTTATTTGAAAGATTCGCAGTCTGAATTGCGTTAGGAGTTACATTGGGATTGATATTGCTAACCTGAGTTTGTTTTACAGCATTCTGTACCTTTTCAGTTTTTTGTTGCTGTGCTTTCAATTCTTCTTCTTTTGATTGCTTGTTTTGGAAATAAAACATGAAACCAAAAAGAACCAAACACAAAACCGCAAAACTTATCATTTGGCTTTTATCCAGTCCGTTGTTCTGTTGCATTTTATCTTTATTAAAAAATTTTACATTTAAAATTTGTATAGCAAAACGCTACACATTTTGAGTCGACAAAAATACTGTTTTTTTATCAAAACTCTATGCTATAATATATTACTTATATAATAAACTCAAGCTGATAATAATCAACCTGAGTTTATATATGACGTTTGTAATTAAAAAATTACCTTATTTCTGTGTACAAGCCTTAATAAAAGCTCTGAATAGAGGATGCGGCGTTGCAACCGTACTCTTATATTCCGGGTGATACTGTACTCCAACATAGAAAGGGTGTCCTGGCATTTCTAATGCTTCCACTAGTCCTGTTTCAGGATTCGTACCTGTTGCTAGGAAACCGTTTTTCTCAAAATCAGCCAAATAATCACTATTAAATTCATATCTGTGACGGTGTCTTTCAGAAATATTTTTGCTTCCGTAGATTTCAGCAAGTTTAGAACCGTTTTTCAAAGCACATTTCCATGCTCCAAGACGCATTGTACCTCCTTTATCTACTACATTTTTCTGCTCTTCCATTAATGAAATTACTGGATCCGGAGTTGCTGTATCAAATTCCATTGAGTTTGCTTTTGCATGTCCTAAAACATTTCTTGCAAATTCAATTGTCATAATCTGCATTCCTAAACAAATACCCAGCATCGGAATTTTATTTTCTCTGGCAAATTGTGCCGTAAGAATTTTACCTTCAATACCTCTATCTCCGAAACCTGGAGCGACAAGAATCCCATCGATATCTTTTAATGTATCTTTAATATTTTCAGCAGTTATATCTCCACTGTATACCCATCTTACTTTTACCTCAGTCTCTAAATCGGCTCCTGCATGTTTAAAAGCTTCAGCAATTGAAATATAGGAATCCTGAAGAGACACATATTTTCCGACTAGCGCAATTTCAATAGACTTTTTAGGATTCTGGAATTTCTTAAGGAAATTTTTCCAGTTTTTAAGATCAGCTTCTTTATCACTTTTCAAATCCAGTTCTTTCAGAACTACATCATCAAAGTTCTGTTTTTGAAGGTACATCGGAACTTCATAAATTGTATCCAAATCTTTACATTCAATCACATTATCCAAAGGAACATTACAGAACTGAGCCAATTTTGCTCTCTGATCTTTCGGAATTTTATGTTCTGTTCTGCAAACCAATACATCAGCCATGATTCCGCTTTCCATCAATTGACGAACAGAATGCTGAGATGGTTTTGTTTTTAATTCTCCACTCGAAGCCAAATATGGCAACAATGTCAAGTGAATAACCATAGAATTATTTTCACCCAATTCCCACTTCAGCTGACGTACAGTTTCAATGTAAGGCAAAGATTCAATATCTCCTACAGTTCCACCGATCTCTGTAATAATGATATCGTAGTTCTGTTTAGATAAAATTTTAATTCTACGTTTGATTTCGTTCGTAATATGAGGAATTACCTGAACTGTTTTTCCAAGAAAGTCTCCTTTTCTTTCTTTTTCTATTACAGTCTGGTAGATTTTTCCTGTCGTAACGTTGTTGTTTTGGGAAGTTGGAGCATCCAGATAACGCTCATAGTGACCTAAATCAAGATCCGTCTCCGCACCATCTTCAGTTACATAGCACTCTCCATGTTCATAAGGATTCAGTGTTCCTGGGTCGATATTAATATAAGGATCTAGTTTTTGGATCGTTACATTAAAGCCGCGTGATTTTAGTAGAAGTCCCAGAGAAGCAGAAACGATTCCCTTTCCCAAAGATGAAGTTACACCTCCTGTCACAAAGATGTACTTTGTATTCTTTTTACTCATTAGATTAGGTTTGTGCAAAGTTAGGGGAAAAAGAAATACAAAGCAATTTTGTTACGATTTTAAAAACAAAAAAGTCTTCAAAATTAATTGAAGACTCATCATTAAATCAAGTTATATTTGAAATTTATTGCTTAATCATTTCAAAATACAGGTTAACATCAACCTCCTTACCAACTCCCGCTCCTGTTGGATCATATTTAATATTATAATCTAAACGATTCACTTTAAAAGTTGTCTGAAAGCCTAAAACTTCTTTTCCTTGTTGGTTTTTAGTAATCCCGCCAAAAGTTACAGGAACACTGATTTCTTTTATAACATCTTTGATGTTTAATTTTCCTTTCAAAATATAAGTATTTTTAGCTTTATCTTTAGTGATGGCAATGCTTTCGAATCTCATTTGAGGATACTTTTCAACATCAAAAAAATCTGGACTTTTCAAATGCTTGTCTCTCATTTCAACTCCGGTGTTGATTGAATTTATATTGGTCATAAACTCAAAAGTTGCGTCATCAAGCCCATCTCCTTTAGTTATTACTCTTCCTTCAAAAGAGTCAAATCTTCCCTGTACAAAACTTATGCCCATATGTTTAATCGTGAAATTCACAGAAGAATGCATCGGATCTACTGCCCAAGCTGTCTGTGCAAAGACTGTAATACTCAATAAAGCAAAAACAAAAGTTAAAAATACCTTTTTCATTGTATATTATTTTAAAATTAATTTCAAACAAAAGTATGTTAATTATCAAAACTTTGTATTGATCTATGTTATCTTTCATACAAATATGAAAGTTTCTTTGTGCTAAGTTTTTCATAATTTTACATCATGGCAAAATTAAAAACAGCATATTTCTGTCAAAACTGTGGAACACAGTACCCTCAATGGATGGGGCAATGTAAAAATTGCGGAGAATGGAATACTTTAGTAGAAGAAGTTGTAGAGAAAACAGCATCTCATAAAACGCCTCCTTTTTCTAAATCTAAGCAACACGTTATTAATATTATCGAGGTTGAAACCAGTGAAGAGCCAAGAATAAAAACTCCTTCAGAAGAGCTGAATCGAGTTTTAGGAGGTGGAATCGTTTTAGGCTCTGTTACGCTTATTGGAGGTGAACCAGGAATCGGAAAATCTACCCTTTTACTTCAATTAGCATTGAAAATGAAGAAAAAAATCTTCTACGTTTCGGGGGAGGAAAGTGCTTCTCAAATTAAAATGAGAGCAGACAGATTAACTGACATTCAAAATCCTAACTGTTTTCTGTTTACAGAAACTTCCTTGGAAAAAATTCTTCATGAAGCCAAGAAACTAGAACCCGATTTTGTGATTATCGATTCTATTCAGACATTGCAGTCACAACTTATTGAAAGTTCACCAGGAACCGTTTCTCAAATCAGAGAATGTTCTAACGAAATTATTAAATATGCTAAAGAAAATAACGTTCCTGTTTTTTTAGTAGGACATATTACAAAAGACGGACAAATTGCCGGTCCGAAAGTTTTGGAACACATGGTAGATGTTGTTCTGAATTTTGATGGCGACCGAAACCATCTTTTTAGATTATTAAGAGCGAATAAAAACCGTTTTGGCTCTACTTCCGAAATCGGGATTTATGAAATGATTTCCCAAGGTTTAAAAGAAATAAAAAACCCTTCGGAAATTTTAATTACTAAAAAATTTGAAGAACTTTCCGGAAACTCAATTGCTGTAACGCTGGAAGGAAACCGACCAATGCTTCTGGAAATTCAGGCTTTGGTAAGTACCGCTGTATACGGAACACCGCAAAGAAGTTCAACGGGCTTTGATTCTAAAAGACTCAATATGCTTTTGGCTGTTTTGGAAAAAAGAGCAGGCTTTCAACTAGGAGCAAAAGATGTATTTTTGAATATTACAGGAGGTATAAAAACCGATGATCCTGCTTTAGATTTGGCAGTTATTGCGTCTGTGCTTTCTTCCAATGAAGACATTGCCATTTCCGAACATTATTGTTTTGCAGGTGAAATTGGATTAAGCGGAGAAATCAGGCCTGTTGCACAGATAGAGCAGAGAATTACAGAAGCTGAAAAGCTAGGATACGAAAAGATTTTCGTATCTAATCTGAATAAAATCCCGAAAAGAAAATTTGGAATTAAAATAGAAGAAGTAAGCAAAATAGAGGACTTTCATGAAAGACTTTTTTAGATGATGAAAACCAATATCCTTGAATATTATAACAAACTTGCAAAATCCTATGATGAAAACCGCTTCGGAAATTCGTATGGAAAATATATTGACCAACAAGAAAGAATTTTTTTGACTTCTTTTTTTAAGATTAAAAAATATTCAAGAATTTTAGATTTAGGTTGCGGAACAGGCAGACTTCTCAATTTTGCGACCCACGGCGCTGATTTTAGTGAAAAAATGCTGGAAGTTGCTCAAGAAAAACATCCTGATAAAATTTTAGCTAAAGGCGAGATTTCAGAAATTCCATTTGATATAAATTTTGACTGTATTTTTTGTTTTCATGTCATTATGCATCAAAATAAAGAAGAAACAAGATTATTTTTAAATGAGTGTTATCGAAAATTAGATAAAAACGGAACTTTAATTTTTGATTACCCTACAAAATCAAGAAGAACCGTAGTTTCTCCACAAGAAGATTGGCATGCTGGTAACAGCTTTACCTCCGACGAAATTTCTAATATTTTGGAAAATAAATGGAAAATAAAAAACAAAACCGGCATTTTACTCTTCCCTATCCACAGAATCCCGAAAAGTATGAGAAAATTCTTTTTGCCTATCGATATTGCACTTTGTAAAACCTTTCTTAAAAATTGGGCATCATATCAGGTTATTATTTTAGAAAAAATATGATAAAAAAGTTCAAAGAAGTCCTACCTTATCAATGGAAATTGCAAGTTAAACTATTGCAAAGATATCTTCATGAACTAAAAAACAATCATCAGTACCCTAAAAATTATCAATCTGAAAACATAGGAGAATTTAGTTTAAAAATTTCCCAACCTATAAGAAATGGAGCTTTTTTTGAGAATAAAATTCACAATCTGGAAGTGGTCAATCAAAAAATAAATAACCTCATCATACAGCCTCAAGAAGTATTTTCTTTTTGGAAACTTATTGACAAACCGAATACAAAGAATAATTTTAAAGAAGGAAGAAATCTCAAAAAGAATACTATATCCAGTGATGTAGGAGGCGGAATTTGCCAGTTTTCTTCAATTATTTACTATTTGTGTTTACAAGCCGGTGTGAAAATCATTGAAAGACACCCTCATTCTATTGATATTTATAAAGAAACTGAACGTTTTACACCTTTAGGTTCCGACTGTACGGTTGTTTATGGATATAAAGATTTACAAATTCAAAATACATTTCCTTTTCCCATTCAGTTCAAAAGTTTTGTAAACAATAATGAACTTCATTTTAGTATAATTTCTAATGAATTAATTGATTCAAAAAATATTTATTTTAAATATACAGAAGTTCAAAACGGAGTATGGGTAGATACTTATATAGACGAGATTTTTTTAAATAAAAATTTCTATATTCGCCTATAAATTAAACAACAAGCATAATTAAAATTCAAAAAATCAACAAAACAAAGTATTTTTACAAAAATTAATCATAAAATACAAAATTCACTTTATATTGAAATATTTTATAGATTTACATACTTAAAAACTTTTAACTAAATAATTATGAAAACAAAATTAGTCATCGTTGCTATTTTCTGTGCACAATTTTTCTCAGCACAAATTAGTGTATTTCAGAATCAGGTAAATGAAGGAAATTTAACTTCTAAACAAAAAATAACTAAAGAACTAGCTTCCAATTATATTACAACTCAATATTTCATTCAACCCAACTTTAAGCTGAATTCAGATTTAAAAATCAAACTTCCTAACCAAAAGGAAATCGTTGCTAGATTTGACAAACAATTTACCTACGGAAATAAAAGTGAATCTTATGTTTACTCCATAGAAAACGAACCTCTTTCCGAATTGGTTTTATCTAAATATGACAATATTGTAACGGGAATGTATGCTCCGCTTTCCGGTGAAAAAGTAATGTTTCATCAAACAGAAGGCGACATATTTGCTTTATCATTAGTAAGTGACCAAAAGATTTTAGACCAAGATTCTAAAGATGATTATATTCTAGATTCTTCTCTTTCCGGATATGCAAAAGTAAACTCTGATGTATGCCTTAGCTCAACGGCTGTATGCCCAGCCTCAAGAATTGATGTAATGGTTGTTTACACTTCAGCAGCAAGAACAGCTTGGGGAGGAGTTTCTCAAAGCAACTCTTCTATAGCAACGGCTATTACTAATTTCAATACTGCATTAACGAATTCGGGAGTTACTAATGTTACTATTAATTTGATATACGCAGGAGAAATCTCTTATACTGAACCAGGAAATATCAATACTGACCTAACAAGATTGAGAACCAATAATGATGGATATATGGATGATGTTCATACATTAAGAACAACTTACGGAGCTGATCTTGTGGCATTAGTAACAGGAACGCCTACCAACACCTGCGGTTTAGGGTATTTAAATACCAATGCAACCAATTATAGCGCAGCAAACGGATTCTGTGTAGGTCTATACAATTGTGTGGTTTCTAATTATTCTTTAGCACACGAATTAGGCCATAATATGGGATTACAACATGATTGGTATGTGAATACAAGTGCTTTACCATGCAGTCATCATCATGGCTATACAAACCGAACTGCAATTAATTCGGGAACTTCTAGCACATCTTCACAACGCTGGAGAACCATCATGGCTTACAATGATGAATGTGCAGCTACAGGATTTAATTGTACAAGAATTAATCGTTGGTCAAATCCTAATGTAAATTACAATTCAGAACCTACAGGAATAGCCATCGGAAATACAAATCCGTCTAACGAAGCCTATGGTTTTGCACGATTTGCGTGTGTAGTCTCCAATTTCATGCCTACAGCGTCGGGTTTATCAACTTCTGAACTTGTTACTGAAGCAAAAAAATTCAGCATATACCCTAACCCAGCAAAAGAAACAATCACGATTACAACTATTGATGATAAAAAATATTCATTCAAAATAATCAATTCAATAGGGCAAAATATTATCACAACTTCAGATAAAACAATCAACATAAGAAGTTTAAGCTCTGGAGTATATTTTGTGAATATCCATGATGAAAAGGGTACGTTAGTCGGAAACAAGAAATTTATAGTTGAATAATATTCAATAAAAATTAAAAGTTAAATCCTCTGAATATTTCAATTTTATTCAGGGGATTTTTAATTATATTTTTATCTTGCAATATGAATTATCTGGCTCATTCTTTCCTTACTTTCACCGACGGACAAATTGTCGGGCAATTTTTGGAAGATTTTATACGAAACAAAGACCGCTTTTCTTTCCCGAAAGATATTCAGGACGGTATTACTTTACACAGAGCTATTGATACTTTTACCGACTCTCATCCCGCAATTCATGAAGCGAAAAAAGTTTTTGCTCCTCTGGTAAGATTATATGCAGGAGCTTTTGTAGATGTTGCGATGGATTATTTCGTTGCCAATGATTTTTCTTTAAATTCTTCAGAAAGTTGGAAAGCTCATTCTCTTCATGTCTACAAAGTCTTAAATGAAAATAAAAAATGGTTTCCAGAAAATTTTAAAATCATGCTAAAAAAAATGGAAGAAGATGACTGGTTATACAATTATCGTGAAGATTGGGGAATACAATTTAGCATGAAAAACGTTTTGAACAAGGCAAAATATTTAGAAAAAGAGATTCCTGTTTTTGAAGCGTTTTTGCAAAATAAAGACTTTCTTCAAAAATGTTATGATGATTTTTTTCCGGACCTTTTAGAACACACGAAAGGAATAAACATTCTTCTACAGCTAGAAAATTAATATTGTTGGTACAAATAGCGATTGGGATAAGTTAGTTTTTCACTTTTTCTTTGCCCGTTTACGATGATATGTACAATATTTATTTGGTCATCAAATAAATTGTATAAAAAACTAACAGCCGCTTCCACTTTTTTAGGATTATTAACTATTTCAGATTCTAAAAAGATATTTACAGACTCACTATCTTCCTCATAACCAATATAATTAATTTTCAAGAAGTTATTATTCGTTTTTAATTTAAAATATTCTGCACTATAATTTTTTAACGCATCATTTAATTGCGCTTTATACTTTACATCACTGAAATGAAGAGATTTCGAATATTTCTTATTTAAAGCATTCTCAAGATCATCCAAAAAGAATCTCCCGGTAATTTCAAAAGTTTTTGACGTTGAATTATAATTAACCTCTACAGAACCCACATGATAAGGATGCTTTATTTTCGTAAAAGAAAAAAAGAAAAAAGCAGATAGCAGAAACAACCATAAATTCTTCATAATCTTAATATCGTATTTGAAATTTGTTCCGAAATTAATCATTATTTTCGTAAGCCTTATATTTTTACTATTATGATGCAAGATTTTCTATTTTATTTAAACCTGGGTTGGGAACATATCATATCATTAGATGCGCTCGACCATCAGCTTTTTGTTTTAGCTTTAATTGCAGTTTATTCTTACAGTGATTGGAAAAAAATTCTGATTTTAGTTACCGCATTTACTATTGGTCACTCGATTACTTTAGCTTTAAGCATTTTAGATATTGTCAGAATAAATTCAGCTTGGGTAGAATTTCTGATTCCTTTAACGATCGTTCTTACCTCATTGGATAATATTTTAATGAAAAATAAGAAGCAGACTTTGATGCGGGCAAATTATTATCTCGCTTTAATTTTCGGATTAATCCACGGAATGGGATTTGCCAACACAGCAAGAGTGATGATTGCCAAAAGCCAGAGTATCGCGGTTCCTCTTTTAGGCTTCAATATCGGTCTGGAATTGGGGCAGATAGTTATTGTTATCGCAATATTAATCCTTCTTTTTGTTTTGCTGAATATTTTTAAAGTAAATAAAAAAGATTGGGTATTATTTGTTTCTTCAGGAGTTTTTGCATTATCCTTAAAAATGACTTTGGAAAGAATTCCTTTCTAGGTTGAAACATTTTCAACTTTTCAACTACTTATTATTATATTTGATAATTCTTAAAAAGATTTGGTATGAAATTAAAAGTAACTGCACTTTCAGTTTTATTATATACAGGTATTTCTGCACAAAATATTCAAAATAATCCAGGAAGTAATCACGGAAACAAATTTGAACAGCTGGGAACTATTCTTCCTACTCCCAATATTTACAGAACAGCTTCAGGAGCTCCGGGACAAGGATATTGGCAAAACAGAGCAGATTATGATATTACCGCTTATTTAGATGAGGATAAAAGAAATCTGAAAGGTTCGGAAACAGTTACTTATTATAATAATTCACCTGATGAATTAGATTACATCTGGTTACAATTAGATGAAAACCAGCAATCAAATGTAAAAAATGCGGATTACCAGTTCTCTTCTACCCTTCCGAAAAGCACTACGGATCAAAATTTAAAAGTAACAGAACTCCCTGCAAAAGATAATGGCTATGGTGTAAATCTTGAAAAAGTAACCGATGCTTCAGGAAATCCATTAAAATATACGGTAAACAAAACCATGATGCGTATTGATTTACCAAAAGTTTTAAAGAAAGGAGAAAAATTCATCTTTAAAGTAGATTGGAACTACAACATACCAAACAGAATAGAGAAAGGAGGTCGTGGAGGTTATGAAAACTTCCCGGAAGATGGAAATGATTTGTACACAATGGCTCAATGGTACCCTAGAATGTGTGTTTACAGTGATTTTCAAGGATGGCAAAATCATCAGTTTACAGGAAGAGGAGAATTTGCTTTGCCATTCGGAAATTTTAAAGTGTCAATCAACGTTCCGGCTGACCATGTTGTTGGTGGAACAGGTGAATGTAAAAACTATGAGCAAGTTTTGACTTCAGAACAATTAGCCAGATACAGAAAAGCAGAAAATGCAAATGAACCAATTGAAATTGTAACTCTTGATGAAGCTAAAAAAGCAGAGAAAAATCATTCTAAACAGAGAAAAACATGGGTTTTCCAAGCTAATGATGTAAGAGATTTTGCTTGGACTTCTTCAAGAAAATTTGTCTGGGACGGAATGCGCGTAACCATCCCTGAAAATAATAATAAAGTAATGGCAATGAGTTTCTATTCAAAAGAAGCTTACGGATTATACAGAAAATATTCTACAAAAGCTGTTGCTCATACTATTAAAACCTATTCAGAATTTACAGTTCCTTATCCGTACCCTGTTGCGCAGTCTGTAGAAGCAGCAAACGGGATGGAATACCCTATGATTTGTTTCAACTACGGAAGAACAGAAAAAGACGGAACTTATTCTGAAGGTATCAAAAACGGAATGCTAGGAGTAATTATTCACGAAGTTGGTCATAACTTCTTCCCGATGATTATTAATTCGGATGAAAGACAATGGAGCTGGATGGATGAAGGTCTTAATACATTTGTAGAATATCTTACAGAAGAAAAATGGGATAACAAATTCCCATCAAAAAGAGGTCCGGCCTGGACGATTGTGGATTATATGAAACTTCCAAAAGATCAGCTGGAACCTATCATGACAAATTCTGAAAACATCAATCAGTTTGGTCCAAATGCTTATGCAAAACCTGCAACAGGTCTTAATATTCTTCGTGAAACCATTATGGGAAGAGAACTTTTTGATAAAGCTTTTAAAACATATTCTAAAAGATGGGCTTTCAAACATCCAGAACCTGCAGACTTTTTCAGAACAATGGAAGACGCAAGTGGCGAAGATCTAGACTGGTTTTGGAGAGGTTGGTTCTACGGAACAGACCCTGTAGATATAGCTATTGACAAAGTAACAATTGCAACTCCGGATCTAAATGCAGTTCCAACTCCAAATGAAATAAAATATACTGTTGAAAAACCTATTCAAAATGAGTTTGAAGACATTTCAAAAATAAGAAACAAAGAAGATAAAAACATCGCTTTCGTTGTAGACAAAGATAAAGACCTTCAGGATTTCTATTATCGTTATGACAGAGGGCAGGAAAAAGTTGACACCAATAAAGTTTATTCTTTTAAAATAGATGATAAAGAATCTTTAGACTCAAAAAGTAAAGATAAATTCAAAGACATTACTGCGTATCAAATCGATTTCACCAATAAAGGAGGTTTGGTAATGCCAATCATTCTTGAATTCACGTTTGAAGATGGCACAAAGCTTCGTGATAAATCTTCTGCCCAAATCTGGAGACATAACGAACAAAAAGTTTCAAAAACATTTTATTTTGACAAAAAATTAAAGTCAATTCAGCTTGATCCAATGAGAGAAACGGCAGATATTGATACTTCCAACAATTTCTGGAGTAATGACGGAGCAAGTAATGAGAATTCTAAATTCAAAGTATTTAAACAAAAACAGGAAGGAGCTGTAAGAGGATCTTCAAAC
Source organism: Chryseobacterium oryctis (assembly GCF_025971925.1). Classification (GTDB taxonomy): domain Bacteria; phylum Bacteroidota; class Bacteroidia; order Flavobacteriales; family Weeksellaceae; genus Chryseobacterium; species Chryseobacterium oryctis. The sequence goes on from NZ_JAPDHV010000001.1 coordinate 542,460, forward strand.
GGACAAGTAAACCCGATGCAAGCAGCAGGAAAGAAAAACTAAATTAATGTTCAGAATCAATTTAATCACAAAACAAACTAATTAACCTACATGAAAAAATTTGTAGCTTTACTATTGCTTATTACATCAGCATCATCTTATTTTGCACAATCATTACAATTTTACACAGGCAAAAGAGATTTTTTACCTATCGAAATTCTCATGGAAGACGGAACTACAAAAACTGGCTTCGCTCAGGATTTTATGCTTCCCGATGTCGCAACCTTTAGCTTTTTGACCAAGAGTTCTGAAAAAAGCGCCAATTTAAACAGAAAGGAAGTGAAGTTCAAATCTTTAAAATCTGATGCAACAGTACAACTTATCTCTGTTTCGGATATTAAAAGCTTGATTTATACAAATGAAGACACTCAGGAAAAATTCCAGTTGGATAAACGTATTGTGAAAGAGATCGACAACAATATGGAACTTGAACCTGAGGGAAGAGTATTGATGTTACCACTAATGGAAAAGGGAAAAATCAATCTTTACGGTTATAGAAGTATGTTTTGTAAGGCTGATTTCGGAAATAATTTTGCAGCAGGTTCCAATGCCAATAATGATGATTGCCAATTGCAGCACGTAATGATCTATTTGAGTAAGCCTGACGATAAATTTGCTGTAGCACCAGTAGATTACAACAAGATTACACCGCTGGATTTATTTAATATGAAATCTTTGTACAAGAAATTTTATAAAGCCTACGAGATTGTAGGTGCCGACTGCCCTGAATTTTTGACAAAAGTAGACGAAGCAAGAAAAAACGAATACTTTTCGAACAAAACATTTAAAGAGAACAAAAAAGCCAATGAAGCAGCAAGAAAAGAAGAGATTGCAGGAAAAAAAGGTGCAGCGGCCGCCAAAATAAACATGAAATACAAAACAGATTTGTACATCAATATGTATAAAAAATTACTGAGGGATTACGACAGCTCTTGCCAATAAATTTTAAGTTCACTTACCAAAAGTGAACTTTTTTTCTGCCATTTTTTTAGAGATCGGCTAAAAAATCTGACAAAATTTCAGCATCGACTCCTTGGCATACATTTAGAGAATTTCAAGACAGAAATAATTAAAAAATTAAATATATTATGTCAGTAAACTTTAAACCATTGGCAGACAGAGTTTTGGTAGAACCAATCGCTGCAGAAACTAAAACAGCATCAGGTATTATTATTCCGGACACTGCAAAAGAAAAACCGCAAGAAGGTACTGTTGTGGCAGTAGGTCCAGGTAAAAAAGATGAACCTACAACTGTAAAAGTGGGTGACAAAGTTCTTTATGGAAAATATTCAGGTTCTGAATTAAAACTAGAAGGAAAAGATTATTTAATTGTAAAAGAGGGAGACCTTTTAGGAATCATTGGATAATTTGTAAAAAGTACAGGATATTTTTTCAAAATTAAACATTAAATCAGTCGTACATTATAATTCTACATTGTACAAAAATCAAAAATTATGGCAAAAGAAATAAAATTCGATATTGAATCAAGAGACGCTCTAAAAAGAGGAGTTGATGCATTGGCTAATGCAGTAAAAGTAACTTTAGGTCCAAAAGGTAGAAACGTAGTAATCGAAAAATCTTTCGGTGCACCTCACGTTACTAAAGATGGGGTTTCTGTTGCAAAAGAAATCGAACTTGAAGACAAAGTAGAAAACATGGGAGCACAAATGGTAAAAGAAGTTGCTTCCAAAACCAATGATATTGCAGGAGACGGGACTACTACCGCTACTGTTTTGGCACAGGCTATCGTAAGAGAAGGTCTTAAAAACGTAGCTGCAGGAGCAAACCCAATGGATTTGAAAAGAGGTATCGACAAAGCAGTAACTGCAGTTGTTGAAAACTTGAAATCTCAATCTCAAGCAGTTGGGGATTCTACAGATAAAGTAAAGCAAGTAGCTTCTGTATCTGCTAACAACGACGAAACAATCGGTGCATTAATCGCTGAGGCTTTCGGAAAAGTTGGTAAAGAAGGAGTTATCACAGTAGAAGAAGCTAAAGGTATTGATACAACTGTAGATGTGGTAGAAGGTATGCAGTTTGACAGAGGGTATCAATCACCATATTTCGTGACAAACCCTGAAAAAATGTTGGCTGAACTTGAAAATCCATACATTCTTTTAGTGGAGAAAAAAATCTCTTCTATGAAAGAATTGCTTCCAGTTCTTGAACCAATTGCACAAGGAGGTAAATCTTTGTTAATCATCTCTGAAGAAGTTGAAGGTGAAGCTTTGGCAACTTTAGTGGTAAACAAATTAAGAGGTTCTCTTAAAATCGCTGCTGTAAAAGCGCCAGGTTTCGGAGACAGAAGAAAAGCAATGTTGGAAGATATCGCAATCCTTACAGGTGGTACTGTAATTTCTGAGGAACAAGGATTCACAATGGATAATGTTTCTTTAGATATGCTTGGAACGGCTGAAAAAGTATCTATCGATAAAGACAATACTACTATCGTAAACGGAGGTGGTGATGACAGCAAAATCAAAGGAAGAGTTGCTCAAATCAAAGCTCAGATGGAAACATCTACTTCTGATTATGACAAAGAAAAACTTCAGGAAAGATTGGCTAAATTAGCCGGAGGTGTTGCAGTTCTTTACGTAGGTGCAGCTTCGGAAGTTGAAATGAAGGAGAAAAAAGACAGAGTTGACGATGCTCTTCACGCTACAAGAGCGGCTGTTGAAGAAGGAATCGTTGCAGGAGGTGGAGTTGCTTTAGTAAGAGCTATTTCTTCTCTAGAAAACCTATCCGGTGCAAATGCTGACGAAACAACAGGTATCAAAATCGTAAAAAGAGCTATCGAAGAGCCATTGAGACAAATCGTTGCTAATGCAGGAGGTGAAGGTTCTGTAATCGTTGCTAAAGTTGCAGAAGGAAGCGGAGACTTCGGATACAACGCTAAAACTGACGAGTATGTAAACATGCTTGAAGCAGGTATCATTGACCCTACTAAAGTAACAAGAGTTGCCCTTGAGAATGCAGCTTCAGTTTCAGGAATGCTTTTAACAACTGAATGTGTTATCACTGAAGTGAAAAAAGACGAACCTGCAATGCCAATGGGTGGAGGAATGCCAGGAATGATGTAACAGCGTGTCGCTGAGACAATTTAATATATTAACCGTTCTGATTTTCAGAGCGGTTTTTTTTATTCTGTAGACAGCTTTTTTGTTTATCTCTGATTATTATAATTGCGTTTATCCAAAAACATTTAAAAATAAATCACTGTATCACAATAATTTACATAAAATAAAAATTAAATAAACGCATATTTATATGTTTGATATTAACGCAATGCGTATATTTAGACGTTATACGACATTTTACAACAGCACGTCTATGAAGAATATTTTCATTTTTATTTTAACTATATCATTTTTATTAAGTTGTAAACAAACTGAAAATAAAAGTGCTGAAATTTTAAATAAAGAAAACAAAAGCCTCGAAGAAAAATTTATTCCAAAATATGGGAAATCTTTTTTTGAATTTGATGAAATAGAATATTATCATACTGACATTTCTGAAGATAAAGCAATGGATTTATTAGATACACAAAATAAATCGAAAAATGACAAGTTAAAGTTTGAAATTATTCTTGATGAAAAGCCAACAAATTTGAAAAGTTTAAGTTTTATAAGCAAATTAACTGAAATAGGATTTACGAAATCATCAATTCATAAATCTAAATTTAAAGATATCAAACAAATTTTTACTGAAAAAACTGTTTATGAGAGTTATGCAGCAGCTTGTATTGCTGTTTATAGAGATATATTAGTTTTTAAAAAAGATAAAGAAATTATTGGTTTATGTAAAATTTGTTTTGATTGTCGATTATTCCGAATTGTTGGAACAGATTCAAATACTGAAAATTTTGGTCAAGATGGAGATTTTGAAAAACTTGCGAAATTATTAAAAGAGTAATATAAAAAAAACGTCGTATAACATAGGCTTTGCAAAATGCGGGGTTAAAGTCAATGTTGGACTTATAATTTATTTTAGCCGCAACTGCTTTTCATATTGTTTTTTTTCTTTAATTTAGACAATCTGAAAAAGCATTTGCTTCGTTTACGAATTCTTGAACTTTTAGTTCTTCGAATTCCCGCACTTCGCAAAGCCTTTTTCCGTTAGCTGTAATCTCAAAAATAAGATTCCGTATAATATTTACTCAATAAAAAATGAACAAGTTTTCAAAAATTATTCTAATAATTTTCGGCGTATTAATTTTTGGTTTTATCGTATTTATTGCAATCATTTATTCTGCTTTTAATTTTAATGATATGTGCGGAACTAAACTTATAAAAACAGAATATTCTCCAGATAAAAAATCTAAAATAATTATATTCTCACAGAATTGTGGAGCAATTTCTGATTTTTCAACACAAATAAGTATTGTAGATGTAGATTACAAATTGAAAGAAAATGATATTGGGAATATTTTTAGTGCAGATTCAGATCATCACAAAGCAAAAATGAATGGAGAAATAATTGAATTAAATACAAAATGGAAAAATAATGATACGATTGAAATTGAATATGCTGAAAACTCAAGAATTTTCAAAAATGAAAAAGAAATGAATGGAATTATTATTATGTACAAACAAAATAAATAATCAGAAAGAGACTACAGCTAACATTGTATTGGCAAAATGCGGGTTTAAATTCTAAGTTGAACTACTCTACTTTTTTAGCCGCCAATATTTTCCAATTCCACATTTTTAATTAACTTAGTTCCATTGAAAAAATATTGGCTACTATTGGTCTGAACTTGAACTTTCGTTCAAATTAAGCCCGCACTTCGCCAATACTTTTTCCGTTATCGGTCATTCTATGGGCGACCGTGCTAACATCAACAGACAGACAAAACAGACGAACATTTGTTTATATTTGTATATTCAAATCTATATGATACGCAATAAATTAAATGAAACTTAGAATACACGGAGATAACATAATTGAAAGTGAAAGAGCATTATCCTTAATAGCACTTGCTTACAACGCAAATGTTGTAGCGAAAAGTAAAAACATAATTGTTCCGTCCTACTCTATTCTGAACAAAAACAAAGAAATTTTTGAAGTTGAATTATTAGGAGGACACAACCGTTGGAATGTGAATTTCAATACAGAACTTACAAAGTACGGTGCTCCATTACGAGAAGCTACTGACGCATACATTACCAAAGTTTCCAAAGACAATAAAACCGAAGAACTTTTACTCGCGATTGAATTTTGCAACGCATTACCAGCAGGGAATAACGCTTGGCAGCGGAACGGCAGAGCCGTTACTTGTGCTGAAATCGGAATTCCGTATTTCTACTTTGCCGAAATCGGAGGAGTTGAGTTAGACGGAGATAGAAAGGTAAAAGCTCCTCGTTTCCCAAACCCGATTGTGCCATTTTCTTACATCACTTCTTCCAAATCCTTAAATGTAGTTTGTGTTCCGATTTACGAGCCACACCCTGCAATTACTAACGAACTACGCAAAAAGTTTACGCATATTTTCGGAAAGGAAGCAAGTTTGAATTTGCTAAAATCAATTATTGAGCAAAGTCAAACAACCAAAGCTATGGACGTTCTGATTGAGAAAGGAACAACACTTGTAAAAATCCTTTCGAACGACAGAAAACGAGTTGATACATTTCGGGCATTGGAGTGGGAAGAATTTTTAAAAATTTCATCAGGACAGAAAAAAGCGGAATGGATTAAAAACCACCCGAACAAACAAATTTGGAGAAAAAAGTCATCAGACAAAGTAAAAGTTACAGATACATTCAAAACACTTTTGAAAAAAACGCAGGAACTTAATTTACTTTCAATTGGCGCAAAAGAAATTCCGATTTGTCTTGTAGCGAATGGTAATGTAAAAAAGTTTGCCTCACTTCTAAAAGAAATTTATCCTGCAGATAAAGTCGATGATTTGGCTAACGTAATTGAGAAGAAAAATAAACCCTTAATCATTGTTTGGATTACAGGATTCAAACCAAGAGGAGATGACTCTCGTCCAGACAGAGGACTTGTACCACTTGCAAGAATGTTATTTGGTAATGACATTGATATTTTAACGATTGTTTTTGGACCCGCAGGAAAACAAACATGGAAAACATTCAGCGAAAATCCTACAAAACTTCTAACAAGTAATGGACTTTGGCAAGCTGTTTTGAATTTGAGCAATTATGTTTTAGCCGATAGTGCAACTTCTGAATATGGAGTTTTGGCAAATATTGTAAACAGAAATTTAGAACGAAAAAATGTAAAGGTTGTATTCAGTTCTGCCAAACCAAGCGGAATCTATGGAGAACACGATGTTGATACAGCCATTCATACATTATTTTCAAGACAATTAAGTTCAAATATTTTTGAATCAATGTGCAATCCGCCCGGTGGAGATTGGAGCGGAATTTCGTATTTTGACTTTTCTGATAAAACAGAATATCGCTGGACTTCGTTACCAAGAGTTTCTGAAATAAAAGCAAAACGTCCCGACCATATTATTCAAATTCACACCACAAAAGAAGAAATATTTCTGGTCATTGAATCAAAAAACAAAGCAAAAGATTTAGATGAAAATATAGGTTGGCGATTAACTGAATATGTGAATGTATTATTCAAAATCCCACCAACTGCATACAAGCCAAATAAACAAGATTGGCAATCATTTACAGGTAAAAAATCTCCACTGACAAATGCTGTTACTTATTCAGGTGGCTCATTTATTTACAAAAGTTTGGAAGAAATGAAAAACGAAATGCAAGAGGGAAAATTAGATTTTATTCTTGCTTTCGAGTTCAGAAATGACGGAACTGAAACAATTGGACACCTTTTACTTTCAGACAAAAGCCAATTCTTGAACTCCATTTTTACTGATATTGTTTCGCAATTCAACGGAAGTTTCAAAATTAAAATATACTGATTCGTAAATGGCATCAATACTTGTTTTCATTGATTTTGTAAAAGGAGAATTTCCTGTTTTAATTTCGGTTTTATGTTTGTATAATTCTGTTGGCAACTGATAATCGTATTCACGATTTCCAGCAGTTCCGTCAAAAGTTAAAATCCATTTTGCGCCAACAGAATTTAATCGTTCTAATTCGGCATAAAAATCGTCAAGGTTAAATTCTGTTTTTGTGTAACGGTCTTTAGTTCCACCATAAGGCGGGTCAAGAAATACAAAATCGTTTTTGTCAGCATCTGCCAAAGTTTGGCGATAATCGCAATTCAAAAATTCGACATCACGAATATAATGACTCCATTTTAAAATAACTTCTTTTAATCTATTTGGATTTATACCAGGACGGTTTTTGTGCATTGAATTATTAAATTCTCCGTTTGTATTGTAACGTATCAAGCCGTTTACACAAGTTCGTGTGAGAAATAAAAAATCAAATTCATTCTTTGTATTATTGAAATTATCGCGAACTTCATAATAAACATTGTGTCCTTCATCTTGCAATCTTTCCCAACGATTTTTGTATTCTTCTGCAACTTGTTCAGGATTGTTTTTTATCTGATTCCATAGCTTTACCAATTCGGGAATTATATCGCTTGCAACTGCATTTGGTATTTGACGAAAAGGCAACATTGCACCACCGCCAATAAACGGCTCAATATATCTTTTTTGATTTGCAATGTGTCGACTCAACTCGGGAGCAACATATCTTTTACTTCCCGACCATTTGATAACAGGCTCAACAATATTTTTGGGTTTAATAATCATACAAATAGTTGGCTTTTAATTTTACTTTCTTCAAACAACAATCTTTCTTTGGCAAGTTCAAAATATTCTTCGTTGGTTTCAAATCCAACAGCTTGCATTCCGTATTTCATTCCTGCAATCATTTCTGTTCCCGAACCTGCAAACGGAACAAGCAATTTACCACCTTTAATTCCTGAAATCATCAACAATCTTTCCGATACTCTAAGCGGTTTTTGTGTTGGGTGCGTTCCAAAACTTAATTCATCTTTGCTTTTGTTGTTAGGAATATCCCAAACGGTTCTAAGTTGTTTATCAGCTTCTTTCATATTATCGCCTTCAAACTTTGCTCGTTTTACATCATCATAATTGAAATTGTATTTTCGTTGCTTTTCACCACCTGTATGAACCCACAAAATAGTTTCATGACTTGCCGTTAATCGTCTTGCCGACAAATTCGGAAACGCATTGCGTTTATACCAAGTTACTTCATTGATAATTTCTAAACCTAATAATTGACAAAGCACATTCACAAAACCCGAATTGTGATAAGTTGCATGAATCCAAATTGAACCTGTTGGCTTTACTAATCTTTTTAATTGTGTAAGCCATTGATGAGTGCTTTTAAAAATATCGTTTCCTGTAAGCAAATCCCATTCTTCATTGTTCAATTTCCAATTTCCACCAAAACCATTTATTTTTTTATCACTTTCATAGTTCCATTTGGCAGAAGTTGCCGCACCATACGGAGGGTCACAAATTGCCAAATCAAAAGAGTTTTCAGGCAAAGCCGACAAGCCTTGTATAGCATCTTCCAAATGCAACTCAAAATTATCTGTAATCAGTTTTTTCATTTCTTAATATATGGTGTTATTTGCTCCATTACTAAATTGACAGCCTCATAAGTTGTGTCATTTACTCCGTATTCTTTAATAATTCTTTCAGCAGTTGCTTTAATTTTCAAATCAGTTTCAGCAACTTTGTAATGCTTGGCTAACTTTTTTATTTGTTCGGCTGTTGGTAATCTTTCGCCTCTTTCCAACTTGCTCAACAAAGGCGAGTCAATATCTGTTCCAACTGAAACTTGATGCAAGGTTTGACCTTTACCCTTTCGGAGTTCCCTTAAATATTGACCTAATTCGGAGTTTAAGATTTTCATTTTGCAAATTTACGACTTGTCAAGATTTGACAAAAATAAACAAATATTCTGAACTGACAAAGAAAAATTACAAAAAAGTTATTAACAGTAATCACGACAAAAAGCAATAAACTCAACGACCGAAAGAAGAACGACCGATAACATGGTATTGCCAAAAGCGGGGCTGAATGGCTAAGTTGAAAGTTTGTGCATTTATTCCGCCAAAAACGAATTTTATTCGTTTTTTATTTTTAAATTTAACTCATAAAAATTCGTTTTGGCTCGCCTCGGTGCAAAATCGAAACTATAGGCTTCGATTTCCCCGCCTTCGGCAATACCTAAAACGTTCTTGTGACATCTCCCTTCGGTCGCTGTCGCAAGAACAATTGGCTCGACTTCGTCGAATGTTTTACGAAACGACCGAACGGTCGCCTCGCAGAACATTCGCCTTTGCAAAAATTTTTTCTTCAAGAGCAAAGCTCTCTCTAAAAAACTTCGCAAAGCCGAGCCAATCGTTAGCTGTAATTTCAGAAAACCATGCATAAATTAAATATTTTTCTATTTTTCTTACTATTATCATTTAAAGCTTTTGCTCAAGCATATAATAATGATTGTAGTGATTTTATAAAAAATGAAAAGATAAAATTGCAAAATTTCACAACTAAAGAATCTCAAAATCAAGAAAAATTTCACTTGTTAAGAAATACAATTTTCAACCAAATTACAAAAGAAGATTTACCATTGGTTGATCTTAAAGTTTCAGTAGTCTCTGATATTTATGCCAATGATGTAATTAAGGATTGTAAATCGACTTCAACTTTACATTCAGATAAAATGTCCTTTTTAGACAGTATTTTTTGGAATGATAATACATTTGAATTTTTGAGAAAAAAGTATCAAAAAAATATTATCCCGATAATAAATTATGGTTCAGGAATATATATTACAGAAGAAAATAGAAAGAGTTTCAATCTTGATTATATGCAAAATTTTTCAAAAATGTTTTCTGAGAGAGATAATTCTGAAATATATTATTTTCCGAGGAGTAAAAATTCTAAAAAATTACCGAACCTCAATGGGAATTTCCAAAGAATTGTGATTAATTTTGGAAGGTATGAAAGAGAAGATTTAGTTCTTATTGAGACAATATCTTCTGTTGGAAACAAAATAACAAGAATATCGAAAACTTATCGTTATGAAAATAACAAATGGTTAAAGATTGAGTGTTTGAAAATAGTAAATTCCTCAAAGGTAAAATGTTAAAGAAACTACAGCTAACATTGTATTGGCAAAATGCGGGGAGAAGTGCAAAATTGAAAAGCAGATTTTCTATTCCGCCAATATTTTCCAATTCCACATTTTTGATTAACTTAATTACATTGAAAAAGTATTGGCAGAAATTTTAAAAACTCACATTATGTTATGCAAAGAACAATTTCAACTTTTCTATTCTTTATGGTAGTTTCTAGTCAGTTATTGGCACAAGCACCAAATTCGGCTCCCAAAAGTGATAAAAGTTTATATTCCAATAATCAAATATTGACAATGGAAGATATGGTTTTTAATAATTCTATTACCCCAATAAAAAAGGTACCATTGGACACATGCTCTATTCTAATTTATGATTTGGACGGAAAACTTATTTCTTACAATTTGAATACGGAAAAAATTAATTGGAAGGCACAAGCAACCGATTCAGACAGGACAATGTCTGGAAATAAACTGACAATTAAGGACGGAATTGTTTATGTTCCTTTCATTAACGGGGAAATTTATGCACTTAATAACCAAACAGGCAAAGCATTTTGGAAAACGCGTTTAGGTAATATCAAAAAAGGAATTATCATTAAAAGTCAAATCCCGACAATCGTTGATAACCAACTTTTCATAACTACTCAAAACGACAATAGCAACATTTATGCACTTGACATTAATGACGGAGGATTGATTTGGAATTATAAATTAGATTATCCTTATAATCACATTCCTATTTTGTTTTTTAACAACATGGTATTCACACAAAGCGCCCCTTATTTTTATAGTTTTGATGCCAAAACAGGAAAAGCACTGTACAAAAGAGTGTTCAATAAAGCGATGTATGGAAAACCCATAACCGACAATAAAAATGTTTTTATTTCAGACGAGAGCAGGACTTTATATGCAATGAACCCAAATAATTTGGATATTCTTTGGCAATATGAATTGCCTGAAAATCAATACAATATTAAAGAGCGGATTTTTTGTCATAACAACAATATTTACTTCGGAACAAAAGGAAGTGGAAAAACAGCTGTTTATTCTCTAAAATCAGAAAATGGAATATTAAACTGGAAAACAGAATTTAACAATGAAAAAATTGAATACATAACAGAGAATAATGGCTTTTTGTGGGGTTATACTGAAAAAGGTGTGATATTCAAATTAGACTTAATAACAGGAAAAAAAATGGAGGAATTTCAACTAACAAATATTCCTGTTTCAAACATTGAATTTAAAAACGAAACTTTTTTGCTTTATTATTGTGAAGCAGGATTAATTGAGTTTGATGTACCGAATAAAAAAGAAAAATATCTGTATATGAGAAGTTCTATTGACAGTGGAGACGCTTTTATAAAGTTGATACGATAAATAATAAAACTTCTGCTAACAAGGGTTTGACACAATGACGGGTTAAGGCAAAATTTAAAGTTTCGGCTTTCTATTCCGCAAAAAGCCAATTATATTGACTTTTTTCTTAAATTTATTCAATTAATTGGCTTTTGCTTACCGTGTCGCTAAATTGAAACTTTTCGCTTCAATTTCCGCCACTGACGCCAAGCCCCGAAACATTAGCTGTAATTTCACAAAAACACCGTCAATGAACGAAAAAATTCCTGAAACAGAAATTGAATTAGAAGATTGGATGAAGAAAAATTGCTATAATTTTGATAGTTATTCAGTTAACGGAAATTTTATTTGGGAAGGTTATGGAATTGACAAAAATGGACCTTTATATTATTGGTATTACACAGAACACGGACAAAAAAATAATCTTGAAATTTTTAGAAGTGAAAAGGAAATTATTGAATTTGCTTTTACACAAATAAGTTCTGATAAATGGGCAAAAACACATTGTATTGGTTTCACTTTAGACGAACATAAATCTAGTAAACTTTCAGAAATACTGAAAAAACAAAAAATTGATTTTATCCAAGATAAAATTCCTTTTTATGCGGATAAACCAGCTTTCAGAACATTTGTTTTAGGTTGCGATATAAAACAATCTGAATATTTAAAAACTGAATTTTATGAAGAACTAAAATAATAAAAAAGAAACTACAGCTAACAGTGTATTGGCAAAATGCGGGGTTAAATTCTAAGTTGAACTACTCTACTTTTTCAGCCGCCAATATTTTTTCCGTTAGCTGCAAGCATATCTCAATAATCAGCAAAATTTATGAAACATATTTTATTAGTTTTTTTTTACAATAATTTCCTCTCAAATATATTGTCAAAATAAAGTAAAATCCGAAAAAGATATCTATTCATTAATCGATTTAAATGTTCAAAATTTATTGAGAAATTCTGGAGCAACTTCCGCTTCTATCGGCGTTGTAAAAAATGGAAAACTCTACATAAAACATTACGGCGAAATTGATAAAGGAAAAGGAAATAAACCTAACAATGAAACTTATTATGAGATAGCTTCAGTTACAAAAATAATTACCGGAACTTTATTAGCAAATGCAGTTTTAGAAGGCAAAGTAAAATTGAATGATGATATTCGAGTTTACTTAAAAGATTCTTATCCAAACTTACAATACAACGAAATTCCTATTCGAATTAAAGATTTAATTTCCTTTGAATCTGCACTTCCCAGAAGTTTGCCAGATGAAACTTCAATTTGGAATGTGAAACGAGATGAAAATGTATTTTTATCCGCAAAAATAAATAAGGAATATTCAAGACAATCTTTTTTATCAGATTTGAAAAGAGTAAAATTAGATACAATCCCAGGAACAAAATATAATTATAGTAATCTTAGTCTTGAATTAACAGGTTATATGCTAGAAAACATATATCATAAAGATTTCCAACAATTAACAAAAGAAAATTTCTTATATCCTTTGGCAATGAATCATACAAAATTTGATTTAGATAAAAATGAGGTTCTTGCTAATGGTTATAATGAGAAAAATGTTTTGATGCCACATTTTGAAAATAATTTGTGGGGAGCAACTGGAAAATTAAAATCCACAATGGATGATTTGACAAAACTATTACAATATGAACTTTCAGATTCTAAATTAGTAACAGAATCACAAAGAAATGTTAATCAGAGCAATACACATTGGTTTGGATATTTTTGGGATAGATGGGAAATCACGGACAAAGGAAAGTTTGGATATAAACATGGAGGAGCATATGGAACTCAAACTCTTTTTACAGTTTTTCCAGAAATAAATTTAGGTATTTGCATAGTCGTAAATATAGGTGCTGAAAACACTTTTTACAATTTACAATCTACAGTTTTAAATCTTGCAGAAGATTTAACTAACCAAAACACTCAGAATATATATGGTTACAGATTCAAAGGGAACAATGTAGTTTTCTCATATATTCACGACAAAAAATTAGATTCAAAACTTATTTCTTCTATTTCTGTTGCTGGAAACTTCAACGATTGGAATCCTGATAATCCAAAGTACCAACTCGTAAGAAAGAGCAAAAATAAATTTGAAATAACATTACCAAAAACGGATTTTGAGAAAGGAAAAACTTACCTATTCAAATTTGTAATCAATAAAGAAAGCTGGCTTTCACCGCCAAAGAATTCAATAAATACAGACAAAGCAGAAGATAATCATTTGACTTTCAAAATTGACTAAAATTATGCCTACAGCTAACATAGTATTGGCAAAATGCGGGGAGTAGAGCAAAATTGAAAAGCAGATTTTCCATTCCGCTCATGCTTTTCAATTCTGCAATTTTTTGTAAGTTAGCAGTATTGAAAAAGCATTCGCTTCGTTTGGTCGTTCTTGAACTTTCAGTTCTTCGAAAACCCGCACTTCGCCAATACTTTTTCCGTTATGGGCAACGGCAGGACATCCCATACCAACCGACAGACACCCGACAACAACACAAAAAAAAAATAAAAAAGCCCACCACACAGGAAAATTTTAAAATCCGTAAAAACTATACAACTATCCCGAATTTGTATTAACACACACTTGCTTTCTCGGCTGACCTTTGCATTATTAAAATTTTAAAACGTAAAGTTATGACAGCACAAGAAGCATTTGACTATTTAGACCCACAGGCTTGGGCAACTACTTCGGCAGTTGAAAAACTATCTTTAATAGAAGAAGTTCAAAAAAATTTAAGCAAGTATGCCGACCAACTTGCAGATGCCGATATTAAAATGAAAAACGACTTAATCGGCACAAACATCTACACCAAAGGTTTTGGATTAGGAGCAACGGCATCACCAATTGCAGGCGTTCTTATGGCAAGCCACCATTTGTATGAAAAGCTGGCAAATGGCGAGCTGTTAGAACCTGTGAACATTACAAAATTGGAAAACGGAATTACTGCCATTCAAACTTACCCTATTTTTCCGAAAGACAAAATTGTAGCGGGAAAACAAAAAGGCTACCTGTATGTGAAAGGCGAACCTAAACAAACTAACCCGCTCAACAAGCCCGCAGGTGTGATTGCTGTTTCGGGTGCAGGTAATTACAGTTCTTCGGTGGAAATGGTAAAAGCATTATTCTTTGAAAACAAAGCCGTCATTCACAAGCCACATCAAAACAATGCGGAATCTGATAAGGTTTGGGCAAAAATTTTCAAGCCACTTATAGACCGAAAAGCGTTAGCATTTATTGAACCCGAAGAATCAAGAGCAATGACAGGTTTAGAAGGCTTGCACGCCATTTACTTTACAGGTTCATCAGGCGTTGCACACACTATTCAAAAAAATGCAAAAGCACCGTTAGTTTCGGAATGTGGCGGAAACAATCCGCTATTGATTATTCCGGGCGACAGACTTTGGACAGACAAAGAAATAAAGCATCAGGCATTACAGGTAGTTTCTGTTGGTAAGATGAATGGTGGTGCGGTTTGTGGCAGGGTTCAAACTATTGTTACATCTAAAAATTGGACACAAAGAGAACAATTTTTAAATGCTGTTCGCAAAGCCATTGCCGAAGACACTTATGCTGTTGGAACGTATTATCAAGGTGTTGAAGAAACGAAAAAAGCATTTTTGGCAAACCAACCTACTGCTGAAGTTTTAAAAGTAGAAAGCGGAAAATATCCTACTACCGATGTTGTTTTTATTCCCAATCTGAAAGAAGATGATTTTGCAGTAAAAAATGAAGCGTTTTGTCAAATCTTTTCAGAAATCGCATTAGACACCAAAAACGAGGTTGATGATTACCTGACAAAAGCCACCGCATTTTGCAATGAAAAATTATTGGGAACATTGGGTTGTATGATTGCAGTAGATAACGACACGATGAAAAACCACGAAGCCCGTATTCACAAAGCTATCAATGAACTAAACTATGGCGGTATTGCTGTAAATACCATTCCGCCAAATGTTTTTATGAATGCTTATTTGACTTGGGGCGGTTGTAACGAAAGCAAAGAAGATTTTGTTTCAGGCGTTGGAAATTTCGGAAATGCGCACAACTATGAAAACGTAATCAAATCCGTCTTGATTGATGATTTCAACAATCAGGCAATGTTGATGACGAACAAAAAACTAATGGAGCATTTGTTTACCAACGCAACACATTTTGCTATCAGCAACAGTTGGGGAAGTTTTGCAAAAATGGCAGGGCAAATGGTTGTGGACGGAATGAAGAAAAAAGATTTTTAATCATTTTAAAACAAAATAATTCACTTTAAAAAAGACAAAACAATGACTAATACAATTTTAATAACAGGTTGCAGTAGCGGTATTGGGCGTATGACTGCAAAGTATTTTCAAGAAAAAGGTTGGAACGTAATTGCAACTGTTCGCAAATTTTCTGACAGCGATGCAGAACTAACAGACTTGGGAAATGTGTTGGTAACAGAGTTAGATGTTACCAAAGAAGACACCATTAAAAAATCCGTAGAACAAGGCGTTGCCAAGTTTGGAAAAATTGATGTGTTGCTAAACAATGCAGGTTACGGTTCTTACGGAATTTTGGAAGCCACACCCGAACATAAAATCCGTATGCAGTTTGAAGTAAATGTAATCGGGTTGTTATTAATGACTAAAAATATCATTCCTGTAATGCGTAAACAAGGAAATGGTATCATCATCAACATTTCTTCAATGGGTGGTAAAGTAACTTTCCCAATGGGAACTTTATATCACGGTTCTAAATTTGCCGTTGAAGGATTGAGCGAAGCATTATCGTATGAGTTGGCAGAAATCGGTATCAAAGTAAAAATGATAGAACCGGGCGTTATCAATACCAACTTTGCAACAAGTTCTTTTGATTTGAATATTGACCCTGCATTAACCGAATATCAGGATTTTACAGGCAAGGTGCTTAAAGCCTTTGAAGCAGGTGCAAATGGAAGCGAACCTGTTTTGGTAGCAGAAACCATTTACAAAGCGGCTACCGATAACACAAACCAACTGCGTTATATAGCAGGACCTGATGCGGAACAAATTATTGCGGCACGCAAACAAATGAACGACCCTGAATATTTAGCACTCATTCGTTCACAATATGGTTTATGATATGGAATTTTTAAGAGCATTAACCGTTTGGGCAAAGGGCGATGCCCAACAAGGCAAAATAATGTTAGGAATAGGATTACTTTTAGTCCTATTCCTATATCTTATTTTAAAGTCTGAAAACCAACTTCTCAATGGAATGTTGATACCTGTTGGTTTACTACTGATTGGAAACTTGGGTTATGGAAGTTACCTTTTGTATTCAAGAGCGAAACACATAGCAACAACAACCGAGCTATATCAGCAAAATCCGAAGGAAACAATTCAAAAAGAACTCACAAAAATGCAAGCTGACAGTAAAAGTTATACGATGATAAAACGAGTTTGGGCAGTGTTAATCGTTATTTCTGTTATTGCTTTTTTCTTTTTGAAAAATGATTATTTCAAAGGCTTGGCACTTGGTTTCCTTTGCTTATCCGTTTCATTTTTGTTGCTTGATACATTGTTGCATCAGCGATTAAAACCTTATGTTGAAATCTTAACCAACTCAATACACTAACTTTATTTTTTAGATTTGTAGAATGAAACCAATTATTCAATTGCATAGCATTTCAGAGATTAACAACTTTGTGCAAAATAAAACAAGGCATCCATTGGTTGCAGTTGTTAATTTTAGCAAGTTTGACGAACACCTTGAAGACGGCACGAGGGTAAGTTGCGATTTTTATTGCATAATGTTTAAAAATTATTGCATCAACAATTTGCGTTATGGAAGGCAATCTTACGATTTTCAGGATGGCAGTTTAATTTGTATTGCACCAAAACAAGTGCTTACAATGGACAATGAGATTGAAGATAAACCCGACAAAATGGGGTGGGGCTTGTTTTTCCACCGCGACTTGCTTCGTGGCACTTCATTGGGCAACAAGATAAACGATTATACTTTCTTTTCTTACGAAACTTCCGAAGCATTGCATTTGTCGGACAAGGAAAAACATATACTTTTTGACTGCGTTCAAAAAATCGAAAATGAATTGCAAGAAAATATAGACAACCACAGTCAGACACTCATTGTATCAAACATTGAGTTGCTTTTAAATTATTGCAATCGCTATTACAACCGACAATTTATTACACGGAAAAATACAAATTCAAATACAGTTTCAGCAATAAAAACTTTGCTTAAAAGCTATTTTAAAAACGATGAACTGAAAGAAAAAGGTTTGCCAACCGTAAAATTTTTGGCAGACAATGTGCATTTATCGCCAAGCTATTTAAGCGACTTACTCAAAAAAGAAACGGGAATGAATGCACAAGACCATATTCATTATTACCTTATTGAAGAAGCAAAAAACATTCTACTCAACAGTGATAGTTCTGTAAGCGAAATTGCGTATTCATTGGGTTTTGAATATCCGCAGTATTTTAGCAAACTATTCAAACAAAAGACAGGTTCTACACCGCAAGAATACCGCCTGTCTTTCAATTAAAACAACGATTGCCAAGCCTACCGCCCCCCAAGACAAAACAAATGGGACAAAATTTTCTTTCCCTACTTTTTTATTTTTCATCAGACACACAACCAGGCACAGACTGCGACCGATTGAAAGCCACAGTCCATAACACGGGTTTGGCGTAATGGAGGCGGACGTTCTTCGTATGAAATTTTGTGCTAAATTTGGACTGTGTGCTTCGTATCAAGTGTTGCGCTGAAAATCCCCCACTGACGCCAATACTTTTCCGTTAGCTGCAATATTCCCAAAAAAATCACGCATAGAAATGAAGAATAAAATCGAGAAAAAATTCATAAGTTTTAATGAAATTGAGAATATTTCCGTAAAGGAATTAATAAAAAAAATACTTAAAAATCATAAGCTAATTATAGGTGAACTAAAACTTGTGGATTTAATCTTTGAAAATCAATCAATGACTGGAATCTATGTTATTTTTGACGAAAAAGATAATCCAGTATACGTCGGTAAAACGGGAAGTAGAGCTATTTTAGAAAGATTTGCTGCACATTTCGACTTACGTCCTGGTGCATTTATGAATTCTTTTCTTTGTGCATTAGCAGGAAAAAGAAAACAAAGAATTGGACCTCACGCAACTGAAGAAGATTTACAAAATGTTTACCAAAATGCTTTAACCCATAAATTAGTATTTATTCAAATACCTAACAACGATGAACATAAATCTAAAATATCAAAACTAGAAGGTATCATTTCAAAAATTTTAGAAACAAAATATAATAGCAGAAGAGGAAAAGCGATTCCTAACACATCTCAAATTATTAGAGATATTAGTTAATACTGCAGCTAACGAACAGCTCTGTTTTGTGAAGTGCGGGAGGAATTGCAGAATTGAAAAATTCCTCACATTTATCCGCCGCTATTTTCCCATTCCACATAATTTCCTTAGTTTAGTTTCAAGGAAAAAACAACTAAGTTTGAAAAGAAACTCAATTCTTTCCTGCATCCTGACAACTCTTTTTCTTTTAGTAGCAATTATAGCCAAACTATACAATTGATGAAAACTTTTCCAACAATAGCTTCAATATTATCACAAACAGAATTAGGTAAATTTATTACCGATAAATATCAATTAAAAGCTCATTTCGATTGTAAACTTTTTAGAACCGGAGTAAACCACACTTATTTTATGTCTAATCAGAATACAAAATATGTTGTAAGAGTTTATTGTCATAATTGGAGAACAAAATTTGAAATTCAAGAAGAGTTAGAGCTTTTGAATTTGCTTAAACAACATAATCTTTCAATCTCAATTCCGATTCCAGATGAAAATGGAAATTTAATTCAGGAAATAAATGCTCCGGAAGGTTTACGATATATTGTACTGTTCACATTTGCAAAAGGTGAGAAAATACGTTTTATGACAAATGAAACCTGCTTTGCAATTGGTTCAATGATGGCCAAAATTCACAATATAACTGCTACAAAAAAAATTAATAGAGTAAATTATAATTCTGATGTTCTCATGAATAAAGCTTATGATTATCTAAATGATTTTTTTCCTGACAATTTGAGTGAAATGATATATCTAAAACAGATTTCATCAAAAATATCCAGGAGTTTTGAAGAAAGCAATTTGTCAGCAAATCAAAAAGGTATCGTTCACCTTGATATTTGGTATGACAACTTAAGTGTAAATAAGGAAAATGACATTACAATTTTTGATTTTGATAATTGTGGAAATGGTTCTTTGATTTTGGATGTTGGATATTTCTGTAAGCAACTATTTTTCATAGAAACCGATAAAAACATTTATGAAATCAAGGTTGACAGTTTTCTAAATGGTTATAAAAGCGAAAGAGAGTTATCCGAGAAAGAACTAAAATTAATTCCTGAAGCAGGAGCTTCTATTTTTATATTTTATCTTGGCGTTCAAGCTCAGAGATTTGATTGGTCTAATATATTTTTAACAGAAAACTATCTTAAAATGTTTGTTGGAAGAATAAAAAATTGGCTGGATTATTATGAAGAAAAAAATAACTGCTATTGAATTTATATTGGTAAAATGTTGGTTTAGCAGAACTAAAAAGTAAATTATTCTTTTACGTTGTTATTCTTTCATTTTACATATTTCCTTAACTTAGTTTCATGGAAAACAGAAGCTACGTTTGGTATAAAATTGAACTAAAGTTCCCTTCTCGACCCGCACTTCGCCAATACTTTTTCCGTTAGCCGCAATTGTACAACGACACTCACCAACTCTCACAACAAGACACAAAAACTTCCCCTTTTCTTACATCTAAAATATTTATAAACGAGCTTTAATTTTTTTTACAAAATTGTCGTATATAATTGACATTTTGAAATGTATTATTATCTTTGTGAAAATTTTAATTGACTTACTTATGAAAGTAAAAGCAAAATCAACAAACGTAATTTGGGCTTTGGTATTTGCTATAAGTTTCCCAATAAGTGTATTTTACCTATCAAAATACAATATACAAACTTCTCTTGCCTTGCTGATTATCGCTGTTAATGCAATTTTATTTGTGGTGTTTACAGCAAAGCAATTACAAAGCATAAAATCATTGGATGAAGTACAAATTAGAATACAATTAGAAGCGGTGTCAATTGCTTTTATTTTGTCATTACTTGTCGTTATGACTTTTGGAATGCTTAGATTAGTTAAAACATTTAAATTTGAAAAAATTGACTCCTTGTACATTTTCGCAATGTTAATCTTGTTCTACATCTTTGGTTTAGTTATTTCAACACGCAAATACAGATGAAAAACACAATAAAAGTCGAACGAGCCAAAAAAAATTGGACACAAGCCGAATTAGCTGAAAAAATTGGAATTTCAAGACAAGCAATGAATTCTATTGAAACAGGAAAATTTGTTCCTTCTACACTCTTAGCTTTAAAAATGGCTTATGTATTTGGAACACCCGTTGAAGAAATTTTCAAATTAGAAGAAAGCGATTTTAATTAATTCTAAATTTTAATAAAAATGAATGCACATTCAAAAGACAGAAAAACTTTTCTACTTTCGGACAACAATCAGCTATTGGGAGAACTGAATTATGAAACTCCATTTTATCTTAAAGCAGAAATTAAAATTCTCAATACAGAAACTTACAAACTTGCACCAGAAGGGTTTTTCGGTACTAGCATTGCTGTTACAAAAGACGGAAATAAAATAGCCGGCCTTTCTATGAGTTGGAATGGAAAAATCATCATTACTTTTCAAGACGAAAGAGAATATGCTTTGATATTAAGTGGACTTTTTCAAAGCCAAATGATACTTGAAAATAAAAACCAAGAAAATGTGATTCAATTTGAACCAAAATTTAATTGGAGAGATTTTTATTGCAAGTACGACATTGACTATGATATAACAAACACCAATGAACCAAACGACAACTTGTTGCTTTTACTTGGTATTTACGCTGCAAACTATTTTATTGCAACCATATCAGGAGCAAATGCAGGGCTAATGTAAAAGAACAACAATCAGCTAACAAGGGTAACCGTTGCAAACTCCTTAAAAGTTCAAAAATCAAAAATGAATATTGTAGAAAATTATATTCAAGGACTCAAAAATACATACTATAAAAATAATGGTATTGAAATTTGGGAACACTTTGAAAATATAAAACATGGAGCTTCAAAAGAAAATATTGAAACTCTAAAAAATATATATCCACAAATTCCAAAGGCTTTATTAGATTTGCTTGATTATGTAGATGGTACCTATTGGAGAGAATATGCTGGGGAAGAGATTGCATTTTTTTTACTTGGCTCCGACGTTTATGGATATCCATATTATTTTTTATCATCAAAAGAAATGATTGAAAACCAAAATCAAGCCTTAAAATACTATTCTGATTATATTGAGAGAAAATATGATGACATTGTGGTTGATGATAAAATAACTAATACAACTAAAGATTTTAAATGGTTGCATTTCTCAGACTGTATGAATAATGGGGGAACATCTCAATTATTTATTGATTTTACACCATCAAAAAAGGGACAAAAGGGACAAATCATTAGATTTCTTCATGATCCAGATGAATTTAAAGTAATTGCAAACAACTTTGAAGAATATTTGCAAAATATAATTGACACAGAATATAATTTTATTAATGAGGAGAACATCGAATAGAAACACGTTCTTTTTCCCTCAAATATTTTTCTTTAGATATAATTTTACCCTACCAACTTTTATCTAAATTCTATAAAGCCAAACTGCTTTCATTATTTTGATATATTTGAGTTGATTTAATTTTTAAATAAATAGCAATGCAAAAATTACAATTTAAGAAAGAAATAAACGCTTCTGCTCAGAAAGTATATGAAACAATGCTGGGTTTAAAAGACAAATCCACTTATGAATATTGGACTGCAGCTTTTAACCCGACTTCCACTTATGAGGGAACTTGGGATAAAGGAAGTAAAATTCTATTTGTTGGTGTAGACGAAAATGGAAAAAAGGGAGGAATGGTTTCAGAAGTTATAGAACACGATTCAGCCAATTTTATTTCGATTCGTCACAACGGTTTTTTAGACGGAGATATTGAAGTAACAACCGGTGAAGCAGTTGAAAAATGGGCAGGAGGATTCGAAACCTATAGATTTAAAGAAAATAATGGAATTACAACTGTTATCGTTGAACTAGATACAGTTGATGAATATTTGGATTACTTCAAAGAAACTTATCCTAAAGCGATGGACAAACTAAAAAAAATTTCAGAAAGGTAAATCAGGTAGGTATTCCATAATAAGAAAAACTATATCTAACAGCTTTCGCACTAAGCACAGCTTAAACTTTATTATTACAATATAAGTTAAAGGTCTATGTGCAAATCTTAACAAATTAAATTAATATGGGATTTTTCGATTTTCTAAAGAAAAATAAACATCGTACAGAAACAGAAAATGACATCAAACAACCTCTTGATAATAATTCTCTGCTATTAAATGAACTTCAAAAGAAGATTCTAAATATTGGATATAAAGTTGAGAAACATCCAAAATATTTATCCCTAATTATCAATGATGAATTAGAAGTTGCTACGTTTATTATTGAAAATCCAGAATATCATCCCAATATTTTGCATTTAATGATTCTTACAATACATAAAGTTTATTTTCCTCACGGTATTGAAGAAAATATCGTTGGAGCAGGAATAAATATGGAGGAAAAAATAGAATCGGTCTTAAATAATTATTTATCAACTACATTTGAACCAACAATAGAAAGTTTTACAGATTCCCATAATCCTAATCTGGACTTTTACAATAATGATATCCTTTGGCACCCAAAATTAGGAAATTTAGCACTTCAAGGAACATTTAACAATGATTTAAAAAATGAACAATTATACTCATTATTAAATATTAAACTAAAAGAAAAAATGACTCCTGAATATAAATATCATTGGTTAAAAATTTATATTTCAAAAAGAAAAGATGGAGACATAATCGGAGAATGCTTGTTTGACAATAATCCTTGGGAAGAAGGATTAGAAATAATTAACAAATATGCAGAAAACTGGAGTGTTGATAATGATTTCATAGGCATGAAACAATTTATAATGTTCAGAAAGTGTGACAAATATGATTAAAAACCTTTCATTAGCACAACATCGACAAAAGATGGATTGAACATGTAGAAAATGCCCCTCTCCCACTTTACATTCTCTATTTTTCCATTATGGATTTTTTCTTAATTTAATTTTCATTTTTTCCTGCACCTTCTGTTACCTACAATCAAAAAAAAATAAAAAAACATATAACTTAAACTAAATGAAACTAGGAAATTTAATCTTTTTTATCGTCATATTTTCATCTATTTATGGATGTTCATCAAATAAACACACATACGAAAAGTCAAATATTTCGGTAAAGCCAGAAGTAATCATACGAAACGACTTCAAAAATTACTTTGACAGATGTGGCACTGAGGGCTCAATAGCTATTTATGATTTAGAAAGTCAAAAATGGATTGTATCAGACACGGTAGGAATAGAAATCGAATCACTTCCCGCTTCTACATTCAAGATTATTAATTTATTAATTGCACTTGAAACAAATACAATCAAAGATGAAAATGAGATAGTAAAATGGGTCGGTAATACAGACACTATTAAATATGGATATCGACCTGAAATATATCACGATATGTCAGTTAAAGAAGCCTTTGAATCATCGGCAGGTTGGGTATTTGTTGAGCTTTCAAAAAAGATAGGGAAAGACAATTACAAAAAACTGCTTTCTAAAAGTTATTATGGAAACAACAACTTAACCCAAAAAGATCCAGACTTTTGGAACTTTGGTGACTTTGCAATCTCTCCTAAAAATCAGGTAGAATTTTTACAATCTTTATATCAAGAAAGACTTCCTTTTTCTAAGCAGAATATTGACATTGTAAAAAAAGTAATGATAACCGAGAAAACAGAAGATTATACAATTAGAGCAAAGACGGGATGGACAAGAGAAAACAACATCAATACCGGATGGTGGACAGGATATATTGAAACTAAAAAAGGTAATTATATTTTTGCAACAAGACTTTTACAAGACAGAAAAATGAATAGATCTGACTTTGGTAGTTGTAGAAAAGAGATCACCAAAAAAATATTTAAAGATTTAGGAATAATTAGCTAGGATATCAAAACTGCCGACAATTCTTAAAGCACCGACACACAAAATACTGACAATCAAACAACTAAAACGAATTGGAAAAATAATTAATTTTACAAAAAGTATTACATCTTTATTATCAATACTTTTTAAATATAACGAAAATATGATAATTCGATGAAATTTAACCAAATAATAAAAATTTCAACTATTCTACTTCTCAGTTTCATTAGTATTGCTTTAAAGTCTCAAACCCCAAATAAAAATGGATTATCAAAAACTTTCAGTGAAGAGTTTACAAGAAAGTTAAACGACTCAATTCCCTCTATTGGTTCATTTATAGTTTCAAAAAATAATAAAATTATTTATGAACAATATTTTAACGGAGCTAATAACGAAACAATCTTTAATGTCAAATCTGTCACAAAAAGTATCACTTCTGTTCTAGCCGGAATTGCTCGGGATAAAGGAATACTTCCTGACATTAATACTTCTGTTTTAAAAATTCTTCCCGAATACGATATTCCCAGAACTCAATTTAAAAACATTTCAAATATTGAAGGGAAAATACTTCATGATTCGATTAGAAAAACAGTAACATTGAGACATTTAATGACAATGCAAGGTGGTTTTGATTACATAGAAAATAGTCAACTTTCTACTGCAATGGGCTTTTCTTCTGATCCTGTAAGATTTATGCTAGACTTACCCTTCGAAGAATATCCTGGAGATAAATTCAATTATAGCTCAGGAGAAACTCATGTTTTCGGTGTAGCACTTTCCAGATTGGTAAAATCCAGGTTGAAAGACTTTGCAGACAAAAATTTATTCAATCCATTATCAATAAAAATTGAAAGATGGGATACTGATGCTCTAAACAGAAATTTAGCTGGTTCAGAACTATTTATGAAGGCCAATGATATGCTAAAATTCGGAACATTAATTCTCAATAACGGAAAGTTTGGAAACAGGCAAATTGTATCTCAAAAATGGATAGAAGAATCGACTTCAGAGCAGGTAAAACTAGACAATTGGGATGTATTACCTAATGCAAACGGCTATGGATATTATTGGTGGCGAAGAAAAACAAACGGACATCAAGCTTTTGTAGCGGTTGGTTATGGTGGTCAAATTATTTGTATTATTCCTGATTTAAAAATGGTGATAGTCTCAACTTGTTTTCTTGGCGAGAAAAATAGAGGACGAAAAGAACTAAAAAAGCTTCACAGCTTTATAGATGAGTTTACAAAATTAGCAGATAATAATTACTAAAAGTAAATTTTTCAACTTAATTATACAAAAACAAACTGAATAGCTATATTTTTATTTAATTATAAAAAATAAATTATTATTAAATAAAATACATTTTTAAATAGAGCTTTTTAATTATATTTACACAAAATTAAATTTATGAGAAAAACTCTACTATTTACACTAGTAGCTTATGGATTATGTTCAGCACAGACTACAATTACAAAAGCATTTAACGATCCTATTGTAGGAGATGTGATAAACGGTTATTCCATAAACGGAACTGTAGATAATTCTGCAACAGGTAATGGCGTTACTTTTAACAATAGCTCCTTAACCCAAGGAACTGCCTATTCAGCAACCTATTCCACACCAACATCAGGAGAAATCACATCATTTCCAGGGTCTACTATTAAAATGGCGAGTACAGGAAATACCATTCTTTACAAATCCTCCGCTACAAAACTTGAAATAACAGGAGTCGTTACTACGGATGCTACCCTGAACTTTGCTGAGGACAATGGAACATTCATTACCTATCCCGCAAGTTTTGGCCACAACGAAACGGATAATGCAAAAGGCACTTTTACTTCTACAGCAGCTTCCGGGCGTTTCAAAGGAACTATTAATACCAGTGCAGATGCACAAGGAACTTTAGTTATAGGATCAAAAACTTACACTAATGTTCTCAGAATAAAATCTGTTCAAAACTTTAATCTTTATCAAACTTCTGACACCAATTATCTGTTTTCAATAGGTACCATTACCAATACAGCCTATACCTATTATGACAGCACTCATAAATTTCCGTTACTAAGCTCCACCAGTGGTACTCTAAACGTTCCTCTTTTAAGCATAAGCCAATCAACATCTGGCGCACAAGCTTTAAATGAAGTTTTCTTAGCTGTTAATGACAACTTTATAAAAAAAGAAAGTCTTAAAGTATATCCAAATCCGGCTCAGGATTTTATAGAGTTTAGAGGGGAAAATAAAGATAACGCAACAGCTAAAGTCTATAGCCTGGACGGAAAACTAGTAAAAACTTCCGATGTAAAATTCGGAAAAATTCAGGTTTCAGAATTACCTCCGGCTGCTTATTTCATTGAATTATCAGGGAAAAATTCAAAAGCAGAAGTAACAAAATTTATCAAAAAGTAAACTTTTTTAATTATTAATAATAGAGACCCGATCTGTTAATAGATCGGGTCTCGTCTTTTTTTATATCAGTTCAATGTAAAACTAACGACAACTGGTGTTAACTGTAGGCCTTTTTGAACTTTTCAAGCATACTATCCAGATTATGACGCTGAACATATACCGTTTTTACCTCCTGATATCTGGGAGATTTATAGAAAACTTCATGGAAATCCATACTCCCGTTCCCTACTTTTACAATTTTTTGTACTTCAATATTCAATTTTCTTAATTCTTCTTTGAAAACATGGAATTCATCTTGGATATTACTCATTTCACAAACCTTTTTTTATTAAAAATACACTTTTACATCACACCACCCCTAATTATTCAAGGATTATCTTATTCTTTTAATAAAATTAATAATTTTTTAAATACAAATATTAAGCATTCTTACTTTTTTCTATTAAATTATTCTATTTGATAGATAATCAGAAAATTTTCTCTTATCAAAACACACAAAACACTCATACTCAGAAGAAAGAAAACAGCAAAGCATTTTACGTATTTTGTAATTTAACCTCATCTAGATTTCTTAATCATACAACTAAACAATTTATGAAAACATCTAAATCACTATTTTTAACTATTGCTTTATCTTTTTCTGCAACAATATTGGCTCAAAAAAATGATGAAATAAAAATCACTATAAAAGACAGCAAAGGCAAAAAGGTTCAAACTATAGAAAAGAAAGAAAATCTCCCCCATTTTATTCAGTTTGGAATCATGTCAAAGAATCATGAAAGTTTCAAAAATAAATACAAAGTTGATGTAGTATATCAAAACTGTGTCATTAGTCCTTTTATTTCACAACAAGCAAAAGAAAACAACCTTGCTGTCGCAAAGTTGTTGGATGAAAAATATGGTGATATTTGGAAAAAAGATTTAGAAATTACTCCTTACGGATTATAATTCCTGGCTTTCCTCTTCTTCTATCTCTACTTCTTTTCTCAATTGAGCCTTGTAAAGTGTAGCATAATACCCGTTTTTATCTAAAAGCTCCAAGTGTTTACCTTCTTCTACAATTTTACCGTGTTCCATAACGATAATTTTGTCAGCTTTTTCAATTGTTGAAAGTCTGTGCGCAATAATGATTGACGTTCTGTTTTTAGTAATTTTTTCGGTAGCTCGTTGAATTAATTTTTCACTTTCATGGTCGATGGAAGATGTTGCTTCATCTAAAATTAAAATTTTTGGTTCAGATAAATACGCTCTCAAGAACGATAATAATTGTCTTTGACCTAAAGAAATTGATGAACCTCTTTCGCTTACAACATAATCGTAACCTCCAGGAAGACTTTCAATAAAATCATCAACTTCAATTTCTCTCGCTCCCGCCTTTATTTTTTCCAATGTAATAGACTCATCTCCAAAAGCAAGATTTTCATAAATACTTCCATGGAACAGAAAAACATCCTGCAATACCACCCCGATTTGGCTTCTCAGGTGATACAATTCGTAATCTTTCAAATCTACATCATCAATTAAAATATTACCTGAATTAATATCATAAAGTCTGGTAATTAAGCTAATTATTGTTGATTTCCCCGCCCCTGTTGCTCCTACAATCGCCACCGTTTCTCCCGGATTAACTTTAAAATCAATTCCTTTCAGAACTTCCTGCTTTTCATCATAAGCAAAATGCACATTTTTGAATTCAATTTTTCCTGCAAATTGTTCTTTCTTAATGGTTCCTGTGTTTGAAATAGCATAATCTTCATCCATTATTCCAAGAACTCTTTCTGCACCCACAATACCTCTTTGAATATTATTAAATCTATCCGCAATTTGTCTTAACGGACGAATCAGCATTGAAATATATTGGATAAAAGCAATAACAACACCTGCACTAATCGTAATATACCCTCCGTAAAACAGGATAAATCCAATAAATAAAGAAGAAATAAGCTCTACAACAGGAAAAAACAGTGAGAAAATAAATACAGTTCTCAGTAATGCTCCTTTTAAAGTGACATTAATACTATCAAACTTTTTAAATTCACTTTCTTGTCTGTTAAAAACCTGAATAATAGGCATCCCCGCCAATCTTTCCTGAACAAATGAGTTCTGATTGGCAGTCCAGGTTCTTTCATCTCCAAAAGCCTTTTTCAGCCTTTTTTGGAAGAATCTTGTAATAACAACCATTAAAGGTAAAATAGCCAATGTGATATAACTCAAATGAACGTTTGTGCTAAACATCATCACCAACACAAAAACGATTCTCAAAATATCTCCAAAAACCATTAAAAAACCGTCTGTATAAACCGTTGCAATGGTTTCAACATCACCAACTGCTCTGGTCACCAATTGACCAATTGGAGTTTTATCAAAAAAAGATGTTTTAAAGTAAATTAATTTTGAGTAAAGTCTTTCCCTGATGTCCCTAATTACGTTTTGAGAAATATAATTAGAAAAATACACCAGAAAAAAGTTTAAAATAGTTTCTGCAAACACCAAACCTACCAAAATATAGATATGCTTCATCATCAAAGCCTTATCCTTCAGTTTTGTGATATCAATATCTACAACCTGCATTGTAAGATATGGTCTATAAGTAGAAACCATCGCCAATATGATAGAAATTATCAAAGTAACAACAAACCACGACCGGAATTTCATCCCGATGAAGAATAACCTCTTGATAATTGCCCAAGTATCTTGTTTTTTCATTATCCGAATTGAAGAAAGAATTAAATTAAAAATCCATTGCAAAAGTAATACTTTCTGAATTGAAAGCATTTACAACTTATTAAATAGTAATAGAAAATTTAAGATACTTATTATTTATATTATGAATATTGATAAAATCCTATTAGTCAAACTCATAACCAACATCCACCAAATATAGCCCATGAGCCGGTGCCGAAGTTCCTGCAGAATTACGATGTTTATCTTCCATTATTTTTCGTAAATCTTCAGGCTTTATTTTTCCGGAACCTACCTCAACCATCGTCCCCACAATTGCCCTTACCATATTTCTTAAAAAACGATTAGCAGAAACCGTGAACTTCAACTCACTTCCGTTCTGCTCCCATTCCGCTTTATAAATTTTGCAGATATTGGTTTTATTATCGGTTTTCAATTTTGCAAAACTTGTAAAATCTTCATATTCAAACAAAATCTTACAAGCTTCATTCATTTTAGCAATATCTAAAGTTTTTTTCCAATGTTGCCATGCAAATTCCTGAGTGAAAGGATTTTTTTCTAGGGTAATATAGTATTCATACGTTCTGTAAGTAGCATCAAAACGTGCATGGAAATCATCCTTAACCTGAAATATTCTTTTAATGGAAATATCAGGCGGAAGAAAACTATTTAATTTCCTTGGAAGGTCTTTATCTAATATTTTTTCCGTATCAAAATGAGCAAAAATTTTCTTTGCATGAACTCCTGTATCAGTTCTTCCCGCTCCTGTTGTCTTAATTTCTTCTCTCAGAATTGTGGAAAGAGCTTTTTCCAATTCTTCCTGTACAGAAATAGCATCCGGCTGAATCTGATAACCAAAATAATTTTTCCCGTTGTAAGAAAACTCAATAAAATATCTCAATGTAATAAAATAACTCTACAAAAATACTTCAATTTAATGAAATATTTGTTGAAAACTCATCTGTAATATTGACTAAAATGCATCTGAAATTCCTATTTTTGCAAACGTATGAAAAGATGGTACCTTTATCCTTTTTCCCTTGGTTATCATTTGGTGACGGGTATTCGAAACACATTGTATGATCTGGGAATTTTTAAATCTACAAAGTTCAAAACTCCGATAATTTGTGTCGGCAACCTCTCTGTGGGCGGAAGTGGAAAATCACCAATGGTGATGTATCTTGCTCAATATTTCTCTAAACATTACAGAACGGGGGTACTTTCCCGTGGTTATGGGAGATTAACAAAAGGTTATGACGTAACAAATTATGACAGTAATTACAAAACTGTGGGTGATGAAGCAATGCAGTTATTTGAACGTTTTAAAAACCGTTTTGTAATTGCCGTTTCTGAAGAAAGAGTTCCGGGTGCAAAAAAAGTAATTGCCGATATGGATCTTGATGTTTTGATACTTGATGATGCCATGCAACACAGAGCAATAAAACCAGGATTTAATATTTTAATGACTGATTTTAATGACCCCTATTTCAAAGATTATCTTCTCCCAGCTGGAGATTTAAGAGAATCAAGAGCGGGTGCAAAAAGAGCAGATATTATTATAGTCAGCAAATGTCCTGATGAATTAACCGAAGAAACCAAACAATATTATATTTCGAGAATTCGGCCAAGCTATAATCAAAAAGTATTCTTTTCATCTATAGGATATGACGAAAATGTGTACGGAAAAGACAAAATGCTCCCTGACAACAATCTGAATTATTATGATATTTTATTGATTACAGGTATTGCCAATCCTAACCCACTATTACAACATCTGGCAAAGTTTTCACAAAGGGTTAAGCATCTGAAATTCAGAGACCATCATAATTTTTCCGATGAAGACATCAAAAAAATTGTTGCTGAATACAAAAAATTAGGTGAATATAAATTAATCTTAACTACCGAAAAGGATTACGTACGTCTTAAAACTTTTGACTACCTTAGAGACATTGTTTACTACTGGCCTATCAATGTAATTATTGATAAGAAAGAAGAATTCAATCAAATCATCTTAGACTATGTTAGAAAAAATTAAAGAAACAGCCAGTTTCATTAAAAATATCATTCAGGAGGTTCCGGACTTTGCCATTGTTTTAGGTTCAGGATTAGGAAAACTTCAAAATGAGGTTGAAGCCATCCATGTTTTAGAATATAAAGACATCCCTAATTTTCCCCAAACAACAGTTGTAGGACATGGCGGAAAATTAATTTACGGAATTCTTGAAGGTAAAAAAGTTCTGATGATGAGTGGTCGTTTTCATTATTATGAAGGACATTCGATTGAAACCGTAACTTTCCCTATCAGAATTTTTCATTTACTAGGCATTAAAAACCTTATTCTTTCAAACGCTTGTGGAGGAGTAAATCCTGAATATAGCGTTGCCGATATTGTCATTTTGAAAGACCATATCAATATGATGCCTGAACATCCGCTTCGTGGTAAAAATATTGAAGAATTCGGACCTCGTTTTGTTGATATGAGTGAGCCATACAACCGAAAAATGATTTCAGTTGCCCAACAAATTGCCAAAGAAAACAATATCAAAATTCATCAAGGGGTTTATGTAGCCTTACAAGGTCCTACTTTTGAAACTCCCGCGGAATATGGAATGATAAAAGCTATTGGAGGAGATATGGTTGGGATGAGTACAGTTCCGGAAGTTATCGTTGCAAAACATATGGGAATGGATGTTTTCTGCGTTTCAATCATTACAGATTTAGGAGGTCCGGATATTGCTTTCGCTGTTTCTCACGAAGAAGTTTTAAACGCAGCTAATAAAGCAATGCCAAATGTAATTACTGTAGTGAAAGGACTTGTGAAAAATTATTCATAGAGATTTTCAATTGTTCAAATTTTCACTAATTCATACGAAACCACCTTCAAATTCCGTTTCATTGTTTAGATTTGTATAAATGAATTTGAAAATGAAAAATCTATTGATAGTTTTTATGTTGAGTATTTTTGGGTTAGGTTGCTCTCAGCAGACACCAAAGGTTCTCAAAACCAGTTTTTCTAAAGAAGCCTTACATCAAAAACTGGAAGATGAAGATGGAAAAAGCATTACAATACAGCAAATTCTTGATCAGCATAAAGGAAAGGTTTTAGTCATTGATTTTTGGGCAGGATGGTGTAGAGATTGCCTGAAAGCCCTCCCGAAAGCCGAAGAATTAGAGAAAAACAACCCTAATATTGATTTTGTATTTCTTTCATTAGACCGTTCAAAAGAAGGATTTGAAAGAAGTTTGGAAAAATACAATATGAAAGAAAAAGAAAATTATTGGTTTGCTTCAGGCTGGAAAAACGATTTCAACAATTATGTAGACCTCAACTGGATTCCAAGATATATGGTAATAGACCAAAAGTCTAATATTGCAAAATATTATGCCATTTCTCCCGAAGACCCTGAAATTCAAACTACGATAAACAATCTTTTGAAATAAAAATATAGGAATCCATATCTTTGTGATATGGATTTTTCTTTTCCCGTTCGCAAAATTATTCATGTGGATATGGATGCATTTTATGCTTCCGTGGAGCAGCATGACAATCCTGCGCTGAGAGGAAAGCCCATCGCTGTAGGAGGTGGTCACAGAGGCGTTGTTTCGGCGGCAAGTTACGAAGCCCGAAAGTTTGGAGTAAGATCTGCAATGCCGAGTAAAACCGCAAAAGAAAAATGTCCTCATCTTATTTTCGTACCACCTAGATTTGCCCGTTATAAAGAAATTTCAAAAAAAATCCGTGAGATTTTCTATGAATATACAGATTTAGTTGAACCTCTTTCTTTAGACGAAGCCTATCTTGATGTTACCGAAAATAAAAAAGGAATAGAATCTGCCAACCAAATAGCTAAAGAAATTCGTCAAAAGATTTTTGAACAAACAGGGCTTACCGCTTCCGCAGGAATTTCGGTAAATAAATTTCTGGCAAAAGTAGCTTCTGATATCAACAAACCCAACGGTCAGAAAACAATTCATCCCGATAAATTGGAAGGTTTTTTAGAAGAGCTTCCCATCGAAAAATTTTACGGAGTAGGAAAAGTTACTGCCAACAAAATGTTCAGTCTGGGAATTTATAAAGGAAAAGATTTAAAGAAAAAAACATTAGAAGAACTTGTAAGATTATTCGGAAAGTCCGGAACATATTATTACAATGTAGTTCGCGGAATTCATCATTCTGAAGTAAAACCTCATCGCGTACAAAAAAGCGTTGCAGTAGAAAGAACTTTTTTTGAAGACCTGTTTGACGAGCAACAAATTGAAGAAAAACTCCTGAGTTTAAGTGATGAACTTCACAATCGTCTACAAAAAAATAATATCCTCGGACGAACTTTAACCTTAAAAATTAAATACAAAGATTTCTCTCTTTTTACGAGAAGTGTTACCAAAGAAGAATATTTCTCATCCGCAGAACAATATTTTAAAACAGGAAAGAAACTTTGGGAACTCAGACCTTTTGACAAACCAGTGCGCTTGTTAGGTCTTTCACTTTCTCAGCTTAATACAGAAGAGAAAAAATTAGTTTCCGTTCAACTAAAAATACCGTTTAAAGAATTTGAAGATTAAGAACTTAGCAAACAAATCAATATTTAAACTAAATTTTTCTCAACTCTAATATATCAGGAATTTCAGAATCTCTTGAAATTTTCCCACTAGAGGCAAATTCTGCCCAAAGCGAACGAATTTTCTTTCCGTTTTTATCAATATATTCCCAAGGAATATCTTTTAATAATTCTGCAGATTTCCATGCAGATTCATTTCCGAAAATCAGAGGTAAATCTATGCAATGAGGCGCACCTAAATAGTTAGTTTTCAGTTTTGAGTGAATTCTGAACAAATATACATTACCTCCTGCCTGAGCATAATTTTCAGCAAAAATCTTCGCAGGTTTTCCGTAAATTGTTTCGGTAGTCAGTCGCACTGTCTTATTCAATATCTTTTTGCCTAATCCTTTGCTTAAATATCTATTAAGCTGCTCAGAAGTTTTTAAATACAAAGCTGTTTCATCATCATTCAAGCCAATCAACACATCTATTTTACCTGCACTTTGCTTCCACTTTCCCACTGCTTCATTTTCTTTACACAACGGATAAAAACCATACTGTAAGCCAAAAGGCATTGCTGCCTTCAAACCATATCTTGCAATTGAAGGAACAAAATTTCTGTAATCATCCATCATTTTAAAAACATCTGTTTCATCTTTTAGATGCTCTGTTTTCTTTAAAAATTCAGCCGACATTTTCTGACGATTGTGACGAAGTCCCAAAGGTGCACTTTGAATAATTACTCTTTGAAATAAATTTTCCATCCCTTCAGACAACATCAAATGAGCAATAAGATCTCCACCGGAAGATTGCCCAAGAAGCGTAATGTTTTCAGGATTTCCGCCAAAGAATTGAATATTATTTTTAATCCATTTCAAGGCTTCAATCACATCCATCAACCCTAAATTTGGAGGTCTGTTTTCATTTCCACCTAAAAAGCCAAACAAACCCAAACGATACGAAACGGTGACAACCATAATATTCTGCTCTTTCACCCATTCCGTAGGGTCTGCCGTTGAGACATCTCCGCAGCCTATTTCATGAGAACCACCATGAATCCATACAACAATCGGAATTTTTTCGTTTTCATTGCAATTTTCAGGACGATAAACAGAAAGAAACTGAGTAGACTCCTCAACTTCATAGCTTTCAATATCCGTTGGTGCAATCATTCGCTCAATCAAAGGACTAATCACCTGAGGACAAACCGGAATTTTTTCCGGAAAAATAAATTCAGAATCTGAAGGCTCAACAGGAACCGGTTTTTTATATCGTTCTGAACGAGCATAACGAATACTTCTGACCTTAAGAATTTTGTTTTCTTTTAAAGCTAAAATTTTCCCAAAAGGTGTCTGAAAAGTATGTGTTTCAATATTTTGTTGTGATGTCATTCCAAGATAAACGATTTTTAATACTTCAATTTACTGTTTCTCTTTTAAAATATTCTTTAATACTTTTAATTTTCCATCAATCGGATATTCAATTTTCAATCCTAAAATTTCTGCAACTAACGGATAAACATTAATATTTTCAAATTCATCAATAACTAAATTAGTCTTAAACTCTTCTCCCCACGCATAGAAAGTCGCTTTCATTTCAGGAACTATTCTCGGGTTATAGCCATGTTTTCCGACCGAAGTTTTCTTTCCTTTTTCTAAAAATATTTTGGGTGCTTTAGGGATTAATAATATTTGACCTATTCTATTGTATTTATCATCTCTTGCTCCGAAATGAAGATATTTAGGCAGCTTTTTATCCAAATAAACCTCATAATCATCGGTTTTTCCCGACTTCAATTCTCTATAAACACTTTTTACCTCTTCCGGGTTTTTAACATACACCCTTAATAAAGTCTGCGAGTTGTAAAAATCAAACCTGTCTTTATTGAAAAGCATTTCAGGTATTTCCAAAGGATTTCCGCCATCTACTTTTATCATTCCGTGGTCTGAAACAAAAATGAAATTTACATTTTTTAAGCCCAAATCATTCACCTTCTGTACCAATTCTCCTATTGCTTTATCCACCAAATGAACAGCTTCTTCCGTTTGTTTTGCATCAGGACCAAAATGATGCCCACTTCCATCAACTTCAGGGAAATAAAGAGATATAAAATGAGGTCTTTTATCCATTGGAAGTTTCAACCAATTAATTACTTTATCAACTTTTTCTGAAGGTGAAAATTTTTCATGATAAGGATAATAATAAGTAGGTCTTTTCCCTCCCGCATCACTTGCCGAACCCACCCACATCAATGAAGCAGAAACCATTCCCTGTTTTTCCGCCAATCCCCAAAGAGGAATCCCTCCGTACCAGCTTCCATCCTCAGCGTTTTTTCGATTGCTCATTGCGTAAGGTTCTTTTCTTTTATAATCGTAAAAAAAGTTATCGATTAAACCATGATGAGAAGGATACAATCCGGTAATCAAAGTCCAATGATTCGGGAAAGTAATACTTGGATAGCTTGGAAGCATCGCTTTTGCCTGAATTCCTTCGTTTGATAACTTCAAAAGATTTTCTGCATTGTATTTTTTAGCATAATCATAACGAAAACCATCTGTAGAAATCATTATCACATAAGGCTTTGTCTGAGCCTCGACACTATTGTATCTATTGGGAATAATTATCTGAGTAGTGTCAACATCTCCTTTTTGAGCAAAAACTGTTAAAGAAAAAATCAACAGCAGAAAGTGTAATCCTTGCTTCATTTTAAAAATTTCCTCAAAGTTACAGCCTGTACTTTTTACATAAAAGTTTCCTTAGTTAAAAAAACATTAAAAGCATTTTTTAGAATAGATGTAAATAAAAAACCGCTTTTCAGCGGCTTCCATTTATTCTTTTATTAATTTTTCATATGACAATGTTCCGTCTTTTTGTGTAATCTCAAAATAATAATTTCCTGATTTCAAATCATTAATATTAACATTCTCTCCGTCAAATTTTATAGATTTCACTTTTCTTCCTGAAGCTTCATAAATGTCTATAGTTTTGATTTTATCTGCATTTTTGAAATTAACGATTTCTTTTGCGGGGTTTGGATAAAGTATCACTTTTTTGTTTGCTAAATCCACTTCATTTGTTCCTAAAGTTGCAGCCATTGTTAATGTTGCATAACCTCTATTTGCTGCACCATGCCATCCGCTAGACAATGCTGTTGCCGTGCCTTTTGCAAAGAAGATATCAATTGTACCAGCCGCATTCGGAATTGCAGTATCACCTGCTCCACCAGCAAGAGATCTCGTTGCTATTACAGTCCTAATTCCTCCCGAAGTTGTATTTGATGTTTGGGTCCAATCCTGGGACGCATCAGCTGTAGGTGTATTTCCTACTCCACTGAAAGAATAGTCTCTATTCGTGGTAGAGTTATAAATAAATCCGTCTTTTCCAGCTCCCATACCTTCTCCTAACGCTCCGAACCCTATTCCCAGATAAGATGTATCTGCTCCAGTAACAGTGATTGTAGCTAAAGTTGGCGTAGTATCCAACTTTACTGTCATTCCTGTTGTGCCGAGACTTACTGTTCCCGAAGAAAACTGTGCTCCGACATTACCTGCAAGAGCCAAACTAAATGTGAGTAAAAGTTTTTTCATATTTTAATTTTTTAAAAGATTGATAATTTCTTTATTATTTGTCTGTAATGCATATTCAAAAGGAGTCATTCCTTGTGAATCTTTGATGGTTTTATCTGCTTTGTGCTTAAGCAATAATTCCGTAAGCTCTTTATTCCCAAATTTCACAGCCCAAAATAAAGGAGTAGCACCTGTAGCATCTTCTATATTCGGATTGGCATTTTTCTTCAGAATATATTCCACCAATTCTTTATTGTATTTCACAGAAAGTCCGGCTAAAGCAGTTCCTTCCTGACTTTTATAATTGATATCTTTTACATTATCCATCAAGAATTTTGCGACATCAGAATTCCCTCTGTAACATGCTAAAATAAGAGGTGAAAAACCGTGTTCATTAGTTTGATTTATAATATCCGGATTCTGCTTCATCAGCTCTTTCACTTCAGCAACCGTTCCACTTCTTGCCACATCATAAATTGATTTTGTCGTATTCTGAGCCGTTAATGAAATACTTATAAAAAAGCCTATTATTAAGATTATTTTTTTCATTGTTTTACCAATATATAGTTATACTCTACATTTACAGTTTCGGCAATTTTTTTCATTACCATTTTGGGAATTTTCACTTTATAATCTACCGCCTTTGCCACAAAACTACCCTGCATATAAATTTTCTCATCCTTCATATAAATCATTGCATTGGAGGTCACAGGATTTTCTACCCCATGAAAATTTAGCTTTCCCTGAATTGTATATTTCTGAGGACTTGTTGAGAGTTTAGATTTATCAAAATTTAAAATCTTTCCCGTGAAAGTAGCTTTCGGATATTTTGCTGTTTCCGCATAGCTTTCATTAAAATGCTCTTCCATTAATTTTGTTTTAAAATGAAAGTTTTTCACTATTGAAATTGATGCCAAATCTCCTGTATCTACATTCAAAACAATCACATTATTATCATCTTGAGCAAAAACATCTTCAAATAAAGGAACAGATGCTTCAAACGTTATTTTCCCTGTTTTAGAGCTATATTTTTGAGCCAAAGTAAGATTACTGAACAGTAATGCAACTATAATCAATATTAAGTTTTTCATATTTTCTATTTTTATGTGTTACTTAATTTTCCGGAAGACCATCTGCTTTCCACTTTATGAAAATATTAATCTGCATAGGAGATAAAGAACCTCCTTTCGGCATTTTTAAAGGGTCTCCGTTCTGTCTCTGAATTCTGTCTAAAATATTATCAATATGTATTTTTACCTGATTATAACCAGTCCAAGGTTGAAAAGAAGCCTGTCCTCCTGCTGAATGACAAACAATACAGTTTGCATCTATAATGGGTTTAATATCTTTGGAATAAGTTACCTTTTCAACAACAGGTACATTCTCTGAAATCTCTTCATAGGTTCTGCTCTCGCAAGCCAACAAGGTAATTAATGATGATATGTAAAGTATTTTTTTCATTTTAAAAAACTCTATAAAGATTAAACCCAAAGAAAACCTGTCCTTTCCCCCATTTTCCTGTAGCATTGGTAAGGTATCCAATATCTGAATTGACTTGAGAATTGGTAAATAAGAGCTGGAAAACATGACCTCCCGTCTCAATATCCACCCCAATTGATAATGGATTTTTATAGAAACTATGATTATCAAAATTCACGAAATATTCAGCATTGATAGAAACTCTTTTAGAAATTTTATAACGACCTCCAATACCAGTCAGAAACTGATTTTTATCTTCAACAGTAGGTTCGTATAGATTTTTGTGTACATAAGAAGGCGTCACCTGCAAAGAAAATCTATCATTAAATCTTCTTGAAATTAAAGCCTGTGTGAGATAGGAAAGCCTGTCGCTAAATTTAAGGTGAGGATAGTTATCTTTATCCAATTCCGTATTTATGGCAATTACATTATACCCTACAATATCAACCGGAAAATTTTCGCTTTGCTCAACCAGTCTGTACTTCGCTCCTGCTTCAAAAGTTTTCATAAGAGTTTCTCTTGAAAGACTAAAAGAAAGCCCATCGGTAGCACCATAAATAACGCCTAATTTTGTTGATGCATCATCTAAGCCAAAAAAATCTTTAAACCCTTTGCTTATATCACCAAAACGGTGCGCAACAACTATATACCATTCGTTTTTCGCGGAAAGTTTTGTGGATTGTCCCGTAACAATCTGTAATGCCTTGAAAGCCGGTTGGGTTGTTTTGTTTGTTTTAATTGTGTCAATATCCTTTAACAAGTCTTCCTGAGAATAGGTAAGAATTGACGCGAACACTAACAGAAATAAGAAAGTTCTTGTCATACAAATTTTAGTTTATTTATTTGTATAACAAACTTATCACGTTATCAATTCAAAAGCACGTGACAAAAGTCACCAATAAAATTGTTATTATCAATCATAATTTAAATTCAATTAAAAATCCATAAATTAGACACGCCTAACATTTTCGCAAATATAAATTCCTTCTTTACTCTGAAAGACCTCACCTTCATTTTCAATTTTTTTCAAAACCCGGCTTACAACTTCCCTCGATGTACCCAAATTGTTTGCAATTTCTTTATGTGTAAGTTTAATTGGATTATGCCCCGTAATAGCAATCTGCTGTTTAATATAATTAAGGATTCGTCTGTCAAGCCTATGGAAAACAGCGTCATTTACCATGTTCATAACATCAGAAAAACGTTTATCATATTCATAGTAAAAAATTTT
This sequence comes from Chryseobacterium oryctis, assembly GCF_025971925.1. Lineage (GTDB taxonomy): Bacteria > Bacteroidota > Bacteroidia > Flavobacteriales > Weeksellaceae > Chryseobacterium > Chryseobacterium oryctis. Next base: position 582,997 of record NZ_JAPDHV010000001.1, read on the forward strand.
GTTGATTTCCGGATATTTTATCAACCACTTCTGAATAACAGAAATCGGAATTAACATCACTTCAGAATCTTCTTCTGCAACAGCATAAACTCTACTTATATAATCTGTAAAAATCGATGAAAATGTCATTAAGCAGCTATCATTTGCTCTTATGTAGTAATAAACAAGTTCTCTTCCGTCATTTAATGTAAAAACCCTAATCAACCCTTTTACCAAAAATGGCACAAATCGATTTTTTTGACCCTCTCTTATAATTTCATTTCTTGCATCAACATTGGTAAATATTGCAACTTTATCAATTTCATTTAAAAAATCAACACCCATAAAACCGAATTTATCAAAAATAAACTGCTTATATTCCATATCTTTTACATTATACCTAAAAACAAATTTAAAAAAACAAGCTAAATAGTAATTGAAAATATTTCAGAATCTATTAAAAAAAATAGCTTCATAAATTATAAAGCTATTTTCTATGATAATTTAAAACCTATATTTAAGATTCAGCCCATAAAAGAAATAGGCCTTGTTAGGACCAGGATTAAGATCCGTTGCTACACCTTTCGGATAACCATTCGCATCAGAGTCATTAATACTATTCCCTAAAAACAAAAATGTATAATTGATTTGATTTGTTAAATTATTACCCATTACATAAGCATCAATATCAAACTTTCCAAAAGATTTTTTGTAACCTATTTTCGAATTAAGCAAACCAAAACCCTTCACCAGATTGGTATTTGCAAAATCCGCATATACGTTTCCTAAATAATTATATGTATTTATAAGATAGAAACCCGGTTTTGTATACAAATCTAAACCAATTGCATATTTGTTTCTTGGAACACCTACAACAGACCTATGTGTATAATTCTGCATCTTTCCCGCAATGACGGTCTGAAAATCTTTGTATTTCGCATCATAATAAGAAAAATTAGCAAAAGGAACTATTCTGCAGATAAATCCGTTATCATTCTTATACTGATATCCCAAACTGACTTCCAGTCCGTTATTTTTTTGATTTCCTGTATTTGCCCAATATGTATAAGTATTATTGTTACTATACAACTGCGTAAGTTTATTTTCATAATTAATATTGAAAACAGAAATCTGATAATCAAATTTTGTATCAAACAATAATCCGTGTACACTGAAATCAACCATTTTTGCTTTTTCAGGAAGGAGATTATCATTAACCATATTTGCAGTTCCACCAATAAATGATGAACTTGCTGTAGGAGAATTATACCCTTCACTATAGCTTAGATTAAAAATTTGATGCTTCCATTCTTTCTGCAAAGCAAAATGCGGTGTATAAGCTGTTTTAAATTGTTTTCCAAAAGAAAGATCTTTATGCCCCGCAATAAGATCGGGTGTAGCAAAAAGATCTTTTCTGTCGTAATTGGTTTTATTTGCACTTATTCCAGCAAGCAAAGTCAGTTCCCAAGGTTTGTACGTTAAATAATCTATCACAAAATAAGTTGCCTGGTTATTATTATACTTAAAATACGAAGCTCCACCAATTCCTGTTGTCTGTAAAGGATCTGTAACAGAACCAGTAAAACGGTAACTAGAAGTGGTAGACATTGAATTTTGAATTTCTGCTCCAAAATCTAACCTATTTTCAAACTCTTTAAATTCGTTTTTTAAAGTAAATGTAGAACGTAATCCTATATTTGGAGCACTTGTTACTCCATAAGCTCCTGCAGATATACTTTCCGTATTTCCGTTATAATAGAATAACGTAGTGTAATTCCTAAGATTCGGAAGAATATTTACCGAATTACTTAAGCCTACTCTTGTAGATTTTATTTTTGTTCCAGCGTCTTTACGGATATATGCCGGATTTCCATTATCAATTCCTGCATAATAATCATCATAAGAAATCTGCCCTGAAGTATGTTCATAAGAATATGCCTGACTTCCAAAAAAGCTTAACTGATCATTTTCTCCAAGTTTAACAGTTCCGTTTACATTAAAAAAGTTTTTCAATCCTCCTCCATTTGGTCTGTAACCGTCGGTTTCAAGATGTCCATAGGCTGCATTGACTGAATAGTTTTCATCTGCAACATTTAATTGTGTTCGTGACTGAAATGTTTTGAAAGCCCCGACCAAGATATTTTCTGAAACAGAGACACCTTTTGTAAAATCAGGACGCGTATAAAAACGAACCACTCCACCGACACCACCTCCATACATTGTTGCAGCAGGACCTTTTATTACCTCAACATTATTCACATACGCAAAATCAATATCGTCCAAAACCGTGACACCTTCCGCTGTTGTCAATGGCATGTTATTCCAATATGCTTTTACTCCCCAGTTATTAAATTTCTGGTCATTTCCATATCCTCGGACAACCAATCTCTGCCCTCCGAAGTTTGTTCGTTTATCTACCTGCAACCCCGGCATTGTTGACAATGTCTGATCAATTGCTGCAGGGTTATTTCTATTCAGTTCTTCCTCAGAAAGAGTTTCTACCGATTGTCCGTGTCTTTTAAACTCTGCTCGTTCCTGTTTTATTTTTTTTCTGCCTTGTATAGCAACTTCCTCTATTGTGCCCTCAGAAGACTTTTGAGCATTCGCAATTGTGCAGCATAATACAGCCGCAATACATATATATTGTTTCATTGATTAAAAAATTAATTATTGTCTTAAACAGTTTATTTACTTATACAGAAAATCATTTCCGGAGGCGGAACTGTTATTGACAAATAATGTGTATTTTCTAATCGTTTAAAATACTTTAGTTTTAATTTTAGATAAAATAAATTGAATGAATTTAACTCTCTCAACTCACAGGTAATAAGAGAATTAGAGGTTTTTATACGTTTTTTTACACGTGAAGGTATTTCAAAATTTTTCCAGGAACGTTTAGTTTTAATCGTAAAAAAGCCTGAAAACCTTAATAATGAATTAATCACCAAGTCTTTCTTGTCTATATAACAGTTATAATATTTGGTTCCATTTACCATAGTAATATTGATAACATCATAAGAAAACCCCTTCAGTACAAATTCTTTTTCTTCTTTCCAATCTGCTTCCAGTAAATCTTTTTCAGAGAAGCAAATTGTGGCAGATTTATCAATCTTATGTTTTAAAATGTTATACTGTGTCTTTTCATATACATCCTTTTTAATAAAGGCAATAAAAGGATGAATCATATTAATAAATAATACGATTAAAGGAAGAAATAAAAATATAAAGAATAATTTTTTATGCAAAAATATAAAGTGTTATTGCCTTTGAGGAATTAAATCTCCTACTGGTTCAACCGAGGTAAATTTTGGAATATCAAGTTTGTAAAGTTTCTTAGAATCTTTTACAGTATATTCTATCCAACTATTTTTTGAATTAAGATTTTGAGGGTGTTCTTTATTTCCGATGGGAGCACCAGAAGGCATATTTTCAAAATTATCTATCTGATTTTCACTTTGTAAATTACCCTTTACAGTAATCACATTTCCAGAATTAAGCTGAGTAAAATTGATATTCTCCCCTTCTGCTTTTAAAGATTTTATTATAACAATATCTTTACTGTTTTTCTTTTTTAATTTTATTGTATAGATTGCTCCTCTCACACCAGCTCTACCTCCAGACCAATCTGTTTTTTCTGCAGAAATTAAAGATACTTTATCCTGATATAATGAGGAAACTGGCGCTTTACAAGAAAACGCCAGCATCCAGAATATTATTACAAATAATTGATTGCTCATATTTTAATCATCATCACCATCAGCCTTCACTTTCCCTAACACTAAAAAGTTCCCGCTGTATACTATTTGCCCTTTAGACTCAGCTTTCAATACATAATTCCCTGGTGTAAGTCTTTGCCCAAACTCTTCGTCGGACTTTACATCTTTCTTGTTGTATACCAATCTTCCTGAACCATCAAAAATACTAATATCTACCGTATTATATTTAGAGCTATCAAATCTTAAATGTGAAATTCCTTTCGACGGATTTGGATAAATTCTAGTCATATCTTTCTTAGAACTCACTTCACCTGTTGCTAAAGTTGTTGTATTCTGTGTCGTCCATGCTCCTCTTCCGTAGGTAGAAACCAAAACCGTTTTGGTAGAAGGTCGGTAGTCAAGATTCGTAACTCTTACATTTCCTATGTTTCCTGAAATTGATGCCCATGTTGGAGAACTAGAAAGGAAATTTGTTGTTCCCCAAACTCCCATTTCTGTACCTAAAATCACTTCATTTGGATCATCGGGATTTCTTAATACCGTTCTCACCGGCATATCAGGAAGATTCCCTTCTTTATTTTGCCATGTAGATCCTCCGTCAATAGAATAGAATACACTTGTAATATTATAGTTGGACAATGTCACAATAATTTCATTTTCACTAGCACCAAATTCTATATCAGAAATTGTTCCCGTTGCAGGAGAGGTAATAGCAGTAGAAACATAAGAGGCTGTATTAGCATTCGTTATTTTGAAAATTCGCCCTAAGTTTGTTCCTACAAATAAAGTTGTAGAAGCTGTTGTGTAAGGAGAAACTTTCATCCAAGAAATCTGTTCACCAGATTGTGCTGTTCCTACTGTAACAACGTTATTCGTAAATGATGTAGCTGTAGCAGATAATCCACTCGTTCTAAAAAGGGTTAATCCTGAACGATATGAGTAGAATACATCATTTATCCTATCTAAAGCTATTTCATTTACAAAATGTCCTAAACTTCTATTAGCACTTGATATCAAATAATATGCAGAATTTGTCAATAAATAATGATAATTATTAGTGTAGCTAGAAATTTCATAGTTATCCTGATCATCATATTCTGTATACATCCCATCACCAGAAGTTGCAGCCTGACTAGTCAAGAAATTATTAGCTTGTGGTGCTCCATACAACCACCACGATCCATTATCCTGTGCACCAGCCAATAGTTCTTCATTAGCTGGAGTTTTTGTAGGATTTAACATAGCACTGTAAAATTGTGTTACATTATATCTTGTATTTCTTGCTGCAAAGCCTGTAGTTGTAGCTATATTATTTTTATTAGCAGCAAAATAAACTCCTCCATCATTTCCGAACATCATCTGATTTGTAGCATAGTTATTAAAAGGATTAAAGACTATTGCATGTTGATCCGCATGTACAGTCGAAACCTGCAAAGCAGCCATATTATTATTATTAGACCATTTTGAAATTTGAGTCCAACTAGCCCCCCCATTCGTGGATTTAAACAAGTCAATCCCTCCAATGTATACCGTATTATCATTTTGAGGATCTGCAGCAATTACCAAATCATAAAAAGATTGTCCTCTTGTAAAATCATTTGCAGGAATGCTTGTATCTGTAGCAACAGGCAATGTTACTACTGGTGAAGCATCATTTGTAGCCTGCCAAGTGGCTCCTCCATCTGTAGTTCTAGCAATACGTATAGGCTCAGAAGAAGTAGCTCCTTGCATAAAAGCATATGCCTTATTAGCATCAGTCTTAGACAATGTAAAGTTTACTCTTGAAGCTGCACTTCCTACATTATATACTTCATTAAATATCTCTCCATCAGTAGATTTGAAAATCCTACCCCCTGAATCTATATTTGAGAATCGTGAACTCTTAGTCGAAACCCAAACAGCGTTATTAGCCCCAATCTCTATCTGTTGAATAGAATACCCAGTTGTACTAGTAAGTCCTGTAGTTGTATTTAATGCTAATAAATTACTGTTTTTAGTAAATGTGGCTCCTCCGTCTGTTGACTTATATAAACCTGCCTGACTTAGTCCCTGCCATCCGTCGTTAAATGTAATACCAATGTAAGCACCGCTTACTCCAGCATAAACCTCAGAAACCCCACCATTATTTCTTACTTTTATATCATTGATATAAAAATTCCCATTTCGAACACCATTAGAAGCATAAGTCACTGGTATTGTAAAAATCTGAGACCAAGTTGTTCCACCATCAGTAGATTTCCAAATCCCTGAACCTACCGCATCACCTGTAGCTGATTCTCCTGTGCCAACATATAAAATTTGCGGATTATTAGGATCATAAGTCATACAAACAACAGATGTATTTGCCCAAAATGTACTTAATGGAGTCCATTCATTAGAATTTATTGAAGGATCTTGATTTACCCAAAGTCCTCCCGAAACCCCTCCTGCAAAAACTCTTTTACCTGTAGGATCATTAGGGTCAAACATTATTGCCCTAGTTCTTCCCCCAACACTATAAGGTCCCCTTTCAATCCAAGGTTCGTTTACTATTTTTGCCGTTGAAGAGTTTGCCCCTGAAATAAAAGACATTTGTTTAGTAGGAGCATATTTCCCTTCCGTGATATCTTTATTTACTTTTACAAGTCCTTCAAAATTAGTTCGTCCTGTAACAGGATCCATTGTTCTCTTATAATCCTCTTCATTATATAAATTAGGAGGAATTCCTGCTGCTTTTTCAAGCTTATGTTGTTTTTTAAGACCTTTCTCATATCTATTATACAAATCCTGTAAGCGTTTCTGATCGGCCTGAAGTGTATTATTCTTTTGTGCCTGTATATTTGCACTTGCACATAGTAATACTGCAAAAATATAGTATTGCTTCATTTTTTGATATTTTCAGCAAATATAATCAATCATTATGCAAAAAATATAAAAAAAACAGAAAACTATTGTTAATTTCAAAACAAAACAAACAATATTCAAAACATTTAAAGAATCAATAAAAACCTTAGCGAAAAATTGTTAAAATTTATTATTACAAAAAAAATACCTCAATAATATTGAGGTATTCTTATTTTATATTAAGAAAAATCTTAAGCTTGTACGTTGTTTCCTCCTAATACGAAAGGTTCAACTTCTTTGATTTCACCAAATTGTTGTTCGTAGTTAGAGATATTTTGCTGAAGAGCTGAAAGAACTCTTTTAGCGTGAAGTGGAGCAAGAATGATTCTTGATCTTACTTTAGCTTGTTGTACACCTGGCATTAATTGGATAAAATCTACAACGAATTCAGATGGAGAGTGGTTTACTAATGCTAAGTTTGCATATACTCCAGCAGCTACCATTTCGTTTAATTCGATGTTGATGTTTCCGTCTTGTGGATTTTGATTGTTGTCCATTGTTATAAATTATTTTTTTTATTCGAAATTTTGAGGTTGTGAAAATATAAAAATAATCTCAAACCTCAAATTTCCGAATCATTAATTTTAGTTAAGGTCTTCAAATTCTTTTTTAGAACCTACGATTACATTTTGATACTCTTTAAGACCCGTACCTGCAGGAATTCTATGTCCTACAATTACATTTTCTTTAAGACCACTTAAGTAATCTACTTTTCCTGCTACCGCAGCTTCATTAAGAACTTTAGTTGTTTCCTGGAATGATGCCGCAGACATGAATGATTTAGTTTGAAGAGCAGCTCTTGTAATACCTTGAAGTACAGGTGTTGCTGTAGCCGGTAATGCTTCTCTTACTTCCACTAAATTCAAGTCTTCACGTTTCAATTTAGAATTTTCATCTCTTAATTCTCTTGCAGTAATCATTTGTCCTGGCTTGAATTCTTTAGAGTCTCCAGCGTCTACCACTACTTTAAGACCAAATACTCTGTTATTTTCTTCTAAGAAATCGTATTTGTGTTCTAAAGCACCTTCAAGGAATTGAGTATCACCTCCGTCAACGATTTCTACTTTAGTCATCATCTGTCTTACGATAATTTCAAAGTGTTTATCATCAATTTTTACCCCTTGTAAACGGTAAACTTCCTGAATTTCATTTACTAAGTATTCCTGAACCGCTGTTGGACCTTTAATTCTTAAGATATCGTCCGGAGTAATTGAACCATCAGAAAGTGGCGAACCTGCTCTCACGAAGTCATTCTCCTGAACCAAAATCTGATTAGAAAGTTTTACTAAGTAAATTTTTCTTTCACCAGTTTTAGCTTCAACGATAAGTTCACGGTTACCTCTCTTAATTTTTCCGTAAGAAACTACCCCGTCGATTTCAGTAACAACCGCTGGGTTTGAAGGGTTTCTCGCTTCGAATAATTCGGTAACTCTCGGAAGACCTCCGGTGATATCCCCTGCCTTAGCAGATTTTCTTGGGATTTTGATTAAGACTTTACCAGCCTTAATTTTTTCACCATCGTTTACCATCAAGTGGGCTCCTACAGGTAAGTTGTATGCTTTTTGCTCAACTCCTTTAGAATCTACTACTTTCAATGTAGGTACAGCCTTCTTATTTCTAGATTCAGAGATTACTTTCTCTTCGAATCCTGTTTGTTCGTCAATCTCCAATTGGAATGAAACCCCTTGGATAATATCTTCATATTCTACCTTACCAGAAGTTTCTGCAATGATAACCGCATTATACGGATCCCACTTACAGATAACATCTCCTTTCTTCACTTTATCACCTGGTTTTACAGATAATATCGAACCGTAAGGTACGTTAGCTACCATTAATGGCGTTCTTGCATCATTATCAGCAACTAATCTGAATTCCGTAGAACGAGATACTACTACCTCAGCAGTATTACCATTTTCATCTTCAGAAGTAATAGTTCTTACTTCATCCATTTCAACGATACCATCTCTTCTTGCTACGATTGAAGGGTTTTCTGATACGTTTCCTGCGGTACCCCCTTGGTGGAAAGTTCTCAACGTAAGCTGAGTTCCTGGTTCCCCAATTGACTGTGCTGCAATTACACCTACCGCTTCACCCATATGAATCATCTTACCTGTTGCAAGGTTTCTACCATAACATTTAGCACAGATACCTTTTTTAGCTTCACAAGTCAGTGGTGAACGAACTTCAACACCTTCTATACCAGCTTCTTCAATTCTCTTAGCTAATTCTTCTGTAATTACCTGATCTGCTTCAGCAATTAATTCATCTGTTTCAGGATCATAAATATTATGAAGAGAAACTCTACCTAAAATTCTTTCAGAGATTTTTTCAACAATCTCATCATTTTTCTTAAGTGCAGTAACTTCAGTACCTCTTAAAGTACCACAATCATCTTCTGTAACGATAACGTCTTGTGCAACGTCTACCAATCTTCTCGTTAAGTAACCTGCATCGGCAGTCTTAAGAGCGGTATCCGCAAGACCTTTACGAGCACCGTGAGTAGAGATAAAGTATTCTAAGATAGAAAGACCTTCTTTAAAGTTTGCAAGAATCGGGTTTTCGATGATTTCCGCGCCGGTAGATCCAGCTTTTTGCGGTTTTGCCATCAAACCTCTCATCCCTGATAACTGACGAATCTGCTCTTTAGAACCCCTCGCTCCAGAGTCAAGCATCATATATACAGAGTTGAAACCACCTTGGTCAGATTTCATTCTGCTCATGATCATTTCTGTCAATGATGCATTGGTATTAGTCCAAACGTCAATTACCTGGTTATAACGTTCTGTATCTGTAATTAGACCCATGTTATAGTTAGCTCTAATTTCATCCACAGTTTCGATAGATTGTGCAATCATCTGCTTTTTCTCAGCAGGAACCACAATATCACCAAGAGAGAACGAAAGACCACCTTTGAATGCATTTGAATAACCTAAGTTTTTCATATCATCCAAGAACTTCACTGTTGTAGGGAAGTCTGTATCTGCAAGGATTCTACCAATAACGTTTCTTAATGACTTTTTCGTCAATAATTCGTTGATATATCCTACTTGTTTAGGTACAATCTGATTAAATAAAATTCTACCAACAGAAGTTTCAATCAATCTTGTTACTAATTCTCCGTTTTCTTTGATAGGAAGTTTACATCTTACTTTAGCGTTAAGAGAAACTTTTCCTTCAGCATAAGCAATTTCTGCTTCTTCTGGAGAGTAGAATGCAAGACCTTCACCTTTCACTTTCATATCTTCTGTAGAGCTTAATTCTTTAGTCATGAAATAAAGACCAAGAACCATGTCCTGAGAAGGTACTGTAATAGGAGAACCATTTGCAGGGTTCAAGATATTTTGAGAACCTAACATCAATAACTGAGCTTCAAGGATCGCTTCAGGACCTAACGGTAAGTGTACCGCCATCTGGTCACCATCGAAATCGGCGTTGAAGGCTGTTGTTACTAATGGGTGTAGCTGGATTGCCTTACCTTCGATCATCTTAGGTTGGAAAGCCTGAATACCCAGTCTGTGAAGCGTAGGTGCTCTGTTCAGTAGAACAGGGTGACCTTTCATCACATTTTCAAGGATATCATAAACTACAGGTTCTTTTCTATCAATGATTCTTTTTGCAGATTTTACCGTTTTTACAATTCCTCTTTCAATTAGTTTTCTAATGATAAATGGTTTGTAAAGTTCCGCAGCCATATCTTTAGGAATACCACATTCGTGAAGCTGTAAGTTTGGACCAACAACAATTACCGAACGCGCAGAGTAATCAACCCTTTTCCCTAATAAGTTCTGACGGAAACGACCTTGCTTACCTTTCAATGAATCTGAAAGAGATTTCAATGGTCTGTTTGATTCAGATTTTACTGCAGAAGATTTTCTTGTATTATCGAATAATGAATCTACTGATTCCTGAAGCATACGCTTCTCGTTTCTCAAGATTACTTCCGGAGCTTTAATCTCCAATAATCTCTTCAAACGGTTGTTTCTGATAATAACTCTTCTGTAAAGGTCATTCAAATCTGAAGTTGCGAAACGTCCTCCATCCAATGGAACCAATGGTCTTAATTCTGGTGGTATAACAGGAAGCACACGCATAATCATCCACTCTGGTCTGTTGATCATTCTTGTATTAGCACCTCTTAATGCTTCTACAACGTTCAATCTCTTAAGAGCTTCTGTTCTTCTTTGTTTAGACCCTTCATTGTGAGCTTTGTGTCTCAATTCGAAAGATAGAGCATCAAGATCAATTCTCTTTAATAATTCTTCAACAGCTTCAGCACCCATTTTAGCGATGAATTTGTTTGGATCAGAATCATCAAGATATTGGTTCTCAATTGGAAGAGTTTCCATAATATCTAGGTACTCTTCTTCAGTTAAGAATTCCATGCTTTCAAAATCAGAACCATCTAATTTTTTAGCAATACCTTGTTGAATAACTACATATCTTTCATAATAGATAATCATATCCAATTTCTTGGAAGGAATACCTAAAAGGTAACCGATTTTGTTTGGTAAAGAACGGAAATACCAGATATGAGCAATAGGAACAACAAGATTGATGTGCCCAATTCTCTCTCTTCTTACTTTCTTTTCTGTAACCTCTACACCACAACGGTCACAAACGATACCTTTATAACGGATTCTCTTATATTTTCCGCAGGCACATTCGTAATCCTTGATAGGACCGAAGATTTTTTCACAGAACAAACCATCTCTTTCAGGCTTATGCGTTCTGTAGTTAATAGTTTCCGGTTTTAAAACCTCCCCTCTTGAATCCTGAAGAATAGACTCAGGAGAAGCTAAACCGATGGTTATTTTATTAAATCTACTTGATTTATTTTTATTTGACATTTGTTAGATTTTAAATTTTAGATTTTAGATTTTAGATTAACTCTTTGAATACTTCTATTCAAGATTTATAATTTAAAATTTAAAATTATTCTTCAAGTCTTACATCAAGTCCAAGACCTTGTAACTCGTGAAGTAATACATTGAAAGATTCCGGAATACCAGGTTCTGGCATAGATTCTCCTTTTGCAATTGCTTCATAAGTTTTTGCTCTACCAATCACGTCATCAGACTTCACAGTTAAGATTTCTCTCAAGATGTTAGACGCTCCGAATGCTTCAAGAGCCCAAACCTCCATCTCTCCGAATCTCTGACCTCCAAACTGAGCTTTACCTCCTAATGGCTGCTGAGTAATCAATGAATAAGGACCGATAGAACGTGCGTGCATTTTGTCATCAACCATGTGTCCTAATTTCAACATGTAAATTACCCCTACTGTAGCTGGCTGAGTAAATCTTTCTCCTGTACCACCGTCATAAAGGTGAGTATTACCAAATTTCGGAAGACCAGCTTTGTCTGTATATTCAGTAATTTGCTCAAGAGTAGCTCCGTCGAAGATAGGTGTCGCGAACTTCAATCCTAATTTTTGACCTGCCCATCCAAGAACAGTTTCATAAATCTGACCGATGTTCATACGAGAAGGTACCCCAAGTGGATTCAATACGATATCTACTGGTGTTCCGTCTTCTAAGAATGGCATATCTTCTTCACGAACGATTCTCGAAACGATACCTTTGTTACCGTGACGACCCGCCATTTTATCTCCTACATTTAGTTTACGTTTTTTAGCAATGTAAACTTTAGCCAATTTCATGATACCTGCAGGAAGCTCATCTCCGATTGAAATTGCAAATTTCTCACGGTTTTTAACTCCTTGAATATCATTGTATCTGATTTTATAATTATGAATTAATTGCTTGATTAATTCATTTTTATCGTTATCAACCGTCCAGTCGGAACCGCTAACGTTTACATAATCTTCAACTGAAGTCAATAATTTGTGAGTGAATTTCACACCTTTACCGATAATTTCTTCATCTAAATCGTTAGTTACACCTTGAGATGTTTTACCAGATACTAGAGTATTTAATTTTTCGATTAATGTATTTCTCAACTCATCAAACTTAGCCTTGTAAGTGTTTTCAATTTCTTCAAGCTTAAGTTTTTCTTCAGTTCTTTTCTTTTTATCCTTAATATTTCTAGAGAACAATTTCTTGTTGATAACAACACCTCTCAATGATGAATCCGCTTTCAATGAAGCATCTTTTACATCACCAGCTTTGTCACCAAAGATAGCTCTAAGAAGTTTTTCTTCCGGAGTCGGGTCTGATTCTCCTTTTGGAGTAATCTTACCAATCATGATATCACCAGGCTTTACTTCAGCACCGATTCTGATCATACCGTTCTCGTCAAGATCTTTAGTAGCTTCTTCAGAAACGTTAGGAATATCTGCTGTAAGCTCTTCCATACCCAATTTGGTATCACGAACTTCAAGAGAATATTCATCTACGTGAATTGAAGTAAACCAGTCTTCACGAACAACTTTTTCATTGATTACGATCGCATCCTCGAAGTTGTATCCTTTCCAAGGCATGAAGGCAACCACTAAGTTTCTACCAAGAGCTAATTCTCCGTTTTCAGTAGCATAACCATCACAAAGTACTTGCCCTTTTTCTACCACATCACCTACTCTTACGTTTGGTCTCAATGTGATAGTTGTACTTTGGTTAGTTTTTCTAAACTTAGTAAGGTTATATGTTTTAGTAGCAGATTCGAATGATACTAAATCTTCGTCTTCACTTCTTTCATATTTAATAACAATTTTGTCAGCATCTACATATTCTACAGTACCTGTACCCTCAGCGTTGATCAAAATTCTAGAATCTCTTGCAACTTGTTGCTCAAGCCCTGTACCTACAATTGGAGCTTGTGGCTTCAATAAAGGAACGGCCTGACGCATCATGTTTGATCCCATCAATGCACGGTTCGCATCATCATGTTCTAGGAACGGAATCAATGAAGCTGAAATACCAGAAATCTGGTTTGGAGCAACATCTATTAGGTTAACTTCAGAAGGCTCTACAACCGGATAGTCACCATCTAATCTAGCGATAATTCTATCAGTTTCGAAATTACCTTCATCATTCAACTCAACGTTTGCCTGTGCAATTACTTTATCTTCTTCATCTTCTGCATTTAGATAAATAGGATCTGCATGTAAATCTACTTTTCCGTTTTCTACTTTTCTATATGGAGTTTCGATGAAACCTAAAGTATTGATTTTAGCATAAATACCTAAAGAAGAGATCAAACCGATGTTTGGTCCTTCCGGAGTTTCAATCGGACAAATTCTTCCGTAGTGAGTATGGTGAACGTCTCGAACCTCGAAACCTGCTCTTTCTCTTGATAAACCACCAGGTCCTAGTGCAGAAAGTCTACGCTTGTGCGTAATTTCTGACAATGGATTGGTTTGATCCATAAACTGAGAAAGCTGGTTTGTTCCGAAGAATGAGTTGATTACTGATGTTAACGTTTTAGCATTAACCAAATCAAGAGGAGTAAAGATTTCGTTATCTCTAACGTTCATTCTTTCTTTAATTGTTCTTGCAATTCTAGAAAGACCTACTCCGAACTGACCTGCTAATTGCTCACCAACAGTTTTAATTCTTCTGTTTGATAAGTGATCAATATCATCAACCTCTGCTTTAGAGTTTACCAATTCAATTAAGTGTCTTACAATAGCAATGATATCTTCTTTTGTAAGAACTTCAGTTGTAGTTGGAATATTAAGACCTAATTTTTTATTTAATCTGTAACGACCAACTTCCCCAAGAGAATATCTTTGCTCTGAGAAGAATAATTTTTCAATAATTCCTCTTGCAGTTTCTTCATCAGGTGGATCTGCGTTTCTTAACTGACGATAGATATATTCTACCGCTTCTTTTTCTGAGTTAGTAGGGTCTTTTTGTAATGTATTCTGGATGATAGAGAATTCATTAGAATTTTCTTTGTGAATCAAGATAGACTTCACACCAGCATCAAGAATAAGATCTAAATGTTCTTTTTCAAGAACAGTTTCTCTATCTAAGATAATTTCATTTCTTTCAATAGAAACAACCTCACCCGTATCTTCATCTACGAAATCTTCGAACCAAGTGTTCAAAACTCTCGCAGCTAATATTCTTCCTTCAACTTTTTTAAGGGCAGCTTTAGAAACTTTTACTTCTTCAGCTAAATCGAAAATCTGAAGGATATCCTTATCAGATTCATAACCGATAGCTCTCAATAAAGTAGTTAATGGTAATTTTTTCTTACGGTCGATATAAGCGTACATTACGCTGTTGATATCCGTTGTAAATTCCATCCAAGATCCTTTGAAAGGGATAATTCTTGAATAGTAAAGTTTAGTTCCGTTTGCGTGGTAAGTTTGTCCGAAGAACACACCAGGCGAACGGTGTAACTGCGTAACAATAACTCTTTCAGCACCGTTGATGATGAAAGATCCACTAGGTGTCATGTAAGGAACCGGTCCTAAATATACATCCTGAACCACAGTTTGGAAATCTTCGTGCTCAGGGTCTGTACAATACAATTTAAGCCTTGCTTTAAGAGGTACGGAATACGTCAATCCTCTTTCCACACACTCATCAATAGAATAACGTGGTGAATCTACCAAATAATCTAAAAACTCCAATACGAATTGGTTTCTAGAATCGGTAATCGGGAAGTTCTCCTGGAAAGTCTTATACAAACCTTCGTTTGTTCTGTCTTCAGGAAGGGTATCTAGCTGGAAAAACTCACTAAAAGACTGAATTTGGATATCCAAAAAGTCCGGTGTAATAATTTTTCCTTTCGCTGAAGAGAAATTAACTCTCTGATTCCCCCTAGTTGTTGCTGTTGTTTTACTCATAAAACTTTTAAGAAAGGGTTAAAAAATATTTTGATTAAAAAAATATCAGAAGAAATAAAAGATATTTAAACATAAAACAAGAATTAAATAAAGAAAATTTTGGCGCAATTATCGGTCTTTATTCCTGATTTACATTATAAAAGTCTTTTAATCAACTTCTAACTGCAACACTGGTATATCTTTTCACAGCGTAATGCAAAATATTTTTATTTCTTTTAGGCAAGACTTGCCATAACATCTACATACGAGAAAGCCCCCTTCATTTCCATGAAAGAGTTGACTCACAGTATTTTATAGATTTACAAACAATTTTTCGCGCCAAAAGAGTTGCAAAGATACAAAGAATATTATTAATTCACAAATTAAATACTCTCATTTTTAAGACATTAAATATTCTAAAATGAAAAGACCACCCTTTCGGATGGTCTTTCTGTAGAAAAAGTTTTTAATTTATTTTACTAAAACTTTGTAAGATTTTACAGTTGATTTAGTTTCTATTTTGATAATATATAAACCTGTAGGCAATGAAGATGTATTTACCTCTGTATTACTTGTAAACTTACCAGTTTTCACCAATTGCCCTTGAGCAGAGAATACTGTATAAGTTCCTTCTTCAGCAGATTTAATATTAAGATTTTCACCAGCTTTTACAGGGTTCGGATAAACTTTAATATCATTAGCCGCCTCAACAACCCCAGACGCTCTATCAGTATCTACCTTGGTAGAGGTTTTAGAATAAGAAGCATACGGAGAAAGCGGTGAATTCGGAGCCCCTCTTCTAACAAGATCAGTATCCACAACCGCCTGAATACCATCTCTATCCAAATCGTTTATTCTTGAAATAAATCCAGCTCCCAAATCATCTAAATCAGATTTACCAATTGCATACAAATCAAATTCAACTCCATTTGAGTCCAAATCTATAAAGTCCGGCTTATCATCTCCATCTGTATTTTTAAGTGGGTACTTAAGAACTCCAGAATCAGGATAAGTTTCTAAAATATCCGCAATTCCGTTCTTTCCTACAGGAACATTGCTGTCTATAACGCCATTTTTATCCTTATCAATCTGATTGATTATTGAAACAGGGATACCTGATTCAAATAAATCTAAAACTCCATCATTATCAGAATCCAAATCTAAATAACTAGAGATACCATCACCCAATACTTCAACAGGACCATATACTCCATCAATATCATCATCTTCAAATTTACCATTTCCATTAAGATCTTCTATAGAATCCGGAATACCATCATTATCAGAATCTAAATCACACGCATCAACAATACCGTCTCCATCTGAATCAATTATAGGAGATTTATCATTCACAGCAGAGCATCCTTCCGCACAATCAGGAATACCATTTCCGTTCTCATCAATACTATCATCCCCATTAGGACAAAGATCAAAGCAGTTTGGCACCCCATCATTATCATCATCTTTGCTTGCAAAGGCATTATAGATATAGTAATTTTGAGGAAAACGAATACCTGTACCACTATAAAAAGTAATCTTCATGCGGTTAAACGGTTTTGTAGCCTTACCTCCCACATAAAACTTATTAGAATTAGTTGTTAATAAATTTTTACTAAAAAGACTCCCTGAACCTTTAAAAGTTTCAGTTAAAATATTACCATTGTAGAGTGAAACCGTAATATTCTCTAAAATCCCCACTCCGGCTAAGTTCGCTGCTTTTTCTAAAGTAAATCCGGCAAATGTATTTTTAGGAAGCAAACCATTCGTACCTACTGTAACATACGCAGAGTAAATACTCAATAACGAAGCAGCAGGAATAGTTGCCGTTGCATAATTAGATGTATTAGCATCTACAATCGCTTCTGGATTTATCATTTTAGACAAAATAAGACCAAATATCCCAGGACCTGAATTCCAGCTTGATCCATTTACCAGACCTCCAGAAATTGCCGAGCCACTAGTTTGTATTTTATCATCACATTCACAAGTTACAGGCTCTTCAAATGCATAATATACTTTAAGACTTCCTAAATTTACACCCAACGTTTGCGATACTCTTAAACGAACTTCATTGAACGGTTTTGTTGTTTTAAGCGATAGCTTTTGTTTAGCAGAACCAAAACTTAATATTTTAACATTGATTAAACCTCCGACATCAGATAATGTTTTAGAATCCTGTAACTTACCATATAAGTAAGTTTCAATACTAATATTTTTCAAAAACTCAGAACTCAACCATTTCCCTTCATCATCAGGAGAAATAACGAACCCAGCCCTATTCCCTGCAGGATAAACTTGACTCTTATCCATAACACCTACTGAATAAGATCCTAACACCCCAACAGGAAGAACAATTGATCCGTAAGAATTTTTATTTCCATCTCCTATTTTATCTTTGTTTACAACATACGAAAGAGGTGAAATAAAATTACTACTTGCAGATATATTACCATCTACCCCACTTCCTGCAATAATGTCATCACAAATACCGTTATTTTCAGAAGGCATCTTATTTGGATCAAACGCAAAGGCATAATAGATATTCATTTTTCCAAATAATGAAGTTTTACTGATTTGATACATTCTCACTTCATCAAACTCTCTAGATGTTTTAAAATGAAAAAAAATCCTGTTATATGTACCCCCAAAAGCAGGAGCTGCCAACAAAGAAGTACTGGAACTAGACTCTTGCAAAACCCCAGCTTTGTACGTACTGATTACTAATGAACTCAAGAAATTAGTCGTTAAAGGGCTAGTTCCCAAATCGACATTAAAACCTGTAATATACCCAGCTGGATAAGTATGGTTTGTATTTTTCACAGAAACCCCGTTTCCACTTACAAAAGTGAAAAAGTTCCCCATACTTACTTTATTATCCAAATTTGAATCTATTAGAGGAGTAAGGCTTCCACTATAGCAGCCTACACAAATCAACCCTCCTTTCAAAGCTTTCGCCTCCGTTCCGATACCTCGAATCGGTACATACCCCTGCGCTAACGCAGACACAGACATAACCAGTGTCATAAACACCAATGCCAATCTTTCAAATAATTTTCTTGTCATTTTTTTGTTTTTTAAAAATTAAATGTATTTACATGTATCTAAAGTTTTTCATTTATAGACTAGCCCAAGTGTAAGAACTTCCCGATTTTTTACATCCCAAAAAAGAACCACTACTACCAGATTCAACATAAACGACAGTCCCTGCATCAGACGAAGAACAGGCTGAACCATGTGTAATCTGTGAAGTACTTGTATTTGTATTTATCTGAATCCCCTTACTTATTTCCAAATCTGCAATATTTGAAGTGCTTGGATCTACATTAATCCCAACATCTGTAAAAGGAGTACCCTCCTCTGCTTGCCCCATAAAATAATGAGTCTTATTAGCAAACAATGTCTGATCTCCTTTTGTTGTTTTTCCACTAAATCCTATCCCCATTGAACTCCCAGTACCACTAATGTTCATGCCATTTCCAAAAGCATAATTATTTGTAGTAACAACATTATTTGATCCATATGCATACCCTCCTTTAGAAGCATCATTAGCATATCCTACCGCTACCGCAGCAGAACTACCTGTTTTATTATTTGCCCCAAAAGCATAATTAGTTGATAAATTAGCCGTATTACCCGTTCCGAAAACTTTTCCTCCTCCTGTAACCGTATTTTCCTGACCAATAGCAACAGCCGGAAAGTCAGCAGCAGTAGCTTCTGCTTTATTATTTCGACCCAATGCTATATTATTTGAAGTAGAGTTTATAGTATTACCACTTCCCCAAGACAATACAGATGCATTTTCACCACCACCCATTAAGCCTCCTGAAGTATCAAGCACCGCATGGGTTTTATTACCTGTTACAATTACAAAATTATCAGACGTTCCTTTTGTTCCAATATAATTTTTAGAAACCGGAGCAGTACCTAAAACCTCTGCAGAAGTAACCACTTCACTGTCAAGATTCCCCACAATTCGCCAATTTGTACCGGCTTTTTCTCCTATCATTCTCGCCCATTTAGAACCATCAAAATAGTAATACCCTGATGTGGTTACGTCAATTGTTTGCCCTGCTGGAGCAGAATCTGCAACCGTCACATATACAATAGCGCCTTCCTGTTCCCCAGTATAAATCTTCTGCCTTAGTTCACTTCCCGTTATTCTTGGAGCTATAATTCCATCCAACACAGTAGAAACCGTTGGACTTCCCACAACATCTAATGTTGCCTTTGGTTGAATTGTATTAATGCCAACTTGTGCATTTGCATGAAATATCCCAACGCACATTACCGTTAGTACCCATAATTTTTTTTTCATTTTAAAGATGTATTTGTTGTTGTTAAATTCTTGATAATCTCTCTTACTCCATTTATTGACAGGTGAATAATCTATTTATACTGTAAAATTCTATCGTGTTTTACTCTATTAATCCCATAAATAAAACATAAAATATAATCTACTAGGAAAAGAACTCAATCTTCTCTACATAAGCTATATCTCTTTTTCAAAAAAATCACAATCCGTATCATATAATGACTCAATTTATTTACCAACCTGACTTAAGAGTGAACTAAACTATTCATTAGAACAACAAACATAATCAGCGTAAATCTCAACTTAAGCTCTACTATAATACTTTAACAAAAAAAACACTTTCTAATAAAAAGGAAAACCAACAACAAGAAACCTTCAACAAATTAACGTCTTTAAGAACCCCCATTACTACGAACACTAAGTGAACATAATATATAATGTGAGAAAAGAATATAATTAATTTTCAAAATTTATCAAATGTGTCTTTCAGTTACAAATATAATTTTTTTTAATGAAAAATCACATTTTGGTGAAAAAAATTATATGCTTTTAATAATATATAAAATTTAATTGTCATTTACTACAAACAAAAACAAAAAATAGATTATCATAAACATATATACATATATAATATTCAAAAACATCAACACACTATTGTCACTAATTAATGGTTTAAAAAATAATTTAAAACCAAAAAAAACTTGGACAAATTGTTCAGGCTTCATATTCTTAAAGTGCTCCGTCCTAAAATAAGCTGACAAGAAATTGACTTATTTATGAAAGAACAGAAATTAAACAAAGAAAATTTTGTCCAATTATCAGCCTTTATTCTTAATTAACATTATAAAAAAAAGAGGTAGAGATATAAAGAATATTCCAAATCCATTATTAAACACAATCATTTTTAATACATAAATATTCTAAAATAAAAAGACCACCCTTTCGGATGGTCTTTCTGTAGAAAAAGTTTTTAATTTATTTTACTAAAACTTTGTAAGATTTTACAGTTGATTTAGTTTCTATTTTGATAATATATAAACCTGTAGGCAATGAAGATGTATTCACCTCTGCATTACTTGTAAACTTACCAGTTTTCACCAATTGCCCTTGAGCAGAGAATACTGTATAAGTTCCTTCTTCAGCAGATTTAATATTAAGATTTTCACCAGCCTTTACAGGATTAGGATAAACTTTAATATCTGCCGCCACAGCCGCAATATCAGTAGCTTTATCAGCCGTCACTTTCGCTCCAGCATTTTTAGCGAATACTGCGTAAGGAGACATAGGAGATTCCGGAGCACCTCTTTTCTCAAGATCAGTATCTACTACAGCCTGAATACCATCTTTATCCTGATCATTAATTCTAGAGATAAATCCAGCTCCTAACGTATCTAAGTTACCTTTACCGATTGCATATAAATCGAAAGTAGTACCGTTTGAAGTAAGATCAATGAAGTCAAAATCATTATCTCCGTCTGTGTTTTTAACAGAATACTTCAACACTCCTGAATCAGGATAAGTTTCTAAAATATCCGCAATTCCGTTTTTACCTACAGCAACACCTATATCAATAATACCATTATGGTCTGTATCAATCTGATCGATTACCGATGTAGGAATTCCAGATTCAAATAAGTCTAATATTCCATCATTATCAGAATCTAAATCTAAATAATTTGGCACACCATCACCTAATGTAGAAATAACAAAAAGATCTCCTTCGTTATCATCATTTTCAAACAATCCATCATTATTTAAATCTTCCACAGCATCTAAAATACCATCATTGTCAGAATCAAGATCACATGCATCTACAATACCATCACCATCTGTATCGATTGTTGGAGATTTATCATTTACAGCAGTACACCCTTCTGCACAATCAGGAATACCATTACCATTATTATCGATACTATCATTTCCGTTTGCACAAAGATCAAAGCAATTTGGCACACCATCATTATCATCATCTTTACTTGCAAATGCATTATAGATATAATAATTCTGAGGAATACGAACACCTGTACCACTATAGAAAGTAATTTTCATACGGTTGAATGGTTTTGTCGCCTTACCTCCTACATAAAATTTATTAGAATCTGTTGTAAAGAAGTTTCCACTGAAAAGACTTCCTGTACCTGTGAAAACATCAGTTAACGTATTACCGTTATATAATGTTACAGTAATATTTTCAAGAACACTTATCCCAGCAAGGTTAGCTGCTTTTTCCAAAGTAAATCCAGCAAATGTATTCTTAGGAAGCAATTCGTTCGTACCTACAGTTACATATGCAGAGAAAATACTCAACAAAGAAGCAGCAGGAATAGTTGCCGTAGCATAGTTAGATTTATTAGTATCTACAATTGCTTCAGGGCTTACCATTTTAGACAAAATAAGTCCGAATATACCAGGACCAGAAGTCCAACTTGCCCCACTTACAACATTTCCCGAAACCGCAGAACCACTAGTTTGTATTTTATCATCACACTCACAAGTTACAGGCTCTTCAAATGCATAATAAACTTTAAGAGAACCTAAATTCACTCCTAGTGTTTGAGACACTTTTAAACGAACCTCATTAAATGGTTTTGTCGTAGTAAGCGTAAGTTTTTGCTTTCCAGTTCCAAATCCAAGAACTTTAACATTGATTAAACCTCCTCCATCAGATAGTGTTTTAGAATCTTGTAATTCGCCATATAAATAAGTCTCAATAGTAATATTTTTCAAAAACTCAGCACTTAATAATTTTCCTTCATCATCAGGAGAAATTACAAATCCGGTTCTATTACCCGCAGGATAAACTTGATTTTTATCTAAAACACCCACAGAATAAGACCCTAATAATCCTGCAGGAAGCATAATCGTTCCATAAGAATTTTTATCTCCATCTCCTATTCTCTCTCTGTTTGCAACATAAGAAAGAGGTGCTATAAAGCTACTACTTCCCGATACATTACCATCAACTCCACTTCCGGCAATAATATCATCGCAAATTCCATTATTATCTACCGGCACTTTTGTTGGATCAAATGCAAATGCATAATACACATTCATCGCACCAAACAATGACAATGTATTAATTTGATACAATCTCACTTCATCAAACTCTCTAGATGTTTTGAAATGAAGGAAAATTCTGTTTTTTGTTCCACCAAAAGCAGGAACTGATAACAAAGTAGAGCTTGTAGTAGACTCCTGTAAAACACCAGCTTTGTATGTACTGATTTTTAATGAACTTAAGAAAGTTGCCGTTAAAACACTTGTTCCCAAATCTACATTAAAACCTGTAATATATCCTGCCGGATAAGTAGTGTTTGTATTTTTAACAGATATCCCATTACCACTTACTAAAGTTGCAAAGTTACCCATGCTTACTTTATCATTAAGGTCTGCATTTACTACAGGATTCATACTTCCATTGTAGCAACCTAAACAAATACCTGAATTATTAACAGGTTTCGCTTCAACCCCCATCCCACGGATAGGCTCGTACCCTTTTTGCGCAAATACGCTTCCTGATATCATTATAATCAGAAGCATGGACGCAAATTTCCCGAATAATTTTTTTGTCATTCTTTCTTTTGTTTTTTTGTTAAAGTAATTCGTTTTCTATCCTATTTATTTTAATATAAAGCTTTCCAATTGCTTCCATTACAACCTTCATGTACTCTAGTTGTAGAGTTATATCTAATTGATCCCTCATCTGAAGAAGTACAAGTTGCATTAGCTGCTGAAGCAAACCCTTTCATTTGAATTGCCGCTCCACTACCAGAACTAGCCGTAGGTAACATATTCACACCTACAACTGTAGTTGCAGCGTTAGATTTCCCTAAAAATGCATGAGTACTGTTAGCATATACCGTTTGAGCATCTACTGATACCGAAGCTCCAAAACCAATCCCCATAGAACCTCCTCCTGATGCTGTAATAACATTTGCATTTCCAAAGGCATAATTACTTCTTGTTACATTATTGCTAGTTCCTAATACAAACCCTGAAAATATATTATCATTTCCTAAAGCAATACCTGTTGTACTTCCCGAAACAGCACTATTACCATTCCCTACAGCAAATTGATTGGCTCCATTAATAATATTATTATTACCTAATGCTTTAGCACCATTTGTAATCTTATTCCCTGAGCCAATTGCTGCTCCGGGAAAATTTGCCCCCTGAGAAGCTACATTATTATCTTTCCCTAATACTACATTAGATGAAGAACTATCTGTTAAAGTATTATTTGACCCCCAAGCAAATGAAGCATATGGAGCAGAAACAACAGTCCCATCGTTTGCATTTCCTCCTCTTAATGTTCCATTAACATCCAAAATTCCTTTGACATTTTTTCCCGTTGCGATAACTAAATTTTTGGAATCTGATGTTCCAAGAAAGTCACCAGTAGAAATTGAAGTCCCCAATGTAGCTGTTGTAGGTGTAGTACCTGTATTCCCTGTCGTATGCCAATCAACCGGAGAGATTGCTATCCATTTTGTTCCATTAAAATAATAATAGCCTACCGCAGTCACATCCACAGTCTGAGATGCAGGAGTAGTATCCGCCGCAGTAACATACACTAAAGCCCCAGTTTGAGCTGCCGTATAAGTTTTTGCCCGCAATTTATCACCCGTAATTCTAGGTGCAATAATACCATCCAGCTTACCGGTTACATCTGGAGCCCCAACAACATCAAATGTAGCTTGCGGCTGAGGTGTATTGATGCCAACTTGAGCGATAGCTAAACTACCTCCTAAAAGTAAGATGGCAAAAGTCCATAATCTGTTTTTCATTTGTAATGTATTTGTAATTTTTTTATTCTGTTTGCTTTTTTTACAGCCAAAAATATTTCACTTAGTTACAAGCGAAATAGCTCCTATTGCAAAAAAAATCAATTAAAATAATCCCGACGAAAGCACCTTTACCTCTAATAAATAACAAAGAGCTCTAAAAAAGTTAATTTATTTGTAAAATCATAAATTACATTTTGTCTCTTTATTTTACATATAGGTCATTTTTTAATAATACACTTCAATAAAAACCTTTTTGTTTTAAAATTTTCATCTCCTTCACTTAAACAAAACTTTTTTATTTACACCAAATCTATATTCAGTTAAAAAAAGTAAACAATCTTAAACCCAACCTATCCACAAGTTCAAATCTCAACTTGAGCTATTGTTGAATTTTATAAAAATATTTGTTTGAAAGGATTTGTATTAATAACTAACATGGTGCCAATAAAGACCATTCTTAAGATTCTCTTCATTCAATATGACACATATGAAGTATGCGAAATATTAATTTAGAAAAGAAACAACCCCTTTTCAAAATAAATATGTGTTTTTCGTGTACAAATATAGTATATTTTTAATTAAAACAATATTTTAATATTAAAATTTCATGTAAACTTAAAAATACTTAAATACAACACAGTTAATGGCTATTAATTTTAAATATTCAATAATAATAATTACATATGCATATTTAAGACATAAAAATATTTAAATACAGTTAATAATAATTAATCATTTAAAATAATCTGAACATAAAAAAAGCCTGAGCAATTTGCTCAGGCTTCATATTTTTAAGGTAAACTAGAATTATTTCAATTCTACTTCAGCACCAGCTTCTTCAAGTTGCTTCTTAAGAGCTTCAGCTTCGTCTTTAGACACACCTTGCTTCAATGGAGCAGGAGCACCGTCTACGATATCTTTAGCTTCTTTAAGACCAGCACCAGTTAAATCTTTTACTAGTTTAACGATAGCTAATTTAGAAGCACCTGCAGACTTAAGAATTACATCGAATTCAGTCTTTTCTTCAGCAGCATCACCTCCTGCAGCTCCACCTGCAACTACTACAGCAGCAGCAGCTGGTTCAATTCCGTACTCATCCTTAAGGATAGCAGCTAATTCGTTTACGTCTTTTACTGTTAAGTTTACTAGCGTTTCAGCTAAATTTTTTAAATCTGACATTGTTGTAATGTTTTTGTTGATTATTTATTTAATTTTTTGAGTGTAATTATTCAGCACTTGGAGTTTCTTCAGTGCTTTCTGCAGCAGCTTCTGGAGCTTCAGCTACAGTTTCTTCCACAGCAGGAGCAGCTTCTTCAGCTTTAGCCTCTACTGTTTCAGGTTTATTTTGAAGAGCAGAAACAACTCTTTGAATTGGAGACTGAAGTAATCCGATGATTTCACCGATCATTTCTTCTCTAGACTTGATGTTAGCCAACATGTCTAGGTTATTGTCACCAACATAGAAAGTTTCTTGAACGAAAGCTGACTTTAAAGCAGGCTTTTCTTCTTTCTTTCTAAACCCTTGGATTAATTTCGCAGGAGCATTAGCCGTTTCAGAAATCAAAATAGCAGAGTTTCCTTTGAAAGTCTGGAACATCTCAGAGTAATCTACACCTTCGATCTGCTCCATTGCTTTTTGTAAAAGTGTATTTTTAACAACTTTTACTTTAATATTTTGTTTGAAAGCTTGTCTTCTGAAATCTGAAGATTTAGCAGCGTTCAACCCTTCTAGATCTGCTACATATACTACTTTTGCATCCTGAAGCAAGTCTTTGATCTCTTGTATTGCTACAAC
This sequence comes from Chryseobacterium oryctis, assembly GCF_025971925.1. Classification (GTDB taxonomy): domain Bacteria; phylum Bacteroidota; class Bacteroidia; order Flavobacteriales; family Weeksellaceae; genus Chryseobacterium; species Chryseobacterium oryctis. Next base: position 609,205 of record NZ_JAPDHV010000001.1, read on the forward strand.
TTTTTGGTCTTTTGTCATTGTCTTAAGGATTATTATTAGTTAACAGATTTAGTATCAATTGCAATACCAGGGCTCATAGTAGAAGACAAATAAATAGACTTCACATAAGTACCTTTAGCAGCAGTCGGTTTCATTTTAATCAAAGTCTGGATTAATTCCTGAGCATTTTCCTTGATTTTAGCAGCATCGAAAGATACTTTACCAATACCAGCATGGATAATACCGTATTTATCAACTTTGAAATCAATTTTACCAGCTTTCACTTCAGTTACTGCTTTACCAATTTCCATAGTTACAGTTCCTGATTTAGGATTTGGCATAAGACCTCTTGGTCCTAATACTCTACCTAATGGTCCTAATTTACCCATAACAGCCGGCATAGTAACGATAACGTCAACATCAGTCCAACCGTCTTTGATTTTTTGTAAATATTCGTCAAGACCTACATAGTCAGCACCAGCTTCTTTAGCTTCAGCTTCTTTATCTGGAGTTACTAAAGCCAAAACTTTAACATCTTTACCAGTTCCATGAGGAAGAGATACAACACCTCTTACCATTTGGTTTGCTTTTCTTGGGTCTACACCTAATCTTACAGCGATATCTACAGAAGCATCAAACTTTGCAGTGTTCACTTCTTTTACAAGAGCTGAACCTTCTTCAAGGTTATAGATTCTTCCTTTTTCTACTTTACTTAAAGCTTCCTTTTGCTTTTTAGTTAATTTTGCCATTTCTATTAGTTTTAAGCGTTAAAAGTTGGTTTAGTTCCTGTTACTCTTAATCCCATAGATCTAGCAGTACCTGCAACCATAGAAACTGCAGAATCCATTGTAAAGCAGTTAAGGTCTGCCATTTTGTCTTCAGCGATTTTCTTCACTTGATCCCAAGATACAGAACCCACTTTGTTTCTGTTTGGTTCTCCAGAACCACCCTTGATTTTAGCCGCATCCATTAACTGGATTGCTGCAGGAGGAGTTTTAATAACGAATTCAAAAGATTTGTCTTCGTATACTGTAATTACTACAGGTAAAACTTGTCCTGGCTTATCTTGAGTTCTTCCGTTAAATTGCTTACAAAACTCCATGATGTTCACACCCGCAGAACCCAATGCTGGACCTACTGGTGGAGAAGGGTTGGCAGCGCCACCTTTCACCTGAAGTTTTACCATTTTAAAGACTTTTTTAGCCATTTTTTATTTTTTAAGTTTGAATAATTAATGAGTTTGGAAGCATTTATTATTCAGCAAGTTATCTATTCTCACCTTAGAATAACCTACTTTTCGGACTGCAAAATTATGAAATATTTTTGAAATAGCAAACGTTAATGATTGATTTTTAGAAAGATTCAGATTTTTATTTTTTTTAGATTTCCAGAATAATACTTAAACGCTATCATTTTTCACAATATACCTTATATTTTAATTACAAAGGCTTAAAAAAAACTGAAACAAAAATTAAAAAAAATCTTTCCAAAAACATCAGATTTTAAAAATACCTAATTATAAGTATTTTCAAAAGAAACCATTTATTATAGTTTTGCAAAAAACGATAAAACTATAAAATGAAAACTTTCGCATTAATAATCACATTATTTTTAATAATAAGTAATGCCCAAACTGTTAATCATGAAAATCTAAGTGGCTTTTTAGGAAATAGAGTTAATGAGTTTGAAGATTTCTTTAAAATTAAGTCAACAAAAACAAATGACAACTTCGGAAACCTTACAATAGACTACGAAAACGCTTCAATAGACGGCAAAACCTACAACATACAGCTCACCACAGAAGGCAAAAACATTAATAATATAAAAGTAACCAACAATGTTGAAAGAACTAAATATTTTGCTGACGCAGCGAAAGATTTAGAAAAAACCACAGAAGTTAAGAAGAACTATAAAACATTATATGTTTCAATTGTAAAAAAGGCTACTGGCAAGAAAATATTTTTCGACAATACAACTGAATTAATGAATGTTCTTCGTAATAAAACTTACGACCTTAAAGACTATTATGGATTAGTAGAATCTTTTCCTCTAAAATCTACTTTAACAATAGATGCCGAACAAACTCAACTTATAATAAAATAATATATAAAAACCATGAAAAGAGCACTTAGTCTTGTAGCATTAGCAATGTCAATGCTAGCATTTGGCCAAGTAGATAAAATCTACAAACACAATGGGGAAATCGTAGAAGGTTACGTGAAAAGAGTAGATGAATTCACAGTAGAATACACCTATCAAGGTGAAGAAACCATCAACACTTTAAGTAAATATGCTGTAAACAAAATTTTCTACGGAAAAAGTACAAGAATTGAGGATATCTCTGAAAAAATTGAAATCACAGATGACAAAGACTGGAGAAAAGTAATTATCCTTGAAGACAAAAAAACTTGTTGCGGGTCTTAAAAAAGGTGAACCATTAAAAGCTAAAACAGGATGGGCAAACTTCAGAACCGGAAACGGAAAAGATGAAAGAACAGAAAAGGTTCTTAAAATGGAAGCTGCAGACGCAAGATGTTCATTCATTTTGTTATTATCTGATAAAATGGCAGGTTCTTCATCTAAAAAGCAGGGAACTTGTTATAAATATAACTAATAACTATTAAAATAAATTTCTACTTTTTAACCAGATAGTGGAGGGGAGATTTCTTCCCTCCATTATTATTTTATATCATCACTATAAAAACCATCTTTCATCATAAAAGCACTTCTTTCACCTACCACCACACGCTTTTCTTAATCCACATAGCTAATTAGTTCTATAATCACCTCTCATTATCTATCACCCAAAAGAAATCTAATCATCCCCATCTAAAAGCGACACTCTCAAACACTCTCTTTGTAAACAAATCAATAAAATATCCCACGCACAGAACACCAACACTACCCCTTTACCCTACATAGAGCTCATTCAAGAGTTTTATGAAATTACCTTTTATAGAATAGCAGCTTACAGCAAACATAAAATACTGTACTACACCCATATAAATCAATAAAATACCTGCAAGTAAGTATTTCACAAGCTGATAACTTAATCTATTTTTGCACACACAATAAATGAAGAAAAAAAATATTCGAGTTATTATTCATAATAAGTTAAAATTAAATAAGTTATATGAAAAAATTCAAATTATTTTTTTTGATTATGTTTTACAATTTATGCAGTGCTCAACAAGGAAATGTAGGTATAAACACACCTAATCCTGAAGAAAAACTGCATATAAACGGGAATTTGCAGGTAGATGACCTTCATATAGAAAATGATTTTTCCAAGCTTGATACCAACGAAAAATACACTTTCTTGATTAAATCTCCTTCTCCAGACAATAAAATCACTTCGTATAACTATTTAACTGACACACAGGATACTGCAGCTACTTTAAATTTTATTCAGTTCAAAATTGACACAGACGATTCAGATGGTGACTGGATTAACGAGTTTGATACAAAAATAAATGCGTCTAAATACATTGTTGTAATATCATCTTTTGGTTTTAATCTCCCTGTTTTCAATAGTTCCGACACAAAATACACACCTGTACCACAAATATTTGCTAAAATAAACCCAACTACCAATACCTGGGTTCTAAAAGCTGATTATGACAGCTTCAAACCAAACGAAACGGGCGGCCAATGGACTCTTAACCTTCTTGCATTTGACCGCTCACAAGCAAACTTAATGGCTCATGTCAACGTCAACATGAACAATAACGAAACAAAGTCAGCAACCACCCCACTTCTCCAATAAAAGATTAACTAAGATAAAAAATGAAAACATTAATTTGCTCCATACTATTATTGAGCACAACAACATGTGTAGCACAGATAGGAATAGGAACAACAACCCCGAAAGGAACTCTCGATGTAGAAGGTAACACTCTTGTAGATGGTTCTATGAAAATAAATAATATCACTGATGCCCCAATCAACTCCAACCTTCTTCTGGTAAGATCCGAAGATTCAACTCCAAAAGGAGAACTAAAGCTGCTTGATATCAACTTACGCAACGTAGCCCCTGTTAATAAATATAAAGTAATAGTTAGCAATGTAGATTCACACCAAATTGTGGATTTAAGCACAAATTTACCCACAAGTAAATACGTTGTAGCAATCACAGATGCTGTATTTCTAGGAGCTTCTACAACATCTACTTTGGTACTTTCCTCTCCTTCCAAAAGACTTTACGGAACATTTTCAACAGAAGTAAAAACTATAAACAGAACAATTGGCGGAGTAGTCACTCCTGTTTATGCTGTAAATATGGCTTTTAAAGGAGCTAACTCAGTAGCCTTAAATAACAACCCAACAAAAGGGCGTTGGGAATTTTCTTTAGTAGTATATGAAAGATCATTAGTAAAAGACTGGGGAACAATTTCAGGAAAAGTAACATCCCCTACCTATAGTTCCACTTCAACTTCTACTCCTCAAGCACTACAATAATCAAATTAATTATGAAATACATTTTAATTATACTTATCTTTTTCTCATATAATAAATTATTATCCCAAGGTACAAAGGTAGGAATCAAGACAGCAACTCCAAGAGAAACATTAGATGTAGCAGGAAGCATGTATACAAAAAAATTATATTTAAGAAAACCTGCTCAGCCTCAGGTTTCAGGAGGAGCATATTTGGCTGGAAATGAAAACTCTGCTAACATAGGAACATATAATGCTAACTCATCATTATTTTATTATCTCCCAATTACATTCACGAACGTTCCAAAAACAGGCTTAGAAGATTATGATACAAAGATAAGCATCTCTGAATATGTACTTGTTTTACATAATTATTCAATAACCAATAAAACTGGTAATACATCTGTAGTACTAGACAATACATCAAGTAATACAAGACAAGGCTCTCCTGAGTTTTTAGTTTATAGAGACTACAATACCAAAACCTGGCATATTAAAGGCAGATTTACAAAAAGTATATTTGTAGATTTATCTACTCCATCAAATACATCCTTCAATATAAATATGTATCTGATGGCTTACAGAAGTATTATAACTAAGCAAGATATTACAGATAAAACAGTTAATATAAATTCAACAGACGGAAGCAATAGACAATATAGTATACCTTTACCATCAGGATTCTAAAAACACAACCACAATTAAAGAAATAAAAATTACAATTTATTCCCACAAATCCAGAATACACCTAAAGTGAATTAAGGATTATTAAATACAAATGAGGTTAGAAATGTTATTCCAACCTCATTTTAAATATAAAAAATTTCAAAAAATCACCCCATAGTAAAATCAAGTCTCATTTTTTTGAGAAGCTCAAGAAAGCTGGAAGAGTTGGTCTTATTAAGAATATTTCTTCGATGCGTGATAATAGTATTTTTACTTAAAAATAGTTTATCAGCAATCTGTTCACTCGAAAGCCCTTCACCAACCAGATGCACAACCTCTAGCTCTCTTTTAGTAAGGTTATAACAATTATCTGCATCTACGAATATATTCTTAGTTTTATCAAAAATTTTATAATCACTATCCTGTCTTGTTGTATATTCAGGTAAAACTCTATGATTAACCAATGTCTTGGTAAGATGACCTCTTGTATTTACCTCAATTCCTTTACACTGTTGACTAATTCCTATATATGTACCATCAGAAATTCTAATTCTATAAGTATAGTTTAGTATAAATTTAAAGTGCTCATTAAAGCTTAGTTTATTGGTAAACTCCAGACCTCGTTTTTCACATTCGAAAAAATAATCCAAATCATCTGGGTGAATAATTGACAAAAGAAAATCTAAGGTAAAATCAGCACACTTATATCCAGTAATAACCTCAAAAGAAGAGTTTGAAAAAATTATTTTATTTTCAAAACAATCAAATAAGAAAAAATAACTTGATATCAAAGATGAATCTTCTGAAGTATCATTCTTCACATAAGAACTTTGTGCCAAAACAAGATCAGACCATTTAGAAGTAGACATAAAACAAACATTTTCGCAAAAATAGTAAATATCAATTAAAATATTAATCAAAATAATTTAATTAATTTAAAAAAACAACAAAATAAGTAAAATAACATCACAGAACAAATAATTAAAAAAGAAAAAAGTCGAAGATTGCTCTTCGACTCTCACTATTTATATAGTCTTATATTTTATATAAAGTATTTATTATACTTTTTCTACTTGCATGTAACTAAGCTCCATTGGAGTTTTTCTACCAAATATAAGTACAGATACTTCAATTTTCTTTTTGTCTTCAAGAATTTTTTCAACAGTACCATTAAATCCATTAAATGGTCCATCAATTACCTTCACGTTTTCTCCTACAACATAAGGAATCTCAACATCAGAAGCAAATTCTGACAATTCATCCATTCTACCAAGCATTCTATTAACCTCAGATTTTCTCATAGGAACAGGATCACCTCCTTTCGTTAAACTCAAGAAAGAAATAACCCCAGGAATATTCTTAATAACGTGAGGAATTTCCCCCATTAGGTCAGCTTCAATCATTAAGTATCCAGGATAATATGGTCTTTCTTTAGGAACTTTTTTTCCGTTTCTAATCTGAATAACCTTTTCCATAGGAATAACCACTTGAGTAACGTACTGCTCAAACCCTAAACGTTTGATTTCTGTCTCAATATAGTTTTTCACTTTATTTTCCTGTCCGCTGATTGCTTTCAGCACATACCATTTCAATTCGCTCATTATGGGAAAATACTTTTGTTAATTGAACAAGTTAATTAGCATTCCTATTATGTTGCTGATTGCTTTAGAAAACAATTCATCAACTCCAAAGGTAAATAATGACAAGATAACTGTTGCAATCGTTACTACAATTGTAGAAGATTGCAAATCAGCCCATTTTGGCCATTCAACTTTATGTCTGAATTCGTTATAAGAACCTTTTAAAAAATCGATAAATGAACTCATAATTTATATTTGCACGGGCACAAGGATTCGAACCCTGATCAACGGTTTTGGAGACCGGTATCCTACCATTGGACGATGCCCGTAGTTAAAAAAGCTCCGTAAAGAATTTCCTTACGGAAGCTTTTATATTTTTAAGATATTAATCTAAGATTTCAGTAACCTGACCTGAACCAACTGTTCTACCTCCTTCTCTGATCGCGAATCTAAGACCCTCGTTAAGAGCGATTGGTTGTAACAATTCTACAGTGATCTCTAAGTTATCACCAGGCATTACCATTTCTACACCTTCTGGTAAGAAGATCTCACCTGTAACGTCAGTAGTTCTTACATAGAACTGAGGACGGTATTTGTTGTGGAATGGAGTGTGACGTCCACCTTCTTCTTTAGAAAGGATATAAACAGACGCTTTGAATTTTTTGTGTGGCTTCACAGAATCTTTCTTCGCGATAACCATACCTCTCTTGATGTCAGTTTTTTCAATACCTCTCAACAATAGACCTACGTTATCACCAGCTTCACCTCTGTCTAGGATTTTTCTGAACATCTCAACTCCTGTAATTGTAGAAGTTAATTTTTCTTCACCCATACCTACGATATCAACTGGATCTCCAGTGTTGATAACACCAGCTTCGATTCTACCAGTTGCTACAGTACCTCTACCTGTAATAGAGAATACGTCTTCGATTGGCATCAAGAATGGCTTATCTGTATCTCTTGTTGGCTCTTCAATCCAAGTATCAACAGCATCCATCAAAGCTTCAACAGTCTTAAACCATTTATCTTCAGAATCACCGTTTGTAGCAGCAGTAAGTGCACCAAGAGCAGAACCTTGAATTACTGGAGAGTTATCTCCGTCAAATTCATAAGTAGATAATAAATCTCTAAGCTCCATTTCAACAAGCTCTAACAATTCTGGATCATCCACCATGTCAACTTTGTTCATGAAAACAACGATTCTTGGTACGTTTACCTGACGGCAAAGTAGGATATGTTCTCTAGTTTGAGGCATTGGACCATCAGTTGCAGCACATACTACGATAGCTCCATCCATCTGAGCAGCACCAGTTACCATGTTCTTAACATAGTCGGCGTGACCTGGACAGTCAACGTGAGCATAGTGTCTTTTTTCAGTTTCGTATTCGATGTGAGCTGTATTGATAGTAATACCTCTTTCTTTTTCTTCTGGAGCAGAGTCAATTGCAGAGAAGTCTTTTTTCTCAGCAAGACCTTTGCTAGCTAATACAGCAGAAATAGCAGCTGTAAGAGTAGTTTTACCATGGTCAACGTGACCAATAGTACCAATGTTCAAGTGTGGTTTGTTACGATTAAACGTTTCCTTTGCCATGATTTAAAATTATTTATTTATTGTTTTTCAAATTTTCGGTGTGCAAATATAATGAATTTTTAAATACTAAAACCTTTTTATGAAAAAAAGTTTCAATATTCAAATCCAATGAAGTACAGACCTTATATTTCAATGTATTGAGATTGCAAATTTACAAATTTTTCTTGATTGAAAAAACTTTATAAAACCTTTTATGAAAAAGCCTGAAATACAATTTGTTCCAAACCCTTTTTGATATATTATTTATCAAATATGATTAAAACTGCTGAGATTTTTTAGTTCTGTTAAAAATCCAGAAAATGATTGGAAAAATCAGCAAGGTTAATATTGTTGCAGTAATTAACCCTCCGATAATAACTATTGCCAATGGTTTTTGAGATTCCGAACCTATACCTGTAGACAAAGCAGCAGGCATCAAACCTATTGAAGCCATAAGAGCAGTCATAATTACAGGTCTTGTTCTTGACTTCACCCCATTTAATATAGAATCATCCAAAGTCAATCCGCTTTTTACATTCTGATGAAACTCCGTTATCAAAATGACACCGTTTTGAATACAGATTCCCAACAAAGCAATCATTCCTACCCCTGCTGAAATTCCGAAATTGATTCCCGTCAAATGCAATGCAATGATTCCTCCAATCAAAGCAAAAGGCACATTGGCTAATACTAAAAGAGAGTCTTTCATATTTCCGAAAAGGATAAATAATAAGAAGAAAATCCCTAAAATACTTATCGGAACCACTTGAGCTAATCTTTTTGAAGCTCTTTGCTGATTTTCAAACTGACCAGTCCAGCCGACAGAATACCCATCCGGAAGCTCAATGTTAGAAACAGCTTTTTGAGCATCTGCAATCGTACTTCCCAAATCACGATCACGAATTGAGAATTTTATCCCTATATATCTTTTAATATCATCTCTATAAATAAAAGCTGCCCCGTTGTCTTTAACGATTGAACTAATTTCCTTTAACGGAATTTTTGTTCCATCTTGCGTAGGAACCATTAAAGCTGCAATATCATTTTCATCTTTCCTATACTCTTGGGAATAACGAAGTCGAATAGGAAATTTCTTTTCACCATCAAACATTTCAGAAACCGTTTTTCCGCCAAAAGCCATCTCCAAAACAGCTTGTGCATCTGCAGGCATGACTCCGTATGCCGCCATTTTATCTCTGTCTAACATCACGCTTACTTCCGGCTGACCAATATTTTTGATAACTCCGGCATCTTTTACTCCTTCAACATCTTTAATTTCGTTTAAAATCTTTTCTGCCAACTCATCCAATGTTTGAAGATTATCTCCATAGATTTTAATTCCATTTTCAGCTTTAAACCCTGCAACAGCTTCCGCCACATTATCAGAAATAGGCTGAGAATAATTGAATGTTATACCTTGGTAACTACGCAGTTTTTCATCTATCTCTTCTATCAATTCTTCATTGGTGATTTTCCGTTTCCATTCTTCTTTTGGTTTAAGATTTACAGCAAATTGTACAAATCCAAAACCATTAGGATCGGTCCCGTCATTACTTCTTCCTGTCTGAGCAAGAACATCTGTAACTTCAGAAAAACTCATAATATCTTTTTTTAACAAATCTGCTGTTTTTAATGATTCTTTTAGTGAAGAACTCATAGGCATTTCTGCTGTTATCCAAAGAGAGCCTTCATTCAGTTGTGGTAAAAACTCTGTACCTAAAAATTTTCCTGAGAACAATGTGACTGTCATAAATGCAACAGCAACAATTAAGCTCATTTTTTTATATTTAAAAGTATAGTTGAAGCCTTTTAAAACAATCTTATCCCAAAAGTTTACAAACGGATTGTTTTTTTCTTTTACATTTTTATTTAAAAGAATATGTGAAAGAACAGGAACTAAAGTCAATGTAAAAATTAAAGCACCCATTAACGCAAAACCTAGCGTAAAAGCCAATGGAGAAAACATTTTACCCTCTACTTTCTGAAAAGAAAAAATCGGGATTAATGAAGTGATAATAATTAATTTTGAAAAGAAAATAGCTTTTCCCAACCCTGTTCCTGTTTGCTTTATCCATCCTCCTTTTGCCAATTTATTGAATTTTTCCTCTCCGTATTTATGAGCTTTATGATCGAGCATTACAAAAAGACCTTCTACCATGACGACGGCTCCGTCTATAATAATTCCGAAATCTACAGCTCCTAAAGATAGAAGATTTGCACTCATTCCCGCCATTTTCAGACATAGAAAAGCAAACAATAAGGAAAGCGGAATAATGATAGAAACTATGAAAGTCGTTCTCCAATCTGCCATAAAAATCAAAACAATTACCGTCACAAGAACGATACCTTCAATGAGATTATGCATTACGGTATGCGTCGTAAAATCCATTAAGTTATCTCTGTCATAAAAAGTAACCATCTTCACATCCTTCGGAAGAATCTTTTCGTTGAGTTCTTTTATTTTTTCTTTTACTCCAACCAAAACTTCACGAGGATTTTCTCCTTTTCTCATCACTACAATTCCTTCTACTGTATCTTCCTGATTATTGAGACCCGCCTGACCGACTCTTGGCATTGAACTTTCGTGAGCATTTGCCACATTTTTAACCAAAACAGGATTTCCACTATCATTTTGTATCGTAATATTACCTATATCAGTAATTGATTGTACCAAACCTATTCCCCTCACCACATACGCCTGTCCGTTTTTCTCGATGACATCACCTCCTACATTTAGATTACTTTTTGTGACTGCATCATAGACTTGAAGTGGTGTTAAATTATATTTATCTAAAGCTCTCGGATCGATACTTAATTCAAAAACTTTCTCCTGCCCTCCGAAAACATTGATATCGGCAACTCCGGGAACTCCTCTCAAAGCTCTATCGATTACCCAATTTTGTAATGTTAATAATTCTCTGGAATCTTTCGTTTTACTCTGTAATGTATATCTGAAAATCTCGCCTGTTGGCCCGTAAGGAGGCTGAACTTCTGGCTCCACCTCATCGGGAAGACTCACTGTTCGTAATTGATTATTGACTTGATTTCGTGCAAAAGTATCATCTACCCCATCATCAAAAAGAATTTTGACAATAGAGAGTCCAAACATGGTTGTACTTCTCACGCTTGTCTTTTTCTGAATCGGACTCATAGCCAATTCTATAGGTGTAGTTACAAAACGTTCAACTTCTTCAGCACTTCTTCCGTTCCATTGCGTAATGATAACAATTTGGGTATTGGTAACATCTGGGAAAGCCTCAATGGGCATATTTTTGAAACTTATAAAACCAGCAACCGCCAAAATAGCCACCCAAATGAAGGTAAATGCTTTATTTTTTAACGAAAAAGCTATTATATTTTTAATGAATTTATTCATGATAGATTTCTAATGACCTAAAAAAGTCGTTGAAGGAAATTTTGATTCTTTTTAATTATTGCAACCCTAATTAACTATTCAAAGAACGATAAATCAACAACTGGTTGTTGGTGATAACTTGCTCTCCTTCCAACAAACCTTCAGCAACATAAGTAATATTTCCTACCTGCTTCAACACTTTTATTTCTTTAACTTTTACATCGGTTCTTGATTTATAAGCCACCACAAAACTTCTATTATCATCAAAAATCACCGATTTGGAAGGGATTGCCAATGCCATTTCATTCTCAAAATTAGTTACTTTTATTGTCGCTTTGCTTTCAGGAATTAACAATCCATTGGCATTATCTAAAACCACTCTCGCTTGCATGGCATTGGTTTGAGGGTCTATTATTTTAAAAATTTTGTCGATTTTTCCATCAAAAACTTTATCCGGATAAGACAAAGTAGAAACCTGAGCCTTCATTCCTAAACTTATTTTGTCAATATCAGATTCGTTGACATTCATTATAGCCCAAACTTTTGTAGTATTAGCAACATCAAAAATATTTTCGCTTCTGTCACTTCTCAACTGCATATCTTTATTGATGTTTTTCTGAACAATATACCCACTGATTGGAGAAACAACACTATAAATATTCCCTTTCTTTACATTATAAACTGTACTTACGGCACTTGCTCTTTGCAACTGGTCTTGTGCTTTTTTCAGCTGACTTTTAGCTTCTAGGACATCTCTTTCGGTATTTAATTTTCCTTCGTACATTTCTTTGGCAACACGGAGGTTATTTTGGGCAACAACCAAATCTGTTTTGGCATCGCTTACATCTTTTTGAATTTCTGCTAATTCCGTACTTCTAATTGTGGCTAAAACCTGACCTTTTTTAACGTAATCTCCCAATTCTGCATTTACGCTGAGAACATTTCCTCCAACTAAAGGATAAACATCGATATAGCTGTTTTTATCAGCAGAGATTTTACCGTAGAAATTGTAGTCATCTTCTATATACTTCTTTTCAACTTTTGCTAAAGAAATTGATTTTAACATCGTATTGCTAAGTTCAAAACCTTTTTTGTGTTGTGGTACATTTTTCTCCTCTTTTGAATTGCAAGACAAAACAGATAAAACAATTATTATAGGAATGATATATTTTTTCATGGTTTAATAGAAGATTTTGGTTTGTACTAACTGATTAAGCTGTTCTGCAGATTGTATTACAGCATTTTTCATATCATATATCTGGAGAGCCGTTTCCCTGTAACTATCCATAAAATCCGTAAACTCTATAAGACTTATATTACCTTTTCTGAAATTCTTCAACATACCATTGTATATTGTATCCATATTATTGAGATCGGTAGATTTTATTTCAGCCAATTGATCATATTGTGTTTTCCAGGTTTTGTAGGCAGCTTGAACTTTAGTTTCAAGGCTCAATTTTTGAAATTCTGCATTTTTTTGATTCTGCTGAATCATATACCTGGCTTTTTCAACATTTCCCTGATTGCTTTTCCATAAAGGCAAAGGAATACCTATCATTAGGTTTACTTCATTTTTAAAAGTTCCCCCATTCTGATCCCATCCTGCCCCAACATTAATATCGGGAACATTCAACGATTTTTGCCATTGAGCATATAGCTTACTGTTTTCTATAAGCTTTAAATTGTACTGATAATCCGCATTATTTCCCAGTGCTTTTTCTTTTAGTTCTTCACTATCTCCAAAAGGTTGAGTCAGAAGAATTTCCTTTATTTCCGTATCAGAAAACAACGGTTCTATATCATCCGAAACTCCTGTTAAAACTTTTAAATTTTGTTCTAATTCAATGATATTTTTATTGATACTCAGCTTATCATTATTCAACTGAATCACTATACTTTGAAGTCTAACCTCATCTTTGAGAGAAACATTTCCTTTCGCTGACTGTATTTTATAAGCCGCTAAAAGTTCATTCATATATCCAAGCTGTCTATTGGTATTCTCCAGCTTTCGTTTTTCAAAATAAAGATTGTAATAAGTAGTGTGAAGCTGAGTTTTCAAATCAACCAAAAGCTGAGAAAACTGAAGTTGGGCTAGTTCTTTATTTGATTTTGCAAAGGCAATTTCATTCTTCTTTTTGCCTCCCATGTAAATTAATTGGGTAATTTCAGCTCCTTTTGCATGTCCTACATCAAATACTTTTTTCCCTTCAGGATTATACATATTGATTTGTCCGCTAAGCTGTGGAAGTTCCCATATTTTGGACTGCAAAATATCTGCATCAGCTATATTGATGTTGTATTGTTCGGCAAGCAGTTGTAAATTGTTCTTTTGGAAAGCCTCTTCACAATCCAAAAGCGTCATTTGCTGTTGCGCCGTCATCAATGAGGAAATGACAATACACAGCCCTGCAATTTTGTTCATATTTTGATTTTTATGAAGCAAAATTGCGTCTACACAATTAAAACGAACTTAAAGTAGCCTTAAAAAAAAATTAAATTTATTTGAAATTGGGCATAGAACGCCCTTTAATATGACAATCTATTTATTAAAAATCACACTAAACCTATTCAATAATTCAGCAGGGGAAATATAAATAATTTGCGCATCATGATATTCAAGAATTCTTTTGACAATTCTAAGACCAAGACCAGAGCCCGAAATATTCTGAGAATTATTTCCACGCATGAAAGCTTCAAATAATTTCGTCTGTTCTTCTTCCGGAATAGTATTTCCGTGAGAAACTACATCTATCACAAGGTTTTCATCAGTTTCTGTAATCAAAACGTTTACTTCATTATCATCTGAGTATATCGCTGCATTTTTAAATAAATTAATAAAAACAATATCCAGCAACGACTGAATTCCGTTAATAGTCAATAAAGCATTTTCGGAAGTATTTTCAGAAATCAAAAAATCCATTTTAAGCTGAGGATAACTTTTTTCCACAGTTTCAAAAGATTCAAAAATCACTTCGTCAATTCTTACTTCTTCATAAATACTCTGAATATTTTCTTTATCAAACTTTGTTAAAAGCAACAACGAATTGGTTAAATCCGATAACTGATAGACATCCTTCTGAATCTGTTTTAAGGATGATAAAGTTTCGGGGGAATGCTGTTCCAGTTTTATTAAATTTTCGAGCTGAAAAGCCATTCTGGTAATCGGTGTTCTGATTTCATGCGAGGCACTTGCCGTAAAATCCTTCTGCGATTGAAAAACATCATCCAATCTTGCAATCATGGTATTAAAAGATTGTGCAAGAACATTAATTTCGTCATTAGAATTTCTAACCGGAACCTGTGTTGTTAATTTATGCGCTGTAACTTCCGAAATTTCCTTATTCAAATCTTCTAAAGGACGAAGAAATTTACCCATGAAAGAATAACTAAAAAATGCAATAAGCAACGTACTCATTACATAAGCTGCAATTAAAAGATATTTTAAGTAAATGAGTTTTGATGTTCCGTTGGTATCAAAAGCACTTGTAAGGATATAATAATTCTCTCCATTGATAGTTTTTAGTGCTGCATAAATCTCAGGAACTGTCTTTTCGGAATAAATAATTTTCTTTTCATCCAGCTCTTTCAACAAAGAATTGTCCCAAATAACATTACGGTCTTTGATTGTACTATAAATAAGCTCTTTTTGGTCGTTAAAAATTAAAATCTTCTCATTTAAAAGAATATTATCCGCATTTTCATTAAAAAAAACAGAGGCTTCTTCCTCAAAGTTTTTAGATTTTGCTATGAAATGTGAAGTAAATTCCAACCTTTGTCTAAATCTTTCTTTGAATTCATCTCTCCTGAAATCATTAAAAGACATATAAATAACAATCATTACAATACCTAAAAGCAATGAAAAAGTAATACTGAGACTGAGTGTTATTTTTCTTTTCAAAGACATTCTATAACGGACTTAAATAATATCCAAAGCCGGAACGCGTATGAATAAGTTTAATTTTGTAGTCTTTATCAATTTTTTTTCTCAAAAAATTAATATAAACCTCAACAGTGTTGGTATTTGTATTGAAATTATGTTCCCAAACATGCTCTGTAATCTGTTGCTTAGAAACTGTTCTTCCCTGGGCTTCCGCCAAATAAACCAACAATTGAAATTCTTTTAAGGTAAGAGCAATTTCATTTCCTCCTCTGTAGACTTTCTGTTCGGTTTTATTAATAATCAAATCATCTACTCTGATAATATCCTGATCTGTAGTATCAGATGGAGCTTTTCTTCTCAGTAAAGAATTCATTCTTAAAAGCAATTCTTCAAACTGAAAAGGCTTTACCAAATAATCATCTGCCAATCTGGTAAACGCATCTTTTTTATCTGACAAATCTCCGTAAGCCGAAATAATAATAATCGGGGTGTTTTTATCAAATGACCGAATCGTTTGGCAGACATCCAATCCATTTATTTTAGGAACATTAATATCCAACAAATACAAATCATAAGTACTGTTTTTAATTTGACGCAGGAAAGTTTCCCCATCATAAATTTTATCACATGTAAAATGATTTGATTCTAAAAACTTACATAGTTCCGCTGAAAGAATAAGGTCATCTTCCAATAAAAGAATATTCATCAGGATTTATTTTAAACGAATTTAGCGAAATTTTTAATGACACTAAAGCTAGCTAAATGAACAGAAGGTACTTTTAATTAAATTTTAATATATATTTATTTAAAAGATGTGATCTAGAAAAAAAATATCCCGAAGAACTCGGGATTATAATGAGAGCCAACTACGGGACTTGAACCCGTGACCTCTTCCTTACCAAGGAAGCACTCTACCGCTGAGCTAAGTCGGCTTAAACCAAAAAATCACACTAAAAAGCGTGATTTTTATTTGAGCGGAAGACGGGGGTCGAACCCGCGACATTCAGCTTGGAAGGCTGACGCTCTACCAACTGAGCTACTTCCGCAATTTTGTTTCCAAAACTATTGGTAACGCTGTGCAAACTTAAGGAAAATCCTTTAATAATGCAACTTTTTCTCTAATATAAAATGTGGGGAGAGCAGGATTCGAACCTACGAAGCCGAAGCAACTGAGTTACAGTCAGTCCCATTTAGCCACTCTGGAATCTCCCCTCATGTTTATATTAAAATGGAGCCTCCAGAGGGATTCGAACCCACGACCCCGAGATTACAAATCACGTGCTCTGGCCAACTGAGCTATGGAGGCAATTTTAATAATTGGACTGAAGTCTGTGAGAAACTCTACTCTACATCATTTCAGTAGTGAAAAAAAAATCACGCTAAAAAAGTGTGATAATTTTGAGCGGAAGACGGGGGTCGAACCCGCGACATTCAGCTTGGAAGGCTGACGCTCTACCAACTGAGCTACTTCCGCAATTTTGTTTCCAAAACTATTGGTAACGCTGTGCAAACTTAAGGAAAATCCTTTAATAATGCAACTTTTTCTCTAATATAAAATGTGGGGAGAGCAGGATTCGAACCTACGAAGCCGAAGCAACTGAGTTACAGTCAGTCCCATTTAGCCACTCTGGAATCTCCCCTCATGTTTATATTAAAATGGAGCCTCCAGAGGGATTCGAACCCACGACCCCGAGATTACAAATCACGTGCTCTGGCCAACTGAGCTATGGAGGCATTTTAAAAAAGAATTCAAAAGAACGCTGTTCCCTTTTTGCGAGTGCAAATATAGAACGGTTTTTTTGAATTCTCAAATTTTTTAATAACTTTTTTTTACTTTTTTTTCTATGCCATTTCTTTTTTCTTGATTAGTAGCTTTTTAGCAGTATCAACGCATAGGTCTAAACTTTCTTCAAATGTTGCAGTAGTTTTCTTTACTACGATGTCGTCTCCCGGAACCGCCAAAATAATCTCAGCAGTTTTATTTGCCTTATCAGAACTATTTTCTACCTTCAAAAACACTTTACATTCCTGAATTTTATCATAAAATGTATCAAGTTTGCTTACTTTTTTCTCGATGTGTGCTTCTAGTGGTTCGTGTGGAGTTAAACCAATTGATTGTACTGTAATCTTCATAATTCGTCATTTTTTGAAGCTCTTGGATGAGCCTGATTAAACACTTTTTTCAATTGTTCAATATTAGCATTCGTATATACTTGTGTACTTGCAAGACTAGAATGTCCTAATATCTTCTTTACTTTCGATATCTCTGCCCCATTATCCAAAACGTGCGTAGCAAAGCTATGACGAAGGATATGAGGACTTCTTTTTTCTTTCGTTGTTATAAGACTAAGGTACTTATTAACCACCATATAAACAAATTTTTCTGTGAGTTTTTTACCCTTTTTATTGACAAAAAAATATGATTTATACCCATCTAATGGTTTTCTTACTTCTAAATAAGCTGTAAGTAGATTTTTTAAATCTTCGGATATAGGAATATATCTTTCTTTGTTTCCTTTTCCTATTATTTTCAGCTCATTTCCTCCTAAATTAACATTTTCGAACACCAAGCCACAAAGTTCCGCTTTACGAATCCCCGTTTGATACAAAATCTCCATAATACACTTATCTAAAACATCATAAACCGTATCAAAAACATTATCATTTAGTTTTTGCATCTCTTCCTTAGACATCGGAATTTGTTTTTCAGGATAAAACTTCAGAGAAGAAATACTTTCAGTTGGAGACACTTTAATCTCTCCTATTTTCAAAAGAAAAATATAAAAGCTACGAAGCGAAGACAACTTTCTATTAATACTTCTTTTCGAAATATTATTTTCGCTCAGCTCAACAATAAAATTTCGAATGATTTTCTTATCCGCCTTTGAAATATCTTCGGAGCACTCTGTTTTAAGATAAAAACGGGAAAAATCTTCAAGATCTTTTTTGTAACTTGTAATTGTATGAGGAGAATACCTCTTTTCGAACTGTAGATAGTCTAAAAATTTATCTAACATATCACATTAGATTATAAAACAAAAATTCACTTCCTAAATATAAGAATTTAAGAAGTGAATTTAGTATAAGTTTAAGAAAATTCTTAAGCCTGTTCTTCTTTGCTAAGTGCTCTTTGCTTATAAGCAGCTTTAAGTCTAGCTTGTCTCAAAGTTACAGAAGGCTTGATAAACTGTTGTCTAGCTCTTAACTGACGAACTGTACCAGTTTTATCAAATTTTCTTTTATATTTTTTTAACGCTCTATCGATGGATTCTCCATCTTTTACTGGAATTATTAACATATTTTACATCTCATTTTGGATTGCAAAAGTATGTTTTTTTTATCAAACCACAAAATTTTAATTAATTTATATTCAAATCCAATATTTCAAAATAGCAAATAAGCCTATTACACTTAATATATCTGTCAATTATTACTTATTTGTAATTATCTATAATATATATTAATCATATTTAAACAAAAGCATTATCTTTGCATTCACTTTCTCAACGGGGTTGACTGGTTTCGACAGCAAGATCAATGGGTAAGTAAGCATGCAGAGAACCGTAGCGCGATCTCTATAATCCCTTGCTACAAAATTTTAACTGGCAACGAAGAGTTCGCTCTTGCAGCTTAATATCGAAGTATAGTAGATCAAGCGTTTCCCCGAAGATTTTAGTAAGGGAGCAAGATATTCCACAAATGCTCTGTTCTGCGGCGTTTGATTCTGGGATATAGGAATGCGGAAATAAGGTTTTAGATGCTTTGGCTAAAACTCGAAAACCTCAGAAGATAAGCTGAAAGTTGGGTGTCTACTCTCTGCTTTCAGTCGAAAACTAATAGTAGAATAAGCATGTAGAAAGCTTATGTATTGCTTGTTTGGACGAGGGTTCGAATCCCTCCAACTCCACTAAAACCATCTTTGTTAAGATGGTTTTTTCTTTTTCAACAAAAAAAGACTCTTTCAACTCTTTACATATATTATAGTATATGATGTCCATATTTTTTCAAATCAATTTAAAACACATTCTATTAAAAAAATCAACTTAAAATTAAATACATATAACCAACTGAAAACTAAAACACTAAACATTCAAACCTCAAAATAAGTATTCCCAGCCCACAAAAAAGACTAAAAAAATGTTTTATCGTAAAGAATTTTATATATTTGCACCATCTAACAATTAAAAAAATAATTTACTATGTCAGACATTGCATCAAGAGTAAAAGCTATCATCGCTGATAAGCTTGACGTTGAAGAAACAGAAGTAACTCCTGAAGCTAGCTTCACTAACGATTTAGGAGCTGATTCATTGGATACAGTTGAACTAATCATGGAATTTGAAAAAGAATTCAACATTCAAATCCCTGATGATCAAGCTGAAAAAATTACTACTGTAGGACACGCTATCGCTTATATCGAGGAAGTAGTAAATAAATAATATTCTTCAACAAAAAAGAAATTAAACAAAGTTTATGGAATTAAAAAGAGTAGTTGTAACCGGTTTTGGAGCAATAACACCGATTGGAAATAATGCAAAAGAATACTGGGGAAATCTTGTAAAAGGTGAGAGCGGCGCTGCTCCGATTACTCTTTTTGATGCCACAAACTTCAAAACAAAATTCGCTTGCGAAGTAAAAGGGTTCAATCCGTTAGACCATTTCGATAAGAAAGAAGCTAAAAAAATGGATAGAAATACCCAGCTTGGGCTTGTTGCAGCTAAAGAAGCTGTAGCACACTCAAGAATTATTGAAGACAATGTAGATAAAAACAGAGTTGGTGTAATCTGGGGTTCAGGAATCGGAGGTCTGGAGACTTTTGAAACTGAAGTTTTAGGATGGGCAAATACGGAAATTCCGAGATTCAATCCATTCTTTATTCCTAAAATGATTGCAGATATCACTCCTGGACATATTTCTATTGAATATGGTTTCCATGGACCAAACTATACTACTGTTTCTGCATGTGCGTCTTCAGCAAACGCTTTAATTGATTCCAAAATGCTTATCCAGCTAGGAAAAGCAGACGTTATTGTATGCGGAGGTTCAGAAGCAGCCGTTACAGCTAGTGGCGTTGGCGGATTCAATGCAATGATGGCTCTTTCTACAAGAAATGATGACCCTAAAACAGCTTCAAGACCGTTTGACAAAGACAGAGATGGCTTTGTATTGGGGGAAGGTTCTGGATGTATTATTCTTGAAGAATATGAGCATGCGGTAAAACGTGGTGCAACAATTTATGCAGAATTGAAAGGAGGAGGTATGAGTGCAGACGCATATCACATGACAGCACCTCACCCTGAAGGTTTAGGCGCTTATCTTGTAATGAAAAACTGTTTAGAAGATGCAGGCTTAACTGCTAATGAAGTAGATCATATCAATATGCATGGTACATCTACTCCATTAGGAGATATTGCAGAATCTAATGCAATTTCAAAATTACTAGGAGAACACGCTTTCGACATTCAGATAAATTCTACAAAATCAATGACTGGTCACTTATTAGGTGCAGCCGGAGTTATTGAAGCAATTGCTGCGTTAGGAACTATTATTCATGGTATTGTTCCTCCTACCATCAACCATTTTACTGATGATGAAAATATTGACAGCAGACTGAATTTTACATTCAACAACGCTGTAAAAAAAGATGTAAAAGTAGCCATGAGTAATACTTTTGGGTTTGGTGGGCACAATGCTTGCGTTCTATTTAAGAAAATCTAAATTTACTGAATGGAGTTACAGAAATACTTTTCTAAATTCCTTCTCAAACAAAGAAAAAGAAAATTAACGGAGAGAGATTATTTCCTTTGTACCGAATTACATAAAATGTTGGGTGCCGAGGTACAAAATCTTGCACTTTACCGTGAGGCTTTTTCTTTAAAAAGTTCTTCTAAAAATCAAAGTAATAGTAATTATGAAAGACTTGAATTTTTAGGAGACTCCGTTTTAGGTACAGTTATATCGTGTCATTTATTTCAAACTTATCCTCAAGCAAATGAAGGATACCTGACACAGATGAAATCTAAAATTGTTAACAGAAAGAATCTTAATAAATTAGGAGAAGATCTAAAACTTACAGATCTATTGCAAAAGCAAACATCTGTAGCTTTAGGCGAAAATATTTCCGGAAATTTATTTGAGGCTCTCATTGGTGCAGTTTATTTAGACTTTCAATATGATACATGTAGAAAAATCATTCTGGAAAAGCTTTTGACTCCAACTGAGATTAATAAGCTTGAAAACAAGATTGTAAGCTACAAAGGTCTTATATTGGAATGGAGCCAGAAGAAAAAAGTAAATATAAAGTACGAAACTTGTGAAGAAATCCAAGCAAACAAAACGATAGTCTTTCGTTGTCACGTATGGCTCGGAGATGAAAAAATCGCCAATGCCACTGAAACTTCAAAGAAAAAAGCAGAGGAAAAAGCAGCACAGAGAGCATTTTATATTTTAAATAAAAAAGAAAACATACTTGGAAATTCAAAAACTTTATGATTTAGACGATATAGAATTTGAAGATATTACCATCGGATTGGTAAGATTAGTAAAAAATGTACCTGATCATGAATTTTTTTTCAAAATCAATCAACATAACGACCTCAACTTTTCTAGAAAAAAGGATTTAGTTTTTCATGGAGATTATTACGATTATTTTTTCTCCAGATTTGAGGCCTATCACAAGTTTACAAAGACTTGTTTTACTTTCATTTCAAATAAATCTATTGAAAGTAATCAAAAAAAACTACAAACCGAACTCTTTACTGAAGAAGAAAATATTAAATTTTTATTAAATAATCAGACAGAAGTACAATATATTTTGCATACTTCGGAGCAGTTTCCTGATTTTTCTGTAATTTTGCTCCCTGAAAATCTTGTTTTTCCAATTCAAGATTATACATTAGGTTCTGAGGAAGAACTTTATCAAATTATCCAGTATTATGAATAAGTATTTAAAGAAGACAAAAATTATTGCAACACTCGGTCCGGCTTCATCGTCAAAGGAAGTGATGTTAGGGTTAATGAAAGCAGGTGTTGATATTTTTAGGATAAATTTTTCACATGCAGATTATGACTTAGTTCGTAAAAATATTGAAATCATCAGAGAACTAAATAAAGAATATGGTTTCTCAGTAGGTATTTTGGGAGATTTACAAGGTCCGAAACTAAGAGTAGGAGTTGTAAAAGAAGGTTCTTATCTTAACCCTGGAGACATTCTTACTTTCACCAACGAAAAAATGGAGGGAGATTCTACTAAAGTGTATATGACCTACCAACAATTTCCTCAAGACGTGAAAGTTGGAGAAAGAATCTTAATTGATGATGGTAAATTGGTTTTGGAAGTAACTGAAACTAACGAAAAAGACACTGTAAAAGCAAAAACAATCCAAGGAGGACCACTAAGTTCTAAAAAAGGAGTAAACCTTCCTAATACAAACGTTTCTCTTCCTGCTCTTACTGAAAAAGATATTCAGGATGCCAACTTCATGATGGACATGGAAGTTGACTGGATTGCTCTTTCTTTCGTACGTCATGCACAAGATATTATTGATTTGAAAGAATTGATAGCTAAACATCCAAAAGGTGAATTTAAAACTCCGATTATTGCTAAAATTGAAAAACCAGAAGGGGTAAAAAACATTGAAGAAATTCTTCTTGAGTGTGACGGGTTAATGGTTGCCCGTGGAGATTTAGGAGTAGAAGTTCCTATGGAAGAAGTTCCTGCTATTCAGAAAACGTTAGTTGAAAAAGCAAGATTCTATTCTAAACCTGTAATTATCGCTACTCAGATGATGGAAACGATGATTAACAGTTTAACACCTACAAGAGCAGAAGTAAATGACGTTGCTAACTCTGTATTAGACGGAGCTGACGCAGTAATGCTTTCAGGAGAAACTTCTGTGGGGAGATATCCGGTTCAAGTAGTTGAAAATATGGCTAAAATTGTGAAAAACATTGAAATGACACATTTTTACCAACACAAAAACGAACCTATTGAAAAAGATTATAATTGTATCGATGAAAGATTCATTACAAACAGAGTATGTCTTGCTGCTGTAAGAATTGCTAAAACAACAAATGTTTCTGCGATTGTTACATTAACACATTCTGGTTATACAGCGTTTCAATTAGCTGCTCACAGACCAGATTCTCATATCATTGTTTATAGTGGAAATAAAAGAGTTATTACAATGTTGAATCTTCTTTGGGGTGTTCATGCTTATTATTATGATATGAATAAATCAACGGATGAAACAATTATTCAGGTTAATATGCTAACTCATAATTATGGATTTATAGAAGCTGGAGATTTTGTAATCAACATCAATGCTACTCCATCTTATGAAGGAGGAAAGACCAATACATTGAGATTGACTACGATTTAAGGATATTGTAAGTATATAAAAAAACTCCCGAAAATTTCGGGAGTTTTTTCATTTCTTAGTTTCCTACAATTGTTTTTGCCGTAACAAACTCTTTTAAAGCCAGTAGAGAAAGTTCCGTTCCGTATCCAGAAGCCTTTGTTCCACCAAAAGGGAAACGTGGGTCAGAACTTGTCATTCTGTTTATATTTACCGTACCTGATTCAAGATTTTCGATAAAAAATAATTGGCGGTCATTATTTTTAGTCCAAACAGAATTTGAAAGACCAAAAGGAATATTATTTGCCATTTCCAGAGCTTCTTCGTCACTTTCAGCTATCATCACCATTCCAAGCGGACCAAAAAGCTCTTCCTGCAAAATAGGATTTCCTTCTTTTACTTTTATTAATCCAGGATTAAATTCATTTTCAGAAATTCTTTCCAAAGGAATAATAATTTCAGCCCCATTTTCTAATGCTTTTTTGAATTGATTTTCCAACTCATCAGCTAAATCCGGTCTTGCCATTCCTGAAATTTTTGTATCCCTATTCATTGGATTAGCAGGAATGTATTTTTTATATTCTTCAACAAGTTTTGGTAAAAATTCATTCTCGATTTTGCTGTCAAGAATAAATCTTTTTGCGGCAACACAGGTTTGTCCGCAATTTTGGAGTCTTGCTTTAGCTCCAACCTTTGCCGCTTCATCGAAATCTGCATCGTCTAAAACAATAAAAGCATCACTTCCGCCAAGCTCAAGCAAAGATTTTTTGATATTCAAACCAGCAATTGATGCAACTTCACCTCCTGCTTTTCCGCTTCCTGTTAAACTAACCCCTTTTATAGCATCATGTTCAAGGATTTCTTTTACCTCTTTATGTCCTACCTCAAGATTTTGGAATACGCCTTCAGGAAAACCAGCTTCCAATAAAATTTCCTCTATTGCATTTCCGCTTCCAAAACAAATAGAAGCATGTTTCAAGACAACTGTATTTCCAGCCAAAATAGCAGGAGTAGCAAACCTAAGTACTTGCCAAAAAGGAAAATTCCAAGGCATAACGCCTAAAATTACGCCTTTAGGCACATACCTTACTTCAGAATAATTATATTGTGATTCAATCTTCTCAGGTTGCAATACATTTTCCGCATCCGCATAATAATTCATCATTAAAGCACATTTTTCAATCTCAGCAATCGACTGTGAAATCGGCTTATTCATTTCAGTTGTAATGATTTTACCAAACTTCGCGGAATTATTCTTCAATATTTCCGCAGCCTTTGCAATGAGTTTTTGCTTTTGTTCGAATGGCACTTTTCTCCATTCTGAAAATACCTTATCAGCTTTAATAAGTTTATTTTCAATTGATTGTTCCATAATATAATTTCTGTTTTAAATTCAAAAAATGAATTTATTAATGCCTTTATTTAAAAGCATTGTGATAGCAACAAATTTTGTTCCCTATAATTAAATAAAATAATGATTTTCTCTATTGATAGAATCTAATTTTTATGTTAAGGCATAAACCATTCATTCACAAGACATGCGGCCAATCTGGCTGTTCTTTCCTGTATGTCGTAAACCGGATTAACTTCTGCTACATCTAAGGCTACAACTTTCTTATTCTTTAAAATATGTCTGTAAAAAAGCATAAAAGTAGCATCCGCAAAAATACCGTTATATGCAGAAGCCGAAACTCCCGGTGCAATGGATGCATTGAAAACATCCATACAAATTGTAAGATAAGCGTAATCTACATTAGCCAACAAATCATCGATTCTTTGGTAAACCGAAGGAAGATTTTCAAAAAACAATTCATCTGCTAGAATATATTTCATACCGTACTGATGAGCTGTATCAAACAATTTTAATGTATTTGAGTTTCTCTGGATTCCTATATGCAAAGAATTGATTTCACCTTCCTGGGCAATTTGCCAAAAACCGGTTCCGGAGCTTGCTCCTACTCCATTTTCCGGTTGTCTGTTATCAAAATGGGCATCAATATTTATGATTCCGATTTTTTGTTCCGGGAAAGCTGTTTTCACACCTAAATAATGGGCATAAGTAACTTCATGACCTCCTCCTAAAACCAATGATTTACCTCCTTTTAATAAAACTTTAGAAACATTTTTTGCAAGATTATTCTGAGTATTTTCCAAATCTCCGTCATTGCAATATATATTTCCGAAATCAAGTAATGAAAAATCAGGACGAATCACAGGAAAATTAGCCATATTCTTTCGAATAATACAAGGAGCATCTTTTGCACCCTGTCGACCTTTATTCCTACGAACTCCCTCATCAACAGCAAACCCATGTAAAACGAAATCATTAGTTGAAATTAAATCATAATTATTCTCTTCTTTTACTCGCTGAAATATTCTGTGATAAAGAAGTTCTTCACCGTCTAATCTTCCTTGCCAGATGTTTTCCATCATTTATTATATGGTTAT
The DNA here is from genome assembly GCF_025971925.1 of Chryseobacterium oryctis. GTDB lineage: Bacteria > Bacteroidota > Bacteroidia > Flavobacteriales > Weeksellaceae > Chryseobacterium > Chryseobacterium oryctis. Next base: position 635,476 of record NZ_JAPDHV010000001.1, read on the forward strand.
TTTAAATCTTATTTCCGTCAATATAAATATTCTCTGCCTTTAAACTGCCTTGGTTATAAAGAACATTTTGAAAATTGTTAGTTTTGAAAGTTACAAAATCTGCTTTCATTCCCTCTTTTAATTTTCCTCTATCTTCCAGACCAAGAGCAAATGCAGAACGGAAAGTAATTCCCGATAAAATTTCTGCTGTAGTGAGCTTTTCAAATGTTGCTAGAATTGAAGCCTGAGTAATTAAATTACCCATCGGTGCAGAACCTGGATTCCAATCACTGGCAATAGCTACAATTGCTCCTGCATCTAATAATTTTCTAGCAGGAGTAAATTTTTCTCCCAACCCTAAACTTGCTCCAGGCAAAGCTGTGGCAACAGTATCTGATTGAGCTAAAAAATCAATATCATCGTCAATTGTTGCTTCTAAATGGTCTGCAGATTTTGCTCCAACCTCAACTGCAATTCTTGAACTTCCCGGAGTGAATTGGTCTGCATGAACTGTAATTTCAAAACCTAAGTCTTTAGTTTTAAGTAAAAAATCTTTACTTTCTTCAGGCTGAAATGCTGACTTTTCAATAAAAATATCAACACGTTTTGCTAAGCCTTCTTCTTTTACTTTTGGTAAAATTTCAGTTACAATATAATCCAAATATTCTTTATTGCCTCCTTCAAAATCTTTAGGTTTCAAATGTGCTGCAAGACAAGTCGGAACTAAAGTAGCTTTCGTTTGCTCCTGTGCCTTTTTAATGATTCGAAGCATTTTAAGCTCATTTTCAACATTCAAACCATATCCGCTTTTTACTTCAATGGTTGTGATTCCTAAAGAAATTAAAAAATCAATTCTTTCTAGCAGTGTTTTAAGAAGTTCCTCTTCAGATGCATTTCTTGTATGCTGAACAGAACTCCAAATTCCACCTCCGCTTTCTGCAATTTCAAGATAAGTTTTTCCAGCATTACGCATTGCAAAATCATTTGCTCTGTTTCCTCCAAAACAAATATGGGTGTGCGAATCTACAAAAGCGGGTAGAACAACCTGTTCTCCTTCAATCGCTTCAATCTCCAAATCTTGATTTTCAGATTTTAATGTCTCGAAATTTCCAATTTTTTCAATTTTGTTATTATTTACTAAAATTCCTCCATCAACAATAATTTCTAGTTGCTCATCAGAAAGTTTTCCTCTTAACGGAAGATTAGCAAGTGTCACAACCTGCCTGAAAGGACCTATTAATTTCATTATATTTCGTTAAGACCTAATGTCTTTTTTGATTAAAATTTTTCTTCTCAAAATTACTTAAAATATCTCTTCTGCTCAAATCTTAATTTTTCGTCAATCTCATCCTTTGCCTTAACCTAAATTTCCTATCTTTGAGGTAAATGAAATTGAATTAATGCCTGATTTTTTACATCCAGATAAAGATAATTACTCCCGCGAAGAGCTTATACAGGAAGAACAAATTCGTCCCCAAAGTTTTAAAGATTTCGCAGGACAAAGAAAAACACTGGAAAATCTTGAAGTTTTTGTAAACGCTGCCAAAAAACGTGGCGGAGCGCTTGACCATGTTTTACTACATGGTCCTCCCGGATTAGGTAAAACCACCTTGGCAAATATCATTGCGAATGAACTAGGAGTAAATTGTAAGGTTACTTCCGGACCTGTATTGGATAAACCGGGAAGTTTGGCTGGTCTTTTAACTAATCTTGAAGAGAATGATGTGCTTTTCATTGATGAAATTCACAGATTATCTCCTGTTGTAGAAGAGTATCTATACTCTGCAATGGAAGATTATAAAATTGATATTATGCTTGAAACCGGTCCGAATGCAAGAAGTGTTCAGATTGGCCTTAATCCTTTTACATTGGTAGGAGCAACAACTCGAAGCGGAATGTTGACAAAACCTATGTTGGCAAGATTTGGAATTCAAAGCAGATTAGAATATTACACAATTGAACTTTTGTCTATGATTATCATTAGAAGCGCCAGAGTTTTAGGTGTAAAAATTTACGAAGATGCAGCAATAGAAATTGCAAGAAGAAGCCGAGGAACACCAAGAATTGCGAATGCTCTACTAAGAAGAGTTCGTGATTTTGCCGAAATAAAAGGCAATGGAGAAATTGAAATTAATATTACTAAATATGCTCTTGATTCATTAAACGTAGATGAATATGGTTTGGATGAAATGGACAATAAAATTATGAGAGTGATGATTGAAAACTTCAAAGGAAAACCTGTAGGAATTTCTGCACTAGCTACATCTATCGCTGAAAACCCTGAAACATTAGAAGAAGTTTATGAACCTTTTTTGATTCAGGAAGGTTTCATTATCAGAACTCCAAGAGGTAGAGAAGTAACAGAAAAAGCCTATAAACACTTGAATATTTCAAAACCTAAAAATCCTGGAGAGCTTTTTTAAGGCTTAAAAGTTTATGTTTATTCCTAAATTATATAAGAGTGAAGATATCAATCTGATGAAAGAAATTATCAGAGAAAATTCCTTTGCTTTATTAATTTCTTCCGTTGATAAAATCCGGGCAACCCATTCAATGATGATGTTGAATGAAGATAATTCTGAAAATGCTTATATTGAAACACATATTTCCAGAGCGAATCCACAAGCAAAAGTTTTGAAAAACGGAGATGAAGTTCTTTGTGATTTTTTGGGTGCACATACTTATATTTCAAGTAGTTGGTATGACCATATCAATGTTTCAACCTGGAACTATGAAGCTGTTCAGATTTATGGAAAAGTCGAGTTGATGAATTCTGAAGAATTATATAATCATTTAGAGAAATTGACTTACAAATATGAAAAGTTTCAAAAATGCCCTGTGATGGTGAAAGATATGGGAAAAGACTTTGTCGAAAAGGAAATGAAAGGGGCTTTGGGATTGAAAATTATCCCAACGGAAATATTTATTAAACAAAAGCTTTCGCAAAACAGAAAAGAGCATGACTTCCTAAATATCATTTCAAACCTTGAAAATGGAGATGAAAATGGAAGAAAAATTGCTGATAAAATGAAATTATTAAAGAAAAATAATACATTATAAAACTTAATATTATATGAAGCTATATCCAATACAATGTGGGAAATTCAAACTAGATGGTGGAGCCATGTTTGGAGTCGTCCCAAAGAGTCTGTGGGAAAAGACTAATCCTGCAGACGAAAGAAATCTGATAGAACTGGGAACACGTTCCCTTCTCGTAGAAGACGGAAAAAAACTAATCTTAATTGATTGCGGACTTGGAAATAAACAAGACGAGAAATTTTTCGGACACTACTCTCTTTGGGGAGATGATAATTTAGACAAAAACTTAAAAAAATATGGTTTTGTAAGAGAAGACATCACCGATGTATTTCTTACTCACCTTCATTTCGACCATTGCGGAGGAGCTATTGAATGGAATGATGACAGAACAGGGTACAGACCTGCTTTCAAAAATGCTCAATTCTGGACCAACGAAAATCATTGGCAATGGGCAACAGAACCTAACGCAAGGGAAAAAGCAAGTTTTTTAAAAGAAAATATTATCCCGATGCAGGAAAGCGGACAATTAAACTTTTTACCACTTCCTACAACCGGAAATTATGGCTTTGCACCTGACTTGAAAATGGATGTAATTTTTGTTGACGGACATACCGAAAAGCAAATGTTACCGGTTATTCAGTATCAGGAAAAAACAATTGTTTTTGCCGCTGATTTGATACCAACCGCAGGACACATCAATCAAGTTTATGTAATGGGATACGATACCCGTCCGCTTTTAACATTGGAAGAAAAAGGCAAATTTTTGAAACAATGTATCGATAATGAATATCTATTATTCTTTGAACACGATGCTCACCATGAATTGGCAAGTCTTAAAATGACAGAAAAAGGTGTGAGACTTGATGAAACGTTTAGTTTTAATGATGTTTTTGGATATTAATTTTTAAATATGGAAGAATTGCATTCAGAAACCCCAAAAGCAGAACCAGAACCTTTATCGACACCTAAAATCATTGGTTTAACGGGTGGAATTGGATCAGGAAAAAGTACAGTTGCGAAATTCATCGAAGAGTTCGGATTTCCTGTTTATTATTCAGATGACAGAGCAAAAACGATTGTTAATGACGACGAAGATTTAAAAATAAGAATCAAAGCTCTTTTAGGAGAAAAAGCATACAGCACAGATGGTATTTATGATAGAAAATTTGTTGCTCAGAAAGTTTTTAATAACAAAGATTTACTTCAGCAACTAAACGAAATTATACACCCTGCTGTTCGCATTGATTTTGAAAATTGGGTAAAAAAACAAACAAAATACCTGATTTTTAAGGAAACAGCTTTGCTATTTGAATTAAAATTAAACAGACAATGCTATAAATCTCTTTTAGTAACCGCCGAAGATAATATTCGGGCAAAAAGGGTGATGGATAGAGATGGCAAAACATATCGTGAAGTAGAAGCTGTTATGGAAAAGCAAATGCCTGAAAAAGATAAAATAAAACTAGCAGATTACATTATCTACAATAACACCAATCTGGAAGATTTAAAAGAACAAACAGAAAAAATAATTTTTGATATCGAATAAAACAAAAACTCGTTGGAAACAGTTTCCAACGAGTTTTTTATTTCAAAAAAATAAGCTCTCATTTCTGAGAGCTTATTCTATGTAAAGTAAATAATTGATTGTTATTCTTTGATAAATTTCTTCTGTGCCTTACCTTGAACATCGTCAATGTCTATCACATAAACTCCATTTATCAAGTTTCTTACGTCAATCGCATTGTTTAAGATTAATCCGCTTGAAACAACCTGTCCTGCTGCATTATAAATCTTATAATTTGCTTTCTTGCTGATATTCTTAACATACAATACTGTACTTACCGGGTTAGGGTAAATCATGATGTCTGTCTGGTTGATTGTGTTTACCACAGGATTTTTTGAAATTCTTACAGTATAATCTTCAACCTCTCCATCTGTAAAACTTGTACAATTCACAGGAATTCCTCCTTTCTGTAATGCTACTCTCATCACTACATATTTGTAGTCTGACAAACTTACAAATGCATCTGCAGGTACATCAAACGTTCCTGTAATAGGCGTCGTCTGATTTGGTGCCACTGCAAGAATTCTTTCATTAATATCAAATGTTCCACTTCTGTCGAAGTCAATCCAAACTGCTAATCCTGCATCTCCATTTGCTCCTAACAGTTTCTTTTCAATAGAAATCTGATTTCCTGTGGAACCTTGAATTAATTCAATAAACTTAGCAGGATTTCCTGTGTAGTCTGAATACGTTGAACCTACAGAAGTATTATTCATTTCTGGTTTACCGTTAGGCTTCACTTTTACATTTGAAATGTAAGTTGAAGTTCCGTTTTGAGACTGCATATGACAGTAAATAACTGTAGGTGTTGTAAAGTAGTAAGGTGGACTATAAGTTCCCGGTGTTCCGTTACACACATTTACTACCTGCATTTCATATTTCGTTAACTCTAACAATCCTGTTATAGTATAAGTATTTGTAGAAACAGGAACATTTGTCCAGCTTGGAATACCTACTTTTCTATATCTCAGAATATAAGTTGCTCCAGGGAAAGGATCCCAAACAACCACCGCCGTTGTTGGAGTAAGATTAGTTATCGTTAATCCCGGAGGAGGCAATTCACATGTTCTTTCCGTTGTAAATACTTTAGGATTAGACCATGGATTAGGAGTTGTTTCACCTGTACAAATATTTGCTATCTGAACCTCATAAGTTGTGTAAGGATCAAGACCTGGTAATGTGTAAGTATTTGCTGGTGGGTTTGGTAAGTTTACCGTAATCCAAGCTGTAGTACCTACTACTCTATATCTCATTACATATGTAGAGTTTGCCGCTAAAGGAGTCCATGTTATCAATGCAGAATTTGTTGTAACATTACTAACAGCAACATTAGGAGGGGTAGGATCGCATCTTGTTGTAAACGTTTTAATCGGCGTAAACGTTCCTGGAGTATTACCACAAACTGCCGCAACCTGAACTTCATAAGTAGTTGCTGGCGTAAGGTTCGTTAATGGTAATGGAATATTACCGATGAGCGTTGATGCAACCACCGAAGTCCAAGCTGTACTACCCAAAACTCTATATTGTACAATATAACTCACGTTATTTGTTGCAGCTGTCCAGTTAACAGAAGCCGAATTATGAGTAATTGTATTGATTACAACATTAGTTGGTGTAGTCGTTGCACAAGGTCTTAATTTTACTGCATAATCTTCAACTTCTCCATTCGCCGCATTTTGGCACATTACAGGAGCACTTGTACGTTTCAAAACAACTCTCATTGTTGTTGTCAATGGCCCACTATAAGCTGTTGTTGGTACAGTAAATGTATTAGAAACAGTAGCAGTTGTACTTGCTGCAGACGATAATATTTGCTCATTAGCTTCAAAGACTCCATTTCTATTGAAGTCAATCCAAGCACTTACCGCATCACTTTGAGTAGTACCAGTCCATCCTTTAGTAACAGAAATTTTATTTCCTGTAGAACCAATTTCTAGGTTAACTAACGTAGCAGGAGTTGTATAACTAATATAATTTGTCTGCACAGATGTATTACTCATTGGAGGAATACCTGCATTTGCAGAAGTCATCGTTACATTAGCAATATGATCATTCGTACCTGTACCTGTCATATTACAATACGTAATAGGTGTAGTTGTAAATATTGTAGATGGAGAGAAAGCTCCCAGAGTTCCACTACATCTTGTTGCCACTTGAACTTCATATTGAGTTTGTTCCGTAAGACCTGGGATTGTATAACTATTTCCTGGAGCTGGAACCGGATCTACTGTAGTCCATGTAGGAGTTCCTACTTGTCTGTATCTTAATACATAAGTTGCTCCCGTAGCTGCAAGCCATGAAACATTAGCCGTAGTAGCTGTAATATTCGAAACTGTAATGTTTGAAGGTGCTGCAGTAGTACAAGGCTGAATATCTACAAATTTAATTGCATAATCTTCAACTTCTCCATTACTTGTAAGTACAGAACATGCATCTGTAGGAGTAAGGAAATATACTATAACACGCATTTTCACATTATTTGTTCCCGAATAAGCATTTGCAGGAACAGCAAAAGTTGCAGTAACCGGAGATGTTTGAGAATATGATAAATTCATAATTCTTTCTCCTCCAGCTGTAGTAGACGGAGTGTTATTGAAAACTCCATCTCCATTAAAATCAATCCACGCATATGTAGAATACGTACCGGTTCCTGTAAATGTTCTTCCTACAGAAAGTACATTACCAGTAGTATTACGCGCCATGGTAATCAACTTGGTTGGATCTGTAGAATAATCTGTATAAGTACTTGCAGCAGAATTATTACTCATTACAGAAGAACTTGTAGGCGTCATTGTTATATTACTAATCCAAGCTTCTGTAACAGTAGCTGTGCCTGAGTTACAATATGTAAGTGCAGGTGTTGTAAAGTTTACTGAAGCAGACCATGCTCCCTGAGTTCCTCCACAAATTGTAGCTACCTGTACCTCATATTGAGTTAAAGCATTTAAATTAATAATTGTGTAAGGATTTGTTGCTGGATTTACTGTAATCCATGTAGCAGAAGCTGTTGCTTTATATCTTAAAGCATATGTAGCACCTGTTGAATTTATCCAAGAAACTAAAGCTGTAGATCCCGTAACATTTGAAACAATTATTGGAGATGGAGCTGCCGTTGCACAAGGTTGCAAATCAATAATTTTAACTGCATAATCTTCAACTTCACCATTAGCAATATTCACACAAGGGTCACTAATAGTTGATGACGAAACAATTACTCTCATTCTAAGAGTAAGAGGACCGCTATATGAAGTTGCAGGAACAGTAAATGTTGCCGTAATAGGAGTAGTTGTACTCGCTGTAGTATTAATTACTCTTTCCGTTGTTTCAAAAACACCATTTCTGTTAAAATCAATCCAAGCTCCCACTGCTAAGCTAGCCGAAGTTCCTGTCCAAGACTTAGAAACTGAAATACTATTATTTGTTGAGCTACGTACTAATGTTACTAATTTGGCAGGATCAGCAGAATAATCTGTATATCCATTTCCTGTCGTAGTATTACTCATTACATATGAGTTAGTAGGTAAAATAGTAACATTTGAAATATGTCCGTTGCTACTAGTTCCTGTAATATTACAGTATGTAACAGCAGGAGTAGTAAATTGATACGGGTTAGTAAATGTTCCTTGAGTACCAGAACAAACATAAGCTACACGTACTTCATACTGAGTCTGTTCAGTTAAATTGTTTATTGTATAAGCATTTGTTGTTAACGGTACGTTTTGCCATGTAGGATCTCCTACTTTTCTATATTGTAATACATAAGTAGCACCACTTGCAGGATCCCACATTACATAAGCTGAAGTAGCTGTAATGTTAGTCACCGTAAGATTTAAAGGAGCATTACTTGTACAAGGAATTGGCTGAATTAATTTTACCGCATAATCTTCAACCTCTCCAAATGTATAACTTGTACACATTACAGGTGAGGAGCTAAACCTCAATGCAACTCTCATTCTGGTCGTTGCAGGTCCGTTATAAGCTGTAGCAGGAACAGTAAATGTTGCAGTAACCGGAGTTGTTGTACTCGCTGCAGAGTTCATAATCTGCTCGTTCGCCTCAAAAGTTCCATTTCTATTAAAGTCAATCCAAACACCCACTGCTTCACTAAAGGTAGTCCCAGTCCAGAATTTAGAAACTGAAATCGTATTATTAGCAGAGCCAATAACCAAATTTACCAAAGCACTTGGAGTATTAGAATAATCTGTATAAGTACTTCCTACAGAAGTATTACTCATAACAGCAGCTCCGGTAGGAGTTACGGTAACGTTAGAAATATATTCATCTGAGAAATCACTAGACTGCATTGTACAGTAAGTAAGTCCTAATGTTGTAAAGGTTACAGAACCCGAGAAATTACCTTGAGTTCCTGAGCACACATTAGCAACCTGAACCTCATATTGAACTCCATCAGTGAGATTAATAAGTGTAACTGTATTCGTTGTAGCAGGAATAGTTTGCCAAGTTGCACTTCCTACTGGGCGATATTGTACAACATACGTTGCATTAGCCACAGCATTCCATGTAATAACAGCCTGTGTTTGAGTAATACCAGAGACTACAATACCTGTTGGTGGTGCACTTGTACAAACTGTTAATGTTGCTACAGTTGCTGTACTAACAGCATAGAATACATTTCCTATTGCACTTACCCTGATTTTAATTGTTGCACCAACAGTTAAAGCTCCAAAGTCTACAGCTTCTGTACCATCATTTGCAGTACTTGCAGAAACTGTATTCCAAGTAGCTCCATTATCTGCAGTATAATCAATTTTTACATTTGCAACATTATATGGTGCTGCCGTAGTATTTACAACATCCCAAGTTACAGTTGTTGGGCCATTATTATATACAGAAGTCGTATTAACCTTAAAAGGTCCATCGTTTCCAACAATAATAGTTTGTTCTGCTGTCTGAGTCTGCTGCTCATGAGCTACAGGGCTATTATCTCTTACCGTTACAGCAAATTTTGTTGTTCTGGCAATAGTAGAAACCGCTTCCCATAAATTGTTTGAATTATTTAGAACCCCAGATAAAACTGATGATAATCTTGGAAAATATCTTGAAGGACTTGTCGTGGGTGGCATTGATCTAAATGTCGCACCTGAAGTTGTATTTCCTAGATTAGTCTTATTAACTATAACTGTAGCAGCATCTTGTTGCTCCCAAGTATAAGTCAAAGGATCATTTTCAGGGTCTGTAGCTGAAGCTGTAAGTACAAAAGCTGTACTTTTAGGGATATTATAAGTTGGTAAAGCTGCAATTACAGGAGGATTATTTGTAGTTGTAGTTTCAACATCACAAGTTTTACTTATTAAGTTTGTTTGTACCTGCTTAATATTATAAGCATTAAAATAAGCATCCGAATGTGGCTGAACATCTGTATTTGCACCTGTAATACCTGCATATCCCATAATACTAGATCCAGAACCTGGCTCTATCAAAGCTGCAGCAAACTGCCCCGTCAATGAATGAGAAAATGTGTGGTTTGCTCCTAATTGGTGCCCTATTTCGTGAGCAACATAATCTATATCAAAATTATCTCCCTGAGGTATTGCATCTCCAGGAGAAGTATATCCAGAGCCTTTTTGTTGGTCATTCGCATTAGCCGGATTTATACAAACGCAACCAATACATCCTGCATTACCTCCACCTCCAGAAGCTCCAAAAAGGTGCCCTATATCATAATTTGCATTACCTACATTGGCTGTAAGTGTTTGCTGCAATTCAAGATTCCAAGCTCCAGCAGCACCAGTAGCAGCAGGTGAGTAAGGATCTGTCGCAGGATTTGTATAAATTACAGCAGGATAGTTCTGCAAAATTAAATGCATTGCAAAATCCTTTTCAAAAACACCGTTTACTCTTGTTAAGGTAGCATTAATTGCAGTCAACGCATTTGCAACAGTTCCTCCGAAATACTGAGTATATTCACCTGTTACCGACATAGCCAATCTCAATGTCCTGTGTTTCTTATCTGAAGACTTTGCAAAGTTGGTTGGCTGATTTACAAATGATTTACCATGATCATAAAGGTTAGCTATCTCTTGTTTAGATAGCGTTCCTTCATTCATAGAACATAAAAAGCCATCTTTGCTTTTATCAGTTTTTGGGTGCACTCCATAAACTGTTTTATCTTTATCAACAGGCTCGATAAATTCAGATTTCCCGTTTTTAACAATCATTGACTGAAAGTCATTGGGAGCCAAACTGAATCTTAAATACTTGCCGGGATCATCAATCCCTACGCCTACATAAGAGCCTAGTTGATATTCCTCTGCCAGTTCTTTTACCACAACAGGGTAACTATAAACGGCAAATTTTTCAATTTTCCCATCCAAAGTTGGCAAAGAAATCGTGACAGGTTTTGAAGTGGGTCCTGTTTCTTGCGCTCTAGCCAATTGAGACTTTAATAGGGAAATATCCAGAGAATAATAGTTCTTAATCTCAGAACTTTCTCTAATTTTCTCTCCATTGAATTTTGTAGGATTCCATTGTGCACTGGTAATCACAAACAAACAAATGAGAAAGAAAGAAGTAAAAATTTTCTTCATACGCTTCTCTATATATTATATTAACAATACAAATCTAATCATTTTCAGTTTTTAATTTATTAATATTTGCCATTTTTTATAAAAACATCACAATATTCAACTTAATCGATCATAAATAAAAAAAAATCCCCATGAAAAACATGAGGATTTACTAATATAAAAATCTATTTTCTTTATTTCTTAATAAACTTAAAGTTTTCAGAAATATTATTATCTTTTATTGAGATAATATAATTACCTCTTAACAGCTCTGCAACATTTACTTTATTATTTTCTATAACACCTTTCTTCACAATCTGCCCTACAGTATTATGAATTTCATACGTTGCTTTATTTGAAACTTTAGTAACATTTAAAACATCTGTTACCGGATTTGGATAAATACCAAAGTTGTCTTTTTTAGTATTTTCATTAGTAGCTAAAACAGCTGGAGAAATCACAACATTATAATCTTCTACCTCCCCATATTGGAAGTTTAAGCCACACATGTAATCTGAAGGTAAGTATAAACCTGCATTTGTACTTCCTGCATAAAACACAACCACTCTCATTCTTAACGGAGTTCCCTCAACCGCATTACTCGGGATAACAACTGAACCTGTAATAGGAGCACTAGGAATACCTACAGGATAGTTTAAAACAACTTCACTATCATCAAACATACCATCTTTATTAAAGTCTATATATGCGGCTACCGCATCATAGTCTGGATTAGCAATGCTAACAGAAATTGGGTAAGTTGTTCCTTTAGTTAAATTAATCTGGAGACCAGTAGATGTAGTAAAGTTAGAGTAAGGAGTTCCACCAGAACTGTTATTTACATTTGCCAATGTAACATTTGAAATATATTCATAGCTTGCATCTATTGTATATGCTGCACAATAGCTTACTGCCGGTGTTGTAAAATTAGTCGATGCTGAATACGTTCCTACACTAGTACCACATACTAAAGCAACTTGCACCTCATATGGTGTACCATCAGATAAATTATTTAAATTGACCGATGGTACATTTGTATCAATCTCAGTCCATACACTCGCTGCTACTTTTTTATATCGAACTTTATAAGTAGCTCCTGTATAAGACATCCAAGAAACACTTGCAGAGAAATTTGAAATATTACTTACCACAATATTTGTAGGCGCAGCACTACTACAAGGAGCAATAGGCGCTACAGTTACACTCCCCACTGCATAAAAAATATTTCCTATTGAAGAAATTCTTACTTTAATAACCTGACCATTTAAAGAAGAAGGGAAAGTAAAATCTTCAGAACCATCATTAGGGGTAGAAGCCGCTAATACATTCCAAGTCGCTCCCTCGTCAGTAGTATAATCAATTTTAACATTTGTAACATTATAAGGTGCTACATTTGTATTTGCTACAATCCATTGAATTGGAGAGGGTGTGTTTACATTGACATATTGGTTAGCTAATCTAAACGGTCCATTATCACCAACTATAACTGTCTGTATTTTGTAATTAGACTGCTGTTCATAAATATTTGGATTATTGTCTCTCACGGTTACTGCAAAATTTGTAGTTCTTGGTCTTGTACTTACTGCTTCCCAATTATTGTTTGCATTATTTAGAACACCATTCATTACAGATGTGAAACGAGGAAAATACCTTGTTGGATTTGTTGAAGGCACCATTGATCTAAATGATGCACCTGAAGTAGTATTACCTAAATTATTTTTATTGATAGTTACTTTTGCATTATCCACTTCTTCCCAAGCATAAGTAATAGGATCATTCTCAGGATCTGTAGCTGAGGCAGTTAATACGAACGCAGTTCCTTTAGGTATATTATATGTTGGCAAATCCGAAATAACAGGAGGGTTATTTACAATAGGTATTTCAACATCACAAGTTTTTAATCCTAAATTCTCTTGAACTTGGTCAATACTTGCAATATGAAAATACGCATTTGAGTGAGGCTGAACATCATTATTTGCACCTGTAATACCGGCATATCCCATAATGGTAGAACCGGAACCAGGTTCCATATTAACACCCGAACCCTCTAATTTATGAGAGAATGTATGATTTGCTCCCAATTGATGTCCCATTTCATGTGCCACATAATCAATATCAAAATTATCCCCCTCAGGAATACCATCGCCTGGTGAAGTATATCCAGAACCTTTTGCTGTATCTGTTGCAGAAGCAGGGTTTATACAAACACATCCAATACACCCCGCATTTCCACCTCCTCCCGAAGCTCCAAATAAATGACCAATATCATAATTAGTATTTTGAACATTTGCTGTTAGTGTTTGCTGTAATTCTACATTCCAGTTATCCATATTAACAGCATCAGAATATGGATCTGTTGCAGCATTAGTATAAATTACATTCTGGAAATCCTGTACATTTAAATGTAATGCAAAGTCTTTTTCAAAAACCCCGTTTACTCTCGACATTGTAGCATTAATTGCACTAAGAGCACCTGCTATAGTTCCTCCATGATATTGAGTATATTCACCAGTAACTGATATTACCAATCGCATTGTTCTATACTTCTTATCTGAAGATTTAGAATATACATTTGGCTGATTTGTAAAAGATTTTCCATTTTTTAATAATCTTTCAATATCTTTTACAGCAGAAGGACTCTCAATTGTACTACATACAAAGCTTTTATTACCTGTATTTACAGTTTTAAGATGAACACCATAAATACTTCTATCACTAGCCTGCGGATCAATAAATTCATATACTCCATCTTTAATAACCATTGAATTAAAGCCTTTTGGAGATAGTGAGAATCTCACAGTCTTAGTAGGATCGTCGATCCCTGCTCCAATATAGGAACCTAGTTGATATTGTTCTGCCAGAGATTTTACAACTACCGGAAAACTATATACATTAAATTTTTCAATCTTTCCATCTATAGTTGGAATAGAAATAACAACCGGTTTTGAATTTGCTCCCATTTCTTGGGCATTTTTTAACTGAGACCTTAATAAATTTAAGTCCAATTTATAATACCCATTATCTCTCACACCAGAAAGTTGTGATGTAAGAGTAGTCCCTTTTTTGTTACTGTCTACTTTTTTAAAAGAGGTTTGCGTCCATTGTCCGAATACAGCCCCCCCTACTAAAGTACACATTAAAGTGGTAAGTAGTCTTCTCATAAATATAAACTAATTATAATTTCCACCAAATATAATCATTTTAAATCATCTTTATTACAATAAACACAATAAACATAAATACTATAACAAAAAAAAACTCAATATTTTAAATAAATATCATTTCAAAGCAAAAAAAACAATTATAATATATATAATTATCTAATGCAATAAATTAATTTTTAAAACTTATAAGCGATATTCCATGAAAAGCCCATATTAAATTTAGAAGAGCTTCTTCCAAATCCCGGAACAATCATGGGCTGAATATCTTCTTGTTTTGTTGTAAAGAGAAGATATTTTGGCTGAAGATTTACATCAATAAAGAAATTAGATTCAAAAAGCTGCACTCTTCCTCCAATTACACCTTCTACCCAATAAGATGATTGTGAGGAAGAAGGAAAAGCTACTGATGAATTACTTCCTCCAAAGCCTCGAACAGGAACAGACATATATTCCTGATTATAAAAAGAACCTGCTATTTTTCCTCCTGCATAAAATCCGTTGAACTCATTCTCAGAATCTTTTGCAAGCATATAAAAAGCTCCTAATTTCAGAAAAGGACCATTTACTTTTGCATCATAGCCATTTTTCTGATAAACATTTTTCTCAAACCCGGCTTCAATGACACCATGAATATTTCCTTTAACTTTTGATGAAATAAATCCTTGGTACAACATTCTATCCGAAAAGAATGAAACTCCTAAATTAAGAACATCAACACCAACCATAAAATTGGGTTCATATTTCCATTTTTCTTTTTTGATTTCTTCTTTGTTTTCCTGAGCTAAACTCAACAAACTACAAAGACTGAAAAATAAGGTATAGATTAGTCTTGTCTTCATTCTCTATAAAGTTTTGTCCGTTCTCAACCGATAGAACAGGATTAGGAATTATTAATTCTGAATTTAAGTTTTCGTAAGTCTTTTTCACACCACAACCTGGCGAAACATAGATAGATTTAGTTGTGTAATTTACTTTAACATGAGATTCTTTACCGTCTTTTGTCAATCTAAAATAAACATCTGTGTAAGGAGAATCATCTACTCTTAAAGGAATCAATCTTGAAGTTGAGCTTTTGCTTCCTCCAAGCTGTACTTTTCCGGAACCATAATCTACTGCTACATATATCGAATCTAAGGTAACTTCTTTATTATCTATATTTTTAAAAGAAACTTTCATTCTCGGTGTACCTTCCCCACTTTCACAGATATCATCATCTCCACCACAGGATGCAAGAAAACTTAAAAAGCCTATTAAAAAGAAAAATTTAAAATATTTCATTTACATATTTTTATTTTGTATTCAATCAGACTGAAACTAATCTTTCAATCTAAGATTTGGAGATCAAACTTAATTAAATTTATTTTTTAATTAATAATGCAATATTTTCCACATGGTGGGTTTGCGGAAACATATCTACCGGTAAGATTTTCACCAAAGTATAATGTTCTTTCATCAAAGCCAAATCTCTTGCCTGAGTAGCAGAATTACAGCTTACATACACTACTTTTTCCGGAGAAAGTTTTAAAATTTGCTCCACGACTTTTTGATGCATTCCGTCTCTTGGCGGGTCAGTAATCAAAACATCTGCTTTTGGATGATTTGCCAAAAATTCATCATTGAATATATCTTTCATATCTCCGCAATAGAACGTTGTATTGGTAAGTCCATTCAATTCGGCATGCTCAATTGCTGCATCTATTGCTTCCTGAACAGATTCAATACCTATTACTTGTTTTGCATTTCTTGCCACATATTGAGCGATTGTTCCTGTTCCTGTATACAAATCATAAACCACTTCATCACCTTTCAAATCAGCAAATTCTAGGGTTTTTCTATACAGTTCCAACGCTTGTTTATAATTGGTTTGAAAGAAAGATTTCGGTCCTATTTTAAACTTCAAGCCATCCATTTCTTCCATTAAAAAACCTTCCCCGAAATAAGTATTGATATCTAAGTCGTAGATTGAATCGTTTTGTTTCGGGTTGATAGCATACACCAAAGTCTTAATTTGAGGAAACTTACCTAATAAAAACTCAAAAAGCTCTTCTCTATTTTCTTTTTCTTCTCTGTAAAGCTGGAAAAGTACCATCCATTCACCTTTAGAATTCTGTCTCATCATCAAGGTTCTTAGAAAGCCTTCATGATTTCTTACATCAAAAAATTCTAATCCCTTTTTAACAGCATATTCTTTTACGGCAAGTCTTATAGAATTAGAAGGTTCTTCTTGCAGAAAACATTCTTTAAGGTCAAGAATTTTGCTCCACATTCCCGGAATATGAAATCCTAAAGCGTCTCTGCTTCCAAAATTCTCTTCAGAACTAATCTCATATTGAGTAAGCCATCTAGAATTTGAAAATGAAAACTCCATTTTATTTCTATAAAAATATTGTTCTTCAGAACCTAAAATCGGAACGGTTTCAAAATCATCAATCCCACCAATTCTTTTAATATTATTATAAACTTCTTCCTGTTTGAAATCCAACTGCTTTTCATAGCTCATATTTTGCCATTTGCAACCTCCACAAACTCCAAAATGAACACATTTTGGATCTACTCTGTAAGGAGATTTTTGAACAAGCTCTAAAACATCGGCTTCATAATATTTAGACTTAGACTTTTTCACTCTTGCATTAACAACATCACCAGGAATTGCACCAGAGACCAAGACAGTTTTCCCTTCTTCAGTTTTTCCGATTGCAACACCTTTAGCTCCCGCAGTTACTAATTTTATATTTTCAAGAATAATATTTTTATTTTTCTTCTTTCTCATTAAGCAAATTCTATTTTTTCTATATGAATAACCTCCAGGTTACATTTTGCAAAAATACAATAAAAAAAACCTTATCCGAAGATAAGGTTTTCTATATATGTTAAAGTTTATTATTTCGTCTGAGCCGGTTGAGCTTTTGCTGGCTCTTGCGGAGCAGGCTGAACTGCCGGATCTGGACCGAATCCTGCCTGCATTTGTACATTTGGATTTACTTTAGGCGCTGAAAGCCCTGTTTGTTTATCTAAAATCTCAACTAGCTCTTGTTCTCCTAAGTTTACATAAGATCTTGAAGCAATTTTACCATCCTTATCAACAATAATAAAGTTAGGAAGTTTGAATCCGTATACTGCATATTTTTTAGCAATATCAGAATTTAATCCGCCTTCTGCATAAACATTCGTTCCTGTGATTCCTTTTAATAAAGAATTGCTTGTTTTAACGAATTGATCTTTAGTATCATCAACATTTACAAAAACAAAGTTCATTTTAGATTTATAAAAATTCACAACTTCTTTTAATACAGGAACTGTAGCTTCACCAATATATGGATTCCAAGAAGCATAAAAAGCAATCATATAAGGTTTTCCTTTATTTTCAGAAAGTTTGTATGCTTTTCCATCTGCTTTAGTTAATGACGCATCTGGTGCAACTTCACCTATTTTCAAACCATTTACAGCTAATTGAATTTGGCTTAAATCTTTTTTAATCGTAGCATCTTTGATATCCTCGTCAATGATTTTTTTGATTTTATCAATCGTTTTAACAGGAGAACCTGGGTGAATATCAGACTGAGCCATTACAAATGCTAAAAGATAATCTTTAGTTATCTGAGAAACATCTTTTTTCCCTTTCAAATATTCGTTGAATAATTCTGAAGTAGTAACATCTGTTTTTCCTTTACTTTTTGCTTCAGCATATTTTTGGAAATCAGGACTCATTTTTGATAAAAGAAACTGTCTATATACCGGGTGTTCTTTTAGCAATGCGTCTTTATTCTCCTGAAGTTTATTTTCATAATCAGTAAAAACTTTAGCAACTTTGAAAGACGGATTACCAGACATCTGCTTCTTCATCATTTCGAATTGAGACATTATTGAAAGTAAAGTCGCTTTAATATCATTTTGCTTCCATTTAATCACTTCATTATCAGGATTAAACTTTTTGGCATTTTCATCAATATTTTTATTAACATCAGCCTCAACTTTCTGAATACCTTTTATAAATGTAGCTTCATCTTTTGTCATCAGCTCATTCATATTCACTGTCTGAGCATAGTTGGCAAGATATTTCTGAGAAGCAGTAAAGAAATCATTATTTTTCTTAGCATCACCTGTAATTACATATTCCGTTGGGAATGTAGCTCCATTTCCAGAAATTTCCAGATTTTGACCTGCTTTTAAATAAATTAAGTTGTTCTTGCCTCCATAAGAAATCATATACATTCCGCTTTTTGGCGCTTCAAAACTTCCAGAAAAAGTTCCGTCATTTTTAACACCAATATTAGCTAGCGGTAACGTAGCAACCCCCGAAGCTTCAATAAATTCGATTCTCTCTAATGGAGATCCGTTAGTAATTTTTCCTTTTACTTCTACTTTTTTAGAGCAAGACATCGCAAAAACCGCGATGATAAACAATAAAAGATATTTTTTCATTTTGAATTTTATAATTAAACAAAAATAAGTTTTTCAATATACTAAATACAAATAAATAGTACTTTTAAGAAAGATTTAACTAAAAAAAATCGCCATCCTAAGAGGAGACGATTTTTTCTGATATATTAAATCAATTTTATCCCTGATCAACAAAAGCTGACATATACTCTCTATTCATTCTGGCAATGTTTTCAAGAGAAATTCCTTTCGGGCATTCTACTTCGCAAGCACCAGTATTTGAACAGTTTCCGAATCCCTCTTCATCCATTGCTTTTACCATGTTCAGAACTCTTCTCTTAGCTTCTACTCTACCCTGAGGTAAAAGAGCAAATTGAGAAACTTTAGCTCCTACAAATAACATTGCAGAACCATTTTTACAAGTAGCTACACAAGCTCCACATCCGATACAAGCAGCAGCATCCATTGCTTTGTCTGCATCTTCTTTAGGAACCGGAATTGCATTCGCATCCAAAGTATTTCCTGAAGTGTTAACCGAAACGAAACCTCCTGCAGCCATTACTCTATCAAATGCGCTTCTGTCTACCATTAAATCTTTAATAACCGGGAAAGCAGCACTTCTCCAAGGTTCAATAACGATAGTTTCACCGTCTTTGAACATTCTCATGTGAAGTTGACAAGTTGTAATACCTGTATCCGGACCATGTGCTCTACCATTGATGTAAAGAGAACACATACCACAAATACCCTCACGACAGTCGTGATCAAAAGCGATCGGCTCTTTTCCTTCGTTAATAAGATTTTCGTTAAGGATGTCTAACATTTCTAAGAATGAAGAATCTGTAGAAACATCCGATATTTTATAGGTCTCAAACTGACCTTTAGATTTATTATTTTTTTGTCTCCAAATTTTCAGCGTAAGATGTAAGCCTTTTTTTGCACTCATAATGTTATATTTATAGGTTGGAGATTATTTGTAACTTCTAGTTTTAACCTCGATGTTTTCATATATCAGCTCTTCTTTATGCAACACTTCCGCGTTGATATCACCTCCCTGATATTCCCAAGCTCCGACGTATTTGTAATTAACGTCATCTCTTTCCGCTTCTCCATCCGGAGTTGCATGATCCCAACGGAAATGCCCACCACAAGACTCTTCTCTATGTAATGCATCGATAGCCATTAACTGCCCCAACTCTAAGAAGTCAGCAACTCTGAATGCTTTTTCAAGTTCAGTATTCATTCCATCATTATCTCCCGGAACTTTTACATTCTTCCAGAAATCGTTTCTTACTTCTTCAATTTCCTTGATAGCTTCTTTTAGACCTTCAGGAGTTCTTCCCATACCTACTTTATTCCACATAATGTGTCCTAATTTTTTATGGAAATAATCAACTGAATGGGTTCCTTTATTATTTAAGAAGAAATCAATCTTATCTTTAATTCCTTTTTCAGCCTCATCAAACGCACCTGAATTTGTAGGAATTGCTCCTGTTCTAATATCTGCAGAAAGATAATCTGCAATTGTATAAGGAAGTACGAAATATCCATCTGCCAAACCTTGCATCAATGCTGAAGCTCCCAATCTGTTTGCTCCGTGGTCAGAGAAGTTAGCCTCCCCGATTACAAAACATCCCGGAATAGTAGATTGAAGGTTATAATCAACCCAAACACCTCCCATTGTGTAGTGAACTGCAGGATAAATCTTCATTGGAGTTTTATAAGGATCATCAGCGGTAATCTTTTCGTACATTACGAATAAGTTACCATACTTCTCCTCTACCCATTTTTTACCTAAATCATAAATTTGCTGATCTGTAGGATTATGAATATGCTTTTCAATAGCAGCTTCTCTTCCTTTTTTCATAATCTCTGTAGAGAAATCTAGGTAAACTCCTTCTTTAGTATCATTATTTTCGATACCGAAACCAGCATCACATCTTTCCTTAGCTGCTCTAGAAGCAACGTCTCTTGGAACCAAGTTACCAAATGCAGGATATCTTCTCTCTAAATAATAATCTCTGTCTTCTTCTTTAATATTTTCAGGTCTTAATTTACCCTCTCTGATTGCAACTGAATCTTCAATTTTCTTAGGGACCCAAATTCTTCCTGAGTTTCTAAGTGATTCAGACATTAAGGTAAGCTTAGATTGTTGAGTACCATGAACAGGAATACAAGTCGGGTGAATCTGCACATAACAAGGGTTAGCGAAGTAAGCTCCTTTTTTATGGATTTTCCAAGCCGCAGAAACATTTGACCCCATTGCATTTGTAGATAGGAAATATACGTTTCCGTACCCCCCTGAAGCAATTACAACTGCGTGAGCAGAATGTCTTTCGATTTCACCTGTTACAAGATTTCTTGCGATAATACCTCTTGCTTTTCCGTCAACGATTACAAGATCCATCATTTCATGACGGTTGTACATTTTGATTCTACCTTTACCAATTTGACGGCTCATTGCAGAATATGCACCTAATAATAATTGCTGACCAGTTTGTCCTTTTGCATAGAAAGTTCTTTTTACCTGAACTCCACCAAACGAACGGTTATCTAATTGACCTCCGTACTCACGCCCGAAAGGAACACCTTGAGCAACACATTGGTCGATAATATTTGCAGAAACTTCAGCTAGTCTGTAAACGTTAGCTTCTCTTGCACGGTAATCCCCACCTTTGATTGTATCATAGAACAATCTGTAGGTAGAGTCACCATCACCTTGATAATTTTTAGCAGCATTAATTCCTCCCTGAGCTGCAATAGAGTGAGCTCTTCTCGGAGAATCTTGATAGCAGAATGCTTTTACATTATATCCTTGTTCTGCTAAAGTTGCTGCAGCGGAACCTCCTGCCAAACCTGTACCTACAACAATAATATCAATCTTATCTCTGTTGTTTGGTGCAACAAGGTTCATATGATCTTTATGATTTTTCCATTTATCCTTAAGAGGACCTGCTGGAATTTTAGAATCTAATTTACTCATAATTAGTATATTGATATTATTGAGTTACAAAATGAAAAATTGCGATAAAAATAAAACCTGCCGGAATAAGGATAGAATACCACTTTCCAATAGCTTTGATTACTGGAGTGTATTTTGGGTGTCTAGCCCCAATTGACTGGAATGAAGACTGGAAACCATGAGCCAAGTGTAATCCTAACAGAACAAAAGCAATCACATAGATTACCACTCTCCAAAGATCAGCAAACTTCTCATGAAGCTCAGGCCAAAAACGTTCTGAATCAGGAGCAATTCCTTCAACATACTTATAATTCATTTCATGTAACCAGAAATCATATAAGTGTAAAGCTAAGAATGCTAACACAACCGCTCCAGAAATAATCATATTTCTAGACATCCATGTAGAATTCACAGCAGCATTGTTTGCAGCGTACTTTACAGGACGCGCCTTATTATTCTTAATTTCTAATACGAATCCCATTACAAAATGGAAAATCACAGCAAAACCAAGAATAGGCTGCATTAAAATCTGAACAAACGGATTATAGCCCATAAAAGTAGAGGCTGTATTAAAAATATCGCGGTTAGGCAATACAGATAATAAGTTTGTTGTTAAATGCAGTATAAGAAAAACCAGCAAAAACATAGCTGATAATGCCATCGCATATTTTCTACCTATCGTAGAACTCGTTAAACCTGCCATATAAGTTTAAATTTGAATTTCCCACAAAATTAAGAAATGTTAACAAAATCAAAAAGTGAGAAATCTCACAATTAGTCAGTTTGTAATCTTTCTAAATAACATTTTTAAACATTGTAAATAAAAGAAAGAAAAAAATATCAAGATTAATTTATTTCGTAAACCTTTCCGTTATAAACAATTTTTTGAGTCAATGGAGGAAGAATCTTGATTTCCACTTTATCAAGACGTTTTGTAGAGCTATACGGATTAATAATAAATTGCTTAATCCTGTTTATGTCTGTGTTTTTATTAATCCAAAAACAAGCTGCACCTCCTTCTTTCACAGAAAACAATTGGGTTTTGTTAAAATTATGAATTAAAACTTCCGACTTTTGATGAGCATACCAGTCGAAGCCAATTCTTAAAATAAAAAAAACAAAAATTGAAATTACTAGTCCTGTAGTGTTCCTAATATCTACTTTTAAAATTACAAACCTTAAAACATAAACAATCAAAAGTAATGAGAAAACTTCTGTAAGGTTCATCGGAATTCGATCAAAAAACAATATCTCAAAATCTGCAAACCAGTGAATAACTTTCAGTAAAACCTGAATTATAAAATCATAAACAGCATTAATGAAATCAAAATCAACTTTAAAAGCCATTAAGCCTGTCACTGCAAATGAAAAAACAATAATTATTTCCGAAAAAGGAACGATAAAAAAATTAGCGACTATCGAAATAAAAGAAAACTGATGAAAATAATACAATACTAAAGGAAGTGTTGCCAACTGGGCGGAAATGGAAATCGAAACGGTATTAAAAATTATCTTTTTCAACCTATTATCCTGTTTGGGAAAACATTTTAAAATAGGCTGATTCAACCAAAAAATTCCAAGAACAGCCAGAAAACTTAACTGAAAACCCACATCAAAAAGTTGATGAGTATCAAAAATCAAAATAATAAAAGCAGACAAAGCCAAAGAATGTAACAAATCTGGCTTTCTTTGCAACAATACATAGATAAAGTAAACACTCAACATAATACTGGAACGAACTACAGAACTTCCAAAACCAATGAACACAGTAAAAAGCCAAATAAAAATCAAACTGGAAACGATTGCATACTTCCTAAATCTAACAGGAAATATTTTCATCAATAAAAAATACATCATCCCGAAAATCACAACAATATGTGTCCCTGAAATCGCCAAAAAATGCACCAATCCAGATTTATTAAAATCCTGAACGGTTTGAGAATCAATTTCTGTTCGGTCGGCCAAAATAATTCCCTTTAAAAACTCTCTTGTTTTGGATGACATCGTAGATTCATCAATATTCTGAAGAACATCTAACCTCTTTTGGGAAAATTTTTCGTTTAGATTTAAATCATCTCTTTTAGCAGAATAAAGTTCGCCTGACAAATAACATTGGTATTCAATACCTTTTCGTTTGAGATATTTTGCATAATCAAACTGAAAATCATATTCTGGAGATTTTGGCTTCGTTATATAAACTTTTGCTTTATAATAATGTTTAAAATCTAACTCTTTTTCATTTTTAGAAACATACAAAACAGCATCAAAAGTTTCTTTTCTCAACTGAGAAATAATTTCATACTTCCTATTCTTCTCATTTGAATTCAGTTTTTTTGATAGTTTAAAAACAATTGTTTCATTTTGAGAAATCAAAGTATTTTGACTTGAAAAAGTGTTGTAAAAATGTAAAACAACACCCACTCCAAAGAACATCAAACCAAGTAAATATGGTCTTATTTTATAGAAAAAGAAAGATTTAAGAAATGTAAAAATTAAAACACAAAAACACAGAACAATTACATCATAGATGTAATTTTCATCTAATACAAAATAATCCTGAAAGAAAATTCCAAGAATAAAACAAATCGCAAGGATAAATAGAGGTTGTTTGTTCAATTGTGTTTTTATGTCACCAAAATATCAAATAATCAGACATTTCACTAACACAAATTTTACAATTTTTCGAAATATTATTGAACTAAAGCTTAAATAAAGAGCGTGATTTTTTACTAAAAAATTAAAAATTTCATTTAAACTTTCAAGATAACTTCTGCTGCTTTTTCACTAGCTCCTTTTCCACCAAGCTTATGTCTTAGAAGTTCATAATCTTTCAAAACTTCAGTTCTTTTTTCAGATTCAAGAATTTTATTCAACTCCTCAACCAAATTATTGGTATTAAGCTCATCCTGAATCAATTCTTTCACCACTTCTCTATCCATAATCAGATTGACCAAAGAGATGTATTTTATGTTTTTCACCAATCTTTTCGCAATAGCATAAGAAATTTTGCTACCTCTGTAGCAAACAACTTCAGGAATATTCAACAATGCTGTTTCTAAAGTCGCCGTTCCGGAAGTAACCAAAGCTGCTTTTGAACATCTTAACAAATCGTAAGTTTTATTAGAAACAAAGTGAACATTCTCATCTACATATTTTTCATAAAACTCTTTCGGAAGACTTGGCGCACCTGCAATCACAAACTGGTAATCTTTAAAATATGGTCTTACAGAAAGCATTAATTCCAGCATCTTTTCAACTTCCTGTTTTCTGGAACCTGGCAAAAGTGCAATGATTTCCTTTTCGTTTAACCCGTTTTCTGATTTGAAATTTTCAACATTGATATCCTGAAGCGTAGAAATGGCATCTAACAAAGGATGCCCTACAAAATGAGAATGAACTCCATGTTTTTTATAAAAATCTTCCTCAAACGGAAGAATCACCATCATTTCATCCACATATTTTTTAATAATCTCGACTCTTCCCTCTTTCCAGGCCCAAAGTTGAGGAGAAATATAGTAAACGACTTTAATTCCTAATTCTTTGGCAAATTTTGCAATCCTTAAATTAAAACCGGGATAATCTACCAAAATCAAAACATCGGGTTTATTATTTTTTATATCCTCTTTACAAAATTTAATATTATTCAGAATCGTTTTAAGGTTCATCACTACCTCTATGAAACCCATGAACGCTAAATCTCGGTAATGTTTCACCAATGTTCCGCCTTGTGCCTGCATCAAGTCACCTCCCCAAAATCTAAATTCCGCGTTTGAATCTTTCTGTTTCAAAGCTTTCATCAAATTACTTCCGTGTAAATCTCCAGAAGCCTCACCTGCGATAATATAATATTTCATTTCTATGTTAAGGATAGAGAACAAATTAAAATCTTGTTAATCTTAATTTGTAAATTTGCTCAAAGATAATGATAAAAATATGTCAGAAGAATTTGAAATAAAAAATAAAGTTGCAGAAAGTGGTTTGATAAATTTTGACCTTTCTAGTTTGATTCCCAAAGGAGAACGAAAAGGGATTGATCTTAAAGAATTTCTTTTCATGGAAATGGTCTTGAAGGAAAAAGACTTCAGAGAAAAAGTTGCCGCTATTAATGTCGATGAATATAAGGACTCTTATGTTTATATTTATAATTCTGCAGACACAATTGTTCCTCTTTGGGCATACTTTTTAATTACAGCAAAACTTACAGATGTTACTAAAAAAATAGTTTTTGGAAACCATGAAGATTTGGAAGTCATTTTAATGCACAATGCTATCCAAAGCCATGATTTTGATAATATGAGAGGAAAACGAGTTTTGGTAAAAGGCTGTTCAGATAAGGAAATTCCAGAAAACGCTTATATTGAATTGGTAGAGCAATTAAAACCAATAGTAAAATCCTTAATGTTCGGTGAAGCATGTTCAAATGTTCCTATTTTGAAAAATTAAGCATGAATAAATATTATATTGCTTTACTTTTATTTATTTCCTTTACCATAATATACTATTTAGGAAGTTTTTCAAAAATCCCATTTGGAGACTCTATAGGCTTTGTATTAGAAACTGAAAAGATGGAATTCATTCCCTCATCTACTACACATACTCACTTTCTTTTTATTAACACATTGATTTTTTTGAAAAAAATTGCCCCTGATATTGAAAGTGTTGAAATCGGAAGGTTTTTAACAATCATATCAGCAAGCCTTTCACTTTCTGTTCTTTATAATATTATTTTTAAAATCATTAATAACCACTTCTACTCTATTATTGGTACAATAATTTTTGGTTTTAGTTTCTCTTTTTGGAGAAACACTGAAGGTTTAGAAGTCTATACATATAATCTATTATTTGTAAGTTTATTTATTTGGTTTTGCATAAAATTTTTAATTGATGGTAACACAAAAAATTTAATTTATTCAGCACTCTTTTTAGGTCTTGGCTGTTGGGTTCACATTCAGGATATACTAATGATTCCTTCTTTTTTATTTTTAGTTTATAAATCAAAAAACTTAAAAATTAAAATTTTATCTTCCTTAGTCCTAGGAACCTTATTTTTCGGACTTTTCATCTTGGCTATTGCTAATAAACACCCCTTAACAAGCATATTTTCATCAGGAACCATTGCTCAACATATTGAATTAAAAAGCATTTTAAAAAACGTTTTTGTAGGAATTGGCTATCTTATTTATAACTTTTGGTATTTTATAATATTTTTCATTATTGGATTAATAAAAATCTATAAATACAATCTCAATTTATTCATATTCCTTAGCTTAGCCTCATTACCTATTTTTGGGTTCGCAGGTGTTTTTGCAGTATCTGACAATTATGTTTATTTCATTCCATTCAATTTTATAGTGACTATTTTTATAGCATTTGGCTTTTATAGCTTAAGTCTAAAAAAATATGTAAAAACACTTTCCTACTCATGCATTCTAATTCCTCTCTTTTATTTATTAAGTTTCAAAATAGCCTTCCATACACCGCAAGGATTAAAACTTAATGAAACCAAAAACTATAAAGGAGGGCTAAATTACTATTTACTCCCTTGGATGAACAACAATGTAGGGATTTTAGAGTTCACAATTGACAATAGAAAATCCCCCGACAGAATGGAATGGATGACAAAAGCAGCTAAAGAATTAATAATGATTAAATCTAAATATCAATCACCTGAAGAAATCCGAAAACTTTAACATTAATTTCTGATTTAAAAAAAACATTTTGGGTATATTTTTTGATAACTTTGAATTTCTTAACAATTTAATAAACACAAACTATGAGTTTAATCGACTTGCTTACAGGAAACACTGGTAACGAAGTTGCACAACAAGCAGAAAACAAATTTGGTATCAGCAGAAATCAGGTTCTTGCCTTACTCGCTGTAGCTGCACCACTAATTATTTCTTATCTTAGAAAAAAATCTCAAGATTCTAACGAAGCTGAAGCTTTAAATAATGCCCTAGATAGAGACCACGACGGAAGTATTCTTAATGATTCTTCACAACTAGAAGCAAGACAAGCTGAAGGTGGTTCTATTTTAAGTCACATTTTTGGTGGAGAAAAACAAACTGTAGAAAATCAACTTTCACAAAATACAGGAATATCAATTGATAAAATCGGACCTATTTTAGCAATGTTGGCTCCGGTAATCATGGGATATATCGGAAAAGAAAAACAACAAAGTAATGTTGGAGCAGGAGGTTTAGGAGATTTACTGGGCGGAATTCTTGGAAATGCTTCAAACCAAGCTCAAGCTCAACAATCAAACCCTCTAAATGACATTTTAGGAAGCGTTCTTGGAGGAGGCCAATCTCAATCTTCAGGAAATCCTTTGAATGACATTCTAGGAAGCGTACTTGGCGGTGGTGGAAACCAACAACAAGGAGGAGGATTAGGAAGCATCCTTGGAAATCTTTTAGGAGGAAAATAAAAATAATTTATGCCCATAAAAAAGACCGAGGAGAAATCTTCGGTCTTTTTTATTTTAGTTACTTTTTAGATTTTTCTTCTGAAGCTACAATTAATTTTGACTTCTTTCTAGGCCTTCTTTTACCATAACTTCCTGAATTAATCTTTCCTCGTCTTGATTTTTTGTCTCCTTTTCCCATAATAATTAAGTATTAAGTATTTGTTGTTTCTACGAATTTAAAAAAGATGTATTAAAATCACAAAATATGGTTATTAAAATTTTCATAAACTTATTATCCTATTTTTCATAAAAAGTAACACTTTTACTAACTTTAAAGCAGAAAAAAAAATAAAATCTGATCAAAACTTGGCAAAAACTATCAAAAAAATAAATTAGCTTTGTATATTCTTAAAAATAATGTTTTATGAAAAAAATAATCTCTACAACTTTAGTATTTGGATTTTTTCTTTTCGCCAACTCCCTTTTTGCGCAGGAAATTTCAAAAGAACAAATGCTGGCTTTTCAATCTGATAAAGTAGAATCTTTCAAAACTGCCTTTTCAAAAGAAGATTACGACAAATGTTTTGCCGTAAAAGAAAATTCTTACAGTCTTCTTTCTTATAGTATAAAATATGAGAGGAAAAATATTTTTAACCATTTACTAAACAGTGGTGTTGATATAAATAAATCATGTGACAATCAAACTCCTTTAATGGTTGCAGCCAGATACGGTAAGGTAGAATTAGGCAAAGCACTAATAAAAAAAGGAGCTAATAAAAATACTAAAAACAATAGCGGAGAAACAGCAAAAGATTTTTCAGCGAAATACAAACATCCTGAATTTGCTGCAGTTTTAAAATAATTTTAAACTAAAAATAAATCAAAAACTTCCTTATTGGAAGTTTTTTTGTGCCCAAAATCTGCAAAAATCCTATCTTTGCAAACGAAAAATCTAAAGTTCAGATTTGAACTTTAAACATTGAACTTTAAATAAATAATTATGTTTCGATCGCACACAAACGGAGAATTATCTCTAAAAAATCTTAATGAAGAAGTTACACTTTCAGGATGGGTACAAACCATTCGTGATAAAGGATTTATGATTTGGATAGATCTTCGAGATCGTTACGGAATTACACAGTTGGTTTTCGACCAAGACCGTTCTACAGCGGAATTGATGGAAAATGCTAAAAAACTGGGGCGTGAATTTGTCATTCAGGTTACGGGAAAAGTAATTGAAAGAGTAAGCAAAAACCCCAATATACCAACCGGAGAAATCGAAATTTTAGTTGAAAAACTTACAGTTCTTAATGAATCTCAACTTCCGCCTTTTACTATTGAAGATGAAACAGACGGTGGTGAAGAATTAAGAATGAAATACCGTTATCTTGACATTAGAAGAAACCCTGTAAAAGATAAATTGATCTTCCGTCACAAAATGGCTCAGAAAGTTAGAAATTATCTTTCTGACAACGGATTTATTGAAGTTGAAACTCCAGTTTTAATTAAATCGACTCCGGAAGGTGCAAGAGATTTCGTGGTTCCAAGCAGAATGAGTCCTGGACAATTTTATGCATTACCACAATCTCCACAGACTTTCAAACAACTATTGATGGTTGGAGGAATGGATAAATATTTCCAGATTGTAAAATGTTTCCGTGATGAAGATTTAAGAGCAGACAGACAGCCTGAATTTACTCAAATCGATTGCGAAATGGCTTTCGTAGAGCAGGAAGATGTCATGAATGTTTTTGAAGGAATGACTAAAACTTTATTGAAAGATATTACTGGTCAGGAATTTGGAGACTTCCCAAGAATGACTTTTGCTGATGCGATGCAGAAATACGGAAACGATAAACCGGATATCCGTTTCGGAATGGAGTTCGTTGAACTGAACGAATTAGTAAAAGGAAAAGATTTTAAAATATTTGATGAGGCAGAATTAGTTGTAGGAATTAATGTTGAAGGATGTGCAGATTATACAAGAAAACAAATAGACGAGCTTGTAGATTGGGTTAAACGACCTCAAATCGGAGCTTCAGGAATGGTATGGGTTAAATTCCAGCAAGATGGAGTAAAAACTTCTTCTGTAAATAAATTCTACAACGAGGAGGATTTAGCAAAAATTATCGAAAAATTCGGGGCTAAAGAAGGAGATTTGATGTTGATTCTTTCAGGAAACGAAAACAAAGTTAGAACTCAACTTTCTGCTTTAAGAATGGAGCTTGGAAACCGTTTAGGATTGAGAAAAGGAAACGAATTTGCACCACTTTGGGTAGTTGACTTCCCGTTATTGGAATTTGATGAAGAAAGCGGACGTTATCACGCAATGCACCACCCTTTCACCTCTCCAAAACCAGAAGATATTCATTTATTGGAAACTGATCCAGGAAAAGCCAGAGCTAATGCTTACGACATGGTATTGAACGGAAACGAAATCGGTGGAGGTTCTATCAGAATTTTTGATAAAGATTTACAATCAAAAATGTTTGATTTGCTAGGATTTACTCCGGAAGAAGCAGAAGCTCAGTTCGGGTTCTTAATGAACGCCTTTAAATACGGAGCACCACCACATGGAGGATTAGCGTTCGGTTTTGATAGATTGGTTGCTATTTTAGACGGAAATGAAGTGATTAGAGATTATATCGCTTTCCCTAAAAATAATTCGGGACGTGATGTAATGATTGATGCTCCTGCTCCGATTGCAGATGAGCAACTTGATGAATTGGAATTACAATTGAATTTAAAATCATAAATTAGAAGCGGAGATTTTTCTCCGCTTTTTTATTTCTATTATGGCAACTTTGCCACTAAAAATTCTGGAGAAAGTTTCAAAATCCAATAAATAATTTTCCATTTAAAATTCGGAACAATGGTAAAAGAATTTCCAGCGTTAACAATATATTTTGCAACATAATCTGGTTCCATGATTAGGTTCTCATTCAATTGTAAACCTTCATTGATT
Source organism: Chryseobacterium oryctis (assembly GCF_025971925.1). Classification (GTDB taxonomy): domain Bacteria; phylum Bacteroidota; class Bacteroidia; order Flavobacteriales; family Weeksellaceae; genus Chryseobacterium; species Chryseobacterium oryctis. The sequence goes on from NZ_JAPDHV010000001.1 coordinate 666,462, forward strand.
TTTGTACGGATATAGCCGATTACCAAAGCATTTATTTTAATATTTCTTGAAGCTAATTCCTGTCTCAAACCTGCCAAATAAGTTGTAAAAGCAGCCTTTGTACTTCCATAAACGAAATTACTTTTCCTTCCTCTCACCCCCGAAAGTGATGAAAGACCAATAATTCTTTCTAAATTTCTGTTTGTTTTATCCATCGCAATGATGTTCAAAATAGAAACGGCACCCATATAATTTACCATCATCATCTGTTGAGTTGACTTAAAATCCACAAACGCCTGTTCATTTTGAACTAAAAAACCTGCTGCATAAACAACAATACTGGGTTTTGTAGAAAGTCTATTATAAAATTCTTGATGAGAATCAAAATCTACAGAATCAAAAAATAAAACATTTACTTTTGAAGCTAAATTGTTTTCATTTACAAATAACTCCAATGATTTTATGTCTCTAGATGCTGCTAAAACTGAAAATCCTTTTTTAGCGTATTGTTTGATACATTGCTTTGCTACATCAGAATTAGCACCTAAAATAAGTACGGTTTTGCTTAAATTTTGATTCATTTCACAAAGATAACAGAAACCCTCCAACTTTCATGATAATAAAAAACTTCGGCGGTGAACAAAGTTCACCGCCGAAGCCAATAATATTTTAAAAACTAAAATTATTTACTTTCAGTTTCTGTTTCTTTCTTGTCAGCAGCTTTTGCTTTATCTCCAAAACGAGCCTCTGTAAACTCTCTGGAAACGGCAGCTTTTTCAAACTTCAACTTTCCTGATAATGTTTCAATTACGAAACCATCATCCTGAACCTGAGCAATTCTTCCGTGAAGACCAGAAGTAAGAACGACTCTAGTACCTACTTTCAAATTTTCCTGGAAGTTTTTTTCCTGCTTTTGTTTTCTCATTTGAGGTCTTATCATTAAAAAATAAAACCCGACAAACATCACACCCATCATTATCAACATCATCGATGAAGAACCACCTTGAGGCTGTGCTTGTAAAAAAATTGTTAACATATTCATTTAAATTATGGTTGAATATTCGCTGTGAATGTTAATTTAATAGGAGCTTTATCTACATTAGCATAGACATCAGCATATTTTTGAACGTTTCCGTCAAAGTTTGTAGAATCAAAATGCAAAGTAATTTTTCCTTTTTTGCCTGGCATAATTGGCTCTTTTGTAAAATCAGGTGCTGTACATCCGCATCCTGGCTTTACTTCAGAAATTACAAGCGGATTAGTCCCTGTATTTGTAACTTCATAAACATGCTCTACTTTATCTCCTTTTTTAATATTTCCAAAATCGAAATTGCTTTCAGATAAAGCAACAGATGTTGTTGGCTGATTAGAAACTGGAGCTGCAGGCGTAGTATCTTCTGAAACCGGCGCACTTGCAGAATCAATAGGAGTTGCTGTAGAAGCAGAATCTATAACAGAAGCTTCTGCATTTTGAGTTTCTTTATTTTCTTTTTTACAAGAAACCAAACCCAAACCTATGATTGACAAAGCGATAATTGATAGCGTCTTTTTCATGTTAAATTCTATTTTGATCTTTACAATATTTATCTAAAATTCCGTTAATGAAGATATTTGAACGATCGGTTGCAAATACTTTCGCAATCTCGATATATTCATTAATAATAACTCTTGAAGGTGTAAAAGGAAAATTATCAAGTTCCGATAACGCAGTGGCTAAAATTACTTTATCCATTAAAGAAACTCTTTCCAAATCCCAGTTTTCCAGCCTTTCTTCTAGTTTCTTTTCATTACTTTCCCAACTATCTAATGTATTTCTTAAAAGCTTCATAGCGAAAGTCTTATCATCCTCATCTTTAATCATCTTGATCAGAGTTCTGCTTTCTTCATTTTCTTTCAGAAAACCAATGGTTTTTTGAACCATTGAGTTGGCAATATGAATATCATCATACCAAGAAAGCTCTTTATCTCCCAGATAATCATGAAAATCTTCATTTTCAGCAATATATCTTAAAAATAACTTACCTATGAATTTTTGGTCACTTTCAAAAGAATATCCGTCCTCCTTCATAAAATCCTGATAACGTTTCCCAGAAGTAATTCTTTGAAAAGTTTTCACCAATAAATCATCATGCAAATCCCACTTCAATTGTTTGTGTTGACCAGTAAAAAATAATCTCTCAGGATTTTCTTCAAGCTTAATTAATACTTGGTTATTGATAAATTTTTGATTTGGATTGATATCAGCATCGGTTTTAATGTACTTATTTTTCCCGATTTCTATTTGGTTTTCAGCTAATTCTTTTAACGCAACCAAAAAGTTAAGCTGATAGATATAGAGATGATAGATTTTCTCTATTCCAGCAAACATGTTTTTTTCTAAAACATCAAATTTAACAGGATTCTGGTAGTATGAATACACACTTTGCACCACTTTTTCACGGATTTGTCTTCTTCCTAACATTCAAAGAGCTTTTAATGAGTGCAAAGATACAAAATTTAAAATTTATGAAATTCGTAGTGTGATGACATTTTCGTAATTTCGCAAAACTTTATGAAAGCACTAAAAACCTTAAACCCTTATTTTTGGAAGCACAAAATACTATTATTTTGGGGGTTGCTATTTATTATTGCCAGTAATTTCTTTAATACATATAAAGTTCAGTTTGTAGGAAAATCTGTTGATGAGCTCACAAAAGGTGGGCAACTGGGATTTAATCAACAAGTATTATTCTATGTCGGAATTATTGTAGGATGTTCTTTACTTACGGGATTCTTTACTTTTATGATGAGACAAACCATTATTGTAGCATCAAGAAGAATTGAATATGAATTAAAGAATAAAATCTACAGACATTATCAGGAACTATCTCTTACCGATTACAAGAAAACTACGATTGGAGATTTAATGAACAGATTAAGCGAAGATGTAGTTGCTGTGAGAATGTATCTGGGACCAGGTGTAATGTATGTTGTCAATTTAATTGTTCTAGTTCTTATCACAAGTATTTATATGATAAAAACAGATTCATCAATGACATTGTGGACGTTGCTCCCTCTTCCCGTTTTATCATATTTAATTTATAAAGTAAGTTCTGTTATCAATAAAAAATCGAAAGTTATGCAGAAAAGCCAATCTGCGATTTCAACTTTCGTACAAGACAGTTTTTCCGGAATCAGGGTTATAAAATTCTTTGCAAGGGAAAATTATATCAAAAAAAATTACGGAATAAAAGTCAATGATTATCAAGATAAGGCTTTAGATTTAGCGAAAACGGAAGCTTATTTTTTCACCATTATTTTATTTGTAATAGGATTATTAAATGTTGCTATTATTTTAATTGGCGGTCAAAAATACATTAATGGAGAACTAAGTATTGGTAAAATCGCAGACTTTTTCATGTATATAAATACCTTAATTTTCCCCTTCTCAATGGTTGGCTGGGTAACATCCGTTAATCAAAGAGCTGAAGCTTCTATGCAGAGAATTAATGAATTTATGGATAAAAAATCTGAAATCGTTAATACAAATTTTGAAAACTACCCAATTAAAGGTGATATCGAATTCAGAAACGTTTCTTATGTATATCCTAATACAGGAATTAAAGCTTTAGATAATTTAAGTTTTAAAATCAAGGCAGGAGAATCTCTAGCAATTATGGGTAAAACAGGAAGCGGAAAATCTACCATTGCTCTTCTTTTATGCCGTTTAATTGACCCTACAGAAGGAGAGATATTAATTGACGGAAAAAATCTAAAAGAACACAACTTAGAAAATTACAGAAACTTTATTGGATATATTCCACAGGAAAGTTATCTTTTCTCTGACTCTATCGAAAATAACATTGGTTTTGCTATTGACAATCCTTCGCACGAAAAAGTAGTTGAGTATGCAAAAATTGCTGACGTTGACAAAAATATAGTCGAATTTAAAGAACAATACAAAACTCTAGTTGGTGAACGAGGTGTGATGCTTTCGGGGGGTCAAAAACAACGAATTTGTATCGCAAGAGCACTGATTAAAGACCCAAACATCATCATTTTTGATGATTCTTTATCCGCTTTAGATACCGAAACAGAGCAAAATATTTTAGAAAATATTGATAAAAAAATCCATAACGCAACATCCATAATTATCACACACAGAGAGTCTAGCGCACAAAAAGCAGACAAAATACTCAACCTTACAGAAATTACCAATTCCGTAACTGCTTAGCTGTTTCATTCCCAATTGTTAAATAAATCATAAAAAAAATTTTGTGATTAAAAGAAAACTTTTATATTTGTTCTTAACAAGATTAAAAAATATCTAACAATGAGTGAATACAAGGAACGCCATGAAAATGAAATTTTCACCAAGGTGTTAAAAGCAGGAAGAAGAACTTATTTCTTTGATGTGCGCGAGACGAAAGCAGGAGATTACTATCTTACAATTACCGAAAGCAAAAAGAACTTCGGAGAGAATGGAGAGGCTACATTTGAGAAACATAAAATTTACCTTTATAAGGAAGATTTCAAAAGTTTTCAGGAGATGTTTAATGAGTCCACAGATTTCATCATTAACGAAAAGGGTGAGGATGTAATATCAGAAAAACATGATAAAGACTTCAAAAGCAAATCTTATACAATAGATTCTGACGACGAAGTTTAAGCCAAAAATATCTTAAAAACACAAGCATCTGAAAAATGATGCTTTTTTTGTGCCTTAAACTTAAGTTCACATTACAATAAAAAGTTCAAATTAATAATATAATAAACAAAAAAAGTACACTTTTACAGTGTACTTTTTAGGGTGGATGACCGGGATCGAACCGGCGACCTTCAGGACCACAATCTGACGCTCTAACCAACTGAGCTACAACCACCGTTTTGCGTGTGCAAATATAGCAAAGAATTTTTAATTACCAAACTATTCCATCAAAATTTTTCATTGCAATTAACTTCTCAGACGTAAATCCCTCAGCATAAGTCACTCCCGAAAGCCTTCCTAAATCTTGTGCTCGGTAAGTTAAGCTCTCAAAAAAGTCTTTAGTAGTAATCGGAGTCTCCGGCTCTTTAGAAGTTGGATCATAAAACTGAGTTTTAAATGCCATACACGCCTCAATTTTTTGGTCAAGATATTCAGAGATATCAACAACAAATTCGGGTTTTATATCTTTCCATTGGATATAATGAAAAATATGTTTTGGTCTCCATACATCTTGGTTTTCACCTTCCAGTACTGTTTCAATCTTTCTAAGACCCGCTAAAAAACAAGCATCGGATACTAATTTAGCTCCTTTTGCATGATCTGGATGTCTATCATCAATTGCATTGGCTAATACAATTTCCGGACGGTATTTGCGGATCATCTTCACGATTCTCGTTTGGTACTCTTCAGAATTCACAAGAAATCCATCTTTCATACCTAAATTTTCCCTAGCAGAAACTCCCAAAATTTTCGCTGAATTTCCTGCTTCAATCTTTCTTGTTTCGTCAGTACCTCTTGTTCCTAACTCACCTCTCGTCAAGTCAACAATAACACATTTTTTTCCTTCAGAAACCAATTTAGCAATTGTTCCTCCACAACCTAATTCTACATCATCAGGATGTGCTCCAAAAGCAAGTATATCTGTTTTCATATATCAAAGATAGTTATTAAAACAAAAACTCCCCAAACATTAAGAATGGGAAGTTTTATATTTATAATTTAAATTCTAAATTATTTATTAATCTCTGCATTTAATTTTACAGCATCCTGATAAGAAGGATCCAGCTGTAAAGATTTAGCCACATAATCTTTTGCTTTCGCAATATCAGAATCTTTAGACAAGTAAGCTACCGCAAAATAAGCATAAGATAAAGTTTGCTTATTAGCTTCAATTTCCGTAGGTTTTACAGTGCTAATATATTTTTCGTAAGAAACTTTAGCCGCATCATTATTACCAGCTTGCTGATAAGCATATCCTTGACTGTAGTATGCAGGTGCCCAATCAGGAAGTACGTTTATCATTTTTTGCCAAGTAAGTATTGCTCCGTTCCAGTTTTTAACATCTTGATAAGCACTCGCCAACTTATATAAAGCATCAGAATCCTGAGCATTTGCAGCAACTTGTTTTTTTAATGCCTCAATAGCTGGGTTAGTTGGTCCTGAATCTGCTGCAGACTGAGAAGCTCCACCTCCAGCGATGTTAGCAAGTTCCATATCCCATTTCATTGTTTCATCTTTAGCCGCTTTAGCCAAAGCAATTTTCTGTTGAGCCTCAGACATTAAAGCTGATTTTTTAGCAGCATCTTTTTCGTCTTTAGCTAAACCAGCTGCAATAAGCCCCTGTAAGCCTTGGTCAGCAGGTTGTACTCTAGACTTATCTGCCTGAGAAACGAAAGTATCCATAGATTGTTTAGCATCAGAATATTTTCCTTCTGAATATAATTGATAAGCTCTTAGTTTGAACTTAATAGGGTCATCTACTTTATCAAAGATTTTATCCAATACTGTTTTAGAGTTCGCATAATCTTCGTTTGTGAAGTACAATTTAGAAATTTCTAATTGAGTATACGGATCTTCATCAGCATATTTAGTATAATTAATTAAATCTTGCGTTGCTTTAGCATTTTGCTGATACTTGATATCATAAGCTGCTAAAGCTTTATATGCAGGTGCATAAGTAGCATCAGTTGCGATTGCTTTTTCTATACTTGTTTTTGCCTGTTGCCATTGCTGAGCAGCCATCCATAAGGTACCAATTCTTGTATATACAGACGCTTTATTTTTAGCTAAAGGCAAAGCTTTATCATATGCAGACATTGCATCTCCTGGAAGTCTTTTTAGTCTGTAAGCATCACCTAAAGTATAATAATAATATGCTGGAACTTCTTTCTTCTGAGCTCTTTCAATAGCTTTATTCAGATACTGAATAGCAAGATCGGGAGAATTATTTTTTTCAAATAAAGTTAAAGCTTCTGCCGCTCTGAAAAGTACATCCGCATCTTTCTCTTTTGAATCAGTTACAATTTTCTGAATTTCAGCGATTGCAGACTTATCTCCTTTTCCTAGTTTTACAGCAGCTAAACCAATTTTATTTAAATTACTTTTAGAATCGGCAGCTAAACCTTTATTAAAGTTTTCTGTAGCTTTAGCAAAATCAGGCTCCCCTTGTCTTAAAAAAGTATTTCCTAAATAAAAATAGTTTTCAGCAGTAGGTGCCGTAGCAATCATATTAGTAAAATTAGTTTTTGCTTGAGCAAATTTATCACTATCAATACTGTTGATACCATCTTGTAGGGTTTGCGCAGAGGCAAAGTTGGCAAAAAACACTACAGCTGCTCCAAAAGCAATCTTCTTTACATTCATATTCATTATATCTTTCATTTTATATTTCTAAATCTAAATTAAGTTTTATACAATAGACAATTTTCAGACCAAAATAGTATAATTATTAGGGTAAAAATATTAAATTAATATTTTTTAACGCATTTGAACCTCTCTTTTATAGAGATTATAGGGCTGCAACCCTTCTTTTTGAACAATCATTTGCCCTAATTGTGTGCATGAAAATCTTATGAAGCCGTTTGCTATATTGAAATTCCCTTCATTTACTAAAAAATAAAGTACTCTGGTGAATGGATATTTCATTTCACGTAAATTTTCAAAATCAGGATTGTATAGTTTCCCATTGTTTTGGACAGGCAATATTTTCACCATACCTCTTAATCGCTCTGATTCTTTATCGTATGGGCGACTAAAGGTATTCAAACCAATAACTCCAATTCTATTCGGGTATTTACCAAGCTCCTCAATAATATTTTTACTTCCTGGAATAACAGAAAATTTAAGTTCTTTGGGTTCTTTTTTAAGCTTTTGAGCAACAAAGTTTAGATTACTGGAATTAGCTCCATCAAAAATGAATTCTTTATTTTCAGATTCTAACCCTTTTTTAATCTCATCTAAAGTAATAAAGTTTTTGGGAGAATCTTTAGGAACTACAAAAACCACAGCATCTGCAGCAAATTTAGCTGGTAAAAATTTTAATTCTACTCCATCTTCATAGGCTTTAATTTCTTTAGGATTAAGCTCCTTAGACATTACAGCTATTTTAGCTTTATTATTCAAAATATCTAGAAAACCTAAATCTTCCTTTTTAGTAACTACATCAATTTTGGTTTCAGGATAATTAATCATATATCCCTCCGCTAAAGCTTCTGTAACACTTTTAAAAGATTCATCCGTAAGAATTGTAAGCTTCCCTTTATTATAGGAAACAGACGGATTTTCTTTTTTACAACCTATGACAATAATACTAATGAAAGATAGTATTATCAATTTAATACTATTCCTCATTACCAGAATTTTTAATTTTCAAAATTGCTCTATAAATTCTGAAAACCCCATACAAAATAAGAAGTCCTCCCAAGGCATAAGCAACCATAGGCTCTAAAATTGTGAAAAAGAATTTGTAGATAATAACTACAACTCCTAAAACGATATAAAAAAATCCCGTAACTAGGGATAACCAGTTGAACATCATTTAACAAAAATACCAAAAAAAATAAAAAGAGAAGCAAATGCTTCTCTTTTTTAATTATTTAAAGATAAATCTTATCCTTCAAAATTCATTGTTAATGGTAATCTGAATCTATAACGCACAGATTGACCATTAATTTTGGCAGGAGTCCATTTATTTTTAATTGACTTAATCGTTCTCACAGCTTCAGCATTGAAGTCTGAGTTTCCGCCACTAGCTTTAACGTCAGTAATACTACCGTCTCTTTCAACAACGAAGGTAATTTCAGTTTTCACTGTTCCTTCATCTCCGTTCATAGAAGAAGTATCAAAATTACTAGAAACTTTGTTTCTGAAAGCATTAATACCTCCTGGGAATTCCGCAGTTTGCTCTACTTCGGTATAAACCTGAGTATCACTCACCTGAGGCTTAACTTCAACTGTTGAAGTCTTAGTTCCTGTAGAAGGTGGTGGTGGTGGTGGCGTATAAGCCGGAGCTTTTACACCTTCTTGATTCACCAGACCAGTCGTTGTTTCCAATTGCTTAGAAATTGGTGGTGGTGGTGTTTCAATTTTTGGAGCTTTTACAGGCTCCGGAACCACATTCTGAATAATTTCAATTTTTTCCTCTTCTTTTGGTGGTGGTGGAGGTGGTGGTGGTTCTTCTTCTTTTGGCGTCTCAATAATTTTATCTTCCTGAATAATCTCAACTAAATCTGCTTTTACTTCTTTCTTGTCTGCAGCATTCAGATTTTTAATTGTGAGATAGATAAAAGGAGATAATGCAGCCACTAAAAATAAAGATGTCCCAATGATAAAAGATTTTGTCAATAATTTAGGGTATTGACTTCTTAAATCGTACGCACCATATTCCTTATTTCTATTTTCAAATACAATCTCATCTAAAGTAGGAGTCGAATTGTATGCATTTTCATCTGCCATAGATCTACAATTTTATGGTTTAAATTACTTTGTAGGAGCCACAGCACCTGAGTTACCTACTTTTCTATCATAAATAGCTTTCTCCCAAGGTTTTAAATCAGTAACACCGTACTGCTCACTCTTAGTAATTGCCATTTCGTCAAGAATATCTACAAAGTTTTTATATACAGCATCGTCAGTCGGCTTGATAATAACAGTAAATTTAGTTTTATCTGCCGCATTTGCTTTTGCCTGCTCAATTACTTTCCTAATTCCTTCTCTATCGAAAGTAGTTTCATTAAGGTTTTGGTCAGTTAAAGATGTATTATCTTGCTGATGCCAAAAAACCTTATTGTCTTTACCTAATAACAAAGAAATAGAGTTGGAAAGTTTAATTTCTGTTGGAGGTGGTTTCTTATCTTCATCTTTCGGTTTTGCCGGAAGGCCCAAATCCATCACATTAGGTTTACTAAAAGTTGAAGTAAACATAAAGAACATCAATAGTAAGAAATTCAAATCCACCATTGGAGTCATATCAACTCGGGGATTATTTTTTTTAGATCGGACTTTGCCACCTTTGGCACTCTTATCCTGTACTTGTACTTCTGCCATTTCTAAATGATATTATTCATTAGGTTTACCTTCTTGTGATGTAATCAACCAAAATTTAAGAAAATCGATATCTCTTAAACCCTCAAATAAACTTTTAACTTTAGGATATTTAGTAGTAACGTCACCTTTAATAGCTAATTTGTATTCAGGATTAACGTTCAAACTTTCTTTTACCCAATCTACTAATTGTTTATTTGTACTATCCATAGGAATCCCTACAGGACTCTTGTAACTTTTCTGCTCATCTTCTGGCAAATCCAAGAAGCTTTTTAATTGGTTCATAGGAACTCCAATTGCTTGTACTTTTTGGAATGCAGCTTTTTGATTGTTGTCAAAAGTAACGCCGTACTTTCTACCCATATTATCTAAAAGCTGTAGTCTTTCTGACGCATTTTCTACAGGCTGGAAATAAAACTTTCCGTCTGGTGTAGCATTGATAGTCATCAAACTTGCATCAGGAAGCAACTTCTCTGATATTGAAGATGGCGGTTTGATCTGCTCCACATCAGGTTTTTTAAACTGAGTGGTCATAATAAAGAACGTAAGTAGTAAGAATGTAACGTCACACATTGCCGTCATATCCGTAATTACCCCGTGTCTTTTTGGTTTAATTTTCGCCATTAATTTATATAATAATTATAATAAAACTTCTAAAAAATCACGCAAAGTTTATTGAAAAACTCTTAGTGGAACTCAGCAAAAGACTGTTGGATACTCATTGCGATTTCGTCAATCTTATAAGTTAATCCGTCAATTTTAGAAGTAAAGAAGTTATAAAGAATAATCGCTACAGCAGACGTACCAATACCTAAAGCAGTATTAATCAAGGCTTCAGAAATACCAATTGAAAGCGCAGCAGCATCCGGAGTACCTCCTCCAGCTCCTAACGCGAAGAACGCTCTAATCATACCAATTACTGTACCTAAAAGTGCTACTAACGTTGCAACAGTACCTAAAGTAGAAAGAATCATCATGTTTTTTTCTAACATTGGCATCTCAAGAGTTGTAGCCTCCTCAATAGCTTTATTAAGAGCTACCATTTTTTGCTCTTTATTAAGAGTTGTATCGTGAGCTAAAGCCTTGTAAGTAGTAAGACCTTCTTTTACTACGTTACCTACAGATCCTTGTTGTCTGTCACACTCTTCTAAAGCTTCATCAACTCTGTTTTCGTTTAATAAACTTCTAACTTTTAATACAAAAGCATCAACGTTTCCTGAACCTGAAGCTTTGCTAAGAACGAAATATCTCTCAAAAGAGAAAACGATAACCGTAATCATGAATGTTATAAGCAACGGTACAATAACCCCTCCCATATAAATCATTCCTAAGAAACCTTCAGGATGCATTTCTTTTGATTCAACATCAGAAAAAGCTACTGAAGCTCCTGCCAACCTTGGATCTGCTTTGAAATTACCTGGGTTACCTAAAACGAATAACCAAATACAAATACCTATTACTAATAAAATAGGAATAATAATAGCTGGGTTTAACCCTCCCGTCTTTCTAGCAACTAATTGCTCATCATTTTTTGAAACATTCATTTCCATATTTAACTAAATTATATTGTTTTAAATTTTTTACAGGGTGTAAATTAAAGGCAAAATTAATTAAAATGCAAGAGTCTGAAATAAACATTTTATTTTTTTTTGACAACCAAATTTTAATACAATTCCGATATTATAATTATTTTTAGAAATATTATCTAATTTTTTCAATTTTAACAATTACATTAAAAAATCAAAAAAATTAAGCCTTCATTTTTTTCAATTTACCAATGTTAATTTTTTTTTAAATTACTATATTCACAATCCTGTGAGGCACAACAATGATTTTTTTAGGTGATTTATCCTCCAAAATTTGTTGCATTTTTGGGTCTTGAAGCACCAAATCTTCCACTTCTTTAGCTGAAAGCTGAGCAGAAAGTGAAATTTTAAACTTCATTTTACCATTTACGCTTACCGGATATTCAATTTCGTCTTCTACCAGATAATCCTCATTCAAAACCGGGAATTTTTCAAATTCTATAGATTCATTATGCCCCAATAAACTCCAAAGTTCTTCACAGATATGTGGAGCATAAGGAGAGATGATAACGGCTAATGGTTCTAAAATATTGCGTTTGTTACATTTTATTTTTTGTAGTTCATTTACAGCTATCATAAATGAAGATACAGAAGTATTGAAAGAGAAATTTTCTATATCGTAAACAACCTTCTTTATTAATGTATGTAAAACTTTATATTCTGCTTTTGTAGGTTCTTCATCTGAAACTTCAAAAATCTCGCCATTAAAATAAAGATTCCAGAATTTCTTCAAAAATCCGTAAACACCACTTAGACCTTGTGTGTTCCATGGTTTTGATTGTTCAAGAGGGCCTAAGAACATCTCGTACAATCTTAATCCATCTGCTCCATATTCTTCACAGATATCGTCAGGATTTACAACATTGTATTTAGACTTAGACATTTTTTCTACCTCACGACCTGTGATGTATTTTCCATCTTCTAAAATAAATTCTGCATCTGCATAATCTGGTCTCCAAGCTTTGAATGCTTCCGTATCTAATTCGTCAGAAGTTCCTTTTAGTAAAGACACATCAACGTGAATCTGTTGAGTTTGATAATCTTTCGCTAAATTTTTAGATACAAATTTATTTGTTCCATCTATCCTATACGCAAAAGCACTCATTCCCAAAATCATTCCTTGGTTGATTAACTTTTGGAATGGCTCGTCCTGATTAATATATCCTCTATCTTTTAAGAACATATTCCAGAAACGAGAATACAACAAGTGTCCTGTTGCGTGCTCGCTACCTCCTATGTACAAATCTACTTGTCCCCAATAATCTGCAACCTCTTTTTTAGCAAAAACCTCATCATTATTAGGATCCATATATCTAAGGAAATACCAAGAACTTCCCGCCCAACCAGGCATTGTAGATAATTCTAGAGGGAAAACAGTTTTTTCGTCAATCAAATCAGTATCTACCACTTTTTGATTTGCTTCATCCCAAGCAAAAGCTTTTGCATTTCCTAACGGCGGATCTCCATCTTCTGTCGGTAAATATTTTTCAACTTCCGGAAGTTCTAAAGGCAACACAGAAGTTGGCAACGTGTAAGGCATCCCATCCTTATAATATATAGGAACAGGTTCTCCCCAATAACGTTGTCTTGAGAAAATTGCATCACGTTGTCTATAATTGGTAGTTCCGTGACCAATTCCTTTATTTTCGATTTCAGAAATTATTTTTGATTTTGCATCATTATAATTTAATCCATTCAGGAAATCTGAGTTTACACAAACCGAATCTTTAGAATCAAAAGAAGCTTCCTGAACATCTTCTTCAGTTTCTACAACTTTTTTAATTTCAAGATTAAATTTCTTTGCAAATCTGTGATCACGCTCGTCATGTGCAGGAACAGCCATTACAGCTCCTGTTCCGTAGCCCATTAAAACGTAATCTGAAATATAGATTGGCATTTTTTCTCCGCTGAACGGATTGATCGCATAGCTTCCAGTAAAAGCTCCACTCACGTTTTTCACGTCAGCCATTCTATCACGTTCAGTTTTTTTGGAAGTATCTTCAATATAGGTATCTACTTCTGCTTTTTGAGCATCCGTAGTGATAGTTTCTACTAAAGGATTTTCAGGAGCTAGAACCATAAAAGTTGCTCCGAAAATTGTATCAGGTCTTGTTGTAAACACTTCAACAACCTCATCATGACCTTCCACATTAAATCTAACTTGCGCACCCTGAGATTTTCCGATCCAATATTCCTGAGAATCTTTAAGAGGTTGCGGCCAGTCCAAAGTTTTTAAGCCCTGCAACAATCTTTCAGAATATGCAGAAATTCTCATACTCCACTGCATCATTTTCTTTTGAAAAACAAGGAAACCTCCTCTTTCAGACTTTCCGTCTTTTACCTCATCATTAGCTAAAACAGTTCCCAATGCAGGGCACCAGTTAACCGTAGTTTCTGCTCTGTACGCTAAACGATAATTCAATAAAATATCTTCTTTATCAATTTCAGAAGCAGAATTCCATTCTTCTGCTGTAAAATTTAATTCATCGTTTTGATTGGCATTTAATCCATCTGTCCCTTTTTCTTCAAAATGTTTGATTAAGGTTTCTATAGATTCTGCCTTATTTGTATTTTTATTATACCAAGAATGAAACAATTGAATAAAAATCCACTGTGTCCATTTATAATATGAAGAGTCTGAAGTCCTTACCTCCCTACTCCAATCGAAAGAAAAACCAATTTTTCTTAATTGCTCCTCATATCTATAAATATTTTGTTCCGTTGTAATCGCAGGATGCAGCCCTGTCTGAATTGCATATTGTTCAGCAGGAAGTCCGAAACTATCATAACCAACCGGGTGGAGAACATTGAACCCCTGATGTCTTTTATATCTCGCATAAATATCTGACGCAATATACCCAAGCGGATGACCAACATGAAGCCCCGCTCCTGATGGATACGGAAACATATCAAGAACATAAAATTTAGGTTTGTCAGTGTTATTGGAAGTTTTATACGTTTGATTGTCTTCCCAGTATTTTTGCCACTTTTTTTCTATCTGCTGATGATCGTAAAACACTTTTTTATAGATATTAGATGTTAGATTCTTGATTTTAAGAACAAGATTGACAAAATTAATGAATTTAAAAGAAATAGAAATTTAAATTCTCATTAATTATAACAATAATCCTAACAAAAAAATCTCACCCTAAGATGAGACTTTTATATTTATATTATTTAATTCTTTGCTAATTATTGCGGAATTCTTTTGAATGTATATGTTTTAGACTCATATGTGGTAGGATCTGTAGTATCTTCGATTGTAAGATTTAATGTATTAGCATCAAGATAGGTCACCTTACCTTTTTCAGGTTCTACGATTCCCTGATATTTTATCTGGATCGCTTTAGTTCCTTTATCATATATATAGCTAAAATTATAATCAGCTACAGCAGAACAAGTTGCCGGAGTACCTACTTCTTCTCTATCTGTTCTTTTTCCGTTTCCTGCTTCGAAGAAATCCCATCTTGAAGATTTCTGACAGTCAGTATAATCAATTGTATCAGAATAAGGATCTTCACCAATTTCCACAACTGTTCTTACTTCTTTTATTGGCTGCCATTTTCCCACCAATGGAAATACAGTTTCTGTGTTATCATCGTTTTTACATCCGCTCATTGCTAATAACGATACTCCTGCAAATAATAATGCTAATTTCTTCATATCAAATTTTTCAGGCCTTAAAATTATAATTAATTTATTTTATTTAATAGTTTTTTATAAAAAATGTTGCAGTAATTTACATTTTCAAAGATATTCAAAAAAGTTATACTCTAATAAAAAAAATTTACTCCTAAGAATTACGATAAAATCCTTTTGCTTTTGCAGACCTACTGAAAACTTCCGTAAAAAAAGCTATTTTTGCTGAAAATATACAAATACAAATGCAAGACATAACGAAAAATAATTTTGATTTCCTTCGTGTTCTCCTCGCTTTCATTGTTTTCGTTGGCCATTTGGGCTATTTGAGTAATGTTGAAAGTTTAGCTATCCTCAAGCACAGCCCTGTAGAAGTTGCTGTCTTTGGCTTTTTCGTTGTCAGTGGTTTTCTTATTGCGCGAAGCTATGAAAGAACAACTTCTTTAAAGAGATACATAAAAAAAAGAATAAACAGAATTGTTCCCGCCTATTTATTGGTTGTAATTTTATGTACATTATTACTAAGTTTGGTAAGCACCGTTTCTTTTGCAGAATATTTTAGCAGCCCTCAAACTTACAAATATCTTTTCTGGAACTCCATATTTATGAACTTTATGGCTCCGAATCTCCCAGGAGTCTTTGGAAATGGTGCTGTGAATGGTGCACTTTGGACATTAAAAATAGAGATGTGTTTTTATTTTTTAGTCCCTGTTCTTTTTCTCTTTTTCGGAAAAAACAATAAATACAGAAACATAAGCTTAATTATATTCTATTTCTTTTCTTTACTATATCTTAATTATTTTGAGATGAGCGGAAAGGTAGAAATTTCAAGGCAAATTCCTGGAGCATTATGTTATTTTATTGGTGGAATGCTTATCTATTTTAATTTTGAAAAATTCATAAAATATAAAAATATCCTTATCGTTATTGCGCTTATAACTGTTTGGTTTGATTTGATTTTTAAAATTAAACTATTCTCACCAATCATGATAAGCATCATTGTTCTTTATATTGCTTACTCTTTCAAATTCCTGAATAATTTCGGAAAATATGGTGATTTCACCTACGGAATATACATTTTCCATTTCCCAATCATCAGAGTATTTGCAACTTTAGGACTTTTCGTCAATTACAATCCTTATTTTATGGGATTAATATGTATGCTTGTCGTAATAGGAGTAGGAATCGCATCTTGGCATTTATACGAAAAGAAATTTTTATAATTTAGCATCACAAATGAAAGACCTTGTTTCCATTATTACACCCTGCTACAACTCCGCTGAATTTATAGAAGAGACCATACAATCTGTTCTTAATCAAACGTATGAAAATTGGGAGTGGCTTATTACTGATGATTTATCTAAAGATAACACTGTAGAAATCATCCGAAAATATAACGATCCTAGAATAAAATTAGAAGTTCTTGAAACCAACGGAGGAGCGGGAAATGCAAGAAATAAAAGTCTGGAAAGAGCCACAGGAAGATATATTGCCTTTTTAGATTCCGATGATTTTTGGTATCCAGAATATTTAGAAACAATGACCAACTATATGCAAAATCATAATGTAGAACTTGTTTACAGCAACTACTCCAGATGTGATGAGCATACAATGGAACCTATCCTGAAAGATTTTCAAGCGGATAAAATCGTAACTTTTTCAAATCTTTTGAAAACCTGCAGACTAGCTCCGGTTTCTACCATGTACGACACCAAAAGAGTCGGTAAATTTTTCTTTCCTGTGAAAAGCAAACGTGAAGATCATGTAATGTGGCTCAACTTATTGAAAGAAATTCCGGAAGGACATCCCGTAAAACAAACTCTTGCAAAATATAGAATGCGAGAGAACAGTGTCTCCAGAAAAAAGAAGAATATTATTGTTGATCAATATTTGGTATATAAAGACTTCATGGGATTTTCTACCTTAAAATCTTTGTATTATACAGCAAATTGGGCAATGAACGGCTTTTTAAAATATTCCAAACTATTCAACTGATGGAGTACTCAAAAGAATTTAAAACAGCCCTTAGTAATTTTTCTTCCATAGAAAAAGACCGTCTGATTTTCAGATTATTAAAAAAAGACAAACTTTTATCTAAAAAACTATATTTTGAACTCATCGACGAAGAAACAACAGATGATAAAAGAGAGGCAATGGAAGAGATTATTTCGGAAAAAGTTCTTTTGGCTTCAAAATACATAGGAAATCAAAAATATTTTCTGGGTATCATCCGTAAAATAAGTGCAGAGATTACGGAACACGTGAAAATCACCACAGATAAATTCGGAGATGTAACTTTAAATTTATTATTGATAAATAAAATTTTAGATTACAACGAAGACCTTCGTACTCAAAGATTAGATAATGTTTACAAGCTATATATTTATATCATCAATAAGGTTTTCAAGACTTTAGTATTAGTAAAAAAACTAGATGTAGACTATTGGATGGAAATTGATGAGTTTCTTTCTGAATTTCATAAAAAAACTGAAAGTAATCATTATTTACAAAAACTTTGCATCAATAACGGTCTTGACTTCAATTGGTTGAAATGCGAAAATATTCCGGACAATATTGATTTAATCATCAAAGACATTAAAAACCAAGGATTTTTAAGATAAAATTTTCTTTACAATAAGCTCAGTAGAATTGGGCTTGTCATCAACAAACTTTTTAGCATTTTCAGACATCATTTTTAATGTTTCACTGTCATTTAGAAGAAAAAGCGCAAAATTTGAGGCTAAATTACCATCTTCAAAAGCCTTTCCTCCTTCCACAGAAATAAGCTCATCTGCTTCAGGATTTTTTTTGTATTTGTTTCCGAAAATTACAGGAACTCCAAAAGTAGCAGCTTCCAGAATATTGTGAAGTCCGGCATCATGAAAACCTCCTCCTACAACTGCAATATCTGCATAAGAATACAATTTTGAAAGCAAACCAATACTGTCAATAATCAAAACATTCGATGGGGAATCTATCAATAACGAATAACTGATTTCACTGTATAAAATTGCACCAGGAAACATCATTTTCAAATTCTGAACCCTTTTCAAATCGTGAGGCGCAATTATCAGCTTTACAGATTGGTTTTTCTCCGAAATTTCTTCCGCGATTTTTTCTTCTGCCTGCCAAGAACTCCCAAAAACAATTACTTTTTCTTCGCCAATAAAATCTTCAACCAAATCTACATGATTGTCTCTTTCTCGCAACTGCTTCACTCTGTCAAATCTTGTGTCTCCGGTAACGGAAGAATTAACCAAACCTATACTTTTTGCAAGAACATAAGAGAATTGCGTCTGATGAAAAAACCAATCAATATTTTTATTTAACTGTTTTACAAACCACTTTCCGTAAGATGTAAAGAAAGACTGACTTTCATAAAACAAAGCAGAAATGACATACGTTTTTGCTCCCTGATTTTTTAATTCTCTCAAAAGATTATACCAATAATCATACTTTACCGTAAAAAATAACTCTGTCGAGAATTGAGAAACAAATTCTTTCACCAATTTCTTTCTATCAAACGGCAAATAGCATATAACATCTGCAATATGATTCTTTTTAACCACATTTTCATATCCTGAAGGAGAAAAAAATGTCACTAAAATTTTATGTAAAGGAAATTCCTTTTTCAATTGTTCCAACACGGGCAGTCCTTGTTCATACTCGCCTAAACTTGCGGCGTGCATCCAAATTACCTTATCAGATTTTGTGAATTTTGATTTTACTAAATACAAAGATTGCCTTCTTCCTTCAACGCCTTTCTTAGCTTTAGCATTAAATAAGGAAAAAACTTTCATTCCGAAAATGAGAAGATTTACAAATATGTTGTATAGTAATTTCAATTTTGACCTAAAAAAATATTGATTATTTATCAGATTTTTGAGTTTTTCCCTGCTGGAATCCTTTTACAAAAGCAACTCCTATTACAATAAACAATAATCCCAGAATATAAAATACGGCATTACTCAACTCTTTCTGTTTTCCTTGTGCTACAAGAATACTTTCTACAGTAATGTCTAAAAACAGTAACATGATTGGAAACAATAAAGACTGCATATACAAATCAATAGTTTTCTTATTTCGAAAACTTTGAGGAACATTCAGAAGAGGTGAATCCGGATTTTTAGAAAGGATTGAAAAAAGCAAAGAAATAAATGTTGCAATACATGGTAAAATCCATATTGAAGATTTCCCAGATTCTCCGTCTACATTTCCTCTAAAATCAAAATGAGTAGGAATAATCTCCGGCAATTCAGTATACTTTATCCCTATAAAAGCCCAAATTACGATAAGTAAAACGGTATTTACAATTAATAAAATGCCGGACGTTTTCATTAAATAATACTTTTTATCACTCTTAGTTTATGAGTATGTTTATTTAATTCCTTATTAAAAATTCCTGTAGAATCAAGGGTATCAATTCTCACTTTACCAGAAGCATGAATGATTTTCTGATTTTCAAGCATAATTCCGACATGAATAATTTTTCCGTCTTCATTTTCAAAAAAAGCCAAATCTCCTAGCTGACTTTCTTCAACAAACGTCAAAGGCTCCCCCACTTCAGCTTGTTGATAAGTATCTCTTGGTAATTTTATCCCATGAACTTTATAAACCAATTGCGTAAAACCAGAACAATCTACTGCAAAAAAACTTTTTCCGCCCCACAAATAAGGTACGTTTAGAAACTCTTTAGCCGTTAAAGCAATGCTTTCTCTCACATCATGGCTTCTTCTTGATGCCACAACAGGAAACTCAACTTCAGAGCCCATTGAAAGCAAAGTTTTACCGTCATTCATCAAGACAGAAGAAAAATCTTCAGTAATGATAGTAACTTTTCTTTTTTCCAGTTCTTCATCTGTTACAGGTTTTAGTTGTTTTGTATCCATCCAACCTTCATATCCGTCGTAATGCATTTTTATTTTGGTCCAGTTTTTATTCACTTCCAAAATATCCGCACTTTCACCAAACAATATTTCTGTAACGATTTCTGCTTTATCAGAAGACTCGGCACGAACCGGCGCAACCGTAACAATACAAATTCCTTTATTCATGTTATCAATTTAGGTAGTAAGAAATTTAAGTGTTTGCTTCTTAAATTTCTAAATCTCAAAACCTTTTAGTATTTGAGCTATTTTCTACGAAGCAGGTTTACTCCGTCACGCAAAGGTAAAATAAGATTTTCAAAATCCTCATCTTTTGCCACCAAATCATTCAATTCCTTAATAATTTGTGTAGATTTTTGCTTCGGATTTTCTTCCAAAACTTTTCCGTACCATAAAACGTTATCAAACATCACTATAGCACCTGACTGTGTTCTTGGCTTTATAAGTTTAAAATACTCAACATAATTTTCTTTATCCGCATCAATGAAAACCAAATCGAAAAACTCATCCGTATTCTTCAAAAACTCCTTTGCATCCTGAAGTTTAAAATCAATCTGCTCAGAATATTCACTTTCAGCAAAATATTTTCTAGGCAAATATGCTAAATCCTCATTTACATCCAAAGTGGTTATTTTACCTTCTTTTGCAAGACCTGCCGTAAGACAAAGTGTGGCATATCCTGTAAAAGTTCCTATTTCGAGTATATTTTTAGGCTGAATCATTTGAGAGACCATCGTTAATAACCTTCCTTGCTGGTATCCCGAAATCATGTGAGGCTGCGTTGTTTTCTGATAAGTTTCTCTTCTCAGTTTTTTTAGAATCTCAGGCTCGGAAGACGCATGATTTTCCAAGTATCTATCCATTTCAGGATTTTTTTCTTCAAAAAAGCTCATTCTACATTTTTTTGTTATTCAAATTTACTTAAATATAATCAAATCCGTAAAATCCCCACTCGAAATACCGTAAAAATACGGATGTTTTTTTTCTTTAATGCTTCTATCTTTGTAACAAGGAATTTGAACATTAAGAGGGTAAAAACAATAAACGATGAAAAAAATGATTGTTACACAGAAATCAAAAAACTCAAAAAGTACAGAGATTTCGACCTCAAAAAAAACTAATCCCCAAATATCCAATTCATTTTTACAACGAATTATTTCCTTATTGAAAAAAGAAGAATTAATTTGATCAAAAAAACAAAATCCCGAATTTCTCCGGGATTTTGTTTTTTATTTCAGAATGAAATTATTTCTTTGGAGCTATATCCATTAATTTCATAAACTCATCAAGTTTAGGCATAATGATAATTTCCGTTCTTCTGTTTTCCGCTCTTCCGGAAACACTCATATTTGTAGCCTTAGGATTATACTCAGAACGTCCACCTGCTGTAATTCTTGCAGGATCAACTCCAAACTGAGTTTGTAAAACTTTCGCAACAGCAGTACCTCTAAGAGCAGATAAATCCCAGTTATCTTTTGGTAAATTTGCAGAATTCAGAGGAGCGTTATCAGTATTACCTTCAATCAGTACCGAATATTTATCATAATCATTGATAACTTTAGCCACTTTACCCAAAACTTCCTGAGCAGCAGGCAATACATTATAATCACCTGTTTTATATAACATTTTATCCGACAATGAAATCATTACAACACCTTTCAACACTTTCACTTGTACATCATCATCTGCTACATTGTCCAAAGATCTTTTTAGTTTATTAGATAAAGCCAGGTTTAAACTGTCGTTTTTAGCATTACTAGAAATCAATTGTTTGATATAAGAATTTGAAGCGTTGATTTCACTAACCAATTTATCAATATTTGCAGAGCTTTTTCCTGTATTTGATAAACAAGCATCCAAAGATGATTTTAAGGCATCATGCTGACTTTTCAATAAGTTATTTTCTCCCGTCAATGTAGAATTTTGAGATTTCAAATCTTGGATTTCTCTCTGTCTTTCTCCAATATTTTCAATACATTGCTTATAGTTTGAACTTAAAGCATCATATTGCTTTTTGCTTACACAAGATGTCATCCCCAACACCATTGCAGAAACTGCTAAGATTTTAAAAATTTTCATAAATAATCATTTTTAGACGAGCCAAAGGTAGCAAAATTCAATTGAATTATATGGAGTATCTTTGCATAAAAGAAATTATCAACACATATGTTGAAGAAGTCAAGTTTCAAAAACCAATTAGAAAACCTAGTCCATTTACCTGAAAATCACACCTACTTATTAGCCGTGAGCGGAGGTGCTGATTCTATGGTTTTGGCAGAATTATTTCTATATTTTGATTATAAATTTGAGGTTGCACATATCAACTATAAACTTAGAGGAAAAGACTCTGAAGCAGATCAAAAAGTTGTGCAGGATTTTTGCGAGAAAAACCACATCAGGTTTCATTTGTATCAGGTTTCGGAAAAAGATAACAAACCCGAAAACTCAATTCAGCTTTGGGCGAGAGAATTAAGATATAATTTTTTCAAACAAGTTCAAGAGAAAGAAAATCTGGAATTTTTAGTTACCGCACACCACCTGAATGACCAATTGGAAACATTCATTATTAATCTTTCCAAAGCAGCTGGGATTAACGGATTGAGCGGAATTCCGGTAAACGAAAACAAGACACTTCGTCCGCTTCTTAATTTTACAAAACAAGAAATTTATCAGTTTGCAAAAGAAAACAATATTGAATATCGTGAGGATCTTTCCAATAAAAAAAGTGATTATTTAAGAAACAAAATAAGACTTGAAATTGTCCCGAAACTCTTGGAAACCAATGAGCACTTTCTTGAAAACTTTAAAAAAAGTACATCATACTTGAATCAAACCAAAGATTTTGTTCAAAAACAGATTGAAAAGACAGAAAATCGCCTCACCATATTTAACAAAGAGCATAAAATCTTATCAAAACAAGGGCTCAATGAGGAAAGTGATTTTGTAAAGTTTGAAATTTTAAAAAAATACGGTTTTAATCAGGAGGAAGAAATCCCGAAAATTTTCAGGGCAGAAAACGGAAGTTCTTTTTTTTCTAAAGATTATCAACTAATTATCAATCGTGAAGAATTAATTTTTATTAATAAAAATGAAGAAAAAGAAAGTCAAACTGAAGTTTTACTGATTGAAAATTTTAACTTTTCCGAAAATCAGATTTCAATTAATCTTAAAGACACTATCGAAAACATTGAAGAAATCAATAAAAACTTTGAATGGGATTTCGATGCTGAAAAAATTCGGTTTCCATTGAAATTAAGAAAGCAAAAAGATGGTGATGAGTTTTATCCTTCAGGTTTTTCAGGGAAAAAGAAAGTAGGTAAGTTTTTTAGGGACGAAAAATTATCTATTTTAGCAAGACAAAAAGTTTGGATTCTGACCGATAATAAAGATTCCGTACTTGGAATTATACCATACAGACAAGACAGAAGAAATGCAAAGGATGAGAAAACAAACAAAATTCTCAAAATTTTTTATGAAAAGTAAAGTGAAGTTCAAAAATTGGTTTTTATTAATTCTGCTATTTTTAGCCACAGGAATTAATGCCCAAATCAAAAATCCTGTAAAGTTTAAGTTTACCATCAACGAATTAGGAAACAATCAATATGAAGCCGTGTTGAATGCAACCATGGAAAGCGGTTGGCATATTTATTCCAAAGATATCCCTGAAGATACAGGAATTCCTACGGAATATAAAGTTTCCGGGAAAAATATCGAACTGATTGGAAAATTTACCGAAGTTGGTAAAAAACATGAAGAATTTTCTGAAGCTTTTGGAGGAACAATCGTTTATTACTCCAATTCCGCAGGATTTAAACAAAAATTCAAACTAAAAGATGCTACAAAACCCGGAGATGTAGTTGCTGAAATTACCTATCAAACATGTGATGACAGGGTTTGTTTAGCTCCAAATACATTAGAGTTCAATAAAATTGTTACTCCAAAAGGAGTTATTACTCCAGATAAACCAGCAGCCGACGCGGAAACAGCAAAAGATTCTATTGTAACTCCTATTAAGGTTGAAACTGTTGTTAAAAACCCTGAAAAAGGAGAGATCACTATTACAGAAACTTCATCATTAGACCCAAAACAATTGAAAATTGAGTCAATCGATTTTCAAAAACCGTTGACAGATTGTGGAACTGCTTCTACTAAAGTCGACGAAAATTATTGGACATATTTATTCTTAGGCTTCATTGGTGGTTTGATTGCTTTATTGACACCTTGTGTTTTCCCAATGATTCCGTTAACCGTTTCGTTCTTTACAAAAGGAAGCAAAAATAAAGCAAAAGGAAAAAGAGATGCATTAATATACGGATTTTTCATTCTTCTGATATTCATTTTATTAAGTGTTCCTTTCCATATTATTGATGGAATTGCAGGAAATATTTTCAATGAAATCTCGACAAGCGTCTGGTTGAATATTGCTTTCTTTATCATATTCATTTTCTTTGCCGGAAGTTTCTTCGGATATTACGATATTACTTTACCAAGTTCAATTGCCAACAAATCTTCAAAGGCAGAAGAAGCAGGAGGAATTATCGGTATTTTCTTTATGGCTCTGACATTGGTGATTGTTTCATTCTCTTGTACAGGACCAATTTTAGGAAGTTTATTAGGAAGTGCAGTAACAGGTTCAGCGAACGTTCCGATGTTATTAACTTTTGCTTTGGCAGGTTTTGGTTTAGCTTGGGCTATAATTTTTGGTTTGTTGGCATTATTCCCTCAAGCATTACAAAGTCTTCCTAAATCCGGAGGCTGGATGAACACGGTGAAAGTAGTTTTAGGTTTTATAGAATTGGCTCTAGCGTTAAAATTCTTATCAAAAGCCGACTTAGTTTCTAAAACTTTCTTCTTAAAAAGAGAGCTTTTCATTGTTATTTGGATTATCATTACTATCGGATTGGTGTTATATCTTTTCGGATTAATCAGATTTCCGCATGATGATAAAAAACCTAAAATTTCATTAACCAGAAAAGCTTTAGGAGTCCTTGGAATTGGTTTTGTGGTTTATTTAGTGCAAGGATTAATTCCTTCTGAGCGTCCTAAACTTCAACTATTAAGTGGTATTTTACCTCCTTTGAATGTAAGCTATTTACATGATGAAAAAGACGGAATTTTAGGAATGCACCCTGAACATGATTTCTTCAAAGCTGTTGAATTAGCTAAAAAAGAGAACAAACCTATTTTGATAGATTTCACAGGATACGGCTGCGAAAATTGTAGAAAAATGGAAGAATTTGTTTGGAGCGAACCAGACATTTTACCAATTCTTCAGAATGATATCGTTCTTGCTTCTCTATACGTTGATGACAAAGAAGAATTACCTGAAGAACAAAAGACTAAAATTGATTTGGGTGACGGACAGGTAAAAAAAGTGAAAACTATTGGAGACAGATGGAGTTTATTCCAACAGGTGAATTTCAATAATAATTCTCAACCACATTATGTATTACTAACACCAGATGGAAAAGTAATCAATACTCCGGTTTCCGGATATATGCCGAAAGAAGATTTTAAAAAATTCTTAGAATGCGGAGTTAATTATTACAAAAAGAATAAATAAAAACTTCAAAAATAGTATTGAAAACTCATGTCGAAAGGCATGAGTTTTTTTATGTCAAAAAATTAAAATCTGATTAAAAAGAAGAAAAAAGCAATGAATTTATAAATTCAACAATCTTTTCACCATGAAATTTATAAATCAAAATAAAGTCAATAAAAATCAAAGGCTTCAGGAATAGACTTTGTAATAATTTAGTCACATCAATATTAATTAGACATTTAAATCAAAAATATTTAACCTTAAAATTCAAAGTTATGGCTGAAATTATTGCACTAGAGAAAAACCAACAAGGAGGAAGTAAGCAGAAAAAGCAAAATGTAAAAGTTGATATGACCCCAATGGTAGATTTGAATTTTTTATTATTAATGTTCTTTATGTTTACCTCTACATTTAGCAAACCTAATGTAATGGATTTGGGATTACCAGCGAAAGATCCAAGCCCGATTCCTCAACGTTATGACATTCATCCAAAAAATCAAGTCACATTTATTTTAGGAAAAGACAATCGTGTATTTTACCATCAGAACAGCAAAGAAGATTTAAATAAAAACAATTTAAAAGAGACTGATTTTAGCGGAATTAAAATTTCAAAAATCATTTCAGATGCTTACAACAACGCTCCGATAAAAAA
This sequence comes from Chryseobacterium oryctis, assembly GCF_025971925.1. Lineage (GTDB taxonomy): Bacteria > Bacteroidota > Bacteroidia > Flavobacteriales > Weeksellaceae > Chryseobacterium > Chryseobacterium oryctis. The sequence continues at coordinate 692,755 of NZ_JAPDHV010000001.1, forward strand.
GAACTTCACCATCATCATAGAACCGACAGAAGATGCCAATTATAAAAATTTTGTAGATGTATTAGATAATATTGCAATTTCCAAGAAAGAACGTTACGGAGTAACAGACATCAAACCTTGGGAAAAGAAAGTTTATGAAGAATTAATTCAATAAACGGAAAGAGCATTTTAAGGATGCTCTTTTTTTCTGTACATTTGAGATAGAATTTTATTTATTTTGATGAAAAACCTCATAAGTGCAGTAGCTTTAACAGCTTTACTCGTTTCGTGCTCAAAAAAAGAAGCACAGCCTACTTCAAAAGATATTGACAGTACAAAAATCATTGATTCTATAAATGCTGCAAGAACAAAAATAAACGACAGCATAAGAGCCAAAAACAGCGAAAATCGTTTTAAGGATTTTAATGGAAATCACAAATTCACTCATAATTTAATTAAAACTTCAGGAAATATAGACTTCAAACAAGTAGAAGGAGAAAGAGACCATTACACTGTTTCCGGAAACATCTCATCTGGAAAAAATTCTGTGAAAATAAAAGGTTTCATGGCTGTAGTTTCTGACAAACACATGAATTTCACAGGAGAAATCACTCAAAGCATCACGGAAAACGACAACGGAAAACCTTACACAAGAAAAGGAACAAAAACCTTTATGTCTAAAGACGGTGGTAAAACGTGGAGACTTCAGGATATGGTAAACGGTTCAGGCTTTGTAGATTATATTGACATCCACTTTTAATAGTTGAAATTATGCTAAACTTCGAGAAAAAAGGTAACGGAAAAGAAACTTTGGTACTGCTTCATGGTTTTATGGAAAATCTTTCTATTTGGAATGATATGGAAACTCATCTTTCTGATAATTTTTCATTACTGAAGATAGACTTACCCGGTCACGGAAAATCGGAAATCGTTGCCGAAGTTCAGACGATGGAGATAATGGCTGATGAGGTAAAAAAAGTAATTGACAGCCAAAATTTAGAAAAAATTCATTTGCTAGGTCATTCCATGGGAGGTTATACTTCTTTGGCATTTGCCGAAAAATATCCCGAAACCCTCAAAAGTTTAACGTTATTCTTTTCAACCTATTTTCCCGATGATGAGGAGAAAAAAGAACAACGCATAAAAAGCTACAGAATTATAAAAGATGCCTTTGCTCATTATGCAAGAGCAGGTGTTCCGAATTTATTCAACCCAAACGAAAGAGATGTTCTCGAAGGAAAAATAGAAACCGCTCTGAAAGTTGCACTTTCTACAAATAATCTGGGAGCTTTGGCTTCTGTAAAAGGTATGGTTGAAAGAACCGACAAAAAACACGTCTTGGAAAATCTTCAATCAAAAATCTTGGTTCTAGCTGGTAAATACGACAATGCTGTAAAAACAGAACACATGATTAAACATCTTCCAGACAGAACCAACATCAAATCTTATGTTCTTGATTGCGGACACAACGGACATTGGGAAAAACCAAGTATTTGTGCAGAAATCATCAATACAGAACTTCTTCATCATTTGCCAAAAAATTTAATGCTCTAAAAATAGTAATGAGAACCTTAATTCTTTTATTTTCTTTAATCATAATTCTCAGCTGTAAAAAAGAAACCCAATCACAGGAAAAAAATTCTAAAGACAGTCTCGCTGTTTCAGAAATAGCCAAAGACAGCATAAAAAATGAGGAAGTAAAACAGGAAACTTTTTCTTTCGTCACTGAGTTATGTGACAATAAAGGCTATTTTGATGCTAATAAATACTCAAAAGAAGAGCTAGAAGGAACTTACAAACTTTGGTTTACCATGAGTGGAACTTTGTTGGATACACCTTCAGTTTTTAATCTGAAAGATCTTCAGGAAGTACGAACAGAAAAAGATAAAATTTTAGCCAAACTTGATAAAGATTTTTCGGAGAAGAAAAGAATGATTGAAAGTTTAAATGTTGTAAAAGACACTTATTGGCAAAATGTAAAAGCTCAAAAATTACAGGAGCTCAATGATGAATATGAGTTCAGAAAAACACAAATTCAAGCATTTACCGACCCTTCCATTTTACTTAATCATAAACTTTCAAAAGGCTGTGAAAACTTTGCAAAAGCATTAAATTCTGACGAATCTCAAATGTTCGCTGAATGGAGAAAACTTCGTGAAGCAATGAGCAAGAAAAATGGTAACCCAGAAAGAATAATGAATGAATTCGAAGAACATCTTAATTCTCCTGATAAAAGAGATTATGCTATTGCGGATCTTCTCACATTCGGATGGGGAAATTGTGTAAACGCTCATCTTAGAAAGGTAGAACATGATGAAGAAATGTATAACAGATTCAATTCTCTTTTTATAAAAATAGATTCGGAGTGTGATGAACCCTAAAGTAGTTCAAAAAACCTGTATCTTAGTAAAGTATAAAAATATTAATGGCTTTTTTCACATTCAAAAAAAAGAAACCCATTATCGGCCTGACTCTCTCTGGCGGAGGAATGCGTGGCATTGCCCATATTGCAGTTCTTAAAGCCTTGGAAGAATACGATTTGAAACCACAAATTATCTCCGGAACGAGTGCGGGTTCTATTGTCGGAGCATTTTATTCTTTAGGAAAAACACCTGAAGAAATGATGAAAATTGTGAAAGAAACTACATTTTTTTCCAGATCTTATCTTAGACTTTCAAAAAATGGGATTTTCAGTTCAAACTTCATTTTAAAGTTATTTAAAGATCATTTTCCGGAAGATAACTTTAATATTTTAAAAATCCCAGTGTATGTTGCTGCCACTGAGATGACCCACGGAATTGTCGATTTCTTTTCTGAAGGTGAACTTTTTAATCCATTATTAGCTTCTTCAAGTGTTCCTTTTGTTCTTCCGCCTGTAAAAATTGGTGAAAAAATTTATGTTGACGGCGGCGTTTTAGACAATCTTCCGATTGAACCCATTGTAGACAAATGTGATTTTCTGATTGCTTCACACGTCAACTCAATAAGCTACGACAGCCTCCAAAATATGAGTTTAATGAAAGAATTTGACCGAATTTTACATTTGGCAATTGCTAAATCTGTGTATTCTAAAGCGAATTCTTGTGATATATTTTTGGATCCACCGAAAATGACGAAGTTTAGTTTATTCAACAAAAAATCACTTGACATCATGTTTCAGGAAGTCTACGAATATACATGTAAAGAATTGGAAGAAAAGGGCTACAAAAAGATTTAAAATAAATTCTATTATAAATTTTCTCCTTCTATTTTCCCTTTGAAAGTTTCGATGGTATCTAATAAAGATTCAAGAGACTTTCCTCCAGCTGCATTGATGTGCCCTCCTCCATTGAAATATTTTCTCGAAAACTGATTAACATCCATATCATCTTTACTCCTGAAAGAAATTTTGATGAAATCTTCATACAAATCTTCCATAAAGAAAGCCGCCATTTTTACTCCGAGAATACTCAACCCATAGTTCACGAAACCTTCTGTATCTCCTTTTTGGAAACCATATTCTTTAAGTTCTTCTCTTGTAAGGTATAAAACGGCTACTTTTCCGTCTTTAACCACCTCTATTCTCCCTAAAATAAGAGCTAATAGATGTAGACGAGAAACGGTATTTGTATCCCAGGTATTGGAAGTTATCATTGCAGGATCCGCTCCTTTTTCAATAAGATTTGCAATGATTCTATGTGTAGTCGCACTTGTAGAACGGAAACGGAAACCTCCTGTATCTGTCATTATTCCTGTGTAAAGACATTCTGCGATATCTTTATTTACCAATTCTTCATCATTCATTGCTTCAATAAAATGATAAATCATCTGGCAAGTTGCAGGAATTATGGTATCAGAGTAAACAAAATCAAACTGTTCCGGTTGTTGATGATGGTCAATAAGAATTTTTTTAGCTTTAGCTTTTGTAAGCCAATCTCCCAACAATCCTATTCTTGAAGGAGAATTAAAATCTAAGCAAAAAATCACATCTGCTTCATTGATTAAATCAAATGCTACTTTTCTTTTGTATTCTCCGATGATTGCCTTTTTAGATTCAGGCATCCATTTCAAAAATTTCGGAAAATCATTCGGAACCACAACTTCAGCGTGAATTCCTTTTGCGTTCAAATAATGTTTCAAACCAAAGCTGGAACCAATAGCATCTCCATCCGGATTATAATGAGTAAGGATTACTATTTTATTTTCTGGTATAAGTAATGTATTGATTTCTAAAAGTTCAGCTGGTGTAAACATCATTATGTTTAATTTTTTCTTTAAAATTGAGTCACCAAAGATAGAGCTTTTATGCTAATCACTTAATATTATTTTTAATTATAAAAAAATTGTTTTAATTAAAATTATTCATGTTCTTTTCTTCTTTGCACCTCAGATTTATCTTCAGATGCTCCTATTTTCCAATAAGAATATGCATTCACCTCATCTACATTCCATAAAAGTTGTTTTCTTAGATAATGGCGTAAATTTTTAACCGTTGTATATTCTGCAGCAATATAGGCTAGTTTATTTTCTTTCGGTAACTGAATTTCTTTAACTGTATTATACAATTCGCTTCCATCGTGTGGGTTTTCATTAAAAATCCATTTAAATTCAATAGAAGCATTGGTTTCCAACGTTTGTATATCATTTTCTGTAAAAACCTCAATAATACAAACTCCTTTAGCTTCCTCAGGCAAATCTTTTAAAATAGAACTAATTACAGGAATAGCTGTTGAATCTCCTATCAATACATAATTTTCAGTTCTTTTATATAATTCGATAGAATCTTTTACCATTAAAACACCCAACCTATCACCTTCTTTAGCATTTTGCGCCCATGATGAAGCAATGCCTTCTGTACCATGAACTACAAAATCTATCCAAATTTCATTTTTTGTGAAATCGACTCCTTTATGTGTATATGTTCTAATCACTGGACAAACTTCTTTGGGAGGATAAATCCATTTGCTATGGCTGTCATCCAATCTAGGAAAATAAATTTGATCAACACCTTTTGGAGGAATGCATATTTTGTTATTCACTCCAATTGTTGAATTTTCTATTTCCTTAATATTCTCTCCCTCAAGGTATACCCGAAGATAATGAGGTGTGAGATAAGTTTTATTTTTCACCTGCAATGACAGTTCTACAATTTCTACGCTCATACAATAATTTTTGTAAGTAATTTTTTAAAAATGTAATGCTAAATGTGAGTAATGAAACTATGAGAAAACTTACAATTACTCCATTCCATGATTGTGACTGGTATTCTACAAAATACCATCCCCAATAAATCAAAATCCATTGGATAACATAAAGGGTTGTAACATTCTTGCTAGAAAAAATGCTAAATGCTATCATCTTTTCCGACAAATATTTATGAACTAGATACATTAAGGAAAATATCACCATAATTTGTCCGCTATACATTAGCAAAACATTTGTTTCTTTATGATAATAATCTGTAGAAAAATATTTTTTCAAATTAAAATCAATGCTATATAATCCCAACAGATAAAGTAAACAACCCGATGTTAGTAATAAATAAAATAAGGTTTTTAAATGTTTTCCGTTTACAAACTTTCTAATATAATAACCAATTGACATCCCTAATAACACAAATCCTAACCACGGAAATAATGGAAAATACACATTAAACCCTTTTCCGTAGAATAAACTCAGAATATAATCAGGATCATGAATATAGAGATATGGTGAAACCACAAAAATAATTATGGATAGTAAAACTCCCAACAACGGAATTTTCTCTATTATCTTTTTTAATACAGAACCAATAATAAATGCCAAACCCGCAAATTGCAATATATCTGCGATTAATAAAAATTCTACAAACCCTTTGAAGTCATTCACTCGATGAGTTTCTGTAAAAAGTGCTTCAGGAAAGACCTGAAACACTTTAATTGTGGGGTAAAACTTTAAAAAGTTTAAAATATATCCTAAAACAAATAGTTTTAATCCTCGAGTAAAAACCTGTCTAATGGATTTATCTTTAGATAGAAATATTGACACACCCATTGAAAATACAAATATCGGAGCACCAATTCCTTCAATAAAAAAAAGCAGGTACTGACTAAAATTATTGAAATAAATAGTTGATTCTGAACCATACATAATAAATACATGCATAAGAATCATCATAAAAACACCAATAGCTTTAATGATATCTAACGGGATAAACCTTCTGCTCGTTTCAGTAAAAGTAGTACTCATTTTTTAACAATCAGGCTCTGGATAACTCTAATTTTTTTGGAACACCAAAATCTTGGAAGGCTATTTTTTGTTCTAATTTAAAATGTCCATATCCTAATATATCATTTAAAATCACAGCATTTCGGTAAGGTCCCATTCCTAAATCTGCAGTTAAAATACCATGAGAAGTAAGTTCTGCGTTAAGTATGTACAAACTTCTTTCAACAGAATTAATATTAAACACCTCATCTGCTCTCCAATTACCCAAACTATCGCGACGGATTAAATCATCTATTCCATTCAAAAATTGAGGTTGATGATGTTTGTAACCTGTTGCCAATATCACATAATCTGTTGGAAGCTGGTAAGATTTTTCGACAACTTTATTTTTCAAAAACATTTCAAAACCTGAATATTTATCTCCTTCAAGAGCTTGTAATCTGGTATTCGCTAAAATTGTAACAGGTAATGGAGTTTCTCTTAAAAAATCGAGTTCATAAAGGTCATCATAAATGGCATCTATCAATTCCTGATTGATACCTTTGTACAGCACATCCTGATTATTCACAATTTCGTGACGTTTTTTATCCGACAAAGAATGGAAAAACGATAAATAATCTGGTGAGGTATGTTCAAACGTCAGCTTAGAATTTTCCATTGGGTAAAATCTATCTGCTTCGGTTATCCAATTAAGCTTAAGTTCTTTTTCGTCAATTCCTTGCAAGAGATCTTTAAAAATTTCAGCGGCACTTTGTCCCGATCCTATAATAGAAATACTGCTATTTGGCTTAATATATTTTTTTCTGTAGGTATATTGCGAAGAATGGAAAACTCGCTCATGAGAACAATGCTCTGCAAATTTAGGCACACACGGAACAGTACCCGTTCCTACAACCAAATTTTTGGAATAATAATATTTAGTAGTGCGATTGATTAAATCATGAACTGCAATTTCGTATATTCTTTCTCCGTTTTTTTCACTGTATTCGATACTTTCAACACGATGAGAAAAGTGAAGTTGATGGAGCTGTGCAGCAACCCATTTGCAATAATCATTATATTCTGCACGAGTGATATAAAATGTTTCTTTTATACAAAACTTAAACAATCTGTTTTTGGCAATAAGGTAATTTAAATAGCTGTATTGATTGGTTGGCTCTACTGAAGTGACAAGATCTGCAATAAAAGGAACTTGCAACTTGCTTCCCTCTATCATCAATCCTCTATGCCAGTCAAAAGAGGGTTCTTGGTCAAAAAAAATGGTTTTTAATGGTAATTGATCTGCAAGAGCCGCCATTCCTAAATTGAATGGACCAATCCCAATTCCTATTATGTCGTATATTTGGTGTTTCATTGTATTTACTTTAATTATACTTTAAGATAAATGTCTGTACAAGATTCTTCTAAAACTTCTTCTACAGCTTCCTGGTACATTTCTCTATTCAAGAAAGTGAGATTAGAGGTTTTATAAGGAAGCTTCAATGCCTTATTGAATTCGCAACCAACTTTTGTGATTAAATTATGAGTCCCCTGATGTTCTACAGAGGCCTCTCCTATCATTCTTTTCACCTGTTTATATGAGAAAAAATGTTCCATACACATGGTAAGCGCATAGTATGAGAAATTTTTAATTCTTTTTTTTGCCGGCGCAATCAACATATGAAATCCGTAATCTCCCGGTTGAAAAGGATAATATTTTCCAACTTCATCTTTAATAGCCCAATAAAGTTCTAAAGTGAAAATCGGTTCCCCGTTTAGTGTTCCTATATATGGATGAGAATAATCTACACCTAAATGCTTTATATAGGCTTCTTCAAGCTGTTCAATCGGACCTTCCATTTCCCAAAATTTCTTTGCGTAATCCTGATTTACCCAATCATACAAAATTTCTAAATCGGTCTCAATATTAAAAGCACGAATACCGATTTCCATTGAACTATTTTCAAAATATCTTTTATGTACCAGCCCATCCTTTTTCGGCTTAATGAGTTCATCAGCATAATACCTATTGTTAATAACATGATTATGAATGTGCTTCTGAATAAAAATATGTTCTGAATTTTCATCAGGCATCATGGAAGGCAGAAAATTATCTACTAATATTTTGTGATGAAGAATAAAATCAATAGGATATTCATTTCTGTTTTTGAATTGCAAAATAGTATCATCTACTGCTTTAATTAAATCTTTCTCTTCCAAAATCCCCAACAAAGCAATGGAACGTATAAGAGGAAATAAATGGAATGTAAGTAATTGAGATTGTAAAAAACGTTCAATTTTTTTCGGATTGTAATATTGAGTTATGTCAGAAGTGTGAAAAGACAAACTATCATCAAAAAACTCAATTGCTAAAGGCTCTCCAATTTCACTTACAAAAAGTTTCGAATTGAAAAGGCAAGGTGAAACAATTTTATTATTTTGAAAATATTCTTCTGCTATTTTTTCAAGTAAACAAGTGGTGTAATTCTTCAGCCATTTTACGGTAGCATCCTTATTTCCTATATCACCTTTTGTAGCATAATTTTTTAGTAAAAGAGAAAATTCTTTCAAATCATCTAACGAACTATACTCATTTATCCAGTTTTTTAAAAAAATCCCGCCTGTTTCTTTTAAATTTTCATTTTTAGAAGCTTTAGCCAAGTCTGGTGTTATATTAAGAATTTGATTCTTAACAGCATTATCATAAGTATGAGGAAGAGTTTCAATAAAAGAAATTAATTGTGACTCTTTTAAATGAGGATAGCTATCTTGCAATAAAATCAAAACAGCTTCCTGAGCTTTTAATATAGAAATCTCACCAAAATTTTCTTTTCTTAGCCCTATTCTATCCGCAAAAATGTGCATTCCTGTTAAGGATTTAAAAGAAATTGGGATATAAATGATTTGGTCTTTAGCATCAAAACGTATAAAATCATTCTCCTCACAAGACTGCATATAGCCTTTCAAATCTTCATCGTACCGTGGTATAATATCAATAAAATACCAATTATTCTGTTCTCTCACCAATAGGTTGAGCAAAAGATTAAATGACGTGTTTAGTTGTTCTAAATTTTTCATATTAATATATTTTATATCCAAGTCTTTTGTCTTTGAAAGAAAGTTGACTTTATAAGATTAAAATTTTCTAAGAGCAAATAAAGATTCAGGAGCAATACAATAAGATCGAAAAACAGAAAATCTGCAGCATGGCTTATAAATACATGACAAAAGAACATTCCTATACTCACCGGAAGCAACCAGACTGCTCCAAAAAAATACGTTCTTTTAAAAACAAGTAATACCCCACCAATTAATTGTGCAACACCAATCACCCAAATAAAATTGGTTCTTTCCCAAATCAGATAAAACTCTAAAAAATCTCCCTCAAGACCAAAATCTATGTATTCCTGAGGGTTGATTTTTGAAGTTAATTTCTCATACCCATGGGGGATATATACATAGGCTAAAAATAACCTAAAAATATAGCTGAGTATGAGAATAATTCTTTTTATAAAATTCATTATAATTAATTCTGTAAAATATTGAATCCCATTAAACGACCACTTCCTTTTAAACGAAATGTTTCTTTAACCTCTCCATTTTTCGGGTTGTACTGATAAACGCCAGAGAAGTTTTCTGATGCATTATTCGTTACGAAATAAATATTCCCTTTATGATAAAATGGATTTTGATAAGAGTAAAAATTATCAGGAAGCATATTACTCAGTCGTTTTGCTTTTTTGGTATTTACATCAATCTCCGTCCAATACCAAATATCTTGTCTGTACGTTACACCATGCTGACCTCCTCCGTAATATGACGTTGCTCTTCCAGAAATTGTTGTATAGATTTTACTATCGTATGCAAAAATTCTATTAAAATCGCTTGGATACTGATAATCTGAAATTTTTAATTCGAATGTAGGATCAAATTTTGTCTCCCCATTTTTAATTCTCAGAATTCTAGATGCCGGAGTTTGCGTACGCATATCTCCTACTGCAACAACATACAAATCTTTTGTAACCTCATCTATGCTCCATAAAACATGATCTGCGAAAAGCCCCAAATTTGTAGCCCCTGCATGTTCTGTAACAGATTCTATTTCATTAGTTATTAAATTGTAAACTGCAATTTCAACTTTCTTTACAGTTGGAGTTACTTGCCAAGCGCTAGTTTTAGTACCATGTTGCACATCTACAAACAATTTATTATCACGCTTAGCCAAAATCAATTGTCCTGCCGCTTCATACTGACTTCCATTAGACAAAGAAGAAAAATCGATCTCACCCGTTCTTTGCATTGTAGATGGGTTAAACTTCTGAACCTTTAATCCACCCGCAGATAAATCCCAATAATATCCTTCCGTATTATTCACAACTAAAAAGTTAGTTTCATAAGTATTATTAGGAGTACTTACAAAGCCGTTTGGAGAAAATTTACCTCCAGAAAGGCTATATTTCGAGATTCCATAATCGTTTGATGTCGCTCCATCTTTTTTATACAACACATTATCTACTACTCTTCCACCTGCAGAATACCCCAATTGATAAAAAGGAACAGAAGCCAAATTAATTTCTCGTGATTTGTTATCACCAAGTGCGTAAATTCCACCTGCCCAAGTTTCAGTTCCGTTAAAAATAACCCAAGTTTCATCTTTTGGCAGTTCATCAGTGTTTATAGGTGGTTTTTGTGATGAGTTATCGTTATCATCATTGCTACAAGAAGCAAATAGAAAACTTAATAAACAAACAATAAATAGTTTTGATAATAGTCTATTCTTCATAATTACTTTTTTAGAAAATATTGTATATGATTTTAAAATGATATGATCTTCCTGGTTTTTGAACATTAAAATTGTCGTACAATTTATTATTGGTAAGGTTTAATACTTCGAATGATGTACTTATTTTTTTATTAGAGAATTGATAATAAATACCCGCTTCATGAGAAATCTGCCCCAATCTACCATCATTAGGTGTAATTAAATCAGAGCTTACCTGATCTGCTGTTCCAAATAAAGATGGTTCCTGCTCTTTAGGAATACTTGTAAGATAAAAACGATGAACATAGTTCATATTCCACCTTAAACTTAGTTTGTCTGACTCTGCAAAAAGATTATTGATATTTCCGTTTACAAAAAAATTCCCGAACAAATAAGGAATATTAGCAACTCTAGAACCTTCATACATCATGAAAGAAGGTTTTTCGTTTATTCTTCTTATATCCTGATAAGTTCCATTAAAGCCAATATCTACAATTTTCTTAAAATTATAATTGGCTTCTATTTCAAAACCGAGGATTTTAACCTGATGAAAATTTATATAACGACTGTACGGAATATCTGGTTGAAGAAAAATAGCATCTTTTACTTTACGATAAAATAAATTTAGTGCTACAGTTCCGTTATTATTTTGATTTCCGTAGGCGTACTGTGCATTAAAGTTTACATTATGACTCGATTCCGGAATGAGATCAAGATTTTCTTTTATTAAAACTCCATTCCCAAAAACCTCTGATTCATCTGGTAAGCGTATTGCTTTTTCAAATGAAGCTTTCAATAAATACTTGTCATTATTCCATTTCAGTCCGAATAAATATCCAAACTTGCTGTTTGATTGAGAAGATTCCCATGCAAAACTATATTTATCGGTTGTAAATCCTCTAGTTTTTGACAAGTAGTGTTTCGCCGCAACTATACTTTCCAAATTTTGATTAAACCACTGTGAACGCAACGAAAAAGCGGAAATATTTTTCTGGTATATAGCAGGAATTTCCAATACATCTATATTATATTGAGGAGAAATTGCGCCTAGCGGATCACTTCCCTTTCTTCTTTGATGATAAAATAATTCTCCCAACTCTAATACATGATCGGAATGTATTTGATAAGAAGCATTAAAACGTGTTGAAAACAAATCATAGTTCAATCTCTGAATACTTCCTTTATTAATTTCACCTATTTGCTGATTATTTCTAATAATTTCACCATCCCAATTATAACGTACTCTGGCTGTATCAATTAATTTGGTATCGAAATGACTATAATTAAGAGTTGAATTTATTTTCAGTTTATTATTTAGAAAAGATTTGTTGTAGGATACAATTGAAGTATAATTTTGTTCATTAGAAAAAGCTTTTCCGTAAACAGATTTCATCATAGCATCATTCTGAATTTGCTTATAGAAATCCGAGAATATGAAAGATATTCTAAAATCATCTGCCCAATTTGTATTTCTAAATCCCGTAAAAAATTCTCCAAAAAAAGATTTTGTCTGATCATGAAATCGTTTCACTGTTTTCTTATATTGTTGACCTGTCTGAAAATCCGTAAATGGTGCATCTACTTTATAATTATTATCTGAGTAGTTATAAGAAGAATTCATCCCAAAATATTGAGACGGATTATCATTGCTAACAATAAAAACATTGGCTGTAGCACGATGTGTATTAAAAGAACTTATTTCATAAGAAACTTCTGCTCCTGTTTTTCTAGGAATTCTTGTTACCAAATTAATCCCTCCTCCCAAAGCATCCGAAGCTAAATAAACAGGCATTGAACCTTTGTATACTTCCACTCTTTCTAAAAGATTGGTAGGTATCGTCCCTATGTTAAATCCGTGTCCGAATAATTCAATCGGGATTCCATCTTTAAACAATCGAATCGCTTTTCCTTGTAAACCTCCCAGATTTATTTGTGCTGTAGAGCCTAAATTACCATCTGTTCTTATTTTAATTCCTGTTGTTCTGTTAAGTACATTGGTAACATCACCAGCCTTATTATGTTCATTTTTCATTTCAATAACCTGAACTGAAAAAGGCGTATTTTCTAATTTTTGTTTAATGGAATTTAATTGCAGAACGACTTCTTCTATTTTTGATTCTTTCTTCACCGTATCTGTAACCAAATCATACATATTTCGAATTGTATTATTTACCACTTTGCTTTCTCTATCTTTTGAACTAAAAGAAAAATCACATGCAAACACTGTAGTTTGAAACAGTAAAAAACAAAGAATAATAAATTTTAACACAATTTATTTTTATTTAGAATTAATTAATATAATATATTTGTGCAAAGATATTTTACAACGTAATTCACCCAGTTATGAATTTGGTTGTTTTTTTTATTAAAAGAGATTTTTATGACGTACAGAATGAATGCAGATGATTTAATAAACATCATCAACAGTAAACAAGAACAAAATCAATACGTTGAAAAAAATATTGATTTTGAATTAGGAAATAATAGATTTATTATTGAAGAAGAACTAATTAATTCTGAAATAAAAATTTCTAAAAATCTTTATTATATAAATGATGATGAACTCATTTTAAATTGTAAGGAAAACCAAGAAATACTAGAATTACATTTTAATCTATCCTTAAATGGTATTGGTTATAAAAATCATTTCTTAGACTCCGAAAAAGTATCTTCGATGACAGGAAACCTGATTCACATTGGAGCTACAGATGAAAAATCAGACATCTATTTTGAAAAAAAATCAGAATACAAAACATTTGATATTCATTTTTCTAAAAACGTATTTCTAAAATATTATGGAGAAAACAAAAAATTAGATAATTTCATAAAACATATATCAGACGGTAAAAGTTTAGGCTATACCAATAACGAAATATATATTACCCCTCCAATCTTGTGTGCCATTCAGGACATTAATTCATGCCAATACCAAGGTCTTACAAGAAAAATATATATTGAATCTAAAATTTATGAAATTCTAGCTCATACTTTAGAAAACCATAGCAACGAAAAGCAACCTAAAATATCAAATAGAGACAAAGAAATTGTACACCTTGCCGCCTCTTTAATTAATGAAAACATTAAAAAACCTCTTACTATTGAAGAAATTTCAAAAAGAGTAGGAATCAACCAAACCAAATTAAAAAAATTGTTCAAGGAAATTTTCGGATGCACAATTTTCACCTATTTACAAACCATAAGAATGAATAATGCAAAAACATATATTACCGATTCTGAACTAACAATTGACGAAATTAGTCAACTTTCAGGATATACCTCAATTTCTAATTTCAGCGCAGCCTTTAAAAAACATTTTGGCTTCTCTCCGAGCAAATTAAAATAGGCTGTATGGCCTTTCTCAAAACAATTTATTTTTTTTATTGAATTTTATCACAAAAAAAACAATTAAAATTTGTACCTAATAAAAAATTCTATATCTTTGCAACCTGAAAATTAATAGATAATTACGATTTAAACATATAGTAATGAGTAAAAGAACATTCCAGCCATCAGAAAGAAAGAGAAGAAACAAACACGGTTTCAGAGAAAGAATGTCTACGCCAAATGGAAGAAGAGTTTTGGCTGCGAGAAGAGCTAAAGGCAGAAAGAGTTTAACTGTAAGTGCATCACGCGCTAAGAGATAATTCTTTAATTATCATATACAAATCATGCTTGAAAAGAAGTTTTTCAGGCATTTTTTGTTGTTAAAATTTACTAAAATTTACACTCCTTAGACTTCTTTTTACTATTTTTAAAAGTTGAAAAACATTTTTAGGAAATAGTATTTAAAATTGAATTATGCCACATACAAACATAACCGGAAATAATATCATAAGTTTACAACACGCAAAGATTGCACAAAAAAACTTCACTGTTCTTTCTGACGTTAATCTTAACATCAAAAAAGGTAGATTCTGTTACCTTATCGGAAAAACAGGTTCCGGAAAAAGTTCACTTTTAAAAACATTATACGGACATATTCCTTTAGCTTCAGGACACGGCTCGGTTGTCGGTTTTGATTTAGAAAAAATGAAAACTTCAGACATTCCAAACCTAAGAAGAAAGCTAGGAATCGTATTTCAGGATTTCCAATTACTTTCAGACAGAACTGTTGAGAAAAACCTGAGATTCGTTTTAGAAGCAACAGGCTGGAGCGATAAAACAAAGATGGAAGACCGTATCAACGAGGTTTTATCCAGTGTAAATATGAAAAGTAAAAAGCACAAAATGCCTCACGAACTTTCAGGTGGAGAACAGCAACGTATTGCTATTGCAAGAGCTTTACTAAACCATCCTGACTTGATTTTGGCAGATGAGCCAACAGGAAACCTTGACCCTGAAACTTCAAATGAAATCATGACATTATTGAAACAGGTTGCCCTTGAAAACGGAGCTGCCGTAGTAATGGCAACACACGATTATCACATGATTCAGAACTTTCCTGGAGAAGCCATCAGATGTGAGGACGGTAAAGTTTCAGTATTAGACACCACCGAATTATTCGAATAATTATTTTTTATTAAAAACATGAAACTCTTTAGTGAGTTCAAGATATTGGTCCGAGTATTGTCTCGGACTTTTTTCTATTACAAATTCTGATTCCGTTAATGCTTTTCCCGTTAAAGAAAATTCAAGAATCAGCCTTTTTATTTTTGAATTTTCAATCCCTTTAATATTGACTTTTCTTATTAAAAACAAATGATTTTCCCTTGCAATTTCTACAAACTCATTACCTACTTCCACAGGAATAATCACAGAAAAAACACCATTTTCAGACAATAATTTAGATGATTTGGAAATCAGTTGATTAAAGTTTAGTTCAATTGTCTGCCTTGCAACTTTATCCTTTTCCGAACCCGACTCCTCAAAATAAGGTGGATTGGAAACAATTAAGCCAAACTTACCTTCTGTTTCAAAATCTTTAAAATCCTGATGACAATTTTTCAGCCTAGAACTAAAAGGAGAATTTTCAAAATTGATTTTAGTAAGATTTACCGCTTCTTCATTAATATCAATGCCTAAAAATTCGGCACACGAATTTCTTTGAGCCAACATCAATGAAATTAACCCGGTTCCAGTTCCAACTTCCAAAACAGAATTTACTTCATCTATACTCGCCAAAATCCCTAACAAAACCCCATCCGTTCCCACTCGGAAAACGTCTTTCGATTGCTGAATTTCAAATTGTTTAAACTTAAATAATTTCACTTATAAGTTAGTAGGTAAAGTAATTGTAAACACCGAGCCTTTTCCGACTTCTGATTTCACGGTAATCTCTCCTTTATAATCTTCAATCATTTTTCTTACCATAGACAAGCCTAGTCCCATTCCACTACTCTTTGAGGTAAAATTAGGCTCAAAAATCCTTTCATACATATTCTCAGGAATACCAATTCCGTTATCCTGAACTGAAATGATAACTCTTCTGTGATGTTGTTCTACATCTACATTAATGATTAATTTCCTATCATCACTTTCTGCTTGTTTCGCATTGGTAACAAGATTGGTGATAATTCTAGAAAGGTAGATCCTATCCATATTAATCATAATATTATTTTTATTAGAATGCATGAAAATGCTTTCATTATTGAAAACACGAAGAATATCTTCAACTTCTTTATTCAGATTAATAACTTCATTATTTTTTTCAGGAAGTTTCGCAAATTCCGAAAACGCAGAAGCCACAGTAGCAATCAAATCAATCTGATCTACCATTGTCTTACTCATCTGTTTCACCCTTTCTCTTATATTTGGATCTTCGGGGTCAAATTTTCTTTCGAAATTTTGAATCGTTAACTTCATAGGCGTCAAAGGATTTTTCACTTCATGAGCTACTTGCTTCGCCATTTCACGCCACGCCTCTTCCGAAGCCTTAAAACGAAGCCTTTCTTTTTGATCCTGAATTTGGAGAATCATTCTGTTATAAGCTCTCGCCAAAGCATTTAGCTCATCATTTTTATAGTACCTGATAGGTCGCATTTCATTTTCAAACAGAGTAATACGCGTAATCATATCTGAAAATTTCGTAATTGTTTTAGCCAGATTATTAGATGTAACCCAACTCAGCCAAATACTGAAAAGAATAAGGAAAATATCTACTAAAAGAATATATTTTACATATTTGTGAAGAACCTCTAAATAAGCAGACTCATTATGATACAACGGAATATAAACAATCCCAATAGGCTCCAGAACATTGTTTTTCAACAACAGGTATGAAGAAGTAAAAACAGCATCTTTAGTTTGATCATACCCACGAATATCCACCCTAGCATCATTTGACAAAACTTTATTTACAATACTTACCGGTATTTGTTTTTGCTCAATTAAACTAGGATCTCTGTTTGAGAGCAAATAATTTCCTTTTAAATCATAAATAATAATGTCATGTTGGTTTATGTCTGAGATTTCAAGAATTTTACTACTCAAAACTTTGGGAATATCCTCTGTCTGAACAACAGATCTACTTACAGCATAATCCAAATATCCCATCACCGCATTGGTCTTATCCTGCATATCTATCCTACTCTGTTCCAAAGAGTTATTTCTCAATACAAAATAAGGCACCAATGAAGAAGCCGCAACACTTAAAAGACAAACCAATAAGAAACCAAAAAACACACGGTTTCTTAAGCTGTATCCTTTATACATATTCATTGGCATTCTGTTTATTTGTCAATCTTGCAATATACTTACCAATTATATCGAACTCAAGATTAACTTTATCTCCGGATTTCAGATACTGCATATTTGTAAATTCCCAAGTATAAGGTATAATTGCCACTGAAAATTGAGATTCCTCACTTTTTGCAACAGTAAGGCTAATCCCGTTTACAGTAATTGATCCTTGGGGAACTGTTACAAAAGCCCCATCGTTTTCATATTTAATAGTAATAAAATAACTTCCGTCTTTATTTTCAATACTTACTACCTCTCCTGTTCTATCAACATGCCCCTGAACAATATGTCCGTCTAATCTACCATCCATTTTCATGCAACGTTCGAGGTTCACAACAGTTCCTACTTCCCAATTTCCAAGATTTGTTTTTTCTAACGTTTCATTTATAGCTGTTACAACATATTTATCTCCTTCAATCTTGACAACCGTTAAACAACAACCATTATGCGCCAAGCTTTGATCTATTTTCAATTCACTTGTAAAAGGGCAAACTAGAGTAAAATCAATGTTACTTCCATTTTTTTCAACCTTCTCAATAATCCCGACTGCTTCAATAATTCCTGTGAACATATTATTTTTTGCTAAATTTGTAAATTATAATCTTCAAAGATAATCAAAATGAGCCCAAAAAACCATAAAGTACGAGTAGGAATTTCAATTGGTGATTTTAATGGCATCGGTCCGGAAATCATCATGAAGTCTCTGAAAGACAAAACCATTACAGATTTTTTCACTCCTGTAATTTTTGGTTCGGGAAAACTTTTCACCTATCAGAAAAATATTTTTAAACTCAACCTAAACTTCAATTACATCAACGAGGCTTCACAAGCTCAAGGAGGAAAACTCAACATGGTAAACCTTGTGAAAGACAATGTAAATGTAGAACTAGGCACCCCTACAGAAGAATCAACCAAAATGGCAATTGATTCTCTGGAAGCAGCAACCGAAGCTTTAATAAAAGGAGATATAGATGTTCTTGTAACAGCACCAATTAATAAAGATGAAATGGTGAAAATGGGATTCAAACATGCAGGACATACAGGATATTTTGAAGAAAAATTCAATAAAAAAGGACTGATGTTTTTGGTAGCAGAAGATTTAAAAGTTGCTGTTTCTACACACCACATTCCCATTGCAAATGTTGCTGAAAACATCTCTAAAGAGAAAATAAAAAAGCAAATTAAAGCTCTAAATCAATCTTTAATTGAAGATTTCAATATTCAAAAACCAAAAATTGCTGTTTTAGGCTTAAATCCTCACGCTGGTGATGGCGGAGTAATCGGAAATGAAGAAATCGAAATAATTTCTCCGGCAATCAAAGAACTTTCAGACAACGGAGTTTTAGCCTTTGGACCTTTCCCTGCCGATAGTTTTTTCCAGCCCAATAAATACAAAAACTTTGATGCTGTATTAGCAATGTATCATGATCAAGGTTTAACACCATTTAAGACTTTAGCTTACGAAGAAGGAGTAAATTACACAGCAGGACTTCCTTTCATCAGAACATCACCTGACCATGGAGTTGCCTATGATATTGCAGGAAAAAACATCGCTGACGAGCAAAGTTTTTCAGAAGCTATTTTTACAGCAATTAAAATATTCAAAAATAGAAGTGAATACAATGATTTAATAAATAACCGACTACAGCCAAGAAAAATGGCTATAGACAACGGAATAGATGAAGATTTACCAGAAGAAACAGAAGGCTAAATCTTTGAAACAAATTTTAATTAATTTGTTATAGAATTTATTTGTTATTATAAAAAAAATGCATATTTTTGCACACTCATTTTATGGACAAGTTAAGAAACTATGATATAAGTTTTTCCGGATTAAAAACCGGTAAACACGAGTTCAAGTTTGAGATAGATAAAGAGTTCTTTCAATTATTTGATACTGAGCAGGAATTTACAAATCCTAAAATTACAGTAGATGTTTTACTTGATAAGCACACTACTTTTTTAGAATTTAAGATAAAAACTCATGGAATGGTAGAATTAGTTTGTGATATTACGAACGAAAACTTCAACCATTCTATTGAAAACCAGATTAAAGTTTTGGTAAAATTTGGTGAGGAATACGATGACAGCGAAGAAGATGTAATTACCATTCCGACCAACGACCACGCTTTTAATATCGCACAATTGATTTACGAAAATGTGGTACTTTCAATTCCAATGAAAAAACTATCACCCAACGTAAGCGATGAAGATTTGGAAATTCTTGACAAGTTCAGCCCGAAAGAAACAGAAGAAGAGGAAGAACATGAAACCGACCCAAGATGGGACGCTTTAAAAAATTTAAAAAATAAAAATTAAATAGTTTAATGATGAGATGATGAATCTCATCGCTCATCAATTAAAAAAGTTATTACAAAATGGCACATCCAAAGAGAAGACAATCGTCTACAAGAAGAGATAAGAGAAGAACTCACTACAAAGCTGTAGTTCCTCAATTAGCTAAAGATGCAACAACAGGAGAGCTTCACCTTTATCACAGAGCTCACTGGCATGAAGGAAAACTTTACTACAGAGGAAAAGTAGTACTAGAAAAAGAAGTAGCAACTACTGAAGAAAACTAAGAGTCGTTTTCACCGAAAAACACTCGTTTTAATACAAAAACCGCTCAATTTTGATAAAATTTGGCGGTTTTTTGTTGTTTTTTACGTTTTTTTGGTATCTTTGGCACAAAATCAAATATCAAATTTATGGACATTAAAGACATACAAAATCTTATTAAGTTTGTATCAAAAGCTGAGGTTTCTGAAGTGAAATATAAAACTAAAGATTTCGAAATTACTATTAAAACTCCATTAGCTGGAAGTGAAGTTGCTTACGCTCAACCTGCTGTTTATCACACAGCGCCTCAACCAGCTGCCGCTCCGGCTGTAACTCCTGCTGCCGCTCCAGCTGAAAAAGCTGCTCCAGCATCTGATGATAGCAAATATATTACTATTAAATCTCCAATGATTGGAACTTTCTAC
This sequence comes from Chryseobacterium oryctis, assembly GCF_025971925.1. Classification (GTDB taxonomy): domain Bacteria; phylum Bacteroidota; class Bacteroidia; order Flavobacteriales; family Weeksellaceae; genus Chryseobacterium; species Chryseobacterium oryctis. The sequence goes on from NZ_JAPDHV010000001.1 coordinate 713,323, forward strand.
AGAAAACCGGCTCCAGACAAAGATGTGTTTGTAAACGTTGGTGATGAAGTTTCTAACGGAAAAGTTGTTTGTGTAATTGAAGCAATGAAGTTATTCAACCAAATCGAATCTGAAGTAAGCGGAAAAATCGTTAAAATTTTAGTAGACGACGCTACGCCTGTAGAATACGATCAACCATTATTCTTAGTAGATCCATCTTAATTTAGGTTACAGTTTTTAGGTTGCAGAATAAAAAATGTTTTGCAGACTTAATTTTCTAGTACCTACTACCTATAACCTAAAATCTAAAAAAGATGTTCAAAAAAATATTAATTGCCAATCGTGGCGAAATTGCAATGCGTATTCTTCGTACTTGCAAAGAAATGGGAATAAAAACCGTTGCAGTATATTCCACTGCCGATAAAGACAGTCTTCATGTAAGATTTGCTGACGAAGCTGTTTGTATTGGTCCTGCAATGAGTAAAGACTCTTATCTAAAAATCCCTAACATTATTGCAGCTGCAGAAATTACCAATGCAGATGCTATTCACCCAGGTTATGGATTTTTATCTGAAAATGCTAATTTTTCTAGAATCTGTCAGAAAAACAACATCAAATTTATCGGTGCCTCTCCTGAACAAATCGAAAAAATGGGAGATAAAGCAAACGCTAAAGCGACCATGAAAGCCGCAGGAGTACCTTGTGTTCCAGGTTCTGATGGTTTGATAGAATCTTACGAACAAGCTGTAAAAATTGCTGAAGAAACAGGATATCCTGTAATGATTAAAGCAACTGCCGGTGGTGGTGGAAAAGGAATGAGAGCCGTATGGAAAGCTGAAGACCTTAAAGATCACTGGGAATCTGCAATTCAGGAGGCCGTGGCTGCATTCGGAAACGGCGGCATGTACATGGAAAAACTGATTGAAGAGCCAAGACATATTGAAATTCAGGTTGCTGGTGACCAATTTGGTAAAGCTTGCCACCTTTCAGAAAGAGACTGCTCCGTACAAAGAAGAAATCAAAAATTAACAGAAGAAACTCCTTCTCCTTTCATGACAGACGAACTTCGTGAAAAAATGGGTGAAGCAGCAGTAAAAGCTGCCGAATTCATCGGATATGAAGGTGTGGGAACTATCGAATTCCTTGTAGATAAACACAGAAATTTCTATTTCATGGAAATGAATACAAGAATTCAGGTAGAACATCCTATTACTGAACAGGTAATTGATTATGATCTAATCAGAGAACAAATTCTTTTAGCTGCAGGAACCCCTATTTCAGGAATTAATTATTATCCTAAATTACATTCAATTGAATGTAGAATCAATGCTGAAGATCCTTACGCTGACTTCAGACCATCTCCAGGAAAAATTACAGGATTAAACATTCCTGGCGGACACGGAATCAGAGTAGATACTCACGTTTATTCAGGATATACTATTCCTTCTAACTACGATTCAATGATTGCGAAATTAATCACGACAGCACAAACTCGTGAAGAAGCTATAGCTAAAATGAAGCGTGCATTGGAAGAGTTCTACATTGAAGGTGTAAAAACAACAATTCCTTTCCATAGACAACTGATGGATAACGAAGATTATCTTGCAGGAAACTATACTACGAAATTCATGGAAGATTTTGTAATGGATAGAAAATATGAAAATCACTAATAAAAGTTTTAAAAAAACATTATAAAAACAGCTCCAAATTTGGAGCTGTTTTTTGCTAAATCTATTTTGACTTATTTTGAAGATATAATAACTGCCAACTTCTATTAAGCTACACAAGATATCTAATTCAACACTCCTCAACACCAAAAATACACTTTCAATTCAGCTATCTTCAATATCAGACTTCTGTATAATGATGTCATTAATAATACTTAAATTTGTAAAAACCAAAATTTATGTCAGCAGTAGAAACATCAAAAAACTCACAGTATTTTATAGACCTTGAAGACAAACACGGAGCACACAATTACCACCCTCTTCCTGTAGTGTTAGACAAAGGAGAAGGCGTATTCGTTTGGGATGTAGAAGGAAAGAAATACTATGATTTTCTTTCTGCATATTCTGCTGTAAATCAAGGGCATTCTCACCCAAAAATTGTAACCGCTTTAATTGAACAGGCTCAAAAGTTAGCGTTAACATCAAGAGCATTTTACAACTCAAAATTGGGAGAATACGAACAAAAAATCACTTCACTTTTCGGATTTGATAAAGTTTTACCAATGAATTCGGGTGCTGAAGCTGTAGAAACTGCAGTAAAATTAGCTAGAAAATGGAGCTATGAAGTAAAAGGAATCTCTGAAAATGCAGCAAAAATAATTGTTTGTGAAAATAATTTCCACGGAAGAACAACCACCATCGTTTCTTTCTCAAATGATCCCGATGCCAATCAAAATTACGGACCGTTCACACCGGGGTTTGTAAAAATTCCTTATAATGACATCAATGCTTTAGAAGCTATTTTAGCTCAAGATGCTCAAAATATTGCTGCATTTTTAGTTGAACCGATTCAAGGAGAGGCCGGCGTGTATGTTCCAGATGAAAACTTCCTTAAAAATGCTTCTGAACTTTGTAAAAAACATAATGTTCTTTTCATTGCTGATGAAGTACAAACAGGTATTGCGAGAACTGGAAAACTTATTGCTTGTCATCATGAAAATGTTCAACCGGATATTTTAATTTTAGGAAAAGCACTTTCAGGCGGGATGTATCCTGTTTCTGCAGTTTTGGCTAATGATAACATTATGAACGTTATTAAACCAGGTCAACACGGTTCTACCTTTGGAGGAAACCCAATTGCATGTGCCGTTGCAATTGCAGCATTAGAGGTTGTTGAGAATGAAAAATTATCTGAAAGAGCTGAAGAACTAGGAAAACTTTTCAGAGCAGAAATTGAAAAGGTAATCGAAAAAACAGACCTTATTACAAAAGTAAGAGGAAAAGGATTGTTGAACGCAATTTTGATTAATGATACTCCCGAAAGTTCTACAGCCTGGAATCTTTGCTTACAATTAAAAGAAAACGGACTCCTAGCAAAACCAACTCATGGAAATATCATAAGACTTGCTCCACCATTGGTAATTACAGAAGAGCAATTATTAGATTGTGTAAGAATAATCGAGAAAACGATTTTAGGCTAAATAGAATAGATTTTGGTAGATATTATTATTCCAATATATAAAAACATCCCTGATGATGACGATATAATTTCGCTCAATCAAGTGTTTCACATTTTAAGCAATTATCAAATCACTTTTATACACCCTAAAAGTTTAGATATTAGTGCTTATAAAAAATTTGGTTCTTCGTTTGTTGATTTTGATGATGTTTATTTTAAAAATATATACGGGTATAATAAATTAATGATGAATTTAAATTTTTATAACAAATTTTCACAAAAATATATATTAGTTTATCAAACCGATTGTTTTGTTTTTAAAGACGAACTGATGTATTGGTGCCAAAAGGATTTCGATTATATTGGAGCCCCTTGGATAAGAAGTTCAGAAAAAATTCCTTTTCTTAAATTAATTTTAGAGAAAACTACATCAAGTTTTAAGGCATTTATTAATTTTAAAGGAAATGGAAAATGGCAAAAAGATAAATCTCTTTTATTCAATAATGTAGGAAACGGTGGTTTTTCACTTAGAAAAAGAGAAAAGTTTATCGAAATACTGGAAAAACTACCTGAAGTAGTAGACATTTACCTAAATAGGAAAAACTCTGGAGAGTTTTATGCTGAAGATGTATTTTTCAGTATTGAGCCAGAAAGAAATAATATTCCTTTTTCAAAACCAAATTATAAAGAAGCTTGCCTTTTCTCAATTGAAAACAAACAAGGAAAAGCTTTAGAAATCAATAAGGGACAGCTCCCCTTTGGCTGTCATAGATGGACAAAAAAAAAGGATTTTTGGAGAGATATTTTCAAAAAATTTAATGCTAATATATAAGTATGTTTAAAAATGAATTTAGTGGCAAATCAATAATAATTGCTATCCCCGATCATTTTGGTCTTCCCCAAAGATTTAAAGAAAATTTAGAATTTTTAGGATTTAAGGTTTGTGTTATTCCTGACAATATGAAAGTAAAAATAGGATTCATTAACACAATAATTCATGTCTATAAAAAATTCATTTTAAGGGAAAAGACTTTTAAAAAAATAAAAAAAACTGAATTAAAATTAAAAAAACAACTTGCTGTCTTGGAGCAATCCAATATAAAAAAGTTTAATTATGCATTATTTATTAGACCTGATCTCTTCTGTTCAGAACTAATTAACGAAGTAAAGAAAAAAACAGAAAAAATTTCTGCCTATCAATGGGATGGTCTAGATAGATTTCCTCTTATTTATGAAAAAATTAATTTATTTGATAGATTTTTTGTATTTGACGTTAATGACCTTGAGAAAAATTCAAAACTATTGCCTCTTACAAATTTTTATTTTGATGATATTAAAAAGTCAGAAAATAAATATGATGTTTATTTTGTAGGTACTTATATGAAGAACAGAATAGATTTACTTATAAAATTAGCTAGAAAATTTAAAAATCTAGGTCTAAATACTTCTATAAACTTGCATACACATTCTATTGAAAAAGCTAGAAAAATCAAAAATGAACCAATAACCCACATTGACAAACCAATCTCATTTAGAGATAATATCATTAATGTTTCTCAATCTAAAGTAATTTTAGATTTTGCAAATGACGTACATTATGGTATTTCGATGAGAACTTTTGAAACCATAGGATATAGAAAAAAACTTATCACAAACAACCCATTGGTAAAAAAATATGATTTTTATAATTCTCAGAATATGTTTGTCATTGAAAACAAAAATATAGACGGTCTTGAAGACTTTCTATCAACACCATATTATGAACTACATGATGACATTATTAATAAATACAGTTTTACAAACTGGTTAAAATATGTATTAGATATTCATCCTAACTTTCCTATAAATCTTATAAAATAATGCTTAATACTTTCAATAACAACATTTTCTACATTGTATGTCCTGCAAACTATGCAAGTGGAGGCCCCGAAGATCTCCATCAAATGGGATTAGCTCTAAAAGAATTTGGACAAAAAGTGTATATGCATTATTTAAACTATGATGTCGAAAAGTACTCATCTCCTGTACATAAAGAATATGAGCATTACCAAATACCTTATACTCAAAATGTAGAAAACTCTCCACAAAATATTATCATTTTCCCTGAAACGTTTTCAATATTCATTTGGGAAAAAAAATATTCCAAAATTCAAAAGGTAATTTGGTGGTTAAGTGTATCTAACTTTTTTACGTCTCTAAAGGCTTGGGAAGAAAATTTTAAAAAAAAACCAATTACTTTTAAACAAAAAATATTAGGAAGGATAAAACTTCCTTCTTTAGAAAACATTAAGAAAGCAAAAGTAAATCATTTAGCTCATTCCCATTATTCAGTAGAATTCTTACAAAAAAATAATATCCAAATTATTGGTAAGATTTCGGGATATATGGAAGACATGTTTCTTACTGAAAAAAATTACACTTTACAGAAACAAGATATTGTAACCTATAACGCTGTAAAAAATAAAGACTTTCTGGAAAATATAAAAAAAATAACTCCTGAAATCAACTGGATACCAATGATTAACATGACTTTAGAAGAAGTAGCCAACTGTATGAAAGCAGCTAAAGTATATGTAGATTTTGGGCACCATCCAGGCAGAGAAAAAATGCCAAGAGAAGCGTGTCTTTTGGATTGTTGTCTTATAATAGGAAAAGAAGGGTCTGCTTTTTACAAAGAAGATGTCCCGATAAAAGATGAATATCATTTCGATAAAACAGAGAAAAATATCCCTTTAATTATCGAAAAAATTAAAGATTGTCTTCTTAATTATAACTCAAAAATTAAAGATTTTAAAGACTATAAGGCAGACCTTCTACAAGAAAAAGAAATTTTTTATAAGAAAATTAAAGAAGTTTTTATCAAAAATGAAATATGATTTTTTAATTATAGGAGCTGGTTTGTTCGGAAGTGTATTTGCATATGAAGCAAAAAAAAGAAATAAAACATGTATAGTAATAGACAAACGCAGCCATAAAGGAGGCAATATTTATTGTGAAAACGTAGAAGGAATTAACGTTCACAAATATGGAGCACATATTTTTCACACAAATGATAAGAAAATTTGGGATTACGTGAATCAATTTGCGGATTTTAACCAATACATTAATTCGCCTATAGCTTTCGCCAAGGGAAATTTCTACAATCTTCCCTTTAATATGAATACATTTTATCAGCTTTGGGGTACAAAAACCCCTATAGAAGCTCAGAGAAAAATTAATGAACAGAAAGCTATCTTTGGTAAAGAAAATCCTGCAAACCTTGAAGAACAAGCAATTTCTCTTGTCGGAAAAGATATATATGAAATTTTAATTAAAGAATATACAGAAAAGCAATGGGGAAGAAAAGCTAGTGAATTACCTAGCTTTATCATTAAAAGACTTCCTGTAAGATTTACGTTTGATAATAATTATTTTAACGATAGATATCAAGGAATTCCTATTGGAGGATATAATACTATCATTGATAATTTACTAAAAGATATTGAGGTAAAAACAGAAACTGATTTTTTTTCTAATAGAGAATATTTTGAAAATATTGCAAATAAAATTGTCTTTACTGGTCAAATTGATGAGTTTTTTGATTATCAATTCGGAGCATTAGAATATAGGTCATTACGATTTGAGCATGAAAATCGTGATATAGAAAATTACCAAGGTAATGCCGTAATAAATTATAATGATGCCAAATACCCTTTTACAAGAATTATTGAACATAAACATTTTGAATTTGGAAATCAAAAACACACCATAATTACAAAAGAGTACCCTGAGCAATGGACAATTGGAAAAGAAGCATATTACCCTATAAACAATGAAGAAAATCAACAAAAGTTCGAAAAATACAAGGTTTTAGCTCAACAGCAAAAGAATGTAATTTTTGGGGGAAGATTAGCAGAATTTCGTTATTATGATATGCATCAAATCATAGCATCTGCATTAAAAAAAATAAAAAAAGAGTTTAATGAAAATTAAAATAATTGTTGCTACACATAAAGAAAAACCTTCAATAAAAAGTGATATTTTTCTACCAATACAAGTAGGAGCGAAACAAAATGAATTTATTATTGATAACAGTTATATTTTAGATAAATCTCACGATAATATTTCTGAAAAAAATTATACATTTAATGAACTTACTGGGCTTTATTGGGCATGGAAAAACATGACTGATTTTGATGTATTTGGGTTAATGCATTATAGAAGATATCTCGATCTTCATTACAGAAAAGGCTTATTTAAAAAAGAAAATAATGATATACTCATTCCTGTTAAACAGAATAGTAAAAAACTTTTAAAACTTCTTGATTCAAAAAAAACAGAAAAAGTTATTAAAAAACTACTAAAAAATCATGATATGATTGTTCCAAAACCGGCTTTTTGCAGTATAAATAATGAATCAGCATCAATTGATAAAGATTATAAAAACAACCACATTTCTGAAGATTGGGATATTTGCATGCAGATTATAGGAGAAAAATTTCCAGCATATCGAAAAAGCATTGATAAATATCTAGAGAATGACAATAAATTCTATATTGGAAATATGTTTTTATCCAATAAGAAAACAATGAATGATTACTGTAACTGGTTATTTACTATATTGTTTGAAGTGGAAAAAAGAATTACAATAAGTGAAGATTTATACCAAAGAAGAGTCATTGGTTTTTTATCAGAAAGACTATTCACTCTTTATATCCTACATAATAATTTCAGACTGAAACAAGTACCTATATTGTTTATAGAATAATTCAAATTAGATATATAGTTTAATTTTTTCACACATTTATTTTCTTTCATACTCATCTTCAATTCTCACAATATCATCCTCTCCAAAGTAAGTCCCCGTCTGCACTTCTATAAAAACTACGGGCTTATCAGAAAGATTCATCATTCTGTGTTTTGCTCCAAGTGGAATAAAAATGCTATCGCCATAAGCTAACTTAATTTCTTTATCATCTAAGACAACAGTTGCATCACCTTCAATAATTGTCCATTGCTCTTGTCTTTTATGATGATATTGATAAGATAGCTTTTGCCTAGGATTTACTTCAATTCTTTTCAACTTATAATTGGGTTCATCTGCTAAAACATAATATTTCCCCCAAGGTCTTTCTCCAATTTCTAGCATAATATGTGTATAATTTCTAGCGAATGTACTCAAAATACTTTTTCAAAACCAAAAGTGATATTAAATTTTCAACATTTTTATTATTAAAACGTGCTCTATATTCTTTTGCATTTCTGATAATTTCTTTAGCTTCATTTGGATGATCAATATAATATTGAAGTTTCTCTTCCAAATTTTCATAATTCTCATCAATACAGATAAAATGTTCATTTGGCTTTAGAGTTCCTTCCATATACCAGGTTTCCATTTTAAGAGGGGGACTTACAGCAACGGAGTTTGAAGACATAATCCACTTTAAATTTGTAGCCACATCATTTCCTTCTAAACTTAATATAAATTTACTCTTTAAATGTTCCCCTATCGAAATTTTGGGCTTTATCCATTCCGGATTGCCTCCTTCTTTATTCACTTGTCCCAAATCACAGATTGGGTTGTTGAAATATTTTTCATAAAACCTTTTTCTATGTTCCTGATGAACTGCGGCTCTTCCAATCATCTCATTTTTTTTATCATCAAAATTCAAATTATCTTGTACAGAAACAAAATGTCTTGCTTTATCAAGATTCAGTAAAATGTTATTCTCATTACCACCGTAAATAGGGCGGCTTTTTGTAATCATCGGAAAGCCTAAAATTGTATTGACATCTCCAAAAGCATAATCTATTTTTAAATCTTTTGGAAAATATCTTGCATACTCATATGTATCAAAATAATATGCCTTAGGAGTCTTTGGTTTTAGTAAATCTTGAACGGTGGTTCCATTATGATTTACTTTAACTTCAGTATTGATTTTATTATAATAATCTACCCTTCTTTCTACATCCGCCAACTGTTCTTTCGAAATGCTTTTATAAAGGTTATCAATTTTTTCCTCATAAGATTTCACAGGAAATAATCCTCTTGCAAACCCTTTAATATAGAATGATAGTTTATTTTGTTTTTTAATTCTTGTCATGGTCTAATAAAATCAAACAAAAATACATTATTATACTTATTCTTTTTCAGCTAAATATAATTTTAATCTGAATTTTATTTTTCTTAAAGACAAGTACATTTCATAATACTTCACAGTATTAGATTAATGTTAAATAATTTTATCTTTTTGGGTTAGTTTGAGTAAATTTGCACCAAAATTTTAATTGAAATGGACAAAGTAAGAGTACGTTTCGCTCCAAGTCCTACGGGACCTTTACATTTAGGAGGCGTAAGAACTGCATTATATGACTATCTTTTTGCTAAAAACCAAGGTGGTGAATTTGTATTAAGAATTGAAGATACAGATACAGCAAGATATGTGGAAGGAGCTGAAGAATACATTGAAGAAGCTCTGGAATGGTGCGGAATCGTTGCTGATGAAAGCCCTAAAAAAGGAGGAAAATTTGCTCCTTACAGACAATCCGAAAGAAGAGATATTTACGATAGATATACTGAGCAAATCTTAAAAACAGATTACGCTTATATTGCATTTGACACTGCTGAAGAATTGGATGCAATCCGTGCGCAATATGAAGCAAGAGGAGAAGTTTTCTCTTATGACAATAAAACAAGAAATCAACTAAGAAACAGCATTGCCCTTTCTGAAGAGGAGGTTCAAAAGTTGTTGGAAGAAAAAACACCTTATGTGGTACGATTCAAAATGCCTGTTGACAGAACATTAAACCTTGAAGACATCATTCGCGGAAAATTTTCTGTAAATACTAATACTTTAGATGATAAAGTTTTGGTAAAAAACGACGGAATGCCCACTTATCACTTCGCCAATATCATCGATGACCATGAAATGGAAATTTCTCATGTTATTCGTGGGGAAGAATGGCTACCCTCTTTAGGTTTACACACTTTGTTATATGAAGCAATGGGTTGGGAAGCCCCACAATTTGCACACCTTTCCCTAATTTTAAAACCTGAAGGAAAAGGGAAATTAAGCAAAAGAGACGGCGATAAATTCGGGTTCCCGGTATTTCCGTTGGACTTCAAAGACCCTGTAACAGGAATTGTTTCCAAAGGATATAGAGAAAATGGTTATCTTCCTGATGCTTTCATCAATATGGTTGCATTATTAGGATGGTCTCCGGCTGATGATAAAGAAATCCTTTCTTTAGAAGAAATGACAAAAGAGTTTGATTTGTATAAAGTTCATAAAGCAGGGGCAAGATTCAGCAAAGAAAAAGCAGAATGGTTCAACCATCAGTATATGCAGATGAAATCTGATGAGGAATTATTACAAATCTTGAAAAATTCAGGTTTAAACTTAAACATCGAGGATGAAAAATTATTGAAAATCATTCACCTGATGAAAGAAAGAGCTACTTTCCCGAAAGACATTTATGAAAATGGAAAGTTTTTCTTCGAAGCTCCGACCTCTTATGATGAAAAGGCATCTAAAAAAGCCTGGAATGAAGAGACTTCTTCAATTTTAACAGACCTTATTGCAAAAATAGAACAAGTTGACTTCAAAGCAGAACTTCTAAAACAGGCTATGCATGATTTGGCAGAAGAAAAAGGTCTCGGAATGGGTAAAGTAATGATGCCGTTGCGTTTAGCTTTAGTTGGAGAACTTAAAGGTCCGGACGTTCCCGACATCTTGGAACTACTTGGAAAAGAAGAAAGTATCCAAAGAATAAACAATGCAATAAATAATTTTAAATAGGTTTTCATTATTTTTCATAAATTTGAAAGATTTAATTTACTTCAAGAAATGGAATATTTAAGTTTCGAGCTTCCTATAAAAGAATTAATGGATCAATACCAAACCTGTTCTTTAGTAGGAGAAGAAAGTGGTGTTGATGTAAAATTAGCTTGTAGCCAAATAGAAGACAAGATCATAGAAAAGAAAAAAGAAATCTATGGAAATCTTACACCTTGGCAAAGAGTACAACTATCTCGTCACCCAAACCGTCCTTACACATTAGACTATATCAACGGAATGGTAGACAAAGGTAGTTTCTTAGAACTTCACGGAGACAGAAATTTCGCTGACGACCCTGCAATGATTGGCGGTTTGGCCACTCTTGACGGTCAGAAAGTAATGATTATAGGAACCCAAAAAGGAAGAACAACTAAGGAGAGACAACACAGAAGATTCGGAATGCCGAATCCTGAAGGATACAGAAAAGCTTTAAGATTAATGAAGCTCGCTGAAAAATTCAACATCCCTGTTATCACTTTAGTAGATACACCGGGAGCTTATCCTGGGTTAGAAGCCGAAGAAAGAGGACAAGGTGAAGCTATCGCAAGAAATATTTTCGAAATGGTTCAGCTAAAAACTCCTATCCTCACTTATATTATTGGAGAAGGAGCAAGTGGAGGCGCGTTAGGAATTGGTGTTGGAAACAAAGTTTATATGCTTGAAAACACTTGGTATACAGTAATTGCGCCTGAAAGCTGTTCATCAATTCTTTGGAGAAATTGGGATCACAAAGAAGATGCGGCGAATGCATTAAATCTGACTCCAAAAGATGCTCTAAGAGAAAAATTCATTGATGGAATTATCGAAGAACCACTTGGAGGAGCGCATTATGATCCTGAAGTAGCTTATTTGAATTTGAAAAATTCTATTTTACAAAACATTAAAGCTTTCTCAAAGTTCACAGGACAAGAACTTGAAACCCAAAGACAAGACAAATTTATTGCGATGGGTCAGTTTAAAGGATAAAAAATAAAAAAGGTTAAGAAATATTCTTAACCTTTTTTATTTTTAGTTGAATCAACTTAATCTTCACTTAAGTTCAACTCTATCTCAATATCTTTATTAATTTTCTTTAAAGAAGAATACTTTGCATCACACACCATTGTTGTTAAAACATATTCACCTTTATCAATCAGAATAAAGTTTTGTCCTTTTGCCGGAACATCCAGATTATAGTATTTTTTCCCGCTGATTTTTACAATCAAATTGCATTTAGATTTATTTTTAATGTTAATATATGCCTCCTTATTCATAGGATCATTATTAAACATATGTGTTAACATCGCCGCTGTTTTCTTATTTCTCTCACTTGCTTCAGATTTATTACTAGCATCATTACTGCCTAAACTGGCATAGCTTACAGTTCTTTCCGGAGATGCAGAAGATGATGATGTAGGAGCAGATTTAGAATTTGAAGCTAAAGTTTTTGATTCTTTAGACTCATTTTTAGTTATTTTCTCAACTTCTTTTTTACTAAGCGGAGTAATTGTAGGTTTTGCTTCCGGAGAATTATCTGCCATAATTATTTCTATCAACCTCTTTTTAAAGTAATCTGTTTTGGCATGCCCCGGATTTTGTTTCAAGAAACCTGCAATAATTCTTGCTTCCTTTGTACTTTCTGCATCCTGCTCTGTATAGATAATAAGTGTCTCTTTTTCAGCAACAGCCTTAGATTTCGCTTTTTTCTTCTTTTGCGAAAAACCTAGGGTAAAAACGCATAAAAAAACAAGTAGGAATATTTTTTTCATCAATTAAGTATTTAAAAATTTATTAAATATACAAATAACGTGAAAAGTCATTTTTTAGTTTATCATTAAAATCATTATCTTTGCACTGCTCTAAAATTAAGCTAAAAATTAATACTAATCTTACAAATAAAAAAAATAATAGATATTATGTCTTATACACCAGTTGCTGCAGACGTAGCAAAATTAAGAAACCAAACAGGTGCAGGTATGATGGACTGCAAAAAAGCTTTAGTAGAAGCTGAAGGAGATTTCGAAAAAGCAGTAGATATCCTTAGAAAAAAAGGACAGAAAGTTGCAGCTAACAGAGCTGACAGAGAGTCTACTGAAGGTGCAGTTATCGCAAGAGTAAACGAAGATAACACTTTGGGTGCTATTATCTCTTTAAACTGTGAAACTGACTTCGTTGGTAAAAACGAAGCTTTCGTAGAACTAGCTTACGAATTAGCTGAAATGGCTATTTTTGCTGCTTCTAAAGAAGAATTATTGGCTACAGATTTCCACGGAATGACTGTTGCTGAGAAATTAATCGAGCAGACAGGTGTTATCGGTGAAAAAATTGAAATCGGTACATTCGAAAGAATCGAAGGTCCTTTCTTAGGAGCATACATCCACGCTGGAAACAAAATTGCGGCTATCACTTCTCTTTCTGCTAACGTAGAAGGTGCTGACGAAGCTGCTAAAGCTGTTTCTATGCAGGCTGCTGCTATGAACCCAATCGCTCTTGACGAAACTAAAGTTTCTCAAGAAACTATCGATAAAGAATTAGAAATCGAAAGACATAAACTTGTTGAAGAAGGTAAGCCTGCAAACATTATCGACAATATCTTGAAAGGTAAAATGCAGAGATTCTACAAAGACAACACTTTGGTACACCAAGATTTCATCAAAGACAGCTCTATGTCAGTTGCTGACTATGTAAAATCTGTGAATGCAGACCTAAAAGTAACAGGATTTATCAGAGTAAGCTTATAATTTATTCTTTAAATTTAAAATATAATCCCGGTGAAATTTTTCATCGGGATTTTTTATTTCACCAGATTATGAAAACACATCAAATATTAACTAATTATTAAATATTTAATATTTTCTTATGCTAAAATTATTCAAAGAAAAAAATATATAAAAAATTGATTATTAATGCTTACATTTGCATCCCCTTATTAAAAAGCATGAAAAAACTTCTACTAACCATTTGTACTTTTTTTTGTTTATTTGCTAATGCACAATTAGATACAGAGCACTGGTTTGCTCCAATGTCTGCAAAAGCAGGAATCAATGGTCTTGAAGGTTACTTATACCTATCTACAGACGAAACCACTCCTTTTCCTGTGCAGATTTATAACAACAACACACTTTATACTACAGTACAAGTAAGCAAAGGTAACCCACAACAGGTTATTATTCCCAATCAGTTTTTAATCACTGCAACTCAGTCTCAACTTTTCACACAAAACAACATGGGATTGAATGTAAAAGGAACAAAAAAATTCTTTGCCAATTACCGATTTGCACTTCCCAATCATGCTGAAATTCTTACCTCAAAGGGAGCCGCAGGTTTAGGTACAACTTTTTTTGCGGGTGTAGCTCCAATCTCAGGTTCGGAGGATCACATGAGCTCAACAATTGGGGTAACTGCTACAGAAGATAATACTACAGTAACAATCTCAGGATACAATCCTGCGATTACATTTTCAGATGGCGTTTCTGCACCAAGTAGAACTTTCACGCTTAATAAAGGAAAATCTTACATCTTGGATGTTGTAAGTTCTTGGTCAAATGCAAACAGAACAGGTTTAGTGGGGGCTAAAATCGTTGCAACAAAACCAATTTCTGTCACCAACGGAAACTTTAATGCAGCATATACAAGTTTAAACTTAACAAACAATGATGTCCTGATGGATCAAGCCGTTCCTATCGACAGGCTTGGAAAAGATTTCGTAGTTGTAAAAGGTAACGGAACCGTTACTTCACAAATGGAAACAGCTCTTATCATTGCCACGGAAAATAATACCCAAATTTCTTTCAACGGAGCTGCAACTACTACTACATTAAACACAGGGCAATATTATTTAGTACCAAGCAATAGATACATCAATCAGGGAAATGGTCATTATAATATGAATATTTCTGCTTCTAAAAATATTTATGTTTATCAATTATTATCAGGAGCAACAAACGGAAACGAATACGCATCAGGAGGAATGAATTTTATTCCACCATTAAGCTGTTTTATGCCTAATAAAATCGAAGAAATAGGATACATAAACAGAATCGGGGGACAAACATTTGCTACCAGATTAAATATCATTACTCAATCTGGTGCTACTGTAACTCTAAATGGAAATCCAATTGCCGCGGCAAATGGTCCTTTTCCTGTAACAGGAAATTCAAACTGGGTAAGTTACTCTATTCAGAATGTAACAGGGAATGTTACTGTAAATTCAACAAAAGCAATGACAGCCGGTATTGCAGCAGGTAGTGGAGCCGTAGGTTATGGAGGATATTTTGCAGGATTCTCATCGGTTCCGGCAATCACAAAAACGGGAGACTGCTATACAGGAGTACTTCTTCAGGTTGATAATAATTATGATGCTTATCAATGGTATTTTAATGGAAATCCTATTCCGGGAGCAACTTCCAACAGTATAAATCCTGAGCTATATGGAGCTGGAGATTATACATGTTCAATTACTAAAAACAATTGTGAAACAAGATTAACGGCAGTATACAACTATACTTTATGTCCGCCAGTTTCTACCACAACTTATACAATTGGTTCGTGTAACACAAAAGTAATCACACCGGCTTTTACAAATTCTACGCAAACTATCATTCCATCACTTACAAGTATTATTGTTCAGCCTACATCAGGAACTGTTGCAATAAATCCAACAACTGGACAAATCACTTACACACCTAATGCAGGAATTACCACAAATACTTCAGATACATTTACTTATTATATACAAGGAAACGGAAATCCTTTCGCTTTTGAATACTTTAAGATAAACCTCAATATTGATGTTTTACAAGTAAACAATGCTTCTTTAGCCTCTTGTGCAACAACAAACGGAAACGGAACTTTCAATCTTACTTCAGCTAATATTTCTACAGATACTGGGATTACAATTGCTTATTATACCAATGCAAACTTAACGGGACAGATTACAAATCCCACCAATTATTCCGGCCCTGCGGGAATCATTTATGCCAATGTAACTTCTCAATATGGATGTTCTAAAGTTGCACAGGTAAACCTAACTGTAAATCCATTACCGAATGTTAACAATGCTTCTTTAGCCTCTTGTGTAACAACAAACGGAAACGGAACTTTCAATCTTACTTCAGCTAATATTTCTACAGATACTGGGATTACAATTACTTATTATACCGATGCAAACTTAACGGGACAGATTACAAATCCCGCCAATTATTCCGGTCCTGCGGGAATCATTTATGCCAATGTAACTTCTCAATATGGATGTTCTAAAGTTGCACAGATAAACCTAACTGTAAATCCATTACCGAATGTTAACAATGTTTCTTTAGCCTCTTGTGTAACGACAAACGGAAACGGAACTTTCAATCTTACTTCAGCTAATATTTCTACAGACACTGGGATTACGATTACTTATTATACTAATGCAAATTTAACCGGTCAAATCGCAAATCCGACAACATATACAGGACCCGCAGGAATTATTTATGCTAATGTAACGTCAGCTTACGGATGTTCAAAGGTTGCACAAATTACTCTAACTACCAACCCCTCTCCGAATATTAACACTAATAACTTTAATGCTAATATTTGTGATGAAAATTTTGATGGAATTGTAGCCGTAAATTTCGCTAATGTCACACCACAAATTGTAACAAACCCAGCGAATTTTAATGTAAGATACTATTTATCCCAAGCTGATGCTAATGCAGGAAACAACAACACAATCCCTGTTAACTGGAACTATAACACCAACACAACAGTCTATGTAAGAGTTGATGCACTTACCGGAGATTGCCCTACCGTTTTCGGACAGATAAATTTTACTATCGAAAACAAAATAACATTACTGACATCTACAGCAAATACTGATATTTGTGATAATGACCTTAATGGCTCTGAAAGTGTAAATCTTAATGATTATAAAGCTTTATTTACAACAGACCCGAATGTTACTTTAACATTTTATACATCTTTGGCAAATGCCCAAAATGCAACAAACGCAATCCCTGCAACTCAGGTTATTAATACACACACTACTTATTTTATAAGATTCACAAGTCCTAACTCTTGTCCCAATACAGGAACATTAAATCTTATTTTTAAATCACCAAGAAAATCCACTACGCTTCATGACCAAGTAATTTGTTCAGATGAACATGTACTTCTAGATGCAGGAGCTGGTTTTACAACATACAAATGGAGTACCGGAGCAACAACACAAACCATAACTGTAGGAGCAGGAAATTATTATGTTGATTTAGGATTAGATGGCTGTGTTTACCGTCAATATGTAAATGTAATTACTGCTCAAGCTCCTATCATTACAAAAATAGATGTAGTAGGAACTACTGCTACAATTCATGTAACCGGAGGAACACCTCCTTATAGATATTCTTTAAACGGAATTGATTATCAAGATTCTAATATTTTTATAGGATTATCAAGAGGAACTCATAAAGTTTATGTTTTAGGCTCAGACGGATGCCTTCCTGTAACAAAAGAATTCTTAGTATTAAATATTGTAAATGCAATTACACCTAACGGAGATGGAATAAACGATGTATTAAATTATTCAGATTTAAGAATAAAAGAAAACGTAAGTATTGAAGTTGCTGACAGATATGGAGCAACGGTTTATAAATCTGCAAATAAAAATTATATCTGGGACGGAAAGCCAGGAGGAAGAACCCTCCCGACAGGAACTTATTGGTATGTAATCAAATGGACAGAACCAGATACAAAATTACCAGTTTCATACTCAGGATGGATTTTAATAAAGAATCGTGAATAATTTTTTCAATTTCTTTGTATTTTTTTAAAAACATTTAAAATATTGTGTTATTTTTGTAGAAATCCTAATTCCTAATCATATGATAAGATTTCTACTCAGTTTTGTATTACTTGTTTTAACTAGCAATACAATCTTTGCTCAAAGAGATACAGAACATTGGTTTGCTCCAATGGCGGCACGTTCTGGAGTTCTTTCTGGTCTACAGCAAGCATTATACTTCTCTACAGATTCTACAACTCCGTTTGAAGTAGAGATTTATAGTAATAATATTGTAATAGGTACAGTTACTATTAGTAAAGGCACTCCAGTTGCATTTCCATTACCAACAACACCAGTTAATTACTCTGCCGCCATGGTTACCTCCAATGCAGCAGATTTGTTCACTCCGGTAAATAAAGGATTATATACTAAAGGAACAAAACCTTATTTTGCAAATTTTAGATTTAGCGTAGCAAGTCATGGCGAAATTCTTACATCTAAAGGGAAAGCTGGTATTGGAAAAGAATTTTACGCAGTAGTTTCCCCGTTAAAAAATACTTCAACCAGTAGTGCTACTCTTTTTAATTTCACAACAGGAATTTTAGCTACGGAAGACAACACTTCTGTCACTGTTTCAGGTTATAGCCCCGGGCTTCAATTTACAAACGGTACGACAGGTACGACTAACCCAACAATGACCTTCACACTCAATAAAGGACAATCTTACATCATTGAAGGACAAGGTCCTAATGGAACTAATGCGACAGGATTTATTGGCGCTAAAATAGTTGCTGACAAACCTATTTCTGTTACAAATGGTAACTTCAATGGTCAGTTTGCCATAACTACCTCATTTGATGGATCTGATATTGTGATGGATCAATCTGTACCTAAAGACAGACTAGGAAATGAATTTGTAGTTGTGAAAGGAAATGGTGATATCTCAGAAGGAATGGAAGATGCACTCATTGTTGCTACAGAAAATAATACAGAAGTTTATATTAACGACGGGACAACTCCTGTTACTACATTAAATGAAGGACAATTTTATCGTGTTAATTCCCCTGACAATACAACATTTACTAATAAGTACATTGACCAAGGAAACGGACATTATAACATGTATATTAAAACATCTAAAAATGTATATGTTTACCAACTTTTAGCAGGTATTAGTAATAGCAATGCTACTGAAGGATTTAACTATATTCCACCATTAAACTGTTTCTTACCAAGAAAAATTGATGAAATTGGAATGATACAACAATTACCTAATAGCAGTAATACTATAAAATTAAACATTCTTACTGAGGCAGGAGCGGCTGTCACTGTAAATGGAACAGCTCCTACTGCTGCACAAGGTCCCTATCCTGTAACAGGAACTAATGCTTGGGTATCTTATTCCGTTCCAAACATGACAGGGAATGTAACTGTAACATCAACAAAAGCTGTAACCGCAGGTATATCAGGCGGAAGTGGAGTTGTTGGATATGGTGGCTATTTTGCAGGATTCTCTTCAATCCCAGTAATTGCAAAACAAATAGGTGACTGCGTTCCAGGAATTATATTAGAGGTTGATGATAGCTATGAAACTTATCAATGGTATAGAAATAATGCCATCATTACAGGTGCTACATCTCACACATACACACCAACCCAATCAGGTAATTATACTGTAAAAGTAACAATGGGTACATGTCCACCGGTTACAACACCTATCTATAAAGTGCATAACTGTCTGAAAGTGACTAATAAAAATGTTACTATTTGTGGAACCACAACCATTACACCAACATTTTCATCATCTACACAGACTCCAGTACCTGGAACAGTAACGATTATCACACCACCAACTCATGGTACTGCAACTCTAAACACTTCAACAGGAGTTATTACTTATACTCCTAATCCAGGATACTTAGGTAACGATACTATTGTATACAAATTCTGTGGTAATGATGTAGAGTTTACAGACTGTGAACAAGTTACTTTAAATTTAACTGTAGTTCCTTTTGTAGTAAAAGATGTAACAATGGAAGCTTGCCAATATGACACAAATCCTTTTGCTGAGTTTGATTTGACAACTGCACAAGTAACAGATTATACCGCAGTAACTAAACTGTTTTACCCTACTTTAGCAAATCTAAATGCGGGAACTGGCTTAATTACTAACCCTACACATTATCAATCTGCCGGAGGTACCGTATATGTAAAAGTAACAACCAACGAAGGATGTACAGCAAATGCAAAAATTACATTAATTGCAAAACCTATCAAAAAATCTCCACTTTTAGTTGATAAATACATTTGTATTGATGATAGAATAAATCTAGACGCAGGACCAGGGTACGATTCATACCAGTGGAGTACTGGTGCTACTACTTCAGAAATTCAAGGTGTTGGAGTAGGTGAATACACTGTAATTTTAGGTAAAAATGGATGTTTCCTTCCTCAAATTGTGAAAGTAATAAAAGCAGCAGATCCTGTAATTACTCAAATTGAAATATCAAACAACACAGCAACGGTTGTAGTAACCGGAGGCAAACCACCTTATAAATATGCAGTAGACGGAATTACAACTTGGCAAGACTCTAATGTATTTACAGATTTGTCAAGAGGTCAGCATACGTTTTACGTAAAAGATTCATACAACTGTACACCAACTTCTGTAGAAGTTACAATCCCTAATCTGATTAATGCAATCACTCCAAATGGAGACAATGTAAATGACGTAATTGATTATAGTGAATTAGCTTACAAAAACAATCTTAGTTTTGTAATTTACGATAGATACGGAAACAAAATATTTACTGGAGATAAGTTCAACAATTATAAATGGGACGGTAGACATTATGACAAGAAGATAGTAACAGGAACCTATTGGTATCATATTAATTGGACTGAGCCAAACAAAGAAAATACTCCAATAAAATATACTGGCTGGATTCTAGTAAAAAACATTGATTAATACCAAGCATATATATTTTTAAACCACGATTACGAAATCGTGGTTTATTTATTCATTTACTTTAATTTATTTCTTTTTTTTATCTATAAATCCTAAATATTCTTTTATTTTTGCAACAATCCTAATTCTAAACTTATGAAAAGACTTTTACTAAGTTTTATATTGATTTTTATGTCAATACCGCTCTTTGTTTTCGCGCAAAGAGATACAGAACATTGGTTTGCTCCGATGGCAGCAAGATCCAATGTATTATCAAGTCCTCAACAGGCCTTATACTTTTCTACAGACTCCACAACTCCGTTTCCTGTAGAAATTTACAGTAACAATGTTGTTATCGGAACTGTTACTATCAGTAAAGGAAATCCACAAACATTCAATGTTCCTTTAAACACAATCATTACATCAGCTACAACTGAATTATTTACCCCTGTCAATAAAGGTTTATACACTAAAGGGACTAAACCTTATTTTGTAACTTTAAGATTTTCCGTTAGTAGTCACGGTGAAATTTTAACATCAAAAGGAAAAGCCGGTATTGGAACTAAATTTTACGCTGTAATCTCTCCTATTGAGAATATCACTACAACCAGTACTCCTCTTCTAAATTTTACAACGGGAATTATGGCAACCGAAGATAACACTACGGTTACTGTTTCTAATTACTCTCCTACGGTTGTATTTACCAACGGGAATACAGGTACTACCCATCCTACCCTTACTTTCACTTTAAACAAAGGGCAATCTTATATTATAGAAGGAATGGGGAATAATGCCGCAAACAAAGACGGCTTTATGGGTGCTAAAATAGAATCTAACAAACCCATTTCCGTAACTAATGGAAACTTCAACGGCCAATTTGCCTTAACAGGTTCTTTTGATGGTTCTGATATCGTGATGGATCAATCTGTTCCTGTGGATAGATTAGGTAACGAATTCGTAGTGGTAAAAGGCAACGGAAACATTAATGAAAGAATGGAAGATGCCATAATTGTAGCAACGGAAGATGGCACACAGGTTTTTATTAATGATGCAACCACTCCCGCATATGTACTTAATGAAGGAGAATACTACAGAGTAAACAAAACAAGTAATAACAACTATATCAATCAAGGTAATGAACATTATAACATGTACATTAAAACATCAAAAAATGTATATGTTTATCAGTTGTTAGCCGGGGTAGCAGCTAGTAATGCAACAGAAGGATTCAACTATATCCCGCCTTTAAATTGTTATTTACCAAGAAAAATTGATGAAATTGGGCTAATTAATATTCTTCCTCCCACGACTAATAATGTAAAATTAAATATCCTTACCGAAGCAGGTGCTGCTGTTACAGTAAATGGGGGTACACCTACCGCAGCACAAGGTCCTTACCCTGTAACGGGGACTAATGCCTGGGTATCTTATTCTGTTCCAAATGTTACGGGAAATATCACTGTTACTTCTACAAAAGCTGTCACAGCTGGTATTTCCGGAGGTAGTGGAGTTGTAGGATACGGTGGTTATTTTGCTGGATTTTCATCCATCCCCGTAATTGCAAAACAGACGGGAGATTGTATTCCAGGAATTACACTTGAAGTAGACGACAGTTTTGAGACTTATCAATGGTATAGAAATAACACTCCTATTCCTGGTGCGACTACCAATTCGTACACACCTACTCAATCAGGAAACTATACAGTAAAAATTACAGTAGGTTCTTGTCCGCCTGTAACGACACCTGTTTATAAAGTATATACTTGTTTACAAGAAACTACAAAAAACGAAACAGTTTGTGATGGAGTAAAAACAATTATCCCACAGTTCACAAACTCTACACAAGTTATGGTACCAAGTACAGTAACAATTATTACACCTCCTGCAAATGGTAATGCAGCTATAGATCCTGCAACAGGAATCATCAGTTACGCACCAAATTTCGGATATATCGGTCCTGATTTAATTAAATATAAATTCTGTGGAAACGATCCTGATTTCACAGATTGTGAAGAAGTAACTTTAAATTTAACAGTATCTGAAAGCCCTGTTGTTACGAATGCAATCCTTAGATCTTGTTTCATTGAGTCTAATCCGGCTACTGCATTATTTAATCTTACTACCGCTTTGGTAACTTCAGAACCTGGTGTAACTAAAAAATATTACCCTTCTCCTACAGATGCACATAATGGAACAAATGAGATTTTAAATCCAACCAACTATATTGCACCAAACGGAGTAGCTTATGTAAAAGTTATAAACGCAAATGGATGTTATAGAATTGCAGAAGTTACACTTATTGTACTTCCACCAGTAAAATCTACTGTTTTAACGGATAAAGTAATCTGTGTTGAAGAAAAAACAGTGTTAGATGCTGGACCTGGGTTTAATGGTTACTTATGGAGTACAGGACAAACTTCGCAAGCAATTTCAGATGTGGGTGTAGGAACTTATTGGGTAGATTTAAAAACCGGAGACTGTATCACTAGACAGGTGGTAAAAGTGTATGCTTCTGAGCAGCCGGTTATTACAAATATCGAAATTTCAACAACTAATCTTACTGTATCTGTAATTGGAGGAACTGCTCCTTACCAATACTCTTTAGACAATATCCACTGGCAAGATTCCAATGTCTTTACAGAAGTTCCAAGAGGAATTGGAACAGTATACGTAAAAGATGCTTACAATTGTGAGCCTATAGAGATTGATTACACAAATCCAAATATCATCAATGTAATTACTCCAAACGGAGACGGCGTAAATGATATTCTTGATTATTCTGCTCTTGCTGGTAAACCCAACCTAGTTTTCAGCATTTTCGACAGATACGGAACGAAGATTCATCAAGGAGACAAAGCCAATGATTACAAATGGGATGGCAGCATCGGTGGTGGAAAAAAAGTTTCCACAGGAAGTTATTGGTATGAAATCGGTTGGAATGAACCCAACAAAAAATCAACTCCAATAAAATTCACCGGATGGATTTTAGTGAAAAACAGAGATTAAAATTTTATCAACAATAAGTATTTCAAAACCACGATTTTAAAATCGTGGTTTTTTATTATTTTTTCAACATCTTAATACTTTTTATTATTAAATTTGTGATAAATCAATCACTGAATGAAGAAATTTTTATCCTATTTCATTATATTATTCATTTTCTCTACCACGTATGCTCAATTAGATAGAGAGCATTGGTTTGCACCCATGGTTGATAGAACAGGTAATCCAAGCCCATTCCAAAAGATTTACCTATCAACCAATCGTACAACTCCATTCCCTGTAAGCATTTACAACAATAATGTTTTAATCGGAACAGTAAACATAAGCAAAGGAAGCCCTCAAAAATTCGATGTATTAAGAGATTATATCATCACAACCCAGCAATCAGATCTATTTACACCTTCCACAAAAGGATTATATGTAAAAGCAGAATTTCCGTTTTATGCTAATTTGAGATTCTCAGTATACAATCATGCTGAAATTATAACATCCAAAGGAATTCCTTCAACAGGTAAAAACTTTTTGGTTACTCACGCTCCTATTACGGTTATCAATCCTATACTCAACTTCATGACAAGTGTATTGGCAACTGAAGACAATACTACAGTTACCATATCAGGATACAAACCTACAGTACAGTTTTCTAACGGAACAACTGGTGCAACCAATCCTACTATGACATTTACCTTAAATAAAGGACAATCATATATCATAGATGGAATCGGAGATATCGCAGGAAATGCAGACGGATTTATAGGAGCTAAAATTACAGCAAACAAACCTGTAAACGTTACCAACGGAAATTTCAACGGGCAATACTCAGGTAATTTCCCATCAAGTTCTGATATATTAATGGATCAGGCTGTTCCTGTTGAAAGATTAGGAAATGAATTTGCCATTGTAAAAGGCAATGGAAGCATCGGGACCAATATGGAAGGTGCCATTGTTGTTGCAACTGAAGACAATACACAGATTTTGGTAAATAACGAAGTCACTCCTTTAGCAACATTAAATATTGGACAATATTATGTAATTCCTGATTCTAAATTTCAATTGCAGGGTACAAGCCATTATAATCTCTATATTAAAACATCTAAAAATGCCTATGTTTATCAGCTCCTTGCAGGTGCCAATTCTGGAGTAGGAAATGAAAATGCAACAGGAGGTTTCAACTTTATTCCGGCTTTAAATTGTTATCTTCCAAAACAGATTAATGAATTAGGACTAATCAATGAAAACTATGTTTTTTCAAACAACAACCCTTCCGGAATTTTAAATATTCCCACAAAATTAAATTTAATTACCGAAAAAGGAGCAACCGTAACCGTAAATGGAGCTGCTCCTCCCCCGACTTCTGGTCCATTTGATATGACCGGAACCAATAATTGGGTAACATACGGAATTCCGAACGTTACGGGAACAATCACTATAGTTTCTGACAAGGCAATCACAGCAGGAATTAATGCAGGAAGTGACGCAGTTGGTTATGGAGGTTTCTTTGCAGGATTCCCGACCCAACCTGTTATTCTAAAATCCGGAGGTGATTGTGTTCCTGGGATTGTACTTACAATAGATCCTATTATTTATAATACTTACCAATGGTATAGAAACGGCTCAATTATACCCGGAGCAACTTCTGCTTCATACATACCAACACAATCCGGGTATTATACCTGCTCAGTAACAATGGGAAGTTGTGCGCCTTTAATTACAGAACAGTTTAAAGTTTTAAACTGTATGAAACAAAGCACCGCAGCTTATGACATCTGTGTTGATAAAATAATTACTCCAACTTTTACCAGCTCTACACAAACCCCAGTTCCTTCCACTGTCACTATCACAACTCCTCCAAATTTAGGTACAGCTGTAATCAATCCTACAACAGGAGTGATCACTTACACAGCTACCAATCCCGGAGTAGCAGGAACGGATACTTTCACTTATACTTTCTGTGGAAACGATCCTGATTTTACAGATTGTGAAACAGTAACGGTAACAATCAACATTCTGGCTATTGCAGTACAAAATGCCACATTAACAGCCTGTAATATAAACGGACAGGGTACTTTCAATTTAACAACAGCAGATATTACAACGACTACACCAGTAACTATTACCTACTATCCTACTCTGATAGATGCTCAAAACGAAAATCCTGCCGCTTTAATAACAACTCCAACTACCTACACTGCACCAAACGGAACAATTGTATATGCTGTGATAAAAAATAGTTTGGGATGTAAGGTTATCGCTCAAATTACACTTAATTTATTCAATCTTGCTATTGTGACTCAAAACTATAATGGTGTTTTTTGTGATGACAATTTAGACGGGACTGTTACTGTAAATCTATCAAATATTACTCCGATTGTTCTGAACAATCCTACCTATTTTACAAATGTTAGATATTATGCAAATTTAGCAGATGCTAACGCAGGAAATGCAAACACTCTTCCAAACAACTGGAACTATACCGCAACAACTACAATATACATTAGGGTAGATTCACCTGACGGTTGCCCTCCTGTTATACAACCTTTGACATTCAGTATTGGAGCTAAATTACCATTAATAAAAAATTCTGTAATAGCATCTGTCTGTGATGATGACCTAGATGGCATAAAATCAGTTGATTTGGCTCAGTTTATTTCTCAATTTACCAATGATCCTTCTGTTACTTATAGCTTTTTTGGTACGCTGGCGAATGCTCAGAACAACGTTTCACCAATTACCAATCCAGTAAATATCGCAGGGGTTCAAACAATTTATATAAGATTTGAAAAACCTAATGCATGTCCTGAGGTTGGCTCTATTAGTATTAATATAAAAACTCCAAAAAAATCAGATATTTTAATTGATAAAATTATTTGTCCGAAAGCAACAACAACACTTGATGCTGGACCTAATTTTGAAACATATTTATGGAGCACAGGAGCTACAACTTCCTCAATTTCTAATGTTCCTGTTGGGAATTATTGGGTAGACCTTACTTTCAATGGTTGCGTTTACAGACAATATGTAAATGTTACAGAATCTCCTTTACCAGTAATTACTTCAATTGACATTGACGGTACAACCGTTACCATTGGTGTAAGCGGAGGACAGCCTCCTTACGAATATTCCTTGGATGGAGGAAGCTGGCAGAGTACAAATGTATTTTATAACGTCCAAAGAGGACCTCATACAATACAAGTAAGAGACTCTCAAAAATGCGAAATTGTAGAAAAACCATTTACAATTATTAATCTTATTAACACTATCACACCTAACGGAGACGGGCATAATGATACAATCAATTATTCAGGATTAATGACAAAAGACAATGTAGAGTTCAGAATTTTTGACAGATACG
The DNA here is from genome assembly GCF_025971925.1 of Chryseobacterium oryctis. GTDB lineage: Bacteria > Bacteroidota > Bacteroidia > Flavobacteriales > Weeksellaceae > Chryseobacterium > Chryseobacterium oryctis. The sequence goes on from NZ_JAPDHV010000001.1 coordinate 740,286, forward strand.
GAGCTGAAGTCTTCAGAGGAAACCCTACAAATAGATTTATTTGGGACGGGAATATGAAAGACAGACCTGTAAACACTGCCACCTATTGGTACTTCATTAGTTGGACAGAATTTGGAGCCCTTACAAAAGTAAAATACACAAGCTGGTTATTGGTAAAGAATAGAGATTAATAATATTTCATCGATTTTAATAATGAATTGAATTCTTATAACATTCATTAACAGTTTGACAAAAAAGTTTAATATAATTTTAACCTCTTTTCACTAATTAAATAGGTATAAATTCATTGATTTCTACGTAATTTTGCCTATTATATGAAGAAACTTATTACTCTATTGTTATTAGCTTTTCTTGCAAAAGTTAATGCACAAATATATTCCGGAGAGGTATTTCTAAGGGACAATTCTGTTTTATATCTTAATCAGATATACGTTACAAATCTTAATACTCAAAAAACGGTTCTTAGTGATTATAACGGAGTTTTTAATCTTCAGGCAGAACCCGGTGATATCATTCGTTTTACATCTATTGTAACTGAAAGAAAGAATATAAAACTTACCCCAAAAATGTTTGAAACACGAAGTTTTATAGAACTGAAAATTGCTTATCATGATATTCAGGAAGTCGTTATTAGCAGATTCAAACCAACCGGAAATCTAAGATATGACGTAAACTCTATAAGAAAAGAAGACAAAGGATTAGCAATTAAAAAAGTAATTGGTCTCCCTGAGCCAAAAGGTGATGGAAATCCGCCAGAACTTCCAGTTGCAGGACTTCGAGACGGAGGTCTTACCTTTAGTTTAGAAAGCATTTATGATATTCTTTCCGGTGAGAGAAAGAAAAAGCAGCGTTATATTGCTTATGAAAAAATGAATAGTTCCATCACCCAAATCAAAAATTATTTAGGAAAAGATTATTTTAAATCCTTTAAAATCCCTGAAAACCTGATAGACAACTTCCTTCAGTTTGTTTACAGTTCCGAAAATATAGAACCATACATTAATTCCGGTAACTTTGAAGCGGTAAAAATTCCTATAGAAAAATATTTACCAATTTATCAGAAAAGATTGAAAAACTCTCATCTTCAGGAAATTATCAAATAAAGGAATTAAATAATAAAATAAAGAATGTGTATCATAAATATTTATGGTGCACATTTTGCTTAAATATTGGAAATATGCTTAATTTTAGCTGATACTAATATTTAAAATAAAAATAACCGTTTATCGTTAGAACTTTAAGCATTAATAACCTAAACACAAATTAAGAAAAAAAATCATCCTTAATTTAAATTAGTGTGAATGAAAAAAATACTTCTACTCTTTAGTGCAGTCTTATTTATAAATCTTTCTGCTCAGCAAAGGGGGAAAGATTATAGTAATATTCTAAAAAGCAAAAGTATTTATGAAATAAATGCTTTTTTAAGAGATGCACATCCTGATGACCCACGAAGATCTGTCCTAAAACCCCGAGTGATGGATATGATGAAGGAGTATATCAAAAATGCACCTCCCAACGACTCAAAAGTAAAACAAATGCAAGAATGGCTCGCATTGTTGAAAAGAAGACCTTCTACAAAAATTACTTTTGATGAAATGAATGCCAACATCAAACAAAAACAAATTGCAAAATATCAGAGAGAATTGCAGGTAGGTCAGTCTGCAATTGTTTACACACCTAGTGCTCCTCAAAATGTTTATGTTGCCACTCCGGCTGTCACTAAGACCGTAGCCGCGATTCCGGATACAGAAGCGTCAGAATTCAATATGCTAATGGGAGGAAATGAAATTGAACACAAAAACAAAACAGTAAAAATTTTAAATTCCTTATTTGATAATGATCCCAATGCCAAAGAATGTATCGTAATGATCGAGAACAAATCTGATTGCAACATTATTGTAAGAATGGAAGGTATAGGAACAACAAAATACAGGCTTCCGGTACCCGCACACGGTGACAATTCTATTGTGATACAAAAAGGAGATTATCTATTTACAAGTATTGTTTGTGGCGCACAATATGCTTCTCAGAAAACAATCCAGAAACCTCTTATCGTTGCTTTAGGAAGCTCTGCAAAGAAGTAACAACTCTTTCAATGTAATTTATATCATGCTGTTTTTAGGGTTAAAAGCAGTAAAAATTGCTCTATTTTCGCTATTTTTGCACGATTTCATTATTTAACATGGGCAAAAATAAATTAGCAAGATTTGCAGAAAACAAAATATTACCAAATGTAATACAACCAACAAGAGATGAAGCTTTAAATGGCTTTGAACTTAAGGGAAATTGGAGAAAAGATTTTTTTAAAAATGAAAACCCTATTGTTCTAGAGCTAGGTTGTGGAAAAGGAGAATATTCAGTGGGATTGGCAAAAACTTTCCCTGAAAAAAACTTTATAGGTATTGACATCAAAGGAGCCAGATTTTGGTTTGGAGCAAAAGAAGCTGTTGAAAACGGAATGAATAATGTTGCTTTTCTAAGATCTCAAATTGAACTTGTTGATTACTTTTTTGGCGAAAATGAAGTTGATGAAATCTGGATCACCTTCCCTGATCCTCAAATTAAATTCAAACGTACTAAGCATAGACTTACCCACCCTGATTTTTTAAACAGATATAAAAAATTTTTGAAACCAGGCGGAATTATACACCTAAAAACCGATTCTGAATTCTTACACGGTTATACTTTAGGTTTCTTACAGGGTGCAGGATATGAAATCATTACAGCCCATCACGATATTTATGGTGCTCTGGAATACGACCCAAATACTCCCCATTTAAGAGACATCAGAACATATTACGAAGAATTATTTTCAGCAAAAGGAAAGACAATAACTTACATCAAATTTAGAATCAATTAATTTTTAAATAAAAAAACACATAAAATATATTTATAATGTGTAAATATTATAAATAAAATCAATAGATATAAATTATATCTAAAAAAGAACACACAATGAAAAAGCCAAGTCTGATTATTTCGTTATTTTTTATAACGTTATCAAGTATGTCTTATGGTCAAAAAAAATTTAAGAACATCCTTAAAAGTACCAATATTGCAGAAATTGAGGCGTTTCTAAAAACAGCGCATCCAGAAGATCCTAAAAGAAGTGTATTAAAACCCAAACTAATTGCTCTAAAAAATCAGGCATGGACAAAAGGAGCCAAAAATGCCAAACCCATGGAAGCTCGTCCTGTCATTACAGATATCCCGAATAGTGTAATGAGAAACTCAAAAGATGCGGAGGAGTTTAAACGTTTAATAACAGAAAACTCTCAGGAACATAAGGAAAAAACAGTGAAACTGCTGAATACAATGTTCAATGAAGATGTTAGCAGTAAAGAAGCAATACTTTTATGTAAAAACAATTCAGATTGTAATATTATTATAAGAATTCAGGGCAAAGATTTTTATAATTTAGCCGTTCCTGCACATGATGAAAATTTCATTGTTATAAAAAAGGGAGAATACACTCTTACGAGCAATGTTTGCGACTTGGTATACAGTTCTAAAAAAGAAATAAAAAAAGGGGTATTTATAACCTTAGACAATCCTGTAGAAAAAAAGACTTCATCTAAAAAGTAAGGCTTAAATTTGCATTTTAAAAGTTACACATGAAAAAAGTAATAAATTTTTCCGGAATCATCCTATCATTACTCTCTTTAAGCAGTTGTAGCATTAATTATAACTCTAATTACCCTGCCAGAAATCAATATCCAAGAACCAGTACAAGTACAACAGGTAACAATTCTATGTCTCAGACCGAAAGAGAATATCAGACTCTTATTAAGACATATAAATCTGAAACTGCCGAAGTTTTAACTGATTTATTAAATGACTCTTCAGACAGCCCAAAAACATCGATTACAGTAGAAAACAACTCAAGATGTAATATGGTTCTTACTATTAGCGGAAATAATTATTTCAAAAAAATTCCGATTGGCGCAGGTAAAATAGGTTCTGCAATGGTAATGAAAAATCAAAATTACAACCTTTCAGGAATGCTTTGTAACTCTGTTTATCAGAAAACAAAATACATTACATCATCGTATAATGTTACACTTTCTAACTAGAAAAAATTTAAAATAATAAATACAAACCACAACCTTTAAGTATAAATAAAAAATCCGCTAAACTTTTTGTTTAGCGGATTTTTCTATAGTAAAGAAAACCTTTAATTATTCAACATCGAAATCAGCATCTTTATCAGCAGATACTTTTTCTCCTTCTTCTTTAGATTTTTCTTTATCAGCTTTTCTTTGAGACTGACCTTCTTTGATAGATTCAGCAACTACGCTTAAAATCATATCAATAGACTTAGAAGCATCATCGTTTCCTGGGATAACGAAGTCAACTTTTCTAGGGTCAGAGTTTGTATCAACAATACCGAAAACTGGAATACCTAATTTCTTAGCTTCAGTTACAGCGATGTGTTCTCTCATGATATCTACAACGAAGATTGCAGAAGGAAGACGAACCATGTCAGCGATAGAACCTAAGTTTTTCTCTAAGTTAGCTCTTTGTCTGTCTACCTGTAATCTTTCTTTTTTAGATAAAGTTTCGAACGTACCATCTTTTTTCATTTTGTCGATGGAGTTCATTTTTTTAACAGCCTTTCTGATAGTAACAAAGTTTGTTAACATACCACCTGGCCATCTTTCTGTAATATAAGGCATATTAAGTTCAGAAGCGTGTTTAGCAACAACTTCTTTCGCTTGCTTTTTAGTAGCTACGAAAAGAACTTTTTTACCTGCAGAAGTTAATTTTTCTAAAGCGTTACAAGCTTCGTCTAATTTAACTGCTGTTTTATGTAAGTCTACAATGTGAATACCATTTTTCTCCATAAAAATGTATGGAGCCATATTTGGGTTCCACTTTCTCGTCATGTGACCGAAGTGTACACCAGCCTCTAGAAGGTCTTTTACATTTGCTTTTGCCATGTTTTCTGTTTTTGTTAGTTTACTTTCCGTCTTTTAAACAATCAACAACTTCTTTAGATGGGAGAAGCGTTTGGATGCTAAACGTAACGGGCAATTTTTTTGTTTTGATAAATAGATTTTAGATAAAAGATAACCGATTGAAAAAAATCCCAAATCTGAAATCCTGTATCTGAAGTCTGAAAATTAACGTTTTGAGAATTGGAATCTCTTTCTTGCTTTTTTCTGACCTGGCTTCTTTCTTTCCACCATTCTTGCGTCTCTTGTAAGTAAACCAGCTGGTTTCAAAGCTAATCTGAATTCAGCATTGATTTCGCATAAAGCTCTTGAAATACCTAATCTGATAGCTTCTGCCTGACCTGTATTTCCACCACCGAATACGTTTACGGTAACGTCATACTGACCAACAGTTTCAGAAAGGATAAATGGTTGGTTTAATTTGTAAACCATTACATCTGTAGAGAAGTATTCTTTAGCATCTTTACCGTTTACAGTAATATTACCAGCACCTGGTTTTACATAAACTCTTGCTACAGAAGTTTTTCTTCTTCCGATTTTGTGAACTGTAGACATATTAATTATTTAAATTCGTTAACATTAATTGTTTTAGGCTGTTGAGCTTCATGTTTGTGCTCAGTTCCTTCATATAAGTAAAGGTTCTTTAATAAAGCAGCTCCAAGTCTGTTTTTAGGCAACATACCTTTTACAGATTTTTCTAATACTTTTAAAGAATCTTTCTTCTGAAGTTCAGCCGCAGTCATAGACTTTTGACCTCCAGGATAACCTGTATGCCAGATATAAGTCTTGTCGTTCCACTTATTTCCAGAAAGAGTAACTTTCCCAGCGTTCAAAACGATTACGTTATCACCACAATCTACGTGAGGTGTGTAATTAGTTTTGTGCTTACCTCTCAAAATCTTTGCAACCGTAGAAGCTAATCTACCTAACGGTTGTCCTTCAGCGTCTACCACAACCCATTCTTTATTAGCAGTAGCTTTGTTCGCTGAAACAGTTTTGTAACTTAATGTATTCACACGTTTTAGTTAAAGATTAAACATAATTTACCCCTAAAAGGGTGTGCAAAGGTACAAATTATTTTTAGAATGCAAAAACATATTTCATTTAAAGTGGAGAATACCCCTGCAATACTTATTAAATAGATTTTAACTATCTCTTTCATTCTTGGCATAAATATTGTTAAGTGTCTTCAAGATGAATCAATTATTTGATTAGAAGATTCTAAAAACACACATGAAAAAAATAAAGAGTTTAGTTCCCTAAGCTCTTATTTTATTATCAACATAGCATATTCTATCAAAAAATTACTGTTTGAGTTATTTTATTTTACGAAATAATTATATTTGCTCAAAAAGCTAAACAACTATGAGCCACGGTAATTTAAGAGAAGAAAAAGATTGTCTTAATTGCGGACATTTTGTAGAAGAAAAATTCTGTCCACATTGCGGACAAGAAAATATTCAAACAAGACAACCCTTCCATTATTTATTCTCACACTTTATTGAGGATTTCACACATTATGATGGGCAATTCTGGGGAACAATAAAAAAACTACTTTTCAAGCCTGGACAACTTACCACAACTTATTTAGAAGGTAAAAGACAAAAGTTTGTTCCTCCTGTAAAGCTTTATATCTTCATAAGTTTTATCACATTCTTTTTACCTAATTTACTTCCTAGTTCAAACGACAAAGATGCGGGACAAATCGATCAAACAAGTCTTGCAAAAGAGCAAAGCAATCAAATAATAAAACCGATAGAGGAACTTCAAAAAGCAGGGACATTATCTGAAAATACTGTACAGACAGTAAAAAAGGAATTAAATATAGAAAAAGATTCTCTAGCTAAAGAAACAGAAAGCAGAACAACCAGTCGCAATAAAGGTATATCAATTGATGTTGCAAATTTGGAAGAACTTGATTCTATAACTAGACTTCCTGAAAACAGAAAGATTCTATTTTTAAAACCAGCTTTAAAAAAGTATGTAGAGCTTAAAAACAAAGGCTTATCAAATACCGAAATCTTAAAAAAGACAGAAGAAACAATTATTCACACCTTGCCTAAAGCAATTTTTGTATACTTACCTGTTTTTGCCTTCTTTTTATGGTTATTTCACGATAAGAAAAAATGGTGGTATTTCGATCATGGAATATTCACTCTCCATTATTTTTCATTTCTTTTACTCTCTACCCTAATATTTACTATAATTAATCGAATTTATTCCTTCTTACCAGATTATTTTATATTCAATGCCGTTTACACACTCACAACGATAGCATTATTTATTTATACTTCACTCTATTTTTTTAAAGCACATCGCAAAACCTATGGCACTAAAAAAAGTGTAAGTATTATCAACGGAATCCTATTGTTTATCGTAAACTTCATAGGATTGATATCTATGTTGCTAATATTAGTATATATCAGTATTATAATGCTACATTAATTTCGTAAAGATTTTGTCCCTCGGAAACTTGCAATTAAATAGTAAGCAACAAACACCGTTGAAAACTTTAATATAGAAGGAATTGCTAGTTCAAGGTTAAACAATAAAGTCCCGACCAAAACAAAAAGTCCCATTACTACAAAAGAAATCCCCAGCTTTTGTGGCAATGAAAAATTAGGAGTATCTAAATAATAAGCTATTCCCCAAGCTCCACCAAAAGCCAAAGCATAAAATACATCAAGACCCAGATTTTCCGAACTATAAAAGAAGTAATTAATTAAAAAACTCAAAACGGATCCTAAAACAAAATATATCAAAGCTTTCTTCATACTTATTAAATATAATGCAAAAGTAGAGATTTTAGTTATCATTTTTACCTCAGTATTTATTCAATTGACAAGTGTTTAATTCTTTCATAATACTTATCATTTTAATAATCAAATCATTAAACACCAATCACAGGTTGCTATTTTATTATTATATTTGGAAATTCAGAATTTTTCTAATTTTTTTATGGAAACCCAAAAATATACTCCTAAAAACAAAGTAAGAATCGTTACTGCAGCCTCACTATTTGATGGGCATGATGCGGCGATTAATATCATGCGTCGTGTGATTCAGGGAACCGGATGTGAAGTTATCCACCTTGGTCACGACAAATCCGCAGAAGAAGTTGTAAACACAGCCATTCAGGAAGATGCCAATGCGATTGCGTTAACTTCTTATCAAGGGGGTCACAACGAATATTTTAAATATATCTATGACCTTTTAAGAGAAAAAAATTCACCACAAATTAAAATTTTTGGTGGCGGAGGCGGTGTAATCCTGCCTGAAGAAATCAAAGATTTGATGGATTACGGAATTGATAGAATTTATTCTCCTGATGATGGTCGTGAACTTGGTCTGCAAGGGATGATTGATGATTTGGTTCAGAAATCAGACTTCGCAACAGGAAAAGATGTAACAACAGAAGATTTAGATGCAATTAGTTTTGAAAACTCAACAAGCATTGCAAAAGTTATCTCTGCTGTTGAAAATTTTTCAGATGATAAGCCTGAGTTGGTAAAAGCAATTGACGAAAAATCAAAAGATTTAAATATTCCAATTATCGGTATCACGGGTACTGGTGGAGCCGGGAAATCTTCTTTAACAGACGAATTGGTAAGACGTTTTTTACGTTCTAATACTGATAAAAAAATTGCAATTATTTCGATTGACCCTTCCAAAAAGAAAACGGGAGGCGCACTTTTAGGCGATAGAATCCGTATGAATGCCATTAATGACTCTAGAGTTTATATGCGTTCGATGGCAACGAGAGAAAACAACGTTTCTGTTTCTCCGTTTATTCATTCAGCTTTAAATGTTTTGAAGCTTGCTCATCCTGATGTTATTATTTTAGAAACTTCAGGTATTGGACAATCTGGCTCGGAAGTCTCTGATATTGCAGATGTTTCTATGTATGTAATGACTCCTGAATACGGAGCTTCTACACAATTGGAAAAAATCGACATGCTGGATTATGCAGATTTGGTTGCTTTAAATAAATCTGACAAAAGAGGCGCTCTAGATGCACTACAGGCGGTAAGAAAGCAATTCCAGAGAAACCATTTATTATGGGAACAACAATTAGACGAAATGCCTGTTTATGCTACAAAAGCATCGCAGTTCAACGACCACGGAACTACAGAGTTATACAACAGATTAGTTGCTAAAGTAAACGAAAAATTTGCTGATTTAAACTTAAATAAATTTGTTGAACAGGAAATTACGGACGAAGTAACCATTATTCCTCCAAAAAGAGTCCGTTACCTTTCTGAAATTGTTGAAAACAACAGACAATACGATGCAGCAGTTGAAAAACAGGCAGAATTAGCCAGAAAAATGTATCATATTGAAGGTGTTAAAAATATCATTTCCGGAGAAATCTTAGAAGCTGAATATCAAAAGGCAGAAAAAGAACTTCAACAGGAAAACATTGACTTCCTAAGAACTTGGGATGATACGAAAAAAGCTTTCCATGAAGAGTTTTATTCTTATTTCGTTAGAGGAAAAGAAATTAAAGTTGAAACCTCAACAGAATCTTTATCCCACTTAAGAATTCCAAAAATCGCCTTACCAAAATACAACGATTGGGGTGATTTGATTAAATGGAAAGGTCAGGAAAATCTTCCTGGAAGTTTCCCTTATACAGCTGGAATCTATCCTTTCAAAAGAACCGGAGAAGACCCAACAAGAATGTTCGCCGGAGAAGGAGGCCCTGAAAGAACCAACAGAAGGTTCCACTATGTTTCTGCGGAAATGCCTGCAAAACGTTTATCTACCGCTTTCGACTCTGTTACTCTTTACGGACAAGACCCTGCTTTACCACCGGATATTTATGGTAAAATCGGAAATGCAGGAGTTTCTATCGCAACTTTGGATGATGCCAAAAAACTATACTCAGGTTTTGATTTAGTGAATGCACTAACTTCTGTTTCAATGACGATCAACGGACCAGCTCCGATGTTGTTAGCTTTCTTTATGAACGCAGCAATTGACCAAAACGTTGAAAAATATATTATAGAAAATGGTTTAGAATCTAAAGTTGAAGAAGTTTTAAAATCAAAATTTGACGATAAAGGTTTAGCAAGACCAAAATATAACGGAGAATTGCCACCTTCCAACAATGGTTTAGGTTTAAAATTATTAGGAATTACTGGTGACGAAATTATTCCTGCCGATGTTTATGCTGAAATTAAAGCTAAAACAATTGCAACCGTTCGTGGAACAGTTCAGGCGGATATTCTAAAAGAAGATCAGGCTCAAAATACATGTATTTTCTCAACTGAATTTGCATTGAGATTAATGGGTGACGTTCAGGAATATTTCATCAAAGAAAAAGTAAGAAACTTCTACTCTGTTTCTATTTCTGGTTACCACATTGCGGAAGCAGGCGCAAACCCAGTTTCTCAGTTGGCATTTACATTAGCAAATGGTTTCACGTATGTTGAATATTATTTGTCAAGAGGAATGGATATCAATGATTTTGCACCAAACCTATCTTTCTTCTTCTCAAACGGAATCGACCCTGAATATTCAGTTATCGGACGTGTTGCAAGAAGAATCTGGGCTAAAGCTATGAAATTGAAATACGGAGCAGACGAAAGAAGCCAAATGTTGAAGTACCACATCCAAACTTCCGGACGTTCTCTTCACGCTCAGGAAATTGATTTCAATGACATCAGAACGACGCTTCAGGCGCTTTATGCAATTTATGACAACTGTAATTCTCTTCACACGAATGCTTATGATGAAGCGATTACAACTCCGACTGAACAGTCTGTAAGAAGAGCGATGGCAATTCAGTTAATTATTAATAAAGAATTAGGATTGGCGAAAAACGAAAATCCGCTTCAAGGTTCATTTATTATTGAAGAATTGACAGATTTGGTTGAAGAAGCAGTTTATGCAGAATTCGACAGAATTACAGAAAGAGGCGGTGTTCTTGGAGCTATGGAAACAATGTATCAACGTTCGAAAATTCAGGAAGAGTCTATGCATTACGAATGGTTGAAACACACAGGTGAATATCCAATCATCGGTGTAAATACTTTCCTTGGAAAAGACGGTTCTCCAACTGTACTTCCCGGAGAAGTTATCCGTTCGACAGAGGACGAAAAGCAAGCTCAGATTTCATCTCTTCATAACTTCCAAAAAGCGAATGAAGGTAAATCTGAAAAAGCCTTAAAGGAACTTCAACATGCAGCCATCAATCAGCAAAACTTATTCGAAGTAATGATGAATGCTGTAAAATACTGTTCTCTTGGGCAAATTACCAATGCTTTGTTTGAAGTGGGCGGTAAGTACAGAAGAAATATGTAGTCATAGGAGATATACCTATTGCTACAATTAAATTACAATAAAAAATCCTCAAAGAAATTCTTTGAGGATTTTTGTTAATGTTTTAAAGATTCAATTTTAGACTTTAATTCTATATTTTCTTTTTCCAGTTTATCTATTTTGCTGTTAAGAGCTCTTATAGCTTCTACAATTACAGCATCATAATCTCCATAAGCTGTTTGCAAATACCCCTTAGAATCTGTACTTACTTTTTCAGGAAATACTTCCTGAATATTTTGAGCAATAAATCCCATCTGTTTTTCATCAGGTCTCTCTATTCCTGTTTTTTTATCATCCCAGTAGTAATAAACACCTTTCAGTTTTAATAATTTATTTAATGCTTCTTCACCAGAAATCTGCTGAACATCTTTTTTTAGTCTCCCATCTGAGTTGGCTAGCCAACCGCCTGTTGTAGACTTAGAAGCCTCCCCTGCAATTTCTAAAATATTCGTAGCTGCAACCCTTCCGATTCCAACTCTTCCGTCATTACCTAATGTCATTCTCAGCAAACTAGTTGCAGTTCCATTAGGAACTGTATGAAATCTGATTTCGGAACCTTGTGCTGTCGAGGTGAAATTCTCTGATGCATATCCTATAATCATTGAAGTTCCTGAAATTACATTAGCTTCATAGCCATTTCCTGTGTTGCCTGTAAAGACTACAGCACCAAGACCATTACCCGATCCTACCGCTCCATTTGCATCTACAGATGCAGAATTATTTCTTCTAAACACTAAATATGGAGGAGCTCCGGTAGCCGCTGTAGTTGCTCGTTCAGATATCATTCCGTTTGACTCAGTTGTTACAACATGTAACGTTCCGTCTGGTACAGATGCACCAATTCCCATTTTCCCGGCATCGGTAACAGTAACCAATTCTTTACTTATATTGTTATTAATTCTTAATGCTTTAGTTGAAGCAGTACTCCCTTTGCTTAAAATATCAAGTGTAGCTTGTGGATTGCTTGAATTTATACCTACCTATGCGATCGCATTAAAAAAAAGAGTTGAACTTGACAGAACAACTAACATTGGTAAAAATTTATTTTTCATTTTAGTTTGCTTTTAACACTCAAATATATTAAAAACACTTTATATATATAAATTTTTCATTAAAAAAACAATAATACTCCGAAAACAACCAATAAAAACTCAAAATACAAAAAACCACTCAATTAAATATTCTCATAATTTATCACAAAACACCCTATATAATTAAACTAAAAGAAAAACAATTAATTTATACCAAATCACAACATGACTTTTTAAAACGTGTGCTGCAATACAAACAGACAACTTTTGAAGTTATTTCAACATTTTACTTCATTTAATCTCCTCTCTAACAATATCATATTTAATTCCATTGCTTAAAAAAATAGTTTTTAAAACTACCTTCAAAATTAAAAATCTCTTTTTCATGATATTTACATCAAAAAAAACGATATTTACCTCTATATTAGTTTTTTACATTAAAATAATATTTTTTATCCTTTATTCATCAATGAAACCAAAAGCCATTTTCAACTGGAGCAGCGGAAAAGACTCTGCCCTTGCATTATATAAAGTTTTAAAAGATAACAAGTTTGATATCACCTCGTTATTGACAAGTATTAATAAAGAGTTTGAAAGAATTTCTATGCACGGAGTTCACATTTCTTTGTTGGAGAAACAGGCTGAAAGTTTAGGATTTCCTTTAATTAAAATGGAACTTCCGAAAGAACCATCAATGGAAGAGTATCGTGAAATCATGGGCAAAACCATGAACGAAATACAATCTCAAGGTGTTGTTACTCATTCCATTTTCGGAGACATTTTTTTGGAAGATTTAAGAAATTATAGAGAAAGTCAACTGCAATCCATCGGTATGAAAGCCGTTTTCCCTCTCTGGAAAGAAAACACCTCAATTCTTATCAATGAATTTTTAGATTTAGGCTTTAAAACCATTGTAACTTGCGTGAACGAAACTTATCTTGATAAAAGTTTTGCAGGAAGAATTATTGATGCCGATTTCATTAAAGATTTACCGAAAAACGTTGATCCTTGCGGAGAAAATGGAGAATTTCACTCCTTTACTTTTGACGGACCAATTTTTAAAAACCCCATTGAATTCGAAATAGGAGAAACCATTAAGAAAACATACCCTAAACCCAATTCTGACAAAAATGAAGAGTACATTTTCTGGTTTTGCGACTTGATTTCAAAATAATAATTCAAAAAAAAACTATTCTTTATATTTCAACAAATATGACGTTCATTATATCCCGAAAGAATTTGTGAAGTTCTTCACAACAAAAGAAACGTTTAACGATATTTATATTACTTTCAAAAAACAATAAAACGTGAATTAAACTTCACATCATTACATAAGAATAGCTTAATTAAGTTTAAGAGTTTTTTTCATATTTTTGATTGAAATTTTACTGAAAAAAAATTATTCTTATACCAAATGACACAAAAAAAACACTCTCTTTTATTATTTCTTTTTGTTTTATTGACTTTTATTTCTTGCAGACACGACAATTTATCCGAAAAAAAGATAAATAAAAATGAAATAATAGATTCTACGATTACTGCTTTCCAAAAAGAACTTCTTAAAGTACAAATAGATTCTGTTTTCAAAAAATATGATTTTAATGGAAGTGTTGCCGTCTTTAAAGATTCTGTTCAATTATACAGAAAAGAAAACGGGTTTATTGATTTTAAAACCAAAACTAAAATCGACAGCAATTCTGTTTTTGCAATAGCCTCAATAAGTAAGCAATTCACAGCGGTTTTGGTACTGCTTCAGGAAGAACAAGGAAAGCTGAATATTGAAGATAAGGTTTCAGAATATTTATCCGAGTTTCAAAATAAAGATTATGAAAATATAACTATTCATCAGCTTTTAAATCACACATCAGGATTAAATAATATTGGTGGAAAATTATTATTCAAAAGCGGTTCAGATTTTTATTATTCAAATGACGGATTCAATGCTTTAGGCAAAATTGTGGAAAAAGTTTCGGGAAAATCATATGACGAAAATATCATGGAACTTTTCAAAAAAAACGGAATGAACCATTCTGCTACAGGAAAAAACTTTAGAGGAAATGATTTTGCAGGAGCATTTGTTGGGAATGCTAAAAATGCAGAAAAAATTAAAAATATGCCTGAAAGATTGGCGAGTAAGGATATCGGAATACCTGCAGGAGGAATACTTTCAACCATAGATGATTTACACATTTGGAATAATGCTCTTTATGGTGGAAGAATATTAAAACCTGAAACTTTAAAAAAGCTTACAACAAAAACTTCTGAAAGAAACCATCCTGTTTTTAGGAAAATGGGTTATGGTTACGGGATTATGATGAATCTGGAAAAACCAACAGCTTTCTTCCACAGCGGATACATCAAAGGCTCTCCTTCTCTAAACATTTATTATCCTAAAACTAAAACTTCCGTTATTATTTTATCAAATATTGCGGATGAACAAAACGGATTAGGAACCGTGTTCAACCCCCACAAAGAAATCAGAAAAATTGCAGATGTTATTGAAAATACGGTTAGCAAAATGAAGGAAAATGATACGATTAAAACAATGCTTAACCAACAAAATTTATAACTTTTCATGAAAAAATTATACTTCATAGCTATTTATCCACCTCAGCAAATCATTGAGGAAGTAAAAATTTTCAAACAAGATTTAGCTATGAACTATAATAATGCTAAAGCATTAAAAAATGATGCACATATTACGCTGTTTCCACCCTTCAGCAGAGAAGCAGAACTGGAAAATGATATACATATTGCTTTTCAAAAAATAGACACCAACCTTACACCTTTTGAAATCGAGTTAAATGGTTTTGGAAGTTTTGCTAATCCTAAAAATCCTGTATTATACATAAAACCGGAAAATAATGACCAGTTAATTGAGCTTTTCAATAGGGTAAAACAGCAATTCAACTTTGTAAAATATTCTTTCAATCCGCATGTAACAGTTGGATATAGAGATTTAGATTTTCAAAACTATTTGAAAGCATGGGAAATTTACAAAAGCAAAGAATACAAAACTAAATTTTTAGTTGATAAGATATTATTGCTCCGACATGACACAAAATGGGTTCCCATTGCTGAAAAGTTTTTAGCTAAAAGCTAAACCAATCCATAAAAAAATCAGCCCAAATGAGCTGATTTCAAATATTGAAAAATTAAATTTTATTCTTTTACAATTTTTTGAGAAATAATTGGTGTTTTATTTTCCGTTACACTAACAGTATAAACTCCTGACGGAACACTATTAATATCCACATATATTGTTGATGAATCTTTTAATTCAAATTTTGCATGAATGATTCTTCCCGAAGCATCATAAAAAACAACTTTAATGTCTTTTCCAAAATCCTGTTTTCCTTTGATATAAAATTCATTATTTGCAGGGTTCGGATAAATACCAAATCTTCTTTCTTCAGCTTTTACATCTGAAATTCCTAAAGTAGATTTATTTAAAGTCCAGGTTATATTGGCAAAATGAACAGCAGAGTGATTATTCACTTTAACCAAAGATGTTCCGTCTGTCACAGAGAATAGTAATGTATTATTTCCGTTATTTAACTGATTGGGAGTAACCGTTAAAGTATTGGCTGTTGAAGCAAGAGTAACTCCGTTTAATTTCCAGGAATTAACCAAAGTATTGGGAATTGGCAGAATTTCGTTTACTGTAAAAGTTACATTTGATGTTCCGTCAATTGCACTATTGTTTGCCGGAGTATATGAATCAATCGGAGAAACTAAAGAATGTATTCTCTCTATTGTTGTTTCTTTACAAACGGAACAAAACTCTCTATTAAGATACCTCATCTCACAATTCTGATGAGGTCTGAACCAAGTCGGGCTTTCATCATAAGGATAAACTCCTATGCTATTAATATTTAGCCAGTTTTTCCATTTTATTGTTGAAGTATTAGAATTTTGAGTCTTGTTGGGAGATTCTCCCGACCCCGCAAACCAATATTCATCGGCTAATTGTGCAAAAGAATGTCCTAATTCATGAACTACAATTTCATTTGAAGACCCATTTAAAGAAGCAAAAGCATAAGTTCCTCCGCAACCTCCATATTCAGTAGAATTTCCAAGAATATAGGTCATATCATAATCCGGAATATTTGCTTGTAAAACCTGAGCAACTTTATTCGTTGTATTACTGTAAATACATCTGTGAACTCCAAAATCAAATGATGAACCTAAATAGTTGTTAGGATTCGAAACAGGAATGACCGGCTCTACAACATCCGAAGCCGTTCCTGGGTGTTTTACTCCAGACTCTGTAGAAATTACTTTAATAGCGTAAGCATTAAAATAATTTTTATACTCTTTATAAGGACTTTTTGTAAAAAGATAATTAACCGTGCTCTGAGCCGCATTTACAAAATCTGTTTGTTGGGCAGCTGTAAAACCGTCTCCTAAAACAGCAATGTTAATACGCTTATCATTACTACCATTCTGTAGAACTGCTACTTTTTCAAAAACCTGACCAAAGCAAAAAGAACTAATTAATAAGGAAAATAAAGTTTTTTTCATGATTATAGTTTTTGATTTAATAATAATTGATTTCCTGCGTTGGTAATTTTTTCAACTTTAAGCATCGTAATTTCATTAGAATGAGAATATCTGATACTAAATTCAGCATGTTGAAGAGAGAGCTTTTTTCTGCTAATATTTTCTTCATAAACCTCCATCACAGGATTTAACGGATCTTCTATAGATTGCTTCACAATCTCCTTCCCTTCTGAATTGGTCAATGTAATAATGAAATCTCCTACATTAGCTAAATCCCTGTTATACTTTGGAGTATATTTTAATTTTCCTTCGCTTAATTTCTTTCCCTGCAAAGTCACTTTTTCTACATTAGAACCCTCTTTTTCCACCTTAAAGAAAAGATAACCAATCTGACTAGAGTGCATCTCTGAACTTATGTTCAGTTTCTTATTTTCTCCAAAATCATTAATCTGCAACAAACCGCAAACTAAAAAAGATGGAATAATTAAAAAACTTGTTAAAATTTTCATTTTTATATAATTTTGAATAAAGATAAGGAAATTTTGAATGAGTTTGCTTCTCAAAGCATTAATTGGAAGCAATTTAAATTTAAGAAAGTTATATCTTTGACCAAATGATTTCAGAAAAAATAATATTAGGCATAGATCCCGGAACAACAGTAATGGGTTTCGGAATAATTTCAGTAAAAAAAGGAAAAATGGAGATGATTTCCATTCATGAGCTTTTATTAAAAAAATACCCTAATCACGAGACTAAACTGAAGTACATTTTTGATAAAACATTAGCTCTAATTGATGAGTTTCACCCGGATGAAGTAGCTTTAGAAGCTCCTTTTTATGGCAAAAATGTTCAATCTATGTTAAAGCTGGGACGCGCTCAAGGTGTTGCTATGGCTGCAAGTCTTTACAGAAACATTCCTATTACCGAATATTCTCCCAAGAAAATTAAAATGGCCATTACAGGAAACGGAAATGCAAGTAAAGAACAAGTTGCAGGAATGCTTCAAAACCTTCTGAAGTTAAAAGAATTCCCTACAAAATACTTAGATGCCTCCGACGGTTTGGCTGTCGCAGTATGCCATCATTTCAATTCAGGAACGATTTCTGATACAAAATCTTATACCGGTTGGGAAAGTTTTTTAAAACAAAATCCCGACAGAATAAAATAATATTACTGCCTTTCATAAATATCTTTTATTTGAACAACTTTTCTGTTTAAAATATCTTTATAATTAATTGAAAATTTATTTTTTGAAATCATAACAAAGTCTTCTTTCCTTTTTAAATCTCCATCCGTATATAAAATAGAACTTCCATTGATGAGAATATAAGTTTTTCCTGAAGAACTTTTGACCGAACAATCTTTACCTGTTGCATAATTTTTAGTTAAAAAGAAATCTTCATTTTGTTTTTCAAAAATCCAAGTATATTTCTTCATGCATTCTTGTAATGGATAACTCTTTTCCTGTCCTTCTTCAATATATATTTTCTCAACAAACTTCCAGCTTCCTAAAAAATATTCAGGGTTGTTTTCAGTTTGCATTTCCGTATTTAAGTTCCTGCCCTTTTGCTGAGGCTGACAGTTCATCATTAATAAACACAAAAGGATAAGGCTAATACTATTTTTCATATTTTAAAGTTAGATAAAAAAAGGAGCTTATTGAAAGCTCCTTTTAAAATTTAGTTTAAGAATTTCTTAGATTCTTTTTTATCTGAATAATTGATTATATAAACTCCTTTTGATAGTTGCTGATTTATCTGAACTTCATTAGTTTTAGAATTACCTTTTTGAATAAGTTTACCATTTAAATCATAAATTTGGTAATCTCCAAAAATATCATTTTTATCTCCTACAAGTTGTAGCTTATTTTCTGATTTTAAATAAACCAGTTTGGCTTCAGATCTATTTTTAACATCTGTTGTTTCTAAAACATCTAGAATTCTTACCGCATAATCTTCCGCCTGACCGTATTGCAATTGTGAACAAGCCGTAAAATCAGGAAGTGAAGCCCCATTATATGTAGCAGCATCCACCATCACTCTCATTCTTAAATAAGCATTTTTCACAGCTCCTGCAGGTGGTGTTATATTATTTGTAAGTGTCACTTCTCCTCCTGAAGCCAAGACCGCAGAAGTAGCATTTGCAATTAATTCAGACTCTTCAAACGCTCCGTTATTATTATAGTCAATCCAAACTTTAGCTTTCATTTTATCTGACTGACCAAATCCATTTGAAAAAGTAACTTTTAGCTCTGTACTCGATCCAGATGCAATATCAGTATAATATGCCGGTCTTATACAGTTTGCGACAGAATAATCTTCATAGAATTGAGGAGCTGACTCATCAGAATCATACCCGTTTGTCATACTATTGATAGAACCAAACTGAACTCTGGTTGCCCCAATTGCAAAATTATTATTTGTAGGGTTTGCGATACTTGGCGGATTGCACTGTGAAGCTATTATAGAAACCGGAGAAGGAACCACAACCGAAGGATCTTTACCTGCCGTTGAGTTTAACAAATTTTTTCTATACTCCATCATTAATAAAACAGCTCTTTCTCTTTGACCTTGCGTGAACTTACGTTCATCATTAGTATAATTCATGATATTGTATTGAGTTCCGTCATAGTTTTGCCCTGTACATGGATCTATACTATTATTACCCGGAACAGCAACACCATACATACTTCTAGATGGCGAAGTATCACAAATTCTATCACCGTCTGTTGAACAGTTATTATTTACCGGACAAGAAGTCTGATTTGTATACGAAATCCCTTCAAACGTATGGTACAGACCAAACGCATGCCCTAATTCATGGGTAAGTGTCGTATCATGTAAATTTTTCACAGTTGCTACCTTCATGAAGCTTTCATAAAAATAATCATAAATCTCTGGAAACCTTGCATAGCCCATTAGTCCACTTGCATTTTGTTGCTGTCCATCAAAACCAATTACAACGTAAATATTAAAATATGATGTTTCCGGCCAGTGTGGAGCCAAAGCTTTAATCTGCGAATCAGTTGCTCCACTTGACGAATTCATTTTTACTCCTCGTGTATCATACAATGGAAGTGAACTACCGTTATATCTCACAATTCCTGACGTTGGAGTACAACTTGGAGATCTTTTAGCTAAAACAAGTTTAAAGGGAATCACATTTCCTCCATCATTCCCTGGTCCTTCTGGATAAAAGCCATTTCCGTATGTAGTAGCATACATTTTATTAGCTCTATCTACCCAGTCAATAATTTGCTGATCTGTAAGAGATAAATTAGCATTTGATGCAGCCTGAGATTCTATTACGTGAACCACTACAGGAATTTCATAAACCTGCCCTGTATATAATCCGTTCCAAGAAGTAGAACCTCCTACTTTATTGAGAAAAGATTGTTTGTCCATTTTTCTCAACTTCGTTTCTACATCCTCCCTTTTCTTTTTCAATTCAGGGAATCTAACATCCATTTTTCTAAGTTCTTCATCAAAACCACAATATTTTTCTAAGTTCTGAGAAAACGCATTGCTAAAGAACATTAGCAACAAAAGAGCACTGATTCTGTTAATATTTTTCACTTTTTAATATTTTATAATTCACAAACATATGAATTTCTAATACAAACACAAATTATTTTCATTCATTTTTCTCTCTAAAACAAAACAAATATTAAGTTTCTAATTATCAAACATTTAAATAAAAAGATGAAGTTACTTGGTAAAACATATTACTATCTTTAACAATGGTACGATTTTTAGTATTACTTTTGTATAAATTTTTCTATCATGAAAAACAAACAACAAACTATAAACCAGGTGAATCATAAAATTAATTGGTTCCAAAAGTTTCTGATAGTATGCTCAGGAGCGAATCTTCACATACTAAGAAAAACCCCAAGTGAATGGAATAAATTTGCAGGAATTGGTGGCATCGTTCTTTTCACTTCAGTTTTCGCAACACTTTCTGCGGGCTATGCTATGTTTACAGTATTCGATAATATTTGGACAGCCATAGGATTCGGAATATTATGGGGATTAATGATTTTCAATCTGGACAGATACATTATTTCATCAATTAAGAAAACCGGAACATGGTGGAATCAGATTTTAATGGCAATTCCACGTTTGATTTTAGCAACATTTTTAGGAATCATTATTTCAAAACCTTTAGAGCTTAAAATATTTGAAAAAGAGGTTAACAAACAACTGAATACTATTATTCAAAGAAACAAAAAACAACTTCAGGGTGAAATGAACGGCAGAATCCTTCAACAATCAGGACCTTTTGAAACAGAAAAAAAGCAAATTTCAGAGAAAATTGCTCAATATCAAAAGTCTTATGATTCTGCAGCTGTTGAATTAGAAAAAGAAATTCTAGGAAAACAATCAAATCTTACAAGTGGAAAAGAGGGTTTCGGACCTAATGCAAAACGTAAGCAGGAACTGAAAGAACAACGAAGACAAGACTTAGAAAATTATCAAAAACAAGTTACGCCAAGACTAGATTATCTGGATAAAGAAATATCAAAAGTTTATACCAATCTTGAAACGGAAAGAAAATCTACAGAAACTATCGAAGATAAATTTAACGGATTTGCTGCAAGATTACAGGCATTGGATGAACTCGGAAAAAATTCGGCAATTATTGCTTTAGCTGCTTCTTTTATTATGGGATTATTTATCTGTCTTGAAATTTCTCCTGTTTTGGTTAAGTTAATCTCGTCTGTGGGACCTTATGATTATCTTTTAGAAAAAACAGAGAATGATTTCAGATTATATTCAAAAGAAAAAATTGAAAAAGGTAATTCTTTAACAGATTTCAGAATTGATGACTTCAAAGAAAAACTCAGAAAATAAAACAAACATAAAGCATTATTGTGATACACCTTTCGATTAAAATCGAAAGGTTTTTTATTTTTCTGAATAAAGTCATTTAAATATTATGTAGCTTTGTGTTACTAAACTTATTACCATGAAAAAAATAGCATTTATACTTGCGGGTCTTGCAGGTATAGTTTTCACACCTACATTAAAGGCTCAGGCTTCAGAACCATTTCTTGGGCAAATCGCTTTTGTACCTTATAACTTTGTACCCAAATACTGGGCTCCTTGTAACGGACAGCTCTTATCTATCGCACAAAATACAGCACTTTTTGCACTTCTTGGAACAACCTATGGAGGAAACGGAACCACTACTTTTGCCTTGCCCGATATGAGAGGTAGAGTTCTTGTTCACGAAGGACAAGCTCCCGGAGGAGCAACAAACTATACAATGGGACAAAGTGGAGGAGCAGAAAGTGTAACTCTATTGGTAACACAAATGCCTGCACACTCCCATACTGTAAACGCAGTAACCTCTGAAGGAAACCAGAATACACCAACAGGAAATCTTCCTGCAGACACTAAAACATTAGATAAAGAATACTCTGATGCTAATGCTAATACAACAATGAAAGCGTCTATGATAAACACAGCAGGAGGAAGCCAGCCACACGAAAACAGACCTCCGTTTGTTACACTGAAATGTATTATTGCTTTACAAGGTATCTTTCCTTCACAAACTTAATATCTTATGAAAGCACTTTATTTATTAGGTCTGACTCTCGGAAGTTTAGCCTTCGGACAGACAATCACTTTCAAAGGATGTTATAATCTATTTGATAATCAGGAGTTTGTGTTTACAAAAACAGGAGTAGATGCATATAATAAAAATATTTACATCACTACACCTGTTGACGGACAACCATGTGGAGGCCTAGGAACGTGTGAATTCAAAATTCAATGGAATAACACCCTAAACCGTTGGGAATTTTTAGCCGACGAAGGAAACGGAACATTCACAACACCATACTTAATTTATTATAACTCTACAGGAAATAATGCCGCAAATAATCCTCCTAGTAATACGTTTGGCACTTGGGTAGAAAATACAACAATAACACAGGGAGACTGTGGAGGAAACCTTAACGGAACCAATTCTACCATGACGGGTGATGTACATTCTACCTCACTTGCCACTCTAGAAGCAACAAAAACCAAGATTCAGATTTTCCCCAATCCTGTAACTGAAATCATCAGTATTTCAGGAATTGAAAACGCTAAATCTATTCAGGTTTATAATACAACAGGGCAGCTTATTCAAGATAGAATATTTGATAAAAAACTTAATGTTTCAACACTTACAGCAGGAGTTTATTTACTCCGGGTAATAACAAAAGATTCACAGATTCACGAGTTTAAATTTGTGAAAAAATAAAATATATTATAACTATATCGTTATAAAAACAAAGCTTTCAGTAGTCCTGAAAGCTTTATTTTTTTATTTACAATGCAAATTTAATGTCAATATCAATCTTCCAGCATCTTAAATTATTTACAAAGAATAATTTGGAGCTTCCTGAGTGATAATAACATCATGTGGATGAGATTCTTTCAAACCACTTCCTGTAATCATTACCATTTTAGTATCTTTTTGTAATGCTTCAACATCTTTAGCTCCGCAATACCCCATCCCAGCTCTCAAACCTCCGGTTAATTGGAAGATTACATCTTCTAATTTCCCTTTACTTGGAACTCTACCTTCAATACCTTCTGGAACGAATTTTTTTGCTTCACTTTGGAAATATCTTTCTTTTCCTCCTCTTTTCATAGCAGAAAGACTTCCCATTCCTTGATATGTTTTGAATTTTCTGCCCTGGAAAATAACTTCTTCTCCCGGAGCTTCATCAGTTCCGGCTAAAAGAGAACCTAGCATTACCGCTCCTGCTCCACTTGCAATAGCTTTTACGATATCTCCTGAAAGCTTAATTCCTCCGTCAGCAATTACTGCGACATTTTTAGATTTAGCATATTCATAAACATTATATATCGCCGATAATTGAGGAACCCCTACTCCGGCAACAACTCTCGTTGTACAGATAGAACCAGGACCAACACCTACCTTTAGAACATTAGCACCAGCTTCAATTAAATCTTTTGCAGCTTCGGCAGTTACAATATTTCCACCAACAATATCCAAATCAGGATAAGCTTTTCTGATTTCAGCAATTTTATCTAAAACACCTTTAGAATGTCCATGAGCAGAATCAATACCTACAATATCAACTCCAGCTTTTACCAAAGCCTCAATTCTATCCATTGTATCTTCTCCTACTCCTACTCCTGCTCCTACAATAAGACGTCCGTTTTGATCTTTGTTTGCATTTGGATATTCTAGTTGATTATCGATATCTTTAATGGTAATCAATCCAACCAGTTTATTTTCCGCATCTACGATAGGTAATTTTTCAACCCTATTTTTAAGAAGAATTTCTTTAGCTTTTTCAAGGTTAGTATTTTTATCTGAAGTAATCAGATTATCTTTTGTCATAATCTCTTCAACCTTCATATCAAGATTTTCCTGATATTTTACATCTCTGTTTGTAATGATACCGATCAATACATTTTCAGAATCTACAACAGGAAGACCTGAGATTTTATATTTAGACATCGTCTCTTTAGCCTCACCTAATGTGTGATCTTTTGAAAGGGTAACAGGGTCGGAGATCATTCCGTTTTCTGAACGCTTTACACGATTCACCTGTGCAGCCTGCTCAGCAATTGTCATATTTTTATGAATAAAACCTAAACCTCCAACTCTAGCCAAAGCAATCGCTAAATCGGCTTCTGTAACTGTGTCCATTGCAGCAGAAACGATCGGCACATTCAGCGTAATTTTGTCGGTAAGTCTTGATTTTAATGAAACCTGATTAGGTAAAACTTCTGAATAAGAAGGGACTAGAAGAACGTCATCGAAAGTGATGGCTGTCTCTACAATTTTGTTATGAATAGACATCTTTACTTTCTTTGCAAAATTAGACTATTTTTGTGAGATATGAAAATCCTTTTTGATAGTTTAAATAAAATTTAATAATCAATAACTTAAATCAAAAAAACCGTCCTTTTTAGCAGAACGGTTACGGTACAAAATAAGTTTAGTATATGAAACTACTTGTTTTCAGAGTTATTGAATAATCTTTCCGCTTTCGTCCAGCTTGTCTATATGGGTCTGATTGTTTTTGTCAACATATATCTTAAGACGTACATTTCCTTTGGTATCTTTAATAAAAAGTCCTACGTCGCCATCAGCTGTTTTTCCGGCAAAAAACCTTTCCTGTGTAATTTTTCCTTCACTTCTAAGCTTTGCATATGCTTTTTTTGAGGCAACAGGATCATTGAGTTTTTTCAAAGAGTCCTCAAATCTCATAATATCTTCTAAAGGAAAGTCATCCGGCCTGTCCCAAAGCTTAAGACCATAGGTTCTGTTCTTTTTATTGCCGGTTCCTTCCATATACTGAAGCTGCATAATCTGGTCTGTATTTCTCTGATCTACGGAATACACCATTCCCGAACCTTCTTCATCAGCGCCATATACAAGTCCTCCGCATTCATCTCCAAGCTCATTAAAAAAAATCATTCCAGCTTCTCTTTCCCGCGGTTTCAATTCTTTATTATTGAACATTCCAGGATGCTGACGGTTTTTATTACTGATCACCATTTTCAGCGTACCGTCTTTTTCCATGATATTGATTCGTTCTACATCTATTTCTTCAAATCGCTGACTGGTTTTCTGGTTTTTAAATCCAAAAAAGAAAACTAGGATACACACAACGGTAAGCGAAACGGTATATATTTTTAAGATACGTATTTCTCGGATGAGTTTTTCCTCCATAATAAATAAGTGTTTGGTGATGAATTAATTATTTATCAGTAGCTGAATTAATCATTTTTGAGATATCCTTTGGCGTAAAATTTCCTTTTACATCTACAAAAACCAAATCTCTATCAGAATTTACTGTAATGAGCATGTTTTTGATGGCATTTCCTTTTTGTTTTACTCTTACATTTACGTTATCACCATCATGTTTTATTGTCGCCCAATCTTCGTAATTATTATCATTTAAATATTTAGCATATTCTTTAAGTAACGATTTATCCCCATTTTCGATGGCTAAAACTTTTACTTTTGAAACTTTTTTGATTAACCTCATCACTTCTTCACTTTCTCCCTCTTCCTTCAATGCTCTCTTAATATAAGGTTTTGCCAAAAACATTGGAACATTAATACTTACAAATTTTGCTCCTTTAAAATCTTTTCCCGAAAAATAATCAATATTAGGTTTCTCGGAAACTACACATGACTGCATTAAAAACAGAGCACAAATCGCTAGAAATATATTTTTGAAAATTTTCATGATAATCAGTTTTAATTAATTGGTTTCAAACTTCCACCAGATGTTTTACTAATATTTGCTTCAATCTCAGGATTCCCTCTATATTTTACCGAACCTCCTGATGAAGCTCTCACTTTTAGTCTATTCAACGCATTTATCGAAATACCTGCTCCGGAGGTAGCTTCGACCTCGACATTATTAATCTTTAAATCTTCAGCTTTACAGGAAGATCCACTGCTAACATCTATAATTCCTGAATGCGCACTTCCAGCCAAAGTTGCACCAGCTCCACTGGATGCCTTTACAATAATATTTTTTGTATTAATATCTGCTTTAACATTTGAGCCCGATGAAACCTCCACACTTGTAGCATTTGAAACATTAAAATTTCCTTTTATTGCAGAGCCTGAAGAAGCATCGATTGTTAAATTATTTTCCTTAACCCTATTTACTGCAGCAAAGTTTGCTCCTGAAGATGCTTTAATATTCTCTATTCTCGGAGAAGAAACATTTACACTTAAATTCTTAAATTTTAAATTCTTCACTCCTTTATTGTCAATAAAAACTTTCAGAACGCCATTTTCTACTTTGGTTACAACATATTGCAACTTGTCTGCGTCAGCAATTACCTTAACATTTGTAGGGCTTTCCTGTTTAAAAACCACATTTACCCCCGTGCTTACCTGAACTCCTGAAAATTCTCCTACATTTCTTATTTCCCCGTTAAGATAAGACGCATTATTATCAGGAGAAGCCGTATTATTTTTGGCATTAGTTGCTGTAGTTGATTTTATCTCGCTGGAATTAATGATTTTATTAACGTCATCAAGCTTCATTTTCCCGTTGAGCAAGAAAAGAATATTCTCTTCATCTGAATCAATATTAAGAATTAGGTTTTCTAAAAAATCTCCTTTTCCTGTTTCAGCCAAAAACTTCATAGAAGTACCTTCATTATTCATAGACATCAGTTCTTCCAAATTGAGTTTACTCAATGCTTTATTAATCTTCTGAGCCTTTTCCTCATTCATTTTAATATTAGCTGCATTTTCAGACTTTAAATTTTCAGGAAAAGTCGCTTTTGGGATAATAAGAAGTTTAAGACCATCAACCTGCCCTAGAATAGGTTTTATTTTATTTATATAATCATCATTAACATCTATATTATTCAACAGTTTGAACATCGGTTTTTTAATGTTGATAGACGTAACTCCTCCATTTTTCTCAAAATCCTGAAAAAGCTGGTTTAGTTTTTCTGTTTGTGCAGAAAATGGCACAAAACTGTTTAGGACTAGAATTAATATGCAAAATATATTTTTCATGACTTTTAGTATTCGTTGTTAAAACTTTCATTTTTTTGGGAAGACGCTACTGTTTTTTTAAACTCATTACCCATTTTCATAAAGGAATAGGTGGCCACATCTATCGCCTCTTTTTCATTGGTAATTTTCTTTCCGTTTACAATCACATAAGAATCTTCATAATCTGTAGAAACTCCTTTAGAAGTATTATTTTTTGAAGAAGAATTACTCACATATTTAGGTTTTCTTTCTTTTTTCATTCTCCCTTTTTTTGATAAAATTTCATCTAAAACATCTTTCTCTGCAACTGAATTATCCTGAACGATTGAATCCTTTTTCGTTCCTTTAATAGAATCCGAAACATGATTGACAACTATCTGTTCCTGAGGTTCATTATATTCTTCGATGAAATCATTTTTCTGTTGCTTGATTTGGTTTTCAACCAATAGAGCTTGTTCGGTAATATCCGATTCTTTATTATAATTAAAAATAAAACCGATACTTAGAAGCAAAACGACACTTGCAGCCATCCAAAACCATTTCGGGAAAGATGGTTTGCTCTTTGCATCCATCGGGATAATTGGAGTTGCATCATTATTTTTCCCTTCCGTTTCGTTCACTTCTGCTTTTTTCAGGAAATCCTCAAAATCCCAATTCATTTTTTCTTCCTTTAAATCCTGGAAGACCTCATCGTATTTATCTTGAAATTTGTCTTTGTTCATAATCCATCAATTGTGAGATTTGTTCTTTTACTTTTTGTCTTGCCCGCATAAGATTTACTCTTACTGCATTGTCTTCCATTTCCAGCATCTCTGCTATTTCCGAGACATCATATTCTTCTACATCCTTCAAATGGATAACCATTTTTTGCTTTTCCGGAAGCTGGTTGATAAATCCTATAATCTGCTCTTTCAGATTATTCACTTCCATACTGTAAAGCTCTGACCGATGAAGCTGAAAATCTGCAAAGCCCAACTTCACGTCGTGATGCTTTAGCCGGTTCAGACATTCGTTCCGGACGGCTTTCAAAGCATAGGATTTTAAGTTCCCAAACTTTTCCAGCTCTTCTTTTTTCTGCCAAAACTTCATCATCAAATCCTGCACCACGTCTTCTGCCTCATCGCTACTCATGACAAACCTTTTCGCAAAGCGATACATCTCATCTTTGAGAATGAATACCGTGTTTTTAAAGGTTTCCTGGGTCATAAGTTTTGTTTCTATAGGTAAGACAACCTGAGTTTGAAAATCATTACATTAAAAATAAAAAAACTTCAAAAAAAATTTGAAGTTTCTATTTTTTATCGAGAAGTTGTTTGAGATAAGCTATCTCTGCATCTTTATCTTTCAGCCTTTGCTCGTATTGTTCTATTAATTTTTCTGAGACGTTAATTGTTGCATAATTTTGAGCTATTGCAACCTCATTATTATTTTGATTTACTGTAATATTATCTCCGCTCAAAAAATCGAGGACACTTACCTCCAACACTTTTGCAATATCTTCCACCTGATGAAAATCGGGCTTACTTTTATCGTTCTCAAAGTTGGAATAGGTTTTCTGAGAGACATTGAGAACCTCAGCAAGATATTCCTGCGTAAAGTTCTTATTGATTCTCGCTTTCTTTAGTTTTTCGCCTAGCGTCATAGCACAAAAGTATTTTCATCAAAATTACATAATTTTTTCTTTTAGAAAAATAATACGGAAACCAGTATTTTTTTACTGTATTGTATCAAAATGTTTTTCACACATTTGTAGAGTAATAAAAAAAGTATATATTTAACAACTAAAAACCAAATGTTTATGAAGAAAAATTTAGTTCTTCGGCTTCTGCTGATGACAGCATTTGCCTTTATGCTGCACTCCTGTGTACACGATGAGATATACACCTCATCTGAACCCAAATCCAAAGAATATCATTCTAAAAGTCTCTGGAAAGAAGATGAAAAGTACATCGAAAACGTGATGAAAGTTTTCGAAAAGTATGGTGACGAAAATTATTTCACAGCCAATTTCGGAAACATCTATTGGGATTATGCAATAACAATGGGAACAAAAGAAACCTTTCTGGAGGCTCCCGTCATAAAGAATGGTAAAGTAAATTTTATACTCGTCGTTGAAAAAGAGGGTGACAGAGTATTTTTTAGAAGAAAAGACAATGAAGAATCTAAAAAATTCTTCAATGCTCTCGTCTTTAACGACAGAAGCCGATACAAAATAGCTGCAACAGACGGAATGGCAAATACTTCACCAACCAACAAAGGTTGCCTAACTACAGTGATTACCTGGACATGGACGAACGAAGATGGAAGCGCAGGACCAACATATACCTACTACGAAACCCATTGCACCGGACCCGCTCTAGATTGCCAGAGTATATATGAAAGTGGAAGCTGTGGCGGCTCAACTGGAGGCGGAGGAACAGGAAGTGGTGGCGGTTCTGGTGGAGGAAATGGTGGATATCCATACACCCCTGTTCAAAACCCTTGCGAGAAAGCAAAAAATAACAATGTTAAAGCTAAGGAGCTGTTAAGTAATACTAAGATAGCAGTAGCAGAATCGCAACTCACAAGTACATTAAGTAGTGATACCAATGAAAAATCTTTTTCTTTTGGGAAAGACGCAAATGGAAATTATGAAACAACACCTATTAAAACAGCAACAGCTGGAAATCAGGTAGGATTGCAGGCAGATAACCCGAACCTTATCATTGAAGGTGGAGCACATACTCATACTAAAGATTTATTTAACTGTTTTTCAGCAGGAGATATTTACTCTCTTCAAGGTGCAAATACCATAAACCCAAGCTTTAATATATTTTTTGTCTTTGCAAATGGAGGAGTTGTATATGCTTTGACTGTAACTGATCCTATAAAGTATGCTGATTTTGTTGCCAATCATTCTGCTGGTAATAACTTAGACATGGCTACATCATATTGGAAAGAAACCTCGCCAATATATATTGATATGGAAAATGCGAGAAAGCAATTTCAAAATCAAGGATTATCTGAAGATGATGCAATGGCTAATGCAACGGCATTGGTTTTGAATAAATATGAAATAGGAGCAAGTTTAAGCCAAAAAGATTCTTCAGGAAATTTTAAATCTATATTTGTAAATGAAAATATAACTAATATAAATGTAGGGGGAATTTCCGTTCCAATAAATACATATAGCCAAACAACAGATTGTAATTTAAAACCATAAGAAATGAAAAATAATAGAAAAATAGTTGCTTTATTAATAGTAATATTTGGCATTTGCAAAATAAATGCTCAATTAGACACTTTGAATTATTTAAAACAATTCGAACTCAATAAAGCAAATTATATCGGTCAACCTTTTTCAAAACTTCTCAATGAAATGACACAAATAAAGCCTAAAACGGCATGGCCTACGTTTGGTCGTAAAAAAACAGAAACAATAGGAACAAGCTTTAATTTCACTTATAAAGAGCTAAGTTTCCATAATTCTATTACTTTATTGATAAAATGGCAAGATCCGATACCAAGAGACCAAACAAAATTTTATGAACAAAAAAATGCTTTTTATTTTACCAATGAAGAAAATGCTTTTTTTGGAAGTAAAATTGTAAAAGACATAATCGTGTACCGATGAAAATAAGATTTAATATTCTTATAACATTATTGATATCTTATACTTCCTTTTATGCACAAGAAATTTCAATAGATGAAAATGGAAATACCATAATCACAACTCATTGTAGAAAAAGACCAATAAAAGATACTTTAAATTATGTAAAGCAATTTGAAATTAATAAGATAAATTATATTGGTCAACCTTTTTCAAAACTTCTCAATGAAATGACACAAATACAACCTAAAACGGCATGGGCAGCATCAATGGGGAGAAAGAAAATAATATCTTGCAAAGCTCAACAAATATATCCACTATTAACATCAGTAGGCAATGTACCTAATTTATCTCATTTGAAAGACACCAACAATGAGCTTCAATCATTTGTAGGAACATATGCAGCGACCTATAATGGAAATCAAATTACTCTTTATATAACTAAAGAAGATGAAAAACTTTTTAATACTAGAGGCAAACAAATTTACAGAGATGTCTTGGAAATAAAATATGTTGTAAAAAACTCAACTGGTACTGTACTCCAAGATACAAAAAATTTAGTGTTACCAGATGAAAGCCTTAAATATAGAATATATAGTTTATGGGTTACAGAAAATGGTAATAAAGCAGAATTAATATACAATGGAACTAATTGTAATGTTGGTTTTGGTAGCATTGATTTAAAAAAACTCAATGCTACCCAACTTTCTTGGGAGTATAAGCCCAATGATATTGTGACAACGGCAGATAAATGCCCCCCCAACTTTGGACACAACCATTTATTTACCCGAGACAAAGGATTTAATTTTTACTAAGCAATAAAACAAAGCCTCTTAGGAGGCTTTATTAAAAAAAATTATGAAAAAAATATCAATTCTCATTTTTGCAATCAGCTTATTATATTGTAAAGCTCAAGAGCAAACACTCCCTTTAACCACCATGAACAATGAACTTCCTTTAAATGCTTATATAAAGGATACAGAAAATCAATTACCTGCCTTCGAGGGAACATGGAAAGGAAAAGTAAACGATAAAACATTTACTATTGTTTTAAAAAAAGCAAAATATTATGATACCCTTTCACAAAGCAATCCATTTTATAAAGATTTGCTCTGGGGTAAATTTCAGGTAAAAGATTCTAATGATAAAATACTTTTTGATAACCTTTCCCTTCAAGATAATTATTCGAAGATACAAGGCAGACGTATTTATCCTAGCGGGAAATATGAATTAATATACCTTGATCCTGATTTATGTAATAAAGTAGGACTTATTATGATTGGGTTTACAGATGACTCGAAAAAAGAATTAAAGTTTAGATATAAAGATTATCCGCAAAATTTGGATTCCAGTTGTTTTTATTATGGAAAACCAGCTGAACAACAACCAGAACCATTACCAAAGGAAATTATTTTGACAAAACAATAAAACCTCCAAATTGGAGGTTTTGCTAATAAAATTGAATACCTTTAATTCTTTTGAAGACAAAGAAACAGAAATTATTGCCCAAAAAGTTATCTGAACTATTTCCAATTATTATATTTAAACTAAAATTAATTTGTCCATTTTATATAATACAGATTATGAAAAAATTTTTTATACTTTTACTTCTAGTATTCTTACAACCTTACTATAGTCAGGATAAAGCCGAAAAAGCTCTACAAACTTTTAACGAAAAGTACCCTCAGGAAAAAATTCATCTGCTTTTTGATAAAAGCAGCTACATTGCCGGAGAAAACCTTTGGTTCAAATCTTTTGTATTTGAAGGGTATAATCGTTCAAATATATCAACCAGCCTTTTCGTAGAATTGTATGACCGCAACAAGACCCTGATCAGCAAGAATCTTTTTCCTTTGCTGAAAGGTGAAGGCAGTGGAAGCGTTTTTCTACCCGAAAACCTAAAGGAAGATATTTATTACATTCGGGCATATACCACATGGATGAGTAACTTCAGTGAAGATTTTCAGTTAGTACGTCCTATTACGGTCTACAACCCCTCTTCTCCGGATAAGCTTGTTAAGGATACTATTTCCAGTTGGACAGCATCTGTTCATCCTGAAAGCGGTACCTTCATCAATGGTATTAAAACCAAGTTTGCAGTGCGATTACATTCTCCCAAAGGAGCAACACCATCAGACTGGAATGGCTATGTGATAGACACGACAAAACCAGACATTCATCTTGCTGACTTCAAAGGCTTTGATCAAAATGTAGGCTCATTCAGTATCACTCCTGAAAACGGTAAAAAATACCAACTCATTGTAAGTGACAAAAAAGGCTATAAACAAAGTATAGACTTGCCAGAAGCAGTTGCTGTAGGGATCAATCTTCAGGTAACAAGCAATACAGATGTTGTAAAGTATACACTAAAAGCAAATAATTTGTCTGAAAATTCTCAGTATTACAAAATATTAGGTACTATCAACAATCAATTAGTCTATAAAGCTAAAATCAATAAAATATCTGATGATATCTCTTATTCTATCCCTACCGACAAACTCATTAACGGTATTTTACAACTTACCGTTTTCGATGATAACGAAAATGTGGTTGCAAACAGAATTTGCTTTATTCAGGCAGACCTTTTAAATATAAAACAGCCTTCCCTCCAGTCTTTATCATTAAATACTTCCCCCAGAGGAAAAAACTCTTTTGAAATTGCCATAAATCCGAACTATGCCAATTATTCCGTTGTTGTGATGGATGCCACTACAAACAACCCTGAAGAGGAGAATAGTTTACTAAGTACTCTTTGGCTCACAGGAGATATCCCTTCGAAAATATATATGCCTGCACAATATTTCACCAAAAAACGAAACGCAGAAGCACTGGATGCACTTATGATTTCGGAAAAATGGACGCGTTTTAATTGGTCTAATCTTATTTCAGGAAGACTTCCCACAATAAGATACACTCCTGAATCTTATATTTCCTATAAGGGGAAAGTACTTATTCAGGGAAAGCCAGCTTCTAATGCGGATCTTAATTTAATCTTTACCACACCTCATCATGGTACAAATTTTTATTCTGTAAAAACAGATGTGAACGGATTTTTCACCTTTGGAAATTTAGTTTTTGAAGATTCCATTAAGTTTTCTTATCAACTCAATGATAAAAAAATTCCAAAAGAAACTGTGCAAGTTTTTTTCCAACCTAATTTTGAATTTGTCCCTTATAAAAACAGTTTACCAGTAAACGAGTTTATTCTGGCAAAACGTTTACCTGATGAGAAATTACCTACTGAAATCTCCCGTTTGGCAACAATAAAGAGTAATCAGAAAATAATTAACGAAAAAATAACAGATATTGAGGAAGTAGTCATCAAAGGAACAAAAAAAGCTAAAACTCAAAAACTGAATGAAAAATTAAGCAGTAGTTTGTTTAAAAGCATTAATGAGCAGATTTTTGATTTTGTAAATGATAATCAAAATGCTCAATCTTCTTTCGGAATATTACAATGGCTACAAGGACAGGTGGCTGGTTTAGAGATACGATCACAAGGAGGAGATTACATTCCTTATATGAGGGGAGGTACGGTGGATATATACTTAGACGAAATGAAAATAGATGCAAGACAAGCTACAAGTATTTCTATGCAAGATATTGCTATGGTAAAAATAATTAAAGGATCTTTTGCTGGTAGTTTTGGAGGAGGAAATGGCGCAATTGCCATTTATACCCGAAGGGGAGGCATCACAGGATCAATATCGAATTCAAGTGCAAATTCATCTTTGAAACAAATTACATTAAATGGATATAACAAAGAAGCTCCGTTTAACAATCCGCTATATGATGATATCAATTTTAAAGATATACCTCAGGATATGAGAAATGTACTATACTGGAATCCATATCTTGAAACACAACCCAACGCACCTTCAGCAGTACAATTCTTCAATAACGATGATTCAAAATCTTATAAGGTAATTATAATAGCATTTGATGATAATGAAACTCCTTTATATTACAATGAGGCACTTAAATAACAGAGGAATATGAAATAAATAAAAACAAAACCTCAGGAAAACCTGAGGTTTTATATTAATACTCATCAAAAATATATTTCAAAATAGCCTTGTCATCATCAGTAAGTTCAACTTTTCTTCTTGCCATAGCCCTTGAAGCGACTTCATAGGCTTTATCTAGTTTAAATCTTTCATCATCTTTAAAACCTCCCCATGAAAAATTCTCTACAAAATTCGGAGGAAAACCTTCCCTGAAAATATTTGAGGCTACACCAATAACTGTTCCTGTATTCAACTGTGTATTGATAGCTGTTTTAGAATGGTCACCCATAATAAGACCTGCAAACTGTAAACCTGTATCTTCAAAAGATTTTGTTCTGTAATTCCAAAGTCGAACGTGACTGTAATTATTTTTCAGGTTGGAAGAATTGGTATCTGCTCCGAAATTACACCATTCTCCTATCACAGAATTCCCAATGAAACCATCATGTCCTTTACTAGAATATCCAAAAATAATGATATTACTAACCTCTCCTCCAACTTTACAATGTGGCCCGACAGTAGTTGCACCATATATTTTTGCTCCTAAATTAAATTTCGAATCTTCTCCCAAAGAAATAGGACCACGAAGATTGCAACCTTCCATCACCTCGGCATTTTTTCCAATGTAGATTTTTCCAGTTTTGGTATTTAAAGTTGAAAATTCTATTTGAGCACCTTCTTCTATAAACAAATCTTTCTTATCTCCTAAAAATCCATTAGTAGAAGAAAGTTCCTGTGAAATTCTGCCTTTTGTCAGTAGTTCAAAATCAAAATCAATAGCTTTATCATTGTAAGTAAATAAATCAGTCGGTTTTTTAAAGAAAACAAGCTCTTCTTTAATATCCGTCATCTTCTCGATTTGATGCAGAGAAAAATCTTTCATATTTACTTTTGCAGCAATCAGTTCATCTTCATAAACCAATGCTTCTCCTTGCTTCAAATCTTTAATTTGCTGGATTACAGCTTCAGTGGGTAAAAAATTAGTTACTAGAAAAAGACTTTCTTTTTCTTCAGGATTTTTGAATTTACTCTGAAGATAATTTTCCGTGAAATAAGAAATCTCGGTATTTTCTAAAATCTTTTGCCATCTCTCAGAGAAAGTAAGAATCCCGCAACGCATTTCGGCTACTGGGCGGGTAAATGTAAGGGGAAGAAAATCTTCCCAATATTGTGCATCTGAAAATACTAATTGCATTTTTTGTATAACTTAAAGATTAAAAAACTAAAAATCAGAAGCTCCAATCTATTATTTATAGCTTCAAATTTATAGGTTAACAAAAATACAAATTAAATATTCTGTATGCTCTTATTTATTTTTTATCGAGTCGGATTTTATTTATTCTTTTCACATTTTCCGTTCTGCTTACCTTTCTGAGATTATGAATTGAAAAAGGATATTCTGCCGACTGATCAATAAGCATTATGATTTCTTTTTCCTTAATTAAATCATCTTTTTTAAAAGTATTCCAAACAATTTTAGGAATTGACATTGCCTGTCTTTTACCATCCATATTCATGAAATCAATTGAACGAAGGGTATTTGATTTAGGATTAGGCTTTCCAATTAATATTTTTCCAAAAGGACTAAATACTTCTCCATTCTCATTAACTAAATACTCTCTTTTTGACGGAATGTTTGCTCTAATCTTTTCCATAGCCAATACATTTACAAAACAAAAATATTAAAATAATTTTCAACACATTGGTTAATTTTGTAATTATTTTTAATTCAATGTTGTTTTTTAATTAAAATACATTATCAATAATATATGTATCCACAAAATAAATTCAATTCAACTATAGGACAATAAAAAAGTCTTCCAAAAAATTGGAAGACTTCAATATTTTTAAGTACAAAAAATTACTTAGCGAATTTTTTGTATTTGCTCATGAACTTATCAACTCTACCAGCTGTATCAACTAATTTAGTTTTACCAGTGTAGAAAGGGTGAGAAGTTGAAGAGATTTCCATTTTGATTAGAGGATACTCTTGTCCTTCATACTCGATAGTATCTTTTGTTTCTGCAGTAGACTTACAAAGAAACATCTCGTCGTTACTCATATCTTTGAAAACAACAAGTCTATAATTTTCTGGGTGAATTCCGTTTTTCATAATACAATTTTTAAAAAAATTAAAGTTTGCTTTCGAAATAGTAATGGATATTTCTCTGCTAATTTTAGGGTGCAAAAATACAATATTTTTTCAAAATTCCAAATAAGCTTTCAATATTTTTTTCATGATAAGAAATTCAAACTATTTTCGTTAAATTTGAAATCTATATTAAACTTCAATTTCAATGAAATTCAAATTATTATTGGCTTTTTCATTTTGGATGCTTCTGATGACTATATCTTGTAATAAAGATGATATTAGCTTCGATGAGCCTTCACAACTTTTAAGTTTCTCAAAAGACACTGTTTTTTGTGATACTGTTTATCATCAGGTGCGTTCGGAAACCTATGCTGTAAAAGTGTTTAATAATGAAGATAAAGATGTTATCATCCCAAGAATCAATCTTGAAAAAGGTGCTGCTTCTTTATATAAGATAAATGTAGACGGAAAATCCGGATATGATTTCAAAGATGTTCCTTTAAGAAAAAAAGACAGTCTTTATATTTTTGTTGAAATTGCACCACAGGCAGATGGCCCGGAAGCTATTGCGGAAGACCGCGTAATTTTTACAAGTCCGGCAGGACAACAGCATGTAACTTTATTCTCTGTTGTTCAGGATGCGGAATTCTTTATCCAAACCCCGACAAATCCGAATGTAATAGCTAATCATACAACCTGGACTAATAATAAAGCAAAAATCATTTATGGAGATTTAACGATTGACCCTGATATTATATTAAATATACAAGAAGGAACAAAAGTATATTTCCATAAAAACAGCGGAATGAAGATTTCTTCGGGAGCCACATTAAATATTAACGGAACTTTGGATAAAGAAGTAGTTCTTCGTGGGGATAGAAACGACCCTTATTATGATACAATTCCTAAAAACTGGAATTCTATCAAAATGGAAGCAAACTCTAAACTTAATATGAATCATGCAAGACTTTTCGGTGGTACAAAAGGTTTGGAAATGAAACAAACTACTGCGAATATCAGCAATTCGTTTATTCACACTTTCCTAGATTACGGAATTTATGCTGTAAACTCTACCGTTAATGCTAAAAATTTAGTAATGAATAACTGTGGAGAGTCTTGTATCGGTATTTTCAGAGGAGGAAATCACACTTATACTCATGCTACAATTGCCAATTATTCTAATGTAATGGGCACATTCAAAAGAAACGGAATTTTTGCAACCAACGAGTGGAAAAATGAAAACGGACAAACCGAACAAGGTGCTTTACAACAGCTCAGTATATTAAACAGTATAATATATTCGGATAGAGACAATTCTATTAGCCTTGAACAAACTCCAGGACAACAATTTAATTTCTTTTTCCAAAATACTCTGATGAAATATTCGGGAACATCAGAAGCAGGATTCCAGTTTGATACAAGCCCGAACGTTTCTCAATGTTATAAAAATGAAGACCCTCAGTTTGTCAACTTCTCTATAGCTCATCTTAATTTAAGAGTAAAAACCAATTCTTTCGCAAGAGGAAAAGGAAATACAGCTGTTGCAGGAACTGTTCCGACAGATATTGTGAATGTTTCAAGAACTACAAACCCTACTTTAGGAGCTTATCAATAATGGAAATTACAAATCTTCAGCAACAAGTTGACGAATGGATAAAAACGGTAGGTGTTCGTTATTTCAATGAACTTACCAATATGGCAATGCTTACCGAAGAAGTAGGCGAAGTTGCCAGAATTATTGCCAGAAGATATGGTGAACAAAGCGAAAAAGAAAGTGACAAAACCAAAGATTTGGGTGAGGAACTGGCCGATGTATTGTTTGTTACTTTATGTTTAGCCAACCAAACCGGAGTCAATTTGCAGGATGCCTTTGACAGAAAAATGAAAGTAAAAATTGAGCGCGACAAGGAAAGGCATCAGAATAATGAAAAACTTAAATAAGGAATAAATGATGAGTTATAAAATTACTTTTAGCTCATCCTCTTTTTTAATACAATGGAGTAAATAATAATGAAGACGCTAGAAAAAACAAAATTAATTGGAAATAAAACTATTCAAATCAGCGGTTCGAAAAGCATTTCGAATCGTTTGTTGATTTTAGAAAGTTTATTCAAAAACATAAAAATCGGGAATTTATCAAATTCTCAGGACACTCAACTGCTGAAAAAAGCATTACAAGAAAACTCTGAAATTGTAGACATTCATCATGCCGGAACAGCAATGCGATTTCTTACTTCTTATTATTCTATTTTTGAAGGAAAAACAACCATTCTTACAGGCTCAAAAAGAATGAAAGAAAGACCCATCAAGCATTTGGTGACAGCTTTACAGGATTTAGGAGTTCAAATAGAATATCTTGAAAACGAAGGTTTCCCTCCTTTAAAAATTACGGGAAGAAAAATTACGGAAGCTCAGGTAAGCGTTCCTTCCAATATTTCGAGCCAGTTTATCACCTCTCTTCTACTTATTGCTGGAAAACTGGAAAACGGATTACAAATCAATCTCGTGGGTGAGGTCACATCAAGGTCTTATATTGAAATGACATTGAATATTTTAGCGAAATTCGGGATTGAGGCAAGTTTTGTAGGAAATACAATCAAAGTTGAACCTTTCAAAGAAAATCAAGAATCAATAATTAATTATGAAGTAGAAAGCGATTGGAGTTCTGCTTCGTACTTTTACTCTTTTGCAGCTTTAGGCAGAGAAAATATTCACTTGAAAAGTTTCTACAAAGCATCAACTCAGGGAGATTCTTCAATCACAAAAATTTATGACGAGTTTTTCGGAATTAAAACAATTTTCACAGAAGACGAACACAAAATAAGTCTTGCTCCGGAATCTGATTTTCAATTTCCCGAAAAGATTGTTTTGGATATGAATGATTGCCCCGATATTGCACAAACACTTTGTGTAACGGCTTCTGCCCTAAAAATTCCGTTTGAAATTTCAGGGCTAGGAACTTTAAGAGTAAAAGAAACCGACAGACTTAAGGCCTTGTATAATGAATTAAAAAAGTTAGGAACTGAAACTGAAATTACGGATTCAACGATAAAATCAATAAGCTTCAATGCACCTGAAGAAAATATTTCTATCAAAACTTATCAGGACCACAGAATGGCAATGAGTTTTGCTCCGTTTTGCTTAATTAAAAAGCTCAATATTGAGGATGAAGATGTTGTGGAAAAATCTTATCCTATGTTTTGGGAGGATATTTCGACAATTTTAAGCGTATCTTAAATGAAAGATCTCTTTTCATTCCTTGCAATTCTTCTCTTTTCAATCCTTCAAGCACAAGAATTGAAAGATTTTAGAGCTCCGAATGGTTATAAAAAAATTGTAGAAGTGAAAGGAGATTTAGATAAAGACGGAAAGGCAGAAACGGTAATTGTTTTTCTTACAGATAGAAAAGTCGAATCCGATTTCAACAAAGGATATCTGAGGGAAATTTTTATTCTAAAAAATATAAATGATAAACTTAAAACTTGGAAAAGAAACTCCAATATAATTTTTGCCTCCGATACAGGATTTTATCCCGAAAGTAGTCCGCTGCCTGATTTACAAATAAAAAACAATTGTCTTATTATCTCTCAGCAGTTTAATACAAATTCAAGGCATACACAAAGCTATAAGCATACTTTTCGATTTCAGAATGGAGACTTTTATTTAATAGGTTCCGTTGGTAATTTTAATGACACCTGCGAATTTAACATCCTGAATGACATCAATTTTTCAACAGGTAAAGTTATTGTTGACGAACAATATTATCCTTGTAATGAAGAAGAGGAGACTCCCGGGAAAAATTTTTATAAAGAATTTATTTATAAATCAAAATTATCTGTAAAAATGGATAACTTTATACCAGGAGAAAATTCAATCAGAATTCCTAAAACTAACAAATATTTTAATTTCTAATGTTTAAAGCAATCATCACAGGAACGTTATTTTGCGGTTGATTATGCTGAATATTTGATTATTAACACTCTTTTTTGATGGTAGTTTGATGCTTTAGAAGCAATTTTAAAAAGCAAATACCATGATTACAGTTTTACAACTACCAACTCCTTGGCAAGTATTAGCCGATCCTGCTTCTATCATTGTCATTTCAATTTTTTTTGTTTTAATGATGGTCGAAGAAATATTCCCTGGAAGAAAACTTCCCAACATTAAATTTTGGAGAATAAAAGGCATTACTGCATTCGTCATTTATTTCTTTTTATCTACTTATCTTCCTTTGATATGGAATGAATATTTAGCTGCTTATCAAATATTTGACCTTTCTTTTTTAGGTAACTATTGGGGTGCATTAGTTGCTGTTCTTCTTTATGAACTTGGTGTATATTTCTGGCATCGTTCAATGCACAAAAGTAATTTGCTTTGGAAGGTATTTCATCAAATGCATCACAGTGCAGAACGTGTGGATACTTACGGAGCTTTCTTTTTCAGTCCGATGGATATGATTGGCTTTACTTTTTTGACGAGTCTTGCGATGGTATGGTTTGCAGGTTTTACTCCTCAGGCAACCATCTATGCGATATATGGTGCGACATTTCTTGCTGTTATTCAGCATACCAATATCAAGACACCACAATGGATGGGATATATTTTTCAACGTCCGGAATCTCATTCTTTACATCATGCAAAAGGGGTACATGCTTTCAATTATTCTGACCTTCCGCTATTTGATATTATATTCGGTACATTTCGTAACCCAAAAGAATTCTCAACAGAAACAGGTTTCTACAACGGAGCTTCATCAAAAATTGGAAAAATGATTTTATTTAAAGATATTTACAACGAAAAACCTGATAAGGATAGAGATTAATGTAAAAAGTAACAACACTTATCTAAGTTAGATTCAGAAAAAAATTCAAAACCTTATTATTTTGAGTAAAAAAACAATCATCATCACAGGAACATCCTCCGGAATTGGCTTTGTATTAGCCGAGTATTTTGGAAAAAAAGGGCATAATGTTTACGGTCTAAGTCGAAAATATACCGAAAGCCAATATTTCAAATCTATTCCAACAGATATTACCGACAATAATGCAGTCCAAAATGCTATTGCTGAAGTTTTGAAAACAGAAACAAGAATTGATGTTCTCATAAACAACGCGGGAATGGGTATGGTAGGTGCTGTAGAAGATTCTACGAAAGAAGATATTTTAAAATTATTTAATCTGAATCTTGTTGGTGCTGTGCAAATGATGAGTGCAGTAATGCCAAAAATGCGCGAAAATAAATTTGGAAAAATCATCAATATTTCAAGTATCGGAAGCGAAATGGGATTACCTTTCCGTGGATTTTATTCCGCTTCAAAATCAGCTTTAGATAAAGTAACTGAAGCCATGAGATATGAAGTTTATTCTTGGAACATAGAAGTTTGTTCGCTTCATTTGGGTGACATTAAAACCAATATTGCCGAAAACAGAGTAAAAACTAAAGTTTCCGAACCTTATAAAAATGTTTTTGAAAAAGTTTATTCTCTGATGAATGCACATGTAGACGAAGGAACAAAACCTCTGGACGTTGCAGAATACATTGAGAAACTTTTACAAAAAAATAAATGGAAAACTCATTATTATTTTGGTAAATTCGGACAGAAAATAGGAGTTCCTCTGAAGTGGATTCTTCCACAGAGCACCTATGAAAATTTAATGAAGAAGTATAATAAACTAAGCTAGTTTTTGTTTTAGAAAGAGTTTGAAATTATTTCTGAAAATATTTTTTGTTTTGTTTTGCGTTTTTGCTCAAGCGCAAAAGAAGCACTATTTCCTTATTGATACCGAAACCAATTTAAAGAAAAAGGTGAAAGATTCTGCTTCTGCTGCTAAGTTTTTAGATTCATTAGCTCAAAGCAATTATTTTTTCACGCAACTGAAAGATGTAAAAGTAAAAGGCGACAGTACAGAAATATTTTACGATAAAGGAAAAAACTTCAATGAGACTTATGTAAACCTTTCAGATTCTATTTCCCTTAAAATAAAGTCTGACAAAGAGTTTTTCACTAAAAATTTAGATTCAACCAAGAAAAGTATCAATAAATCTTATATTGACGATGGATATTCTTTCAGTAGGATTAAAACAAAATATAAAGGTCAGAAAAACGGCTATCCTGTTGTCGAACTTGATATCAATAAAAATGATAAAAGAACGATAGATGGCTTTGTCGTAAAAGGTTACGAAAGAGTTCCCAAAAGATTTATGAAAAATCTTGAGAAGGAATTTAAAGGAAAAACTTATGATGACAAAAACCTTATCGCCATCAACAAAAATTTCCAAAGTCATCAGTTCGTAACATTGGAAAGACCACCACAAACTTTATTTACCAAAGATTCTACCCAAATCTATCTTTTCATGGAAAAGAAAAAAACCAATTCTTTTGACGGTGTAATTGGTTTTGGAAATGATAAAACAGAAAAATTTACATTAAACGGAACATTAAACGTTAATTTCAGGAATATGTTTAACGGTTTTGAAACTGTAAATCTGTATTGGCAA
Organism: Chryseobacterium oryctis; assembly: GCF_025971925.1. Lineage (GTDB taxonomy): Bacteria > Bacteroidota > Bacteroidia > Flavobacteriales > Weeksellaceae > Chryseobacterium > Chryseobacterium oryctis. The sequence goes on from NZ_JAPDHV010000001.1 coordinate 783,791, forward strand.
AGAAACCCTGACAAAGGGCAAACCTTTGACCTTCAAACCGATATTCCATATCTTTTCAAATCTAACGTAGGTCTCAATATGAAGGTAAATATCTTTAGACAAGATTCTACATTTGCCAACGTTAAAGCTCTCCCTTCATTGTATTATCACATGAACAGCCGAAATAAAATCGGTTTGAGAGGAACATTCGAAAGCTCAAGCATTATTGATACTCTATATGTTCAAGGGAAAGACTATAATAAAAAAGGGATTGGTATTTGGTTTGAAATGGTAGAACCAACCGATATTGATTTATTTCTTTACAAAACAAAAATCAACGCAGGGTACGATTATCTTACGACTACTTATTCCAAAGATAATATCAAAGCCAATCAAAATCAGTTCTATTTTTTTGGTGAGCACAATTACCACATCAACGGAAATCATTTCCTTAATATAAAAGCCGAAGGTGCAATAATGGATTCTAAAATTGAATTTTCTGCCAACGAATTATACCGTTTCGGTGGCTGGAATTCCATGCGAGGCTTCAATGAAAGCTCTCTCGCCGCAGACTATTATTATTACGGAGGATTAGAATACCGTTATCTCATCGGAAATCAGGCATTCTTTGATATCTTTGGGCAATATGGGCAACTCAATAACAAATCTTTAAATGTAAAACCGAAGCTTTACAGTGTTGGTCTTGGTTTCAATTTCTTTATTCCAATAGGATTAATGAGTTTCCAGCTTTCAAACGGTAACGAGTTTGGTAATCCTTTTAAGTTTAATGATATAAAAATCCATTGGGGAATTTTAAGTAGATTTTAAAATAATATAAAATTATAAAATACAAAGCCTTTCTTACTTTATTATTTTATTAAATTCTCCCTATACAAACCTCTAAAATCGTATTTTTCTTTTAACATATTCTTAAAACTTAAGTAACACAACCCCGCTAAATTTGCCTTCAAAAAAAATGAAGAAGACTTTAGCTACTTTTGCAGTTTTTTTACTCCCCCTCTATCTTACTGCTCAAGAAATTAATATTTCCGGAAATGTGAAATCAGAAAACGGAAGTAGTATCTCTGGTGTAAGCATTATCGACAAAAACACAGGAAAAACAGTAATCACCGATACTAATGGAAATTTTACCATTTCAGCAAATCCGAAAGATATTCTTGAGTTTTATTCTCCGGAATTTTCACTCTATACTATTGAAGTATCAAACAAGAAAAACTATTCGGTTATTTTAAAAAAAGTAACTGAAAAACAAATTGAAGGTGTTGTAATTACAGCTTTGGGTATTGCAAAAAAGAAAGAAAAAATAGGTTATTCCACACAGGAAGTTGGTACAAAACAATTTGAAACAGTAACCACTCCAAGTATTGGAAACTTATTCTCAGGGCAGGTTTCAGGGTTGAATGTATCAAATCCGACAGGAATGCAACAGGCACCGGAATTTAGCTTGAGGGGAAATTCAAATCTAGTTTTTGTGATTGATGGAGTTATCGTTGATAAAAATGTTTTTCAAAATTTAGACCCCAATAATATTGATAATATCAATGTTCTAAAAGGAGCTACCGCTTCTGCGCTTTATGGCTCAAGAGGTAGATATGGAGCTGTTTTAATTACTACAAAAAGCGCTAAAAAGAAAGGATTTACAGTTGAGTTTTCTCAAAATACAATGATTTCGGGCGGATTTACAAATTTACCAAAAACGCAGACTGAATACGGAAACGGTTCACACGGAAAATATGAATTTTGGGATGGTGCAGACGGCGGTGTAAATGATGGAGACATGATTTGGGGACCGAAATTTGTTCCTGGAACAAAGATAGCACAATGGAATAGCCCAATCAGAGATAAACAAACAGGAGAAGTCATTCCTTGGTACGGAACTGTTGCAGGAAGCCAATATAACGATAAATCAAGATATGAAAGAGTTCCTATTGATTGGGAATATCATGACAACCTGAAAACATTCCTGAAACCTGCTATAATCAATAATAACAACTTCTCAATAAGCTATAAAAACAATAAAGATATCTACAGACTTTCTGGAAATTTCATGAATTATGATGACAGTATTCCCGGAGCATATCTTCAGCGTTATGGCGTTAATTTTTCAACAGAAAATCACATCAGCGATAAATTAATATTTGATACTAAGTTTAATTTTAATCAAACTTTCACGCCAAATATTCCGAATTACGATTACAATCCGAGCGGCCATATGTACACTATTTTGATCTGGATGGGAGGAGACGTAAACGGAAAAGATTTAAAAAACCACCTATGGGTTCCAGGGCAGGAAGGAAGAACCCAAGCCAACTGGAATTACGCTTGGTACAACAATCCTTGGTTTGGAGCTGAATATTATAAAAATAAAAACAGAACCAATATTATCAATGCCCAGACTGGTTTGGAATATAAAGCAACAAAAGATTTTTCGGTAAAAGGGAAAATTTCGATTGTTGAAAATCATAACAAACAAGAAATTCAAAGTCCGTACTCTTACTTCAATTATAGCGCACCAAGAAGTGGAGGATATATTTTGAACGATGAAAAAACATGGAATCTTAACTATGATATTTTAGCAACCTATAGAAAGAAAATTTCTGATAATTTTGGGTTCACAATCAACGCCGGAGGGTCTACTTTTTACTATAAAAACAATAAAGACAATTCTTCTACAGATGGTCTAAAGATTCCTGAAATATATAGTTTTGAAAACTCAATTGGAGCTATTAAAAATTATACTTATTTAAATGAAAAATTAATTTACAGTGCCTATTCTACAATTGATATTGATTTGTACAATGCTTTTTTCATCAATATTTCAGGGCGAAACGACTGGTCTTCAACCTTACCAAAAGCTAACAGGTCATACTTTTATCCTTCTGCTTCATTAAGTGCAGTGATTTCAAATTTGGTTAAATTGCCCGAATCAATCAATTTGTTAAAATTATCTGCCTCTTGGGCAAAAGTTGCATACGACTTCCAACCTTATTCTATCAGAAATTATTATCTGAACAATAACGGAATTTCATTCAACGGAAATCCTACTTTTTACTATCCTACAACACTCAATTATGAAAATTCATTGAAACCTGAACAAACAAAATCTTATGAATTGGGACTAAGTGCAGGTTTTTTGAATAATAGAATTACTTTAGATGCAACTTATTTCAAAACATTAGATTACAACAATATCCTTCAATTCCCAAGTTCTGAATCTTCAGGATTCACCTCTCAATATGTAAACGGAAACGAATACACAACAAAAGGATTTGAGGTTTCATTAGGTTTAGTACCTGTTAAAACCAACAATTTTACCTGGAAATCTTTAATCAATTGGAGTACTTACGAACAAAAACTAAGTTCCATCTACGGAAATATGCCCAATTATAATAACATCAAATTAGGCGAAAGAATGGATAGCTATTATGATTACACTTGGCAAAAATCTCCTGACGGAAAAATTATTCTTGATGCCAATACAGGAATGCCGACAAAAGCCAATGCTCCAACCAATTTAGGACATTTCAACCCAGATTGGACATTTGGTTTCAACAATACTTTTAAGTACAAAAAATTATCATTAAATATAGGTATTGATGGAAGTATCGGAGGTGTAATGAGGTCGCAAGTAGTAGAAAAAATGTGGTGGGGAGGAAAACACCCAAATTCTACGGCTTACAGAGACTTAGAATATGCTAATCCCGGAAGTTATTATTTTGTTCCAGATGGTGTAAATTATAATCCCTCAACAGGAACTTATACTCCACATGCTAAACCTATTAGCTTTCAGGATTGGGCACAAAATTATCCTTATCGAGCGAGAGTTACTGAAGATGAAAACGAAATGTTCGCCAATGTTTTTGACAGAACTTTTATAAAATTACGCTCAATAGTTCTAGAATATGATTTCTCATCATTACTAAATCCTAACGGAATTTTGAAAGGTTTTACCGCAAATATTTCAGGATACAATTTAGCGATGTGGAAAAAATCTAAAAATCTTTATTCAGACCCTGATTTTAAAATTCAGGCAGGAAATGACATTCAGGATCCGTCAAGCAGATGGTTCGGAATCGGATTTAATCTTAAATTTTAATTAAAAGCATTCAATCAAAATGAAAAATATTATAAAGTCATTATTTATTATAGGATTATTGACATTAACTTCATGTGAATCAAGCCTTGATACTATTAATGAAAACCCAAACGACCAAGCAAGTATAGACCCAAAATTTCTTTTGACATACGTTTCACAAAATGTTTTTCAGGTAAATGGTGATAATATGTATGCTTCCAGAATGATGATAGGAACAGACGGTGAAAATGTTTATCAGTACATGAAATGGAATGATGCATCTTTTGAAGTATATACAAAAGGACTTCTCAACACCGTAAAAATGATGCAGGAGGCCGAAAAAATCAACAATAAAAACTATCAGGCAATCGGGAAATTTTACAGAGCTTATTATTTCTTTAATTTAAGTTTAAAATTCGGAAGTATTCCTTATTCAGAAGCAGTGAAAGGAGAATCTGCAATTACCCAACCCAAATACGACAGTCAGGAAACCGTAATGGCAGGGATTTTAACAGAATTGAAGGAAGCGAACGACCTTATCAATACCCAAGATAAAATTGAGGGTGATATTATATTCAACGGTGATGCTTCAAAATGGAAAAAATTAATCAATTCTTTCAGATTAAAAATTTTAATTACCCTTTCTAAGAAAAATACTGTCGGAAGCTATAATATAGCTACAGAATTTGCCTCTATAGCAGGAAACCAACCATTAATGACCTCTATCACAGATAATGGTGAACTGAAATTTGCAGACGCAGCGGACAGCAGATATTCAATGTTCAATAACAGTGGATACGGTTCTAGCCTATATATGGCAGATTATTTTATCAATTTGTTTAAAGAAAGACAAGACCCACGTTTATTTACATTTGCAGCACAAACAACAGGTGCTAAAGAAGCTGGAAAACCAATTACGGATTTTACGGGTTACAACGGAGGAAATCCTACTTCCCCTTATTCTGAAAATGCAGCTTTGATTACGGCAAAAAACATTTCAAAAGTAAACGACCGTTTCTACAAAGATGCCACTAACGAACCTTCAAACATTTTGAGTTATTCGGAATTAGAGTTTATTCTTGCTGAAGCCGCTGCAAGAGGATGGATATCAAGTTCTCCTAAAACACATTATGAAAATGCCATTAAAGCAAGTTTTAATTTTTATCAGACTCATGTAAAAAATCCAAACCAATATTTTTCAGGATTTGATGTTAATCAATATTTAGCAAAACCTTTAGTTGCTTACAATACATCGGATTCATTATCAAACCAATTAGAAAAAATCATTACACAGAAATACATGACTATGTTTCATCAGTCTCAATGGACTTCTTATTATGATTATTTAAGAACAGGATACCCTAATTTACCATTACAAACCGGAGTTTCTGCTCCTTTAAGATTTAGATATCCACAAACGGAGTACAATTATAATAGTACAAATCTTCAGGCAGCTTTAGCTTCACAATACGAAGGAAATGATAATATACACTCCAAACCTTGGTGGTTACAATAAAATACTTTTTAATTTTAATACTTAGAAAGAAATCGTAGTTGATTTTTATTTATTGCGATTTCTTCATTATTATTTCGATTGAATATGAACAGAAGAGAATTTTTAGAAAAATCGAGTTTACTTTTAGGAGGATTAGGCACATCCACCATGTTACATCCGTCAATCCTAAAGGCATTAACCATAGACCCTGCCGACAAATCTACCTTTTATGATGCTGAACATGTAGTAATTTTAATGCAGGAAAACCGTTCATTTGACCACGCTTTTGGAACTTTGAAAGGGGTAAGAGGCTTTTTGGACAAAAGAGCATTTATAAAACAAGACGGACATTCAGTTTTCTTTCAAAAAAGTGATTCCGGAAAATATGCAGCTCCGGCTCGTCTGAATTTAAGAAATACAAAGTCTACTTGGATGAGTTCACTTCCACATTCATGGAGTGACCAACAAAAAGCTTTAAACAATGGGAAATTTGACAAATGGCTTCAGGCAAAAGCATCCGGAAATAAAGATTACAAAGACATACCTCTTACTTTGGGATACTACAATCGTGAAGATTTGCCATTTTATTATCAATTGGCAGACGCATTTACTATTTTCGATCAATATTTTTGCTCTTCATTAACGGGAACTACTCCCAACAGACTTTTTTTATGGTCAGGAACTCTTCGTGAACAAAAAAACGGAAAAGTAAAAGCCAATGTTTATAATGAAAATATAGATTACGATAAAAACAAACAGGCAAAATGGAAAACATTTCCAGAAATTTTAGAGGAAAATAATATTTCATGGAAAATTTATCAAAATGAAATCAGCCTTCCAAAAGGAATGTCTGGAGAACAAGAAGCTTGGTTGAGCAATTTTACAGATAATCCAATCGAATGGTTTTCTAAATTCAATGTAAAATTTTCAAAGGGTTATCACAAAAATATTTCTAATATTATTTCTCATTTAACAAAGGAAATTGAGAAAAACCCTAGTAAAAAAGAGATTTTTGAAGCTAAAATTAAAGAACTTCAAAACGATTTAATAGAATATCATCCGGATAATTTTGAAAAATTAACTCAAACCGAAAAAAGTATTCATGAAAAGGCATTTACCACTAATAGTAATGACCCTGATTATTGGAATATTGAGGTAGGACAAGATGAAAACGGTGAAAGATTAGTTGTACCCAAAGGAGATGTTTTGCATCAATTCAGAAAAGATGTTGAAAATAAAAAATTGCCTTTGGTTTCCTGGCTGGTTGCTCCTGAACATTTTTCGGATCATCCTGGTTCACCTTGGTATGGAGCTTGGTATATTTCAGAGGTTTTAAATATTCTCACTAAAGACCCAGAAACCTGGAAAAAGACAATTTTCATAATCAACTATGATGAAAATGACGGCTATTTTGACCATGTTCTTCCCTTCAGTCCACCAATAAACCCTAGTCAACCTGTTGATATGAATGGAAAAGAAGGTGCTGAATACGTCAACAAAGGTCAGGAGTATATGTCTACTCAAATACTGAAAGACTACGAAAGAATTGAGGGTACGGTCGGTTTAGGTTATCGGGTACCTATGATTATAGCTTCACCTTGGACAAAAGGAGGGTTTGTAAATTCCGAAGTCTCCGACCATACTTCTGTGCTTCAATTTCTAGAAAAGTTTATAAAGAAAAAATTTGATAAAGACGTTACAGTTGATAATATTAGTGATTGGAGAAGGGCTATTTGTGGGGATTTAACTTCAGCGTTCAATTCATCTAATCTTAAAATTCCAAAGATGGATTATTTGAATCAAAAAGACTATGCTAAAACAATAAATTCTGCTAAACATAAACCTGTCCCAAATTTGAAATGGTATTCTGAAAATGAGCTAAACGAAAATTTATTGGAAGTTCAGGAAAGAGGTTTAAAGCCTTCTAATTCACTTCCTTATAATTTTGAAGTGAATTTTGAAGAGAACAAGATAAAAATGACAAATCTTGCCGAATCAGGAGTTCCATTGTTAATTTATGATAGAACTCAGTTTGATAATAGCAATTTTTATTTTTCTTATGCTCTATATTCTAAACAGAAGCTAAGCCATCAAAATAATTCGGAAGAATACAATTACGAAGTTTTCGGACCTAATGGTTTTTATAGAAATTTCAGAGGAAAAGTAAATCCACAAATTGAGGTACTATTAAAAAATCATCACTTAAAAAATGAAATAGAATTAATATTTAAGAAAAAAAATAGTAATAATCTTTCAGTCACTATTAAGGATTTTTACAATAAGACTCAAAAGAAAATTAATATACATAAATCAGAAGAAAAGATTAGCCTAAATCTGGACAATATGAAAGGTTGGTATGATTTAAAACTAAGCTTAGAGAACTCTATTTGGCATTTTTCAGGGAGAATAGAATCTGGAAAACCCACCGTCTCCGATCCTCATTGGAGCTAGTAACTATTAACCTCTATCTAAAGTAAAGTAAGGTACAAAAACAAAAAAGTCTCATACAATACTGTATGAGACTTTTAAATAAAAACTGGCGGCGACCTACTCTCCCGCGTTAGCAGTACCATCGGCGCTGGTGGGCTTAACTTCTGTGTTCGGAATGGGAACAGGTGAGCCCCACCGCTAAAACCACCCTAAAAAAGGTATATAAGAGGTTAGAGATTAGAAGTTAGAGGTTAGTATAAATCTAACTTCTAATTGCTAAATTCTAACTTCTGATTTTATCGATAAATATCATCACAAAGGCAAAACCTTTACTGCACTTATAAGAACTTGTTTTATTAGCACCTTATAGGCTATAAATCTACGGGTAATTAGTACTACTCGGCTATGACATTACTGCCTTTACACCTATAGCCTATCAACGTTGTCATCTCCAACGACCCTTAAAAGATGTCTCATCTTGAGGCGAGTTTCGCACTTATATGCTTTCAGTGCTTATCTCTTCCAAACATAGCTACTCAGCGGTGCACCTGGCGGTACAACTGATACACCAGAGGTTTGTTCAATTCGGTCCTCTCGTACTAGAATCAAGTCCTCTCAAACATCTAACGCCCGCAATAGATAGAGACCGAACTGTCTCACGACGTTCTGAACCCAGCTCGCGTGCCACTTTAATGGGCGAACAGCCCAACCCTTGGGACCTTCTCCAGCCCCAGGATGTGACGAGCCGACATCGAGGTGCCGAACCTCCCCGTCGATGTGAGCTCTTGGGGGAGACTAGCCTGTTATCCCCGGAGTACCTTTTATCCTATGAGCGATGGCCCTTCCATACGGAACCACCGGATCACTATGTCCTGCTTTCGCACCTGATCGACTTGTTGGTCTCACAGTCAAGCACCCTTATGCCATTACACTCTACGCACGGTTACCAAGCGTGCTGAGGGTACCTTTGAAAGCCTCCGTTACTCTTTTGGAGGCGACCACCCCAGTCAAACTACCCACCACGCAATGTCCTTCTGAAAGAAGTTAGGCTCCAAGTAAGTAAAGGGTGGTATTTCAACGTCGACTCCACCAACACTAGCGTGCCAGCTTCAAAGTCTCCCACCTATCCTACACATTACTTACTCAAAGTCAATACGAAGTTATAGTAAAGGTTCACAGGGTCTTTTCGTCCCATTGCGGGTAATCGGCATCTTCACCGATACTACAATTTCACCGAGCTCGTGGCTGAGACAGTGCCCAGATCGTTACACCATTCGTGCAGGTCGGAACTTACCCGACAAGGAATTTCGCTACCTTAGGACCGTTATAGTTACGGCCGCCGTTTACTGGGGCTTCAGTCAAACGCTTCGCTTACGCTAACGCCCTTCCTTAACCTTCCAGCACCGGGCAGGTGTCAGACCCTATACAGCATCTTTCGATTTAGCAGAGTCCTGTGTTTTTGATAAACAGTCGCCTGGGCCTCTTCACTGCGGCCAACATTGCTGTTGGCGTCTCTTCTTCCGAAGTTACGAGACTATTTTGCCTAGTTCCTTAGCCACGACTCACTCGAGCACCTTAGGATTCTCTCCTCGACCACCTGTGTCGGTTTTGGTACGGGTTGCTTCACTTCGGCTTTTCTTGGATCCGATTTCACTATAACAGCTTCGCCCGAAGGCTAGGCCTTGACACTTCCGTCCGTCTTCAATAGCTACGTCGAACCGTCCCCTTTTTAGTGTGAGCAAGTATGGGAATATTAACCCATTGTCCATCCACTACCCCTTTCGGGTTCGCGTTAGGTCCCGACTAACCCTCAGCTGATTAGCATGGCTGAGGAAACCTTAGTCTTTCGGTGAGGGGGTTTCTCGCCCCCTTTATCGTTACTTATGCCTACATTTTCTTTTCTGTCCGCTCCACAATACCTCACGATACTGCTTCGGCGCAAACAGAATGCTCTCCTACCAGATATAATTAAATTATAAATCCATAGCTTCGGTAATATGCTTATGCCCGATTATTATCCATGCCGAACCGCTCGACTAGTGAGCTGTTACGCACTCTTTAAATGAATGGCTGCTTCCAAGCCAACATCCTAGCTGTCAATGCAGTTCAACCGCGTTGCTTCAACTTAGCATATATTTGGGGACCTTAGCTGTTGGTCTGGGTTCTTTCCCTCTCGGACATGGACCTTAGCACCCATGCCCTCACTGCCGCAGAACATTTATTAGCATTCGGAGTTTGTCAGGAATTGGTAGGCGGTGAAACCCCCGCATCCAATCAGTAGCTCTACCTCTAATAAACTTTGTTGCGACGCTGCACCTAAATGCATTTCGGAGAGTACGAGCTATCTCCCAGTTTGATTGGCCTTTCACCCCTACCCACAGGTCATCCGAAGACTTTTCAACGTCAACCGGTTCGGTCCTCCACTCTGTGTTACCAGAGCTTCAACCTGCCCATGGGTAGATCACAAGGTTTCGCGTCTAATCCTACTAACTATGCGCCCTATTCAGACTCGCTTTCGCTCCGGCTCCGTAACTTAATTACTTAACCTCGCTAGTAAAATTAACTCGTAGGCTCATTATGCAAAAGGCACGCCGTCACCCAACTTGTGGGCTCCGACCGCTTGTAGGCGTACGGTTTCAGGTTCTATTTCACCCTTCTATTCGAAGTGCTTTTCACCTTTCCTTCACAGTACTTGTTCACTATCGGTCTTTCAGGAGTATTTAGCCTTGGAGGATGGTCCCCCCATATTCAGACAGGATTTCACGTGTCCCGCCCTACTCATTTATCATCCTTATATACCTTTCGAATACCGGGCTATCACCGTCTACGGCTGTTCTTTCCAGAACATTCTTCTAAATATATAAAGACTTTTGGGCTAATCCGCTTTCGCTCGCCACTACTTACGGAATCTCTTCGATTTCTTTTCCTCCGGGTACTTAGATGTTTCAGTTCTCCGGGTTTGCTCACCTTACGGTGTGACAGGTCTTCAACCTGCCGGGTTGCCCCATTCGGATATCTGCGGATCAATTCGTGTGTGCCAATCCCCGCAGCTTTTCGCAGCTTACCACGTCCTTCGTCGCCTCTGAAAGCCTAGGCATCCGCCATACGCCCTTAACGATTTCTTTCCTATTTTTAGGTTACTCAAGCACTTATAAGTGCTCGGTTTTCTCTTTGTGATGTCTTTATCGTTAATGTCAATGATCTTATTTCTATTTCTGATTTAATTCGCAAATATTGTTTTTGGCTCTATTTGCTTATTTAAAATTAAACCATCTATAATGGTGGAGAATAAGGGAGTCGAACCCTTGACCTCCTGCGTGCAAGGCAGGCGCTCTAGCCAGCTGAGCTAATTCCCCGCTAGTTTAGATGTTAGTAGTTAGAAGTTAGAGATTAGTAACATACTAACTTCTGATTTCTAGATTCTAACCTCTATTCAATTAGTAGTCTCGGGCAGGCTCGAACTGCCGACCTCTACATTATCAGTGTAGCGCTCTAACCAGCTGAGCTACGAGACTCTCTCTAATTAATAATTATTAATTAATAATTGTTAATTATCTCTTATCCCTTATACTAATTTCTAGTGGGTTTGTATTTTTTATATATCAACCAAACAAAAAACTAAAGCTTTACTTTGAAGTAAGTACTTTGGACACATAGTGTCCTTAATTTTTTTATCGTCTTAAAGACGCTCTAAAATGAGATGTTCCAGCCGCACCTTCCGGTACGGCTACCTTGTTACGACTTAGCCCTAGTTACTTGTTTTACCCTAGGCAGCTCCTTTTACGGTCACCGACTTCAGGTACCCCAAACTTCCATGGCTTGACGGGCGGTGTGTACAAGGCCCGGGAACGTATTCACCGCGCCATGGCTGATGCGCGATTACTAGCGATTCCAGCTTCATAGAGTCGAGTTGCAGACTCCAATCCGAACTGAGACCGGCTTTCGAGATTTGCATCACATCGCTGTGTAGCTGCCCTCTGTACCGGCCATTGTATTACGTGTGTGGCCCAAGGCGTAAGGGCCGTGATGATTTGACGTCATCCCCACCTTCCTCTCTACTTGCGTAGGCAGTCTCACTAGAGTCCCCAACTCAATGATGGCAACTAGTGACAGGGGTTGCGCTCGTTGCAGGACTTAACCTAACACCTCACGGCACGAGCTGACGACAACCATGCAGCACCTTGAAAATTGTCCGAAGAAAAGCACATTTCTGCGCCTGTCAATTCCCATTTAAGCCTTGGTAAGGTTCCTCGCGTATCATCGAATTAAACCACATAATCCACCGCTTGTGCGGGCCCCCGTCAATTCCTTTGAGTTTCATTCTTGCGAACGTACTCCCCAGGTGGCTAACTTATCACTTTCGCTTAGTCTCTGAATCCGAAAACCCAAAAACGAGTTAGCATCGTTTACGGCGTGGACTACCAGGGTATCTAATCCTGTTCGCTCCCCACGCTTTCGTCCATCAGCGTCAGTTAAGACATAGTAACCTGCCTTCGCAATTGGTGTTCTAAGTAATATCTATGCATTTCACCGCTACACTACTTATTCCAGCTACTTCTACCTTACTCAAGACCTGCAGTATCAATGGCAGTTTCATAGTTAAGCTATGAGATTTCACCACTGACTTACAAGTCCGCCTACGGACCCTTTAAACCCAATAAATCCGGATAACGCTTGCACCCTCCGTATTACCGCGGCTGCTGGCACGGAGTTAGCCGGTGCTTATTCGTATAGTACCTTCAGCTTTCCACACGTGGAAAGGTTTATCCCTATACAAAAGAAGTTTACAACCCATAGGGCCGTCGTCCTTCACGCGGGATGGCTGGATCAGGCTCTCACCCATTGTCCAATATTCCTCACTGCTGCCTCCCGTAGGAGTCTGGTCCGTGTCTCAGTACCAGTGTGGGGGATCACCCTCTCAGGCCCCCTAAAGATCATTGACTTGGTGAGCCGTTACCTCACCAACTATCTAATCTTGCGCGTGCCCATCTCTATCCACCGGAGTTTTCAATTTAAAATGATGCCATTCTAAATATTATGGGGTATTAATCTTCCTTTCGAAAGGCTATCCCCCAGATAAAGGCAGGTTGCACACGTGTTCCGCACCCGTGCGCCGCTCTCAATTGCCCGAAAGCAATCTACCGCTCGGCTTGCATGTGTTAGGCCTCCCGCTAGCGTTCATCCTGAGCCAGGATCAAACTCTCCATTGTATGTTTGTCTGACTCACTCAAAGTTTTTTAACGCTTTAGTTTTTCCTTACTTGGTTGTTATATTGTATTTCAATGAACTTCACTTCTTCCGCTTTAATACGCAGCTAATTTTCTGTCGTTTTCACTTCGTATTTGCGAGTGCAAAAGTAATAACTTTTTTCTAATTGACCAAATGTTTTTGAAGAAAATTTTAAAGTTTTTTTTCAGTAACCTTAACTCCTCTAAACCTCCAATCCATCAACTTCTGCGCTCCCTTATTAGGGACTGCAAAGATACTGATTATTTTAACTCCCACAACTTTTATTCTATAAAAATTTAAAAGTTTTTTTT
>NZ_JAPDHV010000020.1 GCF_025971925.1 Chryseobacterium oryctis
CTTTCAAAAAACTGTCTTAAACTTCCGTCTAATTCATCAACTTTCAAAACAATGCTTTCAAATAATATTTCCGTTGCCTGTTCTATATCTTCTATCTCCGTAACTAAACAATTGTCTGAGGCGACACGCCTCTGATACTGATTAATAAAAGTTACTTGCTTTATTACTGCTTGATACATTTCATTTAAACGCCTTATTTTATGAACCTTTTCGGGAAGATTGAGTTTTGTTGCATAAGGATTTATCACGTCATAATATTTCAGATTTCTGACTAATTTCTGGACGAAGTTCGTCGCCCAATTTTGTATATTTCTGTCTATTTCTCCTGCATTTCTGCGGTTTTGATACTCGATAATTCTCTGTGTTTGTTCCTTGCTTTCATCAACTGCCAGTAAAAAACTCCTGCTCATATTATCTTCATATGTTTCGCCTTTTGTGGTTGCCGATAAACTGCTAAATTGACCTTTTACAATCTTATGACTTGATTTGTTATTTCCTTTTTTATCTTTTATAGTAACTGAACTTCTTAATACTTGATTGCTTATAAATTCTCTTAACGCATATAACGCATCTTCTTTTAATCCGTCTAAATCTTCAATGATGATTATCTTTTGGAATAAATCAAATTCGCCCCAATTGTATAAACTGGATTCTGTAATTCGAGTAAATCTCAATACGTCTTCCTGTGGCATTAAATCCGCAATTCTCGATATAATATGTGTCTTTCCGCTTCCCGAACTTCCTTGTACAATTCCGTGTAATGGGCTTTTATTTAAATAACTGATTGTGATTAAGAATAAAAGCAGTCTGCTGTTTTCCTCACCAATTATTCCTGCTTGTTCGATGAGTTGGTTTAAGGATTTTAATAAATCTTTTTGTTGTAAAAACTCCGTGGCGGAGTGCCAATTATTTTCTTTTGTAGATTCTTCATTTCGCTTCGCTTCATTCAGAATGACAGAACGTTTGTCATTCTGAGCGTAGTCGAAGAATCCCGCTGATTCCACGGATTCAGCAGATTTATTTGGGGAGTTGGAGGGAAGCTTCACTTCGTCCGATTTACTTTTTTTCGCAGAAAGGAAGGGACTCGAACCCTCGGTGTAATGGAACTGGTGTTTGAGACCAGCACGTCTAC
>NZ_JAPDHV010000021.1 GCF_025971925.1 Chryseobacterium oryctis
AAGAAATAGGATTATTCATCACATAGGCATACGGACTGAAAGAATCATACATTTCCGCCAATTGGTCAGTACCGTTCCATCTTCCCAGGTCGGGCATATATTGTCTCCAACCGTAGTCTAGCATTCCGCAGTCTGCTCAACTTTTTCCAAACTTCCTACTTTATTTCCAACTCGCGCGAACTTTTTATTTTTTGAACGCCTCTCTGTTCACGCTTTTCTCAAAAGTAGGAATTTTGGACGATAAATTTCAAATTTTTTCAACTGAAAATAAAAATTCCGAGGAGTTTTGGATTTTCATTCTCCAATTTTTTTCTTTCAATTGAAAAAATAAATTTCATTTCTAAAAATGTAGAAAATTTCTAGTGTTGTCGTTGTTGTTGTAAAATGTTAAAATGTGGGTAACCCTTCGAGAGGCTCAGGATTGGCGGTTATCCACATTTTAATATTTTGAGTTGTTTTAAGGGCTACTCCTTCGACTCCGCTCAGGACAGGCTTTCAATGGAAAAACGCAGAGGGAGGGAAGCGGAGTGGTTTCCACGGAGTGTAGGAAAGCATTTTACATAATCTCAAATTATAGGCAAAAATGCAGTTGGTTTGCGGTGGAACGAAGTTTTAGCGAAGTGGAAACGCACGTTTTGCACTGGCAATTTGCGTATAATTTCGATT
>NZ_JAPDHV010000022.1 GCF_025971925.1 Chryseobacterium oryctis
TAAACTCCTGAGGTTTGATGTTCATTTCAAACTCAACCTCTATCAAATCTATATTTTCTTCCAAGGTTACAATCGGCTGTACTTTGTTTCCGAAAACCAATTGCTGTCCGTTATAATAGAAGTACTCTCCGTATCTCTTTGCCAGTCTTTTGATAAACTGGTAATCCGATTCTTTGTACTGAACCGTGTACGGAAGGGTATATTTGGTATTAGGATTTTCTACCAAAACTTTGGCTTCTTCAGGATATTCCGAAACGGATTCTTTTATGATTTGTTCTAAGGTTTTATTCTCAAAACTTTGGCAGTCTTTTCCGTTTTCAAGCAAAATACTTGGGGCATAACCTGTGATGAAAAGTTTTCCGTATCCGTTTTCCTTTTTGTTGCGGATATTGGCGATTACTCCGGTAAACAGTTGCTTTACACTCCCAAAACGGTGTAGATTGATGGTAAGATTTTTACCCAAAACCGTCTTAGAATTTTCCATCACATATCCTTCAAAACTATCCAATGCATCATCCGGAACTATTATCGTAAAGC
>NZ_JAPDHV010000023.1 GCF_025971925.1 Chryseobacterium oryctis
ATTTATTTATTGCTTTTTAATTCTTTTATCTGCTTCAATAAATAGTCTTTTATTTCTACTCTCAGTTTCTGATAATTATCCCAGTAACTTACTTTGTAACGGATTCCTGTATTGTTATATCCTCCAACCTGCTTAATATATTCCAGCTCTAAAAGTGTATTAATATATCTTTGTAATTGTGTTTTTGACAGATTAAATTCTTGTCGGATTTCTCTTTGCATAAAGTCTTTTTCAGGACTTTTTATAAACTTCTTCAACCTTTCAAAAAACTGTCTTAAACTTCCGTCTAATTCATCAACTTTCAAAACAATGCTTTCAAATAATATTTCCGTTGCCTGTTCTATATCTTCTATCTCCGTAACTAAACAATTGTCTGAGG
>NZ_JAPDHV010000024.1 GCF_025971925.1 Chryseobacterium oryctis
TTTGGCTATGGCTACTATTCTTTTGACATTCTTTTTCTGATAGTTTCTGAGTTCTAAATATCTTCTGAAGTTTTCCATATACGACTGTTTTGCTTTTGCATTATTTTAAATTTTGGGTCGCCAACGTTGTTTTTAGTTTTTAGTGTTTGATTTTTAGTTAGTTATGTTATCGTACGTGTTCTTTTTTGTGAACCATTAGCGAACCACTGTGACCCAGACCTTGCAGGTCAGGCAATTTATTTATTGCTTTTTAATTCTTTTATCTGCTTCAATAAATAGTCTTTTATTTCTACTCTCAGTTTCTGATAATTATCCCAGTAACTTACTTTGTAACGGATTCCTGTATTGTTATATC
>NZ_JAPDHV010000002.1:0-181902 GCF_025971925.1 Chryseobacterium oryctis
GCAATATATTATTTATAATGATTACAAACAATGTATTTGTGAAATTTTACTAAAATTACAATATTTATAATGTTTTTACTTAAATTTGTATTATCAACCTTAATTTTTTTTAAAAATGAAAAAAGGAATACTCAATATCTTTCTCACTTTAAGCTCTATTTACCTATCAGCACAAGCTCCTATTTCTATTAATGATATAAAAAGTGAAGTCGCTGTTTTTAATAATATAAAAGGAGATAATTATGGCAAATCGTTAACATATGATCAAATAACAGGAACCCCATATCTGGACAAAAATTTCAACAAAGCTAAAGTATCACAAAAATACGAGGAGGTTCCTATCAGATATAATAGCTACAAAGATGAGATTGAATTTAAAAAGAATGAAACAATTTTAGTCCTTCCCAAAGACAGTGAGTTTTCTAAAATTCAATTTACCAATTCAAAACAAATAATAGCTTTAATTGAGACATCTGACGATTTAAGTGGATATTTTTTCAAACTCGTAGATGGAAAAAACAGCTTATACAAAAAAGATAAAATAATTTTTATTGATATCGTTCCCGCAGCAAACTCTTATGCAGCCGACAAACCTGCCGCTTTTAAGAAACTCCCTTCCATATATTACATCCAAACCGAAAAAGGAGAATACATTAAAAGACCCAAGAACCCAAAAGACATTATCGCACAATTTCCAGATAAAAAAGAAAGTTTAAACATCTTCTTCAAGTCTAATAAAATTAAGTTCGACAAAGAAGAAGACTTAGTAAAGCTTATTAATTTTTTAAATCAAGATTAATATAAACAAAAAAGGCTTAATAGTCAAAAATAGTTGTAAAATTTTCTGTAATGCCGATTATTATTGATGATACAGAAAGTTTATTGAACTTTGCTTCAATAAACTTTTTTTATGGCTGAAAATTCAAAAAAAAAAGTTGTTGGAGTTGCAAAAGTCTCAATGTAATTTCTTGGGGAAAGCAAAATGGCAAACGGCTTTTTAAATGCAAAACATGTGGTACTTCCCAAAATAGATCTGTAGGTTTGAAAAACAAAGAAATTTGGTTCAAAAAATGGATTATTGAAAAACAAACATATGAGCAAATTTCAGCAGAATCGGGACATTCGGTAAGCTCTCTTCAGCGATATTTCAATATGATGCTTTGGGAAAAGATCCAAACCTCAGTTATAGTCAGAATAAGGATGTTTATTTATTGATTGATGGTATATATTTTTCCAATGAAATTTGTTTGGTCGTATATAGAGATAATGTGTTTAAACAAACTCAACTATATAGAATTACAAACGGAGAGCATTATCAGGAACTTAAAGAAGATTTAGAAAATATTCTGAACTTAGGAATTAAAATTGGCGGAATAACCTGCGATGGCGATAAGTCTTTATTGAAAGCCATTCGTAAGGTTTGTCCGAAAGTTCCTGTTCAGAGGAGCTTGGTTCATATTCAGAGGATGTGCAAAATACAGCTTTCTGCTTATCCAAAGTCTGAAGCGTGTTTTGAACTTCGTGAGATGATTTCCAAACTTCATTTTATTGATAGTGAAGTTAAAAAGCAATATTGGATTAAAGAATTTTTGGACTGGTCTGAAAAGCATCAGGGATTTTTAAATGAAAAATCTTATAGTGAGGAAACAGGAAGATATTGGTATACACACAAGATGGTAAGAAGGTGTTTTTCAGTTATTAAAAAGCTTTGCCTAATATGTTCACCTTCCTTCAAAATCATAAAATCCCGAAAACAACTAATGAAATAGAATCTTTTTTTGGGCATCTAAAAGCTAATCTTAACTTGAGTTCGGGATAAGAAATAACAACAAAAGGATTTTCAAAACACTGATAATAAATACAATGACAATTTTTTATTAGGATTCTAGATTTTTAGTCCTCTAAAATTTTATAATAAATGAATAAAATATTTCAATTTACACTTATTTTATATCCTGAAAATTAAGAGAATGAGGTAAGAAATTAGAAAATTTAATTTAAACACCTGATTTATTAATACTTACGAAAAATCCTTATCCCGAACTCAGGTTAATCTTAATATTCACCGAGGACTTACCAAAACTCGGAGAAAAAAGTTTATTCAGTGGTATCTTTTTTATAAAAATGAAAAGTGGTAAAAGGTTTTTTAAGCCATAAAGCTGTTCAAAATAAGGATGACAAAACCACCCTTATAAACTATCGTTTACAGCGTTGATTATATTGCTGATAAGTCGCTCCTCAGCAGAGCTTATTTCCTCTTCCAATCAACCGCCAAATATTACGAATTATTTTTGTTAAAAACACCAACTATTTTTGACCACATTACCACAAAACAAAAAACCATCTTAAAAAAGATGGTTTTTTTATTTATAAGAAACTAAGTTATTTCAACTTTTTCTTTACTGCAACTTCTTCGTAAACCTCAAGAATATCACCTATTTCGATATCATTATAGCCTTTCAGATTCAATCCACATTCGTAACCTTTTGTGACTTCCTTAACATCATCTTTGAAACGCTTTAAGCTCTCAAGTTCGCCATCAAATTTAACAATACCATCTCTCAACAAACGTACTTTAGATTGTCTTGTAACTTTTCCGGTAAGAACCATACATCCTGCAATCGTTCCAACTTTAGAAATCTTGAACACTTCACGGATTTCCACGTTACCGATTACCTGCTCCTGAATCTCTGGAGAAAGCATACCTTCCATCGCCTCTTTTACCTCATCAATCGCCTTATAGATTACAGAATATGTTCTAATTTCAATTTCCTCACGATCTGCAAGTTCTTTTGCGTTAGCACCTGCTCTTACATTAAACCCTATAATAATTGCATCTGAAGCTGTTGCCAGGTTGATATCAGACTCAGTGATTTGTCCTACACCTGAGTGAAGAATCTTCACACTGATTTCCTCCGTTGATAATCTCTGTAACTGATCAGAAAGCGCTTCTACGGAACCATCCACATCACCTTTAAGGATAATGTTCAGTTCTTTGAATTCTCCTAAAGCAATACGTCTTCCTAATTCTTCAAGCGTTGTATGCTTTTTAGTTCTAATCGACAATTCTCTCTGAAGCTGTTCTCTCTTGTTCGCAATTGCCTTCCCTTCACTTTCATCGGCATAAACCTTAAATTTATCTCCAGCTGTTGGCGCTCCATCCAATCCTAAGATTGTTGCAGGAATTGACGGCCCTGCCTCTGAAAGATTTTTACCTCTTTCATCAAGCAAAGCTTTCACTTTACCGTGATTCTTTCCTGCTACTACGTAATCCCCTACTCTTAAAGTTCCAGTTTGCACCAACATTGTAGCAACATAACCTCTACCTTTATCTAAAGACGCTTCAATAACAACTCCATTTGCAGAACGGTTGGGATTTGCTTTTAATTCAAGTAATTCAGCCTGTAATAAAACTTTTTCAAGCAACACATCTACATTATTACCAAACTTAGCAGAAATTTCCTGCGCCTGAACATTCCCTCCCCATTCTTCTACCAAAATATTCATTCCGGAAAGCTGTTGACGGATATTATCAGGATTAGCATTTGGCTTATCAACTTTATTGATAGCTATAATCATTGGAACACCAGCAGCCTGTGCGTGAGAAATCGCTTCTTTTGTTTGAGGCATTACATCGTCATCGGCAGCAATTACAATAATTGCAATATCCGTAACCTGTGCTCCTCTCGCTCTCATCGCTGTAAACGCTTCGTGCCCCGGAGTATCTAAGAATGTAATTCTTTGACCATTTTCCAATTTCACATTATAAGCACCAATATGCTGTGTGATACCTCCTGATTCACCTGCAATTACATTGGTTTTTCTAATATAGTCAAGTAACGATGTCTTACCATGGTCAACGTGCCCCATTACCGTAACAATAGGAGCTCTTGGTAATAAATCTTCAGCGCTATCCACTTCTTCATCCTCTTCAGACTCACCTAAATCAGCATCAGAGAATTCAATTTTATAACCAAACTCATCAGCAACCAATAATAATGTATCAGCTTCTAGTCTTTGGTTCATTGTAACCATTACACCAAGAGAGAAACATGCAGAAATTACTTCAGTTGGAGAAACGTTCATCAAACTTGCTAATTCACCAACAGTAATAAATTCTGTAACTTTTAAAGTTCTGTCCTGAGCATCAATTTCCTGCTGACGTTCATCTTGTTCTCTACGGAAGTTTCTCTTATCTTTTCTGTGTTTTGCTGATTTAGACTTACCTCCTTTATTTGTTAATTTCTCAAGAGTCTCCTTAATTTGGTTTTTAACTTGTTCATCAGTCAACTCAACAGGCATTGTTCTTTGACCTGGTCTGTTATTCCCAAAACGGTTACCTCCTCCTTGACCTTGTGGGCGATTTCCGCCACCCTGACCTTGCGGACGGTTTCCTTGATTATTTCCAAAACGGTTTCCGCCACCTTGACCCTGTGGACGATTTCCTTGACCACCTTGACCTTGCGGACGGTTTTGATTATTTCCATGAGGGCGGTTTCCTTGACCTCCTCCTTGGTTATTATTTCCGCCTTGCTGATTATTTCCACCCTGTTGGTTGTTATTACCTCCAGGTTTTTCAATTCTTTTTCTTTTTTTCTTCGCTCCAGAACTCGGCTTTGATGCAAATTGAGTTAAGTCAATCTTTTCCCCGACAATTTTAGGCCCATCAAGTTTTTGATAAACTGTTTCAATTTTTTGAGGTTCTTGAGACTCTTCTTCAGTTTTTTCAGCCTGAACTTTCACATCAACTGGTTTAGCAGGAGCTTCAACAACTGGTTTTGGAGTTTCTTTTACAGGCTCAACCTCTTCCTTTTTAACAGGCTTTTCTTCAACCTTCTTTTCCTCCGCTTTTGGTTTATCTTTTTTTACAGGTCTATTTCTAGTCTCTATTTGAGACAAATCAATTTTATCCAGAACTTTAAATTCCTGTTTTTCAGAAGTCGCTTTTACTTCCGGAGAAGCAGGAATCGCTTCCTTATTTTCCTCAACTACAGGAGTCGGTTTTTCAACAGGAGTTTCTACAACTTCAGACTTTTTAGGTTCTAAATCTATTTTACCTAAAATTCTAGTTTCTGGTTTGTTAGCTTTAGCTCTTATTACTTCAGGGGTTTTCTTTTCTTCAATTTCCAGTTTTTCTTCCGGAACTTTAGTAATTACCACCTCATGAGAAGCCTTACGTTGCTCACCATCTTTGGCAAACTCAGCTTCTAATGCAGAATATGCCGCTTCTTCTAATTGAGCGTTAGGATTGCTTTCAACCTCAATGCCTTTTGACTGTAAAAACTCTACTAATCTAGACATCGAAATATTGAATTCCTTAACCGCTTTATTTAATCTAATTTTTGGCATCTATATTATTTACTGTTTTTTAATTCTTAAAATTAAAGTATTTCTTTTTTACTGTTTATTAAAATTTATTTACAAATCTTAATCTTCAAATTCTTCTCTTAGAATACGTTTCACTTCTTCAATAGTTTCCTCTTCAAGGTCAACCATATTCAGAAGACTTTCAGTTTCTTTATCTAATACTGATTTCGCAGTAGTAAGACCTACTTTCTTAAACTCATCCAAAATCCACTGCTCGATATCGTCATTAAATTCTCTCAATTCAACATCGTCATCTTCACTAGATTCTCTATGTACATCAATTTCATAACCTGTCAACCAAGAAGCAAGTCTAATGTTTTGACCTTGCTTTCCGATAACTTTAGAAATCTCTTCAACAGGAGTATATACTAATGCATAATTTTGCTCCTCATTGATGTCAATTTTATTGATGGTAACATTACCTAAAGCTCTCTTCACCAAAATCTCAGGGTTTTTAGACCACTGAATAACATCGATGTTTTCATTTCTCAACTCTCTTACAACTCCATGAATTCTTGAACCTTTCACTCCCACACAAGCTCCTACAGGGTCAATTCTGTCATCATAAGCATCCACCGCAATTTTTGCTTTCTCTCCAGGAATTCTTACTACTTTTTTCAAGATAATAGTACCATCTTGGATCTCAGGAATCTCCAGTTCCAACAATTTCTCAAGAAACTTAGGCGCTGTTCTGGAAATAATAATCTGCGGTTTTGAACCTTTAAAATCTACTGTTTCAACAATAGCTCTGATATTTTCTCCTTTTTTAAAGAAATCTGACGGAATCTGATTTTCTTTCGGCAAGATAAATTCATTTCCTTCATCATCCAACAAAATAACATGTTTGTGACGTATGTGATGAATTTCGCCTACAACAATCTCCCCGATTTTATCTCTAAACTGCTCATACAACATAGCATTATTATGCTCCTGCAATTTAGTAGCCAATATTTGCTTTAAGGTAAGAATATTTCTTCTTCCTAATTGAGCAACAGGAATTTCCATTGTAAAATCCTCCCCAACTTCGAATGTAGGATCTATCTTCTTTGCTTCAGAAATTTCAATTTCCAAATCATCATCTTCCGACATTTCATCTTCTACAATCGTTTTATTTAAAAATATCTGAAAATCTCCTTTATCGGGGTTTACAATTACATCAAAATGATCATCCGAATCATATCTTTTTCTTAAAAGAGTTTTCAGAGAATCTTCAATAATTGCCATAAGATCAATCTTACTGATCCCTTTTTCGTCTTTAAAATCACCAAAGGATTCAATCAACGCTATATTATCCATTTATTTTTTTTCTTTTAAAATTTAATTGTTACTAATGCTTTTTTTATCTCAGAGTACGGAATTTCTTTTTCCTCCTCCACATCTACTTTACCCTTTCCTATATCTTTAGGCTTACGATAACGTAGCATAAGTGTAATTTTTTCATCATCCACTTTTATCAACTCAGCTTCAACTTTAGTAGAATCATTCAATAACACTTCAATATCTCTCCCAATATTCTTTCTAAATTGTCTAGGCGTTGAAAGAGGTTCGCTCAATCCTGCCGACATCACCTGTAGACTAAAATCATGTTCTTCACGATCCATATTAAATTCTATTGCACGGCTCGCATCCAGACAATCTTGCAACGAAACCCCATTATCACCGTCTAAAGTCACCGTGATATCATCTCCAGCAGAAATTTTTAAATCAATAAGAAACAAATCTTTCCTAGTCTCAAGAAATTCGTTTAATAATTCTTCAATTCTTTTTTTAAACTCCATACAATCACTTAAATCTTGATTTACCGTACGAAAAAAGGCTTTCTTCCGAAGGCCTTTCCATTATTTTTCCGTAAATCCATTGCAAATATACACTTTTTTTTCAAAAAATCAAAATCATCTTATAATCAAACAAATAACTAAAAAATGATTTACCTTAATTTAAAGGAATGGAATGAAAGTATTTTTACTATTTTTGTCATTTAATTTAAAAACATACATTTTGAATATTACTATTGTAGGAACAGGTTATGTAGGATTAGTTACAGGAACAACCTTAGCAGAACTTGGTAATTCGGTCTACTGTGTAGATATTGATGAAAAAAAAGTAGAGGGTATGAAAAACGGCATCGTTCCCATCTATGAGCCGAACCTGGAAGAAATGTTCTTAAGAAACATTCAGGCTGAAAGGTTATTTTTCACTACCGACCTAAAAGAAGCACTCGATAAAAGTGAAGTTGTTTATTTAGCTTTGCCAACCCCTCCAGGAGAAGATGGGTCGGCTGATTTATCTTACGTTATTAATGTTGCCAGTAATATCGGCGAAATAATGTCAGAATACAAGGTAATTGTAAATAAAAGTACTGTTCCTGTAGGAACAGCCGATAAAGTAAGAGAGGTTATTTCTTCAAAAACAAACATCCCTTTTGATGTAGTTTCTAATCCGGAATTCTTGAGAGAAGGCTTTGCAGTTGAAGACTCTATGAACCCATCAAGGGTTGTTGTCGGTGCAAGTTCTGATAAAGCCAAAGAGATCATGGCTAAAATTTACCAACCATTTACCAATACGGGAATTCCTATTATATTTATGGATGAAAAATCATCCGAACTTACAAAATATGCTGCAAATTCATTTTTAGCTGTAAAAATTACATTCATGAATGAAATTGCGAACTATTGCGAAAAAGTAGGAGCAGATGTAGACAAAGTAAGACTTGGAATGGGAAGTGACGACAGAATCGGTCACAGATTTTTATTCCCCGGAATTGGATATGGAGGAAGCTGCTTCCCTAAGGATGTAAAAGCTTTAATCAAATCAGGAAAACAAGAAGATTTTAACTTCCAAATTCTTGAAGCAACAGAAAGTGTAAACACAGCCCAAAAAGTAATTTTAGTATCCGAAATTGAAAAATATTTTGGAGGAAATATAGAAGGAAAGAAAATTGCAATGTGGGGATTAGCCTTTAAAGCCAATACTGATGACATTCGCGAAGCATCTTCTTTAGATAACATTGAACTTCTTTTAGGAAAAGGCGCGAAAATTGTAGCTTATGATGCAATTGCCGAAAGCAATGTAAAAAAACTTCTAGGAGACAAAATACAATATGCAAAAAGTATGTATGACGCATTGGAAAATGCAGATGCATTATTCATTGCCACAGAATGGCCGGAATTCAAAAATCCTAACTTTGAATTAATGGCTAAAAAAATGAATGCTAAGGTAATTTTCGACGGAAGAAATATGTACCCATTAGAAATTCCAAAACAAAACGGATTCTATTACAAAAGCATTGGTAGAAAAACAATAGAAAATAACTAGATGAAAAATATAATCATTACAGGAGGAGCCGGATTTATAGGCTCACATGTGGTAAGAGAGTTTGTAAAAAACAATCCGAACACCACAATTATCAACCTTGATGCTCTTACTTATGCTGGAAATCTTGAAAATTTAAAGGACATTGAAAATGAACCTAATTATATTTTCGAGAAAGCAGACATTACAAAACCTGAAGAATTAAGGAAAGTATTCGAAAAATATAATCCGGACGCAGTAGTTCATTTAGCTGCAGAAAGTCATGTAGACAGAAGTATTACAGATCCTATGGCTTTCATCAATACCAATGTAAACGGAACTGCTAACCTTCTTAATCTTTGCAAAGAGTTTTGGACGTTAAATCCAGACCACACCCACGGAAGATTTCCTAATGAAAAAAGAAACAATCTTTTCTATCACATTTCTACCGATGAAGTCTATGGAAGTCTAGGAGAAACAGGTTTTTTCTTAGAAACAACAGCTTACGATCCGCAATCTCCATATTCAGCTTCAAAAGCAGCTTCCGACCATTTGGTAAGGTCATATGGAAATACTTACGGAATGCCTTTTATTGTTTCAAACTGTTCAAACAATTATGGCCCGAATCATTTCCCTGAAAAGTTAATTCCTCTTTGTATTTCAAATATCATTAATGAAAAACCATTACCTATTTATGGTGACGGAAAATATACAAGAGATTGGCTATTTGTAATTGACCACGCAAGAGCAATTCATCAGATTTTTAATGAGGCTAAAACAGGGGAAACATACAATATTGGAGGATTCAATGAATGGCAAAATATTGATCTGGTAAAAGAACTTATTAAACAAATGGATGCCAAGCTAGGAAAACCGGAAGGTTATTCTGAAAAACTAATCACTTTTGTAAAAGATAGACCTGGTCATGATAAACGTTACGCCATTGACGCTACAAAATTGAATAAAGATTTGGGCTGGAAACCATCTGTAACATTTGAAGAAGGACTTTCAAAAACAATTGATTGGTATCTTGACAACAAAGAATGGCTTGAAAATGTCACAAGCGGAGATTACCAGAAATACTACGAAAAACAGTATAATTAAACACACAAAACAGATGAAAGGTATCATTTTAGCCGGAGGTTCAGGCACAAGACTCTACCCATTAACAATTGCAGTAAGCAAGCAGTTAATGCCGGTATATGACAAACCAATGATTTATTACCCGCTTTCCACATTATTGTTGGCAGGAATTAAAGATATTTTAATCATTACAACTCCGCACGACCAAGCCGGATTTATTAAACTTTTAGGTGATGGTTCACAGATTGGTTGTAATATTGAATATGTAGTACAACCAAGCCCAGACGGTCTTGCACAGGCATTTATTTTAGGAGACCAATTTATTGGAGATGACTCTGCGGCTTTAGTTTTAGGTGATAATATTTTTTATGGTTCTGAAATGGGAACTTTATTAAAAAATAAAACAAACCCGAACGGAGGGGTCGTTTTTGCTTATCATGTTTCAGAT
Organism: Chryseobacterium oryctis; assembly: GCF_025971925.1. Lineage (GTDB taxonomy): Bacteria > Bacteroidota > Bacteroidia > Flavobacteriales > Weeksellaceae > Chryseobacterium > Chryseobacterium oryctis. The sequence goes on from NZ_JAPDHV010000002.1 coordinate 10,190, forward strand.
CCTGAAAGGTATGGTGTTGTAGAATTCGACCAAGACTTCAAAGCTATTTCTATTGAAGAAAAACCTTTACAACCTAAATCAAATTATGCTGTTCCCGGACTATATTTTTATGATAATGACGTTGTAGAAATTGCAAAAAACATCCAACCATCAAAGAGAGGAGAATTAGAAATTACCGACGTAAACAATGTTTATTTAAAGAACGGCAAATTAGAAGTTGGTGTTTTAGATAGAGGTACAGCATGGTTAGACACAGGTACATTTGACTCTCTTCATGACGCTTCAGAATTTGTGAGTGTTATTGAAAAAAGACAAGGATTTAAAATCGGCTGTATTGAAGAAATTGCTTTCAGGAATAATTTCATCAACGAAGAAAAGCTTCTTGAGACAGCTAGTAAATATGGCAAAAGTGGATATGGAGAATATCTGAAAAAACTAGTAGACAAATAGCAATCCAATTTTAAATATTTACAAACTATTTATCATTATGATTGATAGTTTTTGTTCATAACAACAAATATTAATATATTAGTTGTTGTTTTCTGGTTTTATGCAAACAATAATTCATAATCCAGAAAACGCTAAGATATTTAATTATTATAAATTTGTAAAAATTTTCACACAGATGAATGAACCACAACAGAAGTGGACAGAAACAATAGAAGCAAAACATTCTTTGCTTGATTTACAACTTAAAGAAGTATGGAGATATAAAGATCTTGTTTACATGTTTGTAAAAAGAGATTTTATATCAAGCTTTAAGCAGACTATCCTAGGACCTATTTGGTTTTTTATCAATCCTGTTTTTACAACAATCACATATCTGATTATTTTTGGCAAATTTGCCAAACTTTCTACTGATGGTGCTCCGGGAATAATTTTTTATCTTGCCGGTGTTACTTTATGGAATTATTTTTCAGGGGCCCTACTCGCTACTTCGGCGACTTTTACAGGCAACGCAAATATTTTTGGTAAAGTTTATTTTCCTAGACTTGTTATTCCAATTTCAATTGTACTTTCTAACCTAATGAGATTAAGCGTTCAGTTTTTATTATTTTTAATTGTATGGGTATATTATACTGCTAACCATCAAATATCCCCTAATTGGTGGATTTTGGCAACTCCACTTTTGATAGTTCTTATGGCATTGTTTTCATTAGGTGTAGGTATGATATTTTCTGCACTTACCACGAAATACAAAGATTTAAGTATGCTATTAACATTTGGCGTAAGTTTATTGATGTATGCAACGCCAGTAATTTATCCGGTATCTATGCTCCCTGGATATTTTAGAAATATAGCAAAGTTCAATCCTCTGACAGGTATTTTTGAATGTTTTAAATACGGCTGGCTAGGTGTCGGAGATTTTTCTCCGGTAATGCTTATGGTAAGTTCTTGTATAATTTTAGTACTTTTATTTCTAGGTATTGTTATCTTCAATAAAGTAGAAAAAACATTTATGGATACGGTATAATCCGTATGAAAAACACCTGATAAAAATAAAACACAGAAAACATGCTAGCTCTAAAAGCAGAAAACATATCAAAACAATATCGATTAGGACAAGTAGGAACAGGCACTCTTTCTCATGACCTAAACAGATTCTGGTACAAAGTAAGAGGAAAAGAAGACCCTTATTTAAAAATTGGTGAAACTAATGATAGAACATCAAAAGGAGATTCAGACTATGTTTGGTCCCTTCGTGATATCAATTTTGAAATCGAACAAGGGGATGCAGTCGGAATTATCGGAAGAAATGGTGCCGGAAAATCTACATTACTAAAACTTTTAAGCAAAGTAACAAAACCTACCACAGGAAAAATATTTACCAACGGAAGAATCGCTTCTTTATTGGAAGTAGGCACGGGATTTCACCCAGAAATGACGGGTAGAGAAAACGTTTACCTTAACGGAGCAATTCTGGGTATGACAAGAAAAGAAATCACAAGAAAATTTGATGAAATTGTAGCTTTTTCTGGTGTAGAAAGATATATAGACACTCCTGTAAAAAGATATTCATCAGGGATGTATGTTCGTCTCGCATTTGCTGTCGCAGCACATTTAGAATCCGAAATTTTAATTGTTGATGAAGTTTTAGCCGTAGGTGATGCTGAATTTCAAAAAAAATGTCTCGGAAAAATGGGAGACGTTACAAAGGGAGAAGGCAGAACAATTCTTTTTGTAAGCCACAACATGACAGCTGTAAAAGAGCTTTGTAGCAAAGGTATTCTTCTCAGCCAAGGCACACTTGCTTATGAAGGGAATATGTTGAATACCATTATTGAATATCAGAAAAACAGTACTACAGCAACATCTTATCATTATAACGGAAATATTAATGATGCTTTAGGAAATGAAAAAATCCGAGTAAAAGAATTTTCGGTCAATCCTATTCAGGGAAATTTAATTGATATTGAATCTGGAGTACGAGTGAAATTGGTTTTTGAAAACTATTTTCCAAATATCAATCTAGATACTACATTTGAATTGAAAAACTATGAAGAGCTCATTATCTTCCATGTTGGAAAACTCATTACAGAGAATAATGATTCTAAAATAGGAGAATATATTGTGGAATTTGATATACCTGCAGGATTATTAAATGCCGGAAATTACTATTTTAAACTTATATTCGGAAGAAACCAAACAGAAGTATTATTCGCTATGGATAATTTTATTGGTTTTGAAGTTGAAAACGTAAAAGTTGGTAGCAAACTACATCTTTATCCTGGAATTACAAGACCTACTTTTGAATATAAAATACAAGCACCATGATTCCTAAAATAATTGAACTTCCAAAAATATATGACAAAAGAGGAAATCTTTCTTTTTTTGAACATCCGGGCCAACTTCCCTTTGAAATAAAAAGAACTTATTGGATCTATGATGTTCCAGGGGGAGAAACAAGAGGAAGTCATGCTTTCAAAGAACAACAGGAATTCATTATTGCTCTCTCAGGAAGCTTTGATGTAGTTATACATAACGGGAAAGAAGAGCAAAGATTTTCTCTCAACAGGTCTTATTATGGGCTTTATATTCCCAAATTGTATTGGAGAAAATTAGAAAATTTCTCTACCAATTCATTAGCAATTATTGTTTCTGATCAGGCTTACAACCAAAATGACTATATCAGAGATTTTGAAGAATTTAAAAAGTTTGTAAATGAAAAATAAACTTTCAGTATTTGACTGCAGTGTCATAGATCTGGGCAAAGTAAGCTTTGATGAAGGGAACCTTACTGTTGTTGAAAATGGTTCAGATTTTCCGTTTGATGTCAAAAGGATATTTTATTTGTATGATATTGCAGGAGGAGAAAGCCGTGGTGCACATTCTCACAAAGAATGTCATCAATTTCTAATTGCTGCAAGTGGAAGTTTTGAAGTTTCTTTAGACGACGGAAAATTCAAAAGACAAGTTTTTCTTAATCGTCCAGACATTGGTCTCCATATTCCTCCTGGAATTTGGGCATCTGAAATTAATTTTTCATCAGGAGCCATTTGCCTAGTCTTGGCTTCTCACCATTATAACGAGCTGGATTATGTAAGAGATTATGATACTTTTTTAAAAATACAAAATGAATTATAAGATTCATAATTTAGCCGATGTCCAAACCGAAAACATAGGAGAAAACACTATGATTTGGCAATTCTGTGTAATTTTAAAAGGTGCCGAAATTGGTAAAAACTGCAATATTAATTGCAATGTTTTCATTGAGAATGATGTAAAAATAGGAGATAATGTTACAATAAAACCTGGTGTTCAGGTTTGGGACGGTGTAACATTAGAAGATAATGTTTTTGTAGGACCTAATGTTACATTTACCAATGATCTCATCCCACGATCTAAGCAATACCCAGCGGAATTCGCTAAAACTTTAGTTGAAAGAGGTGCGTCAATTGGGGCAAACTCTACTATTATTGCAGGAAATACAATTGGTAAAAACGCCTTGATTGGGGCAGGAAGTGTTGTAACTAAAAACATACCTGCAAACACTGTTTGGTTCGGAAATCCGGCAAAGCAAACAGGCTACATTACTTCAGAGGGAAAAATATTAGATTTAAATATGATAGATAAAGAAGGTAATTCTTATCAATTCTTAAATGATGAATTTTTGAAAAAATGATTAAGCCTTTAACTTCTTTGAGATTCTTTTTTGCGTTTTGCGTTTTCTTAAGCCATTTATCTTATCTAAAATATGATGGTCGATATAAAGGTATTTTTGAAAACATATTTTCAGAAGGTTTCTTGGGAGTTAGTTTCTTTTTTATACTAAGTGGTTTTATACTCGCTTTAAACTATAGAGATAAATTTAAAAATAAAAATATCTCTTTAAAAAAATTCTATATTGCTAGATTTGCACGCATCTATCCACTGTATTTTTTCACAATGTTAGTTTCTATCCCTACATTCTATAGTAGTCTTAAAATATTGTTTTGTAACATTTTACTAATTCAGAGTTATATTCCTGACCAACTATATTTTTTCTCCTACAATGCTCCATCATGGAGTATTTCTGATGAAATGTTTTTTTATGCTTTATTTCCTTTTTTAATTGGTATTGGTTTTAAATTTAGTAAAGTTTTGAAAATAGTATTATTAATAACATTTATAGCATTATTACTTGTATTAAACAATTTATTACCAGAAGAAAAAATCCATTATTGGCTCTATATATCACCTTTTACAAGAATATTTGATTTTATATTAGGAATTCTTTTGTTTGAAATTGCACTTTACCTTAAAAGAAAAAAGACATTACATAAAAAATCATTTATCTTTTTAGAAATTGGAGCGTTAAGCATTTTAGTATTATCATTTATATGTCATTTGTATGTACCAATAAGTTATAGATTTTCAATTTATTATTGGCTACCAATGTGCTTAATAATATTAAGTGCAGCAAATTCTTACATTTCGGAAAGTAATATAACTTGGTTCACGAAATTTCTCTCATGGAAATGGTTCGTATATTTGGGTGAGATAAGTTTTGGATTTTATCTTATTCATTATTTAGTCATAACTTACACACAAAAATATAATGGTTTAATCGGGATTCAACTTAATGGTATTCCTTTAGCCTTATTGATGTTTTTTATAACACTTATTGCAAGCATTTTTGCTTACGAAGCAATAGAAAAACCGTTTAATAAAAAATTAAAAAATTTATTCTCATGATAAAGTTCCTAGATCTACAAAAAATCAATTTAGCATATCAACAGGAAATTGAAACAAAGCTTTTAGAAGTTTTTCGTTCAGGATGGTATCTTATGGGTAACGAATTAAACAATTTCGAAGAAAACCTTTCAAAGTATATTGGAGCCAAGCATGCCATTGGAGTTGCTAATGGTCTTGATGCGCTGCGCTTAATACTTCGTGCTTATATTGAACTTGGAATTATGAAACAGGGGGATGAAATTATTGTTCCCTCAAATACTTATATAGCTTCCATCCTTGCTATTTCTGATAACAATTTGGTCCCTATCTTAGTAGAACCCGAAATCAATACTTATAACATTAACATTTCTAAAATAGAAGAAAAAATCACTCCAAAAACAAAAGCAATACTTATTGTTCACCTTCAGGGAAGGGTTGTTTTTTCAAACCAGCTTAAAGAAATTGCTAAAAAACATAATTTAAAAATCATTGAAGATAATGCTCAGGCAATTGGCGCAGAATGGGATGGTATAAAATCCGGAAATCTTGGCGACGCTGCCGGATTTAGCTTTTATCCAGGGAAAAATCTTGGTGCCTTAGGAGATGCAGGAGCTGTAACAACTAATGATGATGAACTTGCAAAAGCAATCAGGGCTTTAGCTAATTACGGTTCTAACAAAAAGTATGTAAATATTTACAAGGGATTAAATTCCAGGCTTGATGAAATTCAAGCTGCTGTTTTAGATGTAAAGCTTAAATATATAGATAATGAAAATACAATCCGAAGAGAGATTGCAAAAAAATTCATTAGCGAAATAACAAATCCTTCAATTATCCTTCCTGAAAATCCGACTAATGAAAAAGAACATGTTTGGCATGTATTCGTAATACGTTCAGAAAAAAGAGATGAATTGCAGGCATATCTTACCGAAAACGGTATTCAAACGATTATTCACTACCCTATTCCACCTCATCATCAAGAGGCGTATAAAGAATGGAATACCTTATCTTTTCCAATAAGTGAGAAAATACACGAAGAAGTACTAAGCTTACCTATTTCTCCAGTAATGACGGAAGATGAGATATCAAAAATAATAAGTGTTGTAAATAAATTTTAAAAAAATTATTTTGAAAGAAAAGGAAATAGTAAGTATTGTTGTCTGCTGCTATAATCAGGAAAAATATATAAGAGAATGTTTGAACAGCATTAAGGCTCAAACCTATTCTTCTATACAATTAATCCTTGCAGATGATGCTTCTCAGGACAAATCTGTAGAGGTATTTGAAGCTTGGCTGGAAGAGAACAATTACATCGCAACCACGAATTTCCATCAGAAAAATACAGGACTTTCTGCTATGCTCAATGAATGCATTGAACTAGTAGAAGGAAAGTATGTGAAAATAATTGCTGCAGACGATTTTTTACATCCAGAAGCTATCGAAAAATGTATTACAAAACTAGAAAACCTAGGCAATGCCTATGGAATGATTTTCACAGATACTTATGCGATAGATGATAACTCGAGCATCATATCAGATATTGCAGACTATAACACGACAGGTACTTTAGAACCAATTGTTTTCAGAGATGAACTTCTGAAAGGAAACCGAATTCCTGCACTAACGGTTGTGATGAGAACCGATGTACTGAAAGAAACAGGTAAATATGATTCAAAATTTTTGGTTGAAGATTATTACCGATGGTTGAAAATCAACGAAAAATATTTTATTTCTTACATTCCTGAAAAGCTGGCATATTATAGAATACATACCCAAAATATTTCTGCAGTAAAAGCAGAAAGGATTAATCTTGAATTCGCAATGCTTCAAACCATGTTTGATAAAAAAGGAATTGCAAGACATAAGATTAACGGATTTGTTCAAGATAAATACCTGGCAAATCAGAAGATACCTCAGGAATTTTTCGCACTTTACAAAAACTATCCCTTCAATATAAAAAGACTGGTTTTTTGTGTGCAATACCACGTTCCTCCAAGTATGTATAAAATAGCTTGTAAATATTTTTAATTCCAAAATAAACAAAAAGATGAAACAAAAATTAAAAGTAGGCGTTATTGCTTCCCCTTCTCTCTCTGGAGGGAACAATGTTATTTTTGAGCATGTTTCTCATATTCATAAGCGAGGAAATCTTGATATTATTCTCATTTTTGAAAATAAAGTAGAGGATAAAGATTTATTTTGGTTTGAAGGGCTGCAGAATGTTAAAAGACTCACCCTAAAAGAGGCTGAAAAGATTAATTTTGATGTACTTATTGCAACTTTCTGGAGAACCTGCTATTTACTTAAAAATCTAAATGCCAATAGCTACTTGTACTTTAATCAATCTGTTGAATCCAGATTTTATCCAGATAATGATTTTAATACAAAAAATGCTGCAGAATCGACATATCTCTTAGATCTTAATGTTATTACTGAAGCCAGCTGGATTCAAAAATATGTTAAAAATAATTATAACATTGATGCTAAATTGGTTCTAAATGGTATAAAAAAAGAAAACTACTCTATTTCTGGTGAAACTCATGCCCCAAGAGAAAAAGGTAAACTTAGGGTTTTGATAGAAGGAAATATCAGCAGTAGCTTTAAAAATGTTCCCAAGACAATAGAAATTTGCAAAAAATCGAAAGCTGATGAAATTTGGCTCTTAACCAATTCTCCTATTTCTCAGTATGAAGGAGTTAGCAGAGTATTTTCTAATATACCTACCCACGAAACACAAAAAATTTATCGCTCTTGTGATGTACTTGTAAAACTAAGTACCATCGAAGGTATGTTTGGTCCTCCGTTAGAGATGTTCCATTGTGGAGGCACAGCTATCACCTACAACGTTACAGGACACGAAGAGTATATGAAGCATGATTTCAATTCGCTTATAGCCGAAATGAATGATGACAATAAAATTCTTGAGTATATCAATCTACTAAAAGATAGCCCTGAAAAGCTTGAAACTTTAAAGAAAAATGCTATTTCAACTTCTGAGCAATGGTATAATTGGGAAGATGCATCTCTTGCATTTGAGAAGGCAATATTAGAAAGTATTAACAACAAACAAACAAGTAAGCAAGTACTTCAGACAAAAATTCAATTATTTGAAAACTGGTATAAAAACACCAATGAGATTATTAATGTGATGAAAAAAACAGAAAGAAAATTAGGATTAAAAATTCATTATAAATTAGCTTCCTTTTTCAAAAGATTTTAATGCTGAATTTATAAACAAAGATGAAAATTAAATAACAAAACTCATATCTTTATATATGATTATAGGAAACGGGCTTATCGCAAACTCATTAAGAAATATAGATTCAGAGGATAATTTATTCTTTGCATCTGGTGTTTCAAATTCCCTCGAAACCAGAAATTCTGAATTTGAAAGAGAGTTTTTGCTAATAAAAGACACTCTAAAAAATTATAAAGAAAAGAAATTTATATACTTTTCGACTCTAAGTGTAAACGATTTATCAAAACAAGACAGCCATTATGTACTGCACAAATTGGCAATGGAAGATTATATTAAAAATAATGCTGAAAAATATCTTATTTTAAGAATAGGAAATATTGTAGGCAAAGGAGGAAATCCTAATACACTTTTCAATTATCTTAAAAATCAAATCATAAATAATAATAAATTTGTAGTTCATAGCAACGCAAGAAGGTTACTAATTGATATGGATGATATTAATAAGTTTTTATTAAACATTTGTCCGGATATTAATAGTAAGATAATCAATTATGCCTTCCCCTACTATTATAATCTGAAGGAGATTATAACTGCTATTGAAGATAAAATTGGCAAAAAAGCCATTTATGATGAAATAAATGAAGGAGATTTTTACAAAGTCTCTTTTGATGAGCATATCAATACTTTTTTCTCAAATGTAAAGTCTGAAGATTACATAAAAACTTTAGCAGAAAAATATATTTAAACAACTAAGATGCAAAAGGTTTATTTTATTATTGTTACATATAATGCCATGAAATGGGCGGAAAGATGCTTTACAAGTTTAAGAAACTCATGCATCCCTGTACAATCTATTGTAATTGATAATGGCTCTGTTGACGGTACACAGGAATACATTAAAACCAATTTCCCTGAAGTTGATTTTATACAATCTGAAGAAAATCTTGGCTTTGGAAAAGCCAATAACATAGGTATAGAAAAAGCATATAAAGAAGGGGCTGACTTCTTCTATCTCATGAACCAGGATGCGTGGATTTATCCGGAAAGTATTCAGCAATTATTAGATGTATACAATAGTCATCCTAGTAATAAAGAGATTGGTATTTTAAGCCCGATGCATTTGGATGGAACCGAAAAATACCTTGACATTTTCTTAGACAAATATATTGCTACCAATTTTGAAAAAACAAGACTCATTTCTGATTTATATTTTCAAAGTCTAAAATCGTATTATGAAATAAGTTTCATTAATGCAGCACATTGGTTTATTCCCAGACAGACTATTGAAGTTGTAGGAGGATTCAACCCCTATTTCTTCCATTATGGAGAGGACAATGAATATGTAAACCGCATTCACTTTCATAAAAAGAAGATTTTACTAGCTCCAAAAAGTAAAGTTGTGCATGACGGAAAACAAGTTTTAGGAAAAGTTGATTATGGTAAGTATAAGGATTTATCAATCGAAACAAAAATTTTAAATCCTAATTTTCCGGATTCTTTACAACAAGAAAAAAAAGCTCTTTTACAGAGTTTTATTAAAAATTCTTTTACAGGTAATATCAAACAAGCAAAAAAAATATTGAAAAGATATAATGAGGTAAAGAAGAACAGTTCAGAACTTACAAAAATTAAACACAAAATAATAACTGAAAAAAATACATTTCTCAATCTATAATTAAAGTTGTATTTTAATACAAAAACAGATTGTTTATTTATATTTGAAAAAAATTTATTCCCTTAATTCATGATTAGCATTGTTAGTCCTGTATACAGAGCAGAGAAAATACTCCCATTACTAGTTTCCGAAATATCCAATATTGCGAACAAAATCGGAGAAGATTACGAAATCATTCTAGTGGATGACAGAAGTCCTGATGATTCTTGGGAAGTAATGAAATCCCTTGCTAAAAAAAATGACCACTTAAAAGTATATAGATTAAGCCGCAATTTTGGGCAACACCCTACCATTATGGCAGGTTTAAGCAAAGCAAAAGGTGATTGGATTGTTGTTATGGATTGTGATCTACAGGATCAGCCTAAAGAAATAGAGAAATTATACCAAAAAGCAATTGAAGGCTACGATGTTGTACTTGCAAGAAGAGAAATCAGAATTGATTCTTTTATAAAAAAACTGAGCTCAAAAATATTTTATAAAGTTTTTAATTATTTGGCTGGTATAGAAATAAATAATGAAATCGCCAATTTTGGAATTTATAAAAGAAAAGTTGTTCAGTCTATTTTAAACATTAATGATAATATAAAATTCTTCCCTTTATTTGTCAATTGGGTAGGTTATAAGACAACTGCTATTTCTGTAGAACATGCATCTAGAGAAGAAGGAAAATCAGCATATAACCTTTCAAGACTTATTTCTCTTGCATTCAATGTAATCATATCATTTTCAGATAAACCACTTAAAATATTCGTCGGTTTTGGAGCTGCAATTTCTTTACTTTCCATTATTGTAGCAGGTTACTTTGCTGTTACCTACTTTGAAGGGAAGATTACAGAACCAGGATTCAGTTCTATCATTTTATCTATTTGGTTTTTATCAGGTGTTATAATAAGTTGTATAGGAATTGTGGGCATTTATTTAGGAAAAACATTTAACCAAACCAAAAACAGACCAGTTTTTATAATAGACGAAGCATATGAAGATTAACGAATTACAATGGGACTCTGATTTTTTTAAAAAGAAAATAGGAGACATAACATTAAAAGATAAAGAAGATGTAGATACATCTGAAGATTATGACCTTATAGTTGTAAAACAATTCGCAGATTTTGAACAGAATTTAGCAGGTTATAGTCTTTCGTTTAAAGAAACTAAGGTTAATTTCATAAAAACTCTGTCTAAAGAATCTAAACCTATTTATGAAATCATCAAAGATACTGATGAGGATACAAGAGATGAAGATTTCTTTAAAGAGCTAGCTTATGAAAGTGGAAAAATGAGCAGATTTCTACTTGATAAAAGGTTTGGAGAAGCGAAGTTTAAAGAACTTTATGACATGTGGGTTATCAATAGCTTAAACAAAAAATTTGCTGTCAAAGTTTTTTACATTGAAGAAGACAATAAAGCTATAGGCTTTGTAACGGTTCAAAAATATGATAGTCTAGGAAAGATCGGTCTTATTGCCACTCATCCCGAATATCAGGGAAAAGGTTTCGGAAAAAAACTATTGGATAAGGCAGAAAACTTCTGTATTAAAAACGGAATTACCCACTTGGAAATTCCTACACAAAAAGAAAATATTCAGGCTTGTTCTTTTTATAAGAAACAAGGCTATGAGATAAAAGATGAAATAATAATAAAACACTTTTGGAAGAATGATTCCCTTTAATAAACCATACCTCACAGGAAAAGAAACTAAATATATCGAAGAAGCAGTAGCATCAGGGAAAATTTCAGGAAACGGAATTTTCACACAAAAATGTCAGGCTTTTTTTGAAGAAAAATATGGCTTTAGAAAAGCATTGCTTACAACATCATGTACAGATGCTTTAGAGATGTGTGCTTTATTAGCAAATATTAATCCTGGAGATGAAGTAATAGTTCCCGATTACACGTTTGTTTCTTCAGCTTTGGCTTTTGTGAGACAAGGAGCAAATATTGTTTTTGCAGATTCATATGATAACAATCCGAATATAGATGCCAATAAAATTGAAGAATTAATTACCGAAAAAACAAAAGCAATTGTTGTTGTACATTATGCAGGTATTGCGTGTGATATGGAAAAAATCCTAAGTATTGTCAACAAGCATAATCTTATATTAATAGAAGATGCAGCACAGGCTATAGACAGCTTTTACACCTTCAAAGACGGTACTCAAAAAGCATTGGGAAGTATTGGTCATTTAGGAGCTTTTTCTTTTCATGAAACCAAAAATATCATCTCAGGAGAAGGAGGTATGCTTACTATAAATGATGAAAAATTTATCAACAGAGCGGAAATAATTTGGGAAAAAGGTACAAATCGCTCCATGTTTTTCCGCGGAGAAATCAATAAATACGGATGGGTAGATACAGGCTCTTCATTCTTACCCAGCGAAATTATTTCTGCATTTTTGTGGGCACAATTAGAAAACCTTAACGACATTCAACAAAAAAGATTAGAAATCTGGGACAGATACTATAACGGATTAAAAAACAATTCTAAAATTTCTTTACCGATTATTCCTGAATATGCTACAAATAATGCCCATATGTTCTACATCATTTGTGAAAACTTAGATGACAGAACTGCACTTATCAAAAAACTTAAAGACAATGGTATCTTAGCGGTTTTTCATTATCTATCATTACACAAAAGTGAATATTATAATCAAAAACACGATAAAAGAGAGCTGCCAAATTCTGACCATTTTGAAGAAAATCTCTTAAGGTTACCACTATTCTATGAACTATCAGAGAATGAGCAACAAAGAGTAATTGACTTAATTAATGAATTTTAAATAATTTTCCATGAAAAAAGTAAATCCAGAAGTATTCAAAGATCAATATCAGGTAAAAAATGGAAAATATATTTTCATTCCTGTTCAGGAAGAAGTGGTGACAGATTTCCTTGATAAAATAAAATATAAAATAAAGAAATTCAACAAGATATATAGTTCATTGATAGAAATCATCAGTCCTGTATATCCCCAGCCTTTTTTTGATGCAAAACGTATCATCAGAAACGAAATAAAAGGAAAAAATGTAGTTGCATTAAACCTCGGAAGCGGAAATTCTGACTTCGGAGATGATTTATTAAACGTTGATTTGCTTCCTTATGATAATGTAGATATTATTTGTGATATCGAGAAAATCCCTTTTAAAGATAACTCTATCGATTACATTATCAATATTGCTGTTTTAGAACATGTTCCCAACCCTCAAAAAGTGATTTCAGAGATACACAGGATTTTAAAGCCTGGAGGAAAAATTTATTGTTTTATTCCTTTCATGCAGCCTTTCCATGCCTCTCCGTATGATTTTCAAAGATTTACATATGAAGGCATGAAACATCAGTTTAAGGATTTTGAAATAAAAAAACTTAAACCAATAGGTCCTACATCTGGTATGTTATGGGTTGTTCAGGAATGGTTTGCATTGGTTTTTTCTTTTGGTATAAAGCCACTTCACACCTTTCTGTATCTTCTTTTTATGATTGCTACGTTCCCTATTAAATTTTTAGATGTTATTTTACAATATTATCCTATGAGCAAAAATATGGCTTCCGGATTTAGTATTTGGGCAGAAAAAAAGTAATGAAATGGAAAAAACACACTACAAATATGAAAATATTCTCAGTTGGATCTTTGTAATAGGTGCAATATTTACAGGTTATATTGTTTATTCAAACCTTGATAAAGGATTTATCTTTAATGATGAAGCTTTCTATTTATTTTTTTATAGAGATCATGATACACTGCCAACAATAGATGCGACCAATTTCTATCGTATCTTTAAAGTTTTATACACTGAAAACATTTACCTTTTCAGGTGCATTACTTATGGATTATTAAATATTTCCACATTTATATTTTATTTTCTCATTAGTAAATATTATAATCTTAAGGTTAATGCATTTTTAATAGGCTGTTTAGGTATAGCACTCAACTTTATAACTTGGGGAATCAGTAATATTGTAATTCACCAGTATATAGGAAATACAATTCTTATAAATTTTTCATTAGCTTTTATTCTAATTCATCTTTTATATAAAAAACTTTTCCCTTTAATAATAGCTGGGTTTTGCATGGGGTTACTTTTATTCAATGGTATTCCTCATACAATTGTACTGATACCTATCGCAGGTTTTTTACTATTTAATTTTTGGAAAAACTCAAAAGAAACAATTGTTTATACTCTCATCGGGGGAATAATAGGAATCATTTTCTATTTTACTTTTATAGAAAGTTTCTCAACTTTCATCTCACAATTTGAGTGGATTAAATATTATAAAGAATTCCACACCAAACAGCATCCTAAAAGATTTTATGCTATTTGGATACTGAAAGTTTTAGGGTTTATTTTTATCCCAACAGGTGTTTTGCTTGGATATATTCATAAAATTTCCAAAAGAAAAGTTCAGGATTTGAATGTAATTCTCATAATTCTTACTGCTATTTTTATTATTTCAAATCTCTTTTACCCGTCAATTTATATTAATTATGTGTTATTTGCTCTTTTAATATACAGATATTCTTTAGAAAATATCAGTGATATAAAAAAGACAATGCTTATTGTTTTATTTTTGATTCCTTTTGGGTTATCATTTGGTTCAGGAGCCTATTTTGAAACAAGAGGAGGACTTTATAATATATATCCGTATTTATCTTTAATAATTATTCTACTCTCATTATACAACATAAAATATTATATACTATTTATCATTTTATTTGCTTACAACTGCATCACGTATCCTAATATTCTTCATGATAAAGGTTGGAAAGATTTTGTAGTTACTGAACAAACTGAGAATGTAAAGGTAAATGGGTATGACCTATATTTAGATAAAGGAAGAAAAAAGGACATTGAAGACCTTCGACCTTATTTAGAAAATCAAAATAATGTAATCTATTCAAGTAACCATTTAATGGGGTATTTGTATATTTTAAATGCAAAACCTCCTATTTATTATTACTTTACTTTAAAAGATTACGTTAAATTTGTTATTGAAAAACGGGGAAAGAAACCAGATGATTTCATATATATTGAAAGTAATGACTACCCTTTCAGCCCGAAAGAGATTGTTCCTTTAAAGTTTGTAAAACATCCCGAAAAATATCAAGTAATAAAAACCGGAAGATTTACAGTATACCTTCCTTCAAATTTTTCAAAAAAATAAACAGATGTGTGGAATAGCCGGAATCTTTGCTAACAATGCCCGAAATTATCAGTCCGAAATTCAGAAAATGACTGATGCAATGGAACATCGTGGTCCCGATGCTTCAGATCATGAATTTTATGACAATGCTGCTTTGGGACATCGCAGACTTTCCATCATAGATTTATCCGAAAACGGAAAACAACCTATGTTTTCTAATACTAAAAGAGAATGTATCGTTCTGAATGGTGAAATTTATGGCTACCAAACCATAAAAAATCAATACCTGGAATATCCTTATCGAGGAAGTTCAGACACAGAAGTAATTCTTGCAATGTATCAGAGAAAACAAGAAAATCTTATTCATGATCTTCCCGGAATGTTTGCTTTTGCCATTTGGGATGAAGAAAAGCAACAATTATTCTGTGCAAGAGATCGTTTCGGAGAAAAACCTTTTTTCTATGCTATCGGAAAAAACAACGAATTTATTTTCGCTTCCGAAATCAAATCAATTTTAGCGTCAGGATTGATTCAGCCACAAGTTAATAATGAAGCATTATCACATTATTTACAATATGGCTATGTAAACACATATCAAAGTATTTATAAAAATATTCATACTCTTCCACCTGCCCACCAATTAACATGGAAAGATGGAAATGTCAATATTTCAAGATATTACAACCTGCCCTCAAAAGACAGAAGCATAAGTTTATCAGATGCAAAAGAAGAGTTTATTTATCTTCTGAAAAATGCTGTAAAAAAACAACTTATCGCAGACGTTGAAGTCGGGAGTTTCCTAAGTGGAGGATTAGATTCATCTTCAATTGTTGCTTTGGTAAGCGAGTTTCTGCCTCAGCAAACTACAATAAGTTTTGGCTATGATCATGAAGATAGTGAGCTCAAATATGCTAAAGAAATTGCCGAAAAGTATAAAACCAACCACATAGAAATTCATGAGAAGAAACAAGATTTGGCAACATCTCTTTTAAAGGTTTCTCCATTTTTAGATGAACCTTTTGCAGACAAATCGTATCTTCCGCACTATGAAATTTGTAAAAGTGCAAGAAAAAATCTTACCGTAGTACTTTCTGGAGATGTAGGAGACGAGTTATTTGGAGGATATAATTTTTATAGAACCGAAAACCAACTGAGAAAACATTTCAGTTATAAGAATATTGTAACACAATTTGGTCTTAAGCTATATAAGAACTTAAAACAACTATCTTACGTTTCACAGAAAAATCTGGAACATGCTAGTATTTTAGATTTCCATCAAAACTCTGTAAGAAACTTCTTCAACGAAAACGAAAGAAAATCATTAGGAATAAGTTCAAATTATCAGCAATCATATAGTTTTACTCCACGTCCTGACTCTCTAAATGATATTATGAGAGTAGATTTAGAAAAATATGTTCCGGGAAATATGATGGTAAAATCTGATAGAATGGCAATGGCAAATTCTTTGGAAGTAAGAACTCCGTTTTTGGATATTGATTTTGCAGAATTTTGCATTCAGCTTCCAGAGCAATTAAAACTGAATAATGAGCAGGATAAAATTATTCTTCGTGAATCTATGAATTCTTATTGGACTGATACAATCAGAAATAGACATAAACAAGGCTTCGGAATGAGTGTTAATGATTGGTTTAAAGAAGAGAATCTAATGAATCTTTCTAATGATTTGCTTAAAAATCCTAACCAAAAAGTTTTTAATTTTATTGATTTCAATTCAACTCAAAAATTCTTGAATAAGGATCAAAAACATTGGAATCTATTGCAATTAGCACTTTGGGCACACAATAATCAATCGTTTTTATAATGTTTGAAGTTTCTATAATCATACCTGTTTATAACGCAACAGAATTTTTAGAAAAGGCTGTAAATTCGGCTTTGCAATTTGATGAAGTAAAAGAAATCGTCTTAATTGAAGATAAGTCAACAGATAATTCTCTGGAAGTCTGCCAAAGATTAGTTCTTCAAAATACCAAAATTAAATTATATCAACATCCTGACAAAGGAAATCACGGAGCGGGAGCAACAAGAAATTTAGGATTAGAAAAAGCGCAATCAGAGTTTATTGCATTTTTAGATTCTGATGATTATTACCTTCCCAATCGCTTTGATGTTGAGAAAGAAATTTTTAAAGATCCTAAAATAGAAGGAACATTTGGAGCAATTGGTGTAGAATTTTTATCTGAAAAAGGAAAAGAAGAATATGACAAAAAATTTAGGTCTTTAAAGCTAACTACCGTAAATTATTCTGCAGAAGGCAGAGACGTTTTTGAAGGCCTATTAGGATTAACACCTAAACCTTTTGGAGCATTTTTCCATCTTAATACTTTAACGATAAGAAAAAAAGCGTTAAACAGGGTTGCTCTTAGATTTAATAAAGATTTGAGAGTTCATCAGGATACAGATTTCATCGTAAAATTATCTTACCTTTGTTATCTGAAATCAGGAATTATTGATAACGCGATTGCAATAAGAGGAATACATGATAATAATCGGATAACGAAAATCGAAAAATTTTCCCCTGAATTTGACAAGCGACAACTATTATTGAGGGAATCGATATATAAATGGGCAAAAGATTCCAATATCGATAATATTTATAAAGAACATATTTATCTTTTCTATCTTACATTTAAAATTGCCCGAAAAAAGGGTATAGCAAAATTTTTTACCTTTGTTTCTGCAATTTTTTATAATTATAAAATATTAAAGACTAAATATAGATTTTATTACCTCCACAAGTAAATACACAATAATGAAAATACCTTTAATTTATGTACCTAGAACTAAATACAAATATTTTTTAGAAATAAAAAAAAGGTACAAGTCAGAAAAATTCATTGTTCCTATTGGAAGAGACTGTCATGCTGCACATTCTCTGGATATTCTAAATATCCGTACTCAGAGTTTACCCTACGACTGGATTCGTCTAAAACCCATTTTGGGATTACAAATCGTAAGTGATAACATCAAAGAAAAGTTTGAATATTTTCTTCATAATCTTCAAAAAAATGAAGAAGGGAATACCTATGCAGAAAAATATCCAAATGCAGAATTTACTCATGCAAAAGCGGTATTAACGGATGCCAATCTAAGAAAAACCTTCGAAAAACGAAGTAAAAGATTATTAAACATCATAAAAGAAACCCCTGTTGCTTATCTATATATATTGGAAATAGATAAATTTAAAGACTCTAATGATGTTGATTTTTTTCATCAAACAGTTCTTAATTTTAAAGAAATCCTAAAACCAGAAGATTCCTTACATATATACATAAGATTTGATGAAACTATAGATGAAAACCCTATTATTTGTAAAGAATTAATCGACAAAATAAAGCCTATAAATCAGGTTTTCATTACTTCTTATATTAGAGAAAAACAAAAATATGGTATTTGGGGAAACGAAAAGGCTTACCCTAAATTATATAAAGATTTAGGCATAAAGATAAAACAGATTTTCCCTAAAATATCTTTTAAATAAACCTTCTTAATTTCAAGTACAAAAATATTATTATATAAAACACTGTGATAAAAGTTTCTGTTATAACACCAGTATATAATGCCGAAAAATATATTACTCAGGCAGTAGAATCTGCCCTGCAATTTGAGGAAGTATATGAAGTGATTCTAGTTGAAGACAAATCTCCGGACAATGCTTTGGAAGTTTGCCAAAATTTAGCTAAAAAATATGACAGAGTAAAACTTTTTCAGCATCCTGATAAAGGAAATCATGGGGCTGGAGCGACAAGAAATTTAGCTTTAGAAAAAGCAACCGGAGATTTTATTGCATTTCTTGATGCTGATGATTATTTCCTCCCCAATAGGTTCGATGCGGAAAAAGAACTTTTTAAAAATCCTGAAGTAGAAGGTGTTTATGGAGCAATAGGTGTACATTACTATTCGGAAAAAGCAAAAGAGCAATATTATAGTTTGTTTGAAGACAGATTAACTACAGTCTACAAAAAACATCCTCCCAAAGATGTTTTCCCAGGACAGCTACATATGAAGGGCTCATTTGGACTTTTTAGCTTGGATGCATTAACTATTCGCAGAGAATCTTTAAAAAAAATAAATCCTTTTTTCAAAACACATTTAAGGCTTCATCAGGACACAGAATTTTTATTTCGTCTATCATATTATTTAGATCTTTATCCTGGCATTTTAGATAAAGCTGTATCAGTAAGGGGAGTACATGAAGATAACAGAATTACAAAAGTAGATTCAGGGAAAATAAATCCGGCTACAACCAGAGTTCTTCTTTGGAGAGAAGTTAATAAGTGGGCAGAAAGTGAAAACACTATTCCACAAGACATCAAAACCCATATTAAAAGAATGCATCGTAGTTTTGAAATTGCTATTGCTCCAACACCCAAAAAATGGGGAATGATAGCAAAATATTTAATAACAGATTACCCAAGTATTCGTTCCGGGTTATTTAATATTAACTTCAGGAAAAATTTATTTTGATGGAAAAAATATTATCTGAAAGAGAAAAGAAATCAATTGCTCTTGATATTTTAGTATTTCTTGGAGTAATTGCTTATTTTGTTTTAAGGATTATATATTCTTCAGGAGAGTTTACTCCGGATAGCATTCAGTACCTTCAACAGGCACAGGATTTTTGGGACTATAAGGTTAACTTTCCATTAGGTTATCCTTTTCTTATTAATATTTTTAGTCTCTTTACAGGAAGCTTAATTATCGCTTCTAAACTTATCAATATTCTTTCATATATTGGTATTATACTGTTCTCCTATAAAAAGAAGTTCTTTTTTCCACAGACTCTATTTATTTTTTCATTTTATCCTTTTCTCGGATTATATACTCTGACATTATCAGAATCTGTATATTATTTTTTTAATTATCTTATCATTTATTTTGTTTACAAAATCATAGAGGGAGGCTTCAATACAAAAAGGATTTTTTCTCTTGCAATATTATTTTTCATTCTAACCTCTATAAGATTTTCGGGAGTATTTGTCTTTGCAACAGCAATAGCTTTTCTAGGGTATATTACATTTAAGAAAAAATATTCCATAAAATCATATAGTTTCTTGGTTATTTCAACATTATTCGGAGTTTTGTCTTATTTGTTGATTAATTATTTGTACTGTGGTTTCCCATTAGGGCAAAGAGATCACCTTCATATTGAACCTGAAAACTGTATAGAGTTTATTTCCAGAATTTCAGTGTCAACATGTAAAGATTTTAGTTTTCTTAATGCAATCATTCATAAAGGACTTCTCAATAAAATCTCTTTCATAAATATTTTTGTTGGTGCTGTTCTAATTATTACTGCATTTTTAGTTTTACTCAAAAAAGGAAAGAAAATAAGCTACTTCAATCTCTATTTAGCATTTTCTTTTATCGGAATATTATTAACCCTTTTATACAGCTATTATACTACAAGAATTGATGATACCATAAGAATTAAAAGTAATGTTTATCTCTATCTGGTTTTACTAATAGCATTCAATATACCTAGATCAATCATTAATTATGCAAAAGTTTTCGTAATATTTACATTGGGAATAAACAGTTTTACTTTGATTAAACATTCTGAAAGCATTATAAAACATATTCCTAAATATGAAACACTTATCTGCAAGACAAATGATAAATCTATAAATATCATTTATAAAAATTATAAGGATAGTAATGAAAAGAATAATTCAGCAGTTCTTTTATTTAAAGCAATATTAATTGATAAAGGGTATAAGTTTCTGGATTCAGAACAACCAGATCCTAAAGTTTCCAACTGCCAAATTCAAACTTCAGAGATTATTAAATAAAATACATGAAGTTTTTAAAAGTATTTAACTAATTTTAATATAATTCAAATTTCTATTCTAATTTTAAAATTCTTTTTAACTGAGGAACAGTTTTCTGGGAAAGAATTTTCGATCCTTTTTCATTTAAATGTCCATAATCCCATCTGTTTTCATACAAATGAAACTCAGGATGTTCAGCCGGATTTATAAGACTTATTACAGGAACTTTGAATGCATTTTTATAGGCTTCCAGTTTTTTAGCATCCGGTTCTGCAGGACCTGGAATAAACATGATAAGCTGAATATTCCTTTTTTTGCATTTCTCAGCTAGTCCATTAATTTTGTCAACCAATGCTTTATTGGGTTTATGAGCCTCCTTATCTTGATGATATCTATTCAATCTATCTTGTATAACTTTCTTAAGTTCCTTTTCCTCTGTTCTTTTCACCACACTATACTCTAATGGAGAAAAACCCTGATTCTCATCAATCATCCTATTGTGTGCATTCTCAACAGCTCTTTCATCAGAATGTTTATTAAAATGAAAAACATTTAAAATAAATGATGCCCAAGACAACGCAATTTGTTTATAGTTTCCTTCCTCTTTTTGAAACTTACTTGCAAAAACCGTATTTTCAAAATTGAAAGCCCCAAAACTTCTTTCAGTTTTCAGATTAAGTTTTGTAATATTAATTTTATCCTGAAGCTCAAGAACAATATATTTTGGCTTAAAAGAAGAATTTTCGAGAACATATTCCAAGGTTTGGAAATTTTCCAGATTAAATCCTGCATTTGCTCCCAAATTATACGATTTTAGACCTTTGATATTTTCATCAATTAATTTACAGTCAATTTGGTCATTGATTTTAGAACTTCCGATAAAATAAAGATTATATTCAGGATGCTTTTTTAAATATTCCAGCTTAGCATTAAGGAAAGGATAAGAATAGTTGCTATTTGGGCTAAAAGCAAGCTTTATCAAGCCAATAATAAACATTATGACAATAAATAAAGACAATATGGAAAGAAATCTTTTCATTTAGAACTGAAAATAAATAAATTCATTACTGCCAAAATTGGCAAAATTCAATATCAAATAAGCTACTACAATATAGATAACAGCCTGAACCATGGGTTTTCTTTCCTGAATTTTCAATCCATAATTATGAGTTCTGTTCATCCACTCCATTCCAAGCATAAAAATAATTAAGCCCAATAAAACAGGTCTGAACTCTGTAGGAAATGTAAATAAACTTTGGCTAAAAATCCCTTTAATATATCCAATCGCATGAGAAACACTCTCTGCCCTGAAGAAAATCCATGCAAAACAAGTAAGAGTAAAAGTTATCAAAATACTCAAAACCTCTCTAAATGAAGGAATAATTTTCCCCATTGCAACCACTTCCAGATTATGTCTGTTTTTTTCCGCAATCAAGAGGGGTAAGAAAAACAATGCATTCAGTCCACCCCAAATAATAAATGTCCAATTGGCTCCATGCCAAAAACCACTTACCAAAAAAATAATAAAGGTATTCCTTATTTTCATTCCCAATCCTCCTTTGCTTCCACCTAGAGGTATATACAGGTAATCTCTAAACCATGAAGACAATGAAATATGCCACCTTCTCCAGAATTCAGCAATATCACGAGAAAAATATGGGAAAGAGAAGTTTTTCAACAATTCAATTCCAAATAGTCTTGATGTTCCTAATGCTATATCTGAATAACCCGAAAAATCTCCATAAATCTGAAATGCAAAAAGAACAGCTCCCACAACAAGATTACTTGCACTTTCCGTTTGATAATTACTGAATATTTCATTAACAATAGGTGCACAATTATCTGCAATAACCATTTTTTTGAAAAATCCCCAAAGAATCTGAGACATTCCGTCTTTTGCTCTTTGATAATCGAAAGATCTCTTTCGCTGGATTTGTGGTAATAGATGGGTTGCTCTTTCAATAGGTCCTGCAACTAATAATGGGAAATAGCTCACAAAAACAGCATAATCCACATAGTTTCTCTCTGCAGGAATTCGTTTCTTATAAACGTCTATTACATAAGACAATCCGTGGAAAGTATAAAAAGAAATACCTACTGGTAAAATCACCTTCAGCAACCACATATTCACCCCAAAACCAAACGCTTTCAGTAATTCAGCAAAGTTTTCGATAAAGAAGTTGTAGTATTTGAAAAAACCTAAAAAACCAAGATTAATACCAATACTTATGATCAACCAGATTGTCGCCTGTCTCTTTGTTTTACTATTTTCAATTTGGATTCCGGAAAAATAGTCCAACCCAATTGAAAACATCAAAAGAAACAGAAAACGCCAATCCCAACAGCCATAGAAATAAAAACTAGCTGCTAATAAAAGTATATTCTGGAATTTATAATTCTTATTGAATACGCACCAGTATAAAATAAAAACGATGGGTAAAAAAATAAGAAAGGCAATAGAATTAAAGAGCATAGAATTTTCTTTAATGTAATAAATATAATAAAAATTACTTTATAAAAACCCCAATGTACTTTCCTTCATACTCTACTACTGTAGTTTCTATATTATTTTTTTCACAAAAATCTTGATAAGCAGAATTATCACCAATATCATCACTGATAAATACCCCTCCTTTTCTTAATTTTTTGTAAAGTTCTTCATAAGCCCACATCCTACCATTATAACTTTTATCTGAATCATAATGAAGAACATCAAAAGAAGAACATTCAGTGAAAATTTTAGGTAAAGATTCTTTATCAGCAAAACGGAACAATTTCCAATTTGATTTTAGGTTCTTAGGAACTACATAGCCTACAAATCTATCTCCGTCCTGAGCCAAATATGGCATATCTGAACTATAAAGCACTCCATTTCTTTTTTCTAAAGACAAAAGAGTTGCTAAAGAAGACCAGCCATAAGCGACACCCGTTTCCACAACATTTTTGGCGTTTGTAAACTCACAAGCATAATAGATCAGCTCTAAAGCTCCAGGACCTCCCATTTTCACAGGACATTCTATTTCTTTTTGCTGAGCTGTTTTCAAAATATCTTGAAATTCACGTCTGAAAGGTGTCATATCTGCACCAAAAAGCTTTATGATAGCTTCTTGCTGAGAAATAGATTTTGTGGCAGCCCATGAATTGGTCTTTTCTTTCCCTTTAAAAGCATTGCCTCTATTAACAGTATTCTTAATGATTTTTCTACCTAATTCGGGGTAGAGATCCGGCCTTTTCAGATAGGCAATAAACGTTTTGAGAACTCTTGTTATTTCGCTCACTGTGTTGGTTTTAATTTGCAAAAATAAATATTTTTATTTAACTATCATTAATTTATTTCCAACAGGAGGTTTTCATCACATAAACAGCCATAGTTCTCATGAAAGATATGAACTATAAAATCGCCAATCAATATTATTAATAAATAACAATATTATATCTAGCAAAATAGTCTAAAATAATATCCACTTATCTAAAATCAACATAACCGAACATAATATGAAATTATTTCTTTTTAAAAAACAAAACATATCAATTTTATCATCATATTTGCATTACGAACACATGCTTTTGATAAATGAAATTTTCGATTCTTATTGCCAACTATAACAATGGTAAATTCTTTCAAAATTGTTATAATTCAATTATTGCCCAAAACTATTCAAATTGGGAAGTCATTATTCTAGATGATTGCTCCACTGATAACTCTGTTGAAATTATTACCAGATTAATAGACGGTGATAAACGTTTCAAATTATTTAAAAACGAAACCAACTCAGGTGTTGGCATAACGAAAGCTAAACTTATTGAACTTGCAGATGGTGACATTTGTGGGTTTGTAGACCCAGATGATGCGATATCCCCGAATGCTTTACGGGCAAACATTATTGTTTTTGAGAAAGAAAAAGATGTGGTATTATGTTATTCAAAATTCTCAAAATTTGATGAAAATTTCAAACCATTAGGAATTGAATTTTCAACAAAGCAAGTCATCAATAACGATCCATATTTTTTTAACTGTCCAGTTCATATTGTTCATTTTGTAGCCTTTAGAAAAGATGTTTATATGCAAACGGAAAAAATGAACACCTCATTAAAAATTGCAGAAGATCAGGATCTTTATTTAAAAATGTATGAAAAGGGTAAAGTTCATTTCATTAACGAAAACAATTATTACTACAGAATACACTCTGGTGGAATTTCACAAAATGACAATAGACCAAAAACAAAAGAGTATTTCGCACAGGTAATTTTCAATACAATGAAACGTAGGAACCTGAAAACAATTCATGGAAAACATATCCCTGAAACATATACAAACCCACAGGACATTTACGATCTATTAGAATACCAAAACACTATTACATTTCGTATAAAGAAAAAAATCTCATTACTTTTGCAAAAAGTATTTTAGAATGTCTGTTAACAAGATAAAGGTTCTTTTCAGACACCGTTCTATGGAAATGGGGGGTGTAGAAAAAGTGATTTTAAGTATGCTTAATCATCTCAATCCGGAAAAATTTGAGATGACTCTATGCTTGAATCTAAATCAAGGAGAACTACGAAATGAAATCCCTAAACATGTAAGAAAAGTATATCTTACCGAAGGAAAAGAAGATTTTTCTAATAATTCTATCATTCAGAAACTTCAACTTGCAAAAAGAAAAATAAAACTAGAAAAAGCAGAGAAAAATCCGAAAATTGCAGACAAGATTTTACAAGATAAGTATGATGTAGAAATTGCACCTACTTATGCCGCTTACTCTTCTGTTCTTAATTCCAGCAATAAGAATTCTAAAAAAATTGCATGGCTTCATTCTGATCTCACACAGGAAGGCTTTAAACCCTACAGAGAAAAGATTTTCAAGAATATGCAGCAGTTTGATTACATTATTTACGGCTCACAGCAATGTAAAGATGTATTGGATAAAAATTATCCTGAACTAAAACTTCCTCCCGGAAAAGTTGTTCTCAACGCTATTCCGATAGATGAATTAAAACTAAAAGCGAAAGCATTCAAACCTGATTTTGACAGCATCCCTACTTTTGTTTCTGTAGGAAGATTACATTATAGAAAGGGCTACAGAACACTTTTAGAAACTCATAAAAGACTCATTGATGACGGATTTATTCATCAAATAATCGTAATTGGTGATGGTGAAGATTATAACCTTCTAGCTGCAAGAATTAAAGAATTAGATCTCCAAGATTCATTCAAATTATTGGGTACGCAAATGAATCCGTATCCTTATGTAAAAAATGCAGATTTCTATATTATGCCTTCGGAAAGTGAAGGCTGGCCATTGATTATAGCAGAAACTCTTATTCTTCAAAAACCGATTATTGCAACAAATGTTGGAGGAATTCCTGAAATGATTAAAAACAATAAAACAGGCTACTTAACAGAATATTCTGAAGAAGGTTTATACAAAGCCATGAAAGAATTTTTATCCAACAAAAACTTAGTTAAAGAAATTCAAAACAACCTCATCGACATCGAAAAAGAATTTGATAATCAAAAAATATTTGATGCAGTGGAAGAAATTATACTAGAGGTTTATAATAAATAAAATTAGCCCACAGAATAACCTCCGTCAACTACCAAATTTGAACCTGTAATCCATTTTGAAGCATCTGATAAAAGGAAAACACACGCATTTGCCACATCTTCCGGCTCACCAATACCCAATGGATGTTGTTTGATGATTTCTTGGGAAGCCTCATCTCCTATATTTTCAAACATTTTTTCTAAAATTGGAGTATTTATCATAGCCGGGCTAATACTATTTACCCGAACGTTACTTTTTGCAAGTTCCATTGCAATAGAACGAACCCCTGAAATTACAGCCCCTTTACTTGCTGAATAAGCCAATTTACCTTTCTCTCCTACTATTCCGGCAACCGAAGCAATAAAAACAAAACTTGAAGTTTCGGTTTTATATTTTTTAAGAGATAAAATTTTAGCGATTTCGAATCCTGAAACAACATTTACCGCAAAAATATCATTAAACAACTGGGCAGAATGCTTTTTAAACGGCAGTGTTTTTTCAAGCCCTGCACAATGAATAAACCCAGAAATTTTGCCCAAAATGGCAACTTTTTCTTCGATAAGGTTTTCAAGATTCTCACAGTTGGTAATATCTGCTATAATAGTTTCTACTTTTGAAGCAGAATCTAATAACGACACTGTTTTTGCCAATTCCTGTTCGTTTCTTGCAATCAGAATTAAATCTGCACCATTTTTACTACATTCTACAGAACAACTTCTCCCGATACCGGAAGAAGCGCCTGTAATAAGAATAGTTTTATTTTTTAATGAAAAAGAATTCATTAGTCTTCAAAATTTTCAATTCCGATAACATTCATTAAATCAGAAATTGTTTCAATATCTTTAAAATGCTTGGTATCGATAGTTTTATTGAAGTTTTCATCCACAAAAGCTATTATAGACAGTAAACTTACAGAATCGTAACTCTCTAAACCTTTCAAATTTGTATCTACCGTAAGAGTTTCATCCTCTTCTAATTCTTCTTGTAATTTTTCTAAAAAAACTGACTTCTTCATATGTCTTTTTTAATGATTTTTATAAATTTAAATTTCTAATATTGTTGCTCCCCAAGAATATCCAACTCCAAAACCAGCCAATAAAACCTTATCCCCTTTCTTCACAATTCCTTTATCCATCATGTTTTTCAAAGCAATAGGTATGGTTGCTGAAACAGTATTTCCTGTAAATTCCATATCAATATAAAACTTTTCTACGGGAATCTTTATTTTTTTTCTCAAATAATTCAGCATAAAAGAGTTTGCCTGATGGAAAACAAAATAATCAATATCATCCATTGTGCAATTATTCACTTCCAAAGTTTCCTTTACAAGCTTCGGAATATTCCCAATAGTAAAATTAAATATTTCAGGACCATCCATATAAAGATTTTCCGGATTAAACTCATTATTAGGATTCAGCTCAAAATTTGTTTTGAAGGCTCCTTTTTTTACCATCAGATTTTCTGCTCCACTACCATCTGTCCCAAGACAGAACTGATAATCTTTTGATATTTCAGACTTTTCGACAATCGTAGAAGCTGATGCGTCTCCAAAAATACTGCGATTAGCCTTATCTTTCGGATTAATATGTTTGGTATAAGTTTCTGAAGTGACCAATAGAATACTTTTGGCTATACCTGCAGAAATCAAACCTTTTGCAAAAGCCAATCCGTATACAAAACCTGAACATCCTAGATTAAAATCCATTGCGCCAATATTTTTTCTTAGCCCTAGCTTATCCTGTAAAATACACGCTGTAGTTGGCAAAAAATAGTCAGGACTTTGTGTACAAAAAAGTATGAAATCGATGTTATTTTTGTCGTAATTCTCAAAAAGTTTTTCGGAAGACTTTATAGCAAGTTCTAAGACCGTTTCCGCATCAGAAGAGATATGTCTTTGGCTGATACCTACTTTTTCCTGAATCTTTTCAGAACTCCATTCGGGAAATTCTTTTTCCAAATCTTCATTGGTTAGAATATTTGGAGGTAAATAATATTCTATTTGGGAAACTTTTATCATTAAATTTTTTTTTCTTTGCAAAAGTAAAAAACAATTTACAATAATGATGATTTTTATATTTAGAATTATATTAAAGATATATTCTACTTATCATACTTTTTTGAATAAAGCAAGCTTAGAGGTTGCAAAATATCAGGGAATGAAAGTAGGTAAGAACTTCTTTATGCCCGACAAAATTTATTTTGGCACCGAACCTTATCTTATCGAAATAGGAGATGATGTGAATATTGCAGCAGGAGTAAGATTCGTAAATCATGGTGGTACGGCTTCCCTTCTTAAAAAACTCCCTGGATACGAAGACGCAAGAATTGTTGGAAGAATAAAGATTGGGAACAACTGTATGATTGGTATAAACTCAGTCATTATGCAGGATGTTCAAATTGGAAATAATTGTATCTTAGGTGCTAATTCTGTACTATCACAATCTATGCCCGATGGTACTGTTTTTGTTGGAAATCCTGCACAATTCCTTTGTACCATTGAAGACTATGGAGATATCGTATTGAAAAACTCTCCTAAATACCCTAGGGAATTAGAAGCGGACAAAAAGAAGCTAGACAAATATTTGAAAGAAAACCTTCCTTATAAATTCAAAAAAGCAAGAAGGATTAAATAATACAAAATACACAAATGGCTCAAAAAAAAATTCTATTTATATATTACCAGAATCTTAAACCTGGTGGTGTAGCAAAAGTTCTTACAAACCTAACTTCTGAGCTAGCAAAACAGGGATATAATATCGAAATACTTTTTTTGATGGCTCCACATCAGGATTTTTATTCTATAGATCCCACCATAAAAAAACATTACATCGATTCTTTTTCAAATAAATATTCAAAATTTGCCACTCATCTCAAGAAGAAATACATCTCTATTCCGAAAGTTTATAATATCCATGCGTATTTCTATGATTTAGGCTCATATCAGGTTCTTAAAGAATGGATTAAAGAAAATCATCATAATTACGACACTATTGTTTCATGCTGGTACAAACTTTCTGTAATGCTTTCGCTTGACAAAGTAATTAGTAAAAAAACGATTGCTTGGGAACATTCTTCTTTCAGAGTCGGAGGTATTGTTTATGACAAATTATTAAGAAAAAAATATAAAAATCTGAAGCACATTGTCTGCATCAATAAGCCATCTGTAAAGTATTATGAACACTTTAATACCACGTTCTTTATTCCCAATATTATCGATAATATTTATGAAGACGTTAAATTTATTGAAAGTAATGAAAAAGAAAACATCATAAGTTTCGTTGGAAGATTAGATAAAACTAAAAATGCAATTGACGTTGTAAAAATATTTAATGATACTAAAACATCTTCTGACTGGAAATTACAGATCATCGGAGATGGGCCAGAAAAGAATAACATTGCAGCTTACATTAAAGAAAACAAACTAGACGAAAGCGTTTTTTTACTTGGTATAAAAAGTCCTGAAGAAATTTCTGAACTACTGAAAAAATCAAAAATTTTCGCATTTACATCTTTGAGTGAAGCATTTGGGTTGGTACTATTAGAAGCAATGTTTTGTAGCAATGCCCTTATTGCCTACGATTGTGAATTTGGACCATCCGATATCATAAATGAAAACAATGGTTTTCTAATACCTGTTCACGACAAGCCATCTTTTGTCTCAAAACTACAATTGCTTACACAAAACGAAGAACATCTCAATGCACTTATGAAGTCATCTTATGAGGAATCACACAAATGGAAGAAAGAAAAAATAATACAGCAATGGAAAGAAATACTTTAATATCCGTTATTATTCCTGTTTACAATGCTGCAAACACTTTGCATAAATGTGTTGATTCTGTTTTGGCACAAACATATCCGGAATTTGAATTACTTCTAATTAATGATGGTTCACCAGATAATTCTTTAGAAATAATGAATTTTTATGCTGAAAAAGACACAAGAGTAAAAGTCATTGATAAAGCAAAAAACAGCGGAGTAAGCGATACAAGAAACATTGGTATTTCTCACGCTAAAGGACAGGCAATCTGCTTTATAGATTCCGATGACTGGGTAGAAAAAAACTATCTTCAAGTTTTTATTGATAATTACCAATCTTCTGATACATTGCTGATTCAAAATCTTATTCGAGGCAAGCCTAGAGAATTATACTACAAAACTTATCAGTTAAAAAATGACTTTTCAGAATTATTCATTAAAAATAATCTGCTGTATTATGGTGCTCCTTATGTAAAGTTTTATGATAGGGAAATTATTATAAAAAACAGTATTACCTTCAATAAAGATATCAGCTATGGTGAAGATCTGATGTTTTTCCTTGAATATATAAAACAAATTAAAGCCATAAAAATCATTGACGCTGCACTCTACCATTATGAATATACAGAAAACTCTTTAAGTAGAGTACAGCATTCATTCAACACACTGTTCACATTACACTCTGCTATAAAGAATTTTATTGCCTTCAAAAAACCCAACGAAAAAGCAATAAAAAAATACCTTTATCAGGTTGACTGGGATATTGTTGAGGCAAGTATAGATCAGGGAATTATCGGAAAGAAATTAAACAAAGAAGAAACATACAAATCTCTGCATACGTTAACATTAACATTAGACAACAACCATTATTTATACTCCAGTTATTATCGAAAAGTTTTATTTTTGCTTCTTAAAGCCAGACAATTTCATTTATTACTAAAACTTAAAAGAAGTTTAACTAAATAACACACACTATCGTTTTGAAGAAAAAAATATTGATTAGAATTGGTTCCCTACGTCATGGCGGCGCAGAAAAGGCCTTGATTAATTTTTTAAAAAACATCCCATCTGATAAATATGAAATCGACTTACTAATCAATTTATATTCAGGGCAATATATCAAAGAGGTTCCCTCATGGGTTAATTTACATTATTTGCTTAAAGGCGAAATGATTACCACAAACAGGCCTCATGAAATTCCGGTGAAAGCCTTTCGTGTACTTTACCAGAAAATGTTTTCAAAATTCCCGGGCCTTTTGTACAAATATATCCTGAAAAATAAAAAATATGATATAGAAATAGGTGCTATTCATGGGATGTATAATGATATTCTGACAAGCCCGATAAAGGATTCAAAAAAAATAATTTGGATACAAAACGATATTTTTAGTTTAAAAGAATACACCCCCAAAGTTATTAGAGAATTTTTTAAGTTTGATAAAATATTAGTCATTTCCAATAAGTTGGAAGAAGAAATGCTAAAGTTTGCTAAAAATGAAAACGAAAAGCAATCAATCATCAAAATTTTCAATCCAATTGATAAAAATGACACTTTAGAAAAAGCCAATACTCCTATTAATGATATGCCTTTCACTGATAGTAAGCATCCCACTTTTGTGTCTGTAGGAACGGTATATCCACAAAAAGGTTATGACAGGCTTTTACACGTTCACAAAAGATTATTAGATGAAGGATTTCAGCATAACCTTTTAATCATCGGAGATGGGTATGACCTTGAAAATATTCAAAATTTACTGAATAGCTTAAACCTTCAGAAAACAGCAAAAATGTTGGGCTATAAAAGCAATCCTTATCCTTATCTGGACAAAGCTGATTTTTACGTAATGTCTTCCAGACATGAAGGATACCCTACAATCATTGCTGAAGCACTTATTTTAAAGAAGCCTATTTCTGCAACTGATATTTCAGGCATTAAAGACCTTTTACAGAATGGTAAATTAGGAATTATCACTCCAAATTCCGAAGATGGCATTTACGAAGGGATGAAAAAATTCCTTACTGACAAAACCCTTTCAGACCATTATAAAAACGAAATAGAAAATACGGAATTGCCTTTTGTTTTAGAAAAGTCTGTTCAGTATCTTCAACAAATAATTGATGAAGTATAAACATCTCTGCAATCATGCCTAACTACTCTATCATACAAAAAGATTTTTACAGAGAAAGCGGAAAATGGCTTTCAACATTTGAAATTTGGAAAAAATGCCTAAATCCGAATCTGCATTTTATTTATATATTCAGGAAAGCTCAAAAATATAGAAAAACATCTGTTTTAAATGTTTTCTGGAAATTTGTTTTAAGACATTATCAAATAAAATACGGTTATCAAATTTATCCCGAAACAGAAATAGGAGAAGGCTTTTACTTAGGACATTGGGGAAGTTTAGTTATTAATCCTAAAGCTAAAATTGGCAAGAATTGCAATATTGCGCAAGGGGTAACTATTGGTCAGCAAAATCGTGGAAAAAATCAAGGATTTCCCATCATTGAAGATGAAGTATGGATAGGAACAAACGCTGTAATTGTTGGCGGAATCTCCATTGGAACCAATTCATTAATTGCCCCTAATTCTTATGTAAATTTTGATGTTCCTGCCAATTCCATCGTTGTCGGAAACCCTGCCAAAGTTTACCCAAGCAACAATGCAACAGATGGTTACATCAATAATAAGATTTAACACCTTATATGTTATAAAAAAGGATTTTGAGAAGAATTTTTAGATACAACTACTTTAATTCAAATATGCTAAAAATTTTTATTCATCATAACTCCTTCCAATTGCTCAAAAACAGGAACAAGTGATTTGCCCTTTTCCGTGAGATGATATTCGATGTGTAAAGGCTTTTTATTAATTACTACCCTTTCCAATATCTCTAATTCTTCCAATTCTTTTAATGCTACTGCTAATGATTGCTTATTAGAACCCTCTATTTGACGTAGTAGATGATTAAAGCGTAAAGAAGATTTAATAGACAGTCGAAATATTTCAGGTTTTAATTTTCCTGAAAGAAACTTTAAAAGTTTTTGTACAGGGCAAATTACCGAATCATCATTTATGTTATTACTAGTCATATTTTTTTGACTTATTTGTTTGTGTTAAAAAAAAAAATAAATTTGGTCTAAAGAATTAATATCTCGTCTATTCTTCCACACAAATCTAATTAAAAATATATTAATAAAAACAACCGAATTATTCATCATAAAAACACTCTAAAAACCTAATCACATTTAACATATAAAAGTAATTTTTTAATGCATTCTAGTACTTTATTTTAAAAACATTTAATAAAAAAACACTTTAATTTTAACGCGTATGAAAAAAAAATCGATTTTGAAGATTTTTACTGCAATGCTCTGTGTTGCATCTGTTCATGCTACCTCTAGGACACTCATTGTCCATGATTATGGAGGAAAAGCATTGAAAACCAGTACGGATTTTTTTTTACCCCCGTACACCTATGATCTCGACCCAAGTTTTGTTGTTCAGCAAAACGTCAACGAAAAAGGTTTGGTAATTCTAAAAGGAAACTTTTTCAAGCCAAATACTTCCGGAGATGTAAAGGTAACCGTAAAATACAAAAATGCCCAAAACAATTGGGTTTCTGTATGGTGCAAAACCTTTGCAGGAAATTATGAATACAATGAAGATCTTACTGCCAATTTTGAGCTTCCTGAATCTGCTTTAAACTCCTATTCTATCAAAGTAGAATTAAGTTCTGACTCAGACATTACAAACTGGTCGTCAATCACATGGGATAAGACAGTAAAACATTACAAAAAAGCAGATTACACCTATGCAAACTGTGATTTGGATGAAAACCAGTATACTATTCTATTCACCCCTAAAAAAGACGGAACAGTTTTATATAACTCAAACGGAACAGTTTCTGGGGTAAAAGATAGGGTAACATCTCAGCATTTGTCAAAAAAACTTGATGATATTGTTTTATCTTTTCAGGGTAATGCGACTTTAGATAATTCTAATGCTAATTCACCGATTATTAACATCACAAACCCTAATAATCTTACTACAATAGCCAGTTCCCAGAAATATATTTACCAAGGTAGTGATACAAGCCCGTTCGAGTTCTCTTATCATGATCCAGTTTATATGTTTGCCGGAAAGTTTTCAAATGAAAGTTTCTTTATCAATTTCAGCAATTGGTTTTTACCTCCTGAAGAAGGAGGAGAGCCTTGGGGTAGAGGTTATTTAGATTTTACAAACCCTAATGCTCTTCTTAATAGATATTATAATCTATATAATTATATTAATGAAAAATTGGGTGATGTTTTTGCAAGTCAACAACCAGTTGTAATTGTTATAAGTAAGATTACTGGGCTAAGGGTTTATAAAGGCAATGGACAATATGTTTCTCTTACTGCTACAAGTAATTACAATTCAACCAATGATTTCGGATACCCTCCTTTATATGACAAACATAGAGGTCCAGGATCTGAAAATTTTTCATTAAGTAATACATCTCAAGCTTCATTATATGGGGTTGGTGCTATTAGAAATACAAAAGTAATCAATAGCTGGAACGGCCCTTCAAGACCTTTAATGGATATTGAAAATGAAATCAATAAATTTATAAAATATGTAGGGCTTTTCGGTAATCCAATCACTGAAGAGTGCCCAATCACTTGTTTTACAGTAAATACAGGTGCTGAATCAGATTATGTTGACTGGACAAAAGCACCAAACAGTTATATATTTACAGGAAAAGACAAAAATGGAAATGATGTTGACGGTCTGTATATCCCTGTAAAAAAAGCTTATGAAATGTGGGATAAAGGAGGTGAATTCATGAAAGATGAAAATCAGAATTATACACCTATTCCATCAGGAGTTGCTAGTGCAGGATTATACTGGGAAGATGAAGT
Source organism: Chryseobacterium oryctis (assembly GCF_025971925.1). GTDB lineage: Bacteria > Bacteroidota > Bacteroidia > Flavobacteriales > Weeksellaceae > Chryseobacterium > Chryseobacterium oryctis. The sequence goes on from NZ_JAPDHV010000002.1 coordinate 45,354, forward strand.
AGGTTTAATAAAATCTGTTTCATTAGAGGGTACGGGAGAAAATGCTAAAATCAAGGTACTAGTTAACAAACTTAAAGAAGGAAATGCTGTGGTGTCCTATAAAGTAGACAATCAAATTTATTGGACATGGCATGTTTGGGCAACAGACGATCCAACAGACGGAAGCACTTATCACCAAGGTTTTGAAAAAGACAAAAACGGAAATCTTGTTACAGACTGGAAATGGATGGATAGAAACTTAGGTGCAACCAATGCAAAACTTACAGGTCATGACTGGGATAAAACTAAAGGTCTTCAATACCAATGGGGTAGAAAAGATCCTTTCCCTGTATTTAAAATAGAAGGTGAGGCTGGAAAGTTTAGCCCCGGTATTGCTCAACAGAATCCTATTCCTGTTAAATTCAGAGGAAACATTCAGCCTTTAGATGCCAATGGAAATAACAACAATACAGGTTTTGACTCTCCAAATGGAAATATCAGATATTCCATTAAAAACCCTATCAATTATATTATTCCACCGGTCTATATCTATAAAATAGGAGAAACCGTTAATAACAACGGAGAAAACTATGCTATTCAAGGCCCTGCAACAACCGACTGGGACAAAAAAGAATATACTACATGGTTCTCTAAAAGTAAGTTTAAAAACTTTGATGCTAATAACTATTATAACAATGTTGCCTGGGATTTATGGGGAGACACTAGAGGTGGAAAATGGAGTCATATTAACACTAGTGATGCCACCGTTTCAGAAGAAAGTAAACGTTACAGTATGAAATCTCCTTATGATCCTTGTCCTTGCGGATGGAGAGTTCCATCTTTCTATTCTAGTGTAGGTCCTGAAAATCAAGCTAGTCCTTGGGGCAAAGCTGGGAAAAATGCGATGTCAAACATTACGCCAGACTCTCAAAATACAGATTATCCAGGAATTAAAGTTCTCCCAAGTTACGGTTTTGATTTTAGTGGAGTTACTGACAGAAATTTAGGCGTAATTCCTATTAATGGTAATTATGAATACTATCCTCAACCAATGACTTTAAAAAATGGCACAGGAGTCAACAGAGACAGTAACAAGCTATTCTTAGGAATGGGTACAAGCACAAAAGGGCCAGAAGCTCTGCTTCAGGATCAAATCACAGATGGAGCATTACACAGTTCTACATTCTTCACACATGGTGCACCAACAGAAGTTGGAGCAAGAGGTTTAGTTTATGTTTCCGATGCGGGAAATGTTCCTAATCACTCGACACTAGGATGGCATTTCTTAGCCCACAATCGTATAGCAGATCCAAATACATACGAATCGAGAGGAGTACGTTGTATCAAAGATCCAAACAACGCTTATATGCCTAGCATTTTTGAAACAGAATATGTTTCTACAGGTGCTTCCCAATACACAATAGAGCAATTAAAATCTTGGACTAAAGAACCCAACAGCTATATTGAATATACTAATTCAACGTTAGACACACCAAGCGCAGCAGATAAAGACAGAATCATTGACATTCCTTTGAGAAAAGCTTATGCAATGCAAAAACTTTATTTATCTGAAACAAATGATTTTCCAACAGGTGATAAAAAATCAGCATCTGTAGTTTGGACAACAGAGCAAAGCTTAATTTCTTCTGTTGAGATTATTAATGGAGATTCTTCAATTGAAAACGCAATATTAAGAGTTACACTTAATGAGAATAAAACGGGTAATGCTGTGGTGGCATTCCATTTAGGAAGCAACGGAACCTGGTCAAATGGGAACCACAATGACCCTGTAATCTGGAGTTGGCATATTTGGGTGCCAAAAACCGTTATTCAAGAGCACCCTACATTTACAACAGAAACGATAGCCAACAACGGAATTAAAAATGACCCAACAGGACAGTTTGTAAATCCAGTTAAAAGTTATTATGGTGTTCCATTGAAGACAATTTTAATGGATAGAGATTTAGGAGCACAGGCACCTTTTCTGAACCAGCATTTTGTAGGAGCAGGTTTAACAGATTTCATATATAATCCTACTTACCCTAATTCTGAAAACAGTTTAAGAGCACAAGCTATCAGAAGCAGTGGCGGACTACATTATCAATGGGGAAGAAAAGATCCTATTCCTGTATTCTATTATCCTGGTGGATTTTATGAGCACTCTTCGGGAGGAACAACGCGTGATAATTTTAGAAAATATTCTGTTTTTAGACAAACTGGTATAAGCGGAACAAGTATCACCTATGGAACCGTAAATGAAGCAACTTACATTTCAAGTTATTCAAAAGATTACTCTACATATTCCAGCGGGATTACAGCAAACGACAGCAAATATGATAAAATCAAAAAAGTTTTAAAATATTCTGTTTCGAATCCGTTAACATTCATGTACCAACCTGCTTCTTCAACTGCAAAAGACTGGGTTTCTAACGAAAATGGACTTGCAGAAAACAGATGGGGACATGCTACAGAAAAATCACCTTACGATCCGTGCCCTGAAGGATGGAGAATTCCGGATACTATGATGAATATGATTGATGGAGTAAACCTATACGATGGTTATCATTCTTATACAAAAGGAAATTCACCATGGTTTTATAACGCAAATTTCATTCAAAACAATCAATCTGTTTATGGTATAGATCCTTCAAACTACAATATTTTTGTAAGCAATGAAACTTATGACATCAATAAAATGAATTATCTGGGAGGATATGTAAGAGCAACAGGCTCAGGAAGAACACAAACCAGATACGGATTCATTCTTAATCAACCAGAATATAATATTGGAAACTTCCCCAATAATGGTATTAGAGGATATATTGGAGGAAATACACTTACAGCTTCTCAGACTGCTGTTGCTCCTGGTACCGATGATAATTTTATTCGCTCTGGAATCTGGACTGCCGCAGCAGCAAATGAGCAGGCCATTGGAATGTATTTCAATGCAGAAATTACACAAAGTTCTCCTACACAGAATAATAAATTATATTATTTGACACCGACTAATCTTTTCCGCCCTCAAGCTGCAATGTCTTGTAGGTGTGCAAAAATTGAATATGATGCTAATGGAAAAGAAATCGGAAGATATGAACCGTTCGCAATTCCAGTTCCACAAAATGCAACTGCAAAAGCCACAAATGTTCTGGCAAAAACAGTTATTGAAGAAAAAGTAGCTCAGAACAAACTTGAGTTCTTCCCAAACCCGGTTAAGAGTACACTTTATATCAAAGGAAATGATAAAGCAAAAGAATACTATTATCAGATTTATAATATGTCTGGACAATTAGTAAAATCTGGGAAGTTTGAAAACGAGCAAACAGATTTATCTTCTTTATCTACCGGAGCATATTTGGTAAGAATAAATAATTCTGAAACCATTGTGAAGATTATTAAAGAATAATAATTGATATTTTTAATCTTTAGCGACCTCTCTTATAGGGAGGTCGTTTTTATTTTTAATATTTAAGAGTATTTTAATGTAAAAAATACTTTTTAATCACTTATAGTTTGTAATTTTACACTGGAATTTGGTAGCTTAAATATTAGTTTAAAATGGAGTAACAGTTATTTTAAATAAGGCTTGTATATGATTTTAAACAAATGTCAATATTAAACTTTGTTAAAAATAACTTCTATTTCTATAAAATTTATATTTTTGCATGATTATTGATTCAGTCTATTGAATTTGAAAATAATTTAAACGAAATAAATAATTATAAACCTTTTAAATTTTAAATTATGCCAAAATCGTATGAAGTTATTTTCGAAAACAACAAAAAGTGGGTAGAATCCAAATTGGAGCAAGACCCTAAATTCTTTGAAGAACTAGCAAAAACGCAGAACCCTGATTATTTATACATCGGATGTTCAGACAGTAGAGCTACAGCAGAAGAATTGATGGGAGCAAAGCCGGGAGAAGTTTTCGTTCACAGAAACATTGCTAATGTAGTTAATACTTTAGACATGAGTTCAACAGCAGTTATTCAATATGCTGTAGAACATTTAAGAGTAAAACACATTATTGTTTGTGGACATTACAACTGCGGCGGTGTAAAATCAGCGATGACAGCTCAGGATTTAGGATTATTGAATCCTTGGTTGAGAACCATTCGTGATGTTTACAGATTGCACCAAGCTGAATTAGATTCTATCGAAGATGAGGGTAAACGTTATGACAGACTTGTAGAACTAAATGTTCAGGAGCAATGCATTAACGTAGTGAAAATGGCTTGTGTTCAGGAAAGATACATCTTAGAAGAGTATCCTATGGTTCATGGCTGGGTTTTTGACCTTAGAACAGGTAAAATAATTGATTTGGAAATCGATTTCGAGAAAATCTTGAAAGACATTCAAAAAATCTATAATCTTACAAGTTCAGATTGGGTAATGAGCAGAAAAACCAAATAGTTTTTCTTAAAAAGAATGTAAAATGAAATTCTGGAGTATTATCACATTATTGTTTTTTCTAAACTTTACAGCACTGCCGAGTATTGCTGCTGTTTTGGATTGGGAATTGCTAGCAACAAATGTTATAGTAAATGAAGAAGAACAGCATTCCAGCCCAACATCTTTTATTGTTTATGAAAAGACACTTCCAAAAACTTTAGACGTTTTCGATTATCTGAAGTTTTTTGAACCCGATTTAAAGGGTAGGTCTTTTGTATTGATGGATGATTCTTTCCATCTATCCCCCCTACTTACTATATTTTCTCCGCCTCCGGAAGCTTAATTTTTAAGTGTCATCATTTTTTATTGTATTCATTTATTTGAATATCAATAAACTGTGCTTTAAAAATTAAAATTCCAATCTTTTATAATTGATTTATTTAAGACAAATAGATCGGCTATAATCATATACATTTTTCAAATATATTATGAAAAAAACATCACTAATAGGAGGGATCAAGGAGAACTTCCCTTCAGGACTCGTCGTATTTTTAGTTGCACTTCCTTTATGTTTAGGAATTGCATTAGCATCAGGAGCTCCACCGTTATCGGGAGTTATTTCCGGAATTGTTGGCGGAATAGTTGTAGGATTACTTAGTAATTCAAACATTTCAGTTTCAGGACCTGCGGCAGGTCTTACCGCAATTGTCTTAACAGCAATTACCGATTTAGGAGCATTTGAGCTTTTCCTTTGCGCGGGTATGATTGCAGGAATCATACAGCTTATTTTAGGATTTATAAGAGCCGGAAGTATATCAAATTACTTCCCTAATAACGTTATCGAAGGAATGCTTGCTGCAATTGGTATCATTATTATTTTAAAACAAATTCCGCATGCATTAGGGTTTGATAAAGACTATGAAGGTCACGAATCAATTTTTGATAACGGAATCAACTTCAATTATTTTACAGACTTATTCGGAGCCATTCATCCCGGAGCGATTATTGTAACATTAGTTTCTATAGGAATTCTACTGGCTTGGGATAAAATCCCTACTTTACGAAAAATGAAGATGCTTCCAGGAGCTTTAGTTGCCGTAGTTGCCGGTATTTTATTAAATGAAGTATTTAAACTTACAGGAAGTTCATTAGTAATCTCACCTGAACATTTAGTGACTTTACCTGTTCCACAATCTTTCGATGATTTTAAAAATTTGGTAGTAATGCCTGATTTTACAGGATTTATGAACCTAAAAGTATGGATTGTAGGAGCAACCATTGCTATTGTAGCTTCTATTGAAACATTACTTTGTATTGAAGCGTCAGATAGACTAGATAATCAAAGAAGAATTACAGACACTAACCTTGAATTGAAAGCTCAAGGAATAGGAAACTTAGTAAGTGCATTCATTGGAGGACTTCCCATGACTTCCGTTGTTGTAAGAAGTTCAGCCAATGCAAACGCAGGAGCTACATCAAAAGTCTCAGCGATAATTCACGGAGTTTTACTATTAATCTGTGTGATTTCAATCCCAATGATTTTAAATTTAATTCCGCTTGCTACACTTGCAGCCGTACTTATTTTGGTAGGTTATAAACTGGCAAAACCAGCTACATTTAAGCATTTCTGGCATTTAGGAAAGTTCCAGTTTATTCCTTTTCTTGCGACTGTAGTTGCAGTTGTAGCAACAGACCTTCTAAAAGGAGTTGGAATTGGCTTGGCAATCTCTGTTTTCTATATCCTTCAGGGAAATATGAAAAGAGCATATTATTTAAGCAGAGAAAACTTAAACGACGCTGATGAAATTAATATCAAATTGGCTGAAGAAGTTTCATTCCTAAATAAAGCAGCAATTAAAAAGACTTTAAAGAACATCAAACCCAACTCTAAAGTCGTGATTGATGCATTAGGTACATCATATATTGCTACTGATGTATTAGAAATGATCCAGGATTTTGCAAACATTAGAGCAAAAGAAGATGATATTGACGTGCAACTTTTGGGCTTTAAAACTTCCTATAAAGATTACGAGGAAGACCAGGACTCTCACGTTCTTATCACCCATAGAAGAGCCATGTAATTATTAAAAAATATATAGTTAGATAGATTGGAAATTAAATTTTTAAAAGTACAACCCAAAAAGGCCATCAAATATTTGATGGTCTTTCTAATTTATATTATTCAAATAAATCTATTTTCCATTAAAAGCAGACATTGTATTATTTATCCCTGCAAATACAAAAGAAAGGCATGTTTTAGAAAATTTTTCAATTCTTTCGGGCAGTTTTTCAGACTCTTCTTCATTCCAAGTTCCTAAAACATAATCTACTTGCCTTCCTTCAGAAAAATCAGCTGATATTCCGAAACGAAGACGTGCATAATTCTGCGTTTGCAATACTTCATTAATATTCTTAAGTCCGTTATGACCCGCGTCTGAACCTTTTCCTTTCAATCTTAAGGCTCCAAAAGGCAGAGCTAAATCATCAGTAATAATCAAAACATTTTCCAATGGAATATTTTCTTTCTGCATCCAATATTTCACAGCATTTCCAGAAAGATTCATATAGGTATCCGGTTTTAAAACCAAAACTCTTCTGCCTTTATATTTTCCATCTGCCATCCAACCGAAATTAGTCGTATTGAAAGATACATCCAATGTTTCAGCTATTTTCTCAGCAACTTTAAAACCTATATTATGTCGTGTGTTTTCGTATTCCGCGCCCTTATTACCAAGACCAACTATTAAATATTTCATTGAGAAATTTTTTGCAAAATTAAGCCATTAAACTAAAAAACTCAACCTTCTGCAAGATTGAGTTTATATTTTTATTAAAAATTATACTTTTATAAAGGTTTGTAAATATAATTTACTCCATATCCAACTTTCATATATGTTTGAGCATCATAACTATAATCTGTACTGAAAATAATAGGTGAAGGAATTGGAAGCATCAAATCTGATATTGATATCCTTTTAGGACTGTTCGGAGACAAAATAAAACTTTGTCTATCGTTGATATCCGTTGATAACAATCTTGAAACTTTATATCCGAAAGGCAATAAAGTGAACGGGCTAATTTTTGTATCATAAATCATATACTCATAAGAAAGCTTAGTCGTAGGAGTTCCAAAAATACCATTAGCCATCGCCCCATAATGTCTTTCTACATGTGATACATTATCTCCCTGATATTCATATTTTGTTTTTGAATAATCCGTATAAGCAAATGGAACTCCAGAGACATCCGGTCCGTTTCTCATAATGATAGAATCTAATTTTGCTGTAGATGCAGAATATTTTAAATTAAAAAGACTTTTTGTTTTTTTGTAAAGAGTCTGTGGTCCCGGAGGAGGTCCAACTGCTCTTTTGAAAAATGAACGGTTTTCAGAGATTGTTTCCAATCTTCCGGTAGGTCCGTAAGTGAATAATTGAGTATAAGTAACACTATCCTTGTCTAATTTTCCGTTTCCATCTAGATCTAAGAATCCATTGAAATCAACTTTGCTTATTTTATCTCCGCTATACGAAATATTAGCAACAGAACCACTATCTAAAAGCACCTTAGTAAGAAGTAATCCGTTGTAATGGTATTCTGCTAAAGTATCAGAGTCTGTTATTTCTCTATATAAAGCTCTTGGTCCTGTAAATCCTGAATTATCATTGATATCCAACAATGAATTCCCATCTTCTTCATCCAACAATTGTTTGCAAGAATGTACGGAAGAAAGACCCGCTAATAGTACAATAAAATATAAAAGTTGTTTCATCTTCACAAGATTGTTTATTATTTCACAAATATAATTTTTTTTTGAATAAAAATATAATTTTTATTCATATTATAATAAAACCAACAATAGAATCTTTTATAAAAGATTCTATTGTTGGTTTTATTTCGCTTTCACACTAAAATAATATTTGCTTGATAATCAAATAAATATATTTTTACTCATTTCCAAGTATAGATTTTAATAAATAATTTACCTCATCTACATTTCCAACTTTATCCTTTCTCATCATAAGGTGATTTCCATCTTTATTTATTTTTTCCTTAAGCTGAGCTTGTTTTGGATTTTGGGTTAAGTAATTAATTATATGCTTAAACTTATCCGTTTGATAAAACTTATCCTGTGGATTACTTGGAAAATACCCTAAAAAGATACCGTTCTTCATCACTATTTTTTCAAAACCAATATCAGCCGCAAGCCATTTCAGTGCTACACTTTTCAGTAAATTAATTGCTTCTTTAGGCAAAGCTCCAAAACGGTCTATTAACTCGGATTCAAATTTTTGCAAATCTTTCTCATTGTCAATCTCTGCAATCTTTTGATAAAGCAATAATCTTTCTTCTGTATTTGAAATATAAGAATCTGGAAGCATCAATTCTAAATCTGTATCAATATTAACATCTTTCACAGACTTGAAAAGTTTTTGTCTGTCTTCTTCATTTTCAAACAAACTTTCAAAATCCTGGTCACCTTTTAATTCTTCTAATGCTTCCTGCATCAATTTTTGGTAAGTTTCAAAACCCATTTCATTAATAAATCCGCTTTGCTCTGCTCCTAATAAATCTCCGGCACCGCGAATTTCTAAATCTTTCATTGCAATTTGAAAACCACTTCCCAAATCTGAAAACTGTTCAATTGCTTCAAGTCGTTTTCTTGCATCAGTGGTCATCATATCATAAGGAGGAGTTATCAAATAACAAAATGCTTTTCTATTACTTCTACCTACTCTACCTCTCATCTGGTGAAGATCCGCCATTCCAAAACGATTCGCATCATTAATGAAAATTGTATTGGCATTGGGTACATCTACTCCACTTTCTACGATAGTTGTGGAAACCAAAACATCATATTTGCCCTCCATGAAATCCAGCACATTTTTTTCCAGTTGCTTTCCTTCCATTTGTCCGTGTCCGGTAATTACTCTTGCATCTGGAACCAGTCTTTGAATCAAACCAGCAATATCTTTGAGGTTTTCAATTCTGTTATTAATAAAATAAACCTGTCCATCTCGTTGAAGCTCGTAAGAAACCGCATCCCGAATAATTTCTTCATTGAACCCAACCAATTGCGTTTCCACAGGCTGCCTGTTTGGTGGAGGTGTTTTAATAACAGACAAATCTCTTGCTGCCATCAAAGAAAACTGCAATGTTCTAGGAATTGGAGTAGCCGTTAACGTAAGAGTGTCTACATTACTTTTTAAAGTTTTAAGTTTATCCTTTACAGAAACTCCAAACTTATGTTCCTCATCAATGATTAACAATCCCAAATCTTTAAACTTTACTGAACTTCCAGCCAACTGATGCGTTCCTATTATAATATCTACTTTTCCGTTCTTAAGTTCTTCTAATGTCTCTGATTTTTGTTTTGCTGTTCTAAATCGGTTGACATAAGAAACATTTACCGGAAAATCCTTTAATCTTTCTTTAAAACTTCGATAATGTTGAAAAGCCAAAATTGTTGTCGGAACCAAAACAGCAACCTGTTTTCCATCTGTTGCCGCCTTAAATGCAGCACGAATAGCCACTTCAGTCTTGCCAAAACCTACGTCACCACATACCAACCTATCCATTACAGTATCAGCTTCCATATCTTTTTTCACATCAATGGTTGCTTTTTCTTGATCTGGGGTATCCTCATAAATAAAACTTGCCTCTAATTCGTTTTGTAAATAAGAATCTGGAGTGAAAGCAAAACCTTTAGCCGTTTTTCGTTGTGCATATAATTTAATAAGATCAAATGCAATTTGTTTTACTTTAGCTTTTGTTTTTTGTTTCAAGGACTTCCAGGCCGGAGAGCCTAATTTACTTAAAACAATTTCTCTCCCTTCAGGCCCATTATATTTAGATATTTTATGAAGAGAGTGAATACTTACATATAATAAGTCTCCATTCTTATAAGTCAGTTTAAAGCATTCCTGAATTTTACCATCATTATTCACTTTTACCAACCCCATGAATTTTCCAATTCCGTGATCTATATGAGCAATATAATCTCCTATTTTTAAAGACATTAAATCTTTTAAAGTAAGCTGTTCAGACTTTGCAAAAGTATTTTTAGCCTGAAATCTCTGATAACGGTCAAATATCTGATGATCTGTATACACCAATACTTTGTGATGATTATCTATAAAACCTTCATGAAGCTCAGATTTGAAACTTTTAAAAGGAACCTCATGTTCCAATTCTTCAAAAATAGATTCTAATCTTTCTTTTTGTTTTTCTGTAGAGAAGGAAATCCAGGTATCAAAACCATTTTTTTGTTTTTCTTCCAAATCTTCAATCAGCAACTCAAAATTTTTATGAAAAGATGGTTGAGATGTTTGCTCAAGCTTAAGCTCAGCAAGCTCTTTAATTCCCTCAATAGGAGCACTTCCAAAATCTATTGTCTTAAATTTTTTATAATCAAATAAAAACTCCTGATCTGATATAAATAACTCTTGTGGTGTTCTGTGTGCAATATCTTTACTTAAAGTTTCATATTTCCCTAATGATTTTTCGTAGAATGTTTTGATTTTCTGCATTCCTACGATTCCGTTCTTAGTTATTACAAAACTTCCTTTATCAAGCAACTGCAACAATGAAACCCTCGTTCCCGTTACAGAAAAATTCATATTAGAAACCAACTGAAAATCATTCACCTTATCTACAGAAAGCTGTGTTTCTATATCAAAAGTTTTTATATTTTCAACTTCATTCCCAAAAAAAGTAATACGATAAGGTTTCTCGTTAGAAAAAGAAAAAACATCTACAATACCTCCTCTTACAGAAAATTCGCCAGGTTCAGAAACAAAATCTACTTGCTGGAAATTATAATGATTCAATAACTCATCAACAAAATCAAAATCAAGCTGGTCTCCAACTTTTATATGATGAGAAATTGCTTTAAAATCTTCTTTCTTTAGCACCTTTTCAGATAGTGCTCCTGCATAACCTACAATTACTTTGGGTGATTTTTCAGATGTAATTTTATTTATCACCTCAGTTCTCAACACCAAATTGGCATTTTGCGTTTTTTCAACCTGATAAGGCTCAAGATGAGTTGCCGGAAAGTAAAGAACCTTATCTTTTCCCAACAAATCTTCCATTTCTGTATTGACATACAATGCATCTTCTTTATCATCTACTAAATACAGAACCGTTTTCTTTTGGGTAAGAAACAATTCGGCCACGAAAATAGAAACTGAAGATCCTGCACTCCCCTTTACAAAAATGTGGTCATTATTTTCTAGCTGAGTAAAAATTTCTTTTCCAAATTCAAGTTGTAAAAGCTCCGGAAGAAATTTTTCTTTAATGGTTTTCAATTGCATAAATAGTGTTGGTATAAATGGCAAAAGCGATTTCAGAAAGTTTCCGAAACCGTTTTTTGACAATGCAAAGATAAAAAACTTAAATTATTTTAAATTATATCCCCTGAGTATGAAAAATATTTTGTACTTTCGTCAAACCAAATCACAAGATATTGAGATAAACACCATCTCAAATCTATAATTTACCAAATAAACTTTGTGAAATTATACAGTAGTTTAATTTAAAATTCAATCAAGACTCTGGAAAATTCCAGAGTTTTTTTTTGATTTAAACAATCTCGCCCCAAACAACCACAACAGCAACAAAAGCACACAAAATCATGACAAATCATAATTTTTTACAATTTATTCTAATTATTAGTTAAAAAATATCCTTTATAATTTAATGGCATATAGTTTGAAAATTAAAATTCAACTCTAAATGAAATTTAAATATTATGAAAAAAGCTATTAAAATTTTAGGACTATTTGCGTTAGTTCTTTTCACGGTGACATCATTTTTATCATGTAGTAATGATGACGATCCTACGGACAACGATTTTTTTGCAGGAACATATAAAGGAAGTATTTCCTATAATGATGGAGGCTCAACTAATATAAGCACAGATGCAGGAAGTGTTTTTGTAACTAAAATTGCAAGCGGAACAAAATATAACTTTGCGTTCTCAAACAGCATTCCTGACCTCAACGGAATTCAGTTTGAAAAACAAGGAGACCATACTTTGGTCATGGTTGGCTCTACCGGAACATCTTATATAAAAATTGATAATAATGTTTTAAAAATTTTATATATGAAAGATGGCAAAACATGGACCGCCAACTGCACACGTTAAATCAACTATTCATATACTATGTAAAAGTCTGCTTTTTTCTTCGGAGAAAAGCAGACTTTGTTTTAAGATAAGCTTATAATCAGTTTAATCTTTTTTTAATCTGTAATAAACTTTAGTTAAGTTTCTAAGAATTGAATTTCCAGCTCGCTTTTTGTATAACTTTGAGCAAGAAAACAAAACAAATTAATTGTTATGAAAAAATTTTTGACAGCAATGTCTTTAGCTCTAGGACTAGGACTTGCAACAGCTCAGCAAACAGCTCCAGCAACCTCTACAAATACTCATCCGGTTGCAAAAACTACTAAAACAGTAAAAACAACCACCGTAGAAACTAAAGTTGCAAAACCAGCAACCGTAACTTCCACGGAAGTAAAAATGAAAAAAGACGGGACTCCCGATAAAAGATATAAGCAAAATAAAAAACTAAAAAAAGACGGAACGCCAGATAAAAGGTATAAAGAAAACAAATAAACTCAACATATAGTTGTTATTTTCATAATCAAATTTCAAAGAACCGATGACTACTCATTCATCGGTTTTTTTATTATTTATTCCTTAAAAAAGATATTATATATTCTTTAGTTATTTATAAATTTGACCCATGTTAAACTTTCTAAAGAAAAACGTGGCATTAGCTTGGGCAAAAAAACATGTTCAGAAAACTGAAACATTCAAAAAAAATGCACCTCAAGCTCAACAAGATTTACTCTTATCACTTACAAATACAGCTAAAAAAACTCTTTTTGGAAGAGAACATGATTTTGAAAACATACATTCTATTAAAGATTTCCAGGAAAGAGTGAAAGTTTCTGATTACGAAGACCTTAAACCTTATATAGAAAGGGTAAAAAAAGGACAAGCCAATATTCTCTGGCCGGAAACTCCGGAATATTTTGCCAAAACATCAGGAACAACTTCCGGTTCTAAGTATATTCCGATTTCAAAAGAAGGAATGCCTTTCCAGGTTGCAGGTGCTCAAAGTGCTTTATTTCATTATATTGCCAAAAAAGGTAACGCAGATTTCGTAAACGGAAAAATGATTTTCTTACAGGGAAGTCCCGAATTAGAAGAAGTTTATGGAATAAAAACCGGTCGCCTTTCAGGAATTGTAGCACATCATATTCCTAATTATCTTCAAAAAAACCGTTTACCAAGCTGGGAAACCAATATTATAGAAGATTGGGAAACCAAAGTGGACAAAATCGTAGAAGAAACTGAGAAAGAAAACATGACTCTAATTTCAGGGATTCCGCCTTGGTTAATTATGTATTTTGAAAAATTAATTGAAAGAAACGGTAAAAAAATAAAGCAACTCTTTCCCAACCTTCAACTTATTGTTACAGGAGGTGTAAATTACGAACCTTATCGTGAAAAAATGGAAGATTTATTGGGAGGAAAAGTGGACATCATTCAAACATTTCCTGCTTCCGAAGGTTTCTTTGCATTTCAGGACGATTATACAAAGGAAGGCTTATTACTTTTAACCAATCATGGGATTTTCTACGAATTTATTCCGCTTGAAGAATATGGAAAACCAGATGCTAAAAGATTAACTTTAAAAGAAGTCGAACTCAATAAAGATTATGCTCTGATTTTAACAACCAATTCTGGCTTATGGGCATATTCAATTGGTGATGTTGTAAGATTTATAGATAAATATCCGCACAGAATTTTGGTAAGCGGAAGAACAAAACACTTTACCTCAGCTTTTGGAGAACACGTAATTGCCTTTGAAGTGGAAGAAGCAATGAAAGCAACTTTAGAAAAATTTCCTGCCCAAATTACCGAATTCCATCTTGCTCCACAAGTAAACCCAAACGAAGGATTGCCTTATCATGAATGGTTTATAGAGTTTGAAAAAGAGCCTGAAAATTTAGATTTATTTAAAAAAGAACTCGATAATCAACTGAGAAATCGAAATACTTACTATGATGATTTGATATCCGGAAACATTTTGCAACAGCTTCATATATCAAAACTGAAGAAAAATGCGTTTCATGAATATGCAAAGTCTCAAGGAAAGTTGGGAGGACAGAATAAAATACCAAGGCTTGCCAATGACAGAAAAATTGCAGATTTATTGGAAATATATAAAATTTAGGCATATTTTCTCTGAACCAAAAAGATATATTGGAAAAAAATTATAAATTTGAAAAACTAAAAAATAATAATGAAAGCATCTGTACTTTTAAAATCATCTTTATTGACATCTTTATTTGTAATTTCATCTTGTGCTACTACAAAATACAGTGAAGATGTTGCAAAAAACGATTATTCTAATCTTCAAGCAGGTAGAATGTACACTGTAATGATGAAGGATGGTTCGAAAAATCAAAAAATGTTATTCCGTAATGTAGATGGTAACAACATTATAGGAACAGCTGGAAAAAAAGACAGTACAGAAGTAATCATTCCTAAATCTAATATTGCCGCGGTAAGAGATAATAAAAAAGCTGCAATTACAACAGGTGCTGCAGTAATTGGTGCCGCAGGTGTAGCTGCTATCGTTTTAAGCTCATCAAGAGCAGACTAAAATAGATTTTATCTTTTAGATTCAATTTGATTTATCATTCAAAAACTACGATATAGATAGCTCTAAATTAATATTTAGGGCTATTTTTGTGCATGATTTCGTTCGCACCGTTAAAAACATTGCAAAATGTTGAATTCAGAAATCTTCTTACAGGAAGATTTTTTATTGTTTTAGCTTTCAGAATGCTTGCCACATTATTAGGATGGTGGGTTTATCAATTAACAAAAGACCCTTTTTCAATTGGTTTAATTGGTCTGTCAGAAGTAATTCCAGCGGTAAGTTGTGCTTTGTACGCAGGTCATGTAATTGATATGAACGAGAAAAAGAAACTCCTTCTCATTTGTAACTATGCTTATATTTTTCTGATCGGATTATTACTAATTCCAGCTTTTTTCAATGTAGAAATGCATTTTAACGGTCATCAAATAACCTATTTTATATATGTAGTAATTTTCCTTACAGGTATTGCAAGAGCTTTTATTGGCCCTATTGTTCCTTCAATGATTCCGAAAATAGTTAAAAAAGAAAACTTACCCAATGCCGTAACTTTAAATCAGGCAACTTTCTTAACCTCATCGGTTTGCGGACATGCTATTGGTGGATTTTTAATTGGTTTTTTTGGTGTAAAATGGACGTTAGTTGTCATTATTTCATTGATATTTTTAGCTTCTTTATTTTTCTTTCAATTAAATAAACAACACTCTGAATACAAAAAAGAACAGGTAAAAGTTTTTGAAAGTATGCGTGAAGGAATATCATACATTTTTAAAACTAAAGAAATTTTAGGAGCACTCTGCCTTGATATGTTCGCTGTACTGTTTGGAGGAGCAGTTGCGATGATACCTGTCTATGCTACAGACATCTTGAAGGTTGGAGCCGAAGGCTTCGGCTTATTAAATGCAGCTTCAGACATTGGTTCAATGTGTATAATTATTCTTTTATCTATCATTCCTTTACGAAAAAATCAAGGAAAAATCTTACTCGCCGTCGTCACCGGATTTGGGCTTTGCATTATAGGATTCGGGTTATCGCATCTTTACTGGCTTTCTTTTATGTTTCTTGTATTAAGTGGAATGCTTGACGGAATTTCTGTAGTAATCAGAGGCACAATTGTACAACTTAAAACTCCGGATCACATCAGAGGAAGGGTTTTAAGTGTAAATTCCATTTTCATCATGTCCAGCAACGAAATGGGACAATTTGAAAGCGGATTGATGGCAAAACTTTTAGGAGTTGTTCGTTCTGTTGTTTTCGGCGGAACAATGACAGTCTTAGTTGCCCTTCTTGTCGGAAGCACAAATCCCAAATTGAGAAAAATGCAATATTAACGAAAATCAATCTATTTCATTAAATAAATAACAAAAACTTCGATTCACTTTTAATAATTTTCTATATTTGTATATTAAAACTTCCCTTTATGAAAAAATTTTTACTAACTGTATGCTTTGCATTAGGTGCTCTTACATACGCTCAATCGGCTTATGAGACAACACTAAATGAAAAAGCAAAAAAAATATCTACAGCCAAAACTATGGCTGATTATGACAAACTTTTCAAAGAATTTTCGGAACTTAAGAAAGCACAAGATCCATACAAATGGAAAGCATACTATTATTCCGGTCTTGTTCTATATAATAAAGCAGAACTTATCCTAAAAAGCACAAAAAGAACAGACGTAGAAAATGTAAATGCTCTTGCTGAAAAATATGTTTTAGGAAGTCTAGCAGCGCAACCTAACGACAAAGAGAACAATGATTTACTAAACTTAATTAAAGAACAAAGAACAAAGTTTGGAACTGATAAAACTATGCAAACCAGCAAAAAATAGTTTTCAGGCATTAATCATTTCTGTTTAATTTTAAAATTCAGCTTATGAAAAAAACACTACTTTTTATAGCTTTCTTAATAACAAATCTTTTTTGGGCACAAAATAACGACTGCGTCTCAGCAATTCCCATCTGTAGCAATGCCAATATTACTTTAACTCCTAGCGGTATAGGAAACGATGACGAAGGAAATGTAGGATGCCTTAATGGAGAGAACAATTCTATATGGTTTACCTTCAGTACCCTTACAGCAGGTACCTTAACTTTTGTAATTAATCCTGTTAATAACGTAGATTACGACTGGGCTCTTTACGGACCCGATCTAAACTGTACCCAAATTCAAACAGCAACACCATTAAGATGTTCATATGACGCACCAGGACCTGGCCAATATGCAACCGGACTTAACATGACCTCTCTGGATACGTCTGAAGGTGCAGCAACAGATAATTTAGGAAATTCTTCTGATGGTATGGTAAAATACATCGATGTAGTTCCCGGACAAGTTTATTACTTACTTGTTGATAATTTCTCTCCTACAATATCTCAGTTTTCTTTGACGTTTGGAGGTTCAGCAGGTCTACTTACACCATTTGATGATCCTGTATTACAACCGTATCCTTTTATAGTACCCGGAGCAAACCATGATGGAAAAATTGACATTTGCGGAAACCCTGTAATGTATAATTTTTCAACACTTACTGCTCAAATACTGAATAACAACCCTAACTTCATTGTAAAATATTACAACTCAGCTACCGATGCCTTAGATGACGTAAATGCAATTACAACTCCGGTTTCGGTTAGTACTGCCAATACTTATCATTATGTTATCAGTTATTCTGACCCAACAAGTCCAGCCAGTTTTTTGAATAAATGTAAGCAATTCGGAACCATAAACTTTGTGGACAGGTCTTTTGCACTAAATACAGCCACAATTACAGAGTGTAGTAATAATAACTCAGGAACAGCATTATATGATTTAACCTCTGTAAATATAGGTTTGACTCCAAACCTTAATGTAAAATACTATCCTTCAATGCCTGACTTGAATGCCGGAACAAACGAAATTACAATTCCATACGCATACACTTCAGCCGAAGGCTCCGTTTTTGTAAAAGCAACTAATGAATTTGACTGTGTAACGATAGCAGAAATTAAATTAAAATTCCATCCAATTGTTACCATAAACAATGATGCTATTTTAAGATCTTGTTTCATTGAAACTAATCCTTCTACAGCGTTATTTAACCTTACCGTAGCAACTGTAACAGGACAAACCGGCATTACGAAAGAATATTATCCATCAATGACAGATGCCGTGAACGGAACCAACCCAATTCCGAATCCAACTGCATATATCGCTCCTAGTGGAGTTGCTTATGTAAAAGTAATAAACGCTCAAGGATGTTATGCTGTTGCAAAAGTTACGCTTGTTGTTATTCCTCCTGTATATTCAACAACATTGAAAGACAAGGTAATCTGTATAGAAGATAAAACTACTTTAGATGCAGGTATAGGATTCAATGGATACTTATGGAGCACAGGAGCAACAACGCAGACGATTTCCGATGTAGGAGTTGGCACTTACTGGGTGAAATTAAAAACCGGCGATTGCGTTACAACACAAACTGTAAAAGTTTACCCTGCTGAACAACCTGTAATTTCAAACATTGATATTGCAACTACTACTGTAACAGTGAACGTAATCGGAGGCACTCCACCTTATAAATACTCAATGGACAATGTAAATTGGCAAGACTCCAACGTATTTGAAAATATTACGAGAGGAGATCACCCTGTATATGTAAAAGATGCTTACGATTGTGAACCAATTGAAGTTACAATTGTTGTTCCTAACTTGATAAACGTAATCACTCCAAACGGAGATGGTGTAAATGACATAATTGACTATTCTGCCCTAGCCGGCAAACAAGGTCTTGTACTAAGTATTTTTGACAGATACGGTACAAAAATCCATCAAGCTGACAAAATGAACGGATATAAGTGGGACGGTACCGTTGGAGGCAAGAAAGTACCAACTGGGACTTATTGGTATTCTGTAACTTGGAATGAAAATAACAAGAAGAACACCGCAATGAAGTTCTCAGGATGGGTTATGGTAAAAAACAGAGATTAATTTATATTATACACAAAAACCGCCTTTGAAGGCGGTTTTTTCCACCCATAACCAGTCAAAACTAACTTTTTGTCATTATTTTCATTACTTTTGTTAAATAAAATTCATTTTAAAATGAGAAAATTACTACTGATTTTTATTTTATCTTTCTCTCAACTATATTTTTCGCAGTCAGATTGTATTTCTGCAATTCCTGTATGCGGAAATTCAAACATCTCATATACACCTTTAAATAGTGGAACCATTCAGGAAGATCTTATGGGATGCCTCGCATCTGATGAACACTTTTCAGTTTGGTATTCATTCACGATTGCGACTTCAGGAACCTTAACATTTGAAATCACTCCAAATGTTTATGCTGATGATTATGATTTCGGTGTTTACGGACCCAACCAGACTTGCGGAGCTCTATCTCCACCTATAAGATGTAATTACTCTGGATTAGACGGACCTACAGGTCTCAGCTTAGCACTTACCGGAACTCAAACCAACGGAACATACAGTGCCTATATGGACGTTGTAGCCGGAGAAACATATTATTTGGTTGTAGATAACTGGACTCACACGATAAACGGATTCTCTTTAACCTGGGGAGGAACAGCGACTTTAACGTCAGCATTTTCAGATCCTACTATCACACCTAATCCTTTTATTACACCTGGAACTCCCGGCCCAACACCTACGTCTCCTAACGAGATTATGAAGTGTGCACTACCAACAATGTTTGATTTTAATACATTAACAGCCGATATTCTGAATGGTAATCAAAATTTTGAACTTAGCTATCATACAACTACTAACGATGCTATTACCGGAGCCAATCCTATCACAGCTCCAATTTTAGTAAACTCAACTACAACCTATTATTACAGAGTAGAATACACAGATCCTGCAAACCCTCAAAACCCAATCAATGGATGTTTCCAAACAGGAGCTTTCAAATTTAGGGAAGGAAATATTGTTGCTCAGGATGCCACAATCTATGCTTGTAACAATAATAATGTAGGAACAGGAACGTTTGATTTAACTTCAGCAGCTGTTTATCCTGGAGCTAATCTTATTAAGAAGTATTACCCGACACTTAATGACTTAAATGCTGGAACAAATGAGATTACAAATCCATCGGCTTACGTTTCGGCGGAGAAAAAAGTATATGTTAAAACCACAACAACTGACGGATGTTCTGATGATGCTGAAATTACACTGCAATTCTTCCCTCTTGTAATCGTTAAAGATGCAAGTCTAGAATCTTGTTATATTGAGTCAAATATTACGACAGCTTCATTTGATTTAACATCTGCCGATGTTACATCTATTACTGGAGCTACTAAAAAGTTCTATACCACTCTTGCAAACGCAACAAACGGAACAAATGAAATCCTAAACCCGAACAATTACATTACTACAACTGGAACAGTGTATGTGAAAGTAATTAGTTCTGAAGGTTGTTTTGCTATCTCTAAAATTGATTTAAAAGTTTTACCTCCTGTAAAATCTACAATTTTAAAAGACAAAACAATTTGTATTGAAGATACAACAACTTTAGACGCAGGTCCTGGTTTTGATGGCTATGAATGGAGTACTGGTGCTACAACACAATCAATTGGTCATGTTTCTGTTGGTACATACTGGGTAAAATTGAAAACAGGAAAATGTTATACATTACAAACAGTAACAGTTTATGCATCTGAGCAACCTGTAATTTCTAGTTTAGACATTTCAAACAATACAATTACGGTAAATGCAAACGGAGGAAAACCACCTTACAAATACTCTTTAGATGGTATTAACTGGCAAGATTCTAACGTATTCACAGGTCTTCCAAGAGGTGAAAACAAAATATTTGTAAAAGACTCTTACAACTGTCAACCTATCAATGTACAAATAACAGTACCTAATCTTGTAAATGCTATTACTCCAAACGGAGATAATGTAAATGACGTATTAGATTATTCAGCATTAGCTTACAAGAAAGATCTAGTATTCACGATATATGACAGATACGGAAACAAACTTTATGAGGCAAACAAGATGAGAAATTACTCTTGGGACGGCACAGCTTCTGGAAAGAAAATCATTACTGGTACATATTGGTATACAATCACTTGGACAGAAAATGACAAAAACAATACCCAAACAAAATACAGCGGTTGGATATTGGTAAAAAATAAAGACTAAAAACTTCAGTATATATTTAGTTAAATCGCTCCATTTTTTGGGGCGATTTTTTTATTCACAAAGAAAAAGCCTTTCAATACTAATGTTTTAGAGTTATCAACATTAAAATCTTGATTACTATTTTTTAATTACTTTTCAAAAAAACTATCTTTGTAGGATTATGGCACAAAAGGAAACATTATCATCTCTTACACATGGAAATTTTGCGAAAGAGCTGTCAATTGCTGATGGAAAAATGCCACCCAATGCAGTAGATTTCGAAAGGTTGGTTATTGGTACTTTTTTGATTGATAAAAAAGGTCTGGATCACTCTATCGACTTACTTACTCCTGAAGTATTTTACGATCCTAGACATCAGGTAATTTTCTCTACCATTTTAAAATTATACGAAGGCAACCAACCTGTCGACTTAATGACTATCATTCAGGATTTAAAAAAGAATGATAAATTAAATAAAGCAGGTGGAGATCATTACATTATTGATCTCACTATGGGAGTAAGCTCTTCTGCCCATATTGAATATCACGTTCGTGTTATTCTGGAGAAATACATTCTCAGAAGCCTCATCAATGTTTCTGCAAATGTAATTGATGCTTCATATAAAGAATCAACAGACGTTTTTGAACTTTTAGATAAAGCAGAACAATCTTTCTTTGAAATCACAAACGGAACAATAAAAAAAGGCTTTGACACCGCAAATTCATTAGTAAAACAAGCTATTGATACCATCAAATCTTTAAAAGATAAACAAGGACTTTCCGGCGTACCTTCAGGATTTAGAGACGTTGATAAAGAAACAGGAGGTTGGCAAAATTCAGACCTTATCATTATTGCAGCACGTCCCGCAATGGGTAAAACGGCTTTTCTTCTTTCCATGGCAAGAAATATTGCAGTTGGACACAAGATTCCAATGGCTTTATTCTCATTAGAGATGGCTTCTGTACAATTAATTACAAGGATGATTGCCTCTGAAACAAGAATTTCATCCGAGAAATTAAGAAAAGGAACCCTGGATGACGAAGAATGGCAAAGACTATTTTCAAATGTATCTGAACTGGAAAATGCACCTTTATATATTGATGAAACTCCCTCTCTTTCAATTTTCGACTTCCGTGCAAAATGCCGAAGATTGGTAATGCAACACGGAGTAAGACTTATCATGGTCGATTATCTTCAGTTAATGACTGCAGGAGGCGGAGGAAAAGGGGCTGGAAACCGTGAACAGGAAATTTCAATGATTTCCCGTTCATTAAAAGCTATTGCGAAAGAATTGAATGTACCTGTAATTGCACTTTCGCAGCTTTCCCGTAGTGTGGAAACTCGTCCCGGAAAAAGACCTCAACTTTCAGATCTTAGGGAATCCGGAGCTATTGAGCAGGATGCAGATATTGTTTCATTTATTTTCAGACCAGAATATTATAAAATTGCTGTTTGGGATAATGATGAAGAAGGACAGGAAACCTCAACAGAAAACCAGGCAGAACTTATCATTGCAAAACATAGAAATGGTGCTACAGCAGATGTGCGTTTATCATTCTTGAAGCATTTTGCAAAATTTGGAGACATTGATGCTGCCTTTGATGGTGGAAGCGGAGGCTACCCTTCTAATTTTAATTCAAATGAGCCTAGTGGTTTTGACAAAATTAAAACAACCATTCAACCGGGTGCTGCTTTTGATCTTCCAAACAACTCACAAGTTTCAGGATCTTCCATGAATGATTTTGATGATGACGATGACTTCCCATTCTAAAAAAATAACTAAAAAATTCTCATTTTTTCAAATAAATTTTAAAGCTGAAAAATGAAAATTTGATATCGAATTAAAATTTGAAAATCGAAATATACACAGACGGAGCTTGTAGCGGAAATCCCGGCAAAGGAGGATACGGGATTCTCATGCGCGTTCCTGAAAAAAACTATCAAAAAACCTTTTCTAAAGGCTTCAGAAAAACAACCAATAACAGAATGGAACTCTTGGCCGTTATTACTGCCCTTGAAAAGTTAAAATCTACAGAAAACGACATTCATGTTTATACAGATAGCAAATATGTAGCAGACGCAATTAATCAAAACTGGCTTTCCGGATGGATAAAAAGAGGCTGGAAAAATGTGAAAAATCCGGATTTATGGCAAAGGTTTACAGTTCTTTACAATATGCACAATCCAAAAATGCACTGGATAAAAGGCCATGCAGGTCATTTCGAAAATGAGCTCTGTGACAAGCTCGCAGTATCTGCCGCTGCATCTAATATTCTAGAAATCGATACTTTTTTTGAAAATCTTGAAAACAACTCTCTTTTTTAGAATCAATTTACCTCAAAAATAATAGATAAATAAATTCATATTTTCAACCTTACAACACAATCAGTTATCAGAAATTCATATTTTTAATAAATTTAATATAAAAAAAATATTCTTTTATCAAAATTTAATATATTTACATCTCTAACGAATGTGATATATTATATGAACAAAAATCTACTCTTCTGCCTTTTTTTCATTTCAATTTGCTTTCCCGGAAGGCTTTCATCTCAGTCTTATCAACTTACAGGCAACCCCGTAAATACTACAGGATGGACAGTTGTTCCTTCAGCAGCAGTAAATGGAGATTTCGTAATGCTTACTGATGACCTTACC
The DNA here is from genome assembly GCF_025971925.1 of Chryseobacterium oryctis. Lineage (GTDB taxonomy): Bacteria > Bacteroidota > Bacteroidia > Flavobacteriales > Weeksellaceae > Chryseobacterium > Chryseobacterium oryctis. The sequence continues at coordinate 69,182 of NZ_JAPDHV010000002.1, forward strand.
AACAAATCGGGCTCAATCAAATTAAACGATCCTATCAACTTAAAATATTGTGACAAATGGAGGATTGAATTCGATTTCAGACTTGACGGAAACGGAACATCAGCAGGGAGAGGTGACGGTTTTGCTTTTTGGTACCTACAGAATCCACCATTAGTAAGCCAACAAGGTTCTGGGTTAGGAATCCCTCAAAATGCGATAGGTCTTATGATAGGTTTTGATTTGTACAACAATACCACAGCTGGTCAGATGAATAAAGTACATCTCGCATATGGACTTGTTCCAAACACAACAGATACCAATAATATTGAATATTTTAATGTTGTAGGAAGCTCATTCCATTCAGCAGACCTTACGTCTACTCAACCTTTCGTAGGATCAACTTATAAACACGTAGAAGTAACAGGACAAGTAGATCCTGCAACTCCCGCGAACTGGATTATCACTTTAAAAATTGAAGGAAATACAATTATTTCACAGTCCTTTGCTCCTCAAGGTGCAGCCGCTACAATGACAACAGGATATTTTGGATTTTCAGGATCAACAGGATCAGCATCAGTAAGAAGCTCTATTAAAAACGTGAAAATTTACACTGATAAAGTCTCGATCCTACAAAACTCCATTCCTGTATCAATGTGTCCCAATCCGGCAACAAATAGTGGCACAGTAGACTTAACATCATACAACAGCCAATTTGTAAGTAATCCTGCAAACTATACATTTTCATACTTTACACCAACAGGAACTCCGATAGCCAATCCTACAAATTACCAATTCAACACAAATACAACCGTAAATGTTGTTATAAAAGATAATTCCGGATTACTTTGCGATAATCCTGACGGAAAAATTGTTTTAACGCTATCTCCACTCAATGCAGATGATGCTACAATTAAAGCATGTAATAATAACAATGTAGGAACTGCTACTTTCAACTTAAATTCAGCAGCAGTTACAAATGTAGTTGGAGCAGTAAAAAAATATTACAAAACCATAGCAGACTTAACAGCAGGAACCAATGAAATTTCAAATCCAAACGCCTACGTTTCTGCACCGGGAAAAGTTTATGTAAAAGTTACAACGCCTCAAGGCTGTACTGATAATGCGGAAATAACTTTAAGTTTCTATGATCCTATTGTTGTAAAAGAAGATACATTAAAGTCTTGCTTTATTGAAAACAACATCACTTCAGCTTCATTTGATTTAACAGCAGCAAACGTAACTTCACACCCAGGAGCAACAAGAAAATATTACACTACAATAAATAATGCTATCAACGGAACGAATGAAATTATGAACCCAAATTCATATATTTCTACCAACGGAGCCGTTTATGTAAAAGTTATTGACGAAAATAGCTGCTATATGATAGCTAAAATAAACCTGGTTGTTTTACCTCCAGTAAAATCGTCAATTTTAAAAGACAAAATAATTTGTATTGATGCAAGAACAAATTTAGACGCAGGTCCAGGGTTTGATTCTTACGAATGGAGCACTGGAGACACAACTTCGTCTATTCAAGGGGTAACCGTAGGTATTTATTGGGTAAAGCTAAAAACAGGAAGCTGTACCACATTACAAACCGTAAAAGTTCTTCCAGCAACAGCGCCTGTAATTTCAAGTATAGATATTACAAATAACACAATTACAATAAATACAACTGGAGGAACTCCACCTTACAAATATTCTCTAGATGGGACAAACTGGCAAGAGTCTAATACATTCACAAGTCTTCCAAGAGGTGAGGTAAAAGTATATGTAAAAGATTTTTACAATTGTGAGCCAATTCATATTCAAGTTACAGTTCCCAATCTTATCAATGCTATTACTCCGAACGGAGATAATATAAATGATTTCATTGATTATTCTGCACTAGCTTACAAGAAGAATCTTATATTCACAATATATGACAGATATGGCAACAAACTATATGAAGCCAACAAAACAAGAAACTTCACTTGGGACGGAACAGCTTCAGGCAAAAAAATACTTACCGGAACTTACTGGTATACTATCTCTTGGAACGAAAATGACAAGAATAATACTCAGACAAAATATTCTGGCTGGATATTAGTAAAAAACAAAGAATAATACTAACATTCATATCATTACCAAAAGAATCACTTCAATTTGACAGTGATTCTTTTTTTATTTTAAATCTATTTTTATTCATATTCAATTCTTAAATTTGTAATATGAACTATTTAGAAGCTTTAAGCAGAAGATATTCTGTAAAAAAATTCAATAAAGAAATTATCCCTCAGGAAACTCTTCTCAATATTCTTGAAGCAGGGAAACTATCTGCAAGCTCTTTAGGACTTCAACCTTATAAAATTTTGGTTGTGGAAAGTGAGGAAATGAAGGAAAAATTAATTCCTGCGTTTTATAATCCCTCCCAAATATCTACATGCTCTCATTTAATTGTTATAATTTCAAAAAAAACAGTTGATGAAAGTTATATCAATGGTTATTTCAGACATATTTCAGAAGTGAGAGATACACCTATTGAAAATCTGGAGCTTTTTAAAAACAGCATTAACCAACATATAAACCAGAAAACCAGTGACGAGATTTTCAACTGGGCAGAAAAACAATCTTATATTGTTTTAGCAAACCTAATGTATGCCGCTGCTATCGAAAATATTGATTCCTGCCCTATGGAAGGCTTTCGTCAGGATTTAATAGAAGAAGTTTTAAATATAGATTCGGAGAGCGAAAAAGTGACCGTTACTCTGGCTTTAGGCTACCGTTCAGAGGAAGACCACTTCCAACACATGAAAAAAGTAAGAAAACCAAACGAAAAATTGTTTAAATTTATTTAATATTTAAACACTATTGTACTTAAAGTAAGCATATGATAAAAGCGGATGTATTAGTGATAGGTTCCGGTATTTCGGGACTTTCTTATGCCATAAAAGTTTCTGAACAGATTCCTGATGCCAAAATAACCATAGTAACAAAGTCTGATGAAGATGAAAGTAACACCAAATATGCACAAGGTGGTTTGGCGGTTGTTACAGATTTTCAAAAAGATAATTTCGAAAAACACATAGAAGATACCATGCGTGCCGGAGACGGAGAAAACAAGCGCGATGTTGTAGAAATGGTAGTTACTGAAGCTCCTAAAAGATTTAAGGAAATTGTAGAATGGGGTGCAAATTTCGATATGAAAAACGGGGAATTTGCTTTAGGAAGAGAGGGAGGTCATACCGAAAATAGAATTGTTCATCACAAAGATATCACAGGATTTGAAATAGAAAGAGCTTTATTAGAAACTGCTAAAAACAGTCCGAATATTGAGATTCTCGACCATCATTATGTAATTGATATCATTACTCAACACCACATTCCTGGAAAGGAACTAAACGAAGGAGATATTCATTGTTATGGAGCATATATTTTAGATGAAAAATCTAAAACCATCAAAAAAATAACCTCAAAAATCACTTTAGTAGCAACAGGAGGAGCAGGACATGTGTATAAAAACACCACCAACCCAACTATCGCCACAGGAGACGGAATAGCTTTTGTAGCAAGAGCAAAAGGAAAGGTTTCCAATATGCAATACTATCAATTCCACCCAACAGCTTTATATAGCAAAATGGACGGGATGTTATTTTTAATTTCCGAAGCTGTTCGTGGTGACGGAGCAAAATTAAGAACAAAAAGAGGGGAAAAATTCATGCAAAAATACGATGAGCGTGAAGAATTGGCTTCCAGAGACATTGTTGCAAGAGCCATTGATGCTGAAATGAAAATAACAGGTGATGAATTTGTAGGACTTGATTGCAAAGAAATGGATCACGATAAATTCCTTGAACATTTCCCTAATATTTATAAAAAATGTAAAGATGAAGGAATTGACCCCTTCACTCAATTGATTCCTGTAGTTCCGGCTTGTCATTACTTGATGGGAGGAATTGAAATTGACAAAGACGGTCAATCATCCATAAAAAATCTTTTTGCTGTTGGTGAATGTACCAATTCAGGACTTCACGGAGCTAATAGATTAGCCTCAAACTCATTGTTGGAAGGTTTGGTTTTCGGGCATAGCGCAGCCATCAAAACTTCAGAATTATTAAAAGAAAATAATTTCAACTTTGATGATTTAAAAGCCGTTCCCGAATGGAACGAGGAAGGAATGAAAATCATGGATGAAATGGTTATTATTTCGTACCTCAGAAAACAACTCCAGGAAATGATGAGTGATTTAGTAGGTATCGTAAGAAGTAATCAGCGTCTAAACATGGCGTTACAAAAGCATCAGGAAATTGCTGCCGCTGTTGATGAAATTTATCACTACTCTATTATTTCACCTCAGTTATCAGAATTAAGAAATTTAACTACCGTTGCTCACCTCATCATCACCCAATCTATGGAGATGAAAGAGAATAAAGGAGCATTTTACAATAAAGATCTAGCTTAAAAGCACAAAACATGAAAAGACCTAGTTACGCAACAGATAAAGTTTTAAAACAATTTATAAAAAATGCCTTGGAAGAAGACATCCAAGACGGAGACCACTCTACCCTTTCTACAATTCCTAAAGACTTAGAACAAAGTGCCAAACTTTTGGTAAAAGAGGACTGCATCTTGGCTGGAGTTGAACTGGCTGAAATTATTTTTAAAACATTTGATAAAAACCTAAAAGTTGAGACTTTTATTAAAGATGGAGCAACCGCAAAAGTTGGAGACATTGCTTTTATTGTAACAGGTAGTGCAAGATCAATACTTTCCACAGAAAGACTTGTTCTGAACTGCATGCAAAGAATGAGCGGAATTGCCACTCTTACACATGATTGGGACTCAAGACTTGTTGGTACTAAAACCAAACTTTTAGATACCAGAAAAACAACTCCAAATTTCAGAGTTTGTGAAAAATGGGCAGTAGCCATCGGTGGAGGAACCAATCACAGGTACGGTCTTTATGATATGATTATGCTAAAAGACAACCATATTGATTATAATGGAAGCATTACAAATGCTGTAAAAATGGCAAAAGATTATGTCAAAAAAAATAAAAAGAAGCTAAGAATTGAAGTTGAAACCAGAAATCTGGAAGAAGTACAGGAAGCTATCAAAGCTAAAGTTGACAGAATCATGCTTGATAATATGGATGTAAAAACAATGAAGCAAGCAGTTGACATGATCAATAATTCATGTGAATCTGAAGCATCGGGAGGAATTACAAGAGATGCACTAAAAGAAATAGCTTCAACAGGTGTAACTTACATTTCAGCAGGAGCGCTTACACACTCAGCAAAAAACATAGATTTAAGCCTAAAAGCGGTGAAATAATTTTGAACATATAATAAATTTAACGTCTAATTGTTAAAAATTCAATAATGTGATTTTTTTCATATGAAATTTCAATTTTTATACACCATACTGAAAATCAATAAATTAACCCTTATTAAGATTGATTAAAAATTAACATATAGTTAATATTAGTTAAATTTTATTTACCGATTTTTGCATAAAATTTAAATCTAACTATTACACTATAAGGATTATGAAATTAATCAACAAATCGATGCTAACTGCGATAATTACATTATCTACAGCTAGTGTTTATTACGCTCAACAAACGCAAGATACTGTTACAACAACAAGATCTAAAGACATTGAAGAGGTAATTTTACAAGGTGTTACAGATATCGCAAAAGATAGAAAAACACCAGTTGCAGCTTCTACAATCAAAGCAGCACAACTTGTAGAAAGATTAGGAAACCAAGAACTTCCTGAAATCTTGAATACAACTCCTTCAGTTTATGCAACTAAATCAGGGGGAGGCTTCGGTGATGGTGGCTTAACAATCCGTGGCTTTGAATCACGAAATATTGCAGTAATGGTAAATGGTATGCCGGTCAACGATATGGAAGGGGGTACTGTTTATTTTTCTAACTGGACTGGTCTTTCCGATGTTACAAGCACACTACAAGTACAAAGAGGTTTAGGTTCTTCTAAACTTGCTATTGCTTCAGTTGGAGGTACTGTAAATTTCCTTACAAGATCCGCTGACATGAAAAAAGGAGGTGTTGTGAGACTTGGTGTTGGTAATAATGATTATTTAAAAACATCTTTTGCTTATAATACAGGTAAAAGTGATAAAGGTTGGTCTTCGTCAATATTAATGAGCAGACAAGCGGGTTCTACATATGTAGAAAATACAGATTATGAATCTTACGCTTACTATTTTGCATTAGGTTGGGAGCCCAATAAAAAACATAACTTCCAATTTACATTAACATCTGCACCGCAATGGCATGACCAAAGAAGCTATGCAAGTGCAATTTCTGACTACATAAAATTCAACCCAGATAATGATGGTACTCCTTACAGAGCTTATAATTCTGATTTTGGTTATTATACAGACTCTGAAGGAAGAAGAGTTGCATTATCGAACAAATCAAACTATTATGCAAAACCAGTAATGATGTTAAACTGGGATTGGAATATGTCTGAAAAATCAAAACTATCAACTGTTCTATATGCTTCTAATGGTAGAGGTGGCGGAACAGGTGACTTAGGTAGAGTTGGAGGGAAATCAATCAACGATACATCATTCAGAGATACTTCAGGACATTATAATTTTGATAAAATATTTGCTGCCAATGCAGCAGTAAATCCATATACCGCAGGAAATGGAGCAACTTTAATAAGAAGAGCTTCTATTAACTCTCACAACTGGTATGGTATCTTAGCCAACTTCCAACATAAAATCAATGACAACTGGAACTTCTCAATAGGTACTGATGATAGATATTATTATGGTTACCATTACCAAGTAATAACAGATTTATATGGTGCAACAGGATATAAAGATGCTAACAATAAAAACTTAGCTCCAAGAGTTGTTAATAGCTTATATAATTATAAAAAGCTTTCTTGGAATCCTTTTGGTGGAAAAACGGCTGCATTAGAAGAGCAAATTGGTTACAGCAACGATGGTGAAGTACTTTGGTATTCAGCTTTTGGACAAATAGAATATTCTAAAAATAATTTATCTGCTTTCTTACAAGGATCCGTTTCCAATCAATCATATCAGAGAATTGACAACTTCGTTCAAGATGGAGTTACAAAACAACAAGGGCAAATTGTAAATACAAAAACAGGATTCAAAGATTTATTTGGATACAATATTAAAGGGGGAGCAAACTACAACATTGATTCAAACCATAATGTATTTGCAAATATTGGTTATTACAGTAAACAACCATTTATGAATTCTGTATATCCGTCAAACCAACAAGTTGTGAACCCAACCCTTACTAATGAGAAAATATTCTCTGCAGAAGTTGGATATGGCTTTAGATCTGCTAAATTTAACGCAAATGTTAACCTATACAGAACTCAGTGGAAAGACAGATGGATGAGAAGAACTATGGATTTTGAAATTCCAGATCCGAGCTCAACAAATGGAGTTTCTATTATTAAAGGATATGCAGAAATTAACGGAATCACACAAGTTCACATGGGTGTTGAAGTTGATGCAGCTTACAAGCCTACATCTTTCTTAGAGTTCCAAGGTATGCTATCTTTTGGTGATTACAAATATAAAGGTAATGCAACAGGAACAACTTTTGATGAAAACAACAATCCTTTAAATACGACAGGTTCAAGCTCTAATAGTGCAACACTATATTTAGATGGAGTAAAAGTAGGAGGTAGTAGCAGTAACTCAATTCCTCAATTTACTGCTTCATTAGGCGCTACAGTAAGACCGGTTAAAGATTTATCAATTTATGGAACTTGGAGATATACTGGCAAATTATATTCTTCAATTGACGTATCAACATTTGCTGTTCAGACTAATCAAGATAGAGGAGTACTACAATTACCAGACTTCAACCTATTTGATTTAGGCGCTTCCTATAAATTGAAATTAAAAGATACTTCAAAATACTTTACTATAGGAGCTAACGTGTACAATTTATTTGATACTACTTATATTGCAGACGGAGCAACTAATATTTTTGAAGGTGATAAAGGTTCTACTGGCGTACTTTATAAAGGTATTGATACAGGAAACAGAGTTTACTTCGGTTTCGGAAGAACTTGGACTGCCACGTTATCATTCAACTTCTAATAATATCACTCTATTAGATTTTATAAATAACTATCCCGACTCAACGTCGGGATTTTTGTTATATTTGTATTTAGAAAAAATAGAAACAATAAATATGGATTTTTACAACATTTTACTCAATGCACACAAAGGATTTGGATATCTGGAATTACTTCTGGTATCACTATTTATAATTGCTTTATTAGCAACTATGTTCGGATTCAGTGGAAAAGTGAAAAAGTTTCTAAAGAAAACAACACTTTTTACAATGATCTTTTTCCACATTCAATTTATAGTGGGTATCATTATGCTTATCATTAACTTCACAAAAGGACTGAACATGGGAGCAGTAATGAAAAATGCTGATTTAAGATTCCAATATGTAGAACACCCATTCTCAATGTTAATCGCAGCTGTTTTGATGACTATCATCAACAAAAAAGTAAAGTCAAACGACACAATTTCTTTAGGGATTGTTATTATGGGACTAATTGCGATTGGCTTATTTGCATTCGCGTTCCCTTGGACAAGAGTCTTTGGGGCATAAATATATTAACAAAAATAATTTTTAATTAAATCAATGAAAGTAGCTGTAGTAGGTTCAACAGGAATGGTTGGACAAGTTATGCTGAAAGTTCTCGAGGAGAGAAACTTCCCTGTCACAGAATTAATTCCGGTAGCATCTGAAAAATCTGTTGGTAAGAAGGTGAAGTATAAACAAGACGAATTTACAATCGTAAGCATGAAAGACGCTATAGCTGCCAAACCGGATATTGCAATTTTTTCTGCCGGAGGCTCCACATCTCTTGAGTTCGCTCCTCTTTTTGCAGAAGTAGGAACAACGGTTATCGACAATTCCTCAGCTTGGAGAATGGATCCTACTAAAAAATTAGTTGTTCCTGAAATTAATGCTGATGTTTTAACCAAAGAAGACAAAATTATTGCAAATCCTAATTGTTCAACTATCCAATTAGTAATGGTTTTAGGACCTTTGAACAAAAAATATGATTTAAAAAGAGTAATTGTTTCTACATACCAATCTGTAACTGGGACTGGGAAAGCAGCGGTTGATCAATTAAATGGAGAAATCAACGGTGATGATTCTGTTGTAAAAGTATACCCTTATCAGATTTTCAAAAATGCCCTTCCACATTGTGATGTTTTCGCTGATGATGACTACACAAAAGAAGAAATTAAATTAATGAAAGAACCTAAGAAAATTTTAGGTGATGATACATTTAATTTAACCGCAACAGCAGTAAGAGTTCCTGTACAAGGAGGACACTCTGAAAGTGTAAATATTGAATTTGAAAATGAATTTGACCTTGATGAAGTAAGAAAAATTTTATCTGAAACACCGGGAGTAATTGTAATGGATAATGTAAAAAACAATGAATATCCAATGCCTTTATACTTAGAAGGAAAAGACGAGGTTTATGTAGGAAGAATCAGAAGAGACCTTTCACAACCCAAAACTCTAAACCTTTGGATTGTTGCCGATAACCTTCGAAAAGGAGCAGCTACCAACGCCGTACAAATTGCAGAATACGTAGTAAAAAACAATTTAATAGGATAAACAAAATGCTCACTAAGTGAGCATTTTTTCATTATTAGCCATATCAAACAATCATACCTTTAATTATTTAACTCATGAGTTCTCAAAACATATCCACAGAGAAGAAAAACTTTTCATTTCAGCGAAATGTGGCTATTATCGGGATCATTCTTTTTATCGGAAAACTTATCGCTTGGAGGCTTACCAATTCCAACGCTGTTTTTTCTGATGCAATGGAAAGCATTGTAAACATTATTGCCGCTTTTATGGGACTTTACTCATTATATTTAGCTGCAAAACCAAAAGATGAAGACCATCCTTACGGACACGGAAAAGTAGAATTTATTACCTCAGGAATTGAAGGTGCTTTAATTATTTTTGCAGGTATCATCATTATTGTACAGGCTGTCAATTCATTATTAAGCAAAAGCGTTCCTTCAAAATTAGATTGGGGAATGATAATCGTTGGGATAACAGCTATTATCAACTATATTTTAGGATATATTTCTTACAAAAAAGGAATTAAAGAAAATTCTCTTGTATTACAAAGCTCAGGAAAACACCTTCAGTCAGATACTATTACTACACTTGGCGTTGTAATAAGTTTGATTATCGTATATTTTACTAAAATTTATTGGATAGATTCTGTTGTAGCCATTATTTTTGGAACATACATCATCTTTATCGGATATAAAATCATTCGAAAATCTTTGAGCGGAATTATGGACGAACAAGATCCAGACTTGCTCAACAATATCATTAAAGTTCTCGAAGAAAACAGACACATAGAATGGATAGACGTACATAATATGAAAATTCAGCAATTTGGCTCTTCTCTTCATATCGATGCGCACATTACCCTTCCTTGGTATTACAGCCTTCGCGAAGCTCATAATGAGATGGAAAAAATGATTCTTTTATTAGCAAAACATACGAAAAGAAGCGTAGAATTTAATTTCCATATGGATGATTGCAAACCTATTTCATGTTCTATTTGTCAAATTACCAACTGTCCCGTTCGTGAAAACGATTTCATAAAAAAAGTAGCTTGGACACCTGAAAATGTAACAAGTACAGATAAACATACAATTTAAGTAAAACACATGAAATAGCCTTATTAATTATAGTTTAAGGCTAATTCTTTCCTCTTTTTTCAACTTGTTGTCTGTAATAGAACATAGGAATAATCAAAAGTAAAATTAAAGGCTGAATCACAAATCTTCTCATATAAAAAGAAAGTAAATAGCCAATTTCAAACTTATCATATACGCAATAAAGATAAATAGGAAAGGTTATTAAAAAAATTATCGTGATTAATATAGCTCCCTGAACCGTCCATTGTTTATTTTTAAATATAAAATGAATGACAAGGCAAGAGAAAAATAAATTTAAAATAAACCTGAAAAGGTGACCAATTATTAATTTCCCCCATTCAAAAACAGGAAAAGCAATTTCTTTATTTGCCTCATGAAAATAATTCAAGAAAGGATCATAAAAAATTTTGTCTTCAAGCATTCTGACACTTATAAGTCCAAAAAGTCCGATTATAACCAAAAACCAATTAAGAATCTTCATTTTTTAAAGCAAAAAATTTAATCCAAACTAACCAAAGTAATACAACTGTCCCGTAAATAACTGCAGGAAAAACATAATCATGAGCAATTTTACCATAGTCTTTATAGTCGGTCATTACAATATTTAAGCCTGTAATTCTTAGCAAATTCATAATATAAAGTACCAGAATTCCTAAAAAGGCAAAAACAAAAGTTTTAGTTCCTTTATAAAAAGCAAAAATGAAAGCCAAAAACAAGATCATTACCGAAATCGCGTTACAACCTTCCACCATTCTTGTTGCATAATCATTTTTCACATAAAACCAAACCTGTTCACTCTTCACATCATCATACAATTGAGTAGGATAACGCATAGAATTTTGAATAAAACACACCTGTTCTCCAATAATTCTTGAGTAAGGATCCAGCCCCGTTTCTTTGAATGAATTCAGATAAAACTGGTAGCCAAAAAGCAACACCAGATAAATAACAATGAAACGTAATAAAATTCCTAAAACAGGCTTAAAATCCTTTAGCATAATACAAAGATAGAAATTAGCCCGTAAATTACTATATTTGTTTTCTACTATGATTTCTGAATACGCACAAAGATTTTTTGAAAATTATACAGGTAAAAAATCATCTGAATTTATAACATTAGCTCAAAGCGGTTCTGCGAGAGTAAATTTTTTGGCTAAAACCGAAAACCAAAAGTATATTATTACTTACAACGAAAATATACCTGAGAACGAAAGTTTTGTTTATTATTCCGAAATTTTCTCAGCATTGCAGCTAAACACTCCTACTATTTTCAAAATTTCTGACGATAAAAAAATATATATTCAAGAATTTTTAGGAGAAAATACTCTTTCTGAAATTATTTCAAATGAAGGTCTCTCTGAGAATATAAAGTCTTTAGTTAAACAAACTTTAGAAAAACTATTTAAACTACAGATTGAGACTCAGCATAAAATAGATTTCTCAAAGACTTTTGAATATGAAAAATATGACGAGCTTCCTGTAATGCACGATTTATATTATTTCAAAAATTTCGTGGCTGATGTTCTTGAACTTGAATATCACAAGTCTACCCTATTAAAAGAATTCAAAAAAATAGTACACCTTATCGAAAACCTTGAACCAAAAGGCATCATGATTCGTGATTTTCAGGCAAGAAACATCATGGTAAATGATGAAAACCAAGTTTCTTTCATTGATTATCAATCTGCAATGGAAGGACCTTTGATGTATGATGTCATTTCATTTTTATTTCAGGCAAAAGCAAATTTTCCGGAAGATTTCAAAAATGAGATGCTAAATTTTTACATTAATCAGTTTGAAAACGAACAGATAAAACTTCAACTAAAAAACTCGGTTAAGCCGATTCAATTGATGAGATTTTTACAGGTTTTAGGCGCTTATGGATTTAGAGGGCTTATTCAGAGAAAACAACACTTCATTTCAAGCATTGAAAAAGGAATTGAAAATATTACTCAATTTGCTCAAAATTGGGAAAATATGAAAGATTATCCCGAACTTAAAAAGGTTATTCAACAATTAAGTTTAGAGAATACTAATTTGAAAATTAAAGAGACTTTAAAATAGATAACTAAATAAACATTAAGGCATTAAGATTATTAAGCTCTTTCAGCAAAATTAAGAATATTATGTACACAAGAAAATATGTTACACAATTATCATATGAAATTACGGGCTTTGCAATAAAAGTTCACAAAAATCTTGGTCCAGGTTTATTGGAAAGCATTTATGAAGAATGTTTAAAATTTGAATTAGAACGCAATGGTTACAATGTAAAACAACAGATTTGCGCGCCGGTAATTTATGATACTTTATTGTTGGAAACCAATCTTCGTGTTGATTTATTGGTCAATGATTTAGTTGTTGAAGAGTTAAAAACAGTGAATGAACTCTTGCCCGTACACCAAGCACAATTATTGACTTACATGAAAATTCTAGAAAAACCACAGGGATTATTAATCAATTTTTTCACAGAAAATATAACAAAATCTATGAAGCCTTTGGTAAACGAATACTTTAATCTCTTATCAGAATAGCACCTTAATTTTCTTAATATCTTAATGGTAAAATTTTAATTAAATAATAACTACAAAACGAATAAATAATATGCTACACATAGATATACACAGCTTTTCATATAAAAAAGGAGGAATTCCTAACGATGAATCAGGAAATGGCGGCGGATTTGCTTTCGATTGCAGAGGAATTTTGAATCCCGGAAGAATTGAAGAATATAAAAGCCAAACAGGAAATGACATTGGCGTTCAGGAATATCTTGAAACAAAAACCGAAATGCCGAAGTTTTTAGAACTTGTAAAAAGTATTGTTTCTATTAATATCAACAACTATTTAGAGAGAGGTTTTGAAAACCTGCAAATCAACTTTGGCTGTACTGGAGGGCAACACAGGTCTGTGTATTCTGCCATAAAGATTGCCGAATTCATTAAGGAAAAATATCCTGAAGGAACAAAAATCAGTATTCATCACGACGAGCAACCTCAATTAAATGTAAATAATAATTAATTTTTTCATTTAATTATCATTTTTTCACTTATTATAAATATATGAAGGCTCTTATTTTCGCAGCAGGAAAAGGAACTAGACTGAAACCTTTTACGGATCATCATCCGAAGGCGTTAGCCGTTGTAAACGGAGTTCCGCTTTTGGAAAGAAACATAAAATATCTGAAAAGTTTCGGAATAAAAGATTTTGTGATCAATATTCACCATTTCGGAAATCAGATTGTTGAATTTCTAAAGAAAAATAACAATTTCGACTGCAATATCGAAATCTCTGACGAAACCAATGAACTCCTTGAAACCGGAGGTGGTTTGATTTTTGCAAGAAAATTTCTGGATCACGGAGAAGACTTCCTGATTATGAATGCCGATATTTTAACGGAGATTAATATCAATGCACTGGTAGAATACCATAAAAAGATAAAAGATTTTGCTACTTTAGCCGTTTCGGACAGGGAAAGCTCCAGAAAACTATTATTCAACGATGAAATGGTTTTAAGAGGCTGGCTCAATGTACAAACCGGAGAACAAAGACTTGCCGAATTCAACAAAGGATTCAAAGCATTAGCTTTCAGTGGTGTACATTGTATAAACCCGATGATTTTTAATAAAATAAAAAGAACGGGAAAATTCTCTGTCATGGAAGAGTATCTAGACCTTATGCAAACCGAACATATTCACGGTTTTTTGCATAAAAGTATCTTAATAGATGTAGGAAGACCAGAATCTGTAATAGAGGCTGAAAAATATTTTAAATAAATTTTGCAATGGAAATCGAAGGAACGATAAATGAAAGTTCAGTAAATCCTGAAGTTGATGTCAATGAAACAAAACTACAAAACAGTTTAAGACAAAAAAACTGGGACGAAACCATTACCAAAGATAGCTGGATGGTTTTCAAAGTAATGGCCGAGTTTGTAAATGGCTATGAAAAGATGGTGGAAAGCGGTCCCTGCGTTTCAATATTCGGTTCTGCAAGACTGAAACCCGAAAGCAAATACTACGAAATGGCTGTAGAAATTGCAGAAAAAATCACTAAAATAGGTTTCGGAATTATTACCGGTGGAGGTCCCGGAATTATGGAAGCAGGAAATAAAGGAGCTTTCAACACTCAAAGCAGATCAATCGGTTTAAATATTGATTTACCGTTTGAGCAACATTTCAATCCGTATATCAACAAAGCCTATTCCATGAATTTTGATTACTTTTTTGTCAGAAAGGTAATGTTTGTGAAATATTCTCAAGGTTTTATTGTAATGCCCGGAGGTTTTGGAACTTTAGATGAGTTTACGGAAGCTTTAACCTTGATTCAGACTAACAAAATCGGAAGATTCCCAATCGTATTGGTCGGCTCTGAATTTTGGGGTGGATTATTGGATTGGTTTAAGACAACTCTGTTAAAAGAGGGAATGATTTCTGAGAACGATCTTGAATTATACAGAATTGTTGACACCGCAGATGAGGCGGTAGCACACATTAAGGCTTTTTATGATAAATATTCTGTGAATGTAAACTTCTAATTGGCATATTATTTGTGACTTATAAATAACAAAGCATGATTGTAAATTTATTAATTAAGATGAAAAAACTTTTCTATATATCAGGATTTTTAACACTTTTTATGTTAATGAGTTTTATGTATGTAGACTTTTTCTCTTCAATGACCAAAGTAGATTATATTGATGGAAGTAAGACGTTGAAGTTTACTACAAAAATGAACACAAGTCATATTTCAGATGCCATTAAAATAAACCCTAATACTGCAGGATTTGAAGCTGAAGTGAAGAAATACGTAAATAATAACTTCGATGTGTATGTCAACGGCTCACCGAAAACGATGACCTTTACGGGAAGTCAGGTAAGCGGAGAAACGGTTTGGGTATATTTTGAAACAAGCGGTGTTTCGGATATCAGTACCTTAAAAATAAAAAATACGATACTTCTAAGTGCTTTTCCTAAGCAAATTAACTTGGTTAATATAGCTTACAAAGGAAGTCAGAAAACAATGAATTTCCAACGAGGAAAAGAAGTAAATGAAGTTTCTTTTTAAAAACGTTCAATTTGAATTACAACGAGGCTGTCTCAAAAGTGAGACAGCCTCTTATTTTTATTCATTCAAAGTCGGGAGACTTTGCGTAGCGGGATATTGAATCCGCAACCACCAACATTGAACTTAAAACCACCATCACTAAATTTGAAACACTAATAATGATATTCAGTTATTTAGGCATCCTATTTTCTCATAAAATAACCAAAGGCAGGGATTACCTGCCTTTGGTTTTGATTATTTAATTTGGAATTTTATTTGATTTTCAGTTAGTTAATGTTTTGGAATATCACCATCACTAACTTTGGAACATGACCCAGCGGGGGTTATTATTTACATCGTGCAATATCTTGATAATATCTTCTATTTTTAAACTCTACAACATAATCATCTTTAGATTTACAATACATTTTTTTATATTTTTTCACATCTAAATTAGAAATCTTAATTATTAAATAGTTCGTGTCAGAAAACAAACCTTTATTAAGTGGAATACTATAATTATATGTCTTAATATTTTGATTGTTATCAAATCCTTGATAATTAAAATTCAGCACACTATTTTCTTTAAAAATGTCATTATTAGCAATTTCTATTCCTGGATAATAATTAACTTTATATTCTTCTTTAGACATATTTTGACTGAATGTTAAACTTAAAGAATTCGTAATAATTTCATCATTTATCATTATTATTAAGTTAATATTATTTTTATTCTGACCATACACAAAGAAAGATGTAATTACAGACAAAATAAATATCAATAACTTAAGGTTTAATTTGTGCATTTTCATAACTAGATAATATTTTATTAACTGTTGAGGATTCTATTGTCATTGTTTGATTTCCATTTCTATCATAAAAAACCGCACCTTGTCTGTTATTAGGATTAGTAAAAGTCCCATCAGAATTTATCTGCACCGTCTTTCTTTCAATATTACCAGCTATAATACTCGTATCTCTTCTCGTAAAATCACTCCTATCAGCACCAGAAGGCTCTGTAGCAGTAAAAGTATAAGTAGTAAATTGTCCTTCTTTGCCCGCGCTTTCTACTATTGTTTTTGTAGGATGAGTATGTAATACAATATCTGATGTTATATTATTTTTTATACCTTGTTGTGTTACAAAATCAAAACCATTTACTTCTCCTCCTGCAACACCATTACTAATAGACACCTTTCCTCCTGTTGTAAACGTACTTCTACCTGCCGTTAAATCAATATCTGCTCTAACTTCATGAAGTCCTCCTTGTGAATCGGGACTAATTGAATGGTTAGAAGGAGAGTTGGTCATTTTTAGAGCCGTTGAAATTGCACTTAAAGAAGCTAAACCTCCAGAAATTTCTTGTCTAGCAGCTGTTAAAAAATCCTTTTTACCTCCTTGACTTATATATATTTTTCCATCATTAATTCCATCACTTCCTAAATATTTACCTGAGGTTCCAAAAAAGTCTCCGAAAGGAGCTCTACCATCCGGATCAATAAATCTTATAGGATTATTAAACGCATAATTATAGGGCGACCATCTTCTCATCTTTTCCGTCAGCGGATCTACAACTCCCCATCTTCCAATATCCGGCATATAAAATCTTGCACCATAATCATACATTCCTGTCTCCTGAAGCTCCTTTCCGTTGTATTTATGCTGATAGCTCGAGTTCCCTGCCAATGCATTGTATCCTTCATGTTTTAACCCGAATGGATAATAATTGTTTTCTTCAAGAACTTCTGCGCCGTTGCCATTGTTTAGGTAACTTAATCTTACATTTCCTAAATGGTCTACATAATTGTAAATATACTTATTTTTTACAAAATCAAAATAGCCTTCAGAAGTTGGCACGAATTGCATGGTAAATATGCCATTCGTTAAGGCTTCATACTGAAATCCGTCCAAATAGTCAATAGTTTTCTTTATGTAAATAGAATTTTCACTATATCTGTATTCCTTTCTTCGCTTAGTTCCATCTGCTCCGTAATAGTAAGTAAGATTTACATTTTGCCAAACCCCTCTTGTGTAGTATTGCTGATCAAACATTATGAACTGTGGTAAATTCAGATGATTATAATCAATCTGCAAAATACCTTTATCTTCGTGAGAAATCATATTTCCGTTACTATCATACGGAATTGTAATTCCTGATGTATCTGGAATGATTCTCAATCATTTAAGGATGTTTTTTCCGCTAAAATAACCAAAAGCAGGAATAACCTGCTTTTGGTTTTAATTATTCAACTTGAATTTTAACTGGGTTTCAATAAGTTAAGGACTTAAAATATTGTCATCACTAAATTTGATACATTACCCGATTTTATAGGTTTTCATATCATTAGATAGTTTTTTGTAGAATATAGAATTAAATTCCGTTTCCTTTAAACATTCAATATCAATGGAGTATTCTTTTTCTATCAATTTATTACTCTCTTCTTTATTAATAATATTAATTATTAACAATCTTCCATCCACAACTTGACAATCAGGTAATCTATATTGTTTAAAATCTTTTTGTATTAACCATTCTAAATTAGAATCGTTAAGAGGATATGAGTTTAGAGATTTTTTTTTGCCTTGAATTAAGGAGTATATAGTTATCATATTTGATGAATATGTCCAAATATATGATACATTTCCTCCTGGAGCAATCAATTCAAATACATTTCCATTTTTTTTAAGCATTTTATTTAACAACCTCTTATTGGTAGAAAATCGCTGACTTTCTTTTTTTTGGCTATAACTCAAAGAAAACACTATTGTACAAAATATTAATAATAATTTTTTCATAAGATTTTACTCATTACTTAATTAAAGACATTACATAGTTTACCGTTGTTGCTACCCCAGCCACTACTAAATCATTATAATTTACAGTAACAATAGTACTTCTACTATTATAGTATGTTACATCATTAGTCTTAGTACCTATAACAAAACTATTGCCAGTATATCCATCCTCTTGGAGACCTCTTTGAAATGATTTATCCGCATCAGAGGGAGTAGAAAAACCTAAATCTACAGGTAACTGCGATAATTCATTTAAAGTTACATTAGGATGAGTGTGCCACAATATTTCTAAATTTGAAAGATTATCTGGCCTAACATTCTGTCTCCCAACTCTAAAAGGATTCATAGAAGCCTCTGTAACAACCTTTCCATTTTCCATTTTTTGTTTTGCTGCAGGTCCTTGATCACTTCGTATAACTTTTTCGTCTCCTTTGTAAGCAAATCCGCCATTTTCACGACCAGATTTTCTTGTTTCTTCAACAGATTGCACGACAGCACCAAGTCTATTTCCTGTAGGAATACGTACTACATTACTACTTTCAGACAAATCACCTTTATAAGTTTCCCCTTTTTTAGTTGCTGCTTCTACATTCTTTCTTACACTTCCTGTTACAATATAAGCAGCTCCCGTATTTTTACCATCGTCTCCGATTAACTTAAGTCTATTACTAAACGTACCAGCTTTACCATAAATAGGATCCATCACCTGCCTTCCATCCGGATCAATAAACCTAATTGGGTTATTTACAGCATAAGTATATGTAGAATGTCTACGATATTTCTCCGCCAACGGATCTACAACACCCCATCTTCCCAAGTCAGGCATATAAAATCTTGCGCCATAATCATACATTCCTGTCTCCTGAAGCTCCTTTCCGTTGTATTTATGCTGATAGCTCGAGTTCCCTGCCAATGCATTATATCCTTCATGTTTTAACCCGAATGGATAATAATTGTTTTCTTCAAGAACTTCTGCGCCGTTGCCATTGTTTAGGTAACTTAATCTTACATTTCCTAAATGATCTACATAATTGTAAATATACTTATTTTTTACAAAATCAAAATACCCTTCGGAAGTTGGTACGAATTGTAACATTGCCGAAAATGACCCACTCCCTCCCGAGCTAGACTCATATTGAAAACCTTCAAGATATTCTATTGTCTTTGTTCTTAATGAATTGACAATTATCCAGTCTCTGTAAGTGTAATTTTTCGTAATTTTTGTTCCGTCTGCTCTGTAATTATAAGTTGTGTTTACATATTGTTTCCCCCCTTTTCTATCTATATAATCATTAAACTTAATATACTTCGGAAGATTCAGATGATTATAATCAATCTGCAAAATACCTTTATCTTCGTGAGAAATCATATTTCCGTTACTATCATACGGAATTGTAATTCCTGATGTATCTGGATATCCCTGATAATTCTGTGAAGCATCCGTCACAGAGTTCAATCTGTTACCTGAATAAGTATAATATAATTGATCTATCTGTATCGGTCCGTTTCCATCTATACCTCCATAACGATCTAGTCGGGTAATGTTTCCATTCAGGTCGTATTGCACCCATTCGTTATAAGCACTCGTCACTACCACAGATGCATCAGGTTTTAAATATATCGCATGTTGCAATCGGTTGAGAGAATCATATAAATAATTATATCTTCTTCGTTGTCCGTCTGTGGCTGCTTTCCAGTCTATTTCGGAAATATTTCCGTTGAATTTTCCTGGATACAGTCCGCTTACAGGATTATTATACCTCATTTCATATCCGAAAAGTTTTCCGTTCAGGTTTGAAGGGTCATTAATTTTGGTCATCCAACCTCGGATGTTGTATTGATAATCGATGCTTTGGAGGGGAGAAGCAGTGTTTGTTCCTCCCACTTTTTTGTTTTTTAGCTGAGAAAGTTCATTGTATTCATTTTGAGCCAAAATCTCTTCAGGATTACTGTCAACCTGATGTTTATGAACCAATAATCTATTCTGATTATCATAGCTAAAAGTCTCTGTAATGATTCTTTCCGTATCGGTATTCAGTCTTTTGTGGTAGGTTTTGGTCTGCTTTGCCAAACCTGAAAAATCAAGCTGGGATTCCGTTTTGGTGTAACCTCCCAAATGATTGATGGAATGCGTGCCTATCACTCTTCCTTTGGTGTCGTAATAGGAATAATTCTTCGTCCAGTTATCATCTTCGATGTTTTTCACCAAACTCATCACAGGGAGACTTTTAGTACTTAAACCTTGTGCATCAACACTCTCCGTCAACACAGTCTGCCCCTGAATTGTTGTCGGAAACGTGGGATTGAAGCCGTATGATGGGTAGGTGTCGTAGTAATTAACTGTCAATATTTTTTCAAGAGAACTAAAATAATTATTGGTGTACTGCACCTGCATTCCATCTTGAGTAAACCCAGAATTATGTCTACTCTCTACAATAACTAAATTTCCTGCCTGAGATTGCATATTCGTTCTACTTCCTCCCGAAATGATTGAGGTATAGACCACTCTTCCAAACGTATCATATTTGGTCATCAGCCATTTTCCCTGTACTTCAAGATTTGCATCCTGCGTTAAAATCAGTCTATCAGCTTTATCATACACCATATATTCCCAGCCTTTCCCGGGAAGTTTCTTCTCTACCAAACGGTTTTTGCCGTCATAGCGGTATTGATAATACAAATTTTCAACAGTAGAAGCTTCTACACTAGGAGCCGAAGCTAATGGGGGAATCACAAAAGCCAACTGGTCATATTCATTGTAAACATAATAAGTATCGGCATTTTCTGTAGAATTTAATACTTTTCTCACCAACAGAACCTGACCTTTTCCGTTTTTAAATTCAATCGTCTTGTTTCCGTCTTCGTCCGTTACCGTATTTTTATACAATTGGTTAGGTGAAAAATATTGGAGTAACTGAACAGAAGTTTCCGTTCTGCCTTCAACCCATGTTGTGGAGGTTTCATATTTTCTTACATAATCTTCCGTAATATTGGCGTCATAATCGAACTTTACGGGTTTATTCGTCCAGTCGTTTCCCACCTGAATCTGTTGCTGGATTCTGTCTAACGGAGAATTTTCCAAGACTTTTTCGGCAAAAATCTTCTCTCCTCCGTAAACTGAAGAAGCATTTCCCAAAGGATTTGGAACAATCGCACCATTCAGCGTTCCTGATTGAGGGATGGGTAAATAATCTTTCACCTGTCTCCCGAATTGGTCGTATTCTATATGCGTTACCACATCTTTTCCCGTGGGTGAAGCTTTTACATTCACTACCTGTTTTGGCCTGCCCAAACCATCAAAATACTGAACCGTTTCTGAGGTTTTAGTGGGAGTCGTTCCGTTATAATCTAAATACGTTTTCGAATAAACATAATTTTCTGTAGGGCTCAGCTGAGCTTCTGCCATTCCTGAAAACAGTAAGGCTCCCAGCGGAATTAATATCTTTTTCATGATTTGTGTTAGTTTTTGTAGTTGTATTGATATTCTTTGATGATTCTGCCTGTCTGATTGTTTTCTCTCACTTCTTTTAATCGGTTGGCTGAATCATACAAATAAACTTCCCTGATTCCCGATGGTGGAGTGATGCTTCTAACTCCGATTAACGGATCATAAGTATAAGTCGTGACTTGGGCATTTGGTAAATTATCTTTAAATGTCTTTAAAGCGTTTAAAAGTGCAGTCTCATCATTATTTGCTCCCGCTAAAGCATCTGCATCGGAAGCAGAAACGATTGATGAAATTAAGCCGGATACCTGTGCATACGTTGCGCCTTCTATTTTTGCAATGGGCTGGGTTTGATTATAACCCCAAACAATAGCCACCGGAATTCCGTCTTTTGTCGTGTATTGTTCCAGATTTCCTTTGTTGTCGTATCTATCGTAAGTGACTTCCGTGGATTCGTTGTTTTGTAAATCGTAGGATTTTACAGAACTTGGGAATAAATTCAACGGATTATCATATCTAGTTTCTACCTTTGAAATGGTTTTTGAATTCTTCTTAACCTCTGTTTCTAAAGGTATACCTATCATATGAGCGTTGATTAGTTTCTGGTTGCCTTTCTCGTGTGCGTATTTATAGGATGCTACATTGGAATTACCATCCGAAAAGAGCTGCGTTACCGATGTTGGATAATCCAAGCTATTGTACAATGTATTGGTTGTTGCAGATACAGAGCTTTGAACACCATTCTTGTAAAAATAGAATGTTTCAATTTTTTGACTAGGCAAGGTAATTCCGAACTTTTCAAAAGTTTTATAAGGACTTGCCAAGTTACAATTTCCACCATGATTTTGAAGATCTGGACATCCTGCATATGAAAAAGCTTCAGCAATCATATTATTAGCATAAACATCTTTTAGCTTTACTCCATCAGTTTTTTCGTATGATGTACTAGCATAATCATTAATAGTTTCTTCAAGAATATTATTAGAATCATCAAATTTTTTTTCAGATATAAGCTGACCTCGTAGATAATCCTGATTGGGAATAGGAATAGGTTGAAGTGATATGAAAACAGTTCCTTCATTCGGATAGTCAATTGGTGATCTGAACTTATATTCAGTTCTTCCTTTTTTATTGTTGTTACTGTCTACTTGTTCTACAGTAACATACTTATATCCAACATCACCACCTTGTGTTTTTTGTACAGGTAGAATATTGTAATCGGTTGTTATGTCAAACTCTGCACTATACCTTATAGATGGACTAGAAATTTTATTTTGAAATGAATATCCTTCTGTTAATTTAAAAATTGGTTTAGGAAAAACTAAAGCACCACTGCTTCTTTGAGGATTCTCTATATTATGATAACTATAATTAAGATTTTTTGCTGGCGTAAGGGAATTATTAATATCAAAATATTTGATTTCAGCAATCCGAATTCCTCCACCATTCTTAACAATAAAACTGTTAAAAACTCTATCTTTTGTATGAGCTGTAAGATAATATGAAATTGGCTTTGTTGTCATTCCATGACTTCCACTTAGTGATATATAATAAGTACCAGGATCTAAGACCGATGTAGTTATGCGATCTATTTCAGTGATTGGAGAACCGTCGATTCCTAAATTTTGATTTGGGCAAGCTGGACCACCTGTACTAATACATGACTGCCAACTCATTCCAAATTGATCTACTGGAGCAGAAAATGTATTATCTAGATTTTTTTTATATATCTTAAAATTCCAATTGCTATAAATCAAATTAATCAAATCAAGATGCAAAGTAACCTTTTGTGGACTTTGTATTGTAAAGAACTCAATTTTATTCATGTCATTGAATGTATTAAGTTCCCATGATTGGAAAGTATTTTCTACATCAACCCACTCTCCTGTAAGAGGTTCCATGACAACATTTTCATTAGGAAGGTAGCTGTACTCATTCTCTTCGAAAATAAACTCAACTTTTCCTTTGGTAGGATAGGTAATTGATTTAAGAACGTCGGTTGTTATTAAAGGCGTTAAACTTAGACCCTCTGCTATTTTGTAATATCCCCAGTCATCTTTATCTAAAACAGAGGAGTTTTGATAATAATCCAGATTATATTCAGAATTACCATTATTAGAACTAATTTTAATAACTTTTTTAAGTAATAATTTTTTCAGCTCTTCGAATCCTGTAAACGTCTTAAAATTAACATTTGAATAATCATAATCAAAAGTAAATTTCTCAACATACTGACTTAGGCTTTGCCCTAATAAATTTGATTGAACGGATTTTAATTTAAAAAGGTTTTGCGGCTCCAGATAATTTGAATCTTGCCTTCCCTGTTCATAATTAAGATATATCGTTGCTTTACCATTAACAATAATACTGGTAAGCAACTTCGTCTGGGAAGTCGTATAGACAGTTTGACTTTCAAGCGAGCCTGGCAAGCTACCGTCAGGATCTTGCGTTTGCCCTGTATCCCAATGTGAGTTGTTAACATAACTTACATTCCTTGCCAGTCTTCGGGTAGTTGTGGGCGTATCTTTGTATTTTACTATTGAAGAGAGATCGTAATTAAACTGAACTAAATTTGTATTATTTTGATCATTAATTTGCACCAAATGGAAAGATGTAAAATAATCACCTATTTCCATACTTGGACTTAAATCACCACTTCCGTTTATTAACCCCACTTTCACCGTAGTTATGTCTTTCTGAGATCTTTCCTTACCATCAAATACATATTTAATTCCTTTATCGTCTGTGATCGTAAAAGATAATATTGCACCATAATTATCAATTGTTCCACAAGTGATCTTTAGGTTATTCTTGTCCAATTTTTCAACTGAATAGCTTCCATCAGTGTTTTTAACAACAAAAAACCTTCCAGAATGACCCGCAAAATTGTATTGATATAGGTCATATTCAGTATCATATCTTCCTAGCCCGGCATAAAAAGTGTA
Source organism: Chryseobacterium oryctis (assembly GCF_025971925.1). Taxonomy (GTDB): domain Bacteria; phylum Bacteroidota; class Bacteroidia; order Flavobacteriales; family Weeksellaceae; genus Chryseobacterium; species Chryseobacterium oryctis. Next base: position 94,128 of record NZ_JAPDHV010000002.1, read on the forward strand.
ATCGCTAAAGTTAAATGAATTATCATTATTAATGATTTTATAAGTTGGATTCTGTATATGGTTATAAATTCCAAACTTCGATTTAGGGGGAGTAGAAAAAGCTATCGTCCTGTTCTTCTCATCTGGACCTCCACCTCTAACAGTTCTGATAATGCTCCCACCAGCAATTAAGCTCCATCCTAATCCTGTTTCTCCTGATCTATCTTCGGGTTTAGCGTTTAGCGTGTGATATTTAAGCTGTACATTTACTGCAACATCCTTATTACTGGTCGGAATATTAAATATTGGAATATTAATATCCGGCACACCTGTATAGTAACTTACAGGAACTTCTTCGAATTTCATTAAATTATTTGCGGTCGGAGCTGCAGCAAACATTTCGTTAATATTTCCTACATAACTTTTACTTTCGTTTTGTGATAATTGAGCTTTTGCATTACAAATACTTACAAGTAATATAATAACAGATATATAATTTTTCATGGTTTACTTTTTAATCAATTTAGCATTCGCAGTTTTATTTTCATTGGTTTTTATGGTCACTAGATAAGCTCCCTGAATCAGATTCTGAGTGTTTATCTTCGTTACCTTGTTCTTTGTTTTCAGACTTTGTAATTGCCTTCCGCTCATGTCAAACAAGTTGATTTCAGCTTCAAAACTCTGTCCTGAGCCTGTCGAAGGGTCAAACCCAATTTCCACATAAGCATAGTCTGATACAGGATTCGGATAAATCTTGATGTTTTGTTTTTCGATTAATTGGTCAATCTGTTTATCGCCTAGTTTTACAATCTTCCAGTTCTCTTTTCCGAGCTCTTCGGCGCTGGTTCCCGCCAAAATTATCGAACCGTCTCTGTTCAGTTTGATGTCCGAAAGCCTTTCTTCACGCTTTCTAGATTCACCTTTTACATGTTTTCGCCATTCTTCTTTTCCTTCAGAATTCAGATAAAGCATCCAAAATGTCTCATCATCCACCTCAATTCGTCCTTCTGCCTGGGTATATCCGCCCAACAAGATGCCTTTTGAAGACTTATCATCAGCCGAATGAATCACACTCATGCCCATCAAAACATCCCTGTTTTTGAAGTTGTAAGATTTTTGCCAAATTTCTTCCCCTTTTTCATTGATGGAAACCAGCCAGATATCTGTTCCTTCCTCCAGGCCCGAAGTTTTGTTCCCGGACCTTTCAGAACGGCTTTCTCCGCCCACTAAATATCCCGTTGAAGTCAACGAAAGAGTGCGTAAATGGTCGTCTCCCTTGCCTCCGAAATTCTTCTCCCACTCCAATTTTCCGTCTTTGTTGAGCTTAATCAACCAATAATCGCCTTCTCCGAAATTTTCTGTATTCTTTTGTACGGATGTAAAATGTCGGGTGTCGGATGTTTCTGTACTTGGTACATTATACTTTTTACTTTGTACAGCTGAGCTCCTTGAATATATCCCTACCAAAACACCTCCATCTTTTGTAGGAATCATTTTTTCTACTTCATCCAGACCTTTTCCGCCAAGTACAATTTGAGAGGCTATGCCTCCGTTTTTATCTAGTCTGATAACTAAAATATCTTTTGAACCGTAACCTTTGTATTGAGAATCTTGAGCAGAGACGAAGGATCCGGCTACAAAAAATCCTAAATCTGTCGTCTGAACCACAGCTTTAGCCTCTTCATCCGTGCTTGAACCGATGGTTTTCTGCCACATTTCATCCCCAAATTCATTGATTCTTACAAGCCAGATATCTGAACCACCTTTTGATTCCTCTTTTTTATCCAACCCTTTCCCTGAATAAGACGTTCCTGCCAATAGAAATCCGCCTTCCTGAGTGGCAACCGTTGCTGACAAAAAATCATGATTCTGACCTGAAAAATACTTTTCCCAGACTTCTTCTCCCTGTTGGTTCAACTTCACCAAATGAAAATCGTAGCCATTATTTTGCTGACTACTTCCTACTGCTTTTTGGCTGTTATTGGTTTGAATACTGCTTCCTGAAATCAAGTATTGCTGGTCGATTGTCGTGGTAACCTGACTCAGAAAATCCTGTGTCGAAGATTTAATGTCTTTCTGCCAGACCACTTCCTGAGCAGATATGCTCAGAATTGTGCACATCGTAAATGCACTCATGTAGAGTTTTCTCATCTATTTTGTGTTTAAAGATTAATAATAGTTTTTTGTTACAATAATTTCACAAATATAAGAGTTATTGACACTTATTAAAATTAAATTAATTAAATCTGATGTGAATTTTATCACATATCAGTATTTTGCTTTTCAATCCTTTACAAAAGTATATTCACAAAGCGACAAAAATTGTCGCTTTATTTTTAAGATGCAAATTTTTATCATTTCGTTGGAAATGTGAGAAAGAAAAAAGGTGAACTTTACAGTCCACCTTTAATTTAGTTTATTATTTCAAAGTCAATTATTGACCTTTTACTTTAAAATCATCAATCTCCCATGTAGAAGAAGCTGAAGTTGTAGAAGTATACTTAAAGGCTATTCTTACGTTTTTACCTAAGAAAGCCGCCAAATCTATATTTCCAGAATGTGCCCAATCACCAAATCCTGATGTATTAGTATCCAAGTTTGCCGGTAATTGTGTCCAAGTTGTTGTACCTGGCGTTCCTGTATAATTATCTGTTATTAAAACTTGTAAAGGATTACCTGCATAGCTCACGTCTGAAGTAAAGCTAACAATAGCTTTTGTTTTTCCTACCAAACTGATCTCATTTGAAATCAACCAGTCTTCATTATCTTTATTACCTCCAGAGTTACCATTCATTACAGCATAATAGTTTGAGCCATTTCCTTGGTTAGAAGTTCCCCAAACCTGGGCACCCACAACACTTACAGCCGTCCATTTTGTTAATCCTGAAGAGAAATCATCGCTGAAAATTGTTGTCAGAGGAGGCAAAACAGAACCATCACATCTCGGATTTTCTAAATTAGCATCCAATGCTTTAGTAATCCAAAGCTGATAAACTCCATTGAAATAAGTTAACACTGCATTTACATCTCCTTTTCCACGATCTACTTCAACAGCAGAGAAAGTTGCAAAATTACTTGTTCTAAGAATAATCTTGTTACCAGAACAATCTTCTAATGTACGATTTGTTGTAGCACCTGGTGCATATGGCTGATAAAGACTAGACTCTGTAAATTGCAAATCTTTAATTTTAATCCATCTACCAACATCATCAGTTGTAAGCTGAGAAATTGTTTTTACAGTTGGTACAACAGCTCTTGAAGGCTGGTTACTATCAAAGAATCTTTTGTAAACATCCGCTTCTTCTACTCCTCCAAATAATGTATTACCACCAGAAATATAAGTCGTTCCTAACTGAATCTCCCCACTTACTTTACTTACATAAAGATCTTTAAGTTTAATATAAATATCCTTTCCTAATCTAAAACGATTATCCTGATAAAGATTTGTTTTATTAATATTTACTCTAATACCTCCTGTAGCATCTTCAATATAAACGTATTTGTAAAGGTTCCCTGTTTCGTCATTAGCTACAATTTGACCTTTAACATAATAATCTCCTGTAATCTGATTCCAGTTACCTGAAGTATATAATTGCTTAACCTCAGCAATAGTTTTAGCTGTTAAACCTGTATTATTAAAATCACACGGATTTGAAGTAAGGCCGTCTAAACGAGGGAATTTATTCATTTCCAAGTCTGTAACTTTATTGATATACATTTGGTAAGTAGAATTATACTTGCTATAGATACCAACAAATTTACCATTTCCAGCAGGTAAAATCTGATTCGCGAAAGAAGCATAGCCACTATTTCTTACAACTCTTGCAGTATTAGTTGAAGCATCCCTTATTTGTCTATCAACTGTAAGTCCGTTTGGAGCATAATTCATACACAACGTTTTTACATCAAACTCAGCATCGTTTATCTGAATAAGGCATCCGATATATTGATCGTTAGCTGAAACCATTTGTGCTGAAGTCATTACTTTAGGAACAATTTTTGCCTTTTCTGGTGAACAATCCCTAAAAAGGTGTTTGCTTACTTCTTTTTCTGGTATTCTTGTTCCAGCATCAGTTTTCATACCCAATTGTACAACTCCTCCATAAGTAGAAAGAGAAAGATCTTTAAGTTCTATATAAATCTTCGAACCTTGAGGATATTTTGTATAAGTACTTACTGCATCTACGCTTACAGTTAAACCTTGTGTAGGATTTTCTGGAGCGTCCTGAATGTAAATTGTTTTATAAATATTCCCTGTTTCATCTGTTGAAGAAACATAACCTTCAATATATGCATTATCTGTAAATGCTGTACCTTGAGGTTTAAGTTTTAATTGAGCAATAGTCCACTTTACAAAATTATTTTCAGCTTTTGTATAATAGTCTTCTGTTCTACATTGGTAGTTTTCAAGACCCGGCTCGTCATATTTATCGTCATGTACACAACCTGTAATAAATAAAGATGTGATAATAACTAAAATATATGTAAAAATTGAATTATATTTTTTCATAATAGTTGTTTTAGAATCTTAAATAAACATTTGTAAAGAACGTTCTTCCTCTATCATACCAAAGTTTTGGGCCAAAGTAAGGTGTTCCTCTTTGAGCGTCTTCTAAAGCTTCTGCAAAGTTTACATTTCTTCCTTGCTCAAAGCCTCCTGTTACATAGTTCCTGTTATTCAAGATATTATTTACAGAAACACTGATACCCATTCTATATTTTCCGAATTGGAAAGATTTACCCGCATTGGCATTCAGCATAAACTGATCATCAAATTTTTTCTGCGCAGTAAGCTGTTGAATAAGTTCTGGTGTTGCTCCTTCATAAATATTACCTGTATCTGGATTAGTATACATATATGGAGTTTTATTCAATGCCGAAAAATCAAGATATTGATCCATCAAATAGTTTGCAGAAGCACCAACCCACCAATATTTAGGCGAATTATATTTTAACCCAAAAGAGAAAGCTTTTTGAGGTGTACCAGCTACTTTATAATCTTTTATTTTTGCTTTTCCAAGCCAGAATTCTTCACCTCTGAATCCGTTTAAGTCATCAAAAGTAGAAACGTTAGCATCGCTAGTATATTTATATTCTCCAATACTTGCTACCCCGATTGCATTTAAAGTAGGTGTAATTTTCAAATCGAAGCCTAATTCCGCACCAATATATCTCTTACTAACATCTGTCATCGCCTCATTAACTAATGTACTGAATGAAGACCCTGAACCATCATTTGCGTCTGCATAATATCTTGCAATATCTGTCGCATTGTCGATAGTCGTATAGTATCCAGACAATCTAAGCTTTAAAATTTGTCCTCTGAAAATATAGCTCAAATCATTAGAATTTATAACTTGATTTTTAACTCCCGGAGTAAAATAATCAGCCGCTCTTGGGTTAATGAAGATTTCACTTAATGTTGGTGCTAAACTGAAGAATGCTCCGTTGTATACGATAAAGTTTTTACCATTGATTTTATAAGTAATTTTACCTTTAATACCTGCATCTAAAGCATCATAGATTTCACTCTTACCTCTAGAATTATTGCTAAATCTCGCAATCCCATTTCTAAAATGACCATCTCTTTGAGATTCTGAATAAGATGAGAAAACAGAAGCTACAATATTCCATTTTGGAAAATCAATTTCCGTAGAAACATTCAATGAATATTGATTTCTTAAAAGTTCATAAGAATATTGAGTTCTATCTCCTTCTTTTGCTTTGTAATTAGGATCATCTAAGTTATACTGAACATCATTATTGAATGCATTAAGGTTATATGCAAAATTTGCCCCTAACAAATCCTTAACTCTTCTAAAGTTATCTGATTTTAGGTTCTGATAATTAAAGTTGATGTTTAATTTCCAGTTATCTTTTAATCTAGTATCAAAGTGAGATGCCCAGTTGAAAGTTTTATCTTTAACAACATCCTCCACGATTGTGTAAACAGCCCCTCTTTCATTCCCATACATGTCATATCTATTGATATAGTTGGCATTATAAAGAGAAGTCCAGTCGATTTGTGATTGAGCCTTAAACTCATCCACTGTTAAAAGACCGTAACTTGGTAATTTTCTGTAATATGTAGGGTTAGGATCTGCAGCATGGAACCAATCTAAACGGCTTCTTGCATCACTTCCGAATTGATATGAAAAAGTATTAATCCAGTTTGAGTTTTTACCAATTTTCAAATAATCAGTTAACATAAATACTGGTTCAAACACCTTTCTTATTCTTGAATTTCTTTTCTCACCATCTTGCCATCCCCAATATGAATTATAGTCTTTACCCATAATATCATATACCTCTTGAGTGTTTGGAGAGTTTGAAGCTCTATAGGTTGGAGAACCAAAAGCTGTCAAGTTAATTGAGTGTCTGTCACTAAACTTCTTCTCAATAGCAGCAAAATAAGCATACGCATCTTGGTAAACACCATCAATAATAGCTTTATCACCCCATCTTCTACTTGCAGAGAATGTAAATGCCCATCCTTTTTTACTCATACCCGTAGAGTGGGTTGCCATAGCTCTGTGAAGGTAGCTTCTATTAGTAAAAGAATATGCTAATGAAGTTTGTTTTCTATAGCTGGAAGCTCTGGTATTATAATAAACTACGCCTCCTAAATTTCCGAATGTATATTCTGAAGGAGTAATATTATCCACATTTTCGTAAGGATATCTTGTAACGTCATTCAAACCGCCCCAGTTGTTAAAATCAACTTTACCGTCATCATTTTTAGACATTGAAACCCCATTAAACATCACATCCTCAAATCTATTATCTACCCCTCTTGGTCTGAACCAATAAGCTCCTAATTCAAAAGCAGAAACATTTTGGAAAGCATCTCTTCCTGAACTTAAAAGTCCTACAGTAGGTTGCATTGATGAACCTCCATCTTCAGTATCATTTGCCGAATCATCAATAACAATAACTCCTGCATCTGATCCTAAACTGTAATTAAGTGTAATAACACCTAAATCTTTTCTCTTCTCATCAGCTGTAACGTCAAATTCTAAAACTTTAGATTCAAAATTTGGTTTTGTAACAGTAATAAGATAATGGCCAGGTTTTAAATCCACAAACTGGAAGTAACCAATTTTATCCGCGGTAACATCGTCGCCGGATTGTGCTAGATCTACTTCTGCTTTCTCCAAAGGCTTACCTTCCTGATCCTTAACGTACGCATGAACAGTCGTTTGCGCAAAATAATAAGAAGCAGGCAACAATGTAAACAAAGAGATTAGGGATAGTTTTTTAATCATAATAAACTTTTTTAACTCCTTCTTTATTTAAGGGGCAACAAATTTAATACTATTTTCATTAACTCAAACATTTTTAGCAATTTATTCTATTAATTTTTCTTAACGATTAATCATTATGCTAAAAATATTAATTATTTATCATCAATCACAAAATAATAAAGTGGCAAAGTATTTAATCTAAAGTATGATATAAATTTAGTAATTTTACCCCTCAATTTTTTGAATATACTAAGAGATTATGAAAAAATATTTAATCCTTTCGGCTATATTTTGCTTTGGATTTACATTTTCACAGCAAAAACAAGTAAAAAGAGCGACTGTAGCTTTTATGAATGTTGAAAATCTTTGGGACACTGTTCCTTCAGCAGATTATATTGACGGTACTTTACCTGTAAAAAATCCAGCTTTCCACAGAAGTGTGCCTTTAGATTCCTTACAATTTTTAGAAGTAACTGAAGATTATAAAGGAGAATGGAGTAATGATCTTCTTATAGGGAAAAAAGTAATAAGAAAACAAATTCTTGCAGATGATTTCACCGCAAACAGTCCTAAAAACTGGAATCAAAAAAATTATAATCATAAATTAGGTAACGTTTCAAAGCTTATCGCGGACTTAGGAAGACAATACACCAATGATAGTCCTGTAATATGTGGTTTACTTGAAGTTGAAAACAGACAAGTTGTTGAAGATCTTATTAAGCAACCAGCTTTAGCAAAAGGCAATTACGGAATTGTACACTTCAACTCTTATGATGCCCGTGGGATTGACATTGCACTTATCTATCAAAAAGGGAGATTCACCGTTACAGATTTTTACGAAAAAGAAGTTAAAATTTTCAATGACGAGGGTAAAAGATCTTATACGAGAGCTATTTTAGTAACAATAGGAATTTTAGACGGAGAAAAAATAGCAGTTTTCTTAAATCACTGGCCATCTAGAAGAGGTGGTGACGTAAAATCTGAACCATTAAGAATAACTGCTGCAAATGTTTTGAAAGCAGAAATGGATAAATTATCTGTAGAAATGCCCGGAATCAAAATGTTTGCAATGGGAGATTTCAACGATGATCCGGACAACAATAGTCTAAAGAAAGCTCTTGGGGCAGTAGGAGATCCAAAAGACTTATCAGACAAATCTCCATATTATAACTTAATGTATAAATTCCATAAAGCAGGAATAGCGTCTTTAGCATATAGAGATTCTCCAAACTTATTTGATCAGATTATAATATCTAAAAATCTATATAGTACAGAAAAATATACGCCTACATATTCACTTTTTAAAGCTGAAATTTTTGCCCCATCATATTTGATTACAAAAGAAGGGCAATACAAAGGATATCCTTTCCGTTCTTGGAACGGAGATACATACACAGGAGGGTACAGTGACCATTTCCCTGCTGTTTCTGTAATTCAGAAAGAATATGTAAAAAAGTAAAATAAAAAAGGTTCAGAAAATTCTGAACCTTTTTTATTTTATAATAGTTAAAAATTACTTGTTGAATAATTCCTCAACTTTATCCCAGTTTACCACATCAAAGAAAGCAGCAACATAGTCAGGTCTTCTGTTTTGGTAGTTTAAATAATAAGCATGTTCCCAAACATCAAGTCCTAAAACTGGAGTTCCTTTTACATCTGCAACAGGTATTAATGGATTGTCCTGATTTGGAGTTGAAGAAACAGAAACAGAACCATCAGTATTTTTTACCAACCAAGCCCATCCTGAACCAAATCTTGTTTTAGCAGCATCAGAAAAATCAGTTTTGAATTTTTCTAAACCTCCGTAAGCTTCAATAGCAGCTTTTACATTTCCTACTGGTTCTTTGCTTCCTCCTGGAGTTAAAATTTCCCAGAATAAAGTATGGTTAAAATGACCTCCACCATTATTTCTTACAGCTGGTTTATCAGTCCCTGTTTGGCAGATTTCTTCTATTGTTTTTCCTTCTAAATCAGTTCCTTTAATGGCATTATTTAAATTGTCCACATATGCTTGATGATGTTTAGTATGGTGAATTTCCATAGTTCTCGCATCTATAATTGGTTCTAATGCATCGTAAGCATATCCTAATTTTGGCAGTTCAAATGACATAATTCTTATTTTTAATGTTATTAGCCAAATTTAGCCATAATTTAATTTATCTTCAAAAAACAGGGATTACTTTAATAAATCTTTAACATTGATATAATTGATTTAGAATGAATTAAATTTTCAAATATATCTACCAAAAACTACTCAAAATGCACCTTTATTTTCAATTTCGTAACTTTAGCTGTAATAGGAAAGTTCTTTGAAGGAATATTTCTGCCAATAACTGAATATTCACCACAAAATATTTTTATTATGAAAATTGGACTTTTTGGATTTGGAAAAACGGGAAAAGCCGTAGCCTCGGTAATTCTTCAGAACAAAAAACATTCATTGCAATGGGTTTATAGAAAGACAAATAAATTAAATGACAGAAACGCCGCTGATTTTTTTGGAATTGAAAGCAACGACCCTAGTAACTTTTATTCTGAAAAAAAACTTGGTATCAAAGAATTACTAGAAAAACATCCTGTGGATGCTATTATTGACTTCTCATCCCAAGAAGGCATTTACACTTATGGAGAACCGGCTATAGAAAAAAATGTAAAAATTGTATCTGCAATTTCCCATTATTCTGAAAAAGAGATGAGCTTCATTAAAAAATTGGCTAAAAAAGCCATCGTATTTTGGTCTCCCAATATCACTTTAGGTATCAATTATCTATTATACGCTTCTACTTTTTTAAAAAAAATAGCACCTTCAGTAGACATCGAAATCATCGAAGAGCATTTTAAAGATAAAAAAGGAGTATCGGGAACAGCTATTCGGATTGCAGATGTATTGGAAGTACAGGATGAAAAAATCAATACAATCAGAGCGGGTGGAATTGTAGGAAAACATGAAGTAATTTTCGGTTTTCCATATCAAACAGTAAGACTCATTCACGAATCAATATCAAGAGAAGCTTTTGGCAACGGAGCTCTTTTTGCTGTAGAACATCTTATTAATAAAAAACCAGGCTTCTATAATTTTGAGGATTTATTACACCCTTATTTCAAAATATAAAAGCCTGATTTATTACAATTAAATTATTTATTCATAGACATCAGGAACTCTTCGTTATTTAGGGTTCCTTTTATGTTTTTACTTACAAATTCCATTGCTTCCACAGGATTCATTTCGGAAAGATATTTTCTTAAAATCCACATTCTCTGAGAAGTTACCTCATCAAGAAGTAAGTCGTCTCTACGAGTACTTGAAGCAACTAAATCTATTGCAGGGTAAATTCTTCTGTTAGCAATCTTTCTGTCTAATTGAAGTTCCATATTACCTGTTCCTTTGAATTCTTCAAAGATAACTTCATCCATTTTAGAACCCGTATCAATAAGTGCAGTTGCAATAATCGTTAAAGAACCTCCTCCTTCAATTTTTCTGGCAGCACCAAAAAATCTTTTTGGTTTATGTAGAGCATTAGCATCAACACCTCCCGAAAGTACTTTTCCAGAAGCTGGAGTTACCGTATTATAAGCTCTTGCCAATCTTGTAATAGAATCTAACAAAATTACCACATCATGACCACATTCAACCATTCTTTGAGCTTTTGCCAAAACAAGATTAGCCACTTTTACGTGCTTATCGGCAGCTTCATCAAATGTAGACGCAATAACTTCTGCATTTACACTTCTTTCCATATCGGTCACCTCTTCCGGACGTTCATCTATAAGAAGTACCATCATATAAACTTCAGGGTGATTTGCTGCGATAGAATTAGCAATATCTTTTAGCAACATTGTCTTACCCGTTTTTGGTTGTGCAACAATCATGGCTCTTTGCCCTTTTCCGATTGGAGCAAACAAATCAACAACTCTTGTAGACATCGTTGAACCTTTTCCTGCAAGATTGAATTTTTCTTCAGGGAAAAGCGGTGTAAGATATTCGAAAGCAACACGGTCTTTAATGAAAGCCAAATCACGTCCATTAACTTCAGTTGGTCTTAAAAGGGAAAAATATTTTTCTCCTTCTTTTGGTAATCTTACAATACCTTTTACAGTATCACCTGTTTTTAAACCAAAATTCCTGATTTGAGCCGTAGAAACATAAACATCATCGGGAGAAGAAATATAACTGAAATCTGACGAACGTAAAAATCCATAATTATCAGGTAAAATCTCTAAAACCCCTTCAATACTCACCATTCCATCAAAGTTGAACTCTTTTTTCTGTTCTTGTTGATCTTCCTGTTTGTCAGAATGTTGCTGTTGCTTATTCTGATTCTGGTTTTGATGCTGATTTCTATTCTGATTTCCGTTGTTGTGCGGATTATTGTGTTGCCCTTTTTGAGGTCTAGCCTGATGTTGAGAATTATTAGGCTTTTCTTCTGCTGAAGCAGATTCCTGAGGTTCTGTATTTTTGGGGGCGTCTGTTTTTTCTTGTGGAGCTTCTGTATTTCCTGTGGATGACGAAACTCTCTTTCTTTTTTTCTTTGCCGGATTATCTGTTGAAGCTTCTTTTATGACTTCGTTTGTTTTTGTTTCTTCCGGTTTTTCAAGCTTTATTTCCTCTGAAACAATCTCTTCTGTTTTTCCTTCAACTTCTTCTTTTGTTTCTACAGGAGCTTTTGTTGTCGGTTTAGGCTTCGCAGCTACCTTTTTAGGAGCCGCTTTCTTCGCAGGAACTTTTACTGGTTTTTCCTCTGCAACTTTCTCAGCTTCGGCTCCAACTTCTGTATCGTTGAAATAATCTTTGGCTACCTTTGGATTTGAAGCTTGAAAGTCAAGAATGGCGAAGATTTTGTCATTTTCATTGCTGTTTCTTGCAACTTTAACGCCTAAATCCTTTAAGATTTTAGTCAATTCCGTTACGGATTTTGACCTTAACGTTTCTATGTTAAACATATTTAATGTAAAAATGTAATTAATTGTGAGTAAGAAAAGTAAGTCCGGTGACTATTGTTTTCAAGTACATTGTATAATGCAAATCTACACTTATTTTTGAATTGTGCAAAATTTATGTTATTTTTGCACAGAATTAAATATTCAATGTTACAAAGAATACAGACTATATGGACTTTTTTAGCAGTTTTGGCTGCTGTTTTTCTTTTTATTACAGGGCAAGATGTTATCATTTCTGACAGTATTCCTGTACTAAATATAGGTTGTATAATCCTTGTTTTAGTTGGATTACTTAGTGTATTCAGCTTTAAAAACAGAAAAAGACAAATTTTGCTGAATAATATCAGCATCATTATAAACGCTTTGTTGATTGGTGTAGTGATTTACTGGTTACTAAAATTATCCGGAGGAATTCAAATTCCTGAGAAGGGTATTGAGCCAATTTTCCCATTAATTGCGATTATTTGTTTGTTTATTGCAAACATATATATTAAAAAAGATGAGAGGCTCGTAAAATCTGTAGACAGACTTCGATAACCTTACAACGATTTTTTGAGTGAGAACAGCTTCTTTTTTAGGAGCTGTTTTTTTATTTTAAATTAATTTTGAAAAATCAAATGCAACATTTTCATTTAAAACGCGACAGATTATTTATAAATTTTATTTAAAATGAAAAAAATAACTTTTCTTACTTTCTCACTTTTTTCAATCTTTGCTTTTGCACAGGACGTTTCCAAAGAGAGAGTTGAAATCGTACTTTCAACATTAGCATCAGACGAAATGAAAGGACGCGAAATAGGAACGTTGGAAAACGAAAATGCAGCCAACTATATCGCCAAACTATTCGAAGAAAACAATTTAGAATATTGTACAGGAAACTCTTATTTGGTTCCGTTTGATTACAAAGGGAAAACCGCCTACAATGTTTGCGGAATAAAAAAAGGAAAAACAGATAAATATTTAGGTTTCTCAGGACATTTCGACCACATCGGAACAAGTAAAAACCCTAAAGACAACATCTATAATGGAGCAGATGATGATGCAAGTGGAATTACAACTTTGGTAGGAATTTCCGATTATTTTAAGACTAAAGAGCCTGAATTTTCTATGGTATTTATGGCATTTAATGGTGAAGAAAAAGGAATGCTTGGCTCAAGAGCAATCTCAAAGGATAAAAATCTGGATAAAATATATGATAATCTGACTACACTTTTCAATTTTGAAATGGTAGCAACAGAATCTGCTTTTGGAAAAAATGCTTTATTCATGACAGGAGACGAGTTCTCTGACCTTGACGAGCTTTTCAATCAAAATGCTGAAAATAATTTAAAAATCTATCCTGACCCTTATGCAGATCAACAATTATTTTACAGATCAGACAACGTAAGTTTTGTGAAAAAGAAAATTATTGCGCATTCGTTTTCAACAGTTGACATGACAAAAGCAACACATTATCACAACGAGAGTGATGACATAAATGTAGTAGATTTTGATAACTTAACTACAATCATCAATAATTTCGGAAAAACTTTGGAAAAACTGACACCAAAAAACTTTACTCCAAAATATAATGATAAAGTAAGGTTTTAATCAGTTCTGAATTTGCAACTTATCAAAATACAGTAAAATAGAAGCTTATTCCTTAAAGTAAAACACCTTTAAAAACGTCTTATCATTTAAATTACGTAATTTTGCTTTTCAATTTTCTATTGGATGAATCAATATATAAAAATACTTAAGTTCGCAAAACCTCATCAAAAATACATTTTCGGAAGTTTATTTTTCAACATTATGTATTCTGTATTTCAGATTGCTTCTGTTGGAACTATTCTTCCTGTTTTAGGCATGTTGTTTGGAACTGTAAAAGCTGAAAAATATGAATCTGCACCTGTTTATTCTGGTGAAATATCAGATTTTTTTGATTACGCAAAAGAATATGCTAATTATTATGTTCAAACGATGGTTTCACAACATGGGGCACTTAATGTATTGGCTTGGCTTTGCATTATTACAGCTTTCATGTTTTTACTAAGAAATGTGTTTAGATATTTAGGTGCTTTTTTACTAATCAACTATCGTGTAGGAGTTACAAAAGACCTTCGTGGAACAATCTATAATAAAATACTCTCTCTTCCTGTTTCATTTTTTTCCGAAAGCAGAAAAGGTGATTTGATGTCAAGAATGTCGAATGACGTTGGTGACGTAGAAGGTAGTATTTTGGGAAGTTTGGTAGAATTAATTAATGCGCCATTTATGTTAATAAGTACTTTAGTTACATTATTCATGCTGAGTACAGAAATGACACTTTTCTCACTTTTGGTTTTGCCAGTAATGGGAACAATGATTGCACTAATCGGAAAAAGTCTAAAAAAAGATTCTCACGAAGCACAAAACGAGATGGGAAATATTTTTTCGATTGTTGATGAAACCTTAAAATCGACTAAAGTCATTAAGATATTTAGTGCAGAAAAAATAATGAATAACCGTTTTACGCAATCTATGCAAAAATGGATAAACAGTTCTATAAGACTGGGAAGAAAAAAGGAGTTAGCATCTCCTATGAGCGAATTTTTAGGTTCTGTAACATTCTTAATCATTGCCTGGTACGGAGGAAAGCAGATTATTGTAGAACAGAGCATTTCTCCTGGTGAATTTCTTGTTTTCCTAGGTATTTTTTTTCAAATTTTACCTCCTGTAAAGAGTTTATCTCAATCTATTTCGAATATTCAGAAAGGAGAAGCTTCTCTTGAAAGAGTATTAGAAATTCTTGATGCAGATGTGAAAATTGATGAAATTGAAAACCCTGTATCAATCTCCACTTTAAATCATTCAATTGAGTTTAATAATATTGGTTTTTATTATGATAAAGACCATACGATTCTCAAAAACTTTTCACTAAGCATTCCTAAAGGGAAAACGGTAGCACTTGTCGGGCAAAGTGGAAGTGGTAAAACCACAATTGCCAACCTTTTAGCAAGATTTTATGACGTTACAGAAGGGGAAATCTTAATTGACAAAACTAATATCAAACATTTAAAATTAAAAGAATATCGCCAACTTTTAGGAATGGTTACTCAAGAATCTGTATTATTCAATGATTCTGTTTATAATAACATTCTGATGGGTAAACCTGATGCTACAAAAGAAGAGGTGATTGCAGCAGCAAAAATCGCCAATGCAGATTCATTTATTTCTCAGCTTCCTGAAGGCTATGATTCTAATATTGGAGATGATGGAAATAAGCTGTCTGGAGGTCAGAAACAAAGAGTTTCTATTGCGAGAGCAGTTTTGAAAAACCCACCAATTATGATTTTGGATGAAGCAACTTCCGCTTTGGATACAGAATCTGAAAGATTTGTTCAGGATGCTTTGGAAAAAATGATGGAAAACAGAACATCTCTGGTTATTGCACATAGACTTTCTACCATTCAAAAAGCAGACTGGATTGTTGTAATGGAAAAAGGAGTTATTGTAGAGCAAGGAACACATCATGAGCTTATTGCGAAAAGAGGCATGTACCACAAACTTGTTGAACTTCAAAATTTTGACTAAAATATTTTAATTTATATTTTAAATGAATCCTATACAAGAGTATTTCTACAAAATTGAAGAACCTGACAGAAGTACTCTTCTTTTTCTGCGTAAAAAAATACTTGAATCCGACACTGAAAATATTACCGAAACTCTAAGCTTTGGGTTACCATTTTTTAAGTATAAAAAGAAAATGCTATGCTACTTCTACTACAGCAAAAAGCATCAAAAACATTACATAAGTTTTTATCACGGTGACAAACTTGATTATCCCGAACTTCTACAGGAAGGCAGAAAGAAGTTTAAAATCCTTTTAATTGATCTGGAACAGGATTTACCTGTTAAATATATTCTAAATCTGATTGAGGAGGTAAAAAGTTACATCAAATAAAAAACTCCGGAACGAAATTCTTCGTACCAGAGTTTACTTTAAAAACTTATGCTTTATTTATTGTGTATTTATTCCGTTAAATTCTGCCTCTTTTATTGCCCAAGCCAAAGCATTTGCAACAAATATAGAGTTGTTAATAGTCGTATTGGTAGAACCAAAATTTGGTCTCGGAATAGGACGGTTATTAGCATCTGTTAAGAAAGGATAACATGTTGCTCCTGCAGTAGTAGAATTATTATTGGAAACAAAACCACCATCTCCTATCCAAACCAGATTTAATGTAGCGTGTCTGAAACTAGTAATATTATTGGAACTTCCAAGTGTATTATTGTAAATACCATTAGAATAAACAATTATCTCATTTGATGGCAGATTATTTATTCGTAAAGTTTCAGAACAATCTTCTCCCCAGTATTTTCCTGCTAGATTTCCAAAAGGACCATTAATAATTGGGTCATTAGATAAACCTATACCAAATTGTTTAACAGTTCCTGCACCACCCGCACCAGCTTGAGTAGCTGTGATTCCAGGGTCATTAAATACAGTTCTAAATAAAGGTTGCATTTCTGTTGCAAATTCATTAAAAGTAATTACAATACCTTTATTAGCTAAATAATCCGCAATAACTTGTGCTTCATTTGAACCAGCTCCTATATATCCGCCATGCCCTGTAATAACAATATCCACAGGATTAGCACCTGTTAAATAGGTTGATAGATAGGCCGCAGTTGGATCATCGGGTCCATTTATTATTTCCCATCCTTCAAATTTTACAGTACTGTTTGCATTAGTACCAAAATTATTACTAGATGTTATCATTGAATTTAAATAAGTCCCATTAGTTCCAGCGTTATAAATTCCTACACCCAAAGTTAAAATTCTTTTTTTAGGTATAACAACAATAACATTAACTGTACATGTTGTAGATGTTCCTCCTTTACTGTCCGAAGTTATTGTAAGGGTTTTTACTGACGTAGAAGACGGAGTTCCCATACCCGATAATGTTATGTTTTGATTTCCTGTAGATGTAAAGGTACCAGAACCGCTGAAGGAAATCCCGTCTACAGTATTGGTAGTAACCGTATAGCTTCCCAATGCTGAAACATTAACAGGTAGAGTAATAGTATTAGAAGCTGTAAGGGCAGTTCCCACTTTATATACGCCATTTACTGTAGCACTACCACAGCTCATGGTATAAGTTGCTGCAGGGCTTAACACATCTACCGTTACCGCAGGAGTACAGGTAACGTCTACGCCATTTGCAGAAAGCTGTACATTATCTATTTGTATGGCAGAAGGAACACCCTGCCCCGGAACCTGTACGGTTTGTATTCCTGTATTCATAAAAACACCTGTTCCGTAAAAATTATATCCATTAGTAGTTGTACCAGTAATAGTATAATTTCCAATTTTTGTCACATTTACAGAAACACTCAAATAGTTAGAAGCGGTTAACTCTTTTCCCTGAATGTATGTCCCCATTGCTTTTGTATTTGCACAGTCAACAGTAAAAACTGATTTTCCTATTTGACCACAAACACTTTTCCACTCATTGTCTGCTAAGCTCCAATAATTATAACAGTCTTCTGTAGTATTAAAAATAGTAAGACCATCGTCAGTTGCCGGATTTATTACAATAGCATCTCTTTGAGCTTCTGTAAGTCGAGGAATAAGAATTCCTTTGTCGTTATTATTTGAAACAACATCTAATACACTGTTTGCATTGGGAGTGGAAGTGTTAATCCCAACTGCACCATTATTTTGCGAAAAAAATTTCCCACAAAAAAGAAACAGAAACAAAAACAAAAACAAAGTTTGATTTTGCATTTTTGAAAATTTTGCCATCATTTATATAGTTATTTACATTAATATCTTTAATAACATTAATGTCCTCTTTTAATAACATTAATGCCCTTTTCTACTAATATTTATGTCCTCATTATTAATCAGAATTTACATTCAAATTCTTAATAGAGTGCACAAAACTATTTACAAAACATTAAAAATCACCAATATGCGCCTACGCAACTATACTCACGCGTAGTAAAACTTGTATATTAAGCCTAGATATTAAGTATAAAATTATTTATATTGACATCAGAAGGTATTCCCAATTTCTTTCTAATCCTATATTTCCTGCTCTCTATTGCCCGAACACTACTGTTTGTACACGAAGCTATTTTTTTTGTATCAAAATTCAACCTTATCAATGCACATATATATATTTCCGAACTGATAAGATTGGAATTTATCTTTAAAAGATCCGGTAAAAAATTAGGAAAATATGTTTGAAACCTTTCTAAAAAAAGAGAAGAGTTAGTCTCTGCCAAGTCTAAAATATCTTTAATATTTTCTTCTGTTAAATTATTAGTAATAATCTGTTTCTTCATCAACTCATTATTTGTCTTCAATAGATCTTCAATAGTTGAAGTTTTAGTTTCTGTTTCTTTCATTAATCCGAAAATAAGTTCATCTTTCCGATGTACGAAATACATATTTAAGATAGATATCACAATATTGAACATTATGTTTAGGAATTGTATTACCTTGAATTCCTCCTGTTTAATATATTTGCTTCTTGGCAAAAACTCCATCTCAAAAAAAACACCTCCTATAAAGCTTAGAGCTACCACCAAAACAATAAAAAGTATAGCATAATAATCTTGCTTGTAATTGAAGAAAAATGGTAAGGCAAATAATATTGAAAAATAAAAATATTCTACTCCACCTTGTTTCCAGGTATATATGTAAAAAAAACTCACTAAAAATATTAAGACTAAAAAAACCGATATAATAGATGGCTTCAAAATATGAAGGAATCTACTCGTCTTTCCTTTAATACTTATCAGTAAAAGCCACATAAGGGCAACACCAACTAAAATCGTAGAGGTAAAATTATCCCCAAAATAAAATATAATGAAAAGAGAATAAAATGAAAAAAGTAGAAATAAGAATACTAAATAACGATTAATAAGATCCAAATAGTTTTGGTCATAATTATTAACCATCTTTTTGTTATCATTACTAATAG
This sequence comes from Chryseobacterium oryctis, assembly GCF_025971925.1. Taxonomy (GTDB): domain Bacteria; phylum Bacteroidota; class Bacteroidia; order Flavobacteriales; family Weeksellaceae; genus Chryseobacterium; species Chryseobacterium oryctis. The sequence goes on from NZ_JAPDHV010000002.1 coordinate 113,242, forward strand.
TTATTTTTTTGAATATTTTATTTTTCATGTCTAAACTTTAAAGTACTGTTGAGAAACAAATAGTAAAAATCCTCTACATATATCATTAAAATTAATCTATTCACAACAATTATAATAAAAACATTGAATATTATCAACCTTAAAAACAATAAAATCTAAAAATATTCCAAACTCCACAATAGTATACAAAATATATTATAAAATAAAACACAAATTAACTTTATTAACGATCAATCATCCTTCATAATCAACAACCCTTAAACAAATGAAATGCCACAAACATGTAATACAAAGCAATCAATAATAATTTATAAATATCAAATTCAAAAAGACAATTCCACAACCACTTCAAATCAGATAATTACAAAAACTATTATCTATAATTTTTCACATGCAAACCTGTGCACAATTGGTTTGTCAGACTCGAAAAACAGAGAAACAATCCCTCTTCTATTCTATGAACTCAATATAAAATTCACAAATACTATTTGTTTAGATGTAAAAACTTCACTTCTAGAAAATAGAGAGAGGGAGAAAGGGAACAGAAAAGGCACTCTCAAAAAGAGCAAAATATCTAATAAGAAGAACAAATTATAAAGATTATCACCTAAACTTTATAAAAAATTTTCCATTTTGCGATTGTATTACGGCTGATTTTATAATGATTAGCCACTCCTATGTTGGTAAGCTTATTTTTCTTCTGATATTCTAAGATTTCCAAAATTGAACTTTCATCATAAGAACGTAATCTTTGGCTTTTAAATTCCATTGCAGATTTGGCTTCACCAAAAATCATCTTATTAAGCTTTAGAATATCCATTGCAGATTCTAAAGAATTAAGTTTCTTTTTTATAGTTTTATCCCTTAGTTTTTCCGGAAATTTCTCTTCCAAAATATCCAAATAGATTTGTTTATAATCTGGTCCCATTTTTACTCTTTTTTTATCCAATTGAACAATGTTGGTTTTGGAATTCTATACTTTAAAATAGCTTCTTTTGTGGTTATTTGTTTTGTTTTGATTTCTTTTATTATGTGGTCTTTAACTTCTTTTGTATATACATTCTTTCTGAACTCCAATTTACTTACCTTAGGTTTTTGTGCCATTCCTACCTTTGCAGGTGGAGAATAAAGTATTAAATGCCCAGAGTAAATCCTAAAAAAATCAAATTCCAAAAGTTTAGACCATCTCAATAAAACATTTGTATCAATATCTTCCTCTTTGTACATTTTCTCTACCTCATATTCATCACAATTTAAAAACTTTACTATTCTGCTCATCGGAATCTGAAGCTCCTCCACCTTAGATTGAATCAGATTACCTATATGAATATTTTTAAGATTCATTATACATTAAGTTTTAAATATGCTGATATTTACTGTATACTAGAATCAATTATCATTCTTCAGAATTCGTAAGGCATGGAAACAATTTAATTTAAATAATCTCCATATCTAAACTACTATATCCTAAAAAATACTTTGATTTATTTTAGAGCACAAAACTACTTGCTAAACCCCATAATCATTAAAAACAAAACCACACAACACTACTCGCGCGTAGTAAAACTCACTATATTTGATTTATTGGACTAAAAAACTAAACATTAGAAAAGAATCTGTTAAAGTTTTTATTTCTATGCTCTATGAATTAATATTCAGAAAACATCCTGATTTTTACTCTTTTTTAAGCCATTTAAATAATGTAGTCTTAGGAATTCTATACTTCGAAATAACTTCACTTGCCGTCATTTGGTTTGTCTTAATTTTTTCAATTATGAAGTTTTTAACTTCCTGCGTGTATACATTTTTTCTAAACATTAATGTATCTTCTTTATGCTTCACCACTCGACCTACCTTTGCAGGAGGAGAATAAAGAATAAGGTGCCCAGAATAAATTCTAAAAAAATCGAATTCTAAAAGTTTACACCATCTCAAAAGAATACTTGCATCAATACTTTCTTCTAGATACATTTTCTCTACACTTTCTTCATCACAATCTAAAAATTTTGTTATTCTACTAGTTGGAATCTCTAGCTCTTCAACTTTAGATTGAATGAGACTACCAATATGAATATTTTTAAGATTCATTATACATTAAGTTTTATAAGTCAAGGATATTTATTATTCACGAAATAACACTATATATCACTTATACCATAATGTATAACTATCAAAAATCGGAATTTTAACAGTCTAAATGCCTAAACGTGCAGATACACAGCACTAAAAAATTATTAGTTCATTCTGTTTTGAAATATTAGAAAGACTAATTTTAGTATTAATTAGAACATTTTCCGTAAAATTATATCTCCTAAAAAAGAAAAAAAGAGGAGAATCTATAAAGATTTTCCTCTTTTTTATATTCTTGTTGATTAGAAATTTTAACTTTCTTTCAATTTAGCAATAACGTCTAAACCTCCTTTTGTAATGTCTCCTATTTTACAAATAATTTCCGTATCCAGAGGTAAAAAAACATCCATTCTTGAACCAAATTTAATAAATCCGAATTCGTGTCCTGCTTTTGCATTATCTCCTTCATTACAATAGAAAACGATCCTTCTTGCAACATATCCCGCAATCTGTCTGAATACCACTTTATGATGTGTTAAGCTCTCCACAGCAACAGTTGTTCTTTCATTCTCTGTAGAAGATTTCTCATGCCATGCTACAAGATACTTCCCGGGATGATATTTTTTGTAAATCACTTTTCCCGAAACAGGATATCTACAAATATGAACATTCAAAGGAGACATAAAAATTGAAACCTGAATAGCTTTTCCGTTAAGAAACTCGTTCTCTTCAACCTCTTTTATCATTACTACCTTTCCGTCAACCGGAGCAATAACATTTTCTCTATGCTCAAGAATTTCTCTATTTGGAACCCTAAAGAACCAAAATACCAGACTATAAACTACCAATAATGGCATAATGACAAGTAACGACCACATTTCAAGAAAATAAATAGCTAATGTGCTAAGAATTATGAAAAGTATAGTTGCTACTATAATCGTTCCTTTCGATTCTTTATGAAGTTTCATAAGATTTAAATAAATTTTTCTAAAATAAAGTACAAATATACAACAGGTGCGCAGATTATGAAACTATCAAGCCTGTCCAATACACCTCCATGTCCCGGAATAATATTTCCGCTATCTTTCACAGCAAAATTCCTTTTCAGTTGACTTTCTACCAAATCTCCTAATGGAGCAAATGCAGCAACTAAAAAACCTACAACCATCCAATTTCCACGAAGATCATGATGATACTTTTCAATAAAATAAGATAAAACAAGCGTTAAAACTACTCCTCCAATATATCCTTCCCATGTTTTTTTAGGTGAAATTTTTGGAGCCATCTTATGTTTTCCAAAAAACTTTCCAACCAAATAAGCAAAAGTATCACTACTCCAAATTAATATGAATAGAAAAAGAACTTCCAAAGAAAATGTATTCTCAAAAGTTGAATATTTTGGTATACCTAAAGCAAAACTAAACGGTAAAGCGACGTAGATAACTGTGAAAATCAGTTTTCCACTATCGTAATATAGTTCATTTGGATATTTAAATAGTGTAACAACTGCAATTAATATTAAAACAAGTGCTAATATTTCGCTCAACCTAAAATTGAAATAGAAATCGTGATAAAAATATCTTTTTGAAAATAAATAAAAGATAAAACCTATAAGTGGAAAAACCACCCATTTTTCATACCCTTTCCCAAATTTCATAATCTTTACACATTCCCAAGAGCCTACAGTCAGTAAAAGTGTAATCAACCCATAATATAAATATTGTTGTTTAATAAGATCCTGAGAGATACTATTAAGCAACTGGGCACCAAGTGGGGTTGTACAAAGTACGATAACTGCAACATATACTAGCCCGGAAATGGTTCTTTGAATAAGGTTTTTGTCCAAAATTTAAAGTTTATAAGTTGATGCTAATCTTCAAGCAACAATAAAAAAAGTTTTGTATTGGTATTAGAAGACGTATCTAGCTTTGACTGACTTCCACTAATAGATGTAAGATTCTTTATATTACCATTTCTCTTGATTTTACCCATTGCATCATTAAGATTGTTCACAATTTGCGAAACATTAGCGATGATGATAATTTTATCTGGCAATCTAGAAGAGTGATAATGCAAAATATTATTATGAGAAAGCATAATCCGACCATCATATGCAATCAAATATTCACAAGTAATAAATGCTGCATCATTTGATGATTGCAATTCTGTAGTATAAGGTGATTTCACAACATTCAAAAAATTTTGAAGTTCCTTATCCCAACAAAACAGGTTGTTTATACCTTCTATTTTAATAATCTGATGTAAAGTTTGTAGAGCTTCCGCCTCATCTGCACAATAATTAAAAAAACCTCCTGAATGCGTAAATAATTGCGCAAACTTATAATCGAGATCAGCATTTTTCAGCGAATCCCCTAGTTTTTCCAGGCTCTGTGTTTCCTCTTCTTCAGGCTGGTTCGTTAGCTTGCTTACAATCCTCTTGAATAAATTCAACTTAATTTATTTTTAGTCAACTTTATACAAAAATAAAAAATTAATTACAATGATTCTAAAATATCTCGCTAAATATGAAAAAACCTGACAATTTTGTCATTGTCAGGTTTTATATATCTAATTTTTACGTTATTTTTTAAAGTTGAGTCGGACTTTCAGGAGCCTGAATTTCGCTTTCCTCTTCTTTTTCTTTAATAACTGTTACTTCCTCTGATTCTTCTTTTGTTTCAGGGATTGTGTTTGTTACTGGTTTCTCTGTCAATTCCGGATCCCAAGCTCTTTTACCGAATACATCTTCCAAATCTTCTCGGAAAATAACTTCTTTTTCTAATAATTTGTTTGCCAAAGCATCCAACTTATCTTTATTTTCAGTAAGAATTCTTATTGCTCTATCATACTGATTTTCAATAATTGATTTTATTTCAGCATCAACTTTAGTTGCAGTTTCTTCAGAATATGGTTTTCCAAAACTGTATTCTGATTGACCAGAACTGTCATAATAAGAAATATTCCCAATATTTTCACTCAAACCATAGATTGTAACCATTGCCTGAGCTCTTTTCGTTACACTTTCAAGGTCAGAAAGCGCACCTGTTGAAATATTATTAAAGATAACCTGCTCAGCTGCTCTACCTCCTAAAGTCGCACACATTTCGTCCAACATTTGCTCGGTAGTTGTTAATTGTCTTTCCTCTGGAAGATACCAAGCCGCACCTAAAGAACGTCCTCTCGGAACAATGGTAACTTTCAACAGTGGTGAAGCATGTTCTACCAACCATGAAATTGTAGCATGACCCGCTTCATGATAAGCAACTCTTTTCTTTTCAGAAGGTTTAATTGCTTTATTTTTCTTTTCAAGACCTCCGATAATTCTATCAACAGCATCAAGGAAGTCTTGTTTTGTTACAGATTCATGATTGTTTCTTGCTGCAATAAGAGCCGCTTCATTACAAACATTCGCTATATCTGCTCCACTGAATCCCGGAGTTTGTTTTGCTAAAAACTCTCTGTCTACAGTGCCATCTAATTTGATTTTCTTTAAATGTACATCAAAAATCTGTCTTCTTTCATGTAGTTCCGGAAGATCTACATAGATTGAACGGTCAAAACGTCCTGCTCTCATCAAAGCCTTATCTAAGATATCAGCTCTGTTGGTTGCCGCCATAACGATAACATTCGTATCTGTTCCGAAACCATCCATTTCTGTAAGAAGCTGGTTCAATGTATTTTCCCTTTCGTCATTTCCTCCTGAGAAATTGTTTTTACCTCTCGCTCGTCCAATAGCATCAATCTCGTCAATGAAGATAATTGCAGGAGATTTAGCTTTTGCCTGAGCAAATAAATCTCTAACTCTAGACGCACCTACTCCAACGAACATTTCTACGAAATCAGAACCTGAAAGAGAGAAGAATGGTACTTTAGCCTCACCTGCAACGGCTTTTGCCAATAATGTTTTACCTGTTCCCGGAGGACCGACTAAAAGTACACCTTTAGGAATTTTACCTCCCAATTTTGTATATTTTTCAGAGTTTTTCAAGAAATCTACAACTTCCTGAACCTCTTCTTTAGCTCCTTCTAAGCCGGCAACATCTTTAAAAGTTACCTGAATTTTCTCTTTTTCATCAAAAAGTTTTGCTTTAGATTTTCCTATGGAGAAAATTTGTCCACCAGGACCACCTCCGCTTCCCATTTTTCTAAATAATAAGAAGTAGAATAATCCTAAAATAGCAACCCAAATTAAAGCAGTAATTAAAATCTCCGTTAATGGGTTTTTACCAACACCATAATCTTTGGTAGTTTTAATATTAGGACTAGTCGCCTTTACCTGATCAAATTTTTGAAGGAAAAGCTGTAGACTACCATATTTAACGGTGTAATCTGCTTTTGGAGTCATTTCAAATGCTGAAAACGGATCATTTTCTTTGGTTTTTTTATTAACCATTGCCGTTTTAGCCTCTTTTGTTAAGAAAACATCAGCTTTTTCAGTGTCTTTATATATTAAAATATTCTGAATTTTCCCAGCTTGCATGATTTGGAAGAACTCATCCTCATCAATAGATTTTGCATTATTGTCTCCGAAAAAATTCGGAATAAAGAATAACAAAAGAGCTACAATAGCAATCGGAAAAAACCAGTTAAATCCTTTATTGTTCATTTATACTTTTTAAAATTAAAATTCATTTTCGATTTTGGTAATGACAGCGTCACCCCAAAGTTCTTCTATGTCATAGTACTCACGCACCTGTTTTTGGAAAATATGAACTACCACCGAAACATAATCAACTAAAACCCACATTGCATTTTCAGTCCCTTCCACATGCCATGGTCTTTCTTTTAATTCGTTTCTCACCTTCTTCTCAATACTTCCTGCCAAAGCCGAAACTTGTGTATTTGAGTTTCCACTACATATTACAAATGTCTCTGCTACAGAGTTTTCAATGTTTGAAAGATCAAAGATCATAATATCTTCTCCCTTTACATCCTGGATAGCTTCAACGATTTTATCTAATAATTCTTGTTTTTCTGCTGTTTTATTCATTAAAAAATACTATAATCTGCAAATTTATTGTTTTTTCTTTACTTTAGCCTTACTTTTAAGCCCTTAAATGTCTTAAAGTTTTCTTAAATGCCTCATCTGTTTTATTTAAAAGAATGTTCTTCTACTAATGACGAAATATCTAAATTTTTACTTTATGAGAATTCAGATTTTGTAGGTTTGCATACTTTTAATCAAACAAAAGGTCGTGGACAATATGGAAACACCTGGTCATCAGTGGCTGAAAAAAATTTAGCTTATACTTTAGCGGCAAAAATTGAAAATTTCACATGCTCAGATTTTATGTTCAATTATTATACCGCAATAATCATAAGGGATTTTCTTGCCAATTTGACCGAACAGAATGTAAAAATAAAATGGCCAAACGACATTATTCTTAAAAGTAAAAAAATAGTTGGAATTTTAATTGAAAAGAAAAAAATTAATCAAACTAATTATTTCATTATTGGTTCTGGAATTAACATTCTTCAGGAAAAATTTGACGAGATATCTAATGCGGGTTCCCTTTTAACGCAGACAGGAAAGACTTTTAACTTAGATGAACTTACTATAGACTTTCATAATTACTTGGTTGAGAAACTAAAAAAAATCCCCTCTGATGAGGAAATCATGCATCGTTTTAATCAAAGTTTATTTCGTAAAGATGAGATTTCAGTCTTTGAATTAAATAAAAGGAGACAAAATGGCATCATAAAACAAACCGACGAAAACGGAAAAATCTGGATTGAACTGGAAGAAGACGGCTTAAAATCTTTTTACCACAAGGAAATAAAACTCCTTTACTGATTTGCTCTTTTCAAATATAAAATCAACGCAATTGGCAAGAAAACTAAATTAGGAAACCACATCGCTAAAAACGGTGTCATGCTTTTATTCTCAGAAACAACTTTTAAGGCCTCAAACGAGAATACAAAAACAAACGCTAAAGAAATACCCACTGCAAGATTGATTCCCAACCCTCCTCTTTTCTTTTGAGATGCCAAAGATAGAGCTAAAAAGGTTAAAATGATAATAGAAACCGGCATTGAGGTTCTTTGATGAAGCTCATTTAAGTAAGAATTAAGGTTTCCGTTACCTTTTTCTTTTTCCCTTTCAATGAATTTTATAAGCTCAGGCGTTGTTTTATTTTGTCCTAAAAGTTCATTTGGAAAAAGCTCTTCGGGCGAATGACCAAAGTTTTTTCTTAATTCATAACCATGCGCAAGTTTCTCAGAATCATCTTTATTGATAGTCTTTTCGGTATAATTATTTAGTACAAATTGCTTTTTTGCCTGATCCCAATATACTTCCGAAGCCTTCAGCTCATAAAGCAATCTCCTGTTTTTATCAAATCTCTGAAAAACAAAACCACTTCCTCTTTTTTCTTTTTTATTCCAAGAGTTTACGAAAATATACTCTGTCTTACTTAATTGCGCTGAAGCAGGAGCTGTTCCTAAAATCTTTTCTTTATTGGTAGAGTTATAGGTATACGCTTCCAACTGGTTCTTCTTAATATTTGCCCACGGAAGAACCATATGATTTACGGTAAGAGAAATCAGTGCAATAAATACAGAAGTCAGCAAATACGGTCTTGCAAACCTATGAAAACTCGCGCCACTACTTATGATAGCAACAATCTCCGTATTATTTGCCATTCTGGATGTAAAATAAATCACCGAAATAAAAACCAGAATTGACAAGAAAGTCACAACAAGATTCAAAATCCAGAAAGGATAGAAATGTATTAAGAAGTACATCAAATCCATCTTAGGATCTAATAATTTTGCATTTTCAATCCTCGGAATTTTCTGCTGAACATCTATTACAAGCACAACTATAGATAGTAATATCAACATGAAACTAAAAGTTCCAAGGTATTTTTTAATGATATATTTATCTATAATTTTCAGCATTGTCTATCTTTTATAACCTTTGTCTTAGAACAGGAAGTACAGAGTTTTTCCATTGATAGAAATCTCCTGCTATAATGTGTTCTCTTGCTACTTTAACCAAATCTAAATAAAATGCCAAATTATGGATAGATGCAATTTGTTTCCCCAAATACTCTTTAGAAACAAACAAATGCCTAACATAAGCTTTAGAATATTCTCTATCAACGAAACTTGTTCCAAACTCATCCAGAGGAGAGAAGTCTTTTTTCCATTTTTCGTTTTTCATATTCATCACACCTTTCCAAGTGAAAAGCATTGCATTTCTTGCATTTCGGGTTGGCATTACACAATCCATCATATCAATTCCTAAGCCAATTGACTCCAAAATATTCCAAGGAGTACCAACTCCCATCAAATATCTTGGCTTATCTTTCGGAAGAATATCTGTAACCTCATCAGTAATTCTGTACATTTCCTCTTCAGGTTCACCTACAGAAAGACCTCCAATTGCATTCCCTTCTGCTCCAGCTTCAGAAATAACTTCGGCTGAAATTTTTCTTAAATCCGAATACGTAGATCCTTGAACAATAGGGAAAAGCCTTTGTTTATGACCGTATAATTCAGGGTTATTTTCCGTCCATTCAATACATCTTTTCAACCAACGATGTGTAAGCTCCATTGAAGTTTTCGCCTGATTATACTCACAAGGATAAGGAGTACACTCATCAAAAGCCATAAAAATATCTGCACCAATCTGTCGTTGAATTTCCATTGACTTTTCCGGAGAGAACATATGATAACTTCCATCGATATGAGATTTGAATCTCGCTCCTTCTTCTGTCATTTTTCGACTACTCGCCAATGAAAAAACTTGAAAACCTCCGGAATCCGTAAGAATTGGCAAGTCCCAATTCATAAATTTATGCAAACCTCCAGCTTCCTGCATTGTTTCCATACCAGGACGAAGATATAAATGATATGTATTACCCAAAATAATCTGGGCTTTTATGTCTTCCTTCAATTCTCTTTGGTGAACTGTTTTTACACTTGCCACAGTTCCTACAGGCATAAAAATAGGCGTTTGAATCTTACCATGATCTGTGGTAATTTCTCCTGCTCTAGCCTTTCCCTCAGAGGTTTTCTCTATAGTAAAAAATTTTTGCATCATAATTATCTCTCCAAGTTCGGTAAATTAGTCCCGCTTTTGAGTTTATCCTTTACATATTTATCAGCTTTCGGGTCTTTTTTCAACAAAACCTCTTGCGCATCTTCAGCAATTCCTTTCATCTGTTGCTTCATCACGTAATACTTAAAGCTTTCTACAAAATCATCAGGTTTTACATTATGTTCTTTAAGAACATATCTTGTTCCCGCTTCCAGATTTGTATTTTGATAGGTAAAAGTTGCCTGGTCATTAATTGCTAAATCTGCCAATATTTCAGCCATCTTTACCTTATCAACAAGATTTTTGGGCTTATCAATATATTCTGCACATGAAAATACAAACATCAAAACAAAAAGTAATATTAATCTTTTCATAATTTATTGATTAATGATTTCCATTTTAAATTAAGCACACCGAAAACAGCTTCATGGATAATTCCACCATTCATCTTGCTCTCTCCTAAAATTCTATTCGTAAATATAATGGGAACTTCTACAATTTTAAAACCTTTTTTAAAGGCCCTGAATTTCATTTCAATTTGAAACCCGTACCCTTTCAATTTTACATTATCCAAGCCTATTTCTTCCAATACTTTTCTTGAAAAACAGACAAAACCAGCCGTTGTATCATGAATAGGAAGACCTAAAATGAATCTAACATATTTTGACGCGAAATAAGAAAGTAAAACCCTTCCCATTGGCCAATTCACCACATTTACTCCTTTTGAATAACGTGAACCTATTGCCATATCTGCATTCAGACAAGCTTCAAAAAGTTTTGGCAAATCACTGGGGTTATGAGAAAAATCGGCATCCATTTCGAAAATATAATCATATTTATTTTCAATAGCCCATTTAAACCCATGAATATATGCCTTTCCCAAACCATCTTTTACATGCCTGATTGACAAATGCAAACAATGGGGAAATGTTTTCTGCAAATCTTTTACAATATTAGCAGTACCATCAGGCGAAGAGTCATCAACAACCAAAATATGAAAGCCTTCGTCTAACGCAAAGACTGCGGAAATAATATTTTCAATATTTTCCTTTTCGTTATAAGTTGGGATGATGACAAGTTTTTTCATTTCAGTTTGCAAAGATAGTTTATTTAACCTTTTTATTTTATACAAAATAATCTATAATTTTGCAAAAAATATACCTTTGCCGTTATCACAAAACTTTATAAACCATGTAAGAATACCTGAGAACAATGATTGGGTAATTTTTATATTGCTGGGATGCGTCTTTTTATTTGTTTTTATGATGAACATCATAGAAAGAGATGCTAATTTAAAAGACTTTTTGCTTCAAAAATATTTTGATGCAAGTAACAACCTGCCAAGTTGGGTTATCACATCCTGTGTCACAGCTCTTACCATAAGTGTATTAATATCTCAATACATCCCTTTTGTCCCTAAATATATAAATGATATAAATATTTTAGGATTTCAGCTCAATAAGTTTGGTTATACTTTAGCCGTTATTATATTGTTTTATCTGATAAAATGCGCTTTAGGCTTCTTATTCTACCAAAGTATAGGAGACGGAAAAAAGTGGTCAATTTTTTATTTCACTTCTACAAAATTTTACTTTGTTTTATCATTCTTATTGATAATCTTATGTATCATTCATTATTATTTCAATATAGATAGAAGTAAAGTATTTATTTATTACCTGCTGTTTTTTGGCTTTGTTTTCGTTTTTAAGATTTTTTTCTATTTATTTCACAAGAACAACGTCTTACCCGAAAAATGGTATTATAAATTTTTGTATATTTGCACCCTCCAAATTGCTCCGTTGTTGTTGCTTTGGAAATTGTTATTTATTTAAAAAAGTCAATGATGAGAATAAAGTCTATATTGGTTTCTCAACCTGCGCCTAGTGAGTCGTCTCCATATTTGGATATAGCGAAGAAGGAAAAAATAAAAATCGATTTCCGCCCTTTCATCCATGTCGAAGGAGTTGACAATAAAGAATTAAGAACACAGAAAATTGATCTTACGCAATACACCGGAATTATTTTCACCAGTAAAAATGCTATAGATCACTACTTCAGACTTGCAGAAGAACTACGTTTTGCTGTTCCTGATACCATGAGATACATTTGCCAATCTGAGGCGATTGCAAATTATCTACAAAAACATATTGTATATAGAAAGAGAAAAATCAGTTTTGGAGAGAAAAACTTTTCAGATTTAGCTCCTCTTTTCAAAAAATTCCCAACTGAAAAATATCTATTGCCATCTTCAGATGTTTTGAGTCCGGATATCATCAAAACTTTAGATAGTGCAAATATAGATTGGACAAGAGCTATCATGTACAGAACAGTTTGCAGTGACTTAACAGATATCAACATAAAAGATTATGACATGTTGATTTTCTTCAGTCCACAGGGAATTAAATCTTTACAACAAAATTTCCCTGATTTCAAACAAGATGAAACAAAAATTGCCGTATTTGGTAACACAACTTTAGCTGCGGCAGAAGAAGCAGGACTAAAAATAGATTTAATGGCTCCTACAAAGGAAACACCATCCATGACAATGGCAGTTGAAAAATACATTAAGGCTCTTCACAAATAGCCTTTAGCACAAAATACCTAATAACCGTCTTTTCAATTAAGGAAAGATGGTTTTTTTTTAATTAAATTTGAACAATTATTAATATTGAATGAAAGCTCCACAGGCAAAAAAAATAGAAAAAATACTAGAAACACACGGTGATAAAAGAATCGACAACTACTTCTGGCTCAACGAAAGGGAAAACCCGGAAGTCATAAAGTATCTTGAAGAAGAAAATGCTTATGCAGATTTTATGATGAGGGATAGCGAACAACTTCAGGAAGAACTTTTCGAGGAAATGAAAGCCCGATACAAAAAAGATGACGAATCTTTACCCTATTTCTTCAATGAATATTGGTATATCGTTCGTTATGAAGAAGGAAAAGAATATCCTATTTTTTGTAGAAAACATAAAAACTTAAACAATGAAGAAGAAATTGTTGTTGATGTCAATATTTTAGCTGAAGGCGAAAGTTATTTTGAAGTAGGAAGCCTTGCTGTAAGCCCCAACAACGAACTCGTATCTTTTTCTTCAGATAATGTAGGAAGAAGAATCTACTCTATTAATTTTAAGAATTTAAAGACCGGTGAAATTCTTTCAGATAAAATAGAAAACACCACAGGAAAAGCTGTTTGGGCAAATGACAACGAACACATTTTTTATATAAGAAAAGATGAAAGTTTAAGAGCTTACAAAGTTTTCAGACACAAATTAGGAACAGACTCATCAGAAGATGTTTTGATTTTCCATGAAGAAGATGAAACCTTTGATGTAAATGTTTTTAAAACAAAATCCTTAGAATATATTTTTATAGCAAGTTCAAGCACAATTTCTGATGAACACAGATTTATTCCGGCTGACAATGTTTTTGCAGATTGGACAATAATTCAGCCAAGGATTGAAGACTTGGAATATTCTGTTGAACATTATGAAGATGAATTTTATATCATTACCAACGCAGACGAAGCAACCAATTTCAAAATTGTAAAAACAAAAATTGAAAATTGCGGAATCGAAAACTGGATTGATGTCATTCCCCACCGTGAAAAAGTCTTGCTGGAAGGTTTTGAAATCTTTAAAAATTATCTGGTACTTGAAGAAAGAGAAGAAGGACTTCTACAAATCAAAATTATTGACAAAATAAATAAGGAGTCTTATTATTTACCGTTCTCGGATCCTACTTATACCACTTATATTGGTATTAATTTAGAGTTTGACACAGAGGTTTTACGATATGGCTACACTTCTTTAACAAAGCCTAGCTCAACTTATGAGTATAATATGAAGGATAAAACGACAAAACTTCTAAAACAACAAGAAGTTTTGGGTGGAAAATTCTTCCCCGAAAATTATATTTCTGAAAGAATATGGGCAGATTCCAGAGACGGAAAAACTAAAATTCCAATCTCTTTGGTTTACCACAAAGACACTATAAAATCTGAAAATACACCTTTACTCCTTTACGGATATGGAAGTTACGGACATACTGTTGATGCCAGTTTTTCGAATGTAAGGCTTTCAATTCTGGACAGAGGTTTTATTTATGCAATTGCACACATCAGAGGTGGCGAATATTTAGGAAGAGAATGGTATGAAGACGGAAAAATGCTATTCAAAAAGAACACCTTCTTCGATTTTATTGATGCGGGGAAATATCTAATTAAAAAAAACTATACTTCCTCAAAACACCTTTACGCAATGGGAGGAAGCGCAGGAGGATTACTTGTTGGCGCAGTCATGAATTATGAACCATCTCTATTTAATGGCGTGGTTGCTCAAGTTCCTTTTGTAGATGTGGTAACAACTATGCTGGACGATACAATTCCTTTAACAACCGGAGAATATGACGAATGGGGAAATCCTAACGATGAAGAATACTATCATTACATGAAAGAATATTCTCCTTACGACAACGTAGAAGCTAAAGATTATCCCAATATATTAATTACCACTGGCTTTCATGATTCTCAGGTTCAATATTGGGAACCAGCAAAATGGACTGCAAAGTTGAGAGAATTAAAAACTGACAATAATATTTTGATTTTCAAGACTGACATGAGCTCTGGTCACGGTGGTGCGAGCGGAAGATTTGAGTCTTTAAAAGAAGACGCATTAGAATACGCTTTCTTATTAAAATTAGAAAATAAAAAAGATGATTAACGAGGCAGAATACTGGAAAAAAATAGAACAGTTTTTTGAAGATAATTTCGGAACAGAAAAAAATCCACCGATTGAAACATTGCTTTTTTTAATCGGACTTCAGGAGTTAGGAAGCGGTCAGCAAAAATATACGAAAGACGATAAAGTAAACCTAATTCACATTGCGGTTTGCAGATTATTAGAACCTTTCGGCTATTATAAATTCACTCATTATGAAGATGGATGGCCACAATTTAAAAAACTTGAAGAATTACCAGAGCTAAAACCCAATGAACAAACTTTATTAATGAAAAAAGCAATTATTCAATATTTTCAAGAAGAGGAATTACTCTAAAAAATAATCCCGACCCTTATAATAGAGACGAACTATAAAGTTCGTCTTTTGTTTTTTATAGAAACAAGACCGATCTCCCATCAATAGAGCAAATTACAACAATAATTAAAAATAAAGTAATATTATTATTTATCTAATATTGATTTAGAAAATTAATAAATAAAAACATGTTAATAATTCACAAATTTCATATATTTGCAACATAAGATGTACTTCCCCTTACACAATCAACCCATTGACAAGTAATAGTATTTGTCTTTTTTAGGCATTGTCTTAAAAAGACAAACATGAGTGGTATCTAAGAGTAAAGTAGCTCACACAAATAATAATTAATTGAAAACACAAAGTCTATTAAAAATTTAACAAAACTCCCTTAAACACAAAAGAAAATAATTATTTCGAAGAAGATATAACAGATTAATTTTTAAATAGAAACTAAAATGAAAAAAATTAACACTTCTTTGATAATGTTGCTTGCCGTTAATTTGACTTTTTCACAAGTAGGAATTTCAAAAAACCCTATTATTAACATGCATAGTAAAGCCATATTACAAGTTGACGGAAAATATAATGGTAAAAATTATGGAATAATGTTGCCTGCAGTAACATCTCCAAACAATTTACCTTTCCCGAATTCATCCAACCCTTCTATGACAGGGATGATTGCGTTTGAGAAAACCCACGCAACAATATACTCCTATGACGGAGATTCATGGACTAATGAAACCACCCTACCTAGTTTTAAAAACAATCAATCAAGATTTTTATCCAATGCCACCGAAAAAGTAAGTGTCGTTTGTGTTCTTTTAGGGTGTGGTCGACACGTAGGACTTGGGTTCAGCGCATCGATTGATGGTCAAAAATCTTATAATAATTTAAATATAACTCGAGAAACAGCTGTAGTAGACGGTGGAGGAGCTTATGGAAATGAAAATTTCGATAATGCAAAGTTCACCATTACTCAACCAGGTCTTTATGAAATTTATTTAAACATTCCTTCAAAAACAGGAGGTGCTGTTTCATTAACCAGTGGACCTCAGTATCAATTAAGAGCCTATTTAAAACAACCCGACAACAGCTATAGTGAAGTTAAATTATCTACTTTTTTTCCTGATTATTATGGAGTTTTAGGAATTGGTGGAGATTTGGATACCGCAGCATTCACATCAACCAAAATCCGTCTAAAAGCTGGAGATTATATTATCTCAAGGATACACTCTCCTCTTGCAACAGTTTCTGTAGCGGTGACTCTCACAGCAAATACAAATTCTACTATTGCAACGTATTACCCGAGAGAAATAATGTTTACCAAAGTAAGTGATTAAGATTATGAAAAAAATAACTACAATAGGGCTCTTTATTTTAATAGCTGTAAGTACACTCGGGAACGCACAAGTTAAGATTGGAGACAACCCGGAAACAATACACCCTAGAGCTATTTTACACCTAGAAAGCCCAACAAAAGGATTTATTCTTCCACAGGTAGAAAATAGTACCGAGCTACCTCATTATAATATCCTGCAACCAGATTTATACGACAATGTAGCAGAAGACAATGGATTAATATTCTACAACAAACAGACAAAAGAAGTTGTAAAATACGACGGATACAGATGGGTCTCTGCGACCGAAAAAAGTATTAAAAACTATAAAAATGTGAGTATTATAGGTTCAAATGCAGCAGACCAAGTTGTTGCAAACCTATTAGGAATTACAGGTCGCCCAACATTAAAATTTAATATTCTAAATGATATTGAACGAAACAATATAAATAATTTAGGTGTAACAATAAATGCAGAGGGCGAAATTACAATTCCCTCAGATGGATATTACAGAATAAACCCTTCCATAAAAACAAGTAGCGCAGGTGGTCTTTCTGTAGGAAATGCCGCCACTATTGTTTCCTTACAAGCGCTTTATGTCGGCGCAACAGCAGAAGGATGGCAGAAAATTCATGAAAACAGTTTTTTATTATACGGATTAGTAGTAACAGCAGGAAATGCAAATTCCGTCAATAGCTTTTCGATAATAAAATATTTGCACGCTGGAGATCAGATTCGTTTGAGAGGAGGTATTCAAGCTGACACAGGAGTAAATCTAGGCACAGGAGTAACCTTTAAAATGAGCGACAAAGACACTTTTTTATACATAGAAAAATTGAATTAATATGAAAAACAAAATATACCTTTTAGTCCTTTTATTTGCCACTAAAATTCTTTTCTCCCAAGTTATTATTGGTGATCATATCAATCCAAGCAGTAACTCAATTTTTAGTATTGTAAATAAAGAAGACAACTCTACCAATTCTAAAGGACTGATAATTCCTGTAATCAATAACGAAAGTGAACTGCCTTTATATAACTCAAGTATCGGTGACAACTTTGAAAATGAAGAAGCAATGCAGGGAATGCTTATGTACCAGAAAGATGTCAAAAGAGTAATGTATTACGATGGTAACCTATGGCAACCTACTTTTTATGAAATCGGAGGAAGAACCACTCGTGCAAGTATGGATCCCGCGACACTTGAAGCCAATTACCCTTCTGTAACATGTGTACTTATTGGTTGCGGAGAAAAAGACGTCCCATTTGGGTTCTATAATAGCACTTTAGACAGTGATAAATTAGGCATAATTGATCCTCAAGGTGTTATTAATACTAATTTCAGCAATTTTACCTTCAAAGAATCCGGTCTTTATAAAATTCTTATAAGCCTGAAGGTTAAAACTTCCGGAGTTCATGTAAGTCCCCCGGTAATTTCTTTCAGAGCACTAAAAAATGATAATATCATTGCAAGAAATGATGTTGCCCTTAATGAAGCTATTTTAGTTACAGCAGGAGCTAACAGAGTTGGAACTATGGAATTTATGGCAATGTTTGAGAAAGGAGACAAACTCAAAGTTCAGATTTCGGGAGGTATTTCCATACTTACAGTAGCCGATAACTACAAAATAGTCCCTACCGACGGAACTTTTATAAACATCGAAAAAATGTAGATAAAAATAGGAAGTTTTTACTTCCTATTTTTTTTATCTTCTTCATTCCTTTCTATTTCCTTTATAAAAAGTCAGAACCTTCTAAGGTTTTAACTCCCCGACTTATCCAACATTCAGTTTTAGTAAAAGGTATGCTCTTTTGAGACTTCTACGTTAGAAATTCCCACGAACTAAACCTTTCACAAATCATAATCTTTGTTAAATATAATATCACAGTCCATAATGATATTATATTCTAAAAAAGCCAATTCTTTATTTTAAAGTCATACTTTTCCTACGACAAGCATCTATAAATTTATAAATAAATGTTAAAAAACACTGTTTTAAGATAAATTATACAATTTTTTGGCTCGTTTTTTGTTTATCAAGTCTTAAAATAATTAATTTTAACATTCATTTTTTTCAAAACTATATAGTAAATGAATAATAAGTTCATCCCAATAATCTCGGTGTTTATGACAATCTCACTGATAGTTTTCGTCACACTCCAATTTTATTGGCTTAAACGCTATTATGGAACCCTTGAGCAGGATTTTTCAAACAAAGTATATTCTGCTTTGGAAAATGTTTCAAAGAACATTGGAGAAATAGAAGTCGACAAATACCTCAATCAAGACAATAAAAACTTTAGAAACAACATCCTTGCAAACAGTGATCAGCCTTCTTTAACGACTATTCAACAGGTAGAAGATTCTGGAACACAGAGACAAATCATTTATTCTAAAAATATTATTGAAAAAAGTCAGCTCCCAATTTCTAAAATGGGAGACTCAATAAAACTAACCAAGTTGTATACCGATGAAGCAGCCTATAAGGTAAAGCGAGATACAACGAATCGTGAGCTTTTAACGACAGATATCAATCAGGATTTAGAAAATGGAGATTTCTATATGCGGGAATATGCTAAAATAGTCGGTAATAATTTACCTATCACCAAAAGGGTAAACCCGAAAATTTTAGACTCTGTTATCACAAAAGAATTAAAAATAAGAGGAATCACAGCCAAATTTGGGTACGGAGTTATTGATAAAAACAACAATCTCACAAGTATCGTTAATAAAGATTATAAAGAAAAAAAAGACAACAACACATATAGCTACCCTCTTTTCACAGATAAAAAAGATAGAACCCTATATAGTTTAGCATTAGTTTTTCCGAAAAAAGAATATTCTTTGGCCATGAACAACTGGCCGATGCTTTTAGGAACTTTCCTTTCTTTATTAACAATTTTGGGAATCTACATTATTTCCATTAATTATATGATGAGGCAGAAAAAATTGGCTGAAGTAAAGACTGACTTCATCAACAACATGTCTCATGAATTCAAAACACCTTTAGCAACAATTTCCGTTGCAACAGATTCTTTGGCAAACGACAAAATCGCAACCAATCCTGATAAAGTAAAGTATTATTCTGAGCTTATCAAACAGGAAAACTTAAGAATGAAAAAACAGGTAGAAAATGTTCTTAATATGTCTAAGCTTGAAAGAAATGAAGTAAAATTATTCTTAAAAGAAACAAACGTAAGAGAATTAATCAAAAGAACGACAGAATCTTTCAATCTGATTGTACAGCAAAGAAACGGAACGTTGGAGCAGGAGTTTAATGCAACAAAATACAATTTCAAAATCGACGAATTTCATATCTCAAATATGTTGGTAAACTTATTGGATAACGCCAACAAATACTCACCAAATGAGCCTGAAATAAAAGTAAAAACAAGAAATGAAGGCAATTGGTATATTATTGAAATTTCTGATAAAGGAATGGGAATGGAAAACCAGAACAAAACAAAAATTTTTGAGAAATTTTTCAGGGAAGAAACCGGAAATATTCACAATGTAAAAGGCCAGGGTCTTGGATTGTCTTATGTAAAGAAAATAGTAGAGTTACATAAAGGACAAATTTTGGTAGACTCACACAAAGATAAAGGAAGCACATTTACAATTAAACTTCCAATGAGCTAAAAATTTAGAATAGTATTAAAATAACCAAAACAAAATATTTATAGACGAGAAGGAACAGCAATTCATTCTTAATTGTTAATTTTTAATCTTAAAATTATGAGCAACAGAATATTATTAGTAGAAGACGATCAGAGTTTCGGAGCAGTGTTGAAGGATTATCTTATGATAAATAACTTTGAGGTAACTCTGGCAACAGACGGGGAGCAAGGCTTAAAAGAGTTTACAGAAAACGAATTTGATATTTGCATTTTTGACGTTATGATGCCTAAAAAAGATGGTTTTTCATTAGCTGAAGATGTAAAAAAAATTGATAAGAATACGCCTATCATTTTCTTGACTGCAAGAAATATGAGAGAAGACATACTGAAAGGATATCAGTTAGGCGCTGATGACTACATTACAAAACCATTTGATACAGAACTACTTCTATATAAAATCAAAGCAATTCTTCAAAGAAGCTCTACTCTAGAAAATGAAGAACAGGAACAATTCAAAATCAGTAATATTTTCTTTGACTCTATGTTGAGACAATTGAGAGTCGGTGATAACGAGTACAAACTTTCTCCAAAAGAGAATGAATTATTAAAACTCCTTTGTATTCATAGAAATGATTTCATGCCTAGAGATCTTGCTTTAAGAAAAATCTGGAAGAAAGAAAATTACTTCACAGCAAGAAGTATGGACGTTTATATTGCAAAACTTCGTAAACTATTAAAAGACGACGAAGGTTTGGAAATTATCAACGTTCACGGAGAAGGATTCAGACTTTTAGTTAAGAATTAATCTTAAAACAACATTATAAATAAAAAATTAGCAAAACAATTAAAAATGTTTTGCTAATTTTGTTTCATACGATTGATTATGAAACAAACTTTTTTAGGCTTATTCGCGATTTCTCTATTTACGATTTCTTGTAAAAAAGATGAAAGACCAACTTATTTAAAGGATGAAGCAGGAATTCAAGCTCCTGTAATCAATAATACACAAAAAGTTTCTATTTTGGACCAAGCAGGAATCCAGAATACACAACAAACTGTAACTCCAATTTCCGGAACAACCGTCACAGCCCCAGGAATGAACCCTCCTCATGGGCAACCCGGACACAATTGTGCCATTCCTGTAGGACAACCTTTAAATGGTAATTCACAAGCTCCTAAAGCACAGGTAACTCAAAATCCAAATGGTACTCAATCTATTCAAATAGACCCAAATTCTTTAAATCCAGGAAAATTTGCATTAGATAAAAACGGGAAAACCGTAAAAACAGCTCCGGGAATGAATCCTCCTCATGGAGAACCAGGTCACAGATGTGACATTCCTGTAGGACAACCTTTAAACAGTAAACCTCAGACCTCTCCGGTCACTCCACAACCTCAGCAAAATACAGTTCAAACCCCTGCTCCAACTCAGCAACCACTTGCCCAAGGAGAAAAACCAAAATTAAATCCTGCCCATGGCGAACCATGGCATGATTGCGCATTAAAAGTTGGTGAACCTTTGCCATAATTTTTGTATTTTTGCAATTGTGAAGCTATTTCAGATTTTAACCATTATCTTCTGTTTAGGAATTTTCTTAGTTCCTAAGGATAACTTCTATTTACAATCTGCACAAGACACATGTTGTAAAAGTGAC
Organism: Chryseobacterium oryctis; assembly: GCF_025971925.1. Taxonomy (GTDB): domain Bacteria; phylum Bacteroidota; class Bacteroidia; order Flavobacteriales; family Weeksellaceae; genus Chryseobacterium; species Chryseobacterium oryctis. The sequence continues at coordinate 135,009 of NZ_JAPDHV010000002.1, forward strand.
TCAAAAATGGATTGTTGCAAAGACAATCACAAAGAATCAACTCAAGGCAAAAAATCTTGTACTGATGATTGTTGCACAATCTGCATTTCATGTTATACATTCATAGAAACTCCTTTTTCAAAAAATCTGTATTTGGAGTTTTCTTACTACAAAGCCAATAAAAATTTACAATTCGAGTATTCAGATCCACATCTTTCAGATAGTTTAAAAGAAATTTGGCAACCGCCGAAGATAGGTTAATTATCCTTATTTGAGTTCATTAAAAATATAGTGAACCAATTTTTAATTAATCTAAATTTTAAACAAAATGAAATTATATATTTCCAAGTTTTTGCTTGGGTTATTCCTATTATCTACACAATTTATTTTTGCTCAAAATCTTTCTAAAAAACAGTTTAGCGTAAAAGGCAGCTGTGGAATGTGTAAAGAAAGAATAGAAACCACAGCCAAAAAAGCAGGTGCAAAAGAAGCTGTCTATTCAATTGATACACAAACTTTAACCTTAGAACCAAATAGTTCAGTTTCTACTGACGAAATCCTCAAAAAAGTAGCTGAAGCCGGACATGACAATGAAAAGTTCAAAGCTGATGATGATACTTACAAAAATCTTCCGGGATGTTGTCATTATGAAAGAAACCAAGAACCATCAAAAACTGAAATTAATCTTTCTTCAAAAAAAGAAAATGAATTTTATGTAAAAGGAAACTGTGGTTCGTGTAAAGCTAGAATAGAAAAAGCAGCAAAAGATGCAGGTGCAACTTCTGCAGAATGGAATGCAGAAAAGCAAACCGTTACTTTAAATTTTGACCCAACAAAAACTTCTACAGATAAAATTTTAAAGAAAATTGCCGAAGTTGGTCATGATAATGAGAAATACAAATCAACAGATCCTGTTTATAGCGAATTACCAGGATGTTGTCTTTATGACCGTGAAATTCCTTTTGGAGAAGCCAATCCTAATATTCATTTTGAAGGAGGGACAAAATCTGAACAAAATGAACAGAATAATCATAAATCTTCAAATGAAAATCATACCAAACATGAAAAAAATATTGAGGGTGTCACCATCACAGGCGGAAAAGCGGCAACTTCTTTAAATAAAAAAGAAACAGGACTTGTTTTTAATATTGACAAAAAAGAGTTATTAAAAGCAGCTTGTTGTAATTTATCCGAAAGTTTTGAGACCAATGCAACCGTTGATGTTTCTTTCAGCAATGCCGTTACGGGAACCAAACAATTGAAGATGTTAGGCTTAGAACAAAAATATACAAGCTTAACAAAAGAATTATTACCCGAAATCAGAGGCTTAGCTTCCGCTTATGGCCTAAGTTTCATTCCTGGAAGATGGATTGAAAGTATTCAGCTAACAAAAGGAGGAAGCACGGTTACCAATGGGTACGAAAGTATCACAGGACAAATCAATACCGAATTGTTGAAACATGCAGATACACCCGAAACTTCTTTGAATTTATTTTCTGATTTTAACGGAAGAGCCGAAGCCAATATCACAAGTGTATCTAAAATCAACGACCATTGGTCACAAACTTTTTTACTTCACGGAAACGGAACTTTCGGTGATACAGACATGAATAACGACACGTTTCTTGACAGACCAAAAGGAACTCAGATTAATACAGCTTATTTATTAAACTTCAATGATTTAGACCATTCAGGTTTTGGTTCACATTTCGGAATTAATTTCATTAAAGACGAAAGAACAGCAGGACAAATCGGGTTTGATAAAAAATTGCCTCAAAATCAGCAGTCTTTGTATGGTGTAGGAATCGATATTTCTAGATTTCAAGTTTGGAACAAAACAGGATATGTATTTAAAGGAAAACCTTATCAAAGTTTAGGTTGGATGAACCAATATACCTATCATCAGCAAGACAGTTTCTTTGGATTGAGAAATTATTCTGGAAAACAACAAACTTACTATTCAAATTTAATTTTTGAAAGTATCATAGGGAATACCAACCACAAATACAAAGCCGGAGCGAGTTTTTTGTATGATGGATATGATGAAATGTATTTATCTCAAAACTTTAAAAGAAACGAAATCGTTCCTGGAGTTTTTGCTGAATACACTTTAACTGGACTAAAATACACCTTGGTTGCAGGAGCAAGAGCAGATTTTCATAACTTGGCAGGAACTCAGTTTACTCCAAGATTGAATTTTAAATATGATATCACTCCACAGACAATATTGAGACTTTCTGCAGGAAGAGGTTTCAGAACAGCTAATGTTTTTGCTGAAAGTCAACAATATTTCGCATCAAACCGAAGTATAGAAATCTTGCAAAATGGAGGTGAAATTTATGGTTTAAAACCTGAAATCGCATGGAATTACGGGGCAAGTTTGCAACAAGAGTTTAAACTTTTCGGTAGAAAATCGTCAATTATTGCAGACTTTTTCAGAACAGATTTCCAAAATCAGGTGTTGGTAGACTTAGACCGTTCACCTCAGCAATTAACTTTTTATAATCTAGATGGAAAATCTTTCGCCAACTCCTTTCAAACGCAATGGGATTTTATCCCTTTCAAAAATTTTGATGTGAGACTGGCTTACAAATATTACGATGTACAGGCAGATTATTTGGAGGGAAGAAGAGAAGTTCCGTTTATGGCGAAACACAGAGGCTTTGTGAATTTAGCTTATTCAACTAATAAAAATGATAAAGGAGGTTTTTGGAGTTTTGATACAACATTAAACTGGGTTGGGAAACAGAGACTTCCGAATACATCTACAAATCCTGACGAGTTTCAATTGCCAACATATTCAGAGTCTTATGCAGTCTTGAATGCTCAGATTTCCAGAAATTTTAATAAAAAAATCAGAGCGTATCTGGGTGGTGAAAATTTAACTTCGTATTATCAGAAAAATGCAATCGTTGATTTTAAAAACCCTTTCGGAAATTACTTTGACGGAGGAATGGTTTACGCTCCTATCATGAAAGCCAACTTTTATATAGGCTTGGATGTTACTTTCTAAATACTAAAAAGTCAATTGATAAATCATAAGCATGGTTTCTATAAATTAATTTCATTGAACCATACTTTTTTGTATCTTTAATCCTAGAATATGTAGTTCTGAAAGAGTTTATCTGCTACTTTAAAACTACATTATAATAGCAAAAATGAATAAATTTAACATTAACCAAAAAACAAAGCTTTATGAAACGTAATGCAACAGCCGTTTGGAACGGTACAGTAAAAGAAGGAAACGGACATTTAACAACGCAAAGCACAACATTAAATGAAACTCAATATTCTTTCAACAGCCGTTTTGCCGAAGGTGTAGGCACCAACCCGGAAGAATTGTTGGCAGCAGCTCATGCAGGATGTTTCACGATGAAGCTAAGTGCAGAGCTTACTCAAGCTGGTTTTACACCAGAAGAACTGAAAACAACATCAGTAATCAACCTTGACCCAAGCATTGGAAAAATTACAAAATCTGAACTTACTTTAACCGCAAAAGTACCGGGAATTTCAGAAGAAGACTTTCAAAAGTATGCTAAAATTGCTGAAGAAGGATGTCCTGTAAGTGCTGCTTTTAATTTTGAAATTACTTTAAACGCTACTTTAGTTTAATATAATTTATTTTAAAAAAAATATTTTGAGTCTGGATAAAAACTTATTCAGACTTCATTTTAAAACAAAAATATACCGATTGGTATATTTTTGTATATTTGTGTCATAATTAAGCACAAATGTCAAAAGCAGAAAAGACAAAACAGTACATTATAGAGAAAACAGCACCTTTGTTTAATACCAAAGGCTATTTTTCCACATCTTTGTCTGATATTACCCAAATAACTGGACTTACGAAAGGAAGTATTTACGGAAATTTTGAAAATAAAGATGAATTGGCTCTTAAAGTTTTCCAATATAATTCGGGGACACTCAAAAAAAAATTGTCTACTCTTCTGAATGAAAACCATCTCTCGTCTTTAGATAAACTATATATTTTTGTTGATTTTTACAGAAAAAACTGGAAGTCGGTCTTTAAAAATGGAGGCTGCCCTTTAATGAACGCTGCAACCGAAGCAGACGACACTTTTCCCGCATTGAATGACCAAGTGAAAAGTTCATTTGAAGAATGGAGTAAAACAATTACAAAAATCATTAAAACAGGTCAAGAAAGCAAAGAATTTTATCAAGAAATAAATGCTGAAGAATATGCTTCTATTTTCATAGTTCTCATTGAAGGTGGTATTTTATTATCAAAAACAACAGAAGATGAAAGACATTTAAACCTTGCTTTAGACAGAATTATAAAACTTATTGATAACGAAATAAAGAAAAATCCTTAGAAAAAATGGATAAATTACAAATATTAAAATCATTCATCGGAAAAGAGTTCACACAATCTCCGTCACCTTTTATGAAATGGCTAAATCCTATTGTGGTTTCTGCCGAAGAAGGAAATATAGAATTTAAGTATAAAGTAAGAGAAGAATGGCTGAACCCGATGGGAAACATGCACGGTGGAATCACAGCTGCAATAATAGATGACATTATTGGTGCAACCATGTTTTCCTTAAATGAAAATACATTTATAGTAACAATAAACAATAGTATAGATTATTTTTCCACTGCGAAAGAAAATGATAATATTGTAGCCGAAACTAAAATTATTAAAAGAGGAAAACAATTTGTAAATGCTCAATGTGAAATTTGGAATGAAGACAAATCAAGGCTTATTGCAAGAGGAACCTCTAACTTATTTAAAATTAATAACTAAACATGAAAAGAGTTGTCATTACAGGATTAGGTGCAGTAACACCTTTAGGAAATAATGTCGAAGAATTTTGGCAAAACAGCATTAAAGGAGTAAGCGGAGCTAATAAAATAACACACTTTGATACAGAAAAATTTAAAGTAAATTTTGCTTGTGAAGTGAAAAACTTTGACCCTAAACTACATCTTTCCCACAACGAAATAAAAAGAAGCGATTTATTCTCACAATACGCCATGTATTCTTCTACTGAAGCAATCAAAGATTCAGGTTTGGAATTGGAGAAAATGGATCCTTTTGATACGGGTGTAATTTGGGGAACAGGACAAGGCGGAATGTGGACCTTTGAAAGTGAAGTAATGGAATTTTCCAAAGGAGACGGAACTCCACGTTTTAATCCTTTCTTTGTTCCAAAATTCATAGCCAATATGGCTTCCGGAATGATTTCCATGAAATTTGGACTTCAAGGAATAAATTACACCACAATTTCAGCTTGTGCCACAGGAAATACAGCATTGATGGACGCTTTCAATTATATTCGTCTCGGAAAAGCCAAAGTTATCATAAGCGGAGGTTCAGAAGCTGCAATTACACCAGCTTCCATCGGTGGATTTTCTATCATGAAAGCAATGTCCACAAGAAATGATGATTTTGCGACTGCAAGCCGACCTTATGATGCAGAAAGAGATGGTTTTGTAATGGGAGAAGGAGCCGGAGCTTTAATCTTAGAAGAATATGAACACGCCAAAGCAAGAGGAGCAAAAATATATGCAGAATTGGTAGGTGCTGCAATGACAGCCGATGCTTATCACATGACAGCACCTCATCCGGAAGGTGTCGGAGCTATAAAAGCTATGCAGATTGCATTAAAAGAAGCCGGAGCAAACACAGAAGATATTGATTATATTAATCCTCATGCAACTTCTACTCCACTTGGAGATTTAGTTGAGTTGAAAGGTATCAGCAAACTATTCAAAGGAAGTAAAAATCTTGACATTAGTGCTACAAAATCAATGACGGGACACTTATTGGGAGCTGCAGGTGCAGTAGAAGCAATTCTTTCTATAAAAGCTATTGAAAACGGAATTATTCCGCCAACAATCAACCTTCACAACATGGATGAGAACATACCTAAAGATGTAAATATTGTTTTTGGAGAAGCTAAAGAAAAAGATATTCGTTTTGCATTAAGTAATGCTTTTGGATTTGGAGGACATAATGCAACGCTGGTTTTCAAGAAATTTTCTTGATATATTTAACTTCAATTATCTTGCAGATTTGCAGATAATGCATATTTTTTAATTCTACGCTTCTACAAATCAGTTCAATCTGCAAAAAAAAAATTACAAATAAAAGCAGTCAGAAATTTGACTGCTTTTATTTTATGCTTTCAACCATTCAGATTGAGAGAGATAATTCTGATCTGGATAATAAATAAAAAGAACATTTCTTCCCTTTATTGTATTAATAATCGGCTTTGTCAAATCTCTAGGAACAGCAGGACATCCCCAACTTCTTCCAATTCTTTTATGCATTGCTGCAAATTCTTCACTCACATAATCTGCACCATGCATTACAATTGCTCTTTTATAAGCTGCATCATTAAAACCTTTATCCATTCCCAATAATCGTAGAGAATATCCGTTGTCTCCATTATAAGTAGCATCAGTAATGTAAAATCCTAAACTACTTTGCAATGAACTGTTGGTATTCGAAAAATTCGTGGCAAATTCTTCTCCTGTGTTTTTTCCGTGTGCTACAAGAGAATTAAACAAAACTTTTCTCTCATTCATATCAATTACCCAAAGTCTTTTTGTATTTGAGGACATAGAAAAATCGCATACCGTAAGTAAATGCGAATCCTGACTAAGCAAACCAGCTTTCTTCAAATTCTCAAAACCAGTTAAGGCTTTGAAGAAAACTTCTTCGTTAAGTTCATGTCCTTCTTCAAATGCTATAGATTTGTATAATTCTGCTGATGAAGATAAAGTATTTGTCGTTTTCTCCGGTTTTGTTTCAGTTAATCTTTCAATCTTTTTTGAACTGATTTCATTCTTTATGTCAACGTTTTTCGGAGACCAATAGAACGAAGTAGTTACCATGTAAACAATACCCAATAAACTATAAAATCCTTTCATTCAATACTATATTAATTCAAATTAAGTGAGGCAAATTTATAAAAACATGATTACCAAGCCACAATAACTCCACAAAGTTTAACTCAATTTAAGAAACTTTAACTTCCTGATTTTGTGAGTTAAAACTAATTTATTTCTCGAAACTTAAAGCTAAAATAAGGTAATAAACTTCTTTTTATAATACTTTCATTCAAGAAAGTATCCAATTTAAAATATGGATTATTTTTTGCTTTTTTGTTTTCAATAGGATTTATAAAAAACACTTAAAGTTTATTGAAACTAGACAATACACCATCAAAATTATTAAATTTGATAATATGAGTGATGAAATCAAAAGAAAACAGCTAAGAAAATATAAAGCATTCGCTACAGGATTATTTATTTTGATGGCGGTTTTATTTATATTTACAACCATTTTGCAAAAAACCAACGATTCTCATTGGATTGGGTATGTTCGTGCTTTTTCCGAAGCAGCGATGGTTGGTGCTTTGGCAGACTGGTTTGCGGTTACTGCCCTTTTTCGCCATCCTTTAGGTTTGCCCATTCCTCACACCAATTTAATTGAAAACAGTAAACAAAGTTTAGGTAATAATCTAGGAAGTTTTGTTGTCAATAACTTCCTTTCACCTCAAAATATCCGTCCCTATATTCAGAAATTAAAAATATCCAACTTTGTAGGAGAATGGCTCGGAAAAGAGAAAAATCAGGAAACTCTCATTAAAAACATTTCGGATATCATTTTAGATATTTTAAATAAGTTGGATGATTCTGCGGTAAGTCAGTTTATCAGCAAAAAAGTATCTGAAATGGCTGATGATATTAAACTCAACAAAATTGTAGGAAACGGAATTAATTATATCATAGAAAAAGACGACCATCAGAGAATCATAACCAACCTTTCATCACAAATAAAGACTTACATCCTTGAAAATGATGAAATGATTCAGGAAAGGGTAAAAAAAGGAAGTTATTCTTTCATTCCTTCTTTTGTGGATAATAAGATTGCAGATAAAATTACCAGCGGACTTTCAGAATTTTTTAAAGAGATTGAAGAAGATTCTCAACATGAAATCCGAAATTTAATCACTAAAAAAATTCACGAATTTTCGGTTGACCTAAAAGAAGATCCAAAATGGGAAAATGAATTTAAAAACATTAAAAATGACCTTTTAAAAGGAGAAAAATTGAATGAATATTCAACAGACATCTGGATTTCCATCAAAAAAACATTAACAAACGAACTTCAGGAAGAAAATTCTTCATTGAAAAATTATATCTCTAAAAACCTGAACGAATTTTCTCAAAACCTTAAAACCGATGAGAGCCTTCAGAACAAAATCGACCATTGGGTTCGGGTGACAGCTTATAAATACATTCTAAAAAATACGCATCAATTCGGAAACCTCATCAGTTCTACCGTTGGAAATTGGCAAGGAAAAGAACTCAGTGAAAAACTGGAATTGGAAGTAGGAAAAGACCTTCAATTCATCAGAGTAAACGGAACTTTAGTTGGCGGATTGGTAGGCTTGATTATTTATACAATTGCACATTTTTTTATTTAAAACCCGACTTAATCCGATAAATCTTTGGAACAAAAAAGCAAAACCTCATCAGTTTTGCTTTTCATATTTTTTAAGTTAATCTATTATCTCGGCAATCTACTTGCTCTTTTCAGAAGCTCTGCATTGATATCGTTAATCAATTGTGGTCCTTCATAAATAAAACCTGTATATAACTGAACCAAACTTGCTCCTGCATCCAGTTTTTCCATAGCATCTCTTGCAGAATGAATTCCTCCTACCCCAACAATCGGAAATGCTCTGTTGCTTTTTTCCGAAAGATATTTTATCATTTTCGTACTTTTTTCACGAATAGGCTTTCCGCTTAAACCACCATTTCCTATTTGCTTTAAAATTTCAGGTGAAGTTTTCAAGCCTTCTCTGTTTACAGATGTATTAGAAACAATTACCCCGTCAATTTTTGTTTCAGCAATCAGTTCAATGATTTCATCAAGCTGATTATTATTCAAATCCGGAGCAATTTTTAATAGAATAGGTTTTCTTACAGATTTTGAGTTGTTTATTTTTTTAACTTCAGTAATAAGTTCTCTCAAATATTCGACATCTTCCAATTTGGCATGACTTCCCACATTCGGGCAACTTACATTCAGTACAAAATAATCTACATAAGGATGAAGCCCTTCAAAACATTCAAGATAATCTTGTGTGTAGTTTTCAGGAGTTGTTGCCGTATTTTTTCCGATGTTTCCTCCAATGATGATTTTCCCTTTATTTCCTTTCAGTTTCTCAATCGCAGCTTCTAAACCATCGTTATTGAAACCCATTCGGTTGATGATTCCTCCGTCTTCAATAAGTCTGAACAATCTTTTTTTAGGGTTTCCAGCCTGAGCTTTGGGGGTCACCGTACCAATTTCTACGAAACCAAACCCTAAATCTGCCAATTCATTATACAAAACCGCATTTTTATCGAAACCGGCAGCCAAACCAACAGGATTTTTAAACTTCAACCCGAAAACTTCTCTTTCCAGGCGCTTATCTTCAATAGGTTTCGGAAGAAATAATTTGGTTAAAAATCCAAAATTTTTAAGCATTGAAAAAGTAAAATGATGAACTTCTTCGGGATCGAATTTAAAGAGAATCGGACGAATAATCGACTTATACATTGAAAAAAAGTTTTACAAAATTACTGAATTTTTATGAATTAACTTCTTTTATATAAAAAAGCCGCCTCCAAAGAGACAGCTTGTATTTATTTCGATTTAATTGCGGAGATAATTCCTTCTAAATTTTCATTAAACTCTAAAAGTTGGGCAAAAACTTTATCATCTTTCGCTAAACCTCCGTGTTTATTATTCTTCCGGAAAACTTCTACAATTTCGTTCCAACGTCGTTCTTCTTCTTCCGTTCTCAATCCCGCCAAACCTTTCAATTTCAATAAATTACTTTCAGTATCCGAAGTAAGTGTTTGAGATTCATTTTCATAATGCGATAATATCAGTTGTTCTACTTCTTTATCATTCATCATAGGAAGAATCTGCGCCACCATTTTACTCATATTACGGTAAGAACCCTGCATTTTGAAAGGCGGATCTGTACGATAAGAATCCTGCATTGCTGCACTTTGGATATAATTCTGATTCACCTTTACAACCACTTTCTGCACTTTTACGACATGTTTTAGCACCGCAATACAATCATCGATTTCCTGTTTTAAATAGTTGATTTCCAAATCCGGTAACTGCTTTGCACCACTCATCACATAATCTATCAAAGCATAGAAATCATTAAAAGATTTACTCGCAATTTTTTCTAAAGCAGGATTTTCAATTGCGGCATTTTCAATCAAACTTAAATTGAACAAATGCTCCGTATCCCCAATAACGTCTCCCAAATTGTATACATCTGCACGGTTTGCCAACATATCCGGAATCTGGAATTTAGAACCACTTTCCGTATACGGATTCCCTGCCATTACCACACAGAATCTTTTTCCTCGAAGATCATATGTTTTGGACTCTCCGTTAAAAATTCCGTCAATTTTTCGCTGTCCATCGGCTAAAGAAATAAACTTTTGCAAAAATTCAGGATTCAAATGCTGAATATCGTCTAAATACAACATTACATTATCAGCCATTTCGAAAGCTAAATTTATCTTCTTTAACTCTTCTCTTTCGCCTGAAGTTTTAGCCTCAATAGGATCGATGGAAGTGATGGAATGCCCAATTGTTGGTCCGTTAATTTTTAAGAAATGAAGCCCCATTGTTTTGGCTAAATATTCCATCAAGGTTGTTTTTCCATAACCTGGAGGAGAAATAAGTAACAGCATTCCCATTCTTGCAGTACGTTTATTATCTCCTGCTGCTCCCAATTGTTTTGCCAGATTATTACCAATTAATGGAAAATACACCTCATTAATCAGTTTATTTCTTACAAAAGAAGTTAAGACTTTAGGCTCTAACTCATTAATTTTTAATTCTTTCGAATAAGCCTCGCTTAATTTTTCTTTCAGTTTTACAAAACCTAAGAAACGAGGTACTCTATCATTAGTAAAAATAAGTAGCTTATGAATGAAATCATGGTATTCTAGTTTTAAAGTTCCGTTGTCAAAAATAGTGTGATTACCTTTCAGACCTTCTATCAGAAATTTGTCTTTTCCAAAAACTATCTCATAAGAATCTTTTTCGAAAAGCAAAACCACAGATGCTTCTTCAATATATTTACGAGATTCTTCGTATTGTTCGTTTTCATCAATAAATGAGTTCAGCCAATTCAACGCTAAATAAAACCTATCTTCAACAGAAAACTGCTGGTTATTGATATCTTCCTGGAAAGTTTTTATTGCTTTTTTTTCATCCAGCAATCGTACAAAATCCTGCTTCAATGTAGAAGCTGCTTCACTTTTTGTGAACTTTTTGTATTGAGTAAATGTTTTGAATAAATACATCGAAACGTCTTCCTGACGAATCCTTGTTAAATCTAAATGTGTTTCCCAATTCTTAAAATACTCCTGAATCTCAAGTAAAACAGATTCATATCTTTTAGACTGAGGAAAGGTTTTTAAAACAGATGCCGTTGACTGAATCAGCGATTGTATTTTCTGCCGTTGTGCTTCTTCCAAAGAATGCCAAAACAATTGTGAAATAGCTCTTGTATATGGATCAAAACGAAGCAAATCTAATTTTTCGTCTAAACTTTTTAAAGCTCTATAAATTTGTAATGCATCAAAATTATGAACTCCTTTTACATAACCTTCAGAATAATTTTGCTCAATAGTCTGATTGATAAATCGCTCTTCATCAAAATCCTTCTGATTTAGTGAAGCCAAAAATGTTTTATAAGCCAAATATTCTCCTCTATATACTTCCTGATTTTCAGAAACCAATTCCTGTTCCCAAATATCCTGATACTGAGCAAAGTCCTGATTATTTACTTTTTGATAAAAACTTGTTCCGGTAAGGTGATAAAACATTTCACCATTTCGCCTCAACAAAACCAGACTCAGAGATTGTTGATTGACCATAAATTTATGCTTTCCTAAAGCAATTATATTCTGTCCATCAACATACAATTCTGTTTTATCACGAAGAACTCTAAGAGCGTCTTCCTGTGATTTTTTTAGCTGGTTCTCTAGGTTTTCAGCTTTAGAAACATCATTTAACGATTTTAATTCTTCTACCAACTGGCGAATCTTATCGATCATTAAATCTGAGGCGTAAAAACTTAAAATTTCTTCACGAGAAACGAAAGTTTTAGATTTGTTTTCAACATTTTTAAGAACACGTAATCCGATCTGCTCTAGAGAAGCAGTTTTTCTATTGATTTGCTCGACAATCTGTTCTTTTTTTGTATTGAAAGCCTTAATAACTTCATCTCTTTTATCTGCAATTTTTATCGCAAAATCATCAAATTCAGAGAATTTGCTTTCCATTTCTTCAAGCTGAACGATAACTTTAGTATAATAATCGTCTACTTTTTCGGCAGAAGTTGATAATTCCAGATAATTGGCAACAGATTGCTCCAACAAAGTCATCTGAGCAGAAAACGAAGCAACAGATTCACTACTCTTCAAAGAAGTTAATTTCCTTGAAAGGGCGGCTCTCACCTCATTTAAAGAAGAGAAAATCACCGAAATTTTCTCAATAATCCGAGTGGTTTGTGTTGCATCTTCAATTTTCAAACTATTCAGAATATCAATCAATAGTTCTAATTCTGAAGAAATGATATCATTCTGCTCTTCAATAGCCTTTCCATCAATCACTTTTGTAATCGACTCCACACTATTTTTTTGAAGAAAAACCTTTTCTTCATAAGGCAATAATGCTTCTTCTCGTAGTAAAAAGTCAACTGTTTTATCAGAAAGTTGGGCATTCATTTCACCCACTTTTTCCAACAAAGCCTCTACTTCGTCTATTTGAATATATTTGACGTTTTTAAGATCAATGATTGCCCCTTGTACTTTTCTAACCTCAGCCAATTGATGAACCAATTGATCAAGAGTAGTTACTGTAGTTGCATTAATGCTTGAAACTAAATTTTCAAGATTTTTCTGATGCTGTAATATTTGTTCTTCGGCAAATTTTCGTTGCGCCTGAACTTTTACAAACTCATCAATCCCAGTATTCGCAATCTCTTTAATTTGTTGAAGAGGAGCACCCAGATTTTTCAGATTATCATCTTTAATCCAAAAATAAGAATCGAGCAAACTCGTTGATTTTTTAAGAATATCCTCATACAAACCTTCATACGAATCTTCTTTATTAATCAACTGAATTACTTCCTGCGCTTCCGCCATCGCCTGAACAACCTGCTTGTTGCCGACTTTGTATAAAGGATCATCTTTCCGCTCATGATTTTCCTTTAAACGCTCCATATAAGGCGTTTCCCAAATCTGAACCTGATGATGTCTTGTTGCTTCCGCTTCAGTTCTGAAATAAATTAAACTTCCGTCCTTAAAAATCGTAAATCCATTACAAACAATCGGAGTTTCTACCGATTGCTGAATGATATTGTACGACATCAGGATATACGTATTGGTCTCATTCTGTGTGAAAATATACAAGAAATCTTCTCCGTTCGGCGAAACCATTTTTCTTAGGAACTTTACGTTGTCTAATTGAGCATCGAAAACTTTATGGGTCCCGTTTTGTAGATAATATCCGTTTGAAAAAATAATACCCTGACTATCGGGAAGCAAAATTGCCGACTCGTTTAACGAAGGTAAATTAATAACTTCTTTCGTTCTTACATTAAAAACAAACGCCCGAAAATCTTCCTGATAAGGCTTAATTCTTACCGCAATGAGATTTCCTAAATCGGCATAATAATATTCGGCATCATCTAATTGCTGATCCAGATTGGTAACTTTTTCGGAATAAATACCTTTTCCTGTATCTGTATTATTTTCAATTTTAAAGGTAATATCACCATGCATAGATTCGATAAAGACCTTATCTAGAACCGAAACATGCGGATATTTACCCAGTCTACGATCTTCTAAAGTTGTTTTCACCCACTCAAATTCAAATTGAGGAGCTTCTTTTACTTCATGAATACTACGATCGTCGATATATTGTAATTTTCCGTCTTTGATAAGCCATTTAAAGGCTTTCAAATCATTCGGATTTTTACTTGTCTGGAAAATCATGTACAAATAATTCTCCGTTTTTCTGAATCTTGAAAAGATAGAATCGCGGTAATATTTGTACAAATTCTGATAATCTGTTAAAAAATTTTCGTCATTAATTAAATCTAATGACTGCGGAATAAACTGATTGTTTTCAAATAAATAAATGCTGAAAACATCATCTAATTTAATCTCAGTTCTTAGTCCGAAATGGACGTTGTATCCGAAAATACAAAGATGATCGAAAGCTATAATACCTCTCGCAACACAAGTATTTTCGGTATCAATTCTTTGGTTGGCTTTTAAAACGAAATTAGTAGTGCTAAAGACTTCGCGACGTGCTTCGTTAAGGTTTTTCAGACGATCTACTAGATCTTCTTTTTGTGTTCGAAGTCGTTTTTGAATAATTTCGTAAGCTCCGGAATCGAGGTTTATCGTGTTTTTTTCTATTTCTTTCGGCATTGAAAACGTATAATTCGTGAGCAAAAAAGGATTTTAAAAACCCAACCATTTCTATAGATTTCAAGAAATGGCCGGATGTATGGTTTTTAGATTTTACCCTAATTTTTTATTCGAAATTCCAAGATTCTTTGCCATTCCGAATAATGAGTTGATAAAATTGGTGTCGTCTGTATTTTCAGCGTTACTTGCAGCTTGTTGTAATTTAATTAAAGCTGCTGAAACCGTTAGATTTTTGATGTCATTAGAAGAAATACCATATCTATCTGCAATTCCTCTGATTTTTTCTCCTAAATCTCCTTTTCCGTCCGGCCCTAAAAGACTTTCTTTAATATCCAGAGCGTGTGTAGAATTGTTGATTAAATGATCAAATCCTTTTGCATTAGAAACTTGTTTTACGATATTTTCAAAGAACATGGTTTCACCACCCACGATATCAATCTTAGCAGTTTTAAGCGCTTCTGAAAGAACTTCTGCCTGAGCTGATGCAATATCTTTTTGGATGTTGATTTGAGCCAATTCCACATCTTTTTCTTTCTGTAATTGAAGTTTGAACTCTTCATGAGATTGTCCAGCATCATTTAATTGCTTCATTGCAGCTGCTTTTTCTTCAATACCTTTCGCTTCTGCAGTTGCTTTTTCACGAACCACCTCAGCCTGAGCCAAGCCTTCCTTACGCATTGCTTCTGCTTTTTTCTCAATAACAGATGCTTCTTTTGTTCCTTGGATTTCTTCTGCTTCTGCTTTAGCAATCATCACTTCAGCTTCAGATAATCCGATTGCAGCTTCTTCCTTAGCTTGAGCTTCTGCGATAATTTTTCTTGCTTCTGCTTCTTTTGCAGCCGCTTCTTTTTTAGCCTCGGCTTCAATAAGTAATTCTTGAGCTTTTCTTTCTGCAATTAGTTTTTCCGCTTCGGCATCGATTACTTTTTTCTCTTTTTCCTGTTCTGCTGCAATTCTTGCTGCTTCAGCAGCTTTTACAGTCGCAACCAATCTTTCTTCAGCTTCCTGAGACGCTGCGATAACACCCGCCTGTTTCTTACGTTCTGCGTCTCTGTAAACCTCAACATCTTTTACATTTTGCTGCTCTTCAACCACTCCTTTCTCTAGCTGAACTCGTTCTTTAATAACATTCTGAATGTTCTTTTTCTCTTGTTCAATTGTTCTTTCTTTATCAATTTGTGCTAAAGTAACAATACGCTCTCTTTCAGTCTGTTCCAAAGCTCTGTCTTTTTCTACACGCTCAGTTTCAACCGCATCTGTACGTAGTTTATTCTTTTCAGCGATGATAATTTGACGCAACTTGTTTTCTTCCTGAACCGCTAAAGACTCTTCTGTTGAAATACGTACTGTTTCTGCTTTTAGGCGCTCCTCTTCGTTTACTTTTGCAATTTCTGCCGCTTCACGCGCTTTAATATTTTCAATTTCACGACGTTGGCGTTCTTCTTTTTCAGCTAATTGACGCTCTAACTCCAGAATAGCTTCTCGAGCTTCAACATTTTGTTTTTTGATTGTTTTCTCTTCCGATCTGCGAATTAAATTGGCATTAATGTTTTGTTGAGCAGTCAATTCTGTAATTTTTTTAATCCCTTCAGAATCTAAGATATTATCAGGGCTTAGATATTGTAATTCGGTTTGCTCCAAGTAATCAATCGCACAGTCATCTAAAATATATCCGTTAAGATCTGTTCCGATGATATTCAATATCTCGTCACGGAATTCTCTACGCGCTTCATATAATTCGATAAAATCAAACTTTTTACCTACTGTTTTTAGGGCTTCTGAAAATTTAGCTTCAAAGATACTTTTCAATGTTTCTGGATCTGAAGCTCTGTCACAGCCTAAGTTTTGAGCAACACTGATAACATCGTCTACCGATTTGTTCACACGAACAAAAAACGCAACTTTAATATCTGCCCTAATATTGTCTTTACAAATCAACCCATCTCCCTGCATACGAGCAATATCAATTTTTTTAACAGAGATATCCATAATCTCCATTTTATGGAAGATCGGGATAACATACATCCCTTTATTAAAGGCTACTTTCGTTCCTCCCACACCTGTACGAACAATCGCTTTACCTTGTGGAATTTTCTTGTAAAATGTACTTAATACTACCAAAAACGCTAAAAGCAGAAAGGCAATTACACCTACAATTAGTAAGATAATATTAACTCCACTGAAAGCCAAAATAGTCATCTGTGTCATATAATTTTAATTTTTTATGTTATGAATGTTTATTTCTTTTTTTACTAAATAAATGTTTTGTTCTTTGGTTTCGTCGATAACAATAACATCATCATTATACTTGATTTCTGAGCCGTCGTAGCTCTTCACGTTCAACCGAATCACATCTTCCCCGACTTTAAGCTCCAAAGAACCAATTTTCCCGTCCGAAATGGTAGACCTCATCACTCCTGTTCTTCCTAAATAATCATGCGATTCTTCACCGTGATAGCCTATGCTTTCATAAAATTTAGCAATCGGCTTTGTTATCCAATGCATAATGAAATAAGTCACAATAAAAACTGGAATTAAAATAAGAAGCGACCAGTACCCAAACTTTGCTAAAGAGACAAAAAATGATGTAGAAATAGTAATTATCCAGCCAATAAATTTAAAAAGTGTAATAATCACCATCAAAGGAGCTTTTCCTACATTAATAAAATCTAATGCTTTATCCAAAAAACCATCCGGAACGTCTGCATCTTCTGAACCTGGCGAAACATCGTGAACATCACCCATTCCATCAACATCTAAATCGGCATCGGTTCCAAGATCAAATCCGCTTCCTGAGATAAGCGCAAACAGCCAATACAACAATGAAACGCCTGTAAGAACAGTCATCACACCATTAGGTAGTGGATGGAATAGAAAATCAAATAGTTCTGCCATGGTTTTATATTTTAAATTTCTCTTTTAAAGGTATAAAGAAATCCGTAAGTACTTCCGTTACCATAATTTCTACTTTCAGCAGCTACTAATTCCCATCCTTCACTTCCGAATTTATTAAGTTGCATGTCTATTTCTGCCGGATCATATTTTGTTCCCCAAAAGCCAGACGGTTTTATCATTAGCGTTTTATACTCAAATTTTCTTCTCATTGTATTTTATTTAAATTCCTAGTTGTTTTTTCAAATTTTCTAAATCCAAATCTACAGAGTTAGTTCCTAAGGCCTCTTCAATTTCATCAACTTTCGATTTATTTCCCAATGCCATAGAGCCATACGCCTGAGAAAGCGCTTCATCTTCTTCTACCTTCTCTTTCATCCTTTCAAGCATACTAATTGTAGAGTTAGAATCAATTCTCGCCATTTGTTTATTTACCTCTTTGGTTGCTTTAGAAACTTTTACCCGAGCTTTCAGAGTTGATAATTCATTTTCCCATTTATGAACATTATGCTTTAAAACATCAATATTCTTTTGAAGTTCCTGAACCGAATTCTCATGAACTTCAGCTTGTTTTCTCAATTCTTCAACCTCTTCAGATAATTGCTTTTTCAACATTAGCGCTTCCTTTGCTAGAGACTCAGCTTTATCCATCTCCAATTCTCCTTTTTGAGCTTTTTGAAGAAGAAGCATTGCTTTACCTTCAAACTCCTTCGCTTCTTCAGCTTTTTTGTCGGCATTATTTGCCGTTCTTATTTGTAAAGCTTTCACTTTTGCATACGCTTCTAAAGACTGATCAAGATCTTCACGCATTTCTCTAATCCCCTGTTCGGTCATTTTAATAGGGTCTTCCATTTTTTCTACTACCGAATGTATCTCGGCTTGACCTATTCTAAAAATTCTTTTGAAAATATTCATCGTTTCTATTTTTTAAAGTTTTGAAAATTCTATTAACTGTTCATAATATTCACTAATCATCAGACTTAAAGAATTTAAAGCCGCTTCAAATTCATTAAAATCCAGATTATGAATCTGTAAAGTATACCTGAATATTACTTTACTTCCATCCTCCGTTATTGCAAAAGCACCATGTATCATATCTCTATTTTTCATCAATAATGACTTGAACATCTCCATATTATCATTATTAATAGTAAATAAATACTGCTCGAAAATAATAACCGGAGGAGCAATCCCAACAATCAAGTTCCGAATTCCGTCGTCTTGATTTTCGATAACAAAAACTCCCGTTTCAGATGATTGATGAACTATACTATAATCCAAATCACGGATGTACTTCTCAACTATTTCGAAATTCATGTTGATAACTTTTTTAATATTTTTAGCCTTTTTATTTTCTTGCTTGACACAAATATAATAAATTTGCTAAAATAATTAGCAATAAATAATAAAAATTTTTGCAAAATGAGTCAAATTGGCCCTAACATAAAGAAATTACGCAAGGTAAAAGGACTAAGCCAACAAGCATTCGCTGAGCTATTTAACCTTTCAAGAGGAAACATTTCGTCTTATGAAGAACAGAGAGCCGAACCTAAAATAGATGTAACAACACAAATTGCACAATATTTTAGCATTCCTTTACAAGACTTACTACACAAAAGCTTATCTGTTAATGAGATTTTAAAGTTTGATGATTATTTTGAACCTAAAAGTTCTTTGAAAAATTCATCTTTTAAAAATATTCCCTTTCTATCTAAAGATCATTTTCAGGAATTAGAAAAATATTCAGGAAATTTGGAACTGCTTCCTCAAATCACATTTCCTATCTTTTCACCTAAACAGTTTCTTGCGATTGAACTACAACATTTAGTCGATCATCATATCGATTTCAGTTTTCAGGAAGGAGCCATTGCATTTTTCAAAAAACTCCATGTAGGCAGCCTACACCTCATCCACAACCAATTTGGGATGTATTATCAAGAAGACACACTCTTTATAGGAAAATATTTCGTAGAGGATAAAAAAATAACATTAGCATTAAATGATTGGCAACAAGTAATCGTAAACCCTGAACAATTAGAACACTTTTGGCGTTACGATGGGATTTTTCAACAGGTTTTAGATTAAAACTTAGGCATAGGAACTTAAATCGAAGTTTAGAATATCTCCTACCCTTTTAAATTCCTCATCTATGGTAGCATTTAAGGTAATTCTTTCATGAGTAACAGGATGATTAAAACTCAATTGATGAGCATGAAGCGTCATTTTGTTGATTCCAAATGTTTGAAGCCATAATTTGTTTTGTTTATTACATCCGTGTTTACGACATCCTAAAATAGGATGTAAAATATGTTTGAAATGCTTTCTCAATTGATGAAATCTTCCGGTTTCAGGAATTGCTTCTACGAGAGAATATCTGGAAGTCTGATGTTTTAAAAAAGGTAAATCTATTTCTGATGTTTGTAAACGACGATAATAAGTAATGGCATTCTGTTTGACTTCATTTTCATTGACCAAATCGTAATCAATGACTTCTTCTTCCTTTGCCCAACCTCGGACAATAGCAATATATTTCTTATCAACTTCACGATTCATAAACTGGTCGCTCATCAGCTTAAGGCTTTCCTTATCTAAAGTAAACAGCAAAACGCCAGAAGTTTTTCGATCCAAACGATGAACGAGATGAACTTTTTGATTAATCTGATTAGTCAGCTTTTCCACTGCATATTCATCAGCCTCACCAGCATAGTAGGATTTGTGAACCAATAACCCGCTAGGTTTGTTGATAGCAATAAGATGTTCGTCGTGGTAAAGAATTTCTAACATTCAGCAAAAATAAATAATTCAGTAGTAAATGTTGAGTCAAATTTATATTGAAAACGTTTTTGTCAACCCTGATTGCAACAACACCTTTTTGCGAAACAAAGTGAAGCAAAAGATATAGCGAAAAGTATGTTCTTGGCTCCCAAAAATCAAGAACACGAAAAATGATGTTTTATTTATAGCTTTTTTGATTGAATTTCATGTTTTTGGCAATCAAATTCATATTTTTGCACTTCAGACGTAAAAAAATTATGGCAAAGCAAGAAGATGTTTTCAAGAAAGTGATTTCTCACGCTAAAGAATATGGTTTTATTTTCCCTTCCAGTGAGATCTACGATGGTTTATCCGCAGTATATGATTATGGACAAAACGGAGCCGAACTAAAAAATAATATCAAACAATATTGGTGGAAAGCTATGGTACAGCTTAACGAAAATATTGTAGGTATTGATTCTGCTATCCTAATGCATCCAACAACATGGAAGGCATCAGGACACGTAGACGCTTTCAATGATCCTCTGATTGACAATAAAGATTCTAAAAAACGTTTCAGAGCAGATGTTTTGGTAGAAGATTATTGTGCTAAAATTGAAGATAAAGAAAATAAAGAGATTGAAAAAGCAGCGAAAAGATTCGGTGAAGCTTTTGATAAGGATCAGCTTGTTGCAACGAATCCAAAAATTTTGGAATACAGAGCAAAAAGAGAAGCTATTCTTTCAAGGTTGGCAAAATCATTAGAAAATGAAGACCTTGCTGATGTAAAAGCCTTAATTGAAGAATTGGAAATTGCCGACCCCGACACTGGTTCTAAAAACTGGACGGAAGTGAGACAATTCAACCTAATGTTCGGAACGAAATTGGGAGCTTCAGCAGACTCTGCAATGGATCTTTACCTAAGACCAGAAACCGCTCAAGGAATTTTCGTAAACTTTTTGAATGTACAAAAAACATCACGTCATAAACTTCCTTTTGGGATTGCTCAAATCGGAAAAGCATTTAGAAATGAAATTGTTGCAAGACAATTTATTTTCAGAATGCGTGAATTCGAACAAATGGAAATGCAATTCTTTGTAGCTCCGGGAACTGAGCTAGAATTCTATGAAAAATGGAAGCAAACCCGCCTAAAATGGCATTTAGCTCTAGGTTTAGGCGATGAAAATTACCGATTCCACGATCATGAAAAATTGGCTCACTACGCTAATGCTGCAGCCGATATTGAGTTTAATTTCCCATTCGGGTTCAAAGAATTGGAAGGTATTCACTCAAGAACAGATTTTGACCTGAAAGCTCATGAAGAATTTTCGGGAAGAAAACTTCAGTTCTTCGATCCTGAAAGAAACGAAAACTATGTTCCTTATGTTGTAGAAACTTCAGTAGGTCTAGACAGATTATTCCTTTCTATTTTTGCTCACTGTCTAAAAGATGAAGTATTGGAAGACGGTTCAGAGAGAACAGTTTTATCTCTACCTCCTGCTTTAGCACCAATAAAAGCGGCCATTCTTCCGTTAATGAAAAAAGATGGATTGGCTGAATATGCAGAGAAAATCTTCAATGATTTGAAATATGATTTCAACTTGTTCTACGAAGAAAAAGACGCCATCGGAAAACGATACAGAAGACAAGATGCAATTGGTACTCCTTACTGTATCACTATTGATCACGATTCTCTTACAGATCATACGGTGACAATCAGAGACAGAGACACGATGCAACAGGAAAGAGTTCCGGTATCTGAGTTGAGAAGAATCATCGACGAGAAAACCAACTTCAGAAATTTACTTTCTAAAATATAGATTAAAAGCCTTGATTTTTCAAGGTTTTTTATTTTCATATAAAATATTGACTGAATTTATTACTTTTGCATAAAACACACTACATTGAAAAAAAATACTTCTATTTATATTCTCTATCATTAATAAAACTACTTAATCCCATTCCAAATCATTATTTTAAAATTCAAATTTTATACATGAAAAAAATATACTTACTTGTATTTGGTTTATTACAAACCTTATATTATTCACAAACACAAGATCTTACCACTTTGGCATCTGGAGAACATGTCGGCATGAATGCTTTATTTGATGACAAAGACAATCTTTACGGCTATGTATCTCTATATTCTTACGGTAAATCAGGGGATAAAACGAAGAAATTTGAGTATGTAATTCTAGATAAAAACCTCAACCCTGTCGCTAATAAAGAATTTGATGGCGATATTACAGCAGCAGCATACTTAGGATTTGTAGACTTTAAAGGAAAAATCATCCTTCAGCCATCTCAAATGGATTATTCCTTAGTAAAAAGTAAAGAATTGTTCACTCCTTTTTCTATGGTAATAGACCCTAAAACCAATACTATTTCCCGAAAAGTATATTATGATTATCAGCAAGATGGAAGTTTTAAAGAAATCAACCAACCAAAAAACTGGAAAGAAGAAAAAAAAGAAAATAAGGAAGAGAGAAAAGAGAAAGGTTATAACTATGTTTCAGCTGTGGTAGAAATCAAGGAGGGAGGTTATTTTGCTGTAGAGTATAATGATTACGGTAAATACGTAAACAATAACAGCCTGATAAAATTTGACGAAAACAAAAAAGAAATCTGGAGGTATAAATACAATACAAACGGAGACAAAAAAAACTACTCAACGATATCTATTCTTGAAAAAGACGACAAAAACATATATACCATCCTGAAAAAAGTAAACAGCGACAAAAAAACATTCAGCTTGGTTGTTTTGGATATGAAAACTGGCAAAGAAATTGCCAACAATCCTATTATTGGTCTTTCTGACAACACCATCGATTATATTGATTCCTTTTACTCTGCCTATCAAAAAATCGATAATGATAAAACATTTGATGACAAAATTGTATTGGTAGGGAGAAATTACGCACCGACAGAATCTACAGGATACGTTAGAATGATGATTAATAAATCTGACTTCAATGTTGACATAAAAGTCTTAAACTTCAAAGCCGATATGTCCAAATTTCTTCCGAAAATCAATGCTTACGGATATGTAGAAAGCGGATATTTCCTTCAGACTAAAGATTTATACTTTATGAGTGACGGAAGTGTGGGTATTCTTACCGAAAAATACAAGCCTGCAACACAGTATACAGCTCCGAAAACCACTGACTTAGTATACATATACACCGACAAAGATTTCAAAATCAAAGACCTTAAAGTATTTGAAAAAGAAAAATCAAAATGGGTAAACAGCGATTATCTGTTTTCTCAATATCTTAATGACGGAAAAGACGTTGTTTTCTTCTATCGTGATTATCAGAAGGATGAAGTTACAAAACAAAAAAAATGGAACCTCTTCATTAATACTGTTATTGACGGACAATTCAAACAAGAAATTGTTCCTATTTCTGAAAAAGACTCTTATACTGTAACTCCTTATGTTGGAAAAGAGGGCTACATTCTTCTGAGGGAGATTAATGAGAAGGAAAAATTCAATAAAATACGTCTAGAAAAACTTAACTACTAATAGAAATCCTGATCTTCTGATCAGGATTCTTTATTTTGATAAAAGTCTGTAATATTTTTTATTTCCTCTAACCTCAAATTCCACATAAAGTTTAAAAATTGCTGATAGCTTTCACTTTGATCTTTAGGCTCAATCCTATCCAAATATCTATTAAGATTGTAATTCTTTCTTGCTTCATATATTTTAGCAAAAAACTTTCCTAGCCAATTTTTATAAAATTTCTCATCCTCTCCATCCTGCAAAAATTGTAATGAAGCATAAATACCTACCCCATAATCTTCTGAATGATACAGATTGGGCAAAATTTCAGCTCTTGCAGCTTTTTTTAATGATAGATAATCTTCTGTTGGCTTCAAAATTTCGGCATCCTGAATCAATTCCGGGAAAAATTTCTTCAGTTTTTCTATTCTCTTGGTCATTTCCGGATGAGAAGACAACGAATCTTTGTCTAATTTCTCTTTATAAAAATTATAATTGTATAGTGAAAAATCTTCCTTTTTTAGCCATTTGTCATTGAAGGGCTGCTTTGGAAGTTCAAAAAACTTTTTATAGGTTTCTACTTTTAATTCCCTTGGCGAAATTGTATCAAAATCTTTCAGCTTTTTCAATGCATTTACAAATTCAGTCTTTTTAAAATCTGCATTTCTGAATATTACATATCCTAAGGAATCGGCTTCTATTTCCTGTTTTCTTTTTTCTATTCCTTTTTTATACATTCGGTTTTTAAGAATATCAAAAGCCTTCTGATTAGAATTTTCATTTCCTCTCAAACTTTTTACTGTAGATTTATCCAACTGATTATTCTCTACAATATTTACTAAAAGATTTAAAGAATGTTCACTCATTCTATGCCCTAATTCATGGGCAATAACTGCTGCAATCTCTTCTTCGTTATTAAGCCAGCTAAAGAGTCCCATATTTATCACAAAAGTCCCATCCAAAAGGCAATAGGCATTCGGAGTGTTATCTCTTGCTATTAATATTTTTAAATCTTGAGGAAGCTGCGGATTATTTTTTCTTAATCTAAGAATCAGAGATTTTATGCTAGCGTCGTAATCAGATTTAAAGATAAAATCTTTGTTTTTTACCTGTTTTTCAAAATCATCACCAAATTCTTTGTAAACTTTTGAAAGCTCAAAGCCCGTTTTCCCGGAATATTGTGATTTCATTTTTTTTATAAACAATTCATTATTTATGCTAAAGTTTTTCAAAAACTCTTTCCTTTGTAAATAATCTGCTGTATCTATCGTCTTACCAATCTGCCCGAAACAAATCCAGGAAAAAAACATTAGAAATAACAAACTTATAAATCTTGTGTTCATATTTTTTTCATCAATAAATACAAAAATAGTTTATTTACGTCCATATTCTAGCTTTCTTCCCATTTTTATATTAAATTTGTTTAGACTAATTATAGAAAGAAAATGTGGCTAATCATTTTACAAGGTTTTCTGATTCTTATCGCAATACTCGTTATACTTACATATATTTTCGGGTACGGCTACATTTTTAATGGCATTTCAAAAACCTATCTAAAAGGAAAATTGAGTGCCAATATAGATGATGGAAAATTTTTTTCAAGCAATATTGTCGAAGCCAAATCTCCCAAAATATGGGAAGAAGCCCCAAAATATAACCAAATTACCCTACCTCAAAATATTATTGATGACCTGACTCACTCAAACACAGCTTCTTTTCTGGTTGTAAAAGACGGAAAACTGGTTCATGAACAATATTGGAATGGCTATAATCAGCAATCAAAAACCAACTCCTTTTCCATGGCAAAAGCTGTAACGGTGATGCTTTTAGGAAAAGCTATTGAAGAAGGAAAAATAAGTAGTATTGAAGAAAAATTTTCTAATTATTTTGATGAATTTAAAAACAAAGAATTCAAAAGAGATTTAACTTTAAAAAACCTAGCCCAAATGGAAGCAGGTATAGATTGGAACGAAAATTACAAAAACCCTTTTCTTCCAAATGCAAAAGCCTATTATGGGAAAAATTTGATTGAAGCCACTTTTTCAAGAAAATTTAAAGAAAAACCAGGCGAAAGATTTGAATATCAAAGTGGTGCGACTCAACTATTGGGTTTAGCCATCAAAAAAGCTTTAAACCAGACATTAGCAAGCTACCTTTCTGAAAAATTCTGGATTCCGATGGGGATGGAACAAAAAGCAGAATGGAGCACTGACGAAACGGGAATGGAAAAAACATATTGTTGTATTCACTCTAATTCAAGAGATTTTGCAAAACTTGGTCTATTATTTTTAGATGATGGGAAAGTTGACGATAAACAAATTCTAAATCTTGATTTTATTAATCAGATGAGAACCCCCACCAAAAATTCTGAAGAAATATATGGAATGGGTTTATGGATCAATAACGACAATCCTATAAAACACTATTATTTTTTAGGTCTCCAAGGACAGTATATTATTATGGTTCCGGAATACAAAATGGTAATTGTGAGAACGGGAAGTTATAATGATTTGCCTAAAAACGATAGAGGAAGACCTGAGCAGGTGAAATTCCTCGTAAATGAAACAGTAAAATTATTTCAATAAACACAATGGAAAAATATAACCCCAAAATAGATGCATACATTGAAAATTCTCAAGATTTTGCTAAAAATATATTATATTACATTCGAGAAACCGTTCATGAATATTGCCCAGACATAGAAGAAACAATAAAATGGAGTTTTCCCAATTTTATGTATAAAGGCAAAATTCTTTGTTCTATGGTCTCATTTAAGCAACATTGCTCCTTTGGCTTCTGGCTAGAGAAAGAAATGAAAACCATGCAAAAAATCACAAAAGACATAGAAAAAAACTCTATGTTTAGCTTGGGAAAAATCACCAAAATTGAAGACCTTCCCAAAAAACCTCAGCTTAAAGATGCAATAAAGGAAGCTATGGAACTGATAGACATGGGAGTAACTATAAAAAAAGCAGCTCCGTCAAAAGTAGAAATGGAAATTCCTGATTATTTTCTAAAAGCGTTAAACAAAGATAAAAAAGTGTTATCCAATTTCGAAAATGCTTCTCCGTCATTCCGAAAAGAATATATCACATGGATTACGGAAGCAAAGACTGAAACCACCAGAAATAAAAGAATGGAACAATCTTTGGAGTGGATCCTGAAAGGCAAAGGTAGGAATTGGAAATACGAAAAAACTAAAAAACAATGAAAAAAATATACTTTCTTTTGTTTACTGCTGTTTTTATTAACATTTATTCCCAAAAATTTAATTTTGAGGAAAATTATAAATATGCAAGAGCTCTCGCTAATAAAAACCCAGACAGCTCAGAAATAGTTCTAAACCAAATCATTGACTTTGCTCATAAAGAAAACAAGCCAACTTATTTGGCTAAGGCATATTACTTAAAATCATTCAATTCTTATCTAAAATCTGATGCAAAAACCACACTCGATTTTGCTGAAAAGGCTTTAAACATTTCAGAAAAAAATGATTACCCTATCGGAAAGGCTTTAGCATATAGAATGCAGGGAACTCAAAATGCCAAACTTGGACTTTTAAAGGAGGCCTCAGAAAATTTGAATGATGCACTAGCAGAAGTAAATAATATCAATACTGATGAAGGGCATGAATTAAAAGGTCTTATTTACAATTCATTTTTAATTCTTCTCAACCAAAAAGAATATGCTAAAAAAGAGTATTATTCTAAAAATGCTATCCAAGAATTTCAAAAAATAAAAAATACTACCAGAAGAAATGAGCTTCTTGTTTCTGCATATACTAATATTGGCTACACTCTTTCTGAAGTAAAGAAGTTTGACGAAGCAAAAATTTATTTTAAGAACGCACTTGCCCTAGTTGGGATTGATGACAATTATCTTCGAGCTACTATTCTTCATGACTTGGGATTTTCACTTTCACAGCAAAATAAAACAGACAGTGCTATTTTTTATTATAAAAAAGCTTTAGATATAACTAACAAGTTCGGTTTTAATGAAAAAAAAATAGAAATAACCAAAAATCTGGAAGAAGCCTTTACAAAGCAACACGACCCTGATAATGCAAAAAAATATAAAATAGAACACCTTGAATTAAAAGATAGCTTGGCCTACAACCAAAAAATGGCTGTTGACAAAACTCTTACTACAAAAGAAAAAAACTTTGAAAAAAAAATAAACGAAAACAATACTATCTCAAAGGGTTTAATTATTTTATGTGTAATTCTATTAATTTCTCTTGGAGTATTTGTATTCAAGCTTATACAGTTTAATAAAAAACACAAACAAATTGTTTCTAAAATATATGAAGAAGGCATCACTCCGGCTACTTACGAGGAAGAAGGGACACAAGAAGTTATAGAAGAAGTCTCCATAAATGAAATCTCCCAACCAGATAAAAAAATTTCCCCAGAATTAGAGGAAAGTATTTTAATGGGGCTGAAAAATTTTGAAGAAAATCTAAATTTTAATAATAAAAATGTAACTCTATATAATCTTGCCAATGAGCTTAATGTAAATACAAAGTATCTTTCGGCAGTAATTAAGAAACATAAAAACCTGAATTTCAACCAATACATCAATTATTTACGCATTAATTATATTGTAGACAAGCTTAAAAATGAGGATAAATACCGAAAATATAAAATCAATCACCTTGCTGAAATTACTGGTTACTCATCACATAGTGCTTTTTCACTAGAATTTAAAAAGATTGTGGGAATGCACCCTTCCGCATTTATAAAAGCCCTTGATAAAATCTAAGGGCTTTTAATTATAAAATGTCTTTAATTTATTTTATTGCTCAACAATTGTTAAAACATTGTATCCTCCTGTATTCAAAAGTGGACGAGGAGAATCACTATCCCATGCAACATTAATCCAAACAAAAGGTCTCAATTTGTCTCCTTTATTGAGATAAACACTTACCGTACAAGCAGAACCAGCAATAACTGCATTGGGAGCAATCCCTGTATCCTGGGGATAACCATTGTTAGTTTTAATTCTTTGCGTAACAGTATTAGACGAATTCCTTACCTCCCAAATAGCTTCTGTCTGATTCGGTCCCCAATTTGTATTTATCTGACTGGGAGCTAATGCAAAAGTAAATGTCGCAAAATACACTCCATCTCTTGGCGCTATAAACTCTCCTGTAGTCTGATCAAAATTTGATCTAGGTTGCCCTGAATCAGAATCTAATTTCTCAGTCCAAGATGTTAAATAAGTAGCCGATCTTCCAGGTATTCCGTTGGTATAATCACCAACAGGAAAGAGCCCAGGTTCAAAAACAGTACAATTATTATTGGTTTTTTCAGCCATAACTATAATTCTTGGCTTTCCGTAAGGAAGAATGGGCACCCATACAGAACCATTAGAATATTCTACATACCCTTGTACACCTATTGCAGGACTAGGATTATATCTCATAGCTCCCGCGCCTGCTTCAGCAGCTGTCTGGGTTGTCATCCCTATCGCCATTGAACCATTTGCTCCATTTCGTAAATCTACACCAACTTTAGGCGAAGCAACACCAACTCCTACTTTTCCGGTTTTATCAACAATAAACTTCTCTGTTGTATTTACTTCCAAAGCATTAGCTGTACTAGGATTACTTCCTCCTATACTTATTTGAGCATCAATATTGTTTGAAAGAAATATTGACAAGCCCAAAAATATTATCTTTTTTAAATTGAATTTCATTTGTGTTAATTTAAAGTTCATAAATACTAATGCTATTATTAGTCCCACTATTTGAGGTATCTATTCCTCTTGCTCCACCAAAGTTATGATACACCTTAAACTGAATAGTTCCTGATGCCGGTAAATTAAAAATAGCAGTACAATTACCTCCTACAATGTTACTTACAATATTTACATCCCAAGCAGGATATGAATTTACACTTCTGTAGGTTTGAATATTATTTGTAGCGGTACTACTCTCAATAATTGTTTCTATTCTTGAATTTTGAGCAATATTTGCATCTGCTAATGTTACATTGAATGAAACAATATAAAATCCTGCTCTACGCGCTGTGAAAACACCAGTTGTGGCATTAAAGTCAGATTGTGAATCTGAAACAACTGACCATCCTGTCACTGCTGTTGTAGCGTTATTAGCAAGCGATTGAGTACTGCTCTTGTTGGCCAATACCAATGCTTTCGGAGGTAACGTCATTGGAAGACTGTGCCAACCAACACCATCAGAATACTGAATCACATTACCAGTGCTATATCGTATTGCGCCCGCCCCAGCTTGTGCAGCTGTTTGTGTACTAGTTCCTAAACCAATAATACCTTTCTGATCCGTAGAACGAATATCTACTTTTGTTTTAGGATCTATAAGACCAACTCCTAAATTCCCATTCGAAGTAACCACAACATCATTCAGGATTTGAGGAGCTGTTGGTGTACTAAGGTTATCATTGGCACCATCAATATGAAATGAACGTAACGGAATTGAGGTTTGAAACCCAACTTGCCCACTTATAATAATTACAAAAAATAAGAGACTAACAAATACTATTTTATATAAAAGATTTTTTTTCATAATTGTGTTTTTAATGTTCTATAATAGTAAGGTTATTAAAACCAGCATCTGGATTTGTCCAATCTGAATTATTTCTTAATGATCTTGCACCAGCCCCTGTAATATTTTGACGCAACTGTGGCCTAACGGTTTGATTTGCTGTCAATCTCACTGTAATGGTTGATGAACCTCCTACCTGAGCTGCCTCATTACCACGAGCGAAAGTCTTAAATGAACGGGCTAATATAGAATTGGCACTCGGGCTATAGAATTGGCTTGTAACTTCGGAAGAATTCGCCACCGTTCCTGAAACGAAATTGTACGTCAATAAAAAGGTATACACCCCATCTCTTGGTGCTGTAAAAATTCCTGTAGCAGGATCAAAACTACTAGACAAATCTCTTACTTCATCCCATCCGGTTATATTTACGTCTGTATTATATGCCACTGAAAAAGCAGCCGTCATTCTAGCAACAACTACAGCTTTTGTAGGCAATACCAATGCCGCTTCCCAAACATTTCCATCCGAAACTTGAATTCTTGATGTTGTAGCTTCATATCGAACTGCTCCTGCTCCTGCTGTCGCTGCCGTCATTGTCGTATTTCCTAAACCTATTGCATTTTGTGTACCTGATGATCTTAAATCCAGTTTTACAATTGGATTCAATACACCCACTCCTACAAACCCTGCATTTGTAACAACTAAATCATTTGAAGATTGGCTCGCATTTGGAGCACCAGTACTGGGATTATCTTTTCCCCCATCAATATGAAGTTTGGCTAAAGGATTTCCTGTATTAATCCCAATTTGCGCATAAGCACTACTGCCAAAGGAAAGGAATAGCAAAATAATTAACCTGCTTTTAGTAATAAAAACATTGATTTTTTCCATAACATTTTTGTTTTTTAGAATACGAAATTCTGTGGCAAAGATAAAACCAAAGATTTGTTTTAAATTATGTTAAATGAACAAGAAACTGAATAAAACATATTAAAGCACTGAATATCAATAGAATAAACCAAATTCATTAGATACCAAAATTCGGTATTTTGGTAAATTATGTAAAATAATTCTACTATTTTGTATGTGAATTATATTTTAAAAGACAAAATTGTTTATCTCACTTACTTACCAAAATGTTAAAGTGGACTTAGAAAGCATATCATCTTTTCACTTATAACATTCAATTAAAAATCATCAATAATTTAGTATAAAAACCGAGATGAATTTTGTAAATAAAATATAGTCAATTATTTAATGAAACCTAAAATTAGCTTCAGGAAGCGTATTATTTTTTAAAAATGCTTCATATTCCGGAGATAACTTTGAACGCCCAAATGTGTTTTTTCCGCTCATACTTCCTAAACGAACTTTGTCTTTTCCGAACTTTTTATTCATTGCATCCATTGCTTTCATTACAGGCAGGTGTTGGTTTTGAGTATCTTCCTCAAAAAGATTAATAAGTCTTGCGTTTTCAGGAACAAAGTCATTTACAATAACTCCAGCTCTTTTATAATGGAAGCCCTCTTTATAAATAGCCTCAAATAATTCATTAACAACTCTTCCAATCAAAATAGAAGAATTGGTAGGGTTAGGAAGAATTTTGGTAAGCGAATTTCTATATTCCGGTAAATCTTTTCTAAAACGGTTCGTTTGAACGAAAACAGTTACCATTTTGCAACAGGTATTTTGCTTTCGCAATCTTTCGGAGCAATACATCCCAAAAGTTTCTACACGCTCACGAACATCTTCTTTATTCGTTAGCATTTCCATAAAACTTCGGGTAACCGCAATTGATTTTTTAGGAGAAGGAGAATCTAATTCTAATTGACGAATACCTTTCAACTCGTTAATCATTCTCACTCCATGAATTCCCATAATTTTGCGAATCCATATTTCAGGTTTTTGAAGCAAATCCCAGGCTTTATACACTCCACTATCCTTCATTTTTATGGCAAGTCGTCTTCCAATCCCCCAAACATCTTCGATATTAAGCCACTTTAAAGCCTTTTCGATTTTTTCAGGGGTATCTAAAATATACACTCCTTCAAAATCTTTCGGAAACTCTTTTACGATTCTGTTAGCAACTTTACATAGTGTTTTGGTTGGTGCAATACCTATACTTACCGGAATATTTGCTTCTACCCAAATCTTTTCCTTAATCACAAGACAATAGTCATAAAGATTAATGTATTTAAAACCAGTTAAGTCCAGAAATAATTCATCTATACTATATACTTCAGAATCTACTACAAACGATTTTGCAATGTTAATGACCTGCTGACTTTTAGCATTATACAGTTCAAATTTTGCAGAAAAACATTGCACATCATGTTTTTTGAAAAGCTCTTTATACTTAAAGGCCGGAACTGCCATCGGAATTCCCAATTCTTTAGCTTCTCTGCTTCTGGAAACAACACATCCATCATTATTCGAGAGAACAACAACGGGTTTGTTTTCCAATGAAGAATCAAGTGTTCTCTCACACGAAACAAAAAAATTATTACAATCTACTAAAGCGTACATGAGTAAACGAAGGAAGTTTTCAGGTGTAAAATTATTACTTTTTAAAATAAAAACAGAATTTTATTTTAAACTTTAACATAAACACAAATTATTGATTTACAGATAATTAAATTTATTTTAATACGTCAATTTTTGTCGCCTCCAAGATATAGCTTTGTCTTTCAAAATGATAAAATTTTTAATTATGGATAAAGTTACTTTACAAAGAATTGAACTGCTTCATCCCATCGTAAGAGATGAAGTAAAACAGATTATTAAAGAATGTGACAAGGCACTTACAGGAAGAGCAAAAGTGAGGATTACTCAAGGATTAAGAAGTTTTGAAGAACAGGAAAAACTATACGCTATCGGAAGAATCACATCAGGAAAAAAAGTCACTAATGCAAAAGCAGGACAAAGTATTCACAATTATGGTTTAGCAGTTGACATTTGTTTAATAATTGACGGAAAAACAGCAAGTTGGGACAACATTAAAGATTGGGACAACGATAAAGTAGCCGATTGGTACGAATGTGTGAAAATTTTCGCAAAATATGGTTGGGATTGGGGCGGAAACTGGAAAACATTCAAAGACCTTCCTCACTTTGAGAAAAAGAATCTCCCAACCAAAAAAGGAATAATAAAAACGAGTTGGAGAACCCTAATAAAAATACCAAGAGACAAGAATGGGTATGTGATGTTATAATTCTCGTCATTTAGAATTTATTTTTTAACACGTCAAGTTTTGTCGCCTTCCAATCATACCTTTGCTTTATAAGAAAAACACCAAAAAGCAATTCATATAAGCTAAAACCAATAGCTTTTTTTCGGAAATCTATTGGTTTTACTTGTCTAAAGCTGTGAAGTGTATTCTAAAAAATAAAGTGAAAATCACATGAAAAAGACAACCATTCTCTCTTTAGACGGAGGCGGAATAAGAGGTATTATTACCTGCATTATTCTACGCTACATAGAAGAGCAATTACAAATTCATGACAATCCCAACGCAAAACTTGGTGATTATTTTGATTTGGTTGCCGGAAGCAGTACAGGCGCATTGATTGCATCAATTATTTTGTGTCCTGATGAACACAGAAAAGCAAAACATTCAATCCAGAAAGGCTTAGAGCTCTATGCTGAAAAAGGCGGTGATATATTTCAGGTTTCTTTTTGGGAGAAATTACTCAATCCTTTCGGGTTATTTAATGAAAAAATATCACAGGAAGCACTGGAGAAAAACCTGAATGATTTTTTTGGAAATTTAGAATTAAAAGAACTTATAAAACCATGTCTAATAACAAGTTATGATATAGAAAACAGAAGAGCAAAATTATTCAATTCCTGGAAAGCAAGTTTAAATACAGATAATTTTTATGTAAAAGATGTTTGTAGAGCAACCTCAGCTGCTCCTACGTATTTTAAACCGGTTCAGATAAAATCAATGTACGGACAGATTTTCAGTCTTATCGATGGCGGAATGTTCGCCAACAACCCTGCGCTTTGTGCTTATGCAGAAGCTCGGAAAATTCCTTTTGCTGAAATATTTAAGAATCATCAAAAGACAAATTACCCAAGCGTAAAAGATATGATTATCGTTTCTATCGGAACAGGAATAGAATCAAAATTTTATTCTTTCAGAAAACTGGAAAAAGCAGGAAAAATAGGCTGGGTAAATCCTATTATTGATATTTTGATGTCTGCCAATGCCGAAACTGTTGATTATCAACTCACCCAAATGTTCCAAACGTTAGGCTTAAGAAATCAGAAAAACTATTATCGAATAAATCCTTCCTTAAAAAATGCTTCTCCTGCAATGGACAACGTAAAACGATCCAACATTGAAAATCTAATTCAAGCCGGGTTAAGTTATATTGATGATAATAGAGAAACATTAAACCAAATCGTTCAGAAGCTCATCAAAAACAAAATATAAGCTATTTAGCTTATAAATAATGAATATAATCTTTCTGACTTATATTAAATTATTTGAAAAAACTTTTTTTGACACGTCAAGTTTTGTCGCCTTTCAGTTATACTTTTGAAGTATAAATAAAAACACAAAAAACAATCATTAAACTAAAACACTTCTTGAAATTCAGCATTTACCTATGTTGAACCCTCAAAAATATGCTCAAAACTTCAACCTTCTTTAAAACGCAAAACATGGAAATACCCAATCATAATACAGATATAATCTTTGATGAAGACCTCTACACCATTGAATGGAGTGACATCGAAAATGCAGAGATAGATTACGAAAACTACCTCAATGATATTGAAAACTTCTTCCTTGAAGATTTCGAAAATGATGCTATTGAAGAAACAATTTATTAATTGAAAAAAAAATTAAACACGTCAAGTTCTGTCGCTGTCCCTCATTACCTTTACTGCATAGATAAAGCACAAAAAAACAATCATTTTAACCTTTAAACAAGCCTTTGAATTCACCATTCACAAAATGTTGGACAGCACAAATTATGTCTAAAAATCAAACATTAAAATGAAACAGAAAATTTAACCGCAAAAAGTGGAAAAATAGTCAAAACCACTAAAAAAATGGCTTAAACATGAAGATAATCTACTAAAAAGAGTCTTCAGAGTTCAATTATTAATTAATCAAAACAAAATTTATGAAAACAAAAGAAGAATTAAGGCTTTATTTCGAAAACGGAGATAAGCCTACACAAGAGCATTTTTGGCAATGGCAAGACTCCTATTGGCATAAGGATGAGAAAATTTCTCCAGAGTCGATTGAATCGATTGAAAAGATTGTTCCTTTTTTTATTAATGAAAATTTACTAGGTTCTACTATTCATCTTACAATTCCTAAAGAAACAAAAAAAATTGTAGCGTCAGCTTATGCTTATACAGGAATGTCCTATCAAATTACAAAGGTAACTTTTAATGAAGGTTTAGAAATAATTGGGTCTCATTCTTTTAACAGTCAAAATATTAAGAGTATTAAAACTCCATCAACTTTAAAAATTATCGAAGTTGGTGCTTTTACTAATCAAGGAAACATTATTAATGGAAGTGATTCAATAGAAGAAATAGTATTAAATGAAGGTTTAGTGATAATTGAGGATTATGCTTTTAGCTCTTCCAGAGCTACAGTTAAAAACCTATATATTCCCAGCTCAGTTGAGTCTGTTGGACAAAACGCATTCGCAATTCCTTCCCTCAAAACCGTGTCTGCTCCTACAGGATTAGATTTAAGTAAAGCAGGTATTCCCGAAACAGCAATAATCACTTATAGATAAATATTAAAATGAAAACAAAAGAAGAATTAAAGCTTTATTTCGAAAATGGAGATAAGCCTACACAAGAGCATTTTTGGCAATGGCAAGATTCTTATTGGCATAAGAATGAGAAGATTCCGTCAAATAAATTAGATTACGATTTCTCCCAAAAAGCAGATGCAAATGCATCCAATATAAACCCGCAAAATGCTCAGCTTTGGAAAGAAAAAATTGAAACTCAAACCTCAATTCAGAACCCACAACTGAATGGAAATATTTTAACAATATTTTATACAGGAGAAAATGGGGTTCAACAAAGCCAAAATGTTGACCTAAGTGGATTAGCAACTAACAATATAAGCATCCAGAATGCTGAATATGATGCTTCTCAAAACATCATTACTATTACTCAGAGTGACGGATCTTCATTTGCAGTCAATCTTTCCGAATTTAGTATTGTTCCGGCTACAGATGTTGATGGAAGCGTTTCTTTAGTTCAGGAAGGTGTCGAAAAAGTAAAAATACACAAAGTGGGTATTTCAGGCAGCTATAATGATCTTTCCGATAAGCCAACTTTTAGTGGGAATGATAATTTACAAAATGTTATTGACAGGGGTAACGGAACAACTAAGCCTATTATTTTCCAACCTGGCCAAGGCAGAGCAGGCGAAATAAATTTCAGCCCCACTACTTATTCTTTCTGGTTTGGAAATATGAATACGGATCATACCGGAGCTTATGGACTAGGAATTGGTTATAATACATTATCAAAATTAACCACAGGATCAAATAACATAGCCCTTGGTTCTTACGCTTTAAATGAAGCCACCACAGGAAGATGGAATACCGCAACCGGTGTTTCAAGCGGAGCTAAACTTACAACGGGTAATTTCAATGCTTTTTTCGGAACACAAGCAGGAAACGAAACAACAACAGGAAACGGAAATACATATATCGGAGATGAAGCAGGGAACAAAAATATTACCGGAACCAATAACACGGCTCTTGGTCTTGGTGCTGCTTATTCCTTAACTAATGGAACTCAAAATACTTTCTTAGGTGCTTTTGCAGGAAATATTCATGGTAAAGCAACAGGATCTGGTGCATGGGGTTACAATACTTTTATTGGATATAATGCAGCCTCTACGACTCATGCTATGGGAGTTTGGGGTGACAACAATGTCGTTATCGGTTGTAATGCCCCGTTAGGTGGTTCAACATTCAACAAGTTGGTTATTGAGTCCAATCCGGTAGCAAGACGTCATGATTTAGTAACGCCTTTAATTGGTGGAGACTTTGCTGCAAGAACATTAGATTTTGATGCTGTAGTTTCCGCAAAAAGAACACCTTTAGCGGACAACACTTATACAAAAGTAGCGGTTCTAAATGCCAACAATGTATTCGGATATAAAAATCTTTCCGACTTTTCTGATTTCATTTCATTAACAGGAACTGGGATGGGAGCTCCTGTGACAGGTAATATCCAGTTTACAAATGAAGATCCAGAAGAGAGAATCATTTACAGAACTAATGAACTTGATGGTGTAAAAAGTGCACTTGGTTTATTTCCTGAGTCCGTAATGATGTTTTCAGGCAATTTAGATGGAACAAATACCTCCAGTGTAGATGTAAGTAAAGAAAATGGTGTTTTCGCCTATGGACATAGCTCACATTTGATGCTGAGTGATGTAGGTGCTGCTTTAAGACAGACAAATGGTGGAGCTGTAAAAGGAATTTTTGCAAGTCCGAACATAGATGAACCTGTGCTTATAGAGCATGAAACAACAAATGCCAGAGGATTAAGTTCTAAAACTTATTTCGGAGATAACGCCCAGGAAAATGATTACATCCAAAAACAGTATGCAGACAAACAACATTCTTATACTATAGCAGAAGAATTAACTGGCGGAAAGTGGATCAATGGCAAGCCTGTCTACAAAAAAACCCTGTTTTTAGACCAGATTCCGAGAACCGGAGAAATTGATCTCAGATCCGAATTCCCAGACCTTGAAACTATTATTTCCAATGAAATGTTCACAGAATGGTATGCTCTGGATACTGCATTTGCTGGTAACCAATGGCGAACAAAGATCTACATCACTGTAGAAAGAGAAAAGGCTACCATTGAGTTATTAGGCGAACCGGATTACGATTATTCTATCATTAACTCATTTACTCTGACTCTTGAATACACAAAAAAATAAATCATTAAAACAAAATATTAAGATGGCAACAAACAATACACCCCCAAAGACCGCTTTTACTGTAGGAAGCTCTTTAGTAGGAGAAGGTATTATTAACTATAAAGAAACAAATAACATGACACCAACAAATAATGCTTCACAAACTCTTTTTAGATTTGTAAGCTTAAGAAACCCTCAATTAACAGAAACCAAAAAGAAAAACCTTGGTTTTATTCATAAAGATGCAGAATTACCAAGTGCTTTTGATGCTCAGGTTAACCCTAATGATACTGCTTTAGTAAAATTTCAAGCGCTTGAACGTGCAACAAAAAATTTTGATAATACAGGTTATCAAAACGAATTACAGATAGAAGAAGGTTTTTTATCTGAACTGTTAGAAATCGGAAGGAAAATTTCTAAAAAAGAAGTAATTTCCTCGGCTGATGAAGATACAGCAAAGAGCTTGTATAATAGCAGCAGTATTCAAGCAAAAATTGGAGAAGTTTGGGACAATCTCATTTACCAAACAGTTACTCAAAGTAATTTTTATGTAAAAGAAGCTTTGGTTCATATTTTAAAAGCTCTTCATTTTGGATATGTTTGCGATCTACCTGTAACAGAAGAATTAACTAAAATCAATGGTGATGATTTAAAGGCAAAAGCTATGGAAGCCAGAGTTGTATTACCAATGAAATTTTTCGGCGATGGATATGAAGGAGAAAGCCCAACTAACAACACCTCTGGAAATCCTTTTCAGGTAAATGTTTCTAAAATTGGAGAAGGAGTTATCAACGGAACACAACTTCCTGCCTCTATTCAGCAGCAATTAAAAGTTGAAGGCGAGAAAATATCAGAACTTTCAAGTCTTACCCTGAAAAAAGAAGCATTTGATTTACTTATTTCTGAATTAGAAAAAATTCAAAAATCATATTATAAGCTTAAAACAAAGGCTTATGACCTAGCATACAAAGCATATTCAGAAGAATATCAACCTTTGATTGATGAATACAATAGGAAATTGGAGGAAATAGAATCTCGAATTACCGAGGAAACTACTGAAGACGAAATTAGGGAAATGTATGCAGAATTAGGAGAAATTAATGTCCCTCAATTTTCATTTAGCTATAGAGATGAGCTTAATTTTGAAGACTTCAAAAATAAGTTATCTTTAGATTCTTTAAAATTATTTGTGGAAATTTTCACAGATGCAAATGACAAAGAATTAGATTTCTCAACCACCACAGTTGTTTCAGATAGAGAATTAAATATTGGAGGTGTGAAAGTGGCAATTGAAGAGGAGTACGACACCTATTCTGAAGTTTTTGAAAAATTATTAGAAGAAACTTCTTCTAATACACAATTATTATTACAAAAAACCTCACTTAACGAAAAAGTGTATGCAAATTTAGGAGGTGTTTTAATCCCTGTAAATGAAACTACAAGCTACACATTAAACACTATTTCAAGATCATATTATTTGCAGGCAAATCAAAATACAGAATTATCAAAAATCACCCCATTTATCACCTTCTATTACCAAGCGGAAAGTAACGCATGGGGTACTGCATCCGCAAAAATTTCAGCTATTACAGACTTTGACAGCTATGAAGAAACTTACTCCAATATTAATGTTAATGATAACAAGGTAAGTTTCCCGTCAATCTTATTTAATAAATTTGAAAAAGCCATCAGAGTCTTAAAAATACAGATATTTTTCAACAATGGCGAAGAAGCTAATTTAGAAATTTCCGGAATGGAAATGAATCAGCCTTATACAGGTATCCTTTATACAGAAAGAATTAAAGGAGAAACTGGAAATCCAGATGAAGGCACTGAGAATCCAAAACCCGGAACTTTTATCCCAAAACATTTTGGTGTTAAAAGATTGGGAATTGCCGACTATTTAAAAGTTGAACAAAGTGTTCATGCTTATGTTCCCGGAGAGGTATCAAATATTGAAAATGTAATGGCAAGTGAATTACGCCACAAATCTTCAGTTGCAAGAGACTACTCCGAAATCACCGATACAACTTCTGAATCTATCGAAACAGAGAAAATTTCGGATACAACAAAAGCAGAAAGAAATGAAATGCAGACTGAAGTTCTGAAAGAGCTAGAAAAGCAACAAAGTATTACTGCAAATACAAATTTCAGCTATAATACGGGAGTTTACAAATTTGATATTGGAGCTGGCTATGCTAATAATACAGCACAACACGATAGTAATAGACAGGCTGTAGCCAAATCGCAGGAAATTACAGAAAGAGCGATGGAGCGTGTTCTTACTAAAATCAATAAAGAACGTGTTCAAAAAATTATTAAAGAGTACACAGAGACTAACGTTCATGAATTTGACAATAGAGGAAAAGCAGGAGACACAAATGCTCCTCAACATATTACAGGAGTCTATAGATGGGTAGATAAAAAAATGAAAAATCAGATCTACAACTATGGAAAACGTACCATGTTTGAATTTATGATTCCTGAACCTGCCAAATTACATCGTTTATCTGCTTTCGTAAATAAAGAGACATTTGTAGAGCCAGTAGACCCGAGAAAAGCACCAAGACCTAATACAATGACAGACCCAAAATCGGCAACAAAAGAATTGCTGGAATATTGGGCAAATATTTATGGTGTAAGCTTAGAAACTCTCTTACCTAATTCTAAACAACTTGTACATAGTGCTACAAGTGTTCCTCAAACAGGTGATGACTTTGGAGTAGATTATTCTCATTTTGTAATACCAGACAACTATGCTGCTAAAAATGCGCGTATTAGCTGTAGTTCAACTCGACATAAAGGAGGTGGTTGGGATGGAAAACGTTATTCTTCAGTATTTTGTTCCAATTTAAAAGGAGATATGATTGGTCGTTCTGAATATAGAGACATCAGTTTTGATGATCCTGTGTCTGGTCTAAACATCACAGGTAATGTAGAGTTTAAGGTAAAAGGACATAATGTTAGACAATATAATGTAAAAGCAACTATAAACTGTGAACTAAGTGATGAATACATCAACAAATGGAAAACCGAAAGTTTCAATGCTATTATCAAAGCTTATGAAGCAGCTTATGCAGACTTCTTAGCAAAACAAAAAGAAGCAGAGGAGAAAGCCAAAGAAGAAGAAGCTAAAAACAAGGAAAATCTAAGTGTTTTTCATAGAGATATAGAAAGTGTGATCTTAAAGCACAACTGTATCGCTTATCTCTTACAGGATTATTTGAACACTTTAGGGCAGAATTTTACATCTGGTGATCAAATGAAAAACTTCCAGGTTATTTTAGGAGAAAGGCTTGAAGAGTATACTGCTTTGGCCAAATTTATGGAACAGGCTTTTGAGTGGGAAATTATGGATTATACATTCTATCCATATTATTGGGCACATCGTGATGAGTGGCAAAAAATGTATTTAACCCAAGATTCAGACCCATTATTCAGAAGTTTCTTACAAGCAGGTATGGCAAGAGTAATCGTTACTGTAAAACCAGGATTCGAAGATGCAGTACAATTCTTTATGTGTACAGGAAGAATTTGGAATGGTGGTGAAGTTCCTGTAATTGGAGACCCTATGTATATGTCTATTGTTGATGAGATGAAGCAACCTACAGGAGAGCCTCAAGGTAAGTATTGGATTACCAGAATCCCTACAACTTTAACAATTCTTCAAGCAAAATCTGTAGGATTAGAAGTGGAACAACCTCTACCAATCTTCCCAGAAGATGATCCTGCAAATTGTGAAAATCCCAAAGAGCTAGAGTTTGAATCATCTTTTAGTTTAGATGACATAAGATTAGAAGGAACAGGTGATGATAAAACAACACTTGGATAAAATCAATTATTATGAAATGGTGGTATTTCTGCCGCCATTTCTATTTTCAACAATTAAAATTTACAAAATGAGTTCAATAAAAGCTTTAGGAATTCCAAAAATAAAAGTGTTAAGTTTAGGAGATAACAATTTGAATAAAATTGAAAAAGATTTTGATGATACTATACTTACTGTTTCTTTCAAAGAAGAACCAGATATAGAAGTTGGAAAAAAAAGTTTGATACAATTTCTAATAAGTGGAAATTCAAGATGGGGTAATAATGATTTAACTATTGAGTTAATAAATGAAAATAAGGAATTATCATTTACCACATTAAAATGGTCAAGTGTAGATTATGGATTTACAATGAAAACCAATATTACTTCTAAAAAAGC
Organism: Chryseobacterium oryctis; assembly: GCF_025971925.1. Taxonomy (GTDB): domain Bacteria; phylum Bacteroidota; class Bacteroidia; order Flavobacteriales; family Weeksellaceae; genus Chryseobacterium; species Chryseobacterium oryctis. The sequence continues at coordinate 177,299 of NZ_JAPDHV010000002.1, forward strand.
AGGTAAATTTACGGTTAATTTTAAAGCTAATGATAAATATATCAATAGTTTAACTTTAGAAGCTAAATACAAAACATTAGAAAATCCAAAATTAGTAAAGGATACCAAAGTCAATTATTCTGATGAACAAAAAGCCCAAATGATAGCAACTGTTTATGGAGAGTCTTCACGTGATGAAAATTTATGTGTTAACATTCCTTGGATATACTATAATTTAACAAAAAAACTTGGATTTGAAAAAGGGATGAATCGATCTTCTTTCTATAAAGATCGAAATAAAAATAAGTGGATAACTGAATCATACAAAGCTTGTATGTTCTATTTAGGTAAAGGAAATCAGTTTGCTGATGATAAAATGGCAGATGGTAAAACAAAAGTAAAAGATTTCTGCAAAGACACTAATAAAAACTTTCGTATTTATTACAAACCTTATATAGATCTTATTCGCAATTATTTTGATCAACATATTTTTAATGCTAACGAAATAATGAACCCTTTTTATAATTGGGAAGGACAAGGTTATTGGAAGGATATGAATATTAGAATGTATAATTATTCTATTAAATGGGCAAAAGCTTCTCAATATTTTCATCTTCAAAAAAGAGGATATGTAAAAACTATGTTTGTAAAAGAGATCATTGCTAAAGACCCAGCAAGAAATTATTTAGATGTTACTACCTATTTATGTGATGATGTAAGCATTGAAAAATATTTTAAAGATAATCCAACTCAATTACCTAAATTTGAAGAAGGAAAATGTTCTGCAGGAGGCAATAAGCTGCTTTGTAATATTAATGAAAAAAATGCAATTCCTGGTGTTCACTTTGATAAATAATAATTGAGATATGAAAAAAATTGTGCTTTGTTTAATAATTTTAGCCTTTACATCTTGTAATAAAAAAAAGATGATGCTAGAACAAAACCCTCAAGTCAAAGAATCGAATGAGCATTTAAGCAAAAAAGATACTATTAGTGGGAATGAATATATTTTTTATTTTAAAAAAGAAAAGTCTGTAGATTCTAAAAATACATATTGTAATTTAGATTCTATAATAGTTTTAAAAAATGATAAAAAATATGTGTTAAACTTGCTTAATAAAAAAATTTCAATTGGCGATGGTCTTGTAACAGATGGAGTTTATGATCTTAATGATTATAATTTTGATGGTATAAATGATATTATGCTTTATCCTCATATAAAAAATCCTTCCGTGTATAATAAAAATTATGTTGCTGATTTTTTTATTTTTAATAAAGAAACTCAAAAGTATGAAAACAAAGCAGAGTTAGATACCATCTCCAATTTGGATGTATGTAAAAAAAACAAATACTTAATTTCAGATGATGGAGTTTCTTTAAGAAAATATATTTGGAAAGAAAACTCTCTCAAGTTAATAGAAACAATTAAGCAAACAGAATTAGAAACTGGAAATCTTAAATTTCATTGTGAATAACATTTTCATAATTTTTTAAGTGAAAACTTACAGTAATTAAAACTAACCGCAACCTTAAAAGTTGCGGTTTTTTCAGCGGATGGACGTTTTGATAATGAGGGCTATTATAATCATCAATTTGAGAGGTTAGAAGAAGCTATGAAAATTAATGAAGACATGGCTATAGTGTCAACTTCTTTTGGTATATTTCAAGTTTTAGGAGAGTATTGTACATATTCAAATAAAACACCAAAACAGTTTTTACAAGAAATGTCACGATCCGAGAAATTTCAAATTCAGGCATTTGTTAGTTTTATAAAGGGAGATGATGCAAAAAAAGGGTTGCCGAATACATTAAACAGTAAAATTTGAAAAAAGTTATTGGACTAATTATTTTGTTAGTTTGTTTTTCTTGTAAAGAAAACAAATCTTTATCAAATATAGAATCACAGTCAAAAACTGAATATTTTATATCCGATAATAAAAGTGTTCTTTTAAGTAAGAGAGGGAATAATATTATAGTTTTTTGTAAACCTATAAATATTGGAAAATATGGATGTGTACTATCCTTTGGAGGCGTTTTAAAAGAGAATTCTTTTACAAAAGGATTTTTTCTGGAAAATTCCGTTCATGAAAACATTTTGTTTGACACTATCCGTTCTAATAATGTTAGTTTTAAAGTAGAAGATAATAACTTGATAACATTGTGTAAGATGCCCCAAATTGGATGTGAAGTTATTTTTAATAATTCTATCAATTACAACAAGAATGATACTATAAAATTGCAAAGAATTGATAAAAATATTTTAGGAATAGCTCTTCCAATAAAAGTTGGAAAAATTAAAACAAAACTACAAATGACATTGATGATGTTGAGAGTCCTATTCTAATATTGAAAGATTTGAAAGATAGCTTACAAATAATGTACAGAAAGCAATATAGTGACGATATACAAACTTGGATTAAAGATAAAGAAGGGAGGGTTGCAAAAAAAGACTATAAAATTCTTCTATAATATTAATTTCAAAAAAAGATGATGTTTTTATTAACTGTTTCTACACAAATTAACGGCTAAGTGTCCTAAATGGCTTTGATAGAAAATTATTTACTGATATTTAAAAAAAGTAATGAAATATGATACATACAAAAATAAAAAAGGGTAAGTCTTCAAATGTATTTGGATAAACATGGAAAAGCTAAATTTGAATATTGGAAAACCGAAACAGAAAAAGCTTATCCTGAATTAAAACGTTGAAAAATGAGAGTATTTCCAATTGTCATTTTTATTTTGATTAGCTCAATACTATATTCACAAACAAGAAATTTGTCTGAGTATAGAAGTAAGTATTGTGTAAAAAAATGCAAACAATACAAATATGAACAAGAATATATTAAGCAAGATAATCCTCCTGGTCTTTCAATGCTTGGAGCTTATCCAAAATTGAAAAGAATATTTAATATCCCATTCAAGGATAGAATGAATATTTATCCTTTCAATAAGTATGATTCAATTTATGTTGTAAATCCTGTATATGTAAGAAATGTCAATGAACCTAGAAATTATATTGAAGAAAAATATCATAATACAAAACGCCTTATTTCTAAAATCGAGAAAGATAGACTTTCTGATATTTTATTCAATTATTATTATTTAAATTCTTTTGGTGCAATAACTAGCTTTCATGAAGAAATTGGTTGTGATTGCATTCAATTTGAATACCCAAAAATTATTTTGCTTTTCAAAAGAAATGGCAAATTTGAGAAATATATTGCCTTCCCGGATAATGGATTGAATAGATATAACTTTTCTAATCAAGAATGGAGTAATTTCGATTGGTCAATGGAAAAAGAAAATATGATTTTAAAAATATTTAAGAAAGACATTTTACCTGATGAAAATTGTAAGATGGAAGTTTATACTCCTCCTCCTTCACCGAATAAAATATAGATTTTTAGTCGTAACATAAACCCCGCTCCGCAAAGTATCCACTTTGCGGATTTTCATTTAAAAATTTTACATTTACAATATAATGTTAAGTAATTACATTTACTCAAAGTCATAGACTTTGCGAAGCGGAACATATAAACTCTCTCAAAAAATGTATAATTTTATTATGGGGAAATTTGTACATTTATCTGCAAATTTCAATTCACCTTTAATTGAACCTTTAGACCATTACAATATAGCTTATGCCAATGTTCCATTATTTACCGACGAAAAAGAATTTAAAAATCCTCCATATAAAAGAGATTCATACAGTCCGGATTTGGCTTTGTATGATAAGTCTTAGTCTTGTCTTTTTTTCTTGCAAAAAGCAAGAAAAATACCCTTGGCAACCAGGAATTTCTGCTCCTAAATATTATCCAGTTGCTGGTCATGTTGATTTTGGTATAGCTGGTAATGGAAGCGGTATAGCATTTGACAGCGGATGGGGAGATACGTATGGAGCAGTTGTTTCAGGAGAGCGTTATAAAGATATTCCGAAAGAAGTTTATATTAAATACTTTAGTGTTGTTGATAGATTAGAATATTCAGGAAATATTCCACTCCCACAGGATAGTATAATTAATATTTTTAAAAAATATGACATTAATGACAAAAACTCAGCAGAGTTAGTTGTAGGAATGGCACCTGGCGGGTGGATTCGGGTTTGGTTTCAAACAATTGATAGAAAAATAGATAGATTTATTAGTATAGAAGTTGCAAAAGCTAAACTGAAAGGTAATAAAAATGAAGATGTAGGAATAGGTTTAAAAACCAAAAACTTTGAAACTTGGGGAAATAGATACATCTATTGGCAACAATTTGGAATTCCTTATGAAGCGTGGGCTGAAAATGAGAAAGAATATGACCTTATTTTTGATTTTGAAAAACCAAATAATAGAAAAGTAAATTTTGGCTATATCTCACTAGATGGTACTTTTTACCAAGGGGTGTTAGAAAAAGAACATCAAAAATTACCTTCTGAAATAGCAATGTGCTGGCTTGATGATAAAAACAATGACTATTGTTGCAAAATACTAATGCCTAAAAATTTTAAAAAATATATTGAGCAAAAGAATCTAAAGCAAGTTAATCTTCGATTAGAGATAGAAAAAGACCATGAACATGCTACATTATATTTGGTAAATGACAATAAGAAAGAAAAAATTGTACGATTTAAGAGTAGC
>NZ_JAPDHV010000002.1:182002-713392 GCF_025971925.1 Chryseobacterium oryctis
CAACCTACAGAAAAAGAAATAAAAGATATCGAATATGCTTATGCACAAAATGTAGAATATTTTATCTGATTATTAGGAGAGCTTATAAAAATCACTTGATTTTTTCATTCTATTCTAATTTCTTTAAGACGCAGGACACAGATATTAAAAGCTACTCTACCTCCACTCCGCAAAGTATCCACTTTACGAATTTTCATTTAAGATTTTCACATGTAACAATAAGACAGTAAATAATTACATTTACTCAAAGTCATAGACTTTGCGAAGCGGGGATTTTCACTATAAACTACTTTATCAATGGCAAAAAATGGTAGAAAAACCTGTTGATTATGACTATATTAGTCCAATAAAATTATAAACAATGAAACATACTATTCTCTTATTTATATTTTTAATAAATTTCTTGGGTGCACAAAAATTTCCAACAAAATTTGAAGAAAATGGTAAATTTGGACTGAAAGATCAAACTAATATATTATTACCCCCCATTTATGATCGGATAGCTATCAATATTTTGATTATAACTCACAAGGCTGATGACACAACTATTTATGATCGGAAACTTTCTATCCTCTATAAAGATCAAGAAATTTTAACTTATATGTACTCCGAAAATCCAGATATTTTACAAATTATTTTAAAGAACGGAACTTTGATTACTTATACACAGGATGGATTAATAAGCAATACTTCTCAATTATCCCCTCAAAAAGAATCAGATAAACCATATAAGAAAGACAAAAACAATGGTTATCAAATCTATACAATTAAAAAAAATGAAATCTGGGAAAAATCATTTAATATTTTTGTGGATCCAGAGGATGAACTTTTAAATATTAAATATCCTGCTTATGGCAAAGATCCAAAGTTCTTAAATAATAAAAAGATTTTGGAAATTGAATATACTTTGAAAAGAAAAAGTACATCTAATGAAAAAATTATAGAGTATGGAGATAGTGAAGAGAGGTTGTTTTCTCCATTAAAGGTATCATATATTATTTCAAAACTAAAAAATAAATATGGTGTTTGGGACTTTAAAGAACAAAAAGAAATTATTCCATTTTATTATAAAAAGATTATTCCTTATCAAAATTATTTATACCTAGAAAAAGATGGATTATCTACCTTATATCCTAATATAGGCATTGAACCAAAATATAAAAAATTAGAACCCTATACCGGAGCTTTCGCCAGGTTTGAAACTCCGAACGGCAAAAAGGGGTGGGTAGATCGAAAAGGGAGAGAATATTTTGATAATTAATTCACCTTTAATTGAACCTTTAGACAATTACAATGCCGTTTATGCCAATGTTCCTTTATTTACTGATGAAAACGAATTTAAAGACCCTCCGTATAAAAGGGATTCATACAGCCCGGATTTGGCTTTATATGATAAGTCTTAGTGTTTTATTATTCTCGTGTCAAAAGACAAAATATCCATGGCAGCCAGGTATTTCTGCTCCTAAGTATTATCCTATTGCTGATGTGTTTGTAGATTTTAAAAATGGAAGAAATGGTTCTAGAATTACATTTGATAATGGTTGGGGAAACTCATATGGAAGTGTTGTTTCAGGAAATAGATATAAAGATATTCCAAATGAAGTTTTTATTCACTATAATAGTGCGGTAGAAAATTTTGTATATAAAGGAACAGTTAATATTCCAAAAGAAAAAGTGCTTAGATTATTTAATCAATATGATATTGAAAAAAATAATTCTGCAGACTTAATTGTAGGAATGGCACCTGGTGGGTGGATTCGTGTTTGGTTTCATACAATTGATAGAAAAACGGATAAAATTGTTAACGTAGAAATTACAAAAGTAAAGTTAAGAGGAAATTATGATGATAGCACGGATAATAGGTATAAAATTAAAAATTTAGAAAATTGGGGGAAATATTATATTTACTGGCAACATTTTGGAATTCCTTATGAAGCATGGGCTGAAAATGAGAAAGAATATGATCTTGTTTTTGATTTCAAAAAACCCAATAATAGAAGAGTGAGTTTTGGCTATGTTTCATTAGATGGAACTTTTTATCAGCGTACTATTGAAAGAGGTCATCAAAAATTACCTTCTGAAATAGAAATGTGCTGGCTTGATGATAAAAACAATGACTATTGTTGCAAAATACTCATGCCTAAAAATTTTAAAAAATATATTGAGCAAAAGAACCTAAAGCAGGTTAATCTTCGATTAGAGATAGAAAAAGACCATGAACATGCTACATTATATTTGGTAAATGACAATAAGAAAGAAAAAATTGTACGATTCAAGAGTAGCCAACCTACAGAAAAAGAAATAAAAGATATCGAATATGCTTATGCACAAAATGTAGAATATTTTATCTGATTATTAGGAGAGCTTATAAAAATCACTTGATTTTTTCATTCTATTCTAATTTTTTATTTTTTTTAAGTTGTAGGATGCAGATATCAAAAGCTACTCTATCCCCACTCCTCCAGATGGCACACCTTGCCACAAGGTTGAACTTCCAGACCCTGATAATCCTGGTAAGAAAAAAACTCGTACCTATGAAGTTGAGCTTAATGAATACGGCGGTATCAAAAAGGTATTTCCCACTAAAATCTAAAGATTGGAGTTTATTTATTATTCTATTTTCTGTACTTTCTTCATGCCAGAAAGAAAAAGTTTCAGAAACACCTAACCAACTGAAAATTAATGAAATTTTCACAGAACAAACTTATGGTGATAATGCAAGAGTATATACGAATGACAGTTTATTTTGTATATATATCGATGATAATAATTTTAAAATTTGGAAAAATGGACTTTTACTCAAGAATAACAAAGCTATACCTCCTTTAATTAAAGGAAATGAATCAAAAAAAATGTTTAAAACCTTTAAGTTTCAGTCAGAATTAATGAATTTGGACTTTAAAAAGTATTCTAACAAAACAATCAACTGGGATACAAAAGATTATCAAATCATGAAAAAAGATAAAGATTATTTTTTATCTAAACAAGGATATGGTGAAATAAAATTGCCTATCCGTCATTATGAATCTACAGATTGGATTACTTTTAATAGTATGGATATTAATAATGACAAAGTACCTGAACTTTTTATATTCAACGAATCATATAATGATAGAGAGGATCAGCAATATGGAAAGATGATCGTTTATGAAATTAAATAATGACCCCACTCCGCAAAGTGGATACTTTGCGGATTTTCATTTAAAATTTTCACATTTAACAATAAGACAGTAAATAATTACATTTACTCAAAGTCATAGACTTTGCGATGCGGAAATAAAAGGAAGAATAATCTCCACAAAAAATAAAACACGACACCTTTTGTCGCATTAAGCCCATATATTTGTTGTAGAAATTTATCCGAATGAAAAAAGATTTTTACCTGACAAGATATGCCTTAATTATAAAAAGATTAGAAAGTTCTCCGGCTACTTATTCACAGCTGGAGGACTATCTTCTCAACTCATTCGAATTTCAGGATGCAGATATCAAAAGCTACTCTATCCGTACTTTGCAAAGAGATATTCGCGAAATTTCCGATCTTTTTAACCTTTCCATTCACAATAAAAAGAAAGGAGATAATCGTTATTATATCGAAAGTCGCCCAATCATGGAAGTGGATGAATACAACCAAAAGCTTCTCGAATCTTTTCAGGTAAGCAATGCCATGAATACTCATCCGGATTTTGCTGATTTCATCTTTTTTGAAAGCAGAAAACCAACGGGTGTAGAAAACTTTTATGACCTATTTTTTGCAATTCGTAATAAAAGAATCGTTTCGTTTGAGCATTACAATTACAAAAACAAACTGATGACTTCACGAAAAGTGCATCCTTTAGCTTTGAAAGAATCTAAAGACAGATGGTATCTTATTGCTATCGATACAAAAGATAAAGTCTTAAAATCATTCGGATTAGACAGAATAAATTATCTTGATGTAAGCAATAAAAAATTTAGAGAAAAATATAACTATAACTTTAGAGAACATTTCAAAAATGCTTTTGGGGTAATGAACTTAACAGAGCAAAATCCTCAAAAAATTGTTTTAAAATGCAGTAAGCATCAGGGTGAGTATATTAAAAGCTTTCCTCTTCATCAATCTCAGAATGTAACCAAAGAAACGCAGGAAAACACCTACTTCGAGTTCTTTTTACACCCAACTTATGATTTTATGCAGGAAATTTTATCTTATGGTAAAGAAGTTCAGGTTTTAGAACCTAAAACTTTAGTTGACGAAATCCGAAATCATTTACAGGAATCTTTAGACAGATACATTGAAGAATAAACCAACTACAGTTTTTTTGATTACATTTACATAAATATATCAAAAGTGAAGTCTATATTTATATGTGTATTCAGCTTCGTATCTTCTTTTTGTTTTTCGCAGCAGGTTGAGGAGTTTAAGATGGTAAAAAATTTTTACAATCAACACAGAAGTATGCTCAATATTGAATTTAAGAAAAAGTTTGACTCCGAGCCGAATACATTCAACAAAGCCCTAATAAAACAAGACTTCAACCTATTTATGAAAAAAATGGACAGCGTTGAAAATGTTGCATTAATAGGAGCATTATTAAAAGTAAAAAACCTTGAAGATTTAGGAAGACTTCAAAATAATAGTATAAAACCAGAAAAGACAGCCAGCCCCTCTCCTATTATTGATAAAGAAGCTGTTTTCCCTGGTGGAATTAATGCTCTAAGGCAAGAAATAGCCCATATTTTTTATACAGAAGGCGTTTATACCGAAACAAAAACTATTAAAGCCAATGTTGCTTTTATAGTCGAAAAAGATGGAAGTATCAGCAACGTGAAAGCTCAGGGAGACAATTTCACCTTCAATAGACAAGCTGAAATTGCACTCTATTCTATCCCGGAAAAGTTTTCTCCCGCTATTATTAATGGTGATCCTGCAAGATTTCGGTTTCAACTTCCTTTAACAATGAATTTAGATTGATGTTTACTGACGAATATTACATGAAAATGGCTTTACAGGAAGCCGAAATTGCCCTAGAAAAAGATGAGGTTCCTATCGGATGCGTTATTGTCTCCAACAACAGGGTAATTGCAAGAGCACACAATCTTACAGAAGCTCTAAATGATGTTACAGCTCATGCAGAAATGCAGGCAATTACGTCTGCTGCTAATTTTTTAGGTGGAAAATATTTAAAAAACTGCACCATGTACGTCACATTAGAACCTTGTGTGATGTGTTCGGGAGCACTTTCCTGGTCTCAGATTACAAAAGTTGTGATTGGTGCAAGAGATGAACAAAGAGGCTTTATTAACAAGCAGCTTAGCCTTCACCCAAAAACGGAAATTGTCATCGGAATTATGGAAAACGAATGTTCTGCTATTGTGAAAGAGTTTTTCAAATCAAAACGTTAAAATTTATTTTATATAAATTCAATATAAAACCCTCTTATTGTTACAATGAGAGGTTTTTTGTTATTTTATTTATCAAAATTCTTATTCTAAATTTTTACCAAGGAAATACAATCCTTTCAAAGTATGGAGCCTATCCATCACATGAATTTTTTCTGTTAATGGTTTATAAATATGGGAAACCCCTCCTGTTGCAACCACAAAACAATCATCATTTACCTCATCATTAATTCTGTCTATAAAACCTTCAACCATTCCTAAAAATCCGTACACCATCCCACTTTGCATACAAGTTACAGTATCCAATCCTAAAACAGATTTTGGCTTTTTCAATTCAATTTCAGGAAGCTGTGCTGTATGACTAATCAACGAATTTAGGGCAGTAACGATTCCCGGCGCAATAATCACTCCTAAAGTTTCTCCATCTTCTGCAACACAACTTGCTGTAAGAGCTGTTCCGAAATCCAGAATGATTTTTTTTCTGTTCGGATACAAATTATGAGCAGCAACCAAGTTGGCATAAATATCAGTTCCCATCTGTTTAGATTTTGCCAGAACACCGGAATGAGTAGCTCTATCTACAATAACAGGATGAATATCGTGAATTTTTTTGATGGCCGAGCTCATCACTTTAGTAAGCTGAGGTACAACAGAACCGATGATAACTTTGCTAATTTGTGAAGGTTCAATTTTATAGGTCTGATACAGCATCAGCATTTGAACATACAATTCGTCTGCCGTTCTGTAAGGTTTTGTATTGATTACCCATGAAATATCACAATTATCTCCATTAAAAAGCCCAAATCTGATATTACTGTTTCCTATGTTTATGACGATGGAATTCATTTATTTTCTTTTCAAAAAAGATTCCAATAAACATCATTGAAACCCCAGATTAATTTTTCAGACTCTAAAATTAACACTTTTCATAAAAACAGCCTTTCAATATCTTACAAAAAAAGGGGCAAAAAATAAATTTCTGCACCCCAATATTTTTTCTTGCTGAGAAATTACTTCACCTCCACAAAATTATCCTCCAAATTCACATCAGCTAATCTGTAGCTGAAGTCAATCCCTAAAACAGATAACTGAGATTTTGTATAAGGAATTGTTAACGTATATTCTTTTTGAGTCCAAGGCCAATAAGGCATCGTTTTCAACTCCCCGTAAATATCTTTTTCTTTCCAGGTATGTGTCATATTCAACGGAATTTGGTAAGTGATGATTTTTTTATCCGTAGTCATTACTCCAAAATCAATTGGCATAGGAACTTGCCCGTTATTTATCAAAGTAATTGTTGTGGATGTTGCATCATATTTCACATCTTTAATTCCATAATCGATGGTTTTTGTGGTATTAATCCAATAATTGTGGAACCATTTCAAATCCATTCCCGAAACTTTTTGAGCAATGTGAAGAAAATCTCTTCCTGAAGGATGCTTCATTTTCCATTGATCGTAAAATTGTTTCAGTGTTTCTTTAAGATTCTGCTCTCCCATGATATATCCCAACTGCACCAAATACAATTCTCCTTTTACATAAGTAGAATAAGTATAAGAAGTTCCGTTATCGTGGTGATCACCTAACCAAACTGCGGGTTCTTCGATACCTTTTTTAACGAAATTTCTATATGCATTTACAGTATTGGCAAACGGATTCGGAAGTTCTTCAGGAAATAAATGGTACATTACAAATCCTTCTGCATAGCTTGTAAAACCTTCATCAATCCAAGGATACATAGATTCATTTGATGCCAATATTTGCTGATACCAAGAGTGCGCTCCTTCATGAACCATTAATCCCATTAGACCTTTAATATCTTTTGCTTCACCTAAAATCATAGTACACATTCCGTATTCCATTCCTCCATCTCCTCCCTGAATGAAAGCGTATGTCGGATAAACATATTTTCCGAAATTAGAATTCATCAACTGGAAATATTTCGTGACATACGGTTGAGCTTCTTCCCAAACCTTAGTTTTAGCATTGGGTTGATATACAAAGAAAACTTTCGGTCCTTCCGGAACATCAAAACTTTTTACAGTATAATCTCGATCTGCACTCCAGGCAAAATCTAAGATATTTTTTGCAGTCCATCTCCATGTTGATTTTTTGTTTTTATCTGCTTTTATTTTTGCATTAGCATCATATCCTTTCACTTCAGCCGGATTTTCAAGAACTCCTCCTGCTCCGATTACATAATCTTTGTTGATTTTAATGGTAACATCAAAATCTGAAAACGGTGCATGAAACTCTCTTCCAACATAATCGAAAGTTGCCCAGCCATCATAATCATACTCCGCAATTTTCGGATACCATTGCGTCATCGTCATATCAACTCCTTCCTTGTTATTTCTCCCACTTCTTCTGATTTGCTGAGGTATTACAGCATCCCATTCCATAGTGAAAGTGGTAGTTGAATTGGGTTTGATAGGTTCTGCCAAATACACCTTCATAATTGTTTCCTGAATCTCAAACTTTACGTCTTTTCCGTTTTGCTTAAGCCAGTGAATATTTTGAGCTCCTTCCTCATTCTTCGGAATAGAAGCCAATCTTGAAATTCCATCTTTTTGCAATCTTCCATCTCCATTTTTACCCTGACTTGCCACTCTTTGATCCATCATAGAATTAGGCTTGAAAGCATTCCAATATAAATGGAAATAAACCACGTTTAATTCATCCGGAGAATTATTGGTGTATTCTAAAGTCTGATTTCCCTGATAAGTAAATTTTTCAGCATTAACATCAATATCCATTTTATATTTTGCAGCCTGCTGATAATAAGCTCCTTGCTGAGCCTGAAATTGAGAAATGATAAACGCAAATAGAATTGCAAACGATTTTTTCATTTAAAAAAATATTTTTTTTATAAAGGTATGTAATTTAAACAAAAGTCTCAAATAAGGATATCTTGTTGAGGTTTTATTCTGTTTATATAGTGTTAGATTAAATTTATCCTAATTGTTAAAATATTTCCCACAGATTTCACAAATCCCGCAGATTATTTCAAAATAATGTCCTGTGAAATCTGTGAGAATATAAAGATATAGTTAATCAGTCAATAACTTTTTAATCAAAGTAATCTGTCCTAAATGATAATAAGCATGTTCAATCATTCCATCAATATTTCTTAGATATGTTCCGTATTTTTCATCAACAAAAACTTCATTCATTTTAGAATCAGGCATTTGTTCCAATAAAGCTGCAAATTTTTCAGAATCACTCCATAGTTTATTTAAAAGTTCTTCCCATTGTTCCTGAGACTCAATTGGAGGAAGGTCAAAACTATATTTATCTCTGATTTCCAAATTTCCTCCTTCAAAAACATTTACCAATCCCGCAATATAATAATCGATATGAAAAGTAAGCATGGCAATAGTATTCAAAGAACCTACTTTTTTTGTTGCCTGTTCCCAGGTAACATCTGATAACTGAGCTTTAAAATTGGTATTGGCAATCCATAATCCATCAAGCATAACTTCTCTGAATCTTTTGGATAATTGTAAAGTTGAACTCATTGTTTATAATTTTTCTAAAGATAATTATTTTTTGTTCTTCCTAATTCTACGGATTAGATAGATTTATTTCCCCGCGGATGACACAGATTTACGCAGACGATTCCCCTAATTTTAACATTTAATATATATCCGTGAAAACCTCTGTCATCTGCGGGAGATAAAAAATCCTTCAAGATTTTGAAAACCTTGAAGGATTAAAATATTAATTGAAATAATCAAATTATTTTTTAGCAGAAATCTCTTTCTTTCCACTCTGTAGAATCTTTTCTAAAATTCTCAAAGTAATAAGATAGGTCGGTTTCACTCCTGTAAGACCCAAACCTCCTGAAGAAAGCGTACTTCCCGTTTCTAAAGGATTATCTGATGCGTAATAAGCATACATTACAAATAAATCCGGAGCAATATGGTTTCTGATTTTAGAAGCTACCTGAATTGCTTTCTGATAATGCGCTCCTTCCATTTCCAGACCGATAGCCTTCCAAGAAGTATTCATGAAATAAGATAAAATATCTCTGTTTTGAAGTGAAGTTCCAAGAACCGTAATCATCGCGCCTTCAAAAGCCTTTAATTCATTATCTTTAAAATCATCCAATTTCAACGCATTTTCAAAAGGATAATTATCCGCTGTTCCTTCAAAAATATGAGACGTAGGAATCATAATATCTCCTTTTCCTCCAGCTAAAATTCCGGCTTTACCCATTACAGAAACAGATTTAACCTTCATATTATAGACCTCTCCTTTATGTTCGAATGGTCTTAAAAGCTCATCCATTACTTCATAGGCCTGTTCACCGAAAGCATAATCAAAGACCATAATAACATCATCTCCACCAAACTTGATATCCTGAAATGGCGTATTTTTCAAATCTGTTTTGCTTAAATCAATGATTTGTACATCAATATTACTTCCGCTCTTGTCATCAATATAAAGCATTCCGTCTTCCAAAGCATATTTCAAAACCTTATCACGAAGCTCTTTCTTGTTCGAAATATCTTCATATAATTTATAATCTACGTCTTTAGTTTGCTTTTTATTAAGAGCAGCATTAGCATACAGCATATTTTTCACCGAATGCATATTTGCAGAAATAATGTGTAACGGACGTGTATGAAGATCATTTTCAAATAAAACTTCTTTTACCTTATTCGCCCATTTTTCACCAAAATAGTGATGCCCTACCCTTTCTTTTAATATTGCACTGAAATGAATTTCTCTTTCCCTTGTTTGTTTTGCATCTTCCAAACTTACTTTTCCTAAGTTATAGATGATTTTAAATAAACGATCAGGGTTGTTATCATCTCCAAAAGTATTGTAAGCCGTTAATGTTTCATCAAAAGTTCTTCCTATTAAAGATGATAAATGAATAAGAGCAACCTCTTTTTCTTTTCTACTAAATTTCTTTTCACCTTTTACTACTTCCTCAATAATTTTAAAAGCTCGAGTCGGTTTCCAGCCTTCATCCTGAATGAAGGCCAGATTTCTGATTTTGTCAGCTTCTATAAATAAGAAAGTAAGGTGTGTAAGAATATCGTAAATCTCAGATCTACCCAAAAGAACTTCAATATTCATTTGGTGTTCATCGATTCTATAGCAGTTTCTTCTTCTCTTTTTAGGAACAATTGGTTCGAAACTTCCTTTATCAAAACCCTCATCAGATGTAAGATGAATAAAAGCACATTCTTCAATCCCTTCCGGAAGTCTGTCTAAAACATACATTAAACCGTCTAATTCCAATTTATTTGGAATATTCATACTTCCGTAAATCTCCGGATTGATAGTCTTTAACAAACTTCTGATACTCTCCCCCGAAACACCAGCAGGTTTAAAAAAACCTCTGTAAAAGAGGTGTCTCATAGAAATATACAATCTTTCAATTGCTTCCGTCGTTTCTCTTGCTCTAGTTCTAGAATTTGTCATAAAATAAATTTCACACAAATATACAAAATCTCCACTCAACTTATTTTAACTATCTTTTAATAAGTTGTTTAAGACCTACTTTATATACAATATACAATATACATTATGTACAAATATTTTCTCATCAAAAAACTTCAACATCACATTTTACAGATAAAATCCCAAAACACCCCTTCCCAAAACACAGTAGACAGCTAAATTTAAAAATAAAAACCAAACACCCCTGAAAATTTTAGGGTAAAAATATTTTATTTTTGTTTTTTTTGTAAATTTGCCTCATAAAAATCGACCTTATTATGTCAACTTTAAGATTCAAAGCGTTAGAAACTTTACCTTTTAAGGACTTTAGAAGAGATAACTCTGTAGAAGTTCCTGTAAAATTATCAGAATTATTCTGTCAAAATGTTTTCTCAGAAGAAACAATGAGAGAATATTTAACAAAAGAAGCATTCCAATCTATTATGGATGCCGTAAGAAAAGGAACTAAAATCCAAAGACATATTGCTGACCAAGTAGCCGTAGCTATGAAAGACTGGGCAATGAGCAAGGGTGTAACTCACTACACTCACTGGTTTCAGCCATTGACAGGTACGACTGCCGAAAAGCACGATTCTTTCTTTACACCAATTGAAGGTGGTAGAGCAATTGAAAGATTCAGTGGAAACTTATTGATTCAACAAGAACCAGACGCTTCTTCTTTCCCGAATGGAGGAATCAGAAACACTTTTGAGGCAAGAGGTTATACGGCTTGGGATCCTACTTCTCCCGCTTTCATCATGGGAACTACATTGTGTATTCCTTCTATTTTCATCTCTTACACAGGGGAAACCTTAGATTATAAAGCACCGCTTTTAAGAGCATTGAACGCTGTAGATGAAGCTGCAACAAGCGTAATGCAATATTTTGACAAAAACGTTACAAAAGTAACTCCTACTTTAGGTTGGGAACAAGAATATTTTTTAGTTGACTCTGCATTATATCAATCTCGTCCTGACTTAGTTTTAACAGGTAAAACTTTACTTGGGCACTCTCCAGCAAAAGGACAGCAATTGGATGACCATTATTTTGGTTCAATTCCTACAAGAGTAATGAACTTCATGAAAGAGTTGGAAATTGAATGTATGAAACTGGGTATTCCTGTAACAACAAGACATAATGAGGTGGCTCCAAACCAATTTGAGCTTGCTCCAATGTTTGAGGAAGTAAACGTTGCCGTAGACCACAACTCTTTATTGATGGATGTAATGGCAAGAATTGCTCACAGACATCACTTCCACATTTTATTTCACGAAAAACCTTTCGCAGGAGTAAACGGAAGCGGAAAGCACAACAACTGGTCTTTAGCAACTGACACAGGAGAAAACCTATTAAGCCCAGGAAAAAACCCTAAGAAAAACTTACAATTCCTAACTTTCTTTGTTAACACAATTAAAGCGGTACATGAATATGCAGATTTATTAAGAGCAAGTATTGCTTCAGCAAGCAATGACCATAGATTGGGCGCCAATGAAGCTCCACCTGCAATTATTTCTGTATTTATCGGAAGTCAATTGTTCAGAGTTTTAGAAGAACTAGAAAAAGTGACTGAAGGAAAACTTTCACCAGACGAAAAAACAGATCTTAAACTAAATGTTGTTGGAAAAATCCCTGAAATCTTGTTGGATAATACTGACAGAAACAGAACTTCTCCATTTGCATTTACAGGAAATAAATTCGAAATCAGAGCGGTAGGTTCTTCTGCAAACTGCGCAGAATCTATGACTGTAATGAATACAATTGCGGCAAAACAGTTGAATGATTTCAAAAAAGAAGTTGACGCTTTAATTGAAACTGGTCTTAAAAAAGACGAAGCAATCTTCAATGTTTTAAGAGAGTACATCAAACAATGTAAAAATATCATGTTTGAAGGTGACGGATATTCGGACGATTGGGCTAAAGAAGCCAAAAAGAGAGGACTAAACAACCTAAAAACTACTCCAGAAGCCCTTAAACAGGAAATGAACAAAAAATTCGTAGACCTTTATGAAGAAGTAGGAATTTTCACTCACAGAGAGGTTGAGGCCAGAAACGAAATCAAATTAGAGAAATACTCTACTGTAATTGATATTGAAGCAAGAGTTTTAGGAGATATCGCTAGAAATCATATTATTCCATCTGCTTTAAATTACCAAAACAGATTAATTGAAAACGTAAAAGGTCTTAAAGAAATTTTCGGAGACAAAGAATTCAAATCTTTAGCAAAAGAACAAATGAGCTTAATTGCAAGCATCTCTGAAAACGTTTCTAAAATTAAATTAGGAGTTGAAGACCTTATCAGCGCAAGAGAAAAAGCAAAATCTATAGCTGACAGCCAAAAACAAGCAGAAGAATACTGTAACAAAGTAAAACCTTTATTTGATGTCATCAGAGAAGCATCTGATGCACTTGAAATGATGGTTGATGATGAACTTTGGCCAATGACAAAATACAGAGAAATGTTATTTACAAAATAATTCCTGTACAATCTATATTAGTTAAGCTCCCCGGTTTTTTCCAGGGAGTTTTTGCTTTTAATTAATGACCGTGAAAATTAGAGTTTTAAAAGACAAAAGCTCATCAATAAAGGGAATCTGGATTATTTTGTTAAAAAATCTTAATAAAAAAAACCGCAAGCTCACCAAAAATAGGCGGTTGCGGTTTGTTTTTTTTTAACATACTTAAATAATATGTTAAAATGTGTTAAATAAAGAGTTCAGCAATTATATATAGCCTAGGTCTTTTACTTGGAATACATATTTTTGTAATGCTTTTGAAAATAAATATTCCTTTTTAACACGGATAAATCAAATATATATGAAGAAAAGAGTTTTGTTTTATTTAGTTGCTTTAGTTACTACAGTTTCAATGCAATCGTGTGCTACTAATTATGTAGTTTCAAAACCAGCAACTTACACAAAAGAATACAAAACAGATGCCAAACTAGCTTCTCTTGACACAAAGAAAGCAGAGCTTGATAGACAAAAACTAATTGATTCTTTCCTTGCTGAAAAAGCGGCTTCTATTGCAAATGCAAAAAACGCTATTAAAAAATCAGAGATTGCAAAGTCAATCAGATATAATAAAACAATCGATAATATTTTAACTGAAGCAGAAACTTATCTTGGAACTCCTTATAGATACGGAGGAACAACAAGAAACGGTATTGACTGCTCAGCATTTGTACTTTCAGTTTTCGGTGCAGCAGCTGGTCTTAGTTTACCAAGAGTAGCAGCCGCTCAATCTCAGGAAGGAGAAAGAATTGAAAAAGGAGATTTACAGAAAGGAGATTTAGTATTCTTTTCTCAAGGCAGAAGAATTTCTCACGTTGGTATCGTAGAAAGCGTAACTGAAGAAGGTGAAGTTAAATTTATCCACGCTGCCACTTCTAAAGGTGTAATGGTTTCTTCACTAAACGATTCTTATTGGGGACCTAAATACAGATTCGGGAAAAGAATTATTAACGAAAACGGAGAAGCTTACAACAATTTAGCATCTACAACTCCATCATCAAACGGAACAAGTTTTTAATTTTAAATAATTGATTTAAATAAAGAAGCCATCAAATAATTTGATGGCATTTTTATTTTTAATAGTAACATTTAGCTATTTTTATCTATTTCAATATCTAGTTTATATAAGAGTCCATAGATTTCAGAAAGTGAAAATTTAGCCTTTTTAAGCTTATTTGAAGAAGAATCTATTGAATAGTTTACGGAAGTTCTAAAATCTGCTTTTTCAAGATTTGTACCGTCGAAAACAGCTCCTGACAAATCACAACCACTAAATATGGCATTAGATAAATCGCATTCAGCAAAATCAACTTCAATCAGTTTTGAGTTTTTAAATATGGTTTTCTTGATTGATGTCTGGTAAAAACTAGAGTTATTTAAAGCACATCCGTCAAACTTAAATGACAATCCGAACTCATTACAATCATTAAACTGAAGCCCGAGCATTTTACATTCTTTGAAATTAACATCATGAAAAGCTGTACCAACAAGTTGAGCCATACTTAAATTACACCCTATAAATTCACAATCGTTAAAATTAAAGCCAGATAAATCTTTGTATTCAAAATTACAGTTTCGAAAAATGCAGTTTTCGTATTCACCTTTTTCTAAGACGCCCTTCGAAAAATCAATGTTTTCAAAATTCTGTTCCAGAATATATACGCGTTTCATACTACTTAAACCAAACTATTTTTATCTGAATAATTAAGTTTAAAGAAAATAAAAGTCATAATAGAAAAGGCAAGCAAAGAACTTCCTCCATAACTAAAATAAGGCAAAGGAATACCTACCGTTGGAAAAAGCCCCATAACCATTCCTAAATTAATCGAAAAGTGCATCAACAGTATGGAAGCAAAGCAATACCCAAAAACACGATTAAATGTAGATTTCTGCTTTTCTGCGAGATAATAAATCCTTCCAATATAAATCATATAGCACAATATAAGTACCGCGCTTCCTACAAATCCCCATTCTTCACCTACTGTACAGAAAATATAGTCAGTTTCCTGCTCAGGAACGAATTTTCCTTGTGTAACTGAGCCTTCACGATAACCTTTTCCTAAAAGCCCTCCTGAACCAATCGCTGTCTTTGAGTACAATAGATTATAACCAGAAGTATCTCTAAATGCTTTTTCTCCCTTATAGAGAACTTCTATTCTTTCTCTCTGATGCTTTGGCAATTTTTCCAAAACAAAAGGAGAACCAAAAGCCAAACCACATAATATTAAAATCGAACCTGCTATACTTGAAATAGATATAATATTCCAAGACATTCTATAATAGTTCATGGCAATCCAGCCTCCCGCAATTACCAATATTGTAAGAACAACATACAATGGCGGAATAGCCAAAGAGACAAGAAAAACTCCTGCAAAGACAAATCCTATTCCAAATAGCCATCCACTTAAGCCTTCTCTATATAACGCAATAAAAAAAGCAATAAATACCAGCATTGAGCCTACATCGGGAATAGCCAATACAACAACAGCAGGAATACCTATAATCCCGAGAGCTGTTAAAAGGGATTTTCTGTTACTTAAATTAAAATCCGGACCAGAAACATAGTTCGAAAGCATTAAAGCAGTGCCAATTTTTGCAAATTCTACAGGTTGCATGGTAAAGCTCCCGAATTTATACCAGTTTTTCTGGCCAAGTATTTCTTTACCAAAAGGAAATAAACCAACTAGAAGTAAAACACCCCCGATGTAAATTATCCCGGACATATTTTCAAAAAACTTACTTCTTCCAACAAAAATCACAAGCCCAACTACCAATGATATACAGAAAAAAAGCAATTGCTTTTCTCCTAATTTTTGGTCAACACTATAGATATTTGCAATCGCAAAAATGCAAAGCAAGAAATACAAGCCTAGACCCAATTTATCTATTCCTTCTGTCCATTTCATTGCTTGACCGGTTTTGTGTTTTTATTATTTTTTGTTTCGTCGTTAATCTTTTTTTGCAATTTAGCTTTTTGCTGCTTGATAAAATTTAAACTATCCTGAATTCTTTTTAGTTTAATAGAGTCCGGCTTAGGGTCTACATACAAACCTTTTCGTTTTAAATCAGCAATCCATTGTCTTTTATATTCAGGCATGAAACTTGAGCTTATCATTTTTTTGTAAAGATGTTCTCTTTTCAAATCTCCTGTAATATATTTTTCTGCAATTAACGTACAAGCAGGACCTGCCCAAGTTGCTCCAAAACCGGCATGTTCCATTACTGCAGCAACCACAATTTTTGGTTTATCCGCAGGAGCTATCAATACAAAGATTGAATTATCTTTCCCTTGCGGAACTTGTGCTGTTCCCGTTTTAGCCAATTGTGTAAAATCATTAGATTTCAAACCTCTTGCTGTACCACGTAAAACCACAGCTTCCATTCCTTTAAGCACGGGTTCAAAATGCTTAGGATCAACAAGTGTTTTATGCTTCTTTTTAAATCTTGGATCCGGATTAGGTTTTCCGTCAATTGATTTAACAATATGCGGAGTATAATACCAACCTCTATTTGCAATTGCAGCAACAAAATTCGCCATCTGTAATGGTGTAAGAAGAACATCTCCTTGACCCATTCCATTATAAATAGCCCCTGTTGACATCTCATCCCAATTTTTAAAATCCGTCCTTTGGGAGCCACTCGCTTTCATGATGGCCTTGAACCTTTTTTCATAAAAATCTCCAGAAGGAATTCTCCCCTTCGCACCTACAGCAAAATCATTATTTAAGAATTCTCCTACTCCAAAACTGCTCATTATTTTTTTCCACTCATCAACACCTTTCGACGGATTTCCTGGATATTTTTTGATAATTGCAATAAATGCATACGTGAAAAAACAATTACTGGAAACCTGAATTGAAGGAATTAGCGGATCGGCTCCTCCGTGACCTTTAATTCTTTTACCTTTATAAAAAAAACCACCACCGCATGGGAAAATTGTTTTCTCATCCATAACTCCCATTTGCATTGCCGCTAAAGCCGTTAACAATTTAAAGGTAGAACCTGGAGGATAAGCCGCTTGTAAAGAACGATCAAAAGTAGGCTTATTCTCATATATCGTATCTTTTGATAAAGCGTACAAATTTTTGGATTTATTAGGTCCGGTGAAAAGATTAGGATCAATATCCGGTCCGGTTGCTGAAACTAATACTTCCCCATTATTGGGATCTAAAGCTACAATAGCTCCATGTTTATTTACCAACATTTCTTCAGCCATTCTCTGAAGATCATAATCAATAGTAAGAGTGATATCTTTTCCTGTAACCACATCTTTATCTAAAGTTCCGTTTTTATAAGAACCTATACTTCTAAGTTTGATATCTTTCTGAATATATTTAACTCCTTTAATACCCCTCAATTCCTTTTCATAGGATTTTTCAACTCCTGTTTTTCCAATAAAATCTCCTGGTAAATAATATGCAGAATCTTTCTTAATCTCTCTTTCGTTTACTTCACTTGTATATCCTAAAAGGTTACCCGAGGTTGAAACTTCATATTGTCGCTGAGGTCGCGAAACAATACTAAAAGCAGGGTATTTAAAAATAATTTCCTGAACTCTCGCAATATCTTCTCTGCTGAGATCTTTGATGAAAGTCATCGGAGTCAGCTTTGAGTAATATTTTTCCTTTTTAATGGTATTAATCCTATTAATAAAATCCGACTTGCTGATTTTCATTAAATTACAAAAACCAATAGTATCAAAATCAGGTTTCATCAGAGCCTGAACGAAAGAAATTTCATAAGCAGGTTGATTCCCTACCATGATTTTCCCATTTCTATCAAAAATTACCCCTCGTTGAGGAATAATGTATTCGGTTTTAATAGAAGTATTGGCAGCATTAAGGGCATACCTGTCTGTAAACAACTGCAAATAGGCAAGTCTCGCCACAAAAATAAGTGCGATTACAACGAGAACAGAGAAGATTTTTAAATAACGTGTGTTCAAACTTTTTGTTTGATTTTAAATATTAATGCATAAATAACTATAAATATAAAAGAAATTATACTTGTTACCAACACATTAAGTAATATTTCGAAGAAACGGCTAAACTTAAAAAATTCAATATACTGAACGAATAATTGATGTAAGAAGATACTTGAAAACAAGAACAATAAAAACTGCGTCCATTGTAAAGACTGAAAAGAAAAGAAGTCTGTTGAAGTATCTGTAGAAGTTCTGAAAATCAATGTTCTGAAATAAGCAACCAAAGTTGTCGCAAATGCATTAATTCCCCAAGAATATAGAAAAGCATCAATTGACAAACCAATCAAGAAGCTTAGTGCTAAGAATTGAAATTTATTTCGAAAAAAAGGATAAAACATTACAAAAACAGGATATAATACCGGGGTATACTTACCAAAAACTGTAATCCTGTTGAGTACAAAAATCTGTAACGCAACAAGAAAAATCATGATTAAAATATCCGTAAATAAAGTCCTGCTAATCATTTTCCTTTTTTATTACAGCTTGCATTGTATCTTGAATCTTCTGAACTTCTGCTTTTTTCAGATTCTTAACTACAAAAACCTTATTTAAAGCACCCATTTTTTCACTTAATTCTACCGAAATATCCCAGAATCCTGTTTTATTATCAACCGAATATCCTGCAATTGTTCCTATCATTACTCCTTTAGGGAAAATAGCCGATTTACCATCGGTTACAATTGTATCTCCCACTCGTAAAGCAACATATTTAGGAATATCTGCCAAATGCATTACTCTGGAATTATCTCCATTCCAAGTTAAAGTCCCGAAATATCCTGAATTTTTTAAAGCTGCATTAATTCTGATTTTATTAACACTTAAAACCGATTGAACCAATGCGTAACTATCTGTAGAATTAATAACAATTCCCGCAATGCCTTTAGGAGCCATTACTCCCATTTGCGGAAAAACTCCATCACGTCTTCCTCTATTAATTGTAAAATAGTTGTTTTTTCTATTGATACTATTAAAAACAATTTCTCCGTCTACAAATGTGTAAATCTGTCCTCCTCCTATAGTATCATGAACTTTCCTGAACTGAGGATTTTGCGCACCTTGTTTACCATATAGCTCTGTCATTAAAGCTTTATTTTGCGCAACAAGGTCTTCGTTTATCTGCTTGAGTTTAAGATAAGAAATCCCTTCATCAATACCTCCCGAAACCCACGAATTCAAAGCCGCCGTTTGACCCGCAATCCATGATTTCTGCATAGAATTTTTAGAGAATATCAAAACCAGAGCAATAATTTGCAGGAATATAAAGAAGACAAAAAATGCGTTCTTCGAAAATAATCTCAGCAAAAATCCCATTCAGATATAGTGTCGTAAAAGTTAAAATTATTTAATTAAGAAATTGAATTTATCCATATTCTTAAGCGCAATCCCCGTTCCTCGAACAACAGCTCTCAACGGATCTTCCGCAACAAAAACAGGCAATCCGGTTTTCTTGTGTAATCTATCTGCAAGACCTCTCAACAAAGCACCACCTCCCGCAAGATAAATACCTGTTTTATAAATATCCGCAGCCAATTCCGGAGGAGTAAGAGAAAGCGTTTCCATTACAGCATCTTCGATTCTGATAATAGATTTATCCAACGCTCTTGCAATCTCTTTGTAACCAACCATGATTTCTTTTGGCTTACCCGTAATAAGGTCTCTACCCTGTACCGGAATATCTTCAATATCAACATCTAAGTCTTCAACAGCAGAACCTACTTCAATTTTAATTCTTTCAGCAGTTCTTTCCCCAATATAAAGATTGTGGTGAGTTCTTAAGTAATAAGCAATATCATTTGTAAATACATCTCCTGCAATTTTCACTGACTTATCACATACAATACCTCCTAAAGCAACAACAGCAATCTCTGTTGTACCACCGCCTATATCGATAATCATATTACCTTCAGGTTTTTGAACGTCGATTCCAACCCCTATAGCTGCAGCCATCGGTTCATAAATCAATCGTACTTCTTTTGCGTTTACTTTCTGTGCCGAGTCTCTTACCGCTCTTTTTTCAACTTCAGTAATTCCAGAAGGGATACAAATAACAATTCTCAATGCCGGTTGAATAAATTTACCTTTAATTCCAGGAATTTTTTTGATAAATTCTTTAATCATATGCTCAGAAGCATGGAAATCTGCAATAACCCCATCTTTCAAAGGACGAATTGTTTTGATATCCTCGTGAGTTTTACCTTGCATATGTTTCGCCTGTTCCCCAACAGCAATTGGCCTACCCGTAGATCGTTCAATTGCAACAATTGAAGGCTGATCTATAACAATTTTATTATTATGAATGATAAGAGTGTTGGCAGTACCAAGGTCTATCGCAATTTCTTGCGTAAACATATCAAATAAACCCATATTTTTCTTCTGATTTTTTAAAGATTTACAAAGATATAAATTTAAGACAACCAAAGAAATTCCATGAGCATTTAATTTGGTTAAAATTTTATTAAAATTTCTAAGAGTTTATTAACTTTCACTTTAGATATTTACAGACTTCAACTTAAGCTATTTTAAACATTGTAGTAATGACACACAATAGCGAGAATATTAGATTGCAAATTCTATAGTATTTCTCAAAAATCATTTATAATAATTGAATTGAAAAAAAAAATTAAAAACTCTTAATATCAAATCCCATCTATTTAGAACAAACCCAAATAGTTTTTCACGATAATTATCATATATATTATCAGAAAATCATTAAGTAAAAAAAGCGTAAATTTGCACCACTTATGTTACAGCATTCCAACATACATAAAACGTCGAATTTTGCAGTACTTTCCATAAGCTACGAAAAAGCAGATGGAGAAACTCGCGGGAAATTTGCATTTTTTGATGAAAACATCAAAAATTTTGTTTCCAGAATTCATAATGAGGATTTGGGAGATGCTTTTGTTGTTTCTACCTGTAACAGAACCGAAATCTATACCACTTCACCCAATTATCTTCTGGTAGCAGAAGAATACTGTAAAACTATCGGGGTAAGCATTACCGATTTTCTTCAGTTTGCTAATATTCACACCAAAGAAGAAGCCTTAACCCATTTATTCAGAGTTGCAGCAGGTTTGGAAAGTCAAATAATTGGTGATTTTGAGATTATTGGACAAATTAAAAAAGCCTATACTCGTTTTAAAAAAGAAAGACAAAACTCTAATCCTTATTTGGAAAGAGCAATTAATTCTGCTATTCAGATTTCAAAAAGAATAAAAAACGAAACAGGAATATCAAACGGAGCCGCATCGGTTTCTTATGCTGCGGTTCATTATATTTTAAACACTCAAAAAAGAATTAACGAAAAAAACATCCTTCTTTTAGGAGTCGGAGAAATAGGGCAAAACACCGTTGAAAACCTTGTAAAACATGTTTATCAACCCAAAATAAAAGTAGCCAACAGAACTCAGGAAAAAGCGGAAAAAATTTCCAGCAAGTATAACATTCCTAGTGTTGATTATAATAATTTTGATAAAGAGCTAAAAAATACCGACATTCTGATTGTTGCAACAGGAGCAAAGCACCCTATTGTAAACCAATCTCATTTTCCGAACGGAAAAGAAACTTTAGTGATTGACCTTTCCATTCCGCATAACGTAGAAAAAGATGTTACTGATAATGAAAATGTGACATTAGTAGATGTTGATGATCTTTCAAAACAAATTCAGGAAACGATTCAACAGCGAGAAAAGGAAGTTCCGAAAGCAGAAAAAATTATCAAGGAAATGACAAAAGAGTTCCTTGAGTGGGAAAAAAAGAGAAAGTTAGTGCCAAATATCCATCATTTCAAAGCTGTTTTAAAAAACATGGAACGCAATGAAATGCATAATTTTTACAAAAAGAATAAATATATAAACATAGAAGATATGGCACTTTCTGATAAAATGATTCAGAAAATTACCAATCGATTCGCAAAATACATTATAGATAATCCTCTAAAAGCCGAAGAAATTAGTAAATTAATGCACGAAATATTAGTTGAACAACCAAACAACGAATTCAATGAAAAGCATTAGAATCGGAACCAGAAATTCTGCACTTGCACTATGGCAAGCCAGAGAAGTTGCAAGACATTTGCAAAACAACAACTATAAAACTGAGATTACCCCAATTGTTTCTTCGGGTGATAAAAACCTTAATCAGCCTCTTTATTCTCTTGGGATAACCGGTGTTTTCACAAGAGACCTTGATGTTGCATTATTGAATGATGAAATTGACATTGCTGTACATTCTTTAAAAGACGTACCTACTCAATTACCTGAAAACATAGAGCTTATCGCATACCTTGAAAGAGATTTTCCTCAAGATGTTTTAATTAGAAAAGAAGCATCAAGAAATAAAGAATTTCATGAATTAAAACTGGCTACAAGCAGTTTGAGAAGGAGAGCTTTTTGGCTAAGAAACTATCCTAATGCTGAGTTCTCAGATATTCGTGGAAATATACAAACCCGTCTTCAAAAATTAGAAGAACAGGATTTTGACGCTACAATTTTATCTTTAGCAGGAATTAAGAGAATGAAAATGAATCTTGATTACGAAATGCTTCCTTTAATGATTTCGGCTCCATCACAAGGCGTTGTAACCGTTGCCGGGCATTCCGACAAAAAGGAAATTAATGATATTGTAAGAAAAATCAACCATAAAGCGACACAAACCTGTGTTGAAATTGAAAGAAACTTTCTAAGCACTTTAGAAGGTGGCTGTACAGCTCCTATTGGTGCTTTTGCTCAAATTTTCGATGACCAAATAAGGTTTAAGGCTGCTCTTTGCTCATTAGATGGCAAAAACTGCATTTCAATTGATGAAAGCTTCGTTTATAATGAAACAGAAAATTTTGGGGAAAAATATGCGAACATCGTTCTTGAAAACGGAGGAAAAGAAATGATGGTTGAAATCAAAAATAATTTATAGAAATCACTACTACCTTAATTAGGTTTCAGTAATATGAATATCTTATTTACCAAAAATATAGAACCAGATGTTTTATCCAAAGATTTAGGAGAGAATATTTGGGCTGATTCTGTTGAGGTAATTAAAACCACTCCCATAAAAATCGCTCCTTTTGATTTGAAAAACAGCTCCCTGATTTTCACAAGCGTGAATGGCGTGAATGCTTTTTTTCAAAATCATTTTAAACCCAACGAAGATTTCACTGCCAAAAACTACAATAAAATCTATTGTGTAGGTGAAAAAACCAAGAAAGAATTAAGAAAATATGGCTTTGGTACTTTTAAAGTACTTAAAAATGCAGAAACTCTTTCAAGGTTTATTACATGTAGTTGCCAGTATGAAAAATTTCTTCATTTTTGTGGAAATTTAGCACTATCTATTTTAGACAATGAACTTCCTCTGCAAAATATCAGATATAAAAAAATAGTTATTTACAACACAGAGGAACTCAATCCTGTTATTAGCAAAAAATATGACGCTGCTGTATTTTTTAGTCCAAGTGGAGTGCGTAGTTTCTTAAAAAACAATTCATTAACGAATATGAAAGTTTTTTCGATAGGAGAAACAACTTCTAATGAATTGAGAAAATATACTAAAGAAAAAATTTATACTTCAGAAGGAAACACTTTAGCTTCCATCTTAAAATTAATAAAAAGTAAGATTTGAAAACCCTACAATACATTTTTTTGTATATAAAGGTAAAACTATCAGATAATTATGATTAAAAACGACTTATACTTAAAGGCACTTCGAGGAGAAACTGTGGAAAGACCTCCGGTTTGGATGATGAGACAAGCAGGAAGATATTTACCTGAATTTATTGCTCTTCGTGACAAGTACGATTTTTTCACTCGTTGTCAGACTCCTGAATTAGCTGCTGAAATTACAGTACAGCCTATCCGTAGACTTCCTTTGGATGCTGCTATTTTATTTTCTGATATTTTGGTAGTTCCTCAAGCAATGGGAATTGACTTTAAAATGAAAGAATCTGTAGGACCTTGGTTAGACAATCCAATCAGAACAACAGAACAGGTAAACAATATTGAAGTACCTGACGTAAATGATACTTTAGGTTATGTTTTTGATGCTATTGAGTTGACACTTCAAAAATTAGATAATGAAATTCCTTTGATTGGCTTTGCAGGTTCTCCTTGGACAATTCTTTGCTATTGCGTAGAAGGAAAAGGAAGCAAGGCTTTTGATATTGCAAAATCTTTCTGTTTCCAACAACCGGAAGCCGCACATTTGCTTCTTCAAAAAATAACAGATACAACAATTGCTTATTTGAAGAGAAAAGTAGAAAAAGGAGTTTCCACCGTTCAGGTTTTTGATTCTTGGGGAGGAATGCTTTCTCCAACTGATTATCAGGAATTTTCTTGGCAATATATCAACCAAATTGTAGAAGCTTTAAGTCCGCTTACACATGTTGTTGTTTTCGGAAAAGGATGCTGGTTTGCTTTGGAAGAGATGACGATGTCTAAAGCTTCAGCTCTGGGTGTAGACTGGACTATTACTCCTGAATTTGCAAGAACTCTAACCAATCATACGATGACCTTGCAAGGAAATTTCGACCCGGCAAGACTGCATTCAACACCTGAAACTATCAAAAAAATGGTTAATGAAATGATTAACCGCTTTGGAAAAGACAGATATATCGCCAATCTAGGTCATGGAATTTTACCAAATATTCCTTTGGAAAATGCAGAAGCATTCATTAGAGCTGTTGTAGATTGGAAACCTAATATTTAAATTCTCATCGGTTTTGGAGACAATACAGATTTCCATTTGTGAAAAATATAAATCCCTTTCAATAATTGTTGAAAGGGATTTTATTATTCATTATTTTGTATGATTCTTAAGTTTAAGACAGCATTCGTTGTGCTTTCTTTACTCCTTCAATTAAAGCATCAATTTCTTCAAAAGTATTGTAAACAGCAAAACTTGCTCTCACTGTTCCTGCAATATTAAAGAAATCCATAATTGGCTGTGTACAATGATGTCCTGTTCTTACAGCAATGCCCATTTTATCGAGAATCATTCCCACATCCGAAGAAATCCCCATTCCTTCAAGATTAAAAGACACTACCCCTGTTCTATTGGCTTTCTCACCATAAATTTTAATATTATCTAACTCCAAAAGATGCTTTTGAGCATATTCAAGTAATGCATTTTCATGAATCTGAATATTTTCCTGCCCTATTTTTTGAATGAAATCAATAGCAGCACCCAAAGCTATGTTTCCTCCAACATTTGGAGTTCCCGCTTCATATTTAAAAGGAAGTCCTGCATAAGTAGTTCCCTCGAAAGAACATGTTGCAATCATTTCTCCACCTCCGTGAAATGGCGGTAAATCTTCCAAAATTTCTTGTTTCCCATACAAAATTCCTGTACCCATTGGAGCATACATTTTATGCCCGGAAAAAACAAAGAAATCACAATCTAGTTTTTGAACATCAATTGTGAAATGAGGAGCAGATTGAGCACCATCAATTATAATGTAAGCGTCCGAATTTTTTCTTGTTTTAGCAATGATTTCTTCAATAGGATTAATAATCCCCAAAGCATTTGAAACCTGATTTACAGA
This sequence comes from Chryseobacterium oryctis, assembly GCF_025971925.1. GTDB lineage: Bacteria > Bacteroidota > Bacteroidia > Flavobacteriales > Weeksellaceae > Chryseobacterium > Chryseobacterium oryctis. Next base: position 207,867 of record NZ_JAPDHV010000002.1, read on the forward strand.
AACTACTTTGGTTTTTTCACTTAAATATTTATCCAGATAATCCAGTTGAAGAATTCCGTTTTCATCAATAGGAATCACTTTTAATTTTGCTCCCGTTCTCTCACAAAGCATTTGCCAAGGAACTATATTCGAATGGTGTTCCAAATAAGAAATGATAATCTCATCATCTTTCTTTAACTTTTGAGTTAAGATATAAGAGATGAGGTTTAACCCTTCTGTTGTTCCTTTGGTAAAAATTATTTCAAAATCATTTTTAGCATTAATAAACTTTTGGATTTTTCTCCTCGAAAGTTCCATTTCTTCTGTTGCTAACTGACTTAAAGTATGAATTCCTCTGTGAACATTGGCGTTAAGTTCTGTATAATATTTGTGACAAACTTCTAAAACGGAGTTTGGTTTTTGTGACGTTGCTGCATTATCTAAGTAAACCAAAGGCTTACCATTCACTTTTTGATTCAATATCGAAAACTGACTTCTGATTTCCTGAATGTCAAACATTTAATAAGTTTTAAATTAAAACGTCCTTATTTAGAACATTTCAAATTTACGGCTTTTTTCTGAAAGCCTTGCTCAATTAATATGATTATAGATGTAATCTAAAAATAAAAACCTGCCAAAATTGACAGGTTTTATATGCTTGTTGAAATAAGTAATTCTTATTCTGCTGCAGTTTCTTCAGCTGCCGGAGCTTCTCCCGCTGCCTCTTCCTCATCGTCATCATCCATTGCTGCTGCACCTCCCTTCATCGCATTTCTAGACATCTTAACAGCTACTACAACTGCATTGTCAGGGTGCATGAAAGAATATCCTTCAGTTTTGATTCCTCCTACATAAAGTTTGTTACCAATTCTCAATGGAGTAACATCTACAACGATTTCGTCTGGTAAGTTTGCAGGAATAGCTTTTACTTTCAATTTTCTGAAAGACTGACGTAAAACACCACCAGCTACAACACCTTTAGAACGACCTGTAATTCTTACAGGAACTTCCATAATAACTGGCTTATCATCAGATAATTGATAGAAGTCTGCGTGAAGAATTTTGTCTGTGATTGGGTGAAACTGAATATCCTGAAGAACAGCTGGAATTACCTTCCCATCAACCTCAATAGATACCGTGTGTGCTTCAGGAGTGTATACTAAACCTTTGAAAGCTCTCTCTTCAGCAGAGAAGTTTAAAGGCGCTTCACCTCCATAAACAACACAAGGAACTAATTCAGCATCACGTAAAGCTTTTGTAGACTTTTTGCCCACGCTTTCTCTTTTTGTACCTTGAATTGTAATAGATTTCATTTATAAAAAATTTAAAAATTTGTTTTAATTTTATTTTGCAAACTATTGAATTTCAATTAAATAATAAATTTACTACTAATTGATTGGTGCTCGTGAACCATCTTCATAACGTCTGCAAATAATGGGGCGCAAGATAGCACTTTTATTTTAGATGACAAATTATTTTTAACAGGAATTGAGTCAGTTACAATAACTTCAAGAATTTTAGAATTCTCAATATTCTCATAAGCCTTCCCGGAAAGAACTCCATGAGTAGCCATTGCCCTTACAGATTTCGCTCCTTTTTCGATTAAGATATCAGCCGCTTTACAAAGTGTACCAGCAGTATCAATCATATCATCAATAAGGATAACATTTTTACCTTCAACATCCCCAATAAGGAACATTTCTTCTACAACGTTAGCTTTTTTTCTTTCCTTATAAGCTATAACTACGTCTGCACCAAGATGTCCGGCATAGTTCTTTGCTCTTTTTGCCCCCCCCATATCCGGAGAAGCAATAGTAAGATTTTCTAAATTAAGATCTCTGATATAGTCTACAAAAATTGTAGATGCATATAAATGATCTACCGGAATTTCAAAGAAACCTTGAATTTGATCAGCATGTAAATCCATTGTCATGATTCTTGTTGCTCCCGCTGCTGTTAAAAGATTAGCAACCAACTTCGCACCTATCGGAGCTCTTGGCTTATCTTTTCTATCCTGTCTTGCAAGCCCGAAATAAGGGAGTACAACCGTAATACTTTTAGCAGAAGCTCTTTTAGCCGCATCAATCATTAAAAGAAGCTCTAAAAGATTGTCTGCTGGAGGAAATGTAGAACCAATCAAGAAAACTCTGCCTCCTCTTACCGATTCGTCTAAAACCGGCTCAAATTCTCCATCACTAAATTCCTGAAAGTTGATTTTCCCCAATTCTTTCCCATAATATTGGGCTATTTTTTCTGCCAAGTCCTTGCTCGTTCTTGTAGAAAATAGATAACTTAACTGATCTGCCATTTTTACTTTTTAAAAGATTTTGCAAATTTAAAAAAAAACCACAAGAATCTCTCCTGTGGTCTTTAAGTTTTTATCTTTTAATATACTAAGGGAATTTTACTCCTGAGTATTTATTAGGATCTACTTGTGGTAATGTTGATTTATATTTAGCATTGATTGCTTTAATAAACTCATTTGCAATAATAGCATACCCTCTACCTGTTAAATGTACACCATCTAGAGAAAACGCTCCTCCTGTGACATATTTAGCAGAATACTTTACACCATCCCAAGAAATTCCAGACTTCCCGCTCAATTCTTTCATTTTTGCATTAGCATCTACAAAAGCATATCCATTAGCGTCTGCCGCTGCCTTAATAGTTGCATTATAGCTAGTAATTGCCGTATTTACTTCAGCTACCTCAGTTGAAGTCAGTACATATTTGTCCGCGAAAGGATACGCAATACCTCTAGCTCCCAAACTAGCAGGAACTCCAGCAGGTAAAGTTTCAACTGTTCCGATTGCTGCTTTTGCACTTAAAGGAACAAGATCTCCTTCTTTCGCTTGTCTAGCCTGTCCATACGTAGCACCTAGATAAGCAGAAAGAGCTACCAAAGTAGCATTTCCGGAATTAGCTGCTGCATAAGTAATCTGAGCCCCTAAATTCGGAAGGCTTTCGTCTTTAATAAGAAGCGGATTTGCAGCTGTTTTGCTTAACGGTTTAATTCTATCTCCAGCATTTAAAGCTGTTAAAATCTGACTTAGAGGCCCGTAAACATTTGCATTCAGGTTATCAATAGTAGCTTCACCAACAGCAACATTTCCACCACCTAAAACAGAAGATGTAAGAGGATTATAAGGAACTGTTGTAAGATTCGGAATTGTAGTTACATCCGGAATATTTGCGATTACACCTTTAGCATTCGTCGTTTTGATTTGTGAAACCAATAGGTTATAATATGTTTTAAACTGATCAGCCGGCGTTAAAGTTTCTACCGTTCCATCTGCTCCAGCTAATGCATAAAGTAGAGCGTCATTATTCCCAATCCATAAAGAGAAAAATGTTGGACTTTGACTAACAAAATCAGCAATTACAGATGTGCTTGGGCTTGATGCAAATCTAACAAAATACGGATTTGCCGTTGTTCCAATTCCAGAAATATTTCCATAACCAGGAGCTAGCAAATGAGCAACTTTAGCTCCAGGAACTCCCATATTATTGAAAGGACCTGTAAGTTTATTTGAAACATCAGTTGTAGGAGTATTATTATTTGCATTTTTAATATCAGGAGATCCATTTACAAAAGCATTAATATACTGCTTTGTATCTGCTATTTTCATTCCTCCTAAAAGAAGCCCACCATTATTATCCGCCATTAATGGTTGTTTAAAATCTCCTCCTCCTGCTAATTTCATTTGTGTAGCCAACATTAATGGATAAGATTCATTTTGCCCATCAATATATAATGCATTATCTCTATATCCAGAAGTTAACGAGTTACCCAGCGCAACATATTTGGAAAAATTAGCCTCTCCGTTAGTTACTTTAACCTCCGTTACATCTGTATCAAAATCTGTTTTGCAACTCTGTGTAAATAGTAAAGCTGTAACACCAAGAGTCGATATTATAATTTTTTTCATAATTTTCTATTAAAAAGGATTGTAAGATAAACCTAGACCTAAATAAAATGCTGTCGCTTTTGCTTGTCCATAGAAACCAAGATTTGCATTTTTCACATCTCTTGACTGAGGCATTGCATAAGCTCCCGCAATATCAACTCCGAATTGTTTCAATTTAAATCCTACACCTCCCGTTATAACATAAGTATTAAACGATGGAGTTTCAGGGATAAAGTTTTCATCGGTATAAGGAGCTTCATCATAATAAGCACCTAATCTTCCGAAAATCATATTACTAAATGCGTATTGAGTTCCCAGTCTGAAAGTCTTGGTATTTTTAAAATTTTTAGGATTCACTAAGACTGTAGGATCAGCTTGGTTTCCAATAGGAGCATTAGCAAAATCTAAAGTCAATTTACTATATCTTTCCCATCCGTGATAGTTAAAATCAGCAGAAACCAACCATTTTGGAGTGATTTTATAAGTCAAACCAATTGTATATTCTTCTACTAAAGGTAATGTTGCCTTAAAGCTATCTTGTCCATTAGCATCTAGTCCCAATAAAGCATATGGACTTGTAGAAGGGAATTTAAATGTTGCCTTTCCGTTTTTTGCCTTCATATCTATAGCCGAACGATAAGCAACACTCACATCAAGTTTGTCATCCGGTCTAAAATAGAAGCCAAAGCCATATCCATGACCACTTGCTTTTTCATCATTGATATTAAGCTCTCCGTTAAATTGTGTAACGGCTTTATCCCAGTCCACCTTTCCTTTAGCATAAATATAACTTGCTCCAAAAGACATCCAATCTGCCAGTTTCACAGAAACCATTGGTTGAAAATAGAAACTTTTTAGTTCCATTTTTTGAACTAATTCTCTTCCTTCCCAACTTTCAGGCCATTGAATTGTACTACCAAAAGGTGTAGAAAAACTAAATCCTAAAGACAACTTATCTATAGGTTTATATGCCACAGCAGCATAAATAGGTGTTCCAATAGGATTATCTGTTTCTGTACTTTGCAAGGTATTCAAATTCTGGAAAGTTACTTTATTACTTGCTCCAAACCCTCCAGCTACAATACTTAACTTAGAAGGAATGAATGACATACCCGCAGGGTTAAAGAATGTTACACTAGCATCTTCAGTATGAGCACTAGTATGTGCCATTGCTAATTGTCTTACCCCTTGCAATGAAACTCTAAAGCCCCCCGCATAAGATAAAACACCCGCCAACAATGCAGTTGATAATAAGATTTTTTTCATAAACTATTATTATATAATCCAAATATAAAATTATTTTGGTTACCCTGTTAATTAAATCTTAAAATTTTAAACAATATAACAAAAGAAAACTATGTTTAAAATAATAATTCAAGCATAATAAATCATAAACACATCATTACTAATCAATTAATAACACTTTATTCAACATTATTAAATTTTGTTTAATATTAAACAATCTTGTTTCCGAATATTTGTCTATTTTAGAATTACATAAAGATAAAAATATCTAAATTTGCAAATTAAATATAATATATAATATATGAGTTGTGGATGCAAAACATCCGGCGATTCTGCCCATTCTTGCGGAACAAAGAAAACCGCGAATGGCTGTGAAAGTGTAAATACCTGTGGTAATAGTTATAAATTAAGTGTTTTTGACTGGCTTTCTAACATCAACAACCCAACACCAAACAGGTGTGATTTTGTGGAAGTTAGATTTAAAAATGACAGAAAATCGTTTTATAAAAACGTAAACAATATTCCTTTACACATAGGTAGTGTAGTAACAGTAGAATCAAGTCCCGGACATGATGTAGGTGTGGTAAGTCTCACCGGTGAATTAGTGAAAATTCAGATGAAGAAGAAAAAGTCTTCAGAAGAAACTGCACTTAAAATATACAGGCTGGCCAATCAGAAAGACCTTGAAGTTTGGCAGGAAGCGAGAAAAAAAGAAGATAATGTAAAAATAGAAGCGCGAAAAATTGCCCACAAACTGAATCTTGAAATGAAGATTACAGATGTGGAATATCAGGGTGACGCTTCAAAAGTTACATTTTATTATACTGCAGACAACCGTGTTGACTTCAGACAGTTAATTAAAGAATACGCAAGTACTTTCCGTACTAAAATCGACATGAAACAAATCGGTTTCAGACAGGAAGCCGCAAAAGTAGGCGGTATTGGGTCTTGCGGAAGAGAACTTTGTTGTTCTACTTGGCTTACCGATTTCAGATCTGTCAACACAAATGTTGCAAGATATCAGCAATTAAGCATAAATCCTCAAAAACTTGCTGGACAATGCGGGAAACTTAAATGTTGTCTTAATTATGAATTAGACAGCTATCTTGATGCATTAAGTGATTTCCCTTCATCTTCAACTGTTCTAGAAACAGAAAAAGGAAAAGCATTTTGTATTAAAATTGACGTTTTCAAAAAGAAGATGTGGTTTGCTTATGTTGAAAACTCGATTGCATGGTATGATCTTGATATTGATTTAGTAAAAAAATTAATATCAAAAAACAAAAGAGGTGAAAAGACCATCCCTCTTGAAGATTTAAAACAACCTGATACACCTTTACAAACAATCGATCTTATTCAGGAAAATAATGTCGATAGGTTTGAAAAGAAAAACAGAAGCAATAACAAAAACAGGAATCAAAACAGATCTAATAGCAATAATCAACAAGGTCAGAAAAGAAACAACAGACCTGAAAAGCAAGATCGTCCCGAGAGAAGCGAAAGACCTGAAAAGCCTCAAAAACAGGAAAGACAGCAGCAAAATAACAATGTAAATTCTAATAACCAACCAAAACAGCAAAAGCCTCAACAGCCGAAAGTTCATTTGGAAAAAGTAGAAAATATACAAAGTTCTGATGCTGAGAAAAAACCAAACCCGAACAAGAAAAAATTTAAAAAGAAATTTCCTCCAAAAAAAGACAACAATGCGTAAAATTTTAGGATTATTTAGTCTTATCCTTTTCTTTAGTTGCAACTCTTCCTCAGAAGGAGAAGTTATAATGAATTCCGTTGATAACAAATGGAATAAGAAAAGTGAACAAAAATTTAATCTTGAAATTTCAGATCCGCAGAATCCTAAAAATATTATATTTGTTGTAAGAAATAACAATGATTATCCATATAGTAACATTAGATTCATTGTGAATTTCACTAATCTTCAAAGTAAGAAAAAAGAGACAGATACAATGAATTATATCCTTGCCAAACCCAACGGGGAATGGCTTGGTACAGGATTTGGTGACACAAAAGAAACTTTATTTCAGTACAAACTGAATTACAAATTTCCGGCGAAAGGAAAATATGAGATCGGCTTAATACAAGCAATGAGAAACGACAACCTTCCCGGGATTGAAGATATTGGAGTAAAAATAGAAACGGCTAAACCGTAATCATAAATGGAAGAAAACAAGCAAAAAACAGGAAACAAGGGAAGAACATTCCCCCTTCCTCCCAAAAAAAAGAATAATGCCTGGAAAAGATGGGTTAAATTTATCTGGATTGGGCTTATTGCAGTAGTTTTAGGTATTTCAGGACTTTTCTTTGCTGTTTCTCAAGGATTTCTTGGGGAAATGCCTGATGTGAAAGAACTTGAAAACCCAGACATCTATGTAGCATCTGAAATTTATTCTTCCGACGGGGTTTTATTAGGTAAGTTTGAAAAAGAAAAAACTCAACCAATTACCTATAAAGAACTTCCTCCATTTTTAGTATATGCCTTACAAGCTAAAGAAGACGAACGTTTCAAAGAACACTCAGGAATTGACTTACAATCTGTGGTAAGAGCAGTGGTTTATGGTGGGGGACGAGGAGGAGGTTCTACAATCACTCAACAGTTAGCAAAATTACTTTTTACAGGAGGAGCCTCTCAAAACAAAGTACAAAGAGCTTTCCAAAAGCTAAAAGAATGGGTAGTTGCCGTAAGTCTTGAAAAAAGATATACTAAAGAAGAAATTGTAACCTTATATTTCAACAAGTTTGACTTTTTATACAATGCAAACGGAATTGAAATGGCTTCAAAAATATACTTCAACAAGAAGACTTCAGAACTCACATTACCTGAAGCAGCAATGTTTGTTGCCATGCTCGAAAACCCGGTAAAAAACAACCCTATGAGAAACCCGGAAAGGGCAAAATCAAGAAGAGACGTTGTTTTGGAACAAATGTTAAAGACAGGTTATATCGACCAGGCGACTTTTGACAAAGGAATTTCAACTCCTATTACATTAGATTATCATCCAATTAAAAATATTAATGATGATTATTCTGCTTATTATAAGTTTTATTTAAAGAAAGAAATTGATTCCTACCTTAAGGATTATGAAAAGCAAAACGGTAAAAAATTAAACCTTTACAAAGATGGTTTAAAAATATATGTAACTCTTGACTCTAAAATGCAAAAATATGCTGAAGAAGCAATCAAAGAGCATTTAACAGATCTTCAAAGAAGATTTGATGCGGAACAAAGAGGTAGAAAACAAAGACCTTTCTATTATCTGAACGACAAACAAATCAATAGTGTTATGGTTCAGGCAATGAAAAGAACAGGACGTTATAAACAATTAAAAGCTGCTGGAGTTTCAGAAGATTCAATATTATTAGAATTCCATAAACCAATCAAGACTTCTCGTTTTACGTGGAACGGTGAAGAAGAGGTAGAAATGTCTCCATGGGATTCTATCAGATATCACAAACAAATCGCTCAGGCAGGTTTAATGTCTATGGTTCCTGGAACAGGAGAAATCAAAGCTTGGGTTGGAGGTATTGATTGGCAACACTTCCAATATGACCATATCAAACAAGGTAAAAGACAGGTAGGATCAACATTCAAACCTTTTGTATATGCAACAGCAATCATGAAATTAGGAATGACACCTTGCTCAACTGTATCGAACGGTACATACGACCACAAAGGTTGGCACGTTCCGGGAAGAGGCGGAATGTTGACTTTAAAAGACGCGTTAGCACATTCTCAAAACCCCGTTGCAGCAAGACTTATCGAAATGACAGGTGTTGATGCCGTAATTCAGACCACAAGAGATTTGGGAGTAACTGAAGATATTCCGAGAAACAATACGATTGCATTGGGTTCTTCTGACATTACAATTTACGAAATGCTTGGAGCATATAGTACATTTGCCAACTACGGAAATTACAATAAACCAGAGATGATTTGGAGAATTGAAGACGCCAATGGTAGAGTAATCAAAGAAGTAAACGTAGAGCCAAAAGAAGTAATGAATCCTCTTTATGCATACACAATGATCGAGCTAATGAAAGGTGTTGCACAATTTGGTACCGCTTCCGGAGAACTTGGTAGAAAAGGTATTTCTAAAGCTGTGGAAATTGCAGGTAAAACAGGTACAACCCAAAACAACTCAGATGGTTGGTTTATGGGAATTACGCCGAAACTTGCAACAGGAGCTTGGGTTGGATGGGAAGATAGAGCAACCCACTTCTATGGAACAGGTGAAGGACAAGGAGCCAAAATGGCACTCCCAATTTGGGCTATCTTCATGAAAAAAGTTTGGGCAGACAAAAGCTTGGGCATTTCTCCTGATGACAAATTCGTAAAACCATCAGAATGGAAAGATGGATGTTCAGATCTAAAAGGTTTGGGTGGAGGCTACGGAGATGATGGAGGTCTTCAGACAATCGACGAAATCAAAAATCCGAAACCTGTAGAACCAACCACACCTAAAAATACAGGTAAAAAAGAGGAGAATGTAAATGAAAATCTTAATACTTCCGAAAATATAGATTTCAATAAATAAATTCTCTTTTATAAATACATCAGACCTTTCAAACAATTTGGAAGGTCTTTTTTTATTATAGTATATTTGATATTATGAATATTGAAAACATAGAACAACCATTTATAAAAATATTTCCTGGAGACCTTTCAAGCAACCCAATGCAAAGAAATACTCCAAAAGTTTTATTTTCTACAGTTTCTCCAGTTGGATTTCCCAATCCGAAACTTATCGCTTTTAACAATGAACTATCCGAGGAAATCGGCTTAGGTAAATTTAAAGAACAAGACCTCGATTTTTTAGGTGGGAATAATCTTCCTAAAAATATTCAGCCTTATTCCACAGCTTATGCAGGACATCAATTCGGAAACTGGGCAGGACAACTTGGAGACGGAAGAGCAATTTTCGCAGGTGAAATAACCAATCAATTCGGAAAAAAGACAGAAATCCAATGGAAAGGAGCCGGAGCAACTCCATATTCAAGACATGCAGACGGAAGAGCCGTATTAAGATCTTCTGTAAGGGAATATTTAATGAGTGAAGCCATGTTTCATTTAGGAATTCCTACAACCCGAGCACTAAGTTTAGCCTTAACAGGAGAAGACGTTGTAAGAGATATTATGTACAATGGCAACCCCAAAGAAGAAAAAGGAGCTGTGGTCATTCGAACAGCAGAAAGTTTCCTCCGTTTTGGTCATTTTGAACTAATGTCAGCCCAAAGAGAATATAAAACGTTACAAGAATTAGCTGATTTTACCATTAAAAATTACTACCTAGAGATAACAACAGATGGAAATCATAAGTACAAAGATTTTTTTGAAATCATCTGTAAAAAAACAGCAGATTTAATCGTTGAATGGTTTAGAGTTGGTTTTGTACATGGAGTTATGAATACAGACAACATGTCAATTTTAGGGTTAACCATTGATTACGGTCCCTTTTCAATGATGGATGAATATGATTTAAACTTTACACCAAACACCACAGATTTACCTGGAAGAAGATATGCTTTCGGAAAACAAGGGCAAATTGCTCAATGGAATCTTTGGCAATTGGCAAATGCTTTACACCCAATTATTCAGGATGAAAAATTTTTAGAAAAAACATTGAACGAATTTGGAGACTATTTTTGGAATGCTCACGACAATATGCTTTGTCAAAAATTTGGTTTTGATAAGCTTTTAAAAAATGATGAAGAGTTTTTCACCAATTGGCAAGGCTTGATGCAGGAACTTCAGCTAGATTATACTTTATTTTTTAATCAACTTGAAAAAATTAACGAAAAAACTGATTTAAAAGCTCTTTTTGATGAGGTTTCATATACCATTCTAGATAATGAAAGAATTTTAAAACTTGAACTCTTCATTAAAAATTATTCAAAACGATTAGAAGAAAATTCTATTTCGAAAAAAGATTCAATTGAGCTAATGCAAAAAGCAAATCCAAAGTTCATTTTGAGAAACTATCTACTATTTGAATGTATTGAAGAAATTAATATTGGCAAAACCGATTTACTTGATAAATTAATTTTAGCATTAAAAAATCCATATCAGGAAACCTTCCCTGAATTTTCTAAAAAACGTCCTGCAAAATATGATAATATTATAGGATGTTCAACCCTTTCTTGCAGTTCATAACTTGCGAAATAATCATTATATTTTAATTTAATTTGTTTTTTTTTACATATTTTAATGATTTTTATTATATTTACAATAAAAATTATATCATGAAGAAATTTTTACTGTCTTTGAGTTTATTACTTACAGGGAATTTTGTACAATCCCAAACTACTTTACTAGATGAAGGCTTTGAGTCTTATACAGATTTCTCAATTTCCGGTTTTGGAAATTGGCTGACACTTGATTTAGACCAACTCCCTACATACACAGGAGGTGGGGGCTCTTGGGATAACGCTAACGACCCACAAGCGTTTATGATTTTCAACCCGACTACGGCAGGAGTAACAAACCAAGCGACTCCTACCATAGACGACGACGAAGTAAGGAACTTTGACCCTCATGGAGGACAAAAATATGCTGCTGCGTGGAATTCTGTTCCTTCAGGTGGTGTAGGTAATAATGATTGGCTCGTAAGCCCTCCTGTTACACTTGGCACAAGTAATAATACACTAACTTTATGGGTAAAGTCTTTATCAAACTCCTATGGATTAGAAAAATATAAAATAGGAATATATATTGGTTCAGGAACTCCGACTTCATCAGCTAATTTCACTATTATCTCTGGGGCTTCATCATTATTAGCTCCATATCCAAACTGGGAGCAGAAGTCGTATAACCTTGACACTTATGCAGGACAGACTATTAGAGTAGGTATAAATTGCCTTTCAAATGACAACTACATGTTTATGGTAGATGATGTAAAGATAACAGCCACGACCCTTTCAACAAATGAAACTTCGAAGGTAAAATCTCCAGTTTCTATTTACCCTAACCCTACAAAATCAGAAATAAATATTAAAACTGATAAAAAAATAAAATCATATACACTTATTGACGCAAATGGCAAATTGGCATTAAAAGCAGAATCAACAAGTGCAGATTTATCAATTCTTCCGACTGGAATTTATATTATGGATATTGAATTCACCGACGGAAGTAAAGTCTCAGAAAAAGTAATTAAACAATAATTATATTTATTATAAACTTTCAAGCTCACCAAATTTGGTGAGCTTTTTTATTTTACTTTTGTAAAAACTTTTAAAAGTGTTTTCTACTATTAAATCAAAGCTTTATAATTTTTTCAAATTAATTCTCCCCTCTTCCTATTCAGAGTTAGGTGTATTTACTTTTTTCATCCTTTCTTACGGTATTTTAGGCTGGTATATTGCTCTTGACTACCGAATTATTTTTGATAGTAGAATTCCTTGGGATGCATATTTTAGCTTTGATAACAAGGCTATCGTAATGACTGGAGGGAGTTTTGAAAGACATCCACTATCCTACTACTTTTTCAATTGGATAAGAGAAATCGCACTGTATATTTCGGATGGAAAAATGAATGCCGTTTTTAGATTAACGCTAGCTTGGTTTAGTAACTTAGCTGTAAGCCTAAGTATACTTCAGGTTTTCAAATATTTAAAGAATATTATTAAACTTCCAAATTACATCAGTGTACTTATAATTTTATTTTTCGGAGTATTTTCAACAAACATTTTACTTTCTTTCACCCCTGAAAATTTTACTTATACTTTATTTTTACTGACATTATTTAATCATTATGCCGCCATAAAAATAAAGAATAACAAGAAAATCCCTACGATATCTCTTGCTTTGGCAGGCATTACAATTGGAGGACTTACCATTACAAATATTGCAAAAGTATTTATTCCTGTTGCTTTTGAAAAAGACCTGTTTAAAAATTGGAAAAAAATCGGAAATGCAGTCCTAAGAGTTACTTTAACTTGCGTCTGCTTTATTTTATTATACTTAAACAGGATTAATTTTAAATATGAAAATATACTCAACAAAACCAATGAACAGTACGAAAAGTTCTCAAATGTAAAAAACACTTCTACTTGGGATATGATTTTTTCATATTTTTTTGGAGGGAACATTCTTTTTTCAGATTTCATTATCAGAAACAAACACAACATGAAAGGCTTCCATTTTAAGGCTTTACTTATGGATGTTTACTCTTCATGGATTCCTTATTTTTTTATTACAATCTTAATAACACTTATTTGTTGGAGTTATTTTAAGAATTTTAAAAACAAATTAGTTCAAATAGTCATGATTTCGTTCTTCTTAGACATCATCATACATTGCGTAATGAAATTTGGACTTCACACCTCTTTTATTTACGGCGGACACTTTGTTTTTGTATATCCACTATTAATAGGATGGCTATTTCATGTATATAGATTTTCACCAAAAGCACAGTCTTTTTTAATAGCAACATTTAGTATATTATTCACTTATCTTGCCACAAATAACTACACAAGAATGAACGATTTTTTTTGGTTTTTAAACCAATATTATCAATAAAAAAGCTGAGAAATTTCTCAGCTTTCAATTTATTTTTTTTACAATCCTCTCTTATTTAGCCTCTGCACAAAAAACTCTGTACTGAACAGCGATGGCAGATTTAAAATATTCTCTAATTTTAGACAAATCTCCTGCAGCACTTTGTTTAGTAAAGTAACTTCCTGCCAAAATTTTATAATTAGGTCTTAAAGAAGCATCTGTCTCAACCTTAAGATTAGGAAATCTTCTTCTGAAATAAGCCTTCACTTCATTAGCCTCTTCATTACTTTTCACTGTTGTAATCTGTATTTTATATCCTAAAATTCTAGGATTTTTTCTACATATTTCAGCGTTCGTCAATTCCCTATTCGGAACATATATTTTTGTCGGTTTAGTATAAGTATCCTCATCATTATCTTTAGTATTATTGTTACTCGCAACTCTTGAACATTTGTCTTCTAAACTACCCAAAGCTGCATCAATTTTAGGATCCATAGACATGATAAGCTCTGTTCCTCCTAAAGTATCCTTCTTTACAACCTGCTGTGCATCAATATTATAAAATCCCAATAAAGATAAAACAGAAAATATTTTAATTAAATTTCTCATTTAAACTTGTTTCAGCAAATTTATATAAAAATAAAAATTATACCAAACAAGGTTATTTAGAATCAATACAAATTAAACACAAATGACATTTTCCCTTTTCTATATACCGTTAAATTCCTGTTAAAAATATTATTTTTGCGGAATTGATTGGTTCAATATTTTACTAACATAAGATAATTTAAATGATTAGTTGGAGAAAGCATTATAGACAAACGTTGATCACAATAGGCTTATTGCTATCAACCAGTGCTTCAATTTACGGGCAAGACGGCGATCCTAAGAACGGAGAGAAACTTTTCAAGGCAAATTGTACGGCATGTCACGATTTAGACAAACAACTTGTAGGACCACCTTTGAAGGGGGTTGTAGAGCGAGTTAAGACTGAAGGTGGCGTCGACAAAGATTGGCTTCATAAGTGGATTAAAGACAATAAAGCTCTAAGAGCTTCTGGGGACAAATACGCCAACGAAATTTTCGAAAAATTCAATAAAACAGAGATGCAACAGTTTCCGAACCTTTCGGATAAGGATATTGATGACATCTTAGAATTCACAACTAATCCGCCGGCTCCGGAACCTAAAAAAGAAACAACTACTGAAGAAGGAACAGCTTCTACTGCACCAGCAGCGGATAAAACTACTTCAAATGTTGTAATTATTTCGCTTTTGGCAATTGCAGCTCTATTAGTATGGATTCTAATCAAACTAAGACAATTAGTAAAATTGGGGCAATCTGAAGATTTAGCTGGTCTTAATGAAACTAGGGTTCGTTCTTTCAGTGAAATCTATCAGAAATACCATTATGTAGGAAAAGGATTAATTGCAATTCTTGCGCTTTTAGCAACATATGGAATTTGGAACTGGATCATGTGGATCGGGGTTTACAAAGGATATAAGCCGGAACAACCTATCTATTTCTCACACAAAATTCACGCTGGAGAACAAAAAATTGACTGTCAACTTTGTCACTCTAGTGCTAAATATGGAAAAGTATCTGAAATTCCATCTATGAATGTATGTATGAACTGTCACAGAAGTATTTCTGAATACAATGCAGATCACTACATGGAACCAGGAAAAGACAAAGCATTTTATGATGCTGAAATTCAGAAAATATATGCCGCTACAGGTTGGGATCCTGCTAAACAACAATACACAGGAAAAACACAACCAGTAGAATGGACTAGAATTCACAATATGCCAGACTTCGTGTATTTCAATCACTCTCAGCACGTTGTTGCAGGTGAGCAAGCAATTATTAATTCTTTCAACAAAAAGAATCCTAACAACAAAATTGATGTTGTTTGTAAAGCTTGTCACGGAAAAATTGACACAATGAATGTTGTTCAGATGGCGAATGATTTCACAATGGGATGGTGTATTGAGTGCCACAGAACTACTGAGGTTGATATGAACAACGGTTATAATAAAGAGTACTTCAAGAATCTACATGACAAGTTGAAAAAACAATACCCTAAAGATGGTGGTAAGATTACTGTAGATGCAATTGGAGGTCTTGAGTGTGGTAAATGTCATTATTAATAACTAAAAAATTAGAAGTATAAATGGCTTCAAACAAAATACAATTTAGAAGTATTCATGAACTTAAAGACCCAGCTTTAAATAACAAGCTGGCTCAAAAAGAGTTTCAGGAAGAAATTCCGGTAGAAGATTTCCTTGGAGATGCTGAGCAGAATGGTTCTAGTACTTCAAGAAGAGATTTCTTAAAATTATTAGGATTCTCTACTGCGGCAGTTACTTTAGCTGCTTGTGAAGCTCCGGTAATTAAAACAATTCCTTATGTGGTAAAACCACATGATATTATTCCGGGCGTTCCTAATTATTACGCTTCCACATATTTTGATGGGTTTGACTTTGCTAGTGTTTTAGTAAAAACAAGAGAAGGTAGACCAATTAAAATAGACCCGAACCCGTCTGCTGGTGATTTAGGTAAAACTAATGCCAGAGCTCAGGCAAGTGTACTTTCTCTTTATGACAATGATAAAGTAAAACAACCTAAGCTAGACGGTAAAGACGAAACTTTCGATAAAGTAGATAGTTTTGTTATTAAAGGGTTAGATGAAGCTAAAGCTGCAAACAAAAGAATCGTATTATTATCACATTCTTTTGCATCACCAACTTTCAAAAAATTATTTTCTGAATTTAAAGCAAAATATCCTACAGCAGAATTAGTAACATATGATGCTTTCCCATATACAGCTTCTCTAGATGCTGCACAGGAAGTATTCGGTCAAAGAACATTACCTGTTTACGACCTTAAAGGGACTGAACTAGTAGTTTCTTTCCAAGCTGATTTCTTAGGAGATTATAACGCTTCTAGCTTAGAATCATCTTACGCAGCTGCTAGAAAACCAGGAGAAAATATGTTAAGACATATTCAAGTTGAATCAAATATGTCTCTTACTGGTGCTAATGCAGATTCAAGATATAGATTAAAACCAAGCCAAGTAAATAAAACATTAGTTGAAGTTTATAATGCTATTGTAACAGGTGCTACTCCTTCAGATAAATCTGCTACTGAAATCGTAAAAGAAATTCAGGCAAAAGGAAGCAAAGCTGTTGTATTTGCTGATGGTTCTAAAGGCGCTCAGGTTTTAGCACACTTAATCAACCAAAAATTAGGCTCTGTTGCTTTCACTGGTAAAGCTAACTTCTTAAAAGAATTTGACAAAGCAAGATATAATGAATTCTTAGGATGGTTAAACGCAGGGCAAGTTGGAGTACTAATTACAAACAATGTAGACCCAATTTATTCTAATCCTAAAGGAGAAGACTTCAAAAAGTCTATCGCAAAAGTTCCTTATGTAATTGCTGTTGCTGATAAGAAAAATGAAATGTATAAAGCAGCGAAAGCTGTAATTCCTGTAGCTAACTGGCTAGAATCTTGGGGAGATATTGAGCCTCAAACAGGAGTATATTCATTAATGCAGCCTACTATCCAGAAAATTTACAAATCAAGACAGATTGAAGAGTCTTTATTGGTTTGGAAAAACGGAAAAAATAACGCTGCAAATAATTACTACGACTATTTAAAAGCTAATGCAACTTCTATCTTAGGAGGAACTTCTTTCAACAAAGCTTTGTATAATGGTATCGTTACTACATCTAACGGGACTACATTATCTTATGTAGGTGGAAATGCAGCACAAGCTGTTGCTGAATTAGGAAACTTCAAGGCTTCTGATTTAGAATTAGTTCTTTATACTAAAACATCAATTGGAGATGGAACTCAAGCAAATAATCCATGGTTACAAGAGTTGCCAGACCCAATTACAAGAATGTCTTGGGATAACTATTTGACAATTTCTCCAAAAGATGCAGAAAAATTCGGTATTGAAAACGATCTTAATGCAAGAATGCAATTAGATGGTTCTATCGTTAACCTTACTGTAAACGGAGTAACAATAAAAGATGTTCCTGTATTCATTCAACCAGGACAAGCAGAAGGATCAGTAGGTCTTGCGCTTGGTTATGGTAAGAAAAACTCTGGAGCTACAGCTGATACAGGAGTAAATGCTTATCCATTATTTGACGGTTCTAACCTAGTTATTTCTGGTGTTAAAATCGAAAAAACAGGAGAAGATCATCAGTTTGCTGGTATCCAGCTTCAAAATACTCTAATGGGTCGTTACGAAATCGCAAAAGAAGTACCTTTAGCGGATTTCTTAAATGTAGCATTCGATGACGAACACAAAGGGTGGAATAAGCCTTTAGAATACCATACAATCAGTGGAGCTCTTCCTGCAAGAAAAATTGACCTATGGGATGCATTTGATGACACTGATGGACCTCACTTCAACCTATCTGTTGACTTGAACTCTTGTACAGGTTGTGGAGCATGTATCATTGCTTGTCAGGCTGAAAACAATGTTCCTGTAGTAGGTAAGGAAGAAATCAGAATGTCAAGAGATATGTATTGGTTAAGAATTGACCGTTACTATTCTGCCAGACAAAAACTGACTGTATACGAAGGGTTAAAAGAAGGAATGGCTGTTCCTGAATTATATGGTACTGCCTTCAATGAAGAAGGAGGAGCATTAAATCACCCTGCAGATAACCCGGATGTAATCTTCCAACCGGTAATGTGTCAACATTGTAACCACGCTCCTTGTGAAACTGTTTGTCCGGTAGCGGCTACATCACACGGTAAGCAAGGTCAAAACCACATGGCTTATAACAGATGTATTGGTACAAGATATTGTGCAAACAACTGTCCTTATAAAGTAAGACGTTTCAACTGGTTTACATATAACCTAAATGACAAGTTCGACTTCAACATGAACAATGATTTAGGAAGAATGGTACTAAACCCAGATGTAGTTGTAAGAACTAGAGGGGTTATGGAAAAATGTTCAATGTGTATCCAAGAAACTCAAGCTACAATCTTAGCTGCTAAAAGAGAGAACAGAAAAGTAACAGATGATGAATTCAAAAAATCTGCTGCTTGTGCTGCTGCTTGTTCTACAGGAGCAATGACGTTTGGAGACATGAATGACAAAGAATCTGAAGTAAGAGAGTTATTCTCTAGCAACAGAAGATATTATTTACTTGAAGAGATCGGAACCAAACCAAATGTGTTCTATCACGCTAAAGTAAGAAACAGAGTAGAAAAATAAAGTTTAAATAATAAATAGGTAAAAAATGTCAGGACATTACGAAGCTCCGATAAGGGAACCTCTAATTATTGGTCACAAAACTTATCACGATATCACAGAAGATATTGCACGACCTATCGAAGAAAGAGCAGGTAAATTATGGTGGATCTCATTATATGCTGCCCTAGTTCTATTCATCTACGGATTCGGCTGTATTGCTTATACTATCGGAACAGGTATTGGAGCATGGGGACTTAACAGAACTATTAACTGGGGTTGGGATATTACCAACTTCGTATGGTGGGTAGGTATCGGTCACGCCGGAACACTAATCTCAGCAGTATTATTATTATTTAGACAAAGATGGAGAATGTCTGTAAACCGTTCTGCGGAAGCAATGACAATCTTCGCCGTTGTACAGGCAGCAATCTTCCCTGTAATTCACATGGGTAGAGTTTGGGTAGGATATTGGGTATTCCCTTTACCAAACCAATTCGGTTCTCTTTGGGGCAACTTCAACTCTCCTCTACTTTGGGACGTATTCGCAATCTCAACGTATTTCTCAGTATCAACAGTATTCTGGTTCATGGGATTGATTCCTGACTTTGCAATGATCAGAGATAGAGCAAAAACACCTTGGACTAAGAAAATTTATACATTCCTAGCATTCGGTTGGGGTGGTAAAGCAAAACATTGGCAAAGATTCGAAGAACTTTCTTTGGTTCTTGCAGGTTTGGCAACTCCACTTGTATTCTCAGTACACACTACCGTATCTTTTGACTTCGCAACTTCGGTTATTAAAGGATGGCACTCTACAATCTACCCTCCTTACTTTGTTGCCGGTGCGATCTTCTCAGGATTTGCAATGGTACAAACACTATTGTTAGTAGCAAGAAAAGTTTGTCACCTTGAGGATTACATTACCATGTATCATATCGAAATTATGAACATCGTAATCATCCTTACTGGTGGTATGGTAACTGTAGCTTACGCAACTGAATATTTCATCGGATGGTACTCAGGATCTAGATTCGAAGATTTCACATATCTTTCTCCAGGTGCTGCTGTTGGACCTTACTGGTGGGCTTTCTGGTCACTAATTATCTGTAACCTTGTTGTTCCTGCTTCTTTCTGGTTCAAAAAACTTAGAACGAACATTATCTGGACATTCATCGTTGCATTAATTATCAACATTGGTATGTGGTTTGAGCGTTTTGATATCATCGTTATCAACCTTTCTAGAGACTACTTACCAGGATCTTGGACAATGTTCAAACCAACCATTATTGATGTGGGTGTATATTTAGGAACTATCGGATTTTTCTCTGTATTATTCTTATTATATGCAAGAACATTCCCTGTAATTGCACAGGCTGAATTAAAATCGATTTTGAAAATCTCAGGTGAAACTTATAAAGCAAAAGAAGGAGATGAGCACCACTAAAATTGTATACGGACTTTATGCTGATGACGACGATTTAATGAACGGCGTTAAGGCATTCAACGATAAAGGAATCAAAATAAACGAAGTCTATACTCCGTTTCCGGTTCACGGACTAGATAAAGCTTTAGGTTTAAAGAAAACTAGAATTTCTGATGCTGCTTTCATCTATGCTTGTTATGGTGTTACTATCGGAGCAACTTTAACTTGGTATGTGATGAATCATGACTGGCCTCAAAATATTGGTGGTAAACCAGCTTTTGATTGGGCACACAACATGCCCGCATTCGTAGTTCCAATGTTTGAATTAATGGTATTCTGTGCTGCTCACATGATGTCATTGACTTTCTTGGTAAGAAATAAGATGTATCCCGGAGCTCCAGCGCAAAACCCAGATCCAAGAACTACAGATGATAAATTCATGATGGAATTTGTAACTGAAGATGTTGAATCTGTAAAACAGTTGCTAATTGAAACTGGAGTTGAAGAAATAACTGTTAAAGACGCTTAAAATGAAGAAGAATGTATTAAAAATTACAGCAATTTTAGGTTTAACAACAGTTTTACTTAATTCTTGCGGACCAAAAGAGAATACACCATTAGTATATTTTCCTGATATGTACTTTCCTGTAGCTTACGATCCTTTGATGAAAGCTGAAGATGCATATTCAGATCATGAAAATGAAATCCCTGCTTTTGTAAAAAATAACGGAGCGACAGGTCTTTCTCCTGTAGAAGGTACTGTTTCACAGAATAAAGATGGTGTTTTTGAAGAAAGTTTACTTCCTAAAAATGTAGATGAGTACAATGCAGGATACGATGCTTCAAAAACAGTAACGGTATCTCCTTTAAATCCAGCTAACACAGCTAAAGACATTGAAAGAGGAAAAATGCTGTTTGATCGTACTTGTGCAGCATGTCACGGAACAGGAGGTGATGGACAAGGATCTATCGTACAAAGTGGAGCATATTCTGGGGTTCCTAATTATGCTGACAGAGAAATTACTGTAGGATCTGTTCATTATGTATTAACAAACGGTAGAAACTCAATGGGATCTTATGCTGGACAATTGAACCCAGGAGATAGATGGAGAGTAGCAATGTATGTGATGAGTGCTTTCAAAAAAGCAGCAGCACCGGCAGCTACAGCTGAAGCAACAACTGAAACTACTACCGAAACTAAAAAATAAGAAAAGAAATGTATAGTTTTTCACCAAAATTAAAATCAACTTCTATAATACTTCTTGTTGTAGGTTTAGTTCTATTTGGTATTGGTTTCTTTATGAACAAAGGAATTTCTACTGAAAAAATAGAACATATGATGGAGGCTGTTCATGCTTCTGGTCATAATGCACCTACGCATTCAAGTGAAATGGTTGGGCCTCAAGATCATGCTGCTCATTTAGAGCATGCGGAAATGCAGGTTCACAATCAGCCTTTAGCGTCAATACATTTTGTAGCTGTATTTTTCTTTGGAGTTAGCTGCTGTGTATTATTTTTCTATTCTATTCAGCACGCTGCACATGCAGGATGGCCTATTATAATCACGAGAGTGATGGAAGCTATAGCTTCTTATATACCTTGGGGAGGGGCTATTTTGATTATCATCATGCTATTAAACATCTTCCATTATGGTCATTTATTCCATTGGATGGATCCTGAGTTAACAGACCCTGAATCTGCTCACTTTGATGTTATCTTATTTGAAAAAAGAATTTTCTTAAACATACCTTTCTATGCTATTAGAACTTTCATCTATGTATTAGGTGCTTCTTTCTTCGCATGGAAATTGAAAGCTCAATCTAAAAAAGTAGATGAAACTAAATCTAAAGTAGATTATCAAATGCTTTACAGATGGGCAGTAGGATATATTGCATTCTTCGGATTTGCTTCTGCTGCTTGGGCTTGGGACTGGTTGATGTCTATTGACCCTCACTGGTATTCTACAATGTATATCTGGTATTCAATGGTTAGCTGCCTTTCAAGTGGTATTGCAGTAATCATCCTTTTAAGTGTTTACTTAAAGAAAAACGGATTCTTACCTCAGTTCAACGACAATCACTTACATGATTTAGGAGTTTTCCTTTTCGCTACAAGTATGCTTTGGACATATACATGGTTCGCTCAGTTCATGCTTTATTGGTATGCAAACGTTCCGGAAGAGGTTAACTACTTCTTTGGTAGATTCCAGCACTACTCTCCTACATTCTTACCAATGCTAATCGTAAACTTCTTGTTACCATTATTAGTTTTAGTAAGTAGTAGCATTAAGAGAAACTACAAAGTTGTTACAACAATGGCTGTAGTCGTTCTTTTGGGACACATCTTAGATTACTTCAATATGGTAATGCCTGGAACAGTAGGTCCATATTGGAAAACACCTGAAGTATTCTTATTAGTAGTAGGAGCTATACTATTCGTAGCTGGATTATTTATGTTTACTGTGCTTTCTGCATTATCTAAACTTAAACTTATTCCTACAGGTAACCCATACTTACACGAATCTGAAATTTATGAGTATCCTTTCTAAGGACTTGTAACAAAATAAAACAAAAAAAGACTGATCATATGATCGGTCTTTTTTTGTACCATACAAATACATCAAGGCCGTTTATTAGAACTATAAATTTTTAACCATGAAAATAAAAACCATCCTATCATTCCTGTTTCTACTAATTATTACTTGTAATAATGCTCAAACCATAACATTCGTTTCTGAAAAAACTAATAAACCATTACCACAAGTTTCCGTATTTGGAAAGGATGGAAATATTTTAGCTTATTCAGATATTGATGGTAAAATTGAAAAACAGTCATTAAAACCTGAACAGGAAAAATTCCAAGTGATCTACGATAATTTTCAGGTTGCAACTCTTTCATATTCAGACTTTGAAAAAGACATTATTAAAATCAATGATCGAGTAAAAGATATTGAGCCCGTAATTATAAAAAATAATAAACCAGCAAAATATATTTTCGTAAAAGGAAACTTTAATTCATATGTAACGGTAAATGGTAAACTCAATTGCTATACAGACGGAATCATAACATACATTTTTGACAACCAAACTAAAAAACTGAAAAGCACAAACGTTGAACAATATAGAGTTTATAGACTAGAAGATCCGAAGCTTGAAAAAAAACAGACTTCAACTTGGGATTATGATTCTACATTAGAACTTCCAAACCTAAAAAATGTTGGAAATATTTTAGAATACAAATCAAAAAAATCAGTAATAAAAGAATTGAAAGGCGTTCAAAAAGACCAAATTGAAATAACAGGTGAAGCACTACAAAAAAAGGAATTTTCTTTATTTGGATATCGTTTCTTTGATCATAAAAGTATTCTAAATGTTACTTATGAAAAAGATTCAAAAAAAACATTACGAGATCTTTTAGAGTTCAATCAAGTTAATTTCCTTAAACTTAAACACAAATCTGAATCAGAATTCAATCAAATTATCCTTTACAATAATTTCTATCCTACAGAATTAGATTTTAAAGACAATGACGAGATTGAAAAAGTAAAATTCAAGACAGACTATAGCCAATACCAAACAAAATATTGGGAAAATTCTTCTTTTCCGAACATGCAGACAATTTTTAGTTCATTTTTCAAAAAAGACTTAAAGGAACAACAAAATAAAAAATAAAAACATCTTTTAATAAAGGTTTTACTAAATTTGTAGCAAACCAAAAAAAATGAAAAAGTTATCTTTTCTTCTAGTTTTCAGCTTGTTGCTTTTTACAGCTTGTAAAAAAGATTCTGTAGATGCAACAAGTACACAAACTCTACAGTCAAGTATCAACGATATGACCTCTAGTCTTTCAACCATTAAACAAATTAAATTTAATGAAGCTCTTTATATCCTAAAAACTTTTGGAGTAGAAGCAGACGGAGACGTAGCCGAATTAAAAGCACTTGGGCATCTTATCAATGGAAAAAAAGTTCCTGAGATATTAGCAATGGCCGATCAGGTCGCACAGAAAAATGGCATAGAATGGGCAAGTACCGCACCTCCATCATTAGGAGAAATGAATATCTTCGGGGATGAAAAAGCACAAGAAAGCGACCCGAATGATGTAAAGGCAAGTTCATTATCAATAATCACAACTCCAACCGGAGACAATGGAAACGGAGCTACGGCAATTCAGATTGTTCCTAAACTTGTCGACAATGCAGGTAATCCTGTTTCATTTACAGGAGCTGGTTTAGAAACAATATTAGAAGTTTTCAGTAATGGAGTAAAACTTTCAACTGCTAAAAACCTGATGATTGATAATAATTTTAAAGGATTTAATTTAAAATTTTCTTCAATCCCTGCTGGAAAAGTTGTTGATAATAAAATTGACATTACTGTTTCGGTAAAAACAACAACAAAAACTTTCAAAATGTCTAAAATAGGATTAGATGTAAATCCTTCAGCATTAAAAGTTCCTGCTCCGCCAAAAGTTGATTCTACAACAGCTCCACAAGAACCAACTGCAGTAGACCCGAATAGTCCGGTTAATCAGACAAATCCATCTACAGATCCTAACACTACAACTCCAACAACACCAAAACAACCTGCGGCAGACCCAAAAGCTACCGTTACAAAATTTTTAAATAATGTAAGTTCACAAAACTTAAAAGCTGCATTTGATGCATCAAACAACCCTAGTTGGGGAAGTTATGAATCTTTCTCAAACCCAACTTCAGGATTTGGTTCTGTGAAAAATGTAAGTGTAAAAAACATTACAACAAATGCAACAAACACCAATAGCTCAAGTGTAAATGCTACTTACGATGTTACAGATAAAAACGGAAAAACAACTTCATTAAAAGTAACTTTCGGACTTAAAAATGTAAATGGTGATTGGAAAATTTCTAGCTATAAAATAAATCCTTAATGGCATCACAAGAACTTATAAAAAAACTACAAGAAACAATTGAGAACATTCCTGACTTTCCAATTCCGGGAATTCAGTTCAAAGACATCTCACCAATTTTTCTTAATCCAAAACTGTATGAAGAGGTTATTGAAGATTTAACAGCTTTCAGTAAAGAAAAAGTAGATGTAGTTTGCGGAATAGAAAGTAGAGGATATCTTTTCGGAATTGCAATTGCTGTCGCTTTGGAAGTTCCATTTATCTTAATAAGAAAATCAGGTAAACTTCCTCCTCCTGTTATTTCCGAAAAATATGACCTGGAATACGGAAGCGCAATCATCGAAACTCGCGAAGGACAAATAAAACCCGGACAAAGAGTTCTTATTCATGACGATTTATTAGCAACAGGTGGAACAACAGAAGCCGCTGCAAAATTGGTAGAAAAACAAGGCGCAAAAGTTGCACAATTTAGTTTTCTTACAGCTTTAAAAGGACTAAATGGAGATGAAAAACTTAAAAAGTTCAATGCAGAAATTTATCACATTCTAGAATTTTAATTTTTAATATAAAATATCAAAATGCTTCGATAAAACGAAGCATTTTTTTTGTTTGCAACAAAAAATACAAACTATTTTCTAATCTTTGATTCACTTTTATCAATAATAACAACAAAGTATTTTGTAAATCATTCAGAAACAATTAAATTTGCAATTCAATTTTTAAGAATTTATGGCAAAACTTACAAAGAATGCTCACAATGAGCAAGAAGGTAAAGAAACAGTGGAATTTTTTAAAGACCTTGACAGAGAAGCTTTAAACACAGAAAGATTCCTTGAAAAATATTCAAAACAACTAGGAATTGTTTTTGGTGTTTTAGTATTGGGAGTTTTAGGCTTTTTTGCTTACAAGCAATTCATTGTCGCTCCTCAAAATGCTGAAGCCATGAAAAGCTTCCTTGCTGCACAAAAAAATCTTACCAATGGAAAAGATAAAGAAGCTTTAGGAGGAAACTCTGCTGCAAACCCAGGATTCATTGGTACAGCAAACGAATATTCTTCAACATCTGTAGGTAAACTTTCTGCTTATAATGCAGGTTTATTAAAATTCAAGGAAGGAAAATTCCAGGAAGCATACGACCTTTTAGACAAAGTTTCTTCTGATAATAAGACTGTAATGGCTATGAAATACGGAGCGATGGCAGATGCTAAATCTGGTCTTAACAAAAATGATGAAGCTTTACAATTATTAGATAAAGCAGCTTCTGCTTCAGACGATCCATATACTTCTTATTATTTTACAAGAAAAGCAGGTATTTTGGCTTTAGGACTGAAGAAAAATGCAGATGCTAAAAAATACTTCTCAACTATTAATGAGAAATATCAAGATTACGACAACGGAATGTCTGATTCTTATATTGAAATGACTAAATATTATTAAAAAATGGCAACAGTTAATCTATCAGATTACAAGCCACTGAATATAACTAATGCCGAAGATTTTTCTATCGGCATTGTTTTTTCTGAGTGGAATGATTTTGTAACATACAACCTTCGTGATGCAGCCTTGGAAATTCTTGAAAAAGAAGGTGTAAAAGCTGAAAATATTAAACTATTTCCTGTTCCTGGAGCATTTGAGCTAAGCTATGCAAGTATGCAACTTTGCAAAGAAAGAAAATATGATGCGGTAATTGCAATAGGATGTGTAATTCGTGGAGAAACACCTCATTTTGATTATGTTTGCTCAGCTGTAGCACAAGGTATCAAAGATTGCAATATTCTTACTGATACACCAACTATTTTCTGTGTTTTAACAGATGACAACAAAGAACAATCTATTGCAAGAAGCGGTGGTGATTTAGGAAATAAAGGTGTAGAAGCAGCTGTAACAGCTTTGAGAATGATAGATTTTAAAAAGAATTTATCTGGTAAAAAAGGAAATATCGGTTTTGGAAAGTAATAATTGTTACTCCATAAAAACAGCATAAAGGACTATTTTCAGATAGTCCTTTTTTTGTTGATTAACATTTAAGACTGATATTAAATAAAAGTTATCTTTGCAAAAATCAACATATAATTAGTCAATGTTTACGCAAAAAATTAAGCCTTTTCTATATTTAGGAGTTTTTTACCTTATAATTTCATTATTATTAAGAGTAGTTTTCTTTTTTCATCCTATTACCAATGACAGTTTTGGTTTTTTGGAAATAATAAAGGTTTTATCAATAGGGCTTGTCAATGATATTTTTGTTTTCATTTTAGCAAGTTCATTCTTGGCTCTTTATTTTTTATTTTTGTCTAATTCAAAATACAAAAAGCCTTACGGGTATATCATTTTTGGGGCTCTGTTATTATTTTTCTTATATATTTTAGTAATCCCAAACAACATTTTCAAACAATACGGAGGTTCTGTAACTAAAATTGCTTTAATTTTTGTTGGTTTAAAAACCCTCCTTTTCGGATTATTGCTTTTCTTACCTTCAAAAAGAATCAAAATCAGAAACATACTTTACTTTATTACATTGTTTTTGTATGTCTTACTAATCGTTTTCAATGCTGTAAGTGAGTATTTCTTTTATAATGAATTTGGACTTAGATATAATTTTATTGCCGTAGATTACCTTATTTACACCAACGAAGTTATTGGGAATATCATGGAAAGCTATCCTGTAATTCCTCTATTTCTCGCTATTTTCATTATAACCTTTAGCATTACATGGTTTATATTTAAAAAGACAAAAGAAGAACTTTTAACATTACCTAATTTTAAACAGAAGTTGATTTTATTGGGAACATTCATTGTATTAGTTGGAATAAGTTTATGGATAATTCCGGCAATGATGGAAAGAAAATCTTCAAATGTTTTTGCTGATGAAATTGAAGCCAACGGAATTCCAAAATTCTACTGGGCATTTACTCATAGTGAGCTTGATTATTTTCAGTTTTATTCTAAAATCGACCAAAATCAGGCTGAAAAAAACTTTTTAAATCAATATCCGGAACATTCTCTGGTAAGAAACATTGTTTCTGAACAACCTGAACAAAGAAAAAACGTTGTTTTAATCTCTATCGAAAGTTTATCCGCAGAATTTTTGGAACATTACGGAAATACTCAAAAAATCACTCCTTTTTTAGATAGTTTAGCAACTAAATCTTTAATGTTCACTAATGTTTATGCTACAGGAAACAGAACCGTTCGTGGTTTGGAAGCTTTAACTCTTTGTATTCCTCCAACTGCGGGAGAAAGTATCGTTAAAAGGGAAAATAATAAAAATAAATTCACAACGGGAAGTGTTTTTAAATCCAAAGGTTATGATGTGAAGTTTCTGTATGGAGGTTACAGTTATTTTGACAATATGCAGGATTTTTTTGGAGGAAATGGCTATGATATTATTGACAGAAATAATTTTCAACCCAATGAAATTTCTTTCGCAAATGTTTGGGGCGTTGCCGATGAAGATATGGCAAAAAAAGCAATTCAGGTAATGAATCAGGAAGCAAAATCAGGAAAGCCATTTTTTAATCATTGGATGACGGTTTCAAATCATAGACCTTTCACTTATCCTGATGGAAGAATTGATATTCCTGGAGACTCAAAATCGCGTGAAGGAGGTGTAAAATATACCGACTATTCTATCAAGAAGTTTTTTGAATTGGCAAAAAAACAAGATTGGTATAAAAATACTGTTTTCGTAATTGTAGCAGACCATTGTGCATCAAGTGCAGGAAGTACAGAATTACCAATGGATAAATATAGAATTCCGGCCATGATTTTCTCTGAAGGTTTTATTCAACCACAAAAATTTGACAAACTAATGTCGCAGATAGATGTGATGCCTACCCTTTTCGGATTGCTAAACTTTAATTACCAATCTAAATTTTTAGGTCAGGATGTATTCAAGGATTATTTCCAGCCAAAAGCTTATATTGCAACCTATCAGGATTTAGGTTTTGTGAAAGATAATCATCTTACCATAATTTCTCCTTTGAGAAAGGTAAAACAATATTCTTTACAACAAAAAGAAAGCAGTTTAGCTCCAAATTTTAATATTTATTATAATGAAAATCCTGTAAAAACACCACAACAGAACCTTGTAGAACAAACAATATCTGTATATCAATCAACATCATATTGGATAGAAAAAAACAAACTTAATCGATAATAAATCGTTTAATTAATTTTAATTTTTTTCAAAAAATAATTAATTAGGTTCAATATTAATTTTAAATTTACAACAAAAAATTATTTCTATGAAATGGACTGAAGACAGAAGCGGTAATGTTGAAGACAGACGTGGTTCCGGTGGCTCTGGAGGAGCTATTGTGGGTGGTGGTTTAGGAACTATTATTATTGCTGCAATTATATTTTTTTTAGGAGGAGATCCGTCAGCGATTCTTTCGTCAGGAGGTGGTAGCTCTGCCCCCACAGAACAAAGACAATTAAATTCTAACGAACTCAAAGTTCGTGAATTTGTGCAGATGGTTACTGCTGAGAATGAACAAACATGGACCAAAATTTTCGCAGACAACGGAATGCAATATCGTCCTGCAAGAGTAATTTTATTTGAAAATAGAACACAATCTGGCTGCGGAACTGCGGAATCTGCAATGGGACCTTTTTATTGTCCAGCAGACCAAAGTGTGTACATGGATATGAGATTCTTCAATGAGCTTCAATCAAGATTCGGTGCACAGGTTACAGAATTTACAATTGCTTACGTAATGGCTCACGAAATTGGTCATCACGTTCAAACTCTTTTAGGAACAACCCAAAAGGTAGATGCATTAAGAAGAAGCGGAAGATATTCTGAAGCAGATATGAACAGAGTTTCTGTAGCAACTGAATTACAAGCAGATTTTTATGCAGGAGTTTGGGCTAAACAGACAGATAACAGAGAACACATTCTAGAACCTGGAGACATTCAGTCTGCAATTGAAGCCGCTGAAGCTGTTGGAGATGATAATATCCAGAAAAGATCTCAGGGATATGTGAATCAGGAAAGTTTCACCCATGGCTCATCAGCACAGCGTAAAGAATGGTTTATGAAAGGCTATAATAGCGGAGATATAAGACAAGGTGATACGTTTAATCAACTTTTAAAATAATCTGAAGTCATAAAAAATAAAGCCCCTGAAAAATTTTCAGGGGCTTTATTTTTATTTCAATTCAATAGGGTTGCTATTGTTTTTTGTTTCTTCTTTTATTCTTTCCTCCATTCTCTTTCTCATATCTACAGGAGACTGATTTCCCGCTCCTCTTGGTGGAGCTATTCCTCCTCCGGCTCTACCTCCTCTTCCTGAACCTCCAAAACCTCCTCCTTGACTCATAAATGCAATAGGATCAGACTTATACTTTTCTTGTTGTTTCAAAAAATCAGGTCTTTTCACTTTGATTACATTTCCAAACTGACTCAAAGAGGCAACTTCATCAATTTTATAATTTTTCATTAAATCGAAAGAATAGTCACCTTTATCATCTTCCACTTTTATAACAAGCCCCGGAAGTCCTCCGAATTTATACGGACCGTCCTGATAAGGTAAATCTGTAGTAAACCAGGCTGTCCAAAGTCTTCCTGCAAAATCTGTTTCTGCTTTCTGAACTTTGTAATCACCAATTTTCATAGTTTCAGAAGAAATTTTCCAGTTCAATGGTCTATCTTCTTCATAAGAATAAATATCTCTTCCTAACCTATCTTTGAATAAGGTTTTTTGGTTCATTTTATCCTTTTCAACCGAATAATTAATTATCGATCTTAAGCTTTCCATTTGATCTCTGTTAAAACCTCGTGCTCCACTACTTTGAAAGTTTTTCTGCATAATAGAATCTCTTTTATATCTATTTTCAGAATAAAAAAGTGATTTTTCCGCTGATATATCCAGATATGCATTTTCTGTTTTAATCTCATTTTTATTTGTGGCATCTGGCTTCATTGTAACCTGATACACAAACCTGTTGGCTTGTGCAGAAACCTGTTGCATAAACAAGGCTAAAATAATAATACCTATTTTTTTCATTTTTTGATTTTATCTTTATTCTATTGAATTTTATTTAATACTCTTCTCTATTTTCATTGATTTCTTAATTTAATATCAAATTAAATAGTTTGTATTTTTGTTTTTATAGATGAAAAATTATATAAAAAGTTAAATTGCAAGACACAAAAATTCCCTCTTATAGACGAAAATTTATAATATTTCTAAAGCTTTCATTCGTTAACAATATGTAAAATCATTAAAATAGACATCATCAATTTGAGATTGCGGAAATTAGTTTGTATTTTTGCTCCATTAAATCATTCTAAATAAATACAATGATAAAAGTATCAGACCAAGCAAAGGAAAAAGCCATCCAATTGATGACAGAGGATGGTTTCAACCCCGCTGAAGATTATATTCGAGTAGGGGTAAAAAGTGGAGGTTGCTCTGGTTTAGAGTATGTTTTGAAGTTTGACAACGAAAAAACTGATGCTGACCAAATTTTTGAAGACAATAGTATAAAAATTGTTGTAGATAAAAAATCAATCCTCTATTTAGCAGGAACAACTCTTGAATATTCAGGAGGTATAAACGGAAAGGGATTTGTTTTCAACAATCCTAACGCATCGAGAACATGCGGATGTGGAGAAAGTTTTTCTTTATAAGACAGAAAATACATTAGATAATAGATACCAGAAATCAGACTTAGTTCTGAAATCTAAAAAAAATAATGAGTAAATATACAGAAGACGATTTACGCGTCGATTTAGAAAATAAAAAATACGAATTTGGTTGGGAAACTAAAATCGATTACGAGGATTTCCCAATTGGTTTGAACGAAGATATCATCCGTGCTATTTCTTCTAAAAAAGAAGAACCAGAATGGATGACAGAATGGCGTTTGGAATCTTTCAGAATCTGGCAAAAAATGACAGAACCGGATTGGGCTAATATTAAATATGAAAAACCAGATTTCCAGGCAATTAAATATTATGCTGCTCCAAAAGCTAAGCCAGAATTGGAAAGCTTAGACGAGGTAGATCCTGAATTATTGAAAACTTTTGAAAAATTAGGGATTAACATTGAAGAGCAAAAAAGACTTACTGGTGTAGCTGTAGATATTGTAATGGACTCCGTTTCGGTAAAGACTACTTTTCAGGAAACTTTAATGGAAAAAGGAATTATTTTCTGTTCTATTTCTGAGGCTATTAAAAACCACCCTGATTTAGTAAGAAAATATATCGGAAAA
The DNA here is from genome assembly GCF_025971925.1 of Chryseobacterium oryctis. Lineage (GTDB taxonomy): Bacteria > Bacteroidota > Bacteroidia > Flavobacteriales > Weeksellaceae > Chryseobacterium > Chryseobacterium oryctis. The sequence continues at coordinate 240,266 of NZ_JAPDHV010000002.1, forward strand.
GTGGTTCCTAGAGGTGATAATTTCTATGCCGCTCTTAATTCTGCTGTATTCTCCGACGGAAGTTTCTGTTATATTCCTAAAGGTGTAAAATGCCCAATGGAATTATCTACATATTTCAGAATCAATCAGGCAGGAACAGGACAATTTGAAAGAACGTTATTAATTGCTGATGAAGGAAGTTACGTTTCTTATCTTGAAGGTTGTACAGCTCCGTCAAGAGACGAAAATCAGCTTCACGCTGCCGTTGTTGAGCTCATCGCAATGGAGAATGCTGAAATTAAATACTCTACTGTTCAAAACTGGTATCCTGGGAATGAAGAAGGAAAAGGAGGTGTTTTCAACTTTGTAACCAAAAGAGGTCTTTGCGAAAAAAATGCAAAAATTTCTTGGACTCAGGTTGAAACAGGTTCTGCAGTAACTTGGAAATATCCTTCTTGTATCTTAAAAGGTGATAATTCTGTGGGAGAATTCTACTCTATCGCAGTTACCAACAATTATCAATATGCAGATACTGGTACAAAAATGATTCATATCGGGAAAAATACGAAATCAACAATTATTTCTAAGGGTATTTCTGCCGGAAAATCTAATAATTCATATAGAGGTTTGGTAAAAGTAATGCCTTCTGCAAAAGGAGCAAGAAACTTTTCACAATGCGACTCTCTATTGATGGGTAATGAATGTGGAGCACACACTTTCCCTTATATTGAAATAAAAGATCCTTCTGCTCAGCTGGAGCACGAAGCTACAACTTCAAAAATCGGAGAAGACCAGATTTTCTACTGTAACCAAAGAGGAATTGATACAGAAAGAGCTATCGCCCTGATTGTAAACGGTTTCAGTAAAGAAGTTTTAAATAAACTCCCAATGGAATTTGCTATTGAAGCACAGAAATTATTAGAAATTTCATTAGAAGGCTCCGTTGGATAAAATAAAAGTTTAAATAAAAATGGTAATAGAGTTTCTAATTGCCTAATCATCATAAAAAATTATGTTAAACATTAAAAACCTACACGCCAAAATTGAAGATGGCGCAGAAATATTAAAAGGTATTAATCTTGAAATAAAACCGGGTGAAGTTCATGCTATTATGGGACCGAACGGAGCTGGAAAATCTACTCTTTCTTCTGTAATTGCAGGAAAAGAAGATTATGAAGTTACAGACGGAGAAATCATTTTCGATGGTGAAAACATTATTGAAGATGCTCCGGAAGAAAGAGCTCACAAAGGAATTTTTCTTTCGTTCCAGTATCCTGTCGAAATTCCAGGTGTTTCTGTAACCAACTTTATAAAAGCTGCTTTAAACGAAAACAGAAAAGCTAACGGTTTAGAAGAAATGCCTGCAAAAGAAATGCTTGCTTTAATTCGTGAAAAATCTGAAAAATTAGGAATTAAGAAAGACTTCCTTTCAAGATCTTTGAACGAAGGCTTCTCAGGAGGTGAGAAGAAAAGAAACGAGATTTTCCAAATGATGATGCTTAATCCTAAGTTGGCTATTCTTGACGAAACAGATTCTGGATTGGATATTGATGCTTTAAGAATTGTTGCAGACGGTGTAAATTACTTCAAAAATGAAGGAAATGCAGTTCTTTTGATTACTCACTATCAAAGATTGCTTAATTACATCCAGCCTGACTTCGTTCACGTTTTAGCCAACGGAAAAATCATCAAAACTGGTGATAAATCTCTTGCTCTAGAACTTGAAGAGAAAGGTTACGATTGGCTTTTAAACTAATATCAACCTAGAATATCATTCTGAATTAGTCAAAGTGAAGTGAAAGTTTTAATTCAGTGATGAAAAAAACGGTAAAACCGTACAATTGAAACAATTTTATTTTAAATATAATAAATAAGGTGTGATGGCCGAAATATCAGTAATGGCTTTATACGAACAAATTACAGACAACCACAATAAATTTTTGGAGAGTCTTCGTCACAGATTTTTGGATGAAGATAGAAAAGCAGCTCTTCAAAGATTTGAAAACATCGGTTTTCCAACCAAAAAAGACGAAGAATATAAATATACCAATCTAAAGGAGATTACTGAAAAGGGGTATAATTTTTTCCCAAAAGAAAGTCATAATATCACAAAAGAACAGTTGGAGCAATTGCATCTTGGTGAAGAAAATTTTGACTGGATTACTTTTGTGAACGGTAAACTTCATAAAGAATTATCAAAAGTTTCTATCGAAAACGTCGATTTTCTTTCATTTAATTATGCTTTAAATGATGAAAAACACAGAGAAGTTTTTGATACATATTTTAATACTATCGCTTCCAACGACTCTGCATTTACCAACTTAAATCAGGCATATTGCAAGTATGGTTTCTTTTTGAAAGTTCCTAAAAATGTTGTGATTGAAAAACCAATCCATGTTTTTTACATTTCTCAAAATCAGGAAGAAAACACGTTCTACAATACAAGAAATTTATTAATTGTAGAAGAAGGGGCTAAAGTTGAAATCATTGAAAGTCATCATAATTTTGACAGCACATATGTTCTGACAAATTCTGTGACAGAAATTTTCACTCATCCAAATGCAAAAGCAGATTGGCATAAACTTCAGAACGATAACGATACTTCTTATCTGATTGATAATACTTTTGCAAAACAGGAAAAAGACAGTTTAACAACCGTAAACACGTTCTCTTTCGGAGGTAAATTAGTAAGAAATAACTTAGATTTCATTCAAAATGGATCAAATATCAATTCATTTATGAACGGAATCACCATTATCGGAAAAGATCAGTTGGTAGATCACCACACTGCAGTTCACCATAATTTTCCGAATTGTGAAAGTTATCAGAACTATAAAGGTATTTACAACGGAAATTCTCATGGAGTTTTCAACGGAAAAGTTTTTGTAGATAAAATAGCTCAAAAAACGAATGCTTATCAGCAAAATAATAATGTTTTATTAAGCGAAGGAGCAACAATTGACACAAAACCACAATTGGAAATTTTTGCAGATGATGTGAAATGTTCTCACGGTTGTACCGTTGGTCAATTAAACGAAGATGCTTTATTTTATTTGAGAGCAAGAGGTATTTCTAAAAAAGAAGCTCAGGCTTTACTATTATATGCTTTTGCAAATGATGCTATGCAAAATATTGATATTGAACCTTTAAAAGAGAAAATATCAAAACTTTTAGCAGAAAAACTAGAGGTAGATATAGAGTTCTAACAATATATAATTGATAATAAAAAAGCACTTCAAATTGAAGTGCTTTTGTTTTTTTAAACTATTTATTTCTTAATCCACCATTGGCTATCTTTTCTATCAGAGCGTTTTACTCCGTTATTTAATGTATAAGCAAAGCCAATTCCTAATGTTTGCTTCAATTGTGTTTTCTGGATTTGATTATGGTCATACAAAATATCCGCCGTTATATTTGAGGTGATAAATTTATTTACTTTTAGATTCAGTATTGCAGAATAAGCTAAAACTAATCTTTCCGGATGATCAAGATAATTTGAGAAAACAGAGGCTGAGTTTGTTAAATTAACATTTTCCATTACTTTAATTTTATAATAAGCCGTTCCCAAAAAACCAAACTGTAACAAAGATGAATCTCCGTCTGCTTTTAAACCATACGTTCCCGCTGTCTGTAAATCTTTATCCAAAACAAAAGTCCATCTTGCGTTGATGGGTCTCAAAGTAACATTTATATTGTCATTGGGTCTATATGTAATACCCAAACCTAAATTCAAGTATCCCGGAGCCATAAAGTTTGATATTTTCTTTGCAGAAGGATTATTTCCATCTTCATATCCTGCTGAAAACTGGGACTGAAATCCCACCCCTCCTGAAAAATACCAACTCTTAGAAAACTGCCTCCCATAGTTCGTAGAAATATTAATCGCATCTTGAGTTTTTCTCGTTCCTAAGCCTTTTGTATTGTTTTGCCCATAATCAAGAATAATAATATTTTCCCACAAATCCTTATCCTTCTCGTAGGTAATATTATAATTTATTCCTGCAAGCCAGCCAATATTATTCGCTCCACCACCAACCCAATTGGAAAAAGCAGCCTGATTAATCATTAATGAATTTTTTCCAGAAACCGACCAATATTTTATGGTATCAGCAACTATAGAATCTTTCTTTATTTCGTCTTGTGCATTTGCATAAATCCCGACCGAAATTGAGATACATAATAAAAACTTCTTCATAAATTAACGATTTTCATTACAAAAATATAAGCTATGCCTTAAAAAACATTTACTTTATACATATAAAATTACTTTATCAGCTAAAAGTAAGCCAGTTTATCAGAATAAGTGGTCAAAAAATTTATTTGAACTTTAAAACTCTATGAAAATCATTACCTTTTGTCTTAAATAAACTTGAAGAAATAAAAATCATCGACAAATTTTCCGAAATTTATGGTTGGCTTTTGATTTGTGATTTCAATTACTCTAAATAACAATATGCTTAAAAATGTAATTTCCAAAAAAGCTATCATTTACCCTTTGCTAATGTTAGCAACAATGTGGTTCGGATATTTTTTACAGACACAAGGCTTTTTTGGTTCTTGTTTTGGGGCAATCATTCCTTTGTTACCAGAAGGTTTATTAGGTATAATTACCTCTCCTCTTTTGCACGGAAATACAGAACATATTGTGGGGAACTCCATCCCTATTGCCATTTTAATGTTTCTTTTGTATCAATTTTATCCTTTAGTTGCCAATAAAGTTTTTATTATGGGCTGGCTAGCCAGTGGTTTATTGCTTTGGCTTTTACCACCAATTGATATATTTACAGGTCAATACACTTATACTTGTACAATTGGAGCAAGTGGAGTAGTTTACGTTTTAGCTTTTTTCTTATTCTTTAGTGGAGTTTTTAAATGGAATACAAAACTTCTTACCATTTCAATGCTTGTTGTTTTATATTATGGAAGTTTAATTTGGGGAATTTTCCCGGAAGAGCTATTCTATAACCTTCACGAACCGAGCAATATTTCGTGGCAAGCACACCTTTCCGGAGCTATTGTAGGAATTATCATTGCCTTCATTTTTAAAGATATTGGAGAAAAAAAGAAAAAATATATCTGGGAATTCCCAAACTATTACAATGAAAAAGATGACAAACTTTGGCAGGAATACAAAGAAAATCACCCTGACGACTTTTTAGAACTACCTTTCAAGAAGAAAGATGATATTTGGGAACATCTAGAGGAGCTAAGAAGGAAATAAAACTTATTCATTACATTTGTTTAAAACAAAACACAAATGTATTCTGAAGAACATCTTTACTCAATTGCTTTACGTGAATGTAATCTCATTGGTGATATCAATTTTTATAAACTTGTGAAAACTTTTGGAAGCGCAAAAGATGCATGGGAAAACGCAAAAAAAGAATACAGTAAAATAGATGGAATAGGGAAGAAAATAGTTTCTGATATTGGGAATCCCACCCATTTAAAATTTGCAGAAAACGAATTAGCATTTTGCGAAAAGAATGAAATCAATATCAATTTAAGACACCTTCAAAACCTTCCTTATCTGCTCGATGAATGCGATGATGCTCCTGCCATTTTATACCAAAAAGGAACCTTAAATACTCTTTTGAACCCAGTAAGTATAGTTGGAACAAGAAATATTACGCCTTATGGTCAGAAATTCATTGCAGATTTTTTTGAAGAAGTTCAACATTTGAATTTGGCTTCTATAAGTGGTTTGGCTTTAGGAGCTGACAAAGAAGTTCATGAACAGTCAATACAATTTAACATCCCAACAATCGGAGTTTTAGCTCACGGATTTCATACTTTATATCCTGCTAAAAATAAAAAATTAGCAGAAAAAATGTTCCAAAACGGAGGAGCTTTACTCACAGAATTCAATTCATCTCAAAAACCAGACAGAGAAAATTTCATTCAAAGAAACAGAATCGTTGCAGGCCTTTCTCCCTCAACAATTGTTGTAGAAACAGCTTTTGGAGGAGGCTCAATCAGTACAGCAACATTTGCAAATAATTATAACAGAGATGTTTTTGCTCTTCCGGGAAAAATAACAGACAAATACAGCCAAGGTTGCAACCAACTCATTTTTCAGAATAAAGCTACAGCGATTTCTACCATCAAAGATCTTATCAATTTACTTGGACTTAATAAACAAAAAGATAAAACTGAAGAATTATTTCCAGAGGTAAAAGAAAGCATACAATTAACTGAAAATCAAAAATCAATATATGATACGATAATAAATAATCCTCATGTTTCTTTGGATGATCTATCTGCTAAAGTCTTACTCCCTTCACATAAAATTTTACCCATAATTCTTGAGTTGGAGCTTTTGGGTAAAGTGAAATCATTTTCCGGGAGACAATTTTTAGCAATATCATAATTAACGATTTCTTAATATTGCATTATTTAGGACATAACATTTAATTTTTAACAAAGTTTAAAGGATAATTATCAATTTAACAATATTTCGACACATTATTATTAAATTTTTAACAATTTTAAAAAAAGGTATTGTGAATCTTGAAAAAAAAATTAAATTTGTTGGCAATAATATTCAACCTTAACATATGGAACAATATAATATTGACCAGAAAATCCAAGAGTTTATTGCAAAAATTGAAGCAAAAAACCCTAATGAACCGGAATTTTTACAAGCAGTAAAAGAAGTAGCAGTAACTGTAATTCCGTTTATCATGACTAAAAAGGAATATACAGGAATGAAGCTTCTTGAGAGAATGGCTGAAGCTGAAAGAATCATTATATTCAGAGTTCCATGGGTTGATGACAAAGGTGAAATCCAAGTAAACAGAGGTTTCAGAATTCAGATGAACTCTGCAATCGGACCATATAAAGGAGGAATCCGTTTCCATCCTACAGTGAACCTTTCAGTTCTTAAATTCTTAGCTTTTGAACAAGTATTTAAAAACTCATTAACTACACTTCCAATGGGAGGAGGTAAAGGAGGTTCAGATTTCGACCCACAAGGTAAATCTGATATGGAAGTAATGCGTTTCTGCCAAGCTTTCATGACAGAGCTATGTAAGCATGTAGGTCCTGAAACCGACGTTCCTGCGGGTGATATCGGTGTTGGAGCAAGAGAAATCGGATATTTATTCGGTCAGTATAAAAAAATCAGAAACGAGTTTACGGGAGTTCTTACAGGTAAAGGCCTTGCTTACGGAGGTTCACTAATTCGTCCTGAAGCTACAGGTTACGGAGTAGTTTATTTCGCTGAGCAAATGCTTAAAACTATCGGACAAGACTTTAAAGGTAAAACAGTAACTGTTTCAGGTTTCGGAAACGTAGCTTGGGGAGTTATCAAAAAAGTAACTGAACTTGGAGGTAAAGTATTAACTATTTCCGGACCAGACGGATACATCTATGATAAAGATGGTATTGATGGAGAAAAAATTGATTATTTATTAGAATTAAGATCTTCAGGAAACAACAGAGCTGAAGATTATGCTAAAAAATATCCTTCTGCAGAATTCCACGCTGGAAAACGTCCTTGGGAAGTTAAGTGTGATGTTGCTATTCCTGCAGCTACACAAAACGAATTAGACTTGGAAGATGCTAAAAATTTAGTTGAAAACGGATGTGTGTGCGTTACAGAAGCAGCAAACATGCCTTCAACTCTTGATGCAATCAACTATTTCTTAGAAAATAAAGTATTATTCTCTCCAGGTAAAGCTTCTAACGCAGGAGGTGTAGCAACTTCAGGATTAGAAATGACACAAAACTCAATTCGTCTAAACTGGACTTCTGAAGAGGTAGATGCAAGATTGAAAGAAATCATGATTGGAATCCACAAAGCTTGTAGAGACTACGGAAAAGAGGAGAATGGCTATGTAAACTACGTAAAAGGGGCAAATATCGCCGGATTCGTAAAAGTTGCAGAAGCAATGCTCGCTCAAGGAGTAGTATAAAATATAAAGGTTGGGAAAAATCCCGACCTTTTTTGATATAGCCTGTTTCCGGGATTATAAAAGGAAAAAAAGTAAATAGTGAAAGGAGAAAGCGTTGATATGTCAACGCTTTTTTTATTTTTATAGAATGGAAAAAACATTCGAAAATATTGATGAATATATACTTTTATTTCCTGAAGAAATTCAAGGAAAACTGAAAGACCTTAGGAGTATAATTCATTCCCAAGCATCTGATATTGAAGAATACATTGGTTATCAAATGCCTGCTTTTAGATATAAAGGAAAAGGGTTAATATACTTCGCTGTCTATAAAAAACATATCGGTCTTTATCCCGGAGCTATGGGCATCAAGAACTTTGAGCAGATTTTTATAGAAAGACAATATAAATTCTCAAAAGGTGCGGTACAATTCCCTATCAATGAAAGGCTTCCACTAAATCTGATAAAAGAAATCGTACAATTCCGAATGAATGATATTGAACAAAAAAAATCCTGAAAATATTGTTTTCAGGATTTCACATTTCTACTTTAAGTAACTGAATTACTTTTTCTTTTTTGCCTTCTTCTCTTCTTTTGCTGAATCTTGAGGCTTGGTTGCATCCTGATTAGGATTTACTGTCGTAGCCGCAGAAGTATCTATTGTTGTATTTTGATTTTGATTCTGATTGATATTAGTATTTGCATTCGAATTACTATTCCAATCTGTTGTTGTTTGCGGAGTCTGAGCCGGTTGTTCATTAGGTTTTTGAATTGTATCCTGCGCCGATATTGCTACTACTCCGAAAAATGAGAATACTGCAGTTAAAATTAACTTTTTCATAATAACATAATATTTTTAAATGGTTGTTTAAGTTAAACGACACATTTTTCATTAAATTATATATAAAGTTCTCATTTAACGTACTTTATAATTTATTAAGACGATTTGTGATTGTATGTTATTTTCCTAAATTTTTCATAATTTTTTCTACAAACTCGTATGCAGCAGGGCAAATCACCGTATTTTTAATCATCAAATTATTTATCTGGTATATTTTTTTCCTATCTGTATGCGGATATTCCCTACAAGCCTTTGGGCGGACTTCGTATATGGAACAGGTATTATCTTCATTTAAAAAGAAACAAGGAAGATTCTGCAAAACTTTATCATTATCCTCATCTACTCGCAGGAATTTGGATTCAAAATCAGCGGGTTTCATTCGCAGATGCTTTGCAATGCGCTCAATATCTTTTTCAGTATATAATGGCCCTGTCGTCTTACAGCAGTTTGCACATGATAAACAATCTATCTCTTCAAAAACTTCATCATGCGTCTCCTGAACAATATAGTCGAGATTCTTGGGAGGTTTTTTCTTCAATCCATCAAGAAATTTTTTATGCTCTTTTTGCTTTTGTAAAGCCTGTTTTTTATATAATTCTAAATCCATTTATTTCCTTTGCTAAAACAGTTTTTCGAATACAAAAAACCATTGTGCAAAGATAAAAATATTGCTTTATGAAATTTATCAAGTACATGAATGAAATTATAATCCTATTTTAACCTAAATTTGAGATATGAAAAACTTGGAGACACGAGAAGATATTGAACTTTTAGTTAATTCATTTTATGATAAAGTCGTTAAGGACGAAACCATTGGTTTCTTCTTTAATGAAATTGCAAAAGTTGACTGGGACAAACACCTTCCTAAAATGTATTCTTTCTGGGAATCAATTATTTTTGGGCAAATGACTTACAAAGGAAATCCAATGGGTGCCCATTTTCCCATCAACGAAATTCAGGCAATGGAACAAAAACATTTTGACAAATGGCTTGAACTATGGAGAAAAACAATTGAGGAAAACTTCATCGGAGAAACGGCTTCATTAGCTATTTACAAAGCAGAAAACATCGCCAAATTAATGGCTTTCAAAATGGATTTAGCAAGAAGACTTTAATTTGTTTTATGGAACAATAACCGTAAAAATATAAGCTGCAAGATTTACTAACAGAACCGTTCCGTACAAAATATTTGTCTTTCCTCGGCTTAAGGAAAGCATTACGATAAAAACAGATAAAGAAAGTAAAATAATATCCTTCTTATCAAGACCTAAAACCAAAGGAATATCGTACACTATACATACTACAGCTACCGCAGGAATCGTTAAGCCAATACTTGCCAAAGCAGAACCCAATCCAAGATTCAAACTAGCCTGAATTTGATTATTTCTTGCCGCCCTAATTGCTGCAACTCCTTCAGGAAGTAAAACTACGGCAGCAATAATTACCCCGACCAAAGATTTTGGAGCTCCAAAACTCCTTACCATATTTTCGATAGTTGAAGAAAGCCCTTTTGCCATCATCACAACAATAGCAAGACAAACGATAAGATAAACAAAGCTCACTAAAGTCTTAGTCAATGAAGGAATATAATGTTCTTCAGGATGTTCTTCCGGTACTACAAAATAACTTCTGTGCCTTACCGTCTGAACCATTAGAAATACTCCATAAATCGCCAAACAGGCTACAGAAACAAAACCCAATTGTGCCTCATTATAGAACGGACCGTTGACACTTGAAGTAAAATTCGGAAGAACCAAAGTAAGTACTAAAATCGAAACAATACTTACCAAATAAGTAGTAGCCGAAGTTCTGGCAAAAAACTGTTCATGATATTTAACTCCTCCTACCAAAATACAGATACCTAAAATACCATTCAAAATAAGCATTACAGCAGCAAAAACAGTATCTCGAGCCAGAGTGATTGCCTGATCTCCACCTGCAACCATCAGCGAAATAATCAGAGCCACTTCAATAATTGTAATACAAAGAGCCAAAATAATTGTTCCGAAAGGCTCACCTACTTTATGAGCTACCATTTCAGCATGATGCACTGCCGATAAAACACTTGCAGTAAGTAAAATTCCGGCAACAATATCATAAATTACACCGCTACCAATGAGTCCGGAGAAGTAATAAACAACCGCCAGAACAGGAAAAATATACGTATAATGTAAAAGTTCTTTTAATTTCATAAAGTGTTAACAAAATACGAAAAACCAACGATTTTTCACAATTTCAAAAGAAAATATTAATAATATTTTAATGACACCAAAAATAAAAATCCTGAAAATCAGTCAACATATGAAAAAGAAGACCAATACCGATAATTCTAATATTACCTTTAAACAAAAGCATCAAAAAATACACCGCAATTGCATAATATGAGTGCAAAAAATGAAATCCTATACTTCCTCTATTAGGGTCAAAAATAGGATTAGCCAATAAATGATCTAAATCTACCAACATTGTCACCAAAAAAAGAAAATAAACCTTTCTCCAGTTTTCACGAAAAAAAATCAAAGCAATAAAAACCGGAAAGATAAAATGTAAAAAATAATGAAAAAAAGTCTTCCAAAAGAAACAATCCATACTAAATTTTACCTTTTAAATAATCCTGCCTCAGGTCTTCTTCCAATTTTTCAATAGCATATCTCAGGCAAGTTCTTGGCATTTCTTTATAATATTTATTAAGGTAATTTATCAACTCTCCTTCATTTTTATTTCCCATTTCTCTTAAAAGCCAGCCGTTTGCCTTATGCATCAAATCGTGAGGATGCTGTAGATTATTTGTCACAAATTCTTTTGTTAAATCAAAAAAACCTTTTTTTACATAATACATTGTTCCGACAACCGCAATCCTTTTATGCCACATTTCATCAGAATGAGACAACTCCCTCAATATATTTTCTTTCTGATTTTCAAAAGCATATCTTCCTAAAATCTTGTAACAGCTTGAATCTACCAAATCCCAGTTATTAACAAATTGAAGATGATTCATATAAAACTCAACAATTTCGTCTTTTACAGCTTTATCTTTCGTTTTTTCAAACTTTGAAATCAACATAAATAAAGCCGTTAAACGGTGCTCATGATATTTTGAAGAAAGAATTTTGCTTAATTCTTCCAGCAATATTTTTGCATAATACTCTTTTGCCACAGCTCGTTGATCCGGAACGGTGACTCCCAAAAACAAATCACCCTCACCATATTCACCTTTCCCTGTTTTAAAAAATTTAGGAAAGAATTCAGCTTTTTCGGGAATAGATAAAACAGCTAACGCTTCTTGAATTTCCTTGACTACACTCATTTATACTTCTGATTTTGTATCATTTAGTGAGATTCATCTAAAACTCCTTCTTGCTCTTGTTCTTCTTGTGCAATTTGTTTCGGATTAGCGACTTTAGCAATCGTAAGACCTTGTACTACAATTGAAAATACAACAACACAATAAGTAATACTTAAAATAGCATCACTATACTCACCTTTAGGAATAGACATTGCCAAAGCAATGGAAACACCACCTCGAATTCCTCCCCAAACAAGCACTTTTACCGTTTGCGGATTAAACCTCGTTCTCAAAGACATAAACTTTGTAGGCCCCCAAATTGAAATAAATCTCGCAAATAAAACAACTAAAATTGCAACCAATCCCGGAATCATGAAGTTCTTTAAATCTTTAATCATTAAAAGTTCAAAACCAATGAATAAGAATAAAACTGCATTCAAAATTTCGTCAATTAATTCCCAAAATTTTATCAGGTAATCCTGAGTTACGGATTTCATTTTAAATTTAACATTAAAATTACCCATAAATAATCCGGCTGCAACCATCGTTAAAGGTCCGGAAATATGCATTTGTCTCGCAATAAGATACCCTCCCATCACGACAGAAAGCGTTACTAAAACCGAAATAATATAATCATCAACTTCACGCATCAATCGGGAAGTAACCCAACCCAATAAAACCCCCAGAAGCAATCCTCCTCCGGCTTCTTTCATCAATAGCAATCCGATATTTTCGATACCCAAATCCACTTCCTTCCCTATTGCCAATTGCAATACAACAGTAAAAACAACTACTGCCATACCATCATTGAAAAGAGATTCTCCTGCAACCTTTGTTTCCAAAGATTTTGAAACATTTGCCTGTTTCAGAATACTTAAAACAGCAACAGGATCTGTTGGTGAGATTAAAGCTCCAAAAACAAGACAATATATAAACGGAAGTTTTAGCCCAACCAAAGGCAAAAGATAGAACATTCCGAAACCTACGATAAAGGTTGAAATTACAACGCCAACCGTCGAAAAAATTGCAACAGGCCGCAGTTGCTCTTTCAAATCATTAATATTAATATGAATTCCTCCTGCAAAGAGAAGAAAATTAAGCATTGCACCCATCAGAACTTCAGTAAAATCAATACTATTCATCAATTTATGAAGATGCCCAAATGTTTTTGGAAGAAAACTTTCCCCAAACAAAACCAATATGATTGAAACCGAAATCGCAATAATCATAATTCCGATAGTACTCGGAAGTCTCAAAAATCTGTAATTAAGATATGCGAATATTGATGCTAAAACTATTAACGCTGAAAATGAATAATATAATTCCACTAAGCTGTTTTTTTAATTAAAAATTTAAATAAAGTATTTTAATATATATTTTATCATCTTCTTTTTGCCAAATATCCAGCATTCCGTCTTTTAATGCTTTTGAACCTCTTGTATATTCCTCTCCCACTTTCAGCATATTCAGCAGAATATACTCATCCCCAACAGAATTTACAATATAGGCGGTCTTTTCAGACTTTCCATCTCCTGAAAACTTTATTGCATTTGACAACAAACGAAACTGATTCAAATGGTAGGTAAATTTGTTTCCATCTTCTTTTGAGTCATAAGCTCGAAGAAGAATGAGCAAAATATCCATATTTGTAGGATCTTTCTGAAACAAAATATTTCCCTGAGAAATACACTCATCAAAATTTTTATTCTTAAAAGCTTCGGCCAGTTTTTTAAACTCATCTTCAGAAGTTGAAACTAAATTATCTTTAAAATTTCTTCCATAATAAAGATGCTGAGCTTCAATACTATCAACCGATTGCGGATAAGCTTTGTATTTGAAAATCAACTTATCGTAGTTATACGGAGAGTGAGAGTTCTTAAGATTTTTTTCTACGACTTTTAAATCAAGTTTTAGTTTTTGACCAAAACCTAAAATCGAAATGAAAATCAGCAAAAAGAAAAGATATTTTTTCATTAATTATTATTTTCTTCCTCATCATTATCGAAATACTCGAAAAGGAAATCGTTGTAAGGAAATCTGGAAATATGAATCTTCATTACCTCATCATACACCAATTTCTTCATTTCCGGGAAGTTTTCTTTCGTTAAAGCTGAAATAAAAACGGTAGGATACTTAGATTTTGCCATCCATGTTTTTTTCCATTCATCAAGAGAAATGTTTCTCTTCGTAGAAGGCGTTAAGTCATCCTCGTCTTTTTTCTCATAACTAAAGTCATCAATTTTATTGAAAATCATAATCATCGGTTTTTGATGCGCATTGATTTCCATTAAAATTTGATTCACAGAATCTATGTGATCTTCAAAGCTTTCATGAGAAATATCCACCACATGAATCAGTAAATCAGCTTCACGCACCTCATCCAATGTAGATTTGAAAGATTCAACCAATTGGGTTGGTAATTTTCTGATAAAACCTACCGTATCTGTTAATAAGAAAGGTAAATTCCCTATTACGACCTTTCTTACCGTTGTATCTAAGGTTGCGAAAAGCTTGTTTTCAGCAAAAACTTCAGATTTAGAAATAGCATTCATCAAAGTTGATTTCCCGACATTGGTATATCCTACCAAAGCCGCACGAACCACTTTTCCACGGTTATTTCTCTGAGTTGCCATTTGCTTATCGATGGTTTTCAATTTATCTTTCAGCAAAGAGATTCTGTCACGAATAATACGACGGTCGGTTTCAATCTCCGTTTCTCCGGGTCCTCTCATCCCGATTCCCCCTTTTTGACGTTCAAGGTGAGTCCACATTCTTGTTAATCGTGGTAAAAGGTATTGATATTGAGCCAATTCCACCTGTGTTCTCGCATAAGAAGTCTGAGCTCGTTGTGCAAAAATATCTAATATAAGATTGGTTCTATCCAGAATTTTAGCTTCTATTTCTCTTTCTAAATTTTTAAGCTGAGAGGGAGATAACTCGTCATCAAAAATTACAGTTCCAATCTCATTTTCCTTTACATATTCTTTTATTTCCTGAGCCTTTCCGCTACCAATGAACGTTTTGGAATCAGGCTGAGTTAATTTTTGAGTAAAACGTCTGTCTACCGTAGCACCTGCTGTAAAAGCTAAAAACTCCAGTTCATCCATATATTCCTGAAGCTTTTCTTCATCTTGATTTTGAGTAATTACCCCTACCAAAACTGCCTTTTCGTAGTTATGTTCTTTCTTTTCTAGCATTAAATTCTATCCGTTTTTGTGATTTTTACAAGATAATATTTTCAATACAAAAATCAAAATGAATTTTGTATTACAAAATATTTTAACGTTAATTTAAGCACATCTTGGGATTTATTTAAGGTAATTTAATAATTTTATAAACTGATTTTTTGTTTTAAAAACATTTTAAGTCAAAAGTCAAATAAAAACTAAACTAAAAACGCCATGACCAAAAGTATTAAATGTATAATCATTGATGATGACGAGCTAGACAGAATCATTCTTCATCACCATATCAAGCAATATGAAAATATTGAAATTGCTGGTTCTTTTAATTCGATAGATCAAGCACTACCTTATCTTGACACCCAAATAGATCTATTGTTTATAGAAACCCAAATAAAAGGAATGTGTGGTCTGGAATTCAGAAAATTAGCTCACGAAATTCCTGCTTGTATTTTTGTCAGCTCTCATCCTGAGTTTGCCGTTGCGACTTTCGAAATAGATACTTTAGACTTCATCACAAAGCCATTAAAATCTGACCGATTTCATTATTCAATGCAAAAACTTTTCGATTATTTCGAAATGAAAGAAAAATGTGATTATTTTGATTCATTAATTGGAGAAAACAGCATTAAAATAAAAGAAGGAGGCAATATTCATCAGATAAAAATAACCGATATTCTCTATCTTGAAGCCTTAAAAGATTACACAAGAATTGTAACTTCTGATAAAAAACATTGTATTTTAGATTCTCTAGGAAACCTCTTACATAAAGCCCATTTTGATTCCTTTGTCAGAATACACAGAAGCTATGCGATTCCAAAATATTTGATCAGAAGTAAGAATACCCACGAAGTAGAGCTTGTACATCATATTAAACTTCCGATAGGTAGATCTTATAGGGAAAATCTTGATTTTTTCACTCCTAATTAATACATTTATTCTGTTGCTATTATCTCTTTTTGAGAAATAACTCTACTTTTGTCATTCGTCGATTATTTAGGTTGTTTATCTATTTTAAGTCTTTAATGCTTTCTTTTTATGGTAATTTAGTAATTCCAAATTGAATATAAATTCATTCTGGAAATAATAACCATAAAATCATCCAACATGAAAAGAACATTTATCTATTGTCTCTTTTTCATCCCGATCCTTATTGTCTCCGGACTACTAAAGGCTCAAAGTGCCGTATTATCAACCGGAGCAGATGCTACAGGAAGTAATGGCTCAGTTTCTTACAGTGTGGGACAAGTTGTTTACTTGTCAAAAGGAAATAATGAAGTTTTAGAAGGTTTACAACACGCCTATGAAATCACCACTCCCCTTTCTACCAATGAGATATCGGAAAATGAAAAAGGCATTTTACTTTACCCAAATCCGTTTAGAGATTATTTATATCTGGATTTTACCACAAATGATTACAAAAATTCAGATTATCAATTATTTGATGCCCAAGGTAAATTGATAGCTAAAGACAAAATCACTCAATCTAAGTCTGAATTCAATTTTTCTCATCTTCCTTCGGCAATGTATATCATAAAAGTAAACAAAGATGGAAAAAATATAAAAACATTTAAAATCATAAAAAAATAACTACCATGAAAAAAATATTACTATCGATAGGAATTTTACTGGGAACAATTACTGCTTTTGCGCAAATTCCTGAAAAAATGAGTTATCAGGCCATTGTTCGAAATGTCGGCGGACAAATTCTCGCTAATCAAAGTGTAGGAATCAGAGCAAGTGTTTTGCAAGGGTCTCCCGCAGGTGCAGCTGTATATTCTGAAAGACTTACAGGAAATACTAATGTAAACGGTCTTATCACTCTTGAACTTGGTACAGGGACAGTTCTTTCAGGGACATTCAACACAATTGATTGGTCTACAGGAAATTATTACTTAAAAACAGAAACAGATCCCACAGGGGGAACAACTTATACTATTACAGGCACTAGTCAGTTATTAAGCGTTCCGTATGCAATGTATGCAAAATCAGCAGGCGGAGGCGGAGGAAGCTTTACAATTCCATATACAAATACAGCCAATAATCCTGCAACCCTCTTTTCCTTAACAAATAACGGAGATGGCACTTCTTTAGAAGGCATTAACAATACAACCACTTCAAATATTGCTTCAGTCAGAGGTATTGTTAATAGTACTTCTCCGGGAGGCTTTTCCTCAGGAATCAGAGGCATAAATAATGGTACCGGAGGTTTAGGTGTAGGTGTATACGGAAGTCAGGATGGAAGTGGTTGGGGTGTTTATGGAGTTACTCCGAATGGATTGGGTGTTTATGGAAATGCCAGTGCAAACGGCTATGGAGTTTACGCCAACAGTAATACGGGAACAGGTCTGAATGCAACCAGTAATAATGGTATCCCTGCTAATTTTTCGATTTATAATAATACCAACAACAATAATGTAATTGTTGCTAATTCTGTAGGAAACGGAACTGTAGTTAATGTTTCAACAACAGGAAACGGAGTTGGTGTGAGAAGTTCAACAACCGCCGGTTTTGGACTGCATGGAATTACCAGCGCACAAACTTCTGCCGGTATTGTAGGGGATAATAACGGAGCCGGTGAAGCTGTTGTAGGGAGAACGACCAGTGATATTGCAGGTGCTGTTGTAGGAAGAAATGACGGTGGAGGATACGGAGTAAGAGGTTTTGTAGCTACCAATTCATCAGGCACAGGAGTTGGGGTTTTAGGACAAATTGGACTTAACGGTAGTACTGGACGTGCCGGACGTTTTGAAAATTTTAATACAACCAATCTTTTCAATGCTTTTGAAGTAGAAACTAACGGAAACGGAAATATTCCTGATAATAAACAAGGAAATGCCGCGTCTTTTCTTGTGAATAACACCAATAGTGTAGCTGCTGCTGTAAGAGGAGAAGTAAAAACTATTTTCGGAAACTTCGGAGCAGCAGGTATTTTTGGGATTTCATCAGGCACAGGAGGCTTTGCCGGGCTCTTCCATGCATCCAACGTATCCGGAAATGGAGCCGCATTAGTAGCAATAACCGATGGAAACGGAAATGCAATCACTGCCAACGCAAGTAAAGACGGAAACGGTGTTGAAACCAATATAGACGGAGCCGGAAATGCTCTATATGCATGGGTTCCTTCTTTCGCTACAGGACGCGCAGGAAGATTTAACATCTTCAACGAATCCAATACAAGTGATGTAATCACTGTAACCACAATAGGAAACGGTATTGCAGGAAACTTTAAAGTCGATAAAGTTACAGGAACAAAAGCTGCCGTAAGAGGTGAAGTAAATTCTCAGTTTGCTAATTTTGGAACAGCCGGTATTTATGGTATTTCTTCAGGAACCGGTGGATATGCAGGATTATTCCACGCAAGCAATCCCGCTGGAAACGGCCCCGCTCTTATTGCTATTGCTGACGGAAACGGAAATGGCATTACAGCCAATGCATCAAATACAGGTGATGGTGTAGAAACAACAGCTGATGGTACAGGAAATGCAATTTATGCGTGGGTTCCTAATTTTGGTACCGGACGGCCTGCAAGATTTGTAAATTACAATACCACTAATACAAATGCTGCTCTTACCGTTGAAACTCACAGCAGTGGTTCAATAGCAGTTTTCAAGTCAGGAAATCCCGGAACGGTAAATGTTGCTCGTATCAATTCTGCCGGAAGAGGATTCTTTAATGGTGGAACACAAAACAGTGGAGCCGATGTTGCAGAAGTTTTTGATGTTGAAGGAAATATTTCAGAATATGAAACTGGAGACATTTTAGTAATTTCAACAGATTCTGACAGAACCGTAGAAAAATCTTCCAAACCATATTCTACCCTTGTAGCCGGTGTATACGCTACCAAACCGGGCGTACTTCTCACAGAAGAGCACATAGATGCTGATATTTCTGACAAAGTACCAATGGGAGTAATTGGTGTAATACCAACAAAAGTTTGCTTGGAAGGAGGTGCAATAAAAAGAGGAGATCTTTTAGTAACATCCTCAAAATCAGGTGTAGCAATGAAAGCCAATCCTAAAAAAGTAAAAGTAGGACAGGTAATTGGCAAAGCCCTTCAGGATTACAATCAAAATGAAATTGGAAAAATAAAAGTTTTAGTAAACATTAAATAAAGTACCATGAAATCACTATATATCATTGCGTTTGTTGCATTAAGTATAAATATTTATGCCCAACAAGATAAAAAAAACACTGAAACACAAGAGGCTCCGTACTACAAAGAATCGAAGGAAGCTGAAGCTAAAATGATGAAAGAAGCAAAGGAAGCTGCATCCCAAAAATTACCATCGGTACAATTAGCATCCGATCTGGGACTTGAAGTAAAAAAACAAGAAACAAAAACTCAGTCCATACCAAGTAATTCTGGTAAATTATTGCCAAATACAGCTACTCTTGAAGAAATCAAAGGTACAATTCCCAACAGACAAGCTACAAAACACACTACAAATTCTAAAAACATACATAATAACGTTCCGGGACTTCCCAACACCGCAACTTTGGAAGAAATAAAGAAAACTATCCCCAAAAACTAATAACCAGCGAAGTTTAACTAGATTTTTCAATTAAAAAAAG
Organism: Chryseobacterium oryctis; assembly: GCF_025971925.1. Lineage (GTDB taxonomy): Bacteria > Bacteroidota > Bacteroidia > Flavobacteriales > Weeksellaceae > Chryseobacterium > Chryseobacterium oryctis. Next base: position 260,024 of record NZ_JAPDHV010000002.1, read on the forward strand.
TCCGCAAATATGCGGACTTTTCATATTTATTTAAGTTCATTTTTCTTTAAATTTAATCCCAATCAGATGCAATAAACCTCATCGAATTTCCATTATCATCCGTCAATGTAAGAAAATGACCTTCAATAGAATATTTTGTCATATTTTTAAATTTTTCTGAAAAATAAAGTTCAAGCTCCATATCCTGACAAGCCATGAGTGTACCTCCTATATCTGAAAATTTTACGGATCCATCTTTTTTAAACTCAGAGGTGAAAAACATAGTATTACATCCCATAAAAGCAGTACCTTTTATTTTTTCATTTTCAATTTTCCCTGTTAAAGAAATTTTAGCTTTATTTTTAATCAGTTCAGGTTTAGAAAAATCACCGAAAGAAACCAGCATCCACTCTCTTTGAATCTTATGGATTTCAGTAATATTTTGTGAATCCTTTCCTTTTGTGGGAGTACAATTCCAAACCATTCCGAGAAATAAAAAAGTCAAAATTGACAGCAGTATGTTTTTCATAAAAGATACTATCCCATTTTCATACCAACCACAGGCAGAATATCGTAAAAATTAGTAAATTAGCGACACAAAAATTAATTTATAAAATGAAAAGACTATTTCTACTATTCACTTTTCTATTGAGCTTTGCTCAGATGAGGGCGGATGAGGGGATGTGGCTGTTGATGCTCATCAAAAGACTAAATGGTGTTGACATGCAAAAAGAAGGTTTGCATTTGACTCCAGAAGAAATTTATTCCGTAAACAATTCAAGTATGAAAGATGCTATCGTAAGTTTCGGTGGTTTCTGTACAGGTGAAATTGTTTCAAACCAGGGCCTTTTATTTACAAACCACCACTGTGGTTATGGCGCTATCGCGGCAGCTTCTACTCCTGAAAAAGACTATTTAAAAAATGGTTTCTGGGCAATGAAGCAAAAAGATGAATTCAATTCAAAGGATCTTTATGTAAGATTTTTAGTTAGAATGGATGATGCTACACAAAGAATCACATCCAAACTAAATAATAAAATGACCGGAGAAGAGAGAAAAGCTGTGATTGATGCTGAAACTAAAGCAATTCAGGCTGAAAACTCTGAAAACGGGAAATATACTGTAGTAGTAAGAGATTTCTTCAACGGGAATGAGTTCTACTATTTCGTATATCAAGATTATAAAGATATCAGATTAGTTGGTGCTCCACCTTCATCATTAGGAAAATTCGGTGGTGATACAGATAACTGGGAGTGGCCAAGACATACAGCAGACTTCACTGTTTTCAGAGTATATGCTGATGCAGCAGGAAATCCTGCAGAATATTCTCCAAGCAATGTTCCTTTAAAGCCTAAACATTTCTTACCTGTTTCTCTTAAAGGAATTAAACCAGGTGATTTCTCTATGATTATGGGTTATCCTGGGAGAACAAACCGTTATTTGACTTCTTACGGAATTCAGCAAATGGTAAGCAAAGATTATCCGGCTTGGGTTGAAGCTTCTAAATTAGCTATGGACGTAATGAAAAAGTACATGGATAAAGATAAAGGAACTCAACTTAACTACGCTTCTCAGTATGCTTCTGTTGCAAACTATTGGAAAAACAGACAAGGAACAATTGATGCTGTAATTAAAAATGGAACTATCACAGATAAGCAAGGTCTTGAAGCTAAATTCAAGCAATGGGCAGTACAACCTGCAAATATTGCAGAATACGAAACTGTTTTAGATGATATTGCAATTTATTACAAGCAAACTTCTGACAGAAACGTTGAGAGAAATTACGCGTCGCTTCTTACAAGAAATGCTAAATACTTCTCAATTGCATTACAACTTGGTTCTGTTCTAAAATCTTATGCTGAACAAGATATGCAAGGAAGATTGGCTATGAAGCCAAAAGTAGAAGCTGCTGTAAAATCAGCTTATGAAAAGATTAACATCAACCTTGAAGGAGAAATGATGAACTCCATGGTTGGGCTTTACCAGTCTAAGGTGAATAAAGATGTTGCTTCTCCTACTATTATGGGATTAGATTCAAAAAATCTTTCTAATGTAGCTTATTCATCAATATTTGCTAACAAAACATCTGTTACAAACTTCATTTTAAACCCTGATCGTTTAAAATTAGATGCAGATCCTCTTTTGAAAATTGCAAACGGAATCGTTGCTGATCAAAAAGCATCATCTGAGAGATATTCAAAAATCGATGATAACTTTGCGAAAAACAATCGTTTATTCTTAGCTGGTTTAATGAAGGCAATACCTGAGAAAAAATTCTATCCGGATGCAAACTCTACAATGAGATTAACCTACGGAAGCGTTGACACATTGCCAATCAGAGAAGACAGAAACTACTTTGGAGTTACTGACAACTATTATACAGACATGACAGGTCTTGTAGGAAAATACAAGAAAGGTGATGAAGAGTTTGACCTTCCACAAAGGGTTATTGACCTTTACAACATGAAAGATTTTGGACAGTATGCTGATGCCAAAGGTTATATGCCTGTAAACTTCCTTTCTAACAATGATATTACAGGTGGTAACTCTGGTTCTCCTGTAATCGATGGAGACGGAAATCTTATCGGTATTGCATTTGACGGAAACAGTGAGGCTTTAAGTGGAGATATCGTTTTCGAACCAGAATGGCAAAAAACTATCAATGTTGACGTTCGTTTCGTTCTTTGGACTATCGACAAATATGCTGGTGCTAGAAGATTAATTGATGAATTACAATTAGTAAGAGACGAAAATACTCCTGCAGATACAAAAACAAGAGCAGCGAAACCAGATCATGTGAAAACAACTGGTAAAAAGAAAAAATAATCTTTTTTGATATATTTTTGAAACCGTGAAGTTTTTCTTTCACGGTTTTTTTTATTTTTAGACTTTTAAAAACATTAAAAATGTCATCTACACCAATAAAATTTTCTGCTACCATAAAGCAAAACGGAAATATAAATGCTGCATTTGTAGAATTTCCTTTTTCTACAGAAGAATTATTTGGTAAAAAAGGACAAGTAAAAATCAAAGCTTTATTTGATGATAAAATTGAATATCGCGGAAGTTTAGCCAAAATGAAATCTGATTGTCATATCTTAGGATTAACTCAGGAAGTCAGAAAACAACTGGGAAAAACTTTTGGTGATGAGATTTCTGTGAGTTTAATTGAAGATAAAGAAGAAAGAATTGTTCAAATATCGGATGATATTGCCGAGATTTTTAGTAAAAATACAAAAGTCAAAACTTTGTTTGAAAAAATGAGCTATACTCACAAAAAGGAATATATCCGCTGGATTGAGGAGGCAAAAAAACCGGAAACTAGGGAGAACAGAAAAATAAAAATGATCCAAATGATTTTGGATGGAAAGAAGGGAATTTAACTAAGCTAAATAAAATATTTCAATAAATTAAGTTTTCACACATTCCAAAATTCTCTATCTAAACTTCTGTATTGTATAGCTTCGGAAACGTGATGCGACAAAACATTTTCTGATTCTTCTAAATCGGCAATCGTTCTTGCAACTTTCAAAATCCTGTCATAAGCTCTCGCCGAAAGATTCAGTTTTTCCATTGCCATTTTTATGAGATCAAAGGAGGTTTGATCTAACTCACAATATTTTTCAATTTCCTTGGGTCCGATTTGAGCGTTATAACTTATTTTCAAATCTTTATATCGCTCTTGTTGAATTTCACGAGCCTTTAAAACACGCTTTCTTATATCTTCACTTTTTTCTCCTTTTCTTTTTTCTGCCAATTGTTCAAACTCCACTTTCTGAACTTCAATATGAATATCAATTCTATCTAAAAGAGGTCCTGAAAGTTTATTCATATATCGCTGCATTTCGTAAGTTGATGAGGTATTATTAGGGTCATCCGGAAAATATCCGCTCGGACTAGGATTCATAGAAGCTACCAACATAAAACTTGCAGGATAATTCACCGTAAACCTTGCTCTGGAAATGGTAACTTCACGGTCTTCCAAAGGTTGCCTCATAACTTCTAAAACCGTTCTTTTAAATTCCGGCATTTCATCCAAAAATAAAACTCCATTGTGAGCCAAAGAAATTTCGCCTGGTTGAGGATAACCACCGCCACCTACTAATGCAACATCAGAGATTGTGTGATGGGGATTTCTAAAAGGACGAATTGTCATGAGAGACGTATTTGTACCCATTTTTCCAGCTACAGAATGTATTTTTGTTGTTTCGAGAGCTTCTTTCAGAGTTAAAGGTGGCAAAATACTGGGAATTCTTTTTGCCAACATTGTTTTTCCGCTTCCCGGAGGTCCTATTAAAATAATATTATGTCCTCCTGCTGCTGCAACTTCCATCGCTCTTTTTGCTGCTTCCTGACCTTTAACTTCAGAAAAATCGAAAGGAAAATTATTTATTTTCTCCTGAAATTCTTTTCTTGTATCTATTTCCACTTTTTCAAGAGGTTTTCCTTCATTGAAAAACTCAATAACTTCTTTGATATTCTCAGCAGCATACACATCAAGATTATTCACAATCGCCGCTTCGCGAGTATTTTGCTTTGGTAAAATAATCCCTTTAAAACCTTCTTCCCTTGCCTGAATTGCAATGGGTAAAACACCTTTTATCGGTTGTAAACTTCCGTCCAACGAAAGCTCTCCCATGATGATATAATCCTGAATATTTTCTGCTAAAATTTGGTCTGATGCAGCAAGAATACCAATTGCAATACTTAAATCATAAGCAGAACCTTCCTTTCTGAGGTCTGCAGGAGCCATATTGATAGTAATTTTCTTACCCGGAATTTTGTATCCTACATTTTTCAGCGCCGCTGAAATTCTATAACTACTCTCTTTGATTGCATTATCCGGAAGCCCAACAAGGTGATACCCTACTCCACCCGTATCAACATTCACTTCAATAGTAATGGTTTGAGCTGCAACTCCGTGAATAGCACTTCCGTAAACTTTTATTAACATGATTGGTGTTTTGGGATAAAAATAATTAATATTTTATTTTACAAAATCAACATCACTATTCATAAATTCAATAGAAATAAGTCATTACATAGTTGATTTTTAACATTTAAAACAAAAAACAGCGCAGACAAAAATGCCTGCGCCGACCAAAGGATATTTAATGAAAAACTAAAATCCGCAAACAACGAATCTTTTTATTTTGATTTATTAAAATTAATTGTTCCAAAAAATATTTAATCTATTTGTATTCTAATTCCAAATTTGACATTAAAATTAAATGGCTTTTCCTTATAAATTGTATTGAGCTGACTGTCGTCCTTAAAATGATATGACACCCCTGGTTCTGCATAAACACCAATATTATTTATGATTTTATACTGAATACCAACTGCACTATTTACAGAAAACTGTAGCGGTTTTAAGTCAATTTTTTCCTGTGAAGAATCTTCTATTTTATTATCAACTACATATTGAGTTTTTTGCTTTCCAGAAATTGCTTTCTCGACCAGAGTTCCCGCCGTAACATATCCTGTAAACTTTCCTTTTTTTACCACATTATAATTAACCTGAACAGGAATTCCCAGATAATGAACCGATTGATCCGTTTTAACATAATTTGATTCGCTTCCTGAATGGATTTCGGAAGAAAGTTTGGTATAATTTAAACCAGTTCCGACTCCCCAGTTTTTTCCTAAATTATAATATAAAGACAACCCAAAATTAACGGGAGTTTTATGCCTTATTCTTGCCTCGACCTCCTTATTTTGATTAGCCATAAGTACATGTAATAAAGGTGTTGCTTCAGAACTTTGGTATACTTCCGTTGCTCTCATGGGATTACCCATTACATTAGCATATCCCGGAAATTGCTCTGTAGAACCTGAAGAAGCGTTTCCTGTAAGCATACTCAGCATCCATTTTTTTGATTGCTGCTTTTCCAGTCTCGTTTCTTCTATTTTTTCAGGAGACAAAAGTTGTTTATTATCCGCAAGAATTTCATTATTTTCTTGAATCTTGTCTGGTAATGTGTATTCTTTTACTGCTGTATTTTCTTTAGTTGTGTTTGGGTTTTGATTGAATAATTTCTCAATGCTAAATTCTTCCTGATTTTTTGAAAGTATATTCTCAGTTTCTCTTTCTTCTCTTATATTATGAGCTGTTTTATTCTTTGCAAATTTTTGACTTAAAAAACTATTATTCAACCAATTATCATCACCAATATTTTGCTCAGCTATTATCTTTTCATTTGATTTTGAAATCTCTTTCTTTTCTAAAGTTTTGTTTCCCTTTTTGACATTATTGTTAGAATACGTTGCTTTTGATTGTCTTATTTTTTGGTCTGAAAAGTCAATATTAAACAGTTCTTTCCCTACAAAAAAACATACAGCAATTGTTGCAGCAACAGCGACAGCACGATAAATTTTTCTCTTAAAACTATGTTGAATAGATTGTTTCTGCGCTTTTACTTCATTTCCAGAACCTATTCCCACAATTGTATTATCATCTTCTTTCTGAAATAATTCTTTACTGATATCATCCCATAACCCGTCAGGAACATCTTCTGAATGATCTTCCATTTTATTGCGCAGATTATTTAACCATTTGTCATCCATATTGCGCTTTTTTTGACATTTTATATTCCTTTATTTTTTGAGCAAGTATTGCTTTTGCTCTGTGAAACTGTGATGCAGAAGAACTCTCGACAATTCCCAAATTCTCCGCTATTTCTTTATGGCTCTTTCTTTCAAACACAAAAAGGTTAAACACCGTTCGATATCCATCCGGTAACTCACGAATCATCTGCATGATGATAGATTTCGGGATTTCTTCAATATTTGGCTCTTCTTCGTTTGGAATATCCGGAATGTCCAAAACATCCGTAAAGCTCTTATTATCTGAGTTTTGTTTAATATGTTTCAAAGATTCATTGATTACAATTCTAGTAATCCATGCCTTCAAAGATCCTTCTCCTCTATACTCAAAAGAATCAATTGACTTAAACATTTTGATGAAGCTATTTTGAAGCACATCATGCACATCTTCTTTTCCTATAATATATCGAGAACAGACATAAGTAAGATTACCTGAATAAACTCCGAAAAGTTCTTTCCAAGCCGATTCTTCCTTTTTCAGAAGGCGGGTTACCAAGATTTGCTCCTTACTTATCTCCATCTATTCTTATATCAACATCACTATAAATGAGTTAATTTACTTAACATAATACAAAAATAGGTTGCCTTTTCACAAAGTACAACCTATCGGGGATATAAACATTAATTAATACTTTAAACTATACGGAAAACTATATTCAATCTTCTCGAAAGGAGTCAAATCCGCACCGTCTACTGTAATTTTATCTGCTACAAAACCATATCTCATAGAAAAGTCCTGCCCTACATAATATCCTTTTTCATTGGCTGTAAATGTAACAACAGCTGTTTTAGTCTGTCCGTCAACCGGAATTTGAAGCGTCATTACTTTCGGCTCTAGTTCCAGTTCAATCACATTTTGTTCTGCTAATAACTTTGGAGTAAAATCAAGTTTGTATTCAATATCTCCCATAGCATCTAGTGCCACATTCGTCTTTGCTTCATCTTCAAGCACTGTCATAACGATTTCCTTAACCGGAAATTCTTTGTATGTAATAACAGAATCTTTTGCAACAAAATCAATAATTTTCTCTGTTCTGTTATTTCCTTGTTTCGTAATTAACTTGGCTCTGTATTTTCCGTTTTCATCACCAATTTTTACGGGAATTGGCTCATATTTATCATCATTACAAGATGTTAACGATAGACCTAGCAAAGCAATAAAAGCAATTACAAAAGCTTTAAGTACAAATAATTTTTTCATTTTCTTCAAATTCAATTCATTAAACATTAGTTATTTCGAGTACTCATTTATATAAACCCTCTTTTTACAGAATCTTGCATGAAAACTCTCAAAAAAAAACATAACTGACTGATTTTAAACAACAAAAATTTCAAATAATAAAATTTACATTATGGTTTTTATTATTTTAATACATTTGTTAAAACATATTTCGGGATGAATTTCAAACAAATCAACTCACATCTTGCCGCATACAAAGAAAACGACCAGATTATTGATGCTGCAAAGTATCTTATTCATTCTTTTCAGCTGGAGCACGAAAACTTTGGAGGGTTTGGTTTTAGAGAAGAACTTTCTCCAAACTCATTACTTTTAACTGCAGAAGGAGAACTCGGAGGATTACAAAAAGTAATGATTCCGAAAAATTTGTTTGATTTTGATTTGAGTTTAGTCTTGAATATGGTAGCTCACGAAATGCTTCATGTAAGACAAAAAGCTCCCGGACAAGTCATTGAAGATAAAAACGAAAGAGAGTTTCAGGCATATTATGAAATGCTTTTTCACAAAGTTTTCCCTCAAATTCCGGATGTTTCAGACTATCACAGAAAATTTTTCGGAAATAAAGCCTTAGAATACTATAAAAGAATGGGTGAAGGTTCTGAGCTACAACAAAAATATGCAGAACAGAAAATTGAAATAGAACAATTAATCAACTCATTAGCATGAATATAAAACCCGAAATATCTTGGTCTGACTTTGAGAAAATAGATATCAGATGTGGTACTATTATTTCGGTAAATGATTTTGAAAAAGCAAGAAACCCATCATATCAATTAGAAATAGATTTTGGTGATTTAGGAATCAAAAAATCATCGGCACAGATTACTTCTCTTTACAAAAAAGAAGAACTTCTCGGAAAACAGATTTTGGCTGTAGTCAACTTCCCAAAGAAACAAATTGCCAACTTTTTTAGTGAATGTCTGGTATTAGGACTTTATGGAGAAGACAAAAAAGACGTTACTTTAGTTACGCCATCGTTACCAACCAAAAATGGGATGCAATTAGGATAAAAGCACAAAAAAATGATACAAAACATTCCTTTAGAAAGAACCTTATTCCTTGATATTGAAACCGTTCCGAATGTGGGAGCTTGGGAGGACTTATCAGAAACCGAACAAATGCTTTGGGACAAAAAAACGAGATTTCAGAGAAAAGATGAAGTCTCTGCAGAAGATTTTTATCCTGAAAGAGCCGGAATTATGGCAGAATTCGGAAAAATTATCTGCATAAGCATTGGAATGCTTGAAAAAAATGACACGTTGAAAATTAAAAGTTTTGCAAATGATGATGAAAAGAAAATTCTACAGGAGTTTGGCGAAATTTTTAACAGTCCGAGACTCAGGGATGTTATTCTCTGTGCTCACAACGGAAAAGAATTCGATTTTCCTTGGATAGCCAGAAGATTCTTAATCAATGGAATGCAACCGCCTGTTCCTTTTCAGATGTTTGGAAAAAAACCTTGGGAAATCCCTCATATCGATACAATGGAGCTTTGGAAATTTGGAGATTATAAAAGTTTTGTGTCGCTAGAATTATTGGCTCATGTGTTCGGAATTCCCACTCCAAAAGATGATATTGACGGCTCAATGGTTTCATCAATTTACTACATAGAAAAAGACTTGCAAAGAATTGTTGACTATTGTGAAAAAGATGTCTTAACTTTGGCAAATATTTTCCGACGAATGCGTCAGGAAGATTTATTGAAAAGGTACATCAATTTAGATTAAAAAATGAAATTTACAGACGACCAGATTGCTGACATTGGCGAAGAAATCATCAAAGTTTTAAAAACCGTGTATGACCCTGAAATTCCTGTAGATATCTACGAATTGGGGTTGGTTTATGATGTTCAGATTTCTGATGATGCAGACGTTAAAATCATAATGACACTTACTACTCCCAACTGCCCTGTTGCAGAAACACTTCCACAAGAAGTAAAAGACAAGGTTGCAGAAGTAGAAAATGTAAAAAGCGTTGATTTAGAGCTTACTTTCGAACCTAGCTGGAATAAAGAGATGATGAGCGAAGAAGCTAAATTTGAGCTTGGCTTTTTATAGTTCATCATTATTCAACAATCAAACATATAACTTTCTTATTCTCACCGAGTAAGAAAGTTTTTTATTTTTTACCCTTTATATACATTAAAAACGACATCATAAGTAACTTAAATTCAGTTATTTTCCCATCTTAAAACCGTAAAACCACTGCTAAAAATATTATACAGGTCATATAACTTTGGTATCAGAAATAAATACCATGAAAACAGAAAAAGTTATAATCTCATTCAATAATGGTAGCGTACCTCCTCCTTATGCCTATCGATATGAAATATCATTTTCCAAGCAAACAGGAAATGCAAATTTGAAAATTTTCAAAGGATATGATAGTAATGAAGAACTGATATTATCTGAATCAGAAAAATTCAATTCTGATATTCTTCGTCAGCTTCTATCAGAATTAGAAACCATCGTTCCTAGAGACAATTTTAATATAATAGGAGGTAGCCAAAGAATAATCGAAATCATATCAGACAATCATACGGGAAGAATTGAGATTGAGCCTGATAATGAAAAAGGAATTTCACTTTTTAACCGCTTTCTTTATTTATACAACAATAATTTTTCAGACATCATAAACAAAAACATTAACCTTTAAACAAATTATTATCATGGACAAAGCACCAATCGAAATGTTTGTAGGGGTCATCAACCCTTACGCATTAACAGAAGCTATTACAGGGAAAAAATTCGACTGGAAAGATCCTAAATCTTTTCAAATCCTTGAGCAAACTTTAGAAAAAAACTACTCTGAACTCTTTGATATTAAATACAATTCTCCTTTATATGCAGGATTAGAACTAATGAAAGACAATTCTGTAAAACCTTTAAAAATTGAAGATATCAAAGTAAGAGCAGCAGACAAACAAGAATCACTAGACTTTTCAACTATCACTAACCTAAAAGACCTTAATAAAATAGGAGTCAAGAACCTTGACACAATTGCTGTAAAAAATGCAAGACTGGACAAAGGAGACGTAAAAGTGGTTTTAAACATTCCGACTGTGAATAATACAATAAGCAACAAACTAATTTCTCCAACGTTAAAAAATATTATTTTCGGAAATTTCACAGTTGAAACAGGCTGGACTCCCGCAAACACATCATGGAGTGACAGAGGAAATTTCTTTAATGATGTGGTTGAATATAACGATCCTATTCAGGGAGCCGTTGGAAATTGCTATTTTATTTCTGCTATTGCTGCCGTAGCCTGGGCTTCCCCTTATCTAATCGAACATAAAGTAAGAGCCACGGGAACAGGAGAAGCTGATAGAGTGAATGCCATACAGTTTTACACAAAAGGAGGTGGAAAAGATGCACCGAGCAGATTGGTAGAAGTTACCGACAGAACCATTATCAACAACTCAAATAATCCTGTATACTGTAGAAGTAATGATGCTGGTGAAATTTGGCCTGCTGTTTACGAAAAAGCTTTTGCAAAATGGATCAACCAGACCAACGATGACAGACCGGATATTTCTAAAACAGCGTACGGAGATCCTGTAAAAGCTGTTGCTCAGCTTAACAATAAGACTCCTTTTTATTACAACACCGATTCAAGAACAGCTCTTGATTTATTCGGAATAGTCCGAGGAAATTCTATGAGTTACAAAACTATTAATCCGATGGTTGCTTGGACTTATGGTTCAGGTAGAGATTATTCAGGTTCTAACATTGTTGGGAATCACGCTTATACAATCTTAGGTTGGTCTACCTTCAATAATAAAAATTATATCATTCTGAGAAATCCTTGGGGAGTGACAGAACCAAACGGGCTAAATTCTTATCAAGGTTTAATAAGCTTTTTTGATGGTAGTTTCTGGAGACCAATCAATATGATTGGTAACGATGGAGTATTTGCCTTAGAAATCAACTCATTCAAGTATTATTTTGCAGGAATGGGAGTTGCTAAATAACACACGTATTTTTCATAAGTTAAATCCATCTTTCACAGAATGATATCTGTGAAAGATTTTTATATTTCTTTAGCAATTTCTTTTCCTTCTCTTCTACTCCATTCGCTCCAAGAACCTACATATAAATTCGGAATATCAAATCCCGCATAATCCAATGCTAAAATAGTATGACATGCGGTAACTCCAGAACCACAATGAACAATTAGATTTTGAGGTTTATTTATCAATAATTTTAAATATTTTTCTTTCAAAATTTCAGGTTTTAAGAAATTGCCATTTTCATCCAGATTTTCAGAAAAAGGAATATTGATTGCTCCAGGAATATGCCCTGCAACCAAATCGATGGGCTCGGATTCTCCATTGTATCGGTAAGCATCTCTTACATCAATCACAGTAGAAGAATTGTTTATTAATTCATTTTCAACATCTTCCAAAAACGAAACAGGAAGAAGCCATCTGTCTTTTTTAATAATTTCTGCCTTATCAAATTTTTCATTTCCCGAAGAAAAATCCAGATTTTCTTTTTCTGCAGCCTGAAATCCTCCATCCAAAACCTGAACATTTTCTAGCCCGAAAGATTTCAGCATCCACCATGCTCTTGCTGCCGCATTCGCTCCGTTTTTATCATCATAAACAACAACATGAGAGTCTTCTGAAATTCCCAAGTTTGACAACGTTTCAGCAAATTTTTCGATACTCGGAAGAGGATGTCTCCCTCCAAAAGCTGCATCTTCACCAATCTCAGCCAAATCTTTGTCCAAATCAATAAACCTTGTTCCTTTTATGTGCTTGTTTAAATAATTCTGCTCAGCATCTTTTCCCACTCTTGCATCAAGAATGATAAGATTTTCGTTTTGGAGATTTTTTAATTCGGATGGTAATATTATTGGTGACATTTTGTCGATTTTAAAATTAATTAGGTTTGAATAACAAAGCGGGTTAAAACCCGCTTCCATTAATTATAATTTTTTATTTCTTTTTCTGCTTTTTGACTATTCTTCGTTGTCAGGCTGAGCTTGTCGAAGCCTTTTTATGTATAGCCCTTCGACAAGCTCAGGGTGACATAATACTAATCACTAAATGGATAGCACAATTGTTAAAAATGAAAAATATCTTTTGCTTTGTTGTAAGAACTTTCAAAGTTTAACAGATTGAGATTATGCTCTATTTTTTCAACACTCATAAAATTAATAACCTGTTCTGTAGGCATATTTCCAACTAAATCATCCTTCGCCATCGGGCAACCTCCAATTCCCTTAATTGCACTGTCGAATCTTGTACAGCCTTGGTCGTAAGCTGCTTTTAATTTTGAATAAGAATCTTCATAACGGTTATGAAAGTGTCCTCCGAAATTAATTTCAGGATATTTTGACGGTATTTTTTCAAACAAAAGACTGATTATTTCAGGCGTTGCAACCCCCGTTGTATCAGAAAGTAAGACATCTTTAACCCCAATTTCTGAAAAACGTTGTGCCCAAAAATCTACATCTTCCCATTTCCACATTTCGCCATAAGGATTTCCAAAAGCCATTGAAAAGTAGATATTTAATTGTCTCTTTTCACTTTTTACCAGCTCAAGCATTTTAATGATTTCATCAAAAGCCTCCTCCTGAGTTTTATTGGTATTTCTGTGCTGAAATGTCTCAGAAATAGAAAACGGAAAACCAATAATATCTACAACTTCATGTTTCAGAGCCTTTTCTGCTCCTCTGTAGTTCGCTACAATTGCAGAAACTTTTGTATCGGAACGAGATTTATCAATATTTTCGGCAACCTCATCAGAGTCAGCCATTTGCGGAATTGCTTTTGGAGAAACAAAACTCAGACAATCCAATACATCAAAACCAACGTCCATTAAAGAGTTGATATAATCGATTTTTTTATCTGTCGGGATAAATTCTCCCCAACCCTGCATTGCGTCGCGCGGACATTCAGTAAGAAACATTTTCACTTTAGATTTTCTCAAAAATACACTTTTTTATATAATCATAAATATCTAAATCTCATGATAATATATTTTACTTAGAATCATTTTCTTCTCTAAGCTCCTTTATCTCCAAGCTAACATCATAGATTATAATTTTGTATCCTATATAAGCATCTTCTTTGCTTGGAATATAGATGTCGTAGTAAGCATTTTCATTTATCTTCGAAAAATGATTAACCCTTCTTGCTATAGCTTGCCTTGTATCATAGATATCAATACTTCTAGCTTTTAATAAAAACGCTCTTATATCTGCAAAGCTATGTTTAAACTTTTCTTCATAATTAGTGATTTTAATTACCTTCCCATTTGCATCATATTCATAGCTTTTATTTATAGATTCTTGCCGAAAAGTTGTAGACCATCTTCTCAACCTTCCCATATAATCATATTTTTTCCTGATTACAAAAGGACTCCATTCTGTTGAAATTTCTTCTAAGTATTCTCCATCCGAATCAGGAGAATCTCTTTCTGGCAAAGTATACCTTTGTCTAATATTTTTACCATTTTCTATAAAATCAAAATCATAGCGTCCTAGTTTCATTCTTCTTTCATCATATTTTTTTATATCAAAACAACATGTACTATCTATAACACGTCCTTTAGATAAAGTAATATAGGATTTTTTTGAAGTACATGAAATTATAGTTATGCTCCACAAAATCACTATAATTATGCATTTTTTCATCTCAATTGTTTTGTTTTTTACTTAGAATCATTTTCTTCTCTAAGCTCCTTTATCTCCAAGCTAACATCATAGATTATAATTTTGTATCCTATATAAGCATCTTCTTTGCTTGGAATATAGATGTCGTAGTAAGCATTTTCATTTATCTTCGAAAAATGATTAACCCTTCTTGCTATAGCTTGCCTTGTATCATAGATATCAATACTTCTAGCTTTTAATAAAAACGCTCTTATATCTGCAAAGCTATGTTTAAACTTTTCTTCATAATTAGTGATTTTAATTACCTTCCCATTTGCATCATATTCATAGCTTTTATTTATAGATTCTTGCCGAAAAGTTGTAGACCATCTTCTCAACCTTCCCATATAATCATATTTTTTCCTGATCACAAAAGGGCTCCATTCTGTTGAAACTTCTTCTAAGTATTCTTGCGTATCTGCTTTCTCCTTATCAGGAAAGATTGTCCATTGCCGAACTAATGTACCATCAGAGTTTTCTTCTTCGTTTTGAGCATCGAATCCTGGTCTTTTGAAATTCTCTTTAAACAGTTTTTGTTTATACGAATTGGCTTCAAATTTCTTGATATCAAAACGAGAACTATCCAATATTATTTTTTTTTCTGCCTCTATTACCAAATTGTGACTTATTGAATTTATAGATGTTTTTGCATTACAAGAGAATAATAAAAAACTATAAATAATTATTGAAAAGGAGAGTATTATTTTCATATGTATATTTTGTAGTATCAAAAATAGTTAAAATTACACATATTCTCATACCTTCCTTTTAACTTTAGAAAACATCAAACCTTCTAGGTTTATCATGAATACACTTTTTTCATGTTGAACTTAAGCCATGTACCTAGAATGGGACTATTGGGGATCATTTTCTATCCTAGGTATGTTTGTGTTAGCTATTTTCCACTGCCATCTCCATAACGTCTCCCTTTCTTCCCCATCTAAAGTGCCGTCTGATTCCACCGCTCTGTAAGACATGTAATTATCTGTTGATTTTTCTTCAAAAGTACACAGGATTCTTGATGTAGGAATTGGGTTTTCATCCATATGAGTATGATAAACTCCTAACCCATGTAAAACTTCATGAGCCAAAGACGTATCATCTTTTCTTTGGGTACTATACAAACTTTTGAAAAGCATTGCCGTATTTTTGTCTATTCCTTTTACCTCTCCTTCCAAAGCATGATTGTCTTTAAAAATAGGAGAACGAAAAGTTTTAAAAGAATCTTCTTGAAAAGCAAATACTGTAAAAACATTAGTATTAAGATATTCCTCATCAATCTGTTCATTTAAGTTTTTGTAGAAAATGCTCTTTAAAAAAAACTTATTCTTTGAAATATAAAGTTTTTTTACATAATCATGACAATCAGTATAGTCAGAAGAATGAAATATTCCTCCGTCTGTCCATTTTACATCAGGCGAAGTATTACGACAGATATATTTTCCGTATTTATCATTTCCAAAGTTATCTTTTATAATTTTAAAATTTTCATCTTTGCTTAAATCAAAAGGTACTTTTTCATCATAAAAAATATGCGGCATAATCAAACACTGATACATTGCTTTTCTTAAAGTGTCGGTCTCTTTAGGTTGTATATTACCTGTAAATTCTTCATCTTTTATTTTAGTTTTCACATTTACAAGAGCAAAATTTACAGTTTTCCTTACTTTATCATCGTTTTGCAATACTGTGATTTTACCCGCCAAAGATTTTTTGTATTTCTTATCCTGTGGATAAGCGTAAATCCTAATTTCTTTATTACTATCCAAATCTTTTTTGCAGGTAATGGTGATTTCTTTTGTTTTGGATTGACGTATTCCTTTTTCTGCAGATTTATCAGCAAGTGTTTTGGGAGTGACATCAAAGAGTGTAGTATCATATTCAAACTCTAGGACAGAGTTTCTGGCAATTTCTACTATGGCAGACAAGGTAATACTAAACTGAGGCTGAGTAATCTCTTTTGGAAGTTTCATTGCTTCCACAGTTTCTTTTGAAAACATTGAAAGATATGGAACTTGATAGTTTCTTAGTTCTCTCTCTTTTTGACTTTTTCTAGATACCATATTAATTGGAATTTCCTCATACATATCTAAAAAACGATTAATTGCTTCTTCTGGTTTTAAGTTTGTTCTACCGTCTTTGTATCCACTTTTAATAAAGTATTTATACGTTATACCATAAGATTGACCATTATCTTTTTTTCGATACCAATCAAAGCCAAAACTTCCATCGTAGGTTTTATGCACTGTTCTAAACTCTACTACTGCATGCAAAAAAGGGATTTCTTCAGTCTTGTTTTTCAATGAATTATTATTCAATATTCCTATTGGATTACTAAGTGATAAAGCTTTCACAAAAGTAAATCCATCATAAATGTTTCTCATTTCTAATTTTTTAATCAAAACTATTATCAGGAAGCGACAAAACTTGTCATATTAAAAAATTTTTCTATCATTTAAATTAAACTTAAATTTGCTTAAATAATATTTAGTTTATGAAATTCAACCAATTGTGGAAAGAAAAATTACTGAACCGTTTTCTTAATTATGTAAAAATCTATTCAACAAGTGATGCTGAAAGCGAAACCACGCCTTCTACAGAAAGACAGTGGAATATCGCCAACTATATTACTGAAGAACTGAAAACGATAGGTCTTGAAGATGTTTCGATTGATGAAAATGGTTATATCATGGGATATGTACCTTCAAATCTTGAAAATGATGATAAACCAACTATTGGATTTATTTCACATTATGATACTTCACCTGATTTCAGCGGAGAAAACGTAAATCCTCAAATTTGGAAAAATTATGACGGAGGTGATTTGGTTTTGAATAAAGAAACAGGTTTTACTCTGTCTTCTTCAAAATTTGAAAGTTTAAAAAAATATATCGGTCAGACTTTAATTACAACTGACGGAACTACACTTTTGGGAGCTGATGACAAAGCGGGTTGTGCCGAAATTGTAACGGCTGCAGAATATTTAATTGCTCATCCTGAAATTAAGCACGGAAGAATTGCTGTTGGATTTACTCCTGATGAAGAAATCGGAAGAGGAGCACACAAGTTTGATGTTGCTAAATTCGGAGCTGAATTTGCGTATACAATGGATGGCGGAGAAGTTGGGGAATTGGAATATGAAAACTTCAATGCAGCCGGAGCAGTCGTGAAAATCCACGGATTGAGTGTTCACCCGGGGTATGCTTACGGAAAAATGATTAACGCAGCTTTATTGGCTTCTGAATTTGCTCAAATGCTTCCTGCAAACGAAACTCCGGCTACCACAAAAGGTTTTGACGGATTTTATCATTTAATGGATTTAAACGCTGATATTTCTGAAGCGAAACTTCAATATATCATCCGTGATCACGATGCCGATAAATTTGAAGCCAGAAAAAAATTCATGGAAGAAAAAGTTGCTGAATTTAATGCAAAACATGGTGATGGTACTGCCGAAATTGAAATTAAGGAGCAATACAGAAACATGAAACAGCAATTTGAAGGCAAAATGCACATTATCGACATCGCTGCTGCTGCAATGAAAGAAGCTGGAATTGAACCTAAAATTAAGGCTATTAGAGGAGGAACAGATGGTGCACAATTATCTTATATGGGATTACCTTGTCCGAATATTTTTGCAGGAGGAATTAACTTCCACGGACCTTACGAATATGTAGCTTTGGAAAGTATGGAGAAGGCAGCTGAAGTGATTATAAACATTGTAAAAGCTTAAAAATAAAAATAGATTTTTCCATAAAACTAAAAATAGGCTGTCTCACTTTTGAGACAGCCTATTTTGTTATTAACTAATTTATAAAGTGACTTCCAGCTTAAAGTCACAGACCTTATGCAGCAATTTTTTATTGTTAGCTCAAAGTTATAAACTTTGCGCAACGGGGATAAAACTACTTTAGACTATTGAAAGTTCCTTTCTTATTTTTGAAATTTCATTAATTAGTTCTTTTTTGTACTCGCTAATTTCTATATTTTGAATTGATGGGAAATTATGTGATTTAGCATCAAAATAATAAGCAATCTTTTCAGTGAAATCATCTTATCTTCATTATTTTCCAGATATTTCTCTATTTCAATTAACTCTTCTTTATTTAAATACTCTGTGGGGTCTTTCACATAAAAGCCATAATTTATACTGTCTTCTTTAAAAGCCTTTTCTATTGCGGGTATAAAAATTTTATAGAATTCTTTTTTATTCATTACCATTTCCTTTTTCCTGTAGGATCTTTTTCACACGGTCTATGATATTTTAAATTATTACCTTTCCCCGCTGCCCCCGCTGCGCAAAGTCTGTGACTTTGAGCTATTATAGCATAATCTTCTTTCATCTTTTTCTTTTTATTATAAATGTAAAACTTTTTGATGAAAAACCACTGAAATACATAAACCATTGCTTAAAAACAGTGGTTTATGTGTTTTATCTGCAAGGTATAAACCTTACAAAGCTGATGTATTAAATACCCACTTAAAGTCACAGACCTTATGCAGCAATTTTTTATTGTTAGCTCAAAGTTATAAACTTTGCGCAGCAGAATCAATAATCTATTTCTTCATTGTCTTCTAGCACATTTTGAGCAAAGTTTTTGACAATTTCATTTATACTTAAAGAGCTTTCAGTAATTAATTCAGGATATATATCATATACTTTTTTTGCTATAATTACTCCGAAAATTTGATTTATACTCTGATCACTTTTTATTAGTTCCATAATTGAGTCAAAATCTAATTTATTAAAGTTTAATAAGTTTAATAGCCCGTACTTCATTGTTTCGTTGTTTACCCCACTATAGTACTTATAACAAGCTTGAATCTGTTCATTATTCGCCATAGATATAAAATACATTGCAGAATCAATATTATCAATATCTTCTACTTCTACTATTTTAGTAACATAAACAAATTTATTATATTCTCTTTCATAGGAGCCCTTAAATATAGCTTCTAAAAGATAATAAAAATTCAATTGTTCATTCACTTTTTTTAGTAGTGGTATTAAATGTAATATTAAGTATGAACACTGTGATGAAGTTAGTTCAGAAGCTATTGATATTCCAATATTATATATATGTGGATCATCACTTTTCAATATTAAAATCAAAACCTCTAAATCTAATCCTTTCTGAAACTCTTCTAAGAGTTCATATCCCTTAAATTTATTATTATTAAATTTTATAGGATTGTCAAAAAGTTCATTTACTAAATTTTCTGCTTTGTCATTCATTTTGCTCTCTTATTCTCCCGCTACGCAAAGTTTATAACTTTGAGCTATTATAGCATAATCTTCTTTCATCTTTTTCTTTTTATTATAAATGTAAAATTTTTCTGATGAAAAACACTGAAACACATAAACCACTGCTTAAAAACAGTGGTTTATGTATTTTATCTGCTAAAAGCTATAAACTTTACAAAGCTGATATATTCACATCCAGCTCAAAGTCACAGACTTTGCGCAGCGTGGAGGTTGTTTATATTTCTCTTGATATCATTTATAAAATCCTCCTTAGTAATAATCAATTCAGAGTCTGAAATATCAGTATCATTTAAATACTTTAAGTCGAATTGCTCAGGATTATGTGCATTAATTTGCCATCCTGTAATCTCTTGAGTACTCCCATACCTTACAGAAAGTACATTTTCATCTAATGCATTTATTAAAAGGAAACCAATATACTCATCTGATAAATCAATTGGAAAAGCAACAGTCTCACCTTTATTCAGGGCTTCTGTTCTCAAAATCCAATATTTAAAATTATCTGTTAAACTTAAAATAACCTTCTGCTTATTCTCTAAATTTGGCATAAAACTCTTATCAATTAAGAAATAATATGTATCCAATATTTCCTCAACATCTATTGTTGGAATATTTAGATATAAATCTTTATGCCATTCATTCTCTTCTGAAAAATTTAAGGATATTAAAATATTCATTATATGGAAGATTATTATTTCTGCATTTCAATACAAAAACTTAGCCACTCAATGACCATCTATTACGTTTTGAATTTGCCCCTGCATTCCCGTAGAATTTATGTTATGAAAGTCTCTTTACTTTTAATCCACATAAGTATTAATCAAAACACTTAAATCATATTTCTTAGAATATTCACGAACTATTTCAAGCTCCTGAGTTCTATCATCCTTTAAAAAATTAATCAACTCCCTATTTAAAAAGTTTAATGATTCATAATTGTAAACTGTTAAAAAGTTTATTAATAAATGTAATGGTCTATTCTCAAAATCTCGTAAATTATTATTACCAATTAAATATTGTCTAAATGTTTTAAAAAAAATATACAACTGCTCATTTCTACTCCCAGCAATATAGCCTTCAACATATCTAAAATAGTCATTACTATCTTCAATAAAGAACAAACTTCTTCTTTTAATAATATAAAAAATAAATTCTAAACTTTCCATTTTCTAAGTCGTAAATTATGGCGTTAATCATTAACCTCTTTGCCTTTTCATTATAAATGTAAAACTTTTTTGATGAAAAGCCCTCTGCAAATAACCTCCTGCTTTTAAGCAATCGCTTATGTGTTTTATCTGTTAAAAGCTAAGCTGATATGGTTACAATTTCCAGCTCAAAGTCTGTGACTTTGAGCTGGAAGGAGACGCCTTATTGATACTGAATTAATAAATTTTTTTTTGAAACAAAATATTTGTCTTTGTATTGAAAAACAAAACCATTGGTATATATTGTATCAATTTCTTTATTCTCATATTGCAATATAAGCGGTTGCTTCTTATAAAATTTCCAAATACCATCACTATGTTTTAATATTCCTATCAAATCAACTAAATTATCCTTATCCTTTTCTTCAATAATATGGTTATTATAAGTTATTTTATATATATTTTTTAAATTGACTTCGTTATGTAATTCACCTTTTGAATTACAATTTAATAGCAATAATAACAATAATACATTTTTCATATCTTTTTATTTGTCCCACTGCGCAAAGCCCTGCTATGCAAAGTCTGTGACTTTGAGCTATTATAACATAATCTTCTTTCATCTTTTTGTTTTTTTATTTAATAGCCATTATTTAGCTCAGTAATGAAACTTTTGGGGTTATCATTCGAATATTTTATCCATATAGAATCTCCAACCTTTTTATTTGTAGGCTTTTGCATTCCATCAGATCCTCCTATTATGGAATTACCTATTTTAAATTTGACAAATATATGATGTCCTTTATATAGGCTTATTCTTGTTATAACTCCTTTGGTAAAAGAATAATCTATATTTATTTCTTGTATTTCTTTTTGCCTATTATTTGACATGTAATAAACAAAAAGTATAAATAAACTGAGCATAACAATCATTACAAATGCAAATTGAATATACTGTTTCCTTGTAATTTTGGATTTATTTTTTTCTTCTATATCGCTCATACTTACCTACTCCTGTTTTTTCTTTAATTTTATCTGAAAAATCCTTCTAATTGCTCTATTAATAATCTCGCTATACAAAGTTTATGACTTTACACCAACTTACTCCTGATCTCTTATAACATATAACTTTCTTTCATCTTTTTAATTTTTAAATATACAAAACTAAACATACCATTTTTTCACTATTTTTAGAATACAAACTTTAACACCAATTTACTATGAAAAACTTCAAAAAACTTTTAAGAAAAGATTTATCCTCAATTCTTGGTGGCGGCCCTGGCAACTGCCATATGAACGGAGATTCCGCTTATTGCTGGACAGATTGTGAATGCACTTTCGGTAAAGCTTGTGAAATGGCTGATGATGGAAACCCAGGACAATGTGTTTCTGTTGGAGGGGGAGGAACAGGAGGTGGGGGAACTTACTGCCCTCCTGGAGATCCTAGATGCACAGATCAAGAACCTTATTAAAAAACAAAACCACTACCGAAGAAGTAGTGGTTTTCTGCATATAAGTAATTTAATCTATTCTTTATTATTTCCTAAAAAAGCATTCCAACCTTGCGCTGTTAAAGCAACTAATTGGTTAGAACCTCTTGCCACCATAAAGTTTCCTTCTTCCTTTTCAACAACATGACCGATAATGGTAAAATCCGGGTGATTTTTAATCTTATCAAAATCGTTTGGAGAGATCGTAAACAGCAATTCATAGTCTTCTCCTCCACTCAATGCTGCCATTACAGGATTTAAATTAAATTGATCTGCTGTAGAGATAGTAAGACTATCCATAGGTATTTTCTCTTCATATAGTCTAAATCCAACTTTAGATTGATCTGAAAGATGGAGAATTTCTGAAGCCAAACCATCTGAAATATCTATCATAGAAGTCGGCTTGATATCCAACTGCTCCAAAATTCCTTTCACATCTGTTCTGGCTTCAGGTTTCAATTGTCTTTCTAAAATATAGTCATATCCTTCCATTTCAGGCTGCATATTCGGATCTGCTAAAAACACAGCGTGCTCTCTTTCTAAAATCTGAAGACCCATATAAGCTCCTCCCAAATCACCTGTTGCAACAAGCAAATCATTCGGTTTCGCTCCACTTCTTTTGACTATATTTTCTTCATTTTCAATTCCTATTGCAGTAATACTCATCACAAGACCGGAATTAGAACTTGTAGTATCTCCGCCAATCAAATCTACTTTATAACGATTACAAGCTGTTTGTATTCCTGCATAAATTTCCTCTAAAGCTTCTACAGGAAAACGATTGGAAACGGCTAAAGAAACCAAAATTTGAGTAGGTGTTGCATTCATTGCCGCAATATCACTCAGGTTTACCACAACAGCTTTATATCCTAAATGTTTCAACGGAACATATCCTAAATTAAAATGAACTCCTTCCGCCAAAACATCGGTTGTAACAACAACTTTTTTATTATCCGGATTGATAACTGCCGCATCATCTCCCACTCCAAGCTCCGAAGAATCGTTTGATAGAGGAAAATGTTCTGTTAAATGTTTAATTAACCCAAATTCTCCTAATTTAGAAATTGGCGTTAATTCCTGTGATTTATCTTCAAACATATTTTTAATATAAAATTTGAGTTATTAGTAATGAATAATAGCTGAAAATATAATTCAGAGTATTAAACATTAACCATTTTAAACAAGTTCCGAGGGATCAATATTATGCGGATGGAAAGGGAATTTCTTAAATTGCTCTCTTGTTAAAACCTCCGTTTCAGGAGATTTGTACTTGTTCATTGCTTCTACAACATCATCTGGTGGAGTTGTCATTTTTCTCAACATCATATCAATCCAAACGCCTGTAGCTTCTGCTGTTGCACAATGCATACCATCAGGAGTATAGAACTTATGTAAAAATCTGTAAATAGATGAATCTTCAGAACATCCATCAATTTCTACACTTACAATCACTGTTTGATCCGCATAAATCTCTTTGAAAAAAGAATATCTTTCATGCAAAATCACGGGTCCGATTCCCCAACGGCTCATCTGGGTTACCCCCATTTTTTCTTTTGTCATAAAAGCCATTCTTGCCTGTGCACAATATTGAACGTATGATGAATTTGCTAAATGTTTATTCGCATCAAGATCACTCCAACGAACTTCGAATTTATGGTAAAAAATCATTTAATTTTCTGTTTTAAAATCATTAAATTATAATCTTCAAAATTACTCAAATAAGATGGTTTATAAAAATTGTACTTTTGGAAAAATAATCTTGAGCATAAGATTGCAAATATTATGAAGCAAATAATTATTATCGGAGGCGGTGCCGCAGGTTTTTTCTGTGCATCAAATCTTGACGAAACCCAATATAAAATTACAATTCTTGAACAGAACTCAGATGTACTTCAGAAAGTAAAAATTTCTGGAGGAGGTCGTTGTAATGTAACTCATGCTTGTTTTGACCCGAGAGAACTGGTTCAGTTTTACCCTCGCGGAAACAAAGAGTTGCTAAGTGTTTTCAACAAATTTCAACCAGGAGACACAATGGATTGGTTTGAAAAACGAAAAGTTTCGTTGAAGATAGAAAACGATAACAGAATTTTCCCAGAAAGTAACTCTTCTCAAACAATTATCAATACTTTTTTGAATGAAATTCAGCACAAAAAAGTTGATGTAAAGACCAAATGTTCTGTCAAAGAAATTACAAAACAAGAAGACAAATATTTAGTTAAAACAAGTTTAGGTGATTTTGAAGCAGATTATATAATTTATACAACAGGAAGCTCTCCTAAATCACTCAAAATTATTGAAAATTTAGGCCACAAAATTGTTGATTTAGTTCCTTCGCTTTTTACTTTCAACATTAAAGACGATTTATTGAAAGACTTAGCCGGAACGAGTTTTGAGTTGGCAGAAACCTCAATTCCTAAGTTAAAAACAGAAGAAAGCGGACCTTTATTGATTACGCATTGGGGCCTTTCAGGTCCTGCAATCCTTAAAATTTCAGCGTGGGAAGCTATTAATTTGGCAAAACTTAAATATCAATTTGAAATTGAAGTTAATTTCATATCAAAATCTTTACAGGAAGCAGAAGAATTATTCCATAATTTTAAACAGTCAAACCCAAAGAAAACAATCGGACAATCGAAAATTTTTGATATTACCATTCGTTTTTGGCAAAGAATTTTAGAAGTTTCAAAAGTTGATTTGAACAAGCAAGTTGCCAATATTTCGGGAAAAGAAATACAGAAAATTCTGGAAAATTTATGCAAAAAGAAATTCCATGTAACAGGAAAATCTACCTTCAAAGATGAATTTGTAACTGCAGGAGGTGTAGATTTAAAGGAAATTAACTTCAAAAATATGTCTTCTAAAATTTTGCCCAACTTTTACATTGCCGGAGAGGTTTTGAATATTGATGCCGTAACAGGTGGTTTTAATTTTCAGGCATGTTGGAGTGAAGCTTGGCTGATTGCCCAGGATTTGAATCTTAAAAATTTTGATTAATATAGAATTACTAAAGAGCATGATTATAAAGCTTTTGTAGACTAGAGTAATGGAAAGACCTTAAAAACTTGTGAAAATTTGATTTATAATTATTAAGCACAATGGCTATTCATTTAAATGACACTTTTGGAAGATAATCTTTCAGTCGTTTATTTTGATAAATAGAGAAACGAATAAACACCCAACTACATAGCACAAAATATCAATCCAAGAGAAAGAATTTCCGATAACGATGTACATTAGGCTTCCCACTTTGAAGCCTAATTTTTCTGCAATATGAAAATATTGTGCAAATTCTATTACGCAGGAAAAAAGGAAAATACCTAGATTTAATTTCTGATTATTATTTATTTGGATCAAACTTTTCACAAAAGTATAAAGAAGAATCACTACGATTACATCTCCGAGATAAGCCCTTACAAAGAATAGATGTGAAAGTTTTGTGGCAATTAAAACTTCTATTAGGAAAAGTAAAATTGTTGCTATAAAATATTTGAGGTTAAATTTTAATTTCATCATTTTAAATGTTAATTCATAAAAAATCGGAGTTCAAAGAATTCCGATTTTTTATAAATCAAATATATTATTTCTTGACTTTTATTGTGCATCCAATTGCAACTGTTTTTGTTGTTTTTACAGTTTCACCTTTAATCAAAGCATTCACCGCATCCTGAACATAATATTCTGAAACATCATTCGGGTTTTCGTAATTATTATCGATTGCTCCGATATATTTAACGATATTTTTACCATTTTCTTTTTGAAGAAGGAAAACATGAGGCGTTTTAGTTGCTCCGTATTGAGGATAAATTTTCTGCCCCTCATCAAGCAAATAAGGAAAGGTAAAACCTTTTTGCTTGGCTCTTTCAATCATTTTATCATAACTGTCTTCCGGCTGAACATTCGGATCATTCGGATTAATTGCAATCACAGGATATCCTTGATATTTGTATTTCTTGTCAAGCTCTATAATTCTGTCTTCGTACTTTTTCGCATACGGACAATGGTTGCATGTAAAAATCACAATAAATCCTTTTGCCGATTTAAAGTCACTCAAAGAAACCATTTTCCCATCAACATTTTTTAGCTTGAAATCGGTCGCCTCATCTCCTACTTCATACCCTTTTGAAGAAGAAATTTTATCATACTGATTTACTTTATCTCTGTTGAATGTTGTAAAACTCAATGCTGTGAGTGCTACAACAAAAGCTGTCATTAAAATTTTAAAACTTTTCATAAGTTATTGTCTATAAGTATTTTGTAATAATATTTTCTAATTCTTCTTTGCTCATTTCACCATCATTAAAATGAACTTTCTCTCCGTTTTTATAAAATATCGTAACAGGAATATTTCCATCCCATTTCTTTTCAAAACGCGGAATCCAGGTATTCATTCTTTTGATATCATCCAACAAAATCACCTCAGCAGTAAGGTTTTTATTTTTGATAAACTTAATTACCCTTTCTTTATCCACAAGTCTATCAAGAGACACCAAAATCATTTTGAACTTGGGATTATCTGCATTTTTATTGTTTACTTCCATAAAATGAGGAAGCTCTTTCACACAAGGAGCACAGGTCGTTGACCAAAAATTCACGACAAGAAGTTTTTCCCCCTCTTCTTGTATTCTTTTTTCCAGCTCTTCATATTTCACAATTGAAATTACTTTTTGCTGTGCCTTAAAAATAATAACACCCAGAAACAAGATTAGTAAACTTATTAAATTCTTCATACTCAAATTTAATAATTCTTTTTCAATAAGAATTTTAACTAATTGCAGAAAAATCTCCACTCTTTTTCGCTCATATAGGTATTTAGGCTCTTTTTTTGCTGTAAGAAAACAAAAAATTGACTTATGAAAAAAGCTATTCTTTTTTTGATGTTATCATTTGGTTTTATGACATTTGCACAAAAATCAGAAACATATACCCCTGAATTCAGCAGTGTTACCAATGTTCCGAATTATGGAATAATAAAAGCCAAAATGAAGCTCGATGATGTGGTAACAAAAGCAGATACTGCTCCCGAATTTCCCGGCGGAACAGAAACTTTTAAAAGACAATTTGCCGAAAAAATGGACGTAATTGATGTAAAATCTAATAAAATCAACACCCGGGTATATTTCATTGTTGAAAAAAACGGCTATGTAAGATATGTTACCGCAACAGGTGATGATAAAAAGCACTCCCAAGCAGCAGAAATAGCCGTAAGGAGAATGTTTGTAAGATGGAAACCTGCCACTATAAACGGTGAGCCTGTGCGATATCTTTATACTTTTCCTTTAACTTTGAAGAAGTATTAAATACTATTTTTGTGCAAAACTCATTATGAAAATAATTCTATTTCTATCAATCCTCTTTAACATATTGGTTTTTGGACAAGAATCAGTAAAAGATTCAGTAATAATTGACGATCAGTTACTCCAAGAACAAGAAAACTATCAGGTTTTTCTCTACAGCACAAAATCTGCTGAATTTCCTCAAGGAATCAAAACATTTAGAAAAATGATTGCCGAAAATTTCAGAATGCGAAAAATAAAGTATTCTCAGAAAAAAGAAACATCTCAAATAATTTTTATTATCAAAAAAGACGGAACATTAACGGATATAGAAGCTATCGGAACAAATGAGTCTTTCAATCAAGAAGTCATTAGGGCGGTTAAGAAAATTAAAGAGAAGTGGATACCTGCGGAAATTAATGGGAAAAAAGCCCGTTCTAGAGTAGAAATGCCTCTAACAATAAATTTTGACTAAATAAAAAATGATTGGTTTACTCCCCAATCATTTTTTTTATTGCATTAAGCTTCATTAAAGCCTCAATCGGTGTCAATGTATTAATATCAATCTTCGTTAATTCTTCTCGAATATTTTCTAAAACAGGGTCATCTAATTGGAAGAATGAAAGCTGCATATTTTCTTCTGTCACTCTTTTTATACTTTCAGAAGAACCTCCGTTTTGGGAACGACTTGCTTCTAATGTTTTAAGAATTTCGTTGGCTCTGTTTACAACTTTTGCCGGCATTCCCGCCAGTTTTGCCACATGAATACCAAAGCTATGCTCACTTCCTCCCGAAACCAGCTTTCTTAAGAAAATAATATTCCCTTTATTCTCCTGAATAGAAACATGGAAATTCTTAATACGCTCAAAGTTCACGGTCATTTCATTCAGTTCATGATAATGCGTGGCAAACAAAGTTTTTGCCTGAGTTATATGCTGATGAAGATATTCCGCAATCGCCCAGGCAATGGAAACACCATCATAAGTAGATGTTCCACGTCCGATTTCGTCTAACAAAATTAAACTTCTATCAGAAATATTATTCAAAATGTTGGCTGCTTCATTCATTTCAACCATGAAAGTTGATTCTCCCGCAGAAATATTATCTGTCGCTCCTACTCTTGTGAAAATTTTATCTAAAATTCCAATCTCAGCATGTTTTGCAGGAACAAAACTACCAATTTGAGCCAATAGACAAACAATCGCAGTCTGACGAAGAATAGCCGATTTACCTGCCATATTCGGTCCTGTAACCATAATGATTTGCTGAGAATCTTTGTCTAAGAAAATATCATTCGGGATATATTTTTCTCCTAAAGGAAGTGCATTTTCTATAATCGGATGTCTCGCTTCTTTCAAATCAATTGCAAAACCCTCATTCAAAACAGGTTTTGTATAGCTTTCAGAAACAGCTAATTCTGATAAACCAACCGCAACATCCAATTGAGCGATAATATTTGAGTTTTCCTGAATCTGATCGATATAAATCATGGTTTCAGAACAAACTTTTCTATACAATTCGTTTTCTAAAACTCCAATTTTTTCCTCAGCTCCAAGAATCTGATTTTCGTATTCTTTCAGTTCTTCGGTAATGTAACGTTCTGCGTTTACCAGTGTTTGTTTTCTTACCCAATCACTCGGAACTTTATCTTTATGGGTATTTCGAACTTCTATAAAATATCCGAAAACATTATTAAAATCAATTTTAAGACTTGAAATTCCTGTTCTTTCGATTTCTCTCTGGCACATTTCATCCAAAAAGCCTCTTCCTTTACTTTGAAGACCTCTTAATCGGTCTAATTCTTCGGAGATTCCTTCTTTAATGACATTTCCTTTGGCTAAATTAACAGGAAGTTCCTCATTAAGATGATTTTCCAAAATTTTAATCAATTCTTCCTGATCATACAAAGGCTCTAACCAAGCTAAAACATCTGCGTGAGGATGAAGTAAAGTCTTAATTTTATGAATATTAATCAAACTTTGACGAAGATAACCTAATTCTTTAGGTGAAATTTTTTCAGCCGCCAGTTTTCCCATTAATCGGTCTAAATCTGAGATAGATTTTAATAGTTGAGAAATATTATACTTTAGATCGTCATTTTCGTTCAGGAAATCAATTAAAGAAAGCCTTCTGTTTATTTCATTAACTGATTTTAATGGTAAAATAATTCTTCTTCTTAACAATCTTCCTCCCATCGGAGTGGATGTTTTATCAATAATATCCAGCAAAGATTTTCCTTGTGCATTACTTGGATAAACAATCTCAAGATTTCTCAGCGTAAAATTATCCATCATCAGAAAATCCTCTTGTGGAATAACCTGAATTTTGGTAATGTGAGATAATAAATTGTGATGAGTATCTTCTACCAAATAGGCAAAAATAGCACCTGCTGCCGTAATTGCCAACGGTTGATTTTCAACTCCAAAACCTTTTAACGAATTGGTTTTAAAATGATTTGTCAGTTTTTCGTAAGCAAAATTATACTGATATGCCCAATCTTCTAGTTTAAAGGCATTTTTATTTTTAAGCTGTTCCGGAATCTGAACACTTCTCTGATAAATGATTTCACTAGGATCAAAAGTATTGACAATATGAAGTAGTTTTTCTAAATTTCCTTCACTTACCAAAAATTCTCCCGTAGAAATATCCACCAAAGCAATCCCGAACTTCTCTTTTTCTTTATGAAGAGAAAGCAGGAAATTATTTTTCTTTGAATTTAAGACCTGATCGTTGAACGTAACACCAGGTGTTACCAATTCTGTAACTCCTCTTTTTACGATTCCTTTTACCATTTTTGGATCTTCCAACTGGTCACAAATCGCAACTCTCATTCCTGCTCTTACCAATTTGGGAAGATAAGAATCTACCGAATGATGAGGGAAACCCGCTAATTCTATGTGTCCTTCTCCATTGGCTCTTTTTGTAAGAACAATCCCCAAAATCTGAGAAGTTTTAACAGCATCTTGCCCGAAAGTTTCATAAAAATCTCCTACTCTGAATAGTAAAAGCGCATCAGGATACTTTGCCTTGATGGTATTATACTGCATCATTAACGGGGTTTCTTTCTTCGCTTTTGCCATTAAAATATTTGTTAAAATTCGGATGGTAAAAATATGAAATAAAATAGAAGGATTAAAATGCTTAAGATTATCTTAATTACATTTTAACCCCTCTATTTTTGATTTTTTTTAGAGTTTAATCTAAAAACTAGGAATTGTTTTGTAAATATTTCTTTAGTGCTTTATTGCTTTTCTCATAAGCCCATTTTTGTTTAAAATTCACCCATTTAGCCTTAAAAAATTTTCGCATGATTTTATCTGTATATCTCATGATAAAAACATGATATAGCATATTGGCAAAAACAGATGGCTTGTTAGGAAGCGCTCGAAGCGACAATGAAAAACCAGGCTCTAGGTATCTGTTAAAATGCCAAAAAGCTCCTGGAATAAAAAGTGCATCGCCGTGTTCCATGAAAATTTCAAAACCTTTGGCTTGTTTTAAAGCCGGAAATTTTTCATAATCCGGATTTTCAAAATCTAAATCATAAACTGTGTGAACGGATAACGGAACTTTATATAAAAAATCAGACTGCTTTTGGTCAAACAATAAAATCCTTTTTTTTCCTTCGAAATGAACATGTAAAAAATCCCCTAAATCTACATCATAATGCATAATAACGTGCGCATCACTTCCCCCGAAAAATAAAGTGGGAAGTCGCTTAAAAAATTTCATCCCCAAATCAGGATATGTAAAATTTTTCAACAATTCAGGCAATCTGTCTGTAATAATATAAAAGAAGATTCGTAGATCTGAAGGTTTACTTTTGATGGTATCAATATAATCCTTCATTTTCATGTGTGTAACGGGAGCATCTGTGCTTTTAGATGCGTCCGCCGGTTTATTGTCATATAACGGAACTTCCTGTTCTCCTGCTTTTTCTCGGATAAAATCAAAATTCCATTTATCAAAAGCATCCCAACGACTTGCAAAATTCTTTATCAGAAGAGGCTTTTGCTTCTTAAAATATTTTTTTTGAAAATCTTCTTTGCTTATATCATTTACAACATCTACTTTTTCGAGAATCATTTGACAATAAATTTAATACGAAATAAAAATAGTGTTTTTTTGAGTTTAAAAAAAATTCTGCCTCTAATTTATCCACTTCTATAAAGTTTATAAAAGTGAAAAAAATTATCTTTGTGATACTTACTACGTTTATGAGAGTTTATAATACCAAACATTTTCTGAAAATCCTTTTTAGTTTACATAAAAGTGATACTTTAAAAATTCTTTTCCCGAGCATGCTTCTTGTAGGATTATATTCTTGGGGAATAATGTACCTGGAAATCGAGTATCTTCATTTAACTTCAAAATCCGGGATAAGCAATGTAGGCATGATTCATTCCATGCTTGGCTTTGTACTTTCTTTATTATTGGTTTTCAGAACAAATACAGCTTACGACAGATGGTGGGAAGGAAGAAAACTCTGGGGGAAATTAGTAAATGACACAAGAAATTTTGCAGTAAAAGTTAAAACTATTCTTGGTGATGACAGGCAAAATGCAGAACAAATTGCAAGATATATAAAGTTCTTTCCACACTTTTTAGCTAAACATCTTTCTAAAGAATCAACAAGACTGGCTTTAGATGAAGATTATTCTGAAATTGAAAAATCATTGAAACATCATGGACCTAGTGAAATTATTGTTCTTTTGACCTACAAATTAAACCAATTAAAAAAAGAAGGAAAAATTTCGGACATAGAAATGATGTATTTAGACACTCAGCTTTCAGGCTTTTTAGAAGTTTGCGGAGGTTGTGAAAGAATTAAAAATACACCCATCCCCTATTCTTATTCATCTTTCATCAAAAAATTTATTATTCTGTATGTTTTCGCTTTGCCAATTGCATACGTTATCAACATCGGAACATTTATTATTCCTTTAACCATGTTTATTTATTATGTATTGATGAGTCTCGAATTAATCGCAGAAGAAATTGAAGACCCTTTCAACAATGACGAAAATGATATTCCTATGGAAACTTTATCTCAAAATATCGAAAGAAACGTTCATCAAATCATGGGCTTAAAAAAATAACTCAACTTTTAAGATTTTTCCATTCTAGATTTTACTCTTAATTATAAAAAGCAAAAATTATAATTTTGGTAAATTGCAGGATGAAAAATATGCTCTTCCTCAAAAATAGGAGAGACATAAAGAAAATTAACTACAACAAAATAAGACTTTGGTACATAAATTAAAACTGGAAGAACTCAACAGAATAGATGTAGAAACATTTAAAAAAGTTGAAAAAATTCCTTTGATAGTAATTCTGGATAATATAAGAAGTATGCATAATGTAGGTGCAACCTTCAGAACGGCAGATGCTTTTTTGGTTGAGAAAATCATTCTTTGCGGAATCACACCTCAGCCTCCACATCGTGAAATTCATAAAGCAGCGTTAGGAGCAACAGAAAGTGTTGATTGGAGCTATGAAAATGACATAAATACAGCAATTAATGATTTAAAATCTCAAGGTTACGAAGTTGTAGGAATAGAGCAAACCACCGACAGTAAAATGATCACAGATTTTACAATAGACAAATCTAAAAAATATGCTGTTATTTTAGGAAATGAAGTAGACGGAATAAGTGATGAAGCATTACAAAATATCGATTCTTTCATCGAAATTCCTCAGTTGGGAACAAAACACTCTTTAAACGTAAGTGTTTGCGGAGGAATTGTAATGTGGGAGTTTGCAAAAGCCTTAAAATAAAAAAACTGCATATGTCTTGTTGACAGTGCAGTTTGAAATAAATCTAATAAAAAGTAAAAATGAAAGGCGACAAAGGTACTTTTTTTTTCATTACAAACAAATTTTAAAATCATTTTTTTTTATAAAATCAAAAAAAAGTTTTGTTTTCAGAAAAAACATAGCTTAATTTTTATAAATTAGCACAATGTTTATCAAGGATTATATCTCGAAAGATTTCCCGTGTTTTCTTCTCTCTGACTCAATAGAATCAGCAAGAAATACATTAGATGATTTTGGATATTCTCATATTTTCATCAAAAAATCCAATCTTTTTTACGGAGCTATCGCAAAAGACTTTCTTTATGAAGAAGAAGGAACTTTAAAAAGTCTTGAACATCAAATAGAGCGTTTTGCAATTCTTGAGGATAATAATATCATGGATAGCATTCGTCTATTCTACACATTCAATTCTAATATAATTCCGGTCATTAATAAAAATGAAAAATATTTAGGATACATTAGCTGTGATGATGTTTTTCAGGATTTCTCAAAATATCCTTTATTTTCAGAATCGGGAGCAATACTCACAATAGAGACTCCTTCGAGAAAATATTCGATGACAGAGATTGCTAATATTGTTGAGAGTAATAACTCTAAGTTTTATGGTTCTTTCATTAGTTTTATGTCTGATGAAGTCGTTCATGTCACGATAAAAATAAGTAACGAAAACCTGAGTTCTATTGATGAAACTTTTGACCGATATGATTATAGAATCGTTGAAAAATATTATTCTGATGAAAAATCAGACTTGTTCAAAGACAGATTCGGATTTTTTCAAAAATTCATAGAAATTTAAAAAGAATGAAGGCAGCCATATATTCTCAGAAGAAAGATCTTGATACTTTTTTATATTTAAGCAAGTTTATTTCAGAGCTTGAAAACAGAGGTGTAAAGTCTGTTTTGTATGATGAAATGGCAGAAGCTCTTCAATTTTCAAAAATTTTCGAAACTTTTAATAACAAACAAGACCTTCTTGATAAAGAGGTTAGCCTTTTCTTTACGTTTGGAGGAGACGGTACCATTGTAACATCATTAACTTTCATTGAAGATCTGGAAATTCCTATCGTGGGTGTAAATACCGGAAGATTAGGATTTTTAGCAAGTTTTACAAAAGAAGAAGCCTTTAAAGAACTGGATTCTATATTAAAAGGAGATGTAAAAACAAGTCGTCGCTCAGTTATTCAAGTTGTTTCACCTGATTTAGACGGTGTTTTTCCCTATGCTTTAAACGATGTTACAATTTCAAGAAAAGAAACAACATCTATGATTACGGTAGATTCGTATATCAATGATGAATTTCTAAACGTTTTTTGGGGAGACGGAGTTATCGTTTCCACACCTACAGGCTCTACAGCCTATTCTTTGAGTTGTGGAGGTCCTATTATCTCTCCCAATAACGAAAATTTTGTCATTACCCCAATTGCTCCGCACAACCTTAATGTAAGACCTTTGGTTGTAAATGACCGTGTTAAAATCAAATTCAGAGTAGAAAGCAGAGTTCCTCAGTATTCTCTTTCGCTTGATTCACGATTGATACACATTGAAACAGATACAGAAATTGTAGTAAAGAAGGCAGATTTCCAGATACTTTTAGTACAACCAAATAATTTAAGTTTCTACGAAACCATCCGCCAGAAGCTCCTTTGGGGAAAAGACAAAAGAAACTAACAATATCTTAAAAATTATTACCTTTACAGGAATTTTAAAAACACAGTAATAAATTTATATTAAAAAGTAAAAAATGAGCAGAATTTTCCCGGCAGGAGTTGCCACAGGCCAATTAGTTACTGATATTTTTCAGCATGCTAAAGAAAACAAATATGCATTACCTGCAGTAAATGTAGTTGGTTCAAGTAACGTAAATGCTACGATAGAAACTGCAGCGAAATTAAACTCTCCTGTAATTATTCAATTTTCAAACGGTGGAGCAGCATTCAACGCAGGAAAAGGATTAAGTAATGATGGGCAAAAAGCAGCTATTTTAGGAGCCGTTGCTGGTGCAAAACACATCCACACACTTGCTGAAGCTTATGGAGCAACTGTAATCCTTCATACAGACCACTGTGCAAAAAAATTATTGCCTTGGATTGACGGATTAATGGATGCTAACGAAGAATTCTTCAAGCAGACAGGAAAATCCCTTTACTCATCTCATATGCTGGATCTTTCTGAAGAACCTTTGGAAGAAAACCTAGAAATTTCTGCTAAATATTTCGAAAGAATGGCAAAAATGCAGATGACTCTTGAAGTAGAAATCGGGGTAACCGGAGGGGAAGAAGACGGAGTTGATAATTCCGGAGTTGACAATTCTTTATTGTATACTCAACCTGAAGATGTAGCTTATACTTACGAAAAATTAAAGGCAATTTCTGATAACTTTACTATTGCTGCCGCTTTTGGTAATGTACATGGTGTTTACAAGCCAGGAAATGTAGTTCTTACTCCAAAAATTCTTGATAATTCTCAGAAATTTGTTCAGGAAAAATTCGGAACAGGAATTAAACCTATTAACTTCGTATTCCACGGAGGTTCTGGATCTACATTAGAAGAAATCAGAGAAGCTATCGATTACGGTGTGATTAAAATGAACATCGATACTGACCTTCAATTCGCTTATACAGAAGGAATCAGAGATTACATGTTAGATAAAATTGATTATTTAAGAACTCAAATCGGAAACCCTGAAGGAGAAGAAAAACCAAACAAAAAATTCTATGACCCAAGAGTTTGGGTAAGAAAAGGTGAAGAAACGTTCTCTACAAGATTGGTTCAGGCATTTGAAGATTTAAATAACATAAATACTTTAAAATAAGAACTTGTACATTTGTACTAATATTAAGGATTCGCATTGAAAACTTTAATATTAGTACATTTTACATTTATACATTAATACAGACAATATGGCATTCGAGTGGTTTAAAAGAAAAGCACAAAACATTACAACTTCTACTGATGAAAAAAAGGACGTTCCCAAAGGTCTTTGGCATCAGACTCCTTCAGGAAAAATAGTTGAGCATGAAGAGCTTAAAAGAAATAACTATGTTTCTCCGGAAGACGGATTTCATGTAAGAATAGGAAGTGCCGAGTTTTTCGACATCCTTTTTGACGAAGGTAAATTCACTGAATTAGACGCTAATGTTGAAAGTATAGATATTCTAAAATTCAAAGATACAAAGGCTTATACAGACCGTTTAAAAGAGGTAAAAGCAAAAACAAAACTTACTGATTCTATCAGAAATGCTGTTGGTACAGTAAACGGAACAAAAATGGTGGTTTCTTGTATGGATTTCGCTTTTATTGGAGGTTCTTTGGGTTCTGTAATGGGCGAAAAAATAAGAAGAGCTGTTGATTACTGTATCGCAAAAAAACTTCCTTATATGATTATTTGTCAATCAGGAGGTGCAAGAATGCAGGAAGCAACTTATTCTTTGATGCAATTGGCCAAAGTACAGGCAAAATTAGCCCAACTTTCTGAAGCTGGTCTTTTATACATCGCTTATCTTTGCGACCCTACATTTGGAGGTATTACTGCTTCTTTTGCAATGACTGCTGATATCATCATGGCAGAGCCAAAAGCCTTAATCGGTTTTGCAGGTCCTAGAGTTATCCGTGAAACTATCGGTAGAGATTTACCGGAAGGTTTCCAAACATCCGAATTCCTTCAGGAAAAAGGATTTGTTGATTTCATTGTAAAAAGAACTGAAATTAAAGAAACTGTATCTAAAACAGTAAATTTATTAGCCGCAAAAGCTTAAATTTGTAACCAATACAATACGGTCTCTCTCTAATTAGGGAGAGATTTTTATTTATGAGAACTTTTAAAATATTTTTTAATACGATTCGGAGCTTGAGCTTTAAAAAGATAATACGTCTTTTATCGCTTGTTTTACCACATCCTCTATTTTCTTTATTAAGTTTTCATGCAACGGTTCAGGCATTTACAATTGCTCAGAAAAAATATCCAAAAACAGCTTCTAATAACGGAATTGGTAATGCTTTCAGACATGCACTTTGGTGCGCCTTCATCATGATGTATTGCTGTAAAGTTTCATCTCCTGAAAAATCTTTGGTTTTTTGTAAAAAAATAACAGATTTGCACGAAGAATTATTTCCGAACGAACCTTTAGAAACAAAAATGGATCTACACAACAATAAAATTGGAATGGATTATTTCATGGAACTTTTACCCGGAATTCATCGTCAGTTTTTTGAAAAAAGCTTTTTTGTTGATGGTTTGGAGAAGAAAATGAAAGAAGTAAAAGTTCTAAAAAATCTGGATGATAATTTTGAAGGATTCTTAGTATATCTTCAGGAATAATTTTTCTCCAGTTTATTTTAATTTATTATCTTTTCTCAATATTTTTAATTTAATCAAATGGTTCTCAGCAGAATTTGGTCGGCTTTTATTATTATAGCAATTTCCATTGCAAGTATAAAATACATTTCATCAGACCATTACAAAACCATTTTCAATGATATGGTTGTTGGTAAAGGAGGTGATACGGTACAGATTGCAATACAGAAAATGAATTCTCTCTCACCTATCGTACAAGATAGTTTGATGAAAAAACCTGATTTTGCAGACAGTAGAATTCATTATAAAACAGATTCTCTGAAACAAGATGTAAAAGTTTACCGAGTTCAGGAAGCTGATGGAGTTATCGGTACCTCAGAAACTGCCGTAAAAATATGTCTTGGTTTAATTGGAATTATGACTCTTTTCATGGGATTCATGAGTATTGCTGAAAAAGCTGGTGGAATTAATCTACTAAGCCGATTGATTCAACCTTTTTTCTCAAAATTATTTCCGGACATCCCTAAAAACCACCCTGCTTTTGGACATATGTTGATGAATTTTAGCGCCAATCTTCTTGGTTTGGATAATGCGGCAACTCCTTTTGGATTAAAAGCAATGGAAAGTCTCCAAACTTTAAACCCCAATAAAGACACAGCGAGTAATTCTCAAATCATGTTCTTATGTCTTCATGCAGGAGGAATGACCTTAATTCCTGTCTCTATCATTGCTATCAGAGCATCGATGGGTTCAAAAACACCAACGGATATTTTTCTCCCGTGTATGATTGCAACTTTTGCAGCAA
Organism: Chryseobacterium oryctis; assembly: GCF_025971925.1. Classification (GTDB taxonomy): domain Bacteria; phylum Bacteroidota; class Bacteroidia; order Flavobacteriales; family Weeksellaceae; genus Chryseobacterium; species Chryseobacterium oryctis. The sequence goes on from NZ_JAPDHV010000002.1 coordinate 298,602, forward strand.
CATTGGCCGCAATGATTATCGTTTCTTTATATCAAAAGATAAATTTGTTAAAACCCATTGTTCTTGTTTATGTTGGAGGTATTTCTGCAATTATTGGTTTATTGGTTGTTTATTTGGTACAATTGAGTAAAAACGAACTTGATGATTTTAGTAAAGTTCTAAGCAACGGTTTGATTCTCTTTATTTTCCTAGCCATAGTTTTAGGTGCGGTTTATAAAAAAATAAATATTTTTGATGCCTTTATTGAAGGAGCAAAAGATGGTTTTACAACCTGCGTTAAAATCATTCCTTATTTGGTTGGAATGCTGATTGCAATTTCTTTACTAAGAACTTCGGGAGTTTTTGATGTGATTATTGACGGAATGAAATGGGTTGCAAATATGGCTCATTTTGATTCAAGATTTGTGGATGGTCTTCCGACAGCTTTAATAAAACCTTTATCTGGTTCTGGAGCCAGAGGAATGATGGTGGATACGATGGCAACATTTGGAGCAGATAGTTTTCAGGGAAAATTGGCTGCAGTTCTTCAGGGAAGCTCAGATACCACATTTTACGTTATTGCCGTTTATTTTGGAGCTGTAGCTGTGAAAAACACAAGATACACGGTAATTGCCATGCTTTTGGCGGATTTAGTAGGTATTATTACTTCAATTGCGTTGGCATATTTATTTTTTGCGTAAATGAAGGCCTATATACAAACAAACAAAAGTGGAGAATTCTATAATGTAAACGCATTTGTAGCTTTTGAAGGTTTTAAAAATTTTGGTTACGAAATAGAAAAGTTTGTTGATGCACACGAAATCTCAGACAATAATCCTGAAAATATAGTTGTTGGAGGAATCGGAAACATCAGAAAAAGGCTACAGAATTTAAATATTCGTCGCCCAGATAAAGAAATTGACTATCCTGAAGAACTAAAGTCTTTTTTAAAAAGGAACATTTGGGAATCAACAATTAATCAAGTTTTTGCAGATAAATCTAGTTGGAACATTTTCATTAAACCTAAAACAGAAACAAAATTATTTGCTGGAAAAGTAATCCAAACTGAAATGGATTTTTTAGGAATTATTAATGAAGAAAAAGACATTGAGGTACTATGTTCCGAACTTATTGATTTTAAGACAGAATGGAGGTGTTTTATCAGATATAAAGAGATTCTAGACATAAGAAGATATAAAGGCGACTGGGATACGAAAATAGATTTAAAAACGATTGTATCAGCCATAAATTCATTCACATCTCAACCCAACTCGTATGCTTTGGATTTCGGAGTCAATGAGAAAGGAGAAACCATATTAGTGGAAGTTAATGACGGACATTCATTAGGAACTTATGGCCTATCATCCTCTAACTATGCAAAATTTCTCTCTGCAAGATGGAGTGAACTCACCCAAACTGAAGATTATTTAAATTTTTAATTAAACAACAAACAAAGTATGATTACCGATAAAGAATTCACATTACGACTAATACGTCAGCTATCTCAAGCATTAGAAAAACTGATTTTAGACAAACCAGAGGAAAGTTTGATGCAAAAAGAATTGGATTTCGATACTTTAATGCGAGATATTTTCAAAATGAATTTCACGGAAGTTTCTTCAAAGACTAAAGAAGAACTTATCGAAATCGTCAACGAAAGACAGGAAAGAGACCACAAAGATTATTATGAAATGCTTGGCAACCTTTTCTATTTTCATGGTAAAACAACAAACAATAATGAGTTTTTAGACAAAGCAAAAACTTTCTACGAATTATACCTTCAAACAAGTGGTATTTTTGCACTGCCAATTATCAATAGAATCTCAGAAATAAAAAAAGCACTTGATTAAAGTGCTTTTATATTTTTAAAAAGTAATTTTATACGTTCCTGTTGAAGAAGTGTTAGCTTTTTCGGCTTTTACATATTTTTTAACCCAGGAAATAGCATTCGAACTGATACAAGGGTCTGATGTTCCACTGGATCTTCTTGCTGAAACTACATTCCCCGCTTTATCAACTGTATATGCAATTGTAATTGTTCCGCTTGCTGTACAATTATTTGCGGGTTGCGAGCCTCCTCTACCCATCGTTCCTGGTATAAATCCGACTAACTTTCTGTCAATACCTACTTTACTGTCTCCATTTCCATCACCTCCTAAAGGATCTCCTGCATTCCCAATTCCAGTTCCATCTCCTTGGCTTCCTGCTTTCGTTCCTCTTCCTTTAATTAGATTACCGATTGCAGCATTTCCTTTCCCGTCACCACTTCCTGTTTTAGAATTTGCCGTTGTTGCTCCAGATTTTTTAGTGTTTTTTGAAGAACTTGAAGCTACAGTTTCTTTTATATCAGACTTTTTTGACTCCTCTTTCTTAGGAGCACTAACTTTAGAATTATTTCCTGTTACAACTTTATCTTTGGGTTCTGATTTTTTAATTACAGGTTCTGGCTTGGGTTCTGGCTTAATAATAGTTTTAGTTTCAGGAACAGGTGTTTCTATAGGTTCTGATGTTACCTCTTCCGTTACAGAAGCTAGACTCCCCTCCTGTTCTGCTGGTTCTTCAACTCCATCTCCATTTCTATTATCTCCAAAATTCACCAACATGGTTGTAATAACTTCCGGCTCCTGTTGTAGATCCGGTTTTAATTTATATAAAAAAACGAATAACAAAATAGCAGACCAAATAAGGATAGAAAGCAGTGCGCTCTTTATCCTGTCTCTATTTTGCTCATCTTTATTTACAATCTGGCTTCTCATCTTAAAATGATCTTTGCCGGATTTTCCGGACGTACTATTAATCTTTAACCGTTGCAATGGCGATATTAAATTTATATTTTTCAGCAATTTCCATCACAAAAACAACATCTTTATGCATCGTGTTTTCATCAGCTCTTATCGTAAAAGATTTGTTTGTCTGATTTTTCAACTTATTTACAATTGTAGACTCAAGCTGAGCTCTTGTAACAGGATTATCATCTACAAAATACGAACCATCAGGCTTTACACTTACCACCAATGGGTTAGGAATATTATCAGCCACCGTATCCGCTTTGGGTAATTTCACATCGATTGCACTCTGATTGGCAGCCGAAGAAGTTACCATAAAGAATATCAGCATCAGTAAGATAACGTCTGTCATCGCAGCTAAACTGAATTCCGGATTCGCTTTATTTCTTCTTTGAATTTTCATCTGTTTACTCTTATTTTTCTAATTATCAGACGGAACCTTACGGTTTCATAAGAAAGATTTATAAAGGTTTATTGATAAGGTCTAAAAATTCTCCGGACATATTCTGCGCTTTCAATACAAACTTGTCTATTCTCGTTAAAAGTATATTATAGAAAAAGTTTGCAGGAATAGCAACTGCCAAACCAACCGCTGTTTGTCCCAAAGCTGTGTAAATACCTTCAGACAACGTTTTTGGAGAAAAAGAACCCGTTGCCTGGGACAAATTAAAGAATGCAATAATCATCCCGATTACCGTACCTAAAAGACCTAACATCGGGGCAATACTTGGTACAACAGCCAAAAGATTCAGGTTCTTTTCCATATTGGCAACCTCAACCTGAGCCTGAGATTCCATCGCACTTACAATGTCAGAAACAGGGCGTCCCAATCTTGAAATTCCTTTTTCTAAAATTCTACCTTCAGGAGAATTTTGTCTCTTACAATAGTCTGCTGCAGATTCTATTTTTCCTTCTTTGATAAAATCTTCAATGTTATCCATAAAATTAGCATCCGTCTTTGATGTTAATCTTTTAATAAAGAAAAAGCGTTCAAAAAATAGATATACAGAAAATACTCCCAAAGCCAATACAGTTACCATAACTATCTTAGCGAAAGCTCCTCCATGAAACATTATTTTCCAAAATGAAAATTCTAAATCGTCTGCAGCAATTGCAGGTGTAGCGATTTGGGCAAATAAAATCTGAGTAAGTTCAGTTAACAGCATTACTGTGAATATTTTATAAAGGTTTAAACGACAAAAATAATGGAATATTATTAATTAAGCTCTTAAAAATTGCTTAAAAACCACTTAAAAAAGTGTTATTTCCAATAAGCAGCAAATTTCTTTCCAAAACCAGTTTGAAAAGAAATTTGATATAAAAAAAATAATAAGGTTTAAGATTATTTAATCTTCATCTACCTCAATATCGTCTTGCTTAAATTCGCATTTTAGTTTAAAAGGAATGGGATTGTCAGATCCTGTATAGAAATCATCAATCGTTCCCTTCCATATTACCTGAAGCTCTCCTTCTTCGTTCTTTTCAAAAAGAAGCTCATTATCATAGATATAAGCCTCTTCATCATCAAACAAATCAACTTCTGTATAGGTATCCTCATCAGAATCACTGATGTTGATTGTTTTTCCTTCTAATTCCGAAGAATCAATAGGGAAATCGAAGATTTCAAGTGAAAGTTGAGGAAAATTGTATTGTAGTGAATCATCATCCACATGATCCAAACTGTCATCCGTAATAATCTCAACCTCTAAAAAATGTTGCTGGTTGCTGTAAACTGCTTTACAATAAGTATTTCTAATATTGTACTTTAGCGTTTCATCCGGATGGTAAATTTTTAAAATCCCTTTCATTTTTTCTTAAAAAAGAGCTGTAATAATATGATTGTTAAACGTTTTCAGCAAAGATAAAAAATTGATTGAATGTGAAAAATTTTTTGAAAAGTATTTTTAAAAAATCAACTTCAATTAATGATTCTGCTTATTCTAAATTATACTTATTTTTGTTTTCATAAAGATTCTGAAAAATGAAAAACATTTTATCAAAAAGCATTTTAGGTTTAGGTTTAATAATAGGTCTTGCTTCTTGCAAAAAATCTGATTCTCCTCTAACCAAAGTAACACCTACCAATCTGGATTCTATTGCATCAAATTATTATGAACAATACCTCAAACTGTACCCTTTGGAAGCAACTTCCCAAGGTGACACAAGATATAATGACCAATTACCCATTAACATTGATAAAGACTTCATTTCAAGTGAAATAGCATTCTACAATTCGGTTCAGAAACAACTGAATAATGTTGATTATAAAAGTCTTTCTGATGAAGATAAAGTAGTATATGATGTCTTAGATTTTACATTGAAAGATAAAGTTGAGGCTTACGCATATCATCCAGAATATATTCCTTTTACACAATTTGGTGGTCTTCCTTTAACTTTCCCTTTATACGGAAGCGGAGAAGGAAGTCAGCCTTTTAAAACAGAAAAAGATTACAGTGACTGGCTGAAAAGAATGGAAAAATTTCCGGAATGGATGGATGCCGCACAGGAAAATTTCCGAGAAGGAATTAATAACAAGTTTGTATTACCTAAAAAATTGGTTATCAAAATGATTCCTCAAATGAGAGCTGAAGAAATCACTTCAAAAGATTTAGATAAAAACATTTTTTACGGACCTATTAAAAACTTTCCTAAAAACTTAGCTCAGGCTCAAAAAGACAAATTTTCTGCACTTTACAGAGATGCTATTTTCAAAAAAATTATTCCCGCCTATCTTAAAATGGGTGAGTTTTTAGAAAAAGAATATCTTCCAAAATCCAGAGAAACGGATGGTTACAATAGTCTGCCTAACGGAAAAGAAATCTACCAATTTTATGCAAAAAGCTGGACAACTACTAATATTTCAACAGATGAAATCAATAAAACAGGGCTTCAGCAAGTTGCTATGCTTCGTTCTGAGATGGAAAAAGTAAAGCAACAGGTTGGTTTTACAGGAACATTAGAAGAATTCATCAATCATGTAAAAACAGATGAAAAAGCAATGCCTTATAAAACTTCAAAAGAGGTTCTAGATGCTTTCAATGGAATTTTGACAAAAATTACTCCTAAACTGAAAACCATGTTCAGTGTAACACCAAAGACCAAATTTGAAATCAGACAAACTGAAAAATTCAGAGAAGCCAGTGCAAGTGCAGAATATATTCAGGGAACACCCGACGGAAAAAGACCCGGAATTTTCTATATGCCACTTCCTGACCCATCAAAATTCAATGTTACTTCAGGTATGGAGTCTCTTTTCTTACACGAAGCAATCCCTGGTCATCATTATCAGATTTCTCTTCAACAAGAAAACACAAAACTTCCTAAATTCATGAGATTTGGATGGTTAGGAGCTTACGGTGAAGGATGGGCACATTATTGTGAAACATTAGGTCCAGAATTCGGCTTATATACAGACCCTTACCAAAAAATGGGGTATCTAAGCGACCAAATGTTAAGAGCAGTAAGATTGGTTGTAGATACGGGAATACATTCAGGAAAAATGACCAGAGAAGAAGCCATCAAATATTTTTTAAGTAATATTTCTTACGATGAAGCAAGTGCAACAGCGGAAATAGAAAGATATATGGCAATGCCGGGACAAGCTTTAGGGTATAAAATAGGTTCTTTGAGAATCCGTGATTTGAGAGAAAAATACCAAAAAGAACTTGGGAACAAATTCAATTTAGCAAGTTTTCATGATGAAGTTCTAAGTCAAGGATGTCTTCCTTTGGATGTTTTAAACAGAAAAATGGAACTTTGGGCAAAGAAACAGAAGTAAAATATTGAAGTCACAAATTAGTTTTTGTGGCTTTTTTATTTAGCTTTACACTTAAATAATATTATGAAAAAACTGCTCTATATCAACATCGTTATTGTTCTTATATTGTGTTTTATAAGTTGTCAATCACAAAAAGAGAAGGAAATATTTGAAAAAATAACTATTGATGATAGGTTGGTTTATAATGACACCTTTAAACTCCTTTCAAAATATCCTGAACTAAAGTTATTCAACAATGAAAAAATAGAGAGCCCAACAAGAACTGCATTTATCATTCAGGAATCAGGTTATTTTGATGGATTATTCAAAACAAAAAAACTTCATTTTGAAGATTATAAATGTAAAGCTACTTACAAAGATGATACGATTGAGATTAGCCTAAACAATAACAATGGTTATTTCGGAAATGGTGTTTTTGTTAAAATTTTTAATGAAAAATTTATAATCAAGGATATTAATCCAAAAACATTAAAAGGTGAAACTAAGTTCATTAATTCAAAGCCCATTTACCAAAAACTTGTTCTGAATAAAAGTAGTTTTCAGAAAAATGATAGCATTTATGGGTTTATCAATTATAAATCTAATATAGACTCAACAGTAATAAAAATATTTAGAGGTTATTTTAAAACTATAATTAAATAGAAAACGATATTCTATCTACTTCTCAAACAACATTTTTGTAATAAAATCTTTCTCTCCTTTTCCTCTTGCAGGAGAATATTCTCTTCCGTAGAAAATTATCTGAAGGTGAAGTTTGTTCCAATGTTCTTCTTTCCATAGTTTTTTTGCATCATTTTCTGTCTCAACTACGTTTTTTCCGGAAGTAAGTTTCCATTGAGTCATTAAACGATGAATATGAGTATCTACAGGAAAAGCAGGAAACCCAAAACCTTGACTCATCACAACAGAAGCTGTTTTATGCCCAACTCCAGGCAAAGCCTCCAATTCTTCATAAGTTTGTGGTACTATTCCATTATGTCTTTCCAAAAGAAGTTCTGCCATTCTTTTGAGATTCTTTGCTTTTGTATTGGAAAGCCCTATTTCTTTAATCAACTCTTTAATTTCAGCAACCTCCAATTTTGCCATTTTTTCAGGCGTTCCGGCTACTTTGAAAAGATTAGGGGTAACTTCATTTACTTTTTTATCTGTAGTTTGAGCAGAAAGCGCAACCGCAACCATTAATGTGTAAGGGTCTGTATGATTCAGCGGAATAGGAACTTCAGGATATAATTTTTCTAATTCTATTTGAACAAGGTCTGCTCTTTGCTTTTTTGTCATTTAACCACTAAATTTGAACAAAATTAAATCATTATGTTGAAAGTTGGAGACAAATTACCACAATTTGAAGGAATAAATCAAGATGGAGAAGCGGTAAACTCTGAAAATTTAATCGGAAAAAAATTAATTATTTTCTTTTATCCTCAGGCAAGTACTCCTACATGCACCGTTGAAGCATGTAATTTGAGAGATAATTATTCAGAGCTTGAAAAAGCTGGATTTCAACTCCTTGGAATAAGCGGAGATTCTGTAAAAAAACAAAAAAATTTCCATAGCAAACACGCCTTTCCTTATGACTTAATTGCAGATGAAAGCCACGATATTTTAGAAAAATTCGGTGTTTGGCAAGAAAAGAAAACCTTTGGAAAAACCTACATGGGAATTGTAAGAACCACTTTCATTTTCGATGAAAAAGGAATCTGTACAAGAGTTATTGAAAAAGTAACTTCAAAAACAGCTGCAGAGCAAATTTTGGAAGGATAGGTTTGGATTTCTTAATTGTAATTCTGAATGAAACGAAGTGAAATGAAGAATCTATAAATCGTAAACTTAGATCTTCCTTCGTCAGAATGGCAAATAAATACAGAATTATTCTGTTTCGTAATACATTAGTTCTTCATTGTCATCAAGAAGAGTAACAAATTTCTGAAACTTCAGACCTAGCTTTTCAATAAGTTTCTGGGAAGAAAAATTATCTCTTGTTGTAATTGCCGAAATCTTTTTTAGACCAAAATCATCCATTCCGATAGATTTTACCTTCAAAGAAGCCTCATAAGCATATCCTTTTCCTTCAAATTCTTCTAAAAGAGAAAATCCTATATCTACCACATCCAACCCTTCTCTTTCAAATATTCCTACACCTCCTATTTTATGATTTCCTTCTTTTGTAATCATTAAATAATTTCCAAAACCTAATTTATCAAACTGAGGAAGAAACCTGTTTTTAATATAGTTTTCGGCATCAGAAACCGTTTTAATATTTCTATCCCCAATATATTTAATAAACTTTGGAGAGTTATAAAGTTCAAAAATAAATTCTTTATCATCCAAAGACATCGGACGAAGAATAAGTCGTTCTGTTTCGTAGAATTTATCTACGTTTTGTAGGTTTTTTAGGCTCATCTTTAGGTTCTTCTTTTTTCTCTATTTTTAACAGCCTTGGATTATTGGTGCACTTCTTATTATAAAGCTCAATATATGTCCCGTTATCCTTGATATCGGTAATAGTTCCCGATTTTTTATTTACCGTTAAAGTAAAATGTTTTTTTTGGTAAGGACATTCTTTTGACGTAAGTTTACCTAAATCCAGATAATAATTCGATGTATCTTCATAATAATTTGCGGCAACATCTTTGAACTCTTCATCAATAAGATAACCATCAATTGTTGCAGCAATAGAAGCTTCTTCCACATTATCTATTTTCCCTATAAAGCTTTTCAGGGCATCAAAATCAGTTACATAATTAATCTTTCCAGCAGAAGAATAAACAATATAATAAAAACTGTCTTCGTCAGGAAATAAATTGAACCCTGAAGATTGAGAGACATAGTCTTTTTTAGTACCTGAAGTTCTTACTTCTTTATCTTTTCCGTACTCATTATGGACCAATATCCAAAAATCTATTCTGTCATTTGGAATAATTCCATTAAGAACTGAAGGAATATTAGTAAATTTTTTCTTTGTTTGAGAAAAAGCTGAAATACCTAATATCAATAAGATAAACAACGTGAATTTGGATGCCATTTTTATCATAAGAAGTCTTTGGCAGAAACTATGCCACTTTTTATATGAATTTATCTCCTTTTTTAAAACTCTTCAAATCTAAAACATAATCTTTAATAAGCTGATCATGATCTCTTGGACAAATCAATAATGCTTTATCTGTATCTACTATGATATAATTTTCAAGTCCATCAATAATTACTGCTTTGCTATTATTTTTCAAGCGAATAATATTTCCTTTAGAATTATACGTGAGAAGATGCTTCAATTTAGCAGCGTTTCCATTTTCATCCTTTTCCGTATTTTCATAAACAGAAGTCCATGTTCCAAGATCACTCCATCCCAAATCTGCAGGGATTACATAAACATTTTTTGCTTTTTCTAAAATCCCGTTATCAATAGAAATTTTCTGAACTTTAGGATAAATAAGTTCAATACAGCTTTTTTCACTTTCGGCATTGTATTCACAAGCTGTGAAATGCTGTGTCATTTCCGGAAGATAGGTTTCAAATGCATGATGAATACTCTTTACATTCCAAATAAAAATTCCTGCATTCCATAAAAAATCACCACTTTCAAGAAAGCTTTTAGCTATTTCTAAAATAGGCTTCTCTGTGAATGTTTTCACCTTGTAGTAATCAGAATTGTGCTTATCAACAAATTGAATATATCCATAGCCTGTATCTGGCCTTGTTGGGGTAATCCCTAAGGTAACCAAATAATCATGTTTTGAGGCAAGTTCGAAGGCTAATTCTATTTTCTCTAAAAAAATATCTTCCTTTAGAATCAAATGATCTGCAGGTAAGGCAACCATTGTAGCATTAGGATCTATTTCTGCTATTTTATTTGCCATATAAAGATTACATGCTGCTGTATTTTTCATTAAAGGCTCTCCTACAATATTCTCTTGGGGAATTTCTGGAAGTTGCTGATGAGAAAGCTCTATATACTCTTTATTTGTAATTACAAATATGTTTTCTTTGGGAATAAGCTTACTAATTCTATCATAAGTCTGTTGGATCATAGTACGCCCAACTCCTAAAATATCTTGAAACTGTTTTGGAAATTTTTGTGTACTCATAGGCCAGAATCTACTTCCGATTCCTCCCGCCATTATCACACAGTATTTATCTGACTTTGACATTATTAAGTATATTTTTCAACCCTAGCTAAAGGTTTGAAAGAATACTTTCTTCCTGTAGCCAAGTTGAGACAAAGATAGTTTTTTTTAATCAGACCTTCTAATAAATACTTTTCGTTACGATAGAGAAAAAAATCACCTTTTTTTAATTCTTCAACAAAAACTTGGTTATCATCTTGTTTTCCAATATGAAAGTATTTTACCAAATCCGGACTTGCCATAAAATTTGCTTTTGGAGACTTTGAAAATTTTATTAATAAGGGTTTTAAATCTTCTTCATAAACATCAATACTTTGTAAAAGCATTTGCCTAAAAGTATGCTTCCATTCATTTCCATGAGGAGAAATTCTTCTCCCATATTTTTCAAAGGCAAGTAAATGTGCCAATTCGTGAGTCAAAACAAAGAAAAAAAGCTGCGGTTGAAGTGTAGAGTTTATTGTTATCTCGTGAGAGCTGTCTGGAAGCTTTCTGTAATCTCCTAGTTTTGAGTTTCTATTTCTAGTTATCTTAATATGAATATAGTAATCTGAAAACCAAATTTTTAAGTATTGAAGTGTATTCTGAGGTAAATATTTTTCTAATGATTGAATTGACATTTTACAAACTTAACGGAATTCCTGCATAGAAATTCAATAATTTAAGACTGAAAAGATAATTATATTTAGCTTGAGCTACAGATCCCTGTGCATTAGCATAATTATTTCTTGCCACATTCACATCATATATTGTTGATCTTCCTGCTGCGTAACTCTTTTCAGCAAAATCCAGGGCAAGTTTGGTACTTTTTTCTGTTTCTACAGCTGATAGATATATTTCATAATTTGCATCTACATCAAACTGTGCTTTTTGAACATTCTGCCTAACAGCTTGTTTTTGTTGCTCCAATGAGTTTTTCGCAACACTTTCATTAATTTTTGACTGCTCTACCTGCAATTTTGTAATTCCTTTATTAAAAATAGGAATATTTACAGATAGTGCTGCCTGTTGACCAAAATTATCTTTATATTGTTGGAAAAAATTTGCTTCATTAATTGCCATACCATTAGAGTAGCCTGTAATATTAGTATTTAGAAGGTTATTATAAAAACTTCCTACACCAACACTTGCAGTCACTGTAGGCCAAAAAGCAGTTTTATCGATTGCAATTTGAGCTTCTGCCGATTTTATTCTGCTTTCAGCTGCTTTTATTTGAGGTTGATTACTATAAGCAGTTGTTAAAACCTCATCAACAGATTTTAATTCCGAAGCCAATTGATCTGAAACAGCAACATCTTCCACATCAAAATCTTTATATTCCTGAAGTTGAAGCAATTGAGCCAATGCAAATAAACTTCTTCCTACATTAATTTCAGCCGTTTTCTGGTTTTGTTTTTCTCTTGCTAAAGCCGATTCTGCCTCCGCTAAAACAGTTTGAGCGGTTGTTCCAACATCTGTTGTAATTTTTGCTCTGTCACGTTGTTTTTTAGCATTTTCTACTGCAGATACAGAAATTTTTACAATTTCTTTATTTAATAAAGTTGTTAAGTATTGTTGTGCAATCTGAAGTGAAATATCATTTTTGATGGTTTCAATATCAAATTGACTCGCCTCAACATCAAACTCAGCTTTTCTAATTGTTTTATCTAACCTTCCATTATTATACACTAGAACATCAGCTCCGATGTTTGCACTATTACTAAATCTATCATTCCTCAAACTTCCTGTCCCAAAAGAGGTCTGCCCAAAACTTACTGTATTTCCGACACTTGCACTTACTGATGGTAATGCATTTTTCTTAGCAATTTTTAGACTATTATCCTGAATTTGTTTTGAGTATTCGTTTTGGATCACCTGGAGGTTATGTTTTACAGCATAATCCACACACTCTCTCAAAGACCACTTTTTCTGAGCATTCATACCCAAACAAGTTAATCCAAAAACAATAATCCAAACTTTTTTCATATTAAGCTTTTTCCAAATTAGACGAATCAAATATAAAAAAGTTACAGTTTCTAAAAATTAATATTTTTTTTTAAAAAACTTTTGTGAATTTTGCAACATGACAAACGAACAATACCAAGAAGCTGTAGACTGGCTTTTCGTACAGGCTCCTAACTATCAAATCGATGGTCAAAAAGCCTACAAACCTGGTTTGAATAATATCATTAAACTTTGTGAATTTTTTGGTAATCCTCAGGAAAAAATAAAATGCATTCATATTGGTGGTACAAATGGTAAAGGCTCAACAAGCAATATGCTCGCTTCGGTACTGCAAGAATCTGGCTATAAAGTGGGATTATATAATTCACCTCATCTTATTGATTTTACGGAACGTATAAAAGTAAATGGGGAAAATTGTGATAAAGAGTTTGTCTATAGTTTTATTCAAAAACTTAAAAATCTTCCAAAAAATATTCTTCCTTCATTTTTCGAGTTTACAACAATTATGGCGTTTGAATATTTCTTCCAACAAAATGCAGATGTAGCAATTATTGAAGTTGGTTTAGGAGGAAGATTAGACTCAACGAATATTATTAATCCTTTAGTTTCGGCTATTACCAATGTTCAGCTTGACCATCAAAATATTCTTGGAAACACAATTGAAGAAATCACTAAAGAAAAGGCAGGAATTATTAAAAATAATACCCCTATCATTTCTGGAGATGAAAATGATTCGGTAAAAAACATTATTAAAACTGAGGCTGTAAAAGAAAACGCTACTTTCATTGATGCTACAAAAATTGAAACAGAGTTAAAATCTGATTTAAAGGGAAATTATCAGGAAAAAAATATAAAGGTTGTTTTAGCTTTAGTTGAAGAGTTAAGAAAATTAAACTTTAATATTTCTGATAAAAACTTAGAAGAAGGTCTTTTACAGGTGTATAAAAACACTAATTTTATCGGACGCTGGTTTGAGTTTTCAAAAAATCCTTTGACAATTTGTGACACAGGACATAATCAGGCTGGTTTAGAGTATGTTTTTTCACAACTAAACTCAATTGATAAGCATAAGCACATCATTTTAGGCTTTGTAAATGATAAAAAAATAGATGACGTAATGAAATTATTACCTGAAAACTCTCACTTTTATTTTGCAAAGCCCTCCATTCATAGAGGAAGACACCCTAAAGATTATGAAGATTTACTAATACAAACAAAAATTTCTTATAAAATATTCGACTCTGTACAAGAAGCGTATCTTTCTGCTAAAGAACACTGTACAAATCAAGAAATGATTTTTATTGGTGGAAGTAACTTTGTAGTGGGAGAATTTTTAGAAAAAAATTTGGAGATTTCTAAATAAGTCGTATATTTGCACCACTCTAATCGAGGAAACAAGATAAAGAGGGTTCTTAGCTCAGTTGGTTCAGAGCATCTGGTTTACACCCAGAGGGTCGGGGGTTCGAATCCCTCAGGACCCACAGAAAAGGAAACGAAACCTTTCAAAAAAATTCGGGTTCTTAGCTCAGTTGGTTCAGAGCATCTGGTTTACACCCAGAGGGTCAGGGGTTCGAATCCCTTAGGACCCACAAAATCTCTCAAGAAATTGGGAGATTTTTTATTTTTATAATGTTCAAAGTTTTCATTTTTGTATTTATTTAATGTCACATTTTTAATACCTTTGAATCTTTCTTTCCTTCCTTTTTTAAAGGAATTTTTTTTGGAATAATTAATGAAAAACAGCAATATAAAACCTTTCTTGAAATGGGCAGGCGGAAAATCTCAGCTTATGGAATCCTTGATAGGGAATCTTCCATCTGATTTTGATTCCTTCGACACCTATATTGAGCCTTTTATTGGAAGCGGAGCAATGCTTTTCAAAGTTGGTTGCCAATTCAAAAACATCAAAAAGTTTGTTATTGCTGACAAAAATGAAAAATTAGTCAACACGTACCTAAGTATTAAATATGACTTCAAAAATTTCATTAATGAGCTGGAGAAACTCAAAAACACCCACAATTCCATTGACAATATAGACGAAAAAAGAGATTTTTTCTTAGAAAACAGAGCAATATTCAACTCAGAAATAAATGAAAAACACAAACAGGCAGCTTTATTCATTTATTTGAATAAAACTTGTTTTAATGGTCTGTATCGTGTTAACAAAAAAAATGAGTTCAATGTTCCTTTCGGAAAGCACAAAAACCCCGGAATTTATGATTTCGAAAATCTTAAAAACATCCATAAGTTTCTAAAAAAGGTAACTATTCTTAATGCCGATTATAGTAAAACGGAAAAATACATCAACGGAAAAACATTTTTCTATTTCGACCCTCCGTATAAGCCTTTAACAAAAACAGCTTCTTTCAATTCTTATAATTTCGAAATTTTTTCTGATTCGGAACAGGAAAGATTATCTGATTTTTGTAAAAAAATCAATCAAAAAAAAGACGTTTTTTGGCTATTAAGCAATTCAGATATGAAAAACATTGATATTGAAAATCAGTACTTTGATGATTTATACAAAGATTTTAACATTGAAAGGGTTTTAGCAAAAAGAAGTATTAATTCTAAAGGAACAGCAAGAGGGAATATTACAGAACTTTTAATCAAAAATTATTAGTCTCAAAATCCATATTTTTTACATTCTTCATCTAAGATTCTCCATCCTTTGCCTCTGCTAAAGTCAGCAGCTTCATCAATTCCAAAATTTTCTTTTAAAAGCTGATGAATTCCTAACATTTTGATTCTTTTTCCTAGCTTCGTATTGGCTTTTTTCTCCTCCGCAATCATCCCACAATAAACAACAATAAAAGTAATCTCTATTTGCAATGCATCTTCCCCATATTTTTGACAAATAAACTCTATATCATGTAATATTTTTTCATCAAATTCATTTGTTGTCTTGTGGAAAATATCCATCAAATCATCATAAACTGTTATATATTTTTTACTAGAATCTAACAAATGTTTAAAATAAAACTTATCCGTTGGAGCAAACTTTTTTACTTCCCTAGGCTCACATTCATAGAAAATGCACCATTTATCAAAATTTCCTTTATCATAAAAAAGCCTTCCTCCGTTATTAAACTCTTTAATAATTTTCATAGCGATTTAGTTTTCAACAATATAAAACTTTTTTCGAAAACTAAATATTATTCAAAAAAATAACACTGAAGAATAAGTTTATGCATAAATAAACCCTTCCAAAAAATGAAAGGGCTTATTTAAATTTTATCTATAATTTTCTGAATATTAAGCTCTTCCAAACAAGCCCAATCTCCACGATAACATTCTTTATCTCCAAAAACCGAGCAAGGTCTGCATGTAAGATCTTTTACCTGAACAACATCCTTTTCGCTCTGTCCGAATCCTAAAAACCCGGCATAAGGATGTGTTGCTCCCCAAACTGAAATACATCTCGTCCCAACAAGACTCGCCAAATGCATATTTGCGGAATCCATCGAAATCATTAATTCTAATTCGGAAATTTTTTGAAGTTCATCTTTAAGGCAAAGTTTTCCTGCTAAACTAAAAGTATTTGGAATTTCTTTTTCCCATTTTTCCAATGTTTCTACTTCTTTTTTACCTCCACCGAAAAAATATATTGTATATTTCTGAGACAACACTCTTACTAACTCGTAAGACTTTTCTAAAGGAAGCATTTTACCTTTATGTTGGGCAAAAGGAGCAAAACCAATCCCTGCTTTTTCCACTGAAACCGGTCTCAATTGATGAGAAAGTTGCACCTTATACCCCATTTCACGGAATACATCTGCATAACGTTCCACGGTTGTTTTAAGTTGTACTTTTTCAAGATTCCAAATATCTGTAAGGCGCTCTTTTTCTTCCTTTCCTTTATTGATTTTAAAAACTTTGAGCCCTCTTCTTCTGTATATTTTATCCAGAATTTTTGTTCTGATTACATCGTGAAGATTTGCTATCAAATCCGGATTAAACTCTTTAACCAATTCATTAGCCAGCCTTCTCAGTCCAAAGAAACCTTTATAATCATCCAAATTGATTCCTTTGAATATAACATTCGGAATATCAGCAAATAAGCTTTCAAAATTATTTCTGGAAACCATAACAATTTCCACATCAGTATTCTGTTCCAAAAACTCACGGAAAACCGGAGCTGTCATTGCAACATCACCAAAAGCCGAAAAACGATATGCTAAAATTCTTGTCACGACTACGTCTTGAGTTGATATGCAACAGCGTAAAACTTAATTTGTTTTGTCATAGCCATTAATCCGTTGGCTCTAGAAGGAGAAAGAAATTCCTGTAATCCTATTTCAGAAATAAATTCGAAATCAGAGTCTAAAATTTCCTGAGTAGAATGACCACTGTAAATACTAACTAAGAGTGAAACAATTCCTTTCGGTAAAATACCATCAGAATCTGCATCAAAAAATAATTTTCCATCCTTAAACTCTGCATCAATCCAAACTTTACTTTGACAACCTTTAATAAGATTTTCTTCAGTTTTTTTATCTTCAGAAAGACCTTTCAATTCTTTTCCAAGGTCAATAATGTATTCATATTTTTGTTCCCAATCTTCAAGAAACGCAAATTCATCAATTATTTCTTGCTGTTTTTCTTTAATGGTCATTTTAAAATTTCTTTCCGCAAAGATAACCAATTTATAAAAGATAATTTAACACTGATTTAATCTGAAATCTATTTATAATTATTTTTTTCCTAAGATATTTTTTGAAAAACTTCTAACAGTTTCTTTTCTTCATTTTCCCAACAAAGAATTTCTGCGGCTTTTTCCAGTTCCTGTTGATATTCTTTTCTTCCTTTATCTAAAATTTTTTTAATGGCTTTTGAAATATTTTCGGGTTGATGGTTATCAATAATTTCACCTACATTAAATCTACTTTTGATGTTTTGCATTTCGGGAAGATTTGATAAAATCAAAGGAACTCTTGCCTGAATACAATCTAAAACTTTATTCGGCAATGAATAATAATAGCTCTCACCACCATTCTCTTCGATGCTCATTCCACAATCTGCCATTAACGTTACTTTTCTTAAATCTTCAGGTAATAATTTTCCTAAAAACTGAACTTTATCCTGAAGATTCTCTGCAATTACCAAATCTTCATATTCTTTTTTTCTTGGTCCATCACCAGCAATTTTGAAAATTACATTATCCAAATAATGCATAGCCAAAATAGCTTTGTCAATTCCACGAAAAGGATTAATTACTCCTTGATACAAAAGAATTTTAGGATTATTTTCAGGAATTTCTATAACAGAATTTATTTTTCTGGGAGCATTTTGAACAACAATAGGATTTACACTGTATTTATTTCGAAACCAATTGGCATATCCTGAACTTGCCGTAATCATAAATTGTATATTCGGAACTATTTTCTTTTCTAAATATCTCCAAAGTTTTTGTGACATTTTGCCTTGAATTGCAGGCATTTCCGAAAAAATTTCATGACTGTCAAAAACCAAAGGAATATTCAGATTTTTTGACAATAAATAATTCGGAAGTAAAGCATCTAAATCATTGGCATAAAGAATCGTATTATTATCTGTCCTATTCTTTAATTCTTTATATAACTTCCAATTAAATTCAAAATAGGCCGTCTTTAGACTTTTTGAAACCAAGTGTATTCTTGTAAAAGAATAAGGTCGGAACATTTTTTCCGCACCTCCCCAATCATTTCCTATCAATTCAATTTCATATCCGTTTTCATGCAATGTTTGGCAAATCTTTTCAATACGTTGATCTGTATATAAGTTACTGAATGCAGATATAATAACTTTTTTGCTCGTCATTCATTACTTCTTTTTATCCGCCAGAAGGTGATAGATCTGAATAAAACAGATTAATCCGTTCGGAATAATCACCGGCCAAAGCATCCCACTAAATATTCCGTAAATCACAAAACAGATACAGCCAACCATATTGACAATTCTTATTTTTCTTACATCTTTTAGAATAAAACTCAATACAATAAAAAGTGAAGCGGAATATCCGATATATGTAGCAATTTCGGGATTCATGGAGAAAAATTTAAGGATTACAAACTTAATCATTTTCAATAAGATAATAAAATTTTTTCTGCCATAAAGTCATTTATTGATTTTTGGTAAAATATTTGTAATTTAGATTATGAATAAGGGGCAATGTTGCCTTTATTCTAATGAGATATATTATGGATTATAAGTTTTCACAAGGTTTGAGCCAAGTATTCAAACAAAGCAAAAGCGAAGCGAAGAGGCTGAAAAGTGAATTTCTTAATACAGAACATCTACTTTTAGGTATTATAAAAACAGAAAACTCTGCAAAAGAAATCCTTCAAAACCTTAATGCTGATTTAACACAAATCAGAAGAAAAATTGAAACTCTAAATACAGCAAGTCTTAATCCTATTTCTGAGGAGGTTACAAATATTTCTTTCACTAAAATGGCAGATCATGCTATTAAACGTGCAGAACTAGAGTGCAGACAATATAAAAGCTCTGAAATTAATACCGTTCATTTGCTTTTAGGCATTCTTTATAAATATGAGGACCCTACTTCAAATATTCTAGGAGCTTACGACATTGATTATGAAGGAGTATCAAAAGAGTACCAAACAATGCTTAAAAATTCAGGACAGGCGCCACAAATGAGTGCTTATGATGATGATGATGAAAGAGAGGATTTTGAGCAAATGAGAAAACCTACAGGAAATTTAGGTTCTGCAAAAAGCAAAACTCCAACTTTGGATAACTTTGGTAGAGACTTAACTTCTTTGGCAAGAGACGGGAAATTAGACCCTGTAATTGGTCGTGAAAAGGAAATCGAAAGAGTTTCTCAAATTTTATCGCGTAGAAAGAAAAACAACCCTCTTCTTATTGGAGAACCAGGAGTTGGTAAATCTGCAATTGCGGAAGGTTTAGCTTTGAGAATTCAGCAGAAGAAAGTTTCGAGAGTTCTTTACAACAAACGTGTTATCACTTTAGATTTAGCAAGTTTAGTTGCCGGAACAAAATATCGTGGTCAGTTTGAAGAAAGAATGAAGGCCATCATGACTGAGTTGGAGAAAAACAGAGATGTTATTCTTTTCATTGATGAGCTTCATACTATTGTTGGTGCAGGAAGTTCTACAGGAAGTCTAGATGCATCAAACATGTTCAAACCGGCTTTAGCAAGAGGAGAAATCCAATGCATCGGAGCAACTACTTTGGATGAGTATCGTCAGTATATTGAAAAAGATGGTGCTTTAGAAAGAAGATTCCAAAAAGTGATGGTTGAGCCAACTTCTATTGAGGAAACGGTTCAGATTTTAAATCAGATTAAAGATAAGTATGAAGAACATCATAATGTAATTTATACTCCTGAAGCGATTTTAGCATGTGTCAATTTGACATCAAGATATATTACAGACCGTTTCTTACCAGACAAAGCAATTGATGCGATGGATGAAGCTGGGTCTCGTGTTTATATTAAAAACATGAAAGTTCCTACAGAAATCATTGATTTTGAAAAGAAAATTGAGGATATCAAGGAATTAAAACAGAAAGCTGTAAAAGCTCAGGATTATCTTGAAGCCAGAAAACTGAAAGACGAAGAAGAAAGACTTCAAATGGAACTAAATTCTGCTCAAGATAAATGGGATAAAGATGTTAAAGAGAAAAAAGAAACCGTAACAGAAGAAAATGTCGCAGAAGTTGTTTCTATGATGAGTGGCGTTCCTGTAACGAAGGTTGGTAAAAACGAGCTTGATAAACTAGCTCAGATGGACAATAAACTGAACGGAAAAGTTATTGGTCAGGAAGACGCTGTGAAAAAAGTTGTGAAAGCAATTCAAAGAAACAGAGCAGGTCTTAAAGATCCTAACCGACCAATCGGTACATTCATTTTCTTAGGAACAACTGGTGTTGGTAAAACTGAGTTGGCTAAAGTAATGGCTCGTGAATTATTCGATTCTGATGAAGCTTTGATTAGAATTGATATGAGTGAATACATGGAAAAATTCGCAGTTTCAAGATTGGTTGGTGCGCCTCCAGGATACGTAGGTTATGAAGAAGGTGGACAATTAACTGAAGCGGTAAGAAGAAAACCTTATGCAGTGGTTCTTTTGGATGAGATCGAAAAAGCTCACCCCGATGTATTCAATATCTTGCTTCAAATTTTGGATGAAGGTCATGTTACAGACAGTTTAGGAAGAAAAATTGATTTTAGAAATACAATTATTATCCTTACTTCTAACATTGGAACAAGAGATCTTAAAGACTTCGGAGATGGTGTAGGATTTGGAACTTCCGCTAAGAAATCAAGCTCAGATACAAGAGCCAGAAGTACGATTGAAAATGCTCTTAAAAAAGCGTTTGCACCTGAATTCTTAAACAGAATTGATGACATTATTATCTTCAACTCTCTTGAGCAGACAGATATTAAGAAAATCATTGATCTTGAATTGGGTAAACTTTACAACAGACTTGAAAAATTAGGCTATAAAGTTGAATTAACTGAAGAAGCTAAGGACTTTATTTCTGAAAAAGGCTGGGATAAAGATTTCGGAGCTAGACCATTAAAAAGAGCTATCCAGAAATATATTGAAGATTTATTAGCAGAAATGTTGGTAAACAAGCAATTATCTGAAGGAGAAACAGTAGTTCTTGATCTAAATGAAGCTAAAGACGGATTGGTCGGCAAAACTTCAAAACCCAAAAAGTCTGCTGAAAAATCT
Source organism: Chryseobacterium oryctis (assembly GCF_025971925.1). GTDB lineage: Bacteria > Bacteroidota > Bacteroidia > Flavobacteriales > Weeksellaceae > Chryseobacterium > Chryseobacterium oryctis. The sequence continues at coordinate 319,909 of NZ_JAPDHV010000002.1, forward strand.
TCTCAAGCATAAATAAATAGTTTAATTATAATAAAAAAGCATCGGAAAACCGATGCTTTTTTATTATCAATATTTTAAAGTCCCATTACAAAACCTATATTTGGAATCAAACCACTTGAAAAAACACTTGAATTTTCTTTCCAAAGTACGTTGTACATTACCCCAATTTGCATATAAGAATTATTCCCGATTCTCTGCATATAACCTCCTCCTAAGTATAAAGCAGTTTCTTCTTCATTCACTTTATAATCATAATATTTATCTTTATAATTAATGAAATAATGCTGAAGATTTGCCCCTACATAAAAAGACCTTGCAATATAATAGTTCGCAAAAGGACCAATCCCAAACATTGTAGAACGATAATAATTTGAAGTTTGCCAGGAAACACTTCCAACTACTCCTGCTTCAAGGTCATTTGTTAGTCTGTAACCAACTCTCGGGGAAGCCTGCAAATAAAAAGAACTCTGGCTTCCAAAACCCAAACCAATTCCTCCTCCAAAAGTCCATCTATTATTATCCTGTTGTGTTGTACCTACTAAAATCTGAGAAAATGCTAAACCAGAAATTAAAAGAACCAATGAAATAATACCCTTTTTCATAATATTGTTTTTTTCGATGCTTAAAATTATGGTTTTTTTACGAATTTTTTTAATTGTATTTTTGTCGAATCAAACTAAGAACTCCCGTTAAGAGTTTCGTAAAATTGAAATAAAATGAAAATAGTAGTTGGCCTCTCCGGAGGTGTAGATTCTAGCGTTACAGCATATCTGTTGCAACAACAGGGTCATGAAGTGGTGGCATTATTTATGAGAAACTGGAATGATGCTTCTGTAACATTGGAAGATGAATGTCCTTGGATTGAAGACAGTAATGATGCTTTAATGGTTGCTCAAAAATTAGGAATCCCATTTCAGGTAATTGATATGAGCGATCTTTACAAAGAGCGTATTGTAGATTATATGTTTGCTGAATACGAAAAAGGAAGAACTCCAAATCCCGATGTTTTATGTAACCGAGAAGTAAAATTTGACGTTTTTATGAAAACAGCAATGTCTTTAGGTGCAGATAAAGTAGCAACAGGGCATTATGCCAGAGTAACTTCAACTTTTGATGAAAACGGAAAAGAAACTTTTCATCTTTTAGCAGGAAAAGACAATAATAAAGACCAATCTTATTTTTTATGTCAGTTGAGCCAGGATCAATTGTCGAAAGCATTATTTCCTATCGGAGAACTTACTAAACCACAGGTAAGAGAAATTGCCAAAGAAATAGGATTAGTAACAGCTGATAAAAAAGATTCTCAAGGCTTATGCTTTATCGGAAAAGTAAGTTTACCACAGTTTTTACAACAGCAATTGACTCCAAAAGAAGGTGAAATTGTAGAAATTTTCAAAGATTCACCTCTTTTTGCGAAAGAATTACCAGAATTTGCTTCAAAACAGGAAGAACTTGAGTTTTTAAGCCGAAAAATCAATTATAAAAAACCTGACGGAAAAGTAATTGGAAAACATCAGGGTGCTCAATTTTTCACTATCGGACAAAGCAAAGGACTAGGAATTGGCGGGCACAAAGAAAGCTGCTTTATCATCTCAAGAGATATGGAAAATAATATCCTTTTTGTTGGAGAAGGTCATCAGTTTCCTGGGTTATTAAAAAGAGCTTTAAAAATTGATAATTCTGAATTACACTGGGTTCGCGAAGATTTAAAATTGAAAAATGGTGAATCAATGGAAGTAATGGCAAGATTCAGATACAGACAACCTTTGCAAAAAGCAACTTTATATCAGTTTGAAGAAGCATTTTATGTTGAATTTGAAGAACCACAATCTGCCATCGCCGAAGGTCAGTTTGCGGCTTGGTATATTGATGAGGAACTTTTAGGAAGCGGTGTGATTTCGTAGATTAAATTTAACCAACTAAGAATACATAATCCCGAAGCAATTAACGTTTCGGGGTTATTTTTGGAATAATTTGTCATAAAATCATTTCATCTTATTATTTAATTCAACCAATTTAAACAACAGAAATACAATTAATTCCACAGCTAATATCCCAATCAAAAAACCTACCGGTTTTCCTAAAACAATTCCTCTTATTAATTTTATAACTCCCAATAAGAAAATAGATATCATAATCCAAGCTGTAGTTTTTGAAATCTTTTCTCTTAAGGTTTTTAGTCCAAGAATTGACATATAAAATCCCATAAGGAGAATGAGATAGAACTGCAGAAAATAAGGTCCTCGCAAAGTAATTGGATTAAGCGTATGATTCACCAAAATAAGCCAGACAAAACTTATCACTATAGGAACTGAATGGATGATTATTTTTCTCATAATTTTTTGCTTTTATATCAATCTCCTCCACCACCGCAGCCTCCGCAACCACTACCACAACTGCTTCCACAAGAACTGCTGCTGCAACTTGATGAACTTCCTCCACAACTTCCCCATGAATCTCCGTCTCCTTTATTTTTATCTTTTTTATCATTTTTGAATGAGCCTGAAATAAAAAAAATAACTACAAAAATTATAAAACCCATCAAACCCGAAAAAAATAAGTTATCTGAGTCTTTTGAACATGAATTTAAAATAAAAAACAATGATAGAACTGAAAGCATTCCAACACCTTTTAACCAAAATCTTCTATTTTTAGATTTTTCTTTTTTCTTCCAGATTTCTTCCGGAGGTTCCTGCCCAAAGATTTCCCTATAGCTTTGCAATGTATCTTCAAACCAATTTATATGTTTCAATTTTTCTTCTGAACCTCCTTTTGATGGGTTATGATGAAGCTTTTGTTGAAGAATAATAGGGCAAAATTTTTCCCAGTAATTTTGTGTATAGATGAGATGCATATGCCATACTTTATCTACAATTTCGCTCGGCGAAGCTCCATTGGGAAGAATACAGCACAGATAAACAAATTTTTTATATTCGTCTATCGCTTTTTGAGTAAAACCTGAACTCCAGTTTTCTTCTTTTGCCAATTTTTTTGAGAAAGGAAAATCTGAATTAGTATCATCTATGGAAAAACTCTGAATCCTGTTCCAAAGAGAATCATTTTTTAATAATTTTTTTGTTTCCATTGTTTTGTCTTTTAATTTCTACTCAAATATCTTTGCTTATTGAAATATAAAAGTCTTGGGAAAATATTTTTGAGACTTAAAAAAATCTTATATTAGTCTTAAATATAAAATTCTGATGAAAAAAGAAGATATTCTACATTTAGAAAAGCTGATGAACTTTTTGAGTATGCATTTTTTAAAGAAAAATCATTGGCAAGATGTTACCAAAACGGAATGGTCTTATATTGTTTCAGAACTAAATGATTTAATAATCACTGAAAATTCTGAGAAAAACATCAAAAAGAAACCTGATTTACTAGGTTCAAACTATCTATATGAACACTTGATAATCAATAAACTAAAGAAATATTACAAAAACGAAAACACAATATTAAGCAAACCCAATCTGGCAAAACTAAGTCTGATTGTAAAGGTGTTGGGTTATTCAAATTATATAGATTTTATCAATACAAATACTGAAACTTTCAATTTCAATGATTTGAAAATAGAGATGCACAATGTAAAGCAAAATACAGAGCTTTTAGACAGTTTAGTTGGTTGTTGGTAATCTTATAACAGAAACCTTCCTGAAAACCCTTTGCAGGCAAAAGATAACCGAATCTGGCGCTCTGCAACAGAAGTCTATAAGTCTGAAACTACAGGAGAGTATCTTATAGAAAGAAGCGGAGGTGACAGACATAAATATTTTGGAAAAGTAACTGCCTATTCAGATTATGTTTTTATCATCATGAACAGTAATACTTTCATACGCCAAAGACATTTTATTTCAAGAATAAAAGATATCAAGGAAAAACTTAAAAATCCAGATTACAAGCTCCATGAATTGCATTTTATAAGTACATGTATTAGTTTTAACCAAGAGCCGATTGCTCTGTTCGAAATATTCCAAAAAGTAGACAGAAAGACTTTTATAACAGACTCAATAAGTTTCCCTATCGACAGTGATGAAATACCCAAGTCAATTATAAAACAGCTTGAAGACACAGAATCTAACAGAATAGATTACAAATAATTAACCAATCAACCAATCTTTAAAATCTTTCACCCTGTCTCTACTCACCGTAATCTCTTCTTGTGGCTGAAACTCTAACTCAACTTTATAGTTGGGTGAAGTGTGAATATTTTTGATATAATCTGAATTAATGATAAACTGCCGATTTACCCTAAAAAATTTCTTCTCATCCAATACATCTTCAAGTTCATCTAAAGTAAAATCTGACGGATAAGTCCTCTCTTTCGTCTGAAGATATACGATTTTATTTTCGCTGTAAAAACAGCTTACTTCATTCGTCTGAACAATTTTCAGGTTATATCCTATCTTAACCAAAATTCTGGAAAGCGTAGTTTTATCTTTCTTAATTAATTGCTTAATATCCTGTGAATTAACAGAATTATCCGTAGGAAGAAAAGATTTAAACTTATCAATTGCATTCTGCAAATCCTCATTCAAAATCGGTTTCAAAAGATAATCAATACTATTTAATTTGAATGCTTTTAAAGTATATTGGTCAAAAGCTGTAGTATAAATAATAAAACCTTTTGTCGGAACTTTCTCAAAAATATCGAAAGATAATCCGTCTCCTAAAACAATATCCGAAAAAATAAGTTGCGGTTGTTCATTTTCAGAAAACCATCGAACGCCTTCTTCTACAGATTCTACCTTGCCAACAACTTCAATATCAGTAAATTCGCTCAACATTCTCTCCAATTTTCTCAAAGCTGGTTTTTCGTCTTCAATAATGACTGTTTTTATCATCAAATTCCGGTTTTAGTTTTAAAATTCAGAAATAAAAATACTTAAAAGTTATCGGTTTTTATAATTAAAAATTCTCTTTACTCTTTTCTATTTCTTTTTGCATTACTTTTCTCTCCCATTCAGAATCTAAGACGAATAGTTTTACAGCTTTCACAACTAAAATAATTGCCCAAATTGTTAAAATTAATGACCCATGAAATAAAGACAAATTTATCTTTCCATTTTCAAAAACACGGTTAAAAAATATAAATAATGCTACGATTCCGAACCATGTAAGGTTCTTGTAGAATTTTCTCAGGTCATTTACTCTTTGTTGTGCTTGGTTATAGTTCATTTTGATATGTTTTTAAGATTATTTTAGTTTATTTAAAGAGTTTTGTTGTTTTTTCTCTCCTGTTCCATCAATTCTTTGATTTTTCTTTCTTCCCAATGTTTTCCTATTCCGAAAGTATTAATTGCGTGAGCCGCAATACCTATTCCCCAACCCAACATCGGCCAGAAAAACCATAAATAATTTCTGTCTGTGAGAATATTTACAGCTGCTAAAAAAGGAATTACCAAACAATAAGAAGTAAGATTTCCATAGAATCCTTTCAGTTCTTTTACTCTTTTTGCCGCTTTTTGATAAGCTAAATTTTCGTTGGTATTGAATGTTGTTTCCATAATTTCTAAGTTTTTAAACCTGTTTTGTCCGTTTTATTGATACAAATGTATGCCCGAAAACCACCCCAAATCAATTTTATATGACCGAACCGTAGAAAATAACACCTGAATTGTAAAAATCCCGACTCAATGGAGAACCGGGATTTTAATTTTATACTATTTTCTTTGTATTTAGTACTTATTTTCGTCTTCCATCAACTGTTTTACTTTTCTTTCTTCCCAATTTTTACCTAAGAAAAACCCAGGAATAAAAACTACCATTCCGTAAATAAGTAAACCCATTCCCCAGAAAAAAGGAAGTGCAAAATATTTTAATTCCCAAATTGTTTGTTCTGCCTTTAATGCTTTGTAATTCAAGAATAAAATAAAAATATTCACAAATACATAAATAATAACAGACATATAAAAACTTTTTATTTTTTTCACTCTTTTTTCTGCCTCTTTATATCGAATATCATTTTGACTAATATTTTCCATGATTGTAAGTTTTATTTTTTGTTTTGTTTTTCTAAAATTTCTCTGATTTTCTTTTCTTCCCAGTTTTTACCCATCGCAAACACACTCATTCCGTGAGCAACAACACCTATTCCCCAGCCCAACATCGGAAAATAAAACCAAAGCGATTTCGGGCTTGTTATAAGATTTAGAATAACCAAAAACGGAATCACAATACAATAAGAAATAAGATTCCCATAGAAACTTTTTATTTCTTTTACTCTTTTTTGAGCTCTTTCATAAGCCATATCATTATTTTCTGTTTTTATATTGATAACATTAGGCTTAGATTCCAATACAGGAAGTTTTACTTTAAAATAATCTTCAGATTTTTCAATAAAAACATTTCGTTTGGTAAGCAAAGAATATCGCTGAACAATATTTGCCAAGCCAATACCCGAACTTTCTTTTATCTGCTCTCTCACCTGCAAATTATTCTCAATACAAAGTGTTCCGTTTTCAGAGAAAATTTTGATATTTAACGGTTTTGAAGAAGTTGCAAAATTGTGTTTAATACAGTTTTCTAAAAGCAATTGTAACGAAAGAGGAACCACAAATAATCGGTAATCTTCTTTTTTAACATCAAAAACAAAATCCACACTATCTTCAAATCTTGTTTTCAGCAAATCGCAATAGGTTTTGGCAAATTCTATCTCATCTTCTACAGTTACCAATTCTTTATCTTTTTGTTCCAAAACATATCTGTAAATCTTTGACATTGAAGCAGTAAACTTCTGAGCCTGATTCGGATTTTCATCAATTAACGAACTTAAAACATTTAAAGAATTGAAAAGAAAATGTGGGTCAAGCTGGTTTTTAAGGCTTTCAAACTGTGCATTGGCAGATTTTGCAATCAATTTCTGCTCAACAACCTCTTTTTTGGAAGTTTTTTTCAGCTCTTCCATAAAGTTCTTCGCATGAAGAAAAGCAGAAATCAATAAAGCTATATTTATCGTAAACCAATTGGCATAATTGTATTTTCCTGAAAAATATTCTTCCGTAGTTGCCGACTTTTGGAATACGACAAAGTTCATGTAATTACAGAAATAGACTAAAATAATATTAATGATAAGAATAGAAACAATGCTTATAACAGCACGTTTTGTGGTGGTTTCGGACCAAGGAAATTTTTTATTCAGAAAATCATTAAGAAGCCCGTTTCCTATCCCCAAAACGAACGAATACATGGATGAAATAAGTATTGTAAACAAAAAACCTTCAATATTCTTCTCATCTGTGAATACAAAGAAGAAAAACAAGGATGTTGCTAATGATATCCAAATTAATGTTATAAAGTCTTTACGTTTCATTATCCGTTTTCTTGATTCAAAATTAGTTTTTATTAAAAGTATTAAAAATATTTTCTTGCCGAACAGTAGATTTTCATTACCGAATCGCACAAAAAAACCTTCTTTTGATAAGAAGGCTTTCAAATTATCTCGAATGTTTTTATTTTTTTGAATCTAAACTTAAAAAATACTCAGCTTCACCTTTTCCCCAATTTGGATCTAATGTCGTTTTGGGTTTGAAAGCATTAAATTTTTCCAAAGCTGTTTTAAACTGCTCCAAACCTTTTACTTTACTTCCACCATACTGCTCCGGCGTGAAATAAGTATCCTCTGCCTGAATTAAAGTAACTCTGGGATTGGTTGGGTCTAGTTTTTCTGCTAATTTTAGTTCTTCCATAGCTTTCATTCCGTCGGTCATATATCTTTCAGCAGGATTTTCCATCATTTTTAGAGAAAACACCATTTTTTTAAGCAAATGAATTTCAGAATTATCTTTTCCGGCAATAGTTTCAGCCTGATCCAAATATTTTTCAGCAATATTTGCCTGAGCCGAAAGTTCGGTCATTTTTCCATCTCTCATCAGAAGTCTTCCTTTCTGGATATAAGCAAAAGCAGCATAATAAGATGGCAACCATTCTTTTACTTCTTTTTTACCTATTCTATCAAAATCATTTGCCAAAACCTGAAAATCATCAACAGATTTACATGTTTCTAATTTGGCAATTTTCTCTATCATTATTTTTTCATAAGTACTCTGAGCAAAAGACGTTAAGCTCACAAAACCTAAAGCAAAGGTTAATAGATATTTTTTCATTTTTTCTATATTTTTTAATGTTGTTTTCTGTTTAATCAAAGATATATTTTTAGTTGAACTCTCATTGTTTTTTACAAATTATTATTGATTGCATCTTGAGTTTTATCTACTCCAAAACTTATAAAAACTCCCACAAAAGCAAATGTGTTTACTGGAGGAACAACCGCTGAACTTCTAGATCCGTCTTGTGAAAAATTGTATCCGTAAACATTTTTTGAACCTAAAATATTGGAAATACTCAAAACAAAAACCGTGAAAGATTTAGCATCTTTTTTTCCTAAATTCGGAAGATAATTAAAGCTCAGATTAAGCGCTTTGTAATCTTTTAATCTTCCTTCGTTTCGGGTAAAATTTACAAATTTGTCCCCTTCCATTTTGGTGGTGATATCGTAATAAGGACGTCCTTTTGCATAGGTATAAGAAAGGTTAACACCCAATTTCCATTCTGGGATAAATCTCTTTGCAACTGCAGAAACAGTGTGTTCTGAGGCAAAATTTGGTTTCAAACTCATCGGATAATTCATAAAATCTCTTTTAGAATCCAAGAATGAATAACTTAACCAATAATCTATATTTTTAAAAGTTTTCTTATCTCTCCAAAATAATTCCAATCCTTTTGCATAGCCATATCCTTGATTATTCAAAGCTGTCTGAATTTGGTTTTCCTGGGGATTAATCGTGAATGTTTTAATCAATTGGTCATATTTTTTGTAAAATGCTTCAAATCTTAAACTTCTTCCTTCTGAGCTCCTCTGAACCTGAAAAATATAATGTTGAGATTTTTGAAAATCTAAGTCGGCAGGAAAGTTAATATATTTACTTTCAGGATTTTGATAGAATAATCCGTAAGCAAATGAGGTTGTCCACTCTCTAGCCAAACGATACGCTAATGCAAAACGTGGAGCAACATTATTTTTATTCAAATAGGAAGAATTTTCTGCTCTTAAACCTATTTTCGTCGAAAAACGGTTACTAAACCCTAAATCTGTTTCTAAAAAAACAGAAGATATCAAATCTTTATAATTTTTGTTTACTTCTTCAAAATTTAATTTCTCATCGGTATTATTAAGCTCAAAACCTCCTCTTATTGCGCTTATTTTATTGATTTTTCTCTCTAAAACCGCTTTGAAGTTGATATAATTTCCATCATTCAGTAATTGGGATTTTTCGCCTTCTATTTTATTTTTTTCTGACGAAAAATTAAGGTTCGAACGATTATAAGAATAAGAAGCTCCTGCATTCAGTAAATATTTTCCGAATTTTTGTTTAAAAGATAGGTTGTGATAGGTATTTTTCCCTTTTAATCTTATCAAATTATATTCATCTTCATTTTCTAAGCTTGGTACTTTCACACCCATTTTATTAGAGTCGTACATTCCGTAATATTTAAAGAAACCTCCTGATTTTGTTTTGATTCTAAAATTAAAATCACCATTCAAACCTTGAGGGGCATCAATAAAATCTGTATTAAAACTAAATACTTTCTGCATCAAGCTTAGCAAAGAATATCCCAAAGATGCACCATAAGAACTGTTTTTGTTATTACCTAACTTTTGAAATCCTGCATTTAAGAATATTGGCGAAATTCCAAAATCATAAGAACTTTGATCCGGTAAATCAACACTCTCCAACATCAAAGCTCCTGAAAGAGCCTGACCATATAAAGCTGAATATCCTCCACTTGAAAAAATATTCCCTTTGAAAAGCGAAGTGTTAAATCTATCCCTTCCTGCAATTCCGGGAACTGAATTTGAGAAGTAATTATTAATCAAACTTCCATCCATAAAAATCTTAGATTCTGTACCTGTTCCTCCTCTAATGAATAATCCTTCTGTTTCGCCCACTTTCTGAACTCCTGGAAGATAATTTAAAGCTGAAGAAATCTGTCCGTCTGCTCCTGCTGTTGTGTAGATATCAATTGGTGTTAAAAGTGCTGTTGCTCTCTTTTTATCGCTTGCCTCAATAGAACCAGCAGAAACAACTACTGCATCTATTTCGCTAATCTGCTCCTTCAAATCGATATTCATTACAACATCCTGATTATCAATATTAATATTTTTTTCAACATCGATATATTTCGGATGTGTAAAAACTAATGAATGACTTCCTTTTTCTACGGTTTCAAAAGAAAAATTTCCGTTTGTATCTGTCGTTGCACCATCATAAGTATCTTTTAAAGTAACATTTACATCACCTATCCCTTTATTTCTAAAAATTACTTTTCCTGAAATTTTTACCTGTGCAAATTGCAATGTAAAAACTAAAAAGGAAATTAAAAAAAATATTTTTTGCTGTTGAGCTTTCATTGTTATTAAATTTCGAATCAAAAATAAGAGCAAAAACACTCTTATTCTTATTTTTTTTCACCGAACGGTTATTTTTCAATCCTGAATGGTAATTATTATTCCTGAATAAAAAAATCTAAATTTTACCCCTCTTTGGAATATCTTTTTTAATTTTATACTAATAATCACTTAAAATCATTTAAAAATGAAAGGTAAAACATTAGCTTTATTGGCTGGATGTACCTTATTTGCTGTTTCTTGCGGAACGACAAATACGTATCAAGTCTTGTCTAAAAGCAATACACAAACAGGAGGAACTGCAAAATTTACTCAAAAAGGAGAGGAAGTTATCATGAAACTTGATATAACCAATCTTACACCTGGAATTCATGCTGTGCATATTCATGAAAAAGGTGATTGTTCTGCAGCAGACGGAACCTCTACTGGAGGACACTGGAATCCTTCAAAACATGACCACGGAAAATGGGGAGCCGAACATTTTCACATGGGAGATATAGGAAATCTTGTTGCTGACCAAAATGGTGTAGCAACTTTGACATTCAAAACAAATAAATGGTGTCTTGGCTGTACAGATGAATCTAAAAATATCATCGGAAAAGGTCTCATCGTACACGCTGCAGCAGACGATTTTCATACTCAACCAACAGGAAATGCGGGGGGAAGAGTTGGATGTGTAGAAATTAAATAACCTTACGTTATTTCAAATAAAAAAACCGCGATTTTTCATTTGCGGTTTTTTTATTATTTTTTAATTTTTATGATTTTGTACCCATATCTGCAACAATGTTCATTGCTTCCTGTAAATAAGGGTCTTTTTTAAGACCTTTTATCCAGATTTCAGATTTTTTCTTGAATACTTCATCTTTTTTCTCTCTTTCAATCTCAGAAGGATACATAGTGAATTTAAGACCATTCTCATATTTACTTAAAGCCTTAAATTTCTCAATCTGAGCCTTTCTCTCCTTCATCACCTGATTGAACTTGTTAATATTCAATGTAATGCTTTCTTCTTTGTCTAATTTTTCTCTCCATTGAGCAGACTCTAATAACAACTGATAGTTTTTGTTATTTGCCATTCTCTCTGAACTGGCTTTCTCAAGTGCCTGAATATTGAAATAATTCAACTTTTGGAAATTAGTAGAAGGAATTTTGTCCCAAGCAAGAGCAAAATCATCATATCTTTCCCCTATTTCAGCATATGTAAAGAAGTCTTTCATCTGAATATCCGAAACAATACCTTTTCTTTGGTTTGACTCTCCCGTAATTCTATAAAACTTCTGAATTGTCAGTTTTAGAGAACCAAAATCATCTTCAGTATTCAAGAATCTGTTTAAATCAACAAATGTCTGAACTGTACCTTTTCCGAAAGACTGTGGAGAACCTATAACCATTGCTCTACCGTAATCCTGCATTACACCTGCTAAAATCTCAGAAGCAGAAGCGGAAAGTTCGTTTTGCATAATTACAAGCGGTCCCGTCCATATCGGATTTTCATTTTTATTTTTTAATGTCTGAATTTTCCCGTTTCCATCTTTTACCTGAACGTAAGGACCTGATTTCATGAAAAGTCCCATAATATCACCAACTTCTGTTAAAGATCCTCCTCCATTGTTTCTTAAATCCAGCACAATTCCTTCGATATTTTGTTCTTTAAGTTTAAGGATTTCGTTTTTGATGTCATCTGAAGCATTTCTTCCTTTAGCATCTTCAAAATCTGCATTGAAACTTGGTAAATTAATGAAGCCATATTTTTTACCGTTTGGAGAATTTACTATAATACTTCTTGCAAAAGTATCTTCAATAGCAACTTCTTCACGAATCATGGTAACATCTTTTATCGTTCCGTCTTTTTTCTGAACCGTTAAAGTAACCGGAGTTCCTTTTTCCCCTCTGATCAACCTTACTGCCTCATCAGAAAGCATTCCTACAACATTTACAGCATCATCTTTTGGTTTAGACTTTACTTTTAAGATTTTATCACCTTCTGAAAGTTGCTTCGATTTCCAAGCCGGAGCACCAATTGTTAATGCTCCCAGATAAAGATTCCCTTTTTTCTCCTGAATAAGGGCACCAATTCCTATTACTTTACCTTTAAAAGTAGTGTCGAAATCTTCTTTATCCTTTGGCGAATAATAGTTTGTATGCGGATCAAAAACTTCTGTATAAGCATTCATATAGACTGTAAACCAATCCATCTTCTTTCTTTTCTTGAATCTCGTAAATGTTTCTTTTACAAGATCTTTAACTTCATCTGTAGCTTTTTTTATTTTTTGCTCAGGTGTAAGAATTTGAAGTTTTATAGTATCTTTTAAGTTATGTTTTTGAACAGAATCTTTCTTCTCTTTTTGAGCCTGTTCTTTGCTGTTCATTGACTCAATCTCCTGAAGAATATTGTATTTAATGAACTTTTTCCATTCATTGTATTGTTCCTGCTTATTTGCCGGTACTTTTTTCAGTTTTGGCTCCAAAGTAAGAGTCTCATCTTCTTCTAGATTAATAGGTTTGCTAAAAACATCCTGAGTAATCTTATCAATTTCGTCGACTCTTTGATAAAGTCTGTCTATTGTAAGCTTATAGAATGTAAGATCTCCCATATTGATATAATCATCAAGCTTTGTTTCATGCTTGCTGAATTCGTCCATATCCGATTGTAGGAAGTATCTCTTTGCAGGATCCACCATCTCAAAATAATGCTTATAAACATCTTTGGAATAAGCATCATTAATAGGCTTTGGGCTGTAATGTATATAAGAAAGAGTGTTTTTCACACTCACCATTATTGTCTGCATCTTTTCGTCGTCATTCTTAGGAGAATTGAAACAAAAAACAAGACTTGTCAATGGAATTAAGAGTAAAAATTTATTTAGTTTAAAATTTTTCCACATAAATCTGGCAATATATTTTTATTAATTTTTTATAAATCAGCTATTCAATTTGTAGTAACAATCTAATAACTGTTACAAGCTATCAAATTTAATACCTTATTTAGAAATATCGAATACTTTTGAATTTTTTTATTATAAGAGATATAAATATTTAAAATTTATAAAATAAATCTATAAATACCTGAATAATATTACTTCATGTATCAAAATTTTCAAATAAAGAATACAGTTTTTCAAATTCTCAATTTATTCACGAATAAACAATTTTATGTGAATAATTTCTAATACACAAAATTGTATATTTGTTAAAATTAAAATATTTTATGGAAAGACCACTTATTCTGGTAACAAATGATGATGGAATTACAGCACCAGGTATCAGAAATCTTGTAAACTTTATGAACGAAATAGGAGAAGTAATTGTAGTAGCACCCAATTCTCCACAGAGCGGAAAAGGACATGCTATTACCATAAATTCTACCTTGAGTTATGAAGAAGTAAATTTGGAAGGTCCGCAAAAAGACTATTCTTGTAGCGGAACTCCTGTAGACTGTGTAAAAATGGCACTTGATAAAATCCTTACAAGAAGACCAGATATTGTTGTTTCCGGAATCAATCACGGAGCAAATTCTTCAATTAATGTAATTTATTCGGGAACCATGTCTGCAGCGGTTGAAGCCGGAGTTGAAGGTATTCCTGCTATCGGATTTTCATTGCTTGATTTCAGTTGGGATGCAGACTTTTCTCAGGCTAAAGAACATATTCAAAATATCGTTAAAAGAACTTTGGAAAATCCAATGCCGAAAGGTATTGTATTAAATGTTAATATTCCTAAGCTTACAAAAGAAGAAATAAAAGGTATAAAAGTTTGTAAACAAGCTGATGCAAAATGGGAAGAAAGTTTTGATGAAAGAGTAAATCCGCACGGAAAAAAATATTACTGGCTTACAGGTTATTTCAATAATATGGATGAATCTGAAGATGCTGATGAAACCGCTTTAGCCAACGGATATATTTCAATTGTTCCTGTAAAATTTGATTTAACAGCTTACGAGTACATGAAAACTTTGGAAGAAGTAATGAATTTTTAATTAAAAATACAGAGTGGAACATTTTCCACTCTTTTTATTTTTAAAAATTTAAAATAATACTTTATCCTCCTTTCTGAGTTCTTCCAAGTACTTCTTTTTATCATCTCTGTAGAAAAGATTCATTGTTTCAAAAGGAATCAGTTTTAAATCTTTATTGACGATATGAACACATGATTTCTTCACAGCTCGAACATCAAAATCATGGGCATCCATAAAATTCATAATGATGATTCTAAAGAGATTATCATAATCTAAATCCGGAGCACAAACTTCCGGCAAACAACAAAGCAATTGGTTTACTTTCGGTTTTACTTTATCTACTGAAATACCTGTGCTAAAGATATCAATAAGCTGCATTTTTAAGCCTTCATCCTGCTCATAAACAATAGTATTTTTGGTTTCATTATTCAATAAATCGGCTGGATTGATATATCTTGTCAAAGGAATTGTTTCGCCTTCTAATTTTAAAATATACCCCATCGCCAAAGCATCCGGATTACACGGAACAGGAATAATATCATCAGAATTCAGCAAAGGAAACTGATTTAAAATTTCCTGACGAACTTCTGTAAGCGTAATTTTCTCATGTGAAGAATCTTCTCTGTTTCTTCCTGCAATTTCTACAGGCTGAAAGGTAATTCCGCGAACACATTTTTGTTTTAAAGCAAATTCAATGATTTTACCGATTTCATCAATATTTTTACCTTTTTGAAGGACAATAACCAACGTTGTAGAGAGATTTAAGGTATTCAGTTTCTCCAAAGCTCTCATTCTTACATCCGTTAAATCTTTTCCTCTAAAATCCTCTAAAACCTCGGGCTTGAAAGAATCAAACTGAAGATAAATTTCAAATTCCGGAGCATAAGTTGCTAATTTTTCAGCAAACCCAGGATCATTTGCAATTCTTACCCCATTTGTATTCAACATCAAATGTTTAATCGGTTTGGATTTTGCAATATCCATTATTTTGAAAAATTCTGGATGAATCGTTGGTTCTCCTCCACTTATTTGAACAACGTCCGGTTCGCCTTCATTTTTTACAATTACATCAAACATTGCTTCAATCTCTTCCAAACTTCTATGACTTCCATAATGAGGAGATGACATTGCATAACAGGTAGGACAGGTCAAATTACAACGATCGGTAACTTCAACAATAGAAAGACAGCTATGTTGTTCATGATCAACACACAAACCACAATCATAAGGACATCCGTATTCAACATCTGTCCCAAAATGCAAAGGCATTTCAGAAGCCTTATTGTAATTTCTGATATTTTTGTAATAATGAACATCAGAAGCAATTTTTGTCTTAAAGAAACCATGATCCGGACATCTTTTCGTCATAAAAACAGCTTCATTTTCAATAATAATCTTAGCTCCTACTCTTTTTAAACATTCAGGACAAAGACTTATGGTGTAATCGTAATATGTATAATTTCTTACCGGCATATTTAATTTTTAAAAACCTCCTCCACAAATATATCCGCTAATCAATCCGCAAATTAACAAGCACAAAAGCATGGTCTGAAGAAACTGCTTTTTCGAAAATTTTCTTCCATCTTTTAGTTCATAAATAACTTTTACAATGAGAGCTACTATTGCAGAAATAAATAAAGCCCCAAAGATCATTAGCAAAATAATCATTAAAACAACTCCTGCGAGATTGCCTACTTCCAAAAGTGTTATAAATTTCATGATTGGTATTTTTTATATTGTGAAGGCAGTGTGTTTTTTATTTTATAAATGTAGTAAATAATTACACAAATACATACTATTTGAATCGTTCCCAAATTTCCTACAATTTCTAGCCTTGGTTTAATAAAATCCAAAATAACCCTAAACGTGAAGTAACTCAACATAAATATTTGAAATATAAAACCCGAAGGATAAATATTTCTTTTCTGAATTACTTTTAAAACTATCCAAAGAAGAATTAAAAATACTATTTCATACAATGCAACAGGATGCCTCAAATAATTATCCCCGAGATTCATTCCAAAGATTGAGGTCGTAGGAATTCCGTAAGTTTCTTCGTAAATTCCCGTGAGAAAACAGCCAATTCTTCCGATAATCATCGCCAATATTAAAGGAAAAACAATTAAATCTCCTGTACTTTCTTTATGCCCTACTATTTTTTTTGCCAACTCTACCCCTATTAATCCGAAAGCCAACCCTCCAACAATGGTATTATTAGACCAAATGGCTGCAATATCAAAACTCTCAAAAAGTTTAAACGGATTTTCAAGATTTCCTATCAATTTAGACCCCAATAAAGCTCCAGCTGTTGCACCTATTAAAACAGAAATAGAAATATTAAAAGGAAGTTTTTCTTTAGATTTTCTTTTCAAATAAAAATAATAGCGCATTCCTATAAACATCCCTATTGCCTCAAAAAGCGGATGTGCAAGAATGGTTTTACCAAAAATCTGAAAAGTAACAGGAAAATCCATACCCTCAAAAGTAAGATATTTCATATTATTTGCTAATTTTATTTAAGAAACAATTAAAATTATTTATCAAAATGCGAATAGAATATGATATAAAATTAGGGTTTAAGGACGTAATGTTTCGTCCGAAACGTTCCACTCTTAAATCCCGTTCAGAAGTTGATTTAGAAAGAGAATTTATATTCAAGCATACCAAAAAAAAATGGAAAGGCACTCCCATTATTGCTGCCAATATGGATACAGTCGGTACTTTTGAAATGGCAGTAGAACTTGCAAAAGATAAAATCATTACAGCGATTCACAAACATTATACTGTTGAAGAATGGACAGCTTTTTTAGAAAATCAGCCAGAAAGCATTCATCAATACATTGCTTTAAGCACAGGTACAGGAAAATCGGATGAAGAAAAAATAAAAAACATCCTCGAAAAACACCCAAAAATCGATTTTCTTTGCATAGATGTAGCCAATGGTTATTCTGAACATTTTGTAGAATTTGTGAAAAGAACAAGAGCCAATTTCCCTGATAAAATTATTATTGCCGGAAATGTAGTCACAGGAGAAATGGTTGAAGAGCTTCTTTTAGCAGGTGCAGATATTATAAAAGTAGGTATTGGTCCGGGTTCTGTATGTACAACCCGTGTAAAAACAGGAGTTGGGTATCCTCAGCTTTCAGCAATTATAGAATGTGCTGATGCTGCACATGGTTTAGGAGGGCAAATTATAGCAGATGGAGGCTGTAAAGTTCCCGGAGATGTTGCCAAAGCATTTGGAGGAGGCGCCGATTTTGTAATGTTAGGAGGAATGTTTGCCGGTCATGATGAAAGTGGAGGAGAAATCATCGAAGAAAATGGCAAGAAATATCGTTTATTTTATGGAATGAGCTCCAAAACCGCAATGGATAAACATTCCGGAGGTGTTGCTGAGTACAGAGCTTCTGAAGGAAAGACTGTAAAAGTTGAATACAAAGGTTCTGTTTCAGAAACCGTAAAAGATATTTTAGGGGGAGTTCGTTCCACGTGTACTTATGTTGGTGCTTCAAAGTTGAAAGAATTATCAAAAAGAACAACATTCATAAGAGTACAAGAACAAGAAAATCAAATATTTAAAGATTAATAATTGAATAAAATATTTAATATAGCAAACGGAGATTGTTTGGCGGAACAGTTAAAGGAAGCTAAAATCGCAAGAGATATAATTATTTGCAGGGAAGCTTTAATTAAAGGGTCTTTACAATTTGAAAATCTGGATGATTTCTGGAAATTAAGAGCTGATTTTATTTCAAATGAATACAGTACCACTCAAAATGATTATTATGAAAAGGTTGTTGTTGAATTTAAAAAGATTATAAATATTCCTGAAAACTCAGAAGCGAATCTTTGGTTTGAAGATGATTTATTTTGTCAGGTAAATTTATGGTTTTGCATTCTTTTGCTTTCAAGAAATAAAGATTTAAAAATCTACAGAATATTTCCTAAATCATCAGAAAAATGGAAAGGATTTTCCACTTCCACTCATTCTGACCTTGAAGAATCTTTATATTTGAAAGTACTTTTTAATGAAAATGATATTGAATTAGCTTTAAAACTTTGGAGAGCTTTTCAAAATAGTGATTCTCAAGATTTAAAAGAATTATCTAAAAATCAATCTCTTTGCTTTAGAAATTTAGAAGAAGTAATTGATGTATATCTGAATAAAAAAACCAAAGATTTTATTGAAAATTTAATAAAGAAAGGTGTTACAGATTTTAATTTAGTTTTTGAAGAATTTCAGAAAGAGTTTGGGGCGCTTGGTTATGGAGACCTTCAAGTCAAAGAAATTTATAACAAGGCTCTAAAATGAAACCAAAAAATCCGTCATTGAGACGGATTTTTTATTTATAATTTGATAGAAATCTTATTAAGGCATCAACATTCCTCCGTCAACATTCAATGTTTGACCTGTAATGTATGCAGACATATCGCTTCCAAAGAATACGCAAGCGTTTGCAATATCTGTTGGTAATCCTCCTCTCTTCAACGGAATCCCGTCTCTCCAATATTGAACAGTTTTTTCATCCAAAGCTGCCGTCATTTCAGTCTCAATAAATCCCGGAGCAATAGCATTGCAACGGATATTTCTTGAGCCTAATTCCAGAGCAACAGATTTAGTAAACCCAATAACTCCAGCTTTAGTAGCTGCATAATTTGCCTGTCCTGCATTTCCTTTAATTCCTACAACAGAGCTCATATTGATTATAGACCCTGATTTTGCCTTCATCATTGGCTTAATAACCGCTTTTGTAAGGTTGAAAACAGAATCTAAATTTACTTTTATAATTGTATCCCAATCATCTTTAGACATTCTTAATAAAAGATTGTCTCTGGTAATACCTGCGTTATTTACCAAAATATCAATCTGCCCGAATTCAGCCAATACTTCATCAACTAAACTTTGAGCAGCATCATAATCCGATGCATCAGATTGGTAACCTTTAATGTGAGTTACAGAACTTAAAGCCGCTTCTAATTCTTTCGCTTTGTCTACAGAACCTGCATAAGTAAATGCTACTTTTGCTCCTTGTTGAGCAAAAACTTCTGCAATACCTTTTCCGATTCCTCTTGTAGCTCCCGTAATTAGCGCTACTTTTCCTTCTAATAGTTTCATATCTATGACAATTATTTCTTTATAACTAATAACTAGCCTTTTGAAGTTTAACTAATTTATTAATACATTTAATTTAGTGAAATTAAACGGTTTGCAAAGATATTATAATTTAAGCATTTACCATGCTTTGACTAGTATTTTAGTAAAAATTTATGACTATTTCAATACAAATTCTTTACTCTATCGTTTTCAAATCTTCCGAATCTGTAAAATAAAGAAATTCTGGTTCTTTGTCTTTTGTAAGCTTAATCCATTTTCTGTCGATGGAATATTTATCATAAACAACCTCTTTTAAAGGTTCGTTTTGATAGTTTATCACACCGTATTTGTTACCTTTTTTTACAATTATTTCATTTGCTGAAATAAAAGTAGAAATATCATCATACACAAAAGGAACCAGTTCATCTCCTTTCTCATCGATAATCCCGTAAAGATTTTCCTTATTTTTACAAACCATTGCCGGAAAAATAGAGGTTGGATAATAAAAAACTCCGTTTTGCTTTATTTCAGAAATATTTGTTAGTTCTTTATATGTTTTATCTAATACTGAAAATACATAAAAGGCCTTATTTTTACTCAGAATCAAACTATTAGGAAATATTTTTTCTATTTGATATGCATCATCCAGAATATCATTCAAATCCTTATCTAAAAGTTTTTGTTCTTTTCCTTTTTTAAGGTAAATAAAATCTTGCCCTGAAATTTTAACTCCTTCAATATCATCAAATTCTTTAGGTATGACAACCTCGCCATCAAGACGTACAATTGCCATTTTAGGACTTTTAAAATTCTTCTGAGTACTGAAAAGATCTTTGAATAATGCCTTTACGTAAGAATAATCTGTAGGATATAATTTTTTCTCAGCTTTTGAAAAAACGCTTACTTTTTCATTTTTTATAAGGTAAATGTATCTGTTTCCTAAAAAAATCTGATCATAAACTTCATCGGCAATCAGGTTTTCTTCATTGTCGATTAATCCGTATTTATTTTTACCATTTTTTGTAACCAAGAAAGGATATGCACCTATATCATCAATCGAATATTTGGAAATTGTTGTAAGAATTTTCCCATCATTATCAATAACCTGCCCTTTCTTATCTCCTGAGTCTAAAAATGCTTTGCCTTTATAAAAATAGAGATTATTTGAAAATTCTTTATCAGAAACTTGTTGACCTTCAACATTATAAATAAACCATTTACTATCTTTTTTTACAAAAAACCTGTTTTCTCCTGCAAACTCAATTTTATCGGAAAAAGGTATTATTTGCTTTCCGTTATAATCATACAAACTTTGTTTTCCCTCTTTTGACGAAATAAGTCTTTTCTTAATCTGAAAATTTGTATTAAATTTCTGATTTTCAAGAGATATCAATTGTTCTCCTTTCTCATCAATCAAAGCTGTTTTACCGTCTTTCAGTTTTAAAATAAACCTATTTTTATGCAAATGCAGAATTTCACTTTTGAAAGGATAATTAAAAGTAACTGTTCCTAAAGAATCAATAATTCCTGAAAATCCCTTTTCCGAATCTACAATTATACCATATCCTTTAGAATATGAACTTACTTCTTTGTTAAGTTTTTTTGATAATAAAATCTGAGTGTACTGATCCGTTTGCTGCGCTGCACAAACTGATGAAAACAATACAAAAACAAGTGTTTTCAATTAAAAATTAAATGGAATTATTTATAATAAGAACAATCTCTCCTTTTAAAGTTTTACTTTTAGAGAACTCAATTAATTCATTGATTGTTCCACGTTTAGTTTCTTCGAATTTTTTCGAAATTTCTCTGCTTAAACTTACTTTAGTTTCTTCACCAAAAAATTCTTTGATTTGTTCTAAAGTCGTATTTATTTTATGAGGACTTTCGTATAAAACGATGGTCTTTTTTTCTTCTGCAAGTTGTTTTAGTTTCGTTTGCCTTCCTTTTTTTTGAGGTAAAAATCCGGCAAACAAAAACTCGTTATTAGGAAGTCCTGAAACCACCAAAGCCGGTACAAAAGCTGTCGCTCCGGGAAGACAAATCATTTCGATATTATTATCTGCTCCTGCTTTTCCCAATAAATAACCAGGATCTGAGATTCCGGGAGTTCCAGCATCTGTAATAATGGCAACATTTTGACCGCTTTTAAGGTCTGTCATCACCTTTTCTGTTGCCTGATGTTCATTGTGCAAATGATAAGATTTCAAAGGCTTAGAAATTTCGAAATGCTTCAAAAGAATTCCGGAAGTTCTGGTGTCTTCACATAAAATATAATCTACTTCTTTCAGTACATTCACCGCTCTGAAAGTCATATCTTCCAAGTTCCCGATCGGTGTAGGAACAAAATACAGAATCCCGCTCAAAATTTAGTTTATAAGAATTTATTTTCTACCAATATCCATAATCTTTGAGCATATTCGTCTACTTTATGCCACTTTTTGGCATAATATAGATCGCTCAAATATTCTTTTGCGTCGTCTAATGTCTTGAAACGGTTAAGTTCCGAAACAACTTCATTCAATTCTGATTGACTTCCTCCGAATAACATTTTTGAAAAAGCAATTCTATCATTTAAATCAAGTTTAAATTCGGGTTTTGCTTTTTCTGCTTCCATGAAATCCGTAGGAATATTTGTTTTCAAAATACTTCCTACATCATCTTTTACTGAAGGTTCTACAGGATTTTCTCTTTCCAAAGGATCATCATCAAAAAGAGTCTGAACTGCTTTTAGACCTTTAATATTGGCTAATTTTATTTTTTTATCCTGATGATAAGTATCTGTGTTTTCAAAACTTTCATCAGAAGGTTGATTTTCTTTTGCTTCAGAAACAGGTTTGTCAATATCAACAATTTTTCTTCTGTCGATAGACTCAGAAACTAAAATCTCTTCATTTTTTTCTTCAATTTGAGCTTCATTTTTTATTTCACTCAAAACATTTTCAACATTCGAAGTTTCCGTTACCATTTCTCCTTGCTCAATAGAAATATTTGAAGCAACAAACTGATCTTCATTTTCTTCTACTAAAATCTCCTCTTCATCAATAATTTCACTATCAAAAATACTTGGTATAGTTTCTACTATTTCAGAGGCTTCATTCTTTATTTTTTCCGGCTCAAAACTAAACTGAATTTTTTCTTCTTCATCAAAATCATTTATACTATTACCTTGATTTTCAGAAATTTCATTTTCAAATTCATCAATTTCATTAAGCTGATTATTAAATATGGCTTCTTCTTCTGTTGTTTCCTGATTAAACATCTCTTCATTGATATCATCCTCATTTTCAGGTTCAGAATTAGCCAAAATTCTTTCTTCATCTACAAAACTCAGCGTACTTTCGTGATATTCAGACAATTCGCTTTCTTCTATTTCATTCAATTGGCTATTAAAAGTTTCATTTTCAGCCTTTTTATGAGTGAAATCATCAAGAGTATTCTCTTCATTCTCATCAATTTCGTTCAACTCATTGTTAAAAATAGCTTCTTCTTCCGTTACTTCATTTGCTGATTCATGATTTTCAGGTTCAGTACTATTCGTGAGAGAAATATTTTGTTTGCTTTCTGAAGATTGAGAATTATTTTCAGGTATAAAGTATTCTATATTTTTCTCAAGTAATCTCAAGAAAGAAATTCTATTACCAAGCTCATCCACAAGATCTTGCTTTGAAAGCAGCTCGTCTACATTGTTAATTTTGTCCAAAATATCAATGATATTCTTGGATTCAAAAAAAATTTTTTCCTTTAAATCTTGGATGTTTTGCATATAAGAATCTTGTTAAAATTGCTTACTTTTGATGTAATAAAAATATACGGCTAATTTAACAAATGTTTTTAGAAAATACAATTAATCATTCTAAGCAGAGTGGTTGGATGGAGGTTATCTGTGGTTCAATGTTTTCAGGAAAAACCGAAGAACTGATCAGAAGGCTGAGAAGGGCAGAAATGGCAGGACAGAATGTAGAAATTTTTAAACCAAAACTGGATACCAGGTATTCTGAAGAAGATGTTGTGTCTCATAATCAGAATAAAATTCGTAGCACAGCAGTGGAAAATCCCAACGAAATTCTTTTATTGGCTTCCAACTGTGATGTAGTAGGAATTGATGAAGCTCAGTTTTTCGACGAAGGCATCGTTGATGTAGCCAATCAGTTGGCAAATAGTGGTGTGAGAGTGGTAATTGCAGGTTTGGACATGGATTTTTTGGGAAGGCCTTTCGGACCTATGCCCAATTTGATGGCAACTGCAGAATATGTTACAAAAGTGCATGCTATTTGCAAAAGAACAGGAAACCTTGCCAATTACTCTATGAGAACTTCTCAGGGAGATGATTTGGTTGAATTGGGAGAAACTGAAAGTTATGAAGCTGTAAGCCGTCGTGTTTTTATTGAAGAAGTACTTTTGAAGAAGAAAAATATATAATTTTATAAAGACAAAAGAGTGAAGTTGTAGTTTTTCCCATACAGCTTTTTTTTAAGCCCTTTTGTGATTTTACTTTTGAATTTTCTATTAAAATAAAGGAGGTAGGTACCAATGAATTATACAATAAAACAAATTGCAGATATCACCAATGCTCAAATTATTGGAGATGAGGATTTAATTATCAAAAATATAGCTTTTGACAGCAGAATTATTTACTCTACCAAGAATACAGCATTTATTGCAATAAATACGCACAAAAACTCAGGGGAAAAATTTATTGAATCTGCGATTGACAGAGGTATCAATGTAATTATTTCTGAGCATCATTATTCTCAATTTGAAAATATTACATGGGTTATCGTTGAAAATTCAGTAGATTTTCTTCAAAACTTAGCTAAATATCATTTTGAAAATTCTCACTTAAAATCTGTAGGGATAACGGGAAGTAATGGTAAAACGATTTTAAAAGAATGGCTTTATCAATGTATCTGGAATGAATTTTCTACAGTGAAGAGCCCTAAAAGTTTTAACTCGCAGATTGGCCTTCCTCTTTCTTTACTTCAAATCAATGACTCACATGAGATTGGAATTTTTGAAGTAGGAGTATCTAAACCTAATGAAATGGAAAAACTGGCAAATATTTTCCATCCGAAAATTGGTTTACTTACTCATATCGGAACTGCACACCTTGCCAATTTTGAATCTGAAGAAGAATTAATTGACCAAAAAGTCAAACTTTTTAAAGATTCTGAAGTCATTATTTTCAATGGTGATAATTTATTGGTTGATAAAAAGATAAGAAAATTATATTCAAGTAAAAAATTAATTTCATACGGATTAAAGGAAAATAATCAGGTTCATTTTAAAAACAATATTTCTAAAGATGAAAATGTTGTTGTGAAATACTTTGATGAAGAAATAAGTTTTCCTGTTCAGCAGAAGGACGAGGCTACATTAACCAATGCTTTAGCACTCATAACCATTTTAAAGGAACTGAACATCGAAAATCATAAAATTGTTGAAAAAATCAATACTTTAAAGGCTGTAGAAATGCGTCTTGAAGCTATTGAAGGTATCAAAAACAATATTATCATCAACGATTCTTTCAATCTCGATTTAGATTCTCTTAAAACTGCTCTACAATTTCTGAATGAATATAATAAACCTAAAAAATCGTTGGTTCTAACGGATATTGTAGGAGTAAATTCCAATTCAAAAGAATTGTATGAAGAAGTTTCTGAATTGGTAAATGAACAAAAATTTGATTCAGTTTTCCTAATCGGTAAAGAAATATCAAGTTTTAGTGAATTATTTAAATCTAAAACATTTACTTTCATTGATACTAAAGAACTAATTGATAGTAAACATATTACAGAATTAGAAAATCAGCTTATTTTGCTAAAAGGAGCCAGAAAATTTGAAATTGAAAAATTAAAAGATATTCTTGAGCTCAGAAAGCATGATACTGTTTTAGAAATAAATCTAAATGCTATTTTACACAACATCAATTATCATAAATCTTTGCTTAAACCAACCACTAAAATGATGGCAATGGTAAAAGCAAATTCTTATGGTTTAGGAAGTTATGAAATTTCGGAATTTTTACAACATCATCATATTGATTATTTGGGAGTTGCTTTTGCTGATGAAGGTGTTGAACTTCGTAAAAAAGGAATTACAACTCCTATCATAGTTATGAACCCGGAACAACACAGCTATGAAACAATTATTGAATATAATCTGGAACCTGAAATTTATAGTTTCAGAGTCTTGGAATTATTCTATGAAGCCGTTCAAAAATCGGGTTATGACAAGAAATATCCTATCCACATCAAATTGGAGACAGGAATGCATCGTCTTGGGTTTAAAGGTTTTGAATTAGAATCATTAAGTGAAACTTTAGCTAATAAAAATGTAAAAGTTCAAAGTATTTTCAGCCATCTTTCATCGGCAGATATGCCAAACGAGAAAGAATTTACTCTAAACCAATTAGAAACTTTCGATAAAAATTCAGGTTATTTAATAGAAAAATTAGGCTACACTCCTATCCGTCATATTCTAAATTCTTCAGGAATAACCAGTTATACCAATTACCAATATGATATGGTAAGAATAGGGATTGGAATGTTAGGAGAATCACCAAATAGTGAAATACAGAAACAATTAAGATCTGTTGTAAGCTTCAAGACTGTAATTTCTCAAATTTCAAAAGTAGAAAACGGAGAATCAATAGGTTACAGCAGAAAATATAAAACTGACCATATTACAAAAATAGCAACAATTCCTGTAGGATATGCGGACGGAATACCTAGATTAATTGGAAATCAGGTAGGAAATGTAGGAATAAACAAAACTTTAGCTCCGATTGTAGGAAGTATTTGTATGGATATGATGATGATAAATGTAGACAATGTTCCCAACGTAAAAGAAGGAGATACTGTTACAATTTTTAATTCAAAACCTAGTTTAAAAGAATTCGCAGATTACTGCAACACCATCACATACGAAGTATTAACATCTATTTCGCCTCGTGTGAAACGGATTTACATCAAAGACTAAATTATATGAAAAAGCTCCTGACAATCCTCTTTATATTCCAACTTTTTTTAATCAATTCTCAAGTAAAGAAAAATTTGGTAATTCCAAACAACCCGAAAATAGGTCTTTCTCTCGCAGGAGGAGGAGCCAAAGGATTTTCTCATGTTGGAGTACTCAAAGTATTAGATTCATTAGGAGTAAAGGTAGATTATATTGCCGGAACGAGTATGGGAGCTATTGTTGGAGGTCTCTACGCTTCAGGATATTCCGGAAAAGAAATAGAAAAAATTGTAATGGATACAGATTTCTATTCTTTAATCATGGATCCGAAATCTACCCGCCAAGAAACTACATTTTTTAATAAGTCTGTAGACAAATACTTACTATCAATTCCATTAAAAAATGGTAAAATTACCCTTCCCTCTTCTATAAGTACGGGACAAAAAAATGTTTATTTACTTAAAGAACTTTTTAAAAATGTTTCCAATATAGATGATTTTTCCAAACTCCCCATTCCATTTATGTGCGTTGCAACAAATTTGGAAAGTGGAAATATGGAAATTTTTGAAAAAGGAGATTTGGTACAATCTATTATGGCAAGTTCTGCCTTTCCTTCTTTAATGGATCCTGTAAAAATTGGTGACAGTATCTACATTGACGGAGCCATGACAGTAAATTACCCCTCAAAGCCATTAAAGGACAAAGGAATCGATATTGTTATCGGTGTGGACCTTAACCAGGATTTATCGAAAAGAGAGGATTTAAACAGTATTATAGCCATTTTAAATCAGGTTATTGACTTTGGTATACAAAAAGATACAAGAAGACAATACAAATACACCGATATTAATATTAAGCCGAATCTAAAAGGAATGACCGCTACAAGCTACGATGAAAAGAAAAAAATTCTTGATAGTGGCTATGTTGAAGGTATGAAATACACCAATATTCTGGATCAATTACCTAAAAGATCATTTGATCGTCTTAGACAGCGCATAAATCCAATATATTCTAATGTTTATAAGATTGATAGTATTTCATTAATTGGCAGTAAAATTTACGGTAAAAACTATGTTCTCGGTAAAATGGGACTTAGACTTCCTTCTATGCAGACCTATGGAAGTATCAATAAAAGAATTGATAAGCTTATTGCAACCAATAACTATAGATTTATTAACTATGATATTGTACCTGAAAATGACCATAATTATTTGAAATTATATGTAACTGAAGATGAAGCTCGTCATTTCATAAAATTCGGATTACATTATGATGAAGTTTTCAAGACAGGATTACTTTTAAATTATTCAGCAAAGCGTCTCTTATTTAAAAATACCAACCTTTCATTAGATGTTATTGTAGGTGATAAACCGAGATATTATTTGAACTATTTTATAGATAACGGATACATTCCTGGTTTTGGTATTTATTCTTCAGGAATGAGTTTTAATACAAAAGATGAAAATAATCAATCTTCTGAATCTTGGTCATGGCTAAGAAATGAAGCCTACATTCAATCTATCTGGAGAGATAAGTATGCAATAGGAGGAGGTATCAGTCATGATTATTTTGAAATAGATAATAATGGAAGTAACCAAAGATACAGCAGATATCTCAATCCTTATATTTTTCTGAAAAGTGATACTCAGGATGACAAAGATTTTCCTACAAAGGGAATTTATTTTTCTGCTGAAGGAAAGTTAATTGACTTGTTGAGTTCCGAGGTTGAAAGCAAACCAATCCAGGTAAAAGCAGACATAAGAATCAATATTCCTTTATCTAAACAGTTTACTTATCGTTTAAATCTATATGGAGGAATTACAATTGGAGAAGAACTACCCCACTATTACAAATATAGGCTTGGAGGAATTTTTGAACAAAATATTGTCAATTTCAAAACTTTTGGAGGTTTCTATTTTGCCCAGCTGAATACAAACAATATTATTTTAATTTCGAACGATATTCAGTTCAAGTTTAATAAAAACTATTTTGTAAGCGGAAATTTCTCTTTTGCAAACCTTTCTAATGATATCAGTTTTGAAGATGCTGTAAAACTAAATTATAGCTCATTAGGAATAAACGTAGGCTACAAATCTCCTTTCGGACAAATAAAATTAAATTTTAGTCATTCACTTAAAAATAATCAAAAAGGCATATTCAGTGTTATATTAGGACACTGGTTTTAATACAATGATACAATTCTTTTACGAAAACTTACCTGAATCTGTGAATACAGATTACATAAAATGGCTGGAAGATCTTATTCTTTCAGAAGGAAAAAAACTTGGTGATATTAATTACATTTTCTGTGATGATGAATATTTATTAAAAGTAAATCAAGACTATTTACAACATGATTACTACACAGACATCATTACCTTCGACAATGTAAAAGGCAGAACTATAAGCGGAGAGATTTTCGTATCTTTGCAACGCATTTCTGATAATGCTTCTACCCTATCCAAAGAATACGAAGAAGAATTGAGAAGAGTTTTAGCTCATGGTATTCTTCATCTTTGCGGATATAAAGATAAAACTGAAGAAGAACAAAATCAGATGCGAGGAAAGGAAGATTTTTATTTATCTAAATATAATATTTCATATAAATAAAACCGAAATAAGCCTTATTACAGGCCGTTTTTAGAACTTATTTCCGAACAATGTTTCACGTGAAACATTTGTAAAAAAGATTAAAATTTAAGGCTTAAAACAAGCAATAAAATGATTTCAGAAATATATGATGTAATTGTAGTAGGTGCAGGTCACGCAGGATGTGAAGCTGCTGCTGCTGCTGCCAATCTAGGTTCAAAAACTTTGCTTATTACAATGAATATGCAAACAATTGGACAAATGAGCTGCAACCCTGCAATGGGTGGTATAGCAAAAGGACAAATTGTACGTGAAATAGATGCAATGGGAGGTTATTCCGGAATTGTAGCTGACAAATCTGCAATTCAATTCAAAATGCTTAATCTTTCTAAAGGCCCTGCAATGTGGTCTCCAAGAACGCAGAATGACAGAATGCTTTTTGCAGAAGAGTGGAGATTAGCACTAGAAAACACTCCAAATCTTGATTTCTTTCAGGATATGGTAAAACAACTTATTGTTGAAAATAATAAAGTAACCGGAGTAATAACTTCGTTAGGAATCGAAATAAAAAGTAAATCTGTAGTTCTTACAAACGGAACTTTCTTAAACGGATTAATACACGTTGGAGACAAACAATTAGGAGGTGGAAGAATGGGAGAACCGAGAGCATTTGGTATCACAGAACAACTTGTTTCTTTAGGATTTGAAGCCGGAAGAATGAAAACAGGTACTCCACCCAGAGTAGATGGAAGAAGCCTTGATTATTCTAAAATGGAAGAACAAAAAGGTGATGAAAATCCTCAGAAATTCAGCTATTTAGATACCCCTAAATTAACTAAACAATTAAGCTGTCATATCGTTTACACAAACGAAACAGTACATGATATTTTACGTGAAGGATTTGATAGAAGTCCAATGTTTAATGGTACCATTCAGAGTTTAGGACCCAGATATTGTCCTAGTATTGAAGATAAAATCAATCGTTTTGCAGAAAGGAACAGACATCAATTATTTGTAGAACCTGAAGGATGGAAAACAGTAGAAATTTATGTTAACGGTTTCAGCTCTTCCTTACCTGAAGATGTACAAATAAAAGCTATGAAACACATTCCTGGTTTTGAAAACGTAAAAGTATTTCGTCCGGGCTATGCTATTGAATATGACTACTTCCCTCCTACTCAATTAAAGCATACATTAGAAACAAAATTAATTGATAATTTATATTTTGCAGGTCAAATCAATGGTACAACAGGTTATGAAGAAGCTGCAGGTCAAGGTTTAATTGCTGGTATAAATGCACATAACAAAGTACATGAAAAAGAAGAATTTATTCTTAACAGAGATGAGGCTTATATTGGAGTTTTAATTGATGATTTAATTACTAAAGGTACAGAAGAACCTTATAGAATGTTCACATCAAGAGCAGAATACAGACTTCTTTTAAGACAAGATAATGCTGATATCAGATTAACAGAAAAATCTTATCAGTTAGGTTTAGCAAAAGAAGAAAGATTAAGAAAAGTTGAAGATAAACTAGCTAAAAGTGAACAACTTGAGAACTTTCTTCGAGAAACTTCTTTAAAACCAGGTATTATCAATCCTATTCTTGAGAGTATTGAAAGTAGTCCTGTTGATCAAGCATTCAGAGCAGCACAAATACTTACAAGACCTAATATGACATTAGAAAAACTTGACGAAATTGATTTTATTAATGAAGTTTCTTCCACGTTCAATAATGAAGTAAGGGAACAAGCTGAAATTAATATTAAATATAAAGGCTATATAGAAAAGGAAAAAGAAAATGTTGCTAAACTAAATCGTTTGGAAAATATTAAAATTCCTGAAGACTTTGATTATTCTAAAATATCTAGTCTTTCCGCAGAAGCTAAACAAAAAATGTCAAAAGTAAAACCAAAAACTATAGCACAAGCAGGAAGGATAAGTGGCGTTTCACCTGCCGATATAAACGTTTTACTTGTCTATTTAGGACGTTAAATTAAAAATGTTTCACGTGAAACATAAATAAAATAGAATCGAAAATTAAGGTATTTATGAGCTTATTTTAACTTTTAGATATCTTAATTTTTAATTTAAATGAATGAAAATTAAATGAAAATAAAAGATCATTTTCTATCACAAGAAATTTTTGAAATTAAGGAAACTGAAACAAAAGGTGTTTTCAAGACCTCCCCTATTCCATCCAACATTTCAAAATATTACGAAAGTGAAGATTACATTTCCCACCATCAGGATTCAGGAGGTTTAAAAGAAAAACTCTACAAATTTTTACAGTCTTTCAATTTACAGTACAAAAAAACAATTCTTTTAGATAGAATCGATAAAAATTCTAAAGTTTTAGACTATGGTTGCGGAGCAGGAGAATTTGTAAAATATATAGAAAATGATTTTCAGACATTTGGGTTTGAGCCAGACTCAGATGCAAAAAAAGCTGCAAAAAATAAAATTTCAAAGGCTACAATTTTAGACAATATCAATCTTATTGAAGATAAGAGTTTAGATGCTATAACTTTATGGCACGTTTTCGAGCATATAGAAAATCAAGATGAAATGCTTGAGATTTTCAATAAAAAATTAAAAGACAAAGGTTTATTAATCATAGCTGTTCCCAACCCTACTTCTTATGATGCAAAGCATTACAAAGAATTTTGGGCAGCGT
This sequence comes from Chryseobacterium oryctis, assembly GCF_025971925.1. Classification (GTDB taxonomy): domain Bacteria; phylum Bacteroidota; class Bacteroidia; order Flavobacteriales; family Weeksellaceae; genus Chryseobacterium; species Chryseobacterium oryctis. Next base: position 351,593 of record NZ_JAPDHV010000002.1, read on the forward strand.
ATGATGTACCTAGACACATCTATCATTTTTCAAAAAAAGGAATGGAAAATCTGATTTCAAAAAAGCCAAACTGGAAAATGAGAAAAATTAAACCTTTACTTCTAGACTCATATTACATTTCCATGTTGAGCGAGAAATATCAAAAATCGTCTCTTTTTTGGCTAAAAGCGATCATCCACGGAACGATTTCGAACGTAAAAGCATTATTTTCAAACGAATTTTCAAGTTTGATATATATTATCGAAAAAAAATAGAAAATCGATTTTTACCCTATTTCTGAAGGTCGATTTTTGTCGTTTTCAAATTAAAAAACAAAAACTCGGGATATTTTCCCGAGTTTATTTTTTGTGCAATTCGAATTTTTGTAAAATTTATTTGATTTAGACTTAAATCAAAAATTCAGTTGTTTGATCAGAAATTAAAAAATTACTAAAATAAAATTCTTATATAATTTTTTCAAAATTGTTTCTTAAGATTTAAATATTACATTTTAATAAACTTTGAAAATTCAATCTACATCAAATCTTTAAATAAAATAGAAAAATAAAATATATGAAAACTATTTAAGAAAACATATTTGATAAATATTTTAAATAATAATGAAAAATATTCAATACAAAAACTAACTAAAAAAGCAAAATATAAATAAAATAGGTATAGAAATAAAATCATAAAAAATTAAAAAATATTAGCAATAGTAATACTTCAGAGCATATCTAATAAATAACATTCAACAAAAATCAAAAATAAATAAAATAAATACATCAATTATAAGTGAATAAATTATATATTCGCATTACAAACCAAAATAAATATTTTTATGAAAAACTTTAAATTAATTGCATTTTTATTAGGAATGCTATCAATTTCTTCATGCGACAATTCATCTGAAGAAATTAAACAAGCTAATGAACCAGAGGTAAATCAAAAAATGTACTCATTGGGCGCAAAATTTGTAGATCCTCAAACTTATGAATCTTATCAAAAAGTAGATCTTGAAGCTTTAACCATGAAATACATGGGCAAAAATGCATCAGCTGCAAAAACGACATTACCCTCAAGTTATACGATAACAAGCTCACCCGTAGGAAACCAAGGAGCCGAAGGATCTTGTGTAGCTTGGGCAACAGCATATGCTGCAGCAAGTTCACTAGAATACAATTTTAAAGGAATGACATTTCCAAATGCTACAAGAAGTCCCGAATATGTATATAATCAGATAAAAATCGGAACTTGTGCTCAAGGTGCTTATGTGACTACAGGTTTGAATTTAATAAAAAACCAAGGAGTTTGCAGTTGGTCAGAAATGCCATACACAGATACTAGCTGCTCCACCCTTCCAAATACTGCTCAAAAAAATGCTGCAAGTACACATAAATTCACATCTTGGGCTACTGTAAATAAAACTGATTTAACGGCTGTAAAAACATTATTAAGCATGAAATTACCTGTAATTATAGCAGTTACTGTAGATGATGCTTTTTATAATATGGGTTCTACAGGTTGGATCTGGAAATCTCATTCAGGAAAAAACTATGGAGGACATGCCATTTGTGTCGTAGGATATGACGATGCAAAACAAGCCTTTAAAGTTCAAAACTCATGGGGAACTTCATGGGGACAAAGCGGATACTTTTGGATAGATTATTCATTCTTTGCTAAATCTTTCGGAGGAGCAATTAATGAATGCTATGTAGCTTATGTTCAATAAACTAAATAAAAAAAGTGGTCACTTGACCACTTTTTTATTATTTATATATTAAGCGCCAAGTTTTGACGTTGTGACTAAATATTTTTGTTTCAAATAAAATATACTTTTTATGGAAACAATTTATACAACAACGTCAGCAACACCAAAAGTTTTAGTAACACACAATCCAAATTCAAAAGAAATACTAAACTATGAATTAGTAACAAAAAACCTCGATGGGCAAGATATAACAGATTTATGGATTGACGAAAACAATTATAAAATATACATAAAAGATGGTAGTTATTACTATAAAGCAGTTTTTCACGATAATGTTATTAATTTAAATAATTTTATTGATCGTAATTATCCAGATATTACAAAACTATTGCAATTTGTAATTAAAATGGCTTATCAATTATCTCAAACTACAAATGGTTGGAAAGAACCCTTAAAAATAAAAATCCCAACAGGAAAATTTTTAGTAACAGACACACTTATAGACACTTCATTAGATGTAAATGCGGGAAAATTTATATTAGAAGGTGAAGGTTATCAAAATACTATTATAAAATTTGAACCAAATACTGAAAAATTTTTATTTAACAACGATAAAATTTTTGGATATACAACCTTTTCAAATATTGGATTCATTTCAAATGGTTCAGGTAAGTTTATGAATGCAATTGGAGGAGGTAATGGAAATGCTCAATCATTACTATTTACAGGTTGTAGTTTTAATTACTTTAAAACTATTCTAGATGTTACTGGAGATACAATGATGTCTGAAATTACATTTAGAGATTGTAAAATAAAGGATGCTCCAGAAAACTCAGTTCTTTTTAAACTTAATAATCCGCAAGCAGTAAATTGGAGATTTTATTCTACTGATATTGAAAATAACTTCGGAATCATATTTGATTTTTATGCTGGTTCTACCATATCATATTATCAGGGTTCAATCATTTCAAAACACACTACAGAAAAAATAATATTCAGAGTTAATAATGTTGCAGATCCCAATAAATTTGGATCAGGAAACTCTCCACAATTACAAATAAATGGAGTTAGATTTGAACTAAGAGATAACACAAAACTCATAAAAATTGACAATGAAGATGTAGAATTTTCAGCAAAATTTGATAATTGTGGTATGGGAGGTTACAATCTAGATACTTCAATTTATACTATTGATATAAAAGGAAAAGGCAATTTCATTTTTGATAATTGTACTAATTACCAAAACTTTAAATTTAAACATCAAGTAAGAAATGCAGATTCATACTTACATCCAGCAAAAATTAAATTTATAAATACATGTCCGGATCTGGAACTTATTAATAATGGATCATGCAATGAAGTATTTAATACAGGTGGATACCCAATCTATGTTTTTGAAAATTGTGGATTAAACTCATACTATAGGCCTTTTGGGCGTGATACTTTTTTCTTAAACAACGATTACTATAAAATAAGTAAGAAAATAATTTCAAAAGGATCTCGAAATAATGGTACAATACAAGAAGAAACTAGTGTTGTACAAGATAGAGTTTATGCCGATTTAGGACAAAATACAGTAGGATACAAACATCTCGTATCTTTTGATCTTCCAAACGTTCCAATCCATTCAATTAAAATTATTTTTGATAAAGCTTGGCAAGGTGGATATGGAGGTCAAACTTATAATGTAAAAGTCCTTAAAACTAATACTCCAGATCCTATAGCAACAGGACAATTAAATACTAGTAATAAATTAGAATTAACAGCTAATACTGGTTATTTTTTAGCAAATAATGATAAAATCCACATTCAAGTAGAAACTATAGAAGCTTGGAGCCAGACTTTAGGCATAAAAGTATTTTTAGTAGTAGAATATTAAATAAAAAAGGGAATCCATTTGATTCCCTTTCTTTCAATTTATATAATTAAATTTAATTATTTATAGCAGCTACACCAGGAAGTTCAAGACCTTCTAAACTCTCAAGCATTGCACCACCTCCTGTAGAAACATAGCTAACTTTCTCTCCATATCCGAATTGCTTAACAAAGGCAACACTGTCACCTCCTCCAACTAAAGAGAAAGCACCTTGTTTTGTAGCCTCAGCAATACTATCGCCAAGAGCTACAGTTCCTCCGGCAAAATTAGACATTTCGAAAACTCCGATTGGTCCGTTCCAAAGAATAGTTCTTGAGTTTAATAATACATCATTAAATTGATCTCTTGATTTAGAACCTGCATCTAATCCCATCCAGCCTTCACTAATCTCGTATATATTAACTTCTTTTCTCTCAGCATCATTGCTAAAACTTTCAGCTACAATAGCATCAGACGGAAGATATACCTTTACATTATTTTCTTTAGCTTTAGCAAGAATTTCCAATGCTAAAGGTAATTTATCTTCTTCAACTAAAGAATTTCCGATTTTACCACCAAGAGCCTTTATAAAAGTAAATGCCATACCTCCACCAATAATAAGATTATCAACAGCAGGTAAAATATTTTCTATAATGGTAATTTTAGTTGAAACTTTAGAACCTCCTAAAATAGCCGTAACAGGTCGTTCACCACTTTTCAAAACTTTATCAATAGCCTGAAGTTCTTTGCCCATTAATATACCGAAAAATTTAGTTGAAGGAAAATATTGAGCAATAACAGCAGTTGAAGCATGTGCTCTGTGAGCTGTTCCGAAAGCATCATTTACATAAGCATCAGCTAACTTAGAAAGCTGTTCAGCAAAAGCTTCATCACCATTTTCCTCTTCTTTGTGAAAACGTAAATTTTCTAATAATAGAATTTCACCAGCTTTTAACTCAGAAACAGCAAGTTCAGCCTTCTCACCTACACATTCATCTACAAATTTTACTTCCTGACCAAGTACATTAGAAACTTCATCTACAATATGTCTTAATGAAAACTCATCTTTTACTTCCCCTTTTGGTCTTCCAAGGTGTGCCATTAAAATTACAGAACCTCCATCTTTAAGAATTTTATCAACTGTAGGTTTTACCGCAACAATTCTTGTATTATCAGTAACTTTTAGCTGATCATCCTGTGGAACATTGAAGTCTACTCTTACAAGAGCTCTCTTATCTTTAAAATTGAAATCATTGATTGTTTTCATAAATACCGTAGAATTTTCGTTTCACAAATGTAAGATTTTAAACTTTTTGAAAAGCCCCAACCTGATAAAAGTTATCAAAAAAGTTTTCCATCGACCCAACAATCATTAATCAACATTTTTTTTTCTCTTAAAAAAAAAAATATGTCTTTGTTGTTGAGTCTTGTTAGTTTAGGGGATAAGTTTTTCTGAAATAATTCATAACATTTAATTTCATATAAATTCACATCTTATTTACATTATAATTTTCTGAGAATCTGTTTTTTCGGTCTTTTACTAACAATTATTGATAACTTTTCCCCAATTTCTTTTATTAATAACTGATTTATGGAAAAGCTAGAGAATTCTCCTGAGAAAGTTTCTTAAAAAATTTGTTAAAATTTTTGCAGATAGTTTTCATTACAAATTTTTATAGTTCGATCAAATATTTATTTTGTCATACTTATCCACAGTTATTCACATTGCTTTTCACAATTTACTCCCGAATGACTCACAAGCTTTGTTATTATTCTTACCTTTGTACCGAAATAAATCTAAAGAAAGCTTAATACAAGTATTATGAAAAGAAAAATAGCTATTGCTGCAGACCATGCTGGCTTCGAGTATAAGGAGATTGTTAAAAACTATTTATCAGAAAACTTTGAAGTTCAGGATTTTGGAACGTTTTCCACAGACAGTGTGGATTATCCTGACTTTGTACACCCTGCTGCAACTTCTGTTGAAAATGGGGAAAATGAATTAGGAATATTAATTTGCGGAAGTGGAAACGGTGTACAAATTACAGCAAATAAACATCAGAAAATTCGTTGTGCTCTTTGCTGGATGCCTGAAATTGCAAGTTTGGCAAGACAACACAATGATGCTAATATGATTTCCATGCCGGCAAGATTCATATCTAAAGAACTGGCTATTGAAATTGTAGATAAATTTATCTCTACAGATTTTGAAGGTGGCAGACATCAAAACAGAGTTGATAAAATAGCATTTTGCTAAATATATAAAGGCTTGTAAATCAAATTACAAGCCTTATTTATTTTTTAATTTGTATCTTTGCAAAGTCCAATAGAATTTACCAGTCTATTATTTCCACTTAAACCTAAAGAAATATTAAAACATTTTAATAAAAGGTTTTTCTCTCCGTTTCTTCATAATTTGTAGTAATTTTATAAAAAACTTCAATTCCATTGTAAAATATTTGGAAGGAAAATTGATGATGTTGAATTACTAATAAAAGTAAAAAAAGAAAATGCTAAAAATTATCTTTTAAGATGATTTTAAAATGGTTTTAATTTTAGATTAAAACTATAATTAAATAACTAAATATAAAATGCCAAAAAAAAGAAAATATATAAGTCAGAAAAATGAACATAAACTGAAGGAAATCGGAAGATTAATCCTACGTTTTATGAATGAAAATTCTACTAAAATCTATAATTATAAACAGATTGCAGATGGAATTGATTATAAAAACCCAAGACAAAGAGAGCTTGTAATTCAGGCTTTGCATAAACTTCAGGGTTCAGAAAAAATAAAAGAAACTGAAAAAGGAAAATATATTGTAAACCTTAATATTAAAGGTACACTTACAGGAATAATAGATTTTAACCAATCCGGAAACGCTTATGTAAATGTAGAAGGATTGGAAGATGATATCTTCATCCATTCTAAAAATGTAAAAGATGCTTTACAGGGTGATAAAGTTTTAATTGTAACCTATACTTATAAAGGTAAAAAATTAGAAGGCTCTGTTTTGGAGGTTTTAGAAAGAACAAGAACCGAATTTGTGGGAACTTTACAAGTTGTTACTCATAAAGACTTCGGGTTTGTTGTTTGTGATAAAAAAACGATTAATACAGACATATTTATTCCTAAAGGAAAATTCGGAGGTGCTGAAGATGGTGACAAAGTTATTGTAAAAATGACGGAATGGAAACCTGGAGATAAAAATCCCGAAGGTGAAATTATACAGGTTTTAGGTGCTCCGGGAGAACATGAAACAGAAATTCACTCTATTCTTGCAGAATATGGTTTACCTTATGCTTTTCCTGAAGAAGTGGAGAGAGATGCAGATAAAATCGACAGAAGTATCAGCAATGAAGAGGTAGCAAAACGTTGGGATATGCGTGGAATTACAACTTTCACTATTGACCCGAAAGATGCAAAAGATTTTGATGATGCTCTTTCAATAAGAAAACTGAAAAATGGAAATTGGGAAATTGGAGTTCACATTGCGGATGTTTCCCATTATGTAGTTCCAGGAACTATTTTGGATGATGAAGCGTATCAGAGAGCTACTTCTGTTTATCTGGTAGATCGTGTTGTACCGATGCTTCCGGAAGTTTTGAGTAACGATGTTTGTTCACTTCGTCCGAATGAAGATAAGTATACATTTTCAGCAGTCTTTGAACTCAATGATAAAGCCGAAATCGAGAAACAATGGTTTGGTAGAACGGTTATTCATTCCGATAGAAGATTCACTTATGAAGAAGCACAGGAAATAATTGAGGGTAAAGATGGAGATTTTAAAGAAGAAATTCTGGTTTTAGATAAATTGGCGAAAATAATGCGTCAGAAAAGAATCAAAAACGGTGCAATTACTTTCGATAGAAGTGAAGTAAGATTCAATTTAGATGAAAATAATGAACCGATTGGGGTTTATTTCAAAATAAGCAAAGATGCAAATCATTTGATTGAAGAATTTATGCTTCTTGCCAACAGAAAAGTTTCAGAATTTATTTCTGTAAATCAAAAAGGAGATATCACTCAGAATACATTTATTTATCGTGTTCATGATGATCCGGATCCTGCAAAACTAGAATCTTTGAGAGATTTTGTTTCCACTTTCGGATATAAAATGGATTTAGCAAATACCAAAAAAGTAGCAGAATCTTTAAACAAATTACTTCACGATGTGAAAGGCAAAGGTGAAGAAAATATGATTGAAACTTTGGCAATGCGAAGTATGAGCAAGGCGGTTTATTCTACCGAACCAATCGGGCATTATGGTCTTGGTTTCGCCTATTATAGCCATTTCACCTCTCCTATTCGTCGTTATCCTGATTTGATTGCACATAGACTTCTTCAACATTATTTGGATGGAGGAAAATCTCCAAACAAACCAGAACTGGAAGAAAAAGCAAAACATTGTAGTTCGATGGAAAGGTTGGCAGCTGATGCAGAAAGAGATTCTATCAAATTTATGCAGGTGAAATTCATGGAAAAACATTTGGGAGAAACTTTCAATGGTGTGATTTCTGGAGTTGCAGAGTTTGGTTTTTGGGTAGAAATCCCTGAAAACGGAGCGGAAGGTTTGATAAAACTGAGAGATTTAGTAGATGACTCCTATATGTATGATGCTAAAACACATGCTGTTTACGGAATAAGACATGGTAAAAAATATCAATTGGGAGACCAAGTACAAATAAAAGTGGTAAAGGCAAACTTGATTCAAAAACAATTGGATTTTAAGATTGTTGATTAATTAAATCAGAAAGTTTAAATAATAAGATTTGTAAATTTCATAATTTTACAAAATGCTAGATTTTGAATTTTATAGAAATGCAATAGGATTAGGAACACTATTAAGTCTGGTTTTTATAGGACCAATATTTTTCCTTCTGATTGAAACCAGCTTTTCCCGAGGTCCTAAACATGCTTTAGCATTAGATTTAGGCGTTATTTCTGCTGATATACTATGTATTGTTGCATCATATTATGCAAGTGCAGATTTGGTGAAAATTATAGATAAACATCCAGGTTTTTATAGAATTACGGCTCTTATTATTTTTATTTATGGTATTGTAATGATGGTAACGAAAACAAAAATGCATATACCCGGTGAAGATAAAATCATTAGTCAGAATTATTTTAAAACATTTATGAATGGTTTTCTATTTAATCTTCTGAATGTGGGTGTTATTTTATTCTGGCTGGTTACTGTTATTTCTGTGAGAAACCAGTATCCGGATACTTCTAATTTTATTCTTTATATAAGCATTGTCATTGGAACTTATTTGTGTATAGACCTTGCTAAAATCTTTTTAGCAAAACAATTTCATGATAAATTAACGCAAAAAGTAGCCAATAAAATCAGAAAAATAGTTGGCGGAATTCTTATAATTTTCAGTTTTTTTATATTCTTACAGAGCTTCAAAAAATTCAATCAGTTTGATAAGCAATTAGAAGAAGCAGAAAAAACTGAAGTAAAATATCAAAAAGCAAAATGAAGAAAAATATCTTTCCAAAGTCACTAAAAAAAGGTGATAAAATAGCTATAATTTCTCCTGCGGGAGCTGTAGATGCCAATCAGCTTGAAAAAGGAATTAAGATGATTAAAAACAAAGGTTTCAAACCTGTTTTAGGAGAACATCTCTATACTAAGTTTTCGAATGGATACAATTATGCAGGAACAGAAAAGGAAAGGATAAAAGATATTAACTGGGCTTTAAATGACAAAGAAATTTCTGCAATCTGGGCTTCCAGAGGTGGATATGGATGTCAGCATTTAATCCAGCATTTGAATTTGAAAAATTTCATTAAAAATCCGAAATGGTATATAGGTTATTCAGATAATACAGTTATTCAAAGTTATTTATTGAATAAAGGTTTTACTTCAATTCATGGGCAAACCATCAAAACTTCCAGCTTTGGTGTGACTGATGAAAGCTATGATTTGATTTTTGATATCTTAAAAGGAAAGACACCAAAATATAGCCTAAAATCACATCAATTTAATAGAGAAGGAAATATTGAAGGAGAATTGGTTGGTGGAAATTTAGCCCTTATTTATGCACTCTTAGGAACTAAATATTCTTATGATTTCAAGGATAAAATTTTATTCATTGAAGATATTGGTGAAAACTTTTATGCTCTTGACAGAATGATAATGAGTCTTGAATTAGCAGGAGTTTTCAAAAAAATAAAAGGTTTAATTGTTGGTGGAATGACCAATATGGGAGATGAAGAAGACAATAAGCAATATGAAGAAAGTTTTGATGAGTTTGCTTATAAATTAATTTCTGAAAGAATTTCAAAATATAAATTCCCGGTAGTTTTTGGTTTCCCAAATGGTCATATTAAAGACAACAGACCTTTGATTATTGGTGGAAAAGTGAAGCTAAAAATTGAAAATAAAAAAGTAAAAGTAGAATTCTAAGTTTTTTGTTTCGAAAACTATCAATTATTTTGATATAAAAAATGGCAACTCACAACGATTTCGGGAAAAAAGCAGAAGATTTGGCTGTTGAATTTTTGATTAAAAATGGCTATAAAATCTTGATAAGAAATTATCGTTTTCAGAAAGCAGAAATTGATATTATTGCCGAGAAAGAAAATCAAATCATTATTATTGAAGTAAAAGCCCGTTCTACTGACGTTTTTATGCTACCTCAAGAAGCTGTTACAAAATCTAAAATAAAGTTGATTATTTCTGCTGCGAATCATTATTTGGAAGAGTTTAATAAAGATAAAGAAGTAAGATTTGATATTATTTCTGTGCTTCCTGATCAAAAAGGAAATCTAAATATAGAGCATATAGAAGATGCTTTTACAGCATTTGATGCTAACTGAAAAATATAATAATTTATCAATGCAGCAATTGTTATATTCTTAGATTTTTACACTAAAAATTTACATTTTTTATGAAAACAATATTGGTAACCGGAGCCACTTCCGGAATTGGAAAATCCACAGCAGAATTACTTGCAAAACAAGGAAATAGAATTATTATCTGTGGAAGAAGAAGTGAGATTTTAGAGTCTCTGAAAACTGAACTTTCTGCTTATACCGAAATTTTTAGTTTAAAATTTGATGTAAGGAATTTGGAAGAAGTTGAAAATGCTATCAATTCGCTTCCTGAAGAATGGAAAAATATTGATGTTTTAATTAATAATGCAGGAAATGCACATGGTTTAGATCCTCTTTCCGCAGGAAAAACTGATGATTGGGATTCTATGATTGATGGAAATGTAAAAGGACTTTTATACGTTTCTAAAATGATTATTCCTAGAATGAAAGAAAGAAAATCAGGACATATTGTGAATATAAGTTCTGTAGCTGCAAGGCAAACTTATGTAAATGGAGTTGTATATTGTGCTACCAAAAAAGCTGTAGATGTGATTTCCGAAGGAATGAGACTTGAATTAACGGAATTTGGGATTAAAGTAACTAATATTCAACCCGGAGCTGTAGAAACCGATTTTTCTTTAGTAAGATTTAAAGGTGACAGTGAAAAAGCATCGACTGTTTATGCAGGTTATGAAGCCTTAAAAGCTGAAGATATTGCAGATTCTATTGCATATTGTGTAAATGCGCCAAAACATGTTTGTATTTCGGATATGACGATTTATCCTACAGCTCAAGCCGAACCAAGAACTATTTACAGAAAATAATAGAATGAGAAGATTTTTATCATTAATTTTTTTCTTTTTCTTAAGTTTTTGGAATTCTCAAACAACAAAGATTTCTTTAACTGAACCAAAATTAACTGAAAGTATTCAGCTTTTGGACCAATTTATGAAAGATAATGATGAAAGAATAGTTGATATTTTATGTTCGGATGTTTCTTTTGGTCATTCAAATGGTTGGGTTCAAAATCTTGGGGATTTTAAAGAAGATTTTAATTCAAAAAAGGTTACTTATAAAGACATCAAACAAATTGAAATTTCTGATATCAGAAAACATAAAAATATATATTCTGTACGAAGAAAAATAAACGTTTCTGGTACTTACAAAAACAATGATTTTGAAATCATACTTTCTCTGCTCGAAATCTGGAAGAAGGAGAAATTGGTTTGGAAACTTTGGAGTCGTCAAAGTGTAGAAATAAAGCCATAAATTTGCAGAAATTTACAATGCATTTTGCAAACTTAAAATTAAAAAATGAAAATTTTATATCTAGAAACATCTTCAAAAAACTGTTCGGTTGCTATTTCAGATAATGAAAAATTGCTTTGTCTGACGGAGGAAGTTTCTGAAAACTATAAACAATCAGAAAGTCTTCACACTTTTGTAGAATGGGCTTTGGAAGGAGCAGGAATTTCACTAAAAGATATTGAAGCGATATCTTTAGGAAAAGGGCCGGGTTCTTATACAGGTTTAAGGATTGGTTCTTCTTCGGCTAAAGGGTTTTGTTATGGTCTGAAAGTTCCTTTGGTTGCTGTTAATTCTTTAGAAACGATGATAGAGCCTTTTTTAGGGCAAAACTATGATTATATAGTACCTTTGATTGATGCAAGGCGAATGGAGGTCTATACGGCTGTTTATGATGGTAAAACAGGAAATGAAATATCAGGTACGGAAGCAAAAATTTTAGATGAAACTTCTTTTGAAGAATTCAAAGATAAAAAAATAGTATTTGTAGGAGATGGGGCTAAAAAAGCTAAGGAAATATTACAGCTTCCCAATGCTGATTACAATGAAAACGTCTACCCTTCTGCACAATATTTAATCAAGAAAACATTGGAGAAAATAGATAAAAAAGAGTTTGAAGATATTGCATATTTCGAACCATTTTATCTTAAAGATTTCCATGGTGTAAAGAAAAAGAAAAGCGAAGATTAATTTCTTCGCTTTTTATTTTTGATTATTTTTCTTGTGGTCTTTGAGGAACAGAATTTTGGGTCTGTTGTTTTTGTTGCTGCTTTTTATTTTGCTGAACAGGTACTTGCTGAGTCGTATTAATTTCATCTAAAAGCAGGTTGTTATTATTTTGAACAGGCTGCTGTAATTTATTATTTTGAAGATTTTTGTTATCAGGAATAATGTTATTATTCTGAACAGGAGATGATGGTTGTGACTGAACCACATTATTTTCACCTGGTCTTTGTGGAATAACATTTCCTTTATCATCAGTCGATTGGAAGCTCAAATCACTTTTCAGATAATTAAGCATTTCTTTTGCTTTTATACCTTCAGGTGTTTTAGAATAATTAAGAGCAATTTGTTCCAGCTGTAGAATCATTACCTCTTTCCCACTCGATTTTCCTGCATTAAATGCATTTAAAAGTGATAATTTGGGTACAAGAGCATCTTTTGGAAACTTTTGAATTGTTTGCTCAATAATATCTTTACTTTCTGAAAACTTTTCAGCTTCAAACAATGCATAAGCTCGTTTATATTCACTTTCTACTTCTTCTGAAGATTTTACGAACGAAGTGTTTTTAGGGTTTCTCGCAAATTCAGCATAGGAAGAGTAAGGATAATCATTTAATAAGATTTGTTTTGCTCTTTCTGAAGCTTGAGGATTTTTCTCATAATTCATTGCAAAAATCTCGTAAAGAGCCTGTAACATTACCTTTTCTTCAGGTTTTACATCTACCAAATCATATAAAGTTTTTGTAGCTAAAGAAGTATTGGTAAAATAATTCTGATACATAATACCTAATCCCAAAGATGCTGTATCTCTATCTTTTTTCAATTGAGATAATTTTCCTGCATCGGTTGGTATTTGTTCGATATAATAAGCGGTTTCAAAACGTCTTGGGTTTGGAGCGGAAGTCTGTCCCAGCGCTTCATTTTTCATATCTTCAATAGAAGCCATTTTTTTAGAGAAACGCCAGTTATCAACTAGTGCTCTGTCTCCCCAAACTTGTTTAAATGAAGAAGTTCCTTTACTTACGGTTCCTACATTACTGAAATAGAAGCCTTTTGTCGCTACTCCGAAATCCTCAAAAGAATTTGAACTGTTTGCAAAGATTGAATTGGCACCGTAATCTCCTGTATCAAAACCTTTTGCTCTTTCAGCACGTTTTCTTTCCAGTTCTTCTTTTTCTTCTTTAGCTTTTAATTTAGCAATATGTTTTGAGAAAAAATCGGTTTTTTGCTCAGGACTCATCTTTGCTAAAGATAAAATACTATCGTTTTTCTTTATTAAATAATAGTTCTTGGAAATCTTTTTGATATTTTCCGATTGATCTTTTAAAAGAACTTTTGAAGGTTCATAGGTCATTACAGCCAATGCAGAATCATAATAACTTCCAGCTCCGATATAGTCATTATTACCAAGATAATGATTACCTATTTCATAATATGCCAAACCACGAACCTGTGGATCTGATACTTTTTCTGTTAATGATTTTCTGAAAAACTGTTGTGCTTCATCTTTTTTACCTGCTTTATTAGCCATTAAACCTAAAGCGTAGTAAAATTCATTTTTTCTGGAACCATAAGTTCCTTTTTCACTTATATTTTCAAGATATTTTTTTGCTCCTTCATAGTCTCCCTTCCCATTAAATGTTTTTGCAACTTCTATCTGAGATTTTACTTCAAATTCAAAATCATTGGCATATTTATAAGCAGCCACAAAACTTTCTCTGGCTCTTTCACTTTGCCCTAAATTTTGTAAAACCTGACCTCTTAAATAAGCAATTCTACTCTTCAATTTTCTATTGCTATTCAGTTCAAAAGCACGATCAAGCTCTTTTACAGCTTCTTCTTTTCTGTTATCATCCAAAAGAGATTCAGCATGATAAATACTTAATAATTTATCATAGTTTTTACTTATTTTTTCATCTTTAAGCTTAGCAAAAGTTTCGTGTGCTTTATGATAATCTTTAAGTTGAGAATATGCTAAACCTTGATAAACTCTTGCCAAAGGAAGTCTTTTATCGTCTTTCATATGCGTGAAAACGTAGTTCAAGGCATCTAATGCTTCCAAAGATTTTCCTCTATAAATTCTTGACTGAGCAAGAATCATATAAGCATCAAAAATTTTCTTGTTTTTTTCTTCACCGTTTCTGATTACAGAATATTTTTTAATAGCTTTCAGAGCTTTTGCTTCTGCAATTTCCAGTGCGGTTGCACCTTTTGTCTCTGTCTGTTCTGTTTGATTTTTTCCTCCTCTTCCGAGGATATTACCAACCATAGAGTTTTCTTCACCAGGACGTGTTGGCACAGAATTTCTACCATTATTAGTAGGAGCTCTGTTAATTTCTGCCATTTTCATCGAATTTTCGGCAAAAGCAGCAGATTGACCAAGATCACTTCCCAATGGCTGATCTTCATAGGTAAGAATTGGGATGTAAGGAGCATAAAAATTATCTTTATGCGCTTTATCTCTGGTATCAAATTCACTATTCAATGCATCTTTTGCATTAAATAGAGTGTTGTAATATGTGGAAAAACCTTTCATGAACTTTGATCGTTGCTCTGGCTTCTTCACTTTTGTTCCACAAGAGATAACGATACAAGTTGTTAAAAGGAATAATATATTCTTTTTCATTTATTCAATATAACTCACTAATCTACTTTTTATTATAGAAAGTTTGATGATTTTGTAAAAATAATAAAATTTTATATTGGAAATATTTAAATCTTTTTCAAAATTTTGTAGACCAAATGAGTGGGAAGTCCCATAATGGTATAAAAACTACCTTCTACCCTTTTTATTTTTGCCATTCCGAGCCATTCTTGGATGCCGTAGCTTCCTGCTTTGTCAAAAGGTTTGTAATTTTGAATATAATATTCTATTTCGTCATCTGTTATTTCATCAAATTCTACGTTGGCAACATCTGTTTCCGTAAAAGTTTTATTTATTGTTTTTATGGTAATTCCTGTATAAACCTGATGAGTTTTTCCTGATAAAATTTTCAGCATTTTTTTTGCATCATCTTCATCTTTAGGTTTTCCAAGAAACTGATTGTCAATTGCTACAACTGTATCAGCTGTTAATAAAACTTCATCATTAAATAATTCTCTAAAAGCATTGGCCTTCAATTCAGACAAATAAGCGGCAGCCTCTCCTACTTTTATGTTTTCTGGAACAATTTCTTCACAATCGATTTTTACAATTTCAAAATCAAATCCTAGACTTGATAGTAATTCTTTTCTTCTGGGAGATTGTGATGCTAGTAATAATTTCATTTTCAATTAATTAAATTGATTGGGTGTTGTCATCATGCCAATTCCCCTGAATTTTCATTACCTGCTCAATTACATCACGTACTGCCCCACTTCCACCCTTTTTAGGAGAAATATAATCAGCAATACCTTTTACTTCGGGAACTGCGTTTTCAGGACACGCTGCAATTGCCGAATTTTCCATGATATGAATATCTGGCAAATCGTCTCCCATCGTTAAAATTTCCTCATTTTTAAGATTATATTTCTTTTTAAAATCTTCAAAATCGGATAACTTATCATGAGATTTGGCATAATAATCTTTAATTCCGAGATAATTTATTCTATGTTTTACCATTTCATCGTTTCCGCCTGTTATTACTCCGATTAAATAATTATTTTTCAGAGCTTTAACGACAGCATACCCATCTAAAACATTCATTACTCTGCACATATTTCCTTCCGGAAGTAGATAAACACTTCCGTCTGTGAAAACTCCGTCTACATCGAATACAAATGCTTTAATATCTTTTAATTTTTCTTTATAACTCATACATTTTTTGAATAGAATGATTCATTACCTTATAAATTTCAAGACTTTCGTCTTTTAATAATTGTTCATGTAATTCCAGAACTCTTTTATCATTTCTTACTGCAGGACCTGTTTGAGCTGATTTGGGCTCAATTTCATGAATTTTTTGAACAGTTTCGTCAATTAATGGTAAAAAATAATCAAAAGGGATTTCCTGTGAATCTGAAATTTCTTTAGCTCTTGAAAAAAGATGATTTACAAAATTACAAGCAAAAACTGCAGTAAGGTGAATGTATTTTCTCTTTTCGTGAGTACTTTCCATTACATTTTCCGATACTTTTGAAGCTATCTCAAAAAGTATCTTTTTATCTTCTTCATTTTCAGTTTCTATGAAAAAAGGAATTTTTTTATATTCTAATTCTTTAGATTTTGAAAATGTCTGTAAAGGATAAAAACTTGATTTTCTGTACTCCCCTACCAAAATTTCTTTTGGAAGCGAACCGGAAGTATGAGCAACTAGACAATTTTTTTTAGAAATCAGTTTAGAGATTTCTTCCACAGAATTATCACTTACACAAATGATGTACAAATCTGCGTCTTCCAGTTTTTCTGATGAAAATGGGATATTTAATTCTTCAGAAATTTTACTTAATTCTTTTTCGTTTCTTCCAAAAATTTGAACTAATGGAATTTTATTAAAAACGAAAGCTTTTGTGATATGATAGGCTACATTTCCAGAGCCAATAATTACAATTTGCATATAACAAATATAAGGCTTTGTGTTGAGTTTAAAGGATATGAGGACTAGTAATTTTTTAATTTCTTCATTGTACAAAGTTTAGGTTGTATAACGTAACTTATTGATATTATTTTTAATATTTGGACTAAAAATTGAATAAGTAATTTAACTTTTAGATATTTTTGTAATCCAAAACATTGAAAGCATCTTATGAAGATTAAGGACACGGAAATTATTTCGTTGATGCAAAACCCACGTACTCAGGAAAAAGGAGTTCGCGCGTTGATGGATGCTTATCAGAGTAGATTGTATTGGCACATCAGACGCATTATTGTTGATGGAGATCTTGCTCAGGATACTTTGCAGGAAACATTTATAAAAGCTTATCAGAATTTTCACCAGTTTAAAAATGATAGTCAATTGTATACTTGGTTGTACAGAATTGCAACCAATGAAGCATTGCAACAGATAAATAAGCTGAAGAAAATGCAAAAAACTGACGAAGATCCGGAATATTATATGCAGAATCTTGTCGCAGATAATACGGAAGAAGATGCCGAAGAAATACAAATCTTGTTACAGAATGCTATACAAAGCCTGCCCGAAAAGCAGAAACTGGTATTTATGATGCGGTATTATGATGATTTACCTTACGAAGAAATATCTAAAATTGTTGATATGTCGGTAGGAACTTTAAAGACAAATTATCATTATGCTAAACAGAAAATTGAAGAATATTTAAAAGAAAATTACGAAAGATAATTTTTGAAAGACTTAGAAATGAAAGAGTTCGACCTAGAAAAACTTGAACGTAAAAATATTTACAAGGTTCCTGATAATTTGTTTGAAAATATTCAGGAAAGAGTAATGAATGATGTGAAAGCAAAGAAAAAAGCTCCTATATTTAAATTGAGCTGGGCTTATGCTGTAGCTGCATCATTGGCTTTGATTTTTGGAGTAGTTTTTGTTTACAACTCTGATGGTAGTTCAGCAAATACAGGAAATATGCAAGGGACCTATGCTTTGAACAGTCAAGAGCCAAAAACGGAAAGCGAAATTGCTTATGAAACTTTAAAATCTGATTTGAATTCTATTGAAAATAATCAAATAGCTGATAATCAGAAAAGTAAAGAAACTTTTGATACAAAAAGTAACATTGAAGAGAAAATTAAAACTAAAACAAATAATCAAACAGTAAAAACTGTTTCAAAACAAAATGAAATTCAAATGAATGAGTATCTGGATTCTTTCTCAAACTCTGAAATTGCAGAGTTGGCAAGTAATTCAACCCAAGATGTTTATTTGGATTTATACAATTAATAAAGAAAGATGAAAAAGATATTATTTACATTTTTAATTATTTATGGTTTTGGTTTAAATGCCCAAAGGTCAGATTATGATTGGAAAAAGATGGATCCTAAACAAAGAAAAGAAGTAATAAACAACCTTTCTCCAGAAGAAAGAAAAGAACTTCTTACCAGATTTAGGAACAATATGGTGATGGATAATCTTAATGTTGACCCAAAGGATAAAGATGAGTTTACTCAACTTTATAATGAATATTTGGAAAATCAAAAACAAATTAAAAGTCAGTTTAATTCCAATTTTAATCCTGAAACATTATCTGATGAAGAAGCTAAGGTTAAATTACAACAAAGCTTTGATGTTGGCCAGAAATTATTAGATAACAGAAAAAAATATGCTGATAAAATGCAGCAGGTAATTCCTTGTCAGAAAGTTTTGAAATTATTTCAATCAGAAGGCATGATGAGAGATAAAATGAACGAAAGAAAACCTCATGGGAAACCAAATGCTTCAAAACCTAGACAAAACCCATAATAGTTTATTTTTTTAATGTTGGACGACTCTTACAATTATTTTGTGAGAGTCGTTTAATTTATGATTGATTAGATTAAAATAAACTTATACAGACTTAAAATAAGAATGACAATATCTCTCACATTTTTTTATCTTTGCAAATTACATAGTTCTTAAATGAAAAACATACGAAATTTTTGCATAATCGCTCATATTGACCACGGTAAAAGTACTTTGGCAGATCGTCTTTTGGAGTATACCAATACAGTTTCTCAAAGAGAATTACAGGCTCAGACGCTGGATGATATGGATTTGGAGAAAGAACGCGGGATTACCATTAAATCTCACGCTATCCAGATGGATTATGAATACAAAGGAGAAAAATATATTTTAAACCTAATTGACACACCGGGACACGTAGATTTTTCTTATGAAGTCTCTCGTTCTATTGCTGCTTGTGAAGGTGCTCTTCTTATTGTGGATGCTGCGCAAAGTATTCAGGCACAGACGATTAGTAATCTGTATTTAGCTTTGGAAAATGATTTGACAATTATTCCAATTTTAAATAAAATTGACCTTCCTTCTGCAAATCCTGAAGAAGTAACCGATGAAATCATGAATTTGATCGGCTGTGAATACGAAGATGTATTAAGAGTTTCAGGGAAAACAGGAGAGGGTGTTCACAATTTATTAGAGCAAATTGTGGAAAGAATTCCTGCTCCGGTTGGTGAACCAGATGCTCCTCTTCAAGCTTTGATTTTTGATTCTGTTTACAATCCTTTCAGAGGAATTGAAGCCTACTTCAAAGTTGTAAATGGAAGCATTAAAAAAGGAGAGAAAGTGAAATTCATGGCAACAGGTAAAACTTATGAAGCTGATGAAGTTGGAACTTTAAAATTGAAACAAGCTCCTAAAAAAGAGATTTTAACAGGAGATGTAGGATATATCATTTCCGGAATTAAAGATGCTCGAGAAGTAAAAGTAGGAGATACTATTACGACAACTGAAAATCCTGCTGAAGCACCAATTGAAGGTTTTGAAGAAGTAAAACCAATGGTTTTTGCAGGTATTTATCCTATTGATTCTGAAGATTTTGAAGAATTGAGGTTTTCTTTGGAAAAATTAAGACTTAATGATGCTTCTTTAGTTTTCGAACCGGAAAGTTCAGCTGCTCTTGGTTTTGGATTCCGTTGCGGATTCTTGGGAATGCTTCATATGGAGATTGTTCAGGAACGTTTGGATAGAGAATTTAACATGAACGTTATTACAACAGTTCCTAACGTATCATATCACGGGTATACTAAAAAGGAACCTGAAGTCCCGATTCTTATCAATAACCCATCAGAAATGATGGATCCTATGACAATGGATCGTGTGGAAGAACCTTATATCAAGGCTTCTATCATTACAAAATCTGATTTTGTAGGACCGGTAATGACCCTTTGTATTGAAAAAAGAGGAGAAATTGTAAATCAAAGTTATTTAACTTCAGATAGAGTAGAACTTATTTTCAATATGCCTTTGGCAGAAGTTGTTTTCGATTTCTATGACAGACTGAAATCTATTTCTAAAGGATATGCATCGTTTGATTATCATCCGATAGGTTTTAGAGCATCAAAATTGGTGAAAATGGATATCCTGATTAATGGTGATATGGTAGATGCTTTATCTTCATTAATTCATGATTCTAATGCCTATTCTATAGGTAAAAAAATGTGCGAGAAACTGAGAGAACTTATTCCAAGACAACAGTTTGATATCGCAGTACAAGCTGCTTTAGGAGCGAAAATTATTGCCAGAGAAACTATTAAAGCTTTAAGAAAGGACGTTACTGCGAAATGTTACGGAGGAGATATTTCAAGAAAAAGAAAACTTCTTGAGAAACAGAAAGAAGGTAAGAAAAAAATGAAGCAGATTGGTAGAGTAGAAGTACCACAATCGGCTTTCATGGCAGTTTTAAAACTAAACGATTAATATATACAAAACCGGTAATTTTACCGGTTTTTTTGTGTTTATGAATTAAATAGTTTTTTTTAATAGAATCTATGTTGTAATTTTGTGTATTCATAACGCAAAATAATATAATGGATTCTCCAAAAAAATTACAGGATATAAAAGTGGCTGTAGACGCAGTTATTTTCGGATATTTTGATAAAAAAGACCTTCAAATTCTTTTAATAAAAAGGAATATCGAACCATTTAAAGGAGGTTGGGCTCTTCCTGGAGGACTTGTGTTGGATGATGAAAATCTTGAGGAAGCTGTAAGAAGAGAATTATATGAAGAAGCAGGTATAAAGCCCGATTTTTTAGAACAACTATATACTTTTGGTAATGTGGGGAGAGATCCAAGAAATAGGGTGGTTTCTGTAGCTTATTTGGGGCTTGTGAATCCTTCTTATCATGAACTTTTTGCTGATTCTGACGCGGATGATGCAAAATGGTTTAGTGTCAATAAGCTTCCTAAATTGGCTTTTGACCATCAAAATATTATTGATATTGCGCTGAAAAGACTTCGTACAAAAATTCAATACCAACCAATTGGTTTTAATCTTCTTAATGATGAATTTCCTTTCTCAGATCTTGAGAATCTTTATAAAACTATTGTAGGACAAGAAATTGACCGTAGAAATTTCCGGAAAAAAATAATGAGTTACGGACTTCTTAATGAAACAAATAATGTGAAAAAAGAAGGAAGTGGAAGACCAGGAAAGCTATTTACTTTTAATCAGGAGAAATACAAAGAACTTGAAGAGCAAGGATTTTATTTTGAAATAAAATAAATGGATTATAATTTTTGTATCTGAAAATCAATTATTTATATTTATTAGTGTAAATTTAACACAAATAAATTTGCTTAATAAAATTATATTCACTTAAATTTGTGTAAAAATAACGCAATGATAGTTCAAATGATGTTAATTGAATTCATGTTCTATCACTCTTTAGAAGAAATTTAAGTCTAAAATAATTTGCTGTAAATTATTGAGAAACTATGCAATTTTTAATTAGCGTAAAAACAACACAAATAAAAATAAAATATGGAAGAAGAAATAAAACCCAGATTTATTGATGCATTAAAAAGAAATAATGATCAAATAAGAGAAGACCGTGCACAAACGATAGGAGAAGATGCAGAATTGATTTACAAACGTGTTGTGGAGGATATACAATTGAAAATCAAAAGGCTTGAAAGAGAGCAGGAAGGTTTAATAGATATCAGCCCATTAGACAAAAACAGTTTAACATTTGCAGATTTCAACTCGGAGACATTTGTTCAGAAAGACATAGAATTATCATTAACAATCAGGAACTTAAATATTCAACTAGAAGTAACAAGAAAAAGATTTGAGTATTTATTTGGTAAAAAAATTTAGTTATGGGAAGTACAAGATACGATATAGACGCTCGATATGACAGAGCAAGAAGAGAAGGCTACGCTTATAAAAGTGCCAGTGAAATTTTCACTCAGAATGCCAAGAGAATGGCTCACGAATCCATGAATCCTAAAGGAATATCTTTCAGAGAAGCCAGAGATTCATCTGTTCATCCCAATTCGTTTCCTGTAATTTTAGGATTGGATGTAACAGGAAGTATGGGACATATACCTCATGAACTCATCAAAGAAGGCTTGCCAAAATTAATGGGAGGAATTATTCAGGAAGGAGTTCCTGATACAGCTCTTTTATTTTTAGGAATTGGTGACCATGAATGCGATAATTATCCTTTACAAGTAGGGCAATTTGAATCTGGAGATGCAGAATTGGATATGTGGCTTACCCGTACTTATATAGAGTCGGGAGGAGGGGGAAATACCGGAGAAAGTTATCTTTTGGCTTGGTATTTTGCTGCTTTTCATACTAAAACCGATGCTTGGGAAAAAAGAAACCAAAAAGGATTGTTATTTACCATTGGAGATGAACCTTGTTTGAAAGTGCTTCCTGCTTCAGCTATTAGAGAAATTATGGATACAGGACAGCAAACGTATACACACACAGAATTATTGGAAGCTGTAAAAAAACGATACGACGTTTATCATATCAGTGTTTTACATTCTGACCAGGCGATTCAAGCAAACAAAGGCTGGAAAGATTTATTGGGACAGAATTGCCTGTCAATTGAAGACTATCGCGATGTTCCAACAGTAATTAAAAATGTGGTTTGCAGAAAATTTAAAAATGAAATTTCCGAAACAAATGATTGGAAAGGATTAAATAATATTCAAATGCTTTAAAAAATGAAAACAGCACAAATAATTATAGGCTTAGGTTTTGGTGATGAGGGAAAAGGTATCACTACAGATTTTTTGGCTCAACAAAATCCTGAGTCTGTAGTTATTAGGTTTTCGGGAGGCCAACAGGCTGCACATACTGTGATGATTGATGATAGAAAACACGTTCATTCGAGCTTTGCAAGTGGAGCGTTGAGAGGTTTACCTTCTTATTTTACAGAACATTGTACCATTCATCCTACTTTTTTATGGAACGAACTCAAAGAATTAAAAAAGAAAAATGGAAATATTGATTTACATATACATCCGCTAGCAAAGGTTACAACACCTTTTGATGTTTGGTATAACAGAAAAAACACAAAAAATATAGAGCACGGAACGTGTGGGAAAGGAGTAGGAGCTACAATGAAAAGGAACGAAACTCCCTATAAACTATTTGCGGTTGATTTAATTGCTCCAAGACCAATGCTGATAGAAAAACTAAAAGGAATAGCCAATTATTACGGCATCGTTGATGGAACTGAAATTGAAGAAGAACTCAACTATTTCTTAGAGGCAATAGACCAAATAGAATGGAAAATAGAAGGATATAATTATCTGAAATCGTTTGATAATCTTATATTTGAAGGAAGTCAGGGTATTTTGCTTGATATGGATCATGGTGTTTTTCCTAACGTGACGTATGCTAAGACAACTTCAAAAAATGCTTATGAAGTTTGCCAATTGTTAAATATAGAAGACATAGAGTTATTTTACGTTACAAGAACTTATTCTACACGTCATGGAAATGGTTGGATGAGTAATGAAAAGCCTTTAGAACTAAAAAATAATGAAGAAGAAACCTGTACTTTTAATGAATTTCAAAAGGATTTGCGTTTCGGAGATTTGGATTATAATTTATTGAATTATGCTTTGCAGTTGGATGATGCTTATGTATTTGCAGAAAAAAAGAATCTTGTTGTAACATGTTTAGATCAGGTTGAAGAAGAATTTAAAATGGAAAAACTCAGAATAAAATTTGATGCTGTCTACGGTTCTTATTCTCCATATTCAAAAGATTTTAAAAGAATTTATTAAAAAAGAAATGAAAACAATACACTACTTAAAAGGAGATGCAACAGCTCCAAAAGTTTACGGAAATAAAATTATTACTCATATCTGTAATGATGTTGGAGGATGGGGAAAAGGTTTTGTATTAGCAATTTCCAAAAGATGGAAAAATCCCGAAAGCGAATATAGAAATTGGTTTAAAAAAGGAGAAAATTTTAATCTTGGAGAAATTCAACTGGTTTCCGTTGAAAATGATATTTGGGTTTGCAATATGATTGCCCAACATAAAATTACAACCCACACAAAAGTTCCGCCAATTAGATATGAAGCGGTTGAAAAATGTTTGGAAAAATTGGCTGATGAAGCACTAAAAATAAACGCAAGTATTCATATGCCAAGAATAGGATGTGGTTTGGCAGGAGGAAAATGGGAAGAGATAGAGAATATAATTTTTGAGACATTATTGAAAAACAATATTGATGTCTATGTCTATGATTTTGAATAGAAAATGATGAAAACAACAACACTTTACAGACCGGTAGGCGAAAAGGAGATGGTGTTAATTATAGAAAGTAATTACAAAAAATTTCCTCCCAGATTAGAATGGCAACCTATATTTTATCCAGTCTTGGATGAAGATTATGCTTCAGAAATTGCCGAAAAATGGAATACAAGAGATGAATTTGGAAACTATCTCGGATTTGTTACCAAATTTGAGGTATTGGAAGAAGTTATTAATCGATATCAAGTACAAAATGTTGGAGCAAAAAATCATAATGAACTGTGGATTCCTTCGGAAGAATTAGAAACATTTAATCAGGCAATTGTCGGGAATATTGAAGTGATAAAAGTATTTATAGGGAAAGACTTTAAAAAACCAGTAAATACTGAACTAGAAGATTTATTATTAAACATAAAAAAACTCACGATGACAAATAAAGGTATGGCAAAAGATACTTTAGAAATCTTAGCCAGAAAATATTATATAAACGAACAAAATGAAAGAATAAGTATAGAAAACGAACTCGAAAATAGCAAAAAAGGGACAGTTTTATTTTCATCAGAACAACTTTCTGAAATGAAAGAAAAAGAACTTCCCAATACAAACTTTGAAACTAAATTTGAAGTCTGGAAATGCAGTTCTGTGAAAGCTATTTTACAATTAGCAGAAGAAGAAAATCAGGAAAAAATCATGTGTCTGAATTTTGCTTCTGCAAAAAATCCGGGAGGAGGTTTTATCAATGGGGCAGAAGCTCAGGAAGAAAGTTTGGCGAGAACTTCAGGCTTGTATGAGACTTTGCTTCAGGGTTGGGAATATTACGAAACACATCGAGCAATGACGTCTTGTTTTTATACAGATATGATGATTTATAGCCCGAAAGTTCCGGTTTTCAGAAAAGATAAAGGAGAATTGTTATCGAAACCTGTTTTATGTAATTTTATTACTTCTCCGGCAGTGAATGCAGGAGTCGTAAAACGTCAAGAACCGCAAAGAGAAGGTGAAATTTTTGGAGCGATGGATGTAAGAACCGATAAAATGTTGGCTTTAGCTTTACATCAAGGTAACGAAACCTTAATTTTAGGAGCTTGGGGATGTGGAGTTTTCAAGAATGACCCAAAAGAAATTGCAGAGCTTTTCAAAAAACATCTTCACGGAAAGTATAAAAACAAATTTAAAAGAGTTGTTTTTGCTATTCTTACAAAGAAAGAGGAAATGATAACACCTTTTGAAGAAATAAAATGAAAATGGATAGACTACTTCTTGCCTCAAAATCTTTAACAGGAGTTTCTATTGGTGATGCATTTGGAGAGAGCTTTTTTGCAGAAGAAAGATTGATTAAAACCTATATTCATCAAAGAATTATTCCTGAAAGCTCACTGGACTTTACGGATGATACGATTATGGCGATTGCTGTTTTTAAATCGTTGGAAAAATTCGGAGAAATAAATCAAGATTTTTTAGCAGAAGAGTTTACAAAAAATTATTATTTAGATATTAACAGAGGTTACGGACCATCAATGCATCAATATTTTAGAGCTGTAAAAAATGAGGAGAGTTGGAAAGAAATTTCCTATTCAAAATTTGAAGGACAAGGTTCAATGGGAAATGGAGGAGCAATGAGAGCAGCTGTAATTGGAGCATATTTTTATGATGATTTAGTTCAGCTTAAAAGAAATGCAGAGCTTTCATGCGAAGTTACTCATGCTAATAAAGAAGCCATTGAAGGAACGAAAGCAATAGCTTTGGCAGCAGCTTTTGTAATTCAGGAAAAATTAGGATTGATACAATTGAATAAACAGGATTATATTCAAGTCATCCAAAATGAATTGGATGATTCTGATATGAAAAGTAAATTGAATAAGGCAATGTATTTGGATGGAAATCCAAGTATTGAGTTGTTGGTAAAAACTCTTGGAAATGGCACAAAAATGACAGCTCAAGACACTGTTCCAATTGTAATCTGGATGCTTTCGAGATACAGAAAAAGTTTAGAAGAATGTCTTTGGAATACAGTTTCAGCTTTAGGAGATAGAGATACAACTTGTGCTATGGTCGGAGGAATTACTATTTTATGTTGTGACAAAGAAACAATTCCCGATTGGATAAATAATGTTGAAAGTTGGAAAAATAGCAAATTTTATGAAAATTGAATTAATAAAAAGTGATATCACTAAGATTGAAGCTGATGCAATAGTTAATGCAGCAAATTCATCTTTACTTGGAGGTGGAGGAGTTGATGGTGCGATTCATCGTGCAGGAGGAAAGCAGGTTTTGGAAGAATGTCAGGAAATAAGAAATCGACAAGGAAAATGTAAAACAGGAGAAGCGGTAGTAACAACAGCCGGAAATCTCCCTGCAAAATATGTCATTCACACTGTTGGACCAATTTGGAACGGAGACGAAGAAAAAAACTCAAAACTTCTGGCAAATTGCTATCGAAATTCAATGAATTTAGCAGAAAGTCTTGATAGTAAAATAATTGCTTTTCCGAATATCAGTACAGGAGTGTATAAATTTCCAAAGGAACAGGCAGCAAAAATAGCCGTTGATGAGGTAAAAAATTTCAAATCAAAAAACATTGAGAAAGTTATCTTTGTTTGTTTTGATGATGAAAATGAAGAGATTTATAAAAAATTATTGGGATAATAATTTCAAAAACTTATACTCTTTGTTGAGTGAAACGTCTTTGCTAACTTAAAAACGAGAGTCTAATCAAAAAACTTTGCGGACTTTGCGTTAAAATAAATTACAGAAACAGAATAATGAAAAAATTAACCATATTAACCGGCGCAGGAATAAGTGCCGAAAGCGGAATAAAAACATTCAGAGGCGGAGACGGTCTTTGGGAAAATCATAATATAACAGATGTGGCAAGTCCGGAAGGATGGCGAAAAGACAAAGCTTTGGTTTTGGAATTTTATAACCAGAGACGTCGTCAGCTTCACGAGGTTCAGCCCAATGAAGCACACAAATTATTAGCAGAACTGGAAAAACATTTCGAAGTTCAGATTATCACTCAAAACATCGATGATTTGCACGAAAGAGCAGGTTCTACCAATATTCTTCATTTGCATGGTGAACTATTTAAATCTTGTTCTTGCAACAATAAAAACCTGATTTATGAACAAAAAGGAGACATCAATATCGGAGATAAAGCGGAAGATGGAGCGCAACTTCGCCCTTTTATCGTTTGGTTCGGAGAAGATGTTCCATTGATGAAACAAGCAACCAAATTAGCAAAAGAAGCAGATATTTTCATCGTAATCGGAACTTCTTTGCAGGTTTATCCTGCGGCGGGATTGCTTCATGATATAAAAGATGATTGTCTTTTGATAGTTATCAACCCAAATGAAACAGGCTTCGGATACGGGCAAAGAGCGGTTGTAATGAAAGAAACGGCTACTCAGGGAATGAAACAGCTGTTTGATAAATTAGTAAATCTAGCCTAATGAAAAATGCTGTAAAATCCGGGATTTTTGGGGTTTGTATTGGAGATGCTTTAGGTGTTCCAGTGGAATTTAAGAAAAGAGAAGATTTAAAAAAATCTCCTGTTACAGATTATTTAGAATATATGTCTTGGAATCAACCAAAAGGAACCTGGAGTGATGACAGTTCATTAACACTTTGTTTAGCTGATGAATTAACGAAAGGATATGATTTAGAAAAAATAGGACAAAGTTTTGTAAAATGGGTAAAATACGGACATTGGACAGCCCACGGAAAGCTTTTTGA
Organism: Chryseobacterium oryctis; assembly: GCF_025971925.1. GTDB lineage: Bacteria > Bacteroidota > Bacteroidia > Flavobacteriales > Weeksellaceae > Chryseobacterium > Chryseobacterium oryctis. The sequence goes on from NZ_JAPDHV010000002.1 coordinate 379,839, forward strand.
TATTGGTGGAACAACGAGACATTCTATTGCAAGATTAATAAAAGGAGAAAGCCCCAAATTTTCAGGAAATATTTTTGAAGAAGATAATGGAAATGGTTCTTTGATGAGGATTCTTCCCTTATCTTTTTATCTTAAAGATGAAGAAAATATTGATAAAATATATTCTGTTGTAAAAGAAGTTTCATCTATTACACATGCTCATTTTCGTTCTGTTTTTGCTTGTTTTATTTATGTAATTTTCGCTATTGAGCTTATCAAAGGAAAGGATAAAAAAGAAGCATATAATTACATGCAAAATATTATATTAAAGTTTGCTGAAAAAGAAGGATTTAACCCAATTGAAATAGCTCTTTTTGAAAAAATTTTAAAGAATAGTATTTCAGATTATCCTGAAGATGAAATTAGAAGCAGCGGATATGTTCTTCACAGTTTGGAAGCCTCTTTATGGTGTTTTCTTAACTCAAAAAGCTATTCGGAAGCGGTTTTAAAAGCAGTGAACTTAGGAGAAGATACCGATACAACGGGAGCCATCACAGGAGGTATCGCAGGAATTTACTACGGATTTGAAAATATTCCTCAAGAATGGATAAATGAGTTGGTTAGGAAAGAAGATATTGAAAAACTGTGTGAAAAATTGGAAAAGAAATTAATGTAAAAACACAAATTATGAACGAAGCACAAAAGAAAAAAATAAGCAAATTTCTAAGTCTGATTCTTCGGCATCAACCTGAAACCATCAATTTAATATTAGATGAAAACGGCTGGGCAAACATTGAAGAATTAAGATTGAAATCTGCTAAAAATAATATACATTTCACTTTGGAAGAACTCGATGAGGTTGTGGAAACCAATGATAAAAAACGTTTTATTTTTAATGAAGATAAAACGAAAATAAGAGCCAATCAGGGACATTCGATTGATATAGATTTGGCATTGAAGCCACAGCAACCTCCCGAATATCTTTATCATGGAACGGCAGAAGCTAATATTTCTTCCATTTTAGAAAAAGGAATCGAAAAAAGAAGTCGTCAACATGTTCATTTGAGTCAGGATAAGGAAACTGCAGCTAAGGTTGGAATGCGTCACGGAAAACCTAAAATTTTGACTATCAGAACAGGAAAAATGTTTGAAAACGGAATTGTATTTTATCTTTCAGAAAATAATGTCTGGCTGACGGATTTTGTGGATAAAAAATATATTTCAAGATGAGTAGAGCTGTATGTCCTAATTGTAATAGAAGTTTTGAATTTAATATAGCCATAGATTGTTTTTTAAGAGTACGAGAAAAAAAATTGATAATAAACCAGCTATTTGCGTTTGGAATTATAAGAAAACTTGTCCACATTGTAATACGGAATTGAGAATGAAAATTGGAGGTCAAGGAGAAAATAACGGTAAATGGTTTGTATTTATTCCCAAAATATGAAAAGAACATTAGCGATAGGAGATATACATGGAGGATTTAAAGCCTTAAAACAAGTTTTGGAAAGAGCAAATGTCATGAAAAATGATAGATTAATTTTTCTTGGAGATTATGTCGATGGCTGGAGCGAATCTTCCCAAATTATTCAGTTCTTAATTGAGCTTTCTGAGGAACAGGAATGTGTTTTTATCAAAGGAAATCATGATGCTTGGACCGAAGATTGGCTTTCTTTCGGAAACGCTCCTGATGTTTGGCTTTTCAATGGTGGAAAAAGCACTGTTGATAGTTATTCCGGATATTCTTTGGAAGAATTGGAAATTCATTTAGAATTTTTTGAAAGGATGAAAAACTACTATGTAGATGAAGAAAACCGTTTGTTTATTCATGCGGGATATTCGTCTATGCATGGTCCCGAAAAAGAAGTTTATTCCAGTAATTACCGATGGGACAGGACACTTTGGGAAACTGCTGTCGCAATGGACAAAAAACTTTCAAAAAATTCGGAACTATATCCAAAAAGATTGCTTTTATATAAAGAAATTTTCATTGGTCACACTCCGACTTTGCATTTAGGAATCAAAGAACCAATCAACAAAGCTAATATTTGGAATTTAGATACAGGTGCAGCTTTCACGGGTTCATTAACAATTATGGATATTAATACAAAAGAATTTTGGCAAAGCGAACCGCTTCCAATTTTATATCCTGATGAGAAAGGAAGAAATGCAGATAATATGAGCGCAAAGACAATTTGAACTTTTTTATAAACCAAAAAGAATATATTTAAAGGTTTAACCATCTGCTCCATTTGCACAATCTGCGAGAGAAAAAATTAAGTGCAAACTTTGTCAATCTGACGAAGGAAGAATCTCAAGTTAGATAATATAGATTCTTCACTCCACTTCGTTCCATTCAATACTAAAAAATAAGCAATCAGTATCCAAACTTTGAGTAATTTTAAACCTTGAAATATTACTTCAATGAAACTGAAATACCTCTTATTTTCTTTCGCTTCGTCTTTGTTTTTTGCTCAAACTCAATTTCAGACTCCTTTTGAAAAAGGAAATGGTAATCAAACCGTTACCTATGATGAAATGAATGTTTATTATCAAAACTTGGAGAAAAACTTTAATACAATTCAATATCTGAAAAAGGGTGAAGATGACAACGGAAAACCAATTTATGTGGCTGTTTTTAATCCTTTCCCTGAAAAAGATTTAAATCAGTTAAGAAAAGAAAAGGCTATTTTGTTTATCAACAATGGGATTCATCCGGGAGAACCGGACGGAATTGATGCAACGATGATGATGATGAGAGATTTAGCGACAAAGAAAATAAAAACTCCACAGAATTTTATTGTTGCTGCAATTTCAGCGTATAATGTGAGCGGAATGCTGAATCGTAATTCGTTTTCAAGAGCCAACCAGAATGGTCCTGAACAATATGGCTTCAGAGGGAACGCCAGAAATTATGATTTGAATCGGGATTTTATAAAAGCAGATTCCAAAAACGCCAGAAGTTTTCAGGAAATTTATCAATGGCTGAAACCTGATGTTTTTATCGATAATCATGTGAGTAACGGAGCGGATTATCAGTATACTTTTACTTACATTTCTACCTTTAAGGAACGTTTGGGAAATGTTTTGGGCGAATATTTCCACAATGATTATCAGGTAAGGAATCTTGAAGATTTAAAGAAATTGGGTTACGAAAGTACACCTTATGTGAATATTCATGGAGATATTCCCGAAGTTGGTTTCGCATCGTTTGAAGATTCACCCAGATATTCTACAGGATATACGTCATTATTTAATTCTTTGGGAACCGTTCCTGAAACACACATGTTGAAACCTTATGACAAAAGAGTTGATGCAACGTACAAATATATGCTCGTAAATCTCCAAAATTTAGACAAAGATTATAAAAAAATAAAACAGCTTCGAATTGAAAACTTAAAGCAATATCAGGCAGGAATGCAGTACGGAATTCGATGGAAAATAGATTCTACACAATATTCCATGATGGATTTTAAAGGTTTTGAAGGAAAGTACAAACCAAGTGAAATTTCCGGGAAACCAAGACTGTATTATGACAGAAATAAACCTTTCACCAAGAGCATAAAACTGTTTACAACAGCAGTTCCTACAGGTTATATTACAATTCCGAAATATTATGTAATTCCGCAGTCGCAATATCGTGTAATTGAGGAATTTAAAAGAAATCAGATTCAAATGGAAATGATTCAAAAGGATAGTACAATTGCTGTTGAGACTTATAAAATCAAAGATTTTAAAACCGTTAAAAGTCCTTACGAAGGTCATTATCTTCATTTTGAAACAAAAGTTGATAAATTGAATAAAAATCTGACTTTTTCAACAGGAGATTATATTGTTTCAACCAATCAGGAAGGGGTAAAGTATATTATTGAAACGTTGGAACCGGAAGCGTTGGATTCCTTCTTCAACTGGAATTTCTTTGATGGTATTTTATCACAAAAAGAATATTATTCGGCATATATTTTTGAAGATACAGCTGCAGAATTATTGAAAAAAGATAAAGATTTAAAACAAAAATTTGAAGCTAAAAAATTATCCGAAAAGGGGTTTGCAGAAGACGGTAATGCTCAGCTTGATTGGGTTTACATGAATTCTCCTTATTTCGAAGATAAAACTTTCAGGCAATACCCTATTTACAGAATTGTACTGTAAAAAACAAAAGACGTTTCAATGGAGAAACGTCTTTCTTTTTATTTTGGTAAACCTCTTTTTAAAGCAATTTCAGCTCGTTTGATGGCGATTTTTTCTTTCCAATCCATATATTTCTTCTTGAAATTCTTCTTCATTATGTCATCAAATTTACGTTGAACGGTAAGGTTCCATAAAGAATGTGCTTTTACTGCCCAAGATTTGTCCCAAGCTCTCAAAGAAATAGAGAAACTTCCGTCAAGGTACTTCATCCAGTGCCACCATCCTGTAGGCATAAATAAAGTGTCTCCGTGCTCAAGGAAGCATTCGATACCTTCTACACCATCTAATGCAGGGAATTTTGTGAAATCTGGATTTTCAATATCATAATCTTCTAAAGCATACGTTGCATAAGGAATTTGATATAATCTTTCTTTCCATTTATAATCGAAAAGAAGAATATGTTTTCTTCCGTTAAAATGGGTGTGGAAAATATGAGCCATATCGATATCGAAGTGAAGGAAGGTTACAGAACCTTTTCCTCCGAAGAACATGTTTGGATATTTATCTAAAAATCCACCCATTAATTCTTTTGGCGAAATATAATCTTCTAATAATTTAGGAGCAAATTTTATAGGGTCAAAAAGGAAAATTCTAAGATCGGTCGGCTCTCTTTGAATAAGATCTATATAGTCTCCGAATTTCATTTTAGAAGCAGAAGCATTTATAGGAGCCGAAGGATCGGCTTTAGAACTATCATAAAGTGGAACTTCAATATCTCCAACAACTTCCTTCATGTATTCCATTGTCCATTTCTGATAAGCGGGCCATTTTCTAGCCATGTTTTTGATGACAACGGGCTTTCTAGGTTTTAAATATTTTTCTATAAATTCTTCTTGAGTAATATCATCAACAACATCTATAGGCTTTAAAATAATTCCCATTTTATAAATTTTATGTTACAAAATTATTAAATAATTACTTAATGATATTAAGATTAAGTTTTTTTTAATCTATGATTCAAATCATGATTTTAAATATATAGAACAGATAAAAGCAAAAATAAAATTACTAAAAAATATGATTTTGATTTAAAAAAAATTAGCAGAAATATGTTTTTAAAATAATATCACTATTTTTGTAGTTATAAATTTAAGTTTAACTTTTTAAATAGAATTGAATCTTTAATAAGTGTAACAAATATTCATACGTAATGACTAATTACTTAAATAATATACTATTATGATAAAGAAAATTTATTTGGTTCTAATGATGCTTTTCTCTGTTGTGATTTTTGCGCAAAAGACAGTTTCAGGGAAAGTGACTGATGAGGACGGAGTTGCAATTCCTAGTGCAAGTGTGACGGTAGAAGAGCCAGGAAAGGATGCTATTTTAGCTTACGGAATTACCAATTCAAAAGGAGAATATAAGGTAACCTTCACTTCTTCTGAACCTAATGTGGATTTAAAAATAAAAGCATTCAATCAAAAGCCACTAACGAAACAAATAAGCAATAGTGATCAGACATTAAGTTTTAAAATGCAGTCTGAAGCTACTGAAATCAAAGAGGTTAAGATAAAAACTAAATTAATAACCTCAAGAGGAGATACGATTGCTTATGATCTTAAAGCTTTTGACAGTAAAAGTGACAGAACGCTTGCCGATGTGATGAAAAAAATTCCGGGAATTGAAGTAAATGCAGACGGGAGTATTCTGTATCAGGGTAATGCCATCAATAAATTTTATGTAAACGGAAAAGACCTTATGGAAGGAGGTTATGGAACCATCAATAACTCGCTTCCAAAAGATGCCGTACAAAAAGTTGAAGTTCTTGAAAATCATCAGCCGGTAAAAATTCTTCAGGATAAAGTACCTTCAGATCAAGCTGCTATTAATATTAAGTTGAAAAACTCTGTTACAATGACAGGTAGAGGAGAAGTAGGTATTGGAGGAAGTCCTTTATTATGGAATGTAAAATTAACGCCTATGTTTTTCGGACAGAAAAGCCAGTGGGTGGTTAATTATAAAACCAATAACATGGGAGAGCAGGTAGAAAATGAAGGAAATATATTGGGAAGTATGAATATGTGGGAGGGGAGAAGATCAAGTATGTCTCAAAATAACTGGCTCAATATTGAAACAGCAAGTACGCCCAACTTACCTGTGAAAAGATATTTAATGAATAATGTTCATTTTCTGTCAGCCAACTATCTTACAAATATTGATAGTAAAAAAGAATGGGAGTTTAAAGCAAATGCTAATTACACTAATAATGCAGTAGAAAGAGAATCTAATAGTGTTGTAACTGATATCCAGCAAGGAACTCAGTATAACATGAATTTTTTAAATAATTTTTATACTGATAAACTAAAAGGAGAGTTGATTTTTACTAAAAACGCTAAAAAAGGATTTTTCAAAAATACAACAAGCTTTAGTCAATTCTGGAATGCAGATAGAGGTTTTGCAGATAGAGCAGGAAGATCTGGAAATCAATCTGTAGAATCACCAACTTCATCTTTCCAAAACTCTTTAAGTACTATTATTCCTTGGAAAGAAAAAATGGTAAATTTCAGGTCATTCATTAGTTATCAGGATGATAAACAAACGCTAGAAATTTTCCCGGCAGACTATTTACAGTTTCCATATAAAGATCCAGTTACAGGAGATTTTACAACGATCGAATTTATTTCAGGTAGTAAGGCAATACAAAACTTTAGGATTAAAAGTTTAGAAACATCTCATTCTGCTAATGTAAGCTTTTCAACAAAAGGATGGACTTTCACTCCTCAAGTTGGATTGGATTTCTCAACAGATAAATTAACAACCAATTTTGATGGCTTTACAACAAGCAATTTCCCAGACTTTAGTAGTTTTTCTTATGAAAATAACTTAAAATTTACAAGATTTAAACCAACTGCATCATTAGGGGTTAATTATAAATCTGATTCTTGGAATTTGTTTGCTAATTTTCCGGTTAATTTCAATAATATTAAAGCAGAAGATGATTTAAGAGGGGTTTCTAAATCATTAAATAAAGTTACTTTTACTCCAAATGTTTTTGCACAATATTCCTTTGCTTCATTTTTTAAAGCAAGTATAAATGGAAATATTAGCAATACTTTTGGTGATATACAAACGGCATATGCCGGATATATTTTGACAAATCCGGGAGGATTTAATGTGATGAATCCTAAAAATCCTATTCCTGAAACCAATTCAAAAAGTGCGGGGGCAAGATTAGAGTATAGAAATCCTTTGAATAATCTTTTCTTTAATGTTGGATATAATTTAAGTGATACAAAAAATAATCTATTAGCATCTAGTGCTGTTAACGAATTAGGATTTAGTGTAATTGAATACATAGAAAGTGAAAATAAAAGAACAAGTAACAGTTATTATGCAGAAATTGGTAAGTATTTTCCTAAATTTAAGACCAATGCATCATTAACGTTCAGTGATACCAATTCAAAATCTCAATCAAGAAGAAATAATCAGGATATTAATACTTCAAATAAAGGAAATTCTCTAGGGTTTAAATTTAATAACACCTATTTCTCTTGGATGAGTATAGATTTTAATATGACAAAGTCATGGAATAAGCAATCCAATGGCATTATTCAAAATGATCTTGGTAAAACAGAAGGATATACTCATAACTTAAATGTATTCTTCTATCCTATAGAAAATCATACATTAGGATTTTATTGGGATCAAATTAACTCAAATCTAGGACAAACCAAATTAAACAATGGGTTTTTTGATGTTTCCTATCAATTTACTTGGTCTAAAAAGAAAATTGATTTTGAACTAAAATGGATGAACATTGCAGATAAAAAAGTTTTCGAGAGAATAAATGTAGGAGATGCTACAATTACACAAACAAAAATGCAGCTTCGCCCGAGCCAAGTAATGTTTACGGTAAAATTCAATTTTAAATAAAAATAAAAACCAATCTCACCGAGGTTGGTTTTTTATTTAAGCGGTGATGTTATAAAATATGAAATAATAAAGTTGAAAAAATCTGTAACAAAAAATAAGAAGGATAAACTAATTAATAAAGATTATTACAATGAAAAAACTTTTTTCAGTATTTTTTATAGCTATTGTTGCTTTTGTAAGCGCGCAGGAAAATGAATCAAAAGAAACCGCGAATCGTTTTATTTATGAGTTGACTTTTAAACCTAAAAAAGACTCTACAAAAATTGATAAAGTGCATACAATTCTTGATATAACAGATAAAAACAGATCGGTTTATCAAGATTATACTGTCATTGTTCAGGATTCTATCATGAAAGTGGAAATTGAAGCAATGCAAAAAGCAGGCACAATGAAAGACCTTTCAAAATCAATAAGACAGCCTAAAATGTCTGCAAGAATCTATAAATTTTATCCAAGTATGAAAGTACAATATGTGGATAAAATTGCCAACGGATTCACTCCTAGTAATATTGGTTACAATGAAGAGATTAAATTTAATTGGAAAATTTTAGCAGATAAAGAAAAAATTGGAGCTTATAATACTCAAAAAGCAACAACGGAATTTGGAGGTAGAAAATGGACAGCTTGGTTTAGCACAGATATTCCTTTTCAGGACGGACCCTATAAATTTTCAGGGCTTCCAGGGCTGATTGTTAAAATTGAAGATGAAGAGAAAAATTATTCTTGGGTTTTACAAGGAAATAAGAAAGTTAATGATTATACAGAATATTCTTATATAGAAAATCTGATGCATGCTAAAGGAGGAAAAGTAAATGAATTATCTCGTGAAAAGTTTGAAAAAACATTTAATGATTACAAAAAAGATCCTTTTGCATCAGTAAGACCTATGATGACGCAAGAAATGTTATCTAAAACGATTCCCGGGATGGATGGAACGATTGGGGATATGATGAAGAAACAAGAAAAACAATACAAAGACTTTTATAGTGCTATTGATAATCCAATCGAAAAAGAGGTACAATCTCAACCTTCGGATAAAAAGAAAAAATAATTTCATGTCAACTAAATTATATTGCAAATCAACCCAAACATATTATTATGTTTGGGTTGATTTTTTTTGTGTAACACAGTTATTTAGATTAAATTTAAATAACGTATATTTGCATGACAAAAAAGTAGGCTTTGAAAGTAAAAGATTTACATAAGTTGAGCGGATTTCCTAAAAACAAAATGGGAAAGATTTTGAGATATGATAATGATCATCTTAAAATGCCCAATAAAATCATTGAAATGGGGCTTTTGCCAGAAACTGTTTTCCGAATTTTGTACCAGGCTCCGTTTAATGGTCCAATGTATGTTGAATTTGGTGAAGAAAAAAGCCGTATCGCTCTTCGTGAAGAGGAAGGGGATTTTATCATTGTTGAAGAATTGAATTAATGCAGAACAATAAGAAAAAAAAGGTACTTTTAGTAGGGAATCCGAATGTAGGAAAATCAACGGTTTTTAATGCTCTTTGTAATAAAAAACAAAAAACCGGCAACTATGCAGGGGTTACCGTTGCAAGTCATTCAGGGAATTATACCTTTAAGAATGAAGATGTTGAGGTGGTAGATTTACCAGGTTCTTATAGTGTTTATCCAAGTTCGGAAGACGAAGCTATTTTTTCTAAATTTCTTATCGACGAACAAAAAAACTATGCAGGAGTTATCTACATTCTTGAAGCGCTAAGTTTAAAAAGAGGACTTCTTTTGTTTCAGCAGATTCAGGATTTGGGAATTCCAACAATTTTAGTGGTTAATCAAATTGATCAGGCAGAAAAGAGAGGTATTTCTATTGCTACTCAAAAACTTTCAGAGGCTTTAGGTATTAAAATTATTAAAACCAATGCAAAAGAGCAAATTGGTATTGAAGAAATAAAAGAAGCAATTTTAAATAATCAATTTGTAAAAAAAGACAATCCATCATTTGAAACTCCAAGTGAACATAAAGAATTTATTCAGAAAATAGCCTCTCAAAAAGGGTTTGAGAATGAATATAAAGCTTGGATGAGTCTTTCTTTCGGAACAGATTTAGGAAGAATAGAATCTGTTGCCGAGCAAATGAATGATCCAGATTCAAAAAGTTTGGTTCCTAAAAGATTACAGGTTCAAGAAACCGTAAGGCGATATCAGAATATTGATAAGGTTTTATCAAACGTTATATCGAAAAAAGCTCAATTCAAAGAATTATTAACGGAAAAGCTAGACAAAATTTTAGTTCATAAATTCTGGGGATATGTGATTTTTATGATGATTTTGTTAATCATTTTCCAGAGTGTTTTCTTTTTGGCTGAATATCCAATGACTTGGATTGAAGATTTCTTCTCTTGGTTATCTGCTTTTACGACAGAACATTTACCGGAAGGACCTATCAATTCATTGGTTTCAAACGGAATTGTTCCGGGAATTGGAGGTATTGTGGTCTTTGCTCCTCAAATTGGAATTCTATTGTATTTCCTTTATCTACTGGAAGACTCAGGATATATGGCGAGAGTTGTTTTCCTTATGGATAGACTTTTAAGACCTTTCGGCTTGAACGGGAAAAGTATTGTTCCATTAGTTTCAGGAACGGCGTGTGCTATTCCTGCTGTAATATCAACAAGAAATATTGAAAATGTAAAGGAAAGATTGCTAACCATTTTGGTAACTCCTTTTATGACGTGTTCAGCGAGGTTACCTGTTTATAGTATCATTATTGGTTTAATTATTTCAGACGGAACATTTTTAGGAGTAAAATATAAAGCCTTGGTATTAATGGGGATGTATTTATTAGGGTTTTTAGTTGCTTTATTTTCGGCAGCAATCCTTAATAAATTCATTAAAAATAAAGGAAAAACTTATTTGGTAATGGATTTACCTACTTATAAAAAACCACTTTTCGGATACGATTTCAAAATGGTTTTAGGTAAGGTTTGGGAATTCATTACAGGAGCGGGTAAAATTATCTTCATTGTAAGTATTATTATCTGGTTTTTAAGTTATTTTGGTCCAAAACAGGAACCTAATCAGCTTGTTGCAACAGATGTAGAGTTAGACCATTCTTATTTAGCAAAAATGGGAAAATCAATTGAACCAATGATAGAACCTCTTGGTTATGATTGGAAAATGGGAGTTGGTATTCTTACGAGTTTCGTAGCTAGAGAAGTTTTTGTAGGTACGATGTCAACATTGTACAGTTTGGAAGATGATGCTCCTGAAGTGAAAGTAATTGATAAAATGCGTAGAGATGTGAAACCAAATGGCGAAAAAGTCTTCAGTTTTGCGACGGGTATTTCAGTACTTTTATTTTACGCATTTGCAATGCAGTGTGTTTCTACACTTGCAGTAGTCTACAGAGAAACCAAAAGCTGGAAATGGACAGTTTTTCAGGTTGTTATGATGACAGGTTTGGCATATTTTGTGTCGATGATAGTTTATCAGATTTTAAAATAATGGATTTTTCATTAATTGTACAGTACATAATTATCTTTATTATTGTTGCATTTGCCTGTTTCTCTTTATTTAAAGTACTCAGGAGAAACTTTGCACCAAAGAGATTCAGTTCCAAAAGAACAAACTGTGATAAAGATTGCGGATGTTCATAACTTTCTGACGTGATGTGGTAAATAATATCTAATTTTGCTTAATTTTAATTAAATAGAAAAAAAGTAAAATTATAAAACACTTAGAATGTCATTAATAAAAAGCATTTCAGGAATCAGAGGAACTATTGGTGGAAAAGTAAATGATAATTTGACTCCGCTTGATGTAGTAAAATTTGCTTCCGCATTCGGGACTTGGCTTCAGAATAATAAAAATAGAAAAGATTTAACGCTGGTAATAGGAAGAGATGCCAGAATCTCTGGTCAAATGGTTTCCTCATTGGTTACAGCTACTTTACAAGGGCTTGGAATCAACGTGATTGATTTAGGGCTTTCTACAACTCCAACTGTTGAAATAATGGTTCCTGAGCTTAAAGCTGATGGAGGTATTATTCTTACAGCTTCTCATAATCCAAAACAGTGGAACGCTCTTAAATTATTAAATGATAAAGGAGAATTTATCAGTGGAGAAAACGGAGCAGAAGTTTTGATTTTGGCTGAAAGTGAAAACTTTAACTATGCTGAGGTTGATAATTTAGGAAAATATGAAACAAGAGACGATGCTTTTGATATTCATATTCAGCAGATTCTAGATTTACCAATGGTAGATGCAGAAGCAATTAAATCTAAGAAATTCAAAGTGGTTTTGGATGCTGTAAATTCTACAGGAGGTATTGCAATTCCAATGTTACTAGATAAATTAGGTTGTGAAACAGTAAAATTATATTGTGAACCGACAGGTCATTTTCCACACAATCCGGAGCCGTTGAAGGAGCATTTAGGAGATATTTGCGAATTGGTGAAAAAAGAAGGTGCAGATTTTGGAGTAGTTGTAGACCCTGATGTTGACAGATTAGCGTTAATTGATGAAAAAGGCGAAATGTTCGGGGAAGAATATACTTTGGTTGCCGTTGCTGATTATTTATTGAAAAATAAGAATGGAGTAGCTATTTCAAATCTTTCTTCAAGTCGAGCATTGAGAGATGTTGCTCAAACTCACAATTCAGAATATTTTGCAAGTGCTGTAGGAGAAGTAAATGTGGTTACTTTAATGAAAGAGAAAAATGCAGTAATTGGTGGAGAAGGAAACGGAGGTATTATATATCCTGATTTGCATTACGGAAGAGATTCTTTGGTAGGGGTAGCATTATTTTTAACTCATTTGGCAAAAGAAAACAAAACTGTTTCTGAATTAAGAGCAGGTTATCCAAGCTATTTTATGGGTAAAAAGAAAATAGAATTGACTCCCGAAATCGATGTAGATACTCTTTTAACTAAAATGGAAAAAGAATATCAAAATGAAGAGGTTTCTACAGTAGATGGAGTAAAAATAGATTTTGAAAACAATTGGGTCCACCTTAGAAAATCTAATACAGAACCGATTATCAGAATTTATACAGAGGCTAAATCTCAGGAAGAAGCCGACAAATTAGGTGATGAAATGATAGCTAAAATCAATAGTTTGATTTAAAAAAATTAACGTCTATTTCATCATTTTGAAATTTAAAAATTACTAACTTTATATTAAGATTTTCAGAAACGAGTATTTGTATATCTCATATCTCAGGTCTTAAATCTTAAAACGGTTTATATTGGAAGAATATTTTGGAAATGAACTTGTAAAAAAGTTCGAAGAAATGATGGAAAATAATGATGAATTCTACTTCGATACAGAAGAGTTGGAAGACATTATTGTTTATTATCTGGAGCTGGGAGATTTTAATTATGCCGATACTGCGGTTAATTATGGTCTAAAGCTTCATCCTAATTCATTGGATATCAAGATTAAAAGGCTTGAGATTCTTTTGGAATGGGAAGATTTTAATACAGCAAAAGAACTTATAGATGAATTGAAAGGTTCATCAATGGAAAGTACAGACTTTTTGGTTTGCTATGCGAAGTATTATTCAAGTTTAGGAAATCCCAGAAAATCTATAGAAATTTGTAAAAAGGCTTTGGAATTGAAAGAGGAAGAAAACTTCCTTCACAATTTTATTGCTGATGAATATGTAAATCTTGGAGATCCGTTTAATGCACTTAAACATTACAGAAAAGCTCTAAAAGAAGATCCTACTGACGATTATGCTTTAGAAAATTGTATGGTTTGCTTTTCAGATTTAAATAAAAGTGAAGAAGCCATTGCTTTTCTTAATGAATATTTAGATGAATTTGCTTATTCTGAGGTTGCTTGGTTCGAATACGGACAGTTTTACTTCAACAGAAAAAACTATGAAGAAGCAATAAAAGGATATGACTATTTATTGGCAATTAATTCCAATTCTGTGGGAGTTTATGCAAATAAAGCAGCTTGTTATGAAGCTTTAGGTCAATACAAAAAAGCGGTTGAAGTTTATGAAGAAATGCTGGAGCTAGAATATACAAAAGCATTTACTTTTTATAAAATAGGATTGTGTTATAAAACATTAAAACAACCAATTATAGCTTTGAATGCTTTCCAGAAATCTTTGAGAGAAGATCCTCAGTTTTATCTGGCAATGATGGAGCAGTCTTATATTTACGAGGAAATGGGGGGAATGACGGAAGCGTTGCATTTTGCAAGAGAAGCAACTCATTTAAATGAAAATAACCTTGACTATCAAAAAAGGCTGGCATTTTTGTTCATTGATTCCGGAAAGTTTGAAGAAAGCCTTTCTTGCCTGAAAAAACTAGTAGAAGCAGAACCAACAAGATTTTATAACTGGTATGCTTATACTGAAGTTTTAATGCTTTTGGGTGAATATGAAGAGGCTGTTACTGTTTTAAATAAAGCAGTGAAAGCTCATCACAGAGCAGAATTATTTTACCAGCTTAGTAACTGCTATTTTAATTTGAAAGAACAGGGAAAAGGACTTGAATCGCTTCAAAAGGCATTGGATTTAGATCCTTCTTTAGCTTCAGATATGCAGAAGAAGTATCCTTATATTAAAGATGAGGTTAAAAAGGCTAAAGCTAAAGTGAAAAAGAAAAATTAATTTCAAATAGAAAAAATCCTGCATCACTGCAGGATTTTCTTTTATTAGTGATTGTACTCGTAAGTATGAATTTCTGGTTGAGACATGTCGGGATTTCCATTAGCATCTAAAGAATTTCTAGATTCATAAATTGGATAGCCGGCAGTATTGAAGGTTGTTGTATATTTATATGATGAAAAAGAGGTTCCTGTTCCAGAAGGTGATGTCCATGAAGTTGTTGATTTGTAAGAACTAATATTATTCTTTATATTAGAAAATAAGAAAGATAATCCGTCTCCTCTGTCATCAGTATGTACAAGTTTATCAAAACCTTTTACATTTTTGAAAGGATAATTTTTATCAGTGAATGTATAAGTTGATGATTCATTATAATTTGTAGTTACTCCATTATAAGTTAAAGAGCCACTTCCTGTAGATCCTACAATATTTCCGTTGTTGTAAGTATATGTAGTATTCATTACAGGCTGAGGGGTAGGAGAATACATTTCTCTTTTCACAGTAATGCTATTCGAATTTATATGAGTATATGTGTTTGTAGTAGAATATTGTATAGTAATTCCATTACTTGCATACTCTTTATTTACAGCTTTTGCTAAAAGATTGTTTGAATTATAGGTGTATTCCTGAGCCGTTTGCAACACATTTCCTTCATAGAATTTAATGCTAGATATCAAATCTCCGTTATATTCGAAAACAAGTTTGTTCCCGGAATTACTTGTACTTATCAGGTTAGTAATTTTGGTTCCGTCATAGTTGATTTTCATGGTTTCTCCATCAATGCTCATCTTTACAGGAAGAATAACATTTTGCTGTGTAGGATCTGTATTATCAGTAACTGTATTGTTGTCTGAACTACAAGATAAAATAAGTAGGGAAATAGACCCGGATAAAATAATTTTTTTCATATGTATATGTAAGCTAATTATGAGTGCTCAAAGATATGTGAATTTATAATATATTTTTATTTTTTTTTAAGGTTGGCTTTTTTCTTAAAAAGATTAATCCGGCGATAATAATTCCTGTACCTACAAATTGTAAAATGCTTAGTTTTTCACCATCTAAAATACCCCAAATAATAGCAACAATTGGCATTAAGAGGGTTACAGTTGATGCAAAAAGAGGAGAGGAAACTTTTAATAACCGGTAATTCATCATCATAGCCAGTCCTGTTCCAAAAATTGATAATAAACTGACAAACATTAATCCGGTCAAATTATTTTTGTCAAAACGGAATGTAGAGAAAAAACCTGTTGATAATAAAGCGATTATTGAAGGTAGAAATAAAACAAAAGAAAAAACAAAAGCTGATAATACGGTGGAAGAAATTTCCATTAATTTTGACTTTACGGTTGTTGTGCTTACAGCATAACACAAAGTTGCCAGTAATAATAATAAAATGGGAATCAATTTAAAACTTCCTTCCTCGCTGTTTCCTCCAAAAGCTAACAAACAAACCCCAGTGAAACTAATTAAAGTTCCCGTAATCTGTCGTTTTGTTGTTTCAAATTTCCATAACAATGAGCCCACAATAATTACAAAAATAGGCATCATTGAGTTAATAATTCCTGCAATACTGCTACTTACTTTGGTCTCAGCAATCGGAAATAAGAACATAGGAATAAAATTTCCTGTAAGAGCGGCTAAAATAAGCCATTTTAGGTATCTCTTCGGAAATAATTTATATTTTGAAATGGCAATTGGCATTAGAATAATTCCGGCAATTAAAACTCTTAAAGCACCAACCTGATAAGGATTGAAATGGTTTAAAGATTTTTTAATTAAAATAAATGAAGAGCCCCAGATAATACTTAATACAATGAGTAATATCCATTTTTCTTTATCTGCGTTCATTGCTTTTGTGTAAAATTTTTAAAAATTCTTTTTTAGGAATCATTCTTGCTCCAAGACTTTCTAAATGTTCTGTGTGAGATTGGCAGTCAATTAGTTCCAAATCATTCTTGTGGGTTTCTACAAAATGAATAAACCCTGCTTTTGATGCATTACTTACCTTCGCAAACATACTTTCTCCACAAAAGACATTTCCTACCTGTAATCCGTAAAAACCTCCTACCAACTCATCATTTTGCCATACTTCAACGCTTTTTGCCAGGCCGTATTCATGCAGCTTGATAAAAGAGTCCATAAGCTTATCAGAAAGCCAGGTTCCGGACTGTCCTTTTCTTTTTACTTCCTGACAGTTTTTTATAACTTCTCTAAAGTTTTTATTTTCAGTAAAAGTGAAAATATTTCTATTTAGGATTTTTCTCATCGATTTTGACACCTTCAATTCATTAGGATATAAAACAAATCTAGGGTCGGGACACCACCAAAGAATCTCTTCGTCAGGATTGTGCCAAGGAAAAATACCTAATTGATAGGCAAACCATAGTCTTTCAATGGATAAATCGCCACCAAAAGCAACAATTCCTTCATGTCCATCATATAATGCAGGATCGGGGAATGATATTTCGTTTTCGTCTAATCGAATCATTTTAGTGAAAAAAAATCCTACTTAAATAAAAGCAGGATTTATTATTGGATATATTCTTTAATTAAAAAGGCAAATCGTCATCATCGTCTCCAGCGAAAGGATTCTCGTTTGATACAGGAGATGCAGACTGTGATGGAGCAGCTTGAGTTGGCTCTGAAGCATTATCAAAAACTTTTTCCACTCTCCAACCCGTAATAGAGTTGAAATATTTAGTCTCTCCTTGAGGCGATACCCATTCTCTTCCTCTAATATTGATTCCCACCTTTACATTTTCTCCTTCTGTAAGATTATCTAGCAAACTTATTTTATCAGACAAAAATTCTATGTTGATTGGTTGTGGATATTGCTCTTGCGTCAAAATAACCATTTCTCTTTTTTGGAAACCGCTTGCAAATGTTTGAGTATCAAAAAGTTTCTTTACCGTTCCTTGTAATTCCATAACATAATTATTAACCGTGTAAAAGTAAGAAAATGAAATGTAATAAAAGGGGTAAGTAAAAAAAAATGCAAAATTTTATTTTTTTTCTTTGAAAAAGTTTGGAGGAAAAAGAAAATATCCTATCTTTGCACCACTGAAAACGGAAAAACGAAACAAGTTCTTTAAAAATAAGTTTTCAAATTAGACAACGCGGATGTGGTGTAATTGGTAGCCACGCCAGACTTAGGATCTGGTGCCGAGAGGCGTGGGGGTTCGAGTCCCTTCATCCGCACACGTTTTGCGAAAATAGCTCAGCTGGTAGAGCACAACCTTGCCAAGGTTGGGGTCGCGGGTTCGAATCCCGTTTTTCGCTCCACTCCATGCCCTGGTGGTGGAACTGGTAGACACGCAGGACTTAAAATCCTGTGCCTCTTTTGGCGTGCGGGTTCAAGTCCCGCCTGGGGTACTCTAGATCCTCTGTAACTTCGGTTAACAGAGGGTTTTTTGTTTTTTGGTCAGTTTGATTTCATCTAATATTCTATAATTACATTAATATTTGTTCTCTTTTTTTTTCTAATAATTATACATTTATATAAAAATTTCTTGCGGTAAATGGGGTGTGGGATTGTTAATATGTTGATAATTTAATTTTAATTCAGAGTTTTAGTATTTTTATTCTTATTTGGTTTACTTATTTTTGTAAGTTGATAGAGAGTTTATGTCAGATATTATTCAGCTTTTACCGGATCACGTAGCTAACCAAATCGCGGCAGGAGAAGTGGTGCAGAGACCTGCATCTATTGTAAAGGAGCTTTTGGAGAATGCCATTGATGCAGATGCGACAAAAATAGAGTTGATTGTAAGAGATGCCGGGAAAAATCTTATTCAGGTTGTTGATGATGGGAAAGGAATGTCTGAAACGGATGCAAGAATGGCGTTTGAAAGACATGCAACATCTAAAATAAGAGGAACGGAGGATATTTTTAAAATTGCAACAAAGGGTTTCCGAGGTGAAGCGTTGGCTTCCATTGCTGCTGTTTCCCAGGTTGAGTTGAGAACAAAACAGAAAGATGCTGCAATAGGTACAAATATTTATATTGAAGGAGGTGTTTTTCAGTTTCAGGATCCTGTACAAACAGCGGATGGATCTAATTTTTTAGTAAAAAACCTTTTCTACAATGTTCCGGCAAGACGAAAATTCCTTAAAAATAATAATATCGAATTCAGACATGTAATTGATGAATTTCAGCGCGTTGCATTAGCTCATGAACATTTAGAATTTTCTTTATTTCACGATGACGAAGCTGTTTTTAAACTAAGAAAAGGCAGTCAGATGCAGCGTATTGTGGATATTTTCGGGAGAAAACTACAACCACAATTAATTCCTATTAAAGAAGATATTATTTGGTGTCAGCTTCACGGGTTTGTTGCAAAGCCAGAAGGAGCAAAAAAAACGAGAGGAGAGCAGTTTCTTTTTGTTAATGGAAGGTATTTTAAAAGTCCATATTTTAATAAAGCAGTTCAAGAGGCGTTTGAGGGATTGCTTTTGCCAGGGTATATCCCTACATTTTTCCTTTTTTTAAACCTTGATCCTGAAAAAATAGATGTTAATATCCATCCTCAGAAAACGGAAGTAAAGTTTGAAGATGAGCATCTTATTTTTGCTTTGCTTCGTTCCACGATTAAGAGAGCGCTAGGAATTTACAATGTAGCACCAAGTTTAGATTTTGAAAGAGATCCTCAATTGGATGAAATCATGCAAAAAACATTTCCTAGTAAAGGAAATAGTGGAGGAGGTTCTATAAAAATGCCTGAAATCATTGTAGATAAAGATTATAATCCGTTTTTGGAAGAAAGAGAAGTAAAACAGGTTGAAATCCAAAACCTTGCAGAGATGTATCATCAGAATATTTCTGCAGAACCTTCAAAAATTAATTTGTTTGAGGAAGAGGATTTCGATGAAGATTTGATGAGGCTGCCTAATGGATATTGGCTTTTTAATAAAGGAGACAGAACGTTAATGTTGGATTTGGGAAGAATGCATAGATTGGTTGTTTCGGAAAATAATAAGAGTTCAAAAAAATCAAAAACAAACAGTCATTCACTTCTTTTTTCTCTCGAATATCATATGAATGAGATTGAAAAGACGAAGTTTAAATCTTTCAAAAAATATCTTCCGGCTTTGGGATTTGAAATGACCACAGCTCACGAAAACGTATTAAGAATAGACGCTGTTCCGGAAGGAATGAAAGAAACTCAGGTGATGAAGTTTCTGGAAAGTCTTTTTGAGATTTTGGAGTATAAAACGGAGGAAGAATTTATGCAATATTATCAGAATCAATGGAATAAAATGCAATCAAAATCTCGTTTTGATTTTATTTATAAAGTTGATGCTGAACAACTTATCAAGGATTTTACAACTCTTGGCTTTCCTGAGTTTTTACCGGATGGAAAAAGATGCTTTTATGAAGTTCCGTTTAATGATTTTAAAAATAAATTTTAGAATAAATGTTTAATAATATACCACCCATTACAAGAAATATTATCATTATCAATGTAATAGTATTTATTGTTGCTAATTTTATATTTCCACAATTATATGATATTCTTTCTGGTTATTATCCTTTTTCTCCGAATTTTAAATCTTGGCAAATCATTACTCATATGTTTATGCATGCTAGTGTCAAAGAAAGTGGAGGAATTATGCATATTTTATTTAATATGTTTACGCTGTTTAGTTTTGGACCGGTTTTAGAACAAACTTTAGGAGATAAAAGATATTTGATTTTATATTTTTTGAGTGGCTTAGGAGCATTTTTCTTGTTTAATCTATGGAATTTTATTGAATTTCAGCAGTTGGTTTCGCAACTTCAATCAATGAATATTGATGTAAAAGATTTTTTGAATTCATTGATAAATAATCTAGATCAAACGCCAATTATTAATGAAGAAGAAAAAAACTTGGCAGAAATTTACTTAGGAAGAATGGTTGGAGCTTCTGGTGCTATTTTTGGGGTTGTAGCGGCTTTTGCAACACTTTATCCTGATGCTAAAATCGGAATTATGTTTATTCCTGTTCCTATAAAAGTTAAATATTTATTACCTATTATAATTATTATTTCAATCTGGTTAGGTGTATCTGGAAATGGAGGAGGAATTGCTCATTTGGCTCACGTGGGTGGAGCGCTGGTAGGTTGGTTATTAGCAAGAAGTTGGAAAAAACATTTATACAGATTTAATTAAAATATTTTTGTGAAGGTCGTTCGGTTAATACTTTTTATATTGCATTTGGGGATATTATTCCTTTTGCTTTGTATGCTATTGAATGCATATGTTCCGCCGAAAGTATTTCCATGGTTTAATCTTCTTTCTCTTGCTTTTCCGGGATTAATTATAGGACATTTTCTATTAAGTCTTTTCTGGGTTTTTTCCTGGAAAAAAAGAGCAATTATATTCCTGGTGTGGAGTTTAGCTTTTGTTCACCCTATTAAAAGGTGGGTAAATTTTTCTTCTGAAAGTAAAGAAATTCCTGATTTGAAAATTATTTCCTTAAATGTAAAGGGAGGAGGATTGGGTTTGAAAAATATCGAAGAATATATTAATTCAAAAAATGCGGATATTGTTTTTTTACAGGAAGATGCTGACAAAGAAATAGAGTTTAATAATCTTCAAAAATCGAAAAATGTATCTATAGTTTCTTTATATTCTAAGTATAATGTAATTAATAAGAAAGTATTAATTTCCGGGAATTATGAGGATTTTAATTCTTATGCAGATTTAAATGACATAGAAATAAAAGGAAATATTTACCGCTTTATTAATGTATATCTGCAACCATTCAAATTTGAGAAACAAATGGTAAAACTTGATGGTAATAGTGATGAGGATAAAGAAAAGCTTAAAAATGTAGTCAAAAAACTTATTCCAACCTTTAAAATTCATCAGGAACAGGTAGAAATTATTAGAAAGGCAATCGATGAGTCACCATATCCTATAATTTTAGCAGGTGATTTTAATGCAGTTCCTAATTCTTACGAGTATTATCATTTGGGAAAAGATTTAAATGATGCTTTTGTTGAAGCAGGTAGCGGAAGTTCTACCAGTTTTCATGATTATAAATTTCCATTGAGAATTGATTATATTTTCGCCTCGGATTTAGTAAGGCCAATTAGCTATCAGGTCGACAGAACTGTAGAAATTTCAGACCATTTTCCTGTTATTGCAACATTTTCTATTAAAAAATAGGAATCATAAAGTTCGTTAAAACCGAGGCTGTTGGTCGGATTTTTGCTGAAAAAATCTTCGGAATCAATAATTTTTTTATGAAACCGAGCCAAATCACCCTTTTTTTTCATTTAACAATACTTTTTTTACTCTTATGTACGTTTGCTAATGCTTGGATTCCTCCTAATTATTTTAGCAAACTAAATCTTCTTTCACTTTGCTTTCCTTATCTCATTCTTCTCCATTTCTTATTGACTTTCATTTGGATTGTTAAAAGGAAAAAAATAGCGATTCTATTTGTTGTAAGCACATTTATTTTCTATAATCCTATTAGAAGATGGATTAATTTTTCTCCTCAAATAAAAAAAGAGGCAAAACCTAAAAGAGATATTAAGGTATTGACATTCAATGTGAAGTATGGTACTGTTGGTGGATGGGATACTGTTAAAAAATATATACGATCACAAAATGCAGATATCATTTTGGTTCAGGAAAAAGATACAAGTACAGTTTTGAAAGAAAATCTGGTTAAATATCCAACGGTAATTTTAAAAACAAAGCATAAAATTCTGAGGCAGGAAGAATTAATTACAGAAACCTCAAGAGGAAATTCTTTTTATGCAGATGTTGATATTAATGGGAAAATTGTAAGAATTATCAATGTTTATTTGGAACCTTTTAGACTGCATAAATCAATGATTGAGTTTGATGGGATGGAAAAGGAATCCAATAAATTAGGAATGATTTTTTCCCGTTTAATACCGACTTTTAAAGCTCATGAACATCAGATAAAAAAGATTAGAAGAGCGGTTGATGCCTCTCCATATCCAGTTATCTTGGCGGGAGATTTTAATTCTGTTCCCAACTCTTATGAATATTATAATTTGGGTAAAAATCTTGACGATGCTTTTATAAAAGTAGGGCATGGAGCTTCAACGAGTTTCCATGAGTATAAATTTCCTTTAAGACTAGATTATATATTTACCTCTAGTTCAATAACACCATTAAGTTATAAAGTAGATTATTCTGTAAAATTATCAGATCATTATCCTGTAATTGCAGAATTTCTATTAAATTAGTTTTATGAAAAATTTTTTGTTTGGATGTTTTCTTTTCTCTTTTTTGATGATGTCTTGTGGTAAAAAAGAACCTGTTGATTTGTATCCTCAGGAAAGCTCAAAAGCAACTTATGATACCATAGCAGTTGATTCTTTTTCAAATGGAGCCACTTCTGTTGATATTGTAAGACAGATAAGAATGTCTTCTCAAAAATATCAGGATTCAATAAAAGAGGTTTTAAAACTTCAGGCTGAAGAAAAGAGAATAAAAGAAGAGCTGGAAAAAGAGAATAAGAAAAAACAAGAGGAGGAAAAGAAGAAAGCTGAGGAAGAGAAAAAGCAAAAATCTTCTGAAACTCAATCAACGACTAACTAATTAAAAAACTTTAAAAAATAAAATATATGAAAAAACACATTTTAATGGCAGGGATTATTTCTCTTGCTTTTGTAGCTTGTAAAAAATCAACAACTAAAACAGAAACTGTAGAAAATCCTGATGGAACGGTTACAACGACATCAACGACGGTTACTCAAACTCCCGGGGTGGAGGTAGATACGGCGAAAATTAATCAGGCTAAAGACGATGTAAAAGCTAAAGCAAATGAGGCTGGGAATAAAATAGATGCTGCCGCTCAGAAAACAAAAGAAGATATCAATAAAGCAGGAAAAGACATCAAAGATGAAGCAAACAAGGTTGGCAAGGATATTAAGAAAGGAGCACAAGAGGTAAGTAAAGACGTGAAAGATGCCGCAGCAACAGGAGCGTCAAAAGTAGAAGATGCTGCTAAAAAATTAAAAGAAGATTTAAGAAAGTAAAATAAAAACCGCAGCCAGACTGCGGTTTTTTTTATAGGGTATTGTTTAGTTCCAGTAAAGGATCTATGTATTCTCTGTCATTACTAAGTCTAGGAACCTTGTTTTGACCACCAAGTTTCCCTTTTGATTCTAACCATGAATAAAATAAATTAGGCTTTGCAATATGTACAATAGGTCTTTTAAGGGTCATATTATTGTATCGTTTCGCTTCATAATCTGAGTTGATTGATTTTAGATGTTGGTCGAATATATCAATAAAACTTTCTATATCGTTTGGTTTTTTACAAAATTCAAAAATCCATTCATGAGCTCCACCTTCATTTTCTTTCATGAAAACGGGAGCTCCCGTAAAATCGGTTACGGCTGCTTCTGTTGCCTCACACGCTTTTGATAATGCCGATTCTACATTGGTTATCATTAATTCTTCCCCAAAAGCATTAATGTAGTGCTTAGTTCTTCCTGTAATCTTTATTCTGAAAGGATTGGTTGAGGTAAAGATAACTGTATCCCCAATCAAATATCTCCAAAGTCCACCATTGGTTGTAATAACCATTGCATAGTTTTTTCCTAATTCAACATCCTCTAAGCTAACAACTTTAGGATTGGAAGAATGAAACTGATCCATAGGAATAAACTCATAAAAAATACCATAATCTAGCATTAAAAGCATTTCATCACTGTTTGATCTATCCTGAATTCCGAAGAAGCCCTCAGAAGCATTATAAATTTCATAGTAGTTAATGTCTTTTCCTATGATTTGTTTGTATTGTTCGCGATAAGGTTTAAAGCTAATTCCTCCGTGAAAGAAAACTTCCAGATTGGGCCAGAGTTCAGAGATATTTTTAACATCAGTTTCCTTTAAAACTCTTTGAAGTAAAACCATCATCCAGCTTGGAACTCCCAAAATACTTCCTACATCTTCATTTTTCACCTCAGATGTAATCGCTTTCAGTTTGCTTTCCCATTCTCCCATTAAAGAAACTTTTTTGCTTGGAGTGGTTGTGATTTCAACCCAGAAAGGAAGATTATCAATCAAAATAGCAGATAAATCTCCAAATTTAGTATTGAAATCAGCATAAAGTTCTGAGCTTCCGCCTAAACGTAAATTTTTGTTGGTGAAAAGCTGATTTTCTGGGTGATTGTTTGCATAAATAGAAACCATATCTTTTCCTGCCTTCATGTGACAGTATTCCAGGCTTTCATCTGAAATAGGAATAAATTTACTCTTTGCGTTTGTAGTTCCTGAAGACTTTGCGAAATGTTTTATATATCCTGGCCAACTTATATCTTTCTGTCCTTGTCTGGCTTTTTCAATATAGGGTTCGAAGTCTTCATAAGTAACAATTGGAACTTTATTTTTGAAGTCCTGATAACTTGAAATAGAATTAAACCCATATTTTTTTCCATACTCTGTATCTTCGGCATGGAATAATTGTGAAAATAAAATTCCCTTCTGTGTTTCAATGGGATGATCCATAAAATTCTGTATTTGATCTATTCTTTGACGAATAAACCAATTAACTACAGTGTTGAAAAGTGCCTTCGTTGCCATTCCAACAAATATAATGATATTTGATTTTTTAAGGAATTTTTATAGCATTAAAATACAAAAAAACCGCAACAATTTTGTTGCGGTTTGGTATTTAGAATTATTGTTTCTTAGCAATATTCGTCATAAGCAGCCTGAAGATTTGCTGCAATAGCTCCTGCAGGATTTCCTTCAATGTGGTGTCTTTCCAGCATGTGAACCAATTCTCCATCCTTGAAAAGAGCTACACATGGTGAGCTTGGAGGGAAAGGTGCCAAATGTTTTCTTGCTTCTACTACGGCCTCTGTATCAAAACCTGCAAAAACAGTAGTTAAATGGTCTGGTTTTTTTTCTCCAGTTAACGAATATACAACTCCTGGTCTTGCTGCTCCCGCTGCGCATCCGCATACGGAGTTGATTACCAATAGTGTTGTTCCTGATTGTTTTAATGCTTCTTCTACTTGAGCCGGAGTTGTCAAGTCTTGGAAGCCTTTATCTGTAAGTTCTGCCTTCATAGGCATTACTAAATCTGTTGGATACATATTTTTGTTTTTTTAATCTATGCAAAGTTAAACAATTCTTTACGTTTGTTCAATATATAATAACTATTGATGCTTTAGTAAAATAAAATCAATTGATTGTTAATAATTTACAAATATTTAAAAAAAATTAAAATAAATATACGTGTAAATCAAAAAAAATGTTAAATTTGAAATGATTCTAAAAACAAAGTAACCGTGAAGAAAAAAATGTATTAATACATTTCCCTCATTTTGAAAGTGATTTTTATTATGAAGTATTTATAGATATTTGAAAAAGAATAAAGTTTTTCGCTTTAATTTATTTTCTAAAATAGTGATGAATTAAAGAAAAAAAAAGTTTTGAATATCTATACAGTAATGAAGCCCGAAACAATTAGTTTCGGGCTTCTTTAATCAAATCGATATGCAAAGGTTGAATATCCGTATAAAATAGTTGAAAAATCAACTAAGAAAGTAGCTTCTTAGCCATCTCAGAGATACTTTTCCCATCAGATTTTCCGGCTAATGTTTTTGAAGCAATTCCCATCACCTTTCCTAAATCTTTCATAGATTCAGCTCCGGTTTCGGCAATAATATTTTTCATTTCAGTCTCCAATTCTTCTGCTGAAAGTTGTTTTGGCAAAAACTGTTCAATTACTTTCATTTGAGCATCCTCTACTTCTGCCAAATCAGCTCTTCCTTGAGCAGTAAATTGCTCGGAAGAGTCTTTACGTTGTTTTACCATTCTCTGAAGAATAGCAATTTCCTGCTCTGCTGAAACTTCGGCACCTCTGGCTTCTGTTTTCAGCAATAGAATTTGAGATTTTACAGCGCGAAGAGAATCTAAAGCAACTTTGTCTTTAGCTCTCATTGCTGTTTTTATAGCTTCGTTTATTGTATTTTCTAAACTCATTTTTTCAAATTTAACAATGTATCAATGTAACAGTTTAGCAATGAGATGCTTCGACTATGCTTAGCATGACAGTGTTATTGTTACATTGGTACATTTCTACATTGTTATATTATTTAGTCAACATCTTTATTTAAAAATCTGTTTTCTCTGATTTGCATTGAACCATTGTTTTCAGATAAATAAGTATTGATATTTTGGTCTGAAGCATTAGTTCCGTCAATAGAAATATTCTTTCTCTTGAATGCAGGAATAGACTCAAATTCGCTAGAGCTATCAAAACTTTGGTAACGAGAATTGAATTCTTTTAATTTGTTTCTTCTTTCCATTATTCTTTCCTGGTCTGCAGTCTTATTCACGAAAGTAAATTCAGATTCTGCAGGTTTTGGAGTTTCAATTTCTACTTTATTTTCAACAATTGGCTTTGCTTCCTCTTGAATTGTATTGAATATTTCAGTTTTTTCAAAAGAAGTTTCAGTTATTGTTGTATGCGTTTCTGTAACTAGTTCTGCCTTTGGCTGTCCAAAATCTGATTTTGGTTCATTATTGATAGGCTCATTTACGAAGAAACTGAATTCAACCGGTTTTTCTTGTGAATAAGAGTTGTTGAAAGTATTTGACTGAGGTTCTTCTTTTTTCTGTTCAAAATCGAACTTGAAAGATTCAATTTCTAAGTCGTTTGCATCTTCTCCTTCCTCGTCCAAAGAAAATAAATTGAATGATTCTTCCTGATTTCCGTCATTGTTTCTCCAGTTCTGAGCAGGATTGTCAAGTGTATCTTCTTCTTTATCAAAGAATTTGATTTCAGTTTTTACTTCCTCTTCTTCAATAATCATTTTTTTTTCAGTAGATGTAATATTGAACTGTGGGGTATCATTATCTTCATCATCTAATCTGAAAAGGTTTTTTCCTCCAAAATCCTGAGCTGTTTCAGAGGTTATTTCTCTTTCTTCTCTTGTTTTGAATGGAGACGTTTTTGGAGCATCAAAAGTGTCATTTAAGCTAATTTTGATTTTCTCTGTAGGTCCTGCAAATTTTTTATTTTCATTTGAGAATCCTGTTGCAATTACAAGAACGCTTACCGCATCTCCTAATTCTTCATCAGCACCAACTCCAAAAATGATATCAGCTGTATTTCCTGCTTCTTTCTGGATGTGGTCCATAATGATACCGATTTCGTCCATCGTAACTTCTTCTGCACCACTTCTAATCAACAATAGAACATTTTTAGCACCTGTAATTTTGTTGTCATTCAATAAAGGAGAATCTAGAGCTTTTCTTACAGCTTCTTCTGCTTTATTTTCACCCGAAGCAGTCCCTGTAGACATTAATGCAGTTCCTGAATTTTGAAGAACAGATTTAGCATCTCTAAAGTCAATGTTTACATCAAAGTAACCTGTGATAACTTCAGCCATACCTTTTGCGGCGTTGGTTAAAACTTCATCGGCTTTTGAGAATCCTTGTTTAAATCCAAGATTTCCGAATTGTTGTCTTAGTTTATCATTATTGATTACAATAAGTGAATCAACATTGTTTCTTAATTTTTCAAGACCATTTTCAGCCTGTTCTAGTCTTCTTTTACCTTCAAAACTGAACGGAACAGTAACGATACCTACCGTTAAAATTCCCATGTCTTTTGCAACTTTAGCAATAACCGGAGCGGCACCTGTCCCTGTACCACCTCCCATTCCGGCAGTGATGAATACCATTTTGGTATTTTGTCCCATTGCAGCCTTAATTTCTTCAATGCTTTCGATAGCTGATTTTTCACCAACTTCCGGGTCTGCACCCGCACCAAGACCTTCTGTGATAGAAGTTCCCAACTGTACTTTGTTGGCAACAGGGTTATTATCTAAAGTTTGAGCATCTGTATTGCATATCACGAAATCAACACCGTGAATACCTTTTTCGTACATGTGTTTTAGCGCGTTATTTCCACCGCCACCAACACCGATTACTTTTATTATTGATGAATTTCCTTTTGGTAAATCAAATGAAAATCCTTGAGTTCCTAAATTTTCCATAATTATAATTTTTTATAATTCTTAATTGACTCTTAATTGCTGATGAAATTCATTCATCAATAATTAATTATCGTTTATCATTTATATTTTACTCTACTTCTTCAAAGAATTTTTTTACTTTTTCCATTAGCGACTGCCCGAAAGTCAGTTTAGCTGATTTTTTTTCTTGCTGTTCGTTTACAACTTCTTGTTGCTGAATTGTTTCAGTTTGTTGTATTGGTTGTTGAACAGTTTCAATATTAGTTGTTGCAGCTTCTGCTTTAGGTTGTTCCTGAACTGTGATTTCTTCTTCTACAGGTTGCTTTTTGTCTCTGATTTTCAAACTTTCCATTAGTAAACCAATAGAAGTTGCAAATTCGGGTCCTTTAAGATATTGATTTTTATCGTTTGCAATATATTCATTTGCAAAACCAATTCTGCTATCAAAACCTGTTGTATAATTTGCCAACTGGCGAAGGTGCTTTAAGTTTGAACCACCACCGGTAAGAACAATTCCAGCAATCAGTTTTTTCTTTTGTTCGAAAGCTCCGTACGCTTTTAATTCTGTATTTACCATTTCCAGAATTTCTTCAACTCTTGCATTGATAATTTGTGCCAAAGTTTTTAAAGAAATTTCTTTATCTGGTCTTCCGTGAAGTCCGGGAATGGTAACATAAGTACTGTCTTTTTCAAGCTCAGGAACAGCAGAACCAAATTTTACTTTTAATTGTTCTGCGTGTTTTTCAATAATCGAACAGCCTTCTTTGATGTCTTCTGTAATAATTCCGCCTCCGTAAGGGATTACACAGGTATGACGAATAATATTATCTTTAAAAATAGCAATATCTGTTGTTCCACCACCAATGTCTACTATGGCAACTCCAGCTTCTTTTTCTTCTTTTGTAAGAACAGCCTCTGAAGATGCCAAAGGTTCCAGAGTAAGAGCTTCCATTTCTAATCCTGCTTCACGAACACATCTTGCAATGTTTCTGATGCTACCCATTTGCCCAACTACAACGTGGAAGTTTGCTTCTAAACGTTTTCCGTGCATACCGACAGGTTCCTGAATTTCACCTTCGGAATCTACTTTATATTCTTGAGGAAGTACATGGATTATTTCTTCACCAGGAAGCATAACCAGTTTTTTTACCTGGTCTTTTAGTGCTTCAATATCATCATCTGTAATAAATTTATCCGGATGTTCACGCATAATATAATCAGAGTGCTGTAAAGAACGAATATGCTTTCCTGCAATCCCAACCGTAACTTTACGGATAGGAACACCCGCGCTGGATTGTGCTTCTGATACAGCTGCTTTGATTGAATTAATGGTTTGCGAAATATTATTCACAATCCCTTTGTGAACTCCAAGACTTTTGGCCTTCCCAACACCGAGAACTTCTATTTTCCCGTGTGCATTCCTCCTTCCGACAATGGCGACAATTTTTGTTGTCCCAATGTCCAGACCTACTGAATACTCTTGATTTTCCATTTGTCTATATCGATTTGATTTTTATTCTATTTTAACTTTTGCTTTTTTCTTCGGTTTTTCCTCTGTTTTTTTAGTTTCCTTGGGTTTAGTTGTTGTATTTTGGTTTTTAGTTTCTTTAGGTTTTGATACAGAAGTACTATTTTTTTTAGTTTCTGCTTTTTTTGGACTAACCGCGGTTTCCTGTTTTTTTATTGCTATCGGAGCCGATGTTTTTGCCAATTCTTTATGTCCTACTTTCAGAATACTGTCGTTTTCTTTGAAATGGGGATTTAAAGTGGTTACAATCTGATTCTGATATTTCACCGAAATCATATTGTACTTTTGAGGTTCCTGAAACACCAAATATTTTTCCACAAATGTTTTAAAACCTTTTACTTTGAAATCAATATTATCTAAATCTCCGATTTCTACTTTATAATTTCCTTCACTCGTAAGAAGATTATAATCTCCGTTTTTATCTTTTGAGATTCCGATAAAATATTTTTTACTGAAATCATCCTTGTCTATTTTATCAACCAATTCGGCCAATTTTTGATATTCATCTTTTTTCACATTTCCCGTAACGAGCATACAAGGATGTGAATACGTTTTTGAAATAGGAAATTCAATACCTTTTTCATCAACATAGAAGTCTTTTCCGTTTTTATTTAATCTGAAAACAGGAACTCTTTGTTTAATATCTAAGTTTAACTTTCCATTTAAGTTTAAATAAACATTCGCGCTGTCAACAGCCGGAAGATTATTAATTTTTTTCTCCAGAGCCGGAATATTTAAATCCCCAACTTTACCCGATGGATTTTCTTTTTTTACAATTTCGCGGATATCTTTCTCATCAATGAAATAAACGGGTGTTTTTTCGTTCATTTTTACAGAAATCTTATCGTCCGTAATCTTCTGACCACTGAATTTTTTCAAAGAAAAACTCAGCAGGAAACCAAGAATGATTACTGTGATGACAATTTTTAATATTCTGTACTTATTTTTCATTTTTAAATCTTAATTATTTGACAACCAATCTTGAATCGGGTCATATAATGTATCTATATTTCCTGCTCCTACTGTCAGTAAAATATCGAAGTCTTTTTCCTTTATTTTATAGAAAGCATCATTTAATGTAGATACTTCTTTCTTATCTAATGTTACTTTTTCTAACAACCAGCTTGAGCTGATTCCTTCAAAATTCTCCTGTAGCTCCCTTGCCGGATAAATATCTAGTAAAATAAGCTCATCGGCTTTACTCAAGCTCTCTGCAAATCCTTCTGCAAAATCTCGGGTTCTGCTAAATAAATGCGGTTGAAATGCGACCAATAATTTTTTATCAGGATAAAATGTTCTGATTGAGCCTACTACAGCATTAATTTCTGTTGGATGATGTGCATAGTCATCAATATATATTTTCCCGTTTTTATAAATATGCTTGGTATATCTTCTTTTAATTCCTTTGAAATTGGCAATAGCTTTCTTCAAAACATCAAAATCAACCCCTAAATTGGAAAGTATGGCCAAAGCAACCGTTGCATTTTCTACGTTGTGAATTCCCGGAATTTCCCAAACAAAATCTTTTATAGTTTCCGTTGGTGTATGAAAATCGAAGTAGATTTTATCATAATCCATTCTAAGATTGTCTGAATAATAATCCGCTTTCTCATTTACAGCATAGGTATGGTGAGGTCTGCCGATTTCGATTCCTTTTTTTACAAAAAGCTGTTTGTCTTCAGGAACCAAAGCTGCAAATTGTCTGAATCCCTCTTCAATATGGTTTTTATCTCCATAAATATCCAAATGATCTGCATCAATGGAAGTTACCACCGCCCAATCCGGAGAAAGGTTTAGAAAACTTCTGTCATATTCATCGGCTTCTACTACAGAATACTGATTACCGTTGTACAAGAAATTCGATTTAAAATTCTCAGAAATCCCTCCCAAAAAGCATGAAAAAGGCAAGTTGGCTTCTTTACACAAATGTGAAACAAGAGTAGAAGTTGTTGTTTTACCATGAGTTCCGGCAACGGCAATACAATCTGTATTTTCTGTAATTAAACCTAAAACTTTTGCCCTTTTTAGAACTTCAAATTGATTGTCATTAAAATAATCTAAAATTCCTAAAATCTTAATTGCAGGAGTATAGATTACTAGTGTATTTTCTTTTTGAAGTGAAGTGATTCTTTCATCAATGATATCTTCAAAAACAATATCAATTCCCTCATCCATCAAAGTTTGAGTAAGTTTTGTGTTGGTTTTATCGTAGCCCAAAACTTTCTTACCCGAAGCATGGAAATAACGCGCTAAAGCACTCATCCCAATACCTCCGATTCCTACGAAGTAAAAATTTTGATATGTTTCTAAAACTTTCATTATTATTTTATCACTTTAAAAATTTCGTCTACAATCTCTTTTGCAGCATTTGGCTTGGCAAAGTATTTAAGATTTTCAGACATTTCTTTTCTTACATTTTCATTTTCGCAGATTTCTGAAAGGGTATTCCAGAATTTTTCCTGCATTTCAGAGTCTTTTACCATTCTGGCAGCACCTTTTTCAACAAGATTCATCGCATTTTTGGTTTGGTGGTCTTCCGCTGCAAAAGGGAAGGGCACCAATACAACAGGTTTTTGTGCAACCGCTAACTCCGAAATGGCAATTGCTCCTGCTCTTGAAACAATAATATCCGCCGCAGAATATGCTGTTACCATATCTTTGATGAACTCAAGAATCTGAATATTTCCACTGTTAATATTTTTTGTTTCTTCAATAATATCTTTATAATCTAGCTTTCCCGTTTGCCAGATAAGCTGATAATCTTTGTCTATAATTTGGTCTAAATTTGCTTTCCAAGCATTATTCAATGTTCTTGAACCTAAAGAACCTCCTACGGATAGAATGGTAAGTTTATTTTTATCTAAACCAATTATCTCTTTAGCCTGAGCTGCATCTTTCATTCCTGAAACAATATTTTCACGAATAGGATTACCCAGAAATTTTATTTTTTCTGCAGGAAAGCCT
Organism: Chryseobacterium oryctis; assembly: GCF_025971925.1. Lineage (GTDB taxonomy): Bacteria > Bacteroidota > Bacteroidia > Flavobacteriales > Weeksellaceae > Chryseobacterium > Chryseobacterium oryctis. Next base: position 412,937 of record NZ_JAPDHV010000002.1, read on the forward strand.
TCTACTTTCGGATAAGCCGTAAAGACAGCTTGTGCTTTTTTACTTAAAATTTTATTCGTTACTCCTGCATGTGCATTTTGTTCCTGAATAAAAATCGGGATTCCTAATTTGCTCGCTTCATATAAAGCAGGTCCGCTTGCAAAGCCGCCTGTTCCCACCGCAAAATCTGGAGCAAATTTTTTGATTATCTTCTTTGATTTTGATAAACTTTTTAAAATTTTAAAAGGCAATCCTAAGTTTGATAATATATTTCCTCTGTCGATTCCTGCGATGTCAATTCCTTCAATTTTATAGCCAGCCTGAGGAACTTTTTCCATTTCCATTTTTCCGTTGGCTCCAATGAACAAAAACTCAGTATCTGGAAATCTTTTTTTGATTTCATCAGCAATCGCAATGGCAGGAAATATATGACCTCCTGTTCCTCCGCCGGATAATAATACTTTTAGTTTTTTACTCATTTTTATGCTATATCATTAATTTCTACTATACTTTGTTTTTTGCCCATTCCTTCTTCATCATAAATCTGAATTCTTGAGCTGATATTTAAAATAATTCCTAATTGCAAATAGGTTACCAACATTGATGTCCCTCCATAACTTATTAAAGGCAAAGGTTGCCCTGTAACCGGAATAAGATTAACTGCAACGGCTATATTTACAGAGAGTTGTATGAAAATCATGACTCCGAGGCTGAGAACAAGCAACGAACCGAAAAATGCAGGCATTTTACTGGCTATCATGACAATACGAATCATCATGATTAAATATAAACATATCAGAAAAGCTGCACCAATCAGTCCATATTCTTCGACAATTACAGCAAAAATAAAGTCGGATGCGGATTGCGGAAGCATTTGTTTTAATGCACTTTTTCCGGGACCCATTCCGGTAATTCCACCGTGAACGATGGCTGCTTTTGCCTGCATTACCTGATAGTTTTTTGCCTTTACACTTTCGTCATCTACATCTGCAGTTTTTGCTTTGCTTGATGTAAATGTTTCGATTCTACTCATCCATGTATGTACACGGTTTCCGCCAATTAAATTTGTATTTAAAGCAATTAATAAAAACAAAACAATTGCAACAAATGATGATGAAATAAACCCGGCAATGTATTTCCAATGTAATTGACCAATAATCAATACGATTACGGAAACCATTAAAATCATTAATGCTGTAGAACCGTTATCTTTTGCAACTAACACGAAAACCAGTAAAATTGGTCCGAAAATGTACATAATGTTCTCAATCGGAAGTCTTTCTCTGGTGATTTTCTTGGTTAAGTATCTACACAAATAAATAACTAACATCAAAAATGCAAACGAAGAAGGCTGAAAAGAAATAGGTGTTCCGGGAATTTTTAACCACCTTGAAGCACTTGCTCCATCAATGGTTTGTCCTGTAAACATCGTGATAATCAATAGAATAATCATTAACCCGAGTAATATGCTACTGAGTTTTCCGATGTATTCGTATTTTATCATGCCCACAATTCTCATGATTCCTAAACCTAAGACCACAAAGAACATATGCTTGATAACGTGACCAGTTGTGGTTCCGTTATTTACAATATATTCCAGATTCGAACTCGCAGAATATACCGGGAAAATAGAGAATATGGAGATCAATATAATGACCATCCAAAGTACTTTATCTCCCTTTAGAAATTCAAATCTGTTTTCTGTATCTTGTTCGTTCATATTTGTAATGAATAATGAAGAATTAATAATTAAGCTTTTGACGTTTAATTTGCTAATTATTCATTGTTAATTCTTAATTTTTTAGCACTTGCTCTTTAAATTGATTACCTCTGTCTTCATAACCATTAAACAAATCAAAGCTTGCACAGCAAGGCGATAATAAAACAGTATCGCCTTTTTTAGCTAAAGACTTTGAAACTTTTACAGCCTCTTCCATGCTTGAGGTATCATATATAAACTCTTTTTTATCTTTAAAGAAGTCTATAATTTTTTTATTGTCTATTCCCAGACAAACAATTGCTTTTACTTTCCTTTTGACTAAATCTTCAATTTCTGTATAGTCATTACCTTTGTCTTTTCCACCAACTATCCATACCGTTGGAGCTTTCATGCTTTCTAAAGCATAATAAGTTGCATTGACATTGGTTGCCTTGCTATCGTTGATGTATTTTACCCCATCAATTTCAGTAACAAGCTCAAGTCTGTGCTCAACTGCTTGGAAAGTCATCAGTGAGTTTCTAATGCTTTCGTTGCTGATATTTAGTATTTTACCTGCGATTGAAGCGGCTAAACTGTTGGCTACATTGTGAGTTCCTAATAATGAAAGATCTTCGATTTTCATTGAAAATTCATCTTGTAGCTTTAGTATAATTTTATCATCATTAATAAAACCTCCCTCTGATAATTTTTCTTTTACTGAAAAAGGAATCATTTTAGCTTTTACTTCCAGTTTTTCAAGAATATTTTTACTCATCTCATCATCTTTGTTGTAGATGAAAAAATTGTCATTTTCTTGATTTTCAGTTATTTTGAATTTTGCTAAAGCATATTCTTCATAATTGTAATTATACTGATCTAAATGATCCTGAGACAAATTCAATAATAAAGAAATATATGGTCTGAAACTCTGAATATCATCCAATTGGAAAGAGCTTACTTCCAATACATAATAGTCATAATTCTCATCTGCAACCTGTTTCGCAAAACTATAGCCGATATTTCCGCCTAAGCCAACATTTAATCCATCATTTTTAAGGATATAATAGATTAAAGAAGTTGTTGTTGTTTTTCCGTTACTTCCAGTTATAGCAATTATTTTTGCATCGGTAAACTCTGAAGCAAACTCAATTTCAGAAGAAAGTCTGATACCTTTCTCATGAATTTTGTTGATAATTTCTGCCTTTTTTGGAATTCCGGGGCTTTTTACAATCCATTCTGCATTTAAAATTCGTTCTTCATCATGGTTTCCTTCTTCAAATTCAATTTCATTTTCAGTCAAAAACTGCTTATAGTTATCCTTAATAGTTCCCTTGTCTGAAAGAAAAACTTCCATACCTTGTTTTTTAGCCAAATAAGCAGCGCCGCATCCGCTTTCGCCTCCTCCTAAAACAACTATTTTCATATTATTCTGATTTAATGATTGAAGGGTACACATTATGTTCTTCAATTTTAAATTAATTTTATCTCATTTTTAATGTGATGAGACACACAATCGCCAATATTACCCCAATGATTATCATTCTGTTCACGATTTTGCTTTCGTGAAAACCTCCTTTTTGATAATGATGGTGAAGTGGTGACATTCTAAATAATCTATTATTTTGAGCGTATTCCAGCCCGTATTTTCTTTTTCTGTATTTGAAAACAGCAACCTGTAGCATTACAGATAGGTTTTCTATTAAAAATATTCCGCACAAGACCGGAATAAGTAATTCTTTTCTTAAGATAATTGCCAAGACAGCTATAACTCCACCTAACATTAAACTTCCTGTATCTCCCATAAAAACTTGAGCAGGGTAGGTATTGTACCAGAAAAAACCAATAACAGCACCTACCATTGCAACTGCAAAAATGGTGGTTTCACCCATGTTTGGAAGGAACATGATGTTGAGGTAATCTGCAAAAATGATGTTTCCTGAAAGGTATGCAAAAAGAGCAAGAGTGAGGAGTATGACTGTACTTGTTCCTGCAGCCAGACCATCAATCCCGTCAGTGATATTCGCTCCGTTTGAAACGGCTGTTACAATAAATATTACAATAGGTATGAATACAATCCAAGCCCATTCGTGAGCGTCTTTATCATCCATCCAAAATAGAATTCCGCTATAATCGAATTCGTTATTTTTAGTAAAAGGAACAGTGGAAACAGCAATTTTTTCAGTAGGCATAAAGTTCTGCTCTACATTGTTTCGGTTCACCACTTTTGCATCAGCATATTTTCTTTTTACTGTAATATCCGGGTGGAAGTACATTGTTACTCCGACAATTAAGCCTAGTCCAACCTGTCCTACAATTTTAAATTTTCCGCTAAGTCCGTCTTTATTTTTCTTTATCTTTTTTAAATAATCATCCAAAAACCCGATTGCACCCATCCAAAGCATTGAAACCAATAAAAGAACAATGTAAACGTTTGTAATTCTGGTAAATAACAAAACAGGAATAATGGTTGCTAAAATAATGATAAGCCCTCCCATTGTAGGAGTTCCTTCTTTTTGTTTTTGTCCGTCTAATCCCAAATCACGAACCAATTCTCCCATTTGTTTTGTTCGCAGGTAGTTGATAACTCTTTTTCCGTAAACAAGAGCAATGGTTAAAGAGAAAAGTACAGCCATACCTGCACGAAAAGAAATGTATTTTAGCATTCCTAATCCTGGCACATGGATTCCGTGGCTGGTTAAATATTCATATAGATAGTATAACATAATTTCTTTTTGATTTAAAAATTTAATTTATTTAAAGATTTAAAGATTGTGGCTTCTCAATATTTTCGTTTAAATATTTAATAAAGTTTGAGATATTAGAAGAAATTTCTCTTGATAGATTGATAACTTCATCAGCATTATTTTTATCTCCCAGTTCTAGTCTTTTACTCACAATCATCATACTTCTAACTTCGGCACAACTACCTTTTGCAATTTTTAAATACTTAATAAATTGTTTGTTGTTATTATACTCTGAGCCTTCCGCAATATTATTTGATATTGAAAAACTCGCTCTTTTTATTTGGTTATTAAATTCAAATTCTTTCTCAAGGCTTTTGTCTTGAAGGAATTGATAAACTTTTTCAATTAAATCTAAACTTTTGATGTAAACTGGAAAGTTTTCAAAATTTTTTGTCATCATCAAATTTTTAAATTTTTAAATCAATTCAATCTTTAAATTAACAATTTACTTACTCATTAATTTCCAAAGCTCATTAATTACTTCTTTGTCATCAAAATGATGTTTCACACCATTTATCTCCTGATATGTTTCATGACCTTTTCCTGCCACAAGAACAATATCTTTTGGTTCTGCAAATTTTATTGCCATTTTTATTGCCTCTTTTCTATCAGGAATTGAAGTGTATTTGCTGAAGTTTTGAGGCTCAACACCTGCTTCAATTTCTTTTATAATAGATGAAGGGTCTTCTGTTCTCGGGTTATCAGAAGTGATAATTGCTAATGTTGATTTTTTAGTAGCAATATTTCCCATTTCTGGTCTTTTTGAGTGGTCTCTATCACCTCCACATCCGAAAACTGTGATTAATCTTTCGTTTTTGGTTCTGATATCATTAATGCTATCCAGAATATTTTCTAAAGCATCTGGAGTGTGTGCATAATCTACAATGAAGAAAATTCCACCATCGGATTTAAAAGTTTCAAATCTTCCGGAAACTCTTTTCAACTTACTTATTGCCTGAAGAATTTCATCCTGCTCAAAACCAAGTTCAGAAGCAATCCCGAAAACCAATAATAAATTGTATACGTTGAATTTTCCTGTCAATGTTGTCCAAAATTCTTTTCCGTTGAAGTTTAACAACATTCCGTTGAAATCAACTTCCAACAATTTTCCGTGATAATCTGCCATTGTTTTCAAAGCATAAGACTTTTTCTTTGCCTTAGTATTTTGAAGCATGACATTTCCGTTTTTGTCATCAACATTAGTAATTGCAACGGCTGTATCTTCTAAACCATCAAAAAATCTTTTTTTCGCTTTTAAATATTCTTCAAAAGTTTTATGATAGTCTAAATGGTCGTGTGTAAGGTTGGTAAAACCTGCTATTTTGAAATGAAGACCTTCGATTCTGTTCTGTACAATTCCGTGAGAACTTACTTCCATGAAAGCAAACTCACAACCTTCTTCTACGGCCTGAGCTAAAATTTTATTGATTGTAATAACGTCAGGAGTTGTATGTGTAGCCGGAATTACTTTGTCTCCAACCCTAATTTCCACAGTAGAAAGTAAAGCAGAATCATATCCTAAGTTTTTGAAAACATCAAAAAGCAGGGTAGAAACAGATGTTTTTCCGTTGGTTCCTGTAACTCCGATTAATTTTAATTTTTCGGAAGGATTTCCATAGAAATTGGATGCTAATTGTCCTAAAGCTTTTGAAGGGTCTTTTACTTTAACATAAGTAATATTCTCAATAATATTTTCGGGGAATTCTTCACAAATAATAGCTTTTGCCCCTTTTTCAATGGAAGATGCAATAAATGAATGTCCATCCACAACTGTTCCTCTCATTGCAATGTACAATGAGTTTTCAGTTACCTTCCTACTATCAAATACCAATTCTGAAACTTCACAAGTATCATTACCGTGAATTTCTAAAACTGGAATTCTTTTTAATAATTCAATTAATTGCATTTCTTTGATGCTTTATATTTTAATTCTGCAGAGACAAATAAATTCTCTGATTTTTACTAATTGTTGTACCTTCTAAAGGGAATTGTTCTTTGATTCTTCCTACTCCTTTATATTCAACTCTATATCCTAAATTTTCTAATTGAGGAATTACGTTTTTACCAATTAATCCAACTACACTGGGCATTTGCTTGTTATTAACGGCTACCTTCACGTTAGGCTCAACCATTTTATTGAGGTTTACTTTTTTATCAACAAGCATTTCCTTTTCAATATTTTGAGGTGTTTTTAGGAATGTTTTTCCTGCAATTTCCTTAAAAACGGGTGCAGAAACAGCTCCTCCATAAAATCCTTTTGATGTATTGGGTTCACTTATCATTACATAACAAGTATACTTCGGATTGTCAGCGGGATAAAATCCTGCGAAAGAAGCACGATATTTCATAGGACCTGGTAACCAATATTCAAATCTTGCAGTACCGGTTTTTCCTGCCATTTTTAAATTGGGTGTAAAAATACTTTTTGCTGTTCCTTTTTCTACGGCTTTTGTTAATGCGCTGGTCATCATTTTAATAGCTTTTTCAGAAGCCATTTTATTGACCATAACTTCAGGTTTTGAGCTGTACATCACCTTTCCGTCTTTCATGATTTTGTCGATGAATAAAGGCTTGAGCATTTTGCCACCATTAGCAACTCCGTTGTAGAAAGTTGCTAATTGTAATAGGTTGATATTAGACGAATATCCGTAAGATATTGATGCTAATGTCGCAGCATTCCATCTTTTATTTTCAGGTGTTACTATTTTTGGTTTTGTAATTCCTGGAAGCTCAATATCCATTTTGTCGAATAGCTTCCAACGCTTCAGATGGTCTAGGAAAATCTGAGGTTTTTCTGCATAATATTTCGTAATCAGTTTAGCTGTTCCCACATTACTGGATTTGGCTAAAACATCACTAATTTCATAAGTTCCACCACCATGACCGTCTGAAATTCTTTGTTTCGCATATACCCAAACTCCATTTCCAACATTTACGGTTGTATTTTCATCAATAAAACCATCATCCATCGCAGCCAATAACGAAATCGTTTTAAAAGTAGATCCAGGTTCAATATTATCTTTTAGAGCATAGTTATATGAATCTTCATAGTTTCCATCTTCATTTCTTTTCAAATTCACCATTGCACGAACCTTCCCTGTCTCAACTTCCATTACGATAACAGTTCCGTGTTTTGCTTCATAATTAACAAGTTGTTTTTCTAAAGCTGAGTGTGCAATATCCTGAATTCTCAGGTCTAAGGTAGTATAAACGTCTTCTCCGTCGACAGGTTCTTGAACTTTCCAGTAATCAATAGGTTTCCATTGAGAAGAGTTAATTCTTTGCTCTAATCTTTTTCCGTCGGTTCCCCTTAAGTATTTTGAAAACGCACCTTCAAGACCAGAACTGTATTCACCATTATCCATACCAATGGTTCCGGCTCCGATTTCAGAAGTTGCCAATTCTCTTTTGTAATTTCTGTCTACAATAAAACCACCTTTGTTTTTACCTTTTTTAAAGATAGGGAATTGTCTTATTCTGTCGTATTGGTCAAAATCAAGACCTTTTGCCAGAGTGTAGTACTGGTTTTTCTTTTTTCTTTGTTCGTCAAACTTTTTTCTGAACTCACTCCTTGGTTTTCCAAACATTTTGCTTAAAGAATCTGTTAAAGCACCAATATTATTTGTGTAAACAGTATCTTTTATTGTTTTGAAATCAAGATAAATGTCATAACGCATTACGGTTGTTGCGAGAATAGAACCATCAGAAGCGAATAAGTTTCCTCGCGCAGCTTTTAATGTCGCTTCACGGTAGTTTTTATTAATGTAATCGTCTTTAATCTCTTGAACATTAGTGTTTTGAAGGATTACAATTCTTGCCAAAAACATTACAAACACGCACAAAGCTACCACTGCGAAGAGGTAGCCCCATCTTAACGTTTTTTTACGTTTGTTATCGTATTCATTTTGCTTTTGCATCTGTACTGTCAAGTTTTATTAGCAGTTTATGAGGGTGGTTTTCCAAGGTCATTAAAGAGTCTTGTGCAACCTCTTTCCCCAATTGCGATTCCATTTTTACTTTTATCAGCTTACTTTGTGCGTAAGCGTTTCTGGATTTATATTCTTCTGTTTCTTCCTTTAATGCGTTTACAATTTTTATTTTTTTATTGACAAGGTGATTGCTGTAAATCATAGCCATCATTAATACAAACAACAACAAAAAGTACTTGTAGTGTACTTTTATCTCATCACGATTAAGGAAATTACCTTTTATAATATCTATAAAGGTCAGTTTCTTTTGAGGGCGATATGTTGTTCTTTTTGCCAAATTTTATCTTTTTAACCACCCCGTCAAAAATTTTCATTTTTTGACACCCCTCCAAAGGAGGGGAATGGTGAGTGAAAATTTTTTACACTTTTATTCCTGTTCTCATTTTTGCGCTTCTGGCTCTTGAATTTTCTTCAATTTCCTTATCATTAGGAATAATAGCTTTGCTTTTTACTAGTTCAAATGCTTTTTTATAATTTCCGTAGATATCTCTTTCTGGCTCACCTTCAAACATTCCGTTTTTTAAGAATCTTTTTACCAATCTGTCTTCTAATGAATGATAAGAGATAACCACCAATCTTCCTTCAGGTTTTAAAACGTTGTGTGCCTGAACAAGCATTTCTTTTAAGACTTCAAGTTCTTGGTTTACTTCAATTCTTATTGCCTGAAACAATTGAGCATAAAATTTATTTACTTTATGTGGAGGAAGATAACTGAATAGCTTTTTCAAATCTTCCGTTGTTTCAATACTTTTTGTTTTTCTGTGATGAACAATATCTCTTGCTAATTTTCTGGCTTCTCTCAATTCTCCATAATAATAAAAGATGTCGGCAAGTTGTTCTTCATCATAATCATTGATAACTCTTTTCGCATCCAAACCCTGCATTATGTTCATTCTCATGTCCAAAGGAGCGTTGCTTCTCGTGGAGAAGCCTCTTTCTGCTTCATCAAACTGATGAGAAGAGACCCCTAAATCTGCTAAAACACCATCAATCTGAGAAACTCCATACATTAATAACGAGTTTTCCAGAAATCTGAAATTTTGATTGATTAATGTAAATCTAGGATCATCAATCGTATTTTTAAGAGCATCTAAATCCTGATCAAAACTAAACAGCTTTCCTTTGTCAGAAAGTCTACTTAGTATTTCTCTTGAATGACCACCGCCGCCAAAAGTGCAGTCTACATATATTCCGTCCAGATTCGTCACCAAATCATCAACACTTTGTTTCAACAAAACGGGGTTATGATACATGTCTAAGTTGTGTTTTTCTCGCTTTTATTAATTAGCGTATTATTCTTCATCGAAACTGCCCATCACATCTTCGGCAAGGCTTGCAAAATCAACTTCATTGGTGGAAATTACCTTTTCGTAGGCTTCTTTATCCCAAATTTCAAATAATTCTCCTGCGCTTGTAATCACAATGTCTTTCTGAAGACTTGCAAAGAGAGTGAGGTCTTTTGAAATTTGTAATCTTCCTGCACTATCCAGTTCAACTGTTTTTACACCTGCCGTAAACATTCTAATGAAATCAGCATTCTTTTTAATAAATCTGTTTAGTTTATTAATTTTGCCCATCAATTTATCCCATGCATTCATAGGGTAAACTTCCAGACAAGGTTGGAACACAGATCTCTTGACTACAAAAGTCTTGTCATCAAAGTTTTCCATCTGTTTTATTAAAGATGAAGGAACTTTTAAGCGACCTTTGTCGTCAATTTTGCACTCATATGTTCCAATGAAATTTTTCATTTGGGACAAATTTATATAATAAATTCCAAAATCTCCCACTTTTTCCCACTTTTTCCCTTAATGTTAATAAGTTTTATGATTTATAATATTTTTATAGTGTAAATGGTTGATAAAATGGATGTTGTGAAATCTATTGTAAGTTCTTTGGTGGTGAGATTTTCAAAAAAAAAGTTAAAAAAGGGATTATTGTATTATTTTTATTTTAAATTAGGGTAATCAAAATATTTTTGAGGTTTAATTCGTATTTTTGCAAGGCTTTATTAAAGGCGTTATATGATATTTAGTACAAAAAAAGAAAAGAAATATACCTTTGTAGAGGCGGGAGAAGGACATCCATTGGTGCTGTTGCACGGTTTAATGGGTGGTTTGAGTAATTTCGATAAGATGGTGGATTTTTTTTCAGACAGGGGGTTCAAAGTATATGTGCCTCAGTTACCAATCTACGATTTGCCGGTACTCAATACTAATCTTACGACTTTAGCAAAATATATTATAAAGTTTATCGAGAGTCATATCAATGGTCCTGTTTCTATTGTAGGAAACTCAATGGGAGGACATGTTGGACTTATCTTAACGTTGGCGAGACCAGATTTGGTTAAGAATCTTGTTCTTACAGGAAGTTCTGGTTTATATGAGAGAACTTTCGGGGATAGTTTTCCGAGAAAAAATGACCGTTCTTATATAAGAAAGAAGACAGAAGAGGTTTTTTATGATCCAGCTGTAGCAACAGATGATCTGGTTGAAGAGGTTTTCGCTGTTGTAAACGATAGAATGAAGGGTATAAAAACAGTGATGTTGGCAAGAAGTGCCATCAAACACAATATGCTTAACGATTTACCTAAAATTTTGACACCAACTTGTCTGATTTGGGGAAAACAAGATAATGTAACTCCACCAGAGGTTGCAGAAGATATGCATAAATTTATTCCAAATTCAGATTTATTCTGGATTGATAAATGTGGTCATGCAGCCATGATGGAAAAGCCAGATGAATTCAATGAAATTCTATACAACTGGATAAAAGATAAAGTTTAAATTAAAATATAAATGACCATTAAGAGCTTTTCTTAATGGTTTGTTTTTCTAAAAAGATTTTAAAATGGTTATTAAAACAGCAAATTTTGTAAAGAGTAGCGGAAAATGGCAAGACTGCCCGGAACCTACTATTCCTGAATATGCTTTTATAGGAAGGTCAAATGTTGGTAAATCATCTCTGATTAATGCGATGATGAATCATAAAGATTTGGCTAAAACTTCTCAAACTCCAGGAAAAACACAGCTTATTAATCATTTTTTAGTTAATGAAAACTGGTACTTAACCGATTTACCAGGTTATGGATATGCTAAGGTTTCAAAGTCTATCAGGAAAGATTTTGAGAAACTGATTACCAATTATATTTTAAACAGAAGAAACCTTGTGAATCTTTTTGTTTTGGTAGATATAAGACACAATCCTCAAAAGATTGATTTAGAATTTATTCAATGGTGTGGAGAAAGCGGAGTGCCGTTTTCTATCGTTTTTACAAAAGCAGATAAGTTGAAACCTAATGCTGTGATTAAAAATGTAGAGGATTATAAAGCTGAACTTCATAAAACATGGGAAGATTTGCCTGAATTATATGTTACCTCTGCTGAAAAAAAAGAAGGATGCGAAGAAATCCTAAATTTTATTGAGAAAACCAATGATTTTTTAACTCAAAATAGTGTAAGTTTTGATGAGTAATATTATTTGGAAGATTAAGTCTTTTGATGAGTTTACTGTTCCGGAGTTATATAACGTATTAAAAGCCCGAATAGATGTTTTTGTTGTTGAGCAAAACTGTCCTTATCCTGATTTGGACAATTATGACCAAAAAGCAATACATATTTGGGCGGAAGTAGATGGAGAAGTTTTGGCAAATTGCAGAATCTTTGACAAGGGCATAAAATATGATGAGGCATCAATAGGAAGAGTTTTGACTACTGAAAAAGCACGAGGAAAAAATTTAGGAAAGCAACTTATACAATATGCCGTTGAAGCCATTGAAAATAGATTTCATACTACTGAAATCAGGATTTCTGCGCAGGATTATTTGCTGAAATTCTACTCAGAATTTGGGTTTGAAGATACAGGTAAGAAATATTTGGAAGACGATATTCCGCATACGGAAATGCTAAGAAAATAAAGAAAAGCGAAGAGATTCATCTTCGCCTTTTTTGATAGTTAATATATGGAGTGTTTTAGTTTTTCCCTGAAATTGCTTTTAAAATAATAGGTTCCAGATTAGAAGGAAGGTCGGCAGATTTGATTTGATAGTTTTTGATTTTCATTTCTTTGAACCAGTTTTCCCAGTATTCTTTAATGACATCTCCTTCAAACGGATTACCTTTTGCAGGATTTATACCCAATACAACGACTTCCAGATTTTCTAATTCATCATTGGCTTTTATAAAACCGAGTCCTGAATCCTGAATTTTTGTTTTGAAATCCGAAGAATTTAGTTTTAAAGATTTTACCAATTCAGGAGTGAGATAAGATGATTTTTTGCCTTCAGAAAATTTGGAATCTTTATGATATATATATCCATCTGTAAGAATGAAAAGAATATTTCGGTGATTATCTTTTATGCAATAATCCTTTACTTTATTTTTAAAAAATTCCCAAATATCAGAACCTACATATTGCTTATCCTTGATTGCAGACTGATAAATCTGCAAAGGCAAAGAAGTGTATTTTCTTTCAACTAAATCAATATTGTCTTTGGTTGTGTTTTTATCAAAAGAAACTTTTAATTCTTTTGTAAGCTCATTCGTTTTGGGATTTGAGGGTTCCGGATTGAAGAAAACCTGCATCTGATCATCAAGCTGAATTACTTTTTTAGTTTTGATGTGATTTAAAAAACCTTTGTTTACGGCTTTAATATATTCGATATCTCTTTGAAAATATTCCATTGTTGGGTTCGGATTTTTTTCAGGGTCAATTCTATCCGAAAGATCAATCAAAATACTAACATTAAGATTTTTAGTATTTGAAGAGTTATTTGCCTGACCAGAACCTTCGGAAGTCTGAGCTTTTGGCTTTCCACACTGTATGAAAAGTAAAGCAGATGCTAAAAAGCAGATTAATTTTTTCATAGTTATTTTTTTATAAAACGGACATATAAACAGAGTTTTGACTATCAGAATTAGCACCTACTTTGTTGAGGTTGTAGATATATTGTTTTTTACATTCTTCAATTATTTCCTGTTTTACAGGATGAGAAACCGCCAGTTTTTCGTTAACAAACGTAATCCAGCCTTGCATATATTCCGAAGCGTATAATTTGTAGTCTTTCGTAGGGATAATTACTCCATCGATAATATTTTGAAGCTCTTCTATTCTTCCTTTAGCCTTTGCAATAAGTTCTTTAATGCTTCCGATATTATTTCTTATTTCGTCTCTTTGTTTTTCAAATTCCTGAATTTTTTCCTGATGAACGAGAATATCTTTTTGTTTCTTGAGTTGTTCGTGTTTTATCTTGTCTTTTTCTTTATGTTCTTTCATTACAAAATCAAAAACAAGTCCCCAAATGATGTAAACAATAAATCCAGCGAAAATGATTCCCCAAAACTGATTTTTTGTAAAAGCAATCGATAGATCGAAAGGAGGAGAGTTGAATGTTTTGTTGAGTTCGTATAACTTTGACTCGATTTCATACGCCAAAATAGCATCAAAAACGAATGTGATAATAAAAAGTAAAGCAACTTTTGAGTAATTGGCAAAACTTTTATTTTCTCCAAACATATGGATGAGATATCCTAATCCTAAGAAAACAAACGGAATTAGTGTAACAAAAGCTCCTTCCAAAGAGCCTTCATCCCATGCTTTGTTGAAGGCCTGAGCGTCTAAAACGCTTTGTATGATATTTCCGCTGGCGTCAAAATTTTTAAAAAAGGCAGAATATGAAGTGGAAATATAAAAGGTAAATAGATACAAACTTATTGGAATAAGAATAATAAGACCTATCCAAAATTTTGTGGAAGCTCCTTTGGTTGCTTTTATATTGTATACTTCAGGGTTTCTTGGCAAATCGTTGATTTCGAATTTTATTTTTTCAATGGTATCCTGAACGTTTTTAATATTATCTCCGACATTTTTTAACTGTTCTTCTTTGTTATCTAAAGAAACGGTAAGACCTTTTATTTCAGTTTCTTTATTTTTTTGCTCGTTCAGATAAGGTTCTTTCAGCTTGTTTTGTTTTTCTACAAGTTCCTTTTCTTCATTTTGAAACTTAGAATAAATCGCATCCAGACAAATGGATAATGCCGTGTGATTTCCACTATTTCTAGAGCTGTCTCTGTATCCTGATTCGTGGTAAGTTCTCTTTCTGGTTTCTTCTGTAATTTCTGGATTTTGTTCAGGATTCGGATTTACAGGTTCGTTATTAGAATTATTGATTGGAACAGGTTTTAATCTGAAAATATTTTTGATATTTGAGGTCATTGCATTCATGGATAATTAATTTTTAAGGTCATTAAGAATATCAGTTTTTGTTTTACCTTGTTTTACGGCATCTAAAAAATAATCAACAATGCTTTTTACATTTTCTTCCACAAAGCCAAACATGGAAACATATTTTTCCATCATAGAGTATTCGTTTTCTGAGACAATTCCGTCTGCCCAAACCATTACAGTAAGGTCATACAATGCTTCTGCTTTTTCTTCGAGGGTTTCAGGAATGATAGTTTTTGAATGAATTGGGTTTAAAAGAATTTCGTCTAAATCTTTCTGTGAAACTCCTCTTTCTTCAGCGAGTTTATAAAGTGATTTGAGCTCATGTGTGCTAAAATCGTCATCACAAATAGCCATTTGATATAGTCTTAAAAAGTGAGCTTTTATTTTTTCAGGTATTTGTATTGTTTCCATATTTTATTTAATTATTCGGTCTCGGGTTTTGGTAATTTCTTCATGTTGAATGTCGATGGCTTCAGGTTCTTTTGTTTCCTTTTTCGGAATTAATGTGGAAAAATAATAGAAGAATAAAAGCCCAACTAGAATATCAATAACAATCCAAAAGGGTTTTAAATAGAAATAAATTGGCCAAAAAGGATTGAAAAGTATGAAGATGAGGATGAAAGCAATTAGCCAGAAACTTCTGCTTCTGAATTCGTTAAAGATAATGATGAGCGCCATCAAAGAGACTAAAATTCTGAGAAAAAAGTAGTAACTCAATGGTAAATCAACAATTCCAATGAAACAACAAATTGCTGCAACGATGATGAGGTATTTCATGGTTATTAATTTTTTAGTTGGGCTTTGGGGTTTTATTTGCATCCTGAGCAATATGCTCTGTCTACATATTCTTTGCTGTTACCGGCATAATAATAACATCCTCCTCTTGAACCAACGTACAGTTGGTGTCCGTTATAGGTACATCCGCCACTTTTAGAATACGATCTTGAACTTCTTGATTTTGTTCTTTTTGCTTTTCTGCTTTTATTTTTCTTTGTTCTTTTAGAGAAAAACTCTGTTGAAGTTGTAGTGTTTTCTGTTGCAGAAACAGATGCAGGTAATAATAAACCAAATGCTAAAAGGCTTGTAAGTAATAGTTTTTTCATAATAAAAAGTTTAGTTATAGTTTTCTAATGTTGTATGAAGTTCGTTTCTATAGTTGTATATATCATCAAGAGTATTCAAAAGTGTTTTTTCGCCTGAGTCTTTACCGTTATGAAATAGTTCTAAATATTTATTGGAAGTATTAAAATGGAATCTGCAAATTGGTTTTCTATTGTTGTCATCCAGCAATACTCCGAAATAAGATTGGGTATCTCTAGGAGCGATTCTTTCGGACGAAATTTTTTCTCTTAAAATTGCTTTTACAATCTGGAATCCTTCCAGCTCTTCTTCTGTTGTTATTAATTTCGGTGCTTCGTTGTTTTCATCAATCGGGTTTATATTTGTATTATCTTGCTTTTCAATTTGCTCGTTGATGTTTAAAGCAGATTTTAGCCTGAAGCTGATTGATTCATTAATAGAAGTTGTTAATGCCTTTTTAGTATATTCTTTAAATGAAACTAATCTGTTTGCATTGATAGGTTTGTCGAAAAATCTACTTACTAAAAGTTTAACAAACTGATCAGACGGATTTTCTATCTCTTTTTCAAATTCTTTTCTGATGGCTTTGATGTATTTTAATGCTTCTGCAGAATCTAGGATGGTTTCAAGATTGTATCTGGATTTTGTAAAACTTTCAAGAACCTTTATTGAACTGTCTTTCAGATCTTCAAGATTTATGGTAAGAAAAGGCTTTTCATCCATAATGTTGGGTTTCTCAAGATCTGCGTAGAAGTTGTAAATAATCCCATTGGTAAGAACTCCAAACTTAGTTTTTGAAACATGATAATAACGATGAAGTTGAGAATTGTGTGCATCAGCATTTTCTTTCCAGTGTTTGCATTCTATGATTAAAATTGGATTGTCTTGGTTTTTAATTACATAGTCTACTTTTTCACCTTTCTTTGTTCCAATATCACATATATATTCTGGTATTACTTCGGTCGGGTTGAAAATATCATATCCTAAAATCTGTATAAAAGGCATTACAAAAGCATTTTTTGTTGCTTCTTCTGTTGTAATTTGATCTTTCAATCCAACCACTCTTTGATGTAACTGCTCTAGTTTAATTTTAAGTTCCATTGTTATATTCTTAGATGGTTTCGTCGATAACTTCAGCAAGAGGAGCGTTCTTTTTTACGGATTCAATTCCGTTTTCCATCCCAGATTTTGAATTGTATAATTGGCTTTTACCAATGATTTCACCATTTCTTGCTTTTAGTACAAAATAATATTTGTCATTTACCGCGACTTTTCGTTCGTATCTTGAATCATCTTGAGAATTAATTCTTACTGACTCTATCCCTTTATGACAAGATGCTTTCTGGACGTAGCCTTCACTTGTTAGGATTATTTCTCCGTTTCCTGCTTTTAAATTGAATTGATACTCGTTGTTAATTCTTTTTTTAATAATAAATTTTCCCATAATTGTTTTTGTTTAATAGATATTCTGAAATGTCTTTCTCTTCAAGTATTTGATTATTAGGCAAGATGACTTGAAGATTATTTGTTGATGGATTTTTGTGAAGAATAGCAGTTGACCTACAATTTCTGAATCTGAATTTTAAGGCTTTAAGTCCTGAAATGATTCCTTTTTCAATAGTTTCTTGATAAACATATTTTGAACAACTTGTTTTGAAGATACATTTCCTTCTTTTTTCTGGAGGAAAGATTAGCCAATAGATTCTAATAATAAGAATAAGTAAGTATTTCATTTTATTCTTTTGAAAAGATCGCCATTTGATAATACGCCATATAACCATGTTTGGCTCCTATTCCAAAACAACCATATGTTGGCTGAATATAGGTAGAGACACTTTCTAATCTTATATATTTCCACCCTTCATTGGTTTGAGTGGCGATTAGCTTTTCTAATTGTTGTGCAATATTGATTGAACTCATATTCTGATGAGTTGCGGTTGCAACAAAAGGGATTACTTTATATTCCATATGTACTTGTATTTAACATTCCAAAAGTATAACCCTTTAAAAACCAATCCTTACGGGAAACCGTAAAATGAAAAAACCTTTCAAAAAAATGAAAGGTTCTTATATGAAATGTATTTTGTTTGGAATTAAATAATTCCTAAATCTTTACAAAAAGCAACTAATTGCTGATTGCTTGTGATTTCCAATTCCTCTTTCAGGCTGTTTAATCTTTTTTCAACACTACTTAGGCTGTTGGGTTTTATGTTGTTGTTTTTAAGAAATACAGGGATGTTTTTTTGTAAAATGCCTTGTGATAAAAGAGAGACTAGAGTAATATCATAGTCTGAAAATTCGTAACTATTAAGGTTTTTTAGGTCTTGTTTTAGATCTAAAGACAAATGATTTTTATTATTAAGTACCGTTTCAATAGCTTTTTTAAGTTCTTTTGAATCATTTCTTGCTTTTCGGACATATCCATTGATTTTTGATTCAGTAAAAAGTGAATCTATAATTCCGGATTTATGTTCGGCAGAAAAAACAATGACTTTTAATTCAGGAAGAATTTTTCTAATCTCCTCGATTAATTCTTTACCATCTTTTATTTTTTGTTCACGATGATCATCTTCATAATAAAGGTCGGTAATTAATAAGTCATAAGGTTCTTTTTCGCGAATAGATTTTTGAACTTTAGATAATGCATCATCACAATAATATACATAATCAACGGTTGGAACATTGAGTTCTTCTAATGTTTTCTGAACAGAAATACTGATGCTTTCGTGGTCTTCGGCTATTAAAATTTTTTTGAACATTTTTTTGTCTTTTTTAAAAAACAGGGAATGAAATGTTGATTCTAAGTCCCCTTTCGGTTTGGGGATCAAAAATAATTTCTCCGTTTAGATATTCAATACGGTTTCCCGTATTAGTCAACCCATTTTTTCGGATGATATCTCCCGAAATGCCAATTCCGTTATCTGTATACTGAATTTTTATGTTGTTGTCATTTCTTTCAAACTTAAAAACCACTCTGTTTGCCTGACTATGTTTTTTCATATTCACCAAAAGTTCCCGAATGATTTGATAGATTTCATCTTGGGCAGTAGCGTTTAGACCCAACCAAATATTTTTGCTGTTTCCTGCCACATATGTGTTTATGTTATCATTTTTAAATGAAGCAATAAGGCTTGAAACTCTTTCTTCAAAAGGGATCTCTTCTTCCAATTTTATTTCTTCATAAGAAATATTTCTTGATTTTTCATAAACAAATTCAAGCTCATCAAGAGCCTTGTTTTTATCAAAATTTTTCTGGTTTTCAATTTTTGTCATCACCTGATAAATGCCATTAGCAACCACATCATGAACTTTTCGAGATATTTTTAGTTGTGTATTTTTTATTTCGAGTTCTTTTTCTTGTTCGAGGCGCTGCTTTCTTTTTCTGTACCAAAATATACCACCGATTAATATTATTGATAGGATACCAAGACCAATGTTTCTTTGTAAAAGGTCGATTTCTTTTTCGGTATTTTCAATTTTTAACCTATGATTTTCAACTTTATGCTCCTCTGCTTCAAAACGTATTAAGGCAAATTGATTTTTTGCAGCATTTCTTGCTAATTGTGTGCTGTCATTTATTTTTTGATATTCAGTAAAGTATTTTAGATAATTAGAAGGCTCCAGAATAATCAACTGTTGTAATGTCTCCATTTGATCATCCGGATTTTTCATTTTTTTAGTAATTGCTAATCTTTTTAATGAATATGCTATAGCTGTTTTAATATCTTTGTCTTTATAAAATTCAATAAAACTAGATAGAACAAAATTTTGACCTGATAAATCATTAGTCTGTTCTCTTATTGAGAGTGATTCTTTGTATGCAGGAATGGGATTATAGTTTGGATTTATAAGATATTTAGTTTTAGCATAATTGTTTATTACTCTTGCATAGTCAACTTTGTTGATTTTGACATTCTTATTCTTGAGCGCAGAATTAAAGTATTTTAATGCTTTTGAGTAATCCTTTTTTTGTAAATAAGAATTTCCAATGTTGTTTATATAAGCTAGTTTTGTAATTGAATCATGTGTATAAAATAGAGCTTTTTGATAATATTCAACAGATTTGTTATATTGTTTAAGGTTCTCGGAAGCGATGGCCATACAATTAAAGTTTGAAGCAATAACTTCATTATGAAGGGAGTCTTTTGGAAGTAATATTTTACGAGCTTCAATAGATGTTTGTAAACTTCCATAGTAATCCCCTTGATTAGACATAATTATAGCCATGTTTATTAGGGCTTTTCCCGCCATCAAAGAATCTTTTTTATTTATGAAATCTTCTTTTGCGTAATTGAAAAGTTTATATGCCGTGGTTTCATCTTTAGATTTTTTTGCCAGTATATAAAATTTATTTTCATTGTTATTATATAGCTTTTTATTCGCCTTCTTTTCACAAGAAAGAATAACTAATAAAGTTAATAATACAAATAAATATTTCAAGATTAATAATTTGCTTACTAATTTAAAAAAAAGAGCTGTATATAACAGCTCTCTTATATAAATTTAGTTAAATGGTGGTTTTTGTCCGCTTCCTCCGCTTGTATCATCATCGCTCCCTCCCGGATCTAAACTGCTTCCGGAATTTGTTGTACTTAGTACAGTTGTTGGGGTTTGAGTGTTATCACATGCTGTATTTGCGTTGTTATTTGAAAATGCTAAACCTAATAGCATTAATATAAATTGGATCATTTCCTTAAAATTTTGTTGTTAGCTTTAGGTGTTCTTCCTTGTGAAACAGATCACAAGTAGTGTTACACGTTTTTTTAAATTTTTGAAGCGCTTCTAAAATTTTTAGGGAAGTGAACCGTCAAAAACGGAAGAGAAACTACTGCTTCCCAATCCAGAGTTTTCCTCCGTTTTATCTGGTTGTTTTGAAATCAGTTTTGTAAATTTGTTATTCTAATGTTTTGTTTATCACTGATTTCTGAAGCAAAGATGAAACAAATCGAAAGGTGAGGGTTAGAAAGTTTTTGGAGAGTTTTTGGAAATTTTCAATGAGAAATACGGGAAGCCGTAACGTAATGTTCTGCCGATTATTTAATTTTATGAATAATAACCTGTTGAAAATGTCAAAATTTTTTGATGAAAGAAAAAAACTATTAGAAGATGTATTTGAAAAAGCATCTAACAATACCACTGAAAAGTCATTCAGCGGTATTCTTAAGTATTTGGAATATTCTTTGTGGGATGATTATAAAATTAGTTTGAGTTATAAAACTTTCGAAACTTACTATAATACTTTGGTGATACAAGAGAAAGATTACAACATTAAACCTAGGATTTTAGATGAACTAAGTGTTTACCTTGGATATAATAATTTTAAAGAATATTGCGCAGAATGGAAAACGGTTGAATATTCAATAAGTGAGAGAATTTCTAAAGTTGTTATACAAATTATCAATAAGCCAATTCTTTCAATGCCAGAATTTATCAAAAACAATGGCTTGGGAATAATGGAGGTGTTTTTATTGGTATGCATTGTCACAGGAAGTGTCGTTTTTTCTAATAATCCCAAGAAGAAATATGGTTTTGCTAATCTTTTACCTAAACCTGAATGTATGTACTGGAATGGTAGTGAGTATAAATTGGTAGATTGTGATGATAAAAACCCATTATATGATAATAAAATTCCTGTTGATGAGGTTGAGCTGGAGTTTTTTAAAAGAATTTTACGAAAAGATACATTAACTTTTGAAAATGCAGTTGGGAAAACTTGGTATTCTAAATTTAATGGGAATGTTGAATTTTTTACAAAAGATGGAGTAGATCCAGATACTGGAAGAGAGCTTAAGAAGTCAACATCTCTTATGATTGAAAAATATGCTGGAAATCAAGAAAATGATAGTATAGAATAATTATTCTTCAGTTTATATCTAGAAAAAAAGCGAAGATTAGTTTCTTCGCTTTTTCTTATATATTCAACATTCCTAATTCCCCGAAATGTTTTTTGAATTTTTGAATTTTAGGACCAACAACTGTACTGCAATAAGGTTGCGTTGGATTTTCAGTATAATATCCTTGATGATATTGTTCTGCAGGCCAAAACCTGTCGAATTGGGTTAATTCTGTAACGTAAGTTCCCTGCCATCTTCCTGTTTCCTGAGATGTTTTTATAGCCAATTCTGCCTTTGCCTTTTCAGTTTCATCTTTATAATAAATTACAGAACGATATTGAGTGCCAATATCATTTCCTTGTCTGTTCAATTGTGTGGGATCATGAAGAAAGAAAAATACATCCATCAATTGTTCATAAGAAATAATGTCCGGATTATAAGTAATTTGTACGACTTCTGCATGCCCTGTTTCGCCTGTGCAAACTTCCTGATAAGTGGGGTTTTCTTTGTGACCTCCGGAATATCCTGAAATGGCAGATTCTACCCCTTTTAGTAAATTGAAACAGTTTTCTACACACCAAAAACATCCGCCACCAAAAGTGATTTGCTCTAAATTGTTCTTCTTCATTCTAGGAAACTCAATATTATTTAATTATTTTTCCCAAACTAGGGCACTTGCACCAAGAATAGCGGCATCAGCTTCATCCAGTTCACTGAAAACCAATTTCACTTTGTTTCTGAAAATAGGAAGAAGATTTCTTTCCATATGAAGCTTTGCCGGTTTTAAAATAAAATCACCAGCTTTGATAACTCCACCAAACAGAAGAATGGCTTCAGGTGAAGAAAACATGACAAAATTTGCCAATGCTTCTCCTAATTTCTGACCTGTATATCTGAATACCTCAATGGCGATTGGATCTCCTTTTAAAGCACACTCGTGAACCGTTTTAGAGTTAACTTCTTCTTCAGGAAACTGATTAAGCATAGATTCCGGAAATTCTGCTCTCATTTTTTTTGCAGTAATGGTAATTCCTGTTGCAGAAGCATAAGCTTCAAGGCTTCCTTCAGAACCTGTACTCCAATGTTTTCTACCTCCGGGTTTTACAATAGTATGACCTAGTTCTCCTGCAAATCCGTCATGTCCGTAGATTAGTTTTCCACTTGCAACAATTCCGCTACCAACGCCTGTTCCTAAAGTTATCATGATGAAATCTTTCATTCCTCTCGCTGCTCCAAAAAGCATTTCACCAAAAGCTGCTGCATTGGCATCATTGGTAACCGTCGTTGGAAGGTTAAATTTAGCTGTCATCATTTCACCAAAAGGAATTACGCCTTTCCAAGGTAAATTTGGAGCCTGTTCAATGGTTCCTTTGTAATAGTTTCCATTAGGAGCTCCAATTCCGATTCCATCAAAAGTTCTTTCTTTGCTATGTTTTTCAATTAGAGGATAAATGCTTTCATATAGTGCGTCGATGTATTCTTCTACCGTTTCGTAAGCATCTGTACGTAGGTTTCCTTTTTCAAGAACTTCACCACGATGGTTTACAACTCCAAATTTGGTATTAGTGCCTCCAATGTCAATTCCAAGGGCAACATTTTTTGATAAATCTATTAATGACATGCTTTAATTTTGAATTTTTAAAAATAATAAATTTTATGTTTATTGTTTATCTTATCATTAAATTAATTATGAATATCAATAAAAATCTATGCAATTAATTTTATGTAATAAAAGTAGAATATTTGTAGCAAAAACAGTTGTAATAACCCTTTCTGATTAATGATAATAAAAAAGTCAGAACCGAAGTCCTGACTTTTTTTTGTATAGATTAATTTTTCTTATGCCGGAATTTCTCCTTTATATAAGAAAGAAATGATTTCTTTATTCATTTTATCTACCATTTCACTGAATAAATGGAAAGATTCTTGTTTGTAAATTACAAGTGGATCTTTTTGTTCGTAAACGGCTCCTTGTGAAGATCTTCTCAAGTCATCCATTTCACGAAGGTGAAGCTTCCAGTTTTCATCGATAATTGATAAAGTGATGTTCTTTTCAAAATCGTTGATTAAGCTTTCACATTGAGTTTCATAAGCTTCTTTAAGATCTGCAACAATAGTCATTGTTTTGTTACCATCCGTGAACGGAACCTGAATCATTTTAAACATTGAACCTTGATTTTGATATACATTCTCAATGATCGGGAACGATTTCTCTTTCAATAAGTTCAGTTTCATTTGATAGTCTTCCTGTGCTGCTTTAAATAAAATATTGGTAAGATCCTGAATGTTTTTATTCTTAAAGTCATTTTCAGAAACAGGAGCTTCCATTGTGAAAGTTTTAATGATATCGTATTCGAAATCTTTATAGTTTCCTGTAGATTTTCCTTTAGCAACAATAGAATTGGCTACATCGAAAATCATATTTGTGATATCGTACTTTAAGTGATCTCCAAATAGCGCATTTCTTCTTCTCTTATAGATAACGTCACGTTGCTTGTTCATTACATCATCGTATTCAAGAAGTCTTTTTCTGATACCAAAGTTATTTTCTTCAACTTTTTTCTGAGCTCTTTCGATAGATTTACTGATCATTGAATGCTGAATAACTTCACCTTCTTTATGACCCATTCTGTCCATCATTTTAGCAATTCTTTCAGAACCGAATAAACGCATTAGGTTATCTTCAAGAGATACATAGAATTGAGAACTTCCCGGGTCTCCCTGACGTCCCGCTCTACCTCTTAGCTGTCTGTCAACACGTCTGGAGTCGTGTCTTTCAGTACCGATAATTGCTAACCCCCCTGCTTCTTTTACTTCTTTTGTAAGCTTAATGTCGGTACCACGACCAGCCATGTTTGTAGCAATAGTAACTACTCCTGGCTGTCCTGCTCCTGCAACAATTTCAGCTTCTTTTTTGTGAAGTTTTGCGTTAAGAACCTGATGAGGTATTTTTCTTAATTGTAATGCTTTTGATAATAATTGGGAGATTTCAACTGAAGTAGTACCAACAAGTACAGGTCTTCCTGCAGCTGTTAACCTTTCAATCTCTTCAATTACGGCATTATATTTTTCTCTGTTGGTTTTATAAACTAAATCTTGTTTATCTTTTCTTAAAATCGGACGGTTTGTAGGAATTACAACAACATCTAATTTATAGATTTGCCAAAGCTCTCCTGCTTCTGTCTCTGCTGTACCCGTCATCCCCGCAAGTTTGTTGTACATACGGAAATAGTTCTGAAGCGTAACAGTAGCAAAAGTTTGAGTTGCAGCCTCAATTTTTACATTTTCTTTAGCTTCGATCGCTTGGTGAAGACCGTCTGAATAACGTCTTCCTTCCATGATACGACCTGTCTGCTCGTCAACGATTTTTACTTCACCATCAATTACCACATATTCATCATCTTTTTCAAATAATGTATATGCTTTAAGCAATTGGCTCATCGTATGAACTCGTTCAGATTTTTCAGCAAAATCGCCGAAAAGTTTTTCTTTAGCTTCAAATTCCTCTTCTTTAGATAAATTTTTAGCTTCCAGTTCTGCGATTTCAGTTCCAATATCCGGAAGAACGAAGAAATTAGGGTCAGAGTTTCCTTGAGACATGTATTCTACTCCTTTATCTGTCAAGTCAACCTGATTGTTTTTTTCTTCGATTACAAAGTAAAGATCTTTATCTACAATCGGCATATCACGGTTGTTATCCTGCATATATTGAGCTTCAACTTTTTGAAGTAATGCACGATTTCCGCTTTCCGATAAGAATTTAATGAGTTGTCTGTTTTTAGGAAGACCTCTGTAAGCCTGAAGTAACTTAAATCCTCCTTCTTTCGTGTTTCCTGCTGCAATTAATTTTTTAGCTTCATTAAAAATAGCAGAAACGGTTTTCTTTTGCACTTCAACAATTCTGTCGACAGATGGTTTCAGAACATCAAATTCTTGTCTGTCTCCCTGCGGAACAGGACCTGAAATAATTAATGGAGTTCTTGCATCATCTACTAATACAGAATCAACCTCGTCAACGATAGCAAAGTTTAATTCTCTTTGTACTAATTCTGAAGGTGAAGTTACCATGTTATCTCTCAAATAATCGAATCCAAATTCGTTATTTGTTCCGTAAGTGATATCTGAATTATATGCTTTTCTTCTTCCTTCCGAGTTGGGTTGGTGATTATCTATACAGTCGATAGACATACCATGGAATTGATATAATGGTCCCATCCAAGCGGAGTCTCTTTTTGCAAGATAGTCGTTCACCGTTACAACGTGAACACCTCTTCCAGGAAGTGCATTTAGGAAAATTGGTAAAGTTCCTACCAACGTTTTACCTTCACCGGTTGCCATTTCGGCAATTTTACCACTGTGAAGAATAACCCCACCGATGAACTGAACATCGTAATGTACCATATCCCAGTTTACTGGCGTTCCGGCAGCATCCCATGAGTTTTTCCAAACAGCAGTATCTCCTTGAATTTCTACAAAATCTTTTCCTGCTGCAGCTAATTGTCTGTCCCAATCAGATGCTTTTACACGAATTTCTCCGTTTTGTGCCCATCTTCTTGCTGTTTCTTTTACTAATGCAAAAACTTCAGGAAGAATTTGGCTCAAAACTTTTTCTTCAATTTCGTAAGATTCTTTTTTCAGAGACTCAATTTTCGAGAAAAGCGCTTCTTTTTCATCAACGTTTTTCGAATTTTTTATCTGCTCTTGTATCTGTTCTATTTGAGCTGTGATTTTACTTGTTGCAGATTTAATATTTTCTTTAAACTCAACAGTTTTTTCTCTAAGACCATCATCCGACAATTGCTGAATGTTTGGTTCAACAGCTTTGATTTTTGTTACAACTTTTTTTACTTCTTTTAGGTCCTGCGCTTTCTTGTCTCCCAAAAACCCTTTTAGAACTTTGTTTAAAAAACTCATAAATTTTTTGCTTTATGCTTAAAGATATGCCCTTTAAGCGTTTTTGTTAACACTTACGTGTAAAATTAATATTTAAAAAAAAGGAGATAAGCTCTAAGAAATTACTTAAAGCTTATCACTTTAATTAATATTCGTCTTCGTTCCAAAGATAATCTTCGTCTGTTGGATAGTCACTCCAAATTTCATCAATTGCATCATAGATTTCTCCTTCATCTTCAATCGCCTGAAGATTTTCTACTACTTCCATTGGTGCACCAGTTCTGATTGCATAATCAATAAGCTCTGCTTTTGTCATTGGCCAAGGTGCGTCACTTAAATATGAAGCTAATTCTAATGTCCAGTACATAATTTTCTAATTTTTTTGCAAAAGTATAAAAATAGAGTATATTATACGCTTTTTTATACCTGATTTTCAATTCTTTTTATTAATTTTTGTTCATTACTGCTTAATAGACTGTATTATAGCTGTGTCAGTAACTAAACTTGATGTCATTTTCTCAAAAACCATTCCACAAATTTTTTTATGCCATTTTGGAAGTTTGTGTCAGGTTTGTAGCCAATTAATATCTTAGCTTTTGTAATATCTGCATTGGTTTTTTGTACATCTCCGGGCTGCATTGGCAGATTTTTTCGAATGGCAGATTTTCCTAAGGTATTTTCTATGGTAGAAAGCATTTCATTGAGATTAATGACTTGGCTTTCTCCAAGGTTGATGATTTCGTATACATCGGAATTTTGCTCTAAATAAATAATCGATTTTGTAATTCCGTCAATTATATCGTCAATATAGGTGTAATCTCTTGCGGTAGTTCCGTCTCCATAGAATGGAATTTCTTTACCGTCTGAAATGAGTTTTGTGAATTTATGTATAGCCAAATCAGGTCTTTGTCTGGGTCCGTAAACTGTAAAGAACCTTAATTGAATCATGTCAACTTTATATAAATCATGATAAACATGACCTAAAATTTCCCCACATTTTTTTGTTGCAGCATAAGGAGAAATCGGGTTGTCTACATTGTCGGTTTCAGCAAACGGGATTTTTTCATTATTTCCATATACGCTTGATGAAGAAGCACAAACGAATTTTTTGATATTGAAATCTTTGCATAGTTCCCACAAATTCATTGTTCCTCGAATATTCACTTCTTCATATTCCAGAGGCCTTTCTATAGAAGGACGTACTCCTGCAAGTGCGGCAAGATGAATAATTAAATCAATTTTATGATTTCTAAATATTTCCTCAAGTCCTTTTTTATCACGAATATCTTGGTAATAAAGGGTGTAATTATCAGAGCGAGATATTGAAATCAAATTTTGAATGTCGTTTTCTTTATCAGAGAACTCGAAATTCGAATTTTCACCAATTGACTCTAAAGTATTTTTAATTTTTATCTGATAACTATAGAAATTATCAAAATTGTCAATATTTATGACAGAATGTCCTTTTTTTAATAATTGTTCTACCAAGTGAGAACCAATAAACCCGCTTCCTCCTGTTACAAGATAGTTCATCTGTGATTTTTTCTTTGTGCAAAAATATAAAATTTACTTTTTGAAAATATAATCATTAAATTTACTTAAAAAAGTAACATAATAATATGCAGTTTCAGGGGCAAATTTTAAAAATGACGAGCTTCAATGCGGAGCCTATACAATATTATCTCAATCTTTCCGGTGATTTAATTCATATGAATGAGTTGTTTGGAAAAGAATTAACTATTAAACATACAGGATATCAGTGTGTGAATTGTCAGGAAAACAAGCCTATTTATAGAATGGGGTTTTGTAAAAGCTGCTTTTTTGAGAGCCCTTACGCAAGTGACACAATTATTCGTCCTGAGCTTTCTACAGCACACCTTGGAATTGCAGAGCGCGATTTGGAAGTAGAAAAAGAAATTCAACTACAACCGCATACAGTATATTTAGCATACACTGGAGATGTGAAAGTGGGGGTGACAAGAAACACTCAAATTCCCACAAGATGGATTGACCAAGGCGCTACTTTTGCGTTGCCGATTGCTGTTACAGAAAACCGATATGAAGCAGGAATGATAGAAGTTGCGCTAAAAGAACATATACCGGATAAAACAAATTGGAGGAAAATGCTTCAGGATGATTTGGAAGATGAAGTTGATTTGTCTGATTTTCAACAAAAAATAAAAGAATATTTTCCTGAAGATTTCAAAAAGTTTTACAGCGAAGGTGAAAATCTTTGGAAGTTTGATTATCCTTTTGAAAAACCGGAGAAAATAAATTCGTTTACATTGGATAAAAAGCCTGAATTCACAGGGAAATTAACGGGTATAAAAGGGCAGTATTTAAGTTTTGATAATAGTAATTTTATCAATATAAGAGGTCACGAAGGATATGTGATTGAGTTGGTTGTGAAAAATTAATCTTATATTTATTCAAGATTGATTAAACCAAATCACAAAAATGAAAAAATGGGTTGAAAAATTACTTTTCGGTCTTGGGGTATTTTTTGCCGTTTTGTTATTGGCAAATTTTGGATTGAATATTTGGCTTAAAACCCAGCTTCCAAAGTATATTAAAGATAATACGGACTATAGGGTTTCTTATAAAACTTTGGATGTAGACTTAGGAACGGGAAATATTTTTTCCACGGGGATTTCTGTGAATTCTAAAACCCCTCAAAATAGTAATATTTTAGGTGTTCAGGGAACGATTGATACATTAAAAATAAATCGATTTGGGATTTATGATGCTCTTTTTAATAAGAGGATAAGTTCATCAGATATATTGTTGGCAGGTCCCAATCTGAATATTATTCTTGCAAAACCGACGGATAAAAAAAAAGGTAAAAAAGAAAACCCATTTTTATTTGAAAATATTAAAATTAGCAAGGGTAAAATCAATGTTTTCAGACATACAAAACAAAAACTTTTATCTATTCAGCAACTAAATTTATCTGTTGAAAATCTTCAGATGGCAGACGAGTCGGAAGAAAATAAATTACCCATTGTTTTTGATAAATATGATATTAAAGGGAAAGGGTTTTTCTTTCGAGTAAATAATGTTTACGCGTTAACAATCAATGAAATAAAGACCTCTAATCAACAGGTGAGAGTAGAAAATTTCAATCTGATTCCATTGTTGAGTTTTGAACAGTTCAAAAGGTTTTATCCCCAAAAAGCAAAACTTTTTCAGTGTAATATTCCTGAAATGGAATTTAAAGATATAGCATTGAAGAAAAATCCTGTTTCTCTTTCTAAAGCAAGTTTCCAAAATCCTGTTCTCACAATTTACAATACGAATGTTGTTGCAGAGAAAAAGTCCACGAAGTTGTTAAATTATGAGATTAATTTGGATAATATTAATCTGAATAATGCAACAATTCAGGTTTTGAAACCGGATGGAAGTAATAGTTTATTTGCTAAAAACTTTAAGCTAAATATTGATGAATTAAAATATAACAAAAAAACATCTGAAGAAGTTATTCCGTTTGGGTATAAAGACTTTCAGTTTTCGGGGAATAATATTTTGTATTCGAATCATCAGAATTTTGCAATTGGAAATATTGTTTTTAATCCTAAAAGAGGAGAGCTAAGGAATGTTTCTGTTACTCCCAATCAAAGTAATTTAGGAAGAAGATCTATCGGACTTAAGGTAAATCATGCAGTATTTAATATCAATACATTAGATTTTGCAAATAAGAAACTTAATCTTGATATCAAAGATGTCTTAGTTGATCATGCAAACGGAATTATAAAGATAGGAGACAGTGAGAAAAAAGTAAAAAAAACACCAAGAGAGAGTAGGATTGAGTTTGTTTTGGTGAGAAAGGTAACGCTTAAAAACTCAAATATTACGTATGATAAAGGTGGAGAGCCATTGGTTTTTAACGATTTGAATGCAACGTTAAACGATATTAAAATTGCTCCCAAACCGAATAACCTAGGGAATACAATTAATGTTAAAGATTATTTTCTAACAACTAAAAATTTCGTTTATAAAACTCAATTTTATAATTTAAGTGTTGGACTTTTAAAATTAAACAAAAACAAGGCTCAGATTAATAATTTTGCAATGAAACCTCTTGTTTCGAGAGCTCAGTTTATCAAAATGATACCTGTTGAAAAGGATTTGTATGATATTAAAGCCAATCAAATTATGGCGGAAGGAAATTGGGATTTATTTTCTCAAAATAAATTTATTCGAGCCTCAAATGTAACGATTCAATCTGCGGATGCGAATATTTTTAGGAGTAAAATACCTAAAGACGATCCCAAAGAAAAGCCTTTGTATTCCAGAATGTTGAGATCGATAAAAATTCCGATGCAAATAAATAATCTGGATTTGAAAAATTCAGTTTTAGTGTACGAAGAAGATACTCCGGAAAGTGCAGGGCCAGGAAAACTTACGTTCAGCAATTTTAATATGAATGTCAAAAATCTTAATTCTGCAAAAATGAAAGGAGAACCAACTCGTGTTGATATAAAGATTGATTGTTCGTTCATGAAACTTGCTCCGTTATCTGTAAACTGGAATTTTGATGTAGCAAATCAAAATGATGTGTTTAATATTTCAGGTAAGGCAGTGAACCTTCCTGCGGAAGGAATTAACCCTTTTATTCGTCCGTATCTTCATGTAACGGCAAAAGGAATGATTCAGGAGATGTTATTTAATTTTAAAGGAAATCCAACTAGTTTAGGCGGAACATTTAATCTTAAACATAAAGATTTAAAAGTTGCTATTCTAGACAAAAACAATCAGGAGAAAAAAGGAGTTCTTACGGCAATTGCCAACTTGGTTGTACGCTCAGATTCCGGAAATTTGCCTGAAGCGGTAGATGTAGAGGATGTGAAACGAGATCCTACAAAATCTTTTTTTAATCTTTTCTGGAAAGGGATTGAACAAGGCTTAAAGAAAACCCTGATTGGGATAAATGTAGATAAAGCAAAAAAAACTGTTGATAATACGGTTTCAGCCGTAAAAGATGTAAAACAATCTGTAAAAGATTTGAAAAAGGAAATAAAAGGAGATAAGGTATCTAAAGAAGAAAAACCTAAAAAGGGCTTTATGAAAGGGTGGTTTAAGAAAAAAGAAAAACCCGAAACAGAATAGTTTCGGGAGTTCATTTATACATTGAATTTTATTTTAAAAATTAAATTCTTCATTTTCGTGAATAGGAATGTTTCTCAGAAATTCATCGAATTTTTCTCCCGGATAATTGCTGTCTGCTCCATAAGAATCAATTATCATTCCTGTATTTTCGTTATTGTCTTTCAAAACATATAATACTGCACTGTCGTCAGGATTACTGTCGCCTTCAAAACGATATGTTTTTAATATAATAAGGTCGGATGAGAGGTAGATTTTATCTGAATTTTCAAACTTCATTTCACCCTGCTCATTCATTCTAAACTCTTTATAGATACCTCTTTCTTTTAATTTTTCCATAACTTGGCTAAGCGTTGTCATTTTATCAGTATTTCCTGTGTTTTCCATAATGATATTTTTCTTTTAAAGTACAATAATTAAACCATTGATAATGAAATTGGAGTGTTTTGATGAATTATATTTTTTCCAATGATTGGCATTGATGTTAACACAATTTATAATATCAAAAATTGTGTTGGGTATACTTTTTGCAATAGACATTTTAATAAATCAGACAAAGTATGAAAAAAGAGGTTGGCATTTTACTGGCGGGAGGAGTTGGTCTTTTGGCGGTATTAGGCATAATAGGAATTAAAAAAATATTACACAAAAAAGATAAAAAATATAGTGATACCTATTCAGACTATCACAGACACTTTGATGAAAAATACCACTACGATGAACATCACGGAGTGGAATTTTACGCGCTGAAGTAGTAAAAAAATATATTAAATTATGTTTAATCCAACGCTTTTGAAAGTGTTGGATTTTTTTGTGGAAAACTTTAATGTTAAAACTCATTATTTTCGGAAAATTACACTCTAATTTTACATCTGGGATGGAACATGAAAACATCATAAAAGGTCAGGGAGCTCAGCGAAATGTTATCAATCGTTTCGATAGGTATACTTATGAACCTGATGATGAGGATTTCGAAATTGTAAAGACTTCTTTTATCGAGGTTTTCCCTAAATCTATTGTAAATCGGGTGAAAAGCGAAGATTTACCAATGGAGTATTCCATGAATCCTTATCAGGGTTGTGAACATGGCTGTGCTTATTGCTTTGCAAGACCTACTCATGAATATTGGGGATACAGTGCGGGAATTGATTTTGAAAGGAAAATTATGGTCAAAAAAAATGCACCGGAATTATTAGAGAAGTTTTTTCAAAAAAGAGGGTATAAACCCGCTCCGATTTTACTTTCTGGAAATACAGACTGTTACCAACCTGCGGAACGACAATTTGAGATTACAAGAAAAATATTGCAGGTTTGTCTGGATTACAGACATCCTGTCAGTATTCTTACAAAAAATGCTTTGGTTTTAAGAGATATAGATGTTTTGAAGCCGATGGCAGAGCAGAATTTAGTGTCTGTTTCTTTAAGTATTCCTACAATCAATGAAGATTTACGAAGGAAGATGGAGCCGAGAACAAGTTCCGCAAAAAATAAGTTGAAGGCTATTGAAGTTCTTTCAGAAAACGGCATACCTGTGAATGTTATGATTGCGCCAATTATTCCGGGACTGAACAGTGATGAGCCTTTGAGTATTTTAAAAACAATTTCGGAAGCCGGGGCTCAAAGTTTCGGGTATACTTTGGTGAGATTAAATGATACTGTAGAACCTGTTTTCGTGAAATGGATAGAGACCTGTTATCCTGATAAAGCTCAAAAAGTTTTAAACTTAATACGTTCTATGAGAGGTGGTAAATTAGGTGAAAAAAAAGACTTTGATAGACAAAAAGGAGAAGGTAATATTGCTGAGATGATTCATAATACATTTAAAATAGGTAGAAAAAAATTCTTTGATGGGAAAGAGTTTCCAAAATTATCTATTGAAAACTTTACGGGAACGAAAGCTCAACAATTAAGATTGTTTGATTAAATTAAAAAACCGCTCCAAAAGGAACGGTCTCTAATCAATATGATTGATAATTTTTTACATCGAATCATCAGGGCATACGAAATCATTATTACAGGCTGCACAAATTACAACTCCGTTGCAATAGTACATACAAAATTCCGGTTCCGGAAGTGTGATTCCTGCTCCTGAAATACTTTTTAAATGGTCTTTACTTAGTTTTTTTAAATTTTTCATATTGTTTTAATTTAAAATTTGATAGTAAGTAAAGTTAATTAAAAAAGTATATTCTTTAATGATAAATGTTTATTTTTTAATTAATCCTAATTCTACAAGTCTTTCGTATAAAAATTCTCCAGCGGTTGTGTCTTCGTATAACTTAGGATTATTTTCGTCAACACAGTTTTCAAGAGCATTCAATGACATTGCGCTAATTGGGTGCATAAAGAAAGGAATTGAATATCTTGATGTTCCCCATAATTCTCTTGGCGGATTTACCACTCTGTGAATAGTTGATTTTAATTTGTTGTTGGTATGTCTTGACAACATATCTCCAACGTTAATCATCAACTCATCTGCTTCAGCAATGGCATCAATCCATTCTCCATTGTGATTCTGAACCTGAAGACCTTTTCCTTGTGCTCCCATCAAAAGAGTGATTAGGTTGATGTCTCCGTGTGCTGCAGCTCTTACTGCATCATCCGGTTCTTCTGTGATTGGCGGATAATGAATTGGTCTCAGGATAGAATTTCCTTCTGCGATTTTGTCATCAAAATAAAATTCATCTAAACCAAGGTGCAAAGCTAAAGCTCTCAAAACATATTGGCCTGTTTTTTCAAGCATTTGGTAGGCTTCTTTACCTACTTCGTTGAATTTTGGAAGTTCTTCAACGATTACATTATCAGGATACTCAGTTTTGTATTTTGAATCATCAGACAAATATTGTCCGAAGTGCCAAAACTCTTTTAAGTCTCCTTTTTTGAATCCTTTTGCGGTTTCTTTACCGAAACCAACATAACCTCTTTGTCCTCCAATTCCCGGGATTTCATACTTTTGTTTTGTTTCCGTAGGAAGTTCAAAAAAGTTTTTTACCTCACCATATAACTCACTTACCAGCTTATCATCAAGGAAGTGTCCTTTTAAAGCAACAAATCCGATTTCTTCATAAGCTTTACCGATTTCATTTACAAATTTCTGTTTGCGTTCCGGGTTACCCGAAAGGAAATCACGCAGGTCTACACTAGGTATTTTATCCATTTATAGAAATTTAACGAGTTGCTAAAATACAGATTTTTAATTAAATTCTTTTTTTGTATTAAGCATTTATCAGTTAAATTTGCTGTATGAAAAAATATTCTTCTAAGAGAAGTATTCAGATACTTGCACATCTTCTACAGCAGTACGGAATTTCAGATATTGTAATTTCACCAGGATCAAGAAATGCACCTTTGGCTATTCATTTTTCAGAAATGGATGTGTTCAATTGTTATAGCATTGTTGATGAAAGAAGTGCAGCTTTTGTAGGAATGGGTATGGCAATGAGTGAAAAGAAACCTGTTGCTATTACATGTACGAGCGGTTCTGCGGCGGCAAATTATTACCCTGCAATTACTGAAGCTTTTTATTCGAATGTTCCGTTGTTGGTTTTAACGGCTGACAGACCTACTGATTTTGTAGATATTTTTGACGGACAAACAATTAGACAGAATAATCTTTTTCATCAACACTCTTACGGAGATTTTCAGCTTTTGGAAGATAGTAAAGAAAATGCTGAGGATATTAATTTTGATATCATTAAAAAAGCAATCGAACTTTGTTTTGAAAAGCAAGGTCCGGTTCATATCAATATTCCGCTGGAAGAGCCTTTGTATGATTTGGTTTCAGAACTTCCAACTTTCCCTACCGTTGAAAAAACGATTAAAATAAAGGAATATGAAATTCCTTCTAACCTTGTTGCAGATTGGAATACATCACAAAGAATCATGCTTTTGGTTGGGACAAGGGATTATAGTCCTGAGCTTGAAAATCAATTGACGCAATTGGTTAAAAATCATTCGGTTGTTGTTTTGTGTGAGGCGAATTCTAACTTAAAACATGAAAAATTCTTTAGTCATATAGATCGATATATTTTCAATTTTACAGAAGAAGATTATAAAACATATGCTCCTGATTTATTGATTACTGTGGGACAGAATGTTGTTTCTAAAAAAGTAAAACAGTTTTTAAGAAGTGCTCGTCCGAAACAGCATTGGCATCTGGATGAGGTTTGGCAACCAGATACTTATTATTCTTTGACAGAGAAAATAGAAGTAAAACCAGAAGTTTTCTTTTCTAAATTGTTGAAATTCATTAACCTTGAGCCTAGAGCTTATTTTAATCTTTGGGATGTTTTAAGAGATAAAAAAGATGCAAAACATAATCAGTTTTTGAATATGGTTGAGTTTTCGGATTTTTATTTCTTTAATAAGGCTTCACAAACGATTCCTGAAAATTATAATATTCATTTTAGCAATAGTTCGGCAATCAGATATGCACAGTTGTTTGATTTTGGCAAGAGAAAAATCTATTGCAATAGAGGAACAAGCGGAATTGATGGTGCAACTTCAACAGCAATGGGCTTTGCTATTAAAAATACAAATCCTACCGTTTTGATTACGGGAGATTTGAGTTTCTTTTATGATATCAACGGACTTTGGAATCAATATATTCCTCCTTTTGTACGAATTATTATTTTTAATAACGGAGAGGGTAATATTTTCAAGATTATTCCTGGGCCAAGAAATGCAAATTCAAATACTTTAGATGAATTTATTGCTACAAAACATCGTAAAAATGCTGAAAATATAGCGAAGCACTTCGGGTTTTTATACACAAAAGTTGAAGATGAGCCAACATTAGACCGAGTTTTGGAGAATTTCTTTAAACCTGATGCTCAACCTAAAATATTGGAAGTTAATACCTACGGAAAAAATAGTGCAGATATTTTGAAGGCTTATTTCAATTTTATGAGTGAAAACTAAAGGTCTAAATACTCTTCATTTCCGGGTAAATTGGTAATTTTATTAATTGGATAAATAAACATATCATCAAAGTCATTCAAAGCATTAATAAGTTGAAAATGAGAAAACTGCTTAATATTTTGCAATGTGATCTCTGTTTCTTTAATTTTCTTGTTTTTGAGAAGGTGTTGCCTTTGAACTCCGTTTAAAAGATAGGTTGCAGGTGTAAACCATTCCTTGCCTTTTAGAAATAAAAGGTTAGAGAAAGAAGTATCTGTAATGTGATTGTTTTTTACGATGATGATTTCTTCTGCTTTAGATTTCATCTTCATTTTTTCAAGTTCTTTTCTATCTTCAAATTTGAATGAGTAGTCAAAATTATTATTCTCAACCAGTTGAAAGCTATGAATTTCAGGGATTGCATAAGGAATCATTTGTGTACGGATTTTTTTATCTAAATCATACACAATTCTCAATTTGTAAAGACCGTCTTCATCGTGCTCCAGGCTTTTGTAAATTTTTTCTAAATCAATTGAACCTTCCTTCCCGAAATGGGCAAAAGTTTGATTTATACGTTTTTGATGAAAATCTAATAAATAAATTTTCTGGTCTTCTACTTTAATGCTTTCAATGAATTGGGACATAAATTTTGTTTTTCATTTCTTGATATTCGTCTTCTAATTTACTCTGGTGAGTGATTCCTCCACCACTTTTAAAATAAAGATTTTCTCCTTCTTTTTCAATAAAACGTATCATTACACAACTGTCGAGGTCTTTACCATCAAACCAGCCACAAACACCTGTGTAATAGCCTCTTTCATAGCCTTCTGCTTCCAAAATTATTTCAAGCGTTTTAGGTTTTGGTGCACCTAAAATAGAACCTGCCGGAAGAAGTTTTTTCATAATGCTCCCTATTTTTCCGTCAAATTCAGGTTTTATATAGCCCGAAATTTCAGAACTCATAGCCAACAAATCTTTTTGCTGGGTTTTTATAAAATCGATGTATTGAAATTTGTCAACCTTCACTTCATCTGCAACCATGCTAAGATCATTTCGGAGTAAATCGACGACAGTGTAATGCTCTGCTTTTTCCTTTTTGTCATTTTTCAAGGTTTCCGCTGCATTTTCCAATGATGCATCAATAGTGCCTTTCATTGGGTAAGTCAGAATTTTTCCGTTAATAATCTTTACAAAAGTTTCAGGAGAAAAAAATACAAAAAAATCTTTATAAAAAACCTTGTATTTCGCACTTGAATGGTAAAAAATTTCCTCAAGCGTTAAATTGGTCTCAATTTTAGTTTTTCGGGTATAATTTGTGAGATAAGAATTTCCTAAACGAATATTTTTTTGAACTTTATCAAAACCGGTTTTGAAGTTTTCTAAATTTTCCGGGAACGATTTCCATTCTATTTTTTTGTTTAAATCTTGTTTCTTTTTTGCGTTTGAAAATGACTGAAAATCAATTAATAAACCTGATTTTTCAAATTCGTTTTCTTTAAATATTTCTACATTCTCTGAAAGAAAATCAATTATAAAAAAATAGGGAACCTTCTGAAGAGAAAGCTCGTCCATTTCCATAAATTTTTGATGATTAATTGAAAACATTCGACAAAAGTAATTATTGATGTTTACTTTTGCACAAAATTTTTTTGATGCAGAACAAATATCCACAGAAACCGGGAATAGATTTTATACTGAAGCAGGCTTTTTTCTATTGGAATAAAACGTTGGTTTTCCAACTTATGTTTTCCATTATTTACTTTGCAATATTTTTTACAAGTTTCTTCTTTTTAGATTCTAGATTCGGAATTCTTGAAATGAGATATGAAGTAGCAGAAGCTTTTAAAACTGGAACAAATGAATACTTAGAAAAGGTTGCAGAAATTAGTTCTACAGAAAATTATCAAAAATTTTTATACGGAATTATGGGAACTTTGATTTTTTTGTATCCTCTGAACCTTGGGTTTTTTCAGATTTTCAGAAAAATAGATTTGAAAGAGAAAATTGTGTTGGGAGATCTTTTTGCGGGATATAACGGATTTAATTTCTTTAAATATATAGGATATTATATCTTCTGGTTCTTTACTTATCTAATGGTTACTCAAACTATTATTCTCCCAATTATATGGGTTTTTGTTACTTTGTTTGTTGCTCCGCTCATGTTTTTTACGAACAAAAGAATTTTTGAAGCGATTTCAATTAACTTTAAAGTACTGAAAATGTATTTTATTGAAATTGCCGTTTGTGTAATGGTTGCTTTTTTCTTTAAATATATTGGATTTGCTTTATTTCTTATAGGAGGACTATTTACTTTTCCGTTTTGGAATGCAATGATTTATTCTTTGTATACAACTATTTTTACTGAGAAAAATTAAAAAAATAAGACTTTTGGTATAAATGTTTTACCAAAAAAAGGTAAATTTGGTTAAAACCATAAAACATTAAACCATGTCTGAATTTGAAGAATTTGACCAGCAAGGCTCCGTTCCCACCAAAGAAACCGGAGCTATTATCTCACATGCTTTTGAAATGTATAAAGGAGTAATTCTTTACGCTGTTGTTGCAATGCTCATTTATGTAATAGCAGATTCTGTTTTGCAATCTATTATAGGTTTTAATTCTTGGAGTATGGTTGAGGAGATGAAAGATTCAGACGGGGATATTTCAAATTTCAAATATTATCATTCCCCAGGATTATCTTTGTATTATTCCTTTTCTAGTGTTTGGGGAGCGCTTTTATCACCTTTGTATATCGGGTTGATTTTTATTTTGAACAAATACAATACAAAAAGCGCAGTTGAATTCTCCGATTTATTTATAGGATATAGACAGAACTTTCTGAATATTTTCATTTATAGCTTAATTACGCATGTGGTTTTAAGAATAGCTTTGGCAATGTGTGGAATTCCGTTCTTTTTTGTTTTTCCACTTTTTCTTTTAGGATATCCTATTCTTCTTTTTGAAAATGCAACAGCTATGGATGCTCTGAAAAAATCGTATGAAATAGCAAAAGATAATTATGGAACATTTTTGGGTGTTTCATTTTTAGGATTAATATTGAGTTTCTGTGGTTTTTTGGCTTGTTGTATTGGGATATTGGTAACAGGAACTTATATTACGGCAGTGATGTATTCTACCTATTGTGCTTTTTTAGGAAAACCAAGGCAAATATTATAAAAAATGAATAAAGAAGATCAAATAAGTAATGTGAAAATAAAGCAAGTAGCTTTGATAGCTATTGTATTGGTACTTACGGGGTTAATATGTTTTAATTTAGCTCTTTTTATACCTTCTGTTTTAGGTGCAATTACTATCTATGTGGTTTGTAGAAAATATAATTTTTATCTACAGGAAGAAAAAAAGTGGAAACCTTGGGCTTCGGCTTTGGTTCTAATGCTTGCCAGTTTGATTATTCTTATTTTACCCATTTATTTTATAGGAGACTTATTGATTGAAAAGCTCGGAAATGCTCAAGCTTACATGGATAAATTCAATATGTTTTTAGAGAAAATACATTCTTATATTTATTCAAAAGTAGGTTTTGATATTTTGAGCAAAGAGAATATGGATAAGCTGAAAAACTCAGTGGCTCAATTTTCCACAAAGGCTTTGAGTAGTACTTTCAATACACTTACTGTAATCGCGTCACTGTATTTTATTCTTTATTTTATGCTGGAAAGACCAAGGCTTTTTGAAAGAGTTCTTACTTCTTCGGCTCCGTTAAAAAGAGCAAATATCTCTTTGATTGGTGATAAAATGAGAAAATTAATCATAGCAAATGCTATCGGAATTCCGGTTGTTGCGCTTGGGCAAGGGATTATGGCTTTGATAGGGTATTTTATCTTTGGAGCACCTAGCCCGGTTCTGTTATTCGCTTTAACTGCGGCTGCTTCTATGATTCCTGTTGTTGGCGCTGCGATTGTTTATATTCCTATCTGTATTTTTATGATTGCGGAAGGGAATACCGGAAGTGGATTGGGATTGGCTGCCTATTGCTTGATTGTTGTTGGGTTAACGGATAATTTATTAAGATTTACTCTTTTAAAAAAATTAGAAAATATACATCCGTTGAATACCGTTTTCGGGATTATCATGGGAATGAATTTATTTGGTTTTATGGGTCTTATTTTTGGTCCTATTTTGATTTCTCTTACCCTTTTGCTGATTCAAGTGTATAGAGACGAGTTTTCAGATGATGATACCCCTGAACTGAAATTACCCGATAGTCACGAAAAACTAGAAAAGAAAATTGATATAATAATATAAAATTGTGGAAGAAGGAATAAACCCGGAAATACTAAAAGAAATTTGTGTTGTAAAAATGCCGTTTGGAAAATATGAAGGAACCATTCTTGCTGATTTGCCAATAAGCTATCTTGAGTGGTTTCACCGAAAAGGAATGCCTAAAGGTAAACTTGGAATGCAACTTTCAACCATTTATGAGATAAAACTGAATGGATTGACAGATTTGCTAATTCCCATTCGGGGAGATGCACCGAACTATAATAAGCCTAAAACTAAAACATATAAATTCTAAAATATTTTCGGCGGCATCGAAGATGCCGCCGAAAATATTCTTATGCTATGATTTAATTATGATTTCAATGCTGCAATTTCGTCTCTAAGTTTTGCCGCTTTTATGAAATCAAGATTTTTTGCTGCCGCTTCCATTTCTTTTTGTTTTTGAGCAATCATTTTTTCAATGTCTTCGCTTCCATAATTTGCTTTTGCTTCGGCAACTTTCTGTAAAATTTGTTTCTGAGTGTATTTTTCATCAGGAAAATCTTTACTTCTTCCGACTAAGCTTTCAGAAATCTTTTTATTAAGAGCTTGAGGAACTTTTCCGTGTTCTTCATTGTATTTCATTTGTTTTGCTCTACGATATTCCGTTTCATCAAGAGTTGCCTGCATAGATTTTGTAATTTTATCTGCATACATGATTGCCTTTCCGTTGATGTTTCTTGCGGCACGACCAACCGTCTGAATCATAGACCTTCTGCTTCTTAGCATTCCTTCTTTGTCAGCATCAAGAATTGCAACCAAAGAAACTTCAGGCAAATCAAGTCCCTCTCTTAATAAATTCACACCGATTAACACATCAAAAAGTCCGACACGTAAATCCTGCATAATTTGTATACGCTCAAG
Organism: Chryseobacterium oryctis; assembly: GCF_025971925.1. Classification (GTDB taxonomy): domain Bacteria; phylum Bacteroidota; class Bacteroidia; order Flavobacteriales; family Weeksellaceae; genus Chryseobacterium; species Chryseobacterium oryctis. The sequence goes on from NZ_JAPDHV010000002.1 coordinate 454,527, forward strand.
TGTTTCAACGTCAGAGTGGATGTATCTGGTTCTTATTCCAAATTTTGTAAAGTATTTTGTGAGTTCTTCCGCCATTTTTTTTGTTAAAGTTGTTACCAAAACTCTTTCGTCTGCATCTGCTCTTTTCTGAATTTCTTCCATTAAATCATCGATTTGATTTAAAGAAGGTCGTACTTCAATAATTGGGTCTAAAAGTCCTGTGGGACGAATAATTTGTTCAACGTATTCACCGCCTGTTTTTTCCATTTCATAGTCGGCTGGTGTTGCAGAAACATAGATCACCTGATTCTGCATTTCTTCAAATTCATTAAATTTTAAAGGGCGGTTATCCATTGCTGCGGGAAGCCTGAATCCGTATTCTACCAAGGCTTCTTTTCTGCTTCGGTCTCCTCCGTACATGGCATGAACTTGCGGAATAGTAACGTGGCTTTCATCAATTACCATCAAAAAGTCTTTCGGGAAATAATCAATCAGGCAGAAAGGTCTTGTACCTGGAAGTCTGCCATCTAAATAACGAGAATAGTTCTCAATTCCAGAGCAATAGCCCAATTCTTTTATCATTTCAAGGTCAAGCTCGGTTCTTTCCTGTAATCTTTTAGCTTCTAATGGTTTTTCAACAGAATTAAAGAAATCAACCTGCTTTACCATATCATCCTGAATATCTCTGATTGCTCCGTTTAAAGTTTCTTTTGATGTTACAAAAAGATTAGCGGGATAAATTTGAATTTGGTCAAAACTACCGGTTACATTTCCTGAAACAGGGTCAAAACTTTGAATTTTTTCAATAGTATCTCCAAAAAACTGAATTCTTATAGCGTTGTCCGCATAAGCAGGAAATACATCAATGACGTCTCCTTTTACACGAAATGTACCTCTTTGAAATTCGTTTAATGTTCTGGAATATAGTGCACTAACTAATGAGTGTAGAAGGGCTGTTCTTGTTGTTTTTTCTCCAATTTCAAGAGAGATTAATGATTTATGAAATTCATTAGGGTTTCCGATACCGTAAATACATGAAACCGAAGCGACTATCAATACGTCTCTTCTCCCAGAAAGCAAACTTGCTGTTGCTGAAAGACGGAGTTTTTCTACTTCTTCGTTGATACTCAGGTCTTTTTCGATATAAGTTCCTGTTGTGGCAATATAGGCTTCAGGCTGATAATAGTCGTAGTAACTTACAAAATATTCTACAGCATTTTCAGGAAAAAACTCTTTAAATTCCATAAAAAGCTGAGCTGCCAAAGTTTTGTTATGAGCTAAAACTAAAGTCGGACGCTGAACGTTTTGCACAACATTGGCAACGGTAAATGTTTTACCCGAACCAGTAACCCCCAGTAAAGTTTGGTACTTCTCACCGATTTCTATTCCTTCGGTAAGTTTTTTAATGGCAGTGGGTTGGTCTCCGGTTGGTTGATATTCTGATTGAAGCTTGAATTTCATACATCAAATTTATGAAATAAAAAAGAGTCCTGAATCGGACTCTTGTTAAATTTGTTTTTAATGCTTATTCAAAACTCATCGTTACGGGCAGGGTAAATCTTGTATCTACTGGTTGTCCGTCTTGAGTTGCGGGTTTCCAAGGTGTGTCTTTAGTAACAGCTAGTATTGTTCTTCCTAATTCAGTGTTCATTGCTTCGTTATTTCCTGTTACGGAAACTGTCTTTATTTTTCCTTCTTTGTCAATGGATATAAATGCTGTAGATTTTAACACTCCTTTTTTTATTCCTTCAATATTTTTTGTATTAAAATTTTGAGCAACTTCATTTCTTAGGACATTCATTCCTAAAGGATATTCAGCTTGTACGAAGTTGGCGTTGTTCTCCGGATTCTCGGCTGGATTTCCTTGAATTGACTGCGCTTCCTCTTTTGTATGGGTTTTGTGATTTGGTCGAATTGTGTCTAAGATTTCTTTTTCATCATTTGTGTATTTTACCTCCTTATTTTCAATTAATTGTTTTTCTTCATCCAATCTTTCCTGAATAGAAGGAGAAGGTATGTTTTGTGTTTTTTGGGGTTGTATGTGTTTTGTGATTTGAGTTACTGGGGCATTTGCGTATGTTTTTTGTACAAATAGACCGAAAGCAATAATTAATACAGGAATACTGATTATTTTTTTGATTCCTGTAAGGTTAGATTTTTTTCTGTTCATCATAATAAATCGTTTTTTGGTGTTGTTAAAATTAAATGTATGGGTAAGGCTATAATTTTGAGACGAAATGATTTCATCAAGAATCAATGTTTGGTATTCTTTTACATTGAAGTTGCTTTTTAGAACGGTTTCATCTGCTAAAAACTCATGGTTTGTAATAATTGCTTTTTTATAAAAATATAATGCAGGGTTGAACCACATAATAGCTTTTAAAAATTCAATAAAAAGTAAATCCATACTGTGTTTTTGTTCCAAATGACTCTTCTCGTGCAAAAAAACTCGCTCATCTATTTTGTTGTTAACGAAGTAATTTTCACTTAAATAAATTGTTTTCCAAAATGTGAAAGGTGGAAGCTGTTGTTTGGTAATTATGATGTTGACGCTTTGATAAGCAATCTTTTTTCCTTTTATTTTTTTAATTTTTATAACGGAAACTATTATTTTAGTTAAAAGAATGAGTGTTATTGTTCCATAGATAATCCCAATAAGATAAATCCAACTAAAAGTTTCTTCTTTTGAAGTAAGGTTTAAAACTTGTTGAGTCGTTTCTTCAAATAATATTTTTGGATTGCTTACCGATTTCGGAATTTCTGTTTTTATGGAAACAAAGGGAGCAACCAACGAAAATAATAGTGATGAAATCAAGAAAAACCGATTGAACTGATGCATTTTTTCTTTTTCCAAGAAAATATAATACAATCCAATTAGTAAAGAAGAGCACAGAATTATTTTGAAAATAATTAATTCCATTTTTTTTATTCTTTTATCTGTTCATCAATTATTTCACGAAGTTCTTTCAGTTGTTTTTGAGTAAGTTTTGCATTTGAAGTAAAAAAAGAGGCAAACTGTGTTACTGAGCTATTGAAAAAACGATCAATCATGGAAGTCATTTCTTCCTTGAAATATTCTCCTTTTGCAACTTTTGGAAAGTATTCGCGAGAATTTCCATACAATTTATAGCCTATCAAATCCTTGTTTTGCATTCTTTTTAGAAGTGTAGCAATTGTTGTGGTCGCAGGTTTGGGTTCGGGATAAGACTCCAAAATATCTTTCATGAATGCCTTTTCTTTTTCCCAAAGAATTTCCATGAGGTCTTTTTCGGAATCTGTCAGTTTTATTTCTTTCATGTTCTACGTTTTTATATTTCGTTCTACAAATGTAGAATAAAAATTTAAACTACCAAATTTTATGGCATTATTTTTCCATTCATAATGTTGAATTAATTTACGATACCATCATGAAAATCAATAATATCCATATTTTATCTTTCTGTTTATTACTTTTTTTGTCGTCTTGCGAAAAAAACAATATCAATGCACAACAAATAGGAGGAGATGGTAGTGTGGAAACCGAGAAACCAAATTCTAATTACAAACTGGCATTTGCCGGGCAGACGAGAATAAAAGCAGTAAAAACTTCTACGCCATATCTTATTGAAATTTTAAATAAAGATTTGGGAAGACCTTGGGGAATTGTCAATTTACCTGACGGAAAGTTTTTGATTACAGATAAAAGAGGTTATATGAATGTGGTTTCCGGTGATGGAAAAGTAGTTGCAAAAATTGGAGGATTTCCGAAAGTAGATTCAAAAGGGCAAGGAGGAATGCTTGATGTAGCAATCGATCCGGATTTTAAAACCAATAATATTATCTATTTCAGTTTTTCAGAACCTTTTGGTAAAGGAAATCTTACTTCTGTTGCAAAAGGTAAACTTTCTGAAGATTTAAAAAATATTTCTGATGTGAAGGTGATTTTTAGGGCAGAACCTTCTTATGATGGAGATAAACATTATGGAAGCAGGTTGGTTTTTGATAAAGAAGGAAATTTATTTGTAAGTACAGGAGAGAGGTCTGATAAAGTAACAAGAGTGTATGCTCAAAAAACGGATAATTATTTGGGTAAAATATTGAAAATAACCAAAGATGGGAAACCAGCTCCCGGAAATCCATTTATTGGGAAATCAGGATTTATGCCTGAAATTTATGCCTACGGAATTAGAAATCCTCAAGGTTTGGCAATTGATGAAAAAGGAAATCTTTGGGAAACGGAAATGGGACCAAGAGGAGGTGATGAAATTAACCTGATTCAAGCGGGGAAAAATTATGGTTGGGGTGATGTCTCTTACGGAATTGAATATTCAGGTGAAAAAATAAATAATGGAACAACGCAAAAGACAGGAACTGAGCAACCTGTTTATTATTGGGATCCTGTAATTTCACCAAGCGGAATTACGTTCTATACAGGTAATATTGATGAATGGAAAGGTAATTTAATGATTGGATGCCTGAGTGGAGAGCATATTAACCGAGTGATAATAAAAGATAATAAGGTTGTTGGTGAAGAGCGTTTGCTTGAGGATAAAAATGAACGATTCCGAGATGTTTTAGACGGGATTGATGGTAATCTTTATGCCATAACCGATAGTGGAAAACTTTTTAGAATTTCCAAAAAGTAAAGTAAAAAGACTTCCGAAATTCAGAAGTCTTTTGAAAAAATATTAAAATTTGAAATTAAATCTCGCAAATGCCTGTCTTCCCGAAAATCCCATCTGAACAGGGTCAAAAATTCCTCCCGATTCTGTATTTCCGTCAGATACAGCTGTTTTTTGTAACGTAGGATATCTATTGAATAAATTTTTGCTTCCGATGGTAAGGCTTAGGTTTTTTGAAAATTCATATCCAAAAGATAAATCTGTGGTTACTTTTGGTTTGTAGGTTTGGTAGTCATCAGCTCCATTGTAGCCAATCAGAGTTACTTTGTCGAATCTTACCAATTGTAGATTAGCATTAAATTTGTTGATTTTATAGTTTAAATTTAAATTGATTTTGGTTTTAGGAGCAGAGGCTAAAATAAATGCTCTTTCTCTTGGGCTCAGGTATATCTCTTCTTTTCCTTTTAATTTTTCTGAAGTATGAATGGCGGTAATTTCCATTTCATTGTAATTTCCTGCTAAAGTTGCTGTCAGTTTTCCTTTTCCTATATTTTCATTGTAACTTAAAATTACGTCAACCCCTTTTGTTCTGGTATCAACGGCATTGGTAAAGAATTGTGCCTGGTCGATATGATTTTCAGCTAAAATACCACCAATTGCGTCATCATCCTGAGTAAAATTTCCTGTTAAAACGATTCGGTTTTTTACATTGATATAATAGCCGTCAATTGTTGCGGTAAATTTTCCTGTGTTATAAGTAAATCCGGCACTTCCGTTAACGGATGTTTCTTGTTTCAGTTGAGGTATTCCTACTTCATTAGCTAATTCGCTATCGTTTGAAGCTAATTGTATTGTTACTAAATTTCCTCCCTGAAAGTTGGTAAACTGCAAACTATAATATTTTTGAGCCAAAGAAGGCGCTCTAAACCCTGTAGAAACAGATCCTCTGAAAGCGAATTGAGGAGTAAAGGCGTACCTTGTTGCGAACTTTCCGTTAATTGTGCTTCCAAAATCATTGTAATTTTCAAATCTTCCGGCAACACTTACCATCCAATCTTTCGTGATGTCTAGCTCTGTGTCTACATAGGCTGCAAAATTATTTCTGCTTTTACCAATTTCCTGAGAATATCCCGGAAATCCTTGTGAACCTCCCGGTCTTATTTCTCCGGTTAAAGGATTTTTTACTAATAAACTCTCATCGGTATCGTTGGTTACAATATTTCCGTTAATATCATACATCGCATAAGAAGCTTCCTCTCCCTTGATGATATTGAATTTTTCATATCTAAACTCTGAACCGAAAGCAATGTTTAATCCTTCTAAAAGTTTAAACTGTTTTGTAGCATTAAATCCTGTAGTGTTTTGAAGCAAAGAATGTCCACCTGCGTTGAAGCTTGTGGGAGAATTTACCCCCAAAGTGGCATTAATTGTATTTTCGATTTGATAAGTAAACCTGTTGTTTCCGAAAGCATTGTAAAAATCAACATCCCAATCGGCTACTTTAAATTTTAGCCCATTATCAAAAGTAAAATCTGTGATGGTTGTTGCCTGAATCGGGTTAAATCCGTTTGGGTAAACTTCAGGAATATTTCCGTCAGCATCTGCACTTCTCGTCCATGCATAAGCATCTGTTTTTCTGTGTGAAAATCCTGGATGGGAATAAAATTTCAGATTATCAGATAAAGGGACTTCTATATTTCCGAAAAAATAAATATTTTGAGCTTTCGCATCACCAAAACGTTGTCTCGGAGCTTCATATTTTTCTGGATTTGCATTTCTGATAGCATATTCTTTATTGCTGAATTCTGCAGTAAAGTTTCCGAAACCTCCATTATTTCCTATTTTAGTTCCGAAATTTCCGTTGAAATTAAATGTACTTCCGTCAATTTTTTTGTCTGAAATGACATCATTGTCTCCCGGACTTTTGAAAAGATTCATGCCATAAAAAGCATTTCCTTCAAAGCCATGATCTCTGTCATTCAAAAGAACATTTACAACCCCTGAAATAGCATCAGAACCATATTGTGCAGAAGCTCCGTCACGAAGAACTTCAACTCTTTTTATTGCTCCGATTGGGATGGTGTTCATGTCATAACCTGTATTTCCGCGTCCTTTGGTTCCGAAAAGATTGATTAATGATGATTGATGATATCTTTTGCCATTTAATAACAATAAGGTCTGGTCAGGTCCTAAACCTCTTAAAGTTGCTGGGTCTACTGCGTCTGCACCATCGGAACCCGATTGTTTATTAGAATTGAATGAGGGAGCAGCAAACTGAAGAAGTTGGTTAACTTCTATCTGCCCAGTTGATTGGCTGACTTGTTTTATATCAATAACATCAATAGGGACTGGGGTGTTTACAACAGTTCGTTTTTTGTTTCTACTTCCTGTGATAGATACTCCTTCAATTTTAGCTTCTTTTGAAAGGGTATCTTTTACCTCTTGGGAATAAAACATTGATGTTGTGACAAGAAATATTGCACTAATATATTTAACTTTCATATTTATTCAGTTTTTCGGATTGTATATTATGTCAAAATTATTAAAATTTAGTTTTAAATTGTTAAAAAAAATCACTTTTTATTGATAAATATTTTTCAATTGAGTGTAATGTGTAAAAACTGAATAAAATATAAATATGCTTTATTGATTTTTAGCGCTTAACTCTAAAAAAAAACAATAAAAAAACCGAAAACAAGTTTCGGTTTTAATATTATGCTTTTTCAAGTTGTACTGTGAAGTGTCTTAACAAATCTGGTTCCCATGTAATTTTGTAACCTTTTGCTATTTCATCGCGTCTTTCGTATACGTTTTTGATGGCTGCGGCAATATAATCCATGTGATTGTTTGTATAAGTCCTTCTAGGGATTGCAAGACGAACTAATTCCAATTTTGGGTAACGGTTTTCTCTTGTTTCAGGGTCTCTGTCTGCCAACAATGTTCCGATTTCTACAGTTCTGATTCCAGCTTCTTTGTAAATTTCAAGGCCTAAAGTCTGTGCAGGGAATTCTGAACGGTCAACTTTTGGTAAAAAATTCAATGAATCGATGAAAACAGCATGACCTCCAATAGGCTTTTGAACTGGGATTCCGTATTCAATTAATTTGTTTCCAAGGTATTCAACCTGAGAAATTCTGCTTTCCAAATAAGCAAATTCAGTTGCTTCGTCTAGACCAACTGCCAATGCAGCCATATCTCTTCCTGCCATTCCTCCGTAGGTAATGAAGCCTTCGTAAATGATAGTAAAGTTTGATGCTTTTCTGAAAACTTCTTCGTTATTCAACGCGATGAAACCTCCGATGTTTACCAGCCCGTCTTTTTTAGAACTCATCGTCATTCCGTCTCCGTAAGAGAAAATTTCTTTACAGATTTCTTTGACGCTTCTGTTTTCTTGTCCTTTTTCTCTTTTTTTGATGAAATATGCATTTTCGGCAAATCTTGCAGAATCGAAAAATACAGGGATTCCGTATTTGTCAGAAAGTTCTTTTACTGCTTTCATGTTTTCCAAAGAAACAGGCTGACCTCCTGAAGAGTTACAGGTAATAGTAACTAAACAGAAAGGAATGTTTTCTTTTGGATGACTTTTATAAACTTCCTCTAATTTTTCAAGATTGATATTTCCTTTGAATGGATGAGGGTCGTTAATATCAAATGCTTCATCAATTGTACAGTCAATTGCGTGAGCTTTTCTAAACTCTATATGACCTTTGGTCGTATCAAAATGAGAATTCCCTGGAACAACGTCACCTTCTTTAACCAAAACTGAAAATAAAACGTTTTCAGCAGCTCTACCTTGGTGAGTTGGCAATAAATATTTGAAACCGGTGATTCTCTCAACGGTTTTCTGTAAGTCTTCGAATGAACGAGAACCGGCATAACTTTCGTCACCAGTCATTAATGCTCCCCATTGTTTATCAGACATTGCTCCTGTTCCGGAATCAGTCAATAAATCAATAAAAACTTGTGATGATTTTAGGTTGAATAAATTATAGTTTGCTTCTTTAAGCCATTGTTCTCTTTCTTCTCTTGTTGATTGACGGATTTCCTCAACCATTTTAATGCGGAAAGGTTCCGCGTACGGTAAATTCATGATAATTATTTATTAGATTGTTTGTAAAGAAAATTTATTTGAAATAATTCAAATTCATCAAAATATATTTAAAGCAAGAAAAAGAAGTTATTCTGGCGCTTTAAAAATATTATCATCCGAATGGAAGCCTGCTACACCGCCACTTACCGCAAATTTCATTGCAGAAGCAGCCGTCATTCCGACTACAGGTTTGATGTTCTTTTCTTCAGTAACAATTACCCATCCTGAAATAGCGTAAGAATGAGGAAGATAAACCGCAACATAATTGTGTTTGTCGACATCAGCCATTTCTTTTTGAGTTAAAAATCCAATTCTCCAGATTTCCGGGTTTTCATTTGTTTTTACCCAAACCGGATCATTGAATTTTTTCTTATCTCCAACAAATGAAGACATTACGTCTTTTGTTGGGGTGTAAATATGTTTTACGCCAGGGGTTTTTTCTAATAAGCTATCCATTGTATCAAAAAAGAATCTCCCGACCACAAATTTATTTCCTAAATATCCTAAAATTGCTGTAAATACTATCGTAGAAACAAAAACCAATCCCGGAAGCTGCTTTGCAACAGAAGGGAAAATATTGTCGATTGAGCTTACTATATACCATATTACGAAAATGGTAAGCCCGATTGGACCAATAATTACTAATCCCTGAAAGAAACTTTTAAGGAATGAATTGACAATATTTTCTAAAGTTGGCTTTTTCACTACGTTTTATCTGCTATTTTAATTTTTTTAACCGTGAATTGTTTCTTTATTACCGTAGGATTTTATGATTTTTGCTTCATATTCAAGCCATTCTTCCCATCTTGCATTTACTTTTTCAGGGTCACCAAGCTGCCTTGCAAACCCGATAAATGTTGTATAATGATTGGCTTCTGAAATCATTAATTCTCGATAAAATACTTTCAGTTCTTCATCTTGAATGTTCTCGGTAAGAACTTTGAATCTTTCACAACTTCTTGCTTCAATCATAGCAGCAAAAAGCATTTTATCAACAATTAAATCTTCTCTGCTTCCCTGAACGATAAATTTCATCAGTTCATTCACATAATCATCTTTTCTTGCTCTTCCGAATTGATATCCTCTTTTTTTGATGATTTCATGTACCTGATTGAAGTGGTCTAGCTCTTCCTGAGCAATGGCAAGAAGTTCTGTTACTATTTCAGTGTGTTCCGGAAGCATTGTGATTAAGCCAATCGCATTTGTAGCGGCTTTTTGTTCACACCAAGCATGGTCTGTTAAAATTTCTTCAATGTTTCCTTCTGCAATATTTGCCCACCTTGGGTCGGTAGGAAGTTTCAACTTGAACATGTTTTAAAATTTTTTGTAAAAATAAACTAAATTGCGAAAAGAGCAGTTATTTTATTTCGGAAGCAGTGTTCTTTCGTAAAAATGCTAAAATATTCCAGCCTAAAGTGTCAACTTTTTTTAGTCCTGCTGCGATGATGAATGCTAAAATAACATTAATAACATAAATTAAAATTATTAAAATCCACCAAGGCATATTTTCTTTTAGCGGAACTACTAAAAAATAAACTAAAGAAGAGCTTATTCCTTGTGCGAAATAGAAAAATATAGCATTCTTTCCGATGTGGGTTACAAAACTTTCTTTTGTAATTTTTAATCTGTTGTAAAAAACAAATAAGGTAAGTAACAAAAATAATGTCCAGACTATATAAGGTGTTTTAGGAGGAAACTTATTTTTATTAATCTTGTAGAAAATGTCATTTCCATAATACCAAAACATTGTTGCTAAAGCTACAGCAACCAAAACGTAAAGCATTGGGATTATTTTCGCGGGTATTTTCTTGCCTCTCATTCTGTTTGCTATTAAGAAAACAGCTAAGTAAAATGCAACATAACCAACCTGTCCTGTAGGATACAACCAAGGATATGCATTAAAAATTATGGTTAAAGTAATGCAAAGTCCGATAAACCAATTGACATGTTTTGGAAAAAATCTTAAAATTAAAACACCAAAAACAGTGAGAATAAAATAAACTTTAAGATACCAAAAGCTTCCCATTACAACAGGGAAAGTATCTGCATTGGTGTATTGGTGAAGATACCAATTTCCTAGATTTTGCCATTGAGGAACGGTTGAAATATTTGTTGTACTATATTTTGAACCAAATGTGGAATAAAATTTTTGGAGCCATTCAAGAGAAAAAAAACTTAATCCAAACACTTTAAAAAAGTAATCGAGGAAAAATAGAAGAGTTACAAAAATCATGTATGTTACTTGTAGCTTCAATAATCTATAAAATGTTTTCTCAATATTTGAACCGGAGGTGATTCCGCTTAAAGCGTAAAACAATGCGACATCGAATACTAAAGAAAACACCCTGACTTCAGTAGGAATGTAGAATTGTCCCGACCAAAAAGCTGTGTGGATGAATATAATAGAAAGGGTGGCTAATCCTTTTGCAAAATCAATGTATAGGTCTCTGTTCATTGTTTATGTATAATGTTCAAAAATAGATAATCTTTAGGAATATTTGCTAAAAACAAAAATGAGGTAAGACATGTCTTACCTCATTTCTCGAAATATATTAATGATGAATGTTTATTTAAGTTGTTTAAATTCTTCAGCAGAGATTTCTCCCGTTTGAATTTTTCTCAATTCATCCATATATTGACTCATATAAGCATCAAGTTCCGGATATTGAGAGTTTTTAGCCATTTTATATGTTCCATTTAGCACGCCTTGATAGTAATAAAAGAAGTTATAGTCAAAAGCAGATGCTGTAAGATCGTATTGTCCTAATAAGAATCCTAAACGAACAGCAGATCTTCTTTGTGCCGGAGTTCCGTGGTGATTAACATTTGTTGTTTGATTATCGCCAATACTATATGCAAATTCATAAGCTGAAGCAATTTGTGCAAACGTTGTTTGGTTGTATCCATTTGGTCTTCTTAAATAGTATCCAGCAAAACCGTCAGCTTCTAGTTCATTAGGTCTATACGTATTTTCATTTACGGTTGGTAGGTTAAAGATGTATTGTAGCTGATGCCCATATTCATGAGCGAGAATCATTGCATTTACAATATCACCACCTTTAGCTTTTGCGTCATAATAAATGGCATAACCATAGTAAATTTTCCCGCTGGAATATGAGATAGCATTGTAGGTTGAATTGGGAGACGTTGCATCATTTACAAAACGAAGTGTAGGAGCTGTTCTTCCCCAAAGACCTGCGATCTTTGTCATTTGTGTGTTCATGAAGTTTGTGTCTGTTGTTGTTTTTAATGTTGTTGTTAAAACAGAATTAGAACTCCAATTTGCATCTACATATTGACATGCTTTTTCGAGGTCACTCGGTGGATCAAGTTGTAAACTGTTAGTTTCAGCTTGTGGTAATACTGATTCTTCAGTGTTGTCGTTGTTGCAGGCTGCTAATGTAAAAACAGCAAATGCCCCCGCTAGCAAGCGGAAATTAAAATTGTTTTTCATATAAAATATTTTGGTAAAACGAAGTTATAAATTTATATGATATAAATCATCACGTTGTGGTGAAAAAATTGAAAAAAATATAAACTTGTTTTGTATATGAAAAAAGATGGGTTTGATTATAAAGTAATTGGAAATTAATTCTTATATTTGCACCTCGAAATAACTAAAAATTTATAAACAATGTTTGCAATTGTAGAAATAGCAGGGCTTCAATATAAAGTTGAGCAAGACCAGAAGTTGTTTGTAAACCGTTTAAAAGGAGAAAAAGGAGGAAAAGTTTCTTTCGATAAAGTTCTTCTTACTGTAAACGGTGCAATCACTGTAGGCGCCCCAGCTGTAAGCGGAATCACTGTAGAGGCAGAGATTCTTGATCATGTAAAAGCTGATAAAGTAATAGTTTTCAAAAAGAAAAGAAGAAAAGGTTACAAAGTGAAAAATGGTCACAGACAATCTTTGACTCAAATTCAAATTACTGGTATTACAGGTTTTGAAGGAGCTCCAAAGAAAGCTGCTAAAAAAGAAACAGCAAAGGCTGAATCTAAAGCTGAAGTTCTTTCTGATAACGCAACTGTTAACTTTGGTGAAGATCACGAGTTGAACTATCACTTAAAGAAAAACGGATTGTCTCAGTCAAAAGAAAACAGAGAAGCTTTAGTTACTTTAGGTAAAGCAGTTAAAGTTGAATTAGAAAAGACAGTTCTTACTCACGAAGAAGTTGATGCTGCTATCGTAAAGAATATTGAACTTTTTAAAGCACTTAATAAATAATAATAATCCACTAATAAAATGGCACACAAGAAAGGAGTTGGTAGCTCCAAAAACGGTAGAGAATCTCACTCTAAAAGATTAGGTGTGAAGATTTTTGGAGGTCAAGATGCTATTGCCGGGAACATTATTGTTAGACAAAGAGGTACTCAACACCACCCAGGTGCAAACGTGGGAATCGGTAAAGACCACACTTTGTTTGCTCTAGTAGACGGTAAAGTAGTTTTCACTAAGAAAGCAAATAACAGATCTTTTGTATCTGTAGAAGCAAACGCATAATTTATTTAAGCGTTTTTATAAAAAATAAAATCCTCAACATTAGTTGAGGATTTTTTGTGCCTAAAATTTTTGTTCAATTTGTTGCGAAAAATAGTATATGATAACGATCGCATTATAAAATATTTGTGGTAGCCGAAAAGCAGACAGAGTAAGCAACAAACTAAAACAAACTATTACGAACAACTTAAAAAAATTAACAAGAAAGAAAAACTATTTACAGTAGCAGCTTTAAACTGTCAATTGGTGCTCCAAATGGAGTATTTGGACAGCAGGCAAAACAGATTGCTTAAATGGTGTAATAGATACACCATGTAATTGCTAAATATATTGTATAGTTTTATTTTAAAAACCAATCTGAAAACCTGCTTTTATCCCAAATTTTGAAACATCAGGTTTGTCGAGATAATTTCCTCGCCAGTTGAAATCTACTCGGAAAATTCTTAGGTTTCCGAAGCCTATATTTTCAATTCCGAAACCGTATTCGTAATAAACATGATCACTTGGAGCAGTGTACCTTAGTCCGTCAACATTGATGGCTTTTGCTTTGTTACTTAACGTTCCATAAGCTCCTCTGATAAATGCGACTTCTCTAAGCTTTAGTTTTTTAATTAAAGGAATATAAGAAAGGATTTTACCGTTAAAATGATGCTCGAGATGTAGTGTTGCGTATGTGTCAGCAACAAACTCATAATAATTAAGCTGAGCAAAAGTATTCGGAACTAACCCATAAGATTGATTTCCAGGAATTACGTTTTGTAGTGCTAAAGGAACGGTGTTAAAATTTTTTCCAGCTTCAAAATTAATTAAAGTTTTACCCCAACTTCCTATTAAAAATGGTTTATGGAATAGAAACTGAAGTTTATTATAATTGTAATCAGCATTAAATAAACCTTCAATACCTCTTGTGTATTTTAAAACAATGGTTGGAGCTAAAGTTCCGTGTTCGTATCTGTCTACCCCGGTTTGTGAGAATTTTGCGCCTGGTCTTGCAATTAAGCTTAAAGTAACGTGGGAATCATTTACGGTTTGCCTTAACTCTCCATTTCTGTAATACATTAAGTTGAATCCGCTTGGGTTGGCAGATTTTATACTTTGCATCGTTCCGTCAACTCTGATTTGGAAATTTTTCCAAGGTTCAATAGACGCAAATACGTTTGTTTGATTTACTGAGCTTAATGAGGCGTTTTCTCCTCTTGCAAATACAGTTGAAGAAGCGAAAGAACGAGACATAATTCCATCATCATCGGTTAGCTGTGTCCCTAACTGAAGAATATCTCTTCTTGTTCCTATTCCGAGAGTAAATCTATTGACTCTATTAAACATATATCTACCTTCAACTCCATATTTGAATTGTTGGTCTCTAAAACCATAAGCTCCATAGAATTGTACTCTCCATGGATCATTTTGTGTAAAATATGTTCTGGCTCCAAGTCTTATTCTGTTTCCTTCAACTTCATTAAAGCCATATATTGAAAAAATAGGTCCTAAATCTATTCCTTTGGTAATATTGTAGTGACGAGACCCTAATGTTTCATATAATTTTACAATTCGATTGAATTTTGGAGTTTGTTTAAGTTTGTCGAGCATTTCATATACCCCTTGTTCAGCTTTGGTAAGAGAATCCGGCCTTGTTTTATTCCAGTATTCTTCGTCTTTATCTACAAATTTATCATCATATTCCTCTTCTTTTCTTACGAAAATCTTCTCATCCAAAGGCTTGTTGAAATCATACTGATAGTAATCGACTGAGCGTCTCGCAATAATACTTTTCGATTTTTTCTTTTTCGCAAAAGGAGTTAGTTCAATTGCTGTAACGAATTTTTTAGGTAAGAAAGTTTCATCATCAGGATTATCATATTCTAATTCGGTTGATATACTGTTGATGAAGTTTACATTTATCTTCTGGGTTGACTTTAATGTAGCTCCAATAACCGCATAGCTGTCGGTATCTATATAAAGATAACCCTGAAAAGCTAATACTTCTGTTCTTTTAGGCTGATACCGTATTCTGTATGCTCTTTCTCCATTTACAGAAATAGTATCAGTTAAATTATAATCATATGTGCTGAAGCCGTCAGTTCCTACAGGGCTAGGGAAACCTATGTCGAAATAATTTAAAGTATTATCGTAAATATTGATGTCTCGATAAAGGTTTTTTGCAGTAACGGTAAGTACTTGATTATCCTGAAATCCTGATGTTTTTTGAGCAACTAAAAGTCTTTTATTCTTTTTATTAGGCTTGTTTTCACCATAATTTTCATAGATAGATTCATTTAAAAAAATAGGAAGCGCCATTTTTCCACTTGCTGTAGAGTCTGCATAATCGAAAATAAAATCTAGCTTGTTGAAGATTTTTTTCTTCATGAAGGTGCTATCCAGATTATTGGCGTCAAACTGAATTTTTTCGTATTCTTTATAAGTATAGGTGTTGAATTTGTCTAATCCGTTGTTTCTTTTCCTTTTCCAAATTTCTTGCATGATTGCATAAGCTGGATTTTCCTTTTTGTTTTTATATTTTGGTTTTTCGTTGTGGATTACAACTTCCTGAATGTTTCCTACTTTTTCTTGAGAAAGTTTTACAAATATGTTATTGGAATTTTCCGGAGTTATATTTATGCTTTCCAAAGCATAGTTTTTTCTTAGAAATTTTAATTTATAAATAACGCTGTCTGATTGAACGCTAAAATTACCTGAAGTAGTTGTAATAGCGGGGTTATTGTTGTCGTTAATAAAAATATCTACACCACTGATTTCTTTATTTGTTTTAGAGTCTACAATTTTTCCGTTTGCTGTGTTTTGTGCATATACTAAACCAGAAATAAAGGTTATAAAGAAAAGGAAATGATATTTTGTATTGATTATCGACATTTGTTGTTTTTCAAGATAATAGCATTAAACAAAAAGTATGCTGTTTTTACTATAAAAAGTGAAAATGTTTTAAACTTTAATGATTTTAATTTATAAAGCTGCAAATGTAATGAAAAAAAGGCAGTGTTTATTGAAGATAAGCTAATCTATGATATAATTTGAAAGAATACACCGAATAAAAAAAGACTTACAGAAATGTAAGTCTTTTGCTCCTCCTGCTGGGCTCAATACTTAAGGTCTTTCATGTTGATATTTAGTTGTTTAGATGTTAACTTTTAATAGGGTATGCCTAAAAGTATGCCTTTTCATTCTAAAAGCACATTGATATAGGTAAAAGAATTTGAAAAGTAAATCAGTCTTATTTCTCTACTAGCAGGAAAATAGATATTCCAATAATGAACTTTACTAGTTATAAACTTGTGTATAATCATACCATCAGGAAGAATTTCAAAATTTACTCTTTCCACTCTATCTGATAAGGCTTTATTTATCCTGTTGTAGTAATGTTCAGATTTCTTATCAAATTCAAGTATTACAACTTCCAGTATATCCCAGTAAAATATAAGTTCTGTCCTGTGTGGAGTAAAGTTTAAAAACTTCTTTATTTCACTTCCTACCCACAAATAACTACAATAAGAATTGTCAGATATACTATCAGCTATGCTCATTAGATTTAACTCCCAATTATCATATTGGGAGCCTATTCTAAAAGGTATTTTTGGTTTCATAAAGATTGATGTATTAAAAAACCACTCTTTTTGGGAGTGGCTTCTACTGTAAACTAATGAATTATTATTTATAATAGTATTCTACATAATTATCATCAATACCATCTCCATTATGATCATAATGGTAATTTACTCTGCATTCATATTCTCCAGTGGTTAACTTTAAAATATCCCCATAAAAAGCATTATTAATGTTTATTTTCTTTGTGCTTGAATCATAATAATAACTTTTTGTTTGTGTTGGTGAAGAAACACAGGCATTATTTGAATTTAAATAGAATTCTTTTGTAATAAGTTTTCCATCACCTGTAAATTCAGATGTTGATTTTTTCTCACAATCATCTGCTGGATAATAAGTTGCAAGAACTTGATTGTTTTTTCCACTATAAATGACTTCTTTGCTTTTTTTCCAAACTCCAATTAAGTTTGATTCATTTGTATCTGAGCTTTCTGTAGAATCATTTCTACTACAAGAATTTGCAAGTATAAATGATATACAAATTATAATTAGCTTTTTCATTGTTTTAGTTTTTAATTCATTATTTCCTTCAAGAAATTTACTTTGACTAAATAAAAAATTGTTTTTCATATTTGATTTAATTGTTAATGTATGTTATCAATAGTAAAATGTTAGTAAGACCTAGAATAATTATTAAATATATTTTTGATTTGTTGCTGATTTTAAGAGTATTAATTATTATCAAAAAAGTTATTAAGAAGTATAATACAATGTATTTAAGTAAAGCCCAATACCACTTTTCATTTAGTAATAATATTATAATAGGAGCTAGAATTGATAATATTTGGAATAGTTTAAGAATTTTAATTTGTCCCAGAAAATATTCTGTGATTTCTTCTCTAACTTCATCTTTCATTTTACCTTTTAAAGATTGATGTAGCCCCACTATGATAAAAGAAATAATTAAGATTGAGTAATAAGTGTATTTCATAGTTAAAATTTCATTATTGCCATATATGACATTATAAACTTAAGAAACTTTTCTTTAATTGCCAAATATGTCAATATGGAGAAGTTAGAAATTTTAAAATCAGTAGGAAATAAGATTAAGGAGATAAGACTAACTAAAGGTCTTTCTCAGCTTGATCTTGTAGGAAAAATGGAAGGTAATATTGATGTAACTAATATTTCAAGAATAGAACAAGGAAGGACCAATCCTACAGTTTATACTCTTTTCAGAATTGCAGATGCTTTGGAAGTTCATCCAAAGGAATTCTTTGATATAAAAATTACAGAAGCTTAAAAAGGCTATCTATATAATATATATTCTATTTTGTTGTAAAGGGATTTCTACCTAAATGCCCTCTCTCTTTAAATCTACATGGAGCCTCTAGAGTAAGATATACTATTGTATTTGTTAGATTGTGATAAAATGAGTTGAAATTTGTAATTGTACTTATATATGTAATTACAGAATTTAACTCAAAAGTTAAGATTAATAAGAAAAATACCACCCTAAATTAATAAGGTGGCATTTTATTAAGCATTTTCTAGCTGTAGAGACTCTGGTATAAATTCTTCAAAATCCTCTGGAGAATCTACCTTTACTATCCTCAGTTTACCTACAAAGTCACTAGCTTGTAATGTCTCTATAGCTGATAATTCCTTAGATATTGCCATGAAGTTAAATTGCCTTCCATACAAAGGATCTACTTCTATTTCATTAGCCTGAAACAGGTATATACTTCCTTCATATATTCCCATTCTTTGAGCTACAGTACCACTAATAACAGTTTTACTGGGAATTTCCCCTGCAATACCTATTAGAATTACAGGCATAAGCCCATTTTTGTCTTCATTAGCTTTTTCAGATTTTAACATTTCAACCTTAGCTACAAATCCTTTAAATTGTCTTTTCATAATTGATATATTTTTGAGTTATACTCAAAATATGTCAGAGATGATAGAAAGTTGTGGGGGGCAGTGAGCTAGAGTAAAAAGATATGAGGTGATTCTAAAGATGTAAAATAAATCAGAACATCTTTATTTCTCTCCAGAGAATTTATCTAAGTAGTTCAGAAGGGGGTGGGGGTATTTACTTTTTTGAAAAAGGGGGATGTTTGATATGAGGGAACTTGTATATTCATATTTTATTTTATATTAATTAAAAATTTTATATTTTAGTTTTTGTAACTAATGAACTTATGAAAACACAAGCTGCAGTAAAGTTAATAAGCCAGGAAGGCTTTAAAAATGAGAATAGTACAACATTACAAAAAGTAGATAATACTCTAACAGCAGAATTATTTTTTGGTATATGCTCACCAATTGGCTCATTAAAAGAGAATGTAATAGAGACTTTAAAATATAACTTATTTGTTAAATATGGGTATACTGTAGAAGTTATAAAATTAAGTGAATTTATAAATTCTTATAAAGTAGATAGTGAGGATGAAAAAGAAATAATTAAAGAGCCAGGTAAAAGTAGAATTTTTAATGACTATTTAGAAAAAATTAGTAAAGGAAATATTATAAGAAAAAATCAGAATAATACTATATTAGCTGAATTAGCTATCCAAGAAATACATTTGTCTAGATTAAGAGAAGCTAAAGAAAATGGTATAGATGAGCCAAAATCTGAAGATTTTAAATCAAGAAGAAAATGTTATATAATTGACTCCTTGAAAACAACAGATGAGTTAAAATTATTAAGAAAAGTCTATACTGATAATTTTTATCAAATAAGTGTTTTTTCTTCTTTAAATGATAGGAAAGAAAATCTTAAAAATAAAGGTTTTAGTCCAGAAGAAATAGTGAGAATTATAGAGATAGATGACAAACAAAATCTAGAATATGGCCAAAATGTAAGAGGAACATTTGTTGATGGAGACTTTTTTGTTAGAATTTCTGAAGAAAATATACCTGATCTTAATAGAAAAATAGAAAGATATCTTAACCTAATATTTGAAAGTGCAATAGTCACTCCTACTATAGAAGAATTATCAATGTATAATGCAAAATCTGCATCAGGAAACTCAGCCTGTTTATCAAGACAAGTTGGTGCATGTATAATTGATAGTAATAATAATTTACTTTCTACAGGATGGAATGATGTTCCTAAATATGGAGGAAATTTATACTCTTCATCTGGCACATCTCTTGATAATAGATGTTATAATAAAGGATATTGTAGTAATGATGCACATAAAGAAAGGTTAGTAGAAAATATTATTGATGGATTTTTAACTAATGATAAAATTAAGGCTATATTTAAAGATGATAATGGTGATCTGAAAGATGATCTTTTAAATGAAGTTAAAAAAAGTATAAAAGATACAAAAGTTAAAGATCTAATTGAATTTTCTAGATCAGTTCATGCAGAAATGCATGCTATAATACAGGGTAGTCAAACTACTGGTGATAAAATGATAGGAGGAAAACTGTTTTGTACAACTTATCCTTGTCATAACTGTGCTAGACACATAGTTGCAGCTGGAATAGAGGAAGTTTACTTCATTGAGCCTTATGTTAAGAGTTTATGTTTAACTCTTCATAGTGATTCAATGACAGAGAATGAAAAAGAGACAAATAAAGTTAAGATTTTAATGTTTGATGGAGTTGCTCCTAGAAGATATCTTACTTTTTTTACTAATTTTGCAGAAAGAAAAGACAAAAAAGGCAAACTAATAAGAAGTAACTATAAGAATATAAGTCCTAAGACAGCCAAATCCTTACAAGCATTATCAACCTTAGAACAACAAGCAGTTCACTCTTTAGCTCAAAATTATGAAAAAACACCCCCCAATTAAGCCACAAGTAACAAGTCAGCAATTAAGATTTGATTTTGAGAAAATGTCTATTAAAGTTGAATCTAGAAAAGCTGAAGGAAGAGTAATTTCAATTGATGAAGGTTTCAATCAGATTAAGAAAAGAGAGAGAGATTCATTAATAAAATATGTATTGAATAATACTAAGTCATTTTAAAAAAATTAAAAATAATATAAGTCTGGAATTTCCAGACTTTTTATTTTTAATAGCAATTACTTTAATAAATATAAATTCAATTAGGTATTTTTTGATAATTTTATAAGTTTTGATTAAATTAGTATTTCACATAATATTAAGAATGCAAGCAAAAAAACACTTTTCAAAGCCTTTTGATGATGGAACAAAAGCAAAGCTAGAGATTTTTAAAAAATATCTTACAGAATGGTTGCCTGTCTTTATATCTTCTAAAAATAATAATTACTGGGAGAATATTATTATTTATGATTTTTTTGCAGGTGAAGGCAAAGATGTCCAAGGAAATTATGGAAGTCCATTACTAATTTTAGAAATATTAAATAAATATAATGATTTAGTTAAGTCTACTGGTGTAAAAATTAAAGTTATACTTAATGAGGCAAATTATAGTTCTTTAATTCAATTACAAAACAATATTAACAGCTTTGAATATAACAGAGAAAAAATTGAAGTTGTTTTGTATAATAAGCCTTTTAATACCTTATTTAATGAGATTTTCCCATTAATGTCTAAAAAGCCTAAAATCCCTAGATTAATGATTTTAGATCAGTTTGGCATAAAAGAAATTACAGAAGAAATTTTTAAAAAACTAATTGCCTTAGAAAGGACAGACTTTGTATTTTTCATATCATCATCATTTGTAAGAAGATTTAATGAGCTTCCTGAGTTTTCAAACTATATAAAAATAAAGAAAAAAGATTTTGATGAAAGCAAACCATTTCATTCTCACAGAGTTGTATTTGATTACTATAAATCATTGATAAATAATGATTATAGATTAGCTCCATTTTCAATTAAAAAAGGAATTAATATTTATGGATTAATATTTGGATCTAATCATACTTATGGACTTGAAAAATTTTTAAAAGTAGGATGGAATATAAATCCTCATACTGGAGATGCAAATTACAATATAGATGGTGAAACAATAGCTGAGGGAATAGCTTCTTTGTTTGAAGAGTATAATACAATTAAAAAAATAGAATTACTCAATAAAAAATTAGAAAGAAATATTTTTGAAAAGAATGAGAATTCTCTTTATAATTTATATGTTAAAACACTGGAGTTTGGTTGCTTAGCTAAGCATTGTAATGATTATCTCAGAAAGTTAGAGAAAGAAAAAAGAATTGTTATAGATGGAAAATTAAAGTCTGAAAAAATCCATACTTTAGCAAAATATTCTGATGTAGAAATCTTAATTAAAAAATGAAACAATCTAAAATAGAATGGACTGATGCAACTTGGAATCCTTCTACTGGTTGTAATAAAATTACATCTGGCTGTAAGTTCTGTTATGCAGAAGTAATGGCTAAAAGATTAAAAGCAATGGGGGCTCCAGGGTATGAAAATGGTTTTGATTTTACATTAATGCCAGATAGACTTGATGCTCCAATTAAAATAAAAAGGCCTACAAAATTCTTTGTTAACTCAATGAGTGATTTATTTCATGAAAGAATGCCTTTTGAATTTTTGGATCAAGTTTTTGATACAATAAAAAAAACTCCACATCATCAATATCAAATTTTAACCAAAAGAGAAAATATTCTAGCAGATTATTTTTCAACTAGAGCTGTTCCCAAAAATGTTTGGTTGGGGGTAACAGTGGAACATGCTGCTACAAAGAAAAGAATTGATGTATTAAGGACAATTGATGCTGAAATAAGATTTTTATCAGTAGAACCTCTTATATCTGATGTAGGAAAGCTAAATCTTGAAGATATACATTGGGTAATTGTTGGTGGTGAAAGTGGTCATAAAGCAAGACCTATGAAGGCTGAATGGGCAATTGATATTCAAAGACAATGTGATGAACAGAATGTTGCATTTTTCTTTAAACAATGGGGAACATGGGGAGCTGATGGAGTAAAAAGAAGTAAAAAAGCTAATGGAAGAATTTTATTAGGTCAAGAATGGAATGAGGAACCAGAATATGACATTGATTTGCTAAAATAAACCCATCTTACAGCTTTAGTAAGGTAGGATTAATTCAAAAACCAATGATAATCTGAGATAGTCACAATTTAATCTGACAGGAATATTGTTAAGATTCATTCTTAGAGAATAATATATCAAATTTTCTATATTCTTCTTGTAGATAATTAAGATCACAGGATTCATTTTCAAACTTATCTAAATGGCTACTAAATAATAATGATTTTTCAATATTATTAGAGTTTTTGGCTTGTTTTAAAATTTCAAAGAGACTGATATTTTCACATTTTAGTATTTGAACTATTTTGTCCCAAGTTAAGAGATCAACTATAAATACATTTTCTGGAGGGAGAGGATTTTCTTTAAGATTATTTTTGGTGCAGAACTTTTCAACATCATCTTTCAATATCTCCCATAAATCTTGTAAAGAAGAATAATAAAATGTTTTATATGTTATAATAATCCCAAAGTATTCTTTTTCATTTTTTTTATTCTTTATTACATTAAGCATTTGCTGTGTATATGCCTTTATAATTGAATCTTTAAGAGCATTATAAACTAGATTTATTGATGGATTTACTGATGGTAAAGGTTTTGGTTCAATTCCTTTGCATTCAATAAGAACACAGTCATCTACTAAATAATCAACAACTTTTTCATTTTTACCATACAATATCCTTAATTCATTTTCTGTTATAAAGTTTATTTTAGCTTCTAACAGTCCTATCTCTATATACTTTTCCAATCTTTTTCCAAACTCTTCTGTAAAGCTCTCATCATTTTCTTTCAAATAATCATAGATATAATAGCAGCATGTGTGAGCAAATATTGATTTATGAATAATATTGATGCTATTGGATAAATTCTGAAATGGGAACATTGTAAAAAAAGAAATTTCAAATGGTTGAAATTCATTTTTAATAAGAGATTTCTTGTATGAATTAATTATTTTTTGAGCATTCTTATCTTCTAATAATAAAAGTTTTAGGTACTTATCTAGTGTTTCAATAGGCAAGCAGTAAGAATAAGCTTCATAAACATCTGTACCAATAAAACCATTGTAAGTATATTGTTTTAAAATAGAATTCATATTTGTGTACATCCAAAGTATAAAAGAAGTAGCTAGAAAATCATAAATAGTTATTCCTGTTTTACTTAGAAATGATTTTTCAATATCATACTTTGAAGTAATAGATGTGTAAAGTTTAAGTTGTTGTGCAAAATACACCCAATGAATTTGTTTTTGTAAATAGAGTTGTTGATAACCAATTATTTGAAAAAAGCTATCCCAATCATGCTTTTTAACATAAGGATTAAGGGTTATACTTTCAAACTTTTCTATATAATTAAGTAACTGCAGAATTTCATTATCTGAAAGCTTTTTAGGATTATAAGGCTCTTCCCCATTAAGGTATGTCCATTTTATTAGAAGAAATACTTGCCATATAGCAGAAGGTTTGTTGTCATCTTTTAAATCAACTCTTTTTAAAAGTGAATATAGACTTATCAATAGTTCTTTTCTACTGAACTTTTTTATTTTATTTCTAATGTAGTTATAAGTAATGAATTCCTGCATACCAACAATTATAAAAAATAAAATCCACCCCACAAAATTGTGAGATGGATAAAGTTAACTCAAAAACCAATGATAATCTGAATTACCATTGAGTACTTTTTGAATACCCTTGGTAAACTCAAAGGCATTTAAATTCCTGTCAAGGAAAGTGTCTATATAACTACTCTTGTTAGCTTGTGTAAAAAGATTATAAACATCCCAGAGATTAATCCTTCCATCATCTTCTCTACAGAAATTGTTATCCTCATAGTAATCCTTTGCCATAGTATTAATATGGCTGTCATTAAAATGAAGTAGGGGAATATTCTGTTTTTCTGCTTTAGGTAAGTGTTGATACAGCCTACTCTTACCTATAAGTTGGGCAAATTGATGTTCTGAAAGGTAATCTTGTGTAAGTTCCTTCATCTCCACGAGATGTAGCTCTGCATTATAGTTCTGTATGGTTTTTACTGCTTTGCTGTATAAATCATCAGCATTAGAAGTTCTTATATCTTCAAGGAACCCATCTGTAGATACACAAAGGTTACAACATACTTTATTCTGAAATCCAATAAAGAACTTAAACTTTTCTAAAGATTTCTTACTGTAGAGATTCTCCTGATTGTATGCTCTTACTCCACCAATAGTTAGAGAAAGTTCATTACCATTCACTATATCAGTAATGGAAGGAACTTTAATAATAAAAGCCATTCTTTCATAATAGATAGTCTTTTCATGCTCTAAAAGCTCTTTTACAGGCTTATAAATAGCTGAAGGAGTTCTACCCTTAATTTGATGAGATACCCTAATTTCAGGGGCTGTGATGCTGTGATAAGGGAATGCTTTATTTACAGCATTAATAATACATTCTATAAATTCCTGATGTGCAATAGTTTTCTCATTGTCTCTAGAGAATACAGGAATGATGCAATCATTCTGTAAGTGATGTAATGTAGCTTCCAGTGTATTAGCCATAATAAATGGGCTGGGCTGATTATTTCCAGCAGTAATATCACTAGAGTAACTTTCTGCTTTGGAATTGGGCATAAAAGAAGCCTGAACTACATTTAAAGATTCAGGCTTATTGTTTACTGTACTGGATTCACTTTTGGGCTGTTCAGGAATATTCATCCTGCTTGGATAGAATATTTCTGCATCTCCAATCTCTTCATTATCAAGGAAAATATTGCCTAGAGATTTCTTATCTGATAAATTATTCACTCTCTTAAGCTGTAAATCAGGTGGGATAGAAATATTCCTATGATTTATCTCTATTATGTTAGTAGTTTTTGAAATTTCTACATCAAATGCTTCCTCTAGAGAAGCAGGTTTAATTTTATTTTTCATATCCATTTCTACTGAATTGATTATTTGGGTTATTGGTGTGGATTAATAATGTTTTCCTAGCTTCAAAATCTGGCTTTAAAGTCTTGTGATATTGGGGAAACTCTTTATATAAAGTTAAAAGTTCAGCTATAGAATTACATCCCTGAATAGCTTTATATACTTCTTCTTCTGTAGAGACTCTCTGTTGAATTTGGGAAGGAGTTTTCATAGGCATAGATTTACTTTCAGATTCTATACCTGAATTACACCAATTTAAAATCATCTTTCCTGTTTCAGAGGTGATGATAAATTCTGGCTGGTTCATGAAGAGTCCTGTCCTGTCTTTAGAAGCCTTAGCTAAATGGTTCTCATTCACTAGCTCAAAATTAATAGTCAATTCATATTCAAAGCCATCTCTAGTGATTTCCTTAGTACCATGCTTTACTACTTGGGTTTTTCCATTACTTCCAACATCTAAAGAATAGTCTATCTTTCTTCTTGTAGTGGTTATGACATGGCATGTTGATTGTAGTATCTTATTAATAAAAGCCTGATGTCTTGGAGTAACATTAGCCCAATCCTGAAATCTTCCTCCCAACTTTTCATGAATGTCAAGACATCCTCCTGTACCATTCCACTCATGGGTAATAGAATCTATAATAATTACTTCTATTCCAGAGTTTTCACATAGTTCTATGGCTTGTATGTATCTTTCAGGAGAATAAGGAGCCTGTAAATCCAGTACATTGTAATTTCCTAAGTCTGAATATAAGGAAGCAGAGGAATTTTCTGTATCTATAACAGCTATTTTACTCCAATCCTCTGTCATTCCATAGGCTAATTGCAAGGCAGAGTAGGTCTTTCCAAATCCACTTGCACCTGAAAATCCTAATTTTAGCCTTACTTGTTGTCTTTGTGATTGTTTTAATTGCATATGTTTAAAATTTAATTGTTAGAATTTGGACATAAAAAAACACCCAACTCTTGGGTGTTCATGATGTATTGAGTAAAAAATTGTAATTACTTATATATGTTAGATTACAAAAAGCAACTCATTTTATTAAACTATTCTTTTGTAATTTTTTTGTGTTTCTCCATCTCTGGGTCTATAACTTGCAGTTTCATAGAATGAATCAATAATATAATAATAAAATTTTGGGGCAATATCTTCCAGTTTTATGTTTCTGAAGAAATTAGCACCATTTAATTTTAATGCAGGATTTTTCTCTTTAATCTCTTGAATTAAGTTTAAAAGTTCATTTTCTTCATTTTCAAAGATTTTAACTTCTTCATAGTTTTTAAAATATGCAGGCTCATTATTTACACTAGCTATCATACTGTTATGTACCTTGTCTATAAAACTTTTAATCTTTTCAGAGAAATTTCTCCTTTCAGGAGTAGAGTTGTCATTAAAATTTGCATATTCAACAGCAAGATACTTCAAAGGTAATTTTCTAGGGAATATTCCTGATATTTCAGCTTGTGTTGTCACATACTTATAAATCTCTGTTTTTAATTTTGCTACAGTGTTTGAATCATAGCTTAATGGGATAGAGCCAATTATTTTATCTCTTAGTTCTCTATATTTAACTGACAAATGTTTATGTGTGTTATTTGAATCCTCATTATATTCCTCATATGCTATTCTCATAACTTCTCTAAATTCTTCTTCATCTAATGCAGGAGCATAATAAAATCCAGCTAACCTTGCATTGTAAAATTGATTAGTAAAGGCAGAGTAAGTCACAAAACTGGATAGGTTCTTACCAAGAAATCCTTCTAAGGTTAGAATCATTTCTCCATTTTCCATGATATAATCATAAAGGTCAGGAATGTCTAAGTTAGAATTTCTTAAATAGGGAATCATTAATCTTGTTATTAACTCAGAATACTTATTACTGATAATCTCAAAATGTTCTGAAAATGGGATATATCTAACTAGTGGTGTAGTTACTCCATTTCTATTCCTAGTTCTGTTAGGATCAATAGCTATTTCATTATAAGCTTGTATAAAGTGATTCCTTTGATCTTCAGACATATTTCTTAAAGAACTATAATCCATTAAAATAGGATGTGGTAAAATAATATGTATTTCTCCAATTGTTCTTTGTCTTGCAATGGATTGAATAACAGAATTTATTCCTTCTGTGAAGATTCCATTGTTAGAAAAATAAGGACCTTTAGATTTAGGAGGAAGAATTATTATGAAAGCATGATCCTCTTTATTTATGCTTACACCAGATTTAAAGTTGGTTCCAATATTACAAAAATTATTGTCATATCTATTAGTAGAAATATCTTCATCAGTATTATTCTGGTTATCTTCTAGATTTGATGTACAATCTCTTAGTGTACCAAATTTTTCAGTAAGTAAGTTTCCAGGTTCAGTATTAGGGTCTAGAAGGTTCTTGCATAGTTTTTTTGAATAACATAAAATATCTATATTCTTATCTTCTCTGATTAACTGTCTGACTAATTGTGAAATAGGAGTATGACTTGATGTGTTGTATGAGTTTGTGAAATGTAAAAATAATCTACTTTGCTCATTTATAACCTCTCTTTTAGACTCTAGGATTTGAATCTTGTTATCAGTTAATTTTGATAGCATTTTTATTACTGGAATAGATTGTACATTATAGGTAGCACTTAATAAAATGTTTTTTGCTATAACTTTGGAAAAATAATATAAATGAGCCTCTCCAATTTTGCTAAAATTTCTGATAGCCTCATGTATTTCATCATAAATAAATATTACTTTCTTATTATTATCTCCAAATTGCTTTGAAAGTTTCTGCAAATAAGAATTCTTAGCTTCAGATTGTAAAGGAGCATTGTCTCCAGGGTTTCCTAATAAAGTATTGACTGTAACTAAATGGATTCTAAAAAGAGGATTTAGATAATCAATTTGATCTTTATTTCTAATGTTTTCATAGGAGTATATTTGTTCTTCTGTGAATCCCAAGTTTAATAAATCCTTTTTATATTGAGAAATTAAGCTCACTAAAGGCACTGCTATGATTATATATGTGTTAGCATTGCTAAGTATATGTTCTTTAACTATTTCTAAAATTGCAGTTGTTTTTCCTTGCCCAACAGCACAATTTATGACAGAGGTATTCCTTACATTTAAATTTAACTTTTCTGAAAGAGAATCTTTAATATATCCATAAGAATTAAGCTCTAGAGGTTCTTCCTTTGTTATTAATTGTTCAGATCTTTCCAAATGTGCATTAGCTTCTTCAATGTTTCTTAAACCTACATTATCAATAAAGTTCAGAACTTCAAGATTAAAATAATCTATTGGAAAATCATTAAAATGGTCATTAACATTCATAAATATTAAGATTAACAGTGTTATAAATAATTAATAAATATAACACTGTTATTTCATTCTTTTTTAATGATTCAACTTTTTTTCCAATTCTCTTAAATGCAAGCTTAATTTTTCAGGCATTATCTCTGCATAATATTCCTGTGTAGTGTTAATCTTAGAGTGACCTAAAAGTTTAGATATAACTTCCATAGGGATATCATTACTCAATAAGACTGTGGAAGCAAAAGTTTTTCTTGCTGTGTGGTGGGTAAGTTTTTTAGATATTTCTAGTGCAGAGGCTATTTCCTTAAGTAGTCTGTTAAAATATTGATTGCTTACTCTGGGTAATAGATATTCACTTTCAGAAGAATATTTAGCTATAACAGCAAGAGCTTTGGGAAGTATTAGGGGAACTGAGAAATTTCTTCCTGTCTTTCCTCTCTCTTTATAGATCCATGTAATTCCATCAGGCTTAGTAATTAAATCTCCTTTCCTAAGTTCAAACATTTCTTTATATGCTAATCCTGTATAACAACAAAATAGATAGCAGTCTTTGATTTTATTTAATATTTCAGACTGGAATATATGATTTTCTAACTGATTGAGTTCTTTTTGAGTGAGGAATATTATTTTAGGATGCACTTTTTTAGGTGTATGCTCCTCAAAAGGATTAGATTCTATATGCTTCTGTGATACAGCTTTTTTAACTACTTTCTTAATTCTCTGAATAGCTTTGTTAATAGTAATCTGACTATGTTTCAGCTCAGTTTTAGAATAATATTCAAACTCTGAAATGAAGTCAAAATCTAAATCCTTTAACTTTATATCTGATTTCTTGAATTTGAATCTTATGAACTCTTCCAGATCATCTTTAATATACTCAAACTTATCATAGGTAGGTTGTTTAATATCAATTCCTATAAGCTTTTTAAGTCTTTCAAGATAGAGTTTGTAGTACTCTAGTAAAGAATAATCTTTCACTAGAGTCTCACCCCTGTATTGTCTGTAAATATCATCTACATCAAAGTTTTCATCTTGGAGCTGGAGTAATAAAAAAGCCTGATTAATCTTATTCTTAATCAGGCTTAATTGGTTGTTGATATAATTGTGTTCTTCATTGGGTGGTTTAGTTTTCTGCTGTTTACTATCCCAATATTTAGGGTTAATGAATAATCCTGTAGCAAATGGTTTTCTTTCTCCCAAATATGTTATTCTACATCTTAATGGGGCTAAACCTTTAGTGTTTGTCTTTGCTTTGTCTAATACAAAGAGTATGCTTATAGTGTTCATAATTTTGTAGAATTAATAGAGGTTTGAATGGTGTTCCAATGTTTAAAAGTGGTGTTCCAGCTCTTAAAAAATTATGGTGTTCCAAAGCTAAAAGGAAGGTATACCTTTTTGGAAGCCTATTATTTAATAAAAATATGGGAAATAGAATATTTAGAATATTGTGAAATCCCCTAAACATAAGGATAACCCACAGAAATTGAGTAGAAATAAAAAAAGACCTACATTTCTGTAAGTCTTTTTTGCTCCTCCTGCTGGGCTCGAACCAGCGACCCTCTGATTAACAGTCAGATGCTCTAACCAACTGAGCTAAGGAGGAATGTCCTTGTTGTTTTAAGTGATGCAAATATAATATGAATATTAATATTAAGCAAATTTTTAATTGTAAATAATTGAAAAATTCTCTTGTTTAAAGGCTTTTAGAAGGTATTTTGCTATTTTTCAGTACTTTAAATTATGGATAATTAGAGAAAAAATAAGACTTTTAAAATAAAAGAAAGACCTACATTGCTGTAAGTCTTTTTTGCTCATCCTATTGACACCATTTCGAAGCGGTTAGAGGTGATATTCAGTGAATGAACTAAATGAACATAGTCGCAAAATTTTAAAAAATAAGAGTCAGAAGACTTCGCTGATAATAAAGCTCTTCACGTGATCAGCAATCAAAAAATGAATGAGTATTTGAAAGAATTGCTGAATTGGCTGAAATCAACGAAACTGTCACTCAAACTTATTATAGATGAAAAGACAGAATTGATGAAGCTCTTCCAAAATATTCTTTGCTTAGAACGCACATTGGTCACAGAACGTTTATTTGTAATGCTCTATCTTTGTGTATTTCACCACAAGTGGTAATCAAACAAACTGGGATAGTGATTATAGCGCAATGAAACCTTACATAGATATTGCTGATAAAATTAAAATTAGTGCGATGGAACGATTTGATTTGCTCTAAGTAATACACCAAATTTACCAAATATGTTCTTTAAGTAAAATTGAGCTAGATTAAAAATCTCTTTTTCCATTTCCCTACGGTATTTCTGCTTAATCCAAAGTGATTGGCAAGTTGTGTATTATTTAGTTGGTTTTTCCTTTGGTAGTCTAGCATTTGTAGGATGTCGGACTTGGTATAGGAAGCCAGTTTTGTATTTTGAAGATATGATTCTCTATTCTTCATTCCGAACAATTTATCATTTATTTTCAGAATAGTTAGGGTGGAGAGATTCTCCTGACCCAATAATGTTTTGAAATTATCCATTTGATCAGGAAACTTTTTCATAATCATATCATGGTAAATTTTCTGATAATTGGGTCTGTTTTTAATTGTATTCATATGTATAAAATTTTTGTTTTTATAAAATGCCGATGCATTGCTTAGGTGCGTCGGCGAAATACATTGATGAAATTGGCGGACGACTACGCTGTGCAACGTACTAGAAGATAACTATTCTGTCCGCCAGTATCTTACAGTGCCTATTTGGAACACCATATCTGCTTGAGGAATCAATATTTAATCTTAATTTCTATTTTTCTACTATGTCTCCTAAAACCTCAATGATTGTTGATGGGTTTTCCCAAGGAGAATAGATACATCCAAGCTATAATTACTAGTATTATTCATATTTTGAACTGTCAAGTACAATAACAAACCTATATAATATTCTCGTATCATTCCTTGATGAAAAAACAAATACAGTCGCTTCTTAAAAAATCCCCAAAATATGTTTGCGGTACATACACTTTCTCTTCTGTATCCTGCTGCTGTGGAAGAAGATTGTATCTGCTTTCTATCTCATCGGCACTTTTGCCTAGAAGATTTCTTCT
Organism: Chryseobacterium oryctis; assembly: GCF_025971925.1. Taxonomy (GTDB): domain Bacteria; phylum Bacteroidota; class Bacteroidia; order Flavobacteriales; family Weeksellaceae; genus Chryseobacterium; species Chryseobacterium oryctis. The sequence goes on from NZ_JAPDHV010000002.1 coordinate 486,510, forward strand.
GGATTTTTCAGGTTTTAAGAATTCAATTATGTCTTATGCTTACTGATCCATTTATATAATGTTGTTTTGGGAATCCTATATCTTTCAATCACCTGTGTTTTTGTCATTTTTCCTGATTCAATCTCTTCTAGAATAAATTCAATGATTTCCTTGGTATAAATGTTTTTCCGGAACTGAGGAAGCTTTGTTTCTTTGCTACTTTGTTTTTCATTTCTTTCTTCCGCAGACGGTGGTGCATACAATATCAAATGCTGCGAATAGATTCTGAAAAAATCATACTCTAAAAGTTTGCTACAACGCAAAAGAGTTTCGGTATCTATGCTATGAGCACCATACATTTTTTTCAAATCATCTTCTGTACACTTCAGGAAATTACAGATGCGGGATATTTCTATTCCACTTTCTGCAACCCTTTTTTCCATCATTTCTCCGATATGGATATTTTTGAAATTCATTTGCTTTTCTTTAAATGGTTGAAAATGTTCTATGAATGCAGTCTATAAAAAAACGTTCATTTATTGAATTTGCGTTATGGTTTCCAGAAACTCCAAACAGTTCCATTATAAACTGCTAATTGTTTGGCTGTTGTATCATATACCATCATACCCGCAGAAGGGTTGATAATGTTAAGGTGTGGACTTGCTACTTTCGGCAAAACCATTGCTTTGTCAGTATCGGTAAGTACTAAAATCCCTGTAGTTGTATCCGTAGCACTATTGATTCCGATGGCTGCTTTGGCATTTTCCTGCTCCTTTTTATTGTCTTGTAAAGAAGAATCAATAGTATTGAAAGCGGTAAATGTAATGTCGTTATTCGAAGAATCTTTGACCGTTAAAGGAAAGACAATATTTCCAGTAAGATCAAACCACGAACCATCTTTCATATATTTCATCTTCTTATCCGAAAGATCAAAAATGATGGTTCCGTCTACTATTGCTCCCTGCATTCCTCGATAGCCAGCTCTCGTTGTAGCATTATATATCACGGGATTATCAGCAACTGTAGATACCCAGGGAACTACTATTCCTTTTGCATTATCTGCAGCATCATAAAACTCCAAAGAGATACTAGGGTTTGGGGTAACACCATCAGATAATTTAGTTATACCATTCTTACCAATTGCCACTTGTGCTATTGATAAAGAGGTAATGAGGATGGTAAATATTATTGTGATTTTTTTCATTTTAAAAAAATTTAATTAATTCTAACTTCCGGAGGCCTTTAATTATAAAAGTTAAATGCCTTCCATCAGTTCTATATAAGCATTTGTGTGTTTTTATTAATTTGGACAAGCTCGGGTATTAAAGCACTGCCAACTGAACGTAGCTCCATTGTCTTTAGTCGTATAAATTTTCAGACAATCTGCTTCTTCATCATATACCATCATTCCCTCCACTGGATTAGAAATCGCCTCTACCTCTGCAGTTGTTGGTATCCTGTTAATCACCAATCCTTTTTCTTTGGATTCTAAAGCGGACCATGCTCCTTTACGTACCATTGGCCAGTTATCATTATTTGTTCCCGCTCTTCCTAATGCAGTAATACCATGTTTGGTCTCTAAGGTTGTACCAGAGGTTACCCCAGGTTTATAACAGAAGCAACCTGAGTTTACGGCAGCATTCTGTGAGTCTCCTATGCCTTGACCTGCGGTACCTACAACTGTAGGAATTCCGCTTACATCCACACATGAAGAACTGGCACACAAGTTCATATTAGAAGCAGATGACCCTGACCCTACAGAAACACCACTTGCGGCAGTAACCAATTGACTGGAAGTGATATTTGCATCTCCTTCTAAAGCATCTAAACAACCATCGTTATCCGAATCCAGATCCAAATGATCGGGAATACCATCTCCGTCAGTATCCATAGAGGTACAGATATCCAGACTACCTAAATAGACATCAAAAGCATATGCCCATACATCCGCTGCTATTCTCATTGTAATATTACTACCGATGTTAGGCTGTGTTTGATTTGGTGCACCAAAAATTGTAGCATCTGAAATTGCCACTAGCTTTCTGTTTAAATCACGGACAAAAACGGCCTTACCATTCACATCTACCATGATAGCTTCGAAGTCTCTTGTAATAGGAGTGACCGTGTATTGTGCGGTTCCAGATTGATTAAAAGTAGCTTGTGGCCAATATCCGTTGATAAATACAGCTTCACCGGTATTTCCATAAGGGGTATCTGGGTTTAGATTGTTACTGGTAAGCTGAAAGCCAAAGTCAAGTGCGTTATTCTGCATAGAAATAATGCCTTTGTTGTTATTATCTGCCCAATCTGCTAATATCGCATTCGTTGTTGTCAACAGTTTATCTACGTTATTGGTAGAGCCCGAATAGAAAATATCGATATTATCTGCCAATAACTGGGATTCTGTAATGGCTGCTTCCGAAGCGTATGGAACAAAGGTAATTCCCGGAATTTTATTATAGGTACCTGAAGGACCAAAATTTGCAGGATTGTTTAACATATTCATCATCAGTCCATATTGTCCTGTTGTTGTATTTACATAACCAATTCTTAGGTTTCTGTCGAGTGTGCCGTCACAGGCATTGCCTTCATTGATGTCCAGAATTCCGTCATTATCATCATCCAAATCATTAATATCAAGAATAGTATCTCCATCACTGTCTAAACATGTTTTAGTGGTATTATCCAGTGCTCTAGGATCATAAAAGCTTAAATAATCTGGAATTCCGTTTTTATTAGCATCTATAATGTCAGCCAAACCGTCGCTGTTGGCATCTGTTGTCGTACCAGCCTGGGAAACAAAAGCAAAATTAGCAGTTAATGAGGTGGTCGCCGCTGCTTCCATAGCATCGCTACAACCATCTCCATCGGAGTCCAGATCTAAATGGTTCGGTGTTCCGTCTCCATCAGTATCCAATGTGGTACATTGGGTAGCCACAATTCTGTCAAAGAAATAGGTCCAGGTATCTGCTATGGTTTTCTGGTCATTTGAGGTTGGAGATGGAGTTACGATACCATCATTATCATTGAATATTGTAGCATCTGGAAAGATTAATAAGTTATATTCTTTATCGGTAACAACGACTGGTCTCAGATTGGCATCGGCCATCAGTATGTCAAACGGTCTTGTTGTAGAATAAATGGTCATCTGTACTCCTCCTGACTGAATTAAAGACGTAGCAGGCCAATAGCCGTTGGTATAGGTATTAATACCAATTGCTCCGATTGGAGTATTGGGATTCGCATTATTATTGGCAAGAATATAACCGTAATCCCACGCATTATTCTGAACCGCAAATATGGATTTATTATTATTTTTTGCCCAGTTAGCCAGCAGGGTATTAAGCGCTGTGGAAACTTTTTCTCCGCTGGCTGTAGAATTATTGACCGTAGAACCTACAAAAAACACATCTATTTCATTGGCAAGCAAAGCTGCCTCTGTGATACTGGCTTCGGTAGCAAAAGGAACCAGTGTAATCCCCGCAACTTTATTATAGGTGCCATATGGCCCAAAATTCTTCAGGTTCAATAACATATTGATAGGTAAACCATCATCACCTACACCACTTGCCAAATAGCCTATCTTGATATTTCTGTTTATCCTTCCACAAAAATCTCCTTCTGTGGTATCCAATACTCCATCGTTATCATCATCTACGTCAATAGGATTGGGTACCCCGTCATTATCGGTATCCATACACAGAACCTGAGAAGAATTATTAGCATATTTAGCATAAGTAGATATATAATTTACGCGTCCGCTGTCTGCAGTGGTTTCTACGGAATTGGCTAAGCCATTGGCTCCGTAAGGTCCCGGCAACGTACTAAGGGTTTTATTATTGGTAGCTCCCCCTTCATAAGCATCAGAACATCCGTCTCCATCACTATCTATATCTTGGTGATTAGGGGAGCCATCTCCATCAATATCATCCATACAAGACCCTAGTTTCGGATGAGCCGAAGGATTATAAGCAGGTGTTGTGGCAAGTAGCGAAGTTATTTCGTGGATAGCAGCTGTTCCTGCTGTTACTGAGGTGGCATTACCTCCAGAAGCTGTTCCAATATACCTGATCTGATAATACTGATAGGCCGTTGTTGAAGTATTGGTGAACGTGACAGTGGAAGTGGATATGCTTATCCCGCTCCCTGTGGTTAGGAGTGTATAAGCGCTTCCATCATTGGAGCCATATAATTTTGCAAATCCGCTCGCTGCCATTCCGCTGCTTGCCTGAGTAACTGCCAAGGATTTTATAATAACCGCTGTCGGATACTGGATGGTAAATAGAGCTGTTCCCGTAGTAATGGTCTGTAGAGCGGCAAAATTATAGGCTGTGAGAACCGTTCCGTCATTGGTATTGTCATTATATAATAACGGAATATCACTTCCTGCCAGAGGATCTCCTACAGCTCCGTTCAAAGCTGAAGTTACAGATGCTATTCTGTTAGCCTCATAAAAGTTATAGAAACAATTAGGAGATTCTTCCGCATCCGGAATACCATCATTGTCATCATCAATGTCGACAGTATCTGTAATACCATCACCATCAAAATCCTGTGCTTTTACCATGTTCATTCCTAAAGAGAGGAATAAAAATACAGCAAAGATTGAAATTAAAAAGTTTAATTTTTTCATGAACTAAAATGTTGTGCATTTAGAAATAAAAACATAGCTGTTTAAATATCTGCTCTTTTGTGTTAAACCGAAAGAACCAAAAATTCCAGACTTGGAAACTCGACTATCTAATTGTTAATAGTCTTCAATTTAAATCGTAAATACAATAGGTTAATTTATTTTTTAAAAAATAGGGTCTGCAACAATGGTTATATTATCCTGAGTCCCTCCAAAGGTAAGCGTTGCTGGTCCGGAAGGAGAATAAAGCCCTCCTCTGAGTTCTACTGTATAACTACCGGGCTCCAAAACCAATCTTGCAGAGGTACTATGGAAATAATATCCAGGAGCGCCTACGTTAGTACTTGCAGTAATAGGAAGTCTCTGATTGGCAAATGCAGTATTGAGAGCTATGGTACTTGATGCTGGTTTAGCGGTAAACTGCATATAAGTTGCAGCCATGCGAGGAGCCCCATTGTCTATTGTTGAAAGAGGACTCCATGAATAACTTACATCATAACTAAAGCTTACCAGTGATTTTTGTGTTATATTGAGCGTATAGGTCCCCAGAACATTTGAGGTAAAAGTGTTTCCTCCAGAAGGAGCTGTTATAGTAGAAGTACTGAGCAACGCATCGCTAAGATCACCACCCACCAACAATGCAGTTTGTTTCGTGACGGTTTTTAGTACACCGTTGGCATCTGCCACAACATATTTGTCACCTGAAGCTCCTGTGTTGGCATTAATACCTCTGATACGTACATTCCCAGAGCCTATATCTAGTCGTTCAGTTGGGGCAATGGCTAAATCTGTACCAATGTTCCCATTTTTTAGGATAGTTAAAGCATTAGATCTTGCACCGTCGGCTCCATTCCCTACCTGAAGGATTGCTGTGCTTCCTGTGGTAATGGCATTAAAAATTCCCGCTACAAATTCGGCCTTACCGCTTGCTACTGATGCCAGACCAAATGAGGCTGAATAATCACCAGAGGCTTCGACCTGAGCACCAAAGCCAACAGAGGATTCTCCTACGGAGCCTTCTGGACTGGAACCACCGCGTACAGCACCTTGTACATCTAACATAGTACCACCACTAGTAGCAGGACCTCCATGGTTGAAGGTTTTACCAATTGCTACACTACCTCCCATATAAACGTTTTGTACATTGCTGGTAGCTCCTGTATTTGTTAGCTGGTTATACCATGGCTCTGTATCCGATCCGCTAGTTTTTACCCAAACGGTTCCATCAAAATAGTAATAACCGGGTGCATCCACATTGGCCACCTGACCGGTAAGAGAACCTGCAGCAGCATTTACATATACTAATGCACCTGTTTGGGCAGACGTATATGTTTTAGCAGAAAGTTCATCTCCTGATAAACGAGGAGCAATGATTCCATCTAATTTGGAGGGGTCTGAGGGCTTACCTACTACATCCAATGTTGTTGCTGGTATTTCTGTGTTGATTCCTACCTGCGAGTAGGAAAACCCAGAAATACCTATGAATAGGATTAAAACTGAATTTCTCATAATGTGTAAATTTTTAATTGTATGACGTTTTTTCATTAATTAGAGTTGGAGCTTCTATCTCGAAAAGGAGAAAGAAGCACAACTTCTAACACACATCTTAGGTTAAGTAAGGTGTTTTTTATTGTTTAGTTAACAACTTTTCTAATTGCTCATTTTTTTGCTGTAATGCTTTTATTTGTTTATTGAGTTCAATAACGTGTAGATAAAGCTCTTCGATTTTTTCCATATTGGTTATTGAATTTTCCCCAACATCAATGGTCATATTGTTTTTCCTGACATCTTCAATAGAATCATAGCCAGGTAAATGTCCTTTTTCTTTTATATATTCTTCTACTTCATTCAATTGTTTGAAACTATAATTGGGGTTAATAGCAGAAGTTCCTTTATAATAGTTTTCAAACACATAATCTGGATAGTAATTCGTATTAGAAATAAATCTATCGGCTTTTGCATCACCTGCAACATGCAATTTGTAGGAAGGATTGATTAAACCTATTCCGAAATTTCCATTAGTTGCTAATATTGCCCTGTTTGTTCCCACTCCAAAAACTAATGGCCCTGAAGCTGTATTAGTCCCTACAAAAAGTTCTGTACTTCCTGTAGAGAATAATCTAGAGCTACCGTTACTTAAGAGTTCCATATCCAGCATACGGTTTGAGTTTACTAAAGCTCTTACCATTGATGTGGAACTTCCCCTGGTAATAATCCTTGTATTTCCAGAAATTGTAGCATTAACATCAAATGCTATATGGTTATTATCATTAATAATTCCGTTTTGAAACCAAAGCATTTTTCTGTTAGTTGAAACCATTCTGTTATCAGTTAATGCTCCATCAGAATTGTAAATATTTACGCCCTGCGGAAGAGTAACGGAGCTTGAGGAAACTCCGTTTACCCTTGTTGTCAGTGTATTGCCTGAAACTGTATTGATAATACTGTTGATGATAGGCGCAGTATCTGTTACTCCGTTAACTGTGGAGGTCATAGTATTTCCTGAGCTGCTCAAAACATTTGTCGTATCAGAACCTCCTCCTCCAAGTGAGGAAATATTTACCGTGGAGGCAACTCCGTTAACTGTACTGGTAAGATTATTTCCAGACAAGGTTAAGCTGTTGGTGGTTGCTGTTGAAATTGCAGGTGTTAAATCCAAAGAATTACTTAATACACCATTCACTATACTAGTAATATTACTTCCAGATAAGGAAAGTGTATTGGTATTGACAACAGGTGCAGTTGCCGATACTCCATTCACTGTAGAAGTAAGTGTATTGGCTGTACTGCTTAACGCATTGGTAATGGATGTACCTTCTGATGACAGACCAAGAGGCTTCCAAGTACCTCCGTTAATGGTTCCGGATTTATTGTCATAATACCAAAACCCAGGAGCTAAGGTTCCTTGTGTAGTACCTACTCCTGCTATTCCTCCTTCTTTTATATTGTATACCACAAACCCATCATAGTAAGTAGGAAATGAGCCTGGAATACCTATCGGCACACCTCCAAAGGCTGTAAATACAGACAAATCCACTCTGGGATAAAGCAATCCTTTACCTACATTGGTGGTAGAATTATAGGTGAGATTGGAAGAAGCATCTATAAAAGCTGAACTTCCGGGAAGAGCAATGTTCAAGTTACTGTTAGCTATTCTTACCTGTGATTGGGCTATTCCGCTCCATAGCATTCCCCCGATTAGTATAATTTGTTTTATTTCTTTTTTCATCCTTTTTAACTAAGTTATGTTAATTGTGTTTTTGGTTAATAGCCTGATATAATAGACCATGGGGAGGTGGCATCACCTGTATAAATTAAAATATTACCCTGTCCCGGATAGCATAGTACATTAGATGTCTCCCTCGGTAACGGGTTAAGTTCTACTGATGTGTCCCCTATAACAGAAATATATATTTTCTTACCTACCTGAACTCCGGTTGTCGGTAAGGTTAAAACAGGATTAAAACCGGCTACAGTAGTGTATAAAATAATGTCATCAGTAGCCGATGCAGTATAGTTACCTGTCTGGTAAGTAACATTCATAGGAGCTGTTGTAGGAGAGGCTGTAACAGTTTTTAGTACACCGTTGGCATCTGCCACAACATATTTGTCACCAGAAGTTCCTGTGTTGGCATTAATATCTCTGATACGTACATTACCAGAGCCTATATCTAATCGTTCAGTTGGAGCAATGGCTAGATCTGTACCAATGTTCCCATTTTTTAGGATAGTTAAAGCATTAGATCTTGCACCGTCGGCTCCATTCCCTACCTGAAGGATTGCTGTGCTTCCTGTGGTAATGGCATTAAAAGTTCCCGCTACAAATTCGGCCTTACCGCTTGCTACTGATGCCAGACCAAATGAGGCTGAATAATCACCAGAGGCTTCTACCTGAGCACCAAAGCCAACAGAGGATTCTCCTACGGAGCCTTCTGGACTGGAACCACCGCGTACAGCACCTTGTACATCTAACATAGTACCACCACTAGTAGCAGGACCTCCATGGTTGAAGGTTTTACCAATTGCTACACTACCTCCCATATAAACGTTTTGTACATTGCTGGTAGCTCCTGTATTTGTTAGCTGGTTATACCATGGCTCGGTATCCGCTCCACCGGAACCACCGCCAGATTTTACCCAAACACTTCCATTAAAATAGTAATAACCGGGTGCATCTACATTGGCCACCTGACCGGTAAGAGAACCTGCAGCAGCATTTACATATACTAATGCTCCTGTTTGGGTAGGCGTATAGGTTTTTGCCGAAAGCTCATCTCCTGATAAACGAGGAGCGATAATTCCATCTAATTTGGAAGTGTCTGAGGGCTTACCTACTACATCTAAGGTTGCTGCTGGTGTTAATGTGTTGATTCCAACTTGTGAGTAAGCAAGTGTGGAGAATAAAATAGTTCCTAAAATAATTACATTTTTTTTCATCAAAATTAATTTTTGTTATATTAAACATTATGTGTTGAGTAAATATTTTTTCCCAATGTCAACTTACTTAATATGCATGAGAAAATATGCACCATATGAAGAGTGGAAATGTGCATTATATAGTGAGTAGAAATACTGTATTTTTTCATCAGTACATGAGGCTGTGTTTTCTGCATACAAATCACTAAAAATATTTCAGTTTAAGCAAAAAGCATCGGTACCAATAAGGTACTGTTAAGTATATTGCATTGATTTTTAGTTGTTTGCAGTTGTGTGTTTTTTGAAATGGTTTTGGGTTTTTGGTCTCGATTGATTTCACATTAAAGCCTAGTATTAATTAATTTTGGTTGCGAAATTTGAGACATGGGATCTATCCGTGTGGTTTCTTATTCATACTATTATATCTTCTTGCGAAGGAATTTTTTCATTTGTGTTTAAATTTTTTTTGTGGTTCTAGGTATACAAAGCAAAACAAGTCATGCTTGAAATCAAAAAAACAAGGTACCAACAAAGTACCTTGTTTTGTAACTGATATAAAATTAAATAGTTAGGCGTTTGTACGATCTCTTATCCAAACAGTGAGATTATCTTGAGGAGAAATGCTTAGCCGTTTTCTGAGATTGTATTTGTTGTTTTTTATGGTTTGAACTGCTTTAAATGTATATTGTGCAATGTCTTTTGTGTTAAATCCCAAATAAATATAGGCACACAGAATAAGTTCTGATGTCTTCAGGCTAGGATTAATCTCAAGGATTCTTTTCCGAAATTCAGGGTATATTTCCTGAAACCGCCCCCAAAATTCAGGGCTGTTGTTTTTGGCCAATTGTATGATCTCCTCGAAGGTTTCATTGATTTTTTGTTCCAGCTCTTTTACATGATTATTTTTTTGTAAAATGGCATTATTACTTTCTTTCAGCAATAAATCTTTTTTTCTGATTTTCCTGTAATGCAAGAAACTTAATATACTTATTATAATAATAGTTGCTAATAACAAACCTCCCCAAATATAAGACATTTTCCTTTTCGAAGCCTCACGCTGTTTTTTCTCATCCGAAACAATTTTTTTTTCGGAAGTTTGTAAAGCTATAAGGTTATTTTGGGCAAAGCTATCCTTAAGTTTTGTATACTTATGTAAATATTCGTTAGCTTTATAGACATTATTCTGTAGATTATACACATCGGCTAATCCTCTATAATTCTTCATTATATTTTTAGGTCTCTTCATTTTAACAGACAGTTCGAGAGATTTCTCATAAAATGTCTGTGCTTTCTTATACTCCTTTTTATCTTGATAGTAACGTGCTGACATATAGTTGAATACTATATGGTCAAACATATCCGGTGATATTTTTAAAAGATCTTCGGCTCTATCTAGGTAAAATTTTGCGGAATCCTGATTTTTCTGCAAAATAAAATAATCTATAAGATTGGTTACTTCTATTACCCTCGGCATATTCTTGTACGCTTTATGAATATAATAGTAGGATGAGTCTCTATTTTGAAGTATCCCAAAGTTGGTTACCATGTTTCCATAAATATAGTGTAGACATTTTCGCTTTTGTGTGTTGTCTTTTATTTTTAAAGCCTCTCTTAGGGCTTTATTATAAGTTTCATTGGATTTTCCAATCAACCCCAGTTCATAATAATTTCTTCCATAGGCAGTAAAAAACGATGATGATAATATCGGGTCATCTTTATACTCAGGATACAACACCTCTGCTTTGTCCAGATATTGTTGTTCTTCACGGTATTTCCCTAGATTATGAAGATATTGTGCAATCTGGATATATCCTCTTGCTTTGCCTTTGGCATAATTTATCTTTTCTGATAATTGTATCGTCTTTTTACTATGCTCAATTCCTTCATATATTTTGCCTTTCTGGAGATATAAATCTTCATTTTGTAATCTATCTATTTCCACAGGAGACAACTTCTGAGAATAGGATATACTGAATGATAACAAAAAGAAAAACAATCTCAGCTGATTTTTCATATCGTTTTCTTTATTTATTAAAACTTTCTAAAAATTTATCATATTCGCCTCATAAGATTAGAAAAAGTTCTGTTAGGCGTAAAATTGTGTAGGCTTCTAATTTTTGTCAAGTTCAAAAGTACTCAATTTCATTAACTTATGTAAAATAAAAGGAATTCTTTTGACACAATTTTTCTATCCCCTACAATTATGTGTCAATTTTATAAAGACTTTACACAAAAAGTAGAAATATTCTAAGTAACTCTATGATGACGATGTCTGACAAAAGTTTACTCAGAAAATTTTCTGTCATCGAACTGCGAAGTATATCATGAACTTCATATAAAAACAAGTGAAAAAACCGTTAATGATGAATTGGAAATCATTTGTCAAATTGATTATTATAGATAACATAATGTGTTGAGCTTTATGAACAATTGAGAAGCATGAATTTCTAAATAAAGTTCTTCTCTCAAAGAAACATCTCTTAAACAAGAACCAACCAAAACTAATCAGTTGGCAATTTTGTTAATATCATAAAACTTTAGGACTCCGTTTGTTTTCTTATCCAAACTACAATATCTTTCTGAGGCGGAATACTTAATCGTTTTCTAAGATTGTATTTGTTATTTTTTATGGTTTGTACTGCTTTGAAAGTATATTCTGCTATGTCTTTGGTATTAAACCCCAAATAAATATAGGCACACAGAATAAGTTCTGAAGTCTTGAGGTTAGGATTAATCTCAAGGATTCTTTCCCGAAATTCAGGGTATATTTCCTGAAACCGCCCCCAAAATTCAGGGCTGTTGTTTTTGGCCAATTGTATGATCTCCTCAAAACTCTCGTTCACTTTCTGTTTAAGTGACTCTGTTTCTTCATCTTTTTCGTCAATTAAAATACTTTTTCTTTTATTTTTTTTATAATAAGTTAGCCCTAGCAACGCGACAATAATACTGACTATACTAATTCCTACAATAATATAATACAAACGATAACGAGAGGAAAGATTCTCTTTTTCCTGCTCTTCCAAAAAATAGATTACAGATGTATCCAGTGCAGGTTGTTTAATATTACTCAAGCTGTCTTTTAAGGAAGTATGTTTATAAAAATACACTTCTGACTGCTTCTTCATTCCCATGCTATCATATGTATTAGCCATTAATTTGTATAAGATCATTAAATCATTAGGCTGATTGAGTTGCTGAAAAATATTTTGGGCCTTGTTATAAGAATCAATAGCCTTGCTGTATTGTTTATCGGCATCGTATAAAGTTCCATACGCCCAATAAAGGCTTCCTTTCTGATAAATAAAATCGGGCCTATCTTTAATAATTTCTTCAGCCTTATGAAAATAATGTTTTGCTGAATCCGCTTGATTTCTTATTGCATACCAATCACCAACATTTATGGTGGAACTAGGTTCTTCGGGAAGGATAATTGCAGATTTTTTTAAATAATAAAGTGAAGAATCTGGAATCTCAGCAATATATTTACAAACAGCTTTCCGGTTATATGCATACGAAAGCATTCTTTTCTTATTCAAATCATTATCAATTTTTGATGCATACTGTATGGCTTTACTAAAGTCTTTACTTGCTCTTTCTTTAAACCCCAATACATCAAAGTTGTTTCCAAATTCAATAGCCAACCAACTTGACAAATAATAATCCTGTCTGTTATTCTCTTTATCTGCCAACTGTAAAAAACGAAGACTTTCATCGTATTTCCCAACAAGAAAAAGGACATTTGCAATGTGAATATAACCACTGACAACTCCTCTAGAATATTTAAGCTCTTTTGATCTTTCTATTAATTTTTTATTTAAGGATATAACTTCTTGGAACTTGCCTTGGCTCCTAAGGAAAGGAGTAATAGCATTTTGCAGACTGTCTATTTCACGTTCTGCATATTTTGTTTTAGTATTGGTAAATCTCGTTTGTGATGAACAGAGATTTATACCAAATAAAAAGGAAACTACAAATAGTAATATCGGTAACTGTCTTTTCATTTTGTAAACTTACTATTAAATTCCTGAAAATGTATGGGGTATACTTTTCTATGTTCAGAATAATATCTTTTTATGAGGATAAGTAATTCCATTTAATCCTAAATGGGTCACAAAACTAAAAACCATTTCTGAGAATAAAATCATTACTATTAAACTAAAACCAGTTGGGTAATCAGGAGAGTATATGGTTATCCAAAGCGTTTTATGACCTATAAATCCCTTGCTTAAATCTTATGATCTTGAACTAGGAAAGATCATCACTCTACTCATCATCAAATAGTTTCTTCATAAGTTGTGTTTTAGCAATTGATATTTTGTTTAATGTTTCTAAATCAAAGCTAACTTTTATATATTCCGTTGTACATTATGAATAAAAAAAGTAAAAAGTTTTTCATTTGATTGAAAATCAATAAATTGAATTAAAGTCAAAACATTTGCAATGGACAACTTATATGCAAATTACAAAAGAATCTTAGATGTTTTGTTCTTCTCAACAAATGCACTTTTACGGTTACAAAATTCATGCAGTCTGTTCTCTTAGCGGTATTTTTCAAAGTGTAGATTTAAGTCCCGCTTCTGTATATATCATCCATTATTTAAAAGACATAAGAGAGCAATTATCCGGTTAAACGTTGCTTGGAGACAAAGGGTATTTTTCTGTAATTATTTTATAGAAGTTAGCTATCGCTTTGTGAAATCCAAAAATAGAGATCAAAAAACACTCACAAGTTGATGTAAGTGTTTGATTTTTAATGGCTACTTCTTTTGTGCTCGAACCATCGATCCTCCACATATTTGTGTTTCTCATATTACTTATATTCAAACCAAAGAAAGATTTTTGTATTTGACAACAGTTATGGATTTGTGTGATAGGAAAATAAGTGGATAGATTTTTAGCAACAGAATGCCATAAAGTTTTTTAAATTTGATGAAAGATCCCTGCTTTTTTACCGCGTTTTGGGGTTGTAAGTTTGTTCAAAATATCTACCTAAACCCAGAATCTGATCTTTATCAATAGGATTAATATAATTTAGGAACATTTTTTCAGTTCCATGTCCTGTGGCATTAATCAGAAGTGAGGTAGGAATTTTACCATAAAAATTGGTAGCAAAACTTCTCCTTCCAATATGGCTGGTTAATGCTTCCCATTTTTCTATATTAAGATTCTTTACCCTGTGCCCGATTCTTTTTCTCGCTTTAATTTTTGTATCAATGTGAGCTATTTTTCCTATCTTTTTTATATTCCTGTTATAAACGTGAGGGCTTAGAGGTTTAGGAAAGTTGTTATTGTTTTTATTAATAATTTCCAGAACTATCGGATGTAGAGGAAGGAAAATATTTTTACCTGTTTTTTGTTGCGTAAAATTAATGCAAAGTTTCCCTTCGATTTCCAAAAGCTTGTCTTTAGAAAAATTCATAAAATCCGAAATTCGCTGACCTGTATAGCAACTAATGAGAAGCCAGTCTTTAGAGCTTTGTAGAGTTTCTGGGACTTTTGTATTTTTAATTCGTAGTAGCTCTTCTTCATTTAAAGTAATAAGTTCTTTTTCTTGTTTTTCTTTTTTAAATTCAAAATTACGTATACTTGTAGCCTTACCCTGTTTTTCTATAAAATTCAAAATAGTACGGATAAATTTTAAGGTACGGAAGATGGTGGCTTCACTATAAGACTCATTTCTTCCAAAAAGCAGAAACTCTTTGGCAAAATTGTTATCAATCTTGTCTATTTTTATTTTCGACTGCAAAAAACCTTCAAAACGTTCAATGAGATTATAAAATACTTTATATCTTTTATAAGTAGAACTGCAAATTATTCCATAGCGTGTACTGATGTACTGGTCTATATAGAAAAGTAAAGAATCTTCTGAGTTCTCAAAATTATTTTGGAAGCAGATTATATTTATAATGTCTTCTATTTTTTTAGAAGTGACTTTTTTCTTTTGCAAAATAGTGCTTTCGATGTATTCCGAAAGAATTACCTTAATAGTATCTAGTTTTTTGTTTAGTAATTTATTTTTCTTTCGGTATATATTATAAGGACGTTGTTTTTCATAGTCCCATTCAGCCTTAGGGATGCCCAACTGAGTTGAAATAGTTAATCTTTCGAATCGATTGTCAATAATACATAAATCAATATTCTTATTTATTCCATTTCCAGACAACGAAAAATCAAAATTCATAAAATGTAAATATTTTCTGCAAATATAAACAAATTAATAGTCCTAATTAGACTACTTTTATGAGGCAAATATAGTAAAAAAAATTCTATATATGTGATTAGTGTTTAAGTTGTTACCTCTGATTTTTTGTTTTTGCATAGTCTCTAGTTTTATTGATAATTATGTTATAAATGTTTATTGTTTGAAATTATTAAATCCGCAATCATCTGCCAAATAAGTACTACAAAGTGTTGAGTTGTGAAATTGTAGTCTAATTAGGACTACACTTACACAATTGAGCGAAAAATGATAAAAAAAATACATCCTTCAATTATCATTCAGAAATGGATTTTTTTATTTCTGGTTCACGTGTGTGCCTTTGTTAAAGCTGGTAATGGCTCTGGTTTTACAGTCTCGGGAGGTGCTGTACTGTATTTCTCCGATTCGGTTGTTTCGAAGGTTTCTCAGGAAAAGACGGCAATTTATGTGGTGGAAAATACTATAATAACAGGTTTAGATAAATCAGTTGTTAAAATCATTCGTAAAAAAACGACTCCTTCGAAACTAAAATTGACTTCTCCACATAAGCTTCAGGAAAAATTTGTTGTTAAAGAAAAAAAGCAACCTGATATAAATAGAAAGAGTTCTGTTTCTATTTTTCCATCCGACATTTTTTTTGGTTCAGGAGCCTGGAAGTTTTTTCCCCAATTCGTAGTTAGTAGCATTCAATTTTCCTTTAAGAAAAATATTGCCGTAAAAGCATATAATATTTTGGTAATTAATAAATACCTATCACATCCGATAGATTTTCCGTCTAAGGATGTTTTATTGTTTATAATCTTCATTTTCCTGACTGTATTTAGGTTGCGGCCTCCTCCTTATTCTAAAGGTACTATCACCTGATTTTTTAGGTGATGTTTATAACAAATATTACAAAACAGGTAATCTAAGGTTTCAATTAATAAAAAAATGTAATGATGAAAAGATATTGATTAATTGAAACACAAGATGATAAAAATTTATATTGACTTAAAAATGAAATTAATAAATTATACATTAATAAAACGTAGTGCTCAGCTCGTCTGTATGTGTGTCATGCTGATGATCTTTTCCTTTGTTAGGGCGCAGACGGTTCTTTCTGAGAATTTCAACTATGCACCAGGTACCCTGCTTACTTCTGCCAATTGGGTAGCTATTGCAGGTACGGGTACCAATAATGTTGCGGTTTCCAGTGGAAACCTGGCGTATGTCGGCTCTTTGGGTAACGGAATGGGAAACAAGGTTTCCATTACCAACAACGGGCAGGATGTATACAGGTCCTTTACTGCTACCAATGCACCAATTTATTCCTCTTTAATTGTTAACGTATCAGCAGCAAATGCCACAGGGGATTTCTTTTATTCCATTGGTACTACGACAGCTCCTGCTACGACCGTGGGAGCCAAGCTGTTTATAAGAGCTAATGGTACGGGCTTTAGTTTTGGAGTACTGAGAGGAACAGGAGGAACACCTGTGTACGAAACAACGGTAAGGCCATTTAATACCAATATTTTGGTTGTATTAAAATATGAGGTGGTTACCGGCACAACGAATGATGGTGTAAAACTATATGTTAATCCAGGGCCGGCAGCAGAGCCAGCGGTTGCAACAGTTGAATATACAGCAGCGGTAGGAACTGACGCTTCAAGTTTTTCTGCAGTGGCCTTAATGCAGGGTACAGCTGTAAATGCGCCGACTCTTGAGGTGGATGGCATCCATGTAGGAAGTACCTGGAATAGTGTAATGGCTGCAGGATATGATTATGGTGATACACCTGTTTCTTATGATAATACTAAAGATGGAGTATATGTTCCAGCAAGACACAGTCTTCTTGCTGGGCTTAGCTTGGGAAGTATAGTTCCAGATCTTGAGCTGTCTCCGCTTAGTGTAGCGGCAGGTGCGGATAATAATGGTACAAATGGTGATGGTAGTGATGAAGATGCAATTGATGTATCTGCTAATCAGATTAGGGCTGGTGTTCCTTATGTTTTAACGGTTCCAGTTACCAATCCTACTACAGCAACCAAATATTTATATGGTTGGATCGATTTTAATAACGATGGTAAGTTCCAGGCAGAAGAAGTTGCAACTACAACGTTTACAGTAACGGGAGCTACCAATAGAACCCTTACCTGGACAGCAGCACAAACAGCGACAATTGTTTCTGGGGTAACCAAACTTTATATGAGATTAAGGCTTTCAGATCGTGCTTTGGTAGATTTTACCACAGTAGCGAGCGGAGGAGCGTTAATCGATGAAAGAAGTGTAGGTAATGGAGCAGCTAGTGCAACGAATGCCTCGGATTTCAGTACGGCTTCCAATGGAGAAGTAGAAGATTATCAAATCGAAGTAGTGAATACTTTTGATTATGGAGATGTACCTACCAGTTTTGAGAATGATAAGGACGGTAATCCTTTACCTGCATTACATGCACCACTAACAGGCTTTAGTTTAGGAAGTCTTCTGGATGTGGAAAGTGCTCCTGCATCAGTTGTATCTCCTAATGAAAATAATACCGCAGGAGATAATGCCGACGGAACGGCAGATGAGGATGGGCTTACTGCTTTTGCAAGCGTAGATAGAGAGACGTCTTATAGTATCACAGTACCTGTGAGTATCCCTTCAACATTAGCTGGAACTAAATACTTATACGGTTGGCTTGATCTGAATGGAGATGGACGTTTTCAAGTAGGAGAAGTGGCAACAGCAACAACAACGGCGACTTCTAATACAAATATTACCTTAACATGGACGGCGGCACAAACTGCTACAATTGTGAATGGAACTTTGAAGATTTATTTAAGACTTAGACTTTCTAATTTAAGTTTAGTTGATTTCACAACGTCAGCAAGTGGAGGTGCTTTAATTGATGAAAGGAGTGTGGGAAATAGCGCAACGACAGCGACTAATTCTGCAAACTCTCCTGTTGTGGCATTTGGAGAAATAGAGGATTATCAAATTCCTGTAATCTCTACAATTAGATATAACGATGTTATACAAGGGGGAGTAACTATGATAGGGAATTCTTGGTACAGAGCTAATGCGGGAAGTACTACAGCAATAGTACCAGATGTGGATGATGATCCTACTACAACCTGGTCTACATCGGCAGATCTTATTTTACCGCCAGGATCCACCATTGAAAAAGTATTGCTGTCAGCAGAAAAAAGTGGAGCTGCTAATTTCACTTCAGTGATGCTGAAAGTTCCAGGAAGCACATCATACACTACTTTGACAGCTGCAACGAGCATAGCTAACAGAACCAACGGGTACGCACAGATGATATGGGATATTACCTCCATGATTCCTGCAAACGGATATGTAAGTACTGCGGGAGGAGGAGCTGGAGGTAGATATTTTGTGGCACAGCCTACTCCGGCGCCAGCTTATATTTATATGGGAGGATGGTCGATGATTGTTGTTTATAAAAATGCCAACTCTAAATATAGACACGTTTTGGTAACAGACTCCTGGCAGATTTCTCCCCCTACAACTATTACAAAGGTTGTTTCTGGGGTGAAAATTCCAGCTTCAGGTACCGTAAAGGGAGTAATAGGAATAACGGGAACTTATGGTGACAGACCCGGGGCAGATTATCTGAGGTTTGGTAAAGTAGGCACTACATTAACAAATCTGAAAGACCCTATGACAGGATCGACTACTGATGTAATGAATAGCTCTATTGCATGGGCTGTCAATAATAATGTATCGGCAGACGGAGGCCCAGCAATTTCTGGAAACTATACGGCACGTAATCCGATAAGCCAGTGGAATTGGGGGGATGGTCCAGCAGAAAGTTATGACTTTGATGCAGATATTTTTGATATCACAGGAATTCTTGCCCCTTCCTCAACCCCTGTTGATGTAGTTTTTGAACAATATGGATCGGGAGATGTTGTGGTAAGTGGGTCTTACTTTATATCAATAGATGTGGCAACCCCTCCAGTATTAACAAAAAACTTATCTGTAAATTCCATACCAGATGGAGGTATTACCTCTTATATATGGACGGTTACCAACAATGCGGCAGATGCTGTTTTTCAATCAATTGATTTTACGGATAATCTTCCAAGCAGTATAAAAGTTGCGGCTGTGCCTAATGCTTCTATTACTGGTGGCACAGGTGGAGTTGTAACTGCTGATCCTAACACTGGGCATGTTACGGTTTCAGGATTGCTGCTTAACCCAGGAGAAAGTGCAACTATTACTGTGGATATAACAAACGTATCTGGTGAGCTTAATGTGTCGTGTACAACCAATCCTTCTGCTTTTACAAACGGCTCTTCAAATATTACCATTCCGCAAGGTGGTATTCTTAATACCACCACCATTGTTCCACAATGTCTTATTGTGACTGATGGTACAGCATATTGTTACAAACCAGGGCTTACAGGGGGTACCTTACTGGATAGTAAAGTAGGTATTACCTCACTAAGCAGAGCGGGTATAGCCGACCCGGATAATTGGCCGATGGTTCGTAAAGGAGCATGGATGGTGCTTGAATCTAAAACTAAAGGATTTGTAGTAAACCGTGTTGCCTTTAATGCATCCAATGAACCAGTAGGAATTCCCCCATCTAATTTTGTTGAAGGTATGCTGGTGTACGATATAACCAACAACTGTCTGAAGATGTATACATCCACAGATGGAGGAGCTACCTTTAGTTGGCAGTGTTTGAATACTCAGGCATGTCCTGATTAATAAATAATGTAAACCTTAAGCAAAAGTGAAAAGTTTATTGAGTAGCTTTTGCTTACAGGTTTAAATATAAAAATCAAGAAAATGAAAAAAATAATAGCGCTTATCACATTATTCGGTATGGCTTTCTTGCATGGGCAGGTGGCTATTGGTAAAACAGCGGTAAGTAACCCTTCTGTGTCTTTGGAGTTTTCCGACAGCGAGGGCAGGGGTCTTGTGCTCCCTTACATAGAAGACAGTAGCGGAATTACGGAAAACGGAACGGTAATCTTCGATGTAGCAGATAAGAAAGTGAAATACCTGAAAGGAGGAAGTTGGTTTGATCTGAGTGTAGATGGAACAGGCGTTGTAGACTTGTCTATACAGAGCTCCAAAACAGAAAAGTCTGAGGCGAAAGTGAGCATAGGCATACCAACATCTGTAGATGGGATTTTGGTTCTGGAGGAAAGCAACAAGGCGATGATTCTTCCTAAGGTAGCCAGCCCCCATTTAAATATTGTGAATCCTGCGCCAGGAATGATGGTGTATGATACTATAGCAAGGCAGCTTGCGGTATACAATGGTACAGTATGGTCTTATTGGAAGCCGTAATGTGATAGATCAACTTATATATCTTCAGCCTGGTAGTGAGGTGTTAGTTTTTCATAAGTTCTGATACCGAATTACCATGGTTGAAGGTTTTTAAGGATATTCTTTGGTTTAAAATTATGATAAATAAAATAATTAAACATGCTCAACAATTTTAAGGATATTCATATAGGCTCGTTGATTAAGCAACGGGTAAAGGAGCTTAATGTAGAAACGCTGCGTATATGTAATTTCATGAAATGTAATGAACATGTACTGCAAGAAATGTTTTTACAAAAAGATATGAACACAGATGTTTTGCTGAAATGGAGTAAGCTGCTGGAATATGATTTTTTCAGGTTTTATACTCAGCATCTGATTTTATTTGCTCCGCCTTTATCCAGAAACCTAAAAAAAAATAAAACGATGCTACCGAAATTCAGAAAAAATATTTATACAAGAGAAATAATAGATTTTGTTTTGGAACTTATCAATACGGGGGAAAAGACTAAGCAGCAAATTATTGAAGAATATAGGATTCCCAAAACAACGCTTTATAAATGGGTGTCAAAATATGACGATAAATAGAAATGGATTAATTAATCTGTTGCATATTATGAATGGAAAAAAGAAAAAAAATATTGTTTATTTGATTGAAATCAGTGGATTGGGATGGGTGTAACTTGCTTTAAATTAATAACTTAATAATAGATTGTAGAATCGATTTGGAAGTTTTCAATATTTCAAATAATAAATAAATCTATAAGCTAATAAAAAAATAACATAAAAAGAGTCTGTTAGACTACAATTTTTAAAATCACTATAACTACATAATTTAGTTTAATTTAATATAATTTAAGATGAAAAAACAAATTTTATTACTAGCAGGGATAACTATTTTCCCTATAGCAACTTTCTCTCAGGTTGGGGTTAATACTGTCACTCCTCAGAAGACACTACATGTTAATGGTTCTATACAGCTAACCAATGAATTGAATGTTGGAGGAAATTCTAATACAGCTGGGAATGCTGGTGCCTTGGGACAAATACTCACTTCTAATGGTCCAAATGTTGCTCCTAGCTGGGCTAATATTGGCTCAATTATAAGTGGGCTTGTTTCTAACGTATATTATTTTCAGGGCACATCAACTGTAAATGTTAATGCTGGGCAAACGGCTGATGTGCCAGGATTGGTATTTACCCATACTGTTCCTGCTGGAAGAACTCAAACACTTTTGTTTTCAATTCTAGGATATGTGGGATCCACGGCTGTGACAGGTACGGCAACACAAGGAGTGTTTATATTACTACAAGATAATGTAAAAATATCTTCGGCGTATGTATCGAAAGTGGGAAATGGTGGAGGGTTACTTGATTTACCTGTCCCTGTAACATTTTTAAAAGCTGTCACTTTGTCAGAAGGGACGTACACTTTTAAAGTGCAATTTAAAGCATGGTCTGGTTCCCAAGCAGTAAATGTTATTCCAACTACTTATGTCGGATATGATGGGGATACTGAAAGTATGCTTTCAAAGATGCAGGTATTGATTTATAATAACTAATAATCTAGGGAAATTTAAAAAAATATTCTACTCTTTTAAGTTGAAATTAAAGATGAAATTCCAAAGATCAAATAGACTCTAATGTAAAAGTTTTTAAAGATAGGTCTCCCATTTTAACTAGGTCACATAAATTGGTTATTACATATATGTGATAAAGCAATATTTGGGAGATCCTATTGTTTTGCAATCAAAAAATTGAGAATAAGCGAAAACATAGATCAAACATTCAGATTAATAAATTATACTTAATATATCGTATGATTTTCTCACAAAGGGAGACTTAATTACGGTTCCAAATCCCGCGAACGGTTTTGGATCAGATCATTGGATTGATAAGATACATCAAACCATCTATAGTAATCAAATCAATATCTGCTTTAATAATACATTCATTTTTAATCAAAAAAAGTGAGGCTGTTCAGTTTAACAATATTTAGTATGTTCATTAAGTTTGTTTGAAGCTTCTGTTGTTCCTTCAATATAAACAATAATAGAAGTGGATTAGTTAATAATTTACAATTCTCATCCTCCAGTCTCCATATTCCTAAGAACCAACTAATGGACAATATAATGATAATGAACAATTGCTCTCCAACACAATTGATAGTCAGAATGGCTAGAGGATGAGAATTGTAAAATAAATATGATAGTTATGAAGAATTTATCACCCAACTATAAACTTATATATGAAGATATGATTTCAAGGAAATATCCGCATAAGAAAAGTGATTGTGAAAGTATTCTCAAGAAAAAAAAGTTGACAATTTTAGATATAATAAAATTGAATAATATTATAGTCAACGGTGCGGACGAAGATGGACGTGTTCTTAATCAAAGACTTCGCTCCTACGATAAAAAGACAATCCTTAAAATCTTACACTATCAAAAAGAAAATAAACTCAATAATACTGAGCTGGCTAATGAATTTAAGCTGAGTAGAAATACAATTTCCAAGTGGAAAAAAAATTTTTAGTATGAAATCTGTTTAGGCTTTAATATATGTCTGTTTTGTATCATACTTCTGTATAATCTTTAATAGTCACAACTTTATCTGACAGCTAGAGGGTGAAAATAATTGTTATTTAACCTGAGTTCGGTTTAAGCGAAGTTTAAAAATAATTGACCGTCATTTACTTTTTTCGAGTTAAGTGACGTTTTTTTTGGAAAGAAACAATCTGCTGTTAGACTTTCCAATATATTTATTATAAAATTATTGACACTTTGTGTCTGTATTAAAACGAGTTGGTGTTTATAGCTTGGAAGTTTTGAATTGAAATTTTAGAGTTTGTACCAGGATTATGAAAATAAAAAAAAGACTTACAAAAATGTAAGTCTTTTTAGCTCCTCCTGCTGGGCTCGAACCAGCGACCCTCTGATTAACAGTCAGATGCTCTAACCAACTGAGCTAAGGAGGAATGTCCTTTGTTTTTTAAGTGGTGCAAATATAGGACGAATATTTATACCCTACAAATATTTTTAATAAAAATTTCAAAAATATTATAATTTTCCGGTGAAGATTTTAAAAATATCACTTCCGAAAATTAGTAACATCAAGCCTAACAGGAAGATAACTCCAATCATTTGTGCATTTTCCAATACTTTTTGAGGAACAGGTTTTCCTACGATAATTTCATATAAAGTAAAAAGAACATGTCCGCCATCTAATCCAGGAATAGGAATTAAGTTTAAAAATGCTAACCAAACTGAAAACATTGCTGTAAAACTCCAGAATGCAGGCCAGTTGATCGCAAAACCTCCGTCTGCATCCCTGTCTACAGGCATAGATTTTACGATGGCAATAGGTCCTCCGACATTTTTATATCCTTGAATTTTTGAATTGAACATGATTTTAAATTGTTTAACCTGCATTGTCAACGCTTCAATAGTTCTTGCGAAACCTCTCGGGATTGATTCTCCAAAAGAATATTGTTTATTAGTAACAAAGTTTAACATGCTTTTTTGGTCAACACCAACACCTAATTTTCCGTCTTTATCTACAGATGCAGAAACAACTTCTGGTTTTCCGTTTCTTAAAACTTCAATTTCGATGGTTTTTCCTTTGTTTTCATTTAGTGTTGTAGCAACTTCATCAAAGTATGGAGTTTGCTTCCCATTAATAGAAATTACTTTGTCTCCTTTTTTTAAGCCTGAAGCTTGAGAAGCGGGTGTTGCCAAAGAATCGATAATCATTGGGATTCTTGGTGTAATATACAATTTTGCTTCTCTTTGTTTGATAACATCTGCTACACCTTCATCATTTACCTTGAATGTAACTTCTTTTCCGTCTCTAAGTACAGTAACACTATTACTAAAAAGTATATTAATAGAAGCGTTTTCTAATCTTTCTGCTGGTTTTCCGTCTATGCTTACAATTTTATCACCAGTTTGGAAGCCCATTTTCTTTCCTGCTTCACTTACACCAATTCCGTTGTTGAATTTGGTAAGGTCAGTATACATTTCTCCATTAAATAAAGAAAGGCAGCTATAAATTAACCAGGCTAAGAAAAAGTTTACAGTAACACCTCCAAGCATAATAATTAATCTTTGCCAAGCCGGTTTTGCTCTAAATTCCCAAGGTTGTGCAGGTTGTTTCAATTGCTCAGTATCCATACTTTCGTCTACCATTCCGGCAATTTTCACATATCCACCAAAAGGAAGCCATCCGATACCGTATTCAGTTTCGCCAACTTTCTTTTTTACAAGAGAAAACCAAGGGTCAAAGAATAAATAGAATTTTTCTACTTTGGTTTTAAACCATTTTGCGGGTAAGAAGTGCCCAAGCTCATGAAGAATTACTAAAATAGAAATACTTAATATGAATTGAAAGAGTTTAATTGCTATTTCCATTAATATGTTTTAGATTTTAATTTGCAAAGGTAACAATTATCAAAACTATGCCAAATAAAAAGCCTCCCGAAATGAGAAGCTTTGTCATATAATATGATGATTTTTTATAAATTAAAAGAAACCCCTATGCTTCCATTGTTTCCAACCTCTGCAAAAACTCCAACTTTATCATTGAAGTAGTATCGTGCGCCAATGTGTGCTCCGATTCCGAACTCTTTACCAAGGACCCCTAAATCAACACCAGGATAAATATCCCATTTTGAAGGTAAATTTAAGGCATCCTGAAGGTGGAAATTCAATCTACCAAAAATAAAAACTTTGTTGTCTTTGTCATTGTTTTTATATCCGTCGAAATAAGCATTCAGTCCTCCTCCTATGGAAAGAAGCTTGTTTAAACCATAATCATATGTTCCTGTTACACCGGTTCCGTATCCCCAGGCATTGAGTCCTAACTGAATTTTTTGGTCTCCTTTTCCCGTCCAAGCTTGAGCATTTGCTGTAGCTCCGAAAAAGAGCATTGTGAACATAAAAATCAATTTCTTCATAGATTTTTCATTTTTAATGTTATTACTAAGATTGTTTTGCAGCAAAAATAGAACCGAAATAGTTTTTTATCTGCAAAAATAGAATACTTTATAATTTATTAAGAAATCAATTTTTTTATGTTTAGAAATATTAAGGATTGTTTGTAATTCAGAAAAACGGCTTTACTCTAATGTTTTATATTGATTGTAGTATCTAAGGCCTAATTCTCGTTGTCCATTAGCATCAAAATGAATGGCATCAATAGAATTGATTGGTTTTTTTATAACAAATGGAACGGTAGGATCTGCATAAGCCGTTTTGGGGACTCTATTCGGGGTGTCTTTAATTTTTTCTTGTTGAGTAACTCTTATAGAAAGTAGATTTGTCCAGAAAGGTACCATTCCTCCTAATACAACCGGAAGGTCAGGATTTCCAAGATCTGTGCGAAAATCGAGAATTAATTTGTCTAATTTTTGAGTATAGTTAGGAATTCCTACATTGAACTCTCCTTGATGCCATAAAATACCTTTTATAGTGCTTCCGGGGTTGTCATTCAATGCTTTTAATGTTCTTTCTACAGCGTCATTATATAAAGGGGTTCCTTTTTCCCAAAGCTCAATCGGGGTAGCTCCGAAACCACAAGGTACAAGTAAAACTTTTCTGTTTTCTTTTAGTGAATTTTTTTTATAGTTTTTTGCAAAGGTAAGTCCAAATCCTATATTAGTTGGGAGAGCTGTCCAATGTTGAAGTGGCTCAGATGCAGCGATAATTTGTTTATTATACGGAAAAATTCTTCCTACTTGAAAAATATCAGGGTCTGTAGTATCTATTCGTGGATCGTAACCTACACCAAAATGAGTGTTAGACTGTCCGGCGATTAAAAAAATATCATATTGTGTAACAGTATTTGCCATTTTACCGTGAGCTACGGTATGGTTTTCATTTTGGATTTCATCCAAATTATTACTGGCACAACTCCCTAAAACAAATACAAGAAGGGCAAAAATAAACTTTTTCATAATTTTTTAGATTTAGTTCAAAACAAAAATAGATAAAATAGAAACTTAAATCACTTTCTAGTGATAAAAATCATACTTATTAAAATGATGTTTCTTCTTTTGTAGCAAATTTTAAAAACAGTATTTTTATGAAATATTTAAAATAAAAAAATGAAAATTGTAGGGCTGAACCAGGATATTGTTTGGAAAAATAAATTAGAGAATTTTCAATTGATTGAAAAAGAGCTTCAAAATGAAAAGGCTGATTTATTTTTACTTCCGGAAATGTTTTCAACGGGTTTTTGTATGGATGCTGCCGAAGTTTCAGACAAAAATCAGGAGTCATTAGAATTTTTAAAGAAAATTTCGATAGAAAAAAATGCGGCATTTTGTGGAAGTGTTTCTGTTGAAGATAACGGTTGTTTTTATAATAGAATGTATTTCGTTCAGCCAGATTCTAAAGTAGATTTTTACGATAAAAGGCATTTGTTTTCTTTTTCGGGAGAAGATAAAGTCTATACTCCGGGTAAGGAAAGAGTGGTAGTAAATTATAAAGGATTCAGGATTTTATTGCAGGTTTGTTATGATCTTCGTTTTCCTGTTTTTGCAAGAAATAATGAAGATTATGATATTGTTTTATATGTTGCGAATTGGCCTGAAAAAAGAGTTGGAGCTTGGGAACATTTGCTGAAAGCAAGAGCGATTGAGAATTTGTCGTTTGTTTTTGGTTTAAATAGAATTGGGATAGACGGAAATAGTCTTTTTTATCCTGAAAGTTCTCACTGTTTTTTTGCAGATGGAACGGAAATTTCACAAAAAAAAGGAAATATTGTTTCAGCAGAATTGAATTTAGATGAACTAAAAGATTTTAGAAAACATTTTCAGTTTTTGAATGACAGAGATGATTTTTCGATTGTAATGAAATAAAAAAACTGTGATAAAATCACAGTTTAGATATATTCTTGTAAAAGTTGCGTGAGGGTATTCACATCATGTACTCCACTTTCTTTCCAAAGTAATTCACCCTTTTTAAAGATGGCCAGAGTCGGAACACCTCGAACTCCGTATTGAGCGGCAATAGCGGGGTATTGGTCAACATCTACTTTTATAATTCTTGCCCCTTCGCCAACGTTTTCCTTTACTGTATTTAATACAGATGACTGTACTTTGCATGGTTGACACCAAGTTGCAAAAAAATCAATTAATACAGGTCTTTCGGAGTCAATTATTTCTTGAAATTTTTGAGACATATTTAGTTATAATATTAGTCTTAATTATTTATTACATTGTTTTTGACTGGCAAACAAAATCAGAAAGTGGAAATTTTTCTGTTTTCTTAATTCCATTGAATCCTCCTTCTATTTCGCTGAAGTTTCTGATTCCGTGAGAATTAAGAATGCTTGCGGCAATCATGCTTCTGTATCCTCCTGCACAGTGAATAAAGAAATGTTCAGAATCATCAATAGATTTTACCCAATCACTAATGGTATCTAAAGGTTTATTAAATGCATTATCAATATGCTCTGCAGAATATTCTGCTAATTTTCTTACATCGATAACTTTTGAATTTTCATCAAATTGTTCTGCGAACTCTTCCGGAGAAATTCTTTTGATTTCATCGGTTTCTTTTCCTGAATTTTTCCAGGCTTCAAAACCTCCGTTTAAATATCCTATGACATTATCAAATCCTACTCTGCTCAATCTTGTGATGGCTTCTTCTTCATTTCCATCGTCAGTAATTAATAGTAAAGGGTGCTTTACATCAACGATTAATGCACCTACCCAAGGAGCAAAATCTCCTTTCAATCCGATATTTATTGAGTTAGGAATGTATCCTTTATGGAATTCTAGCGGACTTCTTGTATCTAAAATAAGAGCACCTGTTTCTTCTGCATAATCTTCAAAATCTTCAACAGAAATAGGAGTTAATCCTTTGTTTATTACATTGTCAATACTTTCGTAGCCTCCTTTGTTCATTGCTACATTCATTCCAAAATATTTTGGAGGAGCAGTTAATCCGTCAAGAACTTCTCTTATAAATGATTCTCTATTAGGTTGATTTAGCGCATAATTGGTTCTTTTTTGATTTCCTAAAAGATCAACTGTTTCCTTTTGCATATTTTTTCCACAGGCAGAACCTGCTCCATGAGCCGGATAAACAGTAATGTTGTCAGCTAAAGGCATAATTTTATTTTGCAGACTGTCATATAAAATACCGGCAAGATCTTCTTGTGAAAGATTGGTCGCTTTTTGGGCGAGATCAGGTCTTCCTACATCTCCTAAAAATAGAGTGTCACCAGTAAAAATAGCAGTTTCAGCACCGTTTTCATCAATCAACATAAAAGTGGAACTTTCCATAGTATGACCAGGAGTGTGCAGAACTTTTATTTTAATCTTCCCTATTTCAAAAATTTGATTGTCTTCAGCAGTGATGGCATCAAATGCAGGCTGAGCTGTAGGACCATAAACAATGGAAGCTCCTGTTTTTTTGCTTAAATCTAAATGTCCTGAAACAAAATCAGCATGAAAATGCGTTTCGAAGATATATTTTAAAGTTACATTGTCTTTTTCTAATCTATCCAGATAAGGTTTTATTTCTCTAAGAGGATCTATAATTGCAGCTTCATTTTCTGACACAATATAATAGGCGCCTTGAGCCAGACAGCCCGTGTATATTTGTTCAACTTTCATTGCTTTTATTTTAAAAATTTAGATAAAGATACAAAGTATTGTCAGATATGTAAATTAAATGTTTAAATCTGCATAATAGGAACTGTCAATTTATGGTTTTTTGAGGGGATGAATTTATTCAAAAAACCTTTATTTTCAGGTTGAAATAGGTGATGTGATTGCAAGAATGTTTTTTATCATGTTTTTTTAGAATTATAATTTGTCTGAAGGAGTTGAAGTTTATTTTTTGATTAAAAATTAAATGAAGCATACTATTTTATTAATTGTTTTTTTTCAAAAACTTATATCTTTAGTGTGTTAAAAAAAATCAAATGGCAGATAAAGCGAAATTTATTGAAGAACTAAACTCAAAATACACTCCAAAAGGGGAACATATAATATTGGGGAAGGCAATGTTGGACGGAGAAGTCGTTCCTGAGGTAAATGTAACGATTCCTTTAAAAACGATTAACCGACATGGGCTTATTGCCGGTGCAACGGGAACAGGGAAAACAAAAACTTTACAAGCGTTTGCTGAACAACTTTCTCATGCCGGAGTTCCGTCTTTAGTTTTAGATATTAAAGGTGATTTTTCTGGAATTGCAGAGGCTGGAAAGATGAATTCTGTAATAGAAGAAAGATATGCAAAAACTCAACTTCCGTATGAGCCACAGGCTTTCCCTGTTGAACTGATGACAATTTCCGGAGAAAAAGGAGTGAAATTGAGAGCTACGGTTACAGAGTTTGGTCCTGTTTTATTAAGTAAAATTTTAGAACTGAATGATACTCAGCAAAGTATCATGTCAATTGTTTTTAAATATTGTGATGATAAAGGTTTGCCTTTAATTGATTTGAACGACTTAAAAAAAGTTCTTCAATATGTAACAGAAAATCCTCAGGGAAAAGCAGAATTGTCTGCGAATTATGGTTCTATTGCAACTGCATCTTTAGGTGCTATTTTAAGATCAATTGTGGCTTTGGAACAACAAGGAGCAGCAAGTTTTTTTGGAGAATTGAGTTTTGATGTTCAGGATTTACTTCAAACAAGAGATGGGAAAGGTGTTGTAAATATTTTGAGAGTTGCAGATATTCAGAATAAACCGCAATTGTTTTCAACATTTATGCTTTCGCTTTTTGCCGAAATTTATATGACTTTTCCGGAAGAAGGAGATAGTGGAAAACCTAAATTAGTTCTTTTCATTGATGAGGCTCATTTGATTTTTGATGAATCTTCAAAAGCACTTCTTTCTCAAATTGAAACGATGGTGAAACTGATTCGTTCAAAAGGAGTGGGTATTTATTTTATTACACAAATTCCGGGCGATGTTCCTGAAAATGTGCTGTCACAATTAGGGTTGAAAATTCAGCACGCTTTGAGAGGTTTTACAGCTAAGGATAAAAAAGAAATAACAAAAGCAGTCGAAAATTATCCGATAACTGAATATTATAATGCGTCAAGCTTGATTCAGAATTTGGGAATTGGCGAGGCGTTTATTACGGCTTTAGATGAAAAAGGAATTCCGACGCCATTAGTTCATACTTATTTAATCTCTCCAGAATCAAGAATGGATATATTAAATGATGCTGAAATTTCTGACTTGACAAGTAAATCGGCTTTAGTTGCTAAATATGATGAAGTTGTGGATTCGGAGTCAGCATATGAAATATTGGTGAAGAGAATGGAACAGGCAACACAAAACGCTGTTCCAAATCAAAAAACGAAACCTGTAAAAGAAGAACCTGGAATGTTTGAGCAAGTGTTACAAAGTAAAGCAGGGCGTACCTTTACAAGTACTTTGATGAGAGAAGGAGCAAAAGCGATTTTGGGAATGCTTGGTTTAGGAGGAAGAAGGAGGTAATGCTATAGAAACAGATTTATGTTTTTAATTTTCAAAAAAGATGTAAAATTTAATAGCAAATTCTAAATAAAGGAATGGCATATAATATTTTGAGAATGAAATAACTTCCCACAAGTATATATGATATTTTCTTGTTTGTTGGGAATTAGATTTTCGGCTCACATTGGTATGAGAACTATCGTTTGCGAGTGAAAAATTATGAAGGGATGAAGAAAATCTATTAAATAATTCCTAATTTTAGGGCTTGATTTTAATAAAATAAGTTGTACTCCATAATTGATATAGAAAGTAACGGTGCGGGTTACAGAAAGGAAAGTATTATAGATATTGCTATTTACAGATATGATGGGCAGAAAATTGTTGATCAATTTATTTCTCTTGTCAATCCGGATAGTGATATTACTCCGTTTGTACAAAAATTGACCAATATTACTCCAAAAATGGTCAAAACTGCCCCGAAATTCCATGAAATTGCCAAAAGAATAGTGGAAATAACGGAAAATACAACTTTGGTTGGTCATAATATAGATTTTGATTACAGAATGCTTCGTCAATCGTTCAGTCGACTTGGTTATGATTTTAAAATCAATACATTGGATACAATTCCTTTGGCTAAAAAGCTGATTCCGGATGAGGTAAGCTACTCTCTTGGGAAGTTGGTGAAATCACTTGGGATTCCCTTAACCAATCATCATAGAGCGGAAGGTGATGCGAGGGCAACGTTGGAATTATTCAAGCTTTTGGTTTCCAAAGATGTAGAGAATGAAATTATTCAAAAACATCATGATGAAACAAATGCTAAAACCTATATTAATAAAATCAAAGAGTTGACCCAGGATTTGCCCAACGAAAGAGGGTTTGTTTACTTTCAGGATGAAGAAGGTAAAATTATCTTTTCGGATTATGTGCAGGACATTAATAAATTTTCAAAGAAAGTTTTTAATTCCAAGTCTAAAAAATGGGAGCAGACTCAAAAAAATGTTGAACAGATTAATTTTGAGCTTACAGGAACGGATATTATTGCTAAACTGATATTGAGTTCTAAAAATATAAGGAAAAAAGAAAGCCTTCCGTTTGGGTTATATCATCGAAATAATAAATATGTTGTTGAAAAAAATAAGTTAAATAAACTTGAAAAGCCTATTCTTAAGTTTAGGTCTTTTACACAAGGCTCAAAGGCGATTCAATTTATTGGTTCTCGGGAAGAGTTTAATGATATTGAAGCTTTTAAAAAGAAGATAGATTTCAAAAAAAGAAACGAGCTTTGGCTTGGACAAGGAAGAAAGTTGGGAGAAAAGTTATTCATAATCATTGAAAATGGTAAAGTTGTTTCTTATGGTTTTTATGAATTGTTTACTCAAATACAAACATTAAGTAAGATTTCTAAATTGAAAATCGATTTGGTTTTTTCATCTTCAGATTTGATTAATGAATTACAATTGGCTTTACTCCGTGGAGATTTTGAGACGTTGCCATTGCCAAAATAAGAGCGGTCTTTTCCTATATGAGTTTTTATTAAGAAAAATCTGACTTTCAATTCGATTTTTTCAAAATAAAAATAAATAGTACTTTTGCAAAAAAATAAGAATAAGCAATGCATAATTTTAAACTAAATAAAACTGGTAAAAAGGGGGCTGTAAAGTTCTCTAAGGTTTGGAATGTATAAAAGAGTTGTCTTGCATAAAAATAATTATTGTGGCAGACTCTTTTCGAAGAATCTGCCCTTTTTATGTTAAAATGATATTATGAATTCAAAAGAATTATTAAAAATTGCCAATGAGTTTGGCACACCGGTGTACGTTTACGATGCTGAATCTATTAAAACTCAATACGAGAAGCTTACATCCTCTTTTTTAAAACACACAAAGTTCTTCTATGCTGCGAAAGCATTGACAAACATTAATATCCTTAAGTATGTCAAGAATTTGGGTGCTTCTTTGGATTGTGTATCAATTAACGAGGTGAAACTTGGGCTAAAAGCAGGTTTCCCCAAAGAAAAAATATTATTTACTCCAAACTGTGTTGATTTGGTTGAGATTGAAGAAGCGATGACTTTTGGAGTACATATTAATATAGATAATATCTCGATTCTCGAACAATTCGGGAATAAATATGGAAATACGTATCCGATTTTAGTAAGAATTAATCCACATATTTTTGCGGGAGGAAATTATAAAATTTCTACAGGTCATATCGATAGTAAATTTGGTATTTCTATTCATCAGGTTCGTCACATTGAAAGGGTGATGAAAAGTACAAATCTGAATGTTGAAGGGCTTCATATGCATACAGGAAGTGAAATAAAAGATCCGGACGTTTTCTTACAGGCTCTGGAAATTATGTTAGAACTTTCTGAGCATTTTCCGAATTTGAAATATCTTGATATGGGAAGTGGCTTCAAAATTCCTTATCAGGATACGGAAGAAGAAACAGATGTGAAAACTTTAGGAAAAAAAGTAGAAAAAGTAATTTCCGAATTCACGAA
This sequence comes from Chryseobacterium oryctis, assembly GCF_025971925.1. Taxonomy (GTDB): domain Bacteria; phylum Bacteroidota; class Bacteroidia; order Flavobacteriales; family Weeksellaceae; genus Chryseobacterium; species Chryseobacterium oryctis. Next base: position 519,945 of record NZ_JAPDHV010000002.1, read on the forward strand.
ATCTACAGGAAAAAAATTCGAATTGTGGTTTGAGCCTGGAAAATTCTTAGTAGGAAAATGCGGTTATCTTTTAGTGAAAGCTAATGTTATCAAGCAAACTACAGCTACTGTTTTTGTTGGGGTAAATTCAGGATTTAATCATTTGATTCGTCCAATGTTTTATGATTCTTACCATGTGATTGAAAACCTATCGAATCCTAAAGGAGCGGAAAGAATTTACACCGTAGTTGGAAATATTTGTGAAACAGATACTTTCGCTTGGGATAGAAAACTGAATGAAGTAAGAGAAGGTGATATTTTGGCTTTCCATAATGCAGGAGCTTATGGTTTTGAGATGAGCTCAAACTTTAATTCAAGATTAAAACCAGCTGAAGTATTATATTTAGACGGAAAAGCCCATTTGATTAGAAAAAGAGATGAGTTTGAAGATTTGTTGAGAAATCAGATAGAAATATTATAATTTTAAAACAATCGAATCGAAAATATTTACAAGAAACTTCGCTATTTAGTGGAGTTTCTTTGTTTTTTTGGTGTAATTTTGGTTTTTAATAGTACTAAATAGAAAAGAATATTATATGAAAGCAATAGCATTATTTATAGGACTTTTTGTTGCAAACTTTGCATTTGCACAGTCTGATTTAGAAGATAGAGACGATTCTTTTATTATGGAAAATAATAAGAACCTTTTAAAGATTGATATTAAAGAACCTTTTCTTCAGGTCGCTGTGAAAGGTTGCAAAGATTTTAAACCTGCAGCTTTTGAAGGAGGTGCGGCAACTTATAAAGAAATTTTAAGGAAATATATGTACACATACCTTAATTCTGATTTTTATACGATAGCAGGTGATTTTACATTTACTTTAACTATTGATGAAACGGGTAAAGTTGTTGATGTTTCAGGCGATCCGAAGGTCGTAAACAGTGAAGTTTTTTTTGATGATATGCAGTATGTTGTGAGAAGAATAAAGAAAAACTGGGTTCCGGCAACGTGTAATAATCAACCAGTGAAATCAGAGATGAAACTTAAAATGAATTTCTCTTCAGTTTCTGTCGATATGTAATTGTATGAATATGAGGAAATATATTTTAATTTTATTCTTACTTTTTATTGGATTTAAAGGATATTCACAAGAAGAAAAAATGAAAATAGAAAACACAGAGATTTCCAGAAACGCTGAGTTCCCAGGAGGTGATGATGCTTTTACTAAAGAGTTTTTAAGGATGGTTCATGCATATATTGACTTGAGAAAGTATGCTGTGAATGGGCAATTTGTGTTTGTATTTGATGTGAATACGGATGGGAAAATAGGAAATCTAGACGTTTTGCCAAAAGTAAAAAATAGTGAAATGTTTATTGAGGATATGGATTTTGCCATTAGAAAAGTAAAAAAGAAATGGAAACCCGCTATCAAAGATGGTAATCCTGTTATTTCCAAAAAAGTCATAAAAATTAACTTTACATCAGATCATTTTGACCATGGAGATTAGATGAATAATTCTCTTTAAAATGTAGCTGACATTCTGTCACAATATTTTGTATCTTTGCAAACTAATCTTTTTTAAAGTTTAAAATCTTTTTTTTGAACTTTAAATTTTGAATTTAAAAAGACTATCGTGCAAGAAAAATATATAGACGAAACAAAACAAGGTGAGGCTTTTGCAATTGCAGAGAGACCTGAAAACTCTAAAAAATTATTTTTAGAAAGTTACGGATGTCAGATGAATTTTTCTGACTCTGAGATTGTTGCATCGATCCTTAATGAACAAGGATATAATACAACGATGAAGGTAGAAGAAGCTGATCTTATACTTCTTAATACCTGTTCGATTCGTGAAAAGGCAGAGCAAACAGTAAGAATGCGTCTTTCTCAGTTCAAAAATCTTAAAAAGGAGAAACCGAATATGACGGTTGGAGTTCTTGGATGTATGGCTGAGAGATTGAAAACTAAATTTTTAGAGGAAGAACAACTTGTTGATTTAGTTGTTGGCCCGGATGCATATAGAGATCTTCCCAATCTTTTGAAAGAAACCGAGGATGGTAGAGATGCTATCAATGTTATTCTTTCAAAAGAAGAAACCTACGCAGATATCAATCCTGTTCGTTTGGGAGGAAATGGTGTCACTGCTTTTGTTACGATTACAAGGGGATGTGATAATATGTGTACCTTCTGTGTAGTTCCGTTTACAAGAGGCCGAGAGAGAAGCCGTGATCCACATTCTATACTTCAGGAATGTAAAGATCTTTGGAATAACGGATATAAAGAAATTACACTCTTAGGACAAAATGTAGATTCTTATCTTTGGTATGGAGGAGGCCCTAAGAAAGATTTTGCTAAAGCATCAGAAATGCAGAAAGCAACGGCGGTTGATTTTGCACAGTTATTAGATTTGGTAGCGAAAGCAGTGCCTGAAATGAGAATCAGGTTCTCAACATCTAATCCTCAGGATATGAGTTTAGACGTATTCCGAATGATGGCAAAACATGATAACATCTGTAAATACGTTCACCTCCCTGTTCAAAGCGGAAGTAATAATATGCTTGAAGCGATGAACAGACAACACACTCGTGAAGAGTATTTAGATTTGATTAAAAAAGCTAAAGAAATTGTTCCTGAAGTAGCATTTTCTCAGGATATGATCGTTGGTTTCTGTAATGAAACAGAAGAAGATCATCAAGATACCTTAAGCCTTATGAAAGAGGTGGAATACGACTACGGCTATATGTTCGCTTATTCTGAAAGACCAGGAACTCCTGCTCACAAAAAAATGGAGGATAATATTCCTGCAGATGTAAAACAAAGACGTTTGGCTGAAGTAATTGCTTTGCAAGGGGAATTATCAAGAAAAAGAATGGCTGGTTATGTTGGGAAAGTTCATCAAATTTTAATTGAAGGAGTTTCTAAAAAGAACAAAAATCAGTGGAAAGGGAGAAATTCTCAAAATGCCGTTTGTGTTTTTGATATGTCTGAAGGACAGAAAATTGGTGACATTGTGGATGTTTTTGTATATGATAACACACAAGGCACACTTTTAGGAAGAGTTGCAGAGTAACAATTGTTTCGAATAAAAAAAATAAAAATTATTATCAATAGCTTAATATAAAGACAATGGAAAAATTACAAAAATATTGCCTTGGTGTTTTGTTGGTAATAATCTATGGTAATATCTCGGCTCAGATAAGTAATGATGCTATTGAGAATAACGGTTGTAAAAAGATTTGTGAGGTACATCACCAAATTTTCAATAATGATTTTCAGGTATTTTGCTCAACCGAAGAACTCGCTTTTCAGAAGTTAAATCAGAAAAGTAGAGCCGTTGATATTATTAAGAAATACTTTCCAAGGTTCCAGAGGAATATAGGTTCTGATGTTCAGAGCTTGGGGTTCATGTATTCTCAAACTAGGACGGTTGACTTATTTTTGTTAAATTTTGAAAGACAAAACAAAACAAATAACTTTAGTGTTAGCACATATTTAAAAAATAAAGTTTCAAAAGTTAGAAACAAAGATTATTTAGATTTGATAATTTAATTCATGCTAAATATGATGTTTTTTTCATCATATATTCAAGATGTGTTTACAGTAAGAATAATTAATGTAGACAAAAATTAAATCAATAATCTAAAATTTACTTATGAGCAACGAGCTGCAAAATATAAAAAACCGTTTCGGAATCATCGGAAATTTTCCGGCTTTAAATAGAGCTTTGGAAAAATCAATTCAGGTGGCACCAACCGACATTTCCGTTTTGGTAATCGGAGAAAGTGGTGTGGGAAAAGAATTTATTCCTAAAATTATTCACTCAGAATCAAAAAGAAAACATCAGCCCTACATTGTTGTAAACTGTGGTGCAATTCCGGAAGGAACGATTGATTCAGAATTATTCGGGCACGAAAAAGGAGCGTTTACAGGAGCTACAGCAACCAGAAAAGGATATTTTGAAGTTGCAGATGGCGGAACAATTTTCCTTGATGAGGTTGGGGAATTACCTTTGCAAACACAGGTTCGTTTGTTGAGAGTTTTGGAGAGTGGGGAGTTTATGAAAGTGGGTTCTTCTCAAATCCAAAAAACCAATGTGAGAATTGTGGCAGCTACAAACGTGAATATGATGAAGGCAATTCAGGATGGAAGATTTCGTGAAGACTTGTATTATCGTTTGAATACCGTTCAGATTGATATGCCTCCTTTGAGAGAAAGAAAAGGGGATATTCATTTGTTATTCAGAAAGTTTGCAATCGATTTTGCTGAAAAATACAGAATGCCTGAGCTTGAACTGGAACCAAGTGCAGTTCATTATATTGAAAATTATGCCTTTCCGGGAAATGTGCGCCAACTAAGAAATTTGGTTGAGCAAATGACTGTAGTTGAAAGAGAAAGACATATCTCGGTTGAAAAACTGGCAGAATATATTCCAATGGATGCACATCTTCCAATGGTGGTAAACACGCCTAATACTCAGAAACAAAATGACTTCGGCAGTGAGAGAGAAATTATGTATAAAATTCTCTTTGATATGCGAAACGACTTAAATGATTTAAAATCCTTAACTTCGGAATTAATTAAAAACAGAGGAAGTAATGATTTGAGTAATCAGGAGAAAACTTTGATTAACAGGATTTATACTCAGGAGAGTCAACAACCTGTAAGTTCTAATTCTTTGTTGTTTTTTGAAAATAATATGAATACCAATTCTAATGTTCAAAATCCGACAATAATTTCAAATCCTGAAGAAAGTTATGAAGATGTGGAAGATATAGAAATTGAGGACGAAAGACCTGAATCTTTGTCTCTCCAAAATAATGAAAAAGATTTAATAATCAAAGCGTTGGAGAAACATAAAGGAAGGAGGAATAAAGCTGCTGATGAATTAGGTATTTCTCAAAGAACTCTATATAGAAAAATAAAACAATACAATTTGGAAGAATAAATCACTAAATATTAATTAAAGAAATAAATCATGAGAATTAGTGTAAAGCCAATCAATTTTAAATTTAATGATTATCTCAGTAAAGGATATGAGTTTTTGAAAGCTAACTTTGGAAACATTTTTTTAGCAGTAATATTTTGCATTATTATGGCTATTATTCCTTTTTGCGCGATGTTGGGAATGGGTAACTTATATACTTATCTAAGAAAATTAAGAAAAGGAGAAAACGTTGGAGCTGGAGAAATTTTTAATTTTGATAATTTTACACCGTATTTTATTTTACAATTAATAATTATTGGAGGAATATTGGTTTTATATATTCCTTTGGCTATCATAATGTTTGCTACGCAACAAAATGGAGAGCCTTCTGCTTTAGGTTCTGTTCTTTTGTTTCCTTATTTGGCAATTATGTATATTATAATTTTTGCTGTAGTTTTAAAAGGGTTTTATATGCCGGCGCTTATCTCTCTTGGTGGAGTAAAAGATGTCAAAACCGCATGGAATATGTCTAAAGTGATGACAAAAGGAAATATTTGGAATATCTTGCTTTTTTCAATTGTTGTCGGGTTTCTTTCTCAATTAGGTATTATCGCATGTGGGATAGGTATTTTATTAACGATGCCATATTCTTATACAGCTAATTATTTCGCTTTTGAAGATGCAATGCAGCAGATTGAGCATGACGAAATACAAGAAATAGGACTAAAAAATGAATATTAAATTAAAGAAGGTTAAAATATTTCAACTAAAATTCTCATGGATTTTGGTTATCAGTTTAGGATTTTTACAATCTTGTTACTCTTTTACGGGTTCATCTCTTACAGATGAAAAAACTGTTCAAATCAATGAATTTCCTAATAATGCTGCGTTGGTGAATCCGACTTTAGCGCAACAGTTTTCTACAGATATTCAGAATAGATTTTTACAAAGAACTACTTTAAAAGGGACAAAAGAAAATCCGGATATTTTGATTGAAGGTGAAATTACCGATTACTCAATTTCTCCCACAACAATTAGTTCAAATACAATGAGTAATAATGTAGGAGGGGTGGTTCAGGAGTCTCAGAATAAACTTACAATTACGGTAAAAGTACATTACGAAAATAAATTACATCCGGATTCTAGCTTTGACAGAACATATTCTGACGAGGCAGTATTCAATAGTAGTCTGTCTCAGGCCGACATAGAAGCTTCACAAGTAAAAATTGTAACAGACAGAATTATAAACAAAATATTTAACGATATCGTAGCGAATTGGTAAGATGAATCCTAGAGTTTTAGAATTATTAAAGAACCCAAAACATATTCAGTCGGAAGATTTAGATCTTTTGAAGGGCGAGATTGATTCTTTTCCGTATATTCAGAATATCAGAGCTTTGCATTTATATGGAGTGCATCTCTTTGATAAAGAAAATTACCAGAAAGAGCTATCAACAACGGCTGCTTATACTACGGATAAAAAAATTCTGTATCAACTGATTAATGGCAAGATTCAACAAAAACCAAATCTGGAAATTGTTGAAAAAACGATAAAACCAATACCTGAAAAAACTGAAGAATCTAAGAATACATTAGAACCTAAGAGTACATTTAAATATGTTTATCAGGCAAATAGTTTTCCGTTAAGAAGAGAGGAACCCAAAAACGAAGTGATTGACAGCATCACAATTCCTGTTAGTGAAGTTGAAAAACCTGTTGAAACTAAGGAAGAGGTTGTTGATAATAAAGAAACTTTAGAAGAAAAAGATAAATATGAAGAGGCTTCATGCCTTTTACAGAATACGTCACAGTCGGAACCTATTTATATAAATGGTGAGAGAAATCGTATTTTATTTGAGGGAGAAGAAAACTTCCTAGATGATACAAATGTCGAAACTATTGATTTGGAATCTACTTTAGAATCTGGAACTCTAGTCACACAGACACAAGAAAAACCAGCAACAGAGGAAACCCAATCTTCAAACGAAGAAGAAATTGATGTAAAGGTAATTGATAATGAGGTTGAGAAAGTTGCAGAATTTACTCCTGAAACGGTTATTGATGAAGATAAAATAGAATCTGAAACAGAGAAAGAAGTTGTTGATAATGCTTCAGAACTTAGTTTTCACGGTACAGAGTCCTTTTTACCGGATGTGAAAATTCAATCGACTACCGTTGAAGAGATAAAAGCAGAAATTCCTCAATCTAATATAAATAAGCATGAAGAGGAAATGCGTCGTCTGATTGAAGAGGTTGAAAGAAAAATGAAGGAAAGCAAAAGTGCTGTTGTTGAAAAGCAAAAAGAAAAAGAAGAGGAAGAAGAGATTCTTAGCCACGATATAAGTTTTGCAGAAACCCAAAGTTTTGATGTAAAACCGGAGGAAATTTCTCAAGTTTCAGAAGCCGAGCAAGAACCTGAACTAATTGATGTGGTTCAAGAAAAAACTGAAGAACCGGTTGTTGAAAGTGAACCAGAGGTAAAATCTACTTGGAAACCGATGAGTTTTGAAGCTCATACTCCGGATTCGTTACTTAATAAATCAGTGGAAACTCAACCTGCAAAAATTGAAGAGCCTATAATTCAGGAATCTCCTGTTGAAATTCAAATTGAAGAATCTCCGAAAGCCGAAGAAAAAGAAACTTCTAATGAAGTAGAGGTTTTACCTGACGTTAAAGAAGATAATTCAGCAAATAGAGCTATTCAGATTGATGAAGAAATAAAAAATGAAGTTCCAAGTCAAGAAGAAGCTCCGGTTATGAACGTTTCTTTCTTTGGTTCTGATATTTCAAGTCTTAAAATCAGTGAACCAGTAAAAGGAGAGAAGAAAGAAGAAGCCGAGATTCAAAAAATTGTTGAAGAAGTTAAACCTCAGTCAATTGATAGTAATGTTCCAGGATTTATTAATACCTGGCAAAGTTGGTTGAAAATTGATAGAAGTGAGGAAATCAAGAAAGAAAAAGTTGAAATTAAAAATAAAGCAATTGAAACTTTTATAGAGAACAATCCTAAAATAAGTCAGCTTAAAGATGAGGTTTCTTTTGTTGTAAAAGAGAAAACGGATGATATTTCACATTTAATGACCGAAACATTAGCCAACCTTTATGTTGAACAAAAATTGTATACAAAAGCAATAAAAGCTTTCGAAGTATTAATTAATAAATACCCTGAAAAGAAAGAGTATTTTGAATCTAAAATTCAGGAAATAAAAGATATTCGAAATAGAAATTAAAGAAAAAAAAATCCCAGCTTTTAAACTGGGATTTTTTTATAAATTATTGTTTACTATTTCCTTTTTTGATTTCAGTTTTCGCCAGGCTTTTCGCCCAAAAATAACAACTACAATTACTAAAATAATAGCACAGATTGCAGCTAAAACAGGTAAAGCCATTGCTAAAACAGACATGATTCCCGCTCCCGCTGTTTCTGTCGTTCCAACCACCGAATTTCCCAAACCTCCTGTTGTCGCTGTAGATGCCGCCCGAATTCCTGCAAATCCGGAGCTTATGGTTGCCGCTGTTCCTCCTCCTGCAATAAGAGCCAAAGCCCATTGAGGAAAAGTTCCCAAGTCAGCAAACTGACTCGCAAATAGTACAGAACCCGCAACCGTTGCCAAAGGAACGGAAAGCGTATCTAATAAATGGTCAACAAAAGGGATATAATAAGCTAAAATTTCAGCGATAGTTGCAATTCCTGTTGTGATAAGAGTGGGAAGACCTGCAAGCCATTCAAACTGTTCATTCATAGGAATCCAGCCAGCGTATGAAGCTAAACTTACGGCAAACATCGGAAGAAAAACTCTAAAGCCCGTTGCTGCAGCCAAGCCAATGCCAATGAATGTACTTAACACATAAGGTAGATAAGGAATATTGTCTAACATTTTAATTTTCAGATTTGTTTCCCTTAAAGTTACAAAAAGTATGCAAAGATGTGTAAAATAAAATTTTGGTGTATTAAAAAAGTATTATCACTTTTTTTGTGCCTCACAAAGTTTAATAAACTGTTTTTCTACATCTTGATATTTTTGAGGTAATTCTGGTGATACCCAAAACAGCATCGCAATTGTTTTTTCTCCGAATGCTTCTTTAAACATATCTTTATTTAAACGATAACATTCTCTTAAAAGTCTTTTTATGCGATTTCTGTGAACAGCTTTTTTAAAATATTTTTTAGAAACAGAAACAGCGAACTTTGTAGTTTCAATAGGGAAGGTTGGCTTGTTTTTAAGGATAATAATTCTCAAATTCCCATTCGTTTTCCATTTGCCTTTTTCAAAAAGCAAAGTGATTTCATTGTTTTTTTTCAGCTTTTCAGCTTTGGGATATTTGAAATTTGTCATTTACGAACTGTAAATATAAGGTGTATTTTTAAAAGAATATGTTTGGAGATTAGACTTAGGGTATTTTTTAATCTTTTTTCACTAAATAATTAATAACTTCAGCTGCAGCATAAAGACCAAACATTGCAGGAATATAGCTTATGGTTCCGTAAAATGATTTTTTGAAATTACTTCCGTCAGTCATCTTTAAGCTTTCTTCTTTCTGTATTTCATTAGAAAAAACACAACGAATTCCTTTGTTTATTTTTTCTTTTTTTAGTCTTTTTCTTACTTGTTTTGCCAGAAAGCAATTGTGAGTTTTGCTGATATCTCTCACCATTACCATACTTGGGTCTGTTTTTCCACCTGCTCCCATAGAACTGACAACTTTTATTTTTCTCCTTCTTGCAGCAATAAGTAAAGTAAGTTTTGGGGTTACACTGTCAATACAGTCAAGAATATAATCAAATTTTCCGTTATCTAGAATCTCATCCATTCTTTCAGGATTTAGAAATTCATTGATTTTTATAAGATTGAGTTTTGGATTGATATCCAGAAGTCTTTCCGCGACTACTTCAACTTTATGCTTTCCAACAGTGGAATGCAGTGCAGGAAGCTGTCTGTTAATATTTGTAATGTCAACAGTATCACCATCTACAATAGTCATATTTCCGACTCCGGCTCTTGCCAAAAATTCGGCTGCAAAAGAACCAACTCCACCCAATCCCACAACTAGAACAGATGCTTTATTTAGATTTTCCAATCCTTTTTCTTTGATAAGAAGTTCGGTTCTCTCCAACCAGTATTTATCCATTTTTTATCGTTTCTAAATTTTCTAAAATTTGTTCATTAAGTTTTTCCAGAGAAACTTCCTTTATTTCTGAAACTTTTTGATATAATTCTTCAATGTTAAAATCTTCATTATCAGTTTCTAAAAATATTTTGTTTAAAGGAGTAATTTTCAAAGTATTTTGCAAAGATAAATTATACAAAACAGCTTTTCCAAAACTCAAATAAAAATTATTTTTAAGTAAGTCTTCTGCAATACTTTGTTTTTTATTAAAACCATGAATAATCATTGGCTGTTTCGCATATTTTTTAAATGAAATTACCTCATAAAATTTTTTCACACAATGAATAATGATGGGCTTTTTTACTTCGTTTGCTATCAAGATTTGTCTTAAAAATACTTCTTCCTGAATCTTATTTTCAATCGGAACAAGGGAGTCTAAACCACATTCTCCAATGGCAAAGCAATTTTGAAACATCATTGATTGCATCCAGCTAAATTGAGTTTCAATATTTTGAATCTCAATATCTTGTGGGTGAATACCAATAGAATATGGGAAATCTGGAGGGATTCCTTTACCGAGATTATAAATACCGTATTTTATATGTTTCTTATGATGATGAAAATCAAAAAAATCCATAGCCCAAAAGTAGTATATTTAAGTTTAACTTAAAATCATTAAACGAACGTTTACTTTTATGTTAAAAATTTCTTAACTTTACTCAAAGTACACTTCATGAAGAAAAAATTTACGGAGAAACAAATACATATACTGAATATAGCTGAAGAACTCATTGCTAAAAAGGGATATGAGGGAACGTCTGTAAGAGATATTTGTTCAAAAGCAAATATTAATGTGGCGATGATTTCCTATTATTTTGGGTCAAAAGAAAAAATGATGTCTTATCTCTATCAATATAGAGTGTTGAAAACCAGAGAGAACTTTTCTGAATTTGCAGATACCATAAAAGAAGGTAAGCCAGAAATGCAGATGAAAGAGATTATCAAATACATTGTTGGCCAGTTATTTAAGTATAATTACTTCCATGGTTTTGTTACGCAGGAACTTCGCCATACCGAAAATCTTAAAGATGAACTCTTGGATTTTTACCAGTTGTTTGTAAAAAAATTGGACGATGTTATCAAAAAAGGGGTAGCATCAGGAGTTTTTACTTTTACTCCAAAACCAGAGGATGTTCTTACTACCATTATTGGCTCTACACTTTTTGTCATTCGAAATAAAAATTTTTATGAATTGTATGTTCCTAGTAAAAATGAAGAAGCATATAATAAAGAGGCAGAAAAAAAGGTAAGAATGAATCTTTTACTGAGTGTTTTCGCTATTTTGGGATACGTTGCAGACTAAAATTACGTTAAATATTCATAAAAAAAAATCTATTGACAAAAAAGTTATATTTTTGCAAATTAATAGATCGGTTATATAATCCGAAAACTGTTGAATTTTTTATATGAAAAAATATATTTTAGGTCTTTTTGCTGTAGCTGTGGTTTCATCATGTGTTAGTCAGCAAGAAAAAGCAATGAAAAGTGCTGATAAAGCATACATCTTGAAAGCTGCAAATGAAAATTTTGCCAAAAAGAAATGGAAAAATGCTTTAGCTCTTTACGATAGGCTTGCGAATCTTGTTGCAGGAACAGATGATTTTCCGAATGTAGCTTTTAATACTGCTTATGCTAATTATTATGACAAAAATTATAAATTGGCAGGGCATCAGTTTAAAAACTTTGCAGTAAACTTTCCAAAAGATCCAAGAGCAGAAGAAGCAGCTTATTTGTCTGCTTTGTGTTATTATGAAGGATCTATGGATTACAATTTGGATCAATCTAGTACAGAGTTGGCGATTAATGAATTGCAGAACTTTTTAAATGAATATCCAAATTCTGAAAGATCTAAAAATATCAATACAATGATTGATGAATTGTCTTACAAACTTGAGTTCAAAGCTTATGAAAATGCAAGACAATACTTCAATATGGGGGATTATAAAGCGGCCAATACAGCGTTAGAAAATGTTTTGGAAGACTTTCCAAGTACAAAACTTCGTCCGAAAATTTATGATTATATCATGAAGTCTCGTTACGAACTTGCTACAAAATCTGTTTATGATCTTAAAGATGAGCGTATTGAAAGTGCTTTGGCATTTACAAAACAGGTAGAAAAAGAGCTTCCAAATACTGAATATTCTAAAACAGCTTTAGACTTAAGAGCTAAATTAGAAAAAGAGAAAAAGAATTTTGTTGTTGTAAAAAAACAAACAGAGGAAAGAATTGCGACGCTTACAGCTAAGCAAAAGAAAGAAATGGATAAGCTGTCTGAAAAACAAAAAGCTGAAGAACAAATGAAAAATCAGATGGATGCAGAGAAAAAAGCAATGCAGATTCAGAGAGATAGTGCTGCGCTTCAAACTCCACCTCCTGCAGCTACTTTCAAAATTCAAAGATAATTCGTAAATTTGCCATCTTAAAATAAAATAAATTTCTCAAAATGAGTGTAAAAGATACAAAAGCAGAAGTAAATACTATTACTTATGATAAAGATAAGATTGAAGGTAAAGTGGGTTCAATCTATGAAGCTATTGTAATCATGGGAAAGAGAGCAGAGCAGATTAATGCTGAAATTCGTACAGAATTACACAATAAGCTTGACGAATTTGCTGTTCACAATTCTACATTAGAAGAAGTTTTTGAAAACAGAGAGCAAATAGAAATCTCTAAACATTATGAAAAACTTCCAAAGCCAACTTCTATTGCAATTGAAGAATGGCTGAATGATGATGTATATTTCAGAAAAACTGAAGACAGAAAATAACAATTAATTTGTTTTTTATATATGAAGGTCATAAAGGAAAATGTTTCTTTTATGACCTTTGTTGTTTATCAAACATGATTCTGAGAAAAAATAAGTAATTTAGTATTCTAAAATTAAAACTACATGAGCGTTTACGGGAAAAAAATTCTCATCGCTGTTTCGGGAGGAATAGCCGCCTATAAAATTCATTTCTTAATCAGAGATTTTGTTAAAAAAGGAGCTAATGTTCAGATAATCATGACTCCGGATGCAGAGAATTTTGTCACGAAGTTAAGTTTGTCTACTTTATCTAAAAAACCTGTTTATTCAGATTTTTATAGTGCAAACGGAACGTGGAACAGTCATGTAGAATTGGCTCTTTGGGCAGATGTTATTGTTATAGCTCCTTGTACGGCAAATACTTTGGCTAAAATGACTCACGGAATGTGTGATAATTTGGTGATTGCAACTTATATGTCAGCAAAATGTCCTGTTTTTATTGCTCCTGCGATGGATTTGGATATGTATCAACATCCTTCTACAAAGCAAAATCTGGAAATGGCAGAAGATTTTGGTCATTTCATAATTCCAGCTGAAAATGGAGAATTGGCGAGTGGACTTATCGGGCAAGGAAGAATGGCAGAACCGGAAACAATTGCTAAAGCTGTTGAAGATTTTTTTACTAAAGATGATAAAAAAACACTTGAAGGAAAAATAGTTTTAATCACAGCCGGACCAACTTATGAAGCAATTGATCCTGTGAGATTTATAGGAAATCATTCTTCTGGTAAAATGGGCTTTTCTTTGGCAGAAGAAGCTGCGAAAAGAGGAGCGAAAATAATTTTAGTTTCTGGGCCAAGTTCTCAGGTTGTAAAACATAAAAATATTGATTTATATAGAGTTACTTCGGCAAAAGAAATGCTTAATAAAGTTTTTGAATTTTATGAAAATGTTGATGTCGCGATAGCAAGTGCTGCCGTTGCAGATTATGCTCCAAAAGAAGTAGCGAAAGAAAAAATCAAAAAGAATGATGAAAATTTAACGATTGAATTGGTTAAAAATCCGGATATTCTTAAAACAATGGGAGAAAAGAAAAACCATCAGTTCTTAGTTGGTTTTGCTTTAGAAACCCAAAATGAAGAAGAAAATGCCAAAGGAAAACTCGAAAAGAAAAATCTTGATATGATTGTCCTGAATTCTCTTCGTGACGAAGGCGCAGGATTTAAAAATGATACCAACAAGATAAAGATATTTACCAAAACAGAGAAAACCGAGTTTGATTTGAAATCCAAAGATGATGTGGCAAAGGATATTCTCAATTTTGTGGAAGCTCAGATTTTAAAATAATTTTAATAAATTTCCGTTCTCAATTTTTAATAGATAATGAAAAAAATTATAAGCTTATTTTTACTGCTTTTTATATATTCTACTAGTTTCTCTCAAGAGTTATTGGCTACCGTTCAGGTAAACTCTCAGCAATTGGGAGGAAGTAACCAATCTGCTTACAAAGCATTGGAAAAAAGCCTTCGTGATTTTATCAATAATACAAGTTGGACAGGGAGAAAATTGCAAAATTTTGAAAAGATTAAATCCAATTTTGCCATTGTAATTTCTGAGAAAGACGGAAATAGATATAAAGGAAGTATTGTTATTCAGGCTGTGCGTCCTGTTTATAATACAAATTATGAATCTCCACTTATCAATCTTCAGGATACCAGATTTAGTTTTGAATATATTGAAAATGAGAATCTTATTTTTAATGAAAGACAGTTTTCCGGTAAAAATTTAATTGATGTTGTAAGTTTTTATGTTTATCTTATTTTAGGGTATGATGCAGACAGTTTCCAGACAATGGGAGGAACACAATGGTTTCAAAAAGCCCAGCAAATTGCACAAAATGGTGAGTCACAGAATAATTATGATGGTTGGAAGCAAATCAATGAACCAAGAAACCGTTCTCAGCTTATCAGAGAAATAATGAGCCCGAATATGGCTCAATTGCGTTCAACTTTCTATACATATCACAGAGCGGGATTAGATAATATGTTTAATCAGGATCAAACTTCTTCTAAGAAAATCATTTTTGATGCCTTGATGCAATTAAAAATGTATGAAAACTCTTTTCAACAGAATTATTTCTTTGATCTTTTTACGACAAATAAAGCTGACGAAATTTTCAATATTTTCAATTCCGGAAACAATGGAGGAATTATTATTGGTGATTTGAAACAGCTTATGATGATGTTTTCTCCTAAGAATACAGATTCTAAGTGGAGTAAGTGGAAATAATCTTGTTGAATACTGACTTCTAAAGTTCTATATTTGCAATATCTAAAGTAATTGCTATTATTAATGCTGTCGAGAATCTATATCAAAAATTTTGCTTTAATTGATACACTTGAAGTATCGCTACAAAATGGTTTGCAGGTAATTACTGGTGAAACAGGAGCCGGAAAATCTATCATTTTGGGTGCGTTGAGGCTTATTTTGGGAGAAAGAGCAGATATTAAGTCTATTTCTAACGCAGAAGAGAAAAGTATTGTAGAAACAGAGTTTTCTCTGGATAATCAGTTCAAGAAATTTTTCATTGAGAATGATTTAGATTACGAGCATCAAACAATCATAAGACGAGAAATTTTACCATCCGGAAAGTCCAGAGCTTTTATTAATGATGTTCCTGTAACGTTAGATATTTTAAAAGAACTTTCATCTCAGCTTATTGATATACATTCGCAATTTGAAACGTCAAATCTTTTTACATCAGAATATCAGTTTAAAATTATTGATGGATTTTCTGAAAATAAGAAGCTGATTGAAGATTATCAGTTTGAATTTTCTGAGTTTCAAAGTCTTAAAAATCAGTTAAAGAAATATCAAAATCAGCTTTCTGAAAACAATAAAGAAACAGATTATAAAAAATTCCTCTTGAATGAGTTAGAGGAGCTTAATCTCGATGATATAGATTATGAAGATTTACAAAATCAGCTTTCTATTCAGGAAAATGCAGAAATGATTTCCGAAAACCTGAGTTTGGTTTTATCGAGGTTTCATCAGGAAGAAGTTGGGATTTTTTCTTTCTTCAATGAAGCGAAAAGTAAACTTTCAAAAATTTCTGAAGTTTCCGCTAGTTTCTCCGAGCTTGATGAGAGATTAGAACAATCTTTTGTTGAATTAAAGGATATTGTTTCTGAGCTTGAAAATGAAGCAGATAAAATTGAAGTTAATCCGGAAAACTTAGCTCTTCTTTCTGAACTTAATAATAAAATTAATGCTTTATTGCTTAAACATAATGTTTCTGAAGTCAATGAATTAAAAGAAATTAGAAACCAATTGTCGGCAGAACAAAGAGGTGCTTCTGAGCTTGAAGGTTTAATTGAAGAAATTGAGGTAAAAATTAATGAAAAGGAAACCAAACTTGGTACTTTATCGGAGAAACTTTCAAAAAACAGAAAGAAAAGTATTCCTGTTTTTATAGAAAAAGCAGAAAGTTTATTAAAAAAATTAGGGCTGGAAAAAGCGAAAGTTGATATTGAGCTTCAAAATTCCCAAGATTTTAATCAATTTGGGAAGGAAAGTATTCAGCTTTTATTTCAAGCTAATTCAGGGTTTCCTTTAAAGCCAATTCAAACGGCAATTTCCGGAGGTGAGAGGTCAAGAGTAATGTTGGCTGTGAAGAAGATTATCGCTGAAAGTGATGAGTTACCGACATTGATTTTAGATGAAATTGATACGGGAGTTTCAGGAAAAGTGGCTGAAGAAATAGGAAATCTTATGAGAGATATGTCAAAAGATATGCAGCTTATTGTTATTTCTCATTTAGCACAAGTGGCAGCAAAAGGGAATAATAATTATAAGGTTGTGAAGCATGACATTGCTGGAAAAACTCAATCAACGATTATTCCACTGAATGAAGATGAAAAATTGCAAGAAATTGCACAATTGCTTTCAGGTAGTAAGATTACAGAGGCTGCTTTGGAACAGGCAAAAGAATTGATAAGATAAATTATGAAGTGTACATATTGAAAAAAGGACAGAATTTCTGTCCTTTTTTGTTTTATTCAATTGTTTTTAAGATAAATCTGGGTCGCACATTTCTATAGGAACCAAGCATTTTGTAGAATTGCAAGGGTTTCCACTCGGGATTTCTAAGCAACAGGCGTGATATCCATTGTAAGTAACATGATAAGTGTTTGTCGGGCATGTGTGACCACCTAATACTTGTTTTAAATTCTCTCTTTGGATTTTTTTTAGATTTTTCATAATATTTTGTTTTATAGATGTTTGTAATTTATCACTAATTTATGAAAAATTTTAACTTCTGAAAATTATTTTGTAAGAAATTGTAATTCAGCATCTTGTATAAATAATAAAAACCTTGAAAACTTCAAGGCTTTACATTGAATTTATATTTAAAAATGATGTTATTTCAGGCTTCCTACCATATCTTCAGGTTTTACCCATTCATCAAATTGTTCGGCAGTTAGCAATCCAAGGTTAATGGCTTCTTCTTTTAATGTTGTACCATTTTTGTGGGCTGTTTTTGCAATTTTTGCAGCATTTTCATATCCGATATGTGTGTTTAAAGCTGTTACCAACATCAAAGATTTGTCAACCAATTCTTTGATTCTTTCATGATTAGGTTCTATTCCAACGGCGCAATGGTCATTAAATGAAATACATGCATCAGCAATTAATTGAGCTGATTGTAAGAAATTATAAGCCATTACAGGTTTAAAAACATTCAGCTCATAATTTCCCTGAGTTCCTGCGAATGAAATAGTGGTGTCATTTCCTAGTACTTGTGCACAAACCATTGTTAAGGCTTCATTTTGAGTAGGGTTTACTTTCCCGGGCATGATGGAAGAACCGGGTTCATTTTCAGGAATGTAGATTTCTCCAATTCCGGAACGAGGTCCTGAAGCTAATAATCTGATATCTTGAGCAATTTTAAATAAAGAAACAGCTAGTTGTTTTAAAGCTCCATGAGATTCTACAATAGCATCATGTGCAGCAAGAGCTTCAAATTTGTTTTCTGCAGTAATAAAAGGGTGGTTGGTGAATTTTGCAATATATTCTGCAACTTTTACATCGTAACCTTTGGGTGTATTTAAGCCTGTTCCTACTGCTGTTCCTCCTAAAGCGAGTTCGGAAAGATGCGGAAGGGTGTTTTTTAAAGCTCTTAATCCAAATTCTAATTGTGCTACATATCCGGAAAACTCTTGTCCTAAAGTTAATGGAGTCGCATCCATTAAATGTGTTCTTCCTATTTTAACAATATCTTTAAAGGCAATTGATTTTTCAGCTAAGGTACTCTTTAACCTTTCCACAGCAGGAATGGTTGTTTCTACCACTTTTTTATAGGCTGCAATATGCATTGCCGTTGGATATGTATCATTGGAAGATTGAGACTTATTCACATCGTCATTTGGATGAATTTCGGATTTCTCTCCCAATTTTCCTCCATTATTAACATGGGCTCTATTTGAAATTACTTCATTTACATTCATATTAGACTGAGTTCCAGAACCGGTTTGCCAAATTACTAAAGGAAACTGGTTATTGAGTTTTCCTTCAAGAATTTCATCACAAACTTTTGAGATCATATCTCTTTTTTCAACAGGAAGAACTCCTAAATCGGCATTTGCATAAGCGGCAGCTTTTTTCAAATATGCAAACGCTTCGATAATTTCGTGTGGCATAGAACCTTCAGGGCCTATTTTGAAATTATTTCTTGAACGTTCTGTTTGTGCTCCCCAAAATTTGTCAGCAGGAACCTGAACTTCACCCATGGTGTCTTTTTCTATTCTGTAATTCATTGTGATTAAGATTTTATTTTTATTTAACCACAAAAGGAACAAAAGATTTAGATTAAATTTTAAGGGAAACACTAAAAACCCTTAAAGTTCATAAAGATGAAAATCATAGGTTTTCAAAAATTAATGTGTTCTTATAAAACAGTATTTAATTAAACTTAAAATAACTAATATGTTTAAAAAACTTTTGTTCCTTTTATGGTTAAAAATAGAATAGTATAAATTTAGTCATTACTCAAAAATCTTGCAATTTATAATGATTATAAATATCAATTTAAACTGTTGATTTTACTTATGTTTTTTTAAGGGAAGCTGTATTTTTGTACAAACGAAAATTCAATGGATTTTAGATATCAGGATCCGTATCCGATTCAAAAAGATGATACGGTATATAAAAAGCTTACATCAGATTACGTAAAAGTTGAAAAACTTGGAGATAGAGAAATTTTAAATATAGATCCAAAAGGACTTGAGCTATTGGCAGAAGAAGCAATGGCGGATGTTTCTTTTATGCTTCGTTCTTCACATTTAGAAAGTCTTAGAAGAATTATTGATGATCCTGAAGCGACTGATAATGATAGATTTGTTGCTTATAATTTATTGCAAAATGCCGCCGTAGCTGTAGAAGGAGCTTTACCTTCTTGTCAGGATACCGGTACAGCAATTGTGATGGCTAAAAAAGGAGAAAATGTTTATACGGGAGTTGATGATGGGGAATATTTGAGTAAGGGTATTTTCAATACTTATCAAAAAAGAAACTTAAGATATTCTCAGGTTGTTCCTTTAACAATGTTTGATGAAAAAAATTCCGGTTCAAATCTTCCTGCACAAATTGATATTTATGCTAAAAAAGGAGACTATTATGAATTTTTATTCTTGACTAAAGGAGGTGGTTCTGCTAACAAGACATTCTTGTACCAAAAAACAAAGTCATTATTGAACGAAAAGTCTCTTGAAGAATTTATCAAAGAGAAAATTTCAGATTTAGGTACGGCTGCTTGTCCTCCATATCACTTGGCTTTAGTAATTGGCGGAACTTCTGCTGAAGCGAATTTAGCTGCTGTGAAAAAGGCATCTGCGAAATATTATGATAATCTTCCGACTGAAGGAAATGAGGCAGGACAGGCTTTCAGAGATTTGGAGTGGGAAGCAAGAGTTCAGAAGATTTGTCAGGAAAGTGCAATTGGAGCTCAGTTTGGGGGTAAATATTTAACGCATGATGTTAGAGTTATCAGACTTCCTCGTCACGCAGCTTCTTGTCCTGTAGGAATGGGTGTATCATGTTCAGCAGATAGAAATATTAAAGGTAAAATTACCAAAGAAGGTATTTTCTTAGAGCAATTGGAACAAGATCCTAAAAGATTTTTACCGGCAACTCCTCCGCATTTGGAAGAAGCTGTAGAAATTGATTTGAATAAACCAATGCCTGAAATTTTAGCGGAACTTTCAAAATATCCGATTAAAACAAGGTTGAAACTAAACGGTACTTTAATTGTAGCAAGAGATATTGCTCACGCAAAGATTAAAGAAATTCTTGACAGCGGAAAACCAATGCCAGAATATTTCAAAAACCATCCTATTTATTATGCAGGACCAGCAAAAACTCCGGAAGGAATGGCTTCAGGAAGTTTCGGACCTACAACAGCAGGAAGAATGGATGTTTATGTAGATGAATTCCAGAGCCATGGAGGAAGTATGATTATGTTGGCAAAAGGTAATAGAAGCAAAGATGTTACAAATGCGTGCAAAAAATATGGAGGGTTCTATTTAGGTTCAATTGGTGGGCCAGCTGCAATTTTAGCGAAAGATAATATTGTGTCTGTTGATGTCGTAGACTTTCCAGAATTGGGGATGGAAGCTGTAAGAAAAATTGAAGTAAAAGATTTCCCTGCATTTATTATCACTGATGATAAAGGAAATGATTTCTTCGCAGATCTTGCACATTAATTAGTTTAAAATCAAAATAAATAATAAAATAGGGCTTATATCTTTTGTGTAAAACAATAAAAAGTCCTATTTTTGCCTAAAATCTTTAAAGAATGATAACGATTTTATCAGCATTTTGGCCGTTTTACCAGTTCCTTTGGACAGTATTTTTCATAATCATGTTCTTGGTAGGGTTCTGGTGTATTTTTATGTTCTTCGGGTTGGTTATTCCAATGTGGTTGACGGAAGGTTTGAAAGAATATTTTGGAAAAGTAAAGCCTTTTGATCCTGAAGATATCAGAAGAAAAAATATTTATGAGCAGGAAGGTGTAGAGGTTATCTACAACGAACCAAAAGGAAACGGGCCTTTCTTGCACGATAGTCACGGACATCATTAATTGATTGTCATTGCTTTTTCACCTGAATTCTGAAAAAGTAATATCAAAGCAAAACATCATATATAAACCACTTAATTTTTTAAGTGGTTTTTTGTTTTTAATGATACTTTTTATTTGTGAACTACTAAATCATAATGGATTTTAATAAGAATTTATAAAGGAAAAGCTATAGGATTTAAAAACAAAAGAATACACAATCAAATGTTTATTGAGTTTTGAATTAATAATTCTTATCTTTGCACCCACAAAATTTTCATAATGTCTAAATCATTAATTCCAAAATTAGAAGCTATAAAACAAAGATATAATGAGGTTGCAGATCTTATTATTCAACCTGATGTTATTTCAGACCAAAAAAGATATTCTACTTTGAATAAAGAATATAGTGATTTGGGAAAAATTGTAAAAGTTTATGACCAATATAAAGGAGCTTTAGATACTATTGAAGAATCTGATGAAATCATTGCTGATGGTTCAGACAGAGATTTGGTGGATTTGGCTAAAGAGGAAAAGCTTGAGGCTCAATCTAGAATTCCTGGATTAGAAGAAGAGTTGAAAGTTTTATTAATACCAAAAGATCCTGCAGATGATAAAAACGTAATTGTAGAATTACGTGCGGGAACAGGTGGCGATGAAGCGGCTATTTTTGTGGAAGATATTTACAGAATGTATACCATGTATTTTAAAGCAAAAGGCTGGAGGCATGAAGTAACTGATTCTAATGAAGCAGCAAAAGGATACAAAGAGCTAATAATGAAAGTAGAAGGTGAAGGAGTTTACGGAATTATGAAGTTCGAATCTGGGGTTCACCGTGTACAGCGTGTTCCGGAAACAGAATCTCAGGGAAGAGTTCATACTTCTGCAATTACTGTTGCTGTTCTTCCGGAAGCTGAAGAAGTAGATGTAGAAATTAATCCTGCTGATATAGAAATGCAAACTTCGCGTTCGGGTGGAGCTGGAGGTCAGAACGTAAACAAAGTTGAAACGAAAGTACAATTAACACACAAGCCTTCAGGATTAGTTGTTGTTTGTCAACAGGCTCGTTCTCAGTTAGCAAACCGTGAATTGGCAATGGAAATGCTTCGTGCTAAATTGTATGATATTAAATTACAGGAAGTTCAAGGTGATATTGCTGCACAAAGAAAAACAATGGTTTCTACAGGAGATCGTTCCGCAAAAATTAAAACATATAATTATCCTCAAGGAAGAGTAACAGATCATAGAATTAATAAATCTATGTACAATCTTGATGCGTATATGAATGGAGATATTTCAGAAATGATTGATGCTGTAATCATGGCAGAAAATGCGGAGAAAATGAAAGGAGAGGAAGAGAATTACTAAAAAAATGTTTTTTTTGTAAAAATTTGATATCTTTATGATAGCAAATTATTAAATATGAAAAAACTAACTAAAAAAGATTTAAAATCTATTGTTGCTGGAAATGGTGATCCAAGACCAGGCAAATGTATTGTTAACGGAGAACTTATAGATTGGATTTGTGGAGTTCCCTGCCCTGATGGAATGACTGCATTTTGCTTCGCAGATTAAAAAACTTAAAAATTTATTAAAGCTTCTATTTTTATAGGAGCTTTTTTATTTGGGATTCTTTCAGTATTTTTGATAAAATCGTTAAAAATGAATTTTACACCAATCTTATTAACCGCTGGAGTTTTATTTTCAGCATCTATTTATTCTCAAAAAATGATTTATCCAAAAGCATTAAAAGGAAATCAAACAGATACTTACTTCGAAACTTCTGTCGCAGATCCTTTTCGAGATTTAGAAAATGATTCGGAAGCTACAAAAAAGTGGGTGGATGAAGAAGTTGATTTTAGCCAGAATTATCTTTCGAAAATACCTTTTAGAGAGAAAATAAAAGATCAATTAAGAGATATTTGGAATTATGAAAAAATAGGAGCTCCTTTTAAAGAAGGAGATTATACGTACTTTTATAAAAATAACGGGCTACAGGCTCAATCGGTTTTATACAGAACGAATCTTAAAACTAAAAATATTGAAGTATTTTTAGACCCTAACCAGTTTTCTGAAAAAGGAACAACCTCTCTTTCTCAATTATCATTCAATAAAAAAGGAAATTTAGCAGCCTATTCAATCTCAGAAGGAGGAAGTGATTGGAACAAAATCATCATTATCGACGCAATTACCAAAAAACAAATTGATGAGACGTTGGTTGATGTGAAATTTAGTGGAATTTCATGGCAAGGAGACGAAGGTTTTTATTATTCTAGCTATGATAAACCAAAGGAAGGAACAGTACTTTCCGGAATGACCGATAAGCATAAGGTTTACTTTCACAAATTAGGAACGAAACAATCTGAAGATAAACTAATTTTCGGAGGAGAAAAAACTCCAAGAAGATATTTAGGTGCTGATGTTTCTGAAGACCAGAGATATTTAATTATTTCCGCAGCCAATGCAACCAACGGAAATGAATTATATATAAAAGACTTACAGAAAGGAGGTGATTTTATCCAAATAAATAAAGGATTTGATATCAATGCAAGTATCGTTGATACAGAAGGGGACGAACTTTATATTTTTACAGATAAGGATGCACCAAATATGCGTCTTGTGAAAGCAAACATCAAAAATCCTAGTCCTGAAAATTGGAAGGATGTGATTCCTCAAACGGATAATGTATTAGGAATTTCTTCAGGAGGAGGCTATTTCTTTGCTACATATATGGTAGACGCTATTGATCAAGTAAAACAATATGATAAAGCCGGAAAATTAATCAGAGAAATTACCCTTCCGGGTAAAGGGAATGTAGGAGGATTTGGAGGGAAAGAGAAGGAAAAAGAATTGTATTTTTCTTTCACAAATTATATAACTCCCGGAACAATTTATAAGTTTAATGTAGAAACAGGAAAATCGGAAGTTTACCAAAAGCCAAAAGTAAAATTCAATCCCGATGATTATGTTTCCGAGCAAGTTTTCTATACTTCTAAAGACGGAACAAAAGTTCCTATGATGATTAATTATAAAAAAGGAACTAAGCTGAATGGTAAAAACCCAACGATTTTATATTCTTATGGAGGATTCAATATAAGCCTACAACCAGCGTTTTCTGTAGTAAATGCAGTATGGATGAATAACGGAGGAATTTATGCAGTTCCCAACATCCGTGGAGGAGGTGAATATGGTAAAAAGTGGCATGATGCAGGAACGAAAATGCAAAAAAAGAATGTGTTTGATGATTTCATTGCTGCAGGGGAATACTTACAAAGTAAAGGATATACTTCGAAAGAATATATGGCTCTTTCAGGAAGATCAAACGGAGGCTTATTGGTTGGTGCAACCATGACTATGCGCCCTGATTTGGCTAAAGTTGCATTTCCTGGAGTTGGAGTTCTGGATATGTTGAGATATAACAAATTCACAGCAGGAGCAGGTTGGTCTTATGATTACGGAACAGCGGAAGATAGTAAAGAAATGTTTGAATACTTAAAGTCATATTCTCCGGTACATAATGTAAAAAGCGGAACATGTTATCCTTCAACGATGATTATTACAAGTGATCATGATGACAGAGTGGTTCCGGCACATTCTTTCAAATTTGGAGCTGAGTTACAAGAAAAGCAAGGATGTAAAAATCCTATTTTACTAAGAATAGAGAAAAATGCAGGTCATGGGGCAGGAAGGTCAACCGAACAGGTAATTGGTGAGAATGCAGATCTTATTTCTTTTGCACTGCATGAAATGGGGGTGAAATTATAACTTTAAGAAAAATTAAAAATATATTAAAAAAAAGATGGTTTTTGTTTAAACTGTCTTTTTTTGTGGTTTTTTTTAGTATGATTCACTACATTTGGTTTTAGATATTTAAAATTTTATTAATAGGCTATTATGAAAAAAAGAATTTTACTGATTTGTGCTTTGGCTGGTTTTGTAACCAGCGCTTATGCACAGAGATGGGAACCTGTTTCGCAAAAGGTTTCTCAGATTAGAAAGGAAGTTGAAGTTCAATATGCTTATAGAGTAGATTTGGCTTCAATTAGAAATCTTTTAAAAGATGCGGTTGAGACGGGAAATGGTGCAAAACCTGTTATTATTTCTTTACCAACAGTAGAAGGAAAAATCGAGAAATTTGCAGTTTATAGCAATCCTGTCATGGAAAAGTCTTTGGCAGATAGATATCAGCTAGGCTCTTATGTTGGTGTAGGAGTTGATGATCCTTCAAAATACGTTAGATTTAGCACTTCACCTACGGAATTACAGTCAATGATTATTAAAGATGGTGTATTTCAGTTCATAGAACCTATTTCTACAGATAAACAAACTTATGGAGTCTTTTATAAGACAAAAAGAAATAAGTCAGAGCATGGTTTTGAATGTACTACAGAGGAAAGAACGATTGAGGATATAAAAAAATTAGAATTAAACGGAAAAAAAAAGCTTTCTAATGTTGGGATCACCAATAGACCATCAAGTACAAAATATAGAACATATAGATTGGCATTATCAGCAACGGGAGAATATACTCAAGCTGCTGGAGGAACAGTAGCTGCTGCTGTAACTAGAATGAACAATACCATGACCCGTGTAAATGGGGTTTTTGAAAAAGACTTTGGAATTAAATTATTAGTTCAGGATATCCCTGCAATTATTTATACGGATGCAGCAACAGATCCTTATACTAATAATCTAAATTTACAATTACAACAAACATTAACTTCTGTTGTGGGAAATGATAATTATGATATCGGGCATGTATTTAATGCAGCAGGTGGAAACGGAAATGCAGGAGGAATAGGTGTTATTTGTACTAATCCTGCAACTAATAATAGTCTTGCAAAAGGTTCAGCTTTTACCCAAAATACTAATCCCACAGGAGATTTATTTGATATTGATTATGTAGCTCACGAAATGGGGCACCAACTAGGGGCAAATCATACTTTCTCTAATAGAACTGAGGGTTCAGGTGTTAATGTAGAACCGGGAGGTGGAACAACAATCATGGGATATGCAGGTATTACTTATGATAATGTACAGATGAATTCCGATGCATATTTCCATTATTCTTCGATCGATCAGGTATTAACAACTCTTGATGGAAAGACAGGATGCGGAACCTCGGCTGATATCACTACTAATACACCACCTACAATTGCAACATTAGGAGCTTACTCTATTCCTAAAGGAACAGCATATTATTTAGAAACAACGGCAACAGATGCTCAAAATGATCCTTTAAAATATACATGGGAGCAGTATGATAGTGTAGATGGTTATGCTTCTATCTCTGGAGATTCTGGCTGGGGATATAATACACAAGGGACATTGACAAGATCTCGCTTCGGAACAAGTAGTGGAAGAAGGTATTTCCCAAGCCTTGCTTTAGTAATGAATGGAATTCTTACTAACAAAACTAATCCCGCTAACTCTGTAAATACAGATTGGGAAACTGTATCTTATGTTCCTAGAACATTGAAATATGCGGTAACTGTAAGGGATGAAAACCCAACAAGGCCGATGCTTTCTTCTTCTGAAACCACAGTAACTGTTGGGGAGGATGGACCATTCAAATTTAATGGTCTTACAAATTCATCAATATTGTATAAAGATGCGACAAATATAATCCAATGGGAAGTAGCAAACACGACTGCTGCTCCTTATAATGTAGCAAATGTTAAAATAGACTATACAACAGATAATGGAGCTACATGGACTGATTTGGTCGCTTCAACTCCAAACAATGGAAGTTATAGCGCACAAATGCCATCTAGTTTAAGTGGTACAATTAAATTAAGAATATCTGCAATAGGGAATGTATTTTATGCAGTGTCTCCTGCTGTAACAATAGGAAGTGCTCCAACATCTACTTCAGCAGCTCCTACAGGTGTTTCTACTATTGCTTCTGAAATATTAAAAACATCGGCAAGAGTTTCTTGGAACAGTGTTCCCGGAGCTACTTACTCTATTAATTATAGAAAAGCAGGGACTACTAACTGGACTAATACCACAAGTGCTGTAAATTCTGTACTTATAAACGGATTAGAAGATGAGTCTAGTTATGAAGTGCAAGTTGCAGCAGTGGTTAATAATGTTCCTGGAGCTTTTTCTTCTAATTATACATTTAAAACAAACAGTCTAAAAACAGGGGTTGATTATTGTATTCTAAATTCTGGAGTTCCTGATATTGGAGCAATCAGCTCAGTAAAAGTATCCAATATAGATTATACAGATAATACAATAAAAGCGTATAAAGATCTATCGGAGGATGCAAGTAAAATTATAAATTTAGTTCAAGGGAATTCTTATACTTTAACACCTAAAGTCATTCAAGGATATCTTAGCGGTGGAGCTCCTTTAAACGTTTCAGTTTGGATTGATTATAATAGAAATGGTGTATTTGAAACCTCGGAGAGAGTAATTTCTGTTTCTGGCACTGCACCATATGGTATTGTTAGTTTTGGAGCACAAAACTTTACAGTACCTACAACAACTTATGCAGGAGATAAGCTTTTAAGAATGAGAGTAGTAGCTAAATATAATACAGCTGCATTAGCAAGTACATGTGGATTCATTTCAAGTGGAGGAGGTTCTGTTATGGATTTACCAGTAAAGATAACAAGCAACTCTTTGTCTACAAATGAGACTACACCTTCTAAATCCGAAATTTCATTATATCCAAACCCAGCAGATACTTTTGTTGAAATTAAAAATCTTAAAGGTTCAGCAGATTATAAAATCTACTCTGCAGATGGAAGATTGGTGCTAAATGGTAAAACAGAAGGTAGAATCGATGTTCAAAGTTTAGTAAAAGGAGTTTATGTTATAACCATTGTAAATGGTGAGAAAACATTAAGCACTAAATTAATCAAAAAATAAGCCCTAAAAAGGGTTTTTAATAAAGCCGACTAATTTTAGTCGGTTTTTTTATTTCAAAAATCCGTAATTTTAGCATCTAAATAAAACTAGAAAGTATGAGACGGGAAGTTCAGAATAAAACTCCTCAATTTAATATAACAGAAAAGAGCACAGAGGTGTATCCATTTGAAAAAGATGGAATTCAATTAAAGTCTTCTTACAAGTTAGAAGATGTTAAAAATGAGTCTTTAACAAGAACTTCGCCAGGAATTGAACCTTATTTAAGAGGTCCTTACTCTACAATGTATGTGCAAAAACCTTGGACAATCCGTCAATATGCAGGTTTTTCCACAGCAGAAGAATCCAATGCATTTTATAGAAGAAATTTGGCTGCGGGACAAAAAGGTCTTTCTGTGGCCTTCGATTTGGCTACTCACAGAGGCTATGATTCAGACCACGCAAGGGTTGTTGGTGATGTAGGAAAAGCAGGTGTTGCTATTGATTCTGTTGAGGATATGAAAATTTTGTTTAATGAGATTCCATTAGACCAAATTTCTGTTTCCATGACAATGAATGGGGCGGTTCTTCCTATTTTATCATTTTATATCGTTGCTGCAGAAGAGCAGGGTGTGAAGCAAGAATTACTTTCAGGAACTATCCAGAATGATATCTTGAAAGAATTTATGGTGAGAAATACTTATATTTATCCACCTGGACCTTCCATGAAAATCATCGCAGATATTTTTGAATATACTTCTCAAAATATTCCGAAATTCAATTCCATTTCAATTTCTGGTTATCACATGCAGGAAGCTGGTGCAACGCCAGTTTTGGAAATGGCTTATACATTAGCTGATGGATTAGAATATGTAAGAACAGGAATTAAAGCTGGGATGAATATCGATGATTTTGCTCCTCGTTTGTCATTTTTTTGGGCAATTGGGATGAATCATTTCATGGAAATTGCAAAAATGCGTGCTGCAAGATATATTTGGGCAACTTTGTTAAAGCAATTCAATCCTCAAAATCCGAAATCTTTAGCCTTAAGAACACATTCCCAGACTTCCGGTTGGTCTTTAACGGAGCAAGAACCATTCAACAATATTACAAGAACTGCAATTGAAGCATTGTCTTCAGCTTTAGGAGGTACTCAGTCTTTACATACCAATGCATTAGACGAGGCAATTGCCCTTCCAACAGATTATTCTGCAAAAATTGCTAGAAATACACAGATTATTCTTCAACAGGAAAGCGGAATTTGTGATGTTGTAGACCCGATGGGAGGAAGTAATTTAATTGAAAGTCTTACTCAGCAAATGATTGAGGAAGCAAGGAAATATATTGATGAGGTTGAGCAGGAAGGTGGAATGACAAAAGCTATTGAAGCAGGAATTCCGAAAATGAGAATTGAAGAAGCTGCTGCAAGAAAACAAGCTAAAATTGACAGCGGAGAAGAGTTTATAATTGGAGTCAATTCATTTAAATCTTCTCTAAAACAGAATGAAATTGAAATTTTAGATATCGATAATTCGGAAGTTCGCAGAAAACAAATCGAAAGATTAAATACAATAAAGTCTGAAAGAAATTCTGAAGCTGTTGAGCAAATTTTGAATGAAATCAGAAAATCTGCAAAAACAGGAAAAGGAAATCTATTGGCATTATGTATTGAAGCGGCAAGAAGAAGAGTTACTCTTGGTGAAATGAGCGATGCTATGGAAGAATCTTTCGGAAGATATAAAGCTAATATCAAAACAATTTCAGGAGTTTACGCTATGAATGCAGGTAAAAACGAATATTTTGAAAAAGCCCTAAATCTTACTCAAAAATTTGAAGAAGAAGAAGGTCGTAGACCAAGAATTATGGTTGCTAAAATGGGACAGGATGGTCATGACAGAGGAGCGAAAGTAGTGGCTACAGCTTTCGCAGATATGGGATTTGATGTTGACGTTGCGCCATTATTTCAAACTCCGGAAGAAGTTGCAAAACAAGCTGTAGAAAATGACATACATATTTTAGGAGTTTCTTCTTTGGCTGCAGGTCACAAAACTCTGGTTCCACAAGTTGTTGAAGAACTGAAAAAACTGGGAGCAGATGATATCACTATCGTTGTTGGGGGAGTAATTCCGCAACAGGATTACGAATTTTTGTATGCAAATGGTGCCGATTTCATCTTTGGGCCAGGTACAAACCTTCCAAAATGTGCTGTAGATATATTAGAAAAATTTCTAAATAATTAAAAAAATATATTGATTTTCAGAAAAATTAATATATTTGCATCTGAAAATCAAGTTTAACCAATTAAAAATAACGAAGCAATGTTCAAATTTAGCTTACATTCAACAGTAGGATTGCCTTTTGCAAAGGCGAGGCTTCGTGGTTTGGTACATTCTTAGAATAACAGTACAATGAAATATCAAAACCCGAAGTCGTAAAGATTTCGGGTTTTTTATTGTGCAATATTTCAAACTTAAAGTTTCCCCGAAATCATTTTTAAAATTAGGAGCTGTTTCCCGCTTTCCACTATATCTTTTTTGCCAATGCTTTTTAAGCCAACGCAAAAAAGGATGTCGTTGCAATCGGGGCTAAAAAACTCGTCTCCAAATCAACATTTGTCATAAAAAATTGTGACAAAAACAACTCAACTAAAAACTTAGTTGGTTTAAATATTTGATGCGAGAAAGTCTATCATCTCACATCTATTATCTAAAATCTAAAAAGATGGGAAATTTAAAACTTAAAGGAAAAGATATATTAAAAATAGGTTATCCGAATAATCAAAGTGTAAACATTGCTTTGGAGGTTATGAAAAGAAATTTTGCAACCAAAAATATTCATCATGTGAAATCTCTTTTGAAAGAAATTTTGCTAAATCCGGAAAATTTTGAAAAGGATTTGACTTTCGGGCAGATTGCGGAAGCATTATTATTATCTAAAAAAACAGAAAAAAGAATGTTGAATACACAACGTGCTAACTTTCAGATTTTCGGAAATAATATTTCTGAGGAAGCCAAAAATCAGTTGTACACCGCATTGAAGTTACCAATTTCAACGCAGGGTGCTTTAATGCCCGATGCACACAGCGGTTACGGACTTCCGATTGGAGGTGTTTTGGCTGTAGAAAATGCTGTAATTCCTTATGGAGTCGGGATGGATATTGGCTGTAGAATGAGTCTTAGTATTTTGGATACACCTGTTTCATATCTGGATGGTGCAAGAGATAAATATGAAAAAGCTCTTGCCGAACATACCAAATTCGGAATGTACGAAACTCATAAATCTCATGTGGAACACGAAATTTTCGATAGAGATACATTTGACATGATTCCGATTTTGAGAAGATTGAAAGGAAAAGCCATCAAACAAATGGGAACTTCTGGCGGAGGTAATCATTTCGTAGAATTCGGCGAAGTTGAAATAACGGAAGAAGACGAACAAATAGGATTACCGAAAGGAAAATACCTTGGAATTCTTTCTCACAGCGGTTCTCGTGGACTGGGAGCTGAAATTGCTCAATATTATTCAAGAGTAGCGACTGAGCAATGTCCGTTGCCAAAAGAAGCACAAAACTTTGCTTGGCTGGATTTGAGTACACACCTCGGTTTAGAATATTGGACAGCGATGAATTTAGCAGGAGATTACGCTTCGGCTTGTCATGACGATATTCACAGAAGATTAGTGAAAGCTGTGGGAGGAAGAGTAAAAGCCAGAATTGAAAACCATCACAACTTCGCATGGAAAGAAATCCATAAGGGAAAAGAGGTGATTGTTCACAGAAAAGGGGCAACTCCCGCAAGTGAAGGGGAATTGGGAATGATTCCAGGTTCAATGACAGCAAAAGGATTTATCGTTCGCGGAAAAGGAAATCCGGATTCATTGAACTCAGCTTCTCATGGAGCAGGGAGAGCGTATTCGAGAGGAGAATGTAGAAGTCTTTTCACCCAAAACGATATCAAAAAAGAATTAAAATTAAAAAATGTCACGTTGATGGGTGGAAATGCAGAAGAAGCGCCAATGGCATATAAAGATATCAATGAAGTAATGAATTCGCAAAGTGAATTGGTGGATATTTTGGGAACCTTTCAGCCAAGAATTGTAAGAATGGATAAGTAGAAAACATCTGTTATGTCATTCTGAATGAAGCAAAGCGTAATGAAGAATCTCAATGATGTAAAAGAAAGAGATTCTTTCTTTGTCAGAATGACAAAATTCAAATTAAAAAAAATTAAAAAAATGGGAGCACCACATAATATAAAAAGATACGGAGAAGTCTGGCCGGAATTTAGAATTCAACACGGACTGGAAATTTTAGAAAAGTTAAAAAATAAAGTCATTATATCAGGAGGTTGGGCATGGCATTTTATGTCTGAAATCGGGCATACAGAATATAAACACGCTCACGACCATAAGGAGGATATCGATGTTTTTGTAAAGAAAGAAAATGTAGCTGAAGTTGTCATGATACTTCAACAAGAAGGTTTTCAAAAAGTATGGACGAGATATGACCATCTTTCGAGTGAAGAAAATTTTCGGAGATATGAGAAAACAATAGAATTAGAAAATGGAAAGCATCACAGAATTACCATAGATTTTTTTGAAAGAAATGACTTGGAAACCATTGAAGCAAACGGATTTACAGTCGTGAAGCCTAATGTTTTGCTTTCGTTTTACAGAAATATACATTCTAGTGACAAATGTTGGGCAGTAATGACAGCTCAATATTTATTAGAAAAAGGGATTAATCCTATTGGTCATCCTAAATTAAGTGAAATGCCAAAATAAAATGGAAAAATTAATACAAATCACCTCTGGAAGAGGGCCTTTGGAATGTCAATGGGTAGTAGCCAAAGTTCTGAAGGTCTTTCTTGAGGAGGTAAAAGATAATAATATAGAATACGAAATTATTCATCGTGAAAATGGTGATGAGAATCTTACGTTGAAATCCGTAACTCTGCTTTTAAAAGGGGAAAATTTAACAGACTTTTTAAAAAGCTGGCTCGGAAGTATTTGTTGGATTGGTAAAAGCACTTTCCGCAAATTGCATAAAAGAAGCAATTGGTTCATAGGAATTTTTGAATTAGAAGGTTTGGAGAAAATTAATTTTAATGAAAGAGATATTCAATTTCAGACAACTAGAAGTCAGGGAAGTGGTGGACAAAACGTGAATAAAGTCAATACTGCTGTTCGTGCAACTTATTTACCAACCGGGCAAAGTGTTTTCGTTCAGGATTCGCGTTCGCAATTGGAGAATAAAAAACTTTCGATTCAGCGACTGAAAGAGAAAGTACTGGAGCAGAATATTATTCAACTTCAAAAGCAAATGCAGGAAACGTGGAATAACAATTTGAATGTTCAGCGTGGAAATCCTATTCGGACATTTTCGGGAACAGATTTTAAGAAGAATTATCAGGATAAATCTTTCAAAAAACAAAGAAATATTCTAAAAAATGAATTAAAAAATTATAAAAATGACCTTAACTAAAAATAAATATTATTTTGAGGCTTTAGATAATTACCCTTACAGTTTACCAGATTGTTTGGAAGCATTGAATTACGCATTGTCTTATGATCCGGAAGATGCAGATTCTCTTTGCTTGATGGGACGGATCTATAGTGAAATGCTTATTGATTATGAAAAAGCTAAGCTTTATTTTGAAGAAGCAATGATGTATGACGTAAATAATCTTAATACGCCACAATATTATATAAAATGTCTTTTAGACAACGAAGATTTTCAGGAAGCAGAAAAACTGATTTGCTACTCTTTGAAAATTAAAGGAATTGATAAATCAACTTTATGGTTTTACAGATCTTTACTTTCCGAAAAAAGAGGAAGTTTGGTGAATGCATTAAAATTCCTGGATGAATCTGCCAAATATTGTTTTACAGAATACAGTTTGAATGTAGTAAAGGATCGAAAGAAATTTATTAAATCCAAAATGCCAAAGAAAAAGCAAAATAAAAAGAAGAAGGAGATAAAATAAGTCTCCTTTTTTGTAGATTTAATCATGGAATTACGTTTTGAACTTAAACAGCTTCAATTAAAAGAAACATTCTCTATCGCTTATGGTAATTATGATACGAGAGAAGCATTAATTATAGAGCTTTCCCATCAAGGTTGTAAAGGATATGGAGAATGTGTTGCAATAGATTATTACAAAATTAATCTTCAGGATTTTGTCTTGAAATTAAAAAAAATACAATCAATTATTGAAGTTCAAAAAATTATTCATCCCAAAGAGTTTTTTCAATTTTTATTTGATTTACAGCTTCATCCCTTTTTACTTTCCGCGTTAGATTGTGCGTATTGGGATTTGTTTGGGAAACTGGAAAACAAAAGTTTTATAGACTTAAATAATTTGCCTTCCGACAATTTGGCTGAAAGTTCAATCACGATTTCCGTGGACGAAATAGATAACCAGATTAAGAAAATTGAAAAAAGTAATTGGAAGAAATTTAAGGTAAAATGTAAAGGATTAAATCAAAACAACATCGAAAAACTTTTGCAACTGAACCAAAATATAGCTTTGGATTCCAATGCAAGTTTTACTGAAGAAGATTGTCTTTGGCTTCAGGAAAAAGATGAGGTTCAAAAATTTTCTTACCTCGAACAGCCAAGACCTATAGATAACTATAAAATTCTAAAAAAGAATGGTTTTGCCAATTGGATGGCTGATGAAGATTGTCAAAGTATTGAATCTTTAGATGAATTGATTCCGTATTATAAAAGCATCAATATAAAATTGATGAAATGTGGAGGTTTGACACCTGCTTTAGAAATGATTAAAAGAGCCAGAGAATTAAATTACAAAATAATGATTGGTTGTATGACGGAATCAAGCATTGGTATTTCTGCAGGTTGTGCTTTAACGGGATTGGTTGATTATGCAGATTTGGATGGTGCTAATCTTATTTCAAATGATTATGCAGTCGGAAGTTTTGTAGAAAACGGGAAAATAATGCTTTCTCAAAAATCAGGACTGGGAATTGAATTAAAATAAAAAATAGACTTTCTAAGAAAGCCTATTTTTTATTTACAGAAATTAGATAATCATAAACCATTTGATGCTGGTCGTCACTTAGCTTAGCTTTCGGAGCCATTCTACTCAAAGTTTTTATCCAGCCATTATTATCATGCTTTGCTGGGTCTGGTAATTTGTGACATTTGTTGCATGAGTTTTCAAAAACGGTTTTTCCTTGAGCCAACTGTTCAGAAGAACTGTACTTTGGTCCTGTTACCGCTACACTTTTTGGTCCGCATGATACCATAAATGCAGAGCAAACAATCATTCCTAAAATCAGTTTTTTCATAATAATATTTTTTGGTGATTATTTTTTCACAGAAACTACATAATCATAAACCCATTGATGTTGTTCATCTGTAAGTTTTGCCTTTGGAGCCATAGAATTCATAATTCCTACCCATTGTACAGAGCTAAAAGCAGTTGGTTCAGGCAATTTATGGCATTTTCCGCATGAATTTTCAAAAATTGTTTTTCCTTGGGCAATTTGTTCTGCTGTTGAAGTTGCAGGTCCCACAGGAGCAGTTGATGTTTGAGTTTTAGGTGTACAAGACGCTAATAAAATAGCAGTAAATGAAGCTACAGCAATTATTTTTTTCATGTTTTTACTTTTGACTAAAAAACAAATGTAACAAATTACTTTAGGCATTGATGAAAATAAATGTATTTTTAATTTAGAAGAAATAAAAATAAAAAAGAAGCAAAGTACTGAAGTGCTAATACTTAAAAAATGGTTTTCTAATCTTTACAATTAAAATCAAGAAAGAATATAAGAACTACGAATTCTTTATCTACAATTGATAATTAAACTTTTAATTATTATTTTTGAGTCAATGAAAATTTCTACAGAAGAATTAATTAAAGGTATACAATCAGGAAACAAACGCTTGATTGCAAAGGCTATTACGTTGGTTGAAAGTAAAAAGGCTGAACACAGAATTCAGGCAGAGGAGCTTTTAAAGAAAATAATGCCATTTACAGGAAATTCTATCAGAGTAGGGATTACAGGTGTTCCGGGAGCTGGAAAATCCACTTTTATTGAAAGTTTTGGAAGATTAGCCATTTCTAACGGAAAAAAAGTGGCTGTTTTGGCAATCGACCCGAGTTCAGCGATTAATAAAGGAAGTATTTTAGGGGATAAAACCAGAATGGAAGAATTGGCGAAAGAAGAAAATGCATTTATTCGCCCTTCTCCAAGTTCAGGTTTTTTGGGTGGTGTTGCCAATACAACTTTTGAAACGATGCTGATTTGTGAAGCTGCAGGTTATGATTATATTTTAATTGAAACAGTTGGTGTTGGTCAGTCAGAAGTTTTGGTTGCTGATATTACGGATGTTTTTCTGTTTTTAAAAATCATTGGAGGAGGAGATGAACTTCAAGGGATAAAACGAGGAATTATGGAAATGGTTGACCTTATTTTTATCAATAAAGTTGATTCTGAAAATATTCAGAAGGCAAAAAATACAAGATTAGAACTAAAACGTGCTCTTGATTTTATTCCTCCCAAAGAAAAAGATTGGAAAGTTTCTGTTTTGCTTGGTTCTGCATTGAATAATGAAGGTTTAGATGAAGTTTATGCTAAGATTGATGAATTTATTAATCTTAAGAAGAAAACCAACCGTTTTGAAGAAGTGAGAACTCAACAGGCTGAAAAACGCTTTGAATATTGGGTTCAGGAATATATTTTAGCTATGATGAAAAGAAATGAATCGTTGGAAGAGGCTTATCTTCAGCATAAAAAAAATGCTTCAGCAATGGTTTCAAATCCAAGTACTGAAGCTAAATTATTTGTTGAAAATTTTCTAAATAAGAAATTTTAAAGTTCAGATTTAGTAGTTTTCGGTTCTTCATTTTTAGAAATATATCCGTGATAGGACATAGTTGTTCTGCTATTTTTTTTAATGGATGAATATATATTTCCTCCTTTGAAAACGGTTATATCAATTTCTTCTATTTTGTTTATATCTTTAGGTTTTATTTTTACAGACCAAATTCCGTCTGGCTCTTGAATTTTATCAATAGTAAAGTTTTTGCTTGTGTACCTATTTTCGGTTTCTCCCAGATTTATATAAACCAATGAATTGTTAGAAGGTCTGTTAAAAGAAGGAAGGTATAATTCTACTACATTTGGTTTTACGCTGATTCTATAATCACCTATTAAATCAGGCATTTTTGGTATTGTAGAATTAGAATTTTGGAAGGAATTTTTTATATTATTCTTGATATCATTGAACGTATTATTATTTGGGGGAATTACATCTTTTATATGAAATGTGAATTCTTCAGATTTTACCAGCTCACTTATCGTGTAAGCATCTATTGTAGTATAGTTTTGTAAAGAACAGCTTTTAAAAAAGTAGAAAAGGCTTAAAATAAATATAATTGGAATATATTTTTTCATAGCATTAAATATTTACTAGTTTTCACAGCAAAAAACGTACAAATCAAAGGTTTTCTCAAAAAAAATGCTTCAGCAAACGGTTTAAAACCCAAGCTGAAGCTAAATTATTTGTTGAAAATTTTCTTAATAAGAAATTTTAAAGTTCAGATTTTGTGGTTTTCGGTTCTTCATTTTTAGAAACATACCCATCATAAGAAATAGGTTGTCTGTCATTTCCTCTAATGGAAGTAAATGCTTTTCCGTTTTTGAAAACCTCAATAATGATTTCATCAACATAATTTACATCATTAGGTTTTATTTTTACAATCCAAGTTCCTTTTTTGTTTTGTGATTTGTTGATAGTAAAGTCTTTACTTGTAAATCTATATCCGGCTTTTTCCGTATTTCCATAAGATGAAGAATTGAAAGTTCTGCCAAAATAAGGAAGATAAGATTCAAGAGTTCCAGATTTTATTGTAATTGTATAGTCACCACTCAAATCAAGTATTCTCGTTGCTGTAGAATTCGGAATAGAATTCATTACTTTGATTACATCATAATTTGTAGGATTTGCCCTTTGTGCATGAAACGTAAACTCCTGAGAATTTACCAGTTCATTAGTAATATGGTTGTCAGTAGCAGAACTTTGGGAAGAGCAGCTTTGAAAAAAGAACAAAAAACTTAATACAAATATGATTGAAATATACTTTTTCATAGTATTAAAATAATTATTAAATTTAGATAGCAAAATGTATGCAAATATACTGTTTCGAGAATTTTTGGAATAGAAATTGTAAATGATGAATTAATAACACTCAAAACTATGAAATTAGCACATCTTTTTTTAGGAATAGGAGCGGTTGCTCTATCGGTTGCAGCTTGTACTACGAACCCGATTACGGGTAGATCTTCTCTGCAATTAGCAAATAATTCTGAGATATTGACAATGTCTTCTCAAGAATATAAAACTACATTGTCTAAAGGTAAAGTGATAACCGGAACGGCAGACGCAAAAAGAGTAGTAAGTGTTGGAAGCAGAATAAAAGCAGCAGCAGAAAAATATTATCAAAGTATAGGCAGATCAGCAGATTTAGCAAATTATAACTGGGAATTTAATCTTTTACAGAGTGATGAGCTGAATGCTTGGTGTATGCCAGGTGGTAAAGTAGCTGTTTACACAGGGATTTTGCCAACAACTAAAAACGATAATGGGCTTGCTGTGGTGATGGGGCATGAGGTTTCTCATGCTTTAGCAGGACATGGTAACGAAAGAATTTCTCAGGCAATGGTTGCACAATATGGTGGGGCTATTTTGGGAGGAACAATTTCTAATGCTCAATGGGCTGGTGTTTTTGAAAAAGTTTATCCTATTGGTTCTCAGGTTGCATTATTAAAATATGGTAGAAATCAGGAGTCTGAAGCAGATAAAATGGGACTATATTTAATGGGAATGGCAGGATACGACCCAAGAGAGGCAATCCCTTTCTGGAACAGAATGGAGTCAGCTTCTAAAGGAGCAAAACAGCCGGAATTCTTATCAACTCACCCGAATCCTGAGACAAGAATTTCAGATATTAATAAAGATTTACCTAAAGCGCTAGAATATTATAAGGCTGCAGGAGGGAAACTATAAATTAGGATTTTAATATTAGATATGGCCTTATTAAATTTTCACTAAATTTGATAAGGCTTTTTATTTTACCACTTAAAATAATCACATATTATGAAAGGTTTATCGCTTACAGGACTTGTACTTCTTGCTATATCTATATTGTTGTTTTATTTAACGACAAATGGTTTTACGGCTAAAGAGATTGGTTTGCCCCATATTATGGGAATCATGGGAGGAATTGGTATTGGACTTATCATTGGCGGAATGGTTGGGTATATAAGTAAAGGAAGCGCTATGAAAGCAGAACAAAAGAAAAAGGAGTTTAAGCAATTGCAAAAAGATAAAGTTGAGCTGGAAAAGAAGGCCGCAGAAATTGCAAAACGTGAAACCGAAATACAGTCTCAACAAAATCAAAATCCTCAAATCTGATGACTTGAGGATTTTTCTTAGTTGTTATTTTTCGAATAATTAATTAAAATTTATAACCCACACCTACCATAAATAAATTAGGTCTGTTGTCATATCTAATTTCTTGCTCACTTCCAGCAACAGTATTTATGAATTTTCTTGAATCTTTGCTAAACGCACCTTCATATCTTGCATTAAGAATAAGTTTTTTGATTTCAAATTGGGCTCCGAACTGATAACCTACTGTGAAATTATCTCTGGAGTTTTCTTTAAAATCATTATAAGTATCTTCTTTGCTTAGATTGTAACTTGCAACCGGTCCTACAAAAGCACTTAAAGTATTTCCCCAGATATTATATCCTAAAAGAACCGGCAAATCCATACGATTGCTTTTTATATCAAATGTTGTTTCGCTTGTTGTAAATTCATTCTTAAAATGTGTATAATACAATTCCGGCATTACATAAAATGAACCGGGTAATTGTACTTTTAATGAAAGACCTACATTGAATCCAGCATTGTTTTTTCCGCTACCTTCAACTGCTTCATTTACTGTTCCTTTAATGTTTTTCCAAGAAGGTGAACCAGTAGGAAAGATTAAGTTTGCTTTTCCTGCCAAAGAAATCTGTGCATAAGCAAATAAAGAGAACCCTATTAATGCTATACTAAATACCTTTTTCATTATTATCTATTTTTGTTATTGTATTATCAATAGTTTTGTTATTTTCAAGCAAATATTCTCGAAGCTCTTTGAATAACTCTGATGAATAAACGAAGTCTATTAGATTTTTATTGCCTGCCGTAATCAGAATATCCTTATTCCCTTCCCATTCTTTAATTCCTAATCTTAGGTAAACAATCTTTTCGCCAATCGTCATTACAGAGTTCATGTCATGGGTGTTGATGATTGTTGTTGTGTTATATTCTTTTGTAATTTCAAGTAATAAATCGTCGATTACATTAGAAGTATATGGGTCAAGGCCTGAGTTTGGCTCGTCACAGAAAAGATATTTTGGGTTGTTTACGATAGCTCGGGCAATAGCAACACGTTTCTGCATTCCTCCTGAAATTTCTGAAGGGAATTTTTTGTTGGCTTTATCTAAATGTACTCTTCCGATAACTTCAAAAACTCTTCTTTTCTTTTCTCTAAAAGTGAGATTGGTGAACATATCGAGAGGAAACATGATGTTTTCTTCCACCGTCAAAGAATCAAACAGTGCACTTCCTTGAAATACGGTTCCGATTTCTGAACGAAGGTGTTGTTTTTCTTCTCGAGTCATAATATTGATGTCTCTTCCATCAAAAAGGATTTCACCTGATGAAGGTTGATAAACATTTAATAAACTTTTTAAAAAAACGGTTTTTCCTGAACCACTTTGCCCAATTATCAAGTTTACTTTTCCTTTCTCAAAAGTTGTTGAAATGCCTTTAAGAACTTCAACTTCGTCAAAACTTTTTTTAAGATTTTTTACCTCAATCATTAGCTTAATATTAATTGGGTTAATATTAATTCGGAAATAATAATAAATACCATTGTCCAAACCACAGCTTGTGTACTTGCTCTACCAACTTCGAGAGAACCTCCTTTTACATTGTATCCGAAATATGAAGGGACTGTGGCAATAATAAATGCAAAGACGGCCGTTTTAATAAATGCGTAATAAATAAAAAGATTAGGCATATACATTTGAATACCTGTTATATAGTCGTTGGTCGTCCAGTTTCCTGTTAAGATTCCGGCAATGTAGCCTCCCCAAATACCGAATACAATACTAATGGCAATAAGTAGCGGATTAAAAATAATACAGGCTATGATTTTAGGAAAAACTAAAAAATTTTGAGAGTTTACACCCATAATATCCAGCGCATCAATCTGTTCGGAAACTCTCATTGTTCCGATACTTGAAGCAATATATGAACCTACTTTTCCGGCTAAAATCAGACTGATAATAGTGGGTGCAAATTCTAAAATTAGAACCGCTTTAGTTGCATAGCCTACAAATGCAGGAGGAATAGGAAAGGAAGAAGCATCGAAGTTGTTAAACATCTGAATGGCAACTACTGCTCCAACAAATATAGATGTGAAAATTACCAACCCAAATGAGTTGACTCCTAAATCATTAATTTCTCTCATTAATAGTTTCCAGAATACTCCCATTTTCTGAGGTTTCTGGATAGATTTACCTAGAAGGAGGATGTATTCTCCGACTGCTGTAAAAAACTTTCTTAACATTCTGCTAAATTAGACTTTTTTATTGAATTGAATAAAGATTGAGGTAAGGACTGAGGTATATTTTAATGTTAAAATTTTGTTTCTCCGAATCTTAACTTTATTTAAAGAATATTACTTTGCGTTTTTATCCCCTCCTATTACTAATAGAACTGTTTTCAAGATAATAACCAAATCAAGCACAAAACTCCAATTTCTTACGTAAAATGCATCTGCTAAAACACGTTTTTTCATTTCTACTTCTACATTTCCGGAGTCTCCGCGCAAACCATTTACCTGAGCAAGACCTGTAATTCCCGGGCTTACCATACTTCTTAAACTGTATCTTCCTATTTTGGGTTTGTAATAATTATCAACGGCCAACATGTGAGGTCTTGGTCCTACAATTGACATTTCACCTTTTAAAACATTTAAAAACTGAGGCATTTCATCAAGGCTTGTTTTTCTTAAAAACTTACCGATTTTGGTAATTCTTGAGTCGTTTTCACTGGTTGTTTTGGTGGTCGATTCCTGATTTACAACCATTGTTCGGAATTTAATGCAATTGAAAACTTCTTCATGAAAACCATATCTTTTCTGTATGAAGAAAATCGGTCCTTTTGAAGTTGATTTTATCAAAATTGCAATAATTGGAAAAAGCCACGAGCAAATTCCTAATAACACAAATACTGAGAAAAGTATATCAAATGTTCTTTTTAGTAAAAAGTTAGAATAATAATCTAAAGGGTATTTTGCCTGATTTAAAACCGGCTGAGTTTGGATATATTCTAAATCATACAGGAAAAAATCACTTTGTGTAATGCTCGGAATAAGAGTGATATGAACTTTATTTGCTTCCGCTAGTTTGAAGATATCATCTTCTTTTTCTTCTTCAAATGAGCTTTCTGAAGGAATAAATAAAGTGTGGATGCCATTGTCTTTCCAGAACTTCACAAGTTTTTTCGCATCAATATCAGAATCTCCATATTCGAAAATTTTGTAACCGTAGTCTTTTCTTTCTTTAAATATATTTTTTAGAATTTCAGTGGAGCTGTTTTCATTTAAAAACATTATATTTCTGTGATTAACCCCCAAACTTCGGAAATATTTGATGCCGAAATAAACAATTGATTTTTCCAGAAAAATAAAGAAAAAAAGGTAGAATGATAGCCAATAAAT
Source organism: Chryseobacterium oryctis (assembly GCF_025971925.1). Classification (GTDB taxonomy): domain Bacteria; phylum Bacteroidota; class Bacteroidia; order Flavobacteriales; family Weeksellaceae; genus Chryseobacterium; species Chryseobacterium oryctis. Next base: position 562,543 of record NZ_JAPDHV010000002.1, read on the forward strand.
ATCGGAATTGAAAAAAACATTATAACTTACTTTCCCAATAAGAAAAACACCAAGTATAAATAAAATGAAATGAATTAAAAGGCGCTCAAGAAATAAGGTATAGGTTAAATTCCTCGGAATGTCATAAATCTTCGTTCTGCCACTCAAGAGCATCCAGAACAAAAATAATAAAATTAAGGAAAAGATATTTTGATACCATGTTTCCTGATCGTGTTTTAAATCTTCGTTTCTACTTATAAAAAAGAATATAAAAATAGATGCAATAACCAGAAGGTCAAGCAAAATGATAATCGATTTCAGGTACCTAGAGTATCGAATTCTTTGCATCTATTACTATATAAACGGATACGAAGAGCTAATTTACGGATTTTTACGGGATATTAAGATATTTATGAGTCTGAACAGAAGCCCTCCATTCAGGATGTTCCAATATAAAATCTGTTATTTTGGGATACATTTCATCTCGTTTGCTCCACTCACTTTGAAGATACAAAGTACAGTTTTCTGAAACTTTTGCAGCCTGTTCCTGAGCAAATTTAAAATCATTATTATTGAAAACGATGACTTTAAGCTCATGAGCTTTAGAATAAATTTCTTCTTTTGGAAGTCCTGTTTTTTTAGGAGAAAGGGTTATCCAGTCGATATGTCCGCTCATAGGGTATGCTCCGGAAGTTTCAATATGAATTGTGCATCCCAATTCTTTTAGTTTGGATGTTAAAATTTCAAGATTCCACATTAAAGGTTCGCCTCCTGTTAAAACAATTGTTTTACAATGTTTTGTTGCTACTTCTGCAATTTTTTCTGCATTCATTAGCGGATGCAGGTTAGGATCCCAGCTTTCTTTTACATCACACCAATGACACCCGACATCGCAACCTCCTAATCGTATGAAATAGGCTGCTTTTCCGGTATGTGCTCCTTCTCCCTGAAGAGTGTAAAAATGCTCCATTACCGGGAGCATTTTACCTTCTTTTAATAAAATATCTTCTTCTTTGTTCATTTTAAAATTAGTCGTTATAGACCGAAGTTTTGTAAGCAATGATGGTGTTTTTCATCAACATTGCTCTTGTCATAGGTCCTACTCCTCCTGGTACAGGGGTAATCCAACTTGCTTTTGCCGCACAGCTGTCAAAATCTACATCACCTGCCAAATAATATCCTTTCGGAGAATCGTCATCTACTCTCGTAATACCTACGTCAATAATAACAGCACCTTCTTTAATCATTTCACCTTTTAGGAAGTGAGGATCTCCTAAAGCTGTAATCACAATGTCTGCCTTTTTTGTATATTCTTCGATGTCTTTTGTGTAAGAGTGTGTAAGAGTAACGGTAGAATTTCCGGGGAAATCTTTTCTTCCCATCAAGATACTCATGGGTCTTCCTACAATTTTACTTCTTCCAATAATTACACAGTCTTTACCTTTTGTTTCAATATTATATCTTTCTAATAATGTTAAAATTCCAAACGGTGTTGCAGGTAAGAAAGTATCCATTTCCAATGCCATTCTTCCAAAATTTTCTGGGTGGAAACCATCTACATCTTTTCTAGGATCGATCGCGTTGATGATTTTTTCCTGATCAATCTGGTCAGGTAAAGGTAATTGAACGATAAATCCGTCAACTGCTTTAGATTTATTTAACTCGTCAATTTTTTCCAATAATTCAGACTCGGAAACTGTACTTGGAAATTTTAAAAGGGTAGAACGGAATCCCACTTCTTCACAGTCTTTCACTTTAGAGTTTACATAAGCCTTACTTGCTCCGTTGTTCCCTACAAGAATAGCAACCAAATGTGGTGCTCTTCTTTTCCCTTCAAGGATTTTGTCAACTTCAGCCTTGATTTCTTGTTTTATTTCTTTGGATACTTTTAATCCGTCAAGAATTTGTGCCATTTTACTTTTTATTAGAGATTTATTTACTTTCTTTTTTACTTATTTTCTTTGTAATAGTTGATTAGCCCGTTTGTTGAGCTGTCGTGAGAATTAATTGTTTCATTATTCTCAAGTTCAGGCAAAATTTTATTAGCTAAAACTTTTCCTAATTCTACACCAAATTGGTCGAAGCTGAAAATATTCCAAATTACTCCCTGTACAAAAATTTTATGTTCATATATCGCGATTAACTGTCCTAATGAAAAAGGAGTTAATTCGTTGAATAATATTGAGTTAGTGGGCGTGTTTCCGTGGAAAACTTTATAGTTTAATAAGAAATCAATTTCTTCCTCAGATTTTCCTGAATTTTTTAATTCTTCTTCGGCTTCTTCCTCAGTTTTTCCAAATGCAAGAGCTTCAGTTTGAGCGAAAAAGTTAGCTAAAAGCTTGTCTTGATGGTCAGAAACTTTGTTGGGACTTTTTGTATATGCAATAAAATCAGCAGGAATAAGTTCAGTTCCTTGGTGAATTAATTGATAAAAAGCATGTTGTCCGTTTGTTCCAGGCTCACCCCAGATGATAGGTCCTGTTTCATACTCTACAAACTCACCATTTCTGTCGACACATTTTCCGTTACTTTCCATATCTCCTTGTTGTAGATAAGCCGCAAATCTGTCTAAGTATTGAGAGTATGGAAGAATAGCATAGCTTGTTGCTGCATAAAAATTGCGATACCAAATTCCTAATAATCCCATTAAAACCGGAATGTTTTCAGAAAAATTTGCTGTTTGGAAGTTTTGGTCTGTATCATAAGCTCCTCTCAATAATTGCTCGAAATTTTCATAACCGACAGCAAGTACGATGCTTAGACCAATTGCGCTCCATAAAGAATATCTTCCTCCAACCCAATCCCAAAACTCGAAGATGTTTTCTTCTGCAATTCCGAAGCTTTTAACGGCTTGAATATTAGTTGATAAAGCTACAAAATGTTTTGCTACATCTTCTTGTTTTCCAGCTTTTAAGAACCAATCTTTAGCAGAATTGGCATTGGTCATTGTTTCTTGAGTGGTAAATGTTTTAGAAGCAATGATAAATAATGTAGTTTCGGGATTTAGGTTTTTAACAACTTCTGCAATGTGATTTCCGTCTACATTTGATACAAAATGAACATTTAATCTTGTTTTAAAATGTTTCAAGGCAGAAACCACCATTACCGGACCCAAATCTGAACCTCCAATTCCAATATTTACAACATCAGTAATCTCTTTTCCACTGAAACCTTTGTGTTCTCCTGAAATAATGCTTTCAGAGAAAGATTTCATGTGTTCTAGAACAGACTTTATTTGAGGCTTTATATTTTCTCCATCAACAATAATCTCCTTATCGGAAAAATCTCTTAAAGCTGTATGAAGAACTGCTCTCCCTTCTGTTTCGTTGATTTTATCTCCTGAAAACATTTTGGAAATCGCATCTTTTAATTGACATTCTTCGGCAAGATTCAATAAAAGCTCTTTTGTTCTTACATCAATAAGGTTTTTTGAATAATCGAATAAAAAATTATCTCTTTTTATAGAAAATTCTTCAAAACGATTAGGGTTGTATGTAAAAAGGCTTCTCAGATCAAAATCATTGTTTCCAAAGTGTTCATCAAGAGCTTTCCAGCTATTTGTATGGGTAGGATTTATTTTTGATAACATAAATTAAGGCTTAAATTAAAGAATTTCAAGGTGGTTTTAATGAAACTTTCCCTGATTTATATTCTAATTTGCAAATTTAAGGAAAAAATGAATGGGGTGAAGCTATCAAAATGATAAGAAATATTTAAATCGTAAAAATAATAAAACCTCCACATAAAATGGAGGTTAGTAAAATCTAAAATTATGATGATAACCGAAAGGTTAGGATAGCTAAATTTGATTGGTTTTTCTAAATAGTTTTTTCTTTCTTATGACATAAATAGCGATGATTATAATTAAAGATATTGGCCATATTGCAACTACCCCAATCAATATTCTTTGTATTAAATAAAATCCTTCTACAAAAGCGTTTTTGACATCATATAAGAAATTCGATTTGTATTTGTTGTCTATACTTTTTGTGTTGGTGATGGCGATTTCAGCGATACGAAGTTTGGGCTCATTGATGTAGATATCAACTGTGCTGTATTTTAGGTTGTCTGCAATATCCATATTGGCAAGTTGTTGCAGGTTGCCTTCAGACATGTTTTCATCACCCATTTTTACCTTGTCTTTATTTGCCTTCAGCTGGGAGATGTTTTCACCTGTTTTTTCAATTCGTTTTGCTTCTAATTTAGCGTATTGTATACCTGAAGTCACATCTTCTGCATTAATGATTCTTGAGTTGAGAAATAGTTTCTTGTCATTAATTAAAGTTAAAAGTTCACCCAATCTTTCTGTAGGAACACGAACCTGCATTGTGTTTTCTGTCTTATATTTCTTTATCAACATTGCGGTTTCGTCGGATGTATTATAGGTATCTTCTGAAACTACGTTACTCTGTAAGTTACTTTTGGTAACAAAGCCTCCTAATTCCTGAACAGATTTTTCAATGGAAATTGTAGCGTCATACACATCTTTTACTTCCATATTTATATCTGCAGTTTTTATGAATTGTTTGTCCTTTATTTTCATTGTCGCGGCGGAAGAAACACTATCAGAAACTATAGCAGCTGCTGAATCTGCTTCTGTATAACTTTTATATTCTGCATCTGATATTGTTGCTTCTCCTTTTTTACAAGAATAAATTCCTAATAAAAGTGCACTTGCCAATGATAATTTTATGTAAGTAGTTTTCATAATGTTGATTTTTAATGTTTTGCTTATCCCAAAGTTCTAAAGGAATCATTTGTAATGTTTGAAAATGAGAAGTAAAAAGATTGTAAAGCAAAATTGTATTTTAAATTACTGAAAATCATGTTTTTGTAAAACTAAATAAAGGCTTGGATTTTATTGTAAGATTGATTTTTACAAACTAATAAGAACTTTTATAAGAATTATTAATAAGTTAAGATTTGGATAAAAAGAAAAAAGCATTCAAATTTTTTGAATGCTTTTTTTATTGTTTGGCGTAGTTTAGATAATTATTTAATCCATTTCTTCTAAAGTTATATTCTTAGAAATTTTATATTTCTTTTTCTTTTTATTGGGCTGCTCTTCTTCGCCGAGAAGTTTTCCCCAAGGTCGTAGACCCTCTACTCTTTCAAAGATAATTTTGAGTATTGCCATTGCGGGTATGCATAAGAACATTCCTGAGATTCCCCATAAATGTTCGCCTATTAAAATCCCTATGAATGAAAATAACGCATTAATTTTCACCTTAGAGCCTACAACAAACGGAAGGATGATATTGCCATCAATTGCGTGTACTATTATATAACCAATGATTACATAAATACATTGTGTGGGTGTGCCAGTTGCAAAGGCTATAAAACAAGAAATTAACATTGATAAAAGTACTCCTATGTACGGAATTACATTTAAAATACCTGTTAGAACTCCCAAAAGAATAGCATATTTTACACCTATAATAGACAATGTTATTGAGGTAAGCATAGAAACAATTATAATTTGAATGCAAAGACCTGTAATGTATTTTTTGGTCATACTTTGTATTTCGTTAACGATTTCACGTACCTTCCCTTCATGTTTGTCATCAAAAACATTAATAATAAAACTATTAAGAAGTCTTCTGTAGTTTAGAATGAATATGAAAAATAAAATACAGAAAAAGAAAAACCCCAAACTTGTAGAAAAAATACCTAAAGTAACCCCTAAAATGACTCCGGATGAGGAAAGGAGCTTATTAAGAGCCTGATTAATGTATTCAAACTGTTCTTTTGTGTTTACGTTGAAAGTTTTTGATATCCATTGTTGCAAATTATTAAATACATTAGTGAATTGTTTTTCTAATTGTGGAACGTCTTTACTGAAATTTGAAAGTTGTGATCCAAAAAAATAAATTAATCCTGTCAAAATAACCAACATAATCATTACAGAGGCTATTGTAGATAATGATCTTGGGAATCTCAATTTTTTTTCTAGAAAATTAGCAAAGGGTAAAAATAACATTGCTATCAAAAATGCTAAAAAGAAGGGTGCTAAAATACTTTGACCCAACGCTAAAAGGTAACCAAGACCGATAATAGAAATGATGACCAAGGTAAGTTTTACTAAAAAAGGGATTTTAAGAATATTCATGATTTGGAGTAATAGATAGTATAAAAATAAGAAAAAGGATAAAATTTTTAAGATTTATTTTAAATTCTTTGTCATTAAATTAAAAGCACGTCTCATGTTTTTTTGAAACGTGCTTTTGTGTTGAGAAGTTGATATGTTTATTATGAATTATTTTTCAATTGCGATGTCAATTACTTCTTCCATTCGTTTTACATAATGTACTTTAAGGTTTCTTAAGTAATCTTTTTTAATTTCTTCAACATCTTTTCTGTTGGCTTCACAAAGAATTACCTCTTTAACTCCTGCTCTGGTCGCTGCCAAAAGTTTTTCTTTAATTCCTCCTACAGGAAGTACTTTTCCTCTTAGAGTAATTTCGCCTGTCATAGCAAGATGTGATTTTACTTTCTTGTTTTTAAAAGAAGAAACCATTGATGTTAACATTGCAATACCTGCAGATGGACCGTCTTTTGGAGTGGCACCTTCCGGAACGTGAACGTGTATATTTTTCTTATCTAGATCTTCCTGAGAAATTCCAAGTTCATCATGTCTAGCCTTGATGTATTCTAAAGCAATGGTTGCAGATTCTTTCATGACAGTTCCTAGATTTCCTGTCATAGTCAAAGTTCCTTTTCCGCTGCTTAAAATACTTTCAATGAATAGGATGTCTCCGCCAACGCTTGTCCAGGCAAGACCTGTCACTACACCTGGTGAATCTGTGATTTCAGATAAGCTTTTTGGTCTCGGAACGCCTAAAATTTCATCCACTTTTTCAATCGAAATTTTAGGCTCGTATTCTTTTGATAAAGCAGTTTGTAAAGCTACCCATCGAGCAATATTTGCAATTCTTTTTTCTAAGGTTCTAACACCGCTTTCCGAAGTATGGGCTTCGATAATATGTTTTAACTCAGGATTTCCAAGTTTGAATGATTTTGAATCCAAACCATTTTCTTCCTGTTGTTTTTTTATTAAATGTCGTTTAGCAATCTCAATTTTCTCTTCCAAAGTATAACCCGCAATCTGAATGATTTCAGTCCTATCCAAAAGAGGTGTCTGGATTGTTGAAAGTGAATTTGCCGTTGCAATAAACATTACTTTAGACAAGTCGTAACCCATTTCTAAGAAATTATCATAGAATGAGCTATTTTGTTCAGGGTCAAGTACTTCTAAAAGTGCTGAGCTTGGGTCGCCATGCAACCCTTGTCCGATTTTATCCATTTCGTCCAAAACAATTACAGGATTCGAAGTTCCTGACTTTTTAATGGATTGAAGGATTCTTCCCGCCATTGCCCCGATGTAAGTTTTTCTGTGTCCACGGATTTCGCTTTCATCATGAAGACCACCTAAGGATAATCTTACATATTTTCTTCCAAGAGCGTCCGCAATTGATTTTCCTAAAGATGTTTTACCAACTCCCGGAGGTCCAACCAAAAGAAGAATAGGGGATTTCATGTTGTTTTTAAGTTTTAAAACAGCCATGTGTTCCAAAATTCTTTTCTTGATATCTTCAAGTCCGAAATGTGCTTTATCTAAAACTTTTTCAGCTTTTGCGATATCAAAAACGTCTTTTGTATAAGTTTCCCAAGGAAGATCGGTGAAAAAGTCTAAATAATTTCTCTGAACATTATAATCGGGAGAGTTAGGGTTTTGGCGTTGAAGTCTGTTAATTTCTTTTTGGAAATGCTCTTCAACTTCCTGACTCCATTTCTTAGATTTTGCTTTATTAATTAAATCTTCAATATCTCCTTCAGGACCGCCTCCAAGTTCTTCCTGAATGGTTCTTATTTGTTGATTTAGAAAATACTCTCTCTGTTGTTTGTCGAGATCTTTGGATGTTTTTTGATGAATTTGATTTCTTAATTCTAATTTTCTGAAATCTTCATGCATCATCTCATAACACTTGTTGGCTCTTGCCATCAGGTTTTTCTCTTCAAGCAGTTTTTGCTTATCTGGTGAAGAAAAATTAGCATTTGTACAGATGAAATTCAATAAATCATCTTTATTGCTAATGTTTTTTATCGCAAAATTTGCCGCATTTGGAATATTGGGGTCGAGCTCAATGATTTTTGAGGCCAAATCTTTTACATTCTCTAATAATGCTTCATATTCTTCCCGGTTTTTAGGCTTTGAATCTTTCAATTTTGAAATTTCAGCTTTGAAATAAGGTTGGTTTTCAACGATTCTTTTAATTTTAAAACGATGAAATCCTTTTGTTATTGCCGTAATATTTCCTTCAGGAAGTTTTATGATTTTTATAATTTTTGCCAGAGTTCCGACTAGATATAAATCTTTATCGGAAGGGTTTTCCAAATCTGAATTTTTCTGGCTTACAATTCCTATAAGTTCTCCGTTTTTTTGAGCTTCCTCTAGAAGTTGTATTGAGGTTTTTCTTCCTGCTGTAATAGGAATTACAACATTTGGAAACATTACCATGTTTCGTACAGGAAGTATAGGGAATATTTTTTGTTCGGAATTTTTGTTGGTTTCCGACAGATCCGAAAGGTCGATTTCCTCAGTCACAATGTCAAATCCTTCACCAATCATTTCCTCTAAATTAATATCTTCAAATTCTGTCATAGTTATATAGAATGACAAATTGTCATTTCTGTTTTAGTTCATTAAAGTGAAATATCATAATATACCCTGAAAATGTATTGTATACAATGATGGACTAAATTGCACAATACTTATGCCATTTGTTTTTTTATAAAAAACATGGTCAAAATTTCCTTTTTTTTATAAATTGGATTTTAATGTCTTAAAAAAAGAACTTAGATTTCTGTAATTTCTTAAAAATGTGTATTTTCGCAAACTGATAAAAAACTATAATTTATATAATGGCAATTTTAGGACAAATTAGGAGTAAGCCTTGGCTATTGATGGGAGTAATTGCATTAGCGCTTTTAGCGTTTTTGGTAAACCCTGATAGCATTGATAAGGTTTTTGGAAAAAATCCTGATGTTTTCGGAAAAGTAAATGGTGAGAAAATTACTCGTGAAGAGTTTAATGACCAGCTTTTCGTATTACAGCAGCAAGCAGAGCAGCAAGGTCAACCGAAAAATGGTCTTGAAGAGCAGGCTTGGCAATTATTGATTCAGTCTAAGCTTATCAAGCAGCAATTTGAAAAACTAGGATTTGAAATGACAGATGATTATTTCTGGAACCAAATTCAGTATGATCAAATGTTTGCTCAGAATAAGCAATTTTTTGATGATAAAGGAAATTTTAAAACTCAGGAGCTTAAAAAGCAAATTGAAGATTTGAAAAATGCAAGTCCGGAAGGATATAATCAATGGTTGAAAACTAAAAAAACTATTGAATATAGATTGATGGCCAGACAAGTATTTGCAAATATTTCTGCGGGTATTACAACCGGGAAAAAAGAAGCTGAGGAGCTGATGAAGCAAAGAGATCAGTTAGCGGATATTGATTTTGTGAAAATTGACTATTCTGCTTATCTTCAAAAAAATAATATTAAAGTTACGACTGAAGATTTAGCAAACTATATCAAAGAGCATCCTGTAATGTTCAAAACGGAACCAAGCAGAAATATTGGGGTCGTTTACTTCCCGTCTCAGCCAAGTGCAGCAGACGATGCTGCTGCTCAGAAAGAGATAACAAAACTTTTTTCAGGAGGAGCTGATGCAGGAGTTACAGAGAACTTCCAAAATACTAAAAACGATTCGATGTTTGTGATGGTGAATTCTGATATGCCTTTCAATGCTCAGTATTTGAGTCCAAATCAGTTGCCACAAACTATTCAGGGGCAAATAACGTCTGCTGCTATAGGACAGACTTTTGGTCCATATAAAGAACAAAATTTCTATGTAGTATCTAAACTTTTAGATAAAAAGACGTCTGATTCTACATTGTCAAGACATATTCTTATTGCTTTTAAAGGAAGTCCTGCAGGGGAAGGTGTTACAAGAACTAAAGAACAGGCTAAGAAATTGGCAGATTCAATTGGTGCTATTGTAAAAGCGACTCCTACTAAATTTACAGAGTTCCTTAAGCTTTCTAATGATCCAAGTTCTGCCGCGCAAGGTGGTAGTTTAGGATGGACTACTCCTGAGACACCTTTTGTTCCTGAATTTTTACATTATTTAGCGAACAATCCTAAAGGTGCTACAGGTGTTGTTGAAACTCAGTTTGGATATCATATCATTAATATTGAAGATAAGAAAGCTGGAGCAATGGCTTATAAAGTTGCTAATTTAGTAAAAGCGGTTAAGCCGTCTGATGCTACAGAAGCAGAGACAGATAAGAAAGCAAGAAAATTCATTCAGCAAGTACAAGGGAAATCTTTTAACGATTTTGTAAACATTGCTAAAAAAGGAAACTATCAGTTTTCTAACCCTAAACAAGCTAAGAGATTTGATGGTCAACTTCAAGGTTTGGGTACAGATAAAGATGGTGAAATCCTAGCTTGGGCTTTTGATAAAAAAAGAGAGAAAGGCAATACGGAGTTCTTTACTGTAGACGGAACAGGTGATAAAATTGTAGTTTATTTGAACGGTAAGCAAGAAAAAGGTCTTGCAGATCCAGAGTCAGTGAGAGATCAAATTGAAGTTGTTGTGAAAAATAAATTAGCTGCGAAACAAATCATTGAAAAGATTGGTAAAGTTGGTAGCTTAGATCAAATTGCTTCAAAATTTGCAACTACAAAACAATCTGCTCAGGTGAATTTACTAAACCCTTCAGTAGCTGGTGCTATGGAACCTAAAGTTGCAGGTGCTGCTTTTGGTGTAGCTAAAGGTAAAGTTTCTAATCCTGTAGAAGGGGGAACGGGGGTTTATGTTTTAGTTAAAAAGAATGAGACTGTAAACAAACAACCTGGAGATGCTAAACAATTTGCAGAATCTATTACTCAGAGAAATGCGGGTATGTTTGGTCAGGCTTGGCTGAAGAGCTTACAAGATAATGCAGATATTGAAGATTATAGAATCGAAATCTGGAGTAAATTGGGGTCTCAACAATAATAAGAAATTATTATTTAAAGAAAATAAAGTGAAAAGCGACAAAAATTTTTTGTCGCTTTTTTGTATTTAACGCAGAGCAATAAAGAAAAACATTAATTTAAAATGTATTATATTTGCTCATTAGAAAAAATTAGCAGGTGAAGTTCAGTAAAGAATTAAAAGCTGGTGTAATTGCACTTTTAGCTATCGTAGGTTTCGTAGTTCTATTTCAATTCATGAAAGGTAGAAGTCTTTTCACTACCGACAATATATTTTATGCAAAGTATGATAATGTAGAAGGATTAGCTCAGTCTTCTCCCGTTTCTATCAATGGTTTGAAGGTGGGGCAGGTTGTTAAGATTATTCCTCAAACTTCTAAGGATGGGAAAATTGATTTTATTGTAAAAATTACGGTTGATAATAGTTTTCAGTTTTCAAAAAATTCATCATTAGAGATTTTTGAGCCAGGCCTTATGTCTGGTAAAGAAATGAGGGTTAATCTTGCTTATGGAGGAGCAACGGCAAAAGATGGAGATACATTGAAAGGAGCTTTCAAACTAGGGACTTTGGGAAGTCTTTCTTCTCAGGTAGGTCCCGTAAAAGACCAATTACAAACTGTTTTGTATAGAGTTGATTCTTTAATGGCAAATGCAAATCAGGTTGTAAATGCACAAAATAGAGAAGAAATCAGAGCATTGCTTTCCAATCTTAATAAAACAGTGGGTGCATTAGAAACAACAGCGGGGAGTGTAAATTCATTAGTTGGGCACAATGATCCGAAACTTCAAAAAGTATTGGATAATGCAAGTGAAACAATGCAAACAGGTAAAACTACTCTAGATAAATATGGTAATTTGGCAGAAAGTATTGATACTAAAAAATTGAATGCTACAATTGCAAGTTTAGATGCAACTGTTGGAAAACTGAATCAGGTTATTGGCGGGATTGATAACGGACAAGGTAGTTTAGGTAAATTAATGAAGGATGAACAACTTTATAATAATCTGAATTCAGCATCAAACAACCTGAATACTTTGATTGAAGATATGAAAGCAAATCCGAAGAGGTATATCAACTTCTCTGTTTTTGGAAAGAATAATAAGGACTAACTAATAATAAGCCATGCAATATATCGATAATGTTATTTTTCTGATTTTATTAGTTGTAGGTTTTGGGCTATTTGCAAAAAGTTTACAAAAAATATACAGAAATATCCGATTAGGAAGAGAAATCAATAGAAGTGACAGAAAAAAAGAACGTTGGGCGCTTATGGCTGACGTTGCAATGGGACAAAGCAAAATGACAAGGCGTCCTGTTGCAGGGATTTTACATATTTTTGTTTATGTAGGTTTTGTCATTATTAATATCGAATTAATAGAAATTGTTGTTGATGGAATTTTCGGGACACACAGATTTTTATCTTTAATTTTCGGACATACTTTATATAATTTTTTCACAGCAACATTAGAGGTTTTAGCTCTTCTGGTTATCATTGGAGTAGTAATTTTCTTCATTAGAAGAAATTTTTACGGAGTGAAAAGACTTACAATGAAAGAACTTTTTGGCTGGCCTAAAAACGATGCCAATTGGATCTTGGTTATAGAATTTGCTCTCATGATGGCTTTCTTTAGTATGAATGCCTCAGAATCTATTTTACAATCAAGAAATGCAGAAGGATTTCATCACATAGGTTCTTTTCCGATTAGTGAGATGTTTTTTGTTCCGTTTTTAGATGTATTTAGTTTTGATAACGGTTTCTTAATCTTTGTTGAGAGAAGTGCTTGGTGGTTCCATTTTGTTGGGATTTTATTCTTTATGAATTACCTTTATTATTCCAAGCATTTACATATTATTTTGGCTTTCCCAAGTACTTGGTATGCCAATTTAGAGAAAAAAGGAAAATTCAATAATCTTGAATCTGTAACAAAAGAAATCAAATTAATGATGGATCCTAATGCTGATCCTTACGCTGCTCCGGCAGAAGGTGAAGCTGAAGCTCCGTCTAAGTTTGGTGCTGAAGATATTTTTGATTTAAATCAGGTTCAGTTGCTTAATGCTTATTCTTGTACAGAATGTGGTCGTTGTACATCTGTTTGTCCTGCAAATACAACAGGGAAAAAACTATCTCCGAGATTAATTTTAATGAAAACAAGAGATCGTCTGGAGGAAGTAGGAAGAAATATTGACAAAAACGGAAAGTTTGTTGATGATGGTAAGAAACTTTTGAACGACTATATTACAAAGGAAGAACTTTGGGCTTGTACTACATGTAATGCTTGTACAGATGCTTGTCCTGTATTGCTTGATCCTCTTTCTATTATTTTTGAAATGAGAAGATTTTTGGTAATGGAACAATCTGCTGCTCCTCAGGAATTGAATCTTATGATGACAAATGTGGAAAATAATGCTGCTCCTTGGCAGTACAATCAAGCGGATAGACTGAATTGGGCAAACGAAAACTAAACCAATTGATTACAACATAGGATTGGATTAATTATCATTGATAAACTGCTAATTATAATGGATTTCAATATAAAAACAATGGCAGAATATGCTGCCGAAGGAAAATCACCAGAAGTTTTATTTTGGGTTGGCTGTGCGGGAAGTTTTGATGACCGTGCAAAAAAAATTACAAAAGCATTTTGCAAAATATTAAATAAAATAGGAGTTGAATTTGCTGTTCTTGGTCAGGAAGAATCTTGCACAGGAGATCCTGCTAAAAGAGCAGGAAATGAATTCATTTTCCAAATGATGGCATTAACGAATATTGAAATTCTTAATGCATATGAGGTTAAAAAGATTGTAACGGCTTGTCCTCACTGTTTCAATACCCTTAAAAATGAATATCCAAGTTTAGGAGGAAATTATGAGGTTGTGCATCATACACAATTTCTAAAGAGTCTGATGGAAGAAGGTCGATTGAAGATTGAAGGTGGAGCTTTCGCTGGTAAAAAGATTACGTTCCATGATCCTTGTTATTTGGGTAGAGCCAATGATGAGTATGAAGCGCCAAGAATTTTATTAGAGAAATTAGACGCTGAGTTGGTAGAAATGAAACGTTGTAAAACCAACGGGCTTTGTTGTGGAGCGGGAGGAGCTCAGATGTTTAAAGAACCAGAGAAAGGAAATAAAGACATTAATATCGAAAGAACGGAAGAGGCTTTATCTTTTGAGCCGAAAGTAATCGCAACAGGTTGTCCGTTTTGTAATACAATGATGACGGATGGAGTAAAGCACTTCAACAAAAATGAAGAAGTTGCCGTAAAAGATATTGTGGAACTTCTTGCTGAAGCAGAAGATTTATAAAATAAAGACTATAAATATTACAATAAACTCAGGAGTAATCTTGAGTTTTATTGTTTTAAGGATAAAATAAAACTAACTTGCATTGTATATAGACTAGTATGAGGAGTATTCTGGCTTCGTTTTTCAGATTTGTTTTAAGTTTTAATTTCTTTAAAAAGAAATATTTTGCATTTCATAAATATATTTTCAGTTCTTATCGGCTGTTTAAGGGGGTAAATAAAGATGTTGTTTATAGAAACTCAATCAAACTTAATCTGAATCTTGAAGACTGGATTCAGCAACAGATTTATTTTCTTGGAGATTACGAAAAAAATGAAATAGACTTTTTGTATTCAAGTTTAAAAAAAGATGATGTTTTTATTGACATCGGAGGAAATATAGGTTTGTTTTCTTTAAATGCCTCTACAATCATTGGAGATAAAGGGAAAGTATATTCCTTTGAAGCTTTTAAGCCTAATTTTATTCAATTTCAAAATCATATTTCCATTAATAATTTTCAGAATATTCATTTAGAGCATTTGGCTGTTGCGGACAAAAAAGGATTTATTGAAATTTTGTACAATGATGACTACAATAATGTCGGCATGGCTTCTTCTTATCTTGAAAACTACACTTCAAAAGAAAAAGTAGAGAGTACAAGTCTGGATGAATATGTTTCAGAAAAACAAATTTTAAAAATTGATTTGATAAAAATTGATATTGAAGGTGGAGAATATTCTGCCCTGAAAGGAATGAGTAGTGTTTTAGAAAATTTAAGACCTAAAGTATTAATAGAAATAAATAATATTGCTCTTAAAAGCTCCAATCATAGTGAAGAAGAATTAATATCATTATTTACTGAAAAAGGGTATAAAAGAACAAAAATATTAAGTAGAAATGAAAATTCTTATAATGCTGTTTTTGAATTTGACGATAAATAAAGAGTGCTTATAAGACTTACATATCTCATTTTTTGAATAAAAAACCGTAATTTTATCTAAAATTTTTCTAAGATGAAAATTGAAGAATCAAACGTTGTAGAAACGAACGACTATAGAGTTATTATATATCCTGCTTCAAGACCTTTTGAAACTAAAGAAGCGAAAGTTATTACCGAAAAATTATTTGATTTCCTGGCAACTTGGGCTGCTCACGGTAAACCTCTGTCTTCTTCATTTAAAATTGAGAAAAATCAATTTATCGTTATTTGTGTAGATGAAGAAAAAGAGATGGCTTCAGGATGCAGTATTGATGCTTTAGGAAAAGTGATGAGAGAAATTGATGAAGAATATCAGCTTGGTCTTTTTGATAGAATGAAAGCGAGTTTCGTGGAAAATGGAGAAGTAAAAACGCTTAAACTTATCGATTTCAAATCAAAAATCAGAAATGGAGAGCTCTCAAAAGATATTGAAGTTTTTGATTTTTCTAAAAACACGTATCTTGATTTTTTAAGTCATTTCCTTTTACCATTTGAAAAAAGCTGGGCAGCTTCTATAAAATAATTTCTTTTGAAAATATTGTTTATTTCTTCTTGGTTTCCAAATAAATTGGAACTCACAAATGGCAATTTTGTACAGCGTCATGCAGAAGCTGTATCTCTATTGCACGAGGTTGAAGTATTGCATACGATAGGAGACTTCAATCAAAAAGAAGAATTTGTTTTTGATGACAAAGTGATAAATAATATAAGAACTTTGATTATTTATTACAAAAATTCAAAAAATCCGATTCAGAATTTTATCAGAAGAATGAAGGCTTATAAGAAGGGTTTTTTACAAATGAAAATGCCTGATGTTGTACATGCAAATGTTCTTCATAACAATATGCTTTTTGCAGTATACCTCAAAAAGAAATATAAAATCCCATTTGTTTTGACGGAGCATTGGACGGCTTTACAGAAAGATAATTTATCAAGCACATCAAACAATATTAAAAGGATTGCGAAATATATTGCAAAAAACGCAAGCTATATTTTGCCGGTAAGCAATAATCTGAAGGAAAGTTTACAGATTTTGGGGGTAAAAACCCCAATGAAAGTTATTTCGAATGTTGTGGATACTGAAATTTTTGATATTAAATCAAATTCAGAAACTTCTGAAACCATAAAATTTCTTCATGTTTCAAGTCTTATACCTAGAAAACGGCCGAAAGACATCATCACAACTGTTCATTCTTTGTTTAAAAACGGGTATAATGTAAGTTTGGAAATTGGAGGAGACGGAGATACAAATTCATTAAAGAGTTTAGTAAAATCTATAAATGCAGAATCATATATTAGGATATTTGATGAAATAAGTTATGAAGAGGTTGCTGAAAAAATGCAAAACTCAGATTATTTTATTCTTTTTAGCGAAAATGAAACACAAGGTTGTGTGATTTTAGAATCTTACGCTTGTGGAAAGCCTGTAATTTCAACAAAAGTTGGCGGTGCAGCCGAATTTATTATTGCTGGACAAGGTATTGGAATTGAGAAGAATAACGTTGAGCAACTTTACAGTACTTTAGAAAAGGTTTGTAAAAAAGAGTACTCTTTTAATGAAAAATTTAAGATTAGAAAATACATAGTAGACAATTATTCAAGAGAAGCAATTGCAAATCAGTTCACAGAAATATATCAGAAAGTAATATAAATGACAAAAGGGTTTTCTGTTTTTATTCATGATAATCAGGTTCAGATTAGTAATAATTTTGAACAGGGAACTTATGATTCAGTTTTTGTAGAAACACCTACCGTTTCTGTTTTAATCGAAGGAATTATCCTGAATAAAAAAGATTTACTTAAAAACTCTTCTATAAGTTTTCAGGAATATCTGGTTGATAATTATTTGAAAAATGATTGGAGGGTTTTACAGCAATTGGAAGGAGAATTCAGAGGATGCATTTGGGATAAGCAAAAGAAAAAAGTTTTAATTTTTACCAATCCAACTTCTACACAAAGGGTATTTTATACCAAAATAGATCATAAAATTTTTGCTGATTCTGATTTGGTGAGATTAAGTAGAACAATTAAGGAAAACAGTTATTCTTTGTCTCCGGATATGACCTCGATTTATCAGTTACTTGCAATCGGGAATCTTTTAGAAAATAGAACTCCTATTGAAAATGTCTATAAAGTTGTAGACTCTCATTTTTTAGAGATTGATTGTGAAGAGAGAATAATTACTGAAAAAGAATATTTCAATATTTCCGGAATCGAATATTACAATAAAAAAAAAGAAAATGCAGTTGATGATATTCATGAAATATTTACAGAAGCCGTAAAATGGGAATACGAAAAAGATCTTGAATTTAATACCTCTTCTTTGGCCTTTTTAAGTGGAGGATTGGATAGCAGAATGGCGATGTTATATGCAATCCAAAATAAATTTGATATTGGTTGCGCCCTTTGTTTTTCACATTCTGGATATTTTGATGAAAAAATTTCCCGAAAAATAGCCGAAGATTATCAATTGCATTACGAGTTTATTCCGTTAGATAATGGCAGTTTTCTGAAAAAAATAGACCAGTTAACCAAAATTTCGGAAGGAACAAGCCTTTATTCGGGAGGTATTCATGTGCAATATGCTTTGGATAAGTTGGCTTTTCAGAATTTCTCTATTTTTCATGGTGGACAAATAGGAGACGGAATTTTAGGAGGGTTCAACTCTGAGCCAATGAGAAAACCTCCTTCAGAATATAAAATTATAGTAAATCAGGATTTTCTTCCAAAGATTCAGTCTGATTTGAAAAGTATAATGTCAAATTACGAAAGAGAAGAAGTTTTCTTGTTACAGAATTTGGCTTATAATAGAACTGTTCTTGGCGTTCAGACATTGCAGCCGAGAGGTTATCTTATTTCTCCTTTTATGACAAAGGATTTTATAAAACTATCTTTAAGCCTTCCTGAGGAGTGGAAATTTAAGCATAAGTTTTATTTAGAATGGCTTTCAAAACACTGTAAAGAAGCAGAAAAGTATACTTGGGAAAGAACTTTGATGAAACCCAATGCTTATTGGAAAGTAGGATTTGGCGAAAAATATATTAAAAACGGATATTTGTTTTTTTATAATAAGATTTTAAAGTCTCCTGAAAAGGCGAGTATGTATCCGTATCAGTATTATTTTGATTCTACACCAGAAATTCAGCAATATTATCAAATTTATTTTAATGAAAATATAGGTCGACTGGAAGCTTATCCAGAATTGAGAGATGATGTTATTCAGCTGTTTGCTCAAAAATCATTCTATCACAAATGTCAGGCAATAAATATTTTATCTATTTTTAAACTGTATTTTTGATGAATGAAAGGAGGATTACAGTTTTTAAAGAATTTTTTTAGTAATCAGGGGCAGTATGTTCTTGTCTCTTTG
The DNA here is from genome assembly GCF_025971925.1 of Chryseobacterium oryctis. Lineage (GTDB taxonomy): Bacteria > Bacteroidota > Bacteroidia > Flavobacteriales > Weeksellaceae > Chryseobacterium > Chryseobacterium oryctis. The sequence goes on from NZ_JAPDHV010000002.1 coordinate 581,199, forward strand.
CTATTAGGAAAAATCTGTGCTTTTTTATCTTCTCTTTTTATTATAAAACTTTTACCTGAAAATGATTTTGGTGTAATGAGTATTGTGGCTGCGCTTTTTGCGGCATTTGCATCATGTACCGGTTTAGGAAGCTATCAAAGTTTATTGAGGTTTGGAGCAGTTGCTGAAAGTGATGTTTTGAAACAAAAACTTTCAAGTTATCTTTTAATTAAAGGTTTTATTTACCAAATTATTCTTACTGTTATTTTTCTTGGGTGTAGTTTTTTTTACATCAAGAAATATGAAGATATTTTTTGGATTTTTTTGTTTTTTTCGATTCGTTTTGTTGGGTTTTATTTCTTTTATTTTATCCAGTCTGAGCTTAGAATTAACAATAAAAACAGAGAGTTTGCCAAGGTAAATAATGTGGTTAATGTTTTAGGATTGATTATTTTATTAATCCTCACCTACTTTTTTCAGTTGAAAGGTTACTTGATTGCCATTGCTTTAACCCCGTTTTTATCTCTATTTTGGTTGAAGCTGTATGATATTTCAAAACCGAAACTTCCTTCTTTTTTTGATTCAAAGGAAATTTGGCGATATGCAATTCATACATCGGGAACTACAATTCTTTCAGATGCACTATTTTCTGTAGATATAATTCTTTTAGGATTTTTATTGAACGAAAATGCGGTAGCCGGTTATAAAGTAGCTATTCTGATTCCTTCAAATGTTACTTTTTTGGCGTTGGCTTTCATGCAAAGTGATTTTCCTGTCTTAGCAAAAAATTATACGAATAAAATATTTCTTAAAAATTATATTTCAGGGTATTATAAATTGTTTATTCCTGTATGTTTGGGGATTTTTGTTGTATGCGCTCCGTTGAGTAAGATGATTCTGAAGTTGCTTTTTAAAGAAATTTATTCAGATAATTACTTACTTTTCATTGTTTTCATATTTACTTTTCTTATGAATATTTTATTCAGGAATTTATACGGAAATCTATTGTCTGCTGTAGGTAAAATGTCATTAAATACTCAATGTTCTCTATTTTCATTAATTCTGTTGATTGTTTTGGCGTTTATTTTGGTTCCACATTTCGGAATTTTAGGAATGGCAATAAGTCTTTGTGTTACACTGCTTTGTTCGGGATTTATTTTGGCTTACTTCTTTCATAAGTACCTTAAAGAATTAAAATAAGTTTTATCTTTGTTGGACAATGAAAAATAATGTTTTCGGATTTTTAATAATTCTTTTTTCGCTTCTAAGTTGTGGAAGCGATGATGATTCTTTACAGAGAATAGACCAGATTTTTAATCTTTATATGAAAAATAGCTCAGGACAGGATTTGTTGAATAGTAAGAAAGCAGGTTCTTATACAGCTATTTCGATGAATGATGTAAATGGGACAACAGATGTCGCTCCGGTTAATTATTCACTTAGAATGACTTCCGATTCCCTCTATTATATTGAATATCTTGCCGGTGCTAAAAGAATTACAATTGATTCAATAAGTCCTGAAGATAGAACGTACGAATCTGAGATTGCTTTAAGATTATCAAAACCCGGAATTGGAGATGTTCCTGAAGTGACACAGGATACATTGAAAATTCAATATCATTGGACGCCTTCCGTATTCGAAATTTCAAAAGTTTTTTATAACGATGAACTTAAATTTACGAAAGAACCAAATGTTCCGAATGTCGTTACTATCGTAAAATAATTTCATAAATTTGCAAAAGTGTTAGCATTTTTAGTGACTAACATTCTAATAACTAACATCTAAATAAAATGTTACAAGTCAATTTTTTGCGCGACAACAAAGAACGCGTTTTAGAAGGTCTTAAGAAAAGACAATTCAAGAATCTTGAGTTGGTAGACGAGGCTATTGCTACTGATGAAGAAAGAAAAAAAATTCAGTTTGAATTAGATTCTCAACTTTCCGAAATCAATAAAATCTCCAAAGAAATTGGGATTTTAATGAAAGAAGGAAAAAAAGAAGAAGCTGAATCTGCAAAATCTAAAACTGCACAATATAAAGAGTCGACGTCGGAATTGAAGTCTCAATTAGATGTAAAAGAGAAGACTTTGTTAGACATTTTATACCAAATTCCAAACATTCCGAATGAATTGGTTAAAAATGGTGCTTCTGCTGATGATAACGAGATTATTTATCAATCTCATGATGTTGAAGGTTTGGGAGAAGGTGCAATTCCTCATTGGGAGTTGGCAAAAAAATATAATCTAATCGATTTTGAATTGGGCGTTAAAATTGCAGGTGCTGGTTTCCCTGTTTATTTAGGAAAAGGAGCGAGGTTACAAAGAGCTTTGGTTCAGTATTTTTTAGATAAAAATGTTGAGAAAGGATATATGGAAGTAAATCCGCCTCACGTTGTAAATGAAGCTTCGGGATATGGAACAGGTCAATTGCCAGATAAAGAAGGTCAAATGTATCATATTGGTTTAGATGATTTATATTTAATTCCAACAGCTGAAGTTCCTGTTACGAATTTGTATCGTGATGTTTTATTTGAGGAGAAAGATTTACCGATTAAAAACACTGCTTTTTCTCAATGTTACAGAAGAGAAGCGGGAAGTTATGGTGCTCATGTAAGAGGATTAAACCGTCTTCACCAATTTGAAAAAGTAGAAATCGTAAGAATTGAAAAACCTGAAAATTCTTATGCTGTTTTGGAGGAAATGGTAGAGCATATTAAAGAAATTTTAACCGACCTAGAACTTCCGTATAGAGTTTTAAGACTTTGTGGAGGAGATACAGGTTTTGCATCTGCAATGACGTATGATTTTGAGGTTTGGAGTGCTGCTCAGGAAAAATGGTTAGAAGTAAGCTCAGTTTCTAATTTTGAAACTTTCCAGGCAAACAGATTGAAGTGTCGCTATAAAGCTGACGGAAAATCTCAGCTAGTTCATACATTAAACGGTTCTGCCATGGCATTACCAAGAATTATGGCTGCTTTGCTTGAAAATAATCAAACCGAAGAAGGAATTAAGCTTCCTAAAAAAATTGCTGAATATGCAAGATTTAATTTGATTAACTAATCAATTTTAAAATTCAATTAAATAAAGCTAAGAGGCTGTCTCACTTTTGAGACAGCCTCTTAGCTTTATTGCTTTGTTAATAGAATATCTTTTGAAAAATTAAGGTGAACAGCATCATATTTGCTTTACATACACGTCATGTTGATAATTTTAGTTCTTAATCAACATCTTTAATTTCAAGATTTGCCGCTTTTAAAATAAGTTCTGTGGCTTCATAAAATTTTCCATGATAATCTTTTGATATTCCATAAATATTGAGTTTCTTTTCTAGAGTATCTTTTTTTAGAGTTATGGAATTGTTTCCTCCATCTAAAATTCCTACAAGATAATTTTGTTTTTGAGGTACTTCTAACTCTCCTTGCTTTATACTTAAAATAATACCAGAAACTTGCTGATATTGTTCATAAGAAATCCTTTTCTTGTCAAAAAACTCTCCTTTTCTAAAAATCTTTACTATTACAGGTCTTTTTTTCTTTTTGTGAGTAGGAATTAATGTAACGACTAATTTGTCTCCTCCTATTACAACAGCATTCATATGATTAAACTCAATGAATTCAGGATTGACATTTTTTATTGTGCAAGAAGTTAATAAAACTAATAAACTGATTATTAATGGATGTTTCATTTGTTTTTTTATCCCTGTAAATTCTCCTAATATCTTTTGGAGTTGTTTTATCATATCGCTACTATTCTCTATTTGGTAGTTGTAATATCAAACATAGCAGATTTTGTAATCAATTCACAAGCATTATAGAAAGCATTATAGAAACCATTATTATATTCCTTATTAAGAACCTGAGAATGATATTTTTTAATTACATTTCCTTTTCTATATTCAATTATATTAGAGCCTCCGTCCGCAAAAACTATTGTTGAATCTTGACTATTCTCGTTAATTTTTAAAATAGAATCAATAATATTTTGATACTCTTTTTCGTTGATTGGTTTTCTTATATGAGTTTTTCCATGATAAGTAAGCTCAACAATCCTTTCATTGTTATGTTTTTTTTGAGAAGAAAGAATCCTAATCAGGATTTTATCACTTATTTTTAGCGTGGGACATTCATGTTTAAATTCTACATATTCAAATTCATTTTTTTGAGATGTACAACAAGAAATGAATAATAAAATTAACAAATATAAAACCTTAATATTCATATCTACTGCTTTATTAAAGTCATTTCTCCTCTCGGCGTTCCTTCTTACGATATATCAACTATAATTTTTAAAAATCTAATCTTTTACTGCTTATTAATTTAGATTCTGATGGTCTTACTATAAACCCAATCTTTCTTTTAATGTCGTATTCTTTTTATTTAAAAATAATTTTTTTATACTTTTTCCATTTTTCCCTACAAAGCCTTTATCATTATGTTTCAAAGCATCGAATTGATATTTCATGTGGATAAATTTTCCATCAATATTTTTTGATAAATAGAGTAAAACATATTCATGTTTTTCAAAATCGGGTCTTCCATAGTGATCATAAGCTTCAAACTCAAGAGTATCTTTGTTTATTTTATTAAATACATTTTGTAAAACCTGATATTTACATATGAATTCTTCGTCCATATTGATTATAATTATTGAATCATTCGAATTAGGGTCTTTGATTTTTTGCTTAAAGTTCGAATTAATTTTTTTTACATCAATTTTCTTTCCAACAAAAGCATAAAGATTCATATTACTATTTTCTTGATAAAAATTTGAACTGGTTTGTTTGTAAGAGTTACAACTCCATAAAAAAAATAATAATAACAGAATTATTGCCTTCATTCGTTTTTAATTTAAGTAATTATTTAAATAGATAATTATTACTGTTTTATTAAAGTCATATCTCCTCTCGGCATTTCGTTGTAAGGTGCACAACCGGTATCATCTGTTATTAATGTTTGTTGTGTAACGTATTTCCAGTGCATTTGTGTCTTCTGAGAATTGTCAAAATTTAAAACAACCTGCCCTTCTATACATAAGTCTGTAAATAATAAGCGTAACCTATCCTTTGTACTATTTACAAAGCCTAAACTTTTTATCTTTGCTTTTTCTTCCGGTAAATTATATGTAGAATATAACTCATTCCCACTAGCATCCAACATTTTATAGCGACCAACAATTCTATCTTTATAATATTTACCTAAAGGTTGATAGTGTTTTATTTTAAAAAAAGTTATCACAAAAGTTTTTCCTTCAAAGGTTCCCTGCCATGTTCCTTCATAAGGATTAAGATCGTTGTTTATATCTTTATAATATGCTCCTTCTATATGGAAACCTTTGGTTCCTAATGGAATTATTTGTTGCTGTGCTGTGCAACTAATGCATATAAAACTGAGTATAAATAGTATATTTTTCATAATTAGGATAAAGTTAAAAAATTTATAAACATTTATTTTCTGTTGGAGATCCATATTCATCATAATTGATTTTTTCCACCACATTGCTGCTTCCTTCTATTTTGAATAATACGACATCCTTAAAATTCATTTTCTTCAATGTATCATTGAAGAGTTTCTGCAGATCTGTATGGGTTAATTCACCTTGTTCAGTTTGAATATCTTGAGCTTCATCCGTATACCATGCTTTTAAAGAATCTAATTGTTGTTCTGTGAATTCAGCAGGTAGGTTTGTACCATTACCTGTGTACTGTATTTGGTATATATTGGTAATGCTATCGGGATCAGAAGCTACCATTCCTCCAAAAACCTGATCCATAGGAGTGCCATTGCTCATTGCGTTCTTCAGGATAACTAGGAAAGTATTGATGTCTGCAGGAGAAAAAATCTTTACAGATACATTACCATCTTTTTTATTCAGATGCGTATGGCTGTATCCGTATGTTGTAGGAAATATACCTACTTTCATTTTGTCAGGATTGGTAGCATCCGGATTTAGTGGGTTTGTTTGTGTTGTTGGATTTCCGTCAGGTCCTGTGATGGTTGTAAATCCATATCCAGTTTCTTTGGGATCGGATACTTTTCCTTTCAAAGCTTCATATCGTGATTTTACAGCAGTGTTATTAAATATACTTTTTGCTTTCTCGCAAGGGTTTTGAACAGGAGTTTGGGGATAAGGATACCCACCATTTCCTCCACCAGAACCGCCACCACTTCCTGTTCCTCCGCCTCCAGTTGAGCCGCCACAGCTTCCACTTTCATATATACTCTGGCAATCTAGAGCGGGTCCGGTGCAATGGGTTTCGTAGTAGGTATATGTTGGTCCTGCGCTTCCATCTTCGTTCGTCCATGTCCAAGTAATCTCTGTAGTTAGGCAACCTTTGTTGGTTAGTGAAGTATTTGCCATTCCATCTGTTGCAGTTATTTTGTATCGGCTTCTGTCGTTAAAGACGAGAGCATTGAAGAATTTTTTAGATTCTTCATTGTCTTTTCTTCTAAAAAATACTCTGTCACCCTCTTTTTCAACGACGAGTATAAAATTTACTTTACCATTCTTTATAACGGGAGCCTCTAGAAAGGTTTCTTTTGTTCCCATTGTTATTGCATAATCCCAATAGATGTTTCCGAAATTGGCTGTGAAATAATTTTCGTCACCATACTTTTCGAAAACTTTTATCACGTTTTCGATGTACCTTTCATCTTCTTTCCAGAGGCTTTTAGAATGGTATTCTTTAGATTGGGGATTTACAGAGGTAGTAATCTCATCGTGTACACAGGAGTGCAGCATAAAGGCAAATGCTGTCATCAGCAGAAGCCGAAGAACTAAATTTTTCTTCATAGACATTTGGTGTTTTTAATTTGTTAAATATAATATTTTTTCTTTAATCACAATCATGTGATTATCTTTTAGCAAAACTAATTGTAATTCTGTCTTTTTATTAACAAAATATTGCTATTTTTGAGCAAAATAATGCTAAAATGAGTATAGGAAGCAAAGTAAGAAAGTACAGAGAAGCCAAAGGCTTATCTCAGGAAGATTTGGCTTTTCGCCTTGATGTGGCACAAACCACGATCTCCAGTATAGAGTCTGATAAAAGTGTTCCTAATTCTATACTTCTTAATAAAATAGCTCAGGAACTGGATGTCAATATTAATGATATTTTGGATGAAGGAAATACCCAAATTAATAATATAGAAAGAAATGAAGGGGTAATAAGTTTTGATACTAATACAGTTAATATGCTTTCAGAAAAACTTATAGAACAATACGAAGAGCGCATAAAAGAACTGAAGGAGCAGGTAGAATTTTGGAAGCATAAAGCGGGAGAAAGCAAATAAATTTTTATAAAAAACTAAACAAATCCCATCGAAAATTTCGGTGGGGTTTGTTTTATCTTAAATTGTTAATGACAATTGGTATTGTTGTGTTGATGTGTTTTGTGGTCTCCCGGTAAATGACAGTCTCCTTGGTTATCATTAGAGATTTTCATTGCTTCGGCCCTTGGAGAAATATAAGGAATACCCAGCTCAAGACCTCTTACAATAAATAATGCCCCCAAAACAATCATAACAACAGGAATAACTTTTAAAACTTTTATTCTGAAAGATTGGTTGATAAGATTTCCTACCAAAACTACAGCAAACATAAAAGGAAAAGTTCCTAATCCAAATAATGCCATATAAACAGCACCCTGCCAAATTCCACCGCTTGCTAAGCTGGCTGTAAGAGCCATGTAAACCATTCCGCAAGGTAAAAATCCGTTTAATAAACCAGTAGTAAATCTTGAGCGATAATCTGCCTTTTGAAGTAGTCTTCCTAAATTTGATTTTACTGAGAAAAGAAATTTAGAAAAAAAAGGAATTCTTGAGGCAAAATCTTTTCCTCCAAACGAAAAAACAGCCATAATAATTAATAAAACTCCAACGGCAATTGTCAAATATTTCTGAAACCCAGCCATCTCAAAACCTTCACCAATAATTCCTAAAATTGCTCCTAAAAGTGAGTAGGTGATTATTCTTCCGAATTGATAGGTAAGATTTTGAAGATAATAATTGGTAGCCTGTTGTTTCGTTAATCCCATCGACAGGGCAATAGGTCCGCACATTCCGATACAATGAAATCCGGAAGCAAAGCCTAAGCCGATAGCCGATAAAATAAGTGCTATTTCCATATCACATCATAATCCATTCTATAGTCTGTTTTGTCTTTAGTCCACATCAATCTCAGTGTATAATTACCAAGTTTTAGTACTTTTGCCGGAATTAGAAATGATTGATTGGCATCCAGCTGCTCAGTTTTTTTAATATCTAAATTTTGGTCGTCGGTTCTGTTTAAAACAAACTTTACCGTTACGTTAGAATTGTTATAATCTTTAGGGAAAGTTATTCTAATCCCTTCTTTACTTTGGTTGTATATTGGTTTTTCCTGAAGTTCGTCAGCTCTTTTTTTAGCATCAATTACATCCTGATATTGCAATTCCTCTTCATAATAATTTTCTGTAACCATTTCCGAGTTTTTCTGTCCGTTCGGGAAGAAAAATAACATTGATAAAATGAATATTATAAAAGCTAATAATGCAACTACAACACCGTGTCCCCAACTAAAGTTTTTCATTTGTAAAATTTTAAAATTGTAATTTGAATGGCCCTTCAAAATATGTCTGATAAGAATCTACTAGTTTCCCCTTCATATCATAAACACCAATAGTGATATTCTGTTTAGACAGTTTCATTTCATTTTCCGGGAAGCTAATATTGATAGTTCCTTTTGTAATTTTATCTCTTTCTACAGTTATTTTGCTTGATGCGCTATAAGTAATCTCTCCGTGAGCGGGGTCAAGAACTTTTATGGTAACGATTTTCTTTTCGTTGGTTTTATTTAAGAAAGTATAATTATAAGTGTTTGTAATTTTACCTTCTTTCACAAAAAATGTACTTCCTGCAGGTTTTATGAATTTAGCTTCCATTTCTCCACGATTGTAAAGAAGATAGCCTAAGAATCCTACCAAAAGAACAAGAACTACAGCGAACCCTTTCATTCTTCCCGTAAACTTGAATTGAGTCTGCTTTTCAATTTCGTTTTCAGTTGCGTATCTTATTAAACCTTTCGGAAGACCTACTTTTTCCATTACTTCATCACAGGCATCAATACAGGCTGTACAGTTTACACATTCAAGCTGTTGACCATCTCTGATATCAATACCTGTAGGACAAACCACAACACATTGATTACAATCAATACAATCTCCCTTTCCTGCAGCCTTTCTGTCTTCGCCTTTTCTCCATTTTGATCTGTTTTCACCTCTTTTAAAGTCATAGAAAACATTGATAGTATCTTTATCAATTAATACCCCTTGCAATCTACCATATGGACAAACCAGAGTACAAACCTGCTCTCTGAACCACGCAAATACAAAATAAAATGCAGCAGTAAAAAGAATCATTACCATGAAATTGGTCGGGTTGGCAAAAGGTCCTTGTGATACAATGCTGAATACTTCCTTATATCCCACAATATACATGAACATAAAGTGAGTGATAATTAAAGAAATAAGAATGTAGATTGACCATTTTAAGCCTCTTTTCCAGATCTTCTCACTATTCCACTCTTGTTTATCCAGCTTCATTTGCTTATTTCTGTCACCTTCAATAGCATATTCTATTTTACGGAAAATCATTTCTAGGAAAATTGTCTGAGGGCATATCCATCCGCAGAAAATTCTACCGAAAGCAATCGTAAAAACGATAATAAATATTAAAGATGCAATAGCACCTAAAGTGAGAATAAAAAAGTCTTGTGGATAGAAAGGCTGTCCGAAAATGAAAAACTCTCTATCAATAACATTGAATAAGATTAAGGGATTGCCATTAATTTTTATAAATGGTATAATAAAATAAACTAGTAGTAAAATGTAGCTTACAATGTTTCTGTAGTTGGTATACTTTCCTTTGGGTTTCTTGGGATAAACCCATTTTCTCTTACCAGATTGATCCATTGTCCCTATAGAATCTCTGTAACTTTCAGGATCCAGAACCTGTCCCTGTCCGCCGCGTACTTCTTTTTCTTCTATTTCTGACATTTTATTAAGGTGTTTAAAAAAAGAAAAACATAATTAGTTACTAGATTTTAATTTAATAACAAATTATGTTTTTCATATGATTTCTATTTTTCTTTTTTAGTTATTCCTTTTCCCAATGAGCTTCAGTACCATAAGCTGGTGCTCCCCCTTGAGCCGGAGTAATTGGAGGTTGCTCTTGGTTGATATGATAAACATAAGCTGCTACATTCTGAATATCACGACCGGTAAGAACTCCGTTTTTACCCCAAGCCTGCATTGCAGTTCCTGTAACACCATTGTCTACAACATGGAATATATTTTTGAATAATTTCTTTTCAGGTTGGTTATTCCAGAAGTTATCAGTTAGGTTTGGTCCAATACCTCCTTTACCTCCTTCTGAGTGACAAGAAACACAGTTTGTTTTAAATACCTCTTCTCCAGCAGCAATATTGTCTGCTAAAAATTCAGCTGTTTCTATCGTTACAGGAGGTTGAGTTTTTTCGAACTCTGCAATACTTGCTATTTGTTCTTTATATTCCTGGTCATATTCAGAAATTGGGTGTGCAAAGTCTGTGAAAGAGAATGCGGCAACATATACAATACAGAAAACAGTTCCAAACCAGAATAAACCTAGCCACCATTTTGGTAACTGATTATCCAACTCCATAATTCCGTCGAAACCATGGTCGATAAGGATATCTTTTTCTTCAGTAGCAGATTGTTTTTTAAATGCTGCATTATATTGTCGTCTTAAGAAAGGGATTTTCTTTTCTGCTAAATATGATGCTTTTTCTTCTTCAGATAACTTTTTGAATTTATTGTTTTCAATTAAATCTCCAATTGCACTATGGATATATGCAAGGATAGAAGCTATTACTACCGTTCCCCAGAAATAAGGAGAACTAAAAAACGCATAACTTTGTACAAACAAATAATAAAAAACGATTAAAAGTCCGATTATTATTAAGATGTTTACAACAACAGGTGTTCTTTGTTTCATAATAAATAGTTTAATTTTTTAAATTAAAATCATCCTGATCGTCCCCAAGCGGAGCTTCCTCTTCTTCTTTATAATATTTTTTAGGTCTGCTAAAAACATATATTACTAAAGCGACGAAGAACAGCATAAAGAATATCAAAGCCAGAGTTTGGTAGAAACCAGCATTTTCTGTATTTGATAATATATCTTTAAAATTTTGAGGAATCATATGATGAGCCTTTTAATGTTTATTAGTTATTACTTGCTGTTTGAATTTCAGTTGTTTTGATATCTGTACCCAATCTTTGAAGGTAAGAAATAAGAGCAATAATTTCTTTTTTCTCTAATTCCCCTTGAGGTCTCTTAGCATATTCTTGTTTTAAGTCATTTGCTTCAGAGAAAATATCTTTTACGATTTTTGCAGCTTGGTTATCTGCCCATTTATTAGCAGAATCAATTTCTGCTTTTGTATAGGGTACATCAAATGCATTTTTCATCAACTTCATTTTGTCAACCATCTGATCTCTATTTAAGTCAGAAGAAATTAACCAAGGATAACGAGGCATGATAGAACCTGCAGATGTTGATCTTGGATTATACATGTGCTTGTAATGCCAAGAACTTGGGTTTTTACCCCCTTCTCTATGCAAATCCGGTCCTGTTCTTTTAGAACCCCATAAGAATGGTCTGTCATAAACAAACTCACCTGCTTTAGAATATTGACCATTTTTACCGTTGAATCTTACGATTTCGTCACGGAAAGGTCTAACCATTTGTGAGTGACAAGCATTACATCCTTCACGAATATAGATATCTCTTCCTTCTAATTCTAAAGGAGAATATGGTTTTACCGCTGATATTGTTGGTACACTTTTCTTAAGAGATAGAGTTGGTATAATTTCTACCATACTACCAACAGAAATAGTAAGTAAAGATAAAATCCCCATTAGCAAAGGCATTCTTTCTAACCAAAGGTGAGCACCTTCTCCTTCTTTACGCTTATTGCTGATATTAGCTAATGCTGGTGCTTCTGCAGGAACCTCTTTTTGGAATGAACCTCTTCTTGCAGTTGCAACAACGTTAATAACCATTAAGATTGCACCAGAAAGATAGAATAAACCTCCTACGAATCTCATTTTGAAGTAAGGAATGATAGCTGTAACAGTATCCAACCAGTTTTTCCACAATAATGTTCCGTCTGGGTTGAATTGCTTCCACATTAACCCTTGAGTAAATCCTGAGATATACATTGGTACTGCATAGAAAATAATTCCTAAAGTTCCTAACCAGAAATGCCAGTTAGCTAATTTTACAGACCAAAGTTTTGTTCTCCACATAATTGGTACTAAATAATAGATCACACCAAATGCCATGAAACCATTCCATCCAAGTGCACCTAAGTGTACGTGACCGATTACCCAGTCTGTAAAGTGACCAATCTTGTTAATGCTTTTTGTAGCTAAAAGCGGACCTTCAAAAGTTGCCATACCATAACAAGTAACAGCTACTACGAAGAATTTAAGAATAGGATTTTCTCTTACTTTATCCCAAGCTCCTCTTAATGTAAGAAGTCCGTTTAGCATACCTCCCCAAGATGGGGCAATAAGCATGATTGAGAAACCTGTTCCTACAGCCTGAGCCCAAGCCGGAAGAGCAGTATATTGAAGGTGGTGAGGACCAGCCCAAATATATACGAAAATTAATGACCAGAAGTGGATGATTGACAGTTTGTATGAGAATACAGGTCTATCTGCCGCTTTTGGCAAGAAGTAATACATCAAACCTAAAACCGGAGTTGTTAATACGAATGCTACTGCATTGTGACCGTACCACCATTGTACTATGGCGTCTTTTACTCCAGCATAAGCTGAATATGATTTCCATCCCGTGAAAGATAATGGAACTTCTAAGTTGTTGAAGATGTGTAGCATTGCAACCGCAATCCAAGTTCCGATGTAGAACCAGATAGCTACATATAAGTGTCTTACTCTTCTTTTGGCAATAGTTAAGAACATGTTGATACCGAAAATCACCCAAGAAATAGTAATCAAAATATCAATTGGCCATTCGTGTTCTGCATATTCTTTAGAAGTATTAATACCCATAAAGAATGTAATAACTACAGCCACGATCATGATTTGCCATGTCCAGAAGTGAACCCAAGATAATGTATCGCTGTACATTCTTGTTTTCAATAATCTTTGTAATGAGTAATAAACACCGGTATAAACGATATTACATACGAAAGCAAAGATTACACTACTTGTGTGCAACATTCTAATTCTACCAAAACCAAATGCACCATGTGTGTTTATTAAGCCTTGAATATTACCTGATGCCATACTTTTAATTGTTGTGTCATCAGTTCCGAATAAAAATTCAGGTAATTCAGGGTAGAAAAGCATTAATGCTGCGGTAAGCCCAAACAAGAACCCTACGATTCCAAAAACTATGGTCGCGTAAAGGAATGCCCGAACAATACTGTTGTCATAACTAAACTTTTGTGTTTCCATATCAACTATTCACTTTTTTCTTCAATTTTATTATTTTTCTCCTTTTTCTTTTTCGTCGTCTTTTTCGTCGCCCGTTCCTTTCTCTTCCTTCACTTCATCGGAGTCAAAAAGAATTCTTACAGCTGGAGATTCATCATCTTCAAACTGTCCTTTCTTGGCATTGACTATAAAAACGACCAAGAAAACAGCAGCTAAAGAAACGCTGCAAAGGATCATTAAATATAGAATATCCATTGGACAACAAAATTAACCTATTTTCGGGGTTCAAATTTAGTGAAAAATAATGACATTCATCACGAATTATGGGTTTCACTTAATTTAAAACCAGTCTAAATAAGGGTGTTTAAGTACCTTTTTTAAAGTATTTTCTTTCCAATATCCACGTTGAAAGTGTAGTGAATGAAACTACCGTGATTGAGCTTGCTGGCATGATTAATGCTGCGAAAAGAGGATGCATGTGTCCTGTAACTGCGTAACTTAAGCCAATGATATTGTACAAGAAACTTATGATGAATGTAATTTTTACAATCGTGATTGAACCTTTACAAACATTTAAGTACCTGTCTAAAGTTCCCACTTTTTCTCCGTTCATGATAACATCGGAAGATGGGGTGAAGCTATTGGAATCATCAGCAATTGCAATTCCTACATTACTTTGTTTCAGAGCTCCGGCATCATTTAGTCCGTCACCTAGCATGGCTACTTTTAAATTTTGATCCTGAAGGTTTTTTATGTAATTCAGTTTGTCTTCTGGGTTTTGATTGAAGGCCATTCCTGTATAATTTGGAATTAACTCTTTCAATTGATTTTCTTCCGAAGAATTATCTCCGCTTAGGATAAATACTTTGTAATTGGTTAGTTTTTTGAACAAAGTTTTAAGGTTTTCACGATATTCATTCTTGAAAATAAACTTACCTAAGAATTCATTGTTTTTGCTAATGTATACTGCTGTTTCAAGATTTTTTGATTCCTGATTATTGTACTTTGCAGAGCCTATTTTGTAAAGATTTCCTCTTACGTTTGCTTCATATCCTTTTCCTGAGATTTCCAGAAAATTTTCAACTGGGAAATAGTCATCATTTACTTCTATAAACTCATAAAGAGATTTGGAAAGTGGGTGATTGGAATTTTTTAATAAAGTTTTGATATTCAGTAAATCAAATTCGTTTATTTCCGCTCCTTCATATTTTATGTTGGATTTTTTTCTATGCGTAATAGTTCCTGTTTTATCAAAAACGATAGTGTCAAGTTTAGCTATTTTTTCAATAGTTAATGTGTCTTTTACATAGAATTTGTTTCGCCCTAAAATCCTCATAATGTGTCCGAAAGTGAATGGTGCGGAAAGGGCCAATGCACAAGGACATGCAATAATTAGAATAGCAGAAATTACCTGAAACATTTTCTCTAAGTCAATGAAAGACCAATATATTCCAGAGATTAGTGCTATGCCTAAAATTATGAATGTGAAGTATTTACTAATGTGGTTTGTAAGTGTGTCAAGTCCTGTTTCGTGTTTTTTGAAGGCTTCTTTATTCCAAAGCTGTGTAAGGTAGCTTTGGTCTACGTTTTTGATGACTTCAAGTTCAAGAGATGAGCCAATTTGTTTTCCTCCGGCGAAAATTTTATCACCAGGTTTTTTACTGATACTTACGCTTTCACCAGTGATGAAACTATTATCAATATTTCCTTCACCATTAATAAGTATTGCGTCAACAGGGATGATTTCCTGATTTCTTACAAGAATTCTGTCGCCAACTTTTATTTCGGATAATAGAATATTGTTTTGTTTTCCTTCGAAATCAACCTTTGTTACAGCAATCGGGTAGAACGATTTATAGTCGCGGTCGTAAGAAAGAGCACTATAGGTTCTTTTTTGGAAGATTTTCCCTAAAAGCATGAAGAATAAAAGTCCGCACAATGTATCAAAATATCCGGGACCATAATCGGTTAGAATTTCATAAACACTTCGTCCGAACAAAACAAGAATCCCTAAAACGATCGGGACGTCAATGTTTACGATTTTATTTTTCAATCCATACCAAGCTGATTTGTAATAATCTGATGCAGAATAAAATACAACCGGAATTGCTAAAATGCACATTAATAATCTAAAAAGACCTTTGTAATGCTCCATCCAATAATCTTCACCGCCTACATATTCAGGAAATGTAAGAAACATTCCGTTTCCGAAAGCAAAAGCAGCTATTGCGAATTTTATAAGGAGTGATTTATCAAGGTGATCTATGTTTTTATCAGCGGTTTCAAGGCTAATAACAGGTTTATAGCCTAAATTTGTTAAAAAATTAGCTAATTCGCTTAATTTTAAATTGTTATGGTTGAAAGAAACTTGTAAGGTCTTTCTTGTGAAATTAACCTGGGAATATTTGATTTCTTTATTAATTGTATGTAGACTTTCTAGAAGCCAAATGCAAGAAGAACAATGTATTACGGGGATTTTGAACGTGATTAAACTCGTGTTTCCTTCTGAGAAATCAGTGACTTTTTCAAAAATTTCCGGAGTGTCTAAATAATCGAATTGTGTAGAGTTTTCATCATTTGGACGAATTCCGGCTCTTTTATTTAGTTCGTAAAAGTTACTTAAGTTGTTGATATTGAGTATCTCGTAGACGGATTTGCAACCGTTGCAACAGAAAGTTTTTTCATCAAACAAAATTCTCTCTTTTTCGATACCTTGACCACAATGAAAACAGTTCTCGCTCACCCTCATAAATTATTGAACTACAAAATTATAACAATTTTTTTTGTTTATCGTGTTAAAAAGTTCTATTTTTGTGATAAATGTCATATAAACATGTCGCAGGAACAACAGATTGCAATTGAAGAGAGGTTTGCCAGAGTTTTTAATGATAAATCATTTAAAGAAAGACTTTCTAGCACAGATTATGAAAAATATGCTAATGCAAAAAAGAAGCTGAGTTTTCAGAAGCATGATACTATTTTCGAAGATGGTGAAACTCCAAAAGGGGTTTTTGTTTTAGAAAAAGGAGCTGCTAAACTGTCAAAGTCGGGTGCTTTTGGTAAAGATCAGATTTTAAGATTTATTAAAGAAGGGGATATCATTGGGTATCGTTCACTACTTTGTGGTGAAAATTTTCAGGCAAAGGCAGAGGCAATGACAGATATTGAGGCTACTTTTTTGCCGGCAGATATTTTCATGTATCTTTTAGAAGTTGATTCTCAGTTGGCTTTTGTAATGCTTCAGAAAATTTCTTATGAGTTAGGAGAGTCTTCAAATACAATTACTTTCTTGGCTCAAAAAACTGTTAGAGAAAGGCTTGCCGAAATCTTACTGCTTTTGGAGCAGAAATTAGGTGTAGATCCAGAAGGATTCATTAAAATTTCTTTAACAAGAGAAGAAATTGCCAACATCATAGGAACTGCAACAGAAAGTGCAATTCGCTTGATTTCCGAGTTTAAAGGAGATAATCTCATTGAGGTAGACGGAAGAAATATAAAAATTCTGAATCACGATAAATTAATGAAACTAGGTCACGTAGTTTTGTAAAAATCATAAAAATATAAGTCGGCAACTAGCCGACTTTTTAACTTTATAAAAATAGATAATTATGTCTGTTCACTCTGAAATTAAAAAAGTTACGACTGAAACCTTGCGTAAAATGAAATTCGACAAGGAAAAAATAACAATGCTTACGGCGTACGACTTTACAACAGCGAAAATGGTAGATGCGGGAGGTGTTGATGCTGTATTGATAGGTGATTCTGCGGCAAATGTCATGGCTGGTTTTGAAACTACTTTGCCGATTACATTAGATCAAATGATTTATCACTCCCAAAGTGTTGTTCGAGGAATTGATAGGGCTTTGGTTGTAGCTGATTTACCTTTCGGAACTTATCAGAGTAATCCTGAAAAAGCACTGGAATCTGCTGTAAGAATGATGAAAGAAGGAGGTGCCCATGCTGTGAAAATTGAAGGAGGAAAAGAAATTTCAAAATCAATTAAAAAAATTATCAATGCAGGAATTCCTGTAATGGGACATTTGGGTCTGACTCCTCAGTCAATCTACAAATTTGGAACTTACAAAGTGAGAGCAAAAGAAGAAGCTGAGGCTGAAAAATTAATTGCTGATGCACAGCTTTTGGAAGAATTAGGCTGCTTTTCTGTTGTATTAGAAAAAATTCCTTCAGATTTGGCTAAAAAAGTATCTGAGTCAATTTCAATCCCAACAATTGGAATTGGAGCAGGACCTCATTGTGACGGACAGGTTTTGGTGTATCATGATATGGTTGGGATGAATAAGGGTTTCAGTCCTAAATTTTTAAGAAGATATTTAGACCTTTATACTGAAATCACGGGAGCGGTTGCTGAATATGTGAAGGATGTAAAAAGTGTGAATTTCCCGAATGAAAATGAAAGTTATTAAAAGAAGATGAATAATTCACAATCAATACAAGGAATTTTATCAATTGCAGCTTTACTTTGTCTTGCAGCGGGATGGTTTAATTTTTTTTCACCTGAAATAAGTGAGCTTCTTTCAAAAAAGATTTTTTATATTCTTATTGGAGTTAGCTTTTTTTTACAAGCACCGACTTTAACGAATAAAAACTTTACATATGCAATGTATGCAGCGGCTGTGGTTTGTGTGGTTGGAGCTTTTCTACCTGCAGAATCAAAATTTGCGTCATTGAAAACAGTTGGCTTATTGGCAGGTATTATTTTGTCGTTTTCAAAAAGACCGAACTATCGTCAGTAAATATGGAAGAACAGATTGTTTATGAGGATAATCATCTTCTGGTTATTAATAAAAAAGTAGGTCAGCTTGTACAGGGAGATAAAACCGGTGATGAATCTTTATTAGAATCAATTAAAAAATTCATAAAAAAAAGAGATGATAAACCCGGAAATGTTTTTCTTGGGCTAGTTCATCGCATTGATAGGCCAACTTCAGGGTTGGTAATTTATGCTAAGACCTCCAAAGCTCTTTCCCGTTTGACTCAAATGGTTAAAAACCGCGAAATTAAAAAAACATATTGGGCGGTTGTTTCAAAAGAATTGATACCTCAAACCCAAAGGCTGGTGCATTATCTAAAGAAAAATGAAAAAAATAACAAAGCAATTGTTTTTCCGAAAGCAACAGATGGAGCTAAAGAGGCGATTTTGACATACAAGATCATCAAGAGTTTAGATAATTATCTTCTTCTGGAAATTGATTTAGAAACAGGAAGGCATCATCAAATTAGAGCTCAGTTGTCAAAAACGGGAGTTCCTATCAAGGGAGATTTGAAATATGGTTCGTCACGGTCAAATCCTGATGGAGGAATTAATCTTCATGCCCGAAAATTGGAGTTTATTCACCCTGTTACCAAAGAAAAAGTTGAAATTATAGCATCGGTTCCTAAAAACGATAGTGTTTGGAGAGCTTGTGAAGAATAAATCCTACATATTAATGTGGGATTTTTTCTATTCATATTGTTTAGAAAATGAAGACTTCGCTAAATCATCTCTTAATTATTAAAAATACACTTTCGGTTATCTGTATGGTTCTTTATAATGAGCTTTCAAAAAGTGGAGTTATTTCTTTTTATGAATAATTCTTCTAAAAGAGATTTAAAAATTATATTTCGGTTTTGTTTAGTATTTGATAGTCTTTTGTGGGTTAAGGTAAATTTTCTTCACTTAGAATAAAAAAATATTGTTTTATTGAAAAAAGTTATATCTTAGGAGGGTTAATTTTTAATCCAATTCTATGATCCAATTTTACAAACTTTTTTCGTTAAGAAAAAAGAGAAAAAGTTTATTTAAAAATGTGTTATTAGGGATTGGGATTTTCATTGGGAATTCCAACTCTATAGAAGCACAAGTTAATAATTATGGTTTTGCCCAATCTGTGGGTACTTTTACACCTATAACGGGAGGAACTATTTTAGAAACAGCAACAGGTACTTCGGGATTTGAAAGTTTGTATCAAGTAAATCCGTATGATGTGTCATTACCATTTAATTTTAATTATAACGGTGCTGTTTATTCAAGTATCAAAGTCTCTTCTAACGGGTATATTACTTTTGGAGCAACTGCGCCAGGAATTTCTAATACTGCACCCATATCATCAGATGAAGCTTATTCAGGTGCTATTTCTATTTTTGGTAAAGGTATAAATACATTTGCTAACTTAGGAGGAGTTACCGGAGATATCAGAACTGATGTTGTAGGGACTGCGCCTAATAGGGAAATGGTTATTCAATGGACGAATTTTAGACCGGCTTACAGTACCTCTACCACATCTGCTTATGCGTTTTCTTTCCAGATCAGATTGAAGGAAACAAGTAATGTTATTGATATGGTGTATAATAACGGAGCATTTGTTATAGGTTCTACTAATGTTTCCGGTAGTGTTCAGGTAGGTCTTCGTGGAGCGTCTGAATTAGATTATTATACTCGATTAAATGCAAGTACGGTAGCATTTACCAGCTCTACTCCGGGAACGGCTAATTCAAGTACACAGTATGTGAGTACTTCATCTACTTCTGCAGCAGGAATGCCTCCGACAGGGTTTACTTATACGTGGTCTCCACCTACCTGTTTTGCTCCAACTTTGACGACTGCTTCGTCCACTCCTAATTCCATAACAATCAACTGGAATGCTCCAACATCGATGCCAAGTAGCTATGATGTATATTATAGTACTTCTAATATTGCACCAACGAGTGTAACAGCTCCTACCCATACTAATATTACCGGAACATCATTAACGATTGATTTGTTAGCCCCAGCAACTATGTATTATGCTTGGGTACGATCTAATTGTGGAACAGGAAATGTGAGTGGTTGGACTGCAGCTCATTTGTATGTTTCAACACTTTGTCAGCCTCCGGCAATATTAACTACGGTTGGAACTACGGTTTGTCCTAATAGTGCGGCAACTTTGTCTGCTACAGCGGAGACAAATGCCAATATAAATTGGTATGACGCAGCAGTAGGAGGGAATCTTCTTGCAACGGGAAATGCCTATACTACTCCATCTCTAAGTACTACCACAAACTATTGGGTAGCGGCTTCAAATCTTGGTACAACCAAAAATGTTGGACCAACCACACCGGAGAGTTTAGGAACTAATGCTAGTGCAAATACAGCTTGGGATTTGCTATTTACAGTAAACACACCTCTAACATTAAAAACAGTTGATGTGTTTTCAGGAACAGCAAACCGATCTGGAACAATTGAAATTCTTGATACGGCATCCGGAATGCCAGTTGGTATAATTCCTTTTGTAACAGCGGGTTTGGGGAGTTCAACACCGCAGACGATAACGTTAAATGTATATTTGCCAGCGGGTAATTATGCGATGAGAAGAAAGGGGAATGCAAATCTTTTCAGAAATTCAGTAGGAGCTACTTTTCCATACTCTACACCTGAATTGGTAATTACTGGGACAACCTTTACAAGTTATCCTGCATATTATTTTTATTTTTATAATTTAAGCTTTGAGAGTGGTTGTGGGGAGTCTCCACGTCAGCAAGTTACTGCTACTGTAGATGCGGGAGCTTGTTTAGGAACTTCTGAAATTAAAGAAAGAGAGAGTTTGAAAGTATATCCTAATCCATTCAAAGATGTGGTAACAATTACAAATATTGAAAAAGTAAAATCAATCCAGGTTCTTGATGCTTCAGGAAGAGCTGTTAAAACTATTGATGGTTTATCATCTAAAGAGATTTATTTAGGAGATTTAAAGTCTGGGTTATATATTCTTAATTTGATAATGAAGGATGGAAGTATTAGTAATGTAAAGGCAATCAAAAAATAATATTTAATAGAATAAGTTAATTAAAGAGTTCGAAGACATCAAGTCTTCGGACTTTTCATTTTTGCGAATCTTATATTTTATTTTGTCTATTTAAGAAAAATGTATAACTTCGTCTCAAACTTTAGGGGTGTCTGTTGGAAAACAGGCTGAGATTTTACCCTTTGAACCTGATTTCTAGATCATACTAGCGTAGGGAAAAGTGAGATGACTTTGCTGTACTTTCTTTTGTACAATCATGGGCATTCCTAAAGTGTATTTAAAAATTTAGGAATGGAACTCACAATCAATCACACATTAAGAACTTTTAATGTACTTCCAAAAACTTTGGAGGCACTCATTTTTATGGAATTACCTGAAAAAAAGAAAGGTATTGCTGTTGCGCTTAATAATTGCATTATTCCACAATCATTCTGGTCGGAAACAATTCTTAACAACAAAGATTCTGTCTTGATAATCACCGCAACTCAAGGTGGTTAATAGTAATTTAAAACTTAATTATTATGACTCATAAAATAACATGTTCACCTTTTCCGAACTCAAAAAAAATCTATGTTGCAGGGAAAATCCATTCTATCAATGTAGCCATGAGAGAAATACAGTTAAGTCCAACAAAACTTTCTAATGGAACATTAGAACAAAATCCGCCTGTAACCATATATGATACTTCTGGACCTTATACAGATGTTAATGCTCAAATTAATATTGAAAAAGGGCTTCCCAGAATCAGAGAACAATGGATTTTAGATAGAAATGATGTTGAAATTCTTGACGGAATTACCTCTGAATACGGAAAAGCCAGACTTGCTGATTCAAAATTAGATGAATTGCGTTTTTCTTATAACCATCAGCCAAAAGTTGCTAAAAAGGATAAGGAAGTAACCCAATTGTATTACGCAAAACAAGGAATCATTACTCCTGAAATGGAATATGTTGCCATTAGAGAAAACCAAAAAATAGAACAGCTTGAATTGGTTTCTAAGGATATGGCTTTTCAGCATCAAGGAAATAGTTTTGGAGCAAATACACCTAAAAATAAAATTACACCGGAATTTGTAAGAGATGAAATTGCAGCAGGAAGGGCAATTATTCCGAATAATATCAATCATCCTGAAAGTGAACCGATGATAATCGGACGAAATTTTTTGGTTAAAATTAATGCTAACATCGGAAATAGTGCTGTTTCATCAAGTATTGAAGAAGAGGTAGAAAAAGCAGTGTGGGCTTGCCGTTGGGGAGCAGATACTATTATGGATTTATCAACTGGAAAAAACATTCACGAAACCAGAGAGTGGATTATAAGAAATAGCCCGGTTCCGATTGGTACGGTTCCGATTTATCAGGCTTTGGAAAAAGTAAAAGGAGTTGCAGAAAATTTAACTTGGGAGATTTTTAAAGATACCTTAATTGAACAGGCTGAGCAAGGTGTCTCATATTTTACCATTCATGCAGGAGTTTTGTTGAGGTATATTCATTTAACGGCAAAACGTGTGACAGGAATTGTTTCCAGAGGTGGTTCTATCATGGCAAAGTGGTGTTTGTATCATCATAAAGAAAACTTTTTGTATACACATTTTGAAGAAATCTGCGAAATCATGAAAAAATATGATGTAGCTTTTTCTTTGGGAGACGGTCTTCGTCCCGGTTCTATTGCTGATGCCAATGATGAAGCACAATTTGCAGAATTGGAAACTTTAGGAGAACTGACAAAAATTGCATGGAAACATAATGTTCAGGTTATGATTGAAGGGCCAGGACATGTTCCGATGCACATGATAAAAGAAAATATGGATAAGCAATTAAAAGAATGTCATGAAGCGCCATTTTATACGCTGGGTCCGTTAACTACAGATATTGCACCGGGTTATGACCATATTACTTCTGGAATTGGAGCGGCAATGATTGGCTGGTTTGGATGTGCTATGCTGTGCTATGTAACACCGAAAGAACATTTAGGTCTTCCGAATAAAGAAGATGTGAAAGTCGGAGTTATTACCTATAAATTGGCTGCTCATGCTGCGGATTTGGCAAAAGGACATCCCGGAGCACAATATAGAGATAACGCTTTAAGTAAGGCAAGATTTGAATTCCGTTGGGAAGATCAGTTCAATCTTTCCCTTGATCCTGAAACGGCAAGGTCTTATCATGATGAAACACTTCCTGCGGACGGAGCTAAAATTGCCCACTTCTGTTCTATGTGCGGACCGAAATTTTGTTCAATGAAAATTACACAAGAAATTCGTGAATCTGCAGAAAAAGGAATGTTTGAAAAATCTCAGGAATTTATTGAAAAAGGAAAGGAGATTTATATATGATAATCATTATTACACCCGAAAAATATATTCAAAATGAAGTTGAAGCTATCAACGAATTATTTCGGGAAGGATTGGATCTGCTTCACATTAGAAAACCTTTTTTTACACAAAATGAAATGGCGGATTTTATCCAAAAAATAGATAAAACGTATCATCAACAATTGGTTTTGCACAATAATTATGAGGTGACTAAAAAATTTGATATTTCGAGATTTCACTTTAGGGAAACTGATAGGCAGAATAACGATTTCGAAAATTTTGTGGGAAATATTATTTCTACTTCGGTTCATGATATCGAAACATTCAATGAATTAAATGAAAATTGGGAGTATTCTTTTATCAGTCCTATTTTTCCAAGTATTTCTAAAAAAGGGTACGGAGAAAACTCAACTATTTTAAATGATATTAACAAAAGAGACAATATTGAGGTTAAATTAATTGCTTTAGGCGGAATTAATGAAAATAATATTCAAAAAGTTATTGATTGTAATGTAGATGGAGTGGCTCTGTTAGGTGCGATTTGGGAAAGTGACGAACCTATAAAAATATTTGAAAAATGCAGACAGAGCGTCCTTTTGTAATGTCTATTGCCGGATTTGACCCAAGTGGAGGAGCTGGAGTATTAGCAGATATCAAAACATTTGAACAATTGAGAGTTCAGGGACTGGCTGTTTGTACATCAATTACGATTCAGACAGACTCTCAATGTATGAGCTTGAAATGGCAAGATTTAGATGAAGTTTTATTGGCAATTGATGTTTTGATGGGGAAATATTACGTTGAGGTTGTTAAAATCGGAGTGGTAAAAGATGCTGCGTTTTTAAGCCAGATTGTAAAAAAAATTAAAACAAATAATAATGCCGTAAAAATCGTTTGGGATCCGGTTTTGAAAAGTACTTCCGAATTTTCTTTTTTTGATTTAAGTACAATTTCAGACTTAAAAAATGTTTTAAATAAAATTGACTTAATTACTCCAAACTATAATGAATACAGGGTTTTGCGAAAATTTTATCTCTTTGAAAATTCATGTTCGGTTTTAATAAAAGGAGGACATCGACACGATAAATTAGGAACAGATATTTTAATTGAAAATGGAAATAAAATTTCAATTGAACCATACAATACAAATTCTGTTTTTTATCCAAAACATGGTTCTGGTTGTGTACTTTCTTCTGCAATTGTAAGCTATTTATCAAAAAGAGAAAGTTTAGAAATAGCCTGTAGAAAAGGGAAATTATATATCGAAAAATTTTTAAAAACAAATCCGACTTTGCTTGGGTTTCATTCAAATTAAATCATGGAAAAACTACAATATATTTCTCAGGGTTTTACAAGAGAAGAACAAGAACTTAATATCCGAAAAGCCCTGGATAATGGAGTAAAATGGGTACAGGTTCGTTGGAAAGAGGCTTCTGATGAAGAATTGATTAATCTTTGTGAATCTTCAAAAAAACTTTGTTTAGAATATCAGGCAACCTGCATTGTTAATGATAGTGTCCAGATGGCAAAAGAAGTTGATGCAGATGGTGTTCATTTAGGATTGGAAGACTTATCTATACAGATTGCCCGATATATTTTAGGGGAGAATAAAATTATTGGAGGAACTGCAAATACAATTTTAGATGTACTTCAAAGAATTGATGAACAATGTGATTATATTGGTTTAGGACCATTAAGATTTACTTCAACAAAAGATCATTTAAATCCAATTTTAGGCTTCGAAGGATATCAGAAAATCATTGAGAAATTAAAGAATAAGTCAATAGAAATTCCGAAAATATATGCCATTGGAGGGGTTATTTGGGAAGATGTAGAACAATTACAAGAAATTGGAGTTTACGGAGTTGCTGTTTCGGGGCAAATCACAAATAAACCATCTATTGTCAATGAGTTTAAAAAAATATTGAAATGAAAAATCAAAAATTAAAAATAGCAAACAGAGCTTTTGAATCAAGACTGTTTTTAGGTACGGGAAAATTCGGAAGCCTTTCTGAAATGACAAAGTCTATCAATGCTTCAGGTTCAGAAATGGTAACAATGGCTCTAAAAAGAATAGATTCTGAGTCTGTAAGGGAAGATTTATTAAGTTCAATTCAGGTTACAAATGTTCATCTTTTACCCAATACTTCAGGTGCGAGAACAGCGAAAGAAGCCGTTTTGGCGGCGCAATTGGCAAGAGAAGCATTGGAAACAAATTGGGTGAAACTGGAAATTCATCCCGATCCGAAATATTTGTTACCCGATCCCATTGAAACATTGTATGCAACTGAGGAATTGGCAAAATTAGGGTTTGTTGTAATGCCTTATATTCATGCCGATCCTGTTTTGTGCAAACGTTTGGAAGATGTAGGAACTGCTGTTGTAATGCCTTTGGGTGCGCCAATAGGTACAAATAAAGGGTTGAAAACGTTGGATTTTTTGGAAATAATCATTAGTCAGAGTAATGTGCCTGTTGTGGTAGATGCCGGAATTGGTTCGCCTTCAGATGCGGCAAAAGCTATGGAAATGGGAGCTGATGCGGTTTTGGTAAATACTGCGATTGCAGTTGCACAAAATCCTGTAAATATGGCAATGGCTTTTAAAGAAGGAGTGATTGCTGGAAGAAGAGCTTACGAATCGGGATTGGGAGAAATTGTAAACCATGCAGAAGCCTCAAGTCCGTTGACGGCATTTTTATTTGAATAAATATGAAAACTTTTAAAGGTGTCTTTGAGAGGTATCAATGGGATGAAATTAAGACAAAACTAGAAAAAGTGACCTTATCGGATGTTGAAACGAGTCTACAGAAGAAAAATAAGTCTATTGAAGATTTTTTGAATTTTCTTTCCCCGATTGCTGTCCAAAAATTGGAAGTCATGGCAAAAATGGCTCAGAAAATAACGCAAAAACGTTTTGGGAAAACGATTCAGTTATATGCACCATTATATCTGAGTAACGAATGTCAGAACATTTGTACGTATTGTGGTTTCAGTTTAGATAATCAGATTAAAAGAAAAACTCTTTCTGATACCGAATTGATGGTCGAAGCCACGGTTTTGAAATCTATGGGTATAAATCATGTATTGTTGGTGAGTGGTGAAGCCAATAAAACAGTTGGGATTGATTATTTTCTGAATGCAATCAAATTATTAAAACTTCATTTTGCCAATATTTCTGTTGAGGTTCAGCCTTTGTCCGAGGAAGAATATTGGTTGCTGCATCAAGCTGGAGCATATTCTGTGTTGGTGTATCAAGAAACGTATCATCAGGAGGTTTATAAAGAATATCATCCAAAAGGAAAAAAATCAAATTTTAATTTTCGATTAGAAACTCCCGACAGAATTGGCAACGCTGGAATTCATAAAATAGGATTGGGTGTTTTGTTGGGATTGGAAGATTGGCGGGTTGACAGTTTTTTCAATGCACTTCACATCGACTATCTTCAAAAAATATATTGGAAGTCTAAATTTTCTGTTTCGTTTCCAAGGCTTCGACCTGCAGAAGGAATTATTGAACCAAATTTTATTATGTCAGATAAAGATTTGCTTCAGCTAATTTGTGCATATCGAATTTGGAATGAAGATTTAGAAATTTCAATTTCAACCAGAGAGAATGAAAAGTTTAGAAATAATATTATTTCATTGGGAGCCACTACAATGAGTGCAGCTTCCAAAACGAATCCTGGAGGTTATTCTGTTGATAAAGAATCTCTTGAGCAGTTTGAAACCAGTGATGAAAGAAGTATGGAAGAATTCAGACAAGTTATTAAAAATGCAGGATATGATGCTGTTATGAAAGATTGGGATTCTATTTACAGTGGATTTTAATTTATATTGAATGAAAAACGGAGGTCTTTTTGAAAGGTACAGTCGACAAATTTTCATTGAAGAAATAGGGCTGGAAGGTCAACGGAAAATAATGAATTCAAAAGTATTGGTAATTGGAGCCGGAGGACTGGGAAGTCCGGTTATTCAGTATTTGGTGGCAGCTGGAGTTGGAACTTTGGGAGTTGTAGATTATGATAAAGTTGAATTGCATAATTTGAATAGGCAGGTTATTCATACTGAAGATTCTGTAGGTATTTCAAAGGTGAAAAGTGCCGAAAAGTTTGTGGAAAGACTTAATAACCAAGTAAAATTTATTGGATTAGAAGAAAGAATTGATGAATATAATATTGAAGAAATTGTTTCTCAGTTTGATATTGTTGTTGATTGCTCGGATAACTTTAAAACTAGGTATTTAGTTAATGATTTTTGCGTGATATTGAAAAAGACCTTGGTGTACGGAAGTATTTTGGGGTTTTCAGGACAAGTTGCTGTGTTTAATTATAAAGAAAGTAAAAATTTAAAGGATATTTTCCCAGAGCCTCCTCTTGATGAAGATTTCCCGGATTGCGACAGTTTGGGTGTTTTGGGGGCTTTATGTGGAATTGTAGGAAGTATGATGGCGAATTTAACTTTAAAAATAATAGCTGACTTACCTTTCAGGGTGAATCAATTGACATTAATAGATATTAATAAATGGCAATTTCAGATTGTAGATTTTTAGGACTCTATTATTTGGATAAAAGAAAAGAGTCAACAATTATTTGTTGACTCTTGTTATTCTTGATTTTTATTGTCCTTGTTGCATTACACCTCCGTTATCTTCTTTTTTAGTCTGATTCAGGATGTTGGCATCTTCCTTAGCTAATTTATTTTTAGTCGGAATCTTATAATTAATTGAAAGTCCAAAGTTTCTAGTATCATATTTACTTTTAATCATTACAGCTTCTCCGGAAGGCGGATTAGAACGAACCTGCATTACCTGTCCGTTGAAAATGTCATTAGCAAAAACAGAAACAGTCAGGCGATTATTCATAAATTTCTTGGTTAAAGTAATATCAAATGAATTGTTGAAAGGTTTTTCAGCCGTAAAATAGAAATACCCTGCTTTTGGAGTCAGATAACTGTAATTGGCAGTCAATTTTATATCTTTCGGTAAAATCAACTGGGTCATAATGTTGAAAATCCAAAAGCCTTTGTTATTCAGATTGTCAATTTCATGTTTCTGATAACCAGCGTATAGATACATGAAATTAATTTTATCAGGATTAAAATTAAACTTCATAATTTCGCTCAAAGGCTTACTGAAAACCATAAACGGAACAGGTAGACCAACATTGAAATTATGAATCTTCATATTTGAAATATTTACCTGCTCGTTATACAGTTTTCTTCCGTCTTTTCTGATGATTTGAGCGACTTGGTTTGTTGCAGAACTTACGCTATATCCGATAAAAGCATAATCAAAAGCTGAAACTTTTAATTCATAATTATCAAAAATTGTGGGTTGTAAATTTGGGTTTCCTGTTACTTCTGTACTTGGTCCAGAGAAAGTCACGTTATTCGGGTTTAGAGCAGAAATACTAGGCAAACTTATTTTTTTGTTGTAATTCGCAGCAATATATACCTGATTCATGATGTTGTACTGCACACTTGCGTTCGGGAATAATTTAAATTTATTGAAAGGAATTAAGTCATCCTGAACAAGTTTTCCGTCTTTGTCAAAGCCTCTTGTAATTCCTGAAATATCATAATTCTCTGCACGTGAACCTAATATGAAATCAAACTTTTTGAGTTTTGCCTGAAATTCTAAATACGTTGAAGCTGTTTGTCTTTGATATTCCAGATTGGTTAACCCAAAACTTTCGGTATCATAATTTTGCTTTTCATATAAACCTCCGAAACTTACTTTTCCTCCGTCAAGAAGTTTTATAGGCTGAGAATAATCTATTTTGAAATTAGCAATATTCATGACAGATTTGTTATTCAGTATATCCTTTAATCCACTAGTTTTACTTTCAATAGGTTCGTTTAAAGGTGCTGCAAAATCACCATCTTGAAAGAAGTTATCTTGGGAAAACTTACTGTCTGAGCGAGTAAATCCAAATTGGAAGTCTAATTTTTGAGTTTTCTCTGCAAAACGTTTTTGATAAGTAACAACTGCTTCTTGTCTTAAATTATTAGTATGAGCAACATCCGAAGAAGTATAATAAGCTTCCCTTAAATCTTTAGGGTTATCCTGATAAGGTAAATCACCATGACCATTACTCAAAGTATAGTTATCGTTGTTATTATGGTAAATATCGTAGTTTAATAGTAGTCTGTCTTGTCCTAAATCAAAAGTTAAACCTGATTTTGCAAAATATCCACGTCCGAATCTGTTTGTATTAGTATTTAGCAATTCATCTTGTTGACCTGTGAGCATACTTTCACGATAGTTTTGTCCAACATTTAATTGCCATCCGAAGAGCTTATTTCTTGCATTTAAGTTTAATGAATTGGTTGTTCGGCTTCGGAATTTATCATAATTTGTAAAAGAATAGTTTCCTGAATAAGTTGCCGTAAGATATTTATTAGCATTTTTATTGGTAATAATATTCATGATGGCTCCTCCTGAAGTGGCAGGAAATTCTGCTCCAGGCTGAGTAATTACTTCTATTCTGTCAATGGAATTTGCAGGCATTCCTTCTAGGAAAGAGTTTAATTCGTTTGAAGTAATATTTAATGGTCTTCCGTTTAGGTAAACATCTAGCATTTTACCTTGATACATCATTCCTGCGATGTCTGTTGATACAAGTCCCGGAAGTTTTTTTATTCCTTCTAAAGCGTTTCCGTTATTAAGCTGTGGCTGTTCCGAAAAATCGAAAATGGTACGGTCGGCTTTTTGCTCAACGGCTTTTTTAGTTTTGGTAATAGTTACAGCTTCTATTTGCTTTTCCTTGGGTTGATTGTTGTTTTTTTCTTGGGCATAAGTAAATAATGTCCCTAAAAAGGATAAAGCTATAATTGTTTTTTTCATAATGTTTTTACTACTGTTCAGTTAGACGTAGGAAAATGTATTTTGTTACAACAAAGTATTGAGAATTTGTCTTTTCCTTTTTGAGAGAAAATATACTAGCGAACTTTCATCGATAAAAAATAAGGTTTTATCTAAATCTTATTTTTATACTTTTAATAAAGCCTATTTTTGTTTTATGAAAATGAACAGGCTATTTTATCTTCATCTCTTTTTTTGGGCAATTTACATTATAGGTTCAGTTGTGATACCTTATTTTCTATCTGCTGATTTTGGATTGACTATTCTGAATATTACCTTTTTTATTGCCAGTTTTGTTTGTTTTTATATAAATTATTTCTTTGTTGTTCCTCAGTTTTTTAGTTCAAGAAGATTTTACAAATCTATTTTGGCGTTTTTGTTGAGTGTTGTTTGCTTTGTTGTCGTTAGGTATTTAATGGAAGAGGTACTGCTTCCCGATTTTTATGTGTTAAACAATCATCAAAAGAATATAAGTTTCCTCAACTATTTTTTGAATAATATATTTTACAGTAGTACAACTATTTTCATAAGCACTATATTTTGGTTTCTTAAATATTTCATCAAAATAGAACGAGAGAAGATAGAATTAATTGAAGCCAAAAAAATAGCAGAATTACAGGCTTTGAAAACACAAATTAATCCACATTTTATTTTTAATTCTTTAAATAATATTTATTCGCTTGTTTATCAAAAATCTGACAAAGCACTACCCGCTATTGAAGAGCTGGGTAAATTGTTAAGATATAGTACAAAAGATTTGGGTGAAAATTCGATTACTTTAGATAAAGAAATAGGGTATATTGATAGTTTGATAGCTTTGGAGAAATTGAGAATTAAAAATCCTGAATTATTCCTTATTGAAAAGAATATTAATCATCCGCAATTGAATATTTCACCTATGCTTTTAGTTCCTTTTGTTGAAAATGCCTTTAAGCATGGTGATTTCAGAGATAAAGGTATTCAAATGAAGATTTCTGATAATAATGAAATTTTACATTTTTATCTTTTAAATTTTAAAAAGGAGAGAATGAAAGATTCAGATTCAGGAATTGGGATTGAAAACGTGAAGAAAAGGCTGAATATTTTGTATCCCAAGAAGCATGAATTAAACATAAAGAGCTCAGAGACAGAGTTTATTGTAGATTTGAAAATTGATTTAAGAAATGAATAGAATTAAATGCATAATTGTAGATGATGAGCCTTTAGCAATCTTGCTGTTGGAAAGTTATGTAGAAAAAGTTTCTTTTTTAGAATTGGTTTTTTCTACAGAAAACCCGATTGATGCATTAGATTATATTCAAAAAAATGAATGTGATTTGGTGTTTTTAGATATTCAGATGCCTGAATTGACGGGAATTAATCTTATGAGAATCCTTGGAGATAAACAAAAATATATTTTGACGACGGCGTATTCAGAATATGCTTTGGAGGGTTATGAATATAATATTATTGATTACCTTCTAAAACCAATTTCTTTTGAACGTTTTTATAAAAGTATTTTAAAGGCTCAGGAACGTTTTGAGATGAGTAAGAATAGCGAAAATTCTTATTTTTATGTAAAGGCTTCGGGGCAACAGCATAGAGTCAACTTTGAAGATATTCTCTTTGTTGAAAGCATCAAAGATTATGTGAATATAAAAACTTCAGAGCAGGAATATATTGTTTTAGATACCTTAAAATCAATGGAAAAACAGCTTCCCGAAAGTTCTTTTGTCAGAATCCACAAATCGTTTATTATTAATTTGAATCAAATTCAAAATTTTGATATTAAGAAAGTGAATTTAGTTGATAATAAGGAAATTCCGATAGGAGATATGTATAAACATAATTTTTTAATTAAAATAAAAAAGCAGTCTCAATAGAAACTGCTTTTTTTATGATTAATCAATCTAACAATTAATTTTTTTCTTGTTGCTTGATAAGGTTAAGCGCTGAACCTGCTTTAAACCAATCAATTTGTTGATCGTTGTAAGTGTGGTTTGCAATAACTGTGTCTTTAGAACCATCCGCATGAATGAATTCTAATGTTAATGGTTTTCCCGGAGCAAACTGGTCTAAATCTAAGAAGTTAACAGTGTCATCTTCTTGGATTTTATCATAATCAGCTTTGTCAGCGAAAGTTAAACCTAGCATACCTTGTTTTTTAAGGTTTGTTTCGTGGATACGAGCGAAAGATTTTACCAATACCGCTTTTACACCCAAATGTCTTGGTTCCATCGCAGCATGTTCTCTTGAAGAACCTTCACCATAATTTTCATCACCGACAACAATTGAAGGAACTCCAGCAGCTTTGTAAGCTCTTTGTACAGCAGGAACTTCACCGTATTCACCAGTTAATTGGTTTTTTACGTTGTTAGTTTCCATATTGTAAGCATTTACAGCTCCAATCAACATATTGTTTGAAATGTTATCTAAGTGACCTCTGTATTTCAACCATGGTCCTGCCATAGAAATATGGTCAGTTGTACATTTTCCAAATGCTTTGATTAATACTTTAGCTCCTTCAATATTTTTACCATCCCAAGCTGGGAATTCTTCTAATAACTGAAGCCTGTCTGAAGTAGGACTCACATTCACAACAACTGATGATCCGTCTTCAGATGGAGCCTGATATCCGTTGTCTCCTACAGCAAACCCTTTTTCAGGTAATTCAAAACCTTTAGGCTCATCAAGCTTAATTTGCTCTCCGGCTTCGTTTGTTAAAGTATCTGTAATTGGGTTGAAGTCTAGCCTTCCTGAGATTGCAACAGCAGCTACCATTTCAGGAGAAGCTACGAAAGCATGAGTATTTGGGTTACCATCAGCTCTTTTTGCAAAGTTTCTGTTGAAAGAGTGAATGATTGAGTTTTTCTCTCCTTTTTCAGCATCTTCTCTATCCCATTGTCCGATACATGGTCCACAAGCATTAGTGAAGATTCTGGCATTTTCAAATTTTCTGAAAGAATTTAAGAATCCGTCTCTTTCAGCGGTGTATTTTACTTGCTCAGAACCAGGGTTTATACCTAAAATAGCTTTTGGTTTTACACCTTTAGCAACAGCATCTTCCACGATAGAAGCAGCTCTTGATAAATCTTCGTAAGAAGAGTTGGTACAAGAACCTATAAGAGCCCATTCAACTTCTAACGGCCATCCGTTGGCTTCAGCTTTGGCTCTAAACTCAGAAACAGGTGTTGCTAAATCCGGAGTGAAAGGTCCGTTCAAATGAGGAGCTAATTCGGAAAGGTTGATTTCGATTACTTGATCAAAATATTGTTCAGGGTTTGCATATACCTCAGCATCACCTGTTAAGTGTTCTGCAATTTTATCAGCAGCATCTACAACGTCTTGTCTTCCTGTAGCAGCCAAATATCTTCTCATTGAATCGTCATATCCGAAAGTAGATGTTGTAGCTCCGATTTCAGCACCCATGTTACAGATTGTACCTTTACCTGTTGCTGAAAGAGATTCTGCTCCTTCTCCGAAATATTCTACGATACATCCTGTACCTCCTTTTACTGTTAAAATACCAGCAACTTTTAGGATGACGTCTTTTGCAGAAGTCCAGCCATTCATTTTACCGGTTAATTTTACACCGATAAGTTTAGGCATTTTAAGTTCCCAAGCCATTCCTGCCATTACGTCTACCGCATCAGCACCTCCTACGCCAATTGCTACCATTCCCAAACCTCCTGCATTTACAGTGTGAGAGTCGGTTCCAATCATCATTCCTCCAGGGAATGCATAATTTTCAAGAACTACTTGGTGAATGATACCTGCACCAGGTTTCCAGAAACCGATTCCGTATTTATCACAAACCGAACTTAAGAAGTTAAAAACCTCAGAGTTTTTATTGATTCCTTCTTGTAAGTCTTTATCTGCACCTACTTTTGCCTGAATTAAGTGATCTGCGTGAGCTGTTGAAGGAACTGCTACTTTAGATTTTCCGGCTTGCATAAACTGCAAAAGAGCCATTTGTGCAGTTGCATCTTGCATTGCTACTCTATCCGGAGCAAAATCTACATAAGAATTTCCTCGTTCGTGTGCTTGTGTAGCATTTCCTTCCCATAAATGAGTGTAAAGAATTTTTTCTGAAAGGGTAAGAGGTTTTCCCACGATTTGTCTTGCTGCAGCAATTCTCTCAGGATAACGCTCGTACACTTTTTTGATCATGTCAATGTCGAAAGTCATATCTATTTTGATTTTTTTTAAATAAAATTTTCACTTATTAATAGCAAAATAACTTATTTACATTCATCAAATTTTGTTCCTACATTTTGTTAGAAGGCATAAATAAGATGAATGATTAATATTATTTTCAACTATCAAGTTAAGCAAAAAATAAATTTTGATTCATTGATATAGGATAAAATAATCATAATTACTCTTAAATAGAAACATTCTAAACAAAGTGATTTCATTTGTAAAAAGAAACTTTAAATAAAGGCTGCTATTTGTTTCAAATACATTTTCTTTATCTTCGTAAGTATAGTTTATTAGAACGAAATGTCAAATTCAGATTGTGAAATAATAGGGCAACTAAAAATTTTTGTTAAAAAAAGGTTTGGAAAGCCACTAAATTCCATAAAAAGTTTTGAAGAATTATCTGAAAATACAAATCTCAGTGTTCAGACTTTAAGACGGTTTTTTGGAAAAATAGATAAAAACAAAAAAATTGGATTAACGTCACTTTCATTGCTTTGTAAATATGTTGGTTTTGCTGACTGGCAAGATTTTTCTCTAAATTTTGAAAATCAACAAAATATCTCAGATAAAGACAAAATTTACATAGAAAATATGCTTGTTTTTTTTGAGAATGGAGAACGCTACAACATCGACTATCATCAAAATACTATGATTGTAGATACTCTGAATGATTATGCTAAAGTTATTTACTATAAAAAAGAAAATTTACAATTCTTTTACTCGCTTTATCAAAAAAATAATTGGTGCTCAGATTATTTTCTTGCATGGTTACCCAATTATAATTTTTTTGGTCAAGATTGGTTTAGAACCATTTTAATGAATAGAATTTCTCAAACGAAAAATATTCTTGTAAAATTGGCTCTCAACAATTTCTTATTATTAGGTTTTTTTCTTTCGAATGGCGATTGCGAGTTGGCTAAAGAAATGGTTTTACTCGATAAAATATATAAAGATTATCGTGAAAATCATCAATACATGCCATATCACGAAATGCGCTATCATACAGTTAAGTTGATTTTTGCAAAAAGAAATGATGATGAGGAAAGTTTTCAAAAGATAGTTAAAGTTTATATTGATGATTTGGAGAACTCTAAATTAGAAGAAATTAGTCAACAGGAAATGCTTATTTTCTTTTGCAATACCCTTTTGTGGTTGGAAGAATATGATATAGCTTATTACTATTTAAAAAAAGCAAAACCCTTTTTGAAATCTTTTCCAATTAAGAAAGATAAGCAAGAGGCTATGCATTTTTTTGGAATTAATATGGCTTTTGTAAAAACAACTTTTGCTTTAGCTTGGGTTGCAAATAAAGATTCTAATACAGAAGATTTTGAATTGACAGATTATGATTTTAATGATATTACAGGTTTGCTTTACAATGATTATATCAAAATAATGTATCTCGCAAAGTGCATCTTATCAGAAAACGGATTAGCTAAGAAAAGGTTTCTTTTTCAAGAATTAAAACCGTTGGTTGAAGACACAAACTATTCTCAAATATATCATCTTTTGCAAAATTTGGATTCTGATTTTTCTGAATATTCTTCTTGATTTTCTTTTTAAGATTGGACACGTTTGGACTTTTTGTTATGGCTTTCTCAGAGTATTTTTGAGAAAAAATTTATATGAAAACAGAAGTTAAAGCATTTAAAATTACTTCATTAAAAGGAAATAATTATTTAGTCGAAGTTGTTAATGATGGAAACACGCTTCCTCAAGTGAAAGTTTTTAAACAAGTTGAAAATGCGTTTGAAGTTGCAAAAAATGAATTTGATATTTCTCCTACGATAGAAGGTCGAAAAAGTGAATTGAATACACGAGAAATGTGGAACAAAATTTTAAAAATAATTCCGATTGTTTTAATGCTGTGTGTTTTTATCAATTCTTGTCAAAAACATGCTTCATCAGAGCCGTTAGATATAGATCCGCTTCGGAGTGTTTATTTTTATGATAATTATGGTGTTGGTTACAACATGCGAGATGCTAAAAATATTAAGGATGCAGAAGATAGAGCAGATATTTATTTGAATAGATTAGATAAGTATTTTGAATTTTTGGCTTCAAAACCGGTTAATGGAGTAAATGAGAACCGTAAATTTGAAGCAATGGGTTATTTAGATAAATATTCGAATAATGAGGTTTTTAAAATTGAAAATCTTAGTCGTGAAGATCAGTTACAGGTTCAACAGTATATTTATAGTAAAAGAAAAATGTTAGATAAATGGTTTAAAAGATAAATTAATTGTTGGTAAAATTAGCGATATTGAAATTGAACAAAAAAGGAAGACTTCAAAAAGAAATCTTCCTTTTATATTTAAAAAGTCTTTGACTTAATTCAAAATCTATTAATGACCAACCGTTACCAATTCTTTGATCGATGGGACGAAAGTTGTTAAATCAATTCCTTCAACAGCTGTTTTGTATTCGTCGATGCTCGGAATTCTTCCCATTACTGCAGATAAAACTACAACCGGAGTAGATGCTAATAACGATTCACCTTTTTTACGGTCGGAATCTTCTACAACTCTTCCTTGGAAAAGTCGGGTAGAAGTTGCCAAAACAGTATCTCCTTTTTCAGCTTTTTCCTGGTTACCCATACATAGGTTACATCCAGGACGCTCAAGGTACATCATATTTTCATACTGTGTACGGGCTTCGCCTTTCGGAGCAGCATCGTTGAATTCAAAACCTGAATATTTCTCTAATAATTCCCAGTCGCCTTCAGCCTTTAATTCATCAATGATATTATAAGTTGGAGCCGCAACTACTAATGGAGCCTGGAATTCTACTTTACCATTTTGTTTTTCAAGATTTCTCAACATTTGAGAAACAATTTTAAGGTCGCCTTTGTGAACCATACAAGATCCCACGAAACCAAGGTCAACTTTTTTCTCACCTCCGTAGTAAGTAAGATCTCTGATTGTATCGTGTGTATATCTTTTAGAGACGTCCTCATTGTTTACATCCGGGTCTGCAATCATTGGCTCAACGATTACATCTAGATCAACAACTACCTCTGCATAATATTTTGCATTAGCATCCGGAGTTAAAGCTGGTTTTTCACCAGTTCTTATTTCCTCGATTCTCTTGTTTGCTTTATTAATTAACCCTTGAAGAACATGGTTTTTATTGTCCATTCCTTTGTCGATCATAATCTGGATTCTGCTTTTTGCTATTTCCAAAGATTCTATCAAAGTTTCGTCCTGAGAAATACAGATAGAAGCCTTAGCTTTCATTTCTGCGGTCCAGTCTGTGAATGTAAATGCCTGGTCAGCAGGAAGTGTCCCGATATGAACCTCAATAATTCTTCCCTGGAAAACATTTTCACCATCAAATTGCTTCAACATCTGAGCTTGGGTTGCATGAACTACATCACGGAAATCCATGTGTTCTTTCATATCTCCTTTGAAGGTCACTTTCACAGATTCAGGGATTGGCATTGATGCTTCACCTGTTGCCAAAGCTAAAGCTACAGTTCCTGAGTCGGCTCCGAAAGCAACACCTTTAGACATTCTGGTGTGAGAGTCACCTCCGATGATGATTGCCCATTCGTCAACCGTAATATCATTAAGAACTTTGTGAATAACGTCTGTCATTGCATGATATTCACCTTTCGGGTCACGCGCTGTGATTACTCCGAAATCGTTCATGAATTTCATTAATTTAGGAATGTTTGTCTGAGCTTTTTTATCCCAAACTGATGCCGTATGACATCCTGACTGATAGGCTCCGTCTACGATTGGAGAAATAACAGTTGCAGCCATAGACTCTAATTCCTGAGCAGTCATCAAACCTGTCGTGTCCTGAGAACCAACAATGTTTACCTCTACACGAACGTCAGAACCAGCGTGTAATACTTTTCCTGGAGTAGTTCCTACTGCATTTCTGTTGAAGATTTTTTCAACAGCAGTAAGACCTTGTCCCTCAATAGAAATTTCTTTAGAAGGAGCAAAAACTGTCGGAGGTGTAATTCCTAAAGTTTTTGCAGCAAATGTTTGGATTTTTTTTCCGAAAACGATTGCGTAAGAACCACCAGCTCTGATGAATTCTAACTTTTGAGGAGTAAAAGATTTTGAAATATCTTTCAATTCTTTATCTCCATTGTATAATTTCTTTTCTTTAGTATTGATTGTTAAAACTGTTCCTGTTGCTACAGAATAAGCTTCTTCTAAAACGATTTCCCCATTCTCATTACGAACCGGATTTCCATTTTCGTCTAGTTTTTTCACCCAGTTTTGAAGGTCGATTCCGATACCTCCGGTAACGTCTACTGTTGTAAGGAAAATCGGAGAAATACCGTTTGTTCCACCTACAATCGGAGCAATGTTTACAAAAGGTACATAAGGACTTGCTTGTTTTCCTGTCCAAAGTGCTACGTTGTTTACACCTGACATTCTTGAAGATCCAACCCCCATTGTTCCTTTTTCTGCGATCAACATTACACTTGCATCAGGATGTTGTGCTTGTAAAGCTTTGATTTGTTCCTGAGCTTCCGGAGTAATCATGCATTTTCCATGAAGTTCACGATCTGATCTTGAGTGTGCCTGATTTCCTGGGGAAAGTAAATCGGTAGAAATGTCGCCTTCACCAGCAATGAAAGTAACAACTTTAATTTCTTCTGCAACTTCAGGAAGTTTAGTGAAAAACTCTGCTTTTGCATAGCTTTCCAAAATATCTTTAGCGATTTCATTCCCGCTGTTGTATGCATTTTTCAGACGTTCTGTATCAGCATCATATAAGAAAACCTGTGTTTTAAGAACTTCGGCAGCTTGTTTTGCAATAGTTTCATCATTACCTAAAGCTAAATCAAGTAATACC
Source organism: Chryseobacterium oryctis (assembly GCF_025971925.1). Taxonomy (GTDB): domain Bacteria; phylum Bacteroidota; class Bacteroidia; order Flavobacteriales; family Weeksellaceae; genus Chryseobacterium; species Chryseobacterium oryctis. Next base: position 620,612 of record NZ_JAPDHV010000002.1, read on the forward strand.
TCAATTGACGGACCTCCTTTCATGTGAGATAAAAGCTCAAATGCGAAAGTAGGCGTGATTTCTTCAACCAAAGATTCGCCAAGAATGATTTCTTTTAAAAATTTCGCTTTTACACCTGCTGCACTTGTTGTTCCAGGCAAAGTATTGTAGATGAAAAATTTTAGAGAATTAGCTCTGTGTTCGTTGGCTGTGTCTTTAATCTGATCAATAATTGCGCTTAGTAATTCCGCGCTGTCAATTGGTTTTGGGTGAAGTCCCTGTGTTTTTCTTTCCTCAATTTCTTGGATGTAATCCTGATAAATATTCATAATAATAGAAGTCTTTTCAATTTTAAAGTAGAATATAAGGCTGTTTTTGTAAGTCTGAAGTCGATATAATCTACACATTTTTAATGTGAGATAATATTCTGTCCCAAGTGATTATAAAATGGAATTCTCAAAAATTATCAAACAGTCAAAAATGCTCCCAAAATTACGAATTTTTAATATTTTATGAGGTGAATTTATTTAGATTCTTTATAAATATGAATTTTATAAATTCTATTTTTAGTTGTATTTTTGTAGACAAATGATGAATATGAAAAATGTAGTTATTCTTTTCTGTGTATTTGTTTCGATTACTGTTTTTTCTCAGGCTAAAATTGTTAAAAAAAATCAGATAAAAAACACTCAGAAAACGATTGTTAAAAAGGTTTCTGGAGGATCTCATCCCGAGCTGGATCTTACTATAATTAATGAAGAACTTCCTGCTTTAATTCCTAAAAAAAAGGATGGAAAATTCGGATATATTAACCAAAAAGGAAAATTTGTAATTCAACCGGAATATCATATTGCCGTTTTTTTCTATGAAGACTGTAATCTTTTGAATTCTCCGAATGAAAAAATCAGAAAATTTGGAACCAACGAATATGCTACTGTTGAAAAAGATTTGATTTCTTATAGAATCAACAGGGCAGGAAAAAGAGTGTATCAGTACAAAACATCTGATTTAGGAAAATGTCAGTTAGAATTTAAGGAACAACAATTTCAGGGCTATGTAAAAAATGGCTTCTATGGAATTATTGAAAAATCAAGGTTTTTCAATGCAGAAGATTATAGAGATTATCAGATATATCCTCAGTATGAATATCTTCACATCATGGAAGGAGATGATGTTTCAAACCCAATGATTGTAGCTTCTCATAACGATCGTTTTGGTGTTATTGATATTCACAATAAAATCATTATTCCTTTCGAGTATGATGATATTAAAAGAAATTTTAGCTGGAAATTAGGTAAGATGTTTGAGGTTTCAAAAGATGGGGTGAATTATTATTATATTGATTCTCAAAATAATGCGTATTGATTTTGAGATAAAATATTTTTTGTAATTTCGCTGCTGAAATAAAGGGGTGCTGTAACAGGCTGAGATTATACCCAATGAACCTGGAACGGGTAATGCTGTTTAGGGAATTTAAAATGTACCAATGAAACAATATAGCAATGTACCATTTGATTGTTAGATTGTTAAAATAATAAATTGCTACATTAATTTAATCCGCCCCTTTTATTCATTAAATTTTAAAGATTTATAGAATGAAAGGTTTATTTTTTTTAGGGCTTACCGTAGGCTCTTTCGCTTTTGTACAAGCGCAAAATACCGATTCCTTGAAAATAAAGGAAATTGAAGCTGTTAATTTTACCAAAAGACTTCCTGTTGCCAAAGAAATTATCAACGTTGCAAAAGATGTGGATGGTCGAAACCTTGGTCAGGATTTACCTGTTCTTTTAAAAAATCAAACTTCTGTTATTTCTACTTCTGATGCAGGAAACGGAGTAGGATACACTGGTTTTAGAATTCGTGGAGTTGCAGGAAGGGGAATTAATGTAATGATGAACGGAGTTCCTTATAATGATACAGAGAGCCAGGGGACTTTTTTTGTAAACGTACCTGATTTAACGAGTTCTGCTTCCCAAATTGTGATTCAGAGAGGTGTAGGAACTTCAAATAATGGAGTCTCAGCGTTTGGAGCAAGTATTAATGTCATTTCTAAAGAACCTGAAGAAAAGTTTTATTTCAAAACAGATGACAGTTATGGATCATTTAATACCTATAAATATTCTGCTGAAATAGGTTCTGGAAAATTCTGGAAAAATCGCCTTTCTGTAATGGGTAGATATACTCATATCAATTCGGATGGGTATATTGACAGGGCATTTTCAAAACTTAATTCTTATAATTTTACAGCTCTTTTTGAAGAAGGGAAAACCAGAATTCGTTTCATGGCTTTTGGCGGAAAAGAAAAAACGTATCAGGCTTGGAACGGAATAGACAGAAAAACTTGGGGGACTGACCCGAAGTTTAATTATTCGGGAGCTATTTATGACTCAAATTGGGAAAATATTGTTGGTTTTTACGATAATGAAACAGATAATTACAGACAAAATCATTATCAGTTGCTTTGGGAACAAAAATTTAACAATCGTTGGAATTTAGAAACGACTTTGCATTACACCAAAGGTAAAGGGTATTATGAAAATTACAAGCAAGGAAATCCTTTCACAAGATATAATTTACCTGATTTTAATAATGAAAAATATTCAGATTTTATCAGAAAAAAATGGTTGAATAATGACTTTTACGGAATTGTTTCAACATTGTATGGGAAATTTGAAAATCTTGACCTGAATTTCGGAGCTGTCGCCAATCAATATTATGGAAAGCATTTTGGAAATGTAAGCGGAGTTTTTATTCCTGAAATTAATGAGCATGAATATTACAGAAATCGTTCTGTGAAAAGTGAAGCTGCAGGTTTTGCAAAAGCATTGATTAAAGTAAATGATTTTGAGTTTTTTGGAGATTTACAGCTTAGATATATCGATTATGATACCAAAATTCTAACGGAGGGAGATGATGAAGGTGGTAATTTGAAAAAAAACTGGCTGTTTTTTAATCCTAAAGCAGGTGTGAATTATAGAATCAATAATGGAAAGCTCTTTCTTTCGTATGCACATGCGCAACGTGAGCCGAACCGCGATGATTTGATGGCTGATAATAATGTGAAAGCCGAAAAACTTCATGATTTTGAAGCTGGAATTGAAAAACAGTTTGGTACTCTATCTTTGACTGCAAATCTCTACTATATGTATTATGTAAATCAGTTGGTTCTAAACGGAGAATTGAATAATGTAGGAGCTTTTATCAGAACAAACTCAGGAGAAAGTTATAGAAGAGGTGTGGAAATTGGAGCTTTGGCGAAACTTACGAAGCAATGGGAGCTTTCAGGAAATGTGAGCTTGAGCCAAAACAGAAATTTAGATTTTAAGATTGAGAATGAAACAGTGGTGAAAAAGTTAGGAAATACTCAAATATCTTTCTCTCCTGATGTGATTGCTAATTTAAGTTTGAAATTTATTCCTAATAAAAATTTCCAATTTGCTTTGATGAATCAATATGTGGGTAAACAGTATCTTGACAATTCTGAAGATAAAAATTTACAGTTAAAAGATTATTTTCTGACTGATTTTAATGCTCAGTATCAGTTTAAAATTAAGAACAATGATATTGCTTTGAAATTGTTGATAAACAATCTTTTTAATAAAAAATATGTGAACAATGGAGCGGTTTATGATGGTGCGCCCTATTATTTTTCCCAGGCGGGTACGAACTTCATGTTCGGAATCAGCTGGAAAATTCAGTAATATACATTATGAATATTTTGCATTGATATAAACGTAAAATGTTAGATTTAATTTTCAAGACTACTTCGGTAGTCTTTTTTGTATTATGTAAAAATGTGTTTAAAAATTATGAAATGTTTAAAGATTAAATGTTTTGTTTGATTAATGATTTTATAATAAAATGGTGATATTGGGGTTTTGAATTTAAAAAAGCAAAATGAATCTTATGACTATTGGTTTATAAATTAAAAAATATAGGTTTTATTCATATCATTTTCAAGACTTTTGTACAAATAAATGCAATAAAAATTCGTGAAAAAGTTATAAATTTGCCCTCAAATGAATATTTCAGCTTACATTTTAGAATATCTGAAACAATTTGGTACTGTTACAGTTCCGGAATTTGGCGTGTTTTCTTTAGAGAACTCCAAAGCGATTATTAATTCTGAAAACGGAAGTATACTTCCTCCTGCGAGAAAAATTGCCTTTGTTCCTGATTATGAAATTCAGTCCGATGAACTGATTTCTTTTATTGCGGAACAAAAACAAATGTCTTTTGAGGCTTCAAAAAGTGATTTGAAAATTCAGACAGACTTTTGGAAAAAGAAACTTCAGGCAGATCAGTTTTTAGAAATTCCTAACCTTGGAAAGATTGTAATTGAAGATTCAGAGTTTCATTTTAACGGAAATAGAATAGAATCCGGTCATCCTGACTTTTACGGATTGGAAGAAATCAAAATTTCAGATATTAAGAACAAAGAGAAATCCGGGATGTCTGAAAAACCACAACAAGAATATAAGCTTTGGAAATCCTTTGTTTGGATTTTACTTATTATTCTTCCTGTTGGGGTAATTGCTTATTTGGGAATTACCGATCCGGAAGTTCTTTTTGGGAAGCCTTCTTTCCAGAAAGAGAAGGATTCTATCAAAGCTGAACTGAGCAAACCAAAAGTTGTAGAAATAGATACCATAAAGCTAGAAATGGATTCTACAATGATGAAAATTGCAGATTCTCTGAAAAAAGATTCAATCAGTAAAGTTCCTGCAATTTCAAACAAGAACACTAAGAATAAATGGCAAAAGTAAAAACGGCGTCAGAATCTCTGACAATTATGACTAATATAGTTCTTCCGAACGAAACCAACTCTTTAAGGAATCTTTTCGGAGGTGAGCTTTTGGCAAAAATGGATCGTTGTGCATCTATTTCTGCTGCGAGACATTGTGAAAGAAGGGTAGTAACTGCTTCTGTAAATCATGTTTCTTTCAATCATCCTATTCCTGAAGGAGGAGTTGTGGTGTTGGAATCTAAAGTTTCAAGAGCATTTTCAACTTCAATGGAAATTTATGTAGATGTTTGGTTGGATGACCCGATTAATCAAACGAAAGTTCATACCAACGCAGGAATTTACACTTTTGTTGCAGTAGACGAATTCAACAGACCTATTCCAATTCCGGAAATGGTACCGGAAACTGAAGAAGAGAAAGAAAGGTATGCTGCGGCTTTCAGAAGAAAAGAATTATCTCTTATTCTTTCAGGAAGAATGAAACCTTTGGAGTCTGTGGAGCTTAAAAAACTTTTTCAGGAACCGCAAGATTCTGACAAAGACAAGAAATAAAACAAATATTTTATAAGACTAAAATGCTTTTAAACTTTGCTGAGTATCGTTGCTTTTGCAAGATTAAAGGCATTTCTTTTTTTACTTAAATCATTTTGAAAATGAAAATTCTCCTTTTAGATAAAAACCATCCACTTATTACTGAACAACTTTTAGCGAAAAACTTTATTTTGGAAGAAGATGTTACTTCAAGTTATGGTGAGGTTTGTGCTAAAATTGAAAATTACGATGGAATTATTATCAGAAGTAGAATTCCTTTAGATAAAAACTTTCTTGAAAAAGCAAAAAATCTGAAATTCATTGCCAGAGTTGGTGCAGGAATGGAAAATATTGATATTCCTGTTGCTGAGAAATTGGGTATTAAGTTAATTAATTCTCCTGAAGGAAATAGAGATTCTGTGGCGGAACATGTTGTAGGAATGTTACTGATTTTAATGAATAGATTATTTATCGCTTCTCAAGAAGTGAAAAATGGTGTTTGGTTGCGTGAAGAAAACAGGGGAGATGAGCTTTTAGGAAAAACCGTTGGTTTAATAGGCTATGGGAATATGGGAAAAGCTACTGCAAAAAGACTTTCAGGGTTTGGTTGTAATGTGATTTTCCATGATATTTTACCGAATCTTTCAGATGAATATGCAACACAGGTGAGTTTGGAAGAATTAAAAGAAAAAGCGGAAGTTTTAAGTTTGCATATTCCTTTGACAGATGAAACTCATTATTTAATTGATGATTCTTTTATTTCCGAAATGAAAAATGAGTTTTATTTTGTGAATACAGCACGAGGAAAAAACGTAAAAACTAAATATTTAGTTGATGGTTTGAGGTCAGGGAAGATAAAAGGAGCATGTCTTGATGTTTTAGAATACGAAAAGTCTTCATTCGAGAATTTAGAAATAGAAAATGAAGATTTAGAATATCTTTTAAAGTCTGAGAAAGCTATTGTTACTCCTCATATTGCAGGATGGACTCACCAAAGTAAGGAAAAACTGGCGCAAGTGATTGTTGATAAAATCATTGCATCTTTTGGGTAAATAATATTTTCATTTATACAAATTAGGATAGCTTTATTTTCGACCTTTTTTGTAATAATGTTAAATAATTCATAATTCGAATTGAATATTTAATATTTATTTTGAGTTTTATTAAATTGCCGTTCATTTTTGAAACTCATGAAGAAGCGTAATTTTGTACTTGTTTTATCAGCCTTTTTATTATTTTTTTCTTGTAAAAATAAATCTGAAAATAAAGAATCTTTAACTAAAAGTAGTACAAATCTTCCTAATTACGGAAATGTAGATTTGGAGAAAGTTTTCACAAAAACAGATAATCAGCTTGTAAATAAAGCCTCTCTTGTTAACTATATAGACCAGTATTATAAAAAGGTTTGGGAAGTAGGAGATTTAAGTGGAGGAATTTTGGTGGCAAAAGGTGATGATATTCTATATGAAAACTACAGAGGTTTCGGAAGAGAAGGAAATCAAATGCCAATTGATAAAAACACACCTCTACATGTGGCTTCGGTTTCGAAAACAATGACCGCAATGGCAATGATGAAGTTGGTGGAAGCTGGAAAAATAAAGTTAACTGATAATTTAACTCACTTTTTTCCTGGTTTTCCTTATCCGAATGTGACTGTTCAGAGTCTGTTGTCTCAAAGAAGTGGACTTCCTAAATACGAATATTTTATTACAAAAGTTCAACCAGAACCGGCGGAACTTTCAAAGCCGTTCTTATCCAATCAGGACATTTTGAATATGATTATCAAATACAAACCTGATTTAGCGAGAGAAACCGAAACAGGGTTTATGTATTGTAATACAAATTTTGCTTTATTGGCTTTGTTAATAGAAAAAGTTACTAAAACTCCTTTTCCACAAGCGATGAAAGAAATGGTTTTTGAGCCATTAAAAATGGAGCATAGTTTTATTTTTCAGGAAAAGGATATTCCAACTGCTGCTCAGTCTTTTTATTTTGGAGGGAACAGATTATATCCTTTAGATAGATTAGATTTGATTTACGGAGATAAAAATGTGTATACAACACCTCGTGATTTGTATAACTTCTCTAAAGCGATGTTTTCTAAAGATTTTTTAAAGCCTGAATTGAAGAATATGGTTTTCACTCCCTACAGTAATGAAAAACCGGGAATGAATAATTACGGATTAGGATTTAGAATGAAGATTTTTGATAACGGTGAAAAACTGACTTATCACAACGGTTGGTGGCATGGTACAAACTCTGTTTTTGCTCATTTACTGAAATCAAAAGTTACCATTGTCGCTGTCGGGAATAAATATTCAAATAGAGTTTATACGGCATTGGCTTTATCAGGATTGTTCGAAGATTTTCCTATACAGAAAGACAAGCTTCATAGTGTCATGAATGATAATAAAGATACTTTGAATAACCAACATGAAGTTTTTGGAGAATAATGTTTACTTTTGCTTAAACATATTCATGAAGAGATTTCTTATATTAATTATATTGGCTTTCCTTGCGCAATCGTGTGCAAGAGTTGGGTCACCTGTCGGAGGACCTAAAGATTCTTTGGCTCCGAAATTTTTAAGTTCAAATATTGATACAACCAGAGTAAATGTTTCTAGAGATATTCGGGAACTTCGTTTAGATTTTGATGAGTATGTTACTTTGAAGGATATCACTAAAAATTTAATTATTTCTCCTCCCATCAAAAAGATTAAGCGTATTCTTCCTTCCGGAATTGCCAATAAATATGTTTTGATTCAATGGGAAGATACTTTACAGGCAAATACAACTTATAACTTTAATTTTGGAAATTCAATTGCAGATAATAATGAGGCAAATGTTTTACAATATTTCAATTTTGCCTTTTCTACAGGTGAAAGATTGGATGATTTATATATCAGTGGAGAGGTAAAAGATGCGTTAAATATCAAAAAACAGGCAAACTCTACAGAAAATAAATTGGTAGTTGGTTTGTATCAGGATAAAGACACGATTAATTATAAGCAGAAGCCTTATTATATTACTAAAGTGGATACAGACGGATATTTTGAACTAAATTATCTCTCACCCGGAAAGTATAAAATTATTGCATTTGAAGATGAAAATGGTAATTCTGTCTATGAGCCGGGAAAAGAAAAAGTTGGTTTTCTGAAAGAATCAGTCGATGTTGAAAAGTCTGTTTCCGGATTAAATTTAAAAGTTTATCCCTCTAAAAGACCTTTGAAATATGGTGAAATGAAAGAAACCCAAGGAGGAATTATAATGACTTTTGACGGTCACCCCAATGAGGTGAAAGTTCTTTCTTTAAATGATAAAATTCAGGACTATAAAATTACCCACACTCTAAAATCAGATACGGTAAGAATATGGTTTGATGCCGTAAAAAGTAAAGTAGGGCAAGAAGTAACTGAAAATTTGAAGTTTAGTTACGATGCTGATAAAAAGCAGGATACGGTTTCTGTTTTCTATAAGCACAATGCTAAAAATAAAATGACTATTGCTAATAATGGAGAAAATTTATTGCCTCCTAAAACGGATTTTAAAATTACTTCAAACTATATTATTAATAAAATTGAGCCAGAAAAATGGACTCTTAAAACTGATAGTCTAACGACACATAATTTTACAGCGAAAATTTCTGAGACCAATCCTTACCAAATTTTGGTTCAGTCTGATTTTGAAATAGGTAAAAAATATCAGCTTACAGTTCCGAGTAAAACGGTAAGTTCGTTTTATGAGAAAACTTCAGACCCTTATCGTTTCGATTTTGAAATTGACAAGGTTGAAAACTATGGAAGTTTAGAATTTAAACTTCAAAATAGACCTCAAGCTCCTTATTGGATTCAACTTTTAGATAATTCTGAAAAAGTATTGTATCAGAAATATGTAAATAGTGATGAGGTTAAGTTTAATATTTTAAAGCCATCGGAATATATTGTAAGGATATTGGTTGATAATAATGGGAATAAATATTGGGATGAAGCAGATTTTGAACAAAACGTTTTTGCAGAAGATGCTTTTGTTTACTATAAGACAGCATTAGTAAGGCCTCTTTGGGATTCTGTTGAGACTTGGGATTTAAAAGATACAAGAACGCTTGATAATCCTAAAGGAACTGTTGGTGCTACTCCTTCGGTTGTAACAGAAGAGTCTAAAAAAGATGAAGAGAATAAAGAAGAAAGGCAACCAGTTTTGCAAGATGTTAATAATAAAGAATTGAAGTCTAAGAGTGCAGTTGTAACACCTGTTAAGAAACTTTAAAATAATGAAAACGGTAAAGAAGGTAGTATTATGGAGCTTGGTTGTATTTGCATTGATTCAGTTTATACCTATTGATAAGGTGAATAAACCGGTTGACCACAAGGTTAATTTTATTGAAACAAAAAAAACTCCTGAAAAAATTGCTAATTTAATAAAAGGAGCTTGCTACGATTGTCACTCCGATGAAACGGTTTATCCTAAATATGCTTCTATAGCACCAATATCTTGGTCTGTGAGAAGTCATATTAAAGAAGGGAGAAAGCGTATGAATTTTTCAGTGTGGGAAACTTATAATAAAGATTTAAAACAAAATATACTGAAAAGATCTGTGGAAACAATTCAGCTTAGATTAATGCCGCTTCCGGGATATATTGTGTATCATGAAGAGGCTAATTTGTCGGAAGCAGAAAGAACTTTATTGGCTAATTATTTTGAAGAAATTTTAAAATCAAATAATTATTAGAATAAAAAAACCGTAGAAATTTCTACGGTTTTTTTATTAATTTGAACTTAAATAAGTTTCAAAAAATTTCTTCTGAGAGTCGAATGCTATCTCATCAAGGTTCAATTCATTCAGCGGAATCCATTTTGCTTCAGAGATTTCTGAAAGCTCAAGATTAACTTCAAATTTCTCCTGAACATTGTATTCGTAGAACAGATCAATTGTATTATAATTAATCTCTTTGTACTGATAAACATTCGGAAGGCTCGTTAAATATTTTAATTTTGAAATATCAATATCCAGTTGCAGCTCTTCAAAAAGCTCACGCTTACAAGTTTCTTCAGCATTTTCTTTTGGGTCTACAAAACCTCCTGCAAGATCCAGTTTTCCTTTTTTCGGGTCACGGTTTCTTTTTGTAAGATAAATTTCATCTCCATATCTTATCACTACAGCTACCGCACCTGCAACATTATTGTATAAGGTAAAACCACAATCAGAACAACTCCATTTTTTTTCATTGTTCCATTGTAAAGATTCTTTACCGCAATTTGGACAGTATTTCAATATTTTCATTGAGCCAAATTAATATTATTTCTTGGATGATAATTTAATATTACATCACGAAGTTCTTCTGTTTTCAAATGGGTGTAAATTTCTGTTGTAGTAATACTGGAGTGTCCTAGCATTTCTTGTATATAACGTAAATCTGCCCCATTTTGTAATAAATGTGTAGCGAAAGAATGTCTGAACGTGTGAGGAGATATTTTCTTGCTTACTCCGGCTTTGTCAGTCAATTCTTTTATGATAAGAAATACAATTACCCTAGACATTGATGTTCCTCTGCTGTTTAGGAATAAAGTGTCTTCATATTTCTTATTGATTTTGCTTTTTGAACGTACCTCGTTAATGTAGCTTTTCAGCAAATCTGCAGTATAATCGGCTAAAGGAACAAAACGGGTTTTATTTCCTTTTCCATTAACTTTGATGTAATGTTCTTTGAAATTGATATTAGATATTTTTAAATCAATAAGCTCAGACACACGAAGTCCACATCCGTAGAGAACTTCAATAATGCATTGATTTCTTCTTCCTAAATCTGAATTAATTTCTATCGCACTGATAATTTTATTAATATCAGGAAGGCTTAAAGTATCAGGAAGATACAGTCCTAATTTTGGACCTTCTAATAAAGCAGCAGGATTGTCGTCTCTATATTCGTCTTCAAGTAAGAACTTAAAGAAGGCTTTTATAGAAGAAATCCACCTTGCTTGCGATCTCTCACTGAATTTTTGTTTTGAAAGGTTGAAGATATATTCTTGCAGATTTTCGTATGCAATAATATTAGGACCCATATTTTCCAGGTCTTCTTCAGCGTATTCTTTTAATTTTTTGATGTCTCGTACGTACGCGTCGAGTGTGTTTTCTGAAAAATTTCGTTCAAAACGAAGAAAAATTTCAAAATCCTTAATCTTTTCATCCCAAGTCATGTTGTGTTATTTTTTTAGTTCACAATCCGATATTTGTATTATTTCAATGTCATGGTTTCTCAAGAACGATATTCCATCGTCATCAGAATACTCATTGATGTACACTAATCTGGTAATTCCAGCCTGTAAAATAAGTTTACTACATTCTTTACAAGGAGATAATGTGAGATACAACGTTGCGTCTTTTGCAGATTGGGTGGAAGCTGCTAATTTTAATATAGCATTTGCTTCTGCGTGTAGCACATACCAGTGTGTTTTTCCTTCAGTATCCTCACAGCAATTTTCAAATCCTGAGGGAGTACCATTGTAACCATCTGAAATAATCATCCTATCTTTTACGATAAGAGCTCCTACCTGTTTTCTTTTACAGTAGGAAAGTTTTGCCCATTCTAGAGCCATTTTAAGATAAGCTTTGTCAAACTTATTCATACCGCTGCATTGTTTTTTGTTTCGAAATAATTTGTATTAAGGGGGGATTGTTTAGAAGTTTGGCTTTCTTTTTTCAATAAAAGCTGACACTCCTTCTTTTTTATCATCAAGTTCAAAAACTTCTCCGAAATGTTTAATTTCAGTTTCGAAGCCTTTATCCGTATCAGATAAGTTCACGGCATTTATTGCCTTCGATATTGCCATTGGTGAGTTCTTGGCAATAATAGATGCTAATTCTTTTGTTTTGGTTAATAATTCTTCAATTGGGTATACTTCATTTACCAAGCCAATTTCCTTTGCTCTTTGAGCGGGAATCATTTTGGCAGAGAAGATCATTTCGTTGGCAATGCCTTTTCCGACAAGCTTTGGAAGTCTTTGGGTTCCTCCATAACCAGGAATTAATCCTAATGTTACTTCCGGAAGTCCCAATTTAGCATTTTCCGATGCGTATCTGATGTGGCATGCCATGGCAAGCTCTAGTCCTCCTCCCAATGCAAAGCCGTTTACGGCTGCAATGACAGGTTTATTCATGTTTTCAATTTTATTAAAAAGTGAGTTTTGACCATTTCTGGCCAATTGTTCAGCTTCTTCTTTACCAAAGTCAATAAATTCTTTAATGTCGGCACCTGCAACGAAAGATTTTTCGCCACTTCCTGTAATTATAATTGCTCTACAAGAAGTGTCAGCATTAAGTTCACTAAAGGCATCACTCAGTTCTTTAATTGTTTGAGCATTTAAAGCATTTAAACTTTCAGGTCTGTTTATTGTAATAGTAGATATTTTATCTTCTTTATTTAATAATATGTTTTCGTAACTCATTTCTCCACTATAATATATTATTTTTGCAAATTATGAAATATTTTACAAAAAGAGGAAAAAAAGCATATTTTTTTCCTCTTTTTTTGTATGTGCTACTTTCAAAATAATTATAATTATTTTGAATGATTCATCATATCGGTATCAATATTTATATTTAATTGAGAAGCTACTTTCATGCCAAGCTCAATATTAGCCCTGAAAAAATGACATAACTGACGGTTGATAATTTCATTTTTCTTAGGTCCATCAATATCTTTCATGCTTCCAACAATGTTGTCAATCAAGTTCTTTCTGTCCTCAGTATTCATTGCTTTTGAGAATAATAAACCTGGTTGGGTGTAGTGGTCATCATCATTTTCATTTCTATTGTAATTGGCAACATGCGCACTGTCTAGCTCACATTCGTAGTTTTTGTATGACGAATCTGGTTTAATATTATCAAAACTATTCGGGAAGTAGTTGGGCTTGTCCTGATAATGGCTTGAATCTGCCATGAATCCGTCTCTTTGATAATTATTAACTTCAAAAGGACATCTGTTAACCTCTAATTGATGAGAGTTTACACCAACTCTGTATCTGTGAGCATCTGGATAAGAGAATAATCGTCCTTGAAGCATTTTATCAGGAGAAAAACTTATTCCGTTAATTAAATTGCTTGGTGAAAAAGTTGATTGTTCTACGTGAGCAAAATAATTTATGGGAATTTCATTCAATTCCATTTCTCCAACTTCGATAAGAGGGAAGTCTTCTTGAAACCAGACTTTGGTAACATCAAAAGGATTCCATCTAAAATCTCTTGCCTGTTCTTCTGTCATTACCTGTATGTACATTGTCCATTTCGGGAAATCTCCATTTTCAATAGCGTTACAAAGGTCTTCCTGAGCGAAATCAGGGTTTTCGCCCGCCATTTTTATAGCATCGGAATTAGTGAAATTTTTAATTCCTTGTTTTGTTTTAAAATGGAATTTCACCCAAACCCTTTCATTATTATCATTAATCATTGAGAAGGTATGAGAACCGAAGCCGTGCATATGTCTGTATCCATAAGGTGTTCCTCTGTCAGACATTAAAATTAAAACCTGATGAAGAGATTCGGGATTTAAACTCCAGAAGTCCCACATCATGGTCGCGCTCTTTAGATTTGTTTTAGGAACTCTCTTTTGAGTGTGAATAAAATCAGGAAATTTTTTAGCGTCTTTAATAAAGAAAACCGGAGTGTTGTTTCCTACTAAATCCCAATTTCCATCTTCTGTATAAAATTTTAGAGCAAAACCTCTTGGGTCTCTTGCGGTATCTGCGCTACCCTTTTCTCCACCTACAGTAGAAAACCTAGCAAACATTTTGCATGAGTTTCCGACTTTAGAAAATAACTTTGCTTTGGTGTATTTGCTTATATCGTGTGTTACGGTAAATTTTCCATAAGCTCCACTTCCTTTTGCATGAACAATTCTTTCGGGAATTCTTTCTCTCACAAAATGAGCAAGGTTTTCCTGAAGTATAAAATCCTGCAATAAAACCGGACCTCTAGGTCCAACAGTCTGAGAATCCTGATGCTCGAAATAAGGAGCGCCGCTACTTGATGTCAGTTTTTTAGAATCCATTAGCTGTGATTTATGTTAATTTTCTTTCAAAGATAGCTAATGAATATTCCATTGTCAAATTTATTTGAAATTATAAGTGCTAATAGCAAAAACATTTTATCTTTGTAATAGATAATATTAATCAAATGAACATTCAGCAGTTGGAATATCTTATCGCTGTAGATAAGTATAAACATTTTGGAAAAGCAGCTCAGGCTTGCTTCATTACGCAGCCTACTCTTAGCGCAATGATACAGAAATTTGAAGATGAACTGGATGTAAAGGTTTTTGATAGAACCACACACCCGATTCGTACTACAGATGTGGGGCTTCAGATTATTGATCAGGCTAAGCTAATTATAGAATCTGTCAATGAGTTGAAAAATAAAGCCAACCTGTTGAATAATATTTTGGGAGGAACTATAAATTTAGGAATTATTCCTACCGTGTCTTCATTTATTTTGCCTACTGAAATTTTTAAGTTTTTGGAGGAAAACCCGAAAATACAGATGAATGTAAAAGAAATGACAACCGATAATATTATCAAGGCGTTAAAAGCGGGAGAGCTGGATGCTGGTATTATTTCTACTCCTTATGATACAGCGGGTGAGTTTTACCAAGACTTTTTATTTAATGAAGAGTTGATGATTTATAGTTCGGATACAGAGGCTAATAAAAAGAACTCTTATGTTGTTCCTGAAGAGCTAAATGTAGATAAAGTTTGGCTGCTTGAGGAAGGTAACTGTTTAAGAAACCAATTTGAAAACATTTGTCATTTGAAGGAAAATACTTTGAAACCCAAAAACTTAGATTTTCTTGCATCTAATATTCAGACGTTGGTACATATGGTTGATAAGGTCGGAGGAATTAGTATTTTGCCTGAGTTGGCATTGAGTCAGCTTTCTGATGAGCAAAAGAAAAATGTTTTCAGATTTAAAAAACCTTTCCCATATAGAGAGATAAGTATTATCTATTATAAGCCGACATTTAAGCAAAAAATTATTGATGAATTATCTCATTCTATAAGAACTTCATTAGAACAAAGGCTTAATTATCATGAAAATCCAAAGGAATTCGTAAGCATAAAGCCACAATAATTTATATATACTAAAGGAGATATAAACCATTCGTTTAAAGAAATTTATAATTTGTAAATAAAAATTTTGAGTATTAAAAAATAGTACTTAAATTTGCCAACGTTTACGAACGAGGAAAAATTTGACCTGATTGCAACCTCTATAAAAAAATGCTAAAACAGTATTTCTTTTTAGGCTTCATGGCAATTTATTCTTAATTTTCTTCGTATATTTTTAATCTAAAAAAACAAAGAATAATATGTCTTATTTATTTACGTCTGAATCTGTTTCAGAAGGACATCCGGATAAAATTGCCGATCAAATTTCTGATGCGCTAATCGATCATTTCTTAGCTTACGATAAAACTTCAAAAGTTGCTTGTGAAACACTTGTTACTACAGGTCAGGTTGTTTTGGCAGGTGAGGTGAAATCAGATGCTTATCTTGATGTACAGACTATTGCCAGAGAAGTTATTAACGGAATAGGATATACAAAAGGAGAGTATATGTTCAATGGTGATTCTTGTGGAGTTATCTCTGCAATTCATGAGCAGTCTCCGGATATTAATCAAGGAGTTGATAGAGCAGTTGTTGATGAGTCTTTTGAGGCTAAGGCAAATGCTCAGGGAGCAGGAGATCAAGGTATGATGTTTGGGTATGCTACCAATGAGACGGCTAATTATATGCCTCTTGCATTGGATTTGGCACATACAATTCTTAGAGAACTTTCTGCAATCAGAAGAGAAAACTCTGAAATCAAATATCTTCGTCCAGATGCAAAAAGTCAGGTTACAATTGAATATTCTGATGATCACAAGCCTGTAAGAATTGATTCTATTGTAGTTTCTACACAGCATGATGATTTCGGAAGCGAAGAAGAGATGTTGAATAAGATTCGTGAAGACATAAAAAATATTTTGATTCCTAGAGTTGTGGCTCAGCAAACTGAAGAAATCAAGGCGTTGTTTAATGAGCAAATCAAATATCACATCAACCCAACAGGTAAATTTGTGATTGGTGGACCTCACGGAGATACAGGTCTTACAGGAAGAAAAATCATTGTAGATACTTACGGAGGAAAAGGAGCTCACGGAGGTGGTGCTTTCTCAGGAAAAGATCCTTCAAAAGTAGACAGAAGTGCAGCTTATGCGACAAGGCATATCGCTAAAAATTTAGTTGCAGCAGGTATTGCAGATGAAGTTTTGGTACAGGTTTCTTATGCAATTGGTGTTGCTGAACCTTGTGGTTTATATATTAATACATACGGAACTGCAAAAGTTGATCTTAATGATGGTGAAATTGCTAGAAAAGTTTCTACAATTTTTGATTTAAGACCTTATGCAATTGAACAGAATCTGAAATTAAGAAATCCTATTTATCAGGAAACAGCTTCTTACGGACATATGGGTAAAGAGCATTATGTAGCAGATAAAACGTTTAATAAAGGACAGAAAAATGAAATTACCTTGAAAGATCTTGAATTTTTCACATGGGAGAAGTTGGATAAAGTAGATGAAATTAAAGCTGCTTTTGGAATTTAATTTCTGTTTTTAAATAATAATATTCACTGCTTTATCTTCGGATAAGGCAGTTTTTTTTAATTTTACACTCAAATATTATAAAGATGATGAATGCCAGATTCGTAATGATGCTCTTTTCCTTGTTTTTCCTTGGTACATTTGCAAAAGCTCAATATACGATGCATAAAATGGTAACAGTAGGATATACTTATCAAAATCAAAGTTTTGGTGAAGTGGGAGGGAAGTTGCTATTCTTGAAAAATGACGATGTGATTTACAGATTGGGAGGCTCAGCTTTAATGGGGGCTACTCATTCTAAATTTGCAATTATGCCCAAACTTCAGGCAGATGTTTTATTGAATTTCCAAAAGGATGTAGATTTTTACCATTCATATTATTTTCTGGCAGGTGCAGAAGGAACGAATAAATATGTTGCTCCCAAAATTGGTATTTCATTATTTGGAATATTAGATCTTACAGGAGGGTATGCCTTTCCAATTGGGAATTCGGGATTGAATGGTAAAGAAATGAAAGGTGTAAATGTTAATTTCACATTGAATATCCCAACTGTCTTTATTCACGATATGTTTAAGTGATTTTTGTTATTATTTTTCACAAAAAGTTAATAATAAGTTAACAGTTATTAAAAAATTATTATATTTACAACATATAAAAATTGTACTGCCTATTGATCTGACTTTACTCTAAAGAATTGTTTTGTATTTACAATTAATACCAGATGAAATACCTGGAAGATAAGTTGTCTACAAATATATTATTGAGAAGAAGTTATGAAATCAAAATCGGATAGTTTACTAATTTCCCTTTATCAAAAAGGAGACGAAGAGGCGTTGTCTACTCTTATTCATCGTCACCAGAAAGAATTGTTTACATTCATTTTTTACAAAATTAATGATGAAGATTTAGCTAATGATGTTTTTCAGGATACTTTCATGAAAATCATTGTAATGTTAAAAGAAGGAAGATACAATGAAGAAGGAAAATTCATTCTTTGGGCAAAAAGAATAGCTCATAATCTTATTATTGATCATTTCAGACTGAAAGCTAAGAATATCAAAGTTTCTGAAACTACTTTTGATACCGATGATTATTCTATTTTTGATTTAATTCGGGAACCATCGGAAAACATAGAAGAACAGTTGGTTACCAATCAAATTCAGGAAGACTTATTGAGGATGCTGCAATTTCTACCTCAAAACCAACAAGAGGTTATTAAATTGAGGTTTTTTGATGGTTTAAGCTTCAAAGAAATAGCGGATCATACTGATATGAGCATTAATACCACTTTGGGAAGGGTAAGATATGCTTTAATAAACCTGAGAAAAATCATGGATGAAAATCACATTGTGTTGACAAGATAAATAATATTTTTCGGATTTTTTCGTTTAAGGAAAAACATTTTTCGCCTATGAAAAAAAATGACTCCTTAAAAGTGAAAGCTTTGCAACCAAAGAAACAAACTATTGATTTTTTACTAAATTTTTCTAAAAGTATAGAAATAGTAAAAACGAAGAATGCAAAAATCCGAATTTCCAAAAATTAAAATTACTAATTTTGTGCTGTATGAAAATTCAGCACATTTTTTTTGATCTAGATAATACACTTTGGGATCATCGTAAGAATGCCTACCTTACCATTAAAAATCTTTTCGAAAAACAGGAAATTGCATTAAAATATAATATTGATTTTGAAGAGTTTCATTCTGTTTATCATGATATAAATGAGGAACTTTGGGAGAAAATCCGAGATGGCATTATTGATAAAGAATATTTAAGAAAGCATCGTTTTTATGATACATTCAGACGTTTTGGTGTGGATGATCCTGAACTGTCAATGTATTTTGAGGAACATTTTTTAGATAAAATTCTTAACCATAATGAGTTGGTAGAAGGAGCCGAATATATTTTAGAATATCTGAAATCTAAAAACTATACACTTCACATCATTTCAAACGGATTTCAGGAGGTTACCGAAAGAAAGTGCATTTTATCGGGAATTGATAGGTATTTCCAAACCATCACAAGTGCAGATTCTGTAGGAATAAGAAAACCTAATCCTAAAATTTTTGAATATTCATTAGGGCTTTCTGATGCAAAGAAAGAAAACAGTATTCTTATTGGTGATGACTGGATTGCAGATGTTGTCGGAGCTCAAAATTTCGGAATGGATGTAATTTTCTTTGATGCTTTGAATGAGAATAGACAACAAAATGGCTTGAAGTCGGTAAAACATCTTTTGCAGATTAAAGATTTTTTATAAAAACAGAGTTGGGATTTTTATTCCTAAATCTTTCCCAATTTGTAATAGAAATTTGTACAATAATAAAAATCTAAAATTTAATATTATGAAAAATTTCGAAAAAATTCCAACTGTTTTTACTGTACTATTTCTTTTTGTGACAGGTTTTGTTTTCGCACAGGATAAAGCGATTTCTTATAATCAGTTACCTCAATCTGCAAAAACATTTCTTGGAAGCAACTTCAAGGGAGCAAAGCCATCGTATATTATTGAAGATAGAGAAATTTATGGTATTGATGAGTATAAAGTACAATTATCTAACGGAATGAAAGTTGAGTTTGATAGCAAAGGAAATTGGAAAAAGGTTGATGGGCACAATCAAAAAATACCATATGTCTTTATTCCTACTTCTATAAAGAATTATTCTACGAAGAGTTTTCCGAATACTTTTATCAAAAAAATTGAAAAAAAGAGATGGTCTTATGAGATTGAACTTTCCAATGGTATAGATTTGGAATTCGATAGAAAAGGAAATTTCACCAAAATTGACGATTAATTTTAATCAGTAATATAAAATTATCAAATATCCTCTCCTCTCAATTGAGAGGGTATTTTTGTATAGTTTTTTTAGTAACTAAATTGAATCTCAGTATGAAAATTCTTATTGTTGAGGATGAGCCGGAAATTAGAGAGGTAGTAAAGCATTTTCTCGAAGAAGAACATTTTATTGTAGAATATGCTGAGGATTATCAATCAGGATTAGATAAGGTTATATCTTATGATTATGACTGTATTTTACTCGATGTAATGCTTCCTGATGGCAATGGGATTGATTTGCTCCGCGAGATTAAAAATATGCAAAAAAAAGATCCTGTAATTATTTTATCTGCTAAGGATTCTGTAGATGATAAAGTAAATGGCTTGGAAATAGGTGCAGATGATTATTTGGCAAAACCTTTTCATCTTGCTGAGCTTATGGCAAGAATAAAATCTGTTCTGAGAAGAAAAAACCAAGACGGGGAAAATATTTTAAAATACAAGAATATAAGCATTGATCCTGAAGCCAGAATAGTACAAATAAATAATAAGGAGATTAGTCTTAACAGAAAAGAATATGATTTACTTTATTATTTTATGATAAACCCAGGCAAAACACTTCAGAAAACAATGTTGGCAGAAGCTATTTGGGGAGATTACATCGATCAGGCAGATAGTTTAGATTTTATATATTCTCAAATAAAGAATTTGCGAAAAAAACTTAAAACCCACTCTTCGGAAGCTGATTTTCATGCTGTGTATGGTATTGGATATAAATTTATTTAATGAAAATTTCGTTAAAATATTATACAACTAAATATCTTATAGGTATTTTACTCCTGATTATTGCGATTTGGGCGGCTTTATTTTATGCTTATATTTTGGATGAGGTATATGATAACGTAGATGATGGGCTTAAGGATAGAAAAATTCAAATTATTAAAGCAATTTATTTAGATAAAAATCTTTTAAATAGTAAAGAATTTGGATTTAATGAGTTTAAAATTACTCCCATCTCACCAGAAGAATACAAAGATAAAAACAGATTGTACAATAAGATGTTTTACATGGAATATGACGATAAAGAACAGCCTTATCGTGTTTTGGAGACAGATTTTGTAGATCAATTCGGGAAGTATCAAAAACTAGAAATTCGGACTTCTACCGTAGAACAAGATGAGTTGATTTATGATTTTACAACAGCTCTTATTGTATTATATGTTTTATTGGTAATTAGTATTATCGGGATGAACGGATTTTTATTGAATAAAGCCATGCGTCCTTTTTACTCAATTTTAGATAAACTTAAAAAATATCAATTCGGAATTTCTACTGTCACAGAGACTCCGAATTATTCGATAAAAGAATTTGAAGAGCTTGACACAGAAGTGAATGAAATGATAGAACGAAATGAGCAGGTTTTTTATCAACAAAAACAATTTATAGAAAATGCATCGCATGAACTTCAAACTCCTTTGGCAATCGTAAGCAATAAGATAGACTTAATGATTCAAAATGAAGAGCTCGATGAGAAAAATCTTCGATTTTTAAGTGATATCAAAAACGATCTTGGGAGAATGACAGGTTTTAATAAATCATTATTAATGCTTTCCAAGATCGAGAATAACCAGTTTAATAAAAATATACTTGTTGATTTTAATATCTTAATTAAAGATTTAGTTGAGAGCTATGAAGATTTTATTGAGTTTAAGAAAACTCAGGTTAATATTTTTGAAAAGGAAAATTTTGTAGCAGATTTTGACCCCGATCTTGCAAGGATCTTACTTTCTAATCTTCTTAAAAATGCTATAAAATATAATGATGACCAAAAGCTGGTGCATATTCTTATAGAAAAAAATAGAATTATTTTTCAAAATACCGGAGCTAAACACTCTTTAGATCAATCTAAAGTTTTTAATAGATTTTATAAGCAAGATACGGATCATAGTTCTACCGGTTTAGGACTTTCTATCAATAAGACTATAATAAAACAATATCCCGATTGGGATATTGCTTATAGATTTGATGAAGGGATGCATTGCTTTATCATTACAAAATGATTAGATTCCCAAACTTTCTCTTACTCTTTTAATAGTTTCCTGAGCTATAACTCTTGTTTTGGCTGCCCCTTCCTGAAGTTTTGCTTCCAATTCATCAAGATTGTTCATGTAGTAAGAGAAAAGTTCTCTTTCTTTCTCAAATCTTACAAGAATCAGGTCTAAAAGTTCTTTTTTAGCATGACCGTAACCAAAGTTTCCGGCTAAATATTTTGCTCTAAGTTCTTCTGTTTGTTCTGGAGTTGCAATCAGTTGATAGATTGCAAAAGTTTTATCCGTTTCAGGATCTTTAGGCTCTTCCAATGTTTTAGAATCGGACTCAATGCTCATTACCTGTTTTTTCAATTCCTTTTCAGGCAAGAAGATATTGATGATATTTCCTCTGGATTTAGACATTTTGTGTCCGTCTACTCCGGGAACGTATTTTGTGTTTTCCTGAAGTTCAGATTGGGGTAAGACAAAAACCTCTCCCATTTGATTGTTGAATCTTGAAGCTACATCACGGGCAATTTCCAAATGCTGAAGCTGGTCTTTACCTACAGGTACTACTTCTGCATCATACAACAAAATATCTGCTGCCATCAAAATAGGGTAGGTAAATAAACCTGCATTTACATCCTGTAATCTGTCTGCCTTATCCTTGAATGAATGTGCTAAAGTAAGTCTCTGATACGGAAAAAAACATGATAAATGCCAAGAAAGTTCACAGGTTTCAGGGATGTCGCTCTGTCTGTAAAAAAATGTTTTTTCGGTATCTAATCCACAAGCAAGCCAAGCCGCAGCAATCTCGTAGGTGTTTTGTTTTAGCTCTTTCGCGTCTTTAATCTGAGTAAGCGAGTGAAGATTTGCGATAAATAAAAATGATTCATTTCCTTCCTGTTTTGAAAGTTCAATTGCAGGAATAATGGCACCCAATAAATTACCAAGGTGCGGTGTTCCGGTGGCTTGTATGCCGGTAAGAATTCTTGACATTGTTTAAAAATTATTTTAAAAATTAATGAATTGCAAATTTAGTTATTTTCCCTCTGATTGCATGGTTTTTAAAAGGGGGGATTGTGCTTTTATAAAATGTAGGGGCAAAGATTTTTACTATTTGATTAAAGCTTTAAGTTAAAAAAATCTGTGTAATTTGTTGAATCAGCGAGATGTAAAATTATGGAATCAAAACTTTATCTCCTCCAAATCTAGGTTCAACACCAAAGATTAAATCTAAATATGCTTTTGCTTTAGCCAGATATTCTCTCAAATTGGTTTTGAAGCCTGCAAATTTATTCACGTCTTCCGCATTGTATCCATATGCCTCGATTTTATTTTTTCTGGCTAAAAATACGGCTCTTTCATTGTGGAATTTTTGTGAAACGATAATGATTTTGTTCTGTCCGAAAATATCTTTCGCACGCACAACAGAATCCAATGTTCTGAAACCGGCAAAATCCATAAAGATTTTATCTGTAGGAATACCTTGCTGAATCAATGCGAATTGCATGTCTTCAGATTCGTTATAGTTTTTTGTGCTGTTATCTCCACTTACAATGACGTATTGAATTTTTCCACTTTTGTATAAGTCTATAGTCGCCTTGATTCTATTGTAGAAATAGGCATTAGGAAAACCATTGCTTAGATTTTTACTTGTTCCTAAAAGTAAAGCAGTTTTTGTTTCGGGAATATCCGCAATATTATAAGAAATGTAAGCATCGCTATTTTTTTTGATGCTGTAATTCGCCCAGGCAATAAAAATAATTCCTGCAACGAAAAGAAGCAGGAAAATTTTAAATATAGTTTTGATAACTTTTTTCATTTGTTTAAAATTCCAGACCGTTCGGGAAAGCTTTTTTTCTAAAAATTAATAGTAAAACGGCACCAACAGTAATCGCTGAATCCGCTACATTGAAAATATATTTGAAAAATTCAATATGTTTTCCTCCAATTATGGGCCAACTTTCTGGTACATTCCAATCTACTAACGGGAAGTGAAGCATATCAACCACGCAACCTCTCATAAATGAAGAATATCCCTCTCCTAAGGGCACAAACTTGGAAATTCCGCCATAGCCAATCCATCGGTCGATGCTTTCATCATATACGGTTCCACTATCAAAGATTAGACCGTAAAACATTCCGTCAATTAAGTTACCAATTGCTCCGGCAAAAATCATTGCCATCGGAATCAAAAGATAATTGGATACGCCTTGTTTAAGCCATTTGTTAAACATATACACCATTCCGCCGATCAGAAAAATTCTTAAGATTACTAAAAAATATTTCCCAAGAACTCCTCCGAAATGAAGCCCGTAAGCCATTCCTGGATTTTCAACGAAAGTAAGTTTGAAACCTGGAAAAACCGACACACTGTCATCTAAATTGAAATGTGTCTTTATATAGATTTTCGATGCCTGATCAATTAATAATATAAGAAAAGTTACAGCTAATATCTTTTTCATTACAATCCTTTGGGTTTAGAAGGTTTTCCTATTTTTTCATTTTTCTTATCAACAATTTTCTTAATTGTTTTGTTGTTGTGATGCGTGTTTTTTGTATGGAATTTTTCGAAACGTATGTTCATCTCTTTCAAAACGCTTTTCAAAGCATTAAGTTCCATTGAGTTTTTGGTGTGTACTATTATGGATTCCATTTTTAGTGTAAAATTTTAATGTTTAGACAGTTCGTCAAGTCGTTTCTTTTCTTTAGGAGATAAGTCGTTTACTCCGTTTTTTCCCATTTTACTTAGAAGTCTGTCTATTTCTTTTTCTCTTTCGCGTTTATCAGAATTAAATTTATCGTCAATTGTATAGTTTCTTTGTTTGTCGGGACTAACTTTGTTTTTAAGCCAGTTTCTGTTGAAAAATGCTAAAACTGCAATGATGATAAGTATTAAAATTAATAATTCGCTCATGGATGTAAATTAAAAATTAGGTTTATAAAGTATTCCATAAAATACAATATAAACCCAAAATTATTTTAATTAACCAAGTAGGTTATTTTTGCATGTTTTTCGCTTCAATACTTAATGTAGCATGAGGAACGGCCAATAGTCTGTCTTTAGGAATAAGTTTACCTGTTACTCTGCAAACACCATACGTTTTATTTTCAATTCTTATTAAAGCA
Source organism: Chryseobacterium oryctis (assembly GCF_025971925.1). Taxonomy (GTDB): domain Bacteria; phylum Bacteroidota; class Bacteroidia; order Flavobacteriales; family Weeksellaceae; genus Chryseobacterium; species Chryseobacterium oryctis. The sequence continues at coordinate 645,442 of NZ_JAPDHV010000002.1, forward strand.
TTTTTCAAATCACGTACGAATTTTTCCTGTCTACCTGCCAAAATAGAATTCTGTTCTTTACTCAAAGTCTCTGCTCCTTCTTCAAAAGCTTTAAAAGTAGGGGAAGTATCATCTGTACCGTTGTTTTGGTCGTTGATGAAACTTTCTCTGATTAATTGTAAATCCTTTTCTGCTTTTTCTATTTTTTCCTTAATGATAGCTTTAAATTCTTGTAAATCAGCATCACTGTATCTTACTCTTTCGTCTGACATGTTCGTTTCTCTTTTTTAATAAAATTATGAAATGGATTTTGAAAAACAATAACTATATGTTAATTTTTTTCAACATTTATCTTAAAATTAACCTCATCTATTTCAATTTCGCTAAAATTTGAAAGTGAAGATACAATTTCTATTTTATTTGACAAGACTTCCGAAGAAATATATTCCTCATTTTTCTTAATATCATTCAGGAAAGGAGTGTTTTCTTCCAAGAAAATATTAATTCTGTCTGTCAGGTCGAAATCTTTATCTTTTCTCAAGTTTTGAACTCTGTTAATGAATTCTCTTGCGATACCTTCAGATTTTAACTCTTCTGTTAACGTCAAATCTAATGCCACAGTTGTTTTTCCGTCAGAAGTCACTGTCCATCCCGGAATATCTTTTGTAGAAATTTCTACATCATCAAGTGTAATTTCATATCCTTGAACGTCTAGTTTACCTTCTTTTTCAAGTTTTGAAATCTGTTCTGTGTCAAGATTTGCAATTTCTCCTCCAACCACTTTCATGTCTTTTCCTAATTTAGGACCAAGTGCTTTGAAATTTGGTTTTATTTGTTTTACAATTAAATGTGATGCTTCTTCTGCATTGATTAATTGTAATTCTTTAACGTTTACCTCCTGTTTGATTAATTCTGCAACGGCTAAAATTTGTTCTTCAGTTTTAGAATCTAATACAGGAATTAAAACTTTTTGTAGCGGTTGACGAACCTTTACGTTTTCCTTCTTTCTTAGAGAGAAAACCATACTTGTGATGTTTTGTGCCAAGTGAGTTTTTTCAACTAAGTCAGTGTCAATTAAACTTTCATCAGCAACCGGGAAGTCTGTTAAATGAACAGATTCGCAGTTTTCTTTTCCTGTTACTTTATTTAAATCCTGATATAACTGATCCATAAAGAATGGTGCAATAGGTGCGGATAATTTGGCAACAGTATCCAAGCAAGTATATAAGGTCTGGTAAGCAGAGATTTTATCATCCGAATAGTCTCCTTTCCAGAAACGTCTTCTGCATAATCTTACATACCAGTTACTTAAGTTGTCATTTACAAACGTATTGATTGCTCTGGCTACTCTTGTTGGTTCGTAATCTTCGTAGAATGCTTTTACTTCTTTGATTAATAAATTCAATTCTGAAAGAATCCATCTGTCAATTTCAGGTCGGTTTTGAACTTCGGCTTCAGCATATTTGAATCCGTCAACATTCGCGTATAAAGCAAAGAATGAATAGGTGTTGTACAATGTTCCAAAGAATTTTCTTCTTACTTCGTCGATTCCTTCAATGTCAAATTTCAAGTTTTCCCAAGGATTTGCATTCGAAATCATGTACCAACGTGTTGCATCTGGTCCGTAAACGGAAAGGGTTTCAAACGGGTCAACTGCATTTCCTAAACGTTTTGACATTTTCTGACCGTTTTTATCCAAAACAAGTCCGTTACTCATTACGTTTTTATAAGCAACCGAATCAAAAACTGCTGTTCCGATAGCGTGTAGCGTATAGAACCAACCACGAGTCTGGTCAACACCTTCTGCGATGAAATCTGCAGGGAATGCTTTATTGTTGTCGATTAATTCCTTATTTTCAAACGGATAGTGCAATTGAGCGTAAGGCATTGAACCTGAATCGAACCAAACATCGATAAGGTCACTTTCACGCTTCATTTCTTTTCCTGAATCTGAAACCAAAATTACTTTGTCAACCACATTTTTGTGCAAATCAACTAAAGAGTAATTTTGTTCGGACATATTTCCAATTTCAAAACCTTTGAACGGATTTTCAGACATCAATCCTTTTTCAATAGATTTTTCGATTTCGTTGCATAATTCTTCTACAGAACCTATGATTTTTTCTTCTTTTAAATCATCAGTTCTCCAAATAGGCAACGGAATACCCCAATATCTTGAACGGGATAAGTTCCAGTCGTTTACATTTTCCAACCAATTTGCGAAACGTCCTTCACCTGTTGCTTTTGGTTTCCAGTTGATTTCTTTGTTCAGGTCTACCAATCTGTCTTTTACAGCGGTCATTTTTACGAACCAAGAATCTAGCGGATAGTAAAGAACAGGTTTGTCGGTTCTCCAACAATGAGGATAGGAGTGAACATATTTTTCAACCTTAAAGGCTTTATTTTCAGTTTTTAATAAGATTGCGAGTTCTACATCCCAAGATTTTTCCGGAGCTGTCCCTTCATCATAATATTCATTTTTGATATATTTTCCTGAGAATAATTCAGGAACGTTTTCTCCTTCAATGAATTTACCTTGTAAATCAACAAGTGGAACTAAATTATCATTAGCATCTTTTACCAACATTGGAGGAACTCCTGCTTCTTTAGCAACACGAGCATCATCCGCACCAAAAGTTGGAGCAGTGTGTACGATACCTGTACCGTCTTCTGTTGTTACAAAATCTCCGGGAATTACACGGAATGCTTCTTCTGGATTTTCAGCAGGTAAAAACCAAGGAACTAATTGTTCGTATTTTGTTCCTACCAATTCAGAACCTTTGAATTCTCTAAGAACGATATAAGGAATTGTTTTACTTTCAGAAGTATAAGCAGCTAAATCTTCAGCTGTGCCTTCAACATACTTTTTACCAAATTGTTTAGATACTAAAGCTTTTGCTAAAACTATATTAATTGGTTCAAATGTATATTGATTGAATGTTTTTACTAAAACATAATCGATTGCAGAACCAACAGTCAAGGCTGTATTTGAAGGTAAAGTCCAAGGTGTGGTCGTCCAAGCCAAGATGTGAACGTCTCCGTCAACATCATTGAATAACGTTGTTGTTTCTTTTTTAGCTTTGAATTGTACAACAACTGTTGTGTCAGAAACATCACGATATGTTCCAGGCTGGTTCAATTCGTGAGACGAAAGACCTGTTCCTGCTTTTGGAGAGTATGGTTGAATTGTATAGCCTTTGTATAATAAATCTTTGTTATACAATTGTTTTAGTAGCCACCAAACCGTCTCCATGTATTTTGATTTATACGTGATGTATGGGTCATCAAGATCTACCCAATATCCTATTTTTTCGGTAAGGTTATTCCAAACGTCTGTGTAACGCATTACCGCTTCACGACATGCTTTGTTGTAATCTTCAATTGAAATTTTTTTGCCAATATCTTCTTTAGTGATTCCTAATTCTTTTTCTACGCCTAGTTCCACAGGAAGTCCATGTGTATCCCAACCCGCTTTACGGAAAACCTGTTTCCCGTTTTGAGTTTGATAACGACAGAAAATATCCTTTAATGCTCTGGCCATAACGTGGTGAATTCCGGGCATACCGTTTGCCGAAGGAGGACCTTCATAAAAAACAAACTCAGGATTCCCTTCACGAATCTCAACACTTTTATTGAAAGTTTTATTTTGTTTCCAAAATTCCGCTACATTCTCGGCTACGTCAATAAGGTTGAGGTTTTTGTATTCTTTAAATTGGCTCATTGTAATATCTCAATATCGATGATTAATTAAGTTGGCAAATTTAGTGATTTTTTGCGGTTTATAATATATGTTTTATTTTGATATTTTCAAATAAAAAGTTCTGTTTCAGAAATTTAAATATTTGATACTGTTATGAAATACAGAATTGTGATTTTTGAGCTCCTATATGGATTGTTTTTACTTGTTTTAATCCCGAATTCTATAATCATTCAATCTTTTAATTAAATTTGCTTTTTAAAATACAAACCATTGGAACTTTATCCTTCAATTGAAAAATCAAGTACTCAGGAAATAAAAAAGCTACAGGAAAATAAACTTCGGGAGCTTTTGGTTTATCTTGAAGACAATTCGCCTTTTTATCAGAAATTATTTAAGGAAAACAATATCAATATTGCTGATATTCAGACTCTGGAAGATTTACAGAAAATACCGACTACTGTGAAAAATGATTTGCAGCAACATAATCATGATTTTTTCTGTATAACTCCTGATAAAATTGTTGATTATAGTACAACTTCGGGGACTTTGGGAGATCCTGTTACTTTTGGTTTATCAGACAAAGACCTTGATAGATTGGCTTATAATGAAGCTATTTCTTTTGCTTGTGCAGGAATTCAGAAAGGAGATGTTGTTCAAATGATTACAACCATCGACAAAAGATTTATGGCGGGTCTTGCTTATTTTTTAGGGTTAAGAAAAATGGGAGCAAGTGTTGTGAGAATGGGACCCGGAATTCCTGAATTACAGTGGGATTCTATTTTCAGGTATAAACCGAAATATTTAATTACTGTTCCATCATTTCTGTTGAAAATGATTGATTATGCTGAAAAACATGGAATTGAATATAAAGATTCTAGTGTTTATGGAGCGGTTTGTATTGGAGAAAGTATCAAAAATCAGGACTTTACAGACAATATTCTTTCACAAAAGATTAAAGAAAAATGGGATATTAAATTATTCTCAACGTATGCCTCTACTGAAATGAGTACTGCTTTTACAGAATGTGAATTTCAGCAAGGAGGGCATCATCATCCTGAATTGATAATCACAGAAATTCTTGATGACGAAGGGAATGCTGTTCAGGAAGGAGAGAGTGGGGAATTAACAATTACAACTTTGGGAGTAGAAGCTATTCCTTTGCTGAGATTTAAAACGGGAGATATCGTGAAAGCACATTATGAACCTTGCGAGTGCGGGCGAAATACAATGAGGTTAGGTCCTGTGATTGGGAGAAAGCAGCAGATGATAAAATATAAAGGAACAACTTTGTACCCTCCTGCTATGAACGATATTCTAAATGATTTCAATAATATTCAGTGTTATCAAATAGTTATTAGGTTGAATGAGATTGGATTGGATGAAATTGTCATTAAAGTCAGTACAGATAGCAAGTCTGAAAACTTTGTAAGTGAAGTGAGAGACCATTTCCGAGCAAAATTAAGAGTAAGTCCGAAAATTGAAATCGTTAATTTTGATATTTTGTCTAAACTCGTTTACAATCCTAACAGCAGAAAACCTATTACTTTTATTGATTTAAGATAAACGTAACTGAATACTAATACTGACTTTCTCAAATTTAAAAATAAATAATAGAAATTATGAAAAAATTACTCTTGCTTTTTTGTATGGCAATTACTACTACAATTTTTGCTCAAAATCAAATCAATTTGGTTCAAGGAAATTTTGATTTCCTGAAAGATCAAACTGAAGTTAATGTTCAGTTGAAGTTCGATAATGCTGTTTATCAGGAGAAAAATTTAACAGAAGAACAATATCTTGAAGGTAGAAAAACAGATATTATTACTAGGAAAGGTGAAAAAGTTTGGGATAATTGGGCATTTCAATGGGGAAACTTTAAGACTTCAGAATATTTAGAATATTTCTTTAAAGGTATAAATCCTAAATTAAAGAAAATTATTGCATTTAGAAATGATGTTAAAGCAAAATATACCCTAATTATTGATGCAAAGTGGATTTATGCAGGTTGGTATGGCGGAATGATCGGTTCTCAAGAGGCTAAATTAACCGCAGACTTACTATTTGTAGAAACAGATAGTCCAGATAAGGTGATAATGAAGTTGAGTGCTGATAAAATATTAGGAAGAAAAGAAAATAAAGTTTTTAATTGGGAATACGGAAGAATAGCTGCAGCGTACGAAATTACAGGAAGAAAACTTGGTGTAGAGATTAAGAAGGCGGTAAAGAATTAATAAAATCATTTTTGCTTTCAATTTCTGATTATATTTACCCTATCATAAAAAATAAAAACTATGAAAAAATTATTATTATTGATGTTTGCTATGATCTCGACAGTAGCAATTGCTCAAAAAATTAAGATCCAAAGTGGAGATTTGAAATTCTTAAAAGGAGTTGAAACCATAAATGTTGTTTTTGATTATGCTGATATGAAGCTTATGAAAGAAAATTATTCTGAGGCGGAATATGTTAGCAGAAGAATTGAAGAGGTTAATAAAAAAACAGGAGGAGGTGATATTTGGAAGAAACAATGGGAACGAAGTAAAGAAGAGATTTGGAATCCTAAATTCATTACAATATTTAATAAAGTTCTTTCAAAAGAAGGAGTTAATACTGCTCTACAAGAGAAAGGGAATAGTGTGTATACATTGCAAGTGAAAGTAAAATGGCTTTTTCCTGGTTGGGATGCCGGAATTATGAAGCAACCTGCAAAAGTGACTACACAGCTTACTTTTATAGAAAATAAAACAAAAAAAGTAATGTGTGAAATAGAAAGTGTAGAAGCTCCGGGAGATCAATGGGGAAGTAATTTTAATAATGAAACGAGAATAGGCGAAGGTTTTGCGAAAACAGGAAAAACTCTGGCTCTGAAAATTGAGAAAGAGGTCAAATAAAATATTTATTAGAGAAATAAAAACGGTCTGAAATTTTCAGACCGTTTTGTTTTTATGGTTACTCTTGCTGTTGTTCTTTTTCAAGTTTGATGAGGTTTGCAAGATTTTTTATTACAGTATCATGTTTTTTTACAAAAGGGTTTTCTTTATTCCAGACATATCCTGCTAAAACAGCACATATTTTCTTTTTTACTTCAGTATTTTCCGGTTGATGAAAAAATAACTCCTGAAGATTTCCTGTATACCATTCTTTTATATAAGTAGTGAAAACATCAACTCCGTATAAGATATAATCTGTATATTCTTTTTGCCAGTCTATTTGTTCTCCGTTTAGTTGTCTTAGAGCCAGTTTGGCAGCCAACATGCCGGATTCTGTTGCAAAAGCCATTCCTGAAGAGAAAACAGGGTCAAGAAACTCCGAAGCATTCCCTGTTAAAGCAAATCCGTCTCCGAATAAGCTTTTCACTGAGCAAGAATAGTCTTTCAAATGTCTTGGTTCAAATAGAAAATCTATATCTCCGAAACGTTTTACATAATAATCAGAAAGGGAAATCGCTTTTTTCAAAGCGGCCGTTGTATCTCCGTTTTCAGAAAGTTTATCAATGTATTCTGTTGGTCCTACAATCCCTACACTTGTATTTCCGTTTGAAAAAGGGATAACCCAAAGCCAAACTTCTGTTTCAATGATATCGAAAGAAATCTGAGTTCCTTCTACGCCTTTCTCTCTGTGGATATCTTCAACATGAGTGAAAATAGCGGAGTGTGGAGATAGTTTTGATGGCTTTTCCAAGTCTAAAAGACGGGGTAAAACTCTTCCGTAGCCACTAGAATCAATTACAAATTTCGCATGGATTTCTTTTGTTTCTCCGGTTTTGTCTTTTACAGTTGTGATAGAATCCGTTCCATTAAATTTGATACCGATAACTTCTGTTTCAAATTCAAGGTCAATTCCTTTATTGATTACTTCTTGAGCTAGAGTATTATCAAAATCAGCTCTAGGAACCTGCCAGGTCCAATTCCATCCTTCTCCAAATTTATCACTGAAATCAAAAATGCAAACTTCATTACCTCGCAGAAAACGTGCTCCTAATTTTTTTTCAAATCCCATTTTGTCTAAAGCGGGAAAAAGACCTGCTTCATCAAAGTGATCCATTACCCTTGGGATTAAGCTTTCGCCTACAACCAGTCTGGGGAATTTAGTTTTTTCGACAACCTTTACGTTGATGTTGTTTTTCTTTAAGTATGAAGAAGATACACATCCGGAAGGTCCTGCACCAATTACGAGAACATCAACAAATTCTTTGTTCATCTTTGATTTTTTATTTTAATAATAACTTCTATCTTTGCCGCAAAATTAATGACAATTAATCAATAATTACAAAATTATCTTTATTACTTTTAATAAATGAAAATAAATAACTTTTTAGAACTCAAAGATTTTCAAAAAATCATTATAAATAATGAGAAAATAGAACTGGACGAGACACTTCTTGCTAGAGTAGATGCAAGTTTTCAGTTTTTAAAAGAATTTTCCAAGAATAAAGTGATCTATGGTGTGAACACAGGTTTCGGACCAATGGCACAATTCAAAATTAGTGATGAAGATACGCATCAGCTTCAATATAATTTAATTAGAAGTCATTCTTCAGGCATTGGGAATCCTCTTCCTCCGACAGAAGTAAAGGCTTGTATGTTGGCAAGATTGAATACACTGTCACTTGGAAATTCCGGAGTTCATAATTCTGTTGTTTTTTTACTTAAGGAATTAATAAATAGAGATATTACTCCACTTATTTTTGAACATGGTGGTGTAGGCGCGAGTGGAGATTTGGTTCAATTGGCTCATTTAGCTTTAGTTTTAATCGGAGAGGGTGAAGTTTTTTATAAAGGAGAAAGGAAATCAACGAAAGAAGTTTTTGAGATTGAAGGCTTGGAACCTATTCAGGTTGAGATTCGTGAAGGTTTGGCCCTAATGAACGGAACTTCTGTAATGTCGGGAATTGGTATTGTGAATGCATACAAAGCCAATCAGCTAACCGATATTTCAATTAAGTTATCTTGTGCTATTAATGAAATTGTTCAGGCTTATGACGATCATTTGTCAGAAGCTTTAAACGGAACAAAATTACATGAAGGTCAGCAAAAAGTAGCTGCAAAAATGCGTGAACATTTATCTGATAGTAAATTAATCAGAAAAAGAGCAGACCATCTTTATACTCATTTTGAAGAGCAGGAAAAGGTATTTAAAGAAAAAGTTCAGGAATATTATTCTTTGAGATGTGTACCGCAAATTTTAGGGCCTGTTTTAGATACGTTGGAGTACACTGAGAAAGTGCTTGAAAATGAAATCAATTCAGCGAATGATAATCCTATTATTAATGTTGAAGACCAGCATGTTTATCACGGAGGAAATTTCCACGGAGATTACATTTCTTTGGAAATGGATAAGCTGAAAATAGTTGTTACAAAACTTACGATGTTGGCAGAAAGACAATTGAACTATCTTTTGAATGCTAAAATAAACGAAATTTTGCCTCCTTTTGTAAATTTAGGTAAATTAGGATTCAATTTTGGAATGCAGGGAGTTCAGTTCACAGCAACTTCCACAACAGCAGAAAGCCAAATGTTGTCAAATCCAATGTATATTCACAGTATTCCTAATAATAATGATAATCAGGATATTGTGAGCATGGGGACAAATGCTGCAGTAATTTGCAGAAAAGTAATTGAAAATGCTTTTGAAGTATTAACTATTGAAGCAATTACAATTGTTCAGGCTATAGAATATCTTGGGTTTCAGGATAAAGTGTCTTCGCCTACAAAAGAATTGTATGACGAAATAAGAAAAATTATTCCTGCTTTCTCAAATGATATGGTGATGTATCCGTATTTGGAACAGGTGAAAAATTACATGAAAACAATGTAACAAATTACCATTTTACGGTGTCAAATATTAAGATGAAATTAAAAAACTAACACTAAGACATGAAATGTGCAATTGTAACAGGTGGTTCTAGAGGAATCGGAAGAGCAATCTGTATAAAACTGGCGGAAGAAAAAAATTATCATATTCTTATAAACTATACTTCAAACGAAGTAGCAGCAAAGGAAACGTTGGCTAAAGTTGAGGAATTGGGTTCTACGGGAGAGATTCTTAAATTCGATGTAGGAAATGCAGAAGAAACTCAAAAGGTTTTAACGGAGTGGCAGGAAAAAAATCCTGATTCTGTGGTAGAGGTAATTGTAAATAATGCAGGAATCACAAGAGACGGATTGTTTATGTGGATGCAAAGTGAAGATTGGAACTCTGTAATTAATACAAGTTTAAATGGTTTTTTCAACGTAACAAACTTCTTTATTCAAAAGCTGTTGCGAAATAAATACGGGAGAATTATCAATATGGTTTCTGTTTCCGGAGTGAAAGGAACCGCTGGACAAACCAATTATTCTGCGGCTAAAGGAGCTGTGGTTGGTGCTACAAAAGCTCTTGCTCAGGAAGTTGCCAAAAGAAATATCACAGTAAATGCAGTTGCTCCAGGTTTTATAAAAACTGATATGACTCAGGAATTTAATGAAGAAGAATTAAAAGCAATGATTCCTGCCAACAGATTTGGGGAAGCAGAAGAAGTAGCAGATTTAGTTGCTTTTTTAGCCTCTAAAAAATCTTCTTACATTACAGGTGAAGTGATTAATATTAATGGCGGAATTTACTCATAATCATTATTTTGCAAATGGAAAATAGGGTTGTAATTACCGGGATGGGAATTTATTCCTGCATAGGAACTTCTTTGGAAGAGGTTAAAGAATCTTTATTTCAAGGAAAATCTGGGATTGTTTTGGTAGATGAAAGAAAAGAATTTGGTTTCAGGTCTGGTCTTACAGGTGTAGTCCCAAAACCTGATTTGAAAAACCTTTTGAACAGAAGACAACGTGTGAGTATGGGTGAAGAAAGTGAATATGCCTATATCGCAACGCTTGATGCTCTGAAACAAGCTAATATTGACCAAGAATATCTGGATAATAATGAGGTCGGAATTTTATACGGAAACGACAGTGTTTCTCAGGCTGTTGTAGAATCTATCGATATTGCCAGAGAGAAAAAAGATACAACCTTGATGGGTTCAGGCGCGATTTTCAAATCGATGAATTCCACGGTTACGATGAATCTTTCTACAATTTTTAAATTAAGAGGAATTAATTTAACTATTAGTGCAGCTTGTGCAAGTGGGTCGCACTCTTTGGGATTGGCCTATATGATGATTAAAAACGGGTTTCAGGATATGATTGTTTGCGGTGGAGCTCAGGAAACCAATAAATATTCAATGGCTAGTTTTGACGGTTTAGGGGTTTTTTCGGTAAGGGAAAATGAACCTGAAAAAGCGTCAAGACCTTTTGATGCAGGAAGAGACGGTTTGATTCCGAGTGGTGGAGCGGCAACTTTAATTGTTGAAAGTTTAGAATCTGCCCAAAAAAGAGGAGCAAATATTTTAGCCGAAATTATTGGTTATGGCTTTTCTTCAAACGGAGGACATATTTCTACACCAAATGTTGACGGTCCGGCTTTGGCAATGGACAGGGCTTTAAAACAATCAGGATTAACAGCTAAAGATATCGATTATATTAATGCTCACGCAACTTCTACACCAATTGGTGATGCAAACGAAGCAAAAGCTATTTATGAAATTTTTGGAGGTGAAGTTCCTGTAAGTTCCACAAAATCGATGACGGGACACGAATGTTGGATGGCGGGTGCAAGTGAAGTGATTTATTCAATTTTGATGATGCAAAACGATTTCATTGCTCCTAATATCAATTTAGAAAATCCTGATGAAGATGCTAAAAAGATAAATTTAATCTCCCACACAAAAAATCAAAAAATTGATGTATTTTTGTCGAATTCTTTCGGATTTGGGGGAACCAATTCTGCATTAATTGTTAAAAAATTTGATTAAAAACATGGAAAGGGAAAAAATTGTTGCTATTGTCAACAACTTTTTAGTTAATGAGTTTGAAGTAGATGGAGATGAAATCAGCAACGAGGCTAATTTAAAAAATACGTTAGGCCTAGACAGCTTAGATTATATTGATATGGTTGTAGTTATTGAATCTAATTTCGGAGTGAAATTAGGGGAAGCAGACTTTAAAAAAATGGTCACTTTTGATGATTTTTATACAACTATTGAAAATAAAATAGCTGAGAAAAACGCTTAATTATTGATTGAAATTTTACTTTAAAAACTAACAATATACCAATTTAACAGTTTATCAATGCTCACTAAAGTTTGACAAATTGTTAAATTGATACATTGCTAAATTGAAATTATGAACAAGTGGAAGGGTAAATCTAAAGGGACGATTTTAGGATACAAAATTTTCGTCTGGTGCATTAGAAATATCGGAATCCGAAGTTCATATTTTGTTCTTTATTTTGTTGCTTTATACTATTTTTTGTTCGAAAAAAACAGCAACAGATATTATACTTATTATTTTCAAAAAAGACTGAATTACGGATTTTGGAAAACAAAAATTTCATTATTTAAAAGCTATTTTACCTTCGGAACGGTTTTGATTGATAAAACAGCAATTTCTGCCGGACTAAGAGAAAAATATACCTACGAATTTGACGGAGTGGAAAACCTTAAAAATCTTTTGGAGGAGAAGAAAGGAGGTGTTCTCATCAGCGCTCATATCGGAAATTTTGAAATAGCAGAGCATTTTTTTGCCGAAATTGATTTTGATTGTCAGATTAATTTAGTTACGACAGACCAGGAGGTTACTGTTATTAAAGAATATTTGGAAAGTGTTTCTGTAAAAACAAGCAGCATTAAGTTCATCTACGTAAAAGACGATATGTCGCATATTTTCGATATCAATGAAGCTTTGTCTAAAAATGAACTGATTTGCTTTACGGGTGACCGTTATTTCGAAGGCTCGAAATATCTTGAAGCAGATTTGCTCGGGAAAAGTGCAAAATTTCCTGCTGGTCCTTTCCTTATTGCCTCCAGATTGGGTGTTCCTGTTGTGTATGTTTATGTAATGAAGGAGAAAAATCTTCATTATCATTTGTACGCAAGAGTTGCAGAAAACGTGAAAAGACGCGATGCTCAGGGACTTTTAAACTCTTACACCCGAAATCTTGAAACCATGATAAAAAAATATCCTCTTCAATGGTTCAATTACTTTGATTTTTGGGATGATATTGATTAAATTTCCTACTTTTATAGACTAAACTAATAATGAACTCAAAATCATTGAATTGGTTGAGGAATTAAAATTGTTGTTTTAAGTAAAGTGTAGTTTAGTGCCTTTGCTATTTATAGATTCCAAAAATCAGAAAAAAACATAATTCTCTCCTTTTGAAAAGAAAATTTGACATACTTGTAATCGGTAGCGGATTGGGAGGTCTCGTTTCGGCTCTTATTTTAGCAAAAGAAGGCTTAAAGGTTTGTGTTTTGGAAAAAAATAATCAGTATGGAGGAAATTTGCAGACATTTTCCCGTGATAAGCTGATTTTTGATACCGGGGTTCACTATTTGGGAGGTCTTTCCAAAGGGCAAAACCTTCATCAGTACTTTTCTTATCTTGAAATTATTGACGATTTGGAACTTAAAAAAATGGATGAGGACGGATATGACAAAATCACTTTTGGAGATGATGAAACTGAATATCCTCACGCACAGGGTTACGAAAATTTTGTTGAGCAATTATCAAAATATTTTCCTGAGGAAAGAGAAAATCTGGAAGATTATTGTGAAGAAATTCAGCGGGTTTGCAGTCAGTTTCCTAGGTACAATCTGGTTGGGAAAGATAATTATAATGAAGAAATTCTTCATTTAAATACAAAAAGGTTTATTGAATCGCTGACTTCAGATAAAAAACTACAATCAGTTTTACTGGGTTCCAATTTCCTATACGCCGGAGATTCTGAAAACGTACCATTTTATGTTCATGCTTTGACGGTGAATTCATACATACAAAGTGCTTATAAATGTGTGAAAGGAGGAAGCCAGATTTCAAAACTTTTGATAAAAAAACTTCGTGAATATGGAGCTGAAGTATACAAGCGCACAGAAGTTTCTGAATTTAGCTTTAATGAAAATCAAAAACTGACATCTGTAAAAACAAAAAACGGAGACGAATATTGGGCAGATAAATTTATTTCGAATATAGAAATTCGTTCTACGGTAAAATTAATCGGGGAAGAAAGGTTGAAAAAATCTTTTTTGAATCGTGTTTTAAGTTGGGAACCTGTTCCTTCTTGTTTCAGTGTTTATTTGGTGCTAAAACCTCAAACTATTCCTAATTTTAATTATAATATCTATCATTTTTCATCGGAAGAAATGGTCTGGAAAGCCTACTGTTATAATAAAAACACATGGCCTGAAACTTATATGCTTTCTTCTACACAATCAAAACAGTACCCTGAGTTTGCGGAAAGTTTAACGGCTATCTCTTATATGAATTTTGATGAGGTTAAAGAATGGGAAGAAACGTTCAATACAGTGGCTGATGAATATAAAAGAGGAGAATTGTACGAAGAATTCAAAGCGGAAAAATCAGAAAAAATGATTGATGCTTTGGAGAAAAAAATACCGAATTTAAGAGAATCAATAAAAGCTGTATATACATCTTCACCATTATCTTACCGCGACTATATCGGGAGTTTTGAAGGGAATATGTATGGATATCTAAAAAGTTCAGAAAATCCGTTGAAAACGATGGTTTCGCCGCGAACAAAAATTGATAATCTTTTTTTGACGGGGCAATCTGTGAATATGCATGGTATTTTAGGATGTACGATTGGTGCTTTTAATACTTGTTCTGAAATTTTAGGAAAAGAAGTAATTGATGATAGATTGATACAAATGATTAATAAAAATACAGGTGAAAAAAAGTAATTTCTATTTTGCCACTCGGAGCGAAGTGAAACGAAGTGAAGAATCTAAAATATTTGTACAAGATTTTTCGTTTCGCAGAAATGACATGAAGTTGTTGCTTTTTGCTATTTTACTTCTTGGTCTTACGTCTTGCGGAATACAAAAATCAATCAGGCATATTCCGGATGTAACTCAATATTCACTTGAAATTCCGAAGGTTAATAAAATTAATGATTCAACTTTTAGTTTTAATCAAAATTATTTAACGAAAAACAAGCAACAAATTTGGGAGCTTTATATCAAAGGAAATCCTCTACAATTAGGATATAACAATGGAGCTTTAACTCAAAGTTTAATGCAGAAACAAGAGGAGATTTTCTTTTCTAAAGTAGAAGGTTTTGTCCCTTCAAAATTCAAGCAAAACTTATTGAGAGGATTTCTGAAATGGTACAATAGAAAAATGTATCTAAACGTTAGCGAAGATTATCAGGCGGAATTGTATGGCTTATCTCAGTATTCTTCGGATAAATATAATTTTGTTGCACCCAAATATTTAAGAAATCTGTATCTGCACGGTGCGCATGATATTGGACACGCAATGCAGGATTTAATGATGGTTGGTTGTACTTCTCTTGCGGTCTGGAACGAAAATACTGAAGACGGAGATTTGCTGATAGGAAGAAACTTTGATTTTTACGTTGGAGATGATTTTGCTAAGAATAAATTAGTAGAATTTGTAGAACCAGAAAATGGGATTCCTTATTTGTCTGTAAGCTGGCCCGGAATGATTGGAGTGGTTTCCGGAATGAATAAAGAAGGTATTACTGTGACAATAAACGCCGGAAAATCGAAAATTCCGTTGACTGCTAAAACACCAATTTCTTTGGTGACAAGAGAGATTTTACAGTATGCAAAAAATATAGACGAAGCCATAGCCATTGCCAAAAAAAGAAAAGTTTTTGTGTCAGAGTCTATTTTGGTAGGAAGTGCAAATGATAAAAACGCTGTAATTATTGAAACTTCCCCAGATAATTTCGGAGTATATAAAGTTGAAAATTCAAGTAGAGTTTTTTGTACCAATCATTTTCAGTCCGATGCTTACAAAAAAGACAAAAGAAATCAAAAGCATATTATAGAAAGCCATTCCGAATATCGTTATGAAAAATTGCAGGAACTTTTACAAGAGAAAAAAAAGTTGAATCCCGAAAAAATGGCTGCTATTTTAAGAGATAAATCAGGCTTGAAAGGAGAGAAGATTGGTTATGGAAACGAAAAGGCTATTAATCAGCTTTTAGCACATCATGCGGTTATTTTTTCGCCTCAAAAAAAAATGGCTTGGGTTTCTGCAAATCCGTATCAGCTGGGTGAATTTGTTTGTTATGATTTAAACGAAATTTTTTCAGATAAAAGATTAAAAACAGGTGTTTTTGCAACATCTGAGTTCAATATTGAGAAAGACCCTTTTATTGATTCCCAGGATTTTAAAAACTATGAGGAATATAAAAAACTAAATCATCAGATGGAAGAAGCGATTGATGATGAAAGTAAAAATCTTTCTGAGGATTTTATCAATCATTATAAGAGATTAAATCCTGATTTTTGGTTAGTTCATTACCAGATTGGAAAATATTATTTCAATAGAAAAGATTATTCTAAAGCAAAAATTGAATTTGAAAAAGCTCTAACTAAAGAAATTACAACTGTTCCTGATAAAAAAAATGTTGAGAAATATTTGAAGAAAGTTTTGAAGAAGATTCGTTAACTATTTTCAGGACTCACTTTATTCAGAAAAAAGAAAACAGAAATCCCTGAAATTACAGACATTGTACTTGCCAGAATAGCACTTCCGATTACATATTGAAGAAGATTGTTTTTTATCAGTTCAAAATTTAGTTCCTGATTCAAAATACTACTGTCACCAGATACAAACGGAGCTCCCAAAAATAATGAAGCAGCAATAATGAAAGGAATAAATGGAGGTAAACTTACATTTGAAGCTACAAAAGCTAAAACTTTATTTAACTTAAACAGGACTGAGAGAGAAATCACAATCAAAGTGTGAAATCCCCAAAAAGGAGAAAGACCTACAAATACTCCCAATGCAACAGAGAAAGCTTTGGTTCTGTTGCTTCCGTCGCTTTCAAGAACATCTTCTTTTAGAAACTTTTTAAAGCTTTTTTTTTTGAAATTATTCAAGAAGTTTCTCGGAATAATGTAAAGAAGAGTAATCGTTACTAAAATTGTATTCAAAATACTGATTCTCGTAAAATCTTTGAAAGGCCTGAAATGAGAAACTCTTTCTGCAGGGTCATATAAAACTTTTATAGGAACATTCTTTACAAAAACGTGTCTCCATGCTGTTCTTACAATAATTTCAATCTCAAATTCGAATTTTGGAGTAAAATATTTTTTTGGAATTTTATGTAGCGGATAAAGTCTATAACCAGATTGTGTATCTTCCAGTTTTATTCCCGTTTCAAACCAAAACCAAAAATTAGAAAAACGGTTTCCAAAACTGCTTTTTTTAGGAATTCCGTCTTGTGACATATTTCGGTTTCCGATTAATAAAACATCTTCCTTTTCATTGAGTAAAGCCTCTACAAATACAGGAATGTCATCAGGATAATGTTGTCCGTCAGAATCAATTGTTATGGCATAATTGTATCCTGACTTTTTAGCTTTTCTGAAACCTATTTTCAGACCATTTCCCTTTCCTTTGTTCTCCGGTAAACTCATAACCTCAATCTGAGGATATTGAGCTAAAATCTGTGAAGTAGAGTCTGTAGAACCATCATTTATCACAATAATATTTTCGGTATACTGTAATATACCATCAATTACTCTTTTCAGAGTTTTTTCATTATTGTAAGTAGGTATTAAAATGCAGATTTTCTTTTCAGAAATTGCATTTTGTACTTCGGGAATGGTCATTGTTTTATTTTAATGTCGCTCTTTCTTCAGCCGTAATGGTTTTAGATTGGGCTGCAAATCTTTTAATATAGTTTTTTAAGGCTGTATTTTGTTTTCCGTAATTGTTAAGAATGAAAGTTTTATCTTCTTTAAGGTTTTTATTGTACCCTACAATTTTCGGAATATTTTCCTGCACACTTAATCTTATCAATCTCAATTCAATATTATTAGGATTTGATTTGATAATATTTTCAAGATTGGTTGCACCTGTTTTTACTAAAGCTTTTCTGTTTCCTTTAGTTATTTTGGCTTCCATGATTTGAGCGGCAGCTTTGTATCCCGTTATGATAACATCAGAACCAGATTGTTTCTCTGCTATATTAATAAAAGCTTGTGTATTTGCATTAGACAGATTTGCTTTTGCATAGCTGTTTCTCAATTCGTCTAAATCTGATTGAAAGAATATAAAAAAAGCTGTTAAGAATGATAAAAGCAGTTTCATTATGCCAATTTTTTATAGTTTACTGACATTTTTAATGCAATTGTCTCGCCAAAAGAAGTTGTATTTTTTACTTTTATTTCATCTTCATTTTCATTTATATCCAGTTGAAGCTTTAAAGCAGGAGTTTCAAAAGGATTGATAATTGCCATGAATTTTACGTTTGAAGCCGTTTTTAGAAATAGTTTCTTGCCTGTGAATTCTTCTGTAAGTTCTTTTACAATCTGCATCATACAAACACCTGGAGTTACCGGATTTCCTGGAAAATGACCCTTGAAAATATCATGGTTTTTATTCAAATTAATATTGGCAATAAAACCTCCGTTTTCTGCCTGTTCGTATAATTCTAAAGTATAAAAGTCTGTAAGAATTGTCTGCATAAATTATTTTTCACTTAAAAATTATTCAACATCTGTTATCTGAAACAGTTTGATATTGATTTTGAAATCTTTATGTTGAATGTCTAAACTATCTGCGAAGATATGTTTTTTTGCATCAAAAGTAAAATCGATTTTTTCCTTATTATTTTTGGTGTAAACAATTTGGTTTAATAATCCATTTTCTTTGTTGAAGAATAAATAATGTGCTTTGTTATCAATTTTTGAAAGATAAATTTTAGAATTATTATTCTCAAAACTTTCATTTACAGGATATTTCTGTTTTAGAAGTAGTTGAAAATCGTTTTTAAGAAAATTAATTACAATTTTTTTATCCAAATCGGGTAAAACGTAATTGAGCTTGAAATCGTTATCAGAAATTTCAAAATCGATTAATTTATTCCCGAAATCCGAAGTCATGGCAACACGATGTGTCGTTTCGTTTATTTTTTTGATGATTACAATTCCGCTTATGTGATTTTTATAAATATCCATCTGACATTTATACACATAATCTTCATTGGAAGAAAAATATAAGTTTTCGACTGATTTTTCAGAGCTTGAAACAGGTTTTGCATCGGTTAACTCATATGTTTTACAGGAAACACAGAATAAAAGGATACAACTATAAAGAAAACTCTGACGCAGAAATCGGTGCATTGATTTTAGTGTTTTTGAAAACAATATTGGTAGTATCTCCTGATGCTTCTGTCATATTTACCTGAGAAACAGTTGATTGGTTTTTAGGAAAATGAAGCTCGATTTGTTTAATATATTTCAGTAATTGAGCCGATTTCGGGATGAATTTAGCAATGTTGAAATTACCGTTTTTGAAATAACTTACAGAAAACTCAGGGTCATTGAACATTTGCCCGTTGGAGCTACCTACAATTAATTTGTTGATTTTTTCAAATGTTTTGCTTTTTGCATCCACAGAAGATTTTTTCCCCTGATCGTTGATGAAAATCTTATTATCCTTAAAAACAATGCTATACTGATAAGGTTTTGTATACTTCCAACTCAGCATATTGGGTGTTTTCAGAGACATTTTTCCTTGTGTTACAATGTTTTTATCCAAAAAATCCATTTTTTTGGTTTGGGTAAAATCACTTTGTAATGTTTTTATTTCTTTTGTTTCTGATGAAACTTTTGCCACAAATGCTTTTGCTTCAGCTCCCGACATTGCCGTGTTTTGAGCAAAAAAGAAACTTGAAACTAATAAAAATGCTCCAAAAGCAATATTTTTAATCATTTTTTATTGATTTTTATGATTGAATCAACCGTAAAAGTTGAATAATTTTTCTGTTTCAAAAATAGCAATAAATCTACCAAAACGTTGTAGGTTTTTTCCGAAGTGTCGTGAAGCAGAATTATGCTTCCTTTTTTTATATCTTTAGTTACTCTTCGATAGATTTTTTTCTCATCAGCAATAATGGTATCTAATGAGCGAACATTCCAGCCGATGCTTTGTTTATGCGTTTTTTTGATGGCTTTTGCAATATTCGGATTGGTAACTCCGAAAGGTGGACGGTACAAATTGGTGGTAATGTTCCCAATTTTTGAAATAATTTCATCACATTTTTCAATTTCTTCAATCATTTTTGAAGTTGATAAAAATCCGGTATTGTTGGAATGTGATAAAGTATGATTTCCAACTGTATGACCTTCTGCAATGATTCTCTGAAATATTTCAGGATATTTTTCAATTTGTTTTCCGATACAGAAAAAAGTAGCTTTTACCTGATTTTCTTTTAAAATATCCAAAAATTTGGGTGTAAATTCAGTAGGACCGTCATCAAAAGTGAGAGCAACCTCTTTTATTTTTGTTCTTTTATGAGTTTTACTGTTAACGAAATAGCCTAGCTCAATATCGAAAGAACCCCAAATCACAACTGCCGAAAAAACTAGAAAACCTAATAAATAGACCCAAAAACTTCCGTGAAATGCATAAATAATAACATTACACAAAAGATAAAATAGTATAAATGGATAATGTTTCATCTTTTATTTTTTTAGTTTTGATCTAAATTATTTTCAATATGTTTCCCATTCTGTCATCCTGAATGTAGCAAGGGGGAGAAAAGAATCTAAACTTAATGTTTCAAATTTAACCATTAAGTTATTAAGGGTATTAAGAGATTTCTCCTTCGTCGAAATGATAAATATATTGTTTGTCTTGTTAAGTTAAATACCTGTATGAGCTGGGAGTATTTTCAAAATTTAGAATAAAATCTTTATCCTTTTTATGCTAAAACTAAATTCTTTCCAACAGAACCAAGCTATGGTCATTTCCTCCTAGATGATTATACAGAAGTATACTCTTAATCTCTTCTTTTTTTACAGAGTTGATCATCATTATTTCCGGAATTTCTTGCGTCTTAAGGATGTGACAAGCCATGAAAGTAGAAAAACCACTTGCTGTATTGAATTCTCCGCTTAAATGTTTATAATATAGTAACACAGAATTTTGAAATAAATTCATCGCTTCTGCATAATAAACATCAGATTGAGCGTCTCCGCTAAATCCTAAAATAACAGCATCGATTTCATTGTTTGTCAAATTATTTTTAGCTAAAAATTGTTCGATAAATTGTTTTGTTTCGTACAAATCTAGTTTATTGCTAATTTGAATATCATTTAATTGAGCGTAAGAAGTCGTTGTTTTGTTTTTTCCAACAACAAAGAAGCTAGCTCCTTCACCCCAAATCACCCCATTTGTTGTCGAATGTATGTGATCTGCGGGTAAATTTTCTTCTTTTTTTATGGTATTGTTGAGCTGATACAATTCCATTGTTCTGTCGGTTTGTTCGTCTGTTGAACCTACCAAAATATTTTCAGCTTCTCCGTCAATAATTTGAAGTTTAGCATCTAAAAATGAAAACTCTAGAGAGGATGAAGTGTTCACATAAGTGAAATTATAGGCATGACATTGCAATCCTAGCGCGATTTGTCCTGCAACTGTATTGTGAGTTGACTGGATGAAAAATGTCGGAGTCAAAAATTCTTCATTATTATTAATCACATTTTTCAAAAACTTTTCAGAATCTTGAGAGCAACCCATTCCTGTTCCTACAATAATGGCATCAGGATTTTCTATTTCTGCTTCTTTTAAAGCGTAATGTGATGCTACTGTGCTCATTTTTACAGTTTTAGACATTCTTCTAATCATTGCAGGAGGGATGAATTCTTTGTAATTGGGCTCAATAGCTTTGAGAATCTGAACTGAATTTTCAGATTTCAGGTTTTGGAAAAAATTCTCGTTTAAAGTGTCCTGAACAGAAATGCAAGACGCACTGTTGATATAAACTACGTTCATGATTTTGAGAAAATTAAGGTTGAACAATTTCCTCCAAATCCAAATGAATTGGAAAGAACATGATTGATATTTTTTTCTTTTAATTCTGTAACAGGCATTAAATCAAATTCTTGCATCTTTGTTTTGAAATTCAGATTAGGAAAAATGCTATTATGTTGAATAGCAAGTAATGAATATACCGCTTCAATTCCTGCTGCAGCTGCCAAAGTGTGGCCTGTAAATGCTTTTGTAGAGCTGAAATCAGGAACTTTATTTTCTCCAAAAATTCTAATCATTGCAATTCCTTCCGATAAATCGTTATTTGGAGTTGCTGTTCCGTGAACATTGATGTAATCAATGTTTTCTTTATTTAAACCCGAAATTTTCAAGGCTTTTTCCATTGCTAAAAATGCACCTTGTCCGTTTTCGGAAGAGGCAGTTTGATGATGTGCATCATTGGCATTTCCATATCCTGAAAGATAGCCCAACACTTTTTTGTTTTCTTTTTTTACAACTTCATCAGATTCTAAAACGATGAAAGCTGCTGCTTCTCCTAAATTCAGACCTTTTCTGTCGTTGTCAAAAGGTGTGTTGTAAGAGTCGGTAAGAATCATCAAGGTATTAAAACCATTCAGTGTAAATTTTGAAAGAGAATCTGTTCCGCCAACAACAACTCGGTCTAAAACACCATTTTTTATCAGTTTAGCACCCATCATTATTGCATTTGCTGCCGATGAACAGGCTGTACTGATAGTTGAAACCATACCTTTTAAGCCTAAATAATCCGCAATTGCCAATGATGAATTACCAGCATCGTGAGAGTCAATATATTTTTGCTTTTCAGGGAAATCTTCGTAAGTATAGAAATATTTTTCGGTGATATCCATTCCTCCAACACTGGTTGAAGAAATCAAGCCGGTTCTGTATTCGTTAATATTTGAAATTTGAGAACTTTCTACAGCTTCTTTTGCAGCAATCATTCCTAATAAAGCGGTTCTTGTAACATTGTTATCTTCATTTAGCTGAAGTTTTTGTGCCAATTCTTCATTAGTAAGTTTTATTTCTCCTGTTTTTATATTTCCAGCATGACGGGTTTCAAACATCTGAATGTCCGAAATACCATGTTTTCCTGTTGTGAGAGAAACAAAATTTTCCTCCACGTTGTTTCCGATGGAGGAAATGATGCCCATTCCTGTTATGGCAATTTTTTGACTCATCTTTTTATAATATACCAATGTATTAATCTAACAGTGTAACAATTTTGGTACATTGCTAAGTTGATACACTGTTAGATTAATTTATTTTGTTCTGTTTTCTTCGATGAATTTCGCCATTGTGTCGATAGATGCAAAAATTTCTTTTCCTTTTTTAGGGTCAGAAAGCTTGATTCCGTATTCTTTGTCTAAAAGAACGATAAGCTCAAGAGCATCAATAGAGTCTAACCCAAGACCTCCTCCAAATAAAGGGTCTGAATTTTTGATTTCTTCTACTGCAACGTCTTCAAGATTAAGAACTTCGATGATTTTGTGTTTTAATTCTTCTTTTAAGTTTTCCATAATTTTTTTAATTTGATAATGTACCAATGTCTCAGCTTATTGATTCTGAACTGATTGTTACATTTTTATACTGTTTTATTGTTATATTACAAAGTAAGCAAATATACAAAAGCATTATAATTTTCCTGAAACAATTCTACCCAGCCACATAATACTCTGTCTGCCTTACCTGATTGCAAAATTTGCCATGAATAATCATTCAAAAACTGTTCATCAAATTCATCCAAAACAAAAAAAGCATTTTCCGTCTGCATTTTGTGCTTGATACTTATTTCACCAACACAAATATTCGGTAAGGTATACACAAAAACGGCAGGGCTCGGGAAATAATTCTCCTGAGAATTGATGCTTTCCTGATATTTAAAATCTGTGTCTAAACTGGATGATTTGTTGGCAAAAACAAGAGCAGTTCTACTGTGGTCATCATCTTTTAAAATCATTTCGGAAGCAAGAAAAGCGAGTTTACTCAAATTATCCATTTTATGAAATTTGGGATAATTTAATTCTAAATTTTTATAGGCTTCTTTCGCAAAGTGTGAAAAGTTTTCAGCTTGTGTTTCAAAAATAATTTCGTTGTCGAGAACAATTTTTGAATTTTGTATGGTGCAAATGTTCGTTTTCTTCATGATTTTTTCTTTTAGCATTTTTCTAAAACAATTGCAGCATTACATCCACCAAAACCTGATGCAGTTTTCAGAATATATTTGATTTCGACATTTTTATTTTCTTTAATGATATTCAAAGGTTGGGATGTTCCGGGTTCTTCAAAATTTTTAGATGGAATTAAAGTATTGTTCAAGGCACTTTCCATTGAAATAATGCTTTCCAATAAGCCTGATGCACCCAAACAATGTCCATAATACCCTTTCATACTGTTTAAAGGAATATTTTGTAATTCCATTCTGTTGAATGCGATGGCTTCCATCTCATCGTTATATATTGTTGCTGTTCCGTGTGCAGAAATGAAGTCTAAAATTTCTGATGAAACTTTGGCCTCCGTCATTGCATTTTTTACACTTGCATACAATCCGTCACCAGTTCTGGATGGTCCTGAGATATGGTTGGCATCATTGATGGCAGAATCTCCTAAAACTTTAAAACAAAATTTTTCGTTTTGTGAGATTGCTTCGTCACTTTGTTCCTCGCAATGACTTGTAATATAAACTGCTGCTGTCGCTTCACCAATATTGATTCCTGTGCGGTTTTTATCATACGGTTTGCAAGGTTCTGAACCGATAGCTTGAAAAGAGTTAAACCCTGAAATTACAAACTCTGAAATCTCGTCTCCTGCTACCACAAAAGCGTCCTTATACTTTCCGACCTGAATCATATTTTTGGCAATACCAATTGCCATTACTCCAGAAACACAGGCGTTTGAAATGACAATGGGTTTATTTTTAAATCCAAAAAAATCGGATATTTTCTTTGCCAAGTTTGAAAGATAAGCTCCTTCTGGTAAGTTCGTCTGATTTTTGAGTAAACTTACATTTCCTTTTGTTGTTGATAGAATAAAAGCTGTTCCCTCTGAAATTTTATGTCTTTCAACTAAAGGTTTCAGACTCAACAAAAACATTTTTTCCAGTCTGGTGAAATCTGTAATGTCATTCTGAGCGGAGTCGAAGAATCTGTTAAACTCTTCATTCAGCTTTTCAGAATCAATCATCGAAACATAAAAAGCCTCCTGGTTTTCTATGATTTTATGCAAAGCTACTCCTGATTTTCCTTCCAAAATGGCATTCCAATTTGAAGAAACATCAAAACCTAAAGGAGTGACGCAATTATAATCTGTGATGTAAATTTCCTTCTTCATTATAAACCCATTTTATCTTTCCAAGCCTGAAAAAACTCAGGATTATACAAACATAAATTGTTGTCCGAATCCAAAAAAACCTGAATAGTTTCTCCTGAGCAAACCAATTTATTGTTTCCGTTAAAAAGTTCGTATCTGTAAATTAACTTAGCTGAAGTTGAATTCACGAAAGTGGTAACAATTTTGAAAGTTTCCCCATATTTCAAAGGGAGAAAGTGTTCACAAGTGCTTTTTACAATCGGGGTAACATATCCTGCTTTTTGAATGTCGAGATAAGTGAGCCCGTGTTGGCGTCCGAAAGCCTCTCTTCCATCTTCAAAATAAACAATATAATGACCATGCCACACAATTCCCAAAGGATCTGTCTCGTTGAATCTTACACGAACTTCTTCCGTGCAGCTTAATATGTTTTCTTTAGACTGCATTTTGCTTTCTTCCAGTATTTTTATTGTTTTTATAGGACGTCAGGAAACTCCCAAGATAAATAGTTTTCATAAATACTTAAATACTATGGAGTTTTCTTTCGTAAATTAATGAAATAGTAACCATTGCAAGATAAAATAAAAATAAGAAAGTGAGCTCTTTGGTAATTCCGCCAATTCCACTGTTTCTTAAAATGATGTCATAATAGGCATTCAATCCCCAATTCATAGGAGAAAATTTTGCAACAGTCTGCATAAATTCCGGCATTAAAAATACAGGAACCCAAATTCCTCCAATTGCTGCTAAAACCACAACAGAGGTTGCTCCAAACGGTGCAGACTGTTCCTGAGTATTTGCAATAGTTCCTAATAAAATTCCAAAGCCAATTGCCGCCAAACCTGAAAATAAAGTGACTGCAAGAAGTTGGAACATTTTTCCGGTAACATCGAATTGTGGCAAATCCATATAAGGGAAAAGATAGACTCCTACTGCAACCATCAATAAAAACTGAATGATACAAATAATAAGATAAGTAAAAGTTTTCCCTAAAATATGTATAAAATAAGGAGTAGGACTGGTTCTTATTCTTACACTCGTTCCCTGGCTTTTTTCTTTAACCAAATTAATAGACAAAGGCACCACAATAAAGAAAATGGCAAATAACGCCCAAGCTGGAACATTGTGCTGAACGGAGTTTGGCATTACTTCCATTTCTCCTTTTTTGGGAGTAATTTCTTTAAAGCTGATTAAGTTTTTATTTTCTTCAAGGTTTTCGGTAGTTCCCAATTGGTCCTGAAAAGCCTTGTAAATCTTTTTATTTTCGATTTCAAAAACCATTTTGTTCACAGAATTCATCACAGAATTTTTGAATCCTGCATTGGTTGCAGGGTCGAAATAGAGGTGAATTTCTTTTGCTTTTATTGCAGCTGGTTTTTGTATGGCTACAGAATCGCTTTCCAACCCAAATGAGCTAACAATAGTCTGAACTTTAGACTCAATATTTGAATTTAAATCTTTCGTCAAATTTTGAGGAATAACGATTGCCATTTGATAATCTCCTCCAAAAACGGCTTCTTGGGCAGATTTTTCATCATAATTGGTCAAAAGCTGGAATGTTTTACTGTTTTCCAGTTCCTGTTTTATGCTTTTTGAAACTTCAGATTTATCGTTATCAATAAAAATAATCGGGATTTTTGAACCTTCCAGATTTTTAAAAGTAGAATCCTGAATCAAGGTAACAGTGATAATGAGAAGCAAAGGCATCACAAAAATGATGACAATTCCTCCGATATCTCTTTTTAGCAAAAGGATTTCTTTAATGAAACTTCTCCACAGTTTATACAACAACATCTCTTAATTCTTTTCCGGTTAATGAAATGAAAACGTCTTCCAGGTTTTCTGCGTTTGAAATTTGTGAAACAAGTTCTTCAGGTGTTCCTACAGCATGAATTTTTCCTCCATCAATAATCGCTATTTTGGTGCAAAATTCCTCCGCTTCTGAAAGGTGATGTGACGTATAAATGATACAGGTTCCGTTTTTATTAAGCTCTTGCAGAAAATCAATAATCACTTTTTTTGACTGTACATCAACACCAACGGTAGGCTCATCCAAAAATAAAACTTTCGGATTGTGAAGCGTTCCTGCAATAAGATTGCAACGGCGTTTCATACCACCGGAAAATTGTTCAACTTT
Source organism: Chryseobacterium oryctis (assembly GCF_025971925.1). Lineage (GTDB taxonomy): Bacteria > Bacteroidota > Bacteroidia > Flavobacteriales > Weeksellaceae > Chryseobacterium > Chryseobacterium oryctis. The sequence goes on from NZ_JAPDHV010000002.1 coordinate 672,452, forward strand.
TTTATCGGCAAACTTTGTTAATCCCATTGTTTCAAGTGATTGTGCAATAGATGTTTTCAGTTTTTTATGTGGAATACCGTACAAACTTCCGAAAAACATTAAGTTTTCTCTGGCAGTTAAAGTTGGGTACAATGCATATTCCTGAGGAACGATTCCGATGATTTGCTTTAATCTGAAACTATCTTTTTGCGGAGATAATCCATTGATTGTAAAGTGTCCTGAGGTAGGTTTTATCAATCCGGAAAGCATAGAAATTAACGTTGTTTTTCCTGCTCCGTTTGGACCAAGAATTCCGTAGATTTCGTTCTTTTCAATATTCAACGAGATATTGTTTACAGAAAAATCATCTGCATTTTTATATTTTTTATATAAATTTTTAATCTCAATAATGTTCTCTGCCATGTTAGATAGCTTTTCTTAATTTTTTGTAGAAAGCCTCTTCCAAATCAGCAATATGAAGCATTGATTTTGAAAGTTGGTTATAAATATCGCTTTTTGAGTTTCTGTTTTTGTAAACTCTGGCAATATCTACTGCGAAATCTCTCCAAAGATCTCCGATTGCTGTAATTTCTTTCGAAAGTTCTTTTAACTGATCATTTTTAAGAATCATGGCTGCTTCCTGTAAAAAAGCACCATAAATAAACCTGAAACCACCTCCTCCTGTTCCGATTTCCTCCTGCATTCTGATTAGCTGTCCCAGATAATGATTAGTGACTTTTGTTCCTTTTTTTTCTGCCCATTTCGGGATACTTTTTGCAACCCATCTCATTGCTTTTACACCAATTAAAGGAACAGGAGCCAACATATTTTTGCAGGTGTCTTTAATTCCTTTTTTGATGGCTTCTTCTAAATTTATATTTTCAGGAATGAAAATAGGGTAGTACATGTGCCCTTTCGGTGGAAGAGCTCCTTTCGCATATCTCACTTTTTCCAGCTCTGCTTCGGATAGAGAAGTTGTGTAATCCATCACAGGATCACTGATTAAAAATCTGCCGTCTTCTTTCCCATAAACCACCAAATTGTGTGCGTTGAAATGGAATTTATATTCTTCAGGAAAATAAGTAAGGTTGAAAACACCAACCTGTAAACCTGTAGGGATATTGTTTGCCAAATTTCTCTCTAAAGCAGTCTGTGCTTCTTTAGGATTTGAAAATTTTTCTCTTTTAATTTTAATTCCCAGTCTTTTTGCAGCCTTACTAAAAATAGCACCCGGCATCGGACGATAACTAAAACCAGGGGCAAAATTTACTTTTAAAAAAGGTAAATACACAAAAAATAATCCGGAACCGATTCCGAAAATCATAGGTTCACTGAGTTTTAAACCTTTATTAAGTAGTAAATTGGATGCAACACCGTTTTCGCAATGGGCGGTTTGATGGTGTTCAAAATTAAGCTTCATTTTATTTTCCGTCGAAATTTTTTAATTCATCCACTGAAATCCCGAAAGCATCGGCATATTTTTTCAGTTTAGAATCACTTAGTTTTTTAAAAATTGTTGGTTTTGAGTGTCTTTTCACTGTCCATTGCCACATTCCAACATAAGCAGCGAGAACCTGCAAATCCATTTTGTTTAATTCCATAAAATAAACAATTGGGCTTACAATATTGTTAGCAACATTTTGCTTGGCTTCTGCAATTCTTTCATTAATCAGCCCCATCGATTCGTCCAATGCGGCTTTTTTTGCTTCCCAACCTATGCTGTTTGCTGTTGTATAATTATCGTTTTCGTCAGTTACATACAATACTTCGGTCATGTTTGCTGACTTTAGGTTGCTATCATCTTGAGGAAGGTCTTGTTTTTTCATTTGTTTTCAGTTTTTTACTTCTTGAATAAACAAATTAATTTCAGCTCTGATTAATAATTCATCGTTATTAAAAGTTTCACAAAAAATATTGCAGATATTTTCAAACTGTGAAATCAGTGATGCTTTTGAAATGATTTTATCACCTACTTTTGGCAATGCAAAAACTTCAATCTTTTTAATATTGGTAATGAAACCAATTACTTTCGTATCTGCTTCAGGATTTTCGAAGAAACTCTGTCCCAAAATCGAAGAGCAGGTTTGAGCCATATTTTCAATAAGTCCGGCTTCCACAAATTCATTATTGTGTACGAAAATATTGTTTTCTAAAATTTCAAAGGAAGTCACAACTTTTTCTTTGGTCAATTCTAAAATATTGTCAGCCATCAGCATTGGAGCACGATGTGGCAAGAATTGATGTATACTGATATTGTCGTTTTCCTTGATTTCCATTACAATTATTTTACAACGGTTTTCATTTGAGAATTGGCAATAACTTCACCGTTTAATTTTGTGAAGATATCCACTAATGTTACTCCCATGATTTCACTCAGAATTATAACTTCTGTTTCCAAAACATCACCAACTTTTGGTAATGAAGTGGTTTCAAAAGTTTTGATAGCTCCGATATAACCTGTCGGAGCTTCTTTTCCTAATAAATAATATTTGTACCCGGTGTGTAAAGCCACACTTTGAGCCTGATGTTCTACTAAGCCTGATGCTTGAAAAACTCCATTATGAACAAAAATATTTTCCTCTTTTATTTCAAATCCAGAGACCAATTTATTCTCAGAATAATCTGAAATACTGTTTACCATTACAAAAGGAAATCTTTGCGGAATTAAACTTTCCACAAAATTTTGGTCAGATGTTGGCAATTTGTTTTCCATTAGCAAACCGTTAATAATGCACAAGAATATGCAAATCTTCCACTTTCAGGAACACAAAGAAGTACTTTTTCTCCTTTTTTCAATTTTCCCGAATTCATTAATTCTTCTAATGCTACGAAAATAGAACCTGCGCCGATATTTCCGATTTCAGAAAGATTGTAGAACCATTTTTCCCAAGGGAAGTCTAATCCAACGTTGGCAAATTCGTCTTTTAATCCTTCTTTAAAATAACCAGATGAAATGTGAGCTAAAACATGATCAATAGATTCCGGATTAAGGTTGTGCTTATCGAAAGATGATCTTAAACTCTCAGCTCCTTTTACTAAAATATATTTATCTAAAATTTTAGTGTCTTGTTTTAAAGCAAAGATTGATTGTTTTAACCATTCATCTGAAGGGTAGTCTGCCCAGGATTTTAAACTTCCGTCTTCTTGTTTTTCACAACCAGCATACATACAAGCTTCAATTTCATGAGCATATGAATAGAAATCAATCCATTCTATTTTTAAATTCGTTGCGTTTTCTCTTGGTTTATTTTCTAATAAGAAAGCACCTGCTCCGTCAGAAAGCATCCACCTTAGGAATTCTCTTTTGAAGGCGATAATTGGTCTTTCTTCCAATAAAATTAAGTTTTCTGCTTCATGGTTGAATTTGTCAGCCGTCATCCAAGAAGACATTCTCTCAGAACCTGCACAAACGGCAGCTTCCTGTACACCTGCCTTTACAGAAAGGAATCCGTAATTAAGGGCATTCATGCCTGAGTTGCAGAGACCTGTTGCGGTATTAATTTCGATAGATTTTCCGATGTTTAATTCACCATGAACCATAGAAGCATGGGAAGGCTGAATCTGATCCGGAGAAGTAGTTCCTACGGATAGTAATTTCATATCTTCTTTTTTGAAGTTTTCATCAAAAAGACCTTCAATAGCTTTTGCTGTAAGCTGTGCATTGGTATGGGTTGGGTTTCCCTCTTTGTCTAAGGCATAATATCTTGTAGTGATTTTGTTGTTTCTTAAAATAAGAGACTTTGCTTTAGATTTAGCACCATTTATATAACCAAGATACGTTTCCATTTCATCATTAGAAACAGGCTCGTTGGGTAAGTATTTTGATGCTTTTGTTATAAATACGTCGTACATTCTATTTTAAATTAATTCCTTGTAAATATTTTTTCTGTTTTTGTCTTTTAAACCAAAAAATTGGAGTTGTCAACAAATGTAAAACTAAAACAATTGGTGAAATAATCCATATTGCAGCCATCAAATATACCTTAAAGAATTTGATAAGCAATGGTCGTTTTTCTTTTTTCTTGATGATAAGGTTTGACCAAACGGTGAAAATTTTGTTCCCAACTTTTTCTACTCTTACCAAAAAAGGTCTTATCTCTACGGCTCCGTTTTTTACCAAATCTGGTTGTAGGGTCATTAAATCATTATTTTTAAAATGGTTTTCAATGATTTCTCCATATTTTACCGAGCCTTTTATTTCTTCATCTGAAACTCCGGCAGCGGGAAGTATTCCTGATTTTTCTTTTTGCCCTGTTGTCAGCCAACGCAAAATAGTTAATACACTCGTATAGTTGTCATGTCTGTCTACCAAAGCTATATTTCCTACAAGTTTGGCCTTCATATCTCTTAAATATACTTTAAGTTTTTCCTGAGAAAGCATCCACATATTTCTTGTTCCGGAAATGGTAACTATCTGTGTGTCTTTCAAGATTTTTTCTGCAAAACCACTTTTCAAGAATGAAATAATAGGTATAGATGGCGTTAAGTACCAAACCTGATATCCAAAAATGATGAGGTCGTATTTTTTATTCAATATTTCATCCGATGGCGGAAGAATTTCTTTGGGAATCTGAAGATAAGATTCTGGGAATGTGTTGAAGAAAACATCATTCGGCCAAGGGAAAGGAAAGTCTTCTTTCAGTTGTATATTGTAATAAGTAACGTCATATTTATCCTTTTGAGATTCAAAAGGTTTAGCAACATTCCTTACAATATCTTCCAATTGACCGGTTTGAGAGTAGTATATGACGAGTATATTTTTTCGCATTAGTTTTTTTTAGCGTTTACAAAAATATGATTTTCAGATTTATTATTTAGTCTTATATATTTTTAATGATTCTGAACTGTATTCCAAAGTGTAATTACCGTTGAGTAATGAATCATTTTTTGTATTTACATAAATAATAGTTTCTGGGAGTTTTGTAATTTCACTTAGATTGAAATTTTCATCTGAAACCAAAAGTACATCAGTTTTTTTATTGACATCTGAAATGCTGTTTATATAAGTTATCTTCCTATTTTTTACTACATAATTATGCGCTGCAACTTCTCTTTTTTCTTTGTCATTAATTAAACTGAAAACCCTTCTACTTGCCTGTTGAAGAGTAAGAAGAACATCTTTCTGACCATAATCATCTGCAATGTGAAGAATCACAGCATCATTTGCAATGTGTTTATTCAATTCAAAATAAGCTGATTTGTTTCTGTTGAAATCTTCTTTTACAGCTTTCACTACTTCATTTTCTTTATATAAAAAGCTTAAAAATAATTTCTTTTTGAAGTAATTTTCATCTTCAATTTCATTTCTCAATTTTGCGAACTGCTCTCTGAAATAAGCATTGATTTTTTTAGTTCTTTCAGAATAGTTTTTACCAAAATTGGTGTCGTCTTTATCTACTCTTTCGCCAACTTTTACAGTAATACTTCCGTCATAAATTACGAAATCACCTTTTGGTAATACTTCCGAATTTCCATGGATATAAACAGGAAGAACATCTAATCCGAATTCTTCTGCAATATAAAATGCTCCTTTGTGAAATCTCTTGACGTCATTTGTATAAGAACGTTCAGCCTCCGGAAATATCATTAATGAATAACCTTCATCTACTTTTTCTTTTAGTTTATCCATCCCGTTTTCGATACCTTTAGAAACAGGGAAGAAGCCAAGTGCTTTTACCAATTTTCCGAAAACAGGAGAGTCATACACCCAATCATTAACTAAATAAACAATTTTATGGGTTGCCATTGCAAGTGCTAAAGTGTCTAAAAAAGAAGTATGATTGGCAATAATTACAGCCGGTTTGCTAAAATTTTCATTCGGGTTTTTAATAACTGTTTTCTTTACAAAAGGAGTAAGATGCAAAACAGATTTCAAAAATAACGCAATAACCTTTTTTATGCTGTCCAGTGTTTTTCCTTTTGCTTTTTTGATGAAAAAATGCCCGAAGAACGAAAAAATAAGTCCGCCCAATCCATAATATATGAAAGATAAAACGGAACGCATAAACAACCTGAAAGTAATTGGAGAAAGTCCTTTTTTTGCTCTGTTGGTTATTAATAATCTAAACCAAAACGGATATAATGTTGAGGTGATAATGATGACAGAGAACATTCCTATCAAAGCAACCAAAGCTAAGGAATGTAAAGCCGGATGTTTTGCAAAAATCAGAGAACCAATCGAAAGGATGGTTGTAAAAACTGCTAAAATAATAGAAATTCTATAAGTCGGAAGCTCATTTTTACCAGTTGTATGCTCTTTTTGTAGAGCCTTTGTAAGAAAAATACTGAAATCGTCACCGACTCCAAAAACCAAAGTACAAACAACTGTACTGAAAATATTCAGTTCTAATCCTAAAAAGTAGAGAATTCCCGCTGTTACAACTCCTGTCAATACAATCGGGAACATTGTAAGAAGCGTCAGTTCAAAATTTCTGAAGAAAACAATGATTGTTAAAATTATGGCTAAAAGAGAATAATTAATTAGAGTGTTAAAATCTCTTTTCAGTAACCCTAAAAAGTTTTCGTTCATCTGTTGACGGTCGATTGCCAAAGCATCATGCTTCTTTTCAATATCTTTAATGAATGCGTCTCTTTTATTTTCGTTAACTTTTACCACATTTGAAACGGTGTAAAAGCCATTTTCATTGCTTAAAAATTCAGAAATTTGTAAAGCTTTTACCTTTTCGTAGTCTTTTAGGCTTAAAGTTGTGTAATCTTTATTCAGATTTTCGTTGAATTGGTCGAATGCGGAACTATTAAACCCAAATTTATTTCCGTTATTTACTAATTCAGAAATCGTTTGACTTTTTTTATTAGTGTCCCAGAATTTTTTCCATTCGTCAATTTTTTGTTGCTGGTCTTTTTCGGAAAGTACAACATTTCCTAGGGAATTATAACTTAATATTTTGCCTTCCTGTTTTTCTTTTTCAAGAAAGCTGCTCAATTCAGAATTTCTTGTCAGAGCTTCACTTTCAGAATTTCCGTAGGATATTGTATAAATTGATTTTGAAGTGATGTCGGAGAGTTTCTCAAGTTTTTGTTCACTTATTTTTAAGTCTTTTGGGATGTAATTCAAGTCTCCAATATCTTCATTAAAGCCAACATGTCTAAAACCGAAAAGACAGGCAATGATAATAATGGAACATCCAATAATCAAGGGTTTATTCTTTTCATAAGGATAAGAACCTATTTTATCAATAAAGTTTGTGTTGACCTCCTTTTCATTTTTCTTTGGTTTGTATAATTGGGGAACAATAATGAGTGCTGAGATTGAGGATAAAATCACTGTGATTGCGGCAAAAAGACCTAAATCTTTCAATGCTTCAGAGCGTACAAAAACCAAGCATAAAAATGAAACAGCCGTTGTTGCACTGCTTAGAATAATTGGTTGAGTGATTTCTTTGTAAAGCTCTTCTATATTATTGTTGTGCTTATAATGGGTGAGAATATGCAGAGCATAATCAATTGTAATCCCAATCAGAATAGCTCCGACACTCAAAGAAATTGCTGAAATTTTGTCTTTAATAAAATACAAAATCAGCAAAGCCAGTAAAACGGAAAAAACTGTCGGAAGAAAAACAATGATAGGTGTAAAAATGTTTCTGAAATAATAAATCAACAAAATCAAAAGTACCGTCATGGAAATCATTACTGTATTTTGAATGTCTTTTTTGATTTGTTGAGCATTAGCAACAGCAATTACAGGAGAACCAAAATAGCTGATTTCGGTTTTTCCTTTGAATTGATTGTTGAGATTATCTTTTATTTCATTTAACTGATTTACAAATAGTTCATTGTTTTTGGTGTCGTTGCTTTTGTTTTTCGGGTCAATGAAAAGCAGAAGGCTTTTTCCGTCTTTAGTAACGATATAATTGTCTTCAAGTTTGAAATCTTTGCTGATATTCAATGCGTTGAGTTTCTTGATTCCTAAAAAAGTGATTCCAAGAGGGTCTTTTTTAATAAAATCTTTTGTTACTAAACTTGTGGGCGAAACCAACGAAACGTAATTGTTCTCAACCTGTTTTGCAATGCTGTCTTTTTCAAGTTTTCTTTCAATTTCCTTGTAATCGTTTTCATTTAAAAATAAAGGAAGATTCTGATTTACAAAGTCAAATGTTTCTGAAATTTCATTGTCGTTTACTTTTCCTTGAACAGAGCCAATATATTTTTGTAAAGGTTCAATTTTATTTAAAAAAGCATCGGCGGTTTCGGAAAGCTGAAAGTTGCTTTCTTTCGATTTGTTTTCAATGATGACTATGATTTTATCCGAAAAGTTAAGTTGCTTTAAAACTTTTGCAGTAAGATCTGATTTTTCGTTTTTGGGAATTATTTGATTGATATCTTCTTCAAAATTGATTTTTGAGGCAAAAAATATACACAAAATAGCAATTCCGACTGCTGTAAGTGCAGAAAGAAGCCTGTTTTTGGATATCAAATAATATAAAAATACAAAAAAACGATGCATTACATTATAAAAATCAAGTTTGCAAATTTAAATTTTTAAGTGTTAGTTCAAAACATTTAAGCATAAGTTTTCACTGAAAATCAATAAAATATTCTAGGGGAAATAAAAAAAAAATCTACTTTTGCAAAAGTTCGACACTGATGATTTAAAAAATTTATAAAGATTCATAATAAAAAATAATGAGTTTATTTCACCCATATTTTCTGATAATAATCTTTTTCCTCATAATATTTAGTTACCAGGAAGTTTTTCGAGGGAAGGTAGATAAAAAATACCTTTATTATCTTGGTGGTTTTATGATTCTTGTTGCTGGTTTTCGTGATGCCGGTCCAGACTATGGAAGTTATAGAGCGATCTATGTATATTCTGATACTGTAGATTATGTAAGTATCATTTTTAAAGCTCTGCATCTGGAGAGTCCGCAACCTGTGGCTATAGAATGGTTTTATCTGTTGATTAATAAGCTGATGCTTAATATTTTTAATGCGCCATTTTACATGCTTACTTTTGTTGTGGCGTTATTAGCAATATTCTTTAAGGTAAGATACATTGAAGACAATACATTTTATCCTTTTACTTACATCTTATTTATGTTTATTCCGGGCTTTTTTGTAGGAGAATGCGGACAGATGCGACAGAATTTAGGAGTGTTTATTGTATATTTTGCAGTAAGATTTATAAAAGAAAAAAAACTGTTTTATTATCTTTTATGCATTTATTTGGCGGGAGGAGTTCATAATGTTTGTTATGCATTTTTACCAATGTATTGGATAGCGCGTATTCCCGTAAATAAAGGAATTATGCTTGGAGCAATTTTAGCTTCGATATTAATGTCACCTTTTGAAGTCTATCGAGTTTTTGGAAGTTTTATGGATAGTATAGCTTCTGATAGTGTTGTGGTTGGAGGGTTTAATGCTTATATGGAAGAATCTGTAGAAAGACTTAATGGAGCGATTGGTATTCCCGAAGTAATGACCGCCATTCTTACCTTCTTTTTGTTTTTCTTTGACACAAAACTTAAAGAAAAATATCCTTATTACGAATATCATAGGAATTATGCTCTTGTAGGTATCTGTTTTTACTTTATTTTTAGAAATAATCCTGTTTTCTCGTCTAGGTTGGTAGGAGCATTTACCGGATTTGGGTCTTTTGTTATTATTAACTCATTATATGTTGTTTCTAGTAGAACGAAAGGACTTGTTTATGGTTTTATTGTGTTTTTATTTGCCTTTAATTTTGTTGTTTTCTCTTCCTTTAGGAATATTACTGCGGGTAGATTTACAATAGATCTTTATCAGAATTTTTTACTTCCGTAGGGTAGTATTAGATAAATATGCTGATATATTTATAATTTTTTTGACATCAAAAAAATATAAAAACATAAATAACTGAATGAAAAGAATTGATTTTTTAGATGGATTCCGTGGAATAGCAATTTTGCTGGTGATTTTGTATCATGGATATTATATTTGGTTTGATCATTTGCCTTTTGGAAAAAAATATGCAGATGTTCTTTTATTTAAATATGGTAATCTTGGTGTTCAACTTTTTTTTCTTATCTCAGGGTTTGTAATTTTGATGTCATTAGAGAAAACGAATAACTATTTTAAGTTTTTAAAAAATAGATGGATACGCTTATTTCCGTCAATGTTTATTGTTTCTTTTATTATTTTCTTTACAGCTTCTTTTTTTCATGAAAGACCTTTGGGGATTCCTCCTTTGAAATCCCTTGTGCCTGGTTTGGTGTTTATTAACTCCAGTATTTTGGAGGCATTTACCCGAATTGATTTTCCGATTTTAGAAACATCATTTTGGACGATTTATCTTGAAGTAAAGTTTTATATCGTTTTCGGGTTGCTGTTTTATGTATTTGGAAAGTATAAGGCTGTATTATTTAATTTTTTAATATATATTCTGGCTTTGGTCCTGACTTTCATTTCTGCACAATATCAGATAAAACTGAATCCTATTCTAGGAGGACTCATAGATACATTTATTCAGTTTGGATGGTTTTCTGCAGGAGCTGTAATGTATTTGTATTTCGTGGAGAAAAATAAAAAATATTTATATTATTTCGTTATAATGGCGGTTATGTCTATGTTGTCTGTGTATGATAAGGCAACATTGGGAATGGTTGTGTATATGGTTGTATTGGCTTCATTGTTTGGTCTTACATTTCTTTTACCAAATCTTCAAAAAATTATTGCTTCAAAATTTTTGGTATTTATTGGCTTTATAAGCTATCCTTTATATCTCATACATGAAAACATGTTGATATCTCTAATTATTAAAATTAATAAGAACTTCCCATTTATTCCGGATATTGCTCTTCCTATAATAGCTACATTATTTTTAGTACTAATATCTTATATAATAGCAAAGGTAATAGAGCCGCCAATTCAAAAATTTTTAAAAAAACGGTTAAATTTTAAATAGTCGTTTTAATTCTTTGTGTGTGTTGTATTTTTGATAGTTTCCCCAAACAAGACTCTCTTCTAAATGTGTAGACCCTAATCGGAAAAGGTTGTTTTGGATAGGTTGTAGTGGGAAAATGTTAACCGTCGGCATTGATGCGGTTTTATTTATAGTAGTTTTTTAGTATTTTTACCAAAAATTTATTAAATAAAATGATGACTGAAAAAAATATTTTTAATGGGATGAAATATGCATCCGTGAAAGTTTCTCAACAAAAAACATTATTCTTCTAATGGAGTCTCCTAAAATAGCCGTACTCGTTCCCTGTTATAATGAAGCTTTAACCATTGGAAAAGTTGTAAGCGACTTCAAGACCTTCCTCCCCAATGCAGATATTTATGTCTATGATAATAATTCAAAGGACGAAACGGTAGCAATTGCAAAAAAAGCAGGCGCAATTGTTCGTCATGAGAAGAGACAGGGCAAGGCAAATGTTGTTTTTAAAATGTTTCGTGAAATTGAGGCCGATATATATATAATGATCGATGGTGATGATACCTATCCTGTAGATTGTGTGCAGGAAATGATAAATCAGTTTATTGATAATAACTGTGATATGTTGGTAGGAGACAGGCTTTCAAATAATAGTTATAAAAAAGAAAATAAAAGGGCTTTCCATAATTTTGGGAATAACCTAGTTAGAAATCTGATAAATATATTCTTCGGGTCAGAATTAAAAGATATCTTGTCTGGATATAGAATTTTCTCTAGAAAATTTGTAAAAAATTATGCCAGCACAATTAAAGGTTTTGAATTGGAGACTGATCTTTCAATTTATTCTCTTCACAATGGGTTGGCAATAGAAGAATATTCTATAAATTATAGAGACAGACCGGAAGGAAGTGAATCGAAACTGAATACTTTTACGGATGGATTCAAGGTTATCAAACTTTTCTTTAATCTGGTAAGGCTTTATAAACCATTGTTGTTTTTTGGTGCAGTCGCTGGGATTTTGTTTATATTGGGGATGTTATTTATGATTGTACCCATCAAAGAATATTTTGATTACAAATATGTATATAAAGTGCCAACTCTTATATTTTCTATAATGTTGATTATTGTGTCATTACTTTCTTTTATGACCGGACTTATTTTGGATAACATTAGTATAATTGATAAAAAGAATTTTAGAGTACGATATAATAGTACAAAATAATATGAAACATAAGCTGATTTTCTTTGTTTTTGCTATTCTTTTTTTTTGTAATATTCAGTTTAATTCATTTCATCTTATTCCCAAAGAAAGGTTTGAGTATAGTTTGGTCGAAGTTTCTGAGACGTTGATAATTGGAAAGCTTTTAAATTCACGGCAAGAAGGAATTTTTGCCGATGGAGGCTTTACTGGGGTTTTTTATGTCGACGAAGATTTTTCAAATAGAAGTGTTGCGGGGAAGAAGTCCTATGCTAAATATATCAACAACGAACGACCAAAAAAATATGCATATTGGGCATATAAATCTCAAATTGGAGGGCAGGCTATACTTTATAGCATTTTTGATAAAACATTTGGGCTAGATAATAAAACTAATATTACAATTTTCAGAGTTGCTAATTCTATACTTCTAAGTGTGCTATTGACTTTGTTTTTATTTTGGGTAAAGATAAAGTTTGGGATGAGGACATGCGTTATAAGTTTTTTACTTTTACTTTCAAATTATTGGATATTTCTTTATGGTAAGAGTACATGGTGGTGTAGCTGGGTTTACTTCTTACCTTTTGTATACTCCCTCTTCTTTTTTGAAAGAAATAAAGAAAACTTTAATGCAAAAAAATACGTTTTTGTATTTTCATTTCTATTTTTTGTTAAATTTTGGTTTACAGGTTTTGAATTTATTACAGTATTCTTAATCTCTTCAGCTATACCTTATATTTATTATTTATTTGAAAATAAACTCGCATTTTATATTAAATTTATAGGAAGACATTTCTTAATAGTTGCTTTTCCTCTTGTGCTTTCAATTTTATTTCAGTTATATCAATTTAAACTTTTAATGGGGAGTTTTAAAGATGGAATTTATCATCTTATTGATGCCTATTCTAGAAGAGCTAATGGAGAATATTCATATAGTGGAGATTATGCGTATTTAAACACTTTAAAGCAATATCATTTGGATATACTTTTCAGGTATATTGGAGGTTCATTTATAAATGAAGATTTTATCAAATTACCTTTTTTTGTTATTATTGTCTTAGGGATTATTAGCTCAGTTTTTTTATATGTAAAAAATATTGATAGAAAATTGGTTATTACAACTTGGTTTTCAATTATTGCACCCCTTAGTTGGCTTATTTTATTCAAAGAACATGCTCACATTCATGTACATATAGATTTTTTTATATGGTATTGTCCATTTTTGATATTGTTAATGATTTTAATAGCTTTAGCAATCTCTAGCTTTTTGAAAAAGATTGAAACTAAATAAGTTATTGACTTATTAATTTTAATAGAAAAAGACAGTAGCAATACTGTCTTTTTTACTTCAGCTTTAAAATAATTTCTGTTGATTCGTTTATATGGTTGAATATTTAAAGGTGTTTATCTATTTTGGTTGAAGGAAATTTCTATCGCAGCCGTGTTAGATATAATATTTTAATGGTAATTTGTTTTATTTTAGTAACTTATGCTGTTTACATTCTCTTTTTTTCTCTTTAATGAAATGGCACATATTTTAAATAAAACCTATAATACAAAATCTATATAATAAAAATGTTTTACTTTTGCAAAAATTTTTAGAATGTCGAAAAATTTAGTAATCGTCGAATCACCGGCAAAAGCAAAAACTATTCAGAAATATTTAGGGAAGGATTTTGAAGTAAAATCCAGCTTTGGTCATATCAGAGATTTACCTAAAAAAGGAATGGGGATTGATCTTGCCACGTTCAGCCCTGATTACGAAGTTTCAGCTGACAAAAAGAAATTAGTAACAGAATTAAAAGCTGCTGTTAAGAAAGCCGATATGGTTTGGCTGGCTTCCGATGAAGACCGTGAAGGAGAAGCCATTGCATGGCACTTGGCAGAAGAACTGAAGTTGAAACCGGAAAACAGAAAAAGAATCGTTTTCCATGAGATTACTAAAAATGCCATTCTAAAATCAATCGAAAATCCTAGAGATATTGACCAGAATTTAGTAAATGCACAACAGGCAAGAAGAGTTTTGGATAGAATCGTAGGTTTTGAAATGTCTCCAGTGCTTTGGAAAAAAGTAAAACCAGGATTGTCTGCAGGAAGAGTGCAATCTGTTGCAGTAAGATTAATTGTAGAAAGAGAAAAGGAAATCAGAGAGTTTGTTCCGAAGGCAAGTTTTAAAGTAGAAGGAGTTTTCTTAAATAAAACCGAACAGGAAATTTCTGCTAAACTTAAAAAAGACTTCCAGAAAGAAGAAGAAGCTGAGCAATTCTTAGAATTATCAAAAACTACAGAATTCAAAGTTCTAAACGTTGAAACAAAACCGGGAACACGCTCTGCATCTGCACCTTTTACAACATCTACATTACAGCAGGAAGCATCTTCAAGATTAGGATATAATGTTACGAATACGATGCGTCTTGCGCAAAGACTATATGAAGAGGGGTATATTACATATATGAGAACAGACTCGGTAAACCTTTCTCAGGAAGCAATTGAAGGTGCAAAAAAACAAATTATATCAGAATACGGAGCAGAATATTCTTCGCCAAGAAATTATACTACTAAATCTGCATCAGCACAGGAAGCCCACGAAGCTATTCGTCCGACAGATTTTGCTGTTAAAAGTATTGGTGATGCTCAATTAAATAAACTATATCAATTAATATATAGAAGAACTTTGGCTTCTCAGATGGCAAATGCTAAAATTGAAAAGACAGTAATTGAAATAGGAAACTCAAAACTACCTCAGAATTTTGAAGCTCAAGGTGAAGTAATTGTTTTTGACGGATTCTTAAAAGCTTACGGAATCGTAAAAACGGAAGATGATGATGAAGAGAACAATGAAAAATTACTTCCCAAAGTGAGTGTTGGTGAGGCTTTAGATTATAAAAAAATCATAGCAACCGAAAAATTCACAAGACCAAGTGCAAGATACACGGAAGCAGGATTGGTAAGAAAACTTGAAGAATTGGGTATTGGTCGTCCTTCTACTTATGCGCCAACAATTCAGACAATTCAGAACCGTGAGTATGTTGATAAACGAGAAATTGAGCCACAAATCAGAGAGGTAATAAAGATATCTTTAGCCAAAGATAAAATTAAAAAAGAGGTTCTAGACGAAAAATTTGGAGGAGACAAGAATAAATTTGTGCCGACAGATATAGGTGAAGTTGTAAATGATTTCCTGACAGATAATTTCAAGGAAATTTTAGATTATGGTTTTACGGCGAGAGTAGAAGAAAGTTTCGACGAAATTGCAAACGGTGATCAAAAATGGAAAGAAATGATGACCAGTTTTTATTCCAAATTTCATCCAAGGATTGAAGAAGTAGAAGAAAATGCAGATAGAGCAACAGGAGAAAGGCTTTTGGGAGTTGATCCCCAAACAGGTAAAAATGTTCATGCAAGAATCGGAAGATTCGGAGCAATGGTACAGATAGGAGAGGCAGATGATGAAGAAAAACCAATTTTTGCATCTCTAATGACAGGGCAAAATATCGCAACGATTACTCTGGAAGAGGCCTTAGAATTATTTAGACTTCCTTTTGATTTGAAGGAGTTTGATGGTCAAGCTGTTTCAGTTGGTGTGGGAAGATTCGGACCTTATGTAAAATGGGGCGAAACTTTCATTAGTATACCTAAAGGTGAGGATCCTCTTTCTGTAGATCAAGCTCGTGCCGAAGAAATTATTAATGAAAAGAAAAAAGCTGATGCGCCAATTGCTACTTATAAAGGAGAACCTGTAACAAAAGGAACCGGAAGATTTGGACCATTTATAAAATACCAAAGTATTTTTGTGAATGTTCCTAAGAGATATGATTTTGACAATCTCTCTCAAAGCGATATCAATGAACTGATTGATGCTAAATTAGAAAAAGAAGCAAACAGATACATTCAGCAATGGGAAAAAGAAAAGATTTCCATCGAAAACGGAAGATGGGGACCTTTTATCAAGTTCGGAAAAGCGATGTTTAAAATTCCGAAGAAAAAAGATGATACTAAATATGATGCTGAAGAACTAAAAGAAGTATCACTTGATGAGGTGAAAAAATGGATTACTGACCAGGATCCTAAAGCTTTTGCAGAAAAGAAAAAACCTGCAGCGAAGAAATCAACCGCTAAAAAAACAACTACAGTTAAGAAAACAGTTGCTAAAAAACCGGCAGCTAAAAAATAAATATAATTCTAATAAGAACACAAAGCACAGAGTAGTATCTGTGCTTTTTTTGTCTCTTCTCGTTTTCATTTATTGAGCTAAGTTTAAAGAAAATGTAAAGTGGTATTGGTTTTGAAAAATGAATTATTTTGGTTTTTTATTAAAAAATGGATTGTGTTTTTTAATTATTTGCATATTTTTGATGAAAATTTTAAATATAACCTATGAAAACAAAATCTATTTTTTTAACTTTATTATTGCTGTTTATTGGTAGTACTACCTGTTTTTTTTCACAAAATAGTATTCTAGTTATTTCTTCGGCTACTGGTAACAAGAAAATTCTTCAGCTAAATGCAACAGATGGTACAGTTATTAATTCTAGTTTTATAGATCTTGCTTCACAATCACCAGGTACTATAAAGGGAATTGCTCAAGTAGGAGATAAAATTTGGATTACCGATCAAACAGGAGATAAAATTTTCATTTATGATTTAGCGGGGAATTATGTTTCTACAATTTCTACAGGGCTTGATAATATAAGAGGAATAAATGTGGTAAATAACGAAGTTTGGGTAGCAAATGACGGAAGTGCTAACGGCGCTACTGCAGACAGTATCATGAGGTTCAGTATGACAGGTGCATTTTTAGGGTTTTATGTGGCTCCAAATACTTCCATTTTTGACATTGTTGATGATAAGAATGGTATTGTTTATGTTTCAGGATTGACTAATCAGGGAATTCAAAAACTTAATTATACTGGTGGTTCCCTTGGAAACCTCGTTGCTTCAAATATTTTTCAAAACTTGCAGCAGATCAATCTCATGAATTCTGGTAATCTCTTGGCAGCAGTATTTCAAAATCATGCGGGAACAGGCAATGTAGCAGGGGTTTATGTAATTTCTACTACAAATGGAGCTGTTTTGAATAGTTGGCCATCATCAGGGATGAGAGGAGTTATTGAGTTGGGAGATGGTAATGTATTGTTCACAAATGATGCAGGTCTTTACAAACTAAATACCACAACAGGTGTAAAAACTCAAATATTATCTGGAAATCTTCAGTTTATGACAAAAGCCTTAATTCCGTCTTTAGGAGTTAAAGATTTAGTAAAATCATCATCTAAAATTTATCCTAATCCTACGGTTGATTTTGTACAGTTAGACAGCGATGTGAATATTGAAAAATTAAAAGTATTTGCAGCAGATGGTAGGCTAGTTATTTCTCAAGAGGTTCATTCAAAATCATATAGATTAGATGTAAGAAATCTGCCAACAGGAAATTATATAATTGCTTTAGAATCAAAACATAATACAAGCAAACACAGATTTATTAAAAAATAGCAAAAAATAAAGAATCTGCTAAAAAATAAAAAAAAGCCATCATCAAAATTTTGTTGATGGTTTTTTTATGGGTAAATTGGATATTTAAAAGTCATAAGATAAAAAATGTCAAAAATCAAAGTTTTAGACTTACAGTTTTTAGATACTAAAAAAGCTATCGGGTCTTTTTTAATTCCTAGTGAAGAGGGTTTGATTTTAATAGAATCAGGTCCGGAATCTACTTATAAACACTTGCAGTCTGCTATTGAAAACGAAGGATTTAATGTTGAAGATGTAAAGCATGTATTATTGACCCATATTCATTTTGATCATGCAGGTGCAGCCTGGAAGTTTGCTGAGTTTGGAGCTAAAATATATGTACATCCTAAAGGATATTCTCATATGCTTGATCCTGAGAAATTATGGAATTCTGCGAAAATGATTTACGGAGATGATATGGATCGTCTTTGGGGGAAGATGCAGCCAATTCCTGAGAATTTGCTTATTCAGGTTGATGATAATGATATTATTACTATTGGTGAGCATCAGTTTAAGGTTATTTATACTCCGGGACACGCTGTTCATCACAATTCTTATAGATTGGGAGATATAATTTTTACAGGTGATGTAGGAGGTGTTAAAATTGGGAATCATCCTATTGTTCCACCTTGTCCGCCTCCTGATATCAATCTTGAACTATGGAAATCATCTTTGGATAAACTTGATGCAGAAAATGCAAAGGTTTTTTATTTAACCCATTTTGGAAGACAGGAAAACGTATTGGAACTTACTCAGGAACTTAGAATAATATTGGATGATTGGGCGAATTGGATTAAACCTTATTTCGATGAAGGAATTTCGGCTGAAGAAATTACACCAAAGTTTATGGCATATACCAAGAGTCAATTTCAAAAGAAAGGATTGTCTGAAGAGGAAATTCAAATTTATGAGTACGCAAATCCTAGTTGGATGTCAGTTTCAGGATTGCTTCGCTATTGGAAGCTCAAAAAAGAAGGCAGAATCTAATGTTTAGATAAGAAATAAAATTCCTCCTATATTCAGGAGGAATTTTTTTAGCTATTATTTATAAAGAATGTGTTTTTATTTTTTAATAAACTGTTTTACCATAGTACGTCCGTTTGTATCTTCAACTTGTATAAAATAATTTCCGTTTGGAAGACTTCTTACATCGATATTTTTAACATTCTTCGTAACGCTAACCAATTGTCCCGTCGAAGTATAGATTTTTACATTCAACACTTCTATAATATTTACAATTGAAATAAAATCGGATGTTGGGTTGGGCGCAATCTTGATACCTTTCTCTGCGTTTTTTATATCAGCTGTTGAAAGAGCAGAATTCGTTACAAAACTTTCATCTTGAATGATCCAATGTGCATATAAGGCACGTGCATCTGCAGGAGTATACGCTTTGTTATCAATTACTAGATCATCAATATAGCCTCTGAACCAATCGTTTGGTGTTTCAGATTTTCCAATTAAAATTGGTTCTGTGAATGATGGCTGTTTAGAATTTGTGGTAATATTGATGTTATTTAAAATTCGTTCTCCATTAAAATATAGGCTTAAGGAGTTGTTATTGACAACAACTGTTGCATGTCCCCAATCTCCCGGGTTAATCGTTACATCAGAATCCCATCGGTTCGTACCCATCTTAACGCAAATTGGAAGTGGGGTTGAATTTGAATTTTTACGGACCCCAATAATAATAGGTTTTGTACTGTCAAGAGTTGGAATATAAACAATCGGAACTACATCACTACTGTTATTGTCATTTTTGTTTGTATAGCTTTTATAGGCAAAAGAAATGGTATATTCTGTGCCTAAATGCGCGTTAAGTGATTGTGAAACCTGTGTATAAAATGGCGAAAGCGGATATGATAGTGAGTTGGTATTAGGATTTACATTCAAAACGGTATTATTCGTTGCATTAAGATTTTGACCATAAGTTGCTGCAGTACTTCCAACAACGGCAAGAGCTGGTCCACCAAAAAAATCTGTAAGATCGTTATTCAATTTATATTTAGCTGTAGCTGTTCCTTTTATAATTTTTGAAACTTCCTTGAAACGATCGATAACTTGAGCAGGAGTAAAAGATTGTGTGTAGACTTTAATATCGTCAATTTGCCCTGCTGTTGAAGTAGTTAGTGTAGAATTTACATTATTGATATGGGATAAAAAATACATTTTTTTTGGAGTCGAAGTATTTATGTAGCTTAGCGCATTTTGTGCTAATAAGATTCCATTTCTGTAAGCTCTCACGTAACCTCCAGTTCCAAATTTATAGCTTATGATATAATGATGCCATTTATCTTTTACCAAAGGTTTGTCATTAACTATTGTACTCATTTGGCTAGATGGTCCACTTGGTTGTTGTGAAGAAGAGGCTACTGTATAAACATTTGAACTGTTTGCTGCAAAAAGGGCAGAAAAACGACTTGTTGAAGATGATGTTCCTCCATGTGGCATGTAAAATATGGGATATATATTGGTATAAGCCTCAGTCCATAAACTGGAATGCAAATAGAAGAACTCAACAGTGCCTTCAGTTTCTAAAGTGGGCTGTGAAGAAAAATCCAATTGAACACCTTTGGAATCACCCGTAAATTTTGCTGCAGAAAGATCATTATAATAATAGTCTGTACTTTGAGTTACTCCCGAAGTACCAACAGTAAAGTAGGAATCAGACGTAATGGTATTGAAATTTTTTTCAAAAACAGGTGTGAATTGTTGAGCCCAACCAAAGTTTATGAAAGCTAAGGAGGATAGCAGATAGATTTTTTTCATGGCTTTAAATTTATTGAATATTCAAAGCTACTGCTATTTCTTGGTGAAGGTTTTGCGAGTTTGTGAAATGGTAAAATGAGTTTGTGAAACAGTGTTTTTGTTTTATAAATAAGTTTAAAAAAGCAATCAATTTTTCCTTTATCTCTTTAAATATTTAACTAATTCAAGTATTTCGGTTAATTTTTCTTGTGAAACGGGAATCTGACTTTCATCTGAAAACTCTACAAACCCTCCATCGGCCTTGCTCACCGCAACAATATGCTGGAAATTGGCGATATAAGACTTATGAATGCGCATCATGTTTTTACTGTTTTCCAAAAGTTCTTCGAAAGATTTTAAATTTCGAGAAACTAAAAAATTAGTCTTATCCGTTTTAAAGATATTGGTATAAGAACCTTCTCCTTTTAGGTAAAGAATTTCATTAATATCTAAAAAAACTATTTTTCCGGAAACAGGAACAGCGATTTTAGTTTGGTCTTTATGCTCAAGATTATTTTTTAGGGTAATTAGATTCTCTAGCTGGTTTTTTTTCTTTTCAAAAAGAGCTATGGCATCTATTAACTCCTGTGGATTGATGGGTTTTAATAAATAATCTACAGCAGCAAGTTTAAAAGCCTGAATTGCATAGTTGTTATAAGCTGTGGTAAAAATGATAGAAAAATTTATCTCATTATCATTGAAGAAATCCAATAACTCGAGCCCACTATGTCCGGGCATTTCTATGTCGAGAAAAACAAGTTCCGGATTTTCTTTGCGTATAGATTTCACTCCTTCCGAAAGATTTTTACATTCTGCAACCAACCTAACTTCAGGGCAGAATTCTTCAATCAAAAGTTTTAGATTTACTCTTGCGCGTTCTTCATCATCTATAATTATTGCTTTTATCATTTTTTTCAACTTTCTTTTGGTAGATATAATGTTACTGTAGTTCCAAGATCTGGTTCTTTATCGGTGTATTCCAGACGTATTTTGGGATTAAGATTTTTATTTAGAATATCAATTCTTTCTGCTAAAGACTGAGTTGCAAATGATTTGTGGTCTTTATTTTTGATAGAATTGAGTTCTGCACTTTTTTTTCTTCCAATACCGTCATCGTCAATACTTATTTTAAGATATTCATTTTCATCATCAAATTTTATGATGAGGTTTTTATCTGTTTTTTTATGTAATAATCCGTGCTTTATAGCATTTTCTACAAAAGGCTGAAGAAGTAAAGACGGGATAAAGATGTCCATAGGATTTAGTTTTTCATCTACTTCTATTGAATAATGAAAATCTCCATTGAATCTTGCTTTTTCAAGCTCAAGATAATTGGTTAAAGTTTGAATTTCTTCACCTACCGATACATCGTCTTTATCGCTCATCTCTAAGATGGAGCGTGTAAGTTTAGAGAATTTTGAAAGATAAGAAACGGCTTCCTTTTTGTCATTAGACAAAATATAAGACTGCAAAGTATTAAGTGCATTGAAAAAGAAATGAGGATTCATTTGAGATTTCAATGACTTCAATTTAGACTGATTGAGAAGTTTTTCAAGATTTGCCTGTTCTAGTTTTTTTTGATTTTTCTCATCATTTTGCTTTAAAATTTTTCTGAAATAAAAATATCCTAAAGCAAATGCTACTAGAACAACAAGCGTAATAAACCACCATTTTAGCCAAATAGGAGGATCAATATATAGTTTAAATTCTTTTATAATTTTTTGTGTTCCGTTTTCAATTTTTAATTGAATTATGTGTTCACCAAATGAAAGCGAAGAAAATCTGAGGGTACGACTGGTATTAGAAATTTGTTCCCAAGGGTTTTTGTCTATTCTGGCAGAAATCGTGTAAAAGTTGTTGGGAGATTCTGAAATAATACTGAAGTTAATTTCAATATTATTTTGATTAAATTTTAGATCAGTCAGATCTGTATTTACGCTATTTTCTCCGTTTACTAAGATGTTATCAATATGTAATTCTACGAGGCTGAGTAAAGAATTTTGGAGCTTAGGAGTTTTAATGATTCCCTTATTTGTAGCATAATATACATAGCTTCCCATGGCTGTAATGTCATTTACTTCCAGTTCTTTTGGGATGTTTATGGCCTTATGAACTGTTTTTAGAGAAGGGGAATAGTTATAAATAGCCTGATCTTTATAAATGAATATTGTATTACCGTTGGTCTTTATTCTTTGAATTTTAGAGTTTGAGAAATAGTATGGAAACTCGACTAATTTTATGGTTTCATCATTAAGCGTATATATTTTTTCATCCTCGGAAAGGAGAAATAGTTGATTATTAATATTGGATAACTGTGTGAAATTTTTGACCTCTTTTGAAGTGATTTCTTTTACAACACTGTTCTGAAATTTCTTTAAACCATAATTCGTGATAAAGTACAAACTTTTTTCCTTACGATTTGCAGAACAGTCTTTTCCGTTTTCATTTTCTATGATTGTTATGAAGTGAATTCCTCCGTTTTCTGAGTGTTTTAGCGGTTCGAAAACAGAATCCCACTCACTTTTTTTGTTAGGATCTGTATAGATGATACCATTCCATGTACTTGCGCTTACAACATAATATTTTGCGTCTAACTGAACAATATGTTTTACAGCAAATATGCTTTCCAATTGAGATTTTTCAGATTTTATAATAAATTTAGACGAAGTAAATAATAGTTTTTTATTTAAGCTGTCAACAAGAAGAGGCGTGATTAAATGATCAGAATTTCCTTTATATATTTGTATGGGTTGCTGGTTTTTATCAAGGCGATAGATTTCTTCACGATTACTTGTAAAGTAAATGTCTTTTCCGCTTTTTACTAAGCGTGCCGGTGTTGAAGGGGTGTTGATAAAATCGGAGCTCCAGTTGTCAACATACAGCATTCCGTTATTAATTGTCGAAATCCAGAATTTTCCGGATTTTGTTTTAATAATGAATGATATGTTTACCGAAGGGTAGTAAAGATTGTACTCTTTAGTTTTTGTGTTATAACGGTAAATTCCTTTAGTTGAGCATATCCAAAAGTCGTCTCCAATGATATTGGCATTTTGAGTAAAGGTAGTGTTGAAAGGGAGTTGGGATACTTTATATCCTTTTTTGCCAATCTCAATATAATTGTCATTAAACTTCGAGAATAGAATGATTCCTTCTTTGGATGATATAGGTATTGGTGCAGGTATTTTCGCGGTGAAATTATCAGGAAGAGATACTTTTTCTACTGTTCCGGATAAAGTAATAGTATAAACTTGCGAACCAATCAGATAAAACTTATCATTTGAGGCAATACTCTGAATAACCGATTTCATGTCCAGAGAAATAGTCTTTATTAGCTTAAAATCGGATATGCGAAATATTTTTATGCCTTCTTTACCTGCAATGAAAAGATGATTATTAATAAATCCAAATTTCAGAAAACCATTGGCTTTATAGTGTGGGAAGAGTTTTGTTATTCCATTTTCTATATAAAAAATAGTACCATTGAAATCCTGAAACCAAATTCTACCTTTAAAATCCTGATTAATATTAGAAACCGATTTTATTGGGAAATCTGCGGATATATAAGTTTTAATTTGTGAGCCATCGAATCTACAGATTCCTTTTCCTGTTGCATACCACATAAAACCTCTGTTGTCCTGAAATACATCAAAGACCATGTCAGAAGGCATTCCCGAAACTTTATTCAAATAAAAAGCATACGGAGTGGTTTGCCCGTAAAGAAAAGAATAAAAGAAAAGGAATAATAAGAGTCTCAAACCTTTATTTTTAAAAAGAGTTAAAAAAGCTTTTTTAAGCTTGGTTGGTTAATTATTTAGTTTTTATCAAAATTACTAAAATTCAAAACAAAAGCTGCTTTACATAGAGACAGCTTTTGTTTGTATTTTTAGAATCGGCTATTATTTTTTAATTATTTTTACGGCCTTGGTTCCGGCTGATGTTTTTAGTTGCAATAGATAAACTCCGGAGTTTTGAGAAGTTAAATCGATTGATTTAGTTTTGTTTTTTGCGTCAATTCTTCTTCCTGTAAAATCAGTTACGATTACATCCACTTCTTCATTGAAGTTTACAACACCATTAGTTGGGTTAGGGTAAACCTGAAGGTTATTTTTTACAGGAGATGTATTTGCTACACCCAATGTGAGATTGGCATTATTTCTTTCGATTTTGTAATACCATTGATAATAGTTATTCCAAACTTCTATATTGTTGTATGTTTTGAAATCTGCACCAAAATCATCCAAAAGACCTTTGAACTGGTCATAATTTGTAATGCTGGAATGAAGAAGTTTAATTGACTCTGTAGTAGATGTACTTACTTGAGGATAAGTATCTGTGTGTACTAGTTCTCCGTTATGATAAAACTTTATTGTATTATTATCGTTGGTAAGTGTAAAGTGAGAATAAGCCGAAAGAGGAGGTGCTACACTGATGGAATTGGTTTTTGAACCTCTTTGGATTACTAAATATTGAGGATAGCCTTTACTTAGGCCAACGAAAAGAGCTGGAACACCAGATGTTGTACTAGGAATGTCTAATAAGGTATAATATCCTGTTCCGGAATAGGTCATGATTCCAGGGAAATAAGCCATGCTTATGGTGAAATTGTTTCCAAATAATGGATTTATTATAGTTGGAAATGATAGTTGAGGATTTGTACTTGAGTCTGTATTTACACCAATTCTTCCATTGGTCGTTTTATAAGAAATAGGTCCTGTAGTATTAAAATTGATATAATAATTATAAGATGAAGAAGCGCTATTATTAAAATGATATAATAAAGCATTGCCTCCAGCCTGAAATGCGAAGTTCTCACCAAACATGGTTTTAATCTGGGCATCCGTAAGATTGGCGAAAGAATATACTTTTATTCTGTCGAAAGTTCCGGATAATGAATACGGTTTTGCTTCAGAAATACCAGCAAAGAAAAACTGAGTTTGCGTAGTAGATAGAGGTACGTATTGATTGGTTGAGATTAATAATTCTCCATTCATATATACCTTGATATAGCCACTACCTGAAGCACCATTTTTGTAAACAATTGTATAATGATTCCAAATGTTATACAGATCCATTGCTGGTGATTCTGTAAAACCACCTTGGTTTGCAGCATAGTATGAAGTTAATCTGAGCTTAACTTTATTGTTGTTTTGAGGATCTGGTGCTGTTATAGAAAGAGCAAGACCTTCACTGTAGCTAGACAATCCGTTGCTTAGATATAACATAGGATATACGGAGCTTACGTTGTCTGTACCTGCAATATTGTGTTTGTAGAAAAAAGAGACTATTCCTTCTGTTTTTATTGTAGGATTGTCACTGAAATTTAATTTTACATAACCGTGATTAGGATTAAGTGCGAGTGCGCTAAAATTTT
Source organism: Chryseobacterium oryctis (assembly GCF_025971925.1). GTDB lineage: Bacteria > Bacteroidota > Bacteroidia > Flavobacteriales > Weeksellaceae > Chryseobacterium > Chryseobacterium oryctis. Next base: position 698,132 of record NZ_JAPDHV010000002.1, read on the forward strand.
CGTTATAGATTCCTATTCCGTTTAAAGTAAAGGAGGGTGTGTTTCCATAGCTGAATCCGGGAGCATTCAGGCTGCCTGTAAAATCATTTGAGTATAATAAGGTTTGGGCATTGCTCCAAAATGAAATGATTATTAAAAATAAAATGTTAATTTTTTTCATAGTTTCTTGTTTTTAAATTTTAAGTTTTCGATTGTTGTTTTCATCCATTGTTACTGTTAATTTTTTTATAATGAATCCTATAAAAGCAATTGTTAAGAATAATAATTTGGATTTCATGGTTCTAGAGTTTTCTCAAAATTAATCATGTAATAGAGAAGAAATTAGATGTATTTTGTATAAAGGAAGTTTGAGTTTACGAAACCCTGATTTGAGTTTATGAGCATACTTTTCACCTGAATGAATGAAAAAAAGAATTAAAATCTTATTTTTGGGGACTAAAGATGAGATTATATGGATTTTGAAGATTTTATCATTTCACCAAGAAATTTCAAAACCGAAAGCTGGCAGATCGGAAGCAAGGTTACAAAGGAAATCAAAGAAGATAGTATTGTTTTATTATTTGTTTCAGATTACAGAGGAGCAAGTGGTGATGCCGAAGTACAGGATTTTACAAATATCAGAAAGGAATTTTACCAACTTTCGCAACTAGACTTTGAAATCCCGATTGTTGATTTGGGTGATTTGGTTTCCGGAAAATCTGTTCAGGATTCTCATTATATTTTGCAGGAAGTATTGTCGGCATGTCATTATAAAAGAGCAATTCCTGTGATTATTGGAGGCTCAAATGACTTCGCTTTTTCCCTGTTTTCAGCTTTGAATTTTCATAAAAAGAATATCAATTATACTCAAATCAGCAATATTATTTCCCTTAAGCAAGGTGAAATGATCAATGAACATACTTTTTTGAGCAAAATTTTTGGAGCGAAAAACTTTTCAATTAAAAACTATCATCATTTAGGATACCAAAAACATTTGAATGAAGTTGATTCGGTGAAACTCATCAAAGAAGTGGAGTTTGATATCGTTCGCTTGGCAGAAATGATGAATTCTACAGAAAAAACAGAACCTTTCTTCAGAAAAGCAGATTTGGTAACGGTAAATTGTGATGCCATTGAAAGTTTCAGTGAACCGTTTTCAATGAATCCACAAGTAAACGGATTAAACAGAAGAGAAATTTGTGCCTATATGAAAGAAATTGGGCTGAGTGAAAACTTAAAATCCGTAGGGATTTTCAATTATAATATTTATTCTGAAAATCAGCAAAATCACCAGCTTTTGGCACAAATGATTTGGTATTTGATTGAAGGGATAAATATTCAGAACTCTCATCCTAAAGAAAGACATTATGAAGTGTTTTATGTACTGATTGATGACAGACAGTACGCTTTTAAGCGTGATACATTCAGTAATCTTTGGTATTTCGGAGATGATGAAAATATAGAAAACTGTATACCTTGCTCAAGAAAAGATTTTGATGATGCCAAAAAAGGATGGCTCAATGCACGACTGACGAAATTTTAATGTATGAAAAAAGTTCCCTCAAAAGTTTCCATTATTGTTCCGGTTTATAATGTCGAAAATTATTTGGCAAAATGTCTTGATTCTTTGGTGAATCAGACTTATCAAAATATTGAAATTTTGGTTGTAAACGATGGAAGTAAAGATAATTCGGAGGTAATTATTCAGGAGTATGCTCAGAAATATCCTGAGAAAATTAAAGCATTCAATAAAGAAAACGGAGGTTTAAGTGATGCCCGAAACTTCGGAATAGATAGAACAACAGGAGATTTTATCGGTTTTGTGGATAGTGACGATTATGTGACCCCTACAATGTTTGAAGAAATGCTAAATCTTGCGGAAAAACATGAGGCAAAGATGGTTATCTGTAATATTCAGAAGGTTGACCAAAATGAAAACGTTACTCAAAAGCTAACTCAAATCCCCAACATGCCTGAAAAAATAATTTTGGAAAAGAATTTTTCTGTTTTTTCCGATTTGAGTTATTTTGCATGTAATAAATTGTTTAAAAAGGAGCTTTTTAATGAAAAACGATTCAAGAAAGGAGCTCATTTTGAAGATATCCAATTAATCCCTCAGCTTTTGCTTGAATGTGAAGTCGTAGCCCAGACTCAAAATTTTCATTATCAGTATCTGGAACGTACCGATTCTATTACAAAAACGCATACAGAAAGAGGTTTGGATATTTTGAAAGCGGTGGAAGATGTAGAAGTTTTTTTTGAAAAATCGCGATACTCTAATAAACGAAAAGAATTGAAAAATTTTCAGATTTTCGAGGGAGTTTACTCTTTTTTGGCCTATTTAGCATTTGTGAAAGATGAAAAAACCTTTTATGATATGTCTAATAAACTTGGGCTTTTTGTAGATAAAAGAAACATAAAAACTAAAGATATATTAAAGTATTGTCGTTTTGATAAGAATTATCTGTTATCTTTGCCCTTGAAAAAAAAGATTTTTTATCTGTTGTTTTTCGCAGGGCAGAAAAAATTGATAAGAAAAATAATTTAAACACAAATGGTAGTGCTGATTGTTTCGCCGGAATGATCGATATGGAGATTTCATAAAGATTAATGATGAAGAAAACACATGTACTTGATAAAAAAAATGAAGAATTTTGAATTGTTCTTAAACGAAATAGGGATTTCTATTTTTTATGTAAAAATAGGGTTAGGTTTTTTGTTCTCTTTTTTAATTACATTTTTTTCTATTCCTACCATCATTAAAATTTCCAGAAGAAAGAATCTTATGGATGAGCCAGGAGTGAGAAGCTCTCATATTAGGAAAATTCCTAATTTGGGAGGGATTGCTGTTTTTTATTCTATAGGTATCTGTGCGTCTGTTTTTGCCTACGAACTTTTTGATTTATACAAGTTCTTATTTGCATCTTTAGTTATATTGCTGTATATCGGGGTGATGGATGATATTGTTGTAATGAGAGCGTACAAAAAGCTAGTTGCCCAAATTGTGGTTTCTTCCCTTATTGTAATAGGTTCGGACATCAGAATAAGAAATTTATTCGGGATTTTAGGAATATATGAACTGGGGTATATTGTAAGTGTTATTTTCAGTATAATTACCTTCATTATCTTAATTAATGCATTCAATTTAATTGATGGAATTGATGGTCTTGCAGGGGGATATTCAATTATATGTAGTGCTCTTTTCGGGGTCAGTTATTATAGATTAGGTGAGTATAATTATCCTTTGGTTGTTCTTTCTGTTGTAATCATTGGTGCTGTTCTGGCATTTTTGTATTATAATTTATCAAATTATAGAACGAATAAGATATTTATGGGTGATACAGGCTCTATGTTGTTAGGTTTTCTACTTGCATTTACCTCTATTTGCTTTATTGATATTTTTATAGATAAATCTCTTCCCGGAGTGCCAAGATATCATTTGCAGTCTGTTCCGGCTATAGCTGTTGCAATACTGATATTACCTATTGTAGATACTTTGAATGTGATATGCATAAGATTATATAATAAAAAGTCACCTTTTGATGCAGATAAAAATCACATTCATCACAAATTACTTAAACTTGATTTAACGCACAGAAGGTCGAGTTTTTATATAATATTATATTATCTTTTTATTGTGCTTGTAGCCTATTGTTTTAGGCATATTAATGTAAATTTATTATTACTTATAATATTAGCACTGGGTTTTTTAGGTGCATATGTGCCTGATTTTATCTATATTTTGAGAAATAATAAAAAGACAAACAATTAAATCTTTATTTTTGCAATATAACGTTGAAATATGATGAAAAATCTTAAATATTTATTTTTAGTATTACCTTTTTTAATCACTTCTTGTATTACTACAAAAGATGTAAGGTATATGCAGCCAAATGAAAGCCTTGTTATTAATGAAGAGGGACTTGTTCCATATAATATTCCAGTTTATAGAATTACAAAAAATGATATTTTGAATCTTAATATTGTCACTACTCCTAAAGGTGATGCGGCTCAGTTTTATTCTTCTTTGAATGCTTCAGGAACAGGAGCTAATGGTGCTGTGTCTAGTAGTGGTAGTGGGAGTGGTGGTTCAGTAGGAAGTACTGGTGGCGGAAGAGGAGGTAATGTTAACTTTTATTTTAATGGTTTAAAGGTTGATTCTAAAGGCGAAATAAATATTTTTGGTATCGGATATGTTAAAGCAGAGGGAAGAACTATAGAAGATATTACAGCTGAGATTCAGCAAAAAGTTAATGAAAACTTCCAGGAAGGAAAGTCTGAGGTAAGACTAAATACAGATGGAATTACTTATTACATTTTAGGAGATGTAGAAACTTCTGGTCTTACAGGGGAAAAAGTAGCTCATAAGAATACTCTTACTATTACAGAAGCACTTGCTATAAACGGTGGGTTGAATAGAACGATTGATCGAAAAAATATTGTAATCCATAGAAAATTACCAGAAGGAATTAAGGTTGCTAAAATTGATCTTACACGCGAAGATGTTATGAATTCTCCTTATTATTATGTACAAAATGGAGACGAGATTTTGCTTAATACTAGAGGTAAGAGCTTAAACGGATTTGGAAAAGATCCTATCCAGACACTAACTACAGGAGTCTCAGTAATTACTACTGCATTATCAATTTATTTACTTCTTAAAAACCTTTAATTATGATTCCTGGGAAAGACAATACTGTAGAAAAGAACGAAGCAAAAGAAAAGAATGGTTCTTTTGCATTATTTGATATTGAACATTTTCTTAGACGCATATTAAGTAACTGGTATTGGTTTGCATTAATGTTACTTATTGGCTATGGAATATCATGGGTTTATAGTAAATATTACGCTCAAAATATTTATGCATCCAATTTATCATTAAGTGTATCTAGTAACACGGCAAGTTATTTTACTCCAAGTCAGTCTATAAACTTTATATGGGGGCAAAATGGTAATCAAGACGGGATATACTTGAAGAAAATGCTTTTGTCAAGATCTCATAATGAATTTTTGGTAAAAGAGCTAGATCTTTTTGTCAACTATTCTACAAAAGGAGCTATTAAATCTACATATTTAGATAAAGACGATTCACCTGTTTTTTTACAAATTGATAAAAAGCATCCTCAGCAAATAAATTATCCCATTACTTTAATTCCTAAAAGTGGAGATAGCTATGAGGTTGTTCTACCAGAAGAAGGACAGTCTACTAATTTATATAATTTTGAAAGTGAGGGTTTTCAGTCTATAAATTCATATAAGAGACCAGAAAATAAAGTAATTAGAGTAGGGGAATGGTATAATAGTCCGAATTTAAGGTTTAGATTGATTCAAAATCCGATTTCTCCTAAAATTAAATTTGATAATATAATAGTAACTTTGAGTTCTGTAAATCAAATGGTTAATGATATTGTTTCTACAATAGGTATTGAATTTGATAAAGAAATAGGAACTATTATGATTATTACCAAAAAAGGATATAATCTCAACAGTACAGTGAATTTCTTAAATAAATCAGTAAGTGAATTACAAAAGAAGAGACTTGTTGATAAGAATACAGTGGATAAGAATACTGCAAACTATTTACAAGGGAATTTAGATGCAATAAGAAAAAAATTAGATTCAAGCGCTGCAGAGCTTAATTATTTAAAAACTACTGAGAAGCTTTATGATATTAAAGATAGAGATGAAAAGTCTTTGACTAAAATTAAGGATCTTGAAGCCAAAAAAGCAGATTTAGAAAGTAAACTGAGCTCATTAAATGAGATCAGAAGAAATATGGAAACCCAAAATTTTGATAATATGATCAGCACAAATGCTGCAGGTTTTCAAGATGGTGCTTTTACGGCAACAGTTGCAGAATTAAAGGCTTTGTATCTTAAAAGAAGAGAAATGGCTACTATTTATACTCCAAATTCAGAACCGATGAGGGAGATTAATAGATTGATTAATGAAGCTAAAGTAGTGTCTTCTGGTGCTTTGAGGAACTATTATACAAGATATTATACTGAAATTAATAGAATTAATACGGAGGTTTCTAATGCAAACTCAGATTTAGCTTCTTATCCTGAAAAGCAATGAAAATATCTTGATGCAGAGAGAGGATATAATATGATTGAAGCAACTTACAATAGTTTGTTGGGTAGACAAAACGAAACCCAAATGAGAATGGCAACCAGCCAATCCGATATTACTGTTATTGACCCGGCAAAAAATCTTGGTCAGGCTCCAATTGGCCCGAATGTAAAAGGTACAAAGCTTAGTATTATTGCAGGATTACTGTGCTTACCACTATTATTTATTTTAATTGGTGAATTGCTAGATAATAAGATTCGTAATATTAAAGAACTTCTTAGTGCTACTAAGATTCCATTACTTGGTGTTATTGGTAATAATAGCAATGAAAATATGCTTACAGTTCTGGAACAACCTAAATCTTCTGTTTCAGAAGCCTTCAGAGGGGTTCGTGCGAATGTAAGGTTTTTGTCAGGTGAAAACGGGAAAAGTAAGACTATATTGGTTACATCTTCAATTGGAGGAGAAGGTAAGACTTATGTTTCTATTAACCTTGCTTCGGTTCTTGGTCTAAGTGATAAGAGAACAATCCTTCTTGGGATGGATTTAAGAAAGCCTAAAATTTTTGGTGATTTTAAAATTGATAACAAATATGGTATCTCTAATTATCTGACAGGGGAGGTATCATTGGAGCAAATCATTAATAAAACTAATATTCCGAATTTGGATGTAGCAACTTCAGGACCTATTCCGCCAAACCCTTCGGAGTTATTAATGAGTCAGCGAAACGTTAAGTTCCTTGAAGAGCTTAAAGACAAATACGATTTTATTATTATTGATTCCCCTCCTGTAGGATTGGTTGCGGATTCTTATGAATTGATGAAATATTCTGATGCTAATATTTATGTTGTACGTCACGAATATACAGAGAAATATATGCTGAAAATGATTACTGAAAAGTATCATAAAGGTGAAATTGAACATTTAGGACTTGTTTATAATGATTATAATACAAAACAAGGTTATGGATATGGCTACGGATATGGGTATGGCTACGGATATGGCTATTTTGATGAAGATAAAAACTATAAAGAACCTTTGTTAATAAGAATTAGAAATAAAGCACGTTCAATATTAAGTAAAAAATAATATAGATAAACCCTCATCAAATGGGGGTTTGCTTATATATTACTCCCTTTGCTTCTATTAAAAAAAGAATATTTTTACCAGTTTGTCGTTTACTTTATAACAAATTATGTTTTTTTGTTTATTTTTAACTAAACATTAAGATTATCATTAATATAAAAATGTTTTATATTTGCAAAAATTAAATTTTAAAATAACCATAAATCCGTATTCTTTTATGAATAAAAAATTATTGTTTAGCTTCCTTGCCGCCTTAGGTACTGTGGTAAGTGTTAAAGCCCAAAGAAACGAATTGGGAATTCGTCTAGGTATGAGTAACCTGGTGGGTGATATAGGAAGAACGAATTATATTTTACAAAAACCATTGGATTTAGGAAGGGCATCGGATTGGGGAGTTCCATTTTATGGAGGGTTATTATATAGATTTAATTTTAATCCTTACCAAACTGTAAGATTAGACTTAGGCTATAACCAGATTCAGTTTAATGATAAAGTAGCTAAAGAAGAATATAGAAAGAATAGAAATTCATTCGGTAAGAATGATGTTTATGAAGCAAGTTTAACATTTGAATACAACTTCTTTCCTGTAAATAATGAGCAGGTAAGTATGGTGAGTCCTTATATATTTGCCGGTGTCGGAACTTTGATGTATGATGCACCTAAAGCAAATGTGATGCATGACTTTAGAAGAGATAAAGATGGGGTGGCTCAAGCTCCGATTAATGAGTTGGATTTTGTTACGACTACTGAGTATACTACAGGGAAAAAAACAACATTCAATATTCCTTTCGGGTTGGGGTTAAAATATAAATTCAACCACGGTTGGGCAATATTTGCAGAGGCTACATTTAGATATACATTTACAGATCAGTTAGATTATAGTAAGATTCTTACTAAAGATGTAAAGTCTAGTTATAATGGAGATATTTTAAGTCCTGCTTCAGGAGGTTCTTTACTTGAAACAGGTGCTTATTATGTTGTGTCTAAAGAAAGAGAAGCTGAAATTATTGGTAAAAGAAACATTGGAGACGGAAACTCCAGAGATTGGATAAATACCTTTAGCCTAGGGTTGACTTATTCTTTCGGAAGACCACCATGTTATTGTGATTAATTAATATGTCGTTGATAAAAGATAAAATAAATTCTGAGAATTTACCAAAACACGTAGCCATTATTATGGATGGTAATGGAAGATGGGCAAAATCTCGTGGCGAAGAAAGAACCTTTGGTCACAAAAATGCTATTAGTGCTGTAAGAAATGCTATTAATGCATGTAATGAGATTAATATTCCGTATTTAACGCTTTATACATTCTCATCAGAAAATTGGAATCGTCCTACCGAGGAAGTAAATACGCTGATGAATTTGTTGGTGGAAACGCTTTTATTGGAAGCCGATGAGATTTTCAGTAAAGGGTTGAGAATGCATGTAATAGGTAACTTAGAAAAACTTCCGCCATTAGTGAAAGAGCAATTGCTTCGTGTGGTGGAACTTACAAAAGAAAATACAAAAGGTAATTTGGTGTTAGCTATAAGCTATGGCTCTCAAAATGAGATACTGAATGCCGTAAAAAATATAAGTTCTGATGTGAAAGACGGTAAGGTAGATGTTGAGAATATAGATGAAAAATTATTCGAAAATTATCTTTATACAAAAGACTTTCCTCCTGTTGACCTACTTATTAGAACAAGTGGTGAAATTAGAATAAGCAATTTCCTACTTTGGCAGATCGCATATGCCGAATTACAGTTTTTAGATGTTCTATGGCCAGATTTTTCTAAAGATATTTTCTTTCAATGTATTGTAGATTATCAAAACAAAGAAAGAAGATATGGTAAGATTAGTGAGCAAATAAAAATCCAATAATTTTTAAGAAAAGAAAGACTACGATAAAATGAAGTTTAGACTATTACCCATCGTTATGTTTGTTGCTTCTGCACATTTTTATGGACAGGTAACTCCACAAGACAGCACTAAAGTAAATAATGCTGTGCATGCAGAAAGCCAAGCAGGAACTTATGTGCTTAAAGACATCGTTGTAGATGGGGTGAAAAAATATACACCAGCTCAAATTCTTAGATTTACAGGGCTTACTAAAGGAGAGAGTGTAGATATTCCTGGGCAGAGAATCAGCAATGCTGTAAAAAAACTTTGGGATACTCAATCTTTTTCTGAAGTAGAAGTTTATGTACAAAGTATTGAAGGAGAGACTGTCATTTTAAGATTCTACCTTCAGGATTTGAAAGAACTTGGAGAAGTGAAATTTACCGGAAAAGGAATTGGTAAATCTAAAAATGAAAAACTTGCAAAAGATAATAATTTAAAGCCTGGAACTAAAATTACACAGAATTTAGTTTCAAGTCTTAAAACAAATATCCCTAAAGACTACGTAAAGAAAGGTTTTGCTGATGCTAAGATTACAATTCAGGATAAAGTAAATGCTAATGATCCTGCCCTTGTAGATTGGACGATTGAAGTACAAAAAGGGAAAAGAGTAAAGATTGATCATATTGAGTTTGAAGGTAACACAAGTGTTACTGATAGAAAACTTAGAAATAAAGCTTTCAAAGAAACAAAACAAAAGAGATTTGGTATTGGAGGAATCTTGAAATCTTCAAAATTCATTGAAGAAAAATATCAGGAAGACAAACACAATCTTATCAATTACTATAATTCATTGGGTTATAGAGATGCTGCTATTGTTTCTGATTCTGTTTGGAGAAATAAAAGAAACAACTACGAAATCAATGTAAAACTTAACGAAGGTAAAAAGTATTATATTGGTGATGTTACATTTACTGGGAATACGGTTTACTCTACGGAATATTTACAAAGACTTTTAGGTTACAAAAAAGGGGACATTTATGATGCTGTAGGTTTCAACAAAAAGGTAGGAGAAGACGGAGGTAAGGAAGATGACTCTGATATCAAATCAGTTTACATGAACAACGGTTATCTTTTCTCTAATGTTACTCCTGTTGAAAAATCGGTAAATGGAGATGCTGTAAACTTAGAAATTCGTGTCAATGAAGGAGAAAAAGCAACTTGGAATAAAGTAACTTGGCAGGGGAATACAACCACTCATGACCATGTTATTCTTAGAGCTTTAAGAACAAAACCAGGAAATCTTTTTGCTAAAAGCGATATCAAAAGAACGTATTTTGATTTAGCGGGAATGTCATTCTTTGATCCTCAACAAATAGGTCAGGATATCCAGCCGAATCAACAAGATAATACAGTAGATATTAATTGGAAATTGGTAGAAAAAGGTTCTTCACAGGTACAATTACAGGCTGGCTACGGAGGTAATAGCTTTATTGGAACCCTTGGATTAACATTTAATAACTTCTCACTAAGAAATTTCCTTAGATTTAAAGACTTTAGACCTGTACCTCAAGGTGACGGACAAACATTAGCTATTCAAGCTCAGGCGGGACAATATTTCCAAAATTATAGTATATCTTTTACAGAACCATGGTTATTTGGAACAAGGCCTACTGCACTTTCTGTAAGTTTAAACAATTCAAGAGTTAAATATTCTGATATTAGTGGAAATGCTCAGAAATTAAATATATTCTCAGCTTCAGTTGGGCTTAATAGATTATTGAAGTGGCCAGATGATTATTTCTCATTATATACAGGAGTTCAATATCAAAAGTATGACTTCAATAATTATCCTTTTGAATTTGGTGATACAACAGAATATTACGGAACGGCGAATAACTTCAGTATCAACTTAGGATTAAGCAGAAACTCTGCGGGTATAGACCCGATTTTCCCGACTGTAGGCTCTAATATTGAACTTTCGGCTAAATTAACGCCACCATATTCATTGTTTGGAAATAAAGATTATTCTACAATGAAACCTACGGACAAATATAAGTGGATGGAATTCTATAAAATCAAGTTTAAAGCCGATGTTTATAATGAAATTATCGGAAAACTTGTTTTAAGATCTTCTGCTGAAATGGGATTTATGGATGGGTATAACAAACAATTAGGAGCACCACCTTTTGAAAGATTCTATGTAGGAGGAACAGGATTGTTTGGTGGTAGATTTGATGGGAGAGAACTTATCCCGTTAAGAGGTTATGAGAATGCTTCTACTTATGGAGGTACTACTGAAGATATTACTCAAAAAGGAGGAGGAACTATCTATAACAGATTTACATTAGAACTTAGATATCCAATTTCATTAAATCAAACAGCTAAAATTTATGCTTTAACTTTTGCTGAAGGTGGTAATGTTTGGAATTCTTGGGGTAATTATAATCCTTTCCAGCTTAAAAGATCTGTTGGTGTAGGGGTAAGAGTATACATGGGAGCATTCGGATTAATAGGATTTGATTTTGCTTACGGATTTGATAAAACAGTTCTTGGAACTGAGCCTTCTGGTTGGAAGACACATTTCTTGATGAATCAATCATTATAATTCATTTAATATGAAGAATTTTAAAATAGTTATCACATTTGTATTATTTTTGCTGTTCGGTTTCAGCAATGCCCAGAAAATTGGGGTTGTAGATACTGAAGCGATATTAGATAAACTGCCTCAATATAAAGAAGCAGAAGCAAGATTAAATTCGCAGATTGATACTTGGCAGTCAGATCTTCAAAATCTACAATCTGAATATGAAAAGAAAAGATCCGCTTTTGAAAATGAAAAAGTATTATTAGTTGGAGAACAACTGAAGCTTAGAGAAAAAGAGGTAATGGACTTGGAGAAAAACATTAAAACTACTACCAGTCTACGTTTCGGAGCAAATGGAGAGATTACAAAATTAAGAACAAACCTAGTTACGCCTTTCCAGGATCAGATTTGGGAAGCAATAAAGACAATGTCTGAGAAAAACGGATTAGGCATAGTTCTTGATAAAGCCAATAATGTTAATGTTATTTTCCTTCAATCTAGATATGATTATACAGACAAGGTTTTAGATATCTTGCTAAAAGGAAATACTAAAAACGAGAAAACTAGTGCCAAAGGTAAAAAGTAATTATTTAGAATTAACTTTTATCTTTATTTAAAATCTAAAAACAAATTAAATTATTTATTTACTAATTATGAAAAAATTAAGTGTATTATTTGCAGCAGTAATGATGGTAGTATCAGTAGGTATGGCAAAAGCTCAAAAAATTGCTACTTTAGATGTTGCAGCTGTACTTAACGGTATGCCAGAAAAGAAAAAAGCAGACGCAGATTTGAAAACTTTCTTAGATACTAAGCAAGCTGAAATTAAAAAGAAAACAGATGCTGCTCAAACTAAATTCCAACAATATCAAGCTGAAGCTCCAAAGAAAACAGCTGATGAGAACACAGCAAGAGAAGCAGAAATGAAAAAATTGGGTGAAGAAATTCAACAAATGAACGATAAAGCTCAAAAAGATTTCATTGCTAAGCAAGATGCAGCTTACGAACCAATCGAGAAAAAGCTAAATGATGCTGTAATGAAAGTTGCTAAAGCAAACGGATATGATTATATCATGGATGCTAATTCTTCTGCATTAGTTTTCAAAGGAGGTCCGGATGCTACACCAGCTGTGAAAAAAGAATTAGGTGTTCAATAATTTTTAGAAATTAACAAACATTTATAAAATCTACCATCTCTTTTAGAGGTGGTTTTTTTATTTTTGCCAAATGGAAAAAGAAGTGTCAACGACGGTTAAAGTTCGTTTTAGTGATTGTGATCCAATTGGTCATTTAAATAATGTTAAATATTTGGATTATATGTTTGATGCCAGAGAAGATCATGTGGAAACTTTTTATGGCTTTACTTATGAAGAATATACAAAACAAACTGGCTGCACATGGATTGCAATTCAAAATGAAATTGCATACTTAAGAGAAGTAAGATACAATACCAAAGTTGTCATTAGCAGTAAAACAATCGATATACAGGATAGAACTTCCAAAGTTGAGATTTTAATGAAAAGTTTAGATGAAAAAACTGTTCATGCTGTTTTGTGGGTTACGGTTATTTATTTTAATATGAAAACCAGAAAATCCGAAATTCACCCTGAAGATATAAAAGAAACATTCTATAAGTTTTATGTTGATTTGGAACAAAAGGATTTTCAGTCAAGAGTAAAATTTTTAAGATCTAATAACGCAAAAAATTCATAATGAAAAAAATATTAGTAATAGGAAGTAATGGGCAATTGGGAAATTGTATTAGAAAAATAGCTCCTAATTTTGAATTAGACTATGAGTTCATTTTTACAGATTCCCAGACTTTAGATATTACAAGCGAAGATCAGATTAGTAGTTTCTTTTATGACAATAAACCTGATTTTTGTATTAATGCATCAGCTTATACGGCTGTAGACTTGGCAGAAAAAGAAGCAGAAAAAGCTTTTGCTGTAAATGCTGATGGAGTTGCCAATCTTGCTCAAGCATGTTTTGATTACAAAACAGTTCTTATTCATGTTTCTACAGATTATGTATTTGACGGAGAAACAGAAATTTCATACTCAGAGGATAATTTTACGAATCCAATTGGCGTTTATGGAGCATCAAAACGAAAAGGAGAAGAACTTGCTTTAGAAATTAATCCGAATACAATTATTTTAAGAACTTCTTGGTTGTATTCTGAGTTCAACAAGAATTTTGTGAAAACAATGTTGAATTTGTTCTCCCAAAAAGAAGAGCTGGGAATTGTTGCGGATCAATATGGTCAGCCAACTAATGCAAATGACCTCGCAGAAGCTATAATGGCTATCATAGAATCTGATAGCAAAACATTTGGTATTTTTCATTTTTCAAACTATCCGGAAACAACATGGTTTGAGTTTGCAAAAAAGATAGCTGAGTTTTCAAAATCTTCGGTTAAATTGAATGCTTTAACAACAGAGCAGTATCCAACTCCGGCAAAAAGACCCAAAAGAAGTACAATGTGTTTAGATAAAATAGAGGAAACTTACAAAATAGAACCTAAACATTGGGAAAACAGCTTGGAAGAATGCATAAATATCCTGTCTCAATAAAATTTGATATGAAGAATTTAATTATTGTAGCTTTTGCTCTTGGTTTTCAACTTTTCAGTGCTCAAAATGTGTATATGACGAGAGTGGAAAAGACAAATGACAATGCTGATAAATTTTTGTATAAAATAGATAATGAAGCCAAAGATGCAGAGTATCTTGGAGAAGTAGAAGTTCAGGGATTTTCCAAAAATGATGCTGATGTTTTTTCTTTGATATATAAAAAAGCAAAAGAAATAGGAGCAAACTCTTTTTCTTGGAAACCCTTTGAAAATATTGACGGTTCTCCAGCTGACTTCAATCCTTCAAATTATAAAATTAATTTATATTATTTACCAAAAGAAAAATTGACCGAGCAAACTGGAAACCTATACTTATTTGCCTCTTCAGATAAAGAACAAAGAATCAGTATTAATAGAAAAGATTATGTTTTATCTCCAAGAACATATTTATTGCTAAAAACAGTTTCTGGAGAAGTTTACACAATCTCTACAAAAAAACTTCTTGGTTCAACTATCAAATTACAACCAAAGGCAGGAGAGCAAAATCTGTATTTTCAAATTTCTTCTACCAAAATAAAATCTGATGATACAGGAGTAGGAGGATTAAACTTAAAAAGTGGAGACATTATTGGCTTGGAAAAATCTTACGCAGAATTTTTAAGTACAATTTATAATAAACAAAAGCAGGGTAATTAAACTCTGCTTTTTTATTAATTAATGATAGGGTATTATTTTTTCTAGGAGCCATTTCCCGCTCTTCGCTTCTACTCCTCACTCCAGGGCTTATTCCCTGCAAGTTGCGGGGTAACCGCTTCTATCGGGGCTATGGTCTTGGTCATTCTATATAAATCTTTACTTTTATATTGATTTTATCAGCGTATAAAAGGGATAAGATATCCTTTTTGGCAGTATTAAAAACATTTTCCTCATTGTGGATAACTATTATGTGTGTTTTAAAATTAAGTATATTAGTTAGTTATGCATAATATTCCCCACAATCTTCATTTTTACGACAATCAGATTTGTTTTGTAATGATAAAAGGCAGTATCTTTGCCGCACTGAAAACGAGAAGTGATTAGGTAAGCGCAGAAGGGCTTTTAGGTAAGCATAACACATCAATAGAGGATAAGAAGCTCAAAA
>NZ_JAPDHV010000003.1:0-321457 GCF_025971925.1 Chryseobacterium oryctis
CATCTTTTGATTTTATTTTCCTCAAATTCCTTATATAATTTGCTTAGTACAATTAATATTGATGTTGGCGTTAAATCATCTTTATAAGTTGAGTAATCAATAGAAGTTGCAAATGATGATAAAAAATTCGTTTTAGGAACATAATTTTTAATTCTTTCAACAGTATTGTTTGACCATTCTAAAAAACTATCAAATGTATTTTTTGGACCTAGTTGGTTAATCCTTGACGAATTAACAGATAATGCAACTTTTTGGTCTTCATTACTAACTCTTACATTATTAAGAATAAAAGTTTGTAATCCAAAACTTGCAATGTTTTCTTGTAAATTTGGAGATTCCAAACTTTTTTGCCTAATTGCTCTATCAGAGATATTCATGTTATCCATACTTAATTTTTCGAAAGATGTATTTTCTCCAGAAAAGATTGATGTAATAACGTCATAGTCTAATGATTCAAATTTTGATAGGAAATCTGATACTTTTGATATGTTTCGCTTGGCTACAACTAGATGTTCTTCAAAATCGATTATACATATATAAGCCAATTTTATTTCTTCCCAATTTGGAACTAATTCTTCAATGAATGATGGCTTTTTTACATATTTAAAAATTAAAACAGAGTAGAAGATTTCAGTTTCATCTTCAAGTATGTATTGCTTTTTTACAATTTCTAATAAAGCTCGTCCATGTTTATCTCCAGATGCTTCTGTAAAAGTCTCTTTAATTAATCTTTTTGATAGAAATCCTGGAGTGTCTTTAAGAAAAAAATATGCATTTTCATGCAAAATTATATTATTTAATAATTGTGATTCAGTCATTTGTTTTGCGGTATAGTTTTTTAAAATGTCGTATAACGTTTGGATAAACGCAATGCGTTTATCCAAACTATATCCTACCAAATTAAACAAATTTTTAATAACAAACAATATTAATTCATTTTTCCGTGAAACAGCATTAAAAAAAGCCACAATTTCTTGTGGCTTTTCAATATATGTGAGATATTAATTACCTATTTAAAATACTCAACACCATTTTTAAAGATATTATGATAATTTGCAGTTGGTATATTTTTCATTAAACCTTCTGCAAAACGTTCAGGATGCCCCATTCTACCAAAAATCTTTCCACATGAGCTGGTAATTCCTTCAATACCAAATAAAGAATTGTTCGGGTTAAACGGCATTCCGTGTGCTATATTTCCTTCAAAATCGATGTATTGTGTAGCAACCTGTCCGTTTTCATACAACTTCTTAATTTCTTCTTCAGAAGCCATAAAACGACCTTCACCATGAGAAATAGGAATGGTAAACACCTGGTCTTTCATTCCCTTCAACCAAGGTGATTCATCATTTACCACTTTCACATTCACCATTTGGGAAATGTGTCTTCTGATGGCATTGTGAGCTAAGGTTGGAGAATTTTCATCCAAATCCTTAATTTTACCGTAAGGCAGTAAACCTGATTTTACCAACGCCTGGAATCCGTTACAAATTCCGATAATCATACCGTCTCTTTCCAACAGTTCATGAACGGCACTTTTCATCTTTTCATTCTTCAGAACATTTACGATAAACTTCGCAGAACCATCTGGTTCATCACCCGCAGAAAATCCTCCTGAGAATGCTAAAATTTGAGACTGTTTAATTTCTTTTACCCAAGCATCGATACTTTCTTCAAGCAACTGATGATTGATATTTTTAAGCGGTAAACTATTAACAATTGCTCCTTCTTTTGCAAAAGCATTTAGTGTTTCATACTCACAATTCGTTCCTGGGAACAGAGGGGAAAATACTCTTGGATGAGCAATTTCATGTTTTTTAATAATGATATTTCTAAGATGAATTGAGTTGAATTTTTCATCAATCTCTACCGTAACTTTTCCTTTTTCAACAGTAGGAAAAAGGTTTTCAAACACTCCAGCATTAGCTTCAAGTAATTTTTTGATAGAAAATTCTAAATTATTAATTTTTAAATTATTAGAATTATTTACCTCTCCTATCAATTGAATATCACCATTTATTAAATCTCCTGAACATTCAATGATTAAACTTCCTATATTCTTGGTTAATAAAACCTCTTCATTTTCAAGTTTTATTTCAGCTCCCAATTGATTTCCGAAACTCATTTTCGCTAATCCAACCGCAAGACCTCCATCTTTAATTGTTTTAACTGAAACAATTTTTCCAGCTTTAATATTTTCAAAAATAAATTCAAAAATAGATTTCAAACTTTCATAATTTGGAAGTCCGTTTTCCTGTGGAATGTGATTGAAGAAATACAATTTATTTCCTGCCTGTTTAAATTCCGGAGAGATGATATTTTTCTTTTCTCCGTTGGCACAAGCAAAAGAAATCAACGTTGGCGGAACATTCAAATCCTGGTATGTTCCACTCATCGAATCTTTACCTCCGATAGCTGCTAAACCAAAATTAATCTGAGCATCATAAGCTCCCAAAAGAGAAGCTAAAGGCTTACCCCATTTTTCAGGATTCTGACCTAGTTTCTCGAAATACTCCTGAAAACTAAATCTTATATTTTTGTAATCGCCACCCATCGCAACGATTTTCGCAACACTTTCAACCACAGCATAAGATGCTCCTAATAAAGAATTTTGCTTAGAAATTTCCGCATCAAATCCCCAACTTGCCAAAGAAACCGTTTCAATATTTTTAGCTCCCAAAACAGGTAACGTTTGAACACTTCCTTCCATCAAAGTTTGCTGATGTTTCCCTCCTAAAGGCATTGCTACTGTCGTTGCTCCAACCGAAGAATCAAACATTTCCAACAATCCTTTTTGAGAAGCCACGTTTTTATCGCTTAATGCAGACAAAAAGGTTTCTTCGTTAAAGGCTTTATTTTCCTGTTTTAATTCTTCAAGGTGAGTTACTTTCACCTCCTGACTTTTCGAACAGCCATTGGTATCTAAAAACGCTCTTGAAAGGTCAACAATCTTATCTCCCTTCCAGAACATCTGCATTCTTCCGGAATCTGTCACTTTTGCAACTTCAACAGCCACAATATTTTCATCTTCACAGAACTTGATAAACTTGTCTTTATCTTTTGGGTCAACAACAACCGCCATTCTTTCCTGAGATTCAGAAATAGCGAGTTCTGTTCCGTTTAACCCTTCATATTTTAAAGGTAAGACATCCAAATTAACTTCCAAAGAATCAGCAATTTCACCAATGGCCACAGAAACCCCTCCTGCTCCAAAATCATTTGATTTTTTAATCAGTTTTGTTACTTCAGGTTTTCTGAATAATCTCTGAATCTTTCTTTCCTCAACAGCATTTCCTTTCTGAACTTCCGAACTCATCGTATGAATAGAAGTTTCATCCTGTTCTTTTGAACTTCCACTTGCTCCGCCTACTCCATCACGACCTGTTGCTCCTCCTAAAATAATAATAGAATCCCCATTTTCAGGCTTTTCGCGTCTTACCCAGTCTACAGGAACAGCTCCCGCAACGAAACCAACCTCCATTCTTTTCGCTTTATAGCCTTCGTCATAGATTTCTGAAACCATGGTTGTTGCCAAACCGATCTGGTTACCGTAAGAAGAATATCCGTTTGCAGCTTGTTTGGTAATTGTTTTTTGAGGTAATTTTCCAGGTAATGTTTTATCTACCGATTCCAAAACATCTGCCGCACCCGATAGTCTCATCGCCTGAAATACAAAAGAACGACCAGATAAAGGATCTCTAATTGCACCTCCTAAACATGTTGAAGCACCTCCAAAAGGTTCAATTTCAGTCGGGTGATTGTGTGTTTCATTTTTGAACAACAAATACCAAGGTTCTTTTTTACCATCATATTCAGCTTCAATCTGAATGGTACAAGCATTAATCTCATCGGAAACAACAAGATTTTCCAAATTGCCTGTTTTATGGAAATATCTTCCGCAAACTGTAGCCAAATCCATCAAAGAGATAGGTTTCAATTCTCGACCTAAGAATTTTCTTTTTTCAATATAATCATTAAAAATAGTCTCTAAAGTTTGCTTAAATTTCCCTTCAAACTGAATATCTGATAATTGTGTTTCAAATGTTGTGTGACGACAATGGTCACTCCAATAGGTATCTAAAACTTTCAATTCAGTTTCTGTAGGATTTCTGTTTTCAGTTTTGAAATAATCCTGAATAAACTTTAAATCATCTAATCCTAATGCAAACCCTTGATTATTGTAAAAATCTTCAAGCTGAGCATCATCAAAATTGATAAAGTTTTCGTGAATAAGAACTTTTGACGGCGTTTCTTCAGCTGGAATATCTAAAACAGATAAATCTTTTTCTTGAGACTCTACTTTATTGATTAAAAGCTCTTTGATTTTAGCTAAATCAGATTCAGAAGCTCCTTCAAACTCAATAAGCTTTCCACTTCTTACTTTAGAATTCTCATTTTCAGACAATAAAGCGATACACTGTTGAGCAGAATCGGCTCGTTGGTCATATTGTCCTGGTAAAAACTCCATTGCGAAGTAAACGCCATTTGCCGGGTTTTCTTCATGTAAAATATCAGTAACAGGATCTACAAAAGTACTGTTTACCACTTTTTTAAATTCCTCTTCATTCAACCCAAAAATATCGTAAACATTATACACTTTTACGTTTTGGATTGACGGAATTACCGCTTTTACTTCATCAAAAATTTTGGGACTTTCTACATCGAAAATTCCTCTTTTTTCTACGAAAATTCTTTTGTTTTGAGACATTAGATGTCAGATATTTATTAAATTTAATTGAATTTTAAATTGTCATTTCAGAAACAAAAAATCTGAATAAAATCCTTCATTTTACTACACTGAGATGACATACACAAAAAAAATGCAGCCGAAAAAGACTGCATATTGTATTATACTTTAAGGTCAGCCTCCAGTCCTATCAAATCTTTGTTTTGGTCAATAATCGGTTGAACTTCATTAGCTATGAATTCCTCCGTCTGAATTGGTGCAAAACCGATGAAATTTTTAGGATCAAGAACTTCTTTTAATTTCGATTTATCTAATTTTAATGAACTGTCATTCAGGATTCTTTCGATAAGATCGTTTTCTTTACCTTCTACTTTTACCTGCTTAGATGCTTCCATCGAATGAACTCTAATCACTTCATGGATTTCCTGACGGTCGCCACCCGCTTTTACTTCTTCCATGATGATGTATTCTGTTGCCATGAAAGGAAGTTCATCCATAATATGTTTATTGATTCTATTTGGATACACTACGATTCCGTTCATGATGTTATTCCAAATCAATAAAATAGCATCAACCGCTAAAAACGCTTGAGGAATCGTTAATCTTTTATTTGCTGAATCATCCAATGTTCTTTCAAACCATTGCGTTGAAGCTACCATTGCAGAACTCGTCGTAAGAGACATTACATATTTTGCTAATGCTCCAATTCTTTCACTTCTCATCGGATTACGTTTGTAAGCCATTGCAGATGAACCTATTTGGTTTTTCTCGAATGGTTCTTCAATCTCTTTAAGATTTTGAAGTAAACGCAAATCGTTGGTAAATTTATGTGCAGATTGAGCTATATTTCCTAATAAAGCCACCACTTTAGCATCTATTTTTCTGTCATAAGTCTGTCCTGAAACTCCGAAAACTTTTTCGAAACCGAATCTTTTTGAAAGTTCTTTATCTAAATGTTTTACTTTAGCATAGTCTCCATTGAAAAGTTCAAGGAAACTTGCTGCTGTTCCTGTAGTTCCTTTTACTCCTCTAAACCTTAATGTTTCTAAGAAGAAATCTAATTCTTCGATGTCAAGAACTAAACTTTGTAACCAAAGTGTAGCTCTCTTCCCAACTGTTGTTAACTGAGCAGGTTGGAAATGTGTGAACCCTAAAGTCGGTAAATCTTTATATTGAATTGCAAAATCTGCTAAATTTTTGATAACGTTAACCAGCTTTTTCTTTAAGATTAAAAGTCCGTCACGAATCTGAATTAAGTCTGTATTATCACCTACAAATGCTGAAGTTGCTCCTAAATGGATAATACCTTTTGCAGATGGAGCCACATCTCCGTATGTATGAACGTGAGCCATTACATCATGACGGAATTTTTTTTCATATTCAGCTGCCTTATCATAATCGATGTTTTCAGCATTAGCTTTCAATTCAGCGATTTGCTCGTCTGTAATTTCAAGTCCAAGATCTTTTTCGATTTCAGCAAGAGCTATCCAAAGCTTTCTCCAAGTACGGAATTTGTTATTATGCGAAAAGTTAAACAACATTTCTTCACTGGAGTAGCGCTCTTCCAATGGATTTTTGTAGGAATTCATTCTTTCTTTTTACTTTTTAGATGTACAAAAATAAGATTTTTAAACGAGAGATAAAAACGACATTTTATTTTTTCAACATTTATAAATATTAAACTTTTCACATAATTCAAACCACTATTTCAAATATTTAACACAAAAATTTATTTATTTTTTAGTTGATATTTATTTTTTTTATAATTTAGTCAACAGCGAACCTCGAAAAGCTTATAGAGTAGAGAACGAATTAAACAAAATTTATTATGAAAAATTTAAAAAAATTATCAAAGTCTGATTTAAAAATGATTTCAGGAGGATGGGTTCCTCCACCAGGACAAAGTTGCCCTGAAGGAACTTGTCAATATAAGGAAAACGGACCTTGTAGACCTTATGACGAAACCCGTTGTATTTAATAAAAGAAGCCTGATTAAATCAGGCTTTCTTATTCTTTACTATATTATTGATAAATTACAACATCATCTTTTTTAATTTTATATATAGTTTTTTTCTTCTTATTTATAAAAGATGTCAATACATAGCTTTCTTTAATATGACTTCCGCTTTTCCAGGTTTTTCCTTTTCCTTGCCTTTCTAAAATAATACTTTTGGCATTACCATCCGGAATGAAAACTTCAGCTTTATTCTTGTCTTTACTGAAAATAATTGCAGTCATCGTTTCATAACCTTTATCCGAACTTACCTCTTTTAATTTTATTTTTTGCTCAAAAACTCTCACACAATCATTTTTAATTTGTGAATAAGTATACCCAGCCGAACTTATGCAGCCGTGAACATCTCTGTCTCCACCAACTTTTTGAGCGGAAACTAATGAGTAAAGAAACATTGTACTTAGTAAAATTGTTTTTTTCATATTTTATAATATTAATGATTTGAGTTGGTTAAAATTATACTAAAAAAATCAAATTATTAGTTAATTTGATTTTAAAATACAAAAAAACCACTCATTTTGAGTGGCTCTATAAAATTTATTTTGTCCAATTGATTTTTGAATGTTTAACCTCTTCAGAGTTTGTACCAATCATAATATCAAATTCTCCGGCTTCCCAATCATACTTCAAATCTCCGTTGTAGAACTTCAAACTTTCAGGTGTGATATCAAAAGTAATCTTCTTAGACTCTCCTTTTTTCAGCATCACCTTCTGAAATCCTTTCAGCTCTTTTACAGGTCTTGTAATGCTTCCCACCATATCTCTGATGTATAATTGAACAACTTCAGCACCGTCATAGTTTCCGGCGTTGGTTACCGTAACTGAAGCCTGAATTGTCTGATTTCCTTTAGGATTTGCATTAGATATTGTAATATCAGAATAATTAAATTTCGTATAACTCAATCCGTACCCAAAAGGATAAAGTGGTGTATTACACTCATCCATATAGTTTGAACGGAATCTTTGATATTCACATTTACCAACCAACTTCTGATCTAATGGACGCCCTGTATTTTTAGCATTATAATAAATCGGAACCTGTCCTAAACTTCTTGGGAAAGTCATTGGAAGCTTTCCGGAAGGATTTACTTTTCCGAAAAGAACATCCGAAATGGCATTTCCTGCTTCTGAACCTGCAAACCAAACATTTAAAATAGCATCCGGAACATCTTTAATATTTGTTAGAGCTAATGGACGGCCAGTGAAAAGAACAACTGCAATCGGTTTTCCTGTCTTTTTCATTTCGTTTAATAAATCTACCTGAGACTGAGGAATTGTGATTTCAGTTCTTGAAGAAGATTCTCCACTCATTTCCGCAGATTCTCCAATTGCCAGAACAATAACATCAGATTTATTAGCAACGTCAACCGCTTCTTTTAATAACTCTTCTTTTGAACGGTTGTCTCTATCGGTTTTCTTACCATGCGCTGCATAAATATCCTCCAATTTTGCATCGTAGTCAATATTTGCACCTTTAGCAGAAACAAACTTCACTTCTTTTCCAAAATTTGCCTGAAGCCCTTGCATTAAATTAACAGCCTTATCATGCTGAGCTGCAACACTCCATGTTCCTGCCATATTCAATGAGTTATTAACCAAAGGACCTATTACTGCAACTGTTCCTGATTTTTTCAAAGGAAGAACCTGTTTTTCGTTTTTCAATAAAACCATTGACTGAGCAGCGGCACTTCTTGCAATATTTCTATTTTCCAGACTGTAAACTTCTTTCGCAGCCAGTTTTGCATCGCCATGTTTGTAAGGATTATCAAACAAGCCTAAATCATATTTTGCTTCAAGAATTCTTCTTGTTGCCATATCTATTTCCGCCTGAGTAACTTTACCTTCAGATAAAGACTTTTTAAGCGTAGTTAAAAAACCTTCACCCACCATATCCATATCAATTCCGGCTTTTAAAGCTAATGCAGAAACCTGCTGAAGATCACCCATTCCGTGATCTACCATTTCGTTGATACCTGTATAATCTGTAACTACAAACCCTTTAAAATTCCATTTATTTCTTAAAACTTCTGTCTGCAGCCATCTGTTTCCTGTTGCAGGAACTCCATCCACTTCATTAAAAGATGCCATCACTGAAGCTACACCCGCATCAACAGCAGCTTTATAGGGTGGAAAATATTCATTAAACATTCTCACATGACTCATATCAACAGTATTGTAATCTCTCCCTCCTTCACCTGCACCATACAAAGCAAAATGTTTTACACAGGCCAAAATATTTGTCCCATTCGCCAAATCTTTTCCCTGATATCCGTAAACCATATTTTTAGCAATTTCACTTCCTAAATAAGGATCTTCACCAGAACCTTCGGAAACCCTTCCCCATCTTGGTTCACGAGAAATATCTACCATTGGAGAGAAGGTCCAGTTGATACCATCAGAAGAAGCTTCCTTAGCTGCAATTCTTGCTGACTGCTGAACCAAATTCATATCCCAAGAAGCCGCCAAACCTAACGGAATAGGAAAAGTAGTTTCGTAACCATGAATAACATCCATTCCGAAAATCAAAGGAATTTTCAAACGGCTTTTTTCAACAGCCACCTTTTGTACTGCTCTAATTTTATCAGCACCTTTTATATTGAAAAGTCCTCCAACTAAACCCTGTTCGATTTTCTTCCCTATATCTGAGCTTTGTGCCAAACCTGTAGTAAAATCTCCAGAGCTTGGCAAATTCAGCTGTCCGATTTTTTCATCTAAAGTCATTTTTGACAAAAGATTATCCACAAAGGCTTTCTTTTTAGCTAGATACTGTGCCGTCTGATAAGACTGAACAGGTTTCGTTACCATTTCCTGTGCCGAAAACATAGGCGCCAACGCCAGAGTTGCTATTAAAATTAATTTTTTACTCATTACTTCTTCATTTTTAAGGTATTCGTGAATTTTCGATTTTTTTGAATCTATATTCTTAAATTATTTTTTAGTTTTTCTTTTGAGATAACATCCATTCGTAAAATTTAGGATCTGAATAAGTGGAATCCCAAGAATTATGATTATCATCAGGGAAAATAGTTAAACTAACATTAGGATTAACTTTTTTTATCGCCTGATACATGTTGATTGAGTTTATAGGTGAAACTATATCATCATTTCCACCATGAAAAATTTTGACAGGCAAATTTTTAAATTGTCCTATATTTGCTTCCATCACTCTATCTGAAGGAGCACAAACTGGAGCAACCGCCGCAAATAATTCTGGGTGTTCCATTGCTAATTTCCAAGTTCCCCAACCTCCCATTGACAAACCTGTAAGATAAATTCGGGAAGTATCTATATTATATTTTTCTTGAATTTCTTTTATCAAATTAAAAATGGTAACCGTATCCCACCAAGTATTAGCAGGACATTGTGGGGCTAAAATCGCAACAGGTTCTTTTATCAAATTTTTATATGTGAACGGACTGTGCGCCTTTACCATTTCAAGATCGTTTCCTCTTTCACCAGAACCATGAAGAAAAACGATAAGCGGTACATTCCCTTTACTATTTTTAGGATAATCAAGAATGTACGATACTTTTTCCTGTCTTTTAAATTCTTTATTTAATTCTGCTTTTATTTCCTGAGCATTTAAACTTACGGAAAATAGCAAAAGTAAAAACGGAAAATATTTTAGTGTAATTTTCATTTGATAATTTAGTTTGTAATTTGATTTAGACTTAAGCTTTAATTACAATCATTTAATTCCATATTTTGGTGACTGAAAACTTAATTTCTTTAATCCTTTCTGAATTTCAGGAGCATTCATGAATAATTTCCATAAAAATCCTGTTCTGTAATTTTCAATCATTGGAGCAATTGTACCTTGATCTATCGCTAAATATCTTGGTGTAAACCAATTATCATAATTAATGGAAGTAGCATCGTAAGGCCCGGCTGAACCAATAAATTGGGGTTTCTGGGTATAAATAAACCTTAAAAAATCCATTGATTCTTTTGGTGTATACGGAAAACTACTCAACGCGGCTGTAGGAGTGATTACACCTCTATCATTTTGAGGAAAATGAGCATCATAACCTGTACTTCCGTCCTGATTTCTGGAATAACTGGCTGTTAATCCCCAATAATTTACTCCGTAACCTTTCCATTCTTTAGGATTTTCAACGCAATATTTATAATCAATTAAAACATGATTTTTATTTAAATCAAAATAATTTTTAATCAATTTATCGGATAGATTTGTAGGGTCTAAACCTATATATGAATATTGAGCCCAGAATAAAGACCCTCCATATTCCTCAGCTCCATTGTGTCTTACATACATGGGAAGCCCGTATTTCTCTTTAGCTGAAAGATAAGTACCGTTTCTTGTCCAGCCTTTATAATAAGTTTCTGCATCTATTGGGTAAGTTGGTGACGAAGCAGCCAAAATATAGGTAATCAGACATTCATTATAGCCTTCAAGAGGAAAATTCATTTCCCATTGATATTCCGGAGACCAATGCCAATAAAGTACCTTCTCTCCTCCTTTAGTGTACCAATTCCATTGAATTCCTTTCCAAAGTTCATCACATTTTTTTGCAAGTGCCTTTTCTTCTTCATTTCCATTTTTGAAATATTCACGAACCATCAAAATTCCTGAAGTCAAAAATGCAGTTTCAACCAAATCTCCTCCATTATCTTTTTTCCCGAAAGGAACAGTTTTACCTGTCTCTCCGTCTATCCAATGTGACCAAGCTCCTTTATGACGATCTGCTTTTGCAAGAAAGTCCATCATTGTAGTCAATCGTTTTACTGCTTCTTTTCTAGGAACAAAACCTCTTTCAACTCCGACTAAGATTGTAGCCAACCCAAAACCAGAACCTCCTGTTGTAATGACATGCTTATCATTTTGCGGATAAATATTATCTTCATGGTAACGCTCTCTTCCCAACATTGAATTTGGTTCTGCATAATCCCAAAAATATTTCAAGGCCTCTTTCTGAACTTTATCCATTAATTGCTCATCAGTAATATTACTTTTTACTACTTCTTTTTGAGTCTGAGAATTTTCATGCTTTGCGTTTTTTAAATTTTCGCAAGATACCGCCAGTAACGACGTCATCAGAATTGATAATATTGTCCTTTTCATTATATCATTTTTTAAAATCCGTATTGCGTGGAATGAAACCCTAACTTAATCAAACCTTGTTTTACATCTGGAGCGTTCATAAACAAATTCCACAAAAACTGTGTTTTATAATTTTCAATCATAGGAGCTATCGTACCTTGATCTATAGCTAAATATCTTGGAGTAACCCAATTATAATGAATTGAATAAGCATCATAAGGACCTGCAACTCCTATATATTTATTATAATTTTCGTTATATAAAAATTTCAGCATATTCATACTTTCTGTAGACGTATAAGGCATATTGGAAAGAGCTGCTGTAGGAGAAATCACACCTAAATCATTATTTGGCTGATGAGCCGAATATCCCGTAGAACCATCAGTATTTCTGGAATAACTAGCAGTAAGACCCCAACTTTTTGAATTATACCCCTGCCATCCCTTCGGGTTTGTTATACAATACTGATACATGATTTTAGCATGATTTGTCGTTACATTACCATAATTTACATATTCGTCTGATAAACCTCGAGGATCTAATCCTAAAAAAGAATAATGTGACCAAAACATAGGACCAACATTTCCATTTACTCCGTTATGATTAACTACAACCGGAATTCCGTATTGAGTTGATGTACTTTTAATATTTCCGTTTCTCGCCCAACCCTGCTGATAAACAGATTTTTCAATTGAATAATTGGGTGAAGCAGCAGCTAATACATACGTAATAAGTGTTTCATCATAACCTCTAAGTTGCATATTCATTTGAAAATCATAATTTAGTGACCAATGCCAATACAATACGTTTTCACCTTTTGTATACCAATTCCACTCTATTCCTTTCCAAAGACTGTCTGCTTTTTGGGAAAGAGCTAATTCCGAAGCATCAGAAGAATTTTTAAAAAACTCCCTTACACAAATTAATCCTTGAGCTAAAAATGCTGTTTCCACCAAATCACCTCCATTATCCGTGGGACTGAATGGTACGACCTGACCATTAGTTCCATTTATCCAATGTGACCATGCACCATGAAACCGATCAGCATTTTGCAAAAAATTAAGCGAGGTTGTTAACCTTGAAATAGCTTCTGATTTAGAAATATATCCATTTTTAACACCTATTAAAATTGTCATTAATCCAAAACCAGAACCTCCTGTTGTTACAATATTCGCATCTTGTCCCGGGTTATCTGTGTGATATCTTTCTCTAGCTAATTTTGAATTTGATTCAGCATAATCCCAAAAATATTTAAGAGCATCTTTCTGAACCATTTCTATTAGTTGGGAGTCGGTGTAGTTATTAGGAGTTTCTATATTATTTCCTCCTCCTAATGGTGTTCCACCTGAAGTAGGATCTTCCGAAGAGCAAGAGCTAAACATCAATCCTACAAATACTAATGTTGTTATTACTTTATTCATAAATGTGTTTGTAAAAAAAGGCCTAAAAAGGCCTTTTAGTAATTATCTATTATCTTTTTCAAGTTTATATAATGCAATAACATCTGAACTTGATAATGAAGTGTTATAAATTCTGAACTCATCAAGTTGACCTGCAAAACTTGTAGCCCAATCTTCCTGTCCTCCATTATTTTGAGAAGGAACTGTTTCAAATTGATGTGAACCAAAAACAACCTTCCCATTAGTTCCTGCCATTTGAAATATTCCATAACCTTGAGCTGCACCACTAGAGTTATTTATATCTCCCGGATCACTAGCGTACCATGGTGCTGATCCCTGAAGTCCGTTTGCTGGGGCATAAGCAAACCCTGTCAGATTCGCTGCTGGTTCCCCATTTAAATAACAACTCACTCTACTTGTTGATGAATTGTATGATAGAGTAACATGAATCCAATTATTTTTTTGGCCATCAATGTTCATAATCACTCCTTGCCCATTCCATTGAACACCAGTTCTGCTATTTTCAACACCTAACTTCAATCTAATCCTGTCAGGTTTTGAGGAGTCTGGATTTTCAATAAAAACATTTATACCACCCCAAAATTCAGTAGGTCTTACAATTGTAAAAATCCCTTGTGCTCCTTTACCTTGACCAGGTGTAGCAGGGTCAACCGTATTAGCACTTTTCATCCAAAAACATATCGTAAAATCATTCAAGCTTGTAATGGCATTGGCGGCATTGGCAACAGCATATCTCATTTCACTGCTTGAACCATCATAAGCATTTCCTTTAACACCCGCTACATATTTTACATTTGTTGGAGTAGCACTTGTAATATTATTTTTAGAATCATTTAAATTATTATCAAAGCTTAATTTTGCTACTAAGTTGCTTGCAGCAATTTCATCAGAACTTGTATATCCACCAATTTCTGTATAAGGAATAGGAGAATTATCTTTATCTATACTATCTTCACAGCTTGTTGTAAAAATTCCAACTAAAAAAGCTGCACTAATATATTGTATTAAATTATTTTTCATATTGATTATTTTTCAATTAATAGCCATGATTTTGTGTTGCTAAACCTTTTGCTTCAAGAATAAATTTATTCGGGACTGGAAAAACTTCATGAATTCCTACTTTAAATACTTTTCCATTTGCAGCCATAGCAGCTTGCGCTTGTCCTGTTCTTACCAAATCAAACCATCTGTCATGTTCCATAGCTAACTCTAATCTTCTCTCTTTATAAATCGCATTTCTCATTTCAATCTGTGTATTAGCAGTTGTATTAGCTAATCCAGCACGATTTCTAACCTGATTTAAATAAGTAGCTGCATTTGAGGTTTGCCCAAGCTCATTTAATGCTTCAGCTTTCATCAAAAGAACCTCTGAGTATCTTAGATAGCGAATATTTGCATCTGAATCATCATCTCCTGTATATGCCGACGAATAAGCTTTATAATTATAGTAATTATTTTCTACCGTTGAAGGAACAACCCTACCATCATAAAGTGTTGATGACTTAAAAATAATTGTAGCATCTCTTCTTTCTGTGTCTCCTTCTACATTAAAAGCATCAACTAAACTTTGAGAGGGTGTATTAAACCCCCAACCCCAACCTCCTGCGCCTCTAGCACCTTGAACCTGAGAATATTGTTGAATTCCTGGCTGACCAGGACCTCCTTTTCCTTGAATTTCAAAAATAGATTCTGAATTATTTTCTCCTGAAATTTTATAAATATCCTGAAAATTCGGAGTTAAAGAATACCCAACAACCTGATCGCATTTATCCACAACTTGTTGCCATTTTTTTTCATATAAAAATACCTTCGCTAATAATGCATTAGCTGCACCTTTAGAAGCTCTACCTATATTATTCCCAGAATAAGCACTTTTATCTGGTAAAGCATCTATTGCTTCTTGCAAATCCTTTTCAATAAATGCATAAATATCGGCTTTTGACCTTCTGGTAAATACCATTGCTCTATCATCTTCAGTATTTTCAAAAACTTTATCTACTAACGGCAAATCACCATAACTTCTTACTAAAATAAAATAAGAAAAAGCCCTTAAAAATTTTGCCTCGCCTAATAACCTATTTTTAAGAGATGCATCAGCTTTATCCAATAAAGGAATATACTTTAGTGCCTGGTTGGCTCTATTAATTGCTTGATAATGCCCTTCCCAAACATCTTGGAAAGACGGTGTTGTAGAAGAGAAGGTAAGAGCATCTAGCACATCTTTATCCGATCCTGAATCTCCAGGAGAAGAGCCTTTATCTGCGTCGTCACTAGTAATACTACTCACACCAATCCATGCAAACGAACTAATGTTCCAGTCAAGATATTTACTGTAAATTGCTGTTACAAAACTTTCAGCTCCCTCATTGTTATTATATTCATTTAACAAATCCTCTATAGCAATTTGTTCTGTTGGTTTTGTATCAAGATAATCATTACTGCAGCTCTGATTAACTAAAGTAAGTGATAATATAGATAATAATATGATAGTCTTTTTCATAATGGAATAACTTAATAATTAAAATTTAACATTTACCCCAAAAACAAACGAACGTAAAGATGGATAAGCATCCAATTCAATACCTGTCAGTTCATAAGGGTTACCATTTGCATTAAGTTCAGGAGTAAATCCGGAGAATTTTTGGAAAATAAATGGGTTGATGGCACTTACATAAAATCTTAATGAAGATACATATTCTACAGGTTTTTGTAAATTAAACCCTAAGGTAATATTATTGATTCTAAAGAAGTCTCCTGATTCTAAATAATAAGTAGATGCAATAGGAACAGCATTGAACGGTGCTGGGTTAGAAGCTCCTGTATTATTTGATGTCCAAAAATCTGTAGCTACATCATACTCTATATTTTCCCCAGAAAAACGTTGTGCTTTTTTACCATTATACACTTTATGCCCAAATGCACCAAAACCATTGATTGCTAGATCAATATTTTTGTATCTTAAATCTATATTTATTCCCAACGTAGATTTTGGTATATAAGAACCAAAGAATTTTCTATCTTCTGCATCTTGAGAACCCGTTCTTCCATTTCCGTTAGTATCTACATAAATCATATTTCCGTTAACATCATAACCATTAGCTTCCCAAAGATAAAAACTACCTAAAGGCTGACCAACAGCTTGTTCTCCGAAATATTTTGTCCATTGCCCATTCCCTAAACTTCCTCCTTGCTTAATATTTACGTTTGCAAAAATTTTATCTAAATTATTTTTATTATAAGAGTAATTTCCATTTATAGAATAGCTGAAATTTTCTCCCAATCTATCTTGCCAGCCTAAATTAAATTCAAAACCTTTGTTTGAGACTTGTCCAAGATGAGAATAACCAGCAATTCCTATTCCGGCTGGAGATGGTGGCATAGAAGCTAAAATAATATTTTTGGTAATTTTCTTGTAAATATCAAATGATCCTGTAAGCCTTTTACTTAGCAAAGCAAAATCTACACCTCCACTGGTTTCCTCTGTTATTTCCCAGCCTAAATTAGGATCTAACAATTGATTGTTTGTTGTTCCATTTGCATTAATTGCTCCCCCAAAAGAATAATTATAATCAACACCAGAAGCAAGCGTAGGTACATTAAGAGGAACATTTTGATTTCCTAATCTTCCCCAACCTCCTCTTAGTTTTAAAAGGTTAATTATACTATTGCCTCTCAAGAAACTCTCCTCTGATACAACCCAACCGGCTCCGAAAGATGGAAAATTACCCCATTTATTGCCTTCTGAAAATTGTGAAGATCCATCTCTTCTTATTGTAGCAGTTATCAAATACCTATTTAATAGCTTATACTGCATTCTACCAAAGTAAGAAACTGTTTTATTTTCATTAAAATCAATGCTATTCAGTTTCTTCAAACTTCCGTCTAATACATAGTCTACCTCATTTAAGTTCCAATAATTACTGTTACTAGAAAGATTTTGCCTCACCATATAAATCCTATTGATTCCTGATCTATAACTTGTTTCTGTACCCGCCGTTGCTTCAACGTTATGAATATCAGCAAAAGTTTTAGTATAAGTTAAATAGTTTGTTAGTTGCCAGTTATAATAATCATCCTTTTGATTCGTCAATTGATTATTAAAGGTTGCAGGTGATTGACCTATTAACCTAAATCCATTATCAAAATTATAACTCTTAAAATTATAATATTCTCCACTAAATTGAGAAGTAAGCCTCAAACCACTAAAAAGTTCCGCATCTAATTTAAGACCACCTTGCATCTGCATAGATTTTTGTCTTTCATTAAATAGCTCTAATTGAGCTAATGGATTCCCAACATTATTAAACTGTGTAACACCATTAGGAGAAGCAAATCCGTCTGTTCCAACAATAGAAACACCATATTGCCCGTCTGCAAAGTGTACAGGAACTATTGGAGATTGTTTATACGCTGATGTAAATACACTTAACGGTTTGGGGGTTATATTAGAAAATGCAACACTCAAATTTTGAGCTAAGGTTATTTTTTTAGAAATTTTGAATTCATTATTTGTTCTTATAGTTGCCCTGTTATAATCAGTGCCTCTTAAAATTGCTTTCTCATCATAATTATTTAAACTTAAAAAATATTTTGCTTTTTCAGAGGCTCCAGAAACACTAATATTATGTTGATTATAGACTCCCGTTCTAGTAACCGTATCAAACCAATCTGTATTTACTGGTTGATCTTGAGAAAAACGTGTTGTTCCTAATGCTAAATTATTATAATAACTAAACAGATTACTTCCTGCCATTTTCACTTTTTTCAGTGGAGTTCTCACTCCAACAAAACCGTCATACTCCACATTTATACCTTTTCCTCTTCCACTTTTTGTTGTGATAATAACAACTCCGTTTGCTCCTCTATTACCATAAATTGCCAAAGCTGAAGCGTCTTTTAAAATATCATAACTAAGAATATCGTTAGTATTAATATTATTTATGTTATCAGCAAATAATCCATCTACAACATATAATGGAGTTCTTCCTCCTTCTACAGTACCTAACCCCCTAATTAATATTGTGGGTGTAGAACCTGGTAAATCAGATGCCGTAACTTGCACTCCAGCAACTTTTCCTTGAATCGCTTGTGAAGCATTTAAAACCTTTGTTTTTGCAACTTCTTCTGATTTTAAAGAAGTCACAGCAGTAGTATTATCTACAGCTTTTCTCGCTCCATACCCAATCATCACCACTTCCTCTATTTTCTGTTCTTTAGTAACAGTATCTTTTGGAGTAGTCTGTGCACTGACATTCATACCGAAGTACAAAGCAGCAATGAGGCATGAATACTTTAAATTACTTTGTTTCATATAGTTTAATTTTATTCGTACAATCAATTTAAAAAAAGGTATCAAACCTTTTTTAATGCTTTTATTCTAGAAACAATCTAATTTCTCAAAAAAAGACATTACTCAAAAATATAAAAATATATCTAACATTTTAATATTTCTTAAAAATTCTAAAAAAATAAATTTAAACAAACATTAAAATAATCATAACAACAATTTAACTAAAAATAACTAAAACATTACATATATTATAGAAAAATGAACAATTAAATTTTATACTAATTTCCAAAATAATTCACAAATTGACCTATCAACTTTTAATATTTTGTTAAACAGATTATAGTCTTTAACTTTGGTTCATTATTTGAAAAGTAAAACGAATAAGAATTTTTAAATGAAAAAATACATTATCGCAGCAGCATTAATTATAGGAACAGGAGGAGTTATCACTACAACTATTAACTCTTGTACTACACTTGCAACAACAGACCTTGGCTTATCTGTAATTAAAAGACTACTTCTAAATGGAATAGATAAAGGAATGGGTGTTTACAGCAACAAAGAAGCCTTTTTACAGAACAATATGGTTGACAAAGCTTTACCAAAACAGTTAAGAGACATCAACTCCATGTTAGAAAAAGTTGCTCCATCACTGGTTGCTAAAGAAAGAGACTATATTGCACAAGCTGCAGCTTATACAGTAAATACATCCAGACCTATTTTGGAAGGAGCCGTAAACAGTTTGAATTCACAGGATGTTACAAGAATCATTCAAGGGACAACTGCAACTCAAATTTTGAAAGAAAAAACCTCTCAACAACTGGTCGCGGCAATTGCTCCAAAGGTTGATGAAAAATTAAACGAATACGGAATTGTTAAAACAATTAATACAGCTTTATCAGGAAGTAATTTATTAGGAAGTCTGCTTGGAGGAAGTAATAGTAATTCTGTAAACGCTGGAGGACTAAGCAAATTAGCTTCAGAACAATTAGTAAACGGATTATTTAATATCATTGAAGATTATGAGCATCAAAACTCTAAGTCACTTCTTGGATCACTAGGAAAATAGAAAAAATTTCACTATATTTATATATACAATTTAGATTCAAAAATGAATATATTACAAGGAAATCAGCACGCAAGCCCTGAAGATTTTTACATTTCTTTAAGGGAAAAACTGGAAGATCATCATGATTTTCCGGAAGATTATTTATTTAAATTTATTATTCCCACAGATCAATCAAAGCTTACTGAGATATATAAAGTTTTCGACGGGATAAAATTCACATTGGGAAACCGTGAAAGCAAAAACGGAAAATATACAGCATGCAATATCAATGCGTTTGTATTAGATGCCGACCAAGTCGTTAATATCTATCAAGAAGTAGCAAAAATAGAAGGAGTAATGTTACTATAAAACTCAAAAAGTCAGCTTTTAAGCTGACTTTTTTATATTTTTCGAGTTATTTTTCTATTTTTCAATAAAAAACTTCACATTTTCAAGCGGCCTTCCCAACATTGCTACTGAACCTTTAATTAAAATAGGTCTTTGAATTAAAGAAGGATTTTCAGATAAAATTTTTAGCCATTCTTCTTCGGAATAATCATTATCAGCAAATTTTTCCGAATACAGTTTCTCAGTTTTACGAATAATATGAAAAACACTTTGATTTAGCTTTTTCAAAACCGTTTTCAATTCTAAAACACTGAGAGGATCTTCAATAATATTTATAACCTCAAATGCCACTCCGTTCTCATCCAAATACTCCAAAACAGCATTTGATTTTGAACAGTTTCCGTTATGTAAAACTTTAACCAACATTTTCAATTATATTTAAAAATTAAACTGACTTATTACAAATTTAACGATAAATCAAGTTAGAAAACTCCCAATTTTTGATAAAAAACTGTTAAAACAACCCATTAAGTTCAGCCTCAATTTTCTCTAAGATAAAGCCAAAATCTTCAGGTTTTTCAACAAAATCCAAATCATCAACCTCGATTATCAGAAGCTTTCCTTCAGTGTAATTAGAAATCCATTTTTCATATTTTTGATTGAGTTTAGAAAGATACTCAATGCTTATAGAGGCCTCATAATCTCTTCCTCTTTTGTAAATTTTCTTCACCAAATTAGGCACATCAGATTTTAGATAGATCAACAAATCTGGTGCAGAAACAAAGGTTTTCATCAAATTAAAGACAGAAGAATAATTATTAAAGTCTCTGTCTGAAAGAAGTTTCATATCATTAAGGTTTTCAGCAAAAATATGAGCGTCTTCATATATTGTACGATCCTGAATAATATTTTTCCCGCTTTCCCTAATCTCTTTTACCTGACGGAATCTACTTCCTAAAAAGTAAACCTGCAAAGCAAAACTCCACTTATTCATATCAGCATAAAAATCCTCCAAATAAGGATTGTGATCTACATCTTCAAACTGAGCATCCCATCCATAATGTTTAGAAAGCATAGTCGTTAACGTAGTTTTTCCTGCTCCAATATTTCCTGTAACCGCAATGTGCATATTTTTTCCCCTTAAATGTTTTCTGTTAATTATAAAGATTAAACACCCAACTTCTGAACCTCATTAATTTCTTCAAAAAGCTTTAGCATATCAAAACTTTCAGAGTTTTTAGTGTCATTTTTTTCAGACTTCTCCTCTGTATTTTCTATGTTTTTATGTTGATTTTCAGTCTCGGTTGATTGCTTATTTTCTTTTTTCTTTTCAAGGTTGTAAAGATAAAGGTTGTTGGCTTTGATTTCAAAATATGAAAGAGTGTTTTTATCCACAATTTGTGCATTTGAATCTTCAAAAATATTCACCATTCCTTTTTCCTGAACATATTTCAAAATTGAATTATCAGTAATGACCAAAACAACATCATTTTCTCTTCTGAATCTTTTCCCATTCTGAATTTCAGCTTCAAAAATCTTTTCAAACTTCAAAGTATAAACCTGAATATTTTTTTTTGTTAAGATATAAACTTTATTTTCGTGTACCAGAAGATCTGTCAAATCATCAAAACTTGTAAAAAACGGATAAGAATTTATCGTAGTTTCGTTTCGAAAATTATACTGAATCAGACGTTTGCTACTTTCATCCAGCAACCATAACTGTTGCAAATCTTCTGCATATGCCATCTTAATAAACCCGAATTTTTGCTTAAAATCAACTTTTTGAATCTCATTAAGATTCTGATCTACAAACTTTAATTCCTGAGCATTTTCTGAAAACAAAGGCACACTCAGCGGATTCTGAACACTTTGAATTTTAAAAGGAACTGTTACCATCAACTTCCCTATCTGCTTTCCTAAAGAATCATATTTCGTAAAACTAAAATCTTTATTTTTATAGATATACAAATTACCGTAATCATCGGCAAGCATATCCTTGGCTTCCTTTAGCTTTAGAGAGTCCAAAGGAAACTTTCTCTGCGCAGATAATGTGCAGAAAACGGAAATAAATATCAAATATAATATTCTCAAGATATTTTAGTAAGATAGCGCTCCATAAAGGAACGCTACCAATTTACATATTTATTTTAATAGAAGTTGTACCTTTTTTTATTTAATCGCAACTTCATAAATTTTTGACCAGTTCTTACCTGTCACCAACATATTATCTCCTTTGAAAGCAATTCCGTTTAGAACATGTTCACTATCTCCTCCACTATTTTCGTCAGTAATTTTTGTAAAATCAAATTTACCTACTACTTCACCATTTGTAGGATTTATTTTTAAAATTATTGGTTTATGCCAAACATTTGCATAGATAAATCCTTTATGATATTCTAATTCATTTAACTGATCATACGCTTCTTTATTACCAGCAACAGCAATATATTTTACCATTTTAGAAGGATCTGCCGGATCCAAAAAATACAGCAATTTACTTCCGTCTGATACAATAAGATGTTTCCCATCATAAGTTAATCCCCAACCTTCACCTAAAACATTCGGATAAGCAAATTCAGACAAAAGTTTTAAAGATGCTTTATCATAAACATAACCTTTTTTACTCTGCCAGGTTAATTGATATACTTTATCTCCTATAATTGTACTTCCTTCAGAAAAGTCATCTGGAGATTGTTTTGTAGAAGCCAAAGGAGTCGTTGTACCCAATGTATATTTTAGAATCTGTGAAGAACCTTGTTGCCCATCACTTTCGTAAATGGTATTCCCTTCGATCTGAAATCCTTGCACAAAGTTTTTAGGATCATGAGGGTATTCAGCTACAATTTGATAGGTAAGATTTTGTTCAGGATTTTTTGCAAAAACGTTGATTGTAGCATCCTGCGTTAAAGTCTCCCCTCCTTTTGTTTTAATATTGAAAGTAACTGCATTATCACCTAATGTATAAAATTTGGGATCAATATCAAGACTTGTCGTTTCTTTATCTCCAAAACTAATAGTTATACTTTCCGCATTATCCGAAACTTCTTTTGGAAGCTGCAATTTATCACCAAAATGATATCCTGTACTTTCCATAGAGTTATTATAATCGGCCAAAGTATCAAGAACTTTTTTATCATTGTTACATGAGGCTAATAATAAAATCGCAGCAAAACCTGCTATAATATTCTTTTTCATTGAAATTCTAAATATTTCCCCAAAAATAGCAAATTTTATTCCGCTTTGCTAATTTCATTGAAAGGTTCATACAATTATAATGTTTATTTATTGCTACAAAATTTCAAAAGGCTACATTCAAAATCAAAACAGCGGCTTTCAGAAATCTGAAAGCCGCTGTTTTATATTTTTTTTATCTCAATTAAAATATCGCAGGATATTTCTGAGGATTTGTTTCATTAAACATTGCGTAAATCTTCTCAACCATATCATCAGAAGAAGGTTTAGAGAAATAATCTCCGTCACTTGCATAGGCAGGTCTGTGGTCGTTCGCAGAAATCGTCAAAGGATCAGAATCTAAGAATCTGAATGCTTTTTGTTTTTCTAAAATCTGCTGAAGAATAAACGCTGAAGTTCCACCTTCCACATCTTCATCAATAACAACCAATCTGTTAGTTTTCTTCACACTTTCAGCTATCTCTTGAGATAAATCGAAAGGAATCAATGACTGAACATCAATAACTTCAGCAGAAATACCAAGTTTTTCTAATTGTTCAGCTGCTTCCATCACAATTCTCCAAGTAGAACCATAAGTAACCAAAGTAACATCACTACCTTCTTTTGTAACTTCAATTTTACCAACAGGAACTGTAAATTCTCCCAAATTATCAGGCTGTTTTTCTTTCAGACGGTAACCGTTCAAACATTCAACAATTACAGCAGGCTCATCACTTTGAAGCATCGTATTGTAGAATCCGGCAGCTTTCGTCAGGTTTCTTGGAACTAATACCAAAATTCCTTTTGAAAGGTTTAAAATTCCCGCCATTGGAGAACCCGAATGCCAAACACCTTCCAATCTATGTCCTCTGGTTCTAATGATTACAGGTGCTTTCTGACCTCCTTTTGTTCTGTATTGAACAGTTGCCAAATCGTCGCTCATTCCTTGCAAACAGTACAGAATATAATCTAAGTATTGGATTTCAGCAATCGGTCTCAAACCTCTCATCGCCATACCAATTCCCTGACCTAAAATCGTAGCTTCACGAATTCCTGTATCTGCAACACGAACATCTCCGTATTTCTCCTGCATACCTTCAAGACCTTGGTTTACGTCTCCAATATTTCCGGCATCTTCTCCAAATACTAAAGTTTCAGGATATTTTTCGAAAATTTTATCGAAATTATTTCTTACCACTACTCTTCCGTCAACATCTTCAGAAGCATCAGAATAGATAGGTTTGATTTCTTGTACGTTTTCAGCTTTCCACTGAGACTGAGAGTATAAATGAGAAGAATAATTGTCTTTTTCAACCTCAAAAATCTCATTATATTTCTGCATCAATTGGTTTCTTTCTGCAGAATTTGTTCCTCTTGTTACCAATAAAGACTTTCTTACTAAGTGGAAAATATCTTTTTTAGCTTTTGAAACTAACTTATTGAACTGATTGATATATGCTTCAATTTCAGAATTTTGAGCCTTCAGGTTTTCAACCAAAGGTAAAACTGAATTTATTAAATCCGTAATTGTTTTCTGATAACTTTCCCAAGCAGACTTTTGTCCGGCTTTCACTGTTTTTTTAGCTTCTTCATCAATAGCATCAAGCTCTTCAGCAGTTGCTATAACTTCTTCCTTACCATCAATTTCGATTGAATAATTCAAAATCCATTCTTTGAATTTCACTAATCCGTCAAATTGAGATTCCCAAGCCAAACGCTCTTCATTTTTATATCTTTCGTGCGAACCTGAAGTTGAGTGACCTTGAGGCTGGGTAACTTCAATCACATGAACCACAACCGGAATACTTTCTACTCTGGCAAATTGCTCTGCTTTAGCATATGCGTCAAGCAAAGACGGATAATCCCAAGCTTTTACCTGAATAATTTCACAGCCCTGATTCTGTCCTTCTTTTCTTTGGAAGCCGCTCAACATTTCAGCAATATCAGCTTTAGCTCTCTGATTTTTTGTAGGAACTGAAATTCCATAACCATCATCCCAAATTGAAACAACCATAGGAACCTGCAGAGCACAAGCCGCATTTAAAGTTTCCCAAAAATGCCCTTCCGCAGTAGAAGCATCTCCAATTGTTCCAAAAGCAATTTCATTACCATCTTTTGAAAATTTTTCAGAGCCTTCAAATTTTACTGATTTATAAACCTTGGAAGCCTGAGCTAAGCCTAATAACCTTGGCATTTGACCTGCTGTAGGCGAAATATCAGAAGAAATATTTTTTTGAGCAGTTAAGTCTTTCCAGCTTCCATCTTCATTTAAACTTCTTGTTGCAAAATGGCCATTCATTTGTCTTCCTGCTGATGCTGGTTCTCTTTCAACATTCGTATCGGCATACAATTGTGCAAAGAAACTTTCAACTGTCAACGCATTGATGGCTAATGAAAAAGTCTGGTCTCTATAATATCCTGAACGAAAGTCCCCATTTCGGAAAACCTTCGCCATCGCTAATTGAGGAAGCTCTTTACCATCCCCAAAAATTCCAAATTTAGCTTTTCCTGTAAGTACTTCTCTTCTTCCTAAATAAGACATTTCGCGAGAAATCCTTCCCAACTTATAGTCTTCAAGTATTTGATTTTTAAAATCTTGAAAAGAAATTTGTTGTGTTTCAATATAGGTTGTTTGCATAGCCTAATAAAAGTTTTTTGTTCTTGAAGTATTTTGCTAATATACACTTTTTAAATTAATTTTAATTTTTATTCATCTTTTTTAAAAATTTGATAATTAAAAAATTGTGTTTTACTCGAAAGAAAATCGTAATAATATCAAAAAAACAACACCTATTTTAATCTTATAGTGAGATTTCCCAACCTTTTCTTCGGCAATCATCATCTCTTTCAAATCCTATAAAACTAATCACAGAAGCTATTTATAAGAAACAACATAAGTAGGTAATTTATTTTTTAACTCAAATTAATTCTTTTCATCCACTATAACCTAAGCAAAACAAAATAAAACATAAGCATATAAGTAGCAATCTAAAAATTACAAATTAATCACAAATAAATACATTATTTTAAATTATAAAACAATTAATATCACAAAAAATAAAAATCTTTAATCAAAATTATCCATTTACAATTCTTATATTAAAAATGCATCTGACACATTATGAGTATAAAG
This sequence comes from Chryseobacterium oryctis, assembly GCF_025971925.1. GTDB lineage: Bacteria > Bacteroidota > Bacteroidia > Flavobacteriales > Weeksellaceae > Chryseobacterium > Chryseobacterium oryctis. The sequence goes on from NZ_JAPDHV010000003.1 coordinate 26,175, forward strand.
CTATTATACTTTTATGATTAGACAAATCATCAAGAAAATATGTTCAGTAATCTATGACATGCCCATTCTTTGACTAATTCAAATAATTAAATTATTCACATTAAATAGAAATAATACATAAGAAATACTTACCAAATAACGCCTTACATCATTAATAAACAAAACAAATGACAGCAAAATTATATTGGCATAAAAATTGAATATTAACTAAAACTTATATAAAAAAAACAAAAAACAGAGAAAAATGAGAAAAAAAATTACTCCAATAGTTGGCGTTATTGTCATGTCAAGTTTTTTCAATTCTTTATCCGCTCAACTAGGGATTAACACAAGTAATCCACAAGCAGTATTCCATATTGATGCAGGAAAAGATAATCCAACATCAGGTATTCCATCAGCAGCACAACAAACTAATGATTTTGTGGTGACTAACACTGCTAACCTAGGTATTGGGACAACTACTCCAACTGAGAAACTCGATATTGCAACGGGAAATGCAAGAATTCGAAATATAAACAGCAATGTAGGTGTAGGAGGAAGTGACAGGGTAGTTGTTGCCGACGCAGACGGAGTTTTAAAAACAATTGATTTTAGTGCTTATTCATTATTTCACGCACGTTTGGCTGCAAATCAGAATCTTACTAATGCTACTATTACAACATTATTATTTTCAACGCCATTGGCAACTTCTCCATTCTACTCTTACAATACAGGAACAGGAGTATTAACATTTAACAAAGCCGGAAACTACCTAATAACTTTACAAGCAAGTTTTGCAAGTGCTCCTGCCGGAACGCAATTACTCCTAGGTGTAAGACCCAATCCTGATGGTAATTATTTAGGTAGAGGAAGTCATTACAACGCTACAGCAACTAGCGCTACAGTCGGAGAATTAATGAACTATACTACAATGTTAGTCATTCCTACCGCTGGTTATCAAATCCGATTTACTGCGGCACCCAATCAAAGTTGCACTGTTTTAGCTACTGAATCAGGAAGTACTGGTAGCGGAAATGTAACCAATGTGACAATACAAAAAATTTAACTTAAAATATAAAAAGGATGGCTAAAAAAACCATCCTTTTATTATATCTAAAATTTTCTCTCAATCACATAATCCAGCATAATGTGTAATGATTTTCTTGCCTCAGAATCAGGAAATTCATTCAGGATATCTTTAGCTTTTTGTTGAAAATCTTTCATTATTTTAATTGCGTAATCCAGACCTCCTGAACTTTTAACGAAAGAAATCAATTCTTTTACTCGTTTTTGGTCGTTATTATAACGCTTTATTGTATTAAAATAATATTTTCGATCAGTCTCATTAGCTGTTTTCAAAGTATGAATCAAAGGCAGGGTCATTTTTTGCTCTTTAATATCGATTCCGACAGGTTTGCCGATAACATTCGAACTTAAATAATCAAATAAATCATCTTTGATTTGGAAAGCCATTCCGGTATATGTTCCAAAATCCATCATTTTTTTTGCTAACGTTTCATCAGCATTATTTGATAAAACTCCGATTTCACAACAAGCGGCAATTAAAGTTGCAGTTTTCTGACGAATAATTTCGTAGTAAACATCTTCCGTAATATCCAGCTTTCTTGCTTTCTCCAACTGAAGCAGCTCTCCTTCAGACATTTCACGAATAGTTCGGGAAATAACACTTAACAAATCGTAGTCTTTATAGTCTGTAGATAATAAAACAGACTTAGAAAGAAGGTAATCTCCTACCAAAACCGCAATTTTATTCTTCCACAAAGCATTAATAGAGAAGAAATTACGACGTTTGAAACTCTCATCAACTACATCATCATGCACCAAAGTAGCAGTATGAATCAACTCAATCATTGATGCCCCACGATATGTTTTTTCGTTGACCTCCCCTACGAGTTTTGCACAAAGAAACACAAACATAGGTCGCATTTGCTTTCCTTTTGTAGTAACTATAAAACGAGTTACTTTATCTAATAAAGGAACTTTACTTTGCATTGATTCATAAAACTTTTGTTCAAAAAGTTTCATTTCCTCATTGATTGGTCGCTTGATTTCTTCTACAGTGTTGCCCACAGTCTTCGAATGATGAATAAATAATTATTAATTCTCACAAAGATAATTTTTTTCAGGCAATTTTAGGGCAAAAATTAGTTCCCAAATTTATCTTTTGGAATAAAATACAGACTTGGTTTTGTACTTCCCAACGGAGAACTCAATTTTTCTCCCGAAATATACATACCCAATTCATTTACAGTAACCCCTTCAATCTGACCTATTGATAAAGCACTCCCCAAATAATAACGTTTAGGATTAGTATTAAAAAAGACACCAGCTTCAGTTTCATTAAATATACTTAGAAATACCTCAGTTTTCTTTGTATAGCCTATTAAATATAATTTTCCATCAAAATAAGCAGCATCTGTTACAATAAAATCGGCTTTAAAGGTTTCTATTTTCTCCGCCTTTTGGTTTTCTGAAATATCCGGATTAATGACATAATGTGTCGTTGATTTCGAAGCCCACTCTTTAGTAAAAATATGAAGTTTTCCGTTTAAATAAATCATAGCTTCACCATCAAAATTCGTATTCAATTCTTTTGTAGAAAAATCTGTCTGTTCAGGATAAAAAAAAGAAATGGTTTCAATAGAATCATTTTTTGCTTCATTATTTTGAAAAGGAACTTTATAAACCTTTAAATCTTTTCTTTTTCCTGAAGCATTTCCAAAATCTCCGATGTAGAAATTACTCCCATCATTTGCTAAAGCTTCCCAATCTGTATTCTTGGCATTGATTTTAATCGTTTTTAAAATTTCACCAGTGGTTTTGTCCAGTTCAAAAAGTTCGGGAGCATTTCCGCTGTCATTAAACGTATACAGTTTATCATTAAAAATACTTAATCCTGAAGTTTCCTGAATTTTTTCATTCAAATAATTGACTCGGTATTTTCTAATTTTTAGAAAATCAACTTGTTGTGCAAACGAAAATGCAGAAATTGCAAAGATTAAAACTTGAAAAAGCTTTTTCATAAAGTAAAATTAAAGTTTTATTTTTAAATCAATTTCAATTAAAAAATCAAACAAAAAAAGCGGACAAATGTCCGCCTCAGTGATTATATAGATTTTATTGAAAATTTTTTTAAGCTGATTGTTTTTGAACCTTGCCCTTCTTTCCGGCTTTCTTCTCAAGATATTCTTTCTGATATTGCCTTACAGTTTTACCAGTTCCATCATGTCTCCATCCAGGAGAATTGAAGATATAATTAATTCTATCAGTGAATTTTAACCCCGGTTGCTTTATATCTTTCCAAATTTTTCTCCATTCATAAAACAGAACTGTATCTGGTCTCTCGTTCGGCATTTTTGGATAAATTCCAAATTTTACAGGTACGTTTGGATCTTCCTTTTCAAATGTTCCGAAAATTTTATCCCAAATAATTAAACACATTCCCATATTTCTATCCAAATACTTAATATTACAAGCATGATGAACGCGATGATGAGATGGAGTTACCAAGATATATTCTAAAATACCCATGCTTTTTACAGTCTGCGTATGTACCCAAGTTCCGTAAACCTGTCCGATTGCATAAACAACCATAATATGCCAAGGATTAAACCCTAAAAATGCTAATGGAGAAAAATATAAATACCTATAAAGTGGCTGTAAAACAGGACTTCTAAATCCAGTTGTAAGATTAAAAAATTCTGAATTGTGATGTGTGATATGAACCGCCCAAAAAGCTCTTGAATGATGATCTACATAATGTAAAACATAATAGGCAAAATCTGTAACGATGAAACAAATGATCCAATACCAAATTGTAAAATCCCAAGTAAAAAGCCTATGATTATAGAAGAAAAACATTACTCCCATCGCAAAAGCCTTCATAATAAGATCTAGTCCGAAATTCATCAATGCAAGATAAACATTGGTTGCTACATCTTTACCACTATATAATTTAGCTTGAGAAATATGACTATAGATCATTTCCGCCAAAATAACTGTGATGTGCAGAGGAATGGACCAAGCGTATACATTCTCCAATCCATCTTCACCCATAAAGAAATCCATCATCATCTTTTAATTTAAGACACAAAGGTATGACTTTAAGAGTTTTTTAAGAAAAATATAAAGATTTTTAATGAAATTTTAATCCGCTGTTTTATTTGCTAACTGACCACAGGCAGCATCAATATCTCCACCTCGGCTTTTTCTTATAACACAAACAATTCCTGCATTTTCAAGCTGACGAATATAGTTTTCTTCAGCCTGTTTATTACATTGGTCATATTTCCCGTCTCCAATAGGATTATATTGAATTAAATTAACCTTAGAAGGAACTTGTTTACAATATTTTATTAAAGCTTTAATATCTTCATCTCCATCATTAATTCCCTTCCAAACACAATATTCAAAAGTAATAACAGAACCTGTTTTTTTGTACCAGTATTGTAGAGATTCCATAATTTCCGTTAAAGGAAATTTATCTGAGAAAGGCATTATTTCATTACGCTTAGATTCAATCGCTGAGTGAAGTGACAAAGCCAATTTCACACGCAAATCGTCATCTGCAAGCATTTTAATCATTTTCGGAATCCCTGAAGTAGAAACGGTAATTCTTCGAGGAGACATTCCCAAGCCTTCAGGTTGTGTAATTTTTCGGATAGCTTCAACCACATTTTTGTAGTTCATCATTGGCTCTCCCATTCCCATAAATACAATATTGGAAAGAGGTCTATCGAAATACATTCTACTTTGGCTGTCAATTAAAGCTACCTGATCTACAATTTCTGCAACCTCAAGATTTCTCATTCTTTTGAGTCTAGCTGTTGCACAAAATTCACAGTTTAGCGAACAGCCGACTTGAGAAGATACACAAGCTGTTGTTCTTGTTTCTGTAGGAATCAATACAGATTCTACTAATAATCCGTCATGAAGTTTCACCCCGTTTTTAATAGTTCCATCTTTACTTTTTTGAAGTAAATCCACAGAAACAGGGTTAATAGTATATTCCTCTGAAATTCTTTCACGAAGAGGTTTCGAAAGATTCGTCATTTCATCAATCGAATGGAGATTTTTACTCCACAACCAATCATAAACCTGTTTCGCACGGAATGGTTTTTCTCCCAAAGACACAAAATAATCTTTAAGCTGATCTAGTGATAAAGTACGAATATCTTTCAATGTTATTTTTTATTTTAAATATTTTGCAAAGATACAGCTTTTAAAAAAGCTATAAAAATTAACACAACAACAAATCAAGGAAAGCTTTAATTATAAAAAAACCTTCAGCTTTTACTGAAGGTTTTTTTATATTATTGATATTAAAAATCTTATATAATTAACATTGCGTCACCGTAAGAGTAGAATTTATACTTCTCTTTCACAGCTTCTTCATACGCATGCATGATAAAATCTTTTCCGGCAAACGCTGCAATCATCATAATTAATGTAGATTTTGGCGTATGGAAGTTAGTAATCATTGTATTTGCAACACCAAAATCATGAGGTGGATAAATAAATTTATTTGTCCATCCGTTGAATGCAGAGATTTTTTTGTTTGAAGAAACAGAAGTTTCCAAAGCTCTCATTGTAGTTGTTCCTACAGCACAAACTCTTCTGTTAGCTTCTACTGCTTTATTGATGATTTCAGCATTTTTTTCATCAATAATGATTTCTTCAGATTCCATTTTATGCTTAGAAAGATCTTCCACTTCAATAGGATTGAAAGTTCCTAAACCAACGTGAAGAGTTACTTCAGCAAAGTTGATTCCTTTGATTTCCAATCTCTTCATCAAATGTTTTGAGAAGTGAAGACCTGCGGTAGGTGCAGCAACAGCTCCTTCTACTTTAGCATAGATTGTCTGGTATCTTTCAGCATCTTCAGGCTCTACAGCTCTTTTTATATATTTTGGAAGCGGAGTTTCACCAAGTTCCTTTAGTTTGCTTCTGAATTCTTCATAAGAACCATCGAATAAAAATCTCAAGGTTCTACCTCTTGAAGTTGTATTATCAATAACCTCTGCAACTAAAGATTCATCTTCTGTAAAGAATAATTTGTTACCAATTCTGATTTTTCTTGCAGGATCTACCAAAACGTCCCAAACACGAGTTTCTTTATCTAGCTCTCTCAAAAGGAAAACTTCAATTTTAGCACCCGTTTTTTCTTTATTTCCATAAAGGCGAGCCGGGAAAACTTTAGTATTGTTGAAAATAAACAAATCATCTTCATCAAAATAATCTACCACATCTTTAAACAATTTGTGCTCAATTGTTTCAGTTTTACGGTTTAATACCATTAATCTAGCCTCATCTCTATGCTCGGAAGGGTGTTCTGCTAGTAATTCTGCAGGAAGGTCGAAATTAAAATCGGATGTCTTCATTTTTTAAATTACGGTTTAAAAATTTATTAAAATTACAGGCTGTAATTTTCAAGGTGCAAATATACGACATTGAACACCCCTTTGTCAAGTCTTATTTAACTTATTTAAAATGAATATAAAAACTGAATACATAAAAAAATAACCATCTGATTACATACTATTTCCATTAAAATTTTGAAGAAAAAAAGTAGAATTAATTAAATTTATTCAATATTTTTCACTCAAAATATTTTTAAAAATTTATAATTTAATACCTTTATCAAAACAAATCATACAAAATATATTAAAATGGATACAACCCGTCGGGATTTCATCAAAACTGCTGCTTTGGCAAGTTTTGGAGCTCTTGTGTTACCCAATTCTTTATTTGCTTATTCTAAAGGTTATAAAACAGACAAAAAAGTTCGCGTAGGATTTATTGGTGTCGGACTTAGAGGTCAGGAACATGTAAAACTTCTTGCACAACGTGATGATGTAGAAATTATAGCTTTTGCTGATCCTAGTAAAATTATGCTTTCTGCTTCTCAAAAAATATTAGCTAAAAATAATAAACCTGCAGCTCAGGAATTCTCAAACGGAGAATATGATTACAGAAATCTCTTAAAACTAAATACCATTGATGCTGTAGTTATTGCAACCCCATGGGAATGGCATCTTACGCAAGGTGTTGAAGCTATGCGTGCTAAAAAAATTGTCGGAATGGAAGTTTCCGGAGCTATTAATCTCAATGATTGCTGGGAGTTTGTAAAAGTATATGAAGAAACAAAAGTTCCGATTTTCATGATGGAAAATGTCTGTTATCGACGAGACTTAATGGCTGTTTTAAATATGGTTCGTAAAAACATGTTTGGAGAGTTAGTTCATGGACGAGGAGGTTATCAACATGATTTGAGAGGTGTATTATTTAACGATGGAATTACTCCATATAACTCTGGAGCTGAATTTGGAGAAAAAGGCTTTAGTGAAGCCAAATGGAGAACCGAACATTATGTAAAAAGAAACGGAGAACTCTACCCTACTCACGGACTCGGACCTGTTGCCGTAATGATGGATATTAACAGAGGAAACAGATTAACAAGGCTATCCTCATTCTCATCAAAAGCTGTAGGATTGCATAAATATATTGTAGAACATCCTAAAGGCGGAGAAAATCATCCTAATGCAAAAGTAAAATTCAACCAAGGAGATATTGTAACCACTCAAATTGCTTGTGCCAATGGAGAAACCATACTTCTAACCCATGATACAAGTTTACAAAGACCTTATGATTTAGGATTTAGAGTTCAGGGAACAGAAGGAATCTGGCAGGATTTTGGGTGGGGAGAATTCGATCAAGGTCATATTTATTTTGAAAAAGCAATGAATCATTCGCATAAATGGGACAGTACCGAAAAATGGCTCACAGAATACGACCACCCTATGTGGAAACGGTTTGCAGATAAAGCAACCGGAGCAGGACACGGAGGAATGGATTTCTTCGTAATGAACACTTTTATAGAATGCATCAAACGAAATATTGAGTTCCCGATGGATGTGTACGATTTGGCGACATGGTATTCAATAACTCCGCTCAGCGAAAAATCTATTGCAAAAGGAGGAAAAGCTGTTAATATTCCCGATTTCACCAAAGGTGCCTGGAAAAATCGCAAACCCGTATTTGGAATGACCGATGAATTCTAAAAAAACACTTCTCATTTTAGCCGGCGGACTTGGAAGTAGATACAAAGGATTAAAACAAATAGACGGAATTTTAGAAAATAATTCTCCGCTTCTAGAGTATTCAATTTACGATGCTCTGGAAGCGGGATTCAACAAAATTGTGGTTATTATCAACCGCTTTATTCCTGAAAGTTATCTTGAAAGACTCCAAAAAATATCAGCTGATAAGAATTTTGAATTGCATTGGGTTTATCAAGATATAAAAAATTATCTTCCTGAAAATTTCGATATTTCCGAGAGACAAAAACCCTGGGGAACGGGTCATGCCATTTTATGCGCTCAAAATATCATTAATGAGCCTTTCATTATGATAAATGCAGACGATTTTTATGGAAAAGAAGCCTATCAACTAGCTTCAAAAGAGATTGACAAAGGAAATATTTCAGAGAAGCAATTCGAGTTGATTGCTTACCCTGTTGAAAGCACTCTGAGCGAAAACGGAACCGTTGCAAGAGGAATCTGCACAATGGATTCTGAGAATTTTTTAATAAAAATCGAAGAGCAAACATCTATTCGTCAAGAAGGAGATTTTATTATTTACACCGAAAAAGAGAAAGATGTTGAAATCAAACCTAAAACCTTAGTTTCTATGAATTTCTTCATTTTTCATCCTAAAATTTTCAGTTTTCTTGAAAAGTCTTTCAATGAATTTATTAATTCTAAACCATCATCAACACAAGAGTTTTATATACCTTCTGTTGTACAAAAAATGATTAATGAGAAAGAAATACAAGTTTTGGTAAAGCCTTCTCCATCTCAATGGATGGGAATGACCTATGCCAACGACAAAGAGATTTTAAAAGATTTTTTACGAGAAGAAACTTTCTCAAAAAGATACCCCACTGATTTATGGAGTTGAATACCATTATAAAAAAATTTATTGCAACAGAAAACTACGAAATCACTCCTATTACAAATGGTCTGATTAATTCTACTTTTCTTCTAGAAAATAAAGATACAAGTGAAAAATTTATCCTTCAAAAAATCAACAAACAGATTTTTAAGAATCCTGTTTCTATCATAAAAAACCATTTAACAATCAATAAAAAACTGATTTCCAATAATTATCAATTAGAAGTCATTAGACCTGTTTGTACTTCCGAAAATGAATTTTTAATACCTGATGAAAATGATGATGTTTGGAGAATTCAAAATTTTATTGAGAATAGCCTTACTTTTCTTAAAATTCCATCCCACGAAATTGCTTATGAAGCAGCGAAAGCATTCAGTCATTTTTTAGATATTATTAATATTGAAAATTCAGTGAATATTGAAGAAACTTTGCCTGATTTTATCAATTTTGAAAAAAGAATTTTTGACTATCAGACTTCTTTAAAAAATACTGATTCAAGCCTTATTGAAAAGGCAAAACGTGAAATAGAACAAACAAATCAATTTTTATCACTTCCTGATAAATGGATTGAGCTTGAAAAGAATAATCTTCTCCCTAAAAGAATCATTCACGCCGACCCTAAAATAAGTAATATTCTTTTCAACCAACATCAAAAACCATTGGCTGTAATTGATTTGGACACCATTATGATTTCCACAATTTTGTATGATTTCGGAGATATGATTCGTTCTTACACCAATACAACTAATGAAGATGACGGAAAAACAGAAAATAATTTCAATCCAGAAATTTACAAAGCTGTAAAAGAAGGTTTTCTATTTCATTTAAAAGATAAACTTACTCATACGGAACTCGAAAACTTAGATTATGCCGCGAAAGTTGTGATTTATATTCAGGCTATCAGATTTTTAACCGATTATTTGAACGGAAGCATTTATTATTCAACAAAATATCCCGAACATAATTTAGACAGAACTCGAAATCAATTACAACTTTTGGAAGGATTGAACAGTTTTCTATCTGAAAAATAATAAACAAAAAAGACTTCATTGCTGAAGTCTTTTTTAACTATAAATTCAAATTATGCATCAATTTTAGCATATTTGGCATTCTTTTCAATAAATTCTCTTCTCGGTGGTACCTCATCTCCCATCAACATTGAGAAAACGCTATCAGCTTCTACTGCATTTTCAATAGTTACCTGCTTTAGAATTCTGTTTTCAGGATTTAAAGTTGTTTCCCAAAGTTGTTCAGGGTTCATTTCTCCAAGACCTTTATAACGCTGAACTTCAACACCTTTACCATCCGGAGACATTTCTAAAGTGAATTCTTCACGTTCTTTTTCGTTGTAAGCATAAACTTTTTTATTTCCTTTTTTCAATAAATACAAAGGTGGTTGAGCGATATAAATATATCCGTTCTCAATCAGTTCTTTCATATATCTAAAGAAGAACGTAAGAATCAGGGTCGAAATGTGAGAACCATCGATATCGGCATCGGTCATGATTACGATTTTATGATATCTCAGTTTAGACATATTCAATGCCTTGCTATCTTCTTCTGTACCTACAGAAACTCCAAGAGCAGTGTAAATATTTTTAATTTCCTCGTTATCATATACTTTATGAAGCATAGACTTTTCTACGTTCAAAATCTTACCTCTTAACGGAAGAATAGCTTGGAAAAATCTGTCACGTCCCTGCTTTGCTGTTCCACCCGCAGAATCTCCCTCTACAAGGAAAATCTCAGATTCTTCAGGGTTTTTAGAAGAACAATCAGAAAGTTTTCCCGGAAGTCCTGAACCTCCCATTGGAGATTTTCTCTGAACCATTTCACGAGCTTTTTTCGCAGCCTGTCTTGCTTTTGCAGCCAAAACAACTTTCTGTACTATTTGTTTGGCTTCAGCAGGGTTTTCTTCCAAGAAGTTGGTAAGCATTTCACCAACAATTTTATCTACAGCCCCCGAAACTTCAGAATTTCCTAATTTAGTTTTAGTTTGCCCTTCAAACTGAGGCTCCATTACTTTTACAGAAATAACAGCCGTAAGACCTTCACGGAAGTCATCTCCTGTAACTTCTACTTTTTCTTTTGCAGGAAGCCCTAATTCATCAGCGAATTTCTTTAGAGTTCTCGTTAAAGCTCTTCTGAAACCGGCTAAGTGAGTTCCTCCTTCGTGAGTATTAATATTATTTACATAAGAATGTAAATTTTCATTAAATGAAGTGTTGTAACGCATTGCTACTTCCACAGGAATATCATCACGCTCTCCTTCCATGAAAATCACATGTTCCATGATAGATTCACGGTTTCCGTCGATATAAGCAACAAACTCTTTCAGACCTCCTTCAGAATGAAATTTTTCTGTCTTGAAAGTTCCATCTTCTAATGCTTCTCTTTCATCGGTAAGGGTAATCGTAATTCCTTTATTAAGGTAAGAAAGTTCCCTTAAACGATTTGCTAAAGTATCGTAATTATAAACTAATTCTGTAAAAATAGTATCATCCGGCTGGAAAAACTGCTTCGTTCCTCTTTTATCACTGTTACCAACTACTTCTACATCTGTTTGAGCTTTTCCTCTGGAATATACCTGCTGATAAACGTTTCCATCTCTATAAACGGTAGTAATCATTTCATTAGAAAGTGCGTTCACACAAGAAACCCCAACCCCGTGAAGTCCCCCCGAAACCTTATAAGAATCTTTATCAAACTTACCTCCGGCTCCAATTTTTGTCATTACAACCTCAAGAGCAGATTTTTGTTCTTTTTCATGGAAATCAACAGGGATACCTCTACCGTTGTCGGTTACTTCAATTCCGTTTCCTTCTTTTATGGTAACAGTGATTGTGTCGCAGTATCCTGCTAATGCCTCGTCAATAGAGTTATCTACTACTTCATAAACCAAATGATGAAGACCTCTTACTCCTACATCACCAATGTACATTGAAGGACGCATACGAACGTGTTCCATCCCTTCCAATGCCTGTATACTACTAGCTGTATATTGTTTTTGACTCATATTAAATATTAAAATCTTGCTATATGCAAAGACCCACAAATATCGTGATTTTTTTCGACTTGTGAAAGTTAAAAAATGTCAAAAAAATATGGATTACTCCAATTTTAAAAGAAAACAAATTAACCTAAAAAATATCAAAGTTAAAACCTATTTTTTAAATCAAAACTGTTGTAAATCATACCGATTATCATTTATTTATGCTTAATTTTATTCAGTCAAAGTTGATTATTATGGATGATTTTCTCGCCGCTCGAGCACAGATGGCAATGTCGCTTGGGTTTCATATCATATTCTCCTGTGTGGGTATGGTAATGCCTTTCCTTATGGCTTTTGCCCATTGGAAATACTTAAAAACCAAAAACGAAGTTTATAAAGGTCTTACCAAAGCATGGAGCAAAGGTGTGGCAATACTTTTTGCAACCGGAGCTGTTTCAGGAACAATGCTTTCTTTTGAACTTGGACTTCTTTGGCCGCAATTTATGAAACATGCAGGACCCATTTTCGGAATGCCTTTCTCTCTCGAAGGAACGGCATTTTTTATTGAAGCCATTGCTATCGGATTTTTCTTGTATGGTTGGGACAGATTTAATAAATGGTTTCATTGGTTTTGCGGATTTTTAGTCGGCTTGAGTGGTTTAGCTTCCGGAATTTTAGTCGTTGCAGCCAATGCATGGATGAATTCTCCTTCCGGATTTGATTATATCAACGGACAATATGTAAACATAGACCCAATTAAAGCCATGTTTAACGAAGCTTGGTTTCCTCAGGCTTTACATATGACTGTTGCTGCCTTCTGTGCGACAGGATTCGCAGTTGCTGGAGTACATGCTTATTTAATCATGAAAAAAAAGAATATTGAATTTCATACAAAAGCATTTAAAATTGCAGCAGGATTTGCTTTAATAGGAGCTTTCGGAGCGCCTTTAAGCGGTGATATTGCAGCAAAATCTGTTGCAGAAAGACAGCCCATCAAATTAGCAGCAATGGAAGCTCATTTTGAAACCGAAAAAGGTGCATCATTTGTCATTGGCGGAATTCCGGATGAAGAAAAAGGCGAAATAAAATATGCTATTAAAATCCCGAAGGTTTTAAGTTTCTTGGTAAGTAATGATTTTGATTCAGAGGTAAAAGGTCTCAATGATTTTCCAAAAGATGAATGGCCTCCTGTTGCTGTTGTTCATTATTCTTTTCAAATAATGATTTTCTTCGGTGTTGTAATGATTATCATCGGTACTGTTTATTTATATGCTACATTTTTTAAGAAAGAATGGTTAACTAAAAATTGGCTTTTAAAAACCTTTTTTATAGCAACACCTTTCGGCTATATTGCTTTAGAAGCAGGATGGACAGTCACTGAAGTGGGGCGACAACCCTGGATTATTTACGGAATAATGAAAACCGCAGATGCCGTAACTCCAATGCCCGGAATACAGTATTCATTCTATTTTTTCACGGCAATTTTTGTTTCGTTATCATTAATTATCATTTTTCTTTTGAGAAGGCAGATTCAAATGGTTCCTAAACTTTATGACCCAACAGATTCTGAGTTTAACGCTAAAAACAAAAAATCATGATTTACGTTGTTATAGGATTTCTTTGGTTATCAATCTGTTTGTATGTGATTTTGGGAGGAGCTGATTTTGGAGCTGGAATTGTGGAACTTTTCACCAATAAAAAAGCCAGGCCAAAGACTAAAAACATTATGTATGAATCTATTGCTCCGGTTTGGGAAGCCAATCATATGTGGTTGATTATTGCAATTGTAATTTTGTTTGTCGGGTTTCCTGAAATCTACACAACCTTATCGACTTATCTTCACATTCCTTTAGTTTTAATGCTTATAGGTATCATTGCAAGAGGAACAGCGTTTACTTTCAGACATTATGATGCTGTGAAGGATGATTGGCAACAGGTTTATACTCAAATATTCTATTTTTCAAGCCTACTCACTCCGTTTTTTCTTGGATTGATTGCAGCTGCAACTATTTCTCGTTCTATTAATCCGATTGCATCGACTTTTTTGGACCTATATGTTTTCAGTTGGCTCAATTGGTTCGGAATAGCAGTCGGTCTTTTCACCATTTCTATTTGTGCTTATTTGGCTTCAATTTTTGCTTTAAGAGAAACAACCGACAGTCATGAATTAGATTTAATGATAAAAAAATCAAAGCAAACCATGATTTTTGTGGTTATTACAGGAATTCTGGTATTTTTCACAGCTTATGTTTCAGATATACCTTTATTAATGTGGATTTTCTCAAAACCTTTAGGAATTATGGCAACAGTTTTTGCTACAATTTGTCTGCTGTTAATTTTAAAAGCAATGAGAAACAAAAAACTATTACCTGTAAGAGCTTTAGCTGGATTTCAAATTGTAATGATTTTGGTTGCGGCAACTTATCAGCACAACCCGAATATCATTTTATTAGGAAACGGATTGCACCTTTCTTTGACTCAACATATAGCTTCGCCAAAAACTATTTCAGTATTAGGCTGGGCTTTGATATTGGGTTCGGTATTTATTCTTCCGTTTTTGTTTTATCTGATGGCTTCATTTAGTAAATTGAGAAAATAATCAAATTATTTGAAACAAGTGAAATATATGGTTCAAACTTAATGATGAAGAAATTTTGCTTTACAAAAATGAAGGAGATTTAGGATTAAGAAAAATCACACAATTATTTATGTTTAATTGCTATAATTCAATATATCACAAAAGATACGTTTAGGTTTATGATTAACAAAAGAAACTGTTTCAATTAATATCAATCTATTTTTTAAGTAAAACAATTTCAACCCTCCTATTTTTAGTTCGGTGGGCTTCAGTCTGTTCAGTATACACTATAGGATTGAGATGACCTTGACCTGATGCTTTTATTCTCTTTGAATTAATTCCTTGTTTTTCAAGAAATTCTTTTATAGCATTAGCTCTTGTCCAAGACAGATTGAAGGTTCCCAAATCAAGGTCTTTCCCGTCAAAATTATCATAATCACAGCAAATATGCCCTTGTAATTCCACTTCCATCGTTGGATTATTTTTTAAAACTGTAACAAGCTGAGAAAGTACTTCATTTGCTTTGGGAAGCCATACATGCCGACCTCCTACAAAATTAACATTAGGTAAAGAAAAAGTATCTCTCACTTTCATTTCAGAAACTTCTTTACTGAAAAAACTAGGATAAACTTTTCTTGAAATCTTTTCCTTTGAATTGAATTCTTTATCAATAAATATATCTACTCTTCTGTTTTTTCCTCGAAATTCTTCTGTACTGTTATCGTTTATTTGCTTTTCTTCTCCTAGCCCAACTACACTTTCCAACTTTATATTATTCCCTACTTTTGCTTGTAAATATTTCAGTACTACTTGTGCTCTGTTTTCGGATAATCTCTTATTATATGCTGAACTCCCCGTAGAATCACAATTTCCAAAAATTCTAAATCTCAAACTACTTTTTAACTGAGACAAGCTATCCAGTTTTTTCTCGGATTCTTTACTAAGCTCATAATTATCATAAGCAAAATAAATAGAAGTGAGCATTTGTGCATTACAATTTACACAACAGAAAATTATAATAAATACAATAAGAACTTTCATCGATTCTAAGTTTTCCTAAAAACGAAAAACAAAGAATTATAGTTTATAAAACAAAGAATTTTAACTAAGAAAGTAATTTTTAAAAATCAATCCCACCACTTGAATTGGCGGGATTTTTTATTTTAGTTTTTAATTCCCTTTTTAGAAATCATTTTATTAGAATCAGTAGTAATTTTAATAAAGTAAGTACCTTTTACGATTGAAGAAGTATTTAACCTTGAACCATTACCTTTTAAAACAACTCTACCACTTTCATCATATATTTCTACTTTTTTTATTTTTTCTTTAGAGTTTAAAATTAATTCATTTGAAAATGGATTGTTAAAACTAATTTCATTCTCTTTAGTTATTAGATTCTCGTTTGTATTTAAAGCTAAACCACAAGTGGAAGATACCACAGTATTTGTATATCCGTAGAAATTAACCAAATATTGCACAGAAGCAATTTCATTTACGTCACAGCAAATGAGTTGTAAAGCCGGAGTTTCTTGAAAATGAAAATCAAATAATTCAGATCCATTTTGGATATTTATCTTTGTCAGTAATGGGTTGTCTGCACATTCCAAAAACAGTAATAAAGGCTGATTACTAAAATCTAATTCTGTGTATAAATTTCCCATACAGCTTACTTCGTCTAGTTTTACTAAATCTGAAAAATCCCAATTTGTTAATTTATTAAATGAACAATTCAACATTTCTAAATTGATACAACCAGTCATGTCAAGATTATTTAGTTTATTATTCCCAACAGATAGATTAGTTAAAGCTGTACAATTCTTTACATTAAGGCTCTCTAAAGAAGTCTCATAAATTGAATAATCAGCAAGGGAAGTACAACCTTCTAAGTTTATACTTTTAATAGTATTATTATTAGAAGAAGTTACACCCATCACAAAGTTATCTCTAATTTCCAAAATAGTAAGTAACGGACAATAAGAAGCATCAACAGAAATCAAAGAATTATGATAAGCATAGATTGATTTTAATTTACTTAAGCCATTTGCCTTAATATACTGAAGATTACTAAAAACATCTGGGGCTACAGGAGAAAGCGTTCCAACAGTACAATTTAATTCCTCTAAATTAGAAAATGGTCTCACATCAATCTCATTTATCAATGTACGTTGTGGAAATTTACTAGTAGAAATCTCCTTTATATTTACAGCTTCTGTAATTTGTATTTCTCCATCTCCATTGAGATCTATTTTTGTAAAATTCCCTGCAAGATCTTTTGCATAAGTATTACTATAATCTGCATTTAGAAGAAATTGCTTAAAATAATTATCAGTAATAGTAATATTTTGGGAAAAAGATAATTGCGCTATTAAAAGAGAAATAGCAAAAAATAATTTTGTTTTTGTCATATTGTTTTTTTGTTTTTTATCTAGATATAAATTCTTATTTGAAAATCACCATCTACTTTGTATGATAATATTAAAATACATTATTCCATAAAATAATTTAGTAAAATCCCAGAGAATGGATATTGGCAACCTAAACAATACTATTGTTTCTGAAATTGGGGTCTAAAGAAATAGAGACCTTAGCATTAGCCGTTGAAAATACTAATACTATTACAGTAGCAATAATTTTTTTCATAAAATATATATGTGTTTTTCTATGGCAAAGTTAGCAACAAATCCTCTTAAAACAATAAAAAACGAACAATCATGTTCGTTTTTTATTTATATTAAAAATAAATTCTAGTTTAAACTAACTTCATCAAAAGATTTTCGTCAATTTTCTCAACTTTCACTAAGTTAGCTTTCGTTAGAGTTTTAGAAGCTTTATCCCACTTCTTACCCGAAAGTTTAGATTGTTCTTTTACCGTTGCTAAAGCAATTTGCTCACCCGATTTTAAGATTTCAAGAATGATTTTCTCATCTTCTCCTAATTCAATTTGAGGAGTTGCTTTTTCTGGCTTCATTTGAGGGAAGAACAATACTTCCTGAATAGATGCATTATTTGTCAAGAACATGATTAATCTGTCCATTCCGATTCCTAATCCTGAAGTCGGAGGCATACCGTATTCAAGTGCTCTCAAGAAATCTTCATCAATAAACTGTCCTGCTTCATCATCTCCTTTTTCAGATAATCTCAACTGCTCTTCAAAACGCTCTCTCTGGTCAATCGGGTCATTAAGCTCAGAATACGCATTGGCAATTTCTTTTCCGCAAACCATTAATTCGAAACGTTCTGTAAGACCTTCTTTACTTCTATGTTTTTTAGTAAGTGGAGACATTTCAATCGGGTAGTCTGTAATGAAGGTTGGCTGAATGAAGTTTCCTTCACATTTTTCACCAAAAATTTCATCAATCAATTTACCTTTACCCATTGTCTCGTTTACTTCAACACCGATAGATTTAGCAAAATCAAACAATTCTTGTTCAGTTTTTCCTGTAATATCATATCCTGTAAACTTCTGAATAGCCTCCGTCATTGAAACTCTTGGATATGGAGCTTTGAAATCAATTTCATGTTCTCCGAATTTCGCTTTTGTAGTTCCGTTCACTTGTGTAGCACAGAATTCTAAAAGTTTTTCAGTGAAATCCATCATCCAATTGTAATCTTTGTAAGCTACATAGATTTCCATAGCTGTGAATTCAGGGTTGTGAGTTCTGTCCATTCCTTCATTTCTGAAGTTTTTTGAGAATTCATAAACTCCGTCAAAACCACCAACAATTAGTCTTTTTAAATATAATTCGTTCGCTATTCTTAAATATAACGGAATATCTAAAGCATTGTGATGCGTAATAAAAGGTCTTGCAGCCGCTCCACCAGGAATTGACTGTAAGATAGGAGTTTCAACCTCGAAATATCCGGCATCATTAAAGAAATTTCTCATTGCATTGAACAATTTTGTTCTTTTCACAAAAATTTCTTTAACTTGAGGATTAACCGTTAAATCTACATAACGCTGTCTATATCTTAGTTCTGGATCATTAAAAGCATCATGCACTACTCCGTTTTCATCGGTTTTTGCCTGAGGAAGCGGACGTAATGTTTTTGTAAGCAGGGTAAAATTTTTAACTAAAACAGTTTTCTCACCCACCTGAGTTGTAAACAATTCTCCTTCAATCCCAATGATATCACCAATATCTAAAAGATGCTTGTAAACCTCATTATATAAAGTTTTGTCCTCTCCTGTACAAATCTCATCTCTGTTAAAGTACACCTGAATTCTACCTGTAGAATCCTGCAATTCAGCAAAAGAAGCCTTACCTTGAATTCTGCGCGACATCAACCTACCGGCAATCTTTACCTGTTTACTTTCAGAAAAATCCTGTTTTATAGACGCTGTAGTATCTGTAATTTTATATTCATCTGCAGGGAAAGCATTGATTCCCATTTCAACAAGCTTATTAAGCTTTTCTCTTCTAATGATTTCTTGTTCTGATAATTGCATTTCTTATTTTTCTAAAAGCGTACAAATTTAAGGATTTTCAAATAAAAAAAGACAGCAGATTCTGCTGTCTTTCAAAATATTTCTTTTTTGAGATTTACTTTTTCATTGATAGAATATACTCTACCATTTTTTTTGCTTCTTCTTTAGACAGACCAGGGTGTGATTGCATTGGTACACTTCCCCAAACACCGCTCCCTCCTTCAATTATCTTTGATGCCAATAATTCAATATCTTTTTCAGAATATTTATTGGCAATTTCTTTATAAGAAGGACCTATTAATCGTTCAGTATCTGAATGACAACCTGTACAATCCAATGACTCTATCATTTCCTTCCCTGTCATATTAACAGGTGCGGAATTAGAAATTTCTGTGGAAGAAGAAGACTCAACGGATGTATTTTCTTTTTTAGAGCATGACAGAGCCAACAGTCCAATACATCCTGCTAAAATTAGCTTTTTCATTATTTAGTAGCTGTAGAATCCGTTTTAGCAGCTTCAGGAGCTGGTGCAGCAACAGTTTCAGCTGGTTTAGCAGATGCAGAATCTACAACTGTAGCCACTTCTGGTTCTTCAAGCATAGTGTTACTATCTTGTAAAGAATGATCATTTTTTTTAGAGCAACTTACTGCCAATACACTTCCGATAAATGCTATTGCTAATACTTTTTTCATTGTTTTCTAAATTTGCTGACAAAAATATAAAAAATAAATTTTTAAACTGTTTCCATTTGTTCTTTTTTAATCAAAATTCAAATATTTCCCATTTAAATCTGATTATACTTAAAATGATGTTTTACATCTAAATATATGATCTTTAATATATAAACCCTTTTTTCAATAGCAATTTCTTTAATTTACCAATGGAAAATATCATCAGAATACCTCTCGGATAGCTGTCTTTTCTCTTAATCTACCATGACAAACCAGATTATGAAGCAAAAAAAGACTGAACTAAAAAATGAGTTTAATAAACTTAAAGAATAATGATTTTTGAAAATTTTCTTTAAATTTCACCGACTTTTTATCTTTATTTTAAAAAAATGTTCTACATTTGTCCCATGTTTAATATGACTAACAACAATTGGTGGTGGCTTTCAAACTCTTCGTCGGGTCTGAAACTATTGTCATGTTGTTAATTTGCAACAGGAATAATTTAAAAAATATACAGAGACTTTGACGAATACCGTTGAAGTCTTTTTTTATTTAAAAATCACAAAAAATAAAATTACAAATGTTCAATAAGAAGATAAAAATTAAAACTATTTCAAAAAAAACATTGGGAGATCTTCAAACTCCAATGAATATTTATTTGCAGGTTCGTGACAAATTCAGAGATACCATTCTCTTGGAAAGTTCGGATTCAAAAAACATTGATAACAATTTCTCCTTCATCGCCATAAACGCTATTGCAGGAATTGAAATCAAAAACCTGAATGAATTTGAAATCAAAATGCCTAAAGCCGAACCTGTAAAGCAATTTATAATGGATCACAAAATATCAGATATTTTTGAACATTTTTCTAATATTTTTCAATGTGAAAAAACCAATGATCCTATAGAAGAAACTGCACAAAGTCTTTTCGGATATACAAGTTTTGAGGCCGTTCAGTTTTTTGAAAACATAAAATTCAAACCTCAAAGCACTGAAGTTGAAATCCCAATTCTTCGTTACAGATTATATCAATATGTAATTGCACTCAATCATTACAACGATGAAATGCATATCATCGAAAATCAAATAGAGGGCATAAAATCTGAATTATATTTATTAGAAAATCTCATCAAGAATAAAACATCTGTCGTATATCCTTTTGAAAAAAACGAAAAAGAGACCTCAAACATCACAGATGATGAATATATAGAATTAGTAAAAACAGCTCAAAAACATTGTATGAGAGGAGATGTTTTTCAATTGGTTTTGAGCAGAAGGTTTCAGCAAAAATTCACAGGAGATGAATTCAATGTATATCGTGCATTGAGAAATATCAATCCTTCACCCTATTTATTCTTCTTTGATTATGGAAATTACAGATTATTCGGTTCAAGTCCTGAAAGTCAGCTAATTATCAAAAACAACAAAGCTATCATACATCCTATTGCAGGAACTTTCAAAAGAACAGGAAATTTTGATACAGATTTACAATCAATTGAAGAATTAAAAACCGACCCGAAAGAAAATGCAGAACATACCATGTTGGTAGATTTGGCAAGAAATGATTTAGGAAAATTAGGAAAAAATGTGACGGTAACAAAGCTCAAAGAAATACAACTTTTCTCTCATGTCATTCACATGGTAAGTGAAGTTACGGCAGATTTGCCTGAAAAAATAAACCCTCTCGAAGTCGTTGCAGCTACTTTCCCGCAAGGAACTTTAAGCGGAGCTCCTAAATACAGAGCTTTGGAACTTATTAATCAATATGAAAAAGATTCCAGAGGTTATTATGGCGGATGCATAGGAATGATTGGGCTAAACGGAACTTGCAATCAGGCAATTATGATTCGAACTTTCTTAAGCAAAAACAATACATTATATTATCAGGCTGGAGCTGGTTTGGTGGCAAAATCAAATCCTGAAAATGAATTGCAGGAAGTTAATAATAAACTAAACGCCCTCAAAAAAGCCGTTGAAAAAGCTGAAAAACTATCTGAAAATTAATTATTAAAATTGAAAAAAATGAGCAACAATATAAAAACTGACACAAACATTCTAGTATTTGATAATTATGACAGTTTCACCTACAATCTTGTACAAATCATAGAAAGAATTCTCAATAAAAAAGTTGATGTTGTAAGAAATGATGAAATAACATTAGAAGAAATCGAAAAATACGATAAAATTATTCTTTCTCCCGGTCCTGGAATACCTGAAGAAGCAGGTATATTATTAGATGTAATTAAAAAATATACTTCTACTAAAAGTATTCTTGGTGTTTGTCTTGGCCAACAAGCCATTGCTGAAGCCTTTGGAGGAAGCCTTATTAATCTTTCTGAAATTTTTCACGGAGTTGCAACTTCCGCAGAATTAGTAAAAAATGACACGAAACTTTTCAAAAATCTTTCAAGCGGTCTGGAAGTCGGACGATATCATAGTTGGGCAGTAAATCCTAAAAATTTCCCTGATGAATTGGAAATTACAGCAGTTGATAAAGACGGAATGATCATGGCTTTACAACACAAAAAATACGATGTACACGGCGTTCAGTTCCATCCGGAAAGTATTTTAACACCTGATGGAGAAACTATTATCAAAAACTTTCTTTTAAATTGAAAACAACAGAAATTATTTCAACACCAAAATCTCCACAAATGAAAGAAATCTTACAATACTTATTTAATCATAATACATTATCAAAATCTGAGGCTAAAGCTATTATGATTGAAATTGCTCAAAATAAATTCAATTCAACGGAAGTCACTGCTTTTACAAGTATTTTCTTGATGCGAGACATCACATTGAAAGAGCTTGAGGGTTTTCGAGAAGCCCTATTACAGATGGCAGTTCCTGTAAATTTAGACACTAGTGATGCTATAGACATTGTAGGAACGGGTGGTGACGGAAAAAACACCATCAATATCTCAACGTTAGCAAGTTTTGTAATAGCCGGAGCCGGACAAAAAGTAACAAAACATGGTAACTATGGAGCTTCAACCACAATTGGCTCTTCCAATATTTTGGAAGAATTGGGCTATCAGTTTAAAAACAATTCGGATGAGCTAAACGAAGATTTGGAAAGAGCAAACATTTGCTTTCTACATGCTCCTTATTTTCATCCGGCACTCCAATCAGTCGGAACTTTACGCAGAGCTTTAGGCTTAAGAACATTTTTCAATTTGTTGGGTCCCTTGGTAAACCCTGCAAACTCAAAATACTCAATGATTGGAGTATACAATTTAGAAATTGCCCGAATTTATCAATATCTCTTACAAAAAGATAAAAACGATTTTATTCTCGTTCATGGAATGGATGGATATGATGAAATAAGTTTAACTCATGATACCAAAATTATTACAAAAAAAGGTGAGGAAATTTATTCTGCAGAAGATTTAGGCTTTGACTATGTGAGTCCTGAAAATATAAAATCCGGTAAAACAGCTCAAGAAACTGCAAATATTTTCAGAAATATTCTTGAAGGAAAAGGCACAAAACAACAAAATTCTGTGGTTTTGGTCAACGCTGCGGTTGCTCTGCATTATACAAACAAATTCGGAAACTATGAAGATTGTATTTCAATGGCTAAAGATAGCTTGTTTGGAGGCAAAGCATTACAATCTCTTGAGTTGCTTTTGAAATAATAAACTTTCCAATTATCATTTCGTTCGAAATGACAATTCAAATAAAAAATACAATGAACATACTTGACAGCATTATACAGAGAAAAAAAGAAGAAATTTCCGTTGCAAAGTCCCATATCTCTATCCAACAATTAAAAGATTCTGAATTTTTTGGAAAAGAAAAATTTTCTTTAAAACAAAACATTAAAGATAAAAACGGAATCATTGCGGAGTTTAAAAGAAAATCACCTTCAAAAGGAATTATTAATAACCAATCTTCCCCTTTAGAAGTAGTTTCAGCTTACGAAAATTTTGGAGCAAGTGGTATTTCAATTCTTACCGATAAAGATTTTTTTGGTGGAAACTTTGAAGATATTCTTAATGTAAGAAATCATATAAACATTCCTATTCTAAGAAAAGATTTCATGGTAGATGAATATCAGTTTTATGAAGCAAAAAGCATCGGAGCTGATGTCGTCTTGTTGATTGCTTCCTGTCTTTCACATCAACAGGTTCAGGAATTTACAGCTCTTGCCCATGAATTAGGAATGGAAGTTTTATTGGAAATTCATACAGAAGAAGAGCTTAACCATTTTAACCTAGAAATTGATTTAGTGGGAATTAACAATAGAAATTTAAAAGATTTCAAAGTTGATTTACAACATTCGGTTCAATTAAAAAATCAGCTTCCAAAAGGTGTTTTATCAATCGCTGAAAGCGGAATTTACAGTATTGAAAATTTTAAATATTTAACAGAGCAAGGTTTTGACGGTTTTTTGATGGGTGAATATTTCATGAAAAATAAAAATCCTGATAAAGCTTTTGAAGAGTTTATCTCAAACACAATATAATGGGAAATCAATTGCAAAAACTCAAAGTTTGTGGTTTAACAAAGCCCAATCAGATTCATGAATTAATTTCTATGAATACAGACTTTTTAGGCTTTATTTTCTATGAAAAATCGCTCAGATATGCATTGAACCATTTGAGTTTAGATGAAATTTCAAAAATTCAACATGATGGAAAAGTCGGAGTTTTTGTAAATGAAAATTTAGAGGAAATTATTGAAATCATTGCAAAATCAAGTTTAAATTATATACAATTACATGGAGATGAAGATGAAAAATATATTTCAGAATTAAGAAAAAGGATACATTCTGAAATTAAAATCATCAAAGTAATAAGAATTGGAAATTTTGACGTTATTACTACAAAAGAAGAGTTTATAAATAGGCTTAATAATACTATTCAGGTAATCAAAAATGATATTGAATACTTATTATTTGATACAGATTCAAAAGATTTTGGGGGTACAGGAAAACAGTTTGACTGGCAAATTTTAAATGAAATCAGTCTGCCACTTCCCTACTTTTTGAGTGGCGGAATCTCAGAGGAAAACATCAATAAAATTGAAGCACTAAAACAAAAACCTTTCGCCATAGATATTAACTCAAAATTCGAAATCGAGCCAGGAATAAAAGATTTAAACAGAATTAAAAATCTAAAGATGACGTAGGTCACTTTCAAAAAAAGACAATGAAAAAATATTATTCGAAAAAAATAAATCTTCTAAATCAGCTTAGTTTAAAATCAATAAGCAAATCTGTAAATAATACCTTTTTTCCATTAAAGTTTGAAAATGAGAAAATTGAAAAATTACACCAATTTGTTTCTAAAAATGATGGTGATGCCGAACATTGGGAACTCAGTAATATATTAGGCGAATTCATCAATATACTTAAAGATTTTAACCAAGATGATTTCCGATATTTTTTCAAAACCGTAAAATTTTGGAACAGCTATCACTTGGTAATAATTGCCGATAAATTCCTTGACAACAATGTTAAAGCAAGTATACAGCATGATTTGGGAGCCGCTTACTGCAAAATATTTTGTGTGTACGAAAAATTTGACCCCTATTTTTTAATCGATAGTCTGGAAATAGCAGTTGAAATGTATAACTCAAAGCTAGACTTAAACATTTTAGTTGATTTAACGATAAAACTGCAAATGCTATTCAAAAACAAACAGATAACAAAACAACAATTTGAACACAATATTCAATTTATAAACAAATTACAAAATGAATTATAGAAACCCTGATGAACACGGATATTATGGAGAATTTGGAGGAGCTTTCATCCCCGAAATGCTCTATCCGAATGTAGAAGAGTTACAAAAAAATTATCTTGAAATTATTGAGTCTGAAAGTTTTCAAAAAGAATATCAAGATTTATTAAAAAATTACGTTGGTCGCTCTACCCCATTATATTTTGCAAAAAACATAAGCAAAAAATATAATACTCAAATTTATCTAAAAAGAGAAGACCTAAATCATACCGGAGCACACAAAATCAACAATGCTTTAGGACAGGTTTTATTGGCAAAACGTCTTGGTAAAAACCGAATTATTGCAGAAACAGGGGCAGGACAACACGGTGTTGCAACTGCGACAGCATGTGCTTTACTAGGTTTAGAATGCATTGTTTATATGGGTGAAATAGATATCAAAAGACAAGCTCCGAATGTAGCAAGAATGAAAATGTTGGGAGCAAAAGTTGTTCCTGCAACTTCAGGTTCAAAAACACTGAAAGATGCCGTAAATGAAGCATTAAGAGACTGGATAAATAATCCTGTAACCACACATTATGTCATCGGTAGCGTAGTTGGCCCTCATCCGTTTCCAGATTTGGTAGCCAGATTTCAAAGTATAATTTCTAAAGAAATCAAAGAACAACTTAACGAGCAAATCGGTAGAGAAAATCCTGATTATGTCATCGCTTGTGTAGGTGGCGGAAGCAATGCAGCAGGAACTTTTTATCATTTTGTAAATGAAGAAAATGTAAAAATCATAGCAGCCGAAGCGGGAGGATTAGGTATAGATTCAGGGAAATCTGCTGCTACAACTTTTTTAGGAACTTTAGGCGTTTTACACGGAAGCAAAAGTTTGGTTATGCAAACCAATGATGGTCAGGTTATAGAACCCCATTCCATTTCCGCAGGTTTGGATTACCCGGGAATAGGTCCTTTTCATGCCAATTTATTTAAAGCAAAACGTGCAGAATTTTTCAGTATCAATGATGATGAAGCTTTACAGTCGGCTTTTGAGCTTACAAAATTAGAAGGAATAATTCCTGCGTTGGAAAGTTCTCACGCTTTAGCTGTTTTAGATAAAAAGAAATTTGAGGAAAATGATGTTATTGTCATTTGTTTAAGCGGAAGAGGCGATAAAGACATGGAAACGTATTTAAGAGAAATGAAAAATTAAAATATCAAAAATCCTTTTAAAATAATGAAAAAACTCAACATATATTTCACCGCAGGAATTCCGGAATTAGAAAATACAACAGACATCATACAGCTTATTCAGGATTCTGGAGCAGATATGATTGAAATAGGAATGCCTTATTCCGACCCGGTTGCAGACGGTCCTGTAATTCAACAGGCTCATGAGTTGGCTCTGAAAAACGGAATGACGATTTCAAAATTATTTTCTCAATTAAAGTCTATTAAAAATCAGATAAAAATTCCTTTAATTTTGATGGGGTACATCAACCCTGTTCTTAGTTTCGGATTTGAAAACTTCTGTAAAGAATGTTCGGAAAGTGGAATTTCAGGTTTGATTATTCCAGACCTTCCTCCTGTTGAATTTGAAAATAACTACCACCCTATTTTAGCTAAATATAATCTTAACTTCACTTTTTTGGTAACTCCTGAAACCTCTGATGAAAGAATTTTATATTTAGATTCTTTAAGTTCAGGATTTTTATACGCCGTAAGTTCTTCTTCTACAACAGGAAATGAAAACGCTGTATTAAAAAATGAAAATTATCTTTCAAGACTAGCTTCACTAAAACTTAAAAATCCTGTTATGATAGGTTTTGGAATAAAATCTAAGGAAGATTTTGAAAGTGTAACAGAAAAAGCAGACGGCGGAATCATCGGAACTGCTTTTGTGAATATTTTACTGCAAAACAAAGATTGGAAAACCAAAGCTATTGATTTTATACATTCTGTAAAAGTGTAAAATCACATAATTTATTATATTCAAAAGAATATACAACCCCATCATTTGATGGGGTTTCTATCTACCTTATCACCGAAATTCCTGCATCCACTTTCAGTTCTGCACCATGAATATAAGATGCTTCATCTGATGCCAAAAAAAGGACTGCATTGGCAATTTCAGAAGGTTCTCCCTGTCTTTTAAAAGGTATCGTCGAAATAATTTGCTTAATAGCACCTTCAACTTGTTCAGCATTCAAACCTGTATTGTTAAAAATATTGGTTTTGATGTGTCCCGGACTGATTCCATTCACACGGATTCCTCTTGCTGTAAGTTCCGCTACAAAAGTCTTGATAAAAGATTGTACAGCAGATTTTGCCGCTGAATAAATGGAAAAATTAGACATCGTAATCTCCGTTGCAATTGATGTATTAAAAATAACGGAACTTCCGCTTTTCATAAAAGGTAACATTTGCTGAACCGTAAAAAAAGATCCTTTAACCAACATATTAAAAAGTTCATCGAATTGGTTTTCATCAACACTTTCAATAGACTCAAATTTTCCATATCCTGCATTGGCAAAAACAAAATCAATAGTTGAAGTATATTTTTTGACTTCATTCTGCAAATTCAGTAGATCTTTCATACTTCCCGCATTTGAAACAATTCCAAAAGCATTTTTTCTTAATATTTTCAGGGCTTTATTTACCGTTTCATCACTTCTTCCTGTAATGATAACACTTCCTCCTTCATTAATGTATTGTTGAGCCGTTGCTAAGCCCATTCCATTAGTACCACCTGTAATGAGTGCAAATTTGTTCTTAAATCTTTGCATTATTTTCTTTTTTAAATTAGTATTACAAAGATTGTCATTGGTTCTCTCCTAAAAAATCCGAATCTTGCGAAATTTTATTTTTTCAATAAATTAAAATTTTTATTAAAAATATTTCTCACTTTAAATATTTTTATTTAATTTTAATATCACCAATCAGTGAATAATTAAAAAAATTAAAACAATGAAAAAACTACTTTTATCAGTAATGGTATTTGTGACTATGTTGTCATTTAATTCCTGTTCAGATTCAAATGCGAATCAAGATTTAAACGAAAATGAAAGCACATTAATTAAAGATGCAGCTTTAAAAGACTACGGAAATACAATTCCTGTAGACATTAGGGAAGAAAACGGTACGATGAAGGTTTCGTTCATTATCAGTGCTCAGTTTTATGAAATTAAGCCTGGCAAAGAAAATGATGAATACATCAGTATTATTAAGGAAGCCATTCAGAACGAATCTCCTATACGTGTATATTTAAAACCAAATTCTAATAAAATAGCAAAAGTAGAAAGAGGCAACGAAGAAAGTAAACAATATTTTAAATCTATTCTTACCAAGGAAGAAAAAACAGATAAACTAAATAAATTGACAAGCGTTCTTCCAAATGTTACAACTCTGAATAATATGTTTACTTTGATCAAAAACCAGGCTTGTGGAACCTCAACGGCTTCATCACCATGCATTACGTTCAGATATCCTGTGGACGGCTGCTATGCAAGAGCACACAAAATGAGACAAATTTTGGTTAATAACGGTTACGATTGCGAAAAACAGTTCGTTTATGGAAACCTAAAAGCTACTAATGGTTCATGTTGTGTATCTTGGGGATATCATGTTGCCATTTTAGTAAGTTATAAAAATGCTTCAGGAGTTGTTGAAAAAAGAATTTTTGACCCTTCTTTATTTCCAAGTGGTCCTGTAACAGATACAGCTTGGAGAAATGCATGTACAAACACCTCATGTGGTTCTGCATCAGTTTCTTCTTATGCTAATACATCAGGGAATGTATATTACAGAAGTCCTTCTGCATCTTATATTTATGATAACAGTTATATTAATACCAACTGTACACTTACCACATTTTCATCACTTTCAGGATGTTCACCATCTCCAGCTCCAGATACATCTCATTGCGGAGGAATAACAACATCTTAATAATCTAAAACAGCTTCTGCAGCATATTATACGTAAATTGCAGAAGCTGTCTATTTAATTTTATAGTTTAAAATATTATGAAAACTTGGATCTATATATTGATATTTATGATGACATCTTCTTGTTTTGGTAGTTCACAGTCACAAAACCTAACTTGGTACAAAAATTCAACTATCAGTCAGATTATTGACGATCCTGATCATCCTGAAAAATTTTTACGAATATCAATCGGGATAAGTCAACAGGTTTTCTATGTATCAAAAAAAGATCCTAATTATTCTTCTTTATTGGAAAAACTTAATCTGAGCTATAAAAAAGGAAAAACATATAATATTGGTATTGAGAACAACACTAATATCATCAAACAGATTAACGATATTAAATAAAAAAATGGCTGCCTTTTCAGGCAGCATTTTTTTATTCAAAAACTAACAATTTTACTCTATTTATTGGCATTTACTTTCTGAAAAGCATCTATTTTTAGATAAGATTCATTTTTCTCTTTTTCTTTTTTATCAGAAATTAAGATTCCGAAAAGATGATCGATTTCATGCTGAAAAATTACAGCGGTGAAACCTTCTACTATTTCAGAATGTTTTTGCCCTTTTAAGTCAAAATATTCAAGTTGAATCACTTTACTTCTGTAAAATTGTTCCCTAAAATCAGGAATAGACAAATCTCCTTCAGGACCAAGATTCTGTAATTCAGATTTCCAGATAATCACAGGATTTATAAAATATTCCAAGGGTTTTCCTTCTTTATCAAAACGTTGAACCCAGATTACCTTTCTGTTAATTCCAACCTGAGGAGCAGCAATTCCTACTCCACCATCAGTAGAAAGTAAAGACAGTTTCATTCTTTCCACCAAAATTGCTGTATTAACGTCAAGCGGGTCTATCTCAGACGATATATTCAGTAAAGTTAAATGCTGATTCTCATCAGTCGTCTGATAAATTGGTAGTGCAGAATTTATATCTCCTTTATTAATAAGGGAAATTTCATCTGAAGTCAGTTTTTGGGCATTAATAAACCCAATAAAAAACAGTAACAGAAAGGATATTTTTTTCATAATTAAACCTACAAACAATAAAGATAAGGAAACGTATTTAGCTGTACAAAACAGTTTAAAACCTTCAAAAATATTATACATCTAAAAAAACTAAAAATCACTAAATTTGTATATTCAAAAAATGATATGAATACAATTCAAAATAAAGTAGTAGAATTTGAAGATTTAGGCATCAAAGAATATCAACCCGCTTGGGATTATCAGGAAAAACTGATGAAAGATATCATTGACCTTAAAATTAAAAACAGAGATTTACCAACTGAACAACATATTACAACACCAAACCATTTTCTTTTAGTAGAACATCCGCATGTTTATACATTGGGAAAAAGCGGTCACGAAGAAAATATGCTTGCCGGAATGGATAAGCTAAAGGAAATAGAAGCCACTTTCGTAAAAGTAAATCGTGGCGGAGATATTACTTATCACGGTTATGGGCAAATCGTTGGTTATCCTATTTTAGATCTTGAAAATTTCTTCACAGACATTCATTTATACATGAGAAATCTTGAGGAAGTTATTATAAGAACAATCGCTGAATACGGCTTAAAAGGAGAACGCTCTCAAGGTGAAACAGGAGTTTGGCTGGATGTAGGAAAACCTTACGCAAGAAAAATCTGCGCAATGGGAGTAAAAGCTTCACGCTGGGTAACTTTACACGGTTTTGCGTTGAATGTGAATACAGATATGCGATATTTTGAATACATCATTCCTTGTGGTATCAAAGACAAACAGGTAACCTCTTTGAAAAGAGAACTTGAAAGAGATTTAACTCATGATGAAATGGAAGATATAAAATCTAAAATTAAAAAACATTTCGCTGATATTTTCGGAGCTGAATTAATTAATAAACAGTCTGTCTGATAAATATATAATCCATTTTCCAATCTTAGTTTTCTACTTATTTTTGCCTCATTGTTATGATAATTTTGGAAAATGGATTTTTTCTTTTCTTTCTTAAAAACAACACTATTCTATCTTTCACATTTTTACCTTTTTATAAATAAACCCTTTTACTTGGCATTAAATTTTCTATTTTTGGATTGATTAATTTAATTTCAAATGAAAAAACTGCCATTCACACTTTTGTTGGTATCAGGAATTGCTTTTGGTCAATTCTTCGAAAAAGATAAAGTTTTTACAAAACAAGATACTTTAAAAGGTTCCAATACACCATTCCGAAATTTTTGGGACGTTAAGAAGTATGATTTATCAGTTGAGCCCGATTTTGAACAAAAAAGCATTAAAGGAAACAACAAAATTAGCTTTGAAATTATAAAAGACATTACGAACCCTACATTTCAGATAGATTTGCAGCAACCAATGAAAGCTGACAAAGTAGAAGCAGGTTTCCCGATTATTGAATACAAACAAGGCGGTGATTTCATTTGGATAAAAACCAATAAAAACTTCAAAAAAGGAGAAAAATATTCTATTGACGTTACCTACTCGGGCAATCCTACAATCGCTAAAAATGCACCTTGGGACGGAGGTTGGGTTTTCACACAGGATGAAAAAGGAAATCCGTGGATGAGTGTTGCCGATGAAGGAATCGGAGCTTCAATCTGGCTTCCTACAAAAGATATTTGGAGTGACGAACCTGAAAATGGGATTATCATGAAAATCATTACCCCAAAAGATTTGGTCGGCGTTGGAAACGGAAAATTAATCGATAAAAAAGCAGAAGGTAATAAAACAGTTTATACTTGGGAAGTAAAAAATCCTATCAATGCCTATTCTATTATCCCTAATATTGGGAAATATGTCAACTTTAAAGACTCTTTCAACGGAGAAAAAGGTAAACTCGATTTAGATTATTGGGTTTTGGATTACAATTTAGATAAAGCAAAAAAACAGTTTCAACAGGTAAAACCTATGCTTTCTGCATTTGAATATTGGTTTGGCCCATATCCTTTTTATGAAGACTCTTATAAATTGGTTGATTCTCCTTATTTAGGAATGGAACATCAAAGCAATGTTGCGTACGGAAACGGTTATCAAAACGGCTATCTTGGAAGAGATCTTTCAGGAACGGGAGTTGGTTTAAATTGGGATTATATCATTATCCATGAAAGTGGTCATGAGTGGTTTGCCAATAATATTACAGCTAAAGATCAAGCTGATATGTGGATTCACGAAAGTTTCACCATGTATTCCGAAGTACTTTTCACCGAAAAATACATGGACAAAAAATCTGCTGATAAATATGCCTTGGGTATCAGAGAAAATATACAAAACGACGTCCCAATTATCGGTAAATATGGTGTAAGAAATGAAGGCAGCGGAGATATGTATCCAAAAGGAGCAAGTATGCTTCACACAATCCGTCAGGTAATTAATGATGACGAAAAATTCAGACAAATTTTAAGAGGTTTAAATAAAGACTTTTATCATCAAACCGTAACAACACAACAATTTGAAAATTATATTTCAAAAAAATCGGGAATAGATTTTTCGAGTGTTTTTAATCAGTATTTAAGAACAATACAAATTCCGACATTAGAATATTCTCAAAAAGGAAATGAACTAAAATTCAGATATACAAATGTTATTAAGAATCTGAAACTACCTATAAGAATTGAGGGAGAACAAACCATTAATCCTACGGAAAAATGGCAAATCGTAAAACTAAAAACAAATAAACCTGTTGAGTTCAACAAGTCTTATTATATTAATTATGAAAACATTCAATAATTAAAAGATAAAGAGCAAAATCGGAAATTCGGTTTTGCTTTTTTATGTTTTTTTAAGAAAACTTTAATACATTATTAAGTAACAAAATCAATTTTCTAGCAACTATTTAACTATAAAATTAAAATTCAATGAAGAAACTAGCACTGAGCTTAGGTGTTTTAACTGCTTTTTTGGTTAATGCACAGTCAATAAAAACGACCATTGATTTAGTCAATGTAAAAGACGATAAAGTTGCTGTTACTATGGAATTTCCGAAAATGAAATCCGGAGACGTAAAATTCCATTTTCCTAAAACAGTTCCCGGAACATATTCAGTTGATGATTACGGAAGATTTGTAGAAGGCATCAAGTTTTATGATAATAAAGGTAAAGAACTAACTTTCACCAAGGTTAACGACAATACGTATTCATTAAAAAATGCTCAAAACCTAACTAAAGTTACCTATTTGGTAAATGATAGTTTCGATGAAGAAATGGATTCTTCAAAGCATAAAGCGGTATTTTCACCTTCAGGAACAAACATTGAAGAAGGTAAAATTTACCTTATCAATACTCATGGTTTTGTAGGTTATATTGAGAATATGCAGGATGTTCCTTATCAACTAGTGGTTCAAAAACCGACTGATTTTTATGGAACTACAGCTTTGGTAGACCAAGATAAATCTGAATCAACAGACACTTATACATTGGCAAACTATGCTAAACTTACCGATTCTCCTTTGATGTATACCAAACCGGATTATATCACCTTCAATGCAGGAGGAATGGATTTGGTTTTGGGAGTTTATTCTCCGACAGGAAAATATAAGGCTTCTGATTTTAAAGAAAATTTAGAAAAAATGGTACTTGCCCAAAAGAAATTTTTGGGAGATATGAATACCAATAAGAAGTATGCTATCATGCTGTATCTTTCTGGTGGAGACGGACCTCAGATAAAAGGTTTCGGAGCATTAGAACATCATGAATCCACAAGTGTTGTTTTACCCGAAATGATGCCGAAAGATGCCATTGACAAAACTATTACAGATGTTGTTTCTCATGAATTTTTCCATACGGTAAACCCTCTGAAAACCCACTCTGAAGAAATTCATTATTTCGATTATGCAGACCCTAAAATGTCTCAACATCTTTGGATGTATGAAGGCGGAACAGAATATTTTGCCAATTTATTCCAAATTCAGGAAGGGTTGATTAATAAAGATGAATTCTTACAGAGAATTACCGAAAAAATTACCAACTCAAAAAACTATGACGACACAATGCCGTTTACAGTAATGAGTAAAAATGTTCTGAAAGAACCTTACAAAGACCAATACAGAAATGTATATGAGAAAGGAACTCTTTTGGCAATGTGTCTTGATATTGAACTGAGAAAACTTTCCAACGGAGAAATGGGCTATCGTGATATGATAAGAAAATTATCTCAAAGGTTCGGAGAAAACAAACCATTTAAAGACGATAAACTGATTGATGAACTTGTAACTATTACAGGATATCCTCAGGTAAAAGATTTTTACAACAAATATATTGCTGGAAACCAAGCTACCCCTTACGAACAATACCTAAATATGGTAGGTGTAGAAGTACAGAAACAAGAAACTCCGCCACTTTTCTGGTTCATTAAAGACCCTCAACAAACAGGGTATAATGATAAGAACAAAACATTGGTTTTTGATGAAAATTCACCTTTATCGTCTTTCTCAAAAAGCATTGGCTTCAAAATCACAGATGAAATCCTTGCTTTAAACGGAAAATCTATTGATATTCAAAAAATTCAGGATTTTATTGCTTATACTAGAAGCATCAAAGAAGGGCAAAATATCACTTTGACTGTTTTAAGAAAAAATGGGGACAAAATGGATAAAGTCAACCTTTCAGGAAAAGCTGTTTTGGATAAGATGACCATTGAAACACTTCAATATAGATCTAATCCAACTCCTGCGGAACAAAAACTGCAAGACCAATGGTTAACAGGTAAAAAATAAATGAAAAGCGAGGAAATTTCCTCGCTTTTTTTAATATTAAAATTCTATTCTTATGCTTTCTTGATGGTAATTCTGAAAGTGGTTCCTTTTCCAACTTCTGTTTGAGAAATTTTAATGTCTCCGTTATGATATTCCTGAACTACTCTTTTTGCTAATGACAACCCCAATCCCCATCCTCTTTTTTTAGTTGAATATCCCGGTTTAAAAGCATTTCTGGCTTGTTGCTTGGTCATTCCGCTTCCTGTATCTTTTACCTCAACTAAAATATTTTTATTTCGCTCAAAAACAGACATTACCAAAATCCCTTCGCCCTTCATTGCATCCACCGCATTTTTTACCAAATTTTCGATAACCCAGCTCATCAAAATTTTATTATGCGGAACTAAAATGTCATAAGTTGGAAGGTTTAAAGTAAAATCAATTTTTTTGGAAATTCTCGTTTTTAGATAATTAAAATTCTCCTGAATAGTTTCATTAAAATTTAAATCATTTACTTCAGGAACTGAGCCAATTTTTGAGAATCTTTCAGAAATCGTTCTCAGCCTTTCAATATCCTTTTCTATTTCATGTACGCCTTCAGAATCAGGATTTTCAAGTTTCATAATTTCTATCCATCCGATCATCGAAGACAAAGGTGTTCCGATTTGATGGGCTGTCTCTTTTGCCAAACCTGCCCAAAGATAGCCTTCGTCTGTTTTCTTAATTGTTCGCAAAAACCAAAATGAAAAAAGAAAATAAGACAAAATAAAAAATCCTAAAACAAACGGAGAATATCGTAATTTATTAAGTAATTGAGAGTTGTCATAGTAAACAAACTGATTATTTCCGTCAGGAAATTTCAATTCAATTGCAGGATAACTTTTAGACATTTTTTTGGCTAGTGCTGTAATTTTTGATGCATCTTTTTCAATTTCACTAGGAATATTTTTATGAGCAATAGGTCTATCATCTTTATCCAAAACAATTACCGGAATTGAAGTGTTCGAGCTATTAATTTGAAGAATAAGACCCTGAACCTCAAAACTTGGCGTTGCAACCTCCTGTTGAAATTTCAAAGTACTTACCAAAATATCTACCCTTTTTACCTCTTCTTTTCGTAAATAATTAATAAGCAACATAGAAGCTACAACAATAATAACCACCACCAAGGTCATTAGTGTAAAAATAATCCAGTTATTGAGCTTGGAAAAAATGGTTCTTCTCAAAATAATTTATTTTAAAACATTCAGGATTTTCTGCAATTCACTGCTTCCACTTCCCTGATAATTATTAATAATGATTGAAAATACATATTTTTTTCCATCTTTCGCAGTATGATAACCCGCGTAGGATTTTGTATCTCTCATGGTTCCGCTTTTCATTTTCATTCCGTTGTCCTGAGTAGGAAATCCGTCATAATAAGCATCAAACCAAGATTGTTTTTTTGCATACAGCAATGCTTGGACTTCAGCTTTTGCCGAAGCATAATTTTGTGGTGACAGTCCGCTTCCGTCAGCAAAATTTATCATATTTGCATTAATTCCTTTTGACTTCCAGAATTCTTTAAGGTAAGCGACTCCACTTTTGAAACTCGAATTTCCTTTCTTTTCTTTTCCTAAAGTTTTAATTAAAGTTTCACCATAAAGATTAACACTTTTTCTTAAAAACCAGTACACAATTTTGTCCAAAGTCGGAGATTCATAAGTAAGAATTGTATTATTCTTCGGAAAATCCAGAGTTGGTTTTCCATCAATTGTCAATTGAGAATTGGTAATCACTTTTCCAGAAAAATCAATTCCAGATTCATGTAGCCATTGCTTTACTTCAACACCTAATTGCAACGGCGGATTGGGTGTAGAACCAGAAACCGTCATCGTTTTTCCTGCAGGTAAAGTTCCGTTAATTAATGCTACATCAGAATATGGAGCTGTGAAAATCAAACTTTGGTCTGAACTTCCTCCTACTTTTAGTTCATTAATCCATTTTACATTTTCTAAAGGATAAGAAAAACCTTTAAAATTTGTTCCGTTAATATTGATATCAAACTGATTTTCTCTCCAATTAACACCCCAAACTCCTGCTCCATAATAATTCCCTAAATCATCCCAAGGCCAACCTCCGGGAATTGTCTGAGCATCAAAATAACTATCATCAATAACCAAATCACCGGAAATTTTTGTAATTCCTGATTTTTTAACTGCGTCAATGAGTTTCTTTTTGAAACTTTCGGGTTTATATGCCTCATAACGCCAGCTTCCCAACGTTGGATCTCCGTTGGACGAGATGAAAAGATTCCCGTTTAGATTTCCATTAGAAATCGTTCCTGAGTACCCCGAAATTGTTTTATAAGTATAATTTTTGCCTAAAGTTTCCAAAGCTGCCGCAGCCGTAAATATCTTTTGTGTAGAAGCTGTGGAAAGTCCTTTATTACCTTGATATTCATAAATAAAATTTCCGCTTTCGTCTGAAACATAAAACGATAAATTCGAAGAAACAGCACCTGAAGAGTTCATTAAATCTTTGGTTGCTTTATCCAATTTTTGAGCTATATTTTGAGCAAAAAAAATCTGTGTAGAAAAGACGATAACTGCGAAAGTTTTTTTCATTGCACTATTGTTTGTAATATCAAATTCACTTTAGACCAACTATTCAAATATAAATAAAATTAAAGCTCAGAACCAGCTTCAATTTCGTAAGGCTCTTTATTTTTCTCGAAAATTCTCGTTAATTCCTTGCCTTCGACAGTTATTTTATCTCCAATTCTTCTAATCCAGTTTCCTTCGCGAAGTCCTACAACTTTCAATTCATTTTGAGTCAAAAATTCTTTGATTCTCGTTTCTCTTGTTTCTCCATTATGCTTCAAATCAGGATTTGGGTCTAAATAATGAGGATTGATATTAAAAGGAACCAAGCCCATACAATCAAAACTTGGAGGATATACGATAGGCATATCGTTCGTTGTTTTCATATTTTGTCCGCCAATATTACTTCCTGCACTGCATCCCAAATAAGGTTTCCCTTCTTCAACATTTTTTTTCAAAACATTCATTAAACCTTCTTCATGTAAGGTTTTAACTAATAAAAATGTATTTCCTCCACCTGTAAAATAGCCTTTTGCATTGTTTAAAGCCTCTATTTTATTATCAAATTCTTGAAGTCCTTTCACTTTTATATTGATTATATCGAAAAAAGATTGTGCTTTTGCCGTGTAATCATCATAGGAAATACCACTTGGTCTTGCGAAAGGAATGAAAACGATTTCATCTATACCTTCATAAAGTTTGATTAATTCTTCTTTTAAATAGACTAAATATTC
The DNA here is from genome assembly GCF_025971925.1 of Chryseobacterium oryctis. Taxonomy (GTDB): domain Bacteria; phylum Bacteroidota; class Bacteroidia; order Flavobacteriales; family Weeksellaceae; genus Chryseobacterium; species Chryseobacterium oryctis. The sequence continues at coordinate 64,459 of NZ_JAPDHV010000003.1, forward strand.
TCCTCCGAAAAGCGTGGATGTTGAAGCTAATATGATATTCATAAAGTTATAATATTGATTAAATACCTGTTGAGTCACAAAGATAACTCAAACAGCAATGAATCAAAAATAAAGCTAAAAAAACATTTATCCCCGTTAATATTTTCAAAAAAAACTTAAAGGTTCTAAAATTTATTTTTTTGTGGAATTATTCTTGAATCCAAAAAAACTTACAATCTGAAAAATATAAGAATATGAAAATGACTAAAGTTAATGTTAAAAATCTGTTTTTAGGTTTATTATTTGTAGGAAGCGCAAGCTTAGTAAGCGCCCAAACTACGCAGACAGACAGTGCAAATAACGCAGCTGCTACAAGCCAGGCAGGAGGAAATGCTGTTGAAAGTCTAAAAAAACAAATCGAGGCAAATCCAAATGACACCGAAGCATTAGCAAAATTAGCTACAGCTTATCAGGAGGCATCTGATTGGACAAATGCAGTGGAAACATGGAAGAAAATTTCCGTTTTATTACCAGATTGGGCTCCATCATATTATAGCCAAGCCTATGCATATCAATCTGCAAAAGATGATGCGAATGCAAAAATTGCCTATGAAAAATATATCGCTACCGTAAAGCCTGAAGAAATAGAACAAAATAAGAAGAATCTAGCTTATGCTTATTTTTTCCTAGCCTTTACAGAACAACAAACCGACCCAGCTAAAGCTAAAGAACACATTGCAAAATCTTTGGAATATGACCCAAGTAATCAAGACGCAATAAAACTTAAAGAGGCTTTAAATTCATAAAAAACAAAAAGTTCAGGAATATTTTTCCCGAACTTTTTGTTTTTAATTAATTCTCTTTCCGAAAAAATCGGTTTCACCATGCAAATGCCTGATAATTTTCTCAATATTTCGGTTGATACTTTCTTCAGATTTCAGATTATTAATATATCTAATGAGTTCTTTTTTTCTGGAAGGAATCAGGTTTTCAAAATTTTGTAAAGCAATAGGACTTTCTTTAATTCTTTTATCTAACTGAGGATGAACAGGTATTGTTCTGTCTGAATCATCAAATTCAACAAAAACGTCTATCATTTCGCCAATTCTTTGCGGAGAATTTTTTAGCATCGTTAAATTAATATACAACCGCCATTCTCCTAAATATTTCATCAAGTTTTGCTTAAAATTTTTACCATTTACAGTCCCTTTCACAGGAATAGGACTCTTCTTCTTTCCTGAAGTTTCAAAAATTTGGTTCAAAATTTCTTCGGGAACAAAAACGAACGGATTTATTCCAATAATTTCAAGTTTAGCAGTGAATTGGTTTTTCATGACAAACAAATTTACATATTTGGCAACTAAGTTTTAGTGATTTAAGGTCTTACATAAAATTAAATTTTCCACTCAAAATGGAATGATTATCTTTGCAAAACAAAAATCTAATTAAGAAATGAAATTTTTTATTGACACTGCTAATTTAGAGCAAATCAAAGAAGCTAAAGACCTAGGAATCCTTGACGGAGTAACTACAAACCCTTCATTGATGGCAAAAGAAGGTATTCAGGGAGCTGAAGCTATCAAAAATCATTATAAAGCAATCTGCGAAATTGTAGACGGAGATATTTCTGCTGAAGTACTTTCTACAACGTACGAAGAAATGATAAAAGAAGGTGAAGAATTGGCAGCAATCCACCCGAATATCGTTGTAAAAATCCCAATGATTAAGGACGGAATCAAAGCTTTAAAATATTTTTCAGATAAAGGAATTAAAACTAACTGTACTTTGATTTTCTCTGCAGGACAAGCTCTTTTGGCTGCAAAAGCAGGTGCAACATATGTTTCTCCTTTCTTGGGAAGATTGGATGATATTTCAACTGACGGATTAAACCTAATTCAGGAAATCAGATTGATTTTTGATAATTATATGTATGAAACTGAAATTTTAGCAGCTTCTATTCGTCATTCAATGCATATTATTGATTGTGCTAAAATTGGTGCAGATGTTATCACTTCACCACTTCCTCCAATCTTGAGCTTATTAAAACACCCTTTAACAGACAACGGATTGGCTCAGTTTATTGCAGATTCTCAGAAATTAGCTTAATAGAATTTTTCTTTTAAGTTTAAATAAACAAAAATCGCGAAACCGAAAGTTTCGCGATTTTTTATTTGAGTAAATACAGCTCAAGAACATTATTGTTTTTTGCATTTTCTTCCTTTGCTTTCTTTTCTCGTTCTCTAAATAATTTTTCAGGATCCAGTGGTTTTCCGTTTTCATCTATGATATTTACTTTAGTATTCCCAGACATCCTTTGGCGCATCTCTTTATTTGGATTATTTCGGTGATCAATAAACTGTTTTTTATACTGTTCGGGATCAACTTCAACAAGGCTTCCTAAAATTTTCTTTTCCGAATCACTTTTCCATTCCTGGTTATCGGGAATTTTTGTAATTCCCTTCAACACAAAAGAATGAGATTGGGTTTTATCTTCTATTTTAATAATCATTCCCGGGAGTCCGTGAAATTTATAAGGCCCATCCTGAATAGGAAGATCAGGGACAAACCAGGCTGTCCATTGTCTTCCTGCAAAGTCTGTTTTTGCTTTCTGAGTATTAAATTCACCGATTTTTTCTTTTTCCGGAAGGATTTTCCAATCCAGTTTTCTCTGGTCAGTCACCTTATAATAATCCACCTCAAATGGGTTAAAAAATAAAACTTTATAATCCGGATATGATTTTTCAACGGTAAAAGATATTTTTCCATAATCTATTCCACTGAAATCCCGTATGCCTTTTACAAGTCTATCTTCTCTTATTGAATCTGCGATAAAGATTTTTTTGCTATAAAACTTCGATCCTTTTTTAGCAATATCCAAATACATGATTTCCTGCTCAGCTTTATCTTTAGCCGTGGAATCTACAACGAACTTATATTCATATACAAAACGTTTATTTTGGGCATTTATAATAATTCCTAAAAACAAAACACAAATAACAATTATTTTTTTCATTTAATATTTTTTATTTAAAACAATTTGGTAATTTTTAATATAATTCTATTAAGGCATTTAATTTCTTAATAATACAAAAAAATAAGATTCAGATAATAAAAACAGGATGAAAAAATTTCTCACCCTGTTTTATTTATAGATAAATAATTTGAATACAATTTACTTTACTAAGTCTGGCTCAATCGGATTATTATTTTTCGCTAAGCTTTCCTTTGTTCTTTTTTCAATATCTCTGAAAACCTGATTAGGATCTGTGATTTCTTTTCCATCAGCAGTTTTCACTTTAAAAGACACTCTTGCATTTCCCTCTCCTCCATTTCTCATCATCATTTCTCTCATATTTTTTGTAGGATCATTTACGTATGCTTTCCACGCTTTTTTGTATTGGTCTTTCGTTACCTCAAGTTCTTTTCCTCCCATTCCCATTATTCTTACGTTTCCCGGAAGTTCCATTTCGCTTTGTGTGGCAACTGCTTCAATTTTTTTATTTCCAACCAAAGTCATAACATGAGAACCTGTTACATCTTCAAGTTTCACAATTAAACCCGGAAGCCCATAAAACTTATATGGTCCATCCTGAAAAGGAATATCTGTCGAAAACCAAGCAACCCATTCTCTTCCGCCAAAATTCGTGATTGCTTTCTGAGCGTTATATTCACCTACTTTTTGTTTATCAGATAAGATTTTCCATTCAGGTTTTTGATCTTCTTTTACCTTATACTGATCCATCGAAACTTTTGTAAACAAATAGGTTTTAAAATCGGGATAAGACTTAGTTACTTTATAAGAAACCTGCCCTGCATTTTCTCTTCTGTTTATATTTATATTTCCGGAACCTCCCTTTATCTGCTTCTGCAATTCTGCCATTGAAGTGGAATCTGAAACAAATTTATCTCGGCTATAATAAGTAGAACCATTTTTATCAATATCTAATAGCATCATTTCTTTCTTCACATCTTCTTTATTATTAGAATCCGGAATGAATTGATAATCATAAAAAAATCGGTTTATTTGTGCCTGAGCAATCATTCCCAGCATGATACAACCAATGGCCAAAATTTTATTCATAATTTATATTTTAATTAGTTATAATTTCCATTTTTTTAGCGTAGGAGATTCTTTGATCACCTACTCTCTCAATATTAAATACTTTGATATTAGCAGGAGCATCTTTAGCGTCTTTAAAATCAGTTTGATATTTTAAAAACTCTTCTTTACTCACTTTTTTACCGTCAACAAACAACTCTGAACCATCTACCGAAATTACCATTAATTTTGTATTTCCTACAGGGGATTTATAATCTATTTTAATTTCGTTTCCACTAATATCAAAAACTTTGGTATTGGTTTTCTCGCTTTTGAAAAGACCCAAATTATTTCTTCTTTTATTAACCTCATTCTCATACAGGTTTTTAATGCTCTGTGCTTCCTGTTCCAACTGGTTTTTCTCTTCATCATTTAACGGATATTTTTCATAATCTCTATCTTTCGGAAATTTTTCATCAAAAGCCAGTTGTTTTCTACCATCTTCAATCGTTTTCTTTAATTTCAGCTTATTTTCCGTATTCTTCGCAATATTTTCCTGTCTTGATTTCTCCGCATCATCATAGAACTTTGCATACTCATTTTTTGTACTTACGATGCTTTGCTTCTCTTCATTTTGTGATTTTTTTTGGTTTATTTCTTTAAGATTAGATTCAAATTGCTTAGCATTTTGTGGGCTTATTATTGTATCTTTTTTAATCTGAGAAACTACGTTTTCAATGGCAATATTAGTATCCTGAATTTCTTTATTCTTAGCGTTTACCATGTAGGCAAATGCCAATGTACATATTAAAGGTAATGCCGAAACTCTTTGTATGTACCCGAATTTTGTTTTTGGTTTTTGTAACATCATTAATCGTTTTTTCAAATTTGAACTTAGAAATGGACTGGTTGCAGATAATTGAGCGCCTGAAAAATGACTAGCCAGAATCATCTGTACAAATTCTTTTGTATCCGAATTCTTTACTGCTTTATTATCTGCTAAATATTCGTGAATTAAGCCTAATTCTTTTTTTATAATATGATAAAAAGGGTTGAACCAGAAGATTGCAGTTACAATTTCTACGACGACTTTGTCAATCGTATGTTTCTGCTCAATATGCACCATCTCATGTTTTAGAATTTGCTTTCCAACTTCAGAATTCATCGAAATCGAGTCTTTCCAGAAAAGATTCTTAAAATATGAAAATGGAGCTTCTTCAAGATCTGTTTTATAAAAATTAATTCCTTTTATTTTATCCTTTTCAAATCGTTTTTTTAGTTTATTTATTTTGAAAATTCCTAATAAAAATTTCATTAAAAAACAGAGAGAAATTATTCCTAAAAGTAAGCATACAATGTTGTAATAAATATTTTGTTGGTCAATATCATTTCCAACGTAATTAAAATCTTGCATCATGTTGATCAAAACATAAATGTTCTTACTAACTTCAATAGTAAAGTTTTCAATTTTAATTAACGGAATCAACAAAGAAATAGGTAAAACCGACAACAAATAAAATCTGTTGTAATGATGAAACGTTTTATCTTTCAAAAAAAGATAATAATATCCCAACAATACCGCTGTACCGACAATAGTTTTGATTGAATAAGCAAATAATGCTTCCATGCTTTATAACCTACTTATTAACTTAGAAATGTTCTCTTTATATTTTCAAATCTATAAAAAAGCTTTGCCAACAAAACGGTGATTCTATTAACAAAGCTATTTTGGGACTTTAGTTTTTTGTTTCTACTCTTATTTCTCCTGAAGATTGACCATCAGAATTCTTTTTATTGACATTTACACTTCTTATTTTTGCCGAATCTAAAGCATCAATCTCCTGTTTCGTAACTTCTTTTCCATCTATATAGAATTTCATGTTACTCATATCTCCGGAAAACCTTTTTGATCCTCCTCCAACAACGATTTTGGTAGTATTATCCGCATTTATTACTTTACCCGAACCATTCGGTGTGAAAGAACTACTGTAAATGTAAATCTTTTTATTTCCATCCAAAGCTCTTCTTTCTGCTTCCAGCTTAGCTCTTTCACCTTCAAGTTTGGCTCTTTTCTCTTCCAATTTTGCTCTTTCTCTTTCTAGTTTAGCTCTTTTTCTAGTTGTAGCAGCTGATTCTTTAGTTGCTTTGGCAGATTTGAAAGCCATATCGGTTTCAGGGCTCCATTGCATGTCTTGTAAATTTTTAAATTTATAGACTTTAACATTTGGTGCATTAGGAGGAGTCGGAGGTGTAGGAAATTCATCAAAATTTACATTTAAATCTGGAAAATCAGGGATATCAATCTCCATATTTTCAATGTTTTTCATTTTATCTTTCCATTCTTTTGAATTGAAAAACTCGCTCATCCTTTTGGCATCCATCACGTTCGCTTTGTAAGCCATTTTGAAATCTTCAGAACTAGCGATTTTATTAATTTCATCGGAAAGATTGTTTATTTCGTCCACTTTTTGTTGGAATTCATGACTTTCTGGTTTTAATTTTTTTAAATCCTTACTTCTTTCCTGAATTTTCTTTCCTAAGTCAGCTATTTTCTCCTGATTCTCGGATTTCTTGAAAAATTTCGGAGCTACTTCAAGTTTTTTAGCCTTAGGTTCAGGTGTAATTGTATCTTTCTTGACTTGAGAAACAGCTTTCTCAATTTCTATATTTATCGCTTTAATCTCCTGATTTTTAGCATTTACCAAATAAGCAAATGCAACTAAAAATACAACCGGTAATGCAAAAATTCTACGCGCATACCCGAATTTTGTTTTAGGTTTTTGTAACATTTTTAATCGTTTTTTTAGATTTGAACTTAAAAACGGACTTGTTGCAGGTAACTGTGTTCCGGAAAAGTGACTTGCTAAAAGCATCTGCGCAAATGCTTTTGTGTCCGATTGTTTCACGGCCTTTTTATCAGCCAGATATTCGTGAATTAAACTAATTTCTTTTTTTATGATATGAAAAAACGGATTGAACCAAAAAACAGAAGTGATGATTTCAATAAAAATCTTATCAAAGGTATGTTTCTGTTCAATGTGTACCATTTCATGTTTCAAAATCTGTTTTCCGACATCCGAGTTTAATTGTATGGATGTTTTCCAGAAAAGATTTTTGAAGTATGAAAACGGCGCTTCAGTTAAGTTTGTTTGATAAAAATTAATTCCATCAAAACTTTCTTTTTGAAATTGATTTTTAAGTTGTCTGATTCTGAAAATTCCATAGATGAACTTTCCTAAAAAATAGAAAGAAACCAATCCCAAACCTGAAAGAATAATTCTAAAATAAATGTAATCATTGTCTATCTTATTAGTTTTATTAAAATTTTGTACCTGGTCAATCAACTTATATAAGTCATTACTTACTTCAATGGTAAAGTCTTCAACTTTTATCAGAGGGAGCAGCAATGATATTAACAGCACCGATAACAAATAAAATCTGTTATAATGATGAAACGTCTTGTCTTTAAGAGACAACTTATAATACAAAAACATTACACCTGAGCATAAAAAAACTTTTCCGAAGTAGATAAGAATGGCTTCCATGGCTAACTTTTCTTTTTAAGTTCATTGAGTAACATTTCCAAATCTTCCACACTCATTTCATTTTTTTCTACTAAAAACGAAACGACACTTTTGTAAGAACCTTTAAAATAGTTTTTCACAAGACTTTTCATTGTTTTCCCGGAATATTGCTCTTTCGAAACCAAAGGAAAATATTCATGTTGCCTTCCGTAAACATTATAGTCCACAAATTCTTTATCTTTCAATACTTTTAATATTGTAGAAACCGTATTCGTATGCGGTTTAGGATCAGGAAACAGCTCAAGAATATCTTTTAAAAATCCTTTTTCCAGTTTCCATAAATACTGCATCACTTGTTCTTCTGCTTTTGTTAAAGTCTGAATTTTCATATCCCGTTCATTTTATCATTTTGTGATATAAAATCATTAAAATCTTATATCACTAACAAATTAGTTATACAAATGTAGAAATTAAACTGATTCAAACAACTATTTTTTTAGTGATAAAAACAATTAAACCGTAAAACATTGTAAATCAACACGATAAATTTTATTAAAATATGTTAAATTTTTAATATAGTAAATTTATCATCTATATAATTGGCAGAAAAAGCTGAAATCAGGGGCAAAATTCTTAAAACTTGTTAATTTTTATTAAATAAAATTAAAATGGATTTGTTTAAACCGAGAAATTATATTTATTTTAGTGCTTTAAAAATTTCTCATGAAAAGATATAATTTACTGATTGTACTATTACTGCTTATTTTTAATGTAACTACAGCTCAAAAGAAGAACAGCCCTGCTGCAGATTTGAGCGAGTTGGGACAAACTAAATCAAAAATAGAGAAAACAGTTCCGTTAGTTATTCAGCATTTACAGACCATTGTAGACAAGGAAGGAGACAGCAACATTCTTATAAACGGAAAAAAAGCTCTTGCCAAAGAATACGGTACTTTAGAAACTGAATGGTTTTTGTATAGAAACAATATGAAAAACTGTATCCTTAACAATTCTTCTAAAAAAGCTAAAAAATGTATGCAATATCATACTTCAATGTTGAGAGGTACAATGATTAACTATAATAATTATATCACCAATCTTACAAGAAAAAATGGATATTTAGGTGTAGAAGGTGATACTAAATTTGATTTCAAACCAACAGAAATTACTACAAAGCTAAGTGAAGCTTATCAAAATGCAAATAATGCAGCTGGAAGAATGAAAGGAACTCAAAAAACAACATTTTTGGATCAAACGATGTCTGATGACAATAAACTTACTCCTTTTAATCAGTTAGTTCAATAATCATTTTAATTAGATTATATTAAAAGAAATCCCGCTTTTTTGAAAAGCGGGATTTTTTATGTACAAAACTGAAAATTAACATTTAACATCCCAATTCATAAAAATTTCACTTAACAACATAAAAAGCAGTTATATAGAATCAAAAAAAATATCACACAAACTAGATAAAACAGTATACATCTAGTTTGTAATAATAAAAAAATATATTAACTTGGCAGAGAAAACACAAATGCACAAACAATGAGTTCTCTTCCGAAAACTTGTAGAATTTCGAAAGGTACTACGCTGGAAGAATTGGCGAATCATTTTAATCTAACCAAAGAACAGCTAAAGAGATACCACAATACCTATTGTCCTCTAGATGATTTGATCGGTTATGACATACCCGAACATGTTACTATTATTTATGTACCACCTTTAGATGCTGAATCGAGGGAGAAAATATTTAATCCTAAAAGTGGAAATTTCCTTTCTTTTAAATCTAAAAATACTTTAGATAACAAACAGAACTATAAAAAACGATATGGAATTATTCAAAAAATATTTCATAACGATGAAGAAGAATTAAAAATTCATTATGAAACAGAAATAATAAAAAATAAAAACACTGTTCAAATTTCACGTTCACAAGTCTACCTCAACAATAAAGTTCCTGATCTTGTGATAGAACAACTTGCTGATAAAATCGGAAGTATATTCTACCCTTTCGAACTAGGTCTACATGAAAACGGGAGTATAAACACTCTGGTGAATTTTAAAGAAATTCAGAATCGTTGGAAAATTTTAAAACCCCAGCTTGAAGAATATTATAAAGGTGAAATTGCCAATGAGCTTTTGGCTAGTACCAACAAACGGATAACCCAAAAATCTATTACAGAGCAGGTACATAACAGTCTCTTTTTTACTTTATATTTTTTGCCTTTATATAAGACCTTTGATGAAAACAAATCCTTGAATTTATCTATTGAAATTCCTATTTTCAAGAATAGTACAAGAGCTTTATTTGAAATTGACCTTAAGCTGGAAGAAAAAATTTCTAAAACACATAAATTTATCATCAAAGCTTCTGGTAAAAGTACCAGCGGAAAAATATCTGATGAAATCGAAAAGGAGAATACCTCTCCTATTACTGATGGAAAAATACAACCTAAAAACAGTAGTTATTTTGATTTCATTTATAAGCTCAACTCAAAAGACAACAGTATTTTTGCTATATACGGCGAATTGGGCGTTCAGTTTCCGGATTGTATGAAAAAAATAAGTCTCGAGTGCTACGAACAACCATAAAATATTAATAAAAAAACACAAATAAAATGAGCCAGAAACACCTAGTCTGCCAAGGAGCTCTTTGCCAATGCAATTTTGGAACAACTCCTGACAAATTGAAAGTAAAAACACAGACAAAACGCTACATCAATGACAAAGATGGTAGTGAAAAACTGATGGCAACACACAAAGACATCGGTAAAACTTTTGAAAAAAACACCTTTGGAAGCTGTGCTAAAATGAATAACAATCCATGTCAGGTTACCGTAACCGAATGGAGCGGATATTACGACAAAATTACATTAGAAGACAACAAAGGAAATGCTCTTTTGGAAGACAGCAAAGCAACATGCCCAATAGGAAGTAAAGATTGTATTACTATCATCAATCATGGACAAACTGCTGAAATCTCTTCCCAAAATATCAAAAATGCAAGAGAAGAAGCCGTGACGGAACTATGCCCCATTCTGAATATTGATAAATATATCAGAAAATCAGATGATTTGGTGTTTAATTAATTTATACAAAGATGAAAAATAAATTAACCGCAATTGTTTTAAACTCTGAAAGACATGATTTCAGTGAACAACACCGAGCCTTAAAGGTTCAGGAAAATCAATATTTTACTATTACCATCAAAGAATATCTTGAAGCTCAAGAAAGTATTAAAAAACAAATCATGACTTTACAAAATGAGAAAAGTGATATTGATACTTCTTTAGAGCAAGAAAATCAGAGATTATTTAAGCAAGCCCAGGAAAGATTTAACTCAGGAGGTGAATGGATAAAAACTGAAAAATATCAAGGAGAAACAATAACTCATGCTGAAGTATCTTATAAAGAAAATCTTCGAAGGGCGAGTGAAAAAGTAAAATCCTTAAAAAATGATAAAGACAAAAAAATAAATGAATTACAAAACAAACTTTCAGAAATAGAGAAAGATTATGAAAATGTGTGTTGGTCTTGGACTTTAGTAAAAAAAAGAAGTGACAAACCTATAGGCAGAAACGAATCTATTGCTAAAGGAAACAAACAACTCAATTTAAATTTAGATTCACATCTACATGGTGGTGGTTTAGCTTGGATTGAACCTTTCCACGATGGAGAAAAACCCACCGGAAGTACAAAAAATGGGCTTTATGTACAAAGTATGGGTACTCCTGATGTCATCACGGCTGAATGGTACGGTTATGATGAAAGCCAAATGCCTGTAAAAATAGATAAACCTGTACGCCCAATGAGTAAAGTACAGCTTCATATCTATACAAAAAATCTTTATGGGATAAATATAAAAGTAGAAATGAAAGCCAATGGAGAAACTCTAAAGGCTAACTCATATGGTTCTACTATAGTTGTTACTGCACAAAAAGATTCTAAACACAGTACTACCGTAGAAACAAAACATGAAATAATAGACTCTAAAGACTTTTTTCTTGCGGAGGTAGAAATCTATGACTACTCTGAGCCTAACGCTATAAAACCTCCTAATGGAGTTATTACCGGTCATCTTGTTGACGATAGCACAGAAAACCAGATAACCCTTACTCCGAATGTGCAAAAAGCTGTACTCGATTTTTATATCGATCCAGTTTGGAGCATCGGTAAACCTAAAATCATCATAAAACCCACCATTCATTTTAGTGGGCAGAAAAAAGATTTAGATGCGACTTTGCAGGTGAACGGTCAGGAAGCTCCAGAAATCCCAACTACTTTCTCAGGAAACAATCCTGTGTTTGTAGACAATATAGAAACAAATTTTAAAGAGTTTCACCCCTGTGGATATGATAAATTTGAAATTAATGACGGACAGAGAACTGTGGATTTATTAGAAGATAAATCAATTCCTCCGCTGAATCTTTTTGAGCTTGTAGCCGGCCCCAAAGAGAATACCCATGATATTACTATCAGTTTAGATACAAAAACGGAGAATTGCGCTTTTGAAGATTCTCCACAAGACCATACAGATAAGGTAATTACACTTTCCCAATATCCTGAAAAAGAAATAGGAGAGGAAAAACCGCAAGAAGAAGAAAAGAAAAGCAGTACATCTTTCAGTAGTAAATTGGAGGTAAAGGCTGGAGATAAAAATAATGTAAAATACAAAACAGAATTGGGCTTTACCGGAGGATTGGAAATTTCCGAGCATAATGATAAAAGCCTAAAATTTAAAGCCAGATATATTTATGATTATCAACCTCTTATCTATAATGGTATTTCAGTACACCCCATCATACAATATCTTTGGTTGGGTAAAGGGGTAAAAACCAACACCTACCTCATACAAACCAAAACATGCAGATACCAACAGGATGTAAATATACTTACCTATCCCGATGTGGCATGGAGCCTGAAACTTTCTTATACAAACTCTACCGAGCAAAAAGAACTTGTAAGCAACCAAACATATAAAGACACCAAAAAAGCCAAGTTCAAGAGACCTCCTCAAAAATGGATGTCGGTGGGTGATAAAAGTTTGGGGCTCTCATTGGGTGCAAAATGGGATAAAGAAACAGAATATGATGCCACTGCAGACATCACCGAAAAAGTGAGAGAACTGGTTGATAAACTTGGTGTAATAGGCAAGTTTGTCAACAATGCATTTTTGGGCAAGGAAAATAAAGGAGATAAAAACAACCAACATGCCAAGCCGGAGAATAAAGAAGCCTTAGAAAAAATAAAAAAACAGCAGGAAGAAAAGGCAAAAGCGGCAGAAGCAACTAAAGAAAAGGAACTAAAAAAACTAAGAGACAACCTCAACAGTGCAAAAGCAAAACGCAATCAGGCTACAACAGAAAAAGAAATAAAGGCAGCAAATGATAACATAAAATCTTTACAAAGAAAATTAGACAGCAGATCAAAAGAGCTAGACCTTAAACTCACTCGTTCTGTAGCAAGTATAGAAATACAATGGCCACAGATAGAAGCCGAGTTCAACTGGAGTCGCGAAAATATAGACCAGCACGGCCCTTATTATAACCAGACTGGTGTTGTTTTAGAAGGCGCTTTGCAGCTCTCTCCTTTAGTTGGGCTGAAAGCCACGCTAGACTTTTTGGCTTTGGCACAAAGGGCACACCCCGTAGCTTTGGCAGTAATTGCTGCCGCAGATATTACTATGGCAATTATAGGAGACGGAAGCGAGATTACCTGCGAACTTACTGCCGAAGGAACTTTTGGGGGAAAGATACAAGGATTTCTAAATACCACGACCAAAGAAAACAGCTTTAATAAAGATGACAGAAATGCTAACAGCAAACAGCTCGCAGAGTTAAAATGTGATTTGGAGTTTAAGTTGAAGATTGCTATAAAAATAAACACCAAAGTTAAGGCTGTTTTTGCCAAAGTAGTTATTAAAGCTGAAGCAGAAGCATCTGCAACAGCCAAATGGACAGGAAAAGCTCCATTAGATGCGGATGATTACGGTTGGTACATTGCTCCCGAACTAAGTTTTGAAGGGTTGGAAATCATAGGACAACTAAATATTGAAGGAGAGGCTACAAGTCATAGTGGTAAATCAAAATATGGTTCAATCTCTAGTAATAACGAGCTTAAATGGCAAGCAATTGATGCATGGAAAGAACCCAAAAAATTTGAAAAAACGTATTTCATAAAATCATAAAATCATGTACAAATTTTTAATATTACTAATCAGTTTAATCAGTTTACAAAGCTGCGCTCAAAATAACAAAACTATGGATAAAGAAGTAAATGAAATTTTAGGTAACTTATATAAAGATGTAAAGAATTATGACCAACGTATTAATTATCATGCCGATATTTTCATTGGTGGTTGTAATTTTGAGGTTTTCATTAATGATTTTCCTGTATTCAAATATTATGGACCTGGAAATGGAGCCATAACAACAAGCATACCTATAAACTCTGCTATTTTAAATAAGGGTCAACAAACATGGAAAATAAAAGTATTTCCTATTCATAATATAAAAGAAATTAATGGTAAGACAATTTCTAATGTTAGTCCCACTATACAAGAAGGAGCTAGAGTTGAAATAGATATTGAAGGTGTTAGATTTAAAGAAAGTGGAGGAATTGAGGAAAATTTTGGTAAAGTTCTCAAATTTGAAGCACCCTTAAAAAAAGATCCTCAAAATGGAAGCAATATTTTTGCAGACGCAGGAAAACCTTACATTGAATACAGTGGAACATTTCAAGCTGATGTTCCCTATCAAATTGAAGGATGGAATAATAGTGAAGATTTAACGAAAATAGATAGTAATACTCTTAAACAAAAAATATTGAAAGAATATCAAAAATTTCATGGCTGGCTTCAAAATAGAGATTTAAACAAAATAGCGTTGAGTAAATTAAATGCAAAAAAAGAAGAAGCTCAAGCCTTATTTTATGATAAAAATATAAACGATGAATACATATCTTCCTTTATTAAAATGTGGGGGCAAGAAGGACTAGAAATGCAGCCTTTAGAAAATTATAAAATGGGGATTTATGGTAATGGTAAAATAGTTACTCTAATAGACACAATAGATGGAGGCTCTCCACTTTGGGGGAATTATGAAGTCAATAAAAACAAGTATAAACACAATACTTATTTGCTTTATTTTCACATTCCCAAAGGTAAAACAGAATTAGAAGTCATCAGATAATATGAAGTATTCAATATCAATACTTTTCAGTTTGTTGTTTTGCCTACAAAGTTGTGGGCAAAATAATAAAGCTATGGACGAAAAAGTAAATGAAATTTTAGGTAACTTATATAAAGATGTAAAAAATTATGACCAACGTATTAATTATCATGCCGATATTTTCATTGGTGGTTGTAATTATGAAGTGTTAATTAATGATTTTCTAGTCCACCAATATTTTGGTCCTATAAAAGGTTCTTTGAATACTAATATCCCTATTAATATGGCAATTCTAGGGAAAGGAGAACAGACTTGGAAAGTCAGAATATACCCAATATATGACCGTAACGAAATTAATGGAAAAATAGTTTCTACAAAAAAAACAGCAATTGAAAAAGGAGCACGAGCTAAAATTAGCATTGAAGGTTTACGATTTAAAGAGAACGGTGATATCGAAAAAGAATTTGGAAAAATTTTAAAATTTGAAGCTCCATTAAAGAAAGATGAAAAAACAGGAGAAAATATTTTTGCGGATGCTGGAAAACCTTATGTTGAATACAGTGGAACTTTTCAAGCCGATGTTCCTTATGAGCTGAATGGTTGGAAAAACAGTGTTGATGTATCAAAAGAAAATAAAGAACAGCTAACTGCCGAACTTCTTAAAGAATATGAAAAATATAAAGAATGGCTACAAAATCGTGAATTAGACAAAATTGCGTTGAGTAAATTAATTGGAAAAAAAGAGGATGCCCAAGCTTTTTTTTATAATAAAAAAACAAATGAAGAGTATATAATTGATTTTCTTGATATGTGGGGAAAGAAAGGGCTTAAAACACAGGCATTAGAAAATATTGAAATAAAATATTATGGAAATAACAGAGTAATAACATTAATCAATAAATCGTATAATGATTCTCCTTTATGGGCAAGCTATATTGATGAAGAAAATGACAACAGTTATATTTTAATTCCATTATACTTTCATCGCCCCAAACCAGGAGCTCCTTTAGAAGTCATTAGATAATATGAAATATTCAATATCAATACTTTTCAGTTTGTTGTTTTTCCTACAAAGTTGTGGGCAAAATAACAAAGCTCTGGATAAAGAAGTAAATGAAATTTTAGGTAACTTATATAAAGATGTAAAAAATTATGACCAACGTATTAATTATCATGCAATGATATTTATTGGAGGGTGTAATTATGAGGTATTAATCAATGACTTTCCTGTGGATCGCTATTTTGGAGAAGGGAACGGAGCTGCAAGTGGTAGTGCTCCAATCAACCGAGCTATTTTAAAATCAGGTCTACAAACATGGAAAATTAGAATCTATCCTATTCATGATATAAAAGAAATTAACGGAAAGGTAACAATGCTGCCTAGAAATACAATACAAGAAGGAGCAAGAGTTGAGATAGCAATTGAGGGAATTCAGTTTAAAGAAAATGGAGATATAGAAAAACGTTTTGGAAAAGTAGTAGATTTTAAAGCTCCATTAAAGAAAGATGATAAGACAGGAAAAAATATTTTTGCAGAAGCAGGAAAACCTTATATTGAATATAGCGGAACTTTTCAAGCTGATGTTCCTTATCAGTTAGCAGGTTGGGAAGAAGGAGAAGATTTGTATAAACTTGACAAATCAACTCTTGAAAAGCAGTTGCTTAATAAGTATAAGGAATATAGTAATTGGATTCAAAATAGAAATTTAGAAAAAATAGCAAAATCTAATCTAAATTCAGAAAAAGAAGAATCTCAGGCTCTATTTTATGATAAACAAACTAATCAATCAATCATCAATAATAATTACATTAATGGATGGGGTGCTGAAGGCTTAAAAGTATATCCTTTAGAAAATTATAAAATTAAATTTTTTGGTAATGGGAAATTGGCTACTTTAGAAAGGAGTGACTATGTAGGAGATCCTATTTTAGCTGGAGAGTATGTTAATAAGAATAATAAAAATGAAGAGATGAAAGTGTTTTATCTATATTTCTATATTCCAAAGGGAAAAACAGAACTAGAAGTTATCAGATAAAATGAAGTATTCAATATAAATAACTTTGTAGATGAAAACAAAAAAAGAATCACAAATTGTGATTCTTTTTCTTTAGTAGCGGGAACCGGACTCGAACCGATGACCTTCGGGTTATGAGCCCGACGAGCTACCTACTGCTCCATCCCGCGGTATATTTTTAGAGCGTTTACCGAAAACGCTAACTTAGTAGCGGGGACACGACTCGAACGTGCGACCTTCGGGTTATGAGCCCGACGAGCTACCTACTGCTCCACCCCGCGGTATATTTTTCAGAACGCATACCGACAAACGTTCATTTTACTTAGTAGCGGGAACCGGACTCGAACCGATGACCTTCGGGTTATGAGCCCGACGAGCTACCTACTGCTCCATCCCGCGATATTGGATTGCAAATATACGACTATTTTTTTAAAATCCTAATTTTTCTTTTAAATAAAGGACTTTTATAAAAACTATCCAATTATTTGTATCTTTGTTTTATGGCAAAAATATTAAAAATTTACCCAGACAATCCACAGGAAAATCTTATTAATGAGGTCATTAAAACTTTAAACAATGGAGGGCTGATTATATATCCTTCCGATACAATTTATGCTCTAGGTTGTAATATTTTTGATATAAAAGCCATGGAAAAACTGGCTCAACTCAAAAAAATAAAGCTGGAAAAAGCAAAATTTTCAATTATATGTAATAATTTAAGCCATCTCTCAGACTTTACAAGACCTATTGATACTTCAATTTTCAGGTTTCTTAAAAGTCATTTGCCCGGTCCTTATACTTTTATTTTAGAAGCTAATAAAAATTTACCATTGGCTTATAAAGGTCATAAAACAATTGGTATTCGTGTTCCGGATCATCCGATTCCTCAGCTTATTGTTGAAAAACTGGGACACCCAATTGCTTCTACATCCATCAAAGATGATGATGAAATTATTGAATACTCTACCGATCCTGAACTCATTGCTGAGAAATATGATCATTTGGTGGATATCGTTATAGATTCGGGTTACGGAGATAATGTTGCTTCTACCATCGTTGACCTTACTTCAGGAGAACCTGAAGTTATCAGACAAGGAAAAGGTATTATTTAATTAAAAATCAATCGTGGAAATATGATTATAAGTTTTACTGACTACTTATAATTCACAACATATATATTCAATTTTTTCATGAAAATAGTTACATCTCCTGCCAAATTAATGAACATTGAAAACTCAACGGAGTTTTTAAAATCCACAACACCAAAATTCATTGAAGAAGCAGAGTTTATACAATCATTTTTAAAGCAAAAATCTCCAAAATATTTATCTGAATTAATGGAAATATCTCCAAAACTGGCAGACGAAAATTGGGAAAGAAATCAAAAATGGAAAGCAAGGCCTACTGCAAAAGAATCCGCTCCTGCAATGTTTGCTTTTACGGGAGAAGTGTACAGAGGATTAGACGCCAAAACACTGGATAAAAATGCTGTAGATTATCTTCAAAAAAACTACAAAATGCTTTCCGGGCTTTACGGACTTCTAAAACCTTCTGATAAAGTAATGCTTTACAGGCTTGAAATGGGACGTCCTTTTGAATTCGACCAATACAAGAATCTATACGAATTCTGGAGAGAAAAAATCACAGAACAGCTTAATTCTGAGATGAAAAAAAATGAAATTCTCCTTCATTTGGCAAGTAATGAATACGGAAAAGTAATTGACCGTAAAAAACTGAATCACAAAGTAATAGATTTTGATTTTTATGAATTGAAAGACGGAAAACTGAAAACCATTGTTGTCTATACAAAACACGCAAGAGGGTTGGTTGTAAGGTTCTGTGCAGAAACCAATGCCCAGACATTAGATGATGTAAAAGCTTTCAACTATGAAGGTTACCGAATTGATGAGGAAAAATCAACTGATACTAAACTGGTTTTCACAAGATAAATGACGATTTTAGAATTCAAAAGACATTTTAAGGCAGAACTTTCGGAAATTTATTCCGATTCTGAAAGTGCCTTGTTATACTCTATTTTTGTAGAAAAAATTGTTGGTTTCAATTCGTATCTTCAAAGGAAATTTTTACATCAGGAATTATTAATTGATGATGAAGAGAAACTTTCTGCAATTATTTCCGAACTAAAAACAGGTAAACCTTATCAATATATTTTAGGCGAAACCGAATTCTATGGGATGTCTTTTTTTGTGGATGAAAATGTATTGATTCCACGTCCTGAAACAGAAGAATTACTTGAATTTGCCATCGGAAAAATTAAAAGTCATTCATCGAAAAACAAAACTTTAAAAATCCTCGACATTGGAACGGGAAGCGGAATAATTCCTCTGGTTTTAAAAAAACATTTTCCTGAAGCAGAAGTTCATGCGATTGACTTTTCAGAAAATGCATTAAAAATTGCTAAAAAAAATTCGGATTTTCATCAGCTTGAAATCAATTTCATTCATGCAGATTATCTGAATCTGGATATAAAAGAAACTTTTGATATCATTATCTCAAATCCACCGTATATTGGAATTGATGAAGAAGTAGAAATTAATGATTCTGTAAAAGAATTCGAACCTAAAATGGCTCTTTTCTCCCCTACTTCGGATGCTTTGATTTTTTACAGAAAAATTGCGGATGATTCAAAGAAGTATTTGAGTAAAGGAGGGCTTTTGTTTTTAGAAATCAATCAGAAATTAGGTAAAGAAACTTTAGACTTATATAAAGATTTCTCTCATGCAGAGCTGATAAAAGACCTTAGCGAGAATGATCGCTTTATTTTTGGGATAAATTAATAGTATATTAAACTTTATATAAAATTAACATTAATGAAATCTTTACTATTTTAATATTCTTAATTTTATAACACCAAACAATAAAATTACATTCTTATGAAAAATTTAGTCAAAAATGCAGTGATTGCTTTCGGAGTATTATTAACGATTACCAGCTTCAGTACGAGCGAAACAACATTCACGGATAATACTAATCTTACCAATAAAGGTGAGAATAGCAAAAAACAAGAAACCTATCAGTTAAAAGTGGGTACTACTTATAATGGAGTAAATAGTATGAGTGGAAGTTATGATATGGGTGGAATTTATGCAACTGACGTAAATACAGGTGCTGTTTATGACGGATATATCACTTATTCTAACGGATTTGCACAATTACCAGGATATTTTAATGATCTTCCTGCGGGAACCTATGAAATCACAGCGTACCAAGGACAAGGAGGATGGGTAGGTTATGGTTCTACTACAGTTACCCTGACACCATCTTCAGTTGGACAAGACGGTTATGTAAATGTTTACATTCCGATTGCGTGGGTTGAATAATCAAACTAAGACATAATGAAAAAGAGCATTTTTTTAATGCTCTTTTTCATTTCAAATTATATGAAAGAATTTATCGAATTCTTTTATTTATGAATATTTCATAGCTCAAATAAATCAATGGAAGTGCCATAATTCCAATATACAAAGCATTCTCCATTGCTCTTTCCGGCTGATTTGCAATTGCATAAACCAATCCGAAAAATGCCCCTCCCAAATGCGCAGCATGACCAATATTGTCATATTGTTTAGGATTTAGCATCATGTAAACGGAATATGCGAAATATAGCAAACCGAAAACATATCCTTTAATAGGAAGAATAAAGAAAAAATAAAGCTCAATATTCGGCAACATGGCAATTGCAGAAAATAAAACTCCGGAAACTCCTCCACTCGCTCCAATAGCAGAATACCAAGGTTGTTTTTGATAAAGAAATAAAGAAAATAAATTTCCTAAAAAAATTGAACCCAAATAAATAATTAAAAACCCAATATTTCCGAAACCCTGTACTACAATTGGTGCAAAGAAAAATAAGGTAAACATATTAAAGAACAAATGCGTAAAATCTGCATGCAGAAACCCTGCAGAAATTAAACGGATATATTCCTTTTTATTTTTAATAGCTGCTACATTGAATTTATATTTTTCAAACAATCTTATATCATTTAGTGCTTGATAACTTATGATACAGGTAACTGCTATTATTGCTAATATAATTGGATTCATATTTTTTTGTTAAATAAAATTAAAAGTTCAGTAATGATTTTCAATCACCCAGAAGTTCTATTATCTCTTTATTATTTCTTGTTATTGCCAAAGATAATGCCGTATTTCCTTCCGCTTCAATGTTTTTATCTGCTCTGTTATCTAAAAGAATTTTTACAATTTCCAAATGATTTATTTCTGCTGCTCTGTGCAAGGCTGTATACCCTCTATTATCCTTTGCATTTACAAAAGCTCCGGATTTTAAAAGTAAAGCCAAATGCTCTTTCTTATTGGCTTGAACCGCATTCATAATAGGAGTAGCTCCTTGATAAGATCTCACATTAGGATCTGCTCCTAACTCAAGTAATTTTGATAGAGAATCAGTATTTTCTGTTATAATAGACCAGTGTAAAGGCGATAATCCGTCACTTGCCCAACCATCTATTGCCAATCCTTTTCTTATTAAGTTTACAATTTCATTCTCCTCAGATTTTGCAACGGCAATATGTAATAAAGAATCTGATCTTAATATGCCTTTAGGTTTAGGAACAAAATTTTCATCAAAAATCCCAAAATCTGCCATATTTCCGTATAATGAAAATGCCCATATCGCAGCCTGATTCGTGTCTTCTACAAAATCTTTGGATAATGGAGCAGGAAATTCTTCTCTCATTACATGGCTAATCAGTAAAAATCTCAAAACAGCCTGAGTAAATTCAGGGCTTTCATTTGGAGTAAATTCACCTATGACATTTTCTATGATTAACTGATTATTTTTTTGTGAAGTTTTGGCAATCACAAAAACTTCTCTTAACCAGCTTCTCACAAAAATAAGATACATTCCATCAAAATAAATTGCCCATTTCTTCTCCATTACATCCGGAATAAATAATACCCCCGGTTCTAATATTGCGTCAATAGGAAAGGAAATATCTGTTGAAATAGTTTTATCGTTATCCGGTTTAATTCCCCAAAATTCCGTTCCGTTTTTTCCTCCATAAGAAACAGCATTTTCTGCCATTTTAGAATCTCGTGATGTGGAAATTACATTTTTACTTACTGAACGTAAATCTAAAATCTTTACTCCCCATTCATTATCAGAAGCCTCAATCCAGGGTAACTCATCTTTCTTCTTTTCTTCTTTCTGAACTGTTTCAGTTGAAGCTACTTCTTCCTGAGTTTCTTCAGTAATTTCAGGTTTAGTAACTTCTTTTTTCTTAAAAAATCCAAAGAGTTTTTTAAAAAATGACATATTGTATATTGTTGTGATTAGTGTTTAGTTTATTTTTTAGAAATAAGAATTTCTCCGTACTCATTACCTACTGGAGCTACCATTTCGGTTTTCAAATAATATTTATCATCTATTTTTGAAAGTACAAAGTCATGATTTAAATAATTATCTTCGCCTTCATATAATACTTCTGGTAAAAATTTTACAGCATTTTTCTCTTTCAATTGCTCAAAATTTCCATACATTTTGTACCCTTCTGTTACACTTCCATCAAAATCCTCATACCAAATATGGAAGTGTACCCCTACAGATGAATCAACAGTTATTTTAATATGATAGTAGTATTCTCCTTCTCCCTGAGCTTCTATTCCCTTTACATAATATTCTCCATTCCATTCTGCATAATCTCCTTCAGGTTTTATTTCTAAATTCTGAGTAGCTTTATCTACTGGCTTTATATTATTACTTTTATTTTCTACACTTTTGTTATGAATTGGTTGTTCTTTATTATCATAATGATTATAATAATAGTATCCCCCCAATCCCACGACAACAAGCAGTAAAACAATAATAATTTTTTTCATAACCAGTTTTATTCTTGGAATAAGTCTCCGATAACACCGGCATCTTCATCCATAATAGGAGAATTCAATTCCGGAGCTTCATAAATTTCTTCCACTTCAGGTTCTGGTTCAGGAATGGTAATATTAATAGACTTCACCTTAAACTTAGTAAACTGATTGCCAATTGCTTTTATACCCTTCACTGCAATAAACTCATCTATATTTATTTCCTCAGGTTCTCTTTCTTTTCCTTTATCTTTTGCAAAAATAATCTCTGCTGTAGCATTATTTGCCACAATTACATTTTCAATAAACGATTTTGAATGTTCAGACGGCATGAAGGTCTGTACGTTGGTTGTATTTTCAAATAAGAATCTCTTAATGAAATAGATTTCCTTTTCGCCATCAAAATAAATACAGGTTACAGGTTGTTCAGGTTTCCATTTTTCAAGAACTAAGTATTCATCATCAAAACGGTTTCCAAGATCAAAACTCACCAATTTAGCTTCTCCATTCGTATTGATAGTTAATATCTTATCATCTCCTTTAAAGCTACCCAATAGCGTACCTCTTCCGTCAACATTTAATCTTCTTACCGTATCATCAAACCAAATTTTTCTAGGAGCTAATGTAGAAACACCTTCTTCCTTCAAATCGACTTTTTTCACAGAATATTTGGTAACCAAATTCCCTTTAGAATCGCGTCCTTTAATCGCTAATTCAGAGAAATCAATATCCATTTTGTTTTTTCTGATTCTAGGATTTGGCTTTAAAAGAACTGTTACAGTTTCTGCTTCACCATTCGGATTAGCCGAAAAATAAAGAACTTCTGAGCCTTTTTTATCTGAAGCTAAAGGATAGTCTGTATTTCTGGTAACTCCTGTTACTGAAAAACGTTTCATATAATATGGTCCTTCTCTACCTTCACGGTAAATCATATTATATACAGTTCTTTTATCATTTTTCTTCCATACAGCAACATGAAGAATATCTTTTCCGATGAAAGTTTTGGCTTCCACTTTTACAACCTTCATACTACCATCTTTTCTGAAAGTGATAATATCATCAATATCTGAACAATCAAATAAATATTGATCTTTCCTTAAAGAAGTTCCAATAAATCCTTCTTCAAAATTGGCATAGAATTTTTCATTGGCTACCGCTACTTTTGTTGCATCAATTGTATCAAAAATTCTTAATTCTGTTCTTCTCGTTTTATCCTTTCCGTATTTCTTTTGAATATTTAGATAATAATCAATAGCATACTGGATAAGATTTTCTAAATGGTATTTTACCTGCTCGATTTTACCTTCAAGAGCAGCAATATTTTCTTTAAATTTATCTAAATCGAATCTCGAAATTCTCTTGATTCTGATTTCTGTAAGTTTTAAAATATCTTCTTCTGTTACCGCTCTTAAAAGGTGTTTCGTATGCGGCTTCAACCCTTCATCAATTGTTTTTAAAACTTCATCCCAAGTTTTAACTTCTTCAATATCGTGGTAAATTCTGTTTTCAATGAAAATTCTTTCCAAAGAAGAAAAGTGCCAATTTTCCTGCAATTCGTGAAGCTCAATTTCCAATTCTTTTTTAAGCAACGAGACAGTATGATCTGTATTCATTCTTAAAATCTCAGAAACATTTAGGAACATTGGCTTATCGCCTACAATTACACAAGCATTTGGCGAAATTGTCACCTGACAGTCTGTAAATGCATACAATGCATCGATTGTTTTATCCGGCGACATATCATTATGAAGATGAACTAAAATTTCAACCTTATCGGATGTGTTATCTTCAATTTTCTTGATTTTAATCTTACCTTTTTCGTTAGCTTTCAGGATAGAATCAATTAAATCTCCCGTATTTTTAGAAAAAGGAAGCTCAGAAATAACCAAAGTATGCTTATCTGTTTGGGTAATTCTGGCTCTGGCTCTTACTTTACCACCTCTTTGCCCATCATTATATTCAGAAACATCTAGAAAGCCGGCTGTAAGGAAATCAGGATAAAGCTCAAACTTTTTACCCTTTAAGTAAGCAACAGAAGCGTTGATTAATTCATTAAAATTATGCGGGAGAATTTTTGTGGAAAGACCAACTCCGATACCTTCAACTCCCTGAGCAAGAAGCAAAGGAAATTTTACCGGTAAATCGATGGGCTCATTATTTCTTCCGTCATAAGATTTTGCCCATTCTGTTGTTTTAGGATTGAAAACTACCTCCAAAGCAAATGGAGTAAGTCTTGCTTCAATATATCTCGCAGCAGCAGCAGAGTCTCCTGTATAAATATTTCCCCAGTTTCCCTGAGTATCTATCAAAAGTTCTTTCTGCCCGATTCCCACCATTGCATCGGTAATAGAAGCATCACCATGAGGGTGATATTTCATGGTATTACCTACAATATTTGCAACTTTATTGTATCGTCCGTCTTCCAGCTCCCGCATGGAATGCATGATTCTTCTCTGAACAGGCTTAAAACCGTCATAAACAGACGGAATTGCTCTATCTAATATTACATAAGAGGCATAATCAAGAAACCAGTCTTTGTATAATCCGGAAACTTTCCTCAGGCTCTCTCCTTCATGCGAGTGTTCTTCTGTCATCATTTATATTTAATCCTTATTCTGGTTGTTAGCTTTCACTACTTTACTTAAAGATAATCTTAAATCATTAATTTCTTTTTTAGTCAGAAAAGAAATTTCATATTTCAACATCGTTGTTCCGTTATTTTTACTGGAAACAGTAACATACAATCTTTTGATAAAGGGTAAATTTACTATTTCATATTTTACAAGTTTATATTTCGGAAATTCATCATGTAAAGGTTTACTTAAAAAAGGAATTATATTTCTGTTTTTAAAATTAATCGCTTCTCCATCACTATCGTATTCAAAAATCTGTCTCCCTCTAAGAAAAAAAAGCAACAACAGTAAAACTGGAACAATTAAAAATAAATAGCTTTCCTTTCCTAAAACATTAAATCTATATTCCTCTAATAAAAATACTAAAACTCCACCTGCAAGTGTCATTAACAAAAGTGTATTGATGAAGTTATAAACCGGAGCCTTGCTTCTGTTACTCAATCTCATAATGTAGGTAATTTGTTTTTTTCATGCGAGTGTTTTTTATGTGTTTTATTTTATTATTTAATTTTCAGCGTCGCTTAAAATTTCTTTCTTATCAATATCAGGATCTTCTACAACCAGATTTTCAAGAATAAAAGTCTGTCTGTCCGGTGTATTTTTTCCCATATAAAATTCTAAAAGCTGATCAATTGTCTGATCTTTTCCTGTTACAACAGGTTCCAAACGAATATCTTTTCCTATGAAGTGCTTAAATTCGTCAGGTGAAATCTCTCCAAGCCCTTTAAATCGGGTAATTTCCGGATTTTTACCTAATTCATTCAATGCCTTGATTCTCTCCGCTTCCGAATAACAATATCTTGTTTCTTTTTTATTTCTCACCCTAAACAAAGGAGTTTGAAGAATATATAGATGGCCGTTCTTAATAACATCAGGGAAGAATTGTAAAAAGAAAGTAATCATTAATAAACGAATATGCATCCCGTCAACATCGGCATCCGTTGCAATAATCACCTGATTATATCTTAAATCTTCAAGACTTTCTTCGATGTTTAAAGCCGCCTGAAGTAAGTTAAATTCTTCATTTTCATAAACGACTTTTTTCGTCAGTCCATAACAATTCAGAGGTTTACCTTTTAAAGAAAACACCGCTTGTGTTTCCACATCTCTCGATTTGGTAATTGAACCAGATGCGGAATCTCCCTCGGTAATGAAAATCTGTGTTTCAGCCTTTCTTTCAGCTTTCTGATCATTATAATGCTGTCTGCAATCACGAAGCTTTTTATTATGAAGAGAAACCTTTTTAGCTCTTTCTCTTGCCAATTTTTGGATTCCAGAAAGCTCTTTTCTCTCCCTCTCAGAAATCAAAATTTTTCTCTGAACTGCTTCTGCAATTTCAGGATTTTTATGTAGGAAATTATCTAACTTGCTTTTCAGGAAATCAATAATAAAAGTTCTCACGGTAGGTCCATTTGGCCCCATATCATTCGAACCTAATTTAGTCTTGGTTTGAGACTCAAATACAGGTTCTTCAACATTGATGGAAACCGCTGCAATGATTGATTTTCTAATATCAGATGCATCGAAATTTTTATTAAAAAACTCTCGAATTGTTTTCACGTAAGCCTCACGAAAAGCATTCAAATGTGTACCTCCCTGCGTTGTATTTTGTCCGTTTACAAATGAAAAATAGGTTTCAGTTTGTGATTTATCAGAATGTGTAATTGCTACTTCAATATCATCATCTTTCAAATGAACAATCGGGTAAAGAATTTCACTTTCTAACTCTTCTTCCAACAAATCTTTCAACCCGTTTTCAGAAAAATACGTTTCACCATTAAAAAGAATTTTCAATCCAGGATTCAGATACGCATAATTACGAAGCATCCTTTCGATATATTCTTTTCGATATTTGAAATTAAGGAAAATATCGGCATCCGGAATGAACGATATTTCAGTTCCGTTTCTGTCTGAGGTATCCTTTTCGTCAAAATTTTCAGTGATAATCCCGCGAGAAAACTCGGCAACCTTCATTTTTCCATCACGAAAAGAACGTACACGGAAATAATCTGATAATGCATTTACGGCTTTTGTACCAACACCATTTAAACCTACTGATTTTTTGAAGGCTTTACTGTCGTATTTACCTCCGGTATTCATTTTAGAAACAGCATCGACTACTTTTCCCAACGGAATACCACGACCAAAATCACGAATTGTAACTTTACCGTCGTCTAGTTTTATTTCAATTCTTTTACCCGCTTTCATTCTAAACTCATCAATAGAGTTGTCTAGAATTTCTTTAAGTAAAATATAAATACCATCATCTGCAGATGAGCCATCGCCCAATTTCCCGATATACATTCCGGGACGTAAACGAATATGCTCCTGCCAATCGAGGGTTCTGATATTATCTTCTGAATAAGTAGGATTTATTTCTTGTGACATATATATTTCAGCAAACACACAAAAATACGAATTTTTGAAAAAATACACGAACAAAATCAATGCATTTTGCTTACCATTTTATATATTTTATTGCATTTTTATTAATGAAACTCTATATTTACATTATTCAATACTAAGTGAAATTAATAAGTTTTATTTTAAATTGAAAAGCCGATAACAAATAAAAAACTAATCACCAAATTATATGAAAACAAAACTACAAATCTGCATCATTGACGAACATGATGATATAGAAAATCTAACTAAATTATTAAAGAGAGAATTTCCTGAATTTAAAGTAGCTTTCTATACAAACAATATAGAAGATGCTTATATTTATTTAAGTAAAAACTCACCACATCTTCTATTTTTAAACATGAAATTCATAGATGAAAATGGTATAAAAATCTTCCGTAAAATAAGAAGAAATTTGTCCCAGATAATTTTCATCGCCGAATCTGAAAGAGAAGCCATAGAAGCCATAAAAAAAGGAGTAACAGATTACCTCTTAAAGCCTATAAAAAACTTAGATTTTGTGATTTTAATAAATAAAGCTTTAGAAGCTATTAATTATCAAAAAACATTTACTTACTCAAACTCTCTTCAAAACAAAATTAATATTCCTACCATACAGGGTTTTAAACGTATTAATATTGATGAAATTATACGTTGTGAAGCAGATTCAAATTATACATTCATTCATTTGCTTGACAAAACTAAAGTTCTGGTCTGTAAAACGCTTCAAGAATTTGAAAATTATTTTTCCGAACATAATTTTTTCAGGGTACATCACAAGCATCTTATCAATTTAGATCATTTAAGAGAATATATTAAAGGAAAAGGAGGTCAGGTAATCATGACAGACAACTCAGTAGTAGACGTATCTGTAAGAAAAAAGAATGATTTCCTATACAAAATGGACAGTAGTAATTAATCACATTTAAGAGAAAAAAAACAACACTTATCTATGAAATAATAACACTTACTCATTAAAGATATTAAGTTATAGTTTATGATAATAATTTTAGGAAAAACTTTAAACTATTATGAAAACAAAAACTTTTTTAACTGTAATTGGTTTAGTGACTTCACAAACTTTATTTTACTCATGTAATGAAGACAACAGAGATTCACAAAGCATTTCTAATTTACCATCATTAACAGAGAGCATTATTAACGGTGCAGATGGTGTAAACGGTCTGAATTTTAAAAGTGGTAATTATTTTACGGCTCCTGACACATTTAACAGCGCTGTAAACTACATTCAGTCTAAAATTTTACAACAAGGAATATCTTACGTACTTACGCAAGATGATCTGAACATTTTCTATGATAAAGCAGGTATTTCTCTATCCGAAAGAATGTCATTAGACCAAGTAAATTCTATTATCAGTAAAACATTAAGTTCTTTGCAACTACCTTTTGCAGAAATCCTTAATCAACTACAAATTTCAGATAATGCAAAATCATTAGCATTACAAATTGATCAAGCATCAATCATTAATATTGAACAAAATTCAATTTATAAAATACTTTCAGACAATGAAAAAATGCTTATCAAAAATTTAAATGATTTTAAATATAATATTGAAAAGGATCAGTATTCTATCAATAAAAATGTAGCCTCAAAAACACCTCCTTTTATTTGGGGAGGAATGGCTGGTTGGGGAGTTGGCGCAGGTGTAGGATTTTTAGTTGGAGGACCAGTTGGTATGGTAGTCGGAGCAGGAATTGGGGTTTTGGTAGGTTCTGTAGTCGGAGCCGTTACAGGTAAAAAATAAGATGCTTTTTTATAAAAAAAAATATCCCCTTATATTAATTACTATTATGGGTATTGCACTCATAATAGTAGTTTTCTCCTTTAATCATTTTAATTCTTTGTATGAAAGAATACATCACATAAACTTCGACAACCAAACAGTCTATTTAATACAAAGGGGCACAACAGGAAAACTTGGAAATATTGCGAAAGATTTTAATATCAAAAATAAATATGCCTCTCATATAGGAATTGGTTTTATACATAATAACAAATTATCAATTTATCATGTATATGTAGATAAAAACCAAAAAAACAACAATTTGTATATTGAAAGTCTTGAAGAATTTATTCAGCCAGAAGATATAAACTATTTATGTGTATGGAGATTACAAGAAATAAATCCGCAAAAATTCGAATCTATTAAAAAGTCATTAATTCAATCAGAAAAAGAAAATATCCTTTTTGATTTTATTTTTAAAGAAGACAACAACAACTACTATTGCTCAGAATTTGTCGCCAAAAAATTAGAAGAATCTGGTGTGCATATCATGAAAAACAACACTAAACCAATAAGTGGAATAGCAAAACAAGCTCTTGACAGAGATACATTAACCTATTTTCCGGTAGATGGGTTTGAAAATTCTCGTCAAATCAACAAAATATTTGAATGGATAAAATAATATCATCCATTCTTCTCGATATAGTAC
The DNA here is from genome assembly GCF_025971925.1 of Chryseobacterium oryctis. Taxonomy (GTDB): domain Bacteria; phylum Bacteroidota; class Bacteroidia; order Flavobacteriales; family Weeksellaceae; genus Chryseobacterium; species Chryseobacterium oryctis. The sequence goes on from NZ_JAPDHV010000003.1 coordinate 94,519, forward strand.
AATTATTATATAAAAACCATTAATCATTAAAGTTTTTCTTGGCTTTTGATCTATAAAACCAAATTACATTATGATAAGAATGTACTTTTTAGCATTTTACATGCTTCTAGGATCTTTCGGCTTTCACGCACAAGCTCCCTGTTCAGATTTCAATGATCCAGGAAATCCTGCAGGAAATTGGGCTCCTGCAGCACCACCAAACGGCAATGTAAGTGTCGGATTTGGTTCACCTAATGCTCTTGACGGCACACAATACCTTATCCTTAAAGACTTATCTGGAAGTTCGTGGTATGAAAACAATAATGACTTCAAAAATATTGGTGAAAAATTCCGTGGACAATGTCTATACTTTGATTTTTATATTGAAAATGACAGTGGTTTTGGAGCTCCTTATCATCCAAATATTACTTTATCCGACGGAACCAACAGTACGACTTTTGTTGCAACAGTAGCCGTAACGCCGGGAAGCGGTTGGGTTCGAATAAAAGCTCCAATAGAATTATCAAGTGGAGGCATACTTCCCAGCAACTCTGAAGGAGCATGGACAATGACAACTCCTAATGCCGCAATTTTTGATAATATAATGATGAACTCTACTACTTTGTCAATCACCCCAGATATGACTTCTACACAACAAGAAGTTGTATATTTTGACAATATCTGCATAAAACCATGCAGTGATTGCAATGAGTGTAATTCTAATTTTAAAATTCAAGCTACAACAAGCACTTCAAGCCATATCACAACCGCACAGGTATTCCTTGAAAGCACAAATTCACCAAGTTTATATTCTGTAGATTGGGGAGATGGCACTGTTTCAGGAGTTCTAACATCTCACGTGTATACCAACCCTGGAAGCTATAAAGTATGCGTCACACAATACGAAAACGGAAAACCAAAATGTACAACATGCATCTTATTTTGTGTAAAGCCAATGGATTCTAATATCGTTCAAAAAAATAATGCAGCTTCACCTCTTAAAGATATTTCAGCAATTGCCAAGGCAGAAATCGGGACAGCAAAAGTTTCCAACTATCTTTTAGTTCCAAACCCCGCAAAAAATTATGTAGACCTGCAGACTAATCTATCAAAAAAAGAATTGGTTTCAGTAAGAATCTTTGATATTTCAGGCAAAGTTGTAGCAAATAAATCTGAAACTATTGAAAGCGGACGTCAAAATATAAGAATTGATACTGAAAAACTTATCGAAGGAACTTATATTGTTGAAATCAAATCCGGGGACAAAACAAATTCCCAAAAGCTACTAATTCAAAAGTAATTTTTATAATTAAACAAAAATGCGGCGTCTTTCAGACGCCGCATTTTATATTTAAAATCTATTCTTTAAAAACCGTCACCATCCAGAAGATTTCCTAAACCGCCTAAAATACTACCCTGCTCTCCCTTCTTCGTTGTTCCGTATTGTAAAATTCTGCTTGCCAATCTAGAAATCGGTAAAGTCTGAATCCAAACTTTTCCGGGACCTCGAAGCTGTGCAAAGAATAATCCTTCTCCTCCGAAAATCGTATTTTTAATTCCACCCACAAACTGAATGTCATAATCAACTGTATGCGTAAAAGCAACAATACAACCTGTATCAATTTTTAAGATTTCTCCCGGTTGAAGCTCTTTTTCAATCACATGTCCTCCACTGTGCACAAAGGTCATACCATCACCTTCTAATTTCTGCATGATAAAGCCTTCTCCCCCAAATAAACCTGTCCCTAATTTTCTCTGAAACTCTATTCCTACTGAAACGCCTTTTGCAGCACAAAGGAAACTGTCTTTCTGGCAAATTACCTTTCCGCCTAATTGACTCAAATCAAAAGGAATAATCTTTCCCGAATAAGGCGCGGCAAAAGACACCTGTTTTTTACCCGAAGAAACATTTGTAAAAACAGTCATAAAAAGATTTTCACCAGTTAACATTCTTTTTCCTGCAGAAAATAATTTTCCCATCAATCCTTTTTCGGTACCGTCACCAAATAAGGTTTCCATTTGAATTCCTTCTGTCATCATCATAAAACTTCCGGGTTCAGCAACTACGCTTTCCTGGGGGTCAAGCTCTATTTCTACGCATTGCATTTCCTCCCCGTAAATCTTATAATCTATTTCATGATTTTTCATTTTTTCAGTATTAAAATTATCGGCTACAATATTAATATTTTTTAAGCTCAATTTTGAAAAAATAATTTAAATTCGATAATGATTAAAAAATTCAGCTAATGATACAACTTCCTTTATCCAAACTTTCCAACATAGGAACAACGATTTTCAGTCAGATGACCCAGCTCGCCAATGAAAACGAAGCGATTAACCTCTCACAAGGTTTTCCTGATTTCATGCCTGATTCTGAGCTATTGAACAATGTCGATTATTTCATTAAAAAAGGCTTTAATCAATATGCTCCAATGGGTGGAATGATGGGTTTAAAGGAAGAAATTGCCAGAAAAATTGAAAACAGCCATCAAACAAATTATCATCCTGACTCTGAAATTACTATAACAGCAGGAGGAACCCAAGCTATTTTTACAGCTATTGCAACTTTTGTAAAAAAAGATGATGAAGTGATTATTTTTGAACCTGCATATGATTGCTACGAACCTACTGTTGAGCTTTTTGGCGGAATTGTAAAAAGATTTGAAATGACAGTTCCAGATTACACAATCGATTGGAACTCTGTTAAAAATTTAGTTTCAGAAAAAACAAAAATGATTATCCTGAACAACCCAAATAACCCTTCAGGAAAGATTTTAAAAGAAAATGACATTCAAGAACTCATTAATATCGTAAAAGACACTTCAATTCTAATTTTAAGTGACGAGGTATACGAAAATATTGTCTTTGACGGGAAAAAGCATTTAAGCATCTGTAAATATCCTGAATTAAAGAAAAGAAGCCTTTTAATTGCTTCTTTTGGAAAACTTTTTCATGTCACAGGATGGAAAATAGGGTATTGTGCTGCTCCTAAAAACCTGACTGACGAATTCAGAAAAATTCATCAATTCAATGTTTTTTCTGTCAATACACCTATTCAACTAGCTTTGGCTGAATACATGAAAAATGACGAGCATTACAATCATCTAAACCAATTCTTTCAGGAAAAAAGAGATTTTTTAAGAAAAGGGCTTGAAAATACTTCTTTCGAGTTATTAGATTGTGAAGGGACTTACTTTCAGGCTATTAAATATGATAAAATTTCAGATAAAAATGATTTCGATTTTGCAACCGAACTTACAATCACTCATAAAGTAGCCAGTGTACCTTTTTCATCTTTTTATAAAAATAAACTGAATGAAAATGTAATACGTCTCTGCTTTGCAAAAAAACAAGAAACATTAGAAAAAGCTTTGGAAAATTTATCTAAACTATAATCTCTTTAAAATTATCTTCACAAAGTGATATATTAATAAATATTTTTGTACATTAGTTTTACATAAATCATTCAAAATCATCACTATGAAAAATCAAAATGTACAAAAAGGAAAAAAGCTGAACAAAAAAGAGCTTAGAGTAATTAAAGGAGGTCTTATGGATTGTATCGACCCGTTCACAGGACTTTGCAAAAAAATATCAATTGGCTGTGCACAATTAGAATGCCGACCGGAAATTGTACCATAGCATTAGAATCTATACAAAAAACGCTTCCAAGTATAATTCTGGAAGCGTTTTCATATATAACGAACTTTAATATTTTCTATACATTGAATCTGAAATGCATGATGTCTCCATCCTGAACTACATATTCTTTACCTTCTACAGAAAGTTTCCCCGCTTCTTTTACCTTTACTTCAGAACCGTAATTGATAAAATCTGCATACTTAATAACCTCAGCACGAATAAATCCTTTTTCAAAATCTGTATGGATAACTCCTGCTGCTTGAGGAGCAGTCCAACCCTGCCCGATTGTCCAAGCTCTTACCTCTTTCACTCCTGCCGTAAAATAGGTCTGAAGCTTCAATAAATCATAAGCTTTTCTAATCAAACGGTTAACTCCTGGCTCTGTAAGACCCAGTTCTTCAAGGAAAATTTCTCTTTCTTCAAAAGTTTCAAGTTCATTGATATCAGCTTCAATCTGAGCAGCTAAAACCACAACTTCAGCTCCTTCATTTTTAGCCATTTCTTCAATTTTCCCAATCCATTCGTTTCCGTTTTTAATTGAATTTTCATCAACATTACAAACATAAAGAACCGGCTTATTAGTTAAAAGCTGAACTTCTGAAATAACAGATTTTGAAAAATCATCTACAGCAAATTCTCTTGCATTTTTCCCATCTTCCAAGAATTTTTGAAGATTCTGAAGCGTTTCGTAAGTTAAAATATCATCTTTCTTTCCGGATTTGATGAATTTTTTAGCTTTTTCAACAGCTTTCCCAACAGTTTCAAGATCTTTTAACTGAAGTTCTATATCAATAATTTCTTTATCTCTTAACGGATCAACCGAACCTTCAACGTGAACAATATTACCATTATCAAAACATCTTAAAACATGGATAATTGCCTCACATTCGCGGATATTTGCCAAAAACTGGTTTCCTAAACCTTCTCCTTTACTCGCTCCTTTTACAAGACCAGCAATATCAACAATCTCAACCACAGCCGGTAAAACTCTCTCAGGTTTTACTATTTTCTCCAATTCAAACAATCTTTGGTCAGGCACAGAAACTGTACCTAAATTTGGCTCGATTGTACAGAAAGGATAGTTTGCTGATTGTGCTTTTGCATTGCTCAAACAGTTAAAAAGAGTTGATTTACCTACGTTTGGTAAGCCTACGATTCCACATTTCATAATGAAACTTTTTTATTTTTAAAGGTGCGCAAAGATAGTGATTTTAAACAGAGTTTCATAATAAAAAAATCTGTCCAGAAAAGAACAGATTTATTATACAATTTTTCAAATAATGAAATCTAAAACTCTACAACTGCTAGAAATAATATCTTTTATTTAATTTTCTTAGCAATATAATCACTTTCATTACCAAGTCTATCAATAGCTTTTATGGCTACAGCATTCAAAGTTTTTCCATCTTTATATTTAGGTACATCTTTTGAAATCTTATCTAAAGGTAAAATTTCAGTTTCCCACACCCCATTATATTGAATAAATAGTACCCATTGAAATACATCTCCGATATTTTTTGTACTCCAATTTAATTGGGCAAAACTTCCGTTGTCATTAATAAACAATGTTGGCGTTTGTAACGGAACAGCTTTTATCCATGGAGTTTTCGGAACTAATGCTTTTTCTTTATACGGACCGTTTTTCAGAGTAGGAAGCATATTGGCATTTTTCGTTAATCCCGCAATACTCCAATGGATTTCTCCGGCATTTTTCCCTAAAACCTGTCTGGAAATTTCAATCTGATTTTTAATTTCTGTCGGCTTGTCCGAGACTTTAACCTCAACAGTATTTAGTCCGGGCCAAAGATGACGATTCATCGTGTTTTCTGATTTCCACCAATTCAACAATGGTTCAAAACCTTGCCCTTTTGATTCAATAGGCCAATATAATTGTGGTGAAAAATAATCAACCCAACCTTTATTCAGCCATAATTTAGCATCTGCATACAACTCATCATATTGCGAAGAACCAACAATTCCTGCTGGATAACCTGGCTTCCAAATTCCGAAAGGACTAATACCAAATCTCACATGATTTTTCTCTGCATGAATTTCTTTATAAATTCTTTCGACAAATCTATTGACATTATCTCTTCTCCAATCTGCTCTAGATAAAGTTCCTCCGTTTCTTACATATTCATTCCAGGTTGCATTATCCGGAAAATCTTTACCTCCATTATATGTTGCATATGGATAAAAATAATCATCAAAATGCACTGCATCAATATCATATCTCTTTACGATATCTTTCACAATATTGGAAACATGACCTTGAGTTTTAGGATTTGCAGGATCAAACCAATACATTCCGTTTCTCAGCCTTACAATCATGTCAGGAAGTTTGTTAACCATAGACTGGGATGTAACCGAGCCTCCATTTGTATGGTGTGCACGATAAGGATTTAGCCATACATGAAGCTCAAGACCTCGTTTATGAGCCTCATCAATCCAAAATTGTAAAGGATCGTAATTAGGATATGGAGGTTTTCCTGTTTCACCCGTTAAAAAATACGACCAAGGTTCAATATTACTTGTATATAAAGCATCTGCAGAAGGACGGATTTGGAAAATTACAGCATTGAAATTATTATCTTTCAACATATCCAACATATTGATTGCTTCTACCTTTTGTTGATCGACTGTTAGATTATTTCTTGAAGGCCAGTTGATATTTGCGACACTTGCAATCCATGCTCCACGAAATTCTCTCTTGATTTCAGGAAGATTAGTTCTGAATGTTTCCTCAGTTGAAGGAGTTACAACCGGCTTTGTCGTTGCAACCGGATCTTTTGGCTTTGTTGTATTATTGCCTGATTTTGTTGTGTTTTTTGCAGGAGTGGTTGCTTTTACAGAATTATTCTGAACAGAACAATTGGTATATGATGCAAAAACGCCTAATAAAGCAACTAGCTTTAATGTATTTAATTTCATAGTCTACAAAACTACTTTAAATTATTATTTCATTTCAAATATCAAAGAAAAAAATACACATTTTTACTCTAATACATGATAAAAAAGCCCCGAAAAATCGAGGCTTGTATAGCTATTAAAGGATGAAAATTAAGCTTTAGCTTGTCTTTCAACTCTTTTTCGTTCTTCCTCAGAAAGTATTTTCTTTCTCATACGGATGAAGTTTGGAGTAACCTCAATTGCTTCATCTGCCTGAATATATTCCATACACTCTTCAAGAGAGAATAATACTTTTGGAGCAATACCTCCGTCTTTATCTTTACCTGCAGCACGCATGTTGTTCAATTGTTTTGCTTCAACAATATTCACAACCAGATCACCAGGTTTATTTTGCTCTCCAATAATCATACCTGTGTAAATTTCCTCACCCGGATCAACGAAGAATTTACCTCTGTCTTGTAATTTTTCAATTGAATATGCCGTAGCCGGACCTTGAGTTTTAGAAACTAAAACACCATTATTTCTTCCCGGAATAGCACCTTTGAATGGTTTATATTCTGAAAAACGGTGTGCCATAATAGCTTCTCCAGCTGTAGCTGTCAACATTTGAGAACGCAATCCGATCAAACCTCTTGATGGGATATCAAATTCCATATGCTGCATTTCTCCTTTAGTTTCCATTACCAAAAGATCTCCTTTTCTCTGAGTAGCCAAATCAATAACTCTAGAAGCATATTCTTCCGGAACATCAACTACTAAAGATTCATAAGGTTCACATTGTTCACCATCAATTTCTCTGTAGATAACTTGTGGTTGCCCTATTGTCATCTCATAACCTTCTCTTCTCATTGTTTCAATAAGAACAGATAAGTGAAGAATACCTCTACCAAACACGACGAATGTATTAGCATCTTCTCCCGGTTGAACTCTTAATGCCAGATTTTTCTCCAATTCTTTTTCTAATCTTTCTTTAAGGTGATTAGAAGTTACATATTTACCGTCTTTACCAAAGAAAGGCGAATTGTTGATTGAGAATGTCATATTCAACGTTGGTTCATCAATCGCAGTTCTTTCTAATGGTTCAGGATTTTCAAAATCAACAAAAGAATCTCCAATCTGGAAAGCATCGAAACCTACCACAGCACAGATATCTCCTGCCTGTACTTCAGTTACTTTCTTCTTACCAAGTCCTTCGAATACGTATAATTCTTTAACTTTACCTTTTACAACCTTACCTCCATCTTGAGCAAGACCAATCCATTGAGATTCTTTAATCTCTCCTCTTGTTACTTTTCCGATTGCAATTCTACCCAAGAAAGATGAAAAGTCTAAAGATGTAATTTGCATTTGCAGGTTACCTTCTTCTGTTTTTGGAGCCGGAACGTGTTCCAAAACACCATCAAGAATTGGCAAAATATTGTCTGTTGGCTCTAATGAAGTATTGAACCATCCTTGTTTAGAAGATCCATAATACGTTGGGAAATCTAATTGCTCCTCAGTTGCATCTAAAGCAAAGAATAAATCGAATACTTTATCATGAACTTCATCAGGACGACAGTTTTCTTTATCAACTTTATTAATAACAACAATTGGCTTAAGACCCAATTCTAAAGCTTTTTGAAGTACAAATCTTGTTTGTGGCATTGGTCCTTCAAAGGCATCTACTAACAAAATCACACCATCTGCCATTTTCAATACTCTTTCTACCTCACCTCCAAAATCGGCGTGACCAGGAGTATCTATTACGTTAATTTTAGTGTCTTTATAAGTAACAGAAATATTCTTAGATAAAATGGTAATACCTCTTTCTCTTTCAAGGTCATTATTATCCATAATTAATTCTCCACTCTCCTGATTTTCTCTGAAAATATTGGTAGCGTGGATGATTTTGTCAACCAAAGTAGTCTTACCGTGGTCAACGTGTGCGATAATCGCAATATTTCTAATGTTTTGCATATAAGATTTTTACGGGTGCAAAAGTAATGATTTCTAACGAAAAAATAAGCAATAAGTTTGATTAATTAACAAATTCATAATGAGGAAATTGAAAAAAATACGTTACTTATTTTAATTATATGTAGATTTAAATTAACGAGTTAAATCAAAAGAATCAGGGATATCCAAATTGAATACTATTTATAATTCAGAGTATTGAAGAGAAAATACCCCATAACAATCTGCAACAAAACAACCCCACCAAATTTCAATAGAAATGAATTTTTAGAAATTTTATGTCTAAAAACAAACATTCCTAAAACAGAACCAATTGTTCCACCTAAAAAAGTGATTATTAATAATGTATTTTCAGAAATTCTTCTTTTATTTTTGAGTGCTTTTCTTTTATCTATTCCAAAAATAATGAACGTAAAAAAATTAATAAATATTAAATAAAACATCCAACAAATCTAAATAAAATGACTGTTAAAAACACCTTTTTTTTAGATTATACTCATTGTATTAATTCACAAGAGTCTTATGTTTTTGTTTTTTCACAATTGCTTGATTAACCTATACCCCATACCTAATAAACAATACAAGTATTTGGATCTTTACAACTTATAATTCCTTTCGTAATTCCGCTTTAATTGTTTTCATTTCACTTCATAAAATATTTTCAATTTTTTCATGATATTTTTTTGAATGTTTAGTAAAATAAATAGAGAAAAAAATTATACGTCAAGTTTTGACGCTACCTACTGTTACATTTGTTTAACTAAAGTTCTTGCAAGAATCTATACAATTAATTATCAACCTAAAAAAAATTAAATGAGTACAAAACAAATTCAAGATCCTCAAACTGGTGAAGTTATCAGTTTAATCCCTGTTACCAAATGGTATGATGGAACCATTATGACAGATTCAAAATGTGATGAAATTATTTATTTCAAGGGAACAATTGAAGACCCTGATCTTTATTACAAAAGATACATTGAAGACCATATTAATGTAAAGTGGTTTGGGGCTGTAGGAGATGGGGTTCATGATGATACAATAAATATTCAATCTGCATTTAATTTCTTGCTAAGCATGAGAGATGTAAGAGAAAATAGTAATTCAAGCTGTAATCTTTGCTGTTTTATCCCAGATGGAAAATACAAAATTTCCAGTATGCTATTGTTCCCTACATCCTGTACTTTAAAGGGAGCTTCTGAAAATGGCACAATATTATTCACAGAAAGAAACGATATTGCCGTTCTTTTCCCAACTTATGATGGTACGGCATTTAATACCCATGATAATCCTAAAGTCGATATTTATAGAAAAAACAAAGAATATACAATTATAAGAGATCTAACAATTGGGGGAAATTTTTATAAAGTTGACCCCTATGGTGATAGACCAGCCGTTTCAAATAGTTTTGGGAAAGGAATTTTACTTGATAAAATGGTAAAAGTCTGTATTCAAAATGTTGCTATTGATGGATTTGAAACAGCGGGAATACATTGCAATGAAAGTTATTACACTTGTATAAGTGATACTATTTTAATTAATAACAGAATTGGTTTATTAACAACTAAAGCCCCTATTGCTACTACTTCTGTTTCTGCAGTTAATACAGAAATAAGACTTAATTCGACAGGCATTATAATGACTGATTCTTATGGGGGTTATTTTACTAATTGTTTAGTAGAAACTAATATTGCAAATTATTCAGATACGATTGATTTTAGCCAATCTCCAGACTCATCCAAAAGTATAGCTGTAACTTTAAAGAACTGTCAAAATATTAATTTTTCAAATTGTTATTTTGAAGCACATTTAGTTACTATTGTACTATATTCGTCTCAATCTAATGTATTTAGCAATTGTTTCTTTGCTCCTGCAGCTGGAATATTTATGGAAGGAGCTCTCATATCACCTTACTTAGTCTGGTTCTATGGAAACAATGCATCTGATAATAAGTTCATAAATAATTATTATTTAAGTTCTGATACAACTGAAACACTTTCTCCGGCTCATAAATTCTTTACACATTACAGAAACACATCTTCGGGAAACGTTTTTGAGCTAACAACTAAAGATCAACTGGATAAATTCATTTCACAAAATCAAAATGAATTCGATGAATTCATAAATAATAATTGGAAAGAAAATGCTCCTAAGTTTATTTGTGATGGCTCAAATGAACAATTTGTAGATGTAGAAAGAAGATACATTATTGATAAAACTTTCGGAATAACTTCAGAACGTCCTACAACCAATCTTTACAAAGGACAACATTATTTTGATTCAACCATAGGAATGCCAATTTATTGGCAAGGATCACAATGGGTGAAACCCGATGGAACATTGGCATAATAATAAATTCTTTGCTATACATAATAGCTAAAATGAAGGTCACCTTTTTCAAGGTGACCTTCTATTATACTTTGAAATAAAATATTTATTTTCCAGCTTTCACATCTACAGCAATTTCGATATCTTTACTAATCATCCATTCTGCAGGATCTGCTTCAGAAGTACCAAACTGAATTCCCCAGTCTGCTCTGTTTACAGTAAATTTAGCCTGAATAGAAGCTGAATTGTCAACAATATCAACTTTTGCAGGGAAAGTAACATTTACTGTTTTTCCTAATAAAGTAAGATTTCCGCTTATTGTTTTATTAGCACCTGCAACAGCATCTTTTGGAGCCTCCGCTAAATCTGCAACACTTGTTATTTTAAAATCAGAAGTAGGATTTTTAGTTACATTAAAGAAATCTTCATTCTTTAAGTGAGCTTCCAAATCTTCAGGTTTTTTATCAGCCTCCGTTACTGAAGCCGGATCTACTTTAATAGAAGTCATGTCTATAATAAAATTACCTGCAGAAAGTTGCCCTCCTTCAACATTTAATTCACCTGATTTCACATGAATAGCTCCCCATCTTGGTGCAAAACCACCTTTATGAAATGCTTTCCAGTTTACAACTGAAGTTACTGTATCTACCGCAAAAGCATCTCCTTTTGCTTCTGCAACAGTCTGCTCAGAATTTGTAGCAGCCGCATCTGCTGATTTTTCCTTATTACAAGATGCTAAAAGTAACCCAACACTCATTAATCCAATTACACTAAGTTTTTTCATACTAATTTGTTTGTAAAAATTTATTTTAAATTATTTAAATTCTTGATTTCAGACAAGCAAAAATAGAAAAAAAGAATTTTGTACCATCTTAACATACATCAAGAAATGAAAAAACAACCCCCTTTCAAACCATGAATTAAATCATGTACAGTAAGCCTTATTATTTTAATCAAGACGAAAAATGCCTATTTTAGCCATTCAAAAATGAAGAATGAACACTATTAACTATATAAAGCAAACTCTCAATATTTCTGAAAAAAGCATTAATGCAACGCTAGAATTACTTTCTGAAGATTGCACAATTCCCTTTATTGCAAGATATAGAAAAGACAAAACAGGAAATCTTGATGAAACACAAATTGAACAAATTTTAAAACTCAATAAACAATTTGAAGAAATTTTAAAGAGAAAGGAAACAATCCTCAAATCTATTGAAGAGCAAAATGCCTTAAGTCCGGAATTGAAACAAAGAATAGGTGAAAGCTTTGATATTCAGGAACTGGAAGATTTATATTTACCATTTAAAAAACGTAAGAAAACTAAAGCTGATACCGCAAAAGAAAAAGGCTTAGAGCCTCTGGCAAAAATTATTATGAGCCAAAAAGCTCAGGACATTCAGTTTTTAGCTTCAAAATATATTAATAATCAGGTTGCGTCCGAGGAAGAGGCTTTGCAGGGAGCCAGAGATATCATGGCGGAATGGATTAACGAAAATATGTATGTCAGAAAAAATCTTCGCCGATTATTTCAACGGAAAGCTGTCATTACTTCAAAAGTAGTAAAAGCTAAAAAAGAGGAAGAAGAAGCTCAAAAGTTTTCTCAATATTTCGAATGGGAAGAAAGTTTAAACAGAACTCCATCTCACAGATTACTTGCAATGCTAAGAGCAGAAACCGAAGGTTTTGTTAAAATTAATATCGTAATTGACAAAGAAGAAGCCACTGATTTTATTGAAAAAACCATTATAAAATCCAACAACGAAAGTTCGGAACAGATTTCTTTAGCTATAAAAGATAGTTATAAAAGATTACTAGAACCTGCTATTTCTAACGAAACATTACAGGAAGCTAAAGAAAAAGCAGACAAAAAAGCCATTGAAATTTTCTCTGAAAATCTAAGTCAGCTATTACTTGCTCCGCCTTTGGGAGAAAAAAGAATTTTAGCTATAGATCCAGGATATAGAAGTGGCTGTAAAGTTGTTTGTCTGGACGAAAAAGGAGATTTATTGCACAATGAAACGATATATCCTCATGCTCCGCAACATGAAAGCGGAATGGCAATGAAAAAAATCCGTTCTATGGTAAATGCTTATAATATTGAAGCCATCTCTATCGGAAACGGAACAGCAAGTCGAGAAACCGAATTTTTCATTAAAAAAATCGCCTTTGATAAGCCATTACAGGTTTTCGTAGTTTCAGAAGCGGGAGCTTCCGTTTACTCGGCAAGTAAAATCGCAAGAGATGAATTTCCGAATTATGATGTAACTGTTCGTGGAGCAGTTTCCATCGGGAGAAGACTTTCAGATCCGTTGGCTGAATTGGTAAAAATTGATCCCAAATCAATAGGAGTCGGACAATATCAACATGATGTAGATCAAACTCAATTGAAAAACGAACTGGATTCTACCGTGATGAAATGCGTAAATTCTGTTGGAATTAATTTGAATACAGCAAGCAAATCTCTATTAAGTTATGTTTCTGGGATTGGAGAAAAAATGGCAGAAAACATCGTAAACTATAGAGCAGAAAACGGAGCTTTTGAAGACAGAAAACAACTCAAAAGAGTTCCAAGGTTAGGAGAAAAAGCCTTTCAACAAGCTGCTGCATTTGTTAGAATTACCAATGCTAAAAACCCTTTAGACAACTCAGCAGTTCATCCTGAAGCCTATGGAATCGTAGAAAAAATGGCAAAAGATTTAGGAATTAAAACCAATGAACTAATCGCCAATAAAGATAAAATTAAGCAAATTCAGCCTGAAAAATACATTACCGAAGATATTGGAATTTTAGGAATTCAAGATATTTTAAAAGAGCTTGAAAAACCTGGATTAGATCCTAGAAAAGCCGCAAAGGTATTTGAGTTTGATCCTAATGTAAGAAGCATTAAAGATTTAAAAATTGGAATGATTTTACCAGGAATCGTTAATAATATTACTGCTTTTGGATGTTTCGTAGATTTAGGAATTAAAGAAAGCGGACTGGTTCATATTTCTCAGCTAAAAGACGGTTTTGTTTCTGATGTAAACGAGGTAGTGAAACTCCATCAACATGTTCAGGTAAAGGTAACGGAAGTTGATGAACAAAGGAAAAGAGTGCAACTAAGTATGATACTTTAAAAATTATCTAAAGGCTACCCGTTTGAGTAGCCTTAATTTTTTATTTAAAATCCTTTAGAATCTCTTTTCGGCTCCTTTACTTCGGGCCATTTTGCAACTTCACCTTTTTCATTCACAGGCATTGAGCGTTTAGTTCTATCTGTAAATTCAGGATCTTCAGAAGCCATATAAGCTAAAGTTGCAGTTAAAACCACATTGTTTTTCACCTCATCAAAAACAATTTTATCATAGGTATCTTTTGTGGTATGCCAAGTATATCCGAAATATCCCCAATTTAATGAACTTAAAGAAAAACCAGGCACTCCTGCTGCCACAAATGAAGAGTGATCAGAACCTCCACCACTTGGCATTCCCGGAAAATCTGTTTTTATATGATCTTTAACCGTTTTAGGAATAGCGTTCAACCATTTTCCGATATAATCGTAGGAATTTACGAAACCTTGTCCGCTGATATTAATAACCCTTCCTGTTCCATTATCCTGATTAAAAACAGCTTGTGTACCTTTAATAATTTCAGGATTATCTGCTACAAAACCTCTGGAACCATTTAGTCCCTGTTCCTCACTTCCCCAAAGTCCGACAACAATAGTTCTTTTATTATTGGGATAATATTTCTTAAGAATTCTCATGGTTTCAAGCATTGTAATAACTCCTGTTCCGTTATCTGTTGCACCTTGAGCTCCATCCCAAGAATCTAAATGAGCAGAAAGAATCACATATTCATTCGGTTTTTCTTTCCCTTTAATCATTCCGATTGTATTAAAGCTTTTGGTTTCAGGAAGAATTTTAGACTGAGTTTCAATTTTAATTTTAGGCTTAGCTCCGTTTTCGGACATTCTATACAACATTCCATAATCTTCAACATCAATATCAATCATCGGGATGGATTTTGTTTTTGCCCCGAAAATTCGGTTAGCTCCCATTATTCCTGTCCAATTAGAAATTGCAATTGCACCAGCTCCTGCCTTTTCTAATGCTTCTGGCAACGTAGTATTGTCATATCCAATATTTTTAACGTAATCATTAAATTCTTTCGTTGCCTGTTCTTTTTCTTTTTTCAATTTTTCGTAAAGTTCAGGTGTTGCAAACTCTTTTATTTGTTCGTTCGAACGACCTATTTTCTGATATTGTGCCATGAGGACAATTTTTCCTTTCACAGAAGGCAACCATTTATCAAATTCTGCTTTTGAAGATACTTTAGGAAGAATCACAACTTCTGCTTCTACAGCTTTTTTTGTGGCAGGACTCCATGCTAATTGTGTTGCAGACAAAGATTTAATTCTAGGATACGTCATATCAACATGTGTAATTCCCCTTTGCCATCCTTTCCAAGTTCCAAACTGTTGAAGATTGGCTTCTATTCCCCATGAACGAAGTTTATTTGCAGACCATTCATTGGCTGCCAACATTTCAGGAGTTCCTACCAGTCTTGGACCTATACCATCCAATAATTCATATGCCAATCCTTCAAGTTGAGAATTGGTATTTACTTCATTTACAAAATTTTGAACAATAGGATTGAGCTTTTCTTTTGAATCTACAATTATCTGTGCCGATGACAACTGTGTAGCTAAAACAACAGCCGGTATTATAAAAAACCTGTTTATCTTCATAACTTTTATTGCTTGGTTTAAAGATAAAGAGATTCGAGGAGAAGGTAAAATAAAAAAAGAAAAAATACTTTAAATAAAGGAAAATTTAAATCTAAGTTTTAAAAATAACGAAATAAAAAAACCGACTTTAATGAGTCGGTTTAGGAACAATTATTTTTTTGATTCTTCTACAGAAACTTTTCTGAATTCTTTAAACAATTTACTTAGTTCCAAAGCTGCTTTACGAGCTCTAGTTCCAGCTGCCTTGTTTCCTTTTTCAGCTTGTTGATTTGCTTCAGTTGTAAAAGCTTCAAATTCTGCGTTGATTTTTTCGATTAGTTCTTTCATTATTGTTAAAATTTAGGCTGCAAATATAGGTTTTATGGTGATTCCAGCCAACTTTGACAAGAAAAGTTTATTAGATTTCTTACATTTCAGTTGCGCTTATTCCAAATTCAATGTAAAGTTTGATAATTTCTCTTGTTATTTCAACATCACAACCTCTATTAATTTGAATAATATTAAGAATTCCCTGTAAAAAGTATAGATATACTTGCTTTTTCAAACTTATATTTTTGAGTATGAGACCCTGAAATAGTAATTTTATCTCCTACAGAAAAATAGGCTGTTCCTGAAACGCTATGTCCCACCCAATCACTTATCTCATGATGATAAGTAGAATAAGCAGCAACTGTCTCTGTATTATTTTTTAGTATTTCGGTGATGGCTGTACCATGTGTTGTATTTGTAGGATTATCTTCTAAATTATATCCTAAATATCCTATTATCTTATAAAAACCAGCTTTATTTACAGTATATTCTCCAGTGGTAGTATTATATGTCAAATAAGCAGATTTCACTTTAGGTGTCGTTTCAAATTTCACCGTTGTTCTAGTTTTAGCCGTATACGATGCTCCTCCTGCAGCCGATGGACTTAATGATTTTTTCATTCCTAAACCGGCAATTAATGGTACAATTTCTAAATCTTCTATTTTTTGCCAATGAGGAGCGTTTCCTGTTCCATTAGACATCAACACATCATTTGTTCTTCCCACATCTCCATACACGCTAGCATTTCCGCCAACACTTAACTCTTTTGTGACCTGTAATCCTCCATTTACATGTGCTGTTGCAAGTGGTGTATCTGTATTCACTCCAATTTGTGAATAAAAATAAGAGGGTAATAAAAACAAGAATAGACCTATTATATATGATTTCATTATATTAACTTTTAGAATTATAAAATAATTAGTTGCCCAAATACATAAAAGAAAGAGAAGCATTACGCAGTGAAAAATTACGAGTGAAAGTACCTTCAAGACTGACTGAATCTCCCTCATTAAAATATTCAAGTCCAGTAATATTATGTTCTATAATACTTGCTGATACAGGATGTGCTGAATCTGAATGAGATATCGCTTCATTATTTTTATATAGTCCTGTCACTGCAGTACCATCACTTGGCGAACCTGATATAACATATTCTAGATAGCCAGTAAGAAGATAATATCCCGATTTTACCACTTTAAAATATCCTGTAGTACTACTGTATGTTAAATATGTTGTATCATTTTTGGGTAATGTTTCAAAAGAAACTACACTCCAATTATTCGCTGAAAAGCTTTTAGTATTTGACCTTAAAGCTACATTAGTTATTTGTGGTATATCTATATCAGCTGGTTTTTTCCATTTTGGAGGTAAACCTGATCCTTGTGAGGTTAAAAATTCCCCTACTGTTCCTGGCTCCCCAAGAGTCGTGGCTGAACCACCTACGCTTAATTCTTTTGTCACTTGTAAGCTCCCATTTACATGAAGTTCTGCTTGTGGAGTCGGCGTTTTTATACCTACTTGAGCCGAAATGTATATTGAACACATTAATGACAATGTGCAAATGTATTTTTTTTTCATTTTTTTCAGTGTTTTATATATCGTAAATCAATTTCCTAAGTACATAAAAGATATTGAAGAATTTAGCAAACTGTACTGACTAGAATAAAGACCTTCTAAAGAAATAACATCCCCTACAGCAAACAAATGCGTTTTAGTCAAATTATGATTAATCGTGGTTGTACCTGTAAGGTGTGATGTCGTTGAGGCTACTATTTTTACTCCATTCTTTTTAACAGCTGTTACTGCAGTACCATTTGCTGCACTTGACGATATTGAATATTTAAGATAAGCTGTAAATAAATAATAACCAGCTTTCACTACTGTAAACTTTCCTGTAGAGGTACTATAAGTCAAATATGAATTATCACTTCTGGCTACAGAGTCAAATATTACTGGAGTAGAGGTATTTGCAGATGAACTTGCAGACGTTGTTGTTTTGATAGATAAATTAGTCTCAACAGGAATATTAACCTCATCCAAAGTTTTCCATACAGGGCTATTACCAACTCCCTGTGAGACAAGAACGCTTCCTGACCTTCCAGAATCACCAGATGTATTTTTAGATCCTCCAACTTGAAATTCATTTGTGACTTGTAAATCACCATTAACATGTAAAGACGTCTTTGGCGTACTTGTACTTATTCCTACCTGACTTTTTAGATAAAGCGAGATAATGAACATTAAGCAAGATAATGTTTTTTTCATTCGTTAAATTGTGTTTTTTAATTTTATTAGTCGATTATAAAATAGACGAGTTAAAAAGTAATATTAAAATTATTTTTTTAAAATTTCATCTATTTTAAAATCAAGCCAACAATTTTAGTCATTTGAACTTTTAAGTAAGAAAAATAAGGTATCACACAGATATCACATTAATAAACATTAGTATTTAAAGTACTTTAATGTATATCTTGAGTAAATTCATTTAGTAATTTATTACATTATAAATTCCAACTGTTAATCAAATGTGATATCAATTATATATAGTATTCCATAGAAAGAAGGGTAAATAATTACCATTTTAGGACTTCCACATTTAAGATTTCATTAAATTTTTATTTGAGCCAACAAAACCGACTTTCAATTCAATCTAGAATATCTATTTTTGATATATGTAAAAAACTAAATAATTCCACTTTTTTACAATAAAATTATGATTAAAAGCAAGTTCTAATTTTTAAACAACAAATATTTTATTTATTAAGATTCTTTTCAACCAGAAACCTTGTTTAAAAGGAATGTAAACTAAACAAAAAAGCCCCTAATAAAGGGGCGATATGTGACCGCAGAAGGACTTGAACCCTCACTGTCGGAGCCGAAATCTGCTTTATAACAATTTTATACGTATTAATCGTTGTTTTCAAAGGTTAAAAATAATAAATTTTATCCGAAGTATTACTGATTTTTACTTTTTTTGTTACTGAATTTCTTCGCTTAAATGTATAAAAATACCCCAATAACTCGGGGTTCAATTTATTTATGGTTGCCATACTTTTGATGATTTGTATTGTTTATTCAAAGTTCATCTTAAACGGAACATTGTATTTTGAACGAACATATTTGCCTTCTTTTTTAGCAGGAATCCATTTATTATTAATTGATTTAATTGTTATTATAGCTTGATTGTTAAATTCTTCATTCAAACCATATGCTTTTATATCCGAAATTGAACCATCTGTTTCAATATAAAAAGATAAGTTCGTTGTAAAATTTCCAGCCTCGGTAATTTGAGAACTATCAAATTTCTTTTCAAATAAATTTCTTAATGCAATTATTCCACCTGGAAATTCTGCCTGTTGTTCTATTTCACTATTATTGTTTAAATAATCTTGAGAATCACTTTGCTTTTTGGCTGTTTCTATATACTGATTTCTTTTATATAAAGCGGATAATGAATTTTCGTAAGCCTCATTACCAATATACATTCCTTCATTGTATTTAAGAGTTTTAACCGTATTATCCATGTATTGTATTTTTATGGTGGTCATTCTTAGTGTTTCAATTATACTAGTAAACCAAAGATATTGAAAATCCCATTCAGCTATTCCGTTCGGCTCTACCGGACCAATACCTTTTACTGTTTTATAAAATGAACCTTTTGAACCGACCAAATCACCTACAGGATTTTCACCGCCAACTGTAAACCAAATATATTTAATTGTCTTCTTGGATGGATTATAAATTTTAAACATTGCTCCAGTTGAATATTCATCTCCTGTTGCTCTATAGTTAATAATTCCTAACCCATATTTAGTTGTAGCAATTAATGGACGTAGAGATTCTACAAACTCATTGTCAAGCTTTTCATATTCATCAACTTGTATAGGAGGTGATGATATAACATCACTATTGTTAGGTTCAGGAATTTTCTGAGCAATCAAACAGCTTGAAATCAGAATTAATAGAAGTTTTTTCATATAATAACTTTTAATCCGCAAATGTAATATTAAGCATTTATTATTATTTACGGATATCCGTAAAAATACGGTATTTTTAAAAATAAATCTTTCGTGTTGGAATTAATTTTATATTAGCGCACAACTTTAAAAGATGCTTAATAAATTAATATATTTTAGCATGCTTCACTCTGTCTGGTTCATAAAAACGACACTGAATAAACCAATCATCATTAGAGTTGGTTACGAGGAAATCGGATCTTTTACATCCGAAATTAAGATTTTTCATACGTATTAATTGTTACTGTTATTGTTACTGATTAATACGCTTCCAAAAAGCTTTAAAAGTAGCAAACCAGCTGTGGGATTGGGTTTGCTACATTGTGACCGCAGAAGGATTCGAACCCTCACTGTCGGAGCCGAAATCCGAAGTTCTATCCATTAAACTATGCAGCCGATTCAGATAAAAGATAGGTTCTAAGCCAAAATCTATTATCAGTTTTCTAGAAAGTAATCTTCACTCCTCCTAAAATCTGAGCTCCAAGAACCTTGTAACCTTTATAAGTTTGATACTTTGAACTTAGAAGGTTATTTCCAAGTGCGAAAATACTGAAATTTTTGTGAATTTTATACTCTGCCGAAAGGTTTAAATCCGCATAACCACCCACTTTATCATTAGTATCTTCTGTTGATTGATAAAGCATTGGCGAGCCAACTCCTTCAATAGCAAATGAATTGGTAGTTCTGTCACTTGCAAAAATACCTTTGAAACCTAACAATAATTTTTTATCAAGCATAGTATATTTAGCACCAATACTTGCATTTAAAAGAGGAACATTATAGATATTTTCGTAGTTTTTTAAATCATATTTTGCAAATCTTACTTCCCCATCCAAAATTAAATTTTCCAACGGAAAATATTGAATACTACCTTTGATATCACTTACATTTCCGTCATCATAAACTGCCGAGAAAGTATTGGCGAAATTATATGCAGAACGATTTAATGTATAATCATTTCCGAACAAGTCATTCGCCTTAAAGAACACGATGTCTCTCATTTTTCCGTATCCCGCAGAAATATCATACTTGAAAGTTTCGTCAATATCCCCTCTCAAACCAACATAAAAATGATATTTAGTTTCAGTAGGTTTTAAATATTGGTCAGAAACAATGAACGGATTTTGCTGAAGCAAATCACTGTAAGTATTCAGTTTTAAACCACCATCAACTCCTCCATAAAATTTGAATTCGTTGGCTGCCGCAAATTGAAACTCAGCCTGTGGAAACCAATATGTTTTATTACTTTTTAATTGTTCAGCAAAAAAATCATTAGAATTTTTAGCATTTAGGAACGAAAATGAAGAACCTAACATCAAATAAGAATCTCCTTTTCTAAAAGTAACTTTAGGTGCTAAATTGGTATTAAAAAAACTAGCCAAATTTTTATCTCTGATTGCAAAATCAGTTTTTACGCTTTCTAAACCTACCCCTAAATCTGCATTCAAATTAATCCCGGATTTTCCTACTTCTACTCCATGTTTTGAAAAATTAGCCAAAATTGAAACCTGATTTTCCTGAGCATCAAAATGGTCTTTTAAAAACGATGATTTTACCCTAACATCATTTAAAATTTCATTAGAATAAAAATCATAATACCCATTTACTTTAAACTGATTAACTTTTTGCTTTAAATCAACATCTGAAGCAGGTTCTAAAGCATAAATACCATAATAATTATAGTTATTTAAGCCATATTCAGCATTTACATTGAATTTTCCTTTGTCTCCGTAAGAATTGAGAAAAGCTCCGATTGTTGCATTGCTTTGCTTAGAATCCCAAGCGTAGTCTTTCTTCAATCCTTGAGTTGAAAGAACATGAACATCTGCTCCAACTTCAATTTTGTTTTCAAGAGTTGTGGAGATATTGGCATCTGCTAAAATTTTGCCAAAATTTCCCATTCCGAACTGAACGTAATTGTTCTGAGCAGTTCCGTCAAATTTCGGAGCCACATCTTCACCCTGAATTGTAGATGTCTTGAAGTCTGAAACCGCAGGAACATCTGTAATTGTATATTTTACAGGATTCTGAGATTTCTCTTCCGGTGGATAATTCTTAATTGTTTCCACAGAAGTTTTTTTCTTTTCGATTTTCTTTACTTCCGGTTCTCTTTTTTTATTAAGAATCAGTTTTTCTTCTTTGATTTGGGAAAACGCCACCGACGAAAACCCTAAAAATATAATGGATAATAATTGAATTCTTCTGTTCATATTTTCTTTATTTGAAAAAGTACACTATAGGCTATTTATTTGAAGCAACATAACTGCCTAATAAAGCCTTCCCTGATTGTCTTTTAAAAGTTTTTCCCAACCTAAATATATTAAACAACCAAAAACTTTGGTTAACTCCTATATGATATTGATGATGTGTTGTTGTATTGTTTTCAATTAAATCATAGCTATAGGAACTATTATACGGAAAATAACTCGGTAAAAGCCCTGCCGTAATTACAGTTCCAATGATCGGATTACCACAATAAGGTGTAGAAATTTTCATATGATACAACTTTATTCTGGTTACATAAGCTGTATCATTAGTAATTTCGTAAATTTTTGAATGTCTTAAAATTTCATATTCTTTTTTCAGTTCTTTATTCGTCACAAAGACCTTTTTCTTAAGAAAATCTGCTTTTACGTTTCTGTATTCTTTTGATGAAACATTGTAAGCAGGAAAACAGCTTCCCAAAGAAATAGAAACTATAAAAAAGTATATGAAAACTTTATAACCCATTAACCCTTATTTCTTAATTGATTTCTTAACTTCCTTCGCTTCTGCAACAATTTCAGGGAAATCTTTATAATTTTCGATAATCTGATCGCATGTATAACTTGCCTGATAATTGTCTTTTAACCCAACATAGTTTTTAGCCATTAAAACCAAAGCTTTTGCTCCCCAATATTCTTCTGAAGCATAGTTATTGGCTAATTTGAAGATAGTTTCGTTTGAAGATTTGAAAGCCTTACCTTTATTTTGATAATATGCTTTGGCATAAAGAGCTTCCGCTGCAACTTCTGTATTCGATGACTTTTCAAGGGAAGCATAAGCTGTTTGAGCATCTTTATCTTTACCTGAATTCATCAAACTTCTTGCTTTAATAACTTTCGCAGTTTCAATTACAGCCGATGAGTTTTTATTATTTGCAATTACCGCATCAGCCAATTTTTCAGCCTGAGAGAAGTTCTTTTCCTCCGCATACATCTTCATCAACTCAACATTTGCATAGTTCTTCACATTTACATTTGATGAATTTTTAATGTTTTCCAGATATTTTTTAGCTTCATTATTATCGCCTTGAGCAATGTAAATTTGAGCTAAACGAGTCTGAGCATCGTCTTGATAATCGTTCTGAACATTTGCAATCTCTTGCAATACCAACAATGCTTTTGTTGTATTTTTTGTTTGATAATAACTTTCCCCAAGCTCGTATTTTGCCTGATAAAGCCCTTCTCCTGTTGGATTTTGAGTTAAGTATTTCTCATAATAAGAAATTGCATTTTTATAATCCTTTTTAGAGAAGTATTGTTTTCCTGTGGAAAGGTTGATTTCATCAATTTCAGATGCATCTACATTTATGCCAATATTTCTTGCAAAATTTTCATATCCTGAAACATCCCCGTTTTTAGTGAAAATAGGTTTTGCAGCCTGAACAATCTTCTCTGCATACGCTGTATTCTTGTATTGTTCACCAAGAGATTTCAATTCGGATAGAGCTTTCTCATTCTGATTTTGGTCGATATAATTTTGAGCTCTGTAAATAGAAGCGTTCGCAATTAAGTCTTTATCAGAAGAAGTTTTAATTACTTTTCCGAAGAAATCATTTGAATTGGCAAAATCATCCTGAGCCGCATAAGCTGTACCAATTTCGTATTGAGCATCATCATAATATTCCGAATTTGGATATTTTGACAATAAATTTTTAAGATTGTTAATTTTTGCCTGAGTATCACCTTTAAATCCTAAAGCCATTGCTTTTTGATACAATGTATAATCTGTGGCATCATCGGTTTTATCATAAATTGCGATAGCCTCGTTCAAATTATTATTTGCATAATGAATATCTGCCAAACGAAGTTCTGCATCATTTTTAAACTCCGATTTCGGATTATTAAGATATTGTTTGAAATATTTTTCTGCTTGGTCAAATTTTTTAGATTTAAAATAAGCATATCCTAAATCATAAGGCAATTGTTGCTTTTCAGGGAAATTTTCATTTAATAGTTTTTCATAACGAACAATCGCAGAAGGGTAATTTCCTTTTTGATAATAAACCTGCCCTAACCAATATAAAGCTCTGTTGTTGAACTCTTTATTAATATTAAAAGCCAGACTTCTCAGAAAATATTGTTCTGCCTCATCATAATTTCCTTTGTTAAATTCTTCTGTTCCCAACAAATAAGAAACTTCCTGGTCAACTTTATCAATATCAGGAGAAGAACTTTGAAGTCTGTCTATCGCATTTAATGTTTCTTTATAGTTTCCTGAATATAAGTAAGATTTTACCAAAAGTGACCTCATTTCGGCTCCGTTTGTATCATTCGGATTTTCATTGATATATTTTTGGATAACATTCGAAGCACTTTCAAACGGGTTACCTATATCATAACTTAGTTTTGCATACTGTTCATGCGCTAGTTTTTTAACTTTTGCATCATAATCCATCTGATAAGAAGAGCGGAATGCGGATAAAGCTTCCTGTTTTTTATCTACAGCCAAATACGCGTTCCCCAATTGATAATAAGCATTTTGAGCCAAAGCTGAATTACTGTTAATCAATTGGTTGTAATAAGAAACCGCTTCATCATATTTTTTAAGCTGAGCTGCAACAAATCCCATTTCATAAAGGTCATTTTCAGACGGATTTTGCTGAACACTCAAATAATCTTTCAAATGTGGATAAGCCGAAGTATAATCATTCTTCATGAAGTAACTTTCACCAATGATTTTGTGAACTTCAGCTTTGTAAGATTCAGAAATATCTTCATTTAATAAAGCATTTCCTTCAGAAATTGCTCTATCATAGTCCTTATCATTGTAATACATCTGTACATAATAAGGACGAACTAGTTTTGAGTATTTAGGCTGGTCTTTTACAGAATCAAAATACTGAAATGCTTTATCATTCTGTCTATTCGAGTAATAAAGATGTCCCAACATATAAGCTATATCTCCTTTTTGAGATTCATCGGCTGTTTTATAAGCTTCTTCTAAGGCATCTGTTGCACCTTTAGAATCTCCCATCATGAATTTAGCATACCCCAACTTCAGGATATACTGCGTATTTTCTTCTTTTGAAAGCTGATACTGATTAACTTTTTTCAAAGTCTCTAAAGCCTTTTCAAAATCTTTTTTTGCTAAATAATAGTCTGCCAAAGGAAGATTAGCCTGTGCAAAATATGCTGATTTTGGATATTCTTTCATAAAAGCAGTCAATCCTTCTTCAGCATGATTTTTTTGAAGAATTACACCTATTACATTATCAAAAAATTGAGCTGCCTCCTTTTTTGAGCGTGACAAATTCTCATTATAGAAATATTGTCTTGCATATTCAAATTGAGAAGCATTATATATTTTAGTCTGATAAAGATTTTCAGCCAGATTGAATCTGTAGTTTTCTTTCTGTGTAAAGTATTGAGACTGTTGAGCTTCGGAAATACCGAAATACATCACCGCAGTCGCCAGAAGTATCTTTTTTGATTTCATTAATATCAAATTTTAAAATGTGTAAGCCACAAATAAAGAGCCAAATATTTTAAATTTAAGGGAAAAAGTTATCCACAATTTATCAACGAAAATATTGAAAAGATATTGTATATACAAGCGTTTTAACATATTGTTAATATGTGGATTATTTTTTAATACTTCTTAACTTTTCACTAAGAAATCTTAAGAAAATCTAAATTATATCAGAGAAATAATTACATTTGTTTTTTTCAAATCAAATATAGGAATTGAATGAGTCAACTTTTTAGAAGAAAAATCTATTCAGGATCAGATACATCTACTGGTTTATTACGAGTTTTAGGTGTTTGGGACATTGTATTTTTTGGTATTGCGGCAATTATTGGTGCAGGAAGTTTTAGTAGTTTGGGAGAAGCTGTTTTCAGAGGAGGTCCCGGTGTAATTTTATTATATTTGATATGCGGTTTTGCCTGTGGTTTTACAGCCCTTTGTTATGCAGAGTTTGCTAGTAGAATACCTACAGCAGGTTCAGCATACACTTATGCTTACGCTAGTTTTGGAGAATTAATAGCCTGGATAATTGGCTGGGCTCTCATCATGGAATATTCTTTCGGAAATATTTATGTTGCTTTTTCATGGTCCGACTATTTCACAAGTTTTCTTGAACGTTTGGGTATGCATATCCCTGATTATCTAACCTGCAGTTACACAGAAGCCAAAAAGGCTTTTTTAAACGGTTCTGAGAATAAAGAACTACTTAATGCATGGAATACAGCTCCTTTATTAGGAAGTTTAAAGTTTATTGTTGATATTCCTGCTTTGGTTATTAACGGATTAATTACTTGGCTATGTTATGTTGGAGTAAAAGAAAGTAAAAACTTCAACAACTCTTTGGTAATTTTAAAACTGGCAGTTATTGTTCTCGTTGTATTGGTTGGTTTTTCATACATCAACACTGAGAACTGGACACCAATCAGTCCAGAAACAGGTTCACCATCTTTTATGCCTAATGGTTTTGTAGGAGTCATGAGTGCCGTTTCAGGTGTTTTCTTTGCCTATATCGGGTTTGATGCATTAAGCGTACTTTCAGAAGAAACAAAAAATCCTCAAAAAACATTACCAAAAGGAATGATTATTTCTTTGGTACTCTGCACATTTATATACATCGCTCTTACATTGGTATTGACCGGAATGGTTGACTACAGAAAGTTCGACGGAGTTGGTGATCCACTTTCTTTCATTTTTGAAAAAACGAATGCCAATGTTGCCTGGATGGAACTTACTGTTTCATTCATCGCAATCGTTGCCATCACAACCGTTTTGTTGGTTTTCCAGATGGGACAACCTAGAATTTGGTACGCAATGAGCCGTGACGGATTGATGCCTCAAAAATTTCAAAACATACATCCAAAATACAAAACTCCTTCATTCGCAACCATTATTACAGGTATTGTAGTGGGTATTCCTATTTTATTTACAGATAAAACATTCATCCTAGACTTTACAAGTATCGGAACCATCTTTGCCTTCGTATTAGTTTGTGCGGGAGTTTTGGTACTTCCGACGAAAGAAAAAATAAAAGGGCGTTTTCATTTACCTTATATCAATGGAAAAGTAATTTTCCCCGTTATTTTTATTGGCGGATTAGTAGCATTTCATTATTGGCAACCAGAGTTTTTTGAACATATATTGGATTGGAAAGATCCTAAAGAAGGGGAATTCAGAGCATCTATTTTCTTTTTCATTCTTATCAACTTGGTTTTATGCGTATTAACATTCATTAAAAACCTTTCTTTGATTCCATTAATCGGATTAAGTTCATGTTTATACCTTCTTACGGGAATGAGCCATGATAACTGGTTTTGGTTCGGATTGTGGTTTGCGATAGGTTTGGTTATCTATTTCTGCTATGGTTACAAGAACAGTAAATTGAATAAAAATTTAAACTAAACTATATATAAAAGATAAAATCATAAAAAGACAAAATTGTTATAAGCAATTTTGTCTTTTTTGTTTTGGCGAACTTATTGCTTTATTTCTCAGTAACTTTAAACTAAAAACACCATGTCTGAAAGAATAATAACATTCAAAGAGTTTTATCAGTTTTACCTTACCGAACACATTAAAACAGGAACAAGAATTTTTCATTTCATTGGAACTCTTTTGGTCTTTTTCGTTATTGGATATGTTATCAGCTCAGGAAAAGAGCGGTTTTTATGGTATGCACCAATTTTTGGATATAGCTTTGCCTGGTTTAGTCATGCCGTAATTGAAAGAAATAAACCTGCAACCTTCAAATATCCTATTTGGTCTTTGATTTCAGATTTTAGATTATTTTTTGAATTACTATTTGGAATACAGAAATTTAAAATCAAATCTCATTCTCAAAATTAAAATAAAGAATATAATTTAATCTAAAAATTTAGATTTCTGTTGACTTCTTCTCATTTTTCGTTTGATTAACAGTCTTAATTCCTATCCAAAACCCTAAATATGGAAAAAAAGTCAACAATACAGGAACAACTAATGAAAATCCTGAACCTTCCAAAGAATGAATGAATGGGAAAAAGTAACCATTATAAACAATCAATGCTAGAGTAAAAAGAAATGTATCGCTATTACCTGTTGATAAAATGTTAAAATTACTTCCAAACTGATCAAACATCCCAGAAAGAATAAATAAAAATACATTAACGAAAAACACCCACAAAACAGACCTGTAAGACATTCCTTTTCTTGCATTTAAATATCCAGCACCAATAATAAAAAAAGACATTACACATGAAATAATATAGTCTAAACTAGAAATATCTACTCCACTACCTGCTCTCGAAAAAAAATACAAAGAATATATAAACAGATTTATGAGATGAGCAATAGTAACATTATTCATTATTAAATCATTTGTATTATTAATACCTTTTTAGAATATTATAATGAATTGTATTCATCAATTTTTCTATCATATGATCGCTATCATTAATAGGCTTTGGAATATAGCTGGAAAAAGTAATAGTTTTATCATCATTCAAAGTTACTTCCACTTCTTCTAGAATTTTATCATCAATATAAAACTGAATTCTGTTTTCTACAACTCGCCAAAAAGAAAGTCTAGGCTCCGTTGCTATACAATTTCCTATACTTCCTTCTATATAATTATAAATCGCAAAACCATCTTCTCTTAGCGCATAATTTCTCATCAAACGACAATTATCGAAATCTTTGACAATTTTCTTTCCATTTTCATAAAAACCAGATTCTTGTAAAGTCCAAAAACCTGCCACCTCTTCCTTTGTTAACTTTTGAGCACCTACTAATGATGAAAGTATTACAACGAAGGTAAGGGATAAGACCTTATACACCATTGAAACAATATTTTAAACGAAGATACAATAATTGAATTTCACATCAAACTTGTAACGAATCGGCGGGGTTGCTTTGCAACCCCGCCGAACCCATCAATATTTTTTTATTTAAACTTCTTTTTAAAACTAAATTTCAGTCTGTTCATCAATCCCGGCTCAATGATATCAATCCCTAATCCGAAATTACTATCTGCAATTGTATGATGATCTTTTCTGAATTGTTCAAAATCTTTTTCCTCAATTTCCAAATTCACTAACGGATTGTATTCTATATATACCGTTCCTCCATTTTTATTGATTTTTTTACGGCTTTTATAATCAAAGTAAGGATTTGAGATTGCACTTTCCTGAATGGTATATTTCTCTTCAACATCAATTTTTTGATCAGTTTGAAGAGTAATTTCATACTTTTCACTATCGAAATTATGCCAAAACGGTAAATCTTTATGCACGAAATTCCTTGCATTTTCTTTTACTACATTTCGGTCAAAATACATCAGAAAACGATTTTTCTGAGGATCTACAAAATAAGGACTCTCAATTGTTGAGTGATACTGAATTTTAAATTCGTTCAGTTTTTTATCATCACTTACGATATCAATCGAAGCTTCTTTAAAAACATTTCTGAGATCTGTTCCGTTTCTATCATTTGCGTAATTAAGACTATAAAACAAAAAACTATTCCAATTATCTACAATTTCCCTTCTATTTGTATTTTTAAAATACCTTCTCATTGCATTGGCTCGATTTCCTCGATAAGTAGTTGTCAGCTTCAATTTCCCAGTTGTATTTTGAGCTTTAAATTCAACCTTCTCATCAATACAATAATAAGGGTATTTGTAAGCTTTTCTTGTTTGCAGTTCCTGATTGGGTTTTATTTCCAAATAATGCATAAAGTAAATAAACCCACGGTTTTCAAGCAATCCAAATTCATCACGAACCGTCGCATCAATAAAGTATTCCTCTCCATTATGATTAATTTTAACAATCACATGATTGAAAGTCAACAATGAAGGAAGATAATACTTAATGTAAAAATCGGTATGAAAATTAACCAAAACCACAGAAGAATCAACACCGATATAATCAAGAATTACCTTTAATAAAACCGATTTTGCCTTGCAATCCCCTTGCTTGGTTTCATATGTAATCGCGGGCTCCTGAGGTTTGTGACCATTCATTTCATCCGCATTGAATATATAGTAAATATTATTCTGAACAAATTCTATTGCAAACTGTATTTTATCCTCTAAATCAGGAATAGCATCTAACTTTTCAACCAAATTAGGAGCAAAATCAGGCAAAGATGATGTATTAAAAATCTCCTGATAAATTGGTGATATATAATTTGATAAATTGTTCCAATTATTATCTGTTGCGAAATCTATATAAGGGAAAATTTCGCGCCCGGTATCTACAGGGTTTATATATTCTTCTTCTTCAACAGAAAATTTTTCTCCTTTTTTCAAATAATTAATTTCAGGTTCCAAAACATTCCCCTGATCATCTCTGAAAAACGTTTTTTTATAAGCAATTACCTTATCTCTTTCATTAATAAAAGTAAATTTATAGCTTCCATAAGCCCAATAATT
Organism: Chryseobacterium oryctis; assembly: GCF_025971925.1. Classification (GTDB taxonomy): domain Bacteria; phylum Bacteroidota; class Bacteroidia; order Flavobacteriales; family Weeksellaceae; genus Chryseobacterium; species Chryseobacterium oryctis. The sequence goes on from NZ_JAPDHV010000003.1 coordinate 125,021, forward strand.
ATCTGGGCTTACCCAAACATATTTTGAAAATTCCTTTCTTAAAAAATCACGCTCAGTAAAAATTTTCACACGAGAATCCTCCAGAATAAGTACATCATAAAGTCTTAAATCTTTAATAGTAATATTTATCTTTTTATTACTGCTCAAAATTCCCCCTCCACTTTGCCCTTCACTATCAAGAACCTTTATCTTCGTATCAGGAATTTTGTTTACCAAAACACCATCTCTTAAAACACTTATTCGATGTATATAATATACTTCATTTTCCTCAACAATAATATCGGAAACAGACGCCCTTTCAAGATTAGCAGGTTCATTCAGTGTATAAGCCATACAGGCATACTCGCTATTTTCTGTATTGCTGGTGTAATATTTTTTATCTAAAAAATAACAGTAATCTCTACCTTCTTCAATTTGTTTCTGTGAAAAATCAGAATCTTTTATTCGATTTATAAGTTCCTGGTCTCCAATATTTCCAGCCCAAACGTCCGGCTGCTGAATTTTATAATTTTCAACATGAATTTCATTTTCCATATTATATTTTACGATTTGTTTTTGTGATATTTTGTGCTTAATAAGGTTCAAATTAATTAATTTTAACTAATTAACAAATAAATTTCGCTAAAGATTTCGGCATAGCTATTGTTTTTAACATTTACAATTAAAATTATTATGAGTAACTTAAAAATCATACTTCCTATTTTAGCATTATTTACGATTACACAGTGTGCACCTTCTTCTGCTAATCCTTCTAATTCTAATGAAAAGACGTTTATTGTAGGTGCTGAAACAGCAGATTGTACAGGTATTGTAAGAATGAAATGTCTGCAAATCAAAGAAAATGCATCAGAAAACTGGTCAAATTTTTACAGTAATATAGAGGGATTCAGTTATGAACCTGGTTATGAATATGTTTTAAAGGTTAAGACCGAAAATATTCCTAATCCTCCCGCAGATGGTTCTTCCATAAAATACATCTTAATAAAACAGATTTCAAAAACCAAGAAATAAAAAACTCCCAAAAATTTGAGAGTTATTATTTTCAATTTTAATGTTCATGTTCTTTTGGAGGAGGTGGATATTTGCCTTTATTTGCCTCTCCTACAGTATTTGCAGTCGTCATTGCAACAACCAAATCGTTTAACATTCCGCTGGCTGCAGTTGGTGAATTGGGTAATAAAACCAAATTACTTCTATTATTCGCTCCTACCGAATGTAAGGTATCATAATGTTGCGTAACCACAATTAAGGCAGATGCTTCGTGAGAATTGATATCTACATTATTCAGCATTCTTACAGATTCTTCCAGACCTTTTGCAATTTCCCTTCTTTGGTCTGCAATACCCTGCCCCTGAAGCTTTTTTGATTCTGCTTCAGCTTTTGCAACCGCAACAATTCTAATTCTTTGAGCTTCTGATTCATATTCTGCTGCAGTTTTTTCTCTTTCAGCTGCATTAATCCTGTTCATGGCGTGTTTTACCTGCTCATCTGGATCAATATCTGTAACCAAAGCTTTAATAATATCGTAACCGTAGCTGTTCATGGCTTCCTGAAGCTCACTCTTTACAGCATTTGCAACATCATCTTTTCTTACGAAGACATCATCAAGTTTTAATTTTGGAACTTCAGCTCTAACTACATCAAAAACAAATGATGTAATCTGGTTTTCAGGATTTTCCAAACGGTAATACGCATCTGCAACTTGGTTTCTAATTACCTGATACTGAACCGAAACTTTCATTCTTATGAAAACATTATCTAAGGTTTTAGTATCAATAATTACATCTAATTGTTGAATTCTCAGATTTAATCTTTTCGCAATCTGATCAATAATCGGAAGCTTTAAATGAAGTCCGGAATGTCTTACAGCCTGTAATTTTCCGAAACGTTCAATAATGACAGCAGTCTCTTGCTTCACGACAAAAAATGAAGCAAATAAAATAATAAGTCCGAAGACTAAAATGGGAGCTAATACAAAACTCATAGCTTTAATTTTTAATGTATCTTAATAGTTTTATTTCTCGAAAACACCTCTCTATGTGCTTGTTTAAATATAACAAAAATAAATTTAAAATACATCATTATATATCAAACACATACAAAAAATTCAAATCAAAAAAAAATCCGCAGAAACAATAAGATTTAAAAACAAAAAAACTTCTCCAATAGTTGAAGAAGTTTATCAATATATTAAAAATAAAATATCACATTGTCATCCCGATATCTATTCCTTTAATTTTACGATAAAGGTCAGTTGCATAATTATCCGTCATTCCTGAAACAAAATCTATCACGCCCAAAACTTTCTGATAATCGGTTCCGTTTTCATAGATAAATTGTTTAGGAATCAGCTTTAATGCTTTTTTATCATACGATTTTACCTGATCTTCAGATTTTAAAATTGAAGGAATAAAATGGTCTAATAATTCATACATTACATTATAACCCGCATTTTCAATCTCTACAACAGCTTTATGATTATATATTTTTTCTTTAGAGAAAGATTCTATATCCTGCAAAATACTATTTTCAGATTTATAAATATCAAGAAGTCCTTTATCTAAATTCCCTTCAAGAATTGCATTAAAGTTATTTGTATAAAGTTCAACAGATTTATTAATTAATGCATTGATAACTTTCGCTCTTAAATAAGAAATTTGCTCGTTTTCATTAGAAATAGAATTTAGCTTTCTCTCTACTCTTTCTACATCATCCGTTTCAGACTTTACCAATTCAAAAAATAAATTTTTACAATCAGCCGTAGAGACAATACCCAATCTATGAGCATCTTCCATATCTATAATATTGTAACAGATATCATCAGCAGCTTCTACAAGCCAAACGAACGGATGTCTTTTGAAAATATAAGGTTCTTCACTTTCAGAAATCAGGTTGGTACCTTTTGCTATTTCAAGAAAAATATCTTTTTCGTTCTGAAAAAATCCGAATTTTTTTCTGTGAACAGTCCCTTTTTTCTTAGCAACTGCTTCGCAAGGATATTTTGCAATACTCGCCAAAGTAGTATAAGTCAACTGAATTCCTCCAGCATCTTTTCCTTGCTGTTGCTGAGCCAAAACTCTGATTGCATTTGCATTTCCTTCAAAATTCACCAAATCTGCCCATTCTTTTTCATTGAATTTTGATTTTAAAGCACTTTCATTTCGGTCAAAATAACTCGCAATGGCATCTTCTCCAGAATGTCCGAACGCCGGATTTCCTATATCATGACAAAGACATCCTGCTGCAATTACATTTCCTAAATTATGAAGATAAAAATTTCTTGAATCTTCAGTTAAATCATTTTTAAAATTATCATGAATAAATTCTCCGATAATACTACCCAAACTTCTTCCAACAGACGAAACTTCAAGTGAATGTGTTAAACGATTATGCACAAAAACACTTCCCGGAAGCGGAAAAACCTGCGTTTTATTTTGCAGTCTCCTGAATGCCGATGAAAAAATAATTCTGTCAAAATCTCTCTGAAAATCTGTTCTTGAAGCCTTTGTATGTGGATTGTTTCCTGTACGCTGATTGGTGAAAATCTGGTTTAAATTCATCATGCTTCAAAATTACTCCAATTTTTACTTTTATGGAATATTATTCTGGTTTTTATTAAAAGTCCAAAAGAATTGATTATGCTAAAATTAATGTCCACTCATTTTTGAAAACAGGTTAATCACAATTACTCCGATTACAATTAAGGAAATACCAATAATTGCTGGCCAATCGGGGATTTGCTTAAAAACAAAAACTCCTATAATAGTAATAGATACAATCCCCACTCCTGACCAAATCGCATACGCAATACCTATTGGAATCTGACGCAATGCAATGCTCAGACAATAAAACGACACCACATATCCTAATATTGTAAGTATTGAAGGAAAAAACTTTGTAAACTGTTCAGATTTTTTCAGAAAAGTTGTTGCTATAATTTCAAAAACAATCGCCAACGCCAAAAACAAATAACTCCGTCCCATATTCCGTATTTTACTCTATAAAAACAACCAAAGTAACTCAATTGTTATATTTCTTACATCTTATAAAAAAAAAAACAAATCTTTCTAACTTGAAATATACAAAAAAGCAAACTAAAAACATTTCACCTAATCACCAAACCGTGATATTATGCAAAGCATTTAATTCATTTTGATTTATTAAGTCCGAAACACAAAACAAACAAATATTATTAAATTCATAAAAATTTTCAAATAAATTAAAAATAATACATATAAATTTTCAAAAATAAATTAAATAAATGTAAACTAAATTTAACGAAAACATCACAAAAACACTCCATAACTAACTGATAAACATCATAAGAATTAACTTTGGCACGCCATTTGAAAGTCGTAATATTGCAAATGTAAAATTGATAATAAAAAATCAAATAATTAAAAAATCAACAAAATGGTAACTTACATCGGAATTGCAACATGTTTATTAGTTTTCGCTTCTTATTTCACTACTGTTAGAAGAGAAAGAAATTAATTAAGTAATATTTAAAGAATATTAGCTTATTGAGAAAATTTACTAATTCGTATTGTCTTATGTTTACAATCTAAATTCAGATTGTTCGCTCTTTTACTCAGCTGAGTAAAAGGGCAGAAAAACATAACGTAAGAACCTTCATCATTAACAAATTTTAATTTTTATAATAGCCGATAGGGTCGAACGAAAGTTCGGCTTTTTTTATTTTATATATTTCCGGTTATTTAATTCATAAATTTATACTCTTACCGTAAGCTTTCATCAATGATTAAAGAACTAGAACATCTTCAAAACTTAGTTTTCAGCGCATTACAATTAAATATCGCTGAACTACATAAAGATTTAGAGTGTGAAGAATATTTCGGATACAATTTTAAGCTTAATCAATTCAATATAAAATTCAGGAAAGCTAAAATTACTCCTAAAAAAACGGGGCAATTTGTAACTTTATGGAAAAGAAATCCCGAAAGTAACGAAACTGAACCTTTTGACTCAACAGATAATTTTGATTTTTATCTGATATTTACAGAGTCTCTAAACAATCAGGGCTTTTTCTTTTTTGATAAAAAAACTTTAATTCAAAATCAAATCCTTACAACACCATCAAAAGAAGGAAAGCGAGGATTCAGAGTTTACCCTGAATGGAATATCCCTAAAAACAAACAAGCACAGAAAACAAAAAACTGGCAGATAAAATCATTCATCAACCTTTCTGACAGAGACCATTCGGAAAAAATTAAAGCTATTGTAGAAACATCTACCTGAAAGATTAAAGCCTTATCTTTGCATATAATTGCCTCAAAACATGAATCTGTACAACCTTATCATTCAAGACAAAGAAGAAGTAACACTTAATGACGTTTTTCTCACACCGCACAATAAGGAGCAATTTGTACAACTCATAAAAGAACATACCTACATCAAAGAAATTCAGGAATACGGACTTCCCGTAAACAACAAAATCCTGCTTCAAGGAAGTTCAGGATGCGGAAAAACGATGACAGCAAAGGCAATTGCCAATGCTTTAGGTAAAAATATTATTATTTTAAATCTCAGCAATATTGTTTCATCGAGAATTGGAGAAACCTCACAAAACATAAAAATGATTTTTGACAAAGCAGCAAGAGAAAGATCTGTTCTTTTCCTTGATGAACTCGACCAAATCGGGAAAGCGAGAGGAAGCGACGACAAAGATGTGGGCGAAATGAGAAGGCTTGTCAACACCCTGATTCAGTTGATAGATTATTATCCTGAAAATGCTCTTTTACTTTGTGCAACCAATCATCCCGAAATTATAGACACCGCTTTGATAAGACGTTTCCAGCTAAAAATTAATTACGAAATGCCTTCCAAAAAATTTCTGGGTAGTTTTTATGACAATCTTTTATCAAAATTTCCTGAAGAATTACAAAATATTGAGAGAAAATATGATGTTTCCTTTGCAGAAGCCAAGGATTATGCTTTTACAGTTGTAAAAGCTGAACTAATTAAAAATTTAGAAGCAAAGGCTGTTAAAAACACAAATAAGCAACTAATTTAATCTATCAATTCTCACAAATCATTCTCTACATACAAACTCATTTATAAAATTTCACAGAAATTCGAATTAAAGTTGGTTTTTAATTATGGATTTATTAATTTTATGTTTATAGTTTGGATTGACGCATTGCGTTAATCGTGACGTTATGTGTAATACCTCGAGAGATACTCAATAATTCAAGTGAGTGAAATAGAAAATTATAAAGATATTCAAAACAATCCTTGTTGGGTTGCATTTCTTCATCCATATACTTTTATTATTCCTGATGATGAAAAACCTTGGGAAATTAGCCTAGAGCAAATAAATAATCTAACTTATAATAATGGAAATTTAATTCGTATAGTTTGTAAAATAACAATTCCAAACTCAGAATTACCTTGTTTAGTGTGTTATGATGGTGCTATTGCTATTCCTAAAAATAAAAATTTTAAATTAAAAGAAAATGCTATTATTTACTTTAGTGAATTTTTCACTAAGCTTATTCTCGCAGATTTTTACATTGAAGGATTAGACCAGAAAGATATTGTTTCTGGCAACTTAGATAACAATTGGGCAATATGGCCAACTAGTCTAGGATCAAGTTATATTTCAAGTTTACATTCCAAAATTAGAATGAAGGAAACAAGTAACATTGATACTATACTCTTAAGCAGCCCAAGAATTCTAAAAGTTAGCGAATTAAATGCAAAACTTAATATAGGTGAGCAAATCTTATCTAAAATAAAAAATCTTTCTCCTATTTTTCTTTTAAGAGGTTTTACTGAATATCAATATAAGAATTGGGATTTAGTTCTTTCTAATCTATGGATAACAATAGAACAATTAATTGATTCGTTGTGGGAAAATAAATTTATAAATATTGAAAAAAATAATCCTAATACCCCTATTAGTAATAGACTCAAGTCTCTAAAAGAAGATAATAGAACTTGGTCTATGAGTGTTAAACTTGAATTACTTTTTCAAAAAAGAATATTGAATGAAGAAATCTATTCCAAATTAACGGATTGTAGAAAAGTTAGAAATAAACTTGTTCACGATGGCAAAAAAGTAGAAAAAGAGACAGCTGAAAAGATTATTGATATCGTTTTTTACTTATTGAAAAAATCATCTAAAAAAATTAAACTCAAAAAAGAATCAATCCTACGAGATTTCGATTTTTCATATAAAAAGATTGATTTTTCTCCAAATTTTAATGCCTGGAAAAACTTACCAGATGAAAATATTATTGAACAAGCATTAGGAGAAAATATCACTAAAAACGCAAAGGTAAAAAACAAAAAATAAAGGTACTACACATAACATTGTATTGGCAAAATGGCGGTTTAAGAGAGATATTGAAAGTTTCTCCTTTTTTTATCGCAACAGCCTTTTATTATTTCCTTTTTTCATAAATTTAGAAAATAATAAAAGGCTGTTGCTTAGCTTAGTGCAAAATTGAAAGTTTAGGCTTTCTAATCCGCCATTATCGCCAATACTTTTTCCGTTATACGATATTTTATGAAAGACATCCTATCGTCAATTTTCGAAACAAATAAAGAAAGGTTAAAGAATCCAATTATTGGATCTTTTTTAACATCTTGGATTTTAATTAATTGGAAACCTATATTAATTTTAATATTTTCAAGCAAGAATATTGAAGATAAAATTAAATTTATAACTCTTGAGTATAATAATATTTTCAATATATTAATTCTACCATTATTATTTTCCTTTCTGTATATTATAGTATTTCCTTATTTATTAATGTTTATAGATAAATTAACGAAAAAAGCAACTGAAGGAAGAAAGAATGAAGCTTTAAATTTAACAATTTTAGATGTTAAGAATAAACAAAAATTGGCGGAAGAAGAAAGTGAATTAGAAAACATAAAAGCTTCTTTCAGAGAAAAGAAAGATTTAAACAAGAAAATAGAAATATTGACAACACAACTTGATGAAAGAGAAAATTTAATTGATATATTAAATAAAGAAATTGAGAATTTAACAAATATATCTACTAACAAAAATGAATCTTTAGAGCAAAATGATTTGTTAGAAAATGAATATCGTAAATTTAAAGAAACCTACGAATTTGTATATTTTAAAGATATTGGAAAAGAAATAAGTTCAAGGAGATATTTACCAGACAATATTGATATTTTGGTCGTTGAAAAATTCAAAATATTAGATATAATTTTGGAAACAAGAGATGATGAAAATCAAAGAAGCTACTTTGATTTCACTGAAAAAGGTAAATATTTTTGGAAACGATATCTTCTCGGAATGAGCATTAAGAAAAAAGTTTATGATGAAGATGATGATTTACCATTTTAAAAAAACATCGTATAACATAGGTTTTGCAAAATGCGGGGTTAAGTCATTGATTGAAATCTTGTCAAAATAATCCGCAACTGCTTTTCATATTGTTTTTTTCTCTAAATTAGACAATCTGAAAAAGCATTTGCTTCGTTTCTGAATTCTTAAACTTCTTGTTCTTCGAATTCCCACACTTCGCAAAGCCTTTTTCCGTTAGCCGTAATTTCAAACAATAATACGTTTAATGAAAGAAAGTGTACCAAAAACAAAAATTGAGTTGAAAAATTGGATGGAAAGCAATTGTTATGATTTTCGTGGATATTCAATAGCTGGAAATTCTATTTCAGAAGGATTCGGGATTGAAGAAAATGAATCCTCATATATTTGGTATTACACTGAATACGGGAAAAAGGAGAATTTAAAATATTTCAAATTAGAAAGTGAGATAATCGAATATGCATTCAATCACATAAAAGCAGATAAATGGGCAAAAGCAAATTGTATTGGATTTGGAACTGACAAAAACGAAAGTATCAAATTAACCGAAATTCTAAAAAATATGAAGATTGATTATTTTCAAGACCAAATTCCATTTACAGACGAACCAATTTTTAGAACCTTCGTTTTTGGATGTGATATAAAAAAAGTATCTTTTTTGAAAAATGAATATTATCATTCATATAATTAAAGAAACTACAGCTAACATTGTATTAGCAAAATGTGGGCTGAAATGCAAAATACAAACAAAACCCTCTCAGCTTTGAGAGGGTTTTGTTATATATCAATAAACTTTTTTAATTACATATAAGCTTCAATAGGCTCACAAGTACAAACTAAGTTTCTGTCTCCGTACGCTTCATCAATTCTTGAAACAGTAGCAAAAAACTTGTGGTCTCTCACCCACTCCAACGGATAAGCTGCTTTTTCTCTACTGTAAGGTTTATCCCAAGAATCTGAGATTACCACCTGTTCTGTATGAGGAGCATTTTTCAACACGTTGTTTGCTGGATCAGCTTGTCCGTTTGCAATCTCATCAATTTCATGTTTGATAGCAATTAAAGCTTCTGCAAAACGATCGATTTCTGCTTTACTTTCAGATTCTGTAGGCTCAATCATCAATGTTCCGGCAACAGGGAAAGAAACCGTTGGAGCATGGAAACCATAATCCATCAATCTCTTTGCTACATCAGCAACTTCAATTCCTAAAGATTTGAACTGACGGAAATCTACTATACATTCGTGAGCAACTCTTCCATTTCCGTTTGAATATAAAATCGGGAAATGCTCAGCTAAAACTTCTTTCAGATAATTAGCATTCAAAATAGCATGTTCTGTAGATTTTTTCAATCCTGCAGTTCCTAACATCTTGATGTAAGCGTAAGAAATATTTAAGATTAATCCAGAACCGTAAGGTGCTGCAGAAATACCTTCAATCGCTTCTTTAGCTCCTACTTTAATATTGGCATTTGTAGGAAGGAAAGGCACTAAATGTTTAGCCACACAAATCGGGCCAACTCCAGGACCTCCTCCACCGTGAGGAATTGCAAATGTTTTATGTAAATTCAGGTGACAAACGTCTGCTCCGATGTTTCCTGGACTTGTATATCCTACCTGAGCGTTCATGTTTGCCCCATCCATATAAACCTGACCTCCATGTTCGTGAATCAAACTTGTAATTTCTTTAATATTAGCATCAAAGAATCCGTAAGTTGACGGATAAGTAATCATTACACAAGATAGGTTTTCAGAATGTTGCTCAGCTTTAGCTTTTAAGTCTTCAAAATCGATTTCTCCATTTTCAAGATTTTTCACCACTACAATCTTCATACCTGCCATTGCAGCAGAAGCTGGGTTGGTACCGTGCGCAGACTGAGGAATCAATACTACATTTCTGTGACCTTCACCTCTTGAAATATGATATTCTCTGATAACCATCAATCCTGCATACTCACCTTGAGCTCCGGAATTTGGCTGAAGAGAAGTTCCCGCAAAACCTGTGATTTTAGCCAAATCACTCTCCAGTTCGCGAATCATTTCCTGATATCCTCCCGCCTGATTTACTGGTACAAATGGATGAACACTACCCCAATCTGCCCAAGAAAGAGGTAACATCTCAGTTGCAGCATTCAATTTCATCGTACAAGAACCAAGAGAAATCATCGAATGTGTTAATGATAAATCTTTTCTTTCCAAACGCTTGATGTAACGCATCAATTCCGTTTCTGTGTGATATTTGTTGAATACTTCTTCTGTAAGAATTTCGTCTTTTCTCAGGTTTTCTTCAGGAATACTGTATCCTTCTTTAATCTCTAATTTGAAAGACTGCTTATCTTTAAACTGAGCAAAAGATGCGAATAAATAATTAAGTTTATCTAATGTAGTACTTTCATTGATAGAAATACTTACAACTCCTTCTGTGAAATAGTTTAGATTTAATCTATGATCAAGCATCAATCTCGTCAATCTTGCTTTTTCATCTTCACTCATCGCAATCTTCACAGTATCAAAAATTGGCTCTTCAACAGTCTGATATCCTAAAGCCTGAAGACCTCCTTTCAAAGCATTAGCTTTAAAATGAATTTGATCAGCAATATAAGCTAATCCTTTCGGACCATGATAAACAGCATACATACCTGCCATTACCGCCAAAAGAACCTGAGCTGTACAAATGTTTGAAGTTGCTTTTTCTCTTTTGATATGCTGTTCTCTCGTCTGTAAAGCCATTCTTAATGCACGTCTTCCGTACATATCCTGAGAAATACCGATGATTCTACCCGGAATATCTCTCTTATAATCTTCTCTACAAGAGAAAAACGCAGCGTGAGGACCTCCGTATCCTAAAGGAATACCAAATCTTTGTGTCGTTCCAACAGCACAATCTGCTCCCATCGAAGCCGGAGACTTCAGCTTAACCAAAGCCATTGGATCACAAGCTACAACAACCTGTAAATCTAATTTTTTATAGTCTACAATATTTTCTGTATAATCTAATACAATACCATTTTTACCTGGATATTGCAATAAAACTCCATAATAAGTTTCATCAAAATTGTGAGTTTTGTGATCTCCCTCTACAACTTCAATTCCTAATCCTTCAGCTTTTGTCTTTAATACAGATATTGTTTGTGGTAAAACAAGATCCGAGATGAAGAATTTATTAGCATTATTTTTCTTCTGATCTTTAGTTCTGTTATTAAAGAACATATGCATTGCTTCTGCAGCAGCCGTAGATTCATCCAATAACGAAGCATTTGCCAAAGCAAAACCTGTAAGGTCACACACAACAGTCTGGAAATTAAGAAGAGCTTCTAATCTTCCTTGTGCAATTTCTGCCTGATAAGGTGTATAAGCAGTATACCAGCTTGGGTTTTCAAAAATATTTCTTTGAATCGCCGATGGTAATAACGTATTATGATATCCAAAACCAATATAACTCGTATAATCAGTATTTTTTGATGCCAATTCTTTAGAATGATTAAGCATTTCATACTCTGACAACGGTTCTGAGATCTCAAGGTCTTTTTCTAAACGGATAGAAGAAGGAATGGTTTGAGAAATTAACTCTTCGACACTTGAAACGCCAATTTTTTCCAACATAGCCTGTTTATCGGCTTCATTTAGAGAAATGTGACGGCTCACAAACTGTTCTGTATTCATTTTTTTTATTAGATTTTGTTTGTAAAAAGATGGGTAAAATTACAATTTTTTACAGGATTTCACAACTAAGTTAAAATCAACAATAAAATCAACAATTTTAATCTATCTTATTTAAAATTAACCCACTTTAATTACTACTTTCACAATAAAAACATCTAAAAAAGCATAAACAAATCAAATTAGAAACAAAACCCAAAAGTTCAAATTTGACAGAAAGAAAAGATTTTAATTAAAAATCTCACTGATTATTCTCTAAACCATTCTGCCCACCCTTTCAATAAATGGTTTTACATTTTAAACTTTAAATGCTTAAAAAAGAGGAAGAAAAATTTTCAAAAAAACATTATCTATATTTATTCTAAATTAATATATTTGCATCATGAATATGATCGTCCCTTTCAAAGTACCACCTTTGGCTCCTGCATTTTCTTTTAATAATGAGGAATTGTTTTGTGAAAAGAAGTCTTGCTGTAAGAAATTTAAAAAAGGAAAAAGATGTAAAAAGTGTCCAGGAAGAAAAAAAATGGCTTAGTTTTTACAAATTTTTTACTAAAAAATAAATTGCTAATATTAATAGCAGTACGGCCATTATTATTCTGAAAATCTTTGGCTGACCATGCGGATTCATTGCTGTTCTAGGCTGTGACTTAAACATTTCTTCCGCTTTTTCTCTGAATTTCTCGCCTTCAGATTCAAAAACTTCCGTAATTGTAATTCCCTGAACTGCTGTTTTATGCAATAATGAGTTGGTTGCATGAAGTAAAATTTGGAATTTCCCGTCCTTAAACTCTGTTATTTTAAAAATCCTTTCTCCATAAGGCTTTTCCAATCCGAAAGGCAAAACTTTCACAACATCGGCATTTTGAGTTTGCCAATTGATGATTATCTCCTCTCCTTTTTTCGCGTGGATTTTATTTGCCGTAAAAGTTTTTATAGAAGGCGGAATATTGTATCTGAAACTTTTCTGGTGACTTTCCAGATTTTGGTCATAAGTTCTTCTCTTACTTTTATCACTCAAAATTTCGTAAGCCTCCTGAATTTCACGAAAACGCTCCGCAAAAAAATCGTCATTCTCATTTTTATCCGGATGATATTTTAAGGACAATTTTCTATAAACTTTCTTGATGTCTTCTTCTGAAGCATCCTGAGAAATCCCGAGAAAATAGTAGTAATCTTTCATTGAACTATGCAAAAGTAGGAATTTTTATTTTTTATGTTTGATAAAATTTTGTATTGATTTTTTATGCAAAGTTAGATTCTTATGTTTTTTAATTTTGAAAAAATAATAAATTGATTTGACTGGGCATTAGTTCCTTATTTACAACTAACCAAAACCGAGATCATATTTCGCACAGATAAAGCAGATTTTGCGGATGATGTTATTAGCTCAATTTGCTTTATCTGCAAAAAAATTACTTTTAATAAAGGAAAAACCCTAAATAATTTCAAATTAGATTCTTCATTTCACTGCGTTGTATTCGGAATGGCATAATGAGAATACATTATAAAAAGTTCGGGTCGGAAAACTTTGTTTTCCGACCCGAACCAAACAATTTCAATTTAGTTACTTTTAATTTATGCTTCGCAAACACTATTCTTTTTACAACATCCAGATGCAAACTCTTTCTTTAACTTTCCTTTCAGTTCCTGATATTGCTCTTCATCCATCTCTCTGATTTTATCTGCCAATCCGAAAGGAGATTTTTCTTTGATTCCGTATTCTTCAAAAATACCTTTTACAAATCTCTTTCTTTGCACTGCCTTTTTTGCAACTAATGCTACACCTACTACTGCCAAAGCTCCCAGAGCTCCTTTTAATGCTGAATTTTTCATTTTTTCAAAATTTTAAATTTTACTACTTTGTTTTTTATATAGACGAATCAATTTTAATTTTACTTTACTACTTCTAAAATTTTAATTATTCGTTATTTTTATTACCCCTATTGAAGAAACCACTTGCGCATCTACTTCTCCAGGCTTCTTTGAATTTTTCTCTTTCTTCGGGAGATAAATCCATCATTTTTTCTCTCATTTTTCTTTCCCTAAACCCTTTCATACCTTTTCCAAAGTGAATTCCTCCGAAAAGAATTTTAGATAAAACCAAAATTCCCATAGCCTGCCAATATGTTATTGATTTCACACCTAAAATCTCAGGAAGAAGACCATTCCATAAAGCCATCACAATCCAAGTGACTCCCAGAAAAATTAACGGCGGACATAGTATTAGAAAAATCCAGCCTTTTTTGTGTTTATGATTCATATTTTCTTCTTTACTAACTGTTTAAATCTTCATATAATTTTCTCAATCTATTCCTCAAATGCTTTACTGCATAGTTTTTACGACTGATGATTGTTTTTATATTTTCACCCTGTTCATCAGCAATTTGCTGGAGGGTTTTATCATTCAATTCGTTTTCTACATAAACAAATCTTTGTTTTTCCGGTAGTTCATCCAACGCCTCAAAAAGTTTTTTCCAGATTTCATCCTGAAACATTTTTATTTCGGGGCCTGCACTTTCATCCATCAATAAAATATCTTTGATAGAAAAATCCCCGTCTTCATCTTCGTATACGAAATCTTCAAGGTTTTCTGTTTTCTTTTTTCTGTATTTATCTGTTATTTTATTAGCGGTTACTCTGTATAGCCAACCTCCAACATTTACGATTTCAGAAAGATTAGTTAGACTACTGAATTGATACCAAACTTCCTGCAGAATATCTTCTGCATCTTCTGTATTTTTGACTTTCGGACGAATATATGACATCAGCTTCCCTCCGTACTTTGAAACAGTCTGAGAAATGATATTTTCTTTATCCTTTTGTGGCATTGGTAATTTTTCAGCAACCTCCATATTGCTATGACGATTGAAATTTTCATTTTACTTTAATTAAATATAAAGTATTTTTCATTAAATTCAAATTTCCCTTTATTCATCATACTTTATACAGAACTATTTAATTGTACTTTTTAAATTATTATATAAAAAAGCAATATTTTTGTATACTGAAAAGGACAAATACACAAGCTTAAACTTCAGAAATTAATATTAGTAAAAAAATACTTCAATTAGATAAAATTTGTTTGGTGTATTTGAAAATTATTTTTTAAATTTGCAACCTGTTATTCAACCTCTGACGAGAACCGTGTAAGTTGCTTAGCTTTAACATTTTATTTATTAATAATGGATTTAATTAAGTACGTACAAGATCAGTACATTACTAAGAAAGAATTCCCAGAATTCAAAGCAGGTGATACAATTACAGTGTATTACGAAATTAAAGAAGGTCAAAAAACCAGAACTCAGTTCTTCAAAGGAACAGTTATCCAATTAAGAGGTACTGGTGCTACAAAAACTTTCACAATCAGAAAAATGAGTGGTGATGTAGGTGTAGAAAGAGTTTTCCCTATCAACATGCCAGCTCTTCAAAAGATTGAAGTTGAGAGAAGAGGTAAAGTTAGAAGATCTAGAATTTACTACTTCAGAGACCTTAAAGGTAAAAAAGCAAGAATCAAAGACGCTGCTTACAAGAAGAAATAATTCAGACAACAATACATACAAAAAGAGACTGTTTAAATTTAAACAGTCTCTTTTTATTTAGATATCACTTATTTGATAAAATCATACAAAACATTCCAGAATTTATCATACACCTCAATATGAGGAAGATGCCCAACATTTTCAAACTCAACCAACAAAGAACCTGGAATTTCTTGTTGAGTTTTTTTACCCAATTCCTGATACTGTCCCATTTTTGGCTGCAATTCTTTCGGCGCTCTATCCTTTCCTATTGCCGTTCTGTCCCTAGTTCCTATAATCAGTAAAGTTGGAGTTTTAATATTCTTAAATTCATAACAAACCGGTTGATTATAAATCATATCCGATGTTAAAGCCGCATTCCAAGCTACTTTAGGATAATCGGAATGTAAGGTCCAACCCGCAATTAAATCCAACCAGGGCTGATATTCATCTTTCCATTTATTATCGTAATAAAATTTCAATTGATAATTTTTATAAGTTTCCACAGAATTTTTTAGCTCCGATTGATAAGCCTGATCAATTGTTTGATAAGATGCAAAAGTTTTATAATCTTCAAGCCCAATCGGGTTTTCTAAAATCAATTTCTGTACTCTTTCAGGATAAAGCAAAGTAAATCTAGTAGCCAACATTCCGCCCATTGAATGCCCTAAAACTATCGCCTTATCAATTTTAAGTTCATCCAAAATAGCTTTTGTATTTTCCGCCAGTTGAGAAAAAGAAAATTGATAACTCTGAGGTTTCGAAGACTTGCCAAATCCCATCTGATCCGGAATAATCACCCGAAACCCTTTATTTGAAAGATCTTTTGCTGTTCTTTCCCAATATGCACCATTAAAATTCTTACCATGAAGAAGCATCACTGTTTTTCCATTTTCATTTCGAGGTTTTATATCCATATAAGCCATCTTCAAATCATTATTTTGAGACTTTAAATTAATAAAATGAACATCAAACGGATATTTATAATTAGTAAGCTCGGCATCCAATGGCTCTATCTGAGAAAATACATTAATTGATAAAGCAGCCGTCATTATAACAGCAACATTTTTAAAGTTTTTCATGAAAATTTAATTTAATACATAAAAATAAAAAAAACGCCTCGAATGAAACGGTTTGTAATCACTAATTATAATTTATTTATGATATTTCTTCTATTAATATTTCCTCTTTTTTTGAGGGTAAATTCATCAAAACAATAGCAAAAAGTATTAAAGCAATCCCTATCCATTGTATAAAAACAACCTTCTCTCCCAACAAAACAAACGCCATCATTACCGAGACCGGAAGTTCTAAAGAAGACACAATACTCCCCAATCCCAATCCCGCATTTGGGAAACCAATATTAAATAAAATCGGAGGAATGATTGTTCCAAACAATGATAAAACCAACCCATATTTCCAAAAGATTGAATAATCGAATGAACGAATATGTTCTGTATTCTCAGTAAAATTTAAATATAAAGATTTTAAACTTTCAAAATGAGATGGCCCGATTTGAGCAAAAAACAAGAAAGCAAAAACCACGATTGAGCCCCCTGAAAGCATAATAATGCTTTTCCTGAAAGCAGGTAGATGAGTACCCAATGTGTTGGAACTAAACATTGTCATCGTAAAAGAAGCTGCCGCCATCAATCCCCAAAAAACACCTTTGAAATCAAGTTTTATCTCTGTATTAACAAGATTTGTAGCTAAAATTGTCCCAACCAAAACAATGACAACTGAAACAATTTTTCTTACATTCGGTAGTTTTTTTGTCAGAAAACTTTCTACCACAACACTAAACCAAACAGACTGCATCAGCAATACAATTGCAATGGATACATTGATATGCTGAACTGCTATATAATAAAACAAACTTGTACAACCAAGAGACGTTCCTGCCAACATCAGCATTTTAACTTCTTTTGAAGTAGGGGTCGAAAGTTTTTGTTTTGAAGTTGCAGTTTGAATTAAATTTAATATCAAAAGACCTATCAATCCTAATACAAATTGTGAAGTCGTCACTTCCGAAGTTGTATAACCATCCTTATAAGCCAACTTCACAAACGTAGCCAACATACCATATATACTGGCTCCTAATCCTACAAATAAAACTCCCTTAAATATATTTTTCTTCTTCATAATCTTTTTTAAAAACAGCCTGCAAAGTTACAACTTATTCCCGGAAGTAAGATAATGAATAAAAAAATCGCCGCAAGCCTTACTCACAGCGATTTATAATATTTCTTTTATTAAATTTAAGTTACTTTTTCACAATAACTTTTGAGGAAGTATCAAATCCCAGTCCTTTTACTCGTACCATATACGTTCCGTTTATTAATTTATCCGTTGATATTGCTTTTTTAGAATCAGGAGAAATTTTATCTTCAGAAGAAACTAATTTTCCAGACATATCATAAATTTCAACACTTACTTTACCTAAAACATTACTTGGAAAATTGATAAAGAACTCATTTTTAGCAGGATTAGGATAAATAGAAATTGAACCATTTTTAATAGATTTTACTTCATCGGTAGCCAATACACACTCTTCAGGTACTGAGAAATCCTCTACTTGATCATTAATGTTAGTTTTTGAGCCAGCAGAAGCATTAACCCCTAAACCTCTTTTTGCAAAAGTTCTCCAAATCATACATTTATCTGCTCCTCCAGTTGTTGCTAATTCTGCCGCCAAAATGGCATTTCTACCATCAACAAAAGTTGGGTTACAAATCTGAAGCTTTAAGGCATCTGTTACCAGTTGCAAAACTCTTGAACTACCATTTGTTGTATTTGCCGTTACATCAGAAGCATAGCCATATTTAGCAACATATTGCCAATGCAAATCCCAAAGCATTGTTGCCCAAATAAACCCAATAGAGTGTACGTCTGGGACTATAGCAGAACCATTATTATACTCCATTCCATTGGTATCTCCATACGTAAAATTATTTATTGTAAAATCCGGAGAATATTTAGCCGGTCTAATTCCTCCTCCAGCAATAGGCTGCCCCTGTGCATAGGTTCCTATTCCTCTTGCAACAGAAGCATTATCTCCCGGTTTATTTGTCAACATTAAAGCAAAGAAATCAGACCAGCCTTCTCCCATCTGTTCTTTATCAGCACTTGAACTTAAACATCCTGAACCCGTTCCTGTCATTCTATTGGAAATTCCATGTCCATATTCATGAATAACAATTCCATTATCAAAACTTCCGTCAGGAGTTATACTCGTTGCAGGATCATTTTTTAAAGTAACATTTACTATTGTATTAGCTGAAAGTTGGTCTTTAATATATTCACCTTCATCATTACTTATCAAAACAGATGGAATTGTAATTGTAGCGTCAGTTCCTGACATATTTCCAATAGTATTACCATTTGCTGTATTATTATAAATTATTACAGCCGTCGCACCAGCGTCTTGTGCATTTTTTACTTTAACTGTAAAATTACAAGTTCCCCTTTCTATCAGTCCTATTTTTCCAGCAAGAGTACCTACAGGTATTGCAGTACAACCATCTAAAACTGATGACAACTGTACGTTTCCAGTAATCCCTGTCGCACTTAAAGCACTACCAAATAAAGCTGTACCAGCTGAAGGTTGACGAGATACAGCTAAAGTTGGTGCATTATAGAAAAATAATCTATTCACCGTTGACCAAAGATACATTTGCATTCTTGGTTTGGTTCCATCTGCAGGACTGGAAAAGTTTGCATTGTTGGTACCCCCACCATCCTGAGCTTCAGCCTGTACATAATCGTTACCTACTCCACCTAATCCAAAATTAGTCTGTTGAAAATTTCTAGCTGTTGGAGTAAATCCAAACGTATAGAAAATATCATGAATTCTATTATTAAGATAAAATAAATTTGTTACAGATGCACTTATATTATTACTTGGTGTTGCATTAATATTAAATGGAAAGTCAAAGTTTCCAGAAGCCCCTCCATCAGGTGTATGCCCTATAGTATTAACTCCTGAAGTATCAGCATAAGCGTATACATTATTCCCCCTTGTTATTGTATAATGAGTAGTTCCATCATAATGCCAACCCTCTGGCGAAGCAGAAAGAATCCAAGGATTAGTAATAACGGATCTTGAACCAAAAGTAGGCGCTTCAACAGGCAAAGGAAAAACATTATAAGAAGCATTATCAGGAACTAAAAATAAAGAACTTTGTTGAGAAGTTTGTTTATTTAATGGACCTATAAAACTATTTTCATGACTATAATCATGAGAATAGGCCTCATCATGGAAGTTACATGAAAGATTCAGATCAAGCTTGCTAATAATTTCGCCATTCGTAGCATCTATTAAAATATCCCAGAAACTTGGAGAATCTGGTTCAGGAAGCGAGAATTGATAAGCTAACTTTAACATCCCTTTATCTTCCACATAAACCAAACGCTGTTTGGCAACTGGTTCAACACCATTTTCAGCTTCAAAAAAATTTAAAATAGGATATTTTTCTATCTTTTGCTTTTCAAGAACTTCTGATATTTTCTGTAAAGCTATAGTCTTATTTATAGCAGGGTTATTAGAAGTTACAGAATTATAATCTTTCAAAAACGTATCGGAATAATAAATAATTTTATTATCCCTTATCAATGCAGTTGCTGCTGCATTATAAACAGGAAGTCCATTATAGGTTTGTTGAATTTTTACAACATTACCATTTAATGATTTTGAATTATCTACATTGTCAATAATAAAATTTGTAAGATCGGATTTTTTATATTCTCTAATTTTATTTTGAGAAATATAATTTTTAATCAACACTTCATTATCTTGCGCATATAGATAAGTTGGAATTACTGAAACAGCAGCAAACAAAATAGGTAGAATTTTCTTTTTCATTTTTAACCATTAAAACCACTAATCTACAAATAATTATCAATAAAAAGTGAATTTAATTAATTTTTCAACAATTTTATTATTAAAAGTAAAGTTTATATATTAAATTTATTTTTAATAAATATTCATACTATACATCATATTTTCAATTTCATCAAAAAAAACAACAGTAATAATTAATTATGTTAATGATTAAAATAATATCATATTAATATTCACAAAAAAAGCCACTCAAATGAGTGGCTTCAATATTTTAATGGTCAAAAAGATTATTTACCTTCTTCCATTTTTCTTTTCAATTCTGCTAAAGCATCGATATCTCCAAGAGTAGATCTTTCTTCATTGTTTGAAGAAGCTACATTTCTAGAAGAAGATTCTTTCACATTTTTCTTCTCTTCATCTCTGAAGATACCTGTGTGAGAAACTACTACTCTCTTGAACTCTTTGTTGAATTCGATTACTTTAAACTGAGCCTCTTCACCTTTCTTGATTTTAGATCCATCTTCTTTCTCTAATAATCTTGAAGGACAGAATGCTTCAACTTCAGCATCTTCAAACTGAACAGAAGCCCCTTTATCGTGAACTTCTACAGCTTTACCAGCGTGGATAGTTCCTTCAGCATATTTAGATTCGAAAGCATCCCAAGGGTTATCAGTCAATTGCTTATGACCTAGAGATAATCTTCTAGCTTGGATATCTAATTCAAGAACCACAACATCTAATTTATCACCAACTGCACAGAACTCAGATGGATGCTTGATTTTCTTAGTCCAAGAAAGATCAGAGATATAGATTAATCCGTCGATACCTTCTTCTAACTCTACGAATACACCAAAGTTAGTGAAGTTTCTTACAGTTCCTACATGCTTAGATCCTACAGGATATTTAGCTTCGATATTTTCCCATGGATCTTTGCTTAATTGCTTGATACCAAGAGAAATTTTTCTATCTTCTCTATCTAAAGTAAGTACTTCAGCTTCTACCTCATCACCTACTTTTACAAAATCACCAGCAGATCTTAAATGAGTAGACCAAGACATTTCAGAAACATGGATTAATCCTTCCACACCTGGAGCGATTTCTACGAATGCACCATAGTCAGCAAGAACAACTACTTTTCCTTTTACTTTGTCTCCAACTTTTAAGTCAGCAGAAAGAGCATCCCAAGGATGAGCTTCTAATTGCTTCATACCTAATTGGATTCTTGTTTTCTCATCATCAAAATCAAGGATAACAACTTTTACAGTTTGTCCGTCCTCAAGGATTTCAGATGGGTGGTTCACTCTAGACCAAGAAAGGTCTGTAATGTGGATTAATCCGTCTACACCACCTAAGTCGATGAATACACCGTAAGAAGTAATATTCTTAACAGTACCTTCAAGAACTTGTCCTTTTTCTAATTGAGAGATGATTTCTTTTTTCTGACCTTCAATATCTGCTTCGATCAATGCTTTGTGAGATACTACTACGTTTTTGAACTCAGGGTTGATTTTCACAACTTTGAACTCCATAGTTTTACCTACGAACTGATCGTAATCTTTAATTGGCTTAACGTCAATTTGAGAACCTGGTAAGAATGCTTCGATGCCGTGTACGTCAACGATCATACCTCCTTTAGTTCTTGATTTCACAAAACCGTTAACGATTTCACCTGTTTCATGAAGTTCGTTTACTTTATCCCAAGCTTTAAGCGTTCTAGCTTTTCTGTGAGATAATTGTAATTGACCAGTTTTGTCTTCTCTTTTGTCAACCATTACTTCTACCTCATCACCAACTTTCAATCCTTGGTTGTAACGGAATTCGTTAAGAGAAATAACACCTTCTGATTTGAAGTTGATGTCTACGATAGCTTCTTTGTCAGTTAATCTTACAACTTTACCTATTAGAACGTCGTTATCGTCTAAATTGTTAAGAGATCCGTTGTAGATTTCTTCTAAATCGCTTTTTTCTTTTCTCGCATCTGCATCAAGACCTGATTCGAATGAATCCCAATCAAATTGTTCTGGTGCTACGTTTTGGTTTAATAAAACCTCTGCTGAATTTGTCTCTTTTGACATTTTCTATAAAATTTGTATTCCTTCTTTTTTAACGGTCTGAATAAATGCGGATTAAAAAATACGGAAGTAATTAATTTTTAGTAATTTACTTTTCAAACCTTCGCGCCACAAAAGTGGGTGCAAAGATACTAAATTCATTTGATACTACCAATTATTCCTGTCATAAAAAAACAATTATAAATCATTGGCTAACAATATTTTTGCCATTAAGTGCAGAAATCAAAAGATCTTCTACTTTCTCAATTCTTCAAAATAATGAGTCACCCTAAAATAGTTTTCTATTAATTATCAATATTATTTAAATCCAGAGGAATGTTTTTTATTCGGATTTTTTGTGTACAGTTTCCGGAGTTTTTATATTAAGACTTAAATGCTGACTTTTTGTTGTTGTAAAGATAAATGCTTTCTTTTAATAGTGGTATATTGAGTTGTTGAATGTTTTGAGTTTTATGAAATAGGAATTCTTGTTTCAATATCCCGTTAATCCTTTCTGCTAAAGCGTTTGGGTAACAATCACCCCCCCCCTTGTCTTAAGAGATTTAATATTGTTTTTGAGAGTATTTTGATAATAATCAGAACAATATTGTAATCCTCTATCCAAGTGATAAATAAGGCTGTGCTTTATTATTCTATTTTTAAAGCTATCAAAACATTTTCAGCACCTCCTTTCACTTACAGAAAACCCTATAATTCTTCTGCTGTAATGAGCCATTATCAATGATAAATAACAAACTGAAGTCTGAGTTTCCAGATAGATAATATCGCTTACAAAACCTGTTTGGTGGGAATCTGTTTTTTAAATCTTTCAATAAATTAGGATACTTTCTTAGCCAATGTTTAGAAAACTTAGTTTTATGTATTTCTTTTTAGGATAAATTAATAGTTTTTCTCTTTTTAGAGATTCTTGAATTTTCATAAATAAAAATTATTTTAAAACGGACAGAACTTTAAAAAATTAAAACCTACATTTCCCCAGACCTGTTTTTGTCTTAATATCAGAAAATCCTTTCTTTTGATTACAATATTCGATTGTAGTAAAAGTTTTTGATAAATCTAAAGTTAAATCAAACTGAAAGCTCTTCCACTCCACCTCTACATTATCTTTAAATGGCAATTTGTCAAGAGCTTGTTCAAAATTACGCTTTCCAATATAACAAAACGGACTCATCATATCCAACCAGATTTCTATTTTCATTTACTAAAATTTACTTTTTCAAAGTTTGTCTTTTATGAGAAATAATCTCCTCTTGAATGTTTTTAACAATTGAATTTCATTAATGACAACCATGTATTTGCCACAAATCTCAAAAAATTTTATCTTTGAAACCTAGGATTTGAAAAATGAAGATAAATTTACCCGATAAGTTGTATTATTCTATAGGAGAAGTTGCTAAAGCATTCGATGTAAACACTTCATTAATAAGATATTGGGAGCAGGAATTCCCTATCATTAAACCTAAAAAAAATAAAAAAGGCAACAGGTATTTCACTCCTGAAGACATCAAAAATTTACAAATGATTTATCATTTGGTTAAAGAAAAAGGCTACACTCTAGATGGAGCTAAAGTTGCTTTAACCACAAACAGTAAGATTTCTGAAACAATAACTTTAATTGACAGATTGGAGTTTGTAAAAGCCGAACTTTTGAAATTAAAAGACTCTTTAACAGAAAAAGATTCGGAATAATTCTTAAAATAATTTACATAATCATTAAACCAGGTTTATTTTAACAACCTGATAATCAGTTTTATATTTAAAAACTTTCAATTTCTAATTTTACCATTGCTGTGACTTGATATATTTATTAAGTTTACCGTGATGAGAAAAAATTATTACCAAAAGATGGCATTCACAGGAATGCTACTAATTATTTTATTTACCTTCCAAAAACTCATAAGCAAGAGCAAGGAAGATTTTTCTGATGTAAAATTTATTACAAAAAATACGTCCGTTCAAAATTTATCTGACTTTGACCCGAATGATTTAGATGAAAAACAATGGAAAGATTTAGGATTTTCAGAAAAACAGACTGCAACTATTTTAAATTATAAAAATGTTGTTGGAGGAAAATTTACATCCAAAGAACAACTCAAAAAATGTTTTGCCATTTCTGCCGAAAAATTTTTTGAGCTTGATAAGTACATTTTACTTCCGGAATCAAATGAAAATGCCAATTCTACTTTTTTTAAAAGTTTTGAAAAGAAAACAATTCTAGTTTCAAGAAAATTCAATCCTGATAATTTACCAATCAATGATTGGATAAAAATGGGATTTAGCGAAAAACAATCTGAAGCCATTTTGAAATATAAAAATTACCTTGGAGGAAGCTTTGTTAGCAAAGAAAAGTTCAAAGAATGCTTTATCATCAGTAATGAAAACTACCAAAAACTAGCACCTTATTTGATACTTCCTGAAAAAACTCCTGCAAATTTTAAAAATTTCACTAAAAATATAATTCAAGAAAAATCACAAATAAAATATCAGCCTTTTGACCCAAACTCCACTAATATCGAAGGTTGGCAAAACTTAGGTTTTTCAGAAAATCAAGCCAAAGTGATTGTTAATTATCGGGACAAAAATTTAAAAGGAAGTTTTAAAAGTTTAGAAGATATTCAAAATTGTTTTGTTATTTCTTCAGAAAAATTTGAAGAACTAAAACCTTATATAAAATTAAATTCTGCAACAATTGCCAAGAATCCTGAATCTGAAAAAACTGTTACAAAACAGGAAAAAACAGACTTTTCAAAAATTGATCTGAATGCAATTACTTTCAAACAACTTTTAGAATTCGGATTAGATGAGAAAAGTGCTGGTTCTATGATTGGTTTTAGAAAAAAATTAGGTGGGTTTGTCAATAAGCAGCAAATTTTAGACACATACAACATTGATAAAGATTTAGTTGAAAAACTTATCTCAATTTGCCCATTGAACACGAATGAAGTTCAAAAATATACTCTGGTTGATGCACCTGAAGAATGGCTTAAAAATCATCCATACTTCAAATATTCTGCAGATAAAATTATTTTCTATCGTCTAAGCAATCCTGATGACAAAAAGATTTTGAAATTTTTAAAGCTAAAACCAGAATACGAAACCAGAATGAAACTTTATATGAAATAAAATTAATCGAATGTTTTACTTGAACTTTCAAGAGTTCTATTTAAAGCAGAAAGTTCTTCCTCTGTTAAATCTCTCCATTTTCCGATAGGGAGATCTAATTTTATGTTCATAATTCGGATTCTTTTCAACTTTTTCACTTCATAACCAAGATATTCGCACATTCTACGAATTTGTCTGTTCAAACCTTGGGTAAGAACAATTCGAAAGTTCATTTCATCAATTTTTTCAACCTCACATTTCTTTGTAACAGTATCTAAAATCGGGACTCCATTTCGCATTCTATCCAAAAATCTGGGAGTAATTGGCTTGTCAACTCTTACCAAATATTCTTTTCCATGATTGTTTTTAGATCTCAGAATTTTGTTAACAATATCTCCGTCACTGGTCAAAAGTATCAAACCTTCACTCGGTTTATCAAGTCTTCCGATTGGGAAAATTCTTTTTGGATAATTAATGTAATCAATAATATTGTTTTTCTCTCGTTTTGTATCTGTTGTACAAACGATTCCTACAGGTTTATTAAATGCGATATAAACATGCTTTTCTTCCGGCTCACGAATTGGTTTTCCGTCGACCTCAATTACATCTTCATCAGAAACTTTAGTTCCAAGTTCCGGAATTTTACCATTGATTTTTATTCTTCCTTCTTCCAAAAGTTTATCAGCAGCTCTTCTGGAGCAATAACCAACTTCTGATAAATATTTATTGATACGTGTTTTTTCCATTAAAATTTTCCTTAACCAGTAGGTAATTAAATAAAGGCGTTTTTTAATTATAAACTTTCAAATCTGAAATCATTATTCAAAAATTCATCAGTTGCATCTTCAATCTTATAATCTCCGATTTTCGTTCTTCTCAATTGAGTAAGATAAGCTCCGACACCCAATTCTTGACCTATATCATGAGCCAAACTACGAATATAAGTGCCTTTTGAACAACCAACTGTAAAACTCACCAAAGGAAAATTAATCTTAACTTCTTTTATATAGAAAATGGTTGTCTTTCTCGATTTCATCTCAACCTCCTCACCTGCTCTCGCCAAATTGTAAGCTCTTTCTCCATCAATTTTAATTGCTGAGAACACGGGTGGTTTTTGTTCAATTTCACCAACAAATTTTTCCAATACTTGATAAACCAGCTCTTCTGTAATATTTGAAATATCCTGATGAAGAATTTCCGGTTTTTCGGTATCGTAAGATTCTGTTTGAACTCCTATTTTTATCTCAGTCCAATATTCTTTAGGAGCATCCTGAATTTCGGGAATCTTTTTCGTAAATTTTCCGCAACAAACAATTAAAAGTCCTGTAGCTCTAGGATCTAGCGTTCCCGCATGACCGATCTTAAATTTTTTAGGTAAATTAAACTCTCTTTTGAGTTTATATTTCATTTTATTGACTGCCTGAAAAGAAGTCCAATCCAAAGGTTTGTCCAATAAAAATATATGTCCTGATTGTAAATCTTCTGCGGTCATTTAGTTTGAATAATAAATAATTTAGTACGTTTTTTATGCTTATTTAAAGAAATAAAAATAAATCAACAAAGCAATTCCCACAAAAATACGATACCAACCCCAAGGTTTGAAACCATATTTATTTAAAACACCAATAAATGCTTTGATAGCGATTAACGCAACAATGAAAGCAACTATATTTCCGACAATGAAAATTGTAATATGCTCCTGCGATGCCAAGATCATTTCATATCCTTTCTGAGGGTTTCCCGTTTCTTTTCCCCAAGTTTTCACAAAAACCGAATAAACTGTTACCGCCAACATTGTAGGAACAGCCAAAAAGAAAGAGAATTCGGCAGCCGCTTTTCTCGTTAGTCCTTGAGCCATACCTCCTATAATTGATGCTGCACTTCTACTCGTTCCGGGCATCATCGCTAAACATTGCCAAAACCCGATTATAACCGCATTTTTGATTGTAATTCCTTTTTCATCATCAATTTTAGGATTCTTGAACCATTTGTCTGCAAACAACAAAACCACTCCACCTAAAACCAAAACAGAAGAGATAGCAATTTGGTTTCCTAAAACAGCTTCAATTTTATCATCCAATAAATATCCTAAAGCCAATGCCGGAATTACTGCAAAACCCAATTTAAAATAAAATTGTAGGTTTTTTAAATCAAAGAACTTTTTCCAATACGCTACAACAACCGATAAAATTGCTCCAAACTGAATGGAAACCTGAAACATTTTCAAAAACTCATCTTCCGGCAAACCTAATAGACTAGCCGTAAACCCCATATGTGCAGTTGAAGAAATCGGAAGATATTCCGTAAGTCCTTCAATGATAGCAATAATTATTGCTTTGATTAAATCCATATTATATTTATAAAAACATAGAGATTAAGAAATTAAGAGATTTAGACATTACGTTCTAAATTTCCGAATCTTTTAATCTCTAAAATAAAAGTTTGTAAATTATTTTCTTTTTAAAATCGCATACACTTCAATTGCAAAACCAATGACAACAAACAAAGGTGCAATTCTGATTCTACGGATTGAAAAAATGCCGTCATTCCAAGAATTTGGGTCAAACTTTCCATCAACGGTGTTTGCATCCGGCCCCATCATTAAAAGAAAGCCCACAACAATGAAAGCCAAGCCAATCAACATCCATTTGAAGTTTTGCTGCCCGAAATAGAAAGTGTTTTCCTGTGAAGTTTCAGATGTTTCTTTTCCAAAACTTTCTGCGGAAAATTTATTTGTTTTTTTGCTCATTTTTAAGAGTAATATAAGTCGTCAACGTTTGATCTTAAGAATCTCCAAGTCGCAATAACTGTACTTAAAACCGTAATAAAAATACCTACACCAAATACCAATAAAACCAACCAAAAATATTGCTGATTATCCTGTACGAATGCAGAACCAATCTGACTTGTGAAATAATACCAAACCCCAAATAAAACCAATAGCCCAATTACCGAACCAATTGCTCCTAAAACGACTGCTTCTATGATGAAAGGCTTCAAAATAAATCTTCTCTTAGCACCTACCAACTGCATGGTTTTGATAATAAATCTTTTAGAGAATATCTTCAGACGGATTGAATTATTAATTAAGACAACAGCCAAAACTAAAAATAGAATAGAAAAACCAAGAATCCATTTTAAAATTCTACTTAAGTTATTATAGACATCAACCATCAAAGTACTATCATTCTTCACATCTATAATTCCCGGAACAGCCTTGATTGCTTTTATAGCTTCATCAATTTTTGCAGGATCTACATATTCCGGTTTCAGAGCAACTTCTATAGATGATGGGAAAATATTTTCTTCAAAAAGCGCATCACTATCAATTCCCATACTCTTTTTAGCTTCTTTCGCTGCCATATCTCTTGAAATGTAAGTCGCTTTTTTTACCGGAGCTAAAGTCTGCATTTCTTTCAATACTTCAGCTTCCATTTTTGCAATTTTTACAGAATCTTTAGCATCATAGTTTTCATCGAAGTAAGCATTTACTACAAGCTGTTCTTTGATATAGTCAGAATATTTTTGAGCATTAATTAAAATAAGCCCCATCAATCCTAACAAAAATAACACTAAGGCAATACTTATTACTACTGTAATATTGCTAGACCTAAGCCTTTTCTTATTAAACTCATCTACAGATTTAGCCATTAATATTAAAATTTTTGGCTAAAATAGAAAAAATCTTCCGAAATTTGGGAACGAAAAAGAGAAAATCACTGTTAATAAAATCATAAAAAACATTGAGTGTAAAAGCAAAAAAGCATCTTGGTCAACACTTTTTGACAGATGAAAACATCGCGAGAAAAATCGTGGAAGGTCTTAGTTTTGAAGGCTATAAAAACGTAATGGAAGTAGGTCCCGGAATGGGAGTTCTTACTAAATATCTTTTGGAAAAAGACCAAAATATATACCTTGCAGAAATTGATACAGAGTCAATAGAATATCTAAAAAACAACTATTCTAAAATTACAGAAAATACTTTTGTAGGTGATTTTCTAAAACAAAATTTTGATTTTATTAATGAAGAACAGATTGCCATCATTGGTAATTTTCCTTATAATATTTCTTCACAAATATTATTTCAAATCATTGAGCACTACGAATTAATCCCAGAAATGGTCGGGATGTTCCAAAAAGAAGTAGCTGAAAGAACGGCAGCAGTTCCGAGAACAAAAGACTATGGAATTCTTTCTGTTTTGGTTCAGGCATATTATGACA
This sequence comes from Chryseobacterium oryctis, assembly GCF_025971925.1. GTDB lineage: Bacteria > Bacteroidota > Bacteroidia > Flavobacteriales > Weeksellaceae > Chryseobacterium > Chryseobacterium oryctis. Next base: position 154,760 of record NZ_JAPDHV010000003.1, read on the forward strand.
CTTCATATTTATTCACAGTTCATGAAAATGTATTCAACCCACCACCAAAGGTAAAATCTGGAGTAATAAGACTAACCAGAAACCCGAAAGAAGGATTGAAAGGCAATGAAGTTCTTTTTAAGCAAATTGTAAAAGCAGGTTTTAATCAAAGAAGAAAAAAACTTTCAAATGCTTTAAAAATTTTAAATATTCCTGAAGCATTAAAAACTCATGAGTTTATGGACAAAAGAGCTGAGGAACTGAGCGTTGCAGATTTTATAAGTTTCACCATTCTCTGGAAAGAAAATCAATAAAATTCTAAAAAAAGTAAAAGCCTTTCAAAAATTTGAAAGGCTTTTATCTTACATTATCAATTAAGATTATTCTCTATTCTTTAATAAAATCCATCCTGATCTTTCCATTCTAACTTTTGACTTTTCATAATTAAAGCTGAATTTATACCAGTATGTACCTGTTGAAACTCTCTTACCTCCAATCGTTCCGTCCCAAACAGGTCTTTCTTTTGAAAATTTAAACAATTCTACACCATATCTATCATAAATAGAACCTTCAAAGTTTTTGAAATTTCCTAAGGCAGTAAGATCCAGCTTATCATTAACACCATCCTCGTTAGGTGTTATAATATTTACAATTTTCAGAGTAAAGAAGTCTATTGTTCCTACACAAGATGTTCCTTTAATTCTTACAAAAATTGTATAGTTAGTATTGTCAAGTAAATTTGTAAATACATTTGATTCCTGCCAAGAAATTCCGTTATCAATAGAATATTCTAAAACTCCTTGTATATTATTAATAGGTGGATTTTCAGCAATTACTGTTAACTTGTGATCATCACTATAAGTAATGTTTGTAAAGTAAGGAAGCGCAGCAACCATTACTTTTGCTGTAAAAGTTTTTTTACAATATCCGTTATCTATTTCTACCGAATATATTCCCGGTTGATTTACCTCAATTGTTTGGGTAGATGCTCCTGTACTCCACAAATATTTATAATTTGTTCCTGTTCCTGCATCAAGAGTTACTCTATCTCCCATACAGAATTCTACATCTTTCAATGTACTTATAATTTCATCCGTCACTTCCACCGTAACTGTTGCTGGCTGTAAAGATTTACACCCTTTTACACCAATTGCATATACATTAAACGTTGTTGTTTGATGTAAAGTAACAGTCTGGGTATCTCCTGTTCCAGAGAAATTACTCCATAAATAGGTATTTCCCCCTGTAGCTTTTAATGTAACAGATTCTCCCGGACAAATTTTCACTCTTGAAGAACTAACATGAGCCGTAGGAGTAACTTCTTTTAATAATTTTAATTCAACTAATTTACTACAGAAACCACCATTCGAAACTACTACATATAAAATCTGACCGTCACTTCCGTTATAATTTAAAATATTAGTTATATAATTATTATTTTGAGCCTGTGCATCTGCCTGATTTTCATAAAAATGGAATACTGCTCCGGTTGTCGGACTAATTAGAGGCATCGCGTCGCTTAAATCAAAAGTAGTAATATCTGGCGTAGTACAGAGTAAAAATGTTGCATCTTGGGCTAAAGGAGTTGTACCTCCATGAATTTCAATTGACGCTTTCCCTGGACAAGGATTACCTGGAACACTCACCTCAATTGTATATATCCCAGGTTGAACAGCGGTAATAGTATTTGTTGTTGCTCCAGGAATTGCAACACCATTATAAAACCATTGAAATGTCATAATAGGATCATTAACTGAAGCCGTTAATACCTGAGGAACATTATCACAAACATTAATTGATTCTGGTAAAGTAGCACCATTTGGATCCAATAGCTCTACACCAATATTAAAAGAGCCTCCTTCTAAAAATACAGCAGAGTCATAAGAGCTATCTATAGCATCTGCTAATACCATTTTGAAATGATACGCCTGTCCTGGAACCACTGTTGCAGTAGCCGTAAGAGGAATTGTTCTTCCATTGAAATTTGTTTCAATATTAGCATTATTGTATCCACCAAAAAAGTTGGCATTCGCAGCACCACAACTAAGTGTAGATCCATTGAACTGAGTAGCCGGATGAATATTGGTAACACTTACAGGACCTGCACCTCCAGGTAATACTGCCATATTAATATAAGGTCCTCCTGCAACAGGTTTTAGCAACAATGCAAAAGCATCTGAAAAACTACATGGAAAACTTCCAGTATATTCTTCTGATGCAAATAAATAATTAAATTTTACCTGGCTTGAAGTTGGTACAAAATCAAATTCTAAAATTACAGCATCATTTAGTGATCCACTTGGGTTTGTAGCTGCCACTAAATCAGGATCACTTCCAGTTGGCAAGTTATCTCCAAGCGTAGAGGTATTTAAAGAATTTCCGCCTTTTACAGCATAACCTGTGGACAATACGATCCCATCTTTAAAAGGGAAATTGGTAGTTCCTTTATGAAAATATCCCCATGATCTATTAGCATCAGAAGCTGGAAGATTAGGACTTACCTGAACATTTGACACATTTGGAGTTATACATGAATTCGTTCCTGAAGAAATTAAAACATCTTTTACTAATTGTGTAATGTTAAAATTTGATTCATTATAACCAGGAGCATTAATATCAATAAATGCTCCTGCCTTTTTAGATAAAGCAGAGGCTTTTTCTATTTGAGGCTTTCGTGGGGAGACATTTTGTGAAAATAAGCTAGTAGAATAAACTACTAGAAAAAAGAAAAAAAATATAAGTCTTCTCATAATACTTTTGTTTCAACAAATTTAATTTTTTTTTGAATATATCATATATATATTTCACTTTTTTATATCAAAAAAACAAAAAACCTTCCAAATTCAGGAAGGTTTTCGTTTTATTGATTATTAATCTCTATTCTTAAGCAATATCCAACTAGAACGAAGTTCTAATTTTTTACTTGCAGGGTTTTCCCACTGAACCTTATACCAATACGTTGCCGTAGGAAGATTAAGACCTTTTAAAGAACCTCTCCAAACAGTATTCCCTTTTGAAGCTTTAAATACTTCCGCTCCATACCTATCAAAAATAGAAGCTGCAAAATTATTATAAGTACTGATTCCTGTAAAATCTATTTCGTCATTAACACCATCAAAATTAGGTGTGATAACATTCTTCACAACAAATGTAAAATAATCTATAGACGTACTACATTTTGCCCCCACTACCCTTACCACTAAATTGTAATTTGTATTATCTAAAACATTATAAAACACGTTAGATACCTGCCAGGTAACACCTCCATCAATAGAATACTCTAAAGCTCCACCTGTAGGGTTAGAAGCGGTGATTGTAAGGACATGATTTTCATATGTAACATTCGTAAATTGAGGTAAATCCGGATTTAAAAGCTGAGCTGAAAATACTTTTGAGCAAACTCCATTACTGATTGTCACAGAATAAGTTCCAGGAATATTTGTAGAAATTGTCTGTGTTGTAGCTCCATTACTCCAAACATAAGTATAATTAGGACCTGCTCCTGCATCTAAAATCCCAAAATCACCAACACAAACATAAACATCTTGTAGCGTAGATTCAATTGCAGGAACAACCTCAATGGTAATTGATGTTGGAGTGTTTACTTTACAGCCGTTTCCACCCAGAGCAAAAACAGAATAAGTGGTAGTAGTTGCAGGTGTTACAACTTGTGTACTTCCATTACCTGTCATTCCAACCCATTCATAAGTAATACCACCACTCGCCGTTAAAGTAACAGATTCTCCAGCACAAATTTTTGTTTTTGAGGCCGCTAGTATTGCAACCGGAGGACCAACGACCACAGTTACTGTTGCAGGAGTAGTAGAAACACAACCATTTGCACCAATTGCTGTTACTGTATAAGTTGTTGTTGTAGCCGGTGATACTGTCTGAGTATTTCCTGTCCCAGGCAAACCAACCCAAGTATATGTAGCACCGCCAGAAGCTGTTAATGTAACAGATTCTCCAGGACAAATTTGAGCATGAGAAGCAGTCAATGTAGTTACAGGATTTACTTTATCTTCAATCACAGTTACATTTGCTGTATAGGTACAAGTTAAGTTTTGTGGTTGAGTTACATTTGTAACTGTTAATGTATATGTTCCGCCCGCATTTACTACCGGATTGAGAGTATTAGCACCTGAAACAATGTTCCCTCCTGTTGTAGTCCATTGAATTGTAGAACCAGCAGGAATCACAGAAGCAGAAGCATTTAATGTAACCTGAGCTGTTGTACAAGTAATCGTTTGTGGATTAGCAATCGTTAAAGTCGTTTCCTCTGTTTTTAATAACTGTAGGTTCACAACATAGCTACAGCCTCCGTTTTTTACTAAAACATAAATTGTTTGATTTCCAGGACTCACATACGCCAAAGGAGTTCCAATTGTATTTGCATTTCCTGCCAAAGCATCTGCCTGATTTACGTAATAAGCAAAAGTAATCCCAGGTGCCGGTGTTGTAATTTGTGGTTCTGCAGATGTCAAATCATATGAATTTCCGCCTTGTTGATAACATTTTAGTATTGAAGCATTTTGTACTGTTATAGGTTGAGAAACTTCAATTGTGATAGTTGCAGGGGTTTGAGAAACGCATCCATTTGCGCCTACAGCCGTCACTGTATAAGTCGTCGTAGTTGTAGGTGTTACAGTTTGAGTACTTCCTGTTCCCGGTAACCCTACCCAATTATAAGTCGTACCTCCTGAAGCTGTTAGCACAACAGATTCTCCAGCACAAATTAGTATTTTACTCGCAGTCAAGCCCGTTGTTGGTGGAGCACTATCTCCTGTTACAGTTACAGTTCCTGAAGTTGTACATGTTACATTTCCAGGTTGATATGTATTTGATATCGTCAAAGTATAAGTCCCTGCTGCATTCACTACAGGGTTCAAAGTATTGGCTCCCGAAACAATATTTCCACCAGTTGTCGTCCAGTTAAATGTAGAACCTGCAGGATAAGTTGAAGCAGTTGCATCTAAAGTTATCTGTGAGTTTGCACAAGTCAACACTGTTGGCTGAACAATAGAAGCTGTCATTTGAGGAGCTTTTACAAGTTGAAGCTGTGCTACTTTTGAACAAAATCCATTTTTAACTAATACATAAATTGTTTGATTACCAGCACTTGAATATGCAGTAGGAGTAGCAATTGTGTTTCCATTTCCTGCTAAAGCATCTGCCTGATTGACATAATATGAAAATGCAGCTCCTGGTGTTGTACTTATTGACGCTTGAGCCGAAGTTAAATCAAAAACAGTATTTCCTGCATTATAACAAGCCGTTAATGTAGCATTTTGTACAGTTGGAGAAGTCCCTCCTACAATGGTTACGCTTGCCGTTCCGGGACAAGTATTTCCAGGTAAAAGAACTTGAACAGTATATAATCCCGGTGCTGTAGCTGTATAACTCGCTCCTGTTGCTCCCGGAATAGGAGTTGTACCCTGAAACCACTGATAAGTTGCCCCTGAACCCTGTACAGAAGCTGTAAAAGTCTGTGGTGCATTATCACAAACATTAATCGATGGGGGAAGCTCAACTCCAGCAGGATCTAAAATTTTAACTCCAATATTAAATGATCCCGCCTCCAAGAAAACACCTGAATCATAGTTTGAATCCTGATAATCAGCCAAAACCATTTTGAAATGATACGTCTGTCCCGGCACAACAGTAGCTTTCGCAGTTAGCGGAATTGTACGACCACTAAAATTTGTCTGAATATTTGTTGTATTATAACCTCCGAAATAGGTAGGGTTTGCCGCAGCACAGTTAAGCGGACCGCCATCAAATTTTGTAGAAGGGTGAATATTGGTAACACTTACAGGACCTGCTCCCCCAGGTAAAACCGCGAGGTTTGTATAAGGTCCTCCAGAAGCAGGTCGTAACAATAACGCAAAACCATCCCCTATTGTACAAGGAAAGTTTCCTTCGTACTCTTCTGAAGCAAAAATATATCTGAAAGTAACCTCTGTAGAAGTCGGTATAAAATCAAACTCGATATAAGTAGCATCGTGCAATTCACTATTAGGAACTCCAAGAGCTGTGGCAAGATCTGTATCACCACTTGTTGTAAGTCCGTCATTTAATTGGCCAGCCTGAAAAGCATTTCCCGATTTTCTGGCATGTCCTGTAGTAAGAACAATCCCTTTTTCAAACGGAAAAGCAGTTGTTCCTTTATTAAAAAAACCCCAACTTCTTCCCTGGTCACTTGCTGATAAATTAGGAGAAACAGCAACATTACTTACATTAGCACTTGTACATGTAGAACCTCCCGTAATGAGAACGTCTTTTATCAATTGAGTAATATTGTATCCAGATTCCGGATAAGCCGCAGTATTAACATCTATAAAGGCTCCCGCTTTCATTGTAGATGGTGTAGCTCTATTAAGACTACCGTTCTTTCTGTTTTGAGAAAAAACAAAATTACTTATAAAAGCCAGAAATAAAGCCAAAAATAAACTTCCTGTCCTCCTATTTAACATTTTATATTATTTTAAACAAAAATACTATTTTTTTTGATTGAAATTCAATTTTAAACAAAATGCATTATTTGCAATATTTATTTATTTACATTTAAATATCAATTTCGTTTTTAAATACTAAACAAAAAAAGACCAACAAATCGTCAGTCTTTTTTAATATTTGAATTTATTTAATTATTCAATATTTTTTAATAAAATCCAGCCTGTTTTTACAACCAGTTGTTTACTCGCAGGATCTTCAAAAGTAACCTGATACCAATAAGAAGCTGTAGGAAGACGTTTTCCTTGGAAATATCCATCCCAATAAGGGGTCAATGAACTAGCCTTGAAAACTTCTTTTCCGTAACGATCAAAAATCACTCCTTTAAAATCTTTATAATCACTCACTCCTCTGAAATCAATAATATCATTTACATTATCTCCATTTGGAGTAATAACATTTTGCATCACAAAGGTGAAATATTCAACAAAGCTGACACAGCTGGTAAATTTCACTCTCACCCTGATAGAAATGACAGTATTCTTTGGAACGTTTGTAAATACGTTAGAATTATGCCATGTTAACCCATTATCAATAGAATATTCAAGGGGTCCGTTACTTGGATTACTAGCTGTAATCGTCATCACACCATTATCTTTATAATCAACATTAATAATTTCTGGAATGATAGCTCTTACTACTTTAGTTGTATAATCTTTTGTACAAACACCATTAGTAATAGTAACAGTATATGTACCCGGAGTATTTACACTTATTGTCTGAGATGTATCTCCTGTATTCCAGATGTAAGTATAATTTGGACCCTGACCTGCATCTAAAGTAATCTGATCACCTTCACAAATCATTCCTCCTTTTAAATTAGAAACAAGAGCCGGAACAACTTCAATCGTAATGGTTGCAGGTTGAGCAGATTTACAGTTTTGAGCACCAATTGCATAAACAGTATATGTAGTAGTTTGAGTAGGACTAACTGTTCTTACAGCACCTGTATTGGATGTATCCCCCCATTGGTAAGTCACACCACCCGAAGCTGTTAACACAACAGATTCACCAGAACAAATTCTTAATCTCGGAGCACTTACCTGTGCTATCGGAAGATCTTCTTTATTTAAAGTTAAAGTAACCATTTTACTACAAAACGCACCATCTGTGACTACTACATATAAAACCTGTCCGTCAGTTCCGTTGTAATTTGCTAAGTTAGCTTCAGGAATAAAGGTATTATCCTGAGCCTGTGCTCCTGCCTGAGTCGGATAAAAACGAAATACCGCACCTTGAGTTGTACTAATTTGTGGTTTAGCATCGTTTAAATTAAATGTATTATTAGTTGGAGTAGCACAAAGTTTCATTGTTGCATTTTGTGCAGTAGGCGTTGTACCACCTACTATAGTAATTACAGCAGAACCTGGGCAATTATTTCCCGGCACAGAAACTTTTACTTCATAAACTCCTGGAGAGGTTGCAACATAAGTTCCAGTAGTAGCTCCATTAATCAATACATCATTTTTATACCATTGAAAAGTCATCCCAGCAACAGTACTAACCTGAGCGACCAATGTCTGTGGTGTATTATCACACATCTTCACTTCATTAGGCAGAACAGCTCCACTACCATCAACAATTTTGATACCTATATCGAAAGAGCCTCCTTCAATAAATACAGCAGAATCATAACCAGTATCTCTGTAGTCTGATAAAACCATCTTGAAATGATAAGCAACACCAGGAGTGACATCAGCAATTGCAGTCAGAGGAATTGTTCTACCTTCATAGTTTGTAACAATATTAGAAGAAGAATTATATCCTGCAAAATAAGTTTCATTTATAGCAGGACAAGATAATGTTGAACCATTTGCTTGTGTACTTCCATGAATATTAGTCATACTTACAGGCCCAGCTCCTCCCGGTAAAACAGCTACATTTACATAAGGACCTCCACTTACAGGTCTAATTAATAAAGCAAATGCATCTGAATATTGACACGGATAATTTCCTGTATATTCTTCAGAAGCAAAGAGATAATTAAATTTCACCTGATTGGAATTCGGCACAAAATCAAACTCCAGCATTACATTATCTTTGTAATCATAATTAGGGTCGGGGTTAGGAACGGCAGCAAGTAAATCAGGATCATTAATTCCGGCACCTGTAACTGCAGTACTCACAGCAGAAGCAACATTTCCTGCCTGTCTGGCATATCCTGTAGTCAGGACAATACCGTCCGTAAAAGGAAAGTTTGTAGTTCCTTTATGAAAATAGCCCCAAAATCTATTATTGTCACTAACCGCTTGAGTAGGAGTTACCGTTACATTCGTTACATTCGGTACCGAACAGGCTGAACCTCCATTAATAAGGATATCTTTTACAAGTTGTTCTGCACTATAAGTAGATGGAGTATAGCCCGTGGCGTTTACATCTATAAAAACTCCAGCTTTGTTATTTATAGAAGTTACAATGTTTTTAGGTGCTTTCCTTTGAGAAAAAGCTGATGTAGAAACAGCCAAAGTCAATAAGGATAAAAAGTAGTTTTTTAGTCTATAATTTAACATTTTGTAATTGTTATTTATCCAAAAATACTATTTTTTTTAATCAAATCATTAGCAAATCACATTATTATTAACAATAATACAATTTACAACATCAACATATATACAAATTTGATCTATGTCAATAAAAAAAAGACTAATTAATAACCAGTCTTTTTTTTATATCAGATAAATTATTCTATGTTTTTCAAAAAATACAGTCTATTCATCTTTAGATTTTTTTTTGATTAAGAAGGGATTTAAAATATTATTCCTTTTTAAGATTATCTATCATATTTTGAAGTTCACTAATTTTGTCTTTCAAAACTTTGATTTCATTTTTATTAGAGCTTACATTGCTCTTTAACATAACGTTCTTGGCTCTCTCACTGTGGTCTTCATCATCATCTTCATCATTAATTTCCTCAATATCTTCTTGAATATCCTCAATGTCCTCATTAATTTCCTCGATATCTTCACTGATTTCTTCAATATCCTCACTAATCTCCTCAATATCTTCTTGGATGTCTTCGATATCTTCACTAATTTCTTCAATATCTTCCTGAATATCTTCAATTTTTTCGTGACTTCTATTAACAGCCATTTGAATAAAAATAGCCAAGTAAATAGCTTCTAATGATAAAACTGTTGTAAGAATGAGCAGCATTTTATCAAATTCTACAATACCTGCAACTGGTAGCAGAAATGATATCATAAATATCAAACTATGAGCAATAAGTGATGGTATAGAACCAATCCACCAAGTAATCTTATCTGCAATTTTTTCTAAATGCTTTATTTTTTCTACTTTGTTTTTATCTCTTGCCATAGTTTTTTAAAATTCTTTAGTCACACCTAATCCAAATAATGCAAAATCGTATTTTGCGGGATCTCTATCATCAAATTTTCTTATTGCAACATCCAACTCTTCAACAGTTTTCCAATCGTTTTGTGTTCTTGAAATAAGTTCTAATTTTCTCGAAATATTTCCCGTATGCACATCTAAAGGAATCGACAAATATTTCTGATCAATATTTTTCCATATCCCAAAATCTACCCCATGCTTATCTTTACGAACCATCCATCGAAGAAACATAATAATTCTTTTCGCGGAAGAATTTTTGTAAGGAGAACTTACATGTTTATGACTTCTGTGTTTTTCTGTTTGTAGAAAATTATTTCTAAAACGTTCAATCGCATGTTGAAAATTGGTCTCTGAATCATTTACTTTGAATAAATCTTCCAGACTTTTATTTTCATTATATATCCTATTAAATTGTTTAATAAAATAAGTAAAATCTTCTCCGTTAAAAGTTCTGTGAATGCTTTTATTCTGAATTTCCTTTACATCTTTTTCAGAATGATTTAAAACAAAATCATAAGGTGAATTCCCCATAATATCAAGCATTTTTTCGGCAGATTTTATGATTGATTTTCTATTTCCCCATGAAATCGTTGCCGTCAAAAAACCTGAAATTTCTATATCTTGTTGTAAAGAAAAACGATGCGGAATCTGTATAGGATCATTTTCTATAAACTCAGGATGATTATACTGCTCTGCTTTTTCATCCAGAAAACTTCTTAAATCTTCAAACTCCAACATAAGAAATCTAAATTTTTACAGCTTCCAGTGCTTTTGGCAAAAACGTATTCGGGAAAATACTTCTTGCCTCATCCGTAAATACTGTTAAATCTGCATATCTATTAGAAAAATGTCCTAAAATTAATTTTCCGACCTGCGCTTTTTGAGCAATTGTTGCAGCCTCCAAAGCTGTTGTATGACCTGTATAATCTGCCATTTCTTTCAAATCATGCAAAAATGTAGATTCATGATACATCACAGTAGCATTTTTCACAATAGGAATTACGCTTTCCAAATATCTCGTATCACTACAAAACGCATAAGAGACTGAAGGAGCAGGATCAACTGTTAGTTTTTTATTTTCAAGAACATAACCATCACTTAAAACAAAATCTTTTCCAGCTTTGATATTATGATAATCGCAGGTTTCTATTTCGCTGTATTTGGCAATTTCCTTCATATTCAAATGCCTGTCTTTCGGTTTTTCTTTGAAAAGATAACCGTTACAGTAAATCCTGTGATCTAACGGAATAGTATAAACTTCTACCCTGTTGTCTTCATATATTTTCTCCGAGTATTTTTTATCCAGCTCATGATAAACCACTTCAAAGCCACGATGTGTTTCCGTAATGGTAAAAATAGTTTCCAGCATTTGTTTAATACCTTTCGGACCATAAACATGCAAAGGCGTTTCTCTTCCCAGTAATCTGAAAGATGCAATCAAGCCCGGCAAACCAAAACAATGATCACCATGTAAATGAGAAATGAATATATGATTTATTTTGGAAAATTTCGCTTTTGCTTTTCTTAGCTGAACCTGAGTTCCTTCCCCACAATCAATCAAAAAATGTCGCTCTTCCATCTCCAACAACTGAGATGTCGGCGAAGAATTAATCGTAGGAATTGCTGAATTAAAGCCTAATATCGTTAAATAAGTACTCAAATCAATAATTTATAATGATGGCAAATGTACAACACATTTAATTTTAAAAACAAAAAGCTTCAAAATTTATATAAATAGTGTTGATTTGCTTTTTAAATTAATCAATAACCTTTAAAAAATCTAAGAATAAGTCAAGAGCCTGTTTTCTATGGCTGATTTTATTTTTATCCTGAGGCTCCATTTCTGCAAAAGTGATTTCATGACCTTCCGGAACAAAAATAGGATCATACCCAAACCCTTTAAAACCTTTATTTTCCGTCAATAAGTTTCCGTGAACTCTGCCATCAAAATATTTTGCTCCATTCTCATCATAGTAACATAAAACTGTGATAAAATATGCCTTTCTATTTTCAATGCCCTCCATTTCACTTAAAACTTTTGAAATATTTTTAGCAAAATCGTGATCTCCTGCATAACGAGCCGAAAAAATGCCGGGTCTTCCATCTAAAGACTCCACAACCAAGCCACTATCATCTCCCAAACTCGGAATCCCCGTTTTTTCAAAACAATATTTAGCTTTAATTAAAGCATTAGCATTGAAAGAATCCCCATCTTCAACAATTTCATCATGAATATTGTAATCAGTAAGACTTTTCACAAGAAAATCATCACCTAAAATCTGCTGTATTTCTTCTTTTTTGTGTTCATTGTGCGTGGCAACCAATAACTCCATTTTCATTTTCACTTTTATTTTAAATTTCAGAATAATGCACTTTATATTTCTTCGTAAAAAGATAATAGAATAAAGAGAAAATCACTATTCCGATTGCTAATATAATCCATTCAGAAACCTTAAAAGCCTCTGCAAAACTTTCATTTTTAGTATAAGTAATTAATAATGTAGAACACAGATTATTAAAACCATGCAATAATATTGGTAACAATAAAGATTTTGTCTTAAAATATACCAAACCTAATACACAACCCAATAAAACCGCACCTACAAATTGCCAAGGATTTCCGTGAACCAGCCCAAAAATAAGGGAAGCAAATAAAATCGCCTTCCAAGGCTTTATACCTTTATTTATCAATCCTTTCTGAATAATTCCTCTGAAAATAATTTCTTCGAAAATAGGAGCCATAATTACTGCTGTAATAATCATCACAGCAGGATCATCCGTCAACTGCTCCATCAGCTTAGAAAAAAATTCATAAAATTCCCCAAAGAAAGGACCTGTAATAGGAATCTGAGATGTAATGAACTCAGCAATAAACATCATCCCAAGCATTAAAGGGAAAACTAATATATAAGTATAAAAATTTGTAGTAGAAAAATTAAAATTAAGCTTTCTTCCTGTAGTTCTTCTTACAATAAAAAAATCAAAAAAAGCAATAGCAGAAAGGAATCCTGCCGCATTGGAAAGCATGAAAAACCAATCTTTGTATTGCAGATTTTGTTTGAAAGTAAACATCCAAAATACATTAAAAAATGAAACAATCATTGTTCCGACAAGCAACCCTACAAATAAAGTCAAGCCACCAAGCCATGTAAATGTAAACTTCGGATATTTGCTGTTTTCCATGTTCCTTTTTTATTTTTTATTGGAAACAAAGATAATTATTTTGAATTACGAATAATGAACAAATCAATTTAGAATTGCGAATTTCTAAAGTTGAGTTTGTTTAAACTTATTAAAAATTTATAAACCATTAAGAGGTTAAGGTAATTAAGATCATTCTTGTTATTCTTTAAAGTGTTTTTACATAAAATTTCTTAATATTCTTAACAACTTATTACACTTAATGGTAAAAATATAAAAGTTTAAACAGGTTCGTTATATAAACTTTAAATCTTAAACATTCAAATTAAAACGTCAAACCCTTTTAAATAGATTTTCAGATTTCATTAAAAATCACGATTTTTGCAACTTCAAAATAAGATATGTCAGACTTAATCAAAGAAATAGAGAAAAGAAAAACTTTCGGGATTATTTCTCACCCCGATGCCGGAAAAACCACTCTTACAGAAAAATTATTACTTTTCGGAGGGGCAATTCAGGAAGCGGGAGCTGTAAAATCTAATAAAATAAAAAAAGGGGCTACTTCCGATTTCATGGAAATTGAAAGACAAAGAGGTATCTCCGTGGCAACTTCCGTATTAGCTTTTGAATACAGAAACCACAAAATCAATATTCTTGATACACCAGGTCACAAGGATTTCGCGGAAGATACGTACAGAACATTAACTGCCGTAGATTCCGTAATCGTTGTAATCGATGTCGCAAAAGGGGTTGAGGAACAAACCGAAAAATTGGTTCAGGTTTGTAGAATGAGAAATATCCCAATGTTGGTTTTCATTAATAAACTTGACCGTGAAGGTAAAGATGCCTTTGATTTGTTGGATGAAGTTGAACAAAAACTGGGATTAACCGTTTGTCCTCTTTCTTTACCAATCGGTATGGGTAGTGACTTTCAGGGAATTTATAATATCTGGGAAAACAATATTCAGTTATTCTTAGAAGAGAAAAAACAAAAAGTTGGCGATACTATTAAGTTTGATGACATCAACGACTCTTCCATTGACGAGGTGATTGGTGAAAAAGCAGCAATTACTCTAAGAGAAGAGCTTGATTTGGTACAATCTGTTTATCCTGAATTTAGTCGTGAAGATTATATGAAAGGTAATTTACAGCCTGTCTTCTTTGGTTCAGCTTTAAATAATTTTGGAGTTAGAGAATTATTAGATGCATTCATAGACATCGCTCCAATGCCACAACCAAAAGAAAGTGATACACGCTTGGTAAAACCTGAAGAAACTCAGTTTACAGGATTTGTTTTCAAGATTCACGCGAATATGGATCCTAAACACAGAGACAGATTAGCTTTCGTAAAAATAGTCTCCGGAACTTTCAAAAGAAACGAAAACTATCTATTGGTAAGAGAAGGTAAAAAAATGAAATTCTCCTCTCCGAATGCTTTCTTTGCAGACAAAAAAGAAGTTGTAGACGAGAGTTTCCCTGGAGATATTGTAGGTCTTCATGATACAGGAAGTTTCAGAATTGGTGATACTTTGACAGCAGGTGAAAAACTAAGTTTCAAAGGAATTCCTAATTTCTCTCCTGAACATTTCAGATATATCAACAATACCGATCCTTTAAAAGCAAAACAACTGGCAAAAGGTATCGACCAATTAATGGACGAAGGTGTAGCTCAGCTATTTACCCTTGAAATGAACGGCAGAAAAATCATCGGAACAGTAGGTGCACTTCAGTATGAAGTTATCCAATATCGTTTGGAGCACGAATACGGCGCAAAGTGCTCTTACGAGCCTCTTTCTATGCATAAAGCTTGTTGGGTAGAAGCAGATGAGAAATCTGAAGAATTCAAAGAATTTGCAAAATTAAAACAAAGATTCTTAGCAAGAGATAAATATAATCAACTTGTTTTCTTAGCAGATTCATCTTTCACCATTCATATGACACAAGAAAAATTCCCGAATGTGAAGTTACATTTCATTAGCGAATTTCAAAATTCTTAATACATAAAGATTATTAAAAAATAAAGAAACCGTTAAGCAATATAAGCTTAACGGTTTTCTATTTTAGAATTATTAAAGTTCTATTTATTTAGCATCAATAATTTCTTAACAATTTTTTCACCTAATAATTCAACTTCAATTATATACGTTTCTGTAGGTAAATTTGTTAAATCAATTTTCTCCAAATGATCTGAAAAGAAAAGACGCGTTCTTTTAGGTATCACCAATTTTCCGTCCATAGCATAAACAGTATATGTGAACGAGTATGGAGCAACAGGATTAAGTCTTGGATAATCAAGTTTGATGTAAACATATCCATCATATGATGGTATTGGATAAATCATTACACCCTGATAAACTCTTACCGGCGTTATTACAGGTGGAACGACAACGCTAGAAGACGTAATAGTAAAATCTTTCTGATTAACATTGTAAAATACATTGTTTAATGATTTCACCATTATTCTTGCATTAGGTATATTCCCAAGTCCTCCCGGAACCGTATAATTGTACAAACCATTGTTAGGAACGCTTGCCGCCAAAACAGTTGGCCACGTAAGTCCTCCATCTTTTGATAAAAGAATTGTAACATTTGAAGTACTAACTGGCGGAGCTGTTGTATTAGCAACATCCCAGGTAATTGCGTATGACTGACCTTCATTCCAAACAACCCCTGCAGTATTTTGTGAAGTAACTACGAAAGGACCGGCAGTATTTACAACGGTAAGTTTTATATCATCACGTCCTGTCTGACCTCCCACCGGATTATTATCTCTCACAAGAACTGAAAAGTTTAGATCTCTTGCTATAGAAGAAAGCTTCTCCCATGCTCTTACATCTCCAGGAGCTACAATGGTAGGGTCATATCCTGAAAGAACAGTAGACAATCTAGGAAAATATCTTGATGGAGAGGTTGTAGGCATTACAGATCTGAAAAGAGGTCCTACGGCATTAGTCGGTTGAGGAGGCATAGCTGCTGCTCCTGTATCAGTCTGCTCCCAAGTATATGTAAGTGCATCATTATTAGCATCTGTTGCTGTTGCCGTTAACACAAATGGTGTACTTTTGGGTATACTTCTATCTACCCCGGCATTCACAACTGGTTCTGCATTAGTGATTGGAGTTTTAACACCACAAGTAGAAGTTGAGCCAGAGGTCAATCTGTTATACATTTCAGCTATACTCACTGCGTGAAAATAAGCATCACTATTCGATTGTACGTTTGGTGGACAAATTCCTGCATATCCCATGATTGAACTTGCACTTCCTGGTTCTACAGACGTAGGTGTATTTCTGTTACATCCATTATTTTGTGTATGGTTTGCCCCAAATTGATGTCCCATTTCATGGGCAACATAATCTATCACAAAAGGATCTCCTACAGGAACTGCCGAACCTGTAACTCCACCAGCTTTACTATTGCCACAGATTGAAGGTGTTGCTGCTAAACCATTGTCATTTCCTGCAGTTGCTCTAAAAAATAAATGTCCAATATCATAATTGGCTGCACCAATGACACTGTTGGTAACCGAGATATTTTCATTAAGCATCTGACTTGCATTCATCGTATCAAAAGTATCAGTACTGATAAAGAATAAAGCATCTGCATTGGCAATAAGTTGCAATCTTACGGAAATATCTCTTTCAAAAACTTCATTTAATCTTGTTACAGCAAGGTTAACAGCCGCAAGAACTGCCGCTTTTTTCTGTGCATCTGTTCCAGAACCTACACCAGCCTGCCCTGCAATATAAGCAGTATATTCTGTTGTAGTTGTAATAGATAATCTATACTTTCTATTTAATCCGTCAACAACAGTTTTTTGAGTATTTACAGCAGACTCTTTCAATTCATTTTCTTCTCCATTAAAAAGACATTCAAACTGATTCGGAGATGAAGCATTCTTTCTCTCATAAATTCTGTAAACCTGATTATCTTTTGTATAGGAATCTATATAATAAATTCCACTATGATTTCTAATCATACCATTAAAACCGAAATACGGATCAATAGTAAATTTCAAGATTGTTGATTTATCACCTTTTTTAAATCCTGTATAAGATCTTATCTCAGAATATCTATTCTGTAGATCTGGGTGCATGGTTGACGATTCAAAAACTTCATAGGTATCATAATCTCCATTAAGATTTGGAAATTTTAGCAACACCCCCTTTTGGGATAAATGAAAGTCACTGTCTGGTAAATTTTTGAGTTGACCTTGAATTTCATTAATATTAAGTGTAAAAAGAGCGAAATCTGTAACTCTTACATTACTATCTCGAATTTCGCTATTGATTTTAGAATCAATTTTTTTCCAATTATTTTGCTGAGCAAACCCTACCGCATAAAATACAAGCAAAGTACTCACAATAAGTAATTTTTTCTTCATGGAATCGTTATTTTTTTAAAATCATAAAGCTATTAGTTTAACTTTTGAAGGAATTACCCCCTCTATTTTAAGAATAAGTATAGGATCTTTTTCTTTATTCAATTTATATTCTTCGTTATTAATTTCTTTGTAATAAACATTTAAAACAGATTTTTCTTCTTCAACTCTCATTACTTCAATATCTGCATATAATTGTGTTTTAAGTTTGGGTTTCAACAGCAGTAAAAACTCATTCTCAGCAAGTACAGGAATTGGTTCTGAACGTGAAAACCTTTTATCTTCCAGTAAACTATACAATTTTACTATTTCTTCAAAAGATTGCAAAACCATATACTCTTCCAAATGTATATCTTTATTTAATCTTCTTACTTCTGAAAATTTCATTTCTTCATCCTTTTCTCTCATTACTGGTTTTAATTCAATGACATTCTTTGTCACAGGCATATTTGTACAATTTAACCCACTTCCAAATAGAAATGATAAAAACATTAACAAAGACACTATTTTCATTAGTAAAATATTGATATACAAATGTAAACATTAAAGTATTCATAATTAGCATTTTGTTTGTTTTTTTTTGTTTTTTTGTAAAACAATCGAATTTATTTTACAAAAATCTGATTTTCAATTAAATAAAACTTTACTAAAATCATACATTTCTTTTACAATCATTACAGAAGTTTCAACAGTAATTTTACTTCATTAAAAAAATAAACTCATGAAAAAGTTCATATTACTGATTGCTGTATCAAGCACTTTTATAATGTGTAAAAAACCTGAAACAACACAATCTAAAATTGAAGATGTTATAAAATCCGCAGACAGCATAGCTACAATTGCAACCGAAACAGTAAATTCTGTAAACAAAACAGCTAATGAAGTTTTAGATTCTACAAATATTAAAATCAAGGAATTTGATGAGGCTAAAAACAACATCAAAGAAAAAATAGAGTCAACTTCAAAAACCATAGACTCTCTATCAGACAAAATTGCATCCACAAAATTTGAATCTAAAATTGAAAAGAAAGATTCAGCCAACAAAAAAGAGGAGAAAATCGTAGTAAATGTTCCAGCTCCTAAAGTCATTAAGGAAACTAAAATTGTCTACAAGGACAAACCTAAAAATGAAAATTACGAATTGAATGTTCCCAAAAACAAAATCGTAAAAGTTGGAACTTTAGAATTAAAAGTTAATAATGCTGAAACAGCAAAAGAAATCGTAAAAGAAGAAGTCAGAAAATATGATGGTTTTATTAAAAGTGAAAACATTTCAACAACCAACGACAATAACAAGACTGCTTATATAAAAGTAAAAGTCCCTATTCAGAAATTTGAGTATCTGATGAGTGACATTAGCAACATTGGAGAAATTGAAAATAAAGGTATTGAAGTTTCCGGACAGGATTATGTAGAAAATACGATGTGTGATTTAGAAATTACCCTATATGGAGGAGAAAACACTTACATAAAAGATGATGAACCCAAAACTTTCGGTGAAAAGTCTTTCGCTGCCATTGAATCAGGCTGGAATGTGATTACCTCTATCTTTCTGTTCATTCTCCCTTTATGGCCATTATTCTTAATTGCCGGAATTGGCTATCACTTCTACAAAAAAAGAAATAAAAACAACCCCAATAACGATTCTAATTAAATTAAATGATTATATCCATCCTTGTGATGGATTTTTTTAATCATATTTAGATAGCTAAGCATTTACTTATATCTAAATTTGCTCCGTCATTAATAAGTAAAAGAAACAATCTTTTTTTTAAACATATTAAAGTTGTGATTTGGTAAAGAATAAGGCTCTCGAATCGAGAGCCTTATTTGATTTTATTTCATGTTAACTACTTTATCTACTACATACTTTGTATTTCCTCTCCATGGTAAAGCCCCATTGTACTCTTTATAATGAAGGTCAAAAGTTTTACCACTGTTCATTTCCAATTGCTTGAAAACTTCAGGATCTTCTACAGAAAATTCAAACTCATAACTTGTAATAGTTCCTGTTTTTCCCTTTCCGAAGCCTTCCTGAATCAGTTTGCCTTCATATGTTTTAAAAACATATCCTTTTTTAATAGCATAATTCAGATAGCCGGATTTTACTCCTTCTCCGAAAACAAAGAAATATTTATACCAGACAAATACTCCTAAAAGTAAGAAAACAACACCAAGAGTAATCCACAAGTATTTCATAGCAGTAGCTTTAGAGCAAATTATTTCGCAATACTTCTAGAAATTACAATTTTCTGAATTTCAGAAGTACCTTCATAAATTTGAGTGATTTTCGCATCTCTCATTAATCTTTCAACGTGATATTCTTTTACATATCCGTATCCACCATGAATTTGTACCGCTTCAATTGTAGTATCCATTGCAACCTGAGAAGCATATAGTTTTGCCATAGCTCCACTTTCAGAAATATCTTTACCTGCATCTTTTTCACATGCTGCCTTAAAGCAAAGCATTCTCGCAGCAGTAATCTGAGTTGCCATATCTGCCAATTTGAAAGCAATAGCCTGATGATTGATAATTTCAGTTTTGAAAGCTTTTCTTGTTTTAGCATATTTTAATGCCAATTCATAAGCTCCGGAAGCAATACCTAAAGCCTGAGAAGCAATACCAATTCTACCACCGTTCAAAACAGCCATCGCAAAATTGAATCCAAAACCATCTTCCCCGATTCTGTTTTCTTTTGGTACTTTTACGTTATTGAAAATCAAAGAGTGAGTATCACTTCCTCTGATTCCTAATTTATCTTCTTTTGGTCCGATTTCAAAACCTTCCCATCCTCTTTCAACGATGAACGCATTAATTCCTTTGTGTTTTTTCTCAGGATCTGTCTGTGCAATTACAATATAATAAGTTGCATTTCCTCCGTTTGTAATCCAGTTTTTGATACCATTTAAAAGATAATAATCACCTTTATCTTCAGCAGTTGTTTTCTGAGAAGTAGCGTCAGATCCTGCTTCCGGCTCAGATAAAGCAAAAGCACCGATTACCTGTCCGCTTGCAAGAGGTGTAAGATATTTTACTTTTTGCTCTTCAGAAGCAAATTTTTCAAGTCCTGCACAAACCAATGAATTGTTTACAGACATTACAACAGCTGCAGAAGCATCTATTTTTGCAATTTCTTCCATTGCCAAAACGTAAGAAACGCTGTCCATTCCTGCTCCACCGTATTTAGGATCTACCATCATTCCTAAAAGTCCCATTTCCCCCATTTTTTTCACCTGTTCTGCAGGAAACTTCTGATCACGATCTCTTTCAATTACTCCAGGTAATAGTTCGTTTTGTGCAAAATCTCTTGCTGCCTGCTGAATCATCAGCTGTTCTTCTGATAAGTTAAAGTCCATAAAAATTTAATAATTAGATAGTCGCTAATTTACACTTTTTGAGCAAATCTGAAAAATTGAATTACAACTTCACAATCAGAAATTAAAATCATATTATTAAACAAATTTCAATTATCATATTAAATTCTAAACTATATATAGAATACCATTACGGCTAATATACTATGTCGTGCATTTTAGTATTTAATGATTATTTTTTCAATTAAAAAAAATGCTTATATTTAGAATCCTTTAACTATTTAATAAAAATCATGACAATCAAAAGATTATTTGATATACCTCACTATGCTTTAGAAAAGTATCCAAAAGCGGATATGTTTGTGACCAAATATCAGGGTGAATGGAAAAAAACCTCCACACAAGAATTTATAAATCAAGGAAATAAAATATCAAGAGGTTTATTAAAACTTGGAATAAAACCAGGTGACAAAATTGCTTTAATCACTAGTAATTCCCGTACCGAATGGGCAATTATGGACTTGGGATTATCTCAAATAGGCGTAGTTTCAGTACCTGTTTATCCTACTATTTCTTCTGAAGATTATGAATTTATATTTAATAATGCAGAAATCCAGTATTGTTTTGTTTCAGATAAAGAACTTTTAGACAAAGTAATGAAAGTAAAGCATAATATCCCTTCTCTGCAAGGAATCTTTACTTTTGATAATGTAAGCGGAGCTGCAAACTGGAAAGAAATTCTTGATTTAGGTGAAGATGATTCTACCCAAATTGAGGTTGAAGATTTATCTAAAGCTATCAATACTGAAGATTTAGCAACAATTATTTATACATCAGGAACTACCGGAAAACCTAAAGGTGTTATGCTAAGTCATAATAACATTGTTTCTAATGTATTGGGTTCTATGCCAAGAATTCCTAAAGTAAAAAGTTTGGATTATAAAGATTCTAAGGCACTAAGTTTCCTTCCTATATGTCATATTTTTGAAAGAATGTTATTCTATCTTTATCAGTATAATGGTTTCTCAATTTATTTTGCCGAAAGCATAGATAAAATGGGAGAAAATATAAAGGAAGTAAAGCCTCATTACATGACTGTTGTTCCTAGATTAGTAGAAAAAGTTTATGATAAAATCTACAATACAGGAGCTTCTGCAGGCGGTTTAAAATCAAAAATATTCTTCTGGGCTCTGAATCTTATTACCAAAAAGACAAAAGTTTCAAAACCATCAGGGTTACAAGAAATTCTTGCGGACAAACTGGTTTTCAGAAAATGGAGAGAAGGTTTAGGAGGAGAAATTATCACTTTAGTTTCTGGTTCTGCTGCATTATCTCCAAGATTAAATTTAATTTTCCAAAATGCAGGAATTCCTATTTTGGAAGGTTATGGTTTAACAGAAACTTCCCCGGTTATTTCAGTAAACAGTTTTGAGAAAATGAGAGTCGGAACAGTTGGTCATCCACTGGATAATCTTCATGTAAAAATACAGGAAGACGGAGAAATTACCGTAAAAGGGCCTTCTATTTTCAAAGGTTATTTTAAAAATGATGAAATGACTAAAGAAGCCTTTACAGAAGACGGATATTTCAGAACAGGAGATATAGGACATATCGACAGCGACGGCTTTTTACAAATTACTGACCGTAAGAAGGAAATGTTTAAAACTTCCGGAGGAAAGTATGTTGCTCCTCAGACTATTGAAAATTTAGCAAAAGCCTCAAAATTCATTGAACAAATAATGGTAGTAGGTGACGGAGAAAAAATGCCTTGCGCCTTGGTACAACCTGATTTTGAATTTGCAAAGAATTGGGCAGCGAGAAACAATCTAAACATTGGTTCTACACCTGCAGAAATTGCCAACAGCAAAGAACTGAAGGAAAGAATTGAGAAAGAAATCAATAAAATCAACGAAAATCTTGGAAACTGGGAAAAAATCAAAAAAATTGAATTAACCCCTGAAGTATGGAGTATTGATTCTGGTCTTTTGACACCTACTTTAAAGTTGAAAAGAAAAATAATAAAAGAGAAATTTATCAATTTGTACAATAAAATGTACGAACATAACCAATAAAAATCAAACCGTTCCCAATAAAAAGGAGCGGTTTTTTTTATTGTTTGAGTCACTAAATTTATTCTCTCAAAACAAAAAAAGCTGTTTCAAATTTGAAACAGCTTTTGTATTATCTAAAATGAATTATTAAAACTTAATTACAGTTTTCATTCTTTCATTTTCTTCCATTACCAATTCATCATCAACAAGAATTTTTCCTGAATGCTCATCAATAATAATTTTCTTTCTCTGGGCAATTTCCATTTGCTTTTGAGGCGGAATTGTAAAGAACGAACCTTTTGGTGCACCTCTTTCTAATCCTACTACAGCAAGACCATTTGGTGAGTTTGTTCTGATTCTGTTATAAGAAGCCAATAATCTCTCATCAATTTTAGCTGCATATTGCGCAGATTGACCTAGTAAATACTCTTCTTCTTTCTGAGTTTCAGAAATAAGACCATCCAATTCTTCTTTCTTGAATTTTAAATGTTTCTTAAGATCATCAATCTTAGTATTAAGCTCTGCTAAAGTTTCATTTTTATGAGCGATTTTAGCTCCAAACTCCTTAATTCTTTTTTCAGCAAGCTGAATTTCAAGATCCTGATATTCAATTTCTTTCCCTAAAGCTTCAAACTCTTTATTGTTTCTTACATTATCCTGTTGAGACTTGTATTTTTCAATTAAAGACTTTGCATGGTTTATTACTTCATGCTTTGTTTTTATTTGATCGTCCTGATCTTTAATATCAGCATGAAACTTTTCAGCTCTCTTTTCAAGCCCTTCAATCTCAATTTCAAGATCTTCAACTTCGATTGGCAACTCTCCTCTTGTATTTCGGATTTCATCCAATCTAGAATCAATGATCTGTAAATCGTATAAAGCTCTTAATTTCTCTTCAACTGAAATATCGGTGGTTTTTGCCATATTTAAATGAAATAATTTACGGGGTTGGTTTTCTCAATAGATTTTGAGATTGCAAATGTACTAAATTTTTGTGATAAAATTTCAAATAATTGTTGAGTTACAAATTGTTCCGATTCATAATGTCCGATATCACAAATCAACATTTTAGATTCTGCTAAAAAATAATCGTGATATTTAATATCTCCCGTAAGGTAAGCATCACATTTTTTAGCTAAAGCAGATTTTATTCCGGTCGCTCCAGAGCCTCCTAAAACCCCTACTCTTTTTATTTTTTTACCTGTAAAATCAGAATGTTTAATAATTTCAAGATTAAATTTTTCTTTTACAAAATGTAAAAAATCTTTCTCATCCATTTCTTCTTCAAATTCACCATACATTCCCAAACCTGAATGATGATTCTCATTGTCTAAACTGTAAATCTGATAAGCAACCTCTTCATAAGGATGCGCAGACTTCATTGCAGAAATTATCTTACCTTGTTTAAAATCTTCAAAAATCACAGAAATCATATCTTCATCTGCATTTTCTCTGATATTTTGCTGCCCTGAAAAGGGATTAGAACCCTCAATCGGTCTAAAACTTCCGTTTCCGTTAATTGTAAAACTACACTCATCATAAAATCCGATATTTCCCGCCCCAGCCTCAAACAATGCATTTTTTACCTTTTCAGAGTAATCTTTGGGGACGAAAACCGTCAATTGCTTTAAATTATTTTTTTTAGGCTGAAGAATTTTCAGATTTTTCAATCCTAACTGATTGCAAATACCTTGATTTACACCAAAAAAATCATTATCCCAAGCTGTATGAATAGCATAAATAGCGATTTTATTTTCAATTGCTTTTAAAATAGCTCTTTCTACATAGTTTTTCCCCGTTAAAGATTTTAACCCAGAAAAAATAATAGGATGAAAACAAACTATTAAATTGCAATTCTTTTCAACAGCCTCATCTACAACATTTTCCAATGCGTCATGACAGACCAAAATCCCGCTTACATCCCGAGTCGGAACTCCGCACAATAAACCAACATTATCAAAATCTTCTGCCTGATTTATCTTTATTCTTTCTTCAATTTTTGCAATTACTTTTCTTAGCTCCATTCAATAATTTTTATCTGCTTAACGAAGATATTACTTTTAATAAAAATGATGAAAAATTTCTCCATAAAAAAGAACCAGTCCGTATAGGGGCTGATTCTCATGAAAATGTAATTAAAGTTTTTTTTTAATCTTTAAATAAGGAAACTCTGGTGAAAGAATCCACAGTTACGTTACATGCAACATCAGCTTGCAAAAACAATTGATACCCCCTTCCCGCAGGTATACTTTCATTATCTGCAATAGTATAGAAATAGAATGTCAGAACATTCCCTACACCACTCGAACCACTCGGCAATAGCTGAACAGCACTAATTTCAAAACCTGAATCCGGATTTCTAAGCGTCGCCTTTACAGAACCTGAAGAGTTAGAACTAGGTAAAACATTTGTTATTAACCTCCATAAATGCACCTGTCCTAAAATTAAATTTTCCTTCCACTTTCCTGTTGCTTCATCATAGATATTACTTGTTACCCCAGGAAAAGGCACTGTTGTTTCAGGCCAACTCGTAGTAGGGTTACTAGCAAAAACCAATGGCGTAGAATAGAGAACCTGCTGCCTTGGTCCGTAAGTATTTCCTGCTGAATTTAAATTTAAGCTAGGTTTCACATTTGCGTTTCCAGAATTCACTTTGACAACACCGTCATTACCAGCCTGAGAAGATGTGGGAACAAACAGCTGCCTCCAAAGAGAGCCATCCCAATACTGGAAATTATTAGATGTTGTATTGAAAAAAAGTGTTCCAGTAACAAGATTAGGGTTCACAACCCCTGCAGGTGGTACTGTAGATTCATCATTATCTGCCAGATACATATCTCTTTCAGCATCTGTAAGACGTGGAATCAGAATTCCTTTCTGATTAGAATTAATATCGAGTACTGTCGCTTTATTTGGCGTAACAGTATTTATCCCAACTTGACCATAACAGAGACAAATTAAGGCAGTTGAGAAAATCAAGTAAATAGCTTTTCTCATGGTAATATTAGTTTTTCATTATAAAAGTACAACTTTTTTTAATAAAAAAGTAGAAAAATGTGTTTTTTTTCTACTTTTTTATCATTTCAACATAAATCACAAACATTTGATTAGTAGATAATTATATAAAACAAGTCCAACATTAGTGATTAATAAAATTACATTTATTTCACAAAAGTGCATACACATTATATTCATTTAAAATCATGTACAAAAAAAAACATACCTTAGTGGCCAAAATAAGCTCAAATGGAAAGAGAACACAACCTTATCCCCGAAGACTCATTTTGGAAAAAATATTTATACAGAATTATTTACCGTTCAGATACCAAGCTCGGAAAATTATTCGATATCATTCTTTTATCGCTCATTCTTATGAGTACTTTCATTATTATGATGGAAAGTGTTCCTAAGCTTGACAAAAGATTCCATATCACATTCTTTGTTTTAGAATGGATTATTTCACTGTTTTTTACAGCAGAATATTTTTCAAGAATAGCAGTTGTAAAAAATAAAAGACATTATATATTCAGTTTTTTTGGTATTATTGATTTTTTAGCATTAATTCCTTTTTATTTAAGTTTGTTTTTTCCGATAACAAAATACTTTTTGATATTCAGAATGTTAAGAATGTTGAGAATCTTTAGAATTTTCAATCTTTTAGACTTCATGAATGATGGCTATCTTCTTGTAAGGGCATTGAAAAACAGTTCTCGAAAAATTTATATTTTTCTTTTATTTTTAATTATATTCTCAGTGATTGTTGGTTCACTAATGTTCATGGTTGAAGGAGGAAGAGAAGGCTTTGAAACAATTCCACAAGCAATTTACTGGGCTGTGGTGACCGTAACAACGGTTGGCTACGGAGATGTTTCACCAATTACCCCTACAGGTAAATTTTTTGCTGTTGTTTTGATGTTGGCTGGTTATTCAATTATTGCTGTTCCGACAGGTATTGTAACTGCCGAAATGCGTAATAAAAGACAAAATTTAGAAAAAGTCTGCGATCGATGCGGAAATGAAGATATTGACGATGACGCAAGATATTGTAAACAATGTGGCAAGAAATTAGCTTAATATTTTATATTAATATAAAATATTAACCCAAACACCACAAAATCATGGAACCAAAAAAGAAGAACAAACCCAACAGCTTAGTTATTATTTTATTTTCATTAATTATATTAATGATCATTATTTATTTCATATTGGTGTTATTTTTCCCAACCGTTTTTGATCTTATGAATACGGGAGATATACAACCTATTCCTGAAAAATAGAGTTTAAAAAAAACAAACTTCTTGATATTTTAACTTCGCTCAATGAATTAAAAACAATTCGTGGTAATTTAATAACAACAAATTATAAACAAACAAAGATGGCTAATTAGCCATCTTTGTTGTTTATTTAAAAATCATTTATTTTTTTATTGCTTTAATAGTTTGTTTAGAGCCATCTGTCATATTCAAAACAACCAAATACATGCCTGATTTCAGGCTTCCTAACTGAAGAGATGACTCAGGCTTTTCAATTGCCTTAACCACTCTACCAACCATATCAACAACAGATATAGATTTTACATTTTTAACATCTGAAATATGTAAAACATCTTCGAAAGGATTCGGATAAGCTTTAATATCATTTTTTTCAACTTTCACATCAGAAGTACCCAATGTTCCTTTTGAAATATTAATTGTAAATGAACCCTCCATTTGATCATCCCAAGAGCTATAATGTCCCACGTTTACATAATATGTATTTCCGTTCAGTGTAGGGATAGAAATAGATTCACTACCTCCCTCTCCTTCATTGTCAACAGTATCTTCACAAGATAACGCAGAACACGTTCCGCTAAATACTCCAATTTGAGGATCAAAATCGCTTCCAGCCGGCATAGTTATCGAAATATTAAATGTATCACCATCTCCTATAAATTTAAACCAAGTACCATCATTCATCCCATTATTACAAGCCAATAACATTCCTGAATTATTAGTAGCACCTCCTCCATCATTCTGTACATAAATATAAGGGAAACTTGTTGCTGTAATTGCATTAATACATTCATCATTAGCCGGCGGCGGCGGAATTGTACCTATACAAATATCAAAACTCTGATTACTTCCTGAACTATAATAGCTATATACTCTTACATAATAAGTCTGTCCAACAGTAAGCCCTGAAACTGTTGCAGAATTATCATCAGAACATAAAACACTTGATAAAGAACTACAACCTCCTTCTAAAACCTGGAAATAGATATCATCATCGTATGTATCTGTTCCCACTGCCTGAACATTCAATAAAGAAATTCTATGAGAAGTTGCTGTAGCAACAAATTTAAACCAAACATCATCATCAGAATTACCATAACACGGGGCAGGAGCAATACCAGAATCTGTCGCTCCCAAAGTATAAGAAGAATATACAAAACCACAGTTTAAATCAGGATTTACCGTAAGTGTAATAGCGTTTGAACATTCGTCATTTGCAGGTGCCGGAGGAACAGTTGTAAATATTGATTCATTACATCCTGTAGACTCTCCTCCTGAACCCACTGAAACAACTTTAACATAATAAGTTGTATTAGGAGAAAGCGTTGCAGAAGGCGTATAACTATTCGTAGTAACAGAAACCTGATTAGCCACATCAGTTCCTCCCGAAGTAGTACCTATAGAAATTTTATAACTTGAGGCACCAGAAATATTCGGCCAGGAAATACTTGTATTTAAAGGTACAAAATTCGCATTATTTGCCGGAGATAATATCGTAGGACAAGCAGGAATTGTACTTGGTACCAAGCCTTCAAAAGTAATAACAGATTTATAATCTACTAAATTTACTGAGGATGTAGGAGGATTATTAGGCTCTGGATTTGTATTATCATTTTTATAATAAATCGTTGAATTTTGAGAACCACTGTAAACATACATCGCTTCGTCAGAATCATTAAAATCATATCCTGGAGCATTTTCGTCTGCAGCTATGATCAAGTTTGAAACATTATCATAAGAAAAAGGTGTAGGGAAAGTTATTGATACCACACCGTTAACAGCACTCACTGTACCAGAAAACACCTGAGTCATTTGAGAAGTTGGAACCCAATCTGAACTTGATGAAAACTCAGTTTTATTAGTATGGCCTAAATAAACAACCCATTCTGAAGAATTGCTGATGGACATTGAGGGATCTAAATAAAACTTGAGTCCCGTAATACTACCTGCTGCATTGGCATTAATTTCTTGTTTTGTGTAAATCTGCTGAACATACGAATATCCGTAATATGTACTTATTGGTGCCGCACCAATATTAGTACTCCCTGCTCCCAACGTTATCTGAGCATGCAATACAACACCCAGAATCATCATTAAATTACCAATTTAGTAATATTTAAACAAATAACATAGATATAAGTTAATTTTTACAACAAAAAAAATGAGACTATCTTAAAAGATAGCCTCAAATTCAAAGTATTTAATTAATAATACTTATTTTTTTATTGCTTTAATAGTTTGTCTAGAACCATCTTTCATGGTAAGAACCACTAAATACATACCTGATTTCAAATCAGCTAATTGAAGCGAAGATTCAGGTTTTTCAAAAGTTTTAGCAACCCTACCAGCCATATCAACAATAGCAATAGATTTTACGTTTTTAATATCTGAAATATTAAGAACATCCGCAAAAGGATTTGGATACGCCTTTACAGCTTCATCACGTTTAACATTTTCATTTACACCAAGTGCAGTACATTGCTGCGTAACAGAAATATTAAACTTACCTAATTGATTGGCATTATACCCTGTAACTAACGCATAATATGTTGTACCCGAAGTAGCTGCAAATGTTACAGAAGCTGCATTACTTGTATTAGTTCCTGAGCAACCAGAATCTGCACTTCCTTTACATGTTAATGTACCTCCACATCCTTCATACACTCTAAGATAAGTATCAAACTCACTTCCACATGTAGAAACAGTGATATCTCCATCTACTGCTGCAGTTATAGCATACCATACACCTTTATTAAGAGCATATGTTGTTGAACCACAAGTAACACCAGGTAAAGTTACATCCGGAGCACCAGTATTATACCCTGTAACAGTTCCTCCACAAGGAATATCTATTGCTGAACTACATGATGTATTATTAATTGATTGAGGAGTTGAAATACAAATTGTAAATGTTGAATTTGTAGTAACAGTGGATACAGTAGAGAACACTCTTACATAATATGTTTCTCCCACCGTTAAGTTATCCAACAATACATTAGAATTTGTATATGCACCAGCAAAACAAGACATTGCTACTAATGAACCACAAGTCCCAGAATACACTTGTGTAGTTGTTGCGTTATCTGAATAAATAGTAGATACTAAATGTTTAGTATTAGTTGCTACAAATTTAAACCAAACATCATCATTTATACCTGTAGCAGAACACGTAGGTGCTGTTTCTGTACTTGCTGTAGCACTAGCTGTAGACATTGTCACAGAGTTTGTACAAACATCAGTAGAGTTTGCTATTAAAGTAATAGCATTAACACAGTCATCATTTGATGGCGGCGGCGGCGGCGTACCAATACAGATATCAAATGTATTTGCATTGATAGCTGTCGCACTATTAGAATTTGAGTTGTATACCCTTACATAATAAGTTGCACCTGGAGTAAGACCAGTCATTGATGTATAATTAGTATTACTTGTAATACATAATTTGCTAGTCAATGCTCCACAAGAACCATCAAAAACTTGTGCATATAATGAAGTTGAAGAAGCTGTACCAACAGAAACGATATTCTTCAACCATAAAGTATGAACAGTACCTACCGCAGTAAACTTAAACCAAACATCATCATCTGCAGTTCCTGAACATGGACTTACTGCCAAACCAGAGTTAGTAGCAGACAATGTAGTTCCTGATACCATAGAACCACAATTTAAATCTGAGTTTACAGGTACATTAATTGCATCTGAACATTCATCATTAACCGGAGCAGAAGGTAAAGTACCAATACACAAATCAAAAGTATTCGCATAGGTACTTGTTGTAGTATTAGTATTAGAATTATACACTCTTATATAGTAAGTATCTCCTGGTGTAAGACCAGACAACAAGGTAAAATTAGTATTACTTGTAATACATTTAATACTTATTAACCCTCCACAAGCGCCACTAAACACCTGAGTATAAAGACTTGTAGATGATGAAGAACCTACAGATACAACATTTTTTAATTGAATTGTATGAGTCGCATTTGTAGCCACAAATTTATACCAAACATCATCATCCGCCGTTCCTGAACACGGACTCACTGCCAAACCAGAGTTAGTAGCATAATAAGTCGTACCGGAAACTACAGATGTACAACTCGTATCAGGATTTACAGAAACAGTTATAGCGTTAGCACATTCATCGTTTGCCGGTGGTGGTGGTGGCGTACCAATACAAATATCAAATGTATTTCCATAGATAGTTGTTGCAGAGTTTGTATTACTATTATAAACTCTTACATAATAAGTTTCTCCTGCTGTTAAACCAGCCAGAGTGGTAAAATTAGTATTTGAAGTAATACACTGTTTACTTACTAAAGTACCACAATCACCACTAAACACTTGAGTATATAGACTTGTAGAAGTAGAAGTTCCTACCGCAGTAATATTCTTCAACCATAAAGTATGAACAGTACTTGTAGCCGTAAATTTATACCAAACATCATCATCTGCCGTTCCTGTACATGGCGAAACAGCAATATTTGAGTCAGTAGCTGATAAAGTCGTTCCCGATACAGTACTTCCGCAATTAAGATCCGGATTTACAGGCAATGTAATCGCATTGGCACATTCATCATTAGAAGGCGCTGCAGGTAAAGTTCCCACACATAAGTCAAAACTCATGCTGTACCCAGAAGCATAATAAGTATAAATTCTTACATAGTATTCTTGACCAGGAACAAGATTATTCACAATAGTAATTCCATCATTATCAGAGCAATTAACGCTAACCAAAGAACCACATGTTCCACTTAAAATTTGTGTGAAAATATCTGTACTTGATGTAGAACCTAAGCTTACAGGATTAGAGAAAGTAAAGATATGAGTTGAATTGGTTGCTGTAAACTTATACCAAACATCATCATCTGCATTGCCGTTACATGAAGCATCATCAGAAGATTTACTTGCACCCAAAGTCGTTCCTGAAGTTTTTACTGCACAACTCATATCTGGATTCACAGTTAATGTAATAGCTCCTGAACATTCATCATTAGATGGAAGCGGTGCTGTAGTTGTCGTAAAATTTCTTTCTGTACAAGAAGTAGAAGATACAGCTCCATTATACGCATTTATTGTATAATAATATTTGGTATTAGGAGATAATGTATTTGATACCGGTAAAGTATAAGTAAGAACATTGCCCACATCATGATTATTCAAAATATCTGTTCCTCCAGCAGTTGTTCCCAGACTAATTCTATATCCTAAAGCTCCCCCCGTAGCTGCAGACCAAGAAAAAGTAGGTCTTACGGAAACTCCAGTCAAAGCGGATGTAGGATTTGAAACAGAAGGACAACCTAAAGTAGCAGTCGTTGTAAATATCCTTTCTGTACAAGAAACTGATTCTCCTACACTATTCGCTCCTTTAACTGTAAGATAATACTGAGTTCCAAAATTTAATGAAGTAGTAAGTGTGTAACTTAAGACATTTCCTACATTCACATTATTCAAAATATCCGTACCACCGGCTGTAGTTCCTAAACTAATTGTATAAGAGGCTGCACCTGTAGTAAGCCCCCAAGTGATGGTAGGAAAAGTAGAAACTCCCGTTGCCCCCACTGTTGGTGCTGAAATCACAGGACAAGCAGGTACTGCAAGAGGCGTTAATCCTAATAAAGAAACAATAGACTTTGTTGTAGACCTTGTTCCTGTAGGAGGAGTCGCCACATCTGGAACCACGGCATCACTTCTGTAATAAAGCGAAGTATTAGACGCCCCTGTATAAGTATAAAACCTATTTGCAGCGACATCCTTATCAGGTGTATTCTCATAAATAGCAATAACTAAGTTATTGGTATTATTGTAATTGAAAGGTGTCGAAAAATTGACAGTAACCTCTCCTCCTACAACTGATAAACTTCCACTAAAAACCTGAGTAAGATCTGCTACCGCAACCCAATCAGAAGTACTACTGAATGATGTTTTAGTAGTATGCCCTACATAAACTGTCCAATCTTTAGAATTAGTTATAGAAGAGCCTGATGGAAGATAAAATTTCATCCCGGTAATATTTCCGGCACTTGCAGCATTTATTTCAGCTTTGGTAAAAATCTGTTGGGTGTAGTTGTAATTGTAATTTACATCCAAGGGTAAAGTTCCCCCTTGGGCGACACCAGAACCCATAACTACCTGGGCATTGATAAAGGTGGCTATTAAAAAAAACAGCCACGTTAATAAAAGTTTCTTCATAAGTAGTAAAATTTAAAAAATTAATAGGGGTAAAAATAAAAAATAAATTCAATCAATATCAACAAAAACGAAAAATCATTATCATTAAAACACAAATAATTAAAAAAACAATAACCATAAGCAATCAAACAATTAAAATAAACAACAAACTCAACAATTATTGATTTATTCATTAATTGTTAAAATTCAAAGAATTATATTAAAAAAACACACCCATTAAAATTTAAACAACCTATTAAGAAAGAACATTTCACCTAAATAAAAAAAACAGGCAAAATATTAACAATATCATACGTATGACACATAAAAAAACAAAAATTTCAAATATTTTACATCAAAATATAAACATTAACCAACACACCGACCTACATTTTACCTAAAAATAACATATTCTCAATCATTATTTAATTCAATATTTCATACTACCCCTCCGTTTCTACTATTTACTTCATAAAAAAAGCGGCTAAAAATAGCCGCTCATTATTTAATACTTATTTTTAAAACTATTTTTTAATAGTCTTAATAACCTGTCTAGAACCATCCTTCATTTCTAAAGAAATCAAGTACATTCCTGATTTTAAATCTCCTAAATGTAGCATAGAAGATGGTTTATCAATAGTTTTAACCAATCTACCTGAAATATCTGTCACAGAAATAGATTTTACATTAGTGATATCAGATATATTCAAATCATCCACAAACGGATTTGGGTAAGCCTGAATATTATTTTTCATATCAGATACTTCAGAAGTAGCCAACATTGCCGTATCAATATTAATATCATCCACCATTAAATAGAATCTATCAGCTATTGAATAAGCCTGGAATCCAAAATAATAAACTCCTGAAACATCAGGCGTAAACGTAATAGATTCTGAATTCACAGTAACATTTACAATATTAGGATAATCTGCAAGAACATTAGTCATTCCTGCAACATTAGCTGAAGTT
This sequence comes from Chryseobacterium oryctis, assembly GCF_025971925.1. Taxonomy (GTDB): domain Bacteria; phylum Bacteroidota; class Bacteroidia; order Flavobacteriales; family Weeksellaceae; genus Chryseobacterium; species Chryseobacterium oryctis. The sequence goes on from NZ_JAPDHV010000003.1 coordinate 188,904, forward strand.
CCATAAGCAACTTTCAATCTCTCCGCAAAAGTACTACCAGCATTTGCATACTTAAATGAAATTGTATAGGCAGTACCTCCCGTTAAATTAATGCCCTGAGTAAAAAACCAAGTATTTGCAGCAGAAGATGAATTCCATTTATATCTTAATACTTTTGTACTTGTACTAAAAGGTGCGTATCCTGCTTCTGTTGTCCAGACATTTCCAGTTCCAGCATTAATTGCTGATGTACAAAGAGGTAAAGCTGGTATTGTTACATCTTCAAAATTTAAAGAATAAGGTAAATTGGTTGAGCTACAAACCGTTTGGAACATTCTTACAGAGCAAGGCGTAGCCGGAGCAGCAGTTGTTGCAGTATATCCTGTTACAGAATAATAATAAGATGTAGAATTAGCTAATGGCGTAGTAAACGTATAACTTGTTATATTACCAACCAAATCAGTATCCAACACATCATTTCCTCCAGAAGTTGTTCCTACTTTTAATTTATAACCTGTTGCGCTATTGATTGCATTCCAAGTTATCGTAGGTGTTGTACTCATTCCACCTGCATTAGCTGCAGGAGCAGTAACCGTAGCACAAAGACTTAAAGTTGTAAAGTTTGCAGAACTAGACCAAACTCCTTTATCAACACTATTACATTTTGCCCTCACCCAATAATAATACTGTGTAGCAGGAATCAACCCTGTTAAATTCGCAGTAATAACACCCGTTGCCGTCGAGCCTAGAGGCGTTGTTGTAGACGTCGGAGCTGTAGATGAAGTACTATAATAATATTCATATCCTTCACTTGGAGGGGTAGCAGACGCTGTCCAACTTATAGTTGCAGTATCAGGAGTTACTGCAGATGAAGTAAGACCTGTAACGGTACTAGAACAATTAGCAAGAGTAGTAAAAGATCCAGCGGCTGCATATCCGTTACCAGTTCCCGCTAAATTAGGAATATGAGAATACATTGCCTGTACACCACCATTCAACGCTTGTACCCGAACTTGGTAAGTAGTATTCTGAGTTAAACCTGTAAGAGAAGCAGTAGTCGTCGAAACAGGATTACCTACAAAATCAGTCCAATCACAGCTTCCTAAAGCTCTATACTGTACATTATAAGCGGTTGCCCCAGTTGGCGCCGTCCAACTTACAGTTGCACCCATATTGGTTACAGCGGTTGTAGCAGCAAAAGTTCTCACAGGTAACTGAGTTCCGGGAGTCCAAGAATATTGTAGCCCATTTGGAATCTTAACATTCACATTAGTAGTTCCTGAAAAAAGCATGGTACTTCCATTACTGTTCCCAGTAACTGCTTTAGACCAATCACACATTGTTCCCGAAGGAATATTCCCAATCATTAAAGGACTTACATTAGTAGCATAATTTACACTATTTCCTCTTATTCCTACTTGAGGTGTTGTCCCTGAAGTACTGGTAGTTCCCGGATCTGTGCAATCTCCATAAATTATCTTTATTTCGCCCGTTGCATAAACTAATCGAATCTGGAAATTCAACCTTTCTGTTGCTCTATTAAAATAGTTAGCATGATCTTGCCACTGAACAACAAATTCAGTTCCTAAATCCTCATATCTAACCTCATGGTTACCCGATGGTTGTGTAGCATCTGAAGATGAAAAGCCTCCATCTTGCCCAAATGCAGAAATAGCCCCCGTAGTAGAACCCAAAGTCGAAAGAGGAGTATAATTTGTTCCTGAAGGTGCCGCTCCAAAAGTTATGAAGCCGTTTGCACTTACATAAACACTAGTAACCGCAACCCCTCCAAAAGTGAAAGGAGCAGATAGTGTAATCTCAGACGAAACCTCATTATCATAAGTCGTGTTAGTCCCTGTTGGGAATAACTTTGTCCCACCAGTAATTGGCACATATACAGCACCAGTACTCTTAGCGAAAGAATAGTTAGCGATATTCGTTTGAGCAGAAATCCCTGCCAAAGCAGAAAAAGCTAAAAAACACGCTAGTAATTTTTTTTTCATACAGTAAAATTTAAAATTAGTATTCAAAACTAATAATTAAATCACAAAAACACACAATCCAATTAATAATTAATTAAAAAACACGACTTTAAATAAAGAAAATCAAACAAACATTTAATTCCATTAATAAAACAACAATAACAAACACACAAACAAAACACTGATAATCAAACAAGTAAAAAAGTAAAAAAAAATGCACAATACATCCATATTATTACACTTAACATAATAAAATAATTAATAAATTACATTTTCCCCACACGATAAAACTAATAAATTTACCTGAATACATTATTTAAAATAAAAAAGCGGCCAAAAATAGCCGCTCATTATTTAATACTTACTTTTAAAACTATTTTTTAATAGCCTTAATAACCTGTCTAGAACCATCTTTCATTTGTAAAGAAATCAAATACATTCCAGATTTCAAATCTCCTAAACGAAGTACAGATGATGGCTTATCAATGGTTTTCAATAATCTACCAGAAATATCTATTATAGAAACAGACTTCACATTAGTAACATCCGAAATATTTAAATCATCCGCAAAAGGATTCGGATAAACTTTAATATTATCTTTAGCAGCAGAAACTTCATTTGTTGCCAATATTGAAGCATCATAGGCAGAAAGCTTAAATTGACCTGTAGTACTTCCACCACCCACGGTTCCTGTATATCTCCAAACACTTATATACAAAGTAGCTCCTGGTGTTTGTCCCGTCAATGATAATAATGAGAAATTATCTACCCCACTGTCATCATCACACGCAACATTCGTTAACGATCCACAAGTTCCGCTATATACGGAAAGGACTGTATCTACGAATCCCGATCCAGCAACACCTTGCGTTTCAATTGTAATTGTTCCGCTTGCCGGCACCACCACAGAATACCACACATTATCTCCTCTACTAGTTTGACAAGTCGTCGTTCCATCCGTTGTAGCACCATCATTACTTGTAATAATAGCATTGGTATTAAAATTATTTCCCACCGTCAAAGTTACCGCACCTGAACAAACATCATTTGCAGGAGGTGGAGGTGGCGTAGTTACACAGATATTAAAGCTATTGCTATACCCCGCCCCGTTACTATTATAAACTCTTATATAATAAGTCTGTCCTGAAGTAAGTCCAGTAACAGTTGTAGTATTAGCTGTACCACAAACAATACTAGTCAATCCTCCACACACCCCACTGAATACCTGAGTATATAAACTTGTAGATGATGTAGTTCCTGTAGAAACCAAATTTGATAATGTAATAGTATGAGTTGAAGCTGATGCTACAAACGAATACCAAACATCATCATCTGCTGTTCCCGTACATGGAGATACAGCAAGACCCGAATTAGTTGCAGAGGCAGTAGTTCCAGCTGTTGAACTTGCACAGGTTGTAGTTGAACTCACTGTTAAAGGTATCGCAGCCGCACATTCATCATTTGGTGGTGCCACCGGCGTAGTAACACAAATATTAAATGTATTAGCATATCCAGTTCCTGAATTAGAATTATAAACCCTTACATAATATGTATTACCTACTGTTAAGCCAGTAAGTTGAGTCGGCGTGGCATAAGTTGTATCACAAATAACACTTGTTAACGCTCCACAAGAACCACTCAACACCTGAAGATAAAGTGATGTAGAAGAGGTAGTACCAACAGACACAACGTTTGTTAAGGCAACTGTATGAGTCGCAGAAGTAGCCACAAACGAATACCAAACATCATCATCTGCTGTTCCCGTACATGGAGAAATAGCAACACCAGAATCTGTAGCAGATAAAGTAGTTCCTGATACCGAGTTTACACACAAAGATCCTGAACTTACCGTTAAAGGAATTGTATTAACACAATCATCATTAGAAGGCGGAGGCGGAGGTGTCCCCACACAGATATCAAAGCTAATATTTCTTCCCGCTGTAGTAGATTCACCAAAAGTAAACACTCTTATATAATAAGTCTGCCCAGCCGTTAATCCCGTTACCAAAGCAGAATTAGGATCTGAACAAAGTACACTAGCCTGTGAACCACACGCACCACTTAATACTTGGAAATATGCATCTGTAGCACTTGTTGGTCCGGTAGAAACAACATTATTCAAAGAAACCTGATGGGATGTTGCAGTGGCTACAAATGAATACCAAACATCATCATCACCAACCGCTGTTGTACTACACGGCGACACCATCGTAATTCCTGAATTGGTTGCCCCCAAAGTATTTCCTGCCGTTGTTACCCCACAATTCAAATCCGAATTTACAGTTAACGATATTGCATTCGCACAGTCGTCATTAGCTGGAGGCCCAGCCACCGTGAACGAAGTTTCAGTACATCCTGTAGCTTCTCCAAGTGAGTTAATCGGAGTAACAGTTACATAATAAGTGGTAGAAGCTGTAAGATTGGAAAGAGCATAAGAAGTTACGTTCCCTACATTAATATTAGCTAGCACGTCAGTTCCACCCGGAGTTGTTCCTACTCTTAATTTATAGCTTGAAGCCGCCGCAGTCCCACCTACAGCATTCCACGTTAATACTGGAGAGTAAGGAGTATTTGTCGCTCCGGCAGCAGGAAAAGTTAAAGTAGTACAAGTTGGTACTAATGTTGGAGGCACATCAAATGCTATATGTGGTCTTCTGTAATCAGAAGATGTAAGAGTTGCACCAAATGCAGAAGTTGTCGTTACATACTTTGTTGTATTGCTGTTACCCGTACTGATACAAGGAGAAGAATATTCATATTCCCAGTTGATCGTTGATGTTTGCGCTGTAGTTTGGGTATATTCTGTAAATACAGCAAGATTACTTCCCGCAGTATATGGGAAATTAACAGAGTGAACAAATTGCTTAAATCCTGCGGAATTCCCAACAGCTGCTTGAGGATTAGCATCATACACCAATGTAGCTCCGGCAATAGCAGTCGCCCAATCCAATGCTCCCGAACCAAAATCCGTAGCAGTCGTATTCATTAAATAAATCTTAAAATTAGCATCTGCATTTAAGGTTCCAGAAGCGGTGTATCTTTTCAGATATGTTGCAGTAATTGAGCTATTAGCAATAGCTGTTAGTTGTGAAGCAGGAATAATAAAAGCTCCGCGACCTTTAGAGTTTACAGTTGCATTACTATTGGGCACCCCATAACTATTCGTTCCAATAGTTCCATTACAGACAGGAACTGTGTAACTTTGTCCCCAATACAATTGACAAGCCAGTATACTCATCAATAACAGAAAGAGTAAATGTAATTTTTTCATACTTAGTTTCATTTAAAATTCAATGTATAAAAATACAAAATAAATAACACTAATTAAATAAATTACATTGATTTAATCAATTAACCATTAAATAACCAATAAAAATAATCTAAAATTAAATATAAAATAAACATATATTTAATTTATTGAAAATTCAACAATAAATGAATTATTAGTAAATACCTGATAATCAAATAAATAAAAAAACAACTCCTATTTTAATATATTATTAAAAATAAAAAAGCAACCCGAAAGTTGCTTTTCAATAAAAAAATATTTCAAACTAATTTAAGTAAAACTCATACTTATTTAATAACTGTATATCCCGGATTAGCTCCCCACTAAGATTCACAGAATGTTTCATGGACTGTACTTCTATATGAGAATCATCCTCAATATTCTTTATAAAGAATTTCAGTTTCTGATTTCCCTGATTTCGCTCAAGTACACTTCTGAAAAAGTTCAAATCTTCCGGCCTTACATCCATTACATCCATTACAAGGGAAATACTTTTAGCAAATCTTTCAAATGCCTCCTGAAGTTCAATCACATCGTTTACGTTAACGAAAACACGCCCATCTTTCACCTGAGCAAATTTAATTTTAAAAATAACAAATCGCTGAACTTCTAATTTCTCTTTTAATCTCATATAATCCCTATCCCCCAATCTGAAAGAATACGACCCAGAATAATCTTCCAACGTAACAAAAGCCACCTTTTCACCACTTCGAAAACCATCTTTTACTACATATTCCGTAATCAACCCGGCTACAGTGTATTCTTTTCCGCCGCCACCGTTTTCTCTTTCTTTCTGTATCGTTTTCCAGTCTTTTTTCTTCTCTTCAAACAACTCTTCCTGCTTATTAGCAAAAGCAATTTCTTTATATGTATCTACCTCATCTAGATTCAAGAACAGAAAATTGCCTTTTGGCTCTGCTTTTTTAGTTACCTCCTCTATAATCTCCTCTTCTTCACCTGCAACAATATCATCAGAAACAATTTCCGCCAAATCTGCCGGTTCATCAATAGAATCTTTCTCAAGAATCGGAGCCTCATCCACAACCATTTTCACTTCATCATCCTTCTCTAAAACAGCTTTTTTAGAGAGCTGTCCCTGCATAAACTGGAACTGATACTTAAACTCATCCAACGGATGCGCAGAAAGATAAAACCCTATGATTTCTTTTTCTTTATTCAATTTATGCATATTTGGCCATTCAGGACAAGGTGCTAATTTTGGTTGCTCTATCTGAACCTCTTCTGCAAAGTCTGCGAAAAGAGAGTTTTCCATCTCATTTTTACTTTCCTGGAAACTCTGCCCGTACCTGATTAACCTTTCCAGATTGGTTCTCCCAGCCATATCAATATCAAAATACTGACCTCTATGGAAAGAATCTAATTCATCAAAGGCTCCTGCCAAAACCAAACTTTCCGCTACCCTCTTGTTCATTTGAGAAGGAAGAATTCTTTCAAAGAAATCATAAATATTTTTAAATCTACCATTTTGTCTTTCTCTGGTAATCGCTTCACTTGGCCCTTCCCCAATACCTTTAATTGCCCCCAAACCAAAACGAATCTGCCCTTTTTCGTTTACTGAAAATTTATATTGAGATTCATTCACATCCGGCCCTAAAACATCAACACCCATTGCTTTACAATCCTCCATGAACATTGTGATTGAATCGGTATTGTTAATGTTATTACTCATCACACTCGCCATATATTCAGCAGGATAATTTGCTTTTAAATATGCCGTTTGATAGGCTACAAACGCATAACAAGTAGAGTGAGATTTATTGAAGGCATATTCCGCAAACGCTTTCCAGTCATTCCAGATTTTTTCTAAACGACCCTCATCCAGATTATTTTTTCTTCCTCCCTCAATAAATTTAGGGTACATTTTATTAAGAACATCAATCTGCTTTTTACCCATCGCCTTTCTCAATGTATCTGCCTCACCTTTCGTAAAATTGGCTAGTTTCTGAGACAAAAGCATTACTTGCTCCTGATAAACGGTAATTCCGTAAGTTTCCTTTAAATATTCCTCTGTTTCAGGTAAATCATAGACAATTTCTTCAATTCCGTGTTTTCTGTTAATAAAGTTCGGGATATATTTAATCGGACCCGGGCGATACAATGCATTCATCGCAATAAGGTCAGCAAAAACCGTTGGTTTCAGTTCTCTCATATATTTTTGCATTCCCGGACTTTCATATTGGAAAATCCCTACTGTCCTCCCTTCCTTAAATAACTGATAGGTCTTGGTATCATCTAGCGGAATTTCATCTGGATTGATATCAACTCCATGTCTTTCTTTAACCAATTTTAAAGCATCTTTAATAATTGTCAAAGTACGAAGACCAAGGAAATCCATCTTCAAAAGACCTGCACTTTCAGCCACCGAGTTATCAAACTGTGAAACCAAAATATCTGCATCTTTTGCAGCAATCGTAACAGGAACAAGATTACTCACATCTTCAGGCGTAATAATTACTCCACAGGCATGAATCCCCGTATTCCTGATACAACCTTCCATCTTTTTTGCACTCGCCAACACATCATGACGCGGATCTGAGGGACTATCCAAGACCATCTTCATTTCATCAACAAGCATTTGCTCTTCAGGTTTCAGCTTATCATATTTAGATAAAGCTTTCGCAATATTCATTCCGGGTGTAGAAGGAATAAGTTTTGCAATATTATTCGTATCAGGAATCGGAACATCTAGCACCCTTCCTGCATCTTTAATTGCTGATTTACCTCCTAAAACAGAATATGTAATAATCTGTGCAACCTGATTCTGACCATATTTATCAATCACCCATTTGATAATTTTATCTCTTCCTTCATCATCAAAATCGATATCAATATCGGGCATAGAAACCCTTTCAGGATTCAAGAATCTCTCAAAAAGGAGGTCATACTTAATTGGATCAACATTCGTAATCCCAATACAGTACGCCACAGCCGAACCCGCCGCCGAACCCCTTCCCGGACCGACCCAAACTCCCATTTTTCGAGCTTCATTACAAAAATCCTGAACAATCAGGAAGTACCCCGGATAACCTGTATTTGCGATTACTTCAAGTTCAAAATCCAGGCGTTCTTTAATTTCATCAGTAATCCCTGTTTCTACATATCTTCTTTTCGCACCCTCATAAGTTAAGTGTGTTAAATATGCCATTTCACCTCGCTTCCCTCCATCAACCTCATCTTCAGGGTTAATAAACTCCTCTGGAATATCAAATTTAGGAAGAAGAACGTCTCTTTTTAGAGTATATGGTTTAAATTTCGCAGTAAATTCTTCATATGCATCAAAAGCATCTGGATATGCTAAAAAAGCCTCTTTTATCTCATCAGAATTCTTGATATAATATTCTCCTGTAGCAAGTCCTTTTCTTTTCCCAAAACCTTTACCAACAGGAGTTGACAGCTTTTCACCATCTTTAATACAGCTTACAATATCCTGAATGTTAGAATCATCTTTATTGGTATAAAAAGTTTCATTTTGAGCTAAAATTTTAACATTGTATTTATCTGCAAAATGTAGCAAAACATCATTTAAATGTTCTTCTTCAGGCAACTTATGATTTTGGATCTGAACATAAAAATCATCTCCAAAAGTATCTTTCCACCATCTGAAAAGCTCCTCTCCTTTTTGTTCACCGGTATTCAAAATTGCATCAGGAATATCCCCATGAATACCCGAAGTTAAAGCAATTACCCCTTCTTTATATTCCGCAATCAGTTCTCTACTCACCCTTGGAACACCAAAATAAAATCCTTTTAAGAAACCTATACTTGAAAGTTTTGCTAAGTTTTTGTATCCATTAAAATCCTTTGCTAAAAGAACAACCTGAGTTCTTCTATCTGGATCATCTTTGGTAAATTGCTTTTGTTCATACCTATCAGAAATATAGAACTCACATCCCACAACAGGAATTAAAGGTTCTGAAACAGGTTCCGGCTCTTTAAAATCCTCTCCATTCTCCTCAGCTTCCTGTTTTTTTGCTAGATATTCTTTATGTTTTTTAGCCCTATCTCCATTAGCTCCTTCAACCGCTGAAACAAACTTGAAAGCCCCCATCATATTCCCCAAATCAACCATTCCGACAGCAGGGAAATTATCTTCAGTTGCTCTTTTAATTAAATCCGAAATACTCGAAGTAGCAGTAAGCGTAGAAAAAACACTATGATTATTAAAATTGAAGTATTTTCCTAAATCAATATCATCTATACTTCCAAAATCCTGTTGTTTTTTCTTATTATTAAAATCCGCAACCTGCCTTCTGATTATGATATCAAAAGGTTTAATCGGATCAGGATAAAGTGTTTTGAAGTAAGTTAATTGATCTTCCGAAATTTTTAGAATCTCAGCAGGAATTACTCCAATCCTCATCATTTCAAAGAAAACCTGAGCTGTCGCATTTACGTCAGCAGCTGCATTGTGAGCTTCATCAAACTTATGTCCGTAAAGTTTTTCATAAAGCTCCTCCAATTTTGGAGGTTTAAATTTTCCTCCACGACCTCCTCCTAGTTGACAAAAATCTGTACCTAAAATCATGGTATCTGCTTTAGGTTTTTCCTGAAGATTGTCTTTGATATTTTTTCTGTAAAACTCAGCTCCAACAATATTATAATCAAACTCTACATTATGCCCCGAAACGACTCTTACCCTATCCAAAACCTTAGAAAACTCTTCTAAGATTTCTTGTAAATCTCGACCTTCTTCATTAGCAATTTTTGTAGTAATCCCGTGAATTCTCGCTGCATTAAAGGGAATATCATATCCCTCAGGTTTTATTATATAATCCTGATTCTCAATAAGTCTCCCATCATCATCGTGTAATTGCCAAGCAATCTGAACCATTCTTGGCCAGTTTTCCGAATCCGAAAGAGGAGCATTGAAATTCTTTGGTAATCCTGTGGTTTCTGTGTCAAAAACTAAATACATGTAATTTCTTCTAGTTTTATTAAAAAGAGAATGTAAAGTTACTTAATTTATAACAAACTTAAACCCATTGTACATTTTTCATTTTTAACCCAACAAACAAAACAACTCCCCAATCAACGAATTAAAACAAACACAATAAAACAATCATAAAAAAAGCCATTTCTTTACTATTAATTAAAACAAACAACATATAAATTATATATTTTATATATATTTGTAGCTTATATCATTTTAAGCTATTTAAAAATTATGAAGAAATGTTTACTTTTGGTTAGCACTTTAACCTTAGCAATAGTAAGTGCACAAAATAATGAAGTTTTAGAAAGAGAATTCGCTAAGCAAAACAGGGAGAACAATGAAAAGTTTGATTCATATGTTGCGAAAGTATATGGAGTAAACAAATCCCCAGAAGCATTAAAAGAAATTGAGGAACAGAGAGCTAATTTAGTTGGCTTTAATCCTGATGGGAGGCCTATTTTTCTACAAGCAGAAGACATGGATCAGATAAAAAATTCCAATTCTGATCACTTACAAAATGGCACAATTACTGGCTTAACCGGATCATTCAACGGTGAAAATATTAAATTCACCGTTTTTGATGGAGGCAGAGCGTTTGCTGGACACGTATTCTTTAATAATATCCCTAACAGAATAACCAATAAAGAGGCCAGTACAATGAATTATAGTGCTCATGCTACATCAGTAGCTGGATTTATTGGATCTAAAGCCTACACACAAACAGTAACATTCACTAACGGAACCACTAGAACTATTAATTTTCAGGGCATTGCAAAAAACTCTCTAATAGATTCTTATGCTTTTGCAACAACAACATTACCCGGAAACACATCAACAAGTACAGTTTTTGAAAAAATCGTAATTGCACAGCCTAAAATTTCTAATCATTCCTATGGTACAAACCAAGGATGGGATGTAAAAACCGTAAATGGAGTTAATGCTTGGGTATGGAACGGAGCATTTGGTAGTCCAAATACATCATATGACTTACAAGGAACATATTATACAAACGATCAAAATTATGACCGAATTGTCTACACTAATCCTTCTTACATTATTGTAAAATCATCCGGAAATTATTTTGGTTATGGTCCAGATTACCCAGGGACTTCTACATTTCCTAAATACTATACAGATAACTCTACAGGCGCTCAAGTTCAATTCGCTGCTACAGATACCCTACCTACTACAAACTGTAGTTTGGGATATGACTGTATTGGACCTGGTTCTTTAGCAAAGAATATTATTGTAGTTGGAGCAACAGATAGAATTACCACAAATGACGGAAGGTACACTACAGTAAGTGATGTAGTACACTCTGATTATAGTAGTGCAGGACCTAGAGATGACGGAGGTATCAAACCTGACATCACAGCTGTAGGAACAAGTGTCGGAAGTGCTTCTACCGCTGAAGATCTAGTGGGTAGTCAATCCTTAACAGTAGGTGATGGCACATCATATTCCGCTCCTGTTGTTACAGGTGTTATTGGTCTTTGGACTCAAATAAACAAGCAATTATTTAATAATGCAGAATTGAATGCAGCTTCTGCAAAAACGTTAATGATTCATTCAGCAGCGGAAGCAGGAAACGTCGGTCCAGATCCATTATTCGGCTGGGGGTTCATTGACGCTAAAAAAGGAGCAGAAATTCTAGTAGGAAAGTCCAATAACACTCTTATCTTCAGTGATGAAACCCTTAACAATGGTGCAAACAACAAAAAAACTATTGTAGCTTCAGGTACTGAACCAATTAAAGTAACTATTTCTTGGATCGATCCTGAATACAAAGTAACATCAAATCTTTGGTCAAACCTTTATAATAATAGGAACTCACGATTGGTAAATGACTTAGATCTAAGAGTAATAGATAATGAAACCGGAACCGTTTATCTACCATGGAAATTAAATGCAACGAATCCAAATGTAGCAGTAAAAGGAGATAATACTGTAGATAATGTAGAACAAGTGGTAGTTGATAACCCAGTTGCAGGAAGAACATACAGAATTGAAGTAACGCATAAAGGTACTCTAGTAAATAATGCAACATCCCCAGTAACTACACCTCAAAATTATTCTATTATAGCAACTGGATATAGTTCAATTTTAGGAACCGGAGAAGTTAACACCAAAAACAATGACATCGTTATTGCACCAACTATTACAAAAGATATCGTTAAAGTACTAAAAGCACCTGCTAAATCTACATTTAATGTTTATGAGCTTTCAGGTAAAAAGTTACAAAGCGGTGTAATTAGTAATGATACAGATATCGATTTATCTTCTTACACTAAAGGCATTTATATTATTGAAGTAAAAACGGCTAATGATGTGATTACTAAAAAAATCATCAAAGAATAAAACTTTATAACATATAAATTCACACAAAATACTAACACTTGTTAGTATTTTGTTTTTTTATGTATATTTGCTTTCTATGGAAAATACACTTCACGAAAAAGTTTCTCAGGACATTCTATTAAAGGCTTATAACCATATGATGCTTGCAAAGGCTATGGCAGATATTTATGAGGAAAACAGAAATATTTGTAAATATGTTCATAGTACCTCAAGAGGTCATGAAGCGATACAATTAGCTACAGCATATCAATTAAAAAAAGAAGACTGGGTTTCTCCATATTACAGAGATGAAAGTATTTTATTAGGTATTGGTTTTGAACCTTATCAATTAATGCTTCAGTTACTTGCTAAAGCTGAAGATCCTTTTTCCGGAGGTAGATCTTATTATTCCCACCCTTCTAGCAGAGATGAAAATAAACCTAAAATTATTCATCAAAGTTCAGCAACTGGGATGCAGACAATTCCAACAACAGGAGTTGCACAAGGTCTAAAATATATTCAGGATTTTGAACTACAACAATTTGAAAATAATCCAGTTGTTGTTTGTAGTCTTGGAGATAATTCCGTGACAGAAGGTGAAGTAAGTGAAGCATTACAGTTTGCGGCTTTACACCAACTTCCAATTATATTTTTAGTTCAAGATAACGAATGGGGAATTTCCGTTACAAAAGAAGAAGCCAGAACTTGTGATGCATATGATTTTGTAGCAGGATTTGAAGGACTAAACAGAATGAGAGTTGACGGAACTGACTTCATTGAAAGCTTTGAAGTAATGAAAAAAGCTGTCGACTTTGTAAGAACAGAAAGAAAACCTTTAGTTGTTTGTGCTAAAACTGTTCTTATCGGTCACCATACTTCTGGTGTAAGAAGAGAGTTCTATAGAGATGAAGAAGATTTAACAAAGCATAGAGCAAAGGATCCGGGAGAAATTTTAAGAAGACAACTTATCGAGGCAGGAACTGATGAAGAGCTATTAAAACAAATTACCAAAAAAGCAAGATTAGAAGCAGAAGAAGCTTTTGAAAAAGCTAAAAACGCCGAAGATCCTAAGCCTGAAACGGTAATGCAACATATTTTCGCCCCTACTCCAATTACAGAAGAAGTTGGAACCAGAGAACCAGAAGGTGGAGAAAAAATTGTGATGGTAGACGCAGCCATTCACGCCATTCAGGAATTAATGTGGAAGCACCCTGAAGCTTTATTGTACGGACAAGACGTTGGAGAGAGAATTGGAGGAGTTTTCCGTGAAACAGTAACTTTAGGCAAAAAATTCGGAAGCAAAAGAGTTTTCAACACTGCGATTCAAGAAGCTTATATTATTGGTTCTACAACAGGTATGAGCGCAGTTGGTTTAAAACCGATTGTTGAAGTACAGTTTGCAGATTATATTTATCCGGGAATCAATCAATTAATTACAGAAATTTCAAAATCCAGCTATTTAAGTCAGGGAAAATTCCCTGTAAGCAATATTATTAGAGTTCCAATCGGAGCTTACGGAGGTGGCGGACCTTATCACAGTGGAAGTGTTGAAAGTATTTTAGCCAACATCAAAGGTATTAAAATCGCTTATCCAAGTAACGCAGCAGATTTTAAAGGACTTCTAAAAGCCGCATATTACGACCCAAACCCTGTTGTAATGCTTGAACACAAAGGCTTATATTGGAGCAAAGTTCCAGGAACCGAAGATGCGAAAACCATTGAACCTGCTGAAGATTACATCTTACCTTTCGGAAAAGGAAATATCATCATTGAAGCAGACAAAACCGAAACCGAAAAAGGTAGAACTTTATTGGTTGTAACATACGGAATGGGTGTTTATTGGGCTAAAGAAGCTGCTAAAAACTTTAATGGAAGAGTTGAAGTCATTGATTTGAGAACACTGATTCCTCTTGATGAAAAATTGGTATTCGAAAGAGTGAAAAAACACGGTAAATGTATTGTTTTGACAGAAGAGCAACTCAACAATTCATTCGCAGAAGCCTTTGCTCACCGTATTTCCAAAAATTGCTTTAAATATTTGGATGCACCGATAGAAACTATGGGTTCTTTAGATACACCAGCCGTTCCAATTAATTTGGTATTAGAAAAAGAAATGCTTCCTAACGCAGAAAAATTAAGCAAGAAAATCGAAGAAATGCTTAACTACTAAATAAAAACTTAAACCTCTAACTATTTAGAGGTTTTTTTATGCTTATTTCATTCATTTTAGTTTAAATTTAATTATAAAAATACCGTTTCGTCTTGGTATTTTTTTTGATACAGTTATTCTCAGATTTTCACCAAATCATGATTACAACAAAGTATTTCAATTACAGGCAGGTTTTGCATCTTTCAGGAATCCATTTAATTTGGGTGAGTGTTTAGTGTACAGTAGTTGCCTCCCTTTTTTATTTCTTCGACTGGAAATGGATGGTTATTCCTTGGGTTCCCGTTGCATTGATTGGTACAGCAGAAGCATTTTTAGTCGGTTTTAAGAATAATCAGGCATATGATAGACTTTGGGAAGCAAGAAAAATTTGGGGAGGAATTGTAAATTCCAGCCGTTCTTTGGGTTCAATGATATATGCTTTTGATACAAAAAACGAAGAAATAGGAGTTTTTGACTTAGAGGATAGAAGAAAAAAAATTATCTATCGTCATTTAGCCTGGCTTTACGCTTTTCGTGAACAATTGTTGGTACCAACAGAGTGGGAACACATCGGAACGAAAAATGAAAAGTCTTACCTTATTAATCAAAGAAGAAACAGATTAATAAAAGCAGGATTTCCCGATTATAGCAGAACCTCGATATTCTTGAGAAAATATCTTTCAGAAGAAGAGTTTGAGGCTCAATCAAATTATAAAAATTTTGCTACATATTTGATTTCACAACAAGCTAAGGATATTAATGAATTAAAAAATATTGCTGCCATCTCAGATTTTAATCAGATGCAATTACAAAATTGCTTAAATGAATTTTATAATTTTCAGGGACAGGCGGAAAGAATTAAAAAATTTCCGTCACCAAGACAATTTGCAAGTACCGCTTTTATTTTTAATGTTCTTTTTATAATGCTCCTTCCATTAGGCTTGGTAAATGAATTTTATAAATTGGGAGATTGGGGAATTTGGGTGAGCGTTCCATTTTGTATTATCGTTGGCTGGATTTACATTATTATGGAGCTTGTAGGAGATTATTCCGAAAACCCATTTGCCGGATTAATGTTTGATGTACCTATGCTTTCCATCTGTAGAACTATTGAAATAGATCTTCTACAAATGGTTGGTGAAACAGAATTACCCGAACCTATTGTTTCTAAAAATGGAGTTCTAGTTTAAATACTACAAAACAATTGCTGTTGTATTTTTCACCTCAGAAATCATAAACGAACTATGGGTACTTGCAATATGCTGTAAAGTCGTCAGCTTTGTCACCATAAAGTTTCTATAATCTGCGATATCTTTCAAGCAGATTTTTAAGATGTAATCATAGTCTCCACTTACATGAAAACATTCTGTGACCTCCGGTAAAGTCATAATTTCTTTTTCAAACTGAAGAACATATTCTTTCTTATGCTGACTAAGTTTTACATGACATAAAACCACAAAGTTCCTCTCAATTTTATGTTTATCCAAAAGAGCCACATATTTTGAAATTACTCCTGAGTTTTCAAGTTTTTTGATTCGCTCATAAACCGCCGTAACCGACAATCCTAGCTTATAAGACAATTCTTTGGTGGTTTGTTTTGCATCTTCTTGCAAAAAAAGAAGCAAATTTTTATCCGTTTCATCAAAGTTCATAGATATTTTTTTGGCAAATTTTTACAAAAAACAAATATAATAAACTTTTTTTCTGCAAATATCGAATAATATAGATTTATATTCTAAAAAATAATATTATCATTGTTATAATTCTGAAATTGGCTCATTTTTAAATAAAAAAATCATGCAAGAATTCAATGCAGCCAACGAAATACAAGACTTACAATATTTTGGTGAGTTTGGAGGAGTAAATCCTTCAATTTCTGATAGTTCAACTTACACATTCCTTTCTGCAAAAACAATGTTTGATACATTTGAAGGAAATGCAGACGGATGTTATTTGTATTCAAGACATTCATCTCCAATGAATCTGTATCTTTCTGAAGCATTAGCTAAAATGGAAAATACAGAAGCTGCAAACGTTACTGCATCAGGAATGGGAGCAATCACCTCAGTATTAATGCAGGTTTGTAAAAGTGGAGACCATATTATCTCAAGCAGAACTATTTATGGAGGAACGTATGCTTTTATGAAAAACTTCTTGCCTCCTTTTAATATTGAAACTACTTTCTTGGATATCAATAATTTTGATGCAATTGAAAAGTCTATCAAACCCAATACAAAAGTTATCTATTGCGAAAGCGTAAGCAACCCACTTTTGGAAGTAGCAGATTTAAGAAAATTATCAGAACTCTGTAAGAAACATAATTTAAAATTAATTGTAGATAATACTTTTTCACCTCTTTCTATTTCACCTACATTATTAGGAGCAGATATCGTTATTCATTCTTTAACTAAATTCATCAACGGAAGTAGCGATACAGTTGGTGGAGTTTATTGCTCTAATCAAGAATTTATTAATGATACCAAAAATGTAAACACAGGAGCGTGTATGCTTTTGGGTCCTACAATGGACAGCCTTCGTTCTGCAAGTATTCTAAAAAATCTTAGAACGCTGCACATCAGACTGAAACAGCATAGCTATAATGCAATGTATCTTGCTGAAAGATTTGAGAAAGATGGCTTAAAAGTATCTTATCCAGGACTAAAATCTCACAAAAACCATGAGTTAATGAAAAGCATGATGCATGAAGAATATGGTTTTGGCGGACTTTTAACTGTAGACGCAGGAACTACAGAAAAGGCTAATGAATTAATGGAAATGATGCAGAAAGAAAATCTTGGTTACTTAGCTGTGAGTTTAGGGTTCTACAAAACATTATTCTCTTGTTCAGGAAGCTCAACTTCATCTGAAATTCCTGAAGAAGAACGTGCAGCAATGGGAATTTCCGATGGATTAATCAGATTTTCAATCGGACTAGACCACGATATAGAAAGAACTTATCAAAAAATGAAGGAATGTATGTTAAAAGTAGGCGTTCTTAACCATGAAACCATCTCCATATTCTAATTTTTTTTGTTATAAAAGCTGTTGAATTTCAACAGCTTTTATTTTTTAATTATTTATATGAAAGTGCTTTGGAAAAGCATCTTCAGGTTTCATTCTAAAAATATTCAATAAAATCCAAGACTTTAAGAAGCCATATCCGTAAGAAAACATTTGGATATAAGTAGAAATTACCGCCATTCCTGCAATACTGATATTTTTAGTCACAATAGTTGCGTGTAGTAAAACTAAAAACGTATACAAACCATAAAATGCAAGAATAATTCCTTTTCCTAAAATAAAATATTCCAAAAAACCTAAAATATATCCCAACAGAAACAGCGTAGGAAAAGCAAACGAAATTTTCACATAATTAGGATGCCTTTGATTAAGAATCGGCCTTGCACAACCAAACTGATACACTTGTTTCGAAAACTTTCCAAAATCTACTCTTCTTTTGTGGTATACAGCGATGTCATCAAAAAAAGCAGTCTTATATCCATTTTCCCAAAGTGTCATCGACAAATCCGGATCCTCTCCTATTCTCATCTCAGAAAAACCTCCAACTTTATTGAAAACATCTTTCTTTACTCCCATATTGAAACTTCTGGGCTGAAACTTTGAAACCGCTTTTTTATTACCTCTAATTCCTCCCGTCGTAAAAACCGAAGTCATAGAATAAGAAATGGCTTTTTGCATCAAATTAAAGCCTTTATGCGCTTTATCTGCTCCACCAAAAGCATCACACGGGATTTCAAGGATATCTTTTTTAATATTCTCGATATAATCTTTTTCTACAATCACATCGCTATCCACAAAAACCAACCAATCATTTTCCGCTCTTCTGGCTCCGTAATTCCTCGTTAATCCCGGACCTGAATTGTCTTTACGGAAATATTTGATATTTAAAATTGATTCAAAGTTTTTTATGGTTGGCTTTAAATCTATTACTGAACCGTCATCTACAATAATGATTTCAAATTCTTTATCCGTTTGAAAGGTAAGAGAATTTAATAATTCAAAAAGTTCATCTTTTCGATTAAAAATAGCAACGATAATGGAAATTGTAGGATTCAAATCTGAAAATTTTTCAAAATTACTTATTCAAGAAACAATGCGCAAATCCTTAACAATAATTATATCTTATATGAATATTCCCGATTTAAAATAGATGTAAAAAATCAACGAGACAAAAAACAATATCATAGAAAAACTGAAAAACAACCATTGAAAAATACTTTTAAAATAATACTTTCCTAAAACGTACAAAATGAAAAATACCAACATTGAAGTCGCCAAACCAATCAATGAAGCAACAACAATGGTTTGAACATAATTTTCAGAAGGCAAAGGGGTTTTAAAAACAAAAAATAATAAAACGGTAGAAATAAGAAGAGATATTACACTTATTTTTTCGGTAAGATATTTTGTCTTCCTTTTTGTATGTTTATCATCATAGCTTACCTTGGAAGAGGAAGAAGAACCGCTTAATACATTAAGTACATCACCGATGAATCCAAAAAAATCAAAAAAATCCCAGTTCATAATTTGAGTTTCGATAAAAATAAAAAATCTCCCTTAAAAAGGAAGATTTAATTATAATTAATTCTCTAATTTATGTACTTTTTTAGTTCCTTCGTACATTTCATATTGTAAAAATCTGGTTTCCAATTTACCATTGAAAAGTTTGATTTTTCTTGAAGGGCGAAGTCCTATTTTTTTCACAGCTTCCAAATCAGAAGAAATAAGCCAAGCCAATGTGTTGGGATAATGTGTTTTGAATGTATCCCCTATTTTCTTGTAAAAATCATCATCATTAATAGAAATTCTCTCATCATAAGGTGGATTAAACACCATCAATAATGGGAAAAGTTCTTTTTTAGAATCAAAGAAGTTTTGTTTTTTCACTTCTATTACATCCTCCATTTCAGCGGCTTCGATGTTTATTCTTGCTGCATTTATCATTCTGGCATCGATATCATAACCTACAATTTTCCCTGTAAATTCTTTGATTCTACCAATTCTGAATTCTTTGATTTTTGTAAATAAGTCAGCATCATAATTTTTCCAATTTTGGAAAGCAAATCTTTTTCTGAAAATCTGAGCCGGAAGATCCATCGCAATCATTGCAGCTTCTATCAAAAGTGTTCCGGATCCACACATTGGGTCTAGAAAATTTCCTTTTCCGTCCCAACCCGCCAATTGTAGCATTCCACTGGCCAAAACCTCATTAATCGGAGCTTCACCTTGTTCTCTTCTATACCCTCTTTTAAACAAAGGAGCACCCGAAGAATCCAAAGAAATGGTTATCAATTCTCTGTCAATATGCAAATGAAATTTTATATCAGGACTTTTAGTCTCAATACTAGGACGTTTTTTAAACTTTTCCTGAAAATAATCTACAATAGCATCCTTCATTTTCAACGTTACAAATTGAGAATGTTTGAAGGTTTCCGAGTTTACCGTTGCATCAATTGCAAAAGTCTGATCAACATCCAAAAATTTTTCCCAATTGAATTTGAAAAGCCTATCATAAAACTGGTGCTGATTAAAAGCTTTAAACTCATGAATCGGAACCAGAATTTTCAAAGCCGTTCTCGCCGAATAATTGATTTTATAAAGAAAACCAAGGTCTCCTTCGCAATTTACCGCACGATTTTTAACTTCAACTTTTCGTCCACCCAATTTTTTAATTTCTTCTGCCAAAATTTGTTCCAGCCCGAAGAATGTTTTTATCTGAATTTGTAAATTTTCTGTATCCATAAATAATAAATAAAAAGGCTATATATCTAAAGGCTAAAAGTTTACACATTTAATTTTCTAATTAATTGAATCTTTCAATCCTTTAATGTTTAAAATACTTTACCTTTTACCGCACAAATTTAGTTATTTTTGCATTATGGAATGGTTTGAATCTTGGTTTGATACCCCTTATTATCATTTACTTTACAGTAACAGAGACTATACAGAAGCAGAAAATTTTATCACGAAACTTACTGCAGATTTAGAATTACCTAAAAATTCTAAAATCATTGATCTCGCATGTGGAAAGGGAAGACACTCTGTTTTTCTTAATAAATTGGGATATGATGTTTTAGGATTAGATCTTTCCAGACAAAGTATAGAATTCGATAAACAATTTGAAAATCAAACCTTAATTTTCGATGTTCATGATATGAGAAACCCAATTGATGCAGATCCTATGGATGCTGTTTTCAATTTATTTACAAGTTTTGGGTATTTTGATAATGAAAATGACGACAAAAAAGTTTTTCAATCAGTTTACAATGCTTTGAAGCCGAGAGGATATTTTGTTTTGGATTATTTAAATGAAGAATTTGTAAGAAGAAGCATCGTTCCTGAATCTACCGTTATTCGTGGTGATATCGAGTTTAAAATTGTAAAGAAAATTGAGGGCAGACATATCGTAAAAGATATATATTTTGAAGCAGAAGGAAAGCCTTTTCATTTCTTTGAAAAAGTAAAACTTCATACATTGGAAGCCATTAATTCTTATGCCACAGAATGTGGTTTTGAAAGAATAAAAATCTGGGGAGATTATCAATTGAATGAATTTAATAAAGAAACGTCTCCTCGTTGCATCAATTTATTTAAGAAAAACTCATGATAACAGTACTTTTACTGATTCTAAGTGTCGTTGTAGGTGTATTTCTTGGAAAACATTTTGGAAAGAAAGAAAAACTGGCAAAAAATCTCCTGATTTTAAGTGCCGGATTTTTGATTACCATCTGTCTGAATGAAGTTTTTCCTCAAGTTTACGCTTATGAAGGAAGTTATAACCTGGGAATTTTTGTAATTGCAGGTGTTTTATTGCAGATGATTCTTGAAGCCTTAACAAAAGGTTTCGAGCATGGGCATTTTCATCATCATAACGATCATAGTATTCTTCCTGTTGCTTTAATGGTTGGGCTTTTCGTGCATGCATTTATTGAAGGAATACCATTAGCAAATGAAGAGCATGAATTTTCACCCTATCTTTTAGGAATTGTTTTCCACAACCTTCCTATTTCATTTATTTTAGGAGCTTTTTTATTTAACGGAAAAGAAAAATCGAGGTCTTCTTCTTTTCCTGCTTTATTAATTATTGCTTTATTTGCTTTAGCTTCACCAATGGGTATGTTATTAGGAAATTATTTCAATCCTGATTTACAGCCTTATTTCTTGGCTATTGTAGGCGGAATATTTTTACATATTTCTTCCGTAATTATTTTCGAAAGCAATAAAAACCACAATATTGATTGGGTAAAAATAGGACTTGTAATTTTAGGTGTTGCTCTAGCTTTAGTACTGCATCTTTTCCATGAACACCCTCACGCAGGTCATATTCACTAAAGAACAAAATAATATACCATAAAAAACTCCGAACTTTTACAGTCCGGAGTTTTTGTTTTTATTTTCAAAGTTGATTAGAATTTCCAACCAAAAGTTATGAAGAAATTATTTCTGTTGCTTTTCACATCAGATACAATATATGAACCACTTTCTATTGTTCTTGTTGAAGAATAATAAGCTGAATTGATTCCGTTGTTTGTATCAAGAATACCATACATAAAAGGGTTGGTATACTTAGATGATATATTCTGATAAGTAGCGTCAATATAGAATGATTTGAAATCATATCCTAAACCAAAAGACAATGCATTTCTATCACTTAAAATAAGATTGCTGTATGATTGGTCAGAAGCTGTTCCATCATTGTTAAACTTACTAACTGTCAATGCATCAATTGGGCTTGAAGCATAAGCATAACCACCTCTTAATCTCAATTGTTTCAATCTATATTCAGCACCAATTCTTAATTCTGAAAGATTTTTGTAATTATCTTTGAAGAAATTATTAATTTCTACATCTGCTCCACTATATTCTTTATACTTAGGCTTTGTTAATCCTAAAGTATAATCAACATCTAATGAGAAGTTTTTATTAGGAACAAATGCTGCACTTACACTTGCTTTAAGTGGTGAAGTTAACCTTCTGTCTTCAACAGCCGAACCATCTCCGTAAACAGAATCATTATAAAAATTATAACCTCTGTCAATATTCCAGAAAGTAGGAGTTTCAATAGATGCACCTAATCTGAACATTGGTCCGACTTTACCAATTACACCTAATGACGCTGAAAAACCATTTGATCTTTCAGAAAAAGGTGTTTCATTTTTATCGAATAATTCTGATGCACCATTTGCTGTAGAGTTAAACCTAGCTGTATCATACTGATCAATACTAGCATTTAAAAAGTTCAATCCGGCACCAATATAAAGACTGTTATTATAATTTGCTCCTACTCCAACACTTGTTTTAGAAAGGTATCCCGTTCTGTTGTAAGCGTGTCCTCCAAAACTTGAGCTATCATTATTAGCAATATCAAAATCGTAAATTATATTAGTATTTCCAGGAGTTTCGATATAATTATCTAGTGACTGATTAGAGAAATTAACCCCTATATTCACAAATTTCCAAGCACTTTCAGATAATAATTGAAAAGTCATTACTGCTCCAATATTACCAATATCTCCCTGAGTTTTATTATACCCTAATGACGAGTTTCCTAAAGTTGAAGTATTTTTATAATTTGAAATAGATAAAGTCCCTGAAACCTCGCCCGAAATAGCAACACCTAAACCTGCAGGGTTTGTCAATAAAGAACTGGCATCACCACCCAAAGCTCCGTTCGCACCTCCCATCGCATTAAACTTTGAAGAACCAACCATAGGTGAGCCAGAATACATTTCGATTGAATTCCTTATTATAGATACATCCTGAGCCTGTGCAAAAAATGCAGCAGAAATACTCATTAATACTAAAGATTTTTTTAACATTATATTTTAATAGTTATTACGTTTAAAAATACAGACTATCTTCTGAAGCCTCCGCCTCCACCACTGGATCTCATTCCTCCACCTGAAGAACCTCCACTTCTGAAACCTCCGTTTGATCCTCCATTAAAACCTCCACTATTACTGTTTCTAAATCCTCCATTATCATATCTAGGTTGAGATTGTTGTGGTTGTGACTGCTGTTGATAATTATAATTAGGTCTTGTTTGACGGAAACCTCCAGAAGACTGATTTCTAGTTCCATTTACGTTTCCTTGTCTAAAGCCTCCACTATTGCTATTTAGAGAACCAGAATTTCTAAAACTTCCTGTATTAGAGTTAGAGTTTCTGAAACCTCCACTATTTCTAATTATCGAATTTTTATTACCATTACTGTTTGTAAAACCTCCATTATAGCTATTTCCATTCATACCGCTTCTTCTATAGATTGGTCTATTATAATATCCGTTGTAATATCCATTACCCCAGTATCCTCCACCATACCATCCTCCATAATAAGGATATCCGTAGCCATAATAACCACCCCAAAACGGATCATAATAGCCTCCCCAATATGGTGAGTAACCCCAACCCATATTCCAGCTATTCCAACCCCAGCCCCAAGAAAGACCAAAGTTCCATCCTCTATTCATCCCCCAATATGGGCTATACCATCCTCCCAAACCCCAAGGATATCCCCATCCCCAAGAATTGTTATAGTAATTGGTTTGAGAGCCGACATAAGCTCCCCAATCAGAATCTGTTGCAGCAGTATTCACATTATAGTCATTCCAAGAGTTATATTTATTTTCTCTGGAATTCACCTCTGCATTTTGAATAAGAGTATTATCGTTTTGACTATAATCATAGTATTCTCCTACTCTGTTTCCGCCATCATTTATAATTACACCTTCAGGTAGGGTATCTTTATTAGGGTCGTAATATACCCCGTCTGTCTCACTGTACCCCCCCATTTGAGCACCGCAAGAAACTAAAAGTAATCCGCTTGACACTGCTAAAATACCTTTTGATTTTAACATACCAAGCAAATTTTTATGTATATTTCTTTTCATGATAACGTAAAGATTTTTAATTTAATTTATATTTGCAATCTGTACCAAAAATGTACCAAAACACTCGTAAAAATATCTATCAAAAATAGATTTTTATTTTTAGATAACAATAATAAGCAAAAGTTAAAAAAATTAAAAAAAATAATGGCAAAATTAACCTCAAGAAGCGAAGACTACAGCAAATGGTATAATGAGTTGGTGGTAAAAGCCGACTTAGCTGAAAACTCAGGAGTAAGAGGATGTATGGTTATAAAACCTTATGGCTATGCAATCTGGGAGAAAATGCGTGACGAAATGGATAAAAAATTCAAAGAAACAGGTCACGTTAATGCTTATTTCCCGCTTTTTGTACCCAAAAGCTTGTTTGAGGCAGAAGAAAAAAACGCAGAAGGTTTTGCTAAAGAATGTGCAGTTGTCACTCACTACAGATTAAAAACCGATCCTAATAACCCTTCAAAACTTATTGTGGATCCGGATGCTAAATTAGAAGAAGAATTAATCGTTCGTCCAACTTCAGAAGCTATCATTTGGAATACTTATAAAAGCTGGATTCAATCATATAGAGACTTACCTATATTAATCAACCAATGGGCAAATGTCGTTCGTTGGGAAATGAGAACACGTCTTTTCCTTAGAACAGCTGAATTCTTATGGCAGGAAGGGCACACTGCACATGCTACAAGAGAAGAAGCTGTGGAAGAAGCTGAAAAAATGAATAAGGTATATGCTGATTTTGCAGAAAATTTCATGGCAATTCCTGTAATTCAAGGATTAAAAACTCCATCTGAAAGGTTTGCCGGAGCAGATGAAACATACTGTATCGAAGCATTAATGCAAGACGGAAAAGCTCTTCAGGCAGGAACTTCTCATTTCTTGGGTCAGAATTTTGCGAAAGCATTCGACGTAAAGTTCACCAATAAAGAAGGGAAAATAGAACACGCTTGGGCTACATCATGGGGAACTTCAACTCGTTTGATGGGAGCTTTAATTATGACCCATTCTGACGATTTGGGATTGGTATTACCTCCAACTTTAGCTCCGATTCAGGTTGTTATTGTTCCTATATTTAAGGGTGAAGAACAATTGGAACAAATCAGTGAAGTTGCATTGGATATTCAGGCTAAATTAAAAGCGAAAGGTATTTCTGTTAAATTTGATAACGATACACAGAACAAACCAGGCTGGAAATTTGCTGAATACGAGTTGAAAGGAGTTCCTGTAAGAATCGCAATGGGACCAAGAGACTTAGAAAACGGAACAGTAGAAATAGCAAGAAGAGATAATTTAACTAAAGAAGTTCAGCCAATTGAAAACATTGACGTTTATATTGAAGAATTATTAAAAACCATCCAAAAAGATATTTATAATAAAGCTTTCAACTTCAGAAAAGATCATATCACCAAGGTTGACACCTATGAAGAATTTAAAAAAGTTTTGGAAGAGAAAGGAGGCTTTATCTATGCACATTGGGATGGAACAGCCGAAGAAGAAGAGCAAATCAAAGAAGAAACTAAGGCAACAATTAGATGTATACCATTAGATGATGACATTGAAGAAGGTATTTCTTTAGTCTCAGGAAAGCCTTCTAAGAGACGAGTTTTATTCGCAAAAGCTTACTAATAAATTTAAAAAATCTTTAAAAATCTTTGTAATTTTTAAAGATTTTTTTTTGAAAATGATATTTGGACTGTTTTTTGTTTAAATTTATATCAACATTAATCTTAAAATAATTTATTATGTCTTTAAATGTTATTGATTTAATTAAAGGACAACTAGGTCCCGCATTGGTATCTCAAGCTGCGTCTCAGTTTGGAGAAAGTGAATCAGGTATTTCAAAAGCAATAGGAGGTTTACTTCCTGCTGTTTTGGGAGGATTAGCAAATAACTCTGATAATCCTGGAGTTTTGGATGCTATTACAAACGCTTCTTCTAGCGGAATTTTAGGCAACTTATTAGGAAGTTCTTCTAATAATTCTATAATTTCTACTCTTTTGTCCTCAATTTTCGGCGACAAATTAAGTGGGTTAGTAAATACAATTGCTACTTTTTCAGGAATTAGTAACAACTCATCTAGTTCTTTACTAAATTTAGTTACAGGAGCTACATTAGGTTCTATCGGCAAATATGCAGCTGATAATAACTTAGACAAGTCAGGTATTTCTAGCTTATTAGGTGAACAAAAAGGGATTATTTCTTCTTTATTACCTGCTGGATTGTCTTTAGCTTCATTAAACTTTGGGGATTGGGCAAAAGGATTTGGTTTTGGCAATGACAATGACACTGTAAAAGAAACAGTTCATGAAGCACCAAAAGTTGAAACTACAAGAAGAGCAACACCTACTGAAACTTATTCAAACGGAAATAACAATGAAGGCGGTGGCGGTTCCATCTGGAAATGGCTTCTGCCACTTTTACTATTGCTTGCAGCAGGATATTTCCTTTGGAAACAATGTGAAAAAAATAAAGACACTACCACTACAACAACTACAGCAGATTCTACGGCAGTTTCAAGTGATTCAGCGACAGTTTCTACAGATACAGCACCTGTAACAACATCAAAAGTTGATGAAGATATTGATTTAAACGGTACTGCTCTTAAAGGTTACAAAGGAGGAATGGAAGATCAAATGATTACATTCTTAAAATCTGATGCTTACAAAAACGCAGCAGACGACAGTGCTTTAAAAGATAAATGGTACGACTTTGACCATGTAAACTTTAAAATAGGAAGTGCAAGTGAATTAGAGGCAGGATCTGAAGGTCAGCTACAAAATTTAGTTGCTATTTTAAAAGCTTATCCAGATGCAAAAATTAAAATCGGTGGATATACTGACAAAACTGGTGATGAAGCGAAAAACGTAAAACTTTCTGGTGATAGAGCAACATTTATCAAAAACTGGCTAGAGAAACAAGGAGTAGGAGCTCAAGTTCTAGAAGCAGAAGGATACGGAAGTAAATTTGCAACTGTAGACGCTAGTGCTTCTAATGAAGAAAGAGCTGTTGACAGAAAAATGTCTGTAAGATTCGCAAAATAAATTCTTTAGAATAAATAAAAATTGAATCCCGAAAATTATTTTTCGGGATTTTTCGTGCCTTCTGATTTTGTATTTACATTTATTTAATTAAATTTGTTAGTCAATTCTAACAATTAATGAATTTAAATATAAAAAACGCTTGGCGAAAAAACAAAACATCGCACTCATTATCTGAAGTTTATTCATCTGTAAAAGTTCCGAAAAATGGAAGTTTTTGGAGGAAATATCTTGCATTCGCAGGTCCTGGACTCATGATTGCCGTAGGCTATATAGATCCCGGAAACTGGGCAACAGATATTGCCGGAGGTGCTCAATTTGGCTATACTCTACTGTCTGTAATTTTAATTTCGAATATTTTCGCAATGGTTTTACAGCATTTATCTGTGAAACTGGGGGTTGTTGCAGAAAGAGATCTTGCACAAGCCTGTAGAGACCATTTTCATCCTACAACCAATTTTATTCTTTGGATTTTTTGTGAAATTGCAATCGCAGCCTGTGATCTTGCAGAAGTTATAGGTTCTGCCATTGCCTTGAATTTACTTTTCCATATTCCATTGACTTGGGGAATTGTTATTACAACTATTGATGTGTTAATTATTCTTTTATTACAAGCCAAAGGTTTTCGCTGGATAGAAAGTATTGTAGCAGGTTTAATGTTTATCATTGTTGCATGTTTCGGATATGAAATTATAATTTCGAAACCTGCTTTTAATGAAATTCTTGGAGGATTGGTTCCCCAAAAGGAAATCATTCAAAATCCCGCAATGCTTTATATTGCCATCGGAATTTTGGGAGCAACTGTAATGCCTCACAATCTATATTTACACAGTAGTATTGTTCAAACAAGAGATTATCCTCGTAATAAAGAAGGTAAAAAAGAAGCCATTAAATTTGCAACGTTAGACAGCACAACTTCTTTAATGTTAGCATTTTTCATTAACGGGGCAATTTTAATTTTGGCAGCCGCTACTTTCCATACGACAGGAAACAAAGATATTGCAGACATTCACGAAGCTCACAAAATGTTAACCCCTATTTTAGGAGCTTCTATGGCAAGTGTAGCTTTTGCAATTGCTTTATTGGCATCGGGACAAAACTCGACGTTAACAGGTACTCTTGCCGGACAAATCGTAATGGAAGGTTTTTTAAACATAAAATTAAAACCCTGGTTAAGACGTTTAATTACAAGATTAATTGCCGTAATTCCAGCTTTAATTGTAGCCATTCTTTACGGTGAAAAAGGAACAACCGAATTATTAGTTCTAAGTCAGGTAATTTTATCTATGCAACTGAGCTTCGCCGTTGTTCCATTAGTAATGTTTACAAGTGACAAAGCTAAAATGGGTGAATTTGTAAATAAACCATTTTTAAAGACATGTGCTTGGGTAATCTCATTTATTATTATTATTTTGAATCTCTATCTTTTATACCAAACATTCTTTGGAGAATAGAAATATCTGACGAAATGTCCTGATTTATTCTTTGGCAGAATCTTTGTCAAACAATTATGAAAATAAATATTGAATTATGGAAAATCAGGATATAAACGAAGAAAGCATCAATAATCAAGAAGATACAACTGTTCAGAATGAAGCAATAACTGAAGAAAATGTGACAGCAAAGCCAACTGCAGAGGAACTTTTGGCAGAAGAAAAAGATCGTTACATCAGATTATACGCCGAATTTGAAAACTATAAAAAGAGAACTTCAAAAGAAAAAATGGAGTTTTTCCAGTATGCTAATCAGGATATGATGATTTCTATGCTTGCTGTTTTAGATGATTTTGAAAGAGCTTTAAAAGAAATTGCTAAAAACGGAAATCCTGCCGACCTACAAGGTGTTGAATTAATTTATCAGAAATTCAAAGGGAAATTAACTGAAAAAGGATTAAAAGCAATGGAAGTAAATGCTGGAGACAGCTTCAACGTAGACTTCCATGAAGCTATTACTCAAATTCCTGCTCCATCAGAAGAATTGAAGGGTAAAATTGTAGATGTAATCGAAACTGGTTATACTTTAAATGAAAAAGTAATCCGTTTTGCGAAAGTAGTAACAGGTAATTAATATTAATAAATGATAAATGCTATAAGCCGTCAGCTTCAAGCCCAAGCATTCATTTATCAATAACAATTATAAAAACATGTCAAAAAGAGATTATTACGAGGTTCTTGAGATAAGCAAATCTGCATCAGCCGACGAAATAAAGAAAGCATACCGAAAAATGGCTATCAAATACCACCCAGATAAAAATCCGGGTGATAAAGCTGCTGAAGAAAAATTCAAAGAAGCTGCTGAAGCCTATGAAGTTCTAAGTGATGAACAAAAGAGAGCAAGATACGACCAGTTTGGTCACGCTGGAGTTGGCGGAAACGGTGGCTTTGGCGGTGGTGGTTTCGGTGGCGGAATGAACATGGAAGATATTTTCAGTCAGTTTGGAGATATTTTCGGTGGAGGTTTCGGTGGATTCGGAGGTGGCGGCGGAGGTCGTCAGCAAGTAAAAGGTTCTAATTTAAGAATCAGAATCAAGCTGAACCTTGAAGAAATGGTAAATGGAACCCAAAAAACCATCAAAGTAAAAAAAATGAAGATGGCAGAAGGTGCCACTTCAAAAACCTGTCCTACTTGTAATGGTTCCGGAGTTCAGGTAAAAATCATGAACACCATGTTTGGTCAAATGCAGACACAAACAACCTGTGGAACATGTCAGGGAATCGGGAAAGTTGCTGATAAAATTCCGGCGGGTGCGAATGCTCAAGGTTTGATAAAGGATGAGGAAGAAATTACTATCAATATTCCAGCAGGAGCAAGAGACGGAATTCAGCTAAATGTAAGAGGAAAAGGTAATGACGCTCCTTTCGGAGGAACTCCGGGAGATTTATTGGTTATTGTAGAGGAAGAAGTAGATAATACAATAAAAAGAGAAGGTGATAACCTCCACCAAGAATTGTATATTTCTTTTGCAGAAGCTGCTTTAGGAACTAAAAAAGAAGTCCCTACGGTTGGTGGAAAAGTAAAAATCACTGTAGATGCAGGTACCCAATCCGGAAAAATTTTAAGATTAGCAGGAAAAGGTCTTCCGAGTATCGATAGCTACGGAAAAGGTGATATGTTTATTCATATCAACGTTTGGACACCACAAAAATTAACGAAAGAACAAAAAGATTTCTTCGAAAAACAAATGTCTAGCGGAGAAATGGTTGCAGAACCATCCGGAAAAGAAAAAACATTCTTCGATAAAGTGAAAGACTTATTCAACTAACATATAAAAAGGATTCTTACAGAGTCCTTTTTTGTTTTTATATACTTTTAAAGCAGATATTTCAGTTTCTTATTGATAAAAACCAGCATTAAACTTGCACCAATTAAAGCCATTGTAAAGGCAAGATTTTGATACTTTATTTCCGATTTATAAATGCCTTCCATTAATAAAGGATGAATGAGATATATTGCTGTCGAAATACTCGCGAGAATTTTAGAATCGGTTTTCCATGGCAAATTTTTACAATACACAAACAAAATCGGACAAGCAATCAATAAAGAAAATAATAAATCAACGCTTTCTCTTTTATTCAAATCAAAAACCTTATAATTCAGAAAGGCTTCAAAAATCACTAACCCAACTGATGCTAAAACAAATAATAATGAAGGTTTATACTTTACATCCAATTCTAATTTTCTAATTAAAAAACCAATTCCTAAAAAAGGAAAACACACAAACAGAAAGTTTCTGTACGTTGGAAATAAATTTAAAGCAGAATCTAAATCACCGGTAAAATAATGAGAATTTGCTAAAAACTGGATGATATATCCACAACAAAACAAAAGCAGGATAAACAGCAATAATAACCTCGTAGAAGTCTTTTTCAAAGCAAATAAAATAATCCCTGAAAAAAAAGTCCCAATCAAATACCACAAATGATGATATCCAAATAAAATGTTTAATGTATAATCATCTTTCTCTTTCCAAAACGGAATGTATACAACAGACCAAACTGCATAGAGTATAAATATTCTTACAAGCCATTTTTTCAGCTTCTGAAAATCATTGATATAGTAAAAATAATATCCGGAAATAATTAAAAAAACAGGCACACCAATTCTGAAAAGTCCGTTCACCAATACATAGCTCAAAAACGGATAAGAGTCCCTCAGAACATGCATATGAAGAAACACTACAAAAAACGCAAGTACAATCTTCAAAATATCAACAGATAAACTTCTCATACAATAAAAAAAACTTATGAACAGGCTTTATCAAAGCGTTTCATAAGTTTGTATTTATTTCAATTTTTAGATTAATTTATTTACGCATAGCTAAATTATAAACCTTTTTACCAATTGTAAAAAGTGCCACAGCTAATAAACCTCCAACAATCCCAAATGTAAATTCCTTCAAAATATCCGGCCAAGCTGGTAATAAATCATGCAGATAATGGATGTTATGAGAAAAAATACCTCCTGAAACCAATATTAGCGCAATAGTACCCACAACTCCTAAAATTCTAATAACAATTGGGAGAGCTTTTACTAACAAATGCCCTAATTTTCCGAAGAAACCGTTGTCATTACTTTTTTTGATTAGTTTAAAACCTGCATCATCCATTCTTACAATAAGTGCGACGATTCCGTAAACGCCTACAGTTGCCAAAAACGAGACAAGAGTCACCGTAACAATCTGAGTAATAAGCGGATGATTCTCCTGAATAACAGTTCCTAAAGCAATAATTACAATCTCAATGGAAAGGATAAAATCTGTTGTAATCGCTGATTTTATTTTTGATTTTTCAGATACCTCAGAATCTTCATTCTCATTACTTTCTGCTACGACTTCATGCCCTTTTTTTGCTCGATGAAACAAAAATTCAATAATTTTTTCAATACCTTCAAAGGCTAGATAAAACCCTCCTAAAATCAAAATAATCTCAATAGCAGGTTTATAAAGCCAATTCAATAAAAATGCTATTGGCAAGATAATCAATTTATTAATAAAAGAACCTTTCGTAATTGCCCATAAAACCGGGATTTCGCGAGAAGAAAGAAATCCTGTTGCTTTTTCTGCATTTACAGCCAAATCATCACCTAAAATTCCTGCTGTTTTTTGAGTAGCCATTTTAGTTGTAACTGCCACATCATCCATCAAAGCTGCAATATCATCTAAGATTGCAAAAAAACCTGATGCCATATTTTTTAATGTTTTTTTAATATTTGTTAAGTTCCGCAAAAATAATTATTTAATTCGATTTTTGAGATTATTCTTTTAGACTTTGTATAATTATTACTTTTTTTTAAGAAAATGTATGCTTAAACCTTAATCAGACAAAATTCCGATTTCAAGTTGGTTTTAATCTCATTTTTTATGTAATTTTAATCAATGAAAAAGCTAATTCTCAGGTATCATTTTTTTGTTTTAGGCTGTATTAGCTTTATATTCCACTCATGCAGTTCCAGAAAGTTTCGGGTTTGGGTAGGTACCAATAATGAACAAAAGATTTATAATCTAAAATATGGTGAACACAAAAAGCAGAAAATGGATGTTTTTCTTCCTTCTGAATATTCTGAAAATTCACCTGTCGTTTTAATTGTTCACGGAGGTGGCTGGAAATACGGAAGAAAAGAACACATGATTCAGATTCAGAAAATGCTTTTCGAAAACAACATTCCGAGTGTTAACATGAATTACAGATTGGTTTCAAAAAATATTACTTATAAAAATCAACTTGAAGATATTGGTCTTGCCATCGAAAAAATTAATTCTCTGGCTCAAAAAGCAGAATTATTACCCAATAATTATATTCTTTTGGGGGAAAGTGCAGGTGCACATTTAGCACTTCTTTATGGTTATCAAAATCCGGAACAAATCAAAAAAATAATTTCTTTGAGCGGACCGACAGATTTTTATTCAAAAGAATTTTTAGACTCATTTTATTCAAAATATACTTCACCTACCATACAAACAGTTGTTGGAACGAAATTTAATAGAGAAAATCTTTCAGAAGAATTCAGGAAAGCCAGTCCAATCGCTAATGTATCGAATGTCCCTACATTATTATTTCAAGGGAATAAAGATTTTTTAGTTAACTATAAACAAGGGTTAGCTTTAGATTCTGTTTTAACGGCAAATAATATTCCTCATAAATTGGTCTTCATGGAAAATACAGGTCACGCACCACGATTCTTCAATAAAAAGAAAAGAGACAGTATAATTTACCCCAATATACTTAACTGGATAAAAAAAGACCTGCAATAGAATTACAGGTCTTTTTTATATATTTTAAAACGGATTATTCAAAATCTTTATTTTCATATTTAGAAAAATCTTCTTTTTTACCAAATAAAAATTTAATAATTACAGGAAGAGTAGTTACTAAAACAATAACAATGATAATGTATTCCAGTTTTGACTTCAATTCAATTCCAAATTCATCTCTGAATAATTTATCCAAATAATGCCCCGCATAAATTAAAGAAAACGACCAAAGAACAGCTCCAATGATATTATCTCTCAAGAATTCTTTTTTATCCATCTTTACAATACCTGCAACAATCGGCGTAAAAGTTCTTACAACAGGTAAGAATCTTGCCATAATTACCGCTAATGCGCCATGTTTTTCAAAAAAATCATGAGCCTGATACAAATATTTTTTCTTAAACAGCATAGAATCCGGTCTTTTGTACAAAGCCGGTCCTGTTTTTAAACCGAAAAAATAACCTACTTCGTTACCTATAATAGCTGCAGTTGCTACTGCACTTGCTAAAAGAGTGGTATCTAAAAAATCGCTTCCGGTTGAGCCGAAAGTTTCCTTGATAATTTCTACGGCATAAATCCCCGAAACGAACAGTAATGAATCTCCAGGTAAGAAAAAGCCCACAAAAAGACCTGTTTCAGCAAAAATAATAAATAAAATAAGCCAAAACCCACCCATTTTAATATAAAACTCAGGGTTCAGTAAATCCCTCCAACTATTAAAATCTTCCATATTTATCGATTAACAGCAAAAATAAGTTTAAAAAACCTGAAAAGAAAATTAATTATAATTTTTTAACAAAAATTTGAACATGATTTTTATAGTTCCATATCATCATCTGAAACTGCCGTTCCATCGGCCATCAAAAATGCTTTTAAGAATGGTGTAAGATTTCCGTTCATTACAGAATCTACATCTGAAGTTTCATAACCTGAACGAACATCTTTTACCAATTTATAAGGATGCATCACATAGTTTCTAATCTGACTTCCCCACTCTATTTTCATTTTGTTGGCTTCAATTTCATTTCTGGCTTTCATACGTTCTTCCAACTCGATTTCATATAATCTTGAACGAAGCAACTGCATAGCTTTTTCTTTATTTTGGAGCTGTGAACGAGACTCAGAGTTTTCAATAATAATTCCTGTTGGTGCGTGACGAAGACGAACAGCTGTTTCAACCTTATTTACGTTCTGACCTCCCGCTCCGGAAGATCTCATTGTTTCAAAGGAAATATCAGCCGGATTGATATTGATCTCTATCGTATCATCTACTAGCGGATAAACATATACGGAAACAAAACTTGTATGACGTTTTGCATTAGAATCAAAAGGCGAAATTCTTACCAATCTGTGAACTCCGTTTTCTCCCCTCAAATAACCGAAAGCAAACTCTCCATCAATTTCTAAAGTCACAGTTTTTACACCAGCAACGTCACCTTCCTGAAAATTAAGCTCTCGAATTTTATATCCTTGCTTTTCTGCCCACATTGTATACATTCTCATCAACATTGAAGCCCAGTCACAACTTTCCGTTCCTCCTGCACCTGCTGTGATTTGCAATACCGCAGAAAGTTCATCTCCTTCATTGGAAAGCATATTTTTAAACTCTAAATCTTCGATCTTCTCAACAAGCTGAGGAAAAGTTTCATCCAGTTCTTTTTCAGAATCAGGATCTTCTTTGGCAAAATCTGCTAAAACCTGCAAATCTTCAAACTGAGTGCTGATTTCTTCATAATCTTCCACCCACTTCTTTTTTGAACGAAGTTGTTTCAAAAAACTTTCAGCTTCTTTCGGATTATCCCAAAATTCAGGAGCTGCAGTTTTTTCATCATCATTGGCAATTTCTATCTTCTTTTTCTCAATCTGAAGATATTTATAAAGGTCTTCTATTCTTGATTGAATTTCTTTTATCTGGTCGTTACTAATCACGATTTTTTATTTTTTGCAAAAATAATGATATTTTAATTGATGTCTTTCTGATTTAGAAGAAATCACAGTAATTAACTTATTATTATCAACAAAATAAAAATTGAAAATCTTCAACTTTTAAACAAAAACCATTTCCGTTATTACTTCACCTATTTTCGGAGCCAAAGCAACACCCATTCCAGAAAGTCTTACTGCACAAAATTGTCTTTCTGAAACTTGTTTTACAATTGGATTTTTTTCTATTCCCATTGCCATGATTCCGGACCAACGCAAGGATATCTCAATATTCTGATTAGGTAAAATGATTTCTCTGAGAAAGTTTTCTAAATGATTCTGCAAAAAATCTGTGGTTTCAAAAGCAGTTGTTTCTTCTGTTTTAAAATCCTGATTTCTCCCGCCTCCTAATAAAATTCTGTTTCCTAAGTTTCTAAAATAGTAAAATCCTTCATCATAATGGAAAGTTCCTTTAAGTTTCAAATTTTCAATTGGTTCTGTTAAAATAATTTGTCCACGAGCAGGAATTATTTCTTCTTCTGTTAAAAATTTTGAAGCAAAAGCATTCGTACAATGAATCAGTTTATCTGTTTTGATTGAAAGTTCTTCTGATAATTGAACTTTAACATCATGGGCGTTTTCAACGACTTGCTGCACTTCTGTTCCGAAAAGAAACTCAACTTTTAGTTCTTGGCATTTCTGTAAAAGTTTTTGAAGCAACTTTCCTGAATGTAAACTTCCTTCAAATGGATTCTCAATCAAAAATTTAGATTTTTCTAATCCAAATTCTTTAATTTTATTTTGACTTAAAAAATAGGTTTTATCAATTCCCGTAATCAATTTCAATTTTTCATTTACCTCATCAATTTTATGTAAAGGTTCATCATTATTAAGAATTTCAAAACCTCCGCATAATTCAAAATCGATTTCTGAGTTCTTGAAATAATTCTGAATTTTCTGAAGTCCATCAAACCTCATCTTTACCAATTCTAATGTTTTTTCCCAACCCATTTTTTTAGAATCGGCAATAATTTCAGTCAAACTCCCAAAACACGCAAAGCCCGCATTTCGGGTGGAAGCACCTAACGGAATTGAATTTTTTTCTATAATTAAAACCGTCTTTTCAGGAAATTTTTCTTTAATGGAAATAGCCGTCCAAAGCCCTGTAAAACCAGCTCCAACGATAATAACATTTCTTTTTCTGTAAAATGTTTCAAGCTCCCAAATGCTATTCATAAATAATCATTAAGTGAATAACGATAAATGTTTAAAATCTATTAGTTTTTATCTTTATCATCCTCATCACCATTATGCTGAAAACCAATCACTCTTTGTGGTTCTTCTTCAATTCTGTAGCTATCAAGCTCCTTTTTTAGGGCTTGAACTCTAAATCTAAACTCATCCAAGTTATTGATGATAACATCATTTAAAAATCGGGCAATCTGGTCTAAATATTCTTCTGTAAGTTTTGATGAAGCATCTCTCAAAGCCCCATTCAGCAAACTTTGGTCTATTTTAAGGTTTTCATTTCTTGTTTTCTGATACAGATTTTTAATTCTCTTTTTCAAGCTTTGAGTAAAATCTATCAACATGGTATTACTGAACACCTTCATTTGTGAAGACACTTCATGCCAGAAAGGAACTTTATCAGCTTTATTATTTTTTAGAATTTTATAGAGTAAGGAATCTTTTTCAAGATTTCTGGTCATAGCAAACAAAATAATTTCAGAACGTTCAGCTGCATTTGGTGGGAAAATAGGAATCATCACATCAAATCTTCCGGGCGCCAAAACTTCCTCATCAATTTCCGAAACCGAATTCGCAGAACCTACCATCAGAACATCTTCCTGTTCAAATTTCCCGATATGATGAAGAATAAGTTCCTTAGTTTCAATATTACGGGAAACCAGCTCTGCTTCAGGATTTCTTTCCTTCATTATTTCATCAAAATCATCAAGGAAGAGCAAAACCTCATCGCTTTTCATCATCGTTATCAAGAAATCATTGAAATCGGTCTTATTTCCGTCTATATAAGAAACTCCCAAGTAATGTTTCTTAACTTCTTTGAACTGATAACCGATGATTTCAGCAATTTTATTTGCCCAAAAAATCTTACCACTTCCCGGAGGACCATATAGAATAATTCCTGCAGGTTTATTGATTCCCCAATCTTTAATCTGTTGCGGATTTAAAAACGGTTCTAAAACACTTGAAGTATAAAAAAACAAATCTCTATAACCTATGAAATCTCTGTATTGGAGGCTGGTTTTGTTTCCGAAATAATCATAAACAAACTGGTAATTTCCGCCTAATTTATTATCAATTCCATAACTTGAAATTGAGGAACGGAAAAAACCATTATCGAAAATATTAGGATTGGATTCCTTGATTGCTTCTTCTACTTTTTCTTTTGGTTTATTAATTGTTTCTGCAATTTGCTCTACTGTTTTATTTTTGTCAAGGTCTTTTTCATACAGTCTTAAAAAATCTACATTTTCACGCGCAAATTTTTCAAAATCTTCCTTTACCTCAAAATTAGTACTGATACATTCTACTAATTCTATATCAAAATCCTGGATAAACCGTTTTATAGCTTCCACCGAAACCTGTAACTCTTTGGCTAATTCAATTAACTTCATAATTCCCTTTTAGTTCATTCAAATTTAATATTTTACTATTGAAATTCAATTAACTTATGATAATTCTGTAACATTTTGTAATTTATATAGACTACTACTATGTAAAACAAATTACATGGAAAAAGTTTTATCAGTAAAAAATCTTACAAAAAAATTCAAAAGAGTTGTTGTCAACAATATTTCTTTTGATGTAGAAAAAGGAAATGTGTATGGGCTTCTGGGACCCAACGGAAGCGGAAAATCAACAACATTCGGAATGTTATTATCAACCATCAATCCTACAAGTGGTGACTGGTTTTGGTTTGGTAAAAAAGGAACAGACTCTGAAACATTAAAAAAAATCGGAGCAATCATTGAACAGCCTAATTTTTACCCTTATCTAAGTGCCGAAACCAACCTAAAAATAGTTGCAGAAATCAAAGGAACTCCTCATCAAAGAATTGATGAAGTTTTAGCGACTGTAGGCCTTCTTGAAAGAAAAAAAGATGCTTTCAAAACTTTTTCGTTAGGAATGAAGCAACGTCTGTCAATTGCATCTGCAATGTTAAACAACCCAGAAGTTTTGATTCTTGATGAGCCAACAAACGGACTTGACCCTGAGGGAATTATTCAGATTCGTGAAATAATAAGCAATATTGCAAAGCAAGGCATTACAATTATTATTGCAAGTCACCTTTTAGATGAAATAGAAAAAATATGTAGTCATGTGATTGTACTAAAGGAAGGAAATTCTATCTATTGTGGAAGAGTAGACGAAATGACCGCCAACAATGGTTATTTTGAACTAAAAGCTGATAACAACACATTCCTTTTAAGTACTTTGGAAGATCTTCAATGGTTTACATCCATTAAACAGGATGGTGAAATTATTAAAGCACAAATTCGTGATGATGCATCAATTTCGGCTTCCGCTTTAAACCAAAAACTGGCTGAAAAAGGTATTTTCTTATCACACCTTACGAAGAAAAAACTTTCTCTTGAGTCTCAATTCTTAGAACTTGTAAAAAACACCAAATAATCATGCTGAAATTATTAAAATTAGAATATTATAAAAATCTGAACTACAAACCTTTCAAGATTTTCACACTACTTTATTTTGCTATTTTAATTGCTTTGCTTTTCATTGGTTTAGTTGATATAAACCTGTTTGGAAATCCTATTAATCTGAAAGAACAAGGGATGTACAACTTCCCTGAAATATGGAATTTCACAACATGGACAGTGGCACTTTTAAAGATTTTCCTTGGGCTGATTATCGTTTTTTCGATTAGCCAGGAATTCAGCAACCGAATGTTTAAGCAAAATACCATTGACGGATTAAGCAGAAAAGAATTTATAGGTTCAAAATTATTAACAATTTCTATTTTCACGATTGTTTCAACATTAATTGTTTTAGGAATCACCCTATTTTTAGGCTACAAATATTCAAAAGTTACTGACTCCGCAAAAGTTTTTGAAGAAATTTTCTTCATCGGAAATTATTTTGTAAAACTCTTTACATTTTTCTGTTTCTTAATGTTTCTTTCCATTTTATTGAGAAAATCAATGTTTGTATTTCTTGGTTTCTTTGTTTATTGGGTTATAGAAGGGATTTTAGTGGGAGTTGAAACTTTTCAGAAAGTAAGAGGAACTCAAGAAGTTGAAAGACTGAAAATAATGAAAGAAGATTTTTTCTTTAGTCATCTTTTACCCTTGGAAAGTATGTCTAGTCTTATTCCAAATCCGATGATGAGACTGAATATGGCAAAAATGCTCGGTTTAAAATATGAATTCACCTACCCTACCGAAAGTATGATTGCTTGTATCGTTTGGTGCGGAATTTTCATCTTCGGTTCTTACTGGATTTTGAGAAAAAGAGACTGGTAAATTTATAAATTAAAACGGCTGTCCTTTGACAGCCGTTTGTTTTACTTTTTATCTAGCAAAGAAATATAATCTCCATAACCTTTTTTATCCATTTCCGCCTTCGGAATAAATTTTAAAGAAGCAGAATTGATACAATAACGAAGTCCTCCTTTATCAATAGGTCCGTCATTAAAAACATGTCCTAAATGAGCATCTCCTGTTTTACTTCTCACCTCTACCCTGGTCATTCCGTGAGATTTGTCTAGTTTTTCATCAATCAATTTTTTAGTAATCGGTTTTGTAAAGCTTGGCCATCCGCATCCAGATTCAAACTTATCGGTAGAAATAAACAATGGCTCTCCTGTTGTAATATCTACATAAATTCCTTCTCTTGTTTCATCCCAGTATTCATTTTGAAAAGGCCTTTCTGTACCGTTTTCCTGAGTTACGTAGTATTGTTCCGGAGTTAATTTTTCTTTCAGAGTATTTTTATCCTGCTTTTGATATTTGTTTTCTTTTGCAGGAAGCGAATTTGCTTTTCTAGCCATTTCAAACAAACTAGGGTCAATATGGCAATATCCTCCAGGATTTTTATCCAAATAATCCTGATGATAATCCTCTGCTTTATAGAAATTTTTCAGAGGAATTGTTTCTACCACAACTGGTTTCGAATAATTTTTGGAAAGTTTTTCAACTTCAGCTTTTACTATTCCTTCTGTTTCTTTATCTGTAGAATAAATCCCTGTCCTGTACTGATTTCCTTTATCATTTCCTTGTTTATCAATACTGGTTGGGTCAATTGTTTTAAAATATAAATCTATTAAAAGCTTTAAATCAACTTGTTCTGGAGCATATTGAACTTTTACCGTTTCTGCAAAACCTGTTGTATGGCTTAATACCTCTTCATAAGTGGGATTTTCTTTATTTCCATTGGCATAACCTACCTCAGTCGCAATAACACCCCGAATCTGTTGAAAAAAATGTTCAGTTCCCCAAAAACATCCACCTGCAAAATAAACTTCTTTTAGGTTTTTATCATTCATAATATTCTTATTTTCTTTTTTTATATCTGCTGACTTTACTGTTGAAGAATTACCACAACTTCTTACGAATACTGCTATCCCAA
Source organism: Chryseobacterium oryctis (assembly GCF_025971925.1). Taxonomy (GTDB): domain Bacteria; phylum Bacteroidota; class Bacteroidia; order Flavobacteriales; family Weeksellaceae; genus Chryseobacterium; species Chryseobacterium oryctis. The sequence continues at coordinate 230,319 of NZ_JAPDHV010000003.1, forward strand.
AAATAGTAGCTATTAATATCAATAGATTCTTCATTTTGATTTTATTATTCATTGTAATAAAAATTCGGTCTTTTTCAGAATGCAAATTTCAGACTAACTATTTTACATAGTCAAAGATAATTTCTATCAGGACAATAGCATAATTTTACCTTCATTAAATTCTTAGAATAGTAAAGAAACTCCAGTTTAAGCTAAATAAAACAAATCATTCCTCAAAAAATGCTGTGTGAATTTTCGACGTAATTCAAAACATAACATAAATTATAATCAAATCAGCTAAAAATCTTAAATTTGCATCTTATCGAAAATTTGTAAAAAGCAAAGCAATACATATACTTATGACATCACAAGAGATACGTCAAAAATTTTTAGATTATTTTAAAAGTAAAGACCACCTTATCGTTCCTTCTGCACCTATCGTGTTGAAAGACGATCCAACATTAATGTTTTCCAATTCGGGGATGACGCAGTTTAAAGATTTTTTCTTAGGCTACAAAACACCTACTGCACCGAGAATTGCTGACACTCAAAAATGTTTGAGAGTTTCAGGGAAACATAATGATTTGGATGATGTAGGTAGAGATACTTATCATCACACAATGTTTGAAATGTTAGGAAACTGGTCTTTTGGTGATTATTTTAAAAAAGATGCTATTGCTTTTGCCTGGGAATTATTGACCGAAGTTTACGGAATTCCTAAAGAAAATCTTTATGTTACTATTTTCGAAGGAGATGCTTCGGAAAATTTAGAAAGAGACCAAGACGCATATGATTATTGGAAAGCTTTAATTTCTGAGGACAGAATCATCAACGGAAACAAAAAAGATAACTTCTGGGAAATGGGAGCAAGCGGACCTTGCGGACCTTGTTCTGAAATTCATGTTGACTTGAGAAGTGAAGAAGAAAAAGCGAAAGTTTCGGGATTAGATTTAGTGAACAACGATCACCCACAAGTTGTTGAAATCTGGAATCTCGTTTTCATGCAATACAACCGTAAAGCAGACGGAACATTAGAAAACCTTCCTGCAAAGCATATTGATACAGGAATGGGGTTTGAGCGTCTTTGTATGGCACTTCAAGGAAAATCTTCAAACTATGACACAGATGTTTTCACACCTATTATTGCTAAAGTTGAGGAACTTTCAGGTAAAAAATATTCAGGAATTTTAGAAGATGAAAAAGATATTGCTATTCGTGTGGTTGTTGACCATATCAGAGCGGTTTCTTTTGCCATTGCAGACGGACAACTACCATCAAACGGAGGAGCAGGATATGTAATCAGAAGAATTTTAAGAAGAGGTATTTCTTATTCTTACAGATTCTTAGGAATGCAGGAACCTTTCCTTTACAAGTTAGTGGCTGTTTTACAGGAACAAATGGGTAAATTCTTCCCTGAACTTGAAAAACAAGGAAAACTGGTTTCAGAAGTTATTAAAAGTGAAGAAGAATCTTTCTTAAAAACCATTGAAACAGGATTAATAAGAGTTGAAAAGCTCATTCAGCAGACTATTGCAAATAATGCCAAAGTTTTACCAAGCGAAGAAGTATTTGAATTATATGATACTTATGGTTTCCCTGACGATTTAACAAGAATCATCGCTGAAGAAAAAGGCTTAACCATTGATGAGAAAGGCTTTGAAGCTGAAATGGAGAAACAAAAACTTCGTTCAAAAGCAGATTCTGCTCAAAAAGTGTATGACTGGGTAGTTTTAGAAGATAAAGATGTAAACTTTGTAGGTTACGACCAAATAGAAGCTGAAACTACGATTAGTAAATACAGAAAAGTAGAAAACAAAGATGGAGAATTTTATCAGGTCGTATTGAGCAACTCCCCTTTCTACCCTGAAGGTGGTGGACAAGTTGGTGACAAAGGTACTCTTGAAAACGCTACTGAAAGTTTTGAAGTTTTAGAAACGAAAAAAGAAAACGGATTAATTATTTCTTTAATCAACGGACTTCCGAAAGACGCAAGTGCTGTTTTTTACGCTAAAGTAAATGCTGTAGAAAGAAAAAACTCACAGGCAAACCACTCTGTAACTCACCTTTTACATGAGGCGTTAAGAGACGTTTTAGGAACTCATGTTGAGCAAAAAGGTTCTTATGTAGGACCTGATTATCTGAGATTCGACTTCTCTCATTTCTCAAAAATGACTGAAGAAGAATTAGCTTTGGTAGAAGAAAAAGTAAATGCAAAAATCAAAGAAAGTATTGCATTACAGGAATTCAGAAGCATCCCGATTCAGGAAGCACTGGATAAAGGTGCAATGGCTTTGTTTGGGGAAAAATATGGTGATAATGTACGAATGATTCAGTTTGGAAGTTCCAAAGAACTTTGTGGAGGTACTCACGTTAAAAACACCAGCGAAATCGGACATTTCAAAATAGTTTCTGAAAGTTCTGCTGCTGCAGGAATCAGAAGAATTGAAGCTATTTCAGGTGATAAATCTGAGGAATATTTCAAAAATTTAGAAAAACAAATTGTTGAACTTTCTCAGTTGTTGAAATCTAAAGATGTTGTAAAATCTATCGAAAAATTATTAGATGAAAACGCTTCTTTAAAATCTGAAGTTGAATCTCTGAAAAAAGAAAAAGCAAAAGGAGAAATCGGAGATTGGAAAAACTCTTATGAACAAAAAGGTAACAAACAACTTTTGGTAAAGAGAACGTCTTTAGACGCAGGTTCTGTAAAAGACCTTGTTTTCCAATTGAAAAAAGAAATCCCAACTTCTGTAACGGTAATTCTTTCTGATGCAGATGGGAAACCAATGATTACCGTGGGTGTTTCTGATGATTTAGCGGCTTCTTATCAAGCGGGAGCTATTGTAAAAGATTTGGCAAAAGAAATCCAAGGTGGTGGTGGTGGAAACCCAGGTTTCGCAACAGCTGGAGGAAAAAATCTTGATGGTCTTGAAAATGCCTATCAAAAAGCGTTAACACTCTAATCAAGATAATATTTTCAAAATATAGAAAAGCGTACATAGATAATTTGTACGCTTTTTTTGTTGGTTATTTCTAAACTGTTTGGTTGGTATTCCTTCTTTTTATAAAACTAAAGAAACCAATAATGTTAAGGATTAATTAAAAATTTTCTCAAAATAAGAATTATGACTAATTTTGATTCAGATTTATCTCATGGAAAGGTTTTTATCACTCATTTTTTGTTTGGTTTTTGTTTTTGGTTATTCGCAATCAAAAACTACAACCATTGAAACAGTAATTATTGAGGATAAAAGCGACCCCAGAGCATTAGAAATTTTAAAAAAGGTAAATAAACTTTTTAAGGAAAATTCTCCGCAAAGTCTTGATTCTTACGCCTACAAATCATATGAAAAAATTTCATTAGACATTAATGAAGACAGTATTTCTCAGTTTAATAAATTTTTCAATGATGCTAATCTTTTCAAAAAGAAAAGAGAAAAAGATTCACTAAATAATATTTCGGCAAGAGAGATATTTTCAAAAAGCAAACTTTTCCTTTGGGAAAGAGCTCAGGAATTTTTGTATTCCAAAAAATATGGTGAAAAGATAAATATTCTCGACAACAGAATTTCAGGATTGAGGCAGCCTATCTATGAAATGATGGCTCTTCAACAAAGCAACCGAGACAAGCTTCCCAATCAGTTAAAACAAGAAAACAGAGGTCTTTACAGGTTTTTCCTGACAGATACTCTTGAGCTTGACGGAAGAAAAAATTTCGTCATCCGATTTCGTGAAGTTAATTATAAAAATCCTGACAAAAAGAGGAAATACAACGGTGTAATCTATATTGATACAAAAACTTACGGTGTTAAAAAAATTGAAAATTTCAGTAAGAATAAAAACGACGGAATTATTACAAGCACCTGGACTTATTACAACAACAAATGGTTTCTCGCTCTTGAAACCGTAAAACTAAAGATGAGCAATATGTCTTTAGAAGGAAGCAACCAGGAAAATTCTGAAGAAAAAACCAAGAAAAAGGATAAAAAAACCTTCGGAACTTATGCTTTTCTTACCTCAAGGTATTTTGACTTTCTATCTCCTATCGATGAACATAAAAATGACTTCAAAGGATATACTTTTTCAGTAAAAAGTACAGACGGAAAAAGTTTAGATTTATATAGAACCGACGCATTAACGGAACGTGAAAGAAATACGTACAAAACTATTGACAGTCTTGGAAGAAAATACAATATCGACAGTAAAGCCCAAATTTTATCCGGTTTACTAAACGGACAAATCAGAGTTGGAAATGTAGATTTCGCCTTAGATGAAATTGTGAATTATAACCTTTACGAAGGCTTCAGAGTAGGTTTAAAAACTAAACTGAACGAAAATTTCAATTCTTATGTTTCACCTGACTATTATTTTGCGTACGGTTTCAAAGATGACCGATGGAAATACGGACTTGGAATTGACATTAAAACAACTTTAGAAAAAAACTCTTATTTCAGGATTGAACATTATAATGATGTGACTTCTTCCGGAGAATTTTACCGAAAACTCTGGAGCTTCAAAATGCGTACAATGAATTATGGAAACAACCTGAACAACGACCGTTATTTTCGTTTCAGAGGAGTATCATTGTCTTACAATAATGATGTAAGTAACGCTCTCACTTTAGTTTCAGCCATACGAAGAAATCGTGAAGAAGCCATGTTTGATTACGGATTCAGAAACAAAGGTGCAGATTTTGATAACTTCAGCACATTATTTACGCTAAAATATTCTCCGTTTTCTACTAATATCATGACTCCGCAAGGAAAATCTTTGATAGACCAAAGATATCCGGAAATATATCTGAATTATGAGCAGAGCTATAAACTTTTAGGAGGAGATTTCGACTACTCCCGATTCGACCTGCTTTTCCTGCATAATTTCAAAACAAGATTCGGAACTACTGGTTTTAGATTATATGGAGGAATTGTTTTGGGAAGCGCACCTATTTGGAAAAACTTCACTATGAACGGTTTAGCCTCTCCAAGAAAGGATTTCAATTTCAACCTTACTTCATATTTAGGATTTGCGACATTGGAAGGAGGAAAATATTACAATGACAGATTTGTTGCTTACTATTTAACCCATAAAATTCCTTGGTATTTTAAAAGCTTTGGAAAAAACGTTTCGAGTTTTGATTTTGTACTGAGAGGAACAATCGGAAATATGAAACATCCTGAATACCATGAATTCAAGTTCAAAAAACTTGACCGTTTATATCAAGAAGTGGGTCTGGAATGGAACAATTTCCTTTCAACCTATTTCAATTTGGGATTATTTTACAGAGTTGGATATTATACAACTCCGAATTTTAAGCAAAATTTTGCAATACAGTTTAAATTAAAATTACTAGATTTTTAATCATGCAGAGAATAGAGATAAAAGCAGACCAGTTTTTCGAATTATTAAAATTAAAAGATACCTCAATGTGGGAAATTTTCTCGCAAATGCTTGATGGAAACGAAAAAGAAATCATCTTTTTAGATAATGAAGACAAGATACTTTTCAATTACATTTTGCCATCAACACAAGAAAAGCTAGAAGAGGATAGAAAAGAATTTTCTAAACAATTTTCAGAAAAACTGACAAACTTGAATTAAAAAGAGAACATAAAAGAACATCATTCTGAACAAAAATGAAGTGAAGAATCTACAAATTTCTGAGATTCTTCCTTCGTCAGAAGGATATTCCTTATACTTATCTCAAAAAATCGTCAATTGTTTTCTTTGTTTCAGCGACGTCGTGTACTCTCAAAATTTTCGCTCCTTGCTGTAAAACTTTTAGATGAAGTTTCTGAGTTTCTGCATTAATTTCCAAAGGTGATTTTCCAAGAGGTTTGTATATAAAAGATTTTCTTGAAATCCCAATTAATAAAGGAAATTTCCCTAATCCCAAATACTTCACCTCATCAATCATTTTCATTTGGTCTTCAATTGTTTTTCCAAAACCAAAACCCGGGTCTAAAATAATATCTGTAACTCCTTTCTCTAAAAGTTCATTGGTTTTTTCAGAAAAATATTGATTAATTGAAAGTATAATATCTTCATATTCTATCTTTTCATGCATCGTTTCATAGGAAGGGTTTATATGCATCAGAATATAAGGAAGTTTAGTTTCTGCCGCTGTGTCAAACATTTTATCATCATAATAACCTCCGGAAATATCATTAATAATATCAATACCTTCATTAAACCCGAACTTTACAGTTTCCGAGTAAAATGTATCTAATGAAATAAGTGTTTGAGGAAATTCTTTTTTGATTTGAGAAATTATATTTCCAATTCTCTTGATTTCTTCTTCACAACTTAAAAATTCGGCATTAGGACGTGTTGATTGAGGACCAATGTCAATAATTTCTGCTCCTTCAGCAATTAATTTTTCAGCATGTTGAAGTGCCTGTTTTTCATTATTAAATTTACCTCCATCCGAAAAAGAATCAGGGGTAAGATTGAGAATACCCATAATCTTCGGAGAAGATAAATCCACAAGTCTTCCGTTGCAGTTTATTGAATGAAAATTAATAGATGATAAATGATTTTGCATATTACAAAAATACTAACTTCTAGCTTCTCATCTCTATTTCTGCTCAAAAAACTAAGCACTGATTCCTACTACCTAAAAGCTATTTCGTATATTTGAAAGATTAAGAGAATTTATGCTAAAAACATCAGTACAGTTCGAGAAAGTTATCAATGAATGTCGTGATTTATTCAGTAAAAAATTAAAAGATTACGGCGCAGCTTGGAGGGTTTTGAGACCAAGTTCAATCACGGATCAGATTTACATAAAAGTCAACAGAATCCGTACCTTACAAATGACTGATAAAAAAATGGTGGATGAAAGCGAAGAAGAAGAGTTCATCGCTATCGTCAACTACTCTATTATCGGGCTTATTCAGCTTGAAAAAGGTCTTTCAAACGACTTCAATGAAAATACTGAAGAAATCTTGAAACTTTATGACAAATACGCCAAAGAAGCACAAGCTTTAATGGAAAGAAAAAACCATGATTACGGTGAAGCGTGGAGAGATATGAGAATTTCTTCAATTACAGATTTGATTTACCAAAAAGTTTTAAGAACAAAACAAATTGAAGATAATCAAGGAGTTACTATTATATCTGAAGGTTTAGATGCTAATTATTTCGATATGCTGAACTATGCTGTTTTTTGCTTAATAAAATTTTCAGAAAAAATAAACAATTTCGAACCAAAAAATATTTAATATGCTTAAAGGATTATTACGCTTTATTATTGCTGTTATTTTCATCCTTTCGGGGTTTGTAAAAGCCGTAGATTTGGTCGGTTTTTCTTTCAAAATGGAAGAATACTTCTCTCCTACCGTTTTCAATATGCCGTTTTTTGAAAAATTTGCACTGCTTTTTTCAATAATTGTAGTGGTTTTAGAGCTTTTACTGGGCTTTATGCTTTTATTAAAACTCAAACTAAAGTTCTCAATTTCAGCATTAATTGTGCTTTGTATTTTCTTTGGATTTCTTACTTTTTATTCTGCCTATTTCAATGTAGTTACAGATTGCGGATGTTTCGGAGATGCTATTAAATTCACACCTTGGCAAAGTTTTATCAAAGATATCGTCCTTTTATTTGGTTTAATTATCTTATTTCTTCTTTATAAAAACGAGTTCAAGAAAAAAGATGATTATTCTGTCGACCAAAAAGAATCTTCAAGTAAATTCAAATATATCCTTTTCGGTATTTTTTCTTTAGTAATGATTGGCATTATGAGCTACGGAATTGCTCAGGAACCCATCATTGATTTCCGTGATTATAAAATCGGGACAGATTTGAAGGCTGAAAAAGAAAAAATTGCTAAAAATCCTTCTGAATATAAAACTTTTTACTCCCTTAAAAATCAGAAAACAGGCGAAATTTTAAAAGTAAACCAAGATGATTACATCAATGAAACAAAATATTGGGAAGAAGGTTCACCTTGGAAAATTGAGGAAGGAAAAAACGAATCTGTTATGGTAAAAGAAGGTTATCAATCTGAAATTGTGAAGTTTAAAATTGAAGATCCATCCGGACTTGAACTTACCAACGAAATCATCAATGCCCCAAAAGCTGTTTTGGTTTTCTCTTATCATCCAAAAGAGGTTTCTGCTGAAATGATTCAGAAGATTGAAAATAAAATAAAAACAGAAAAAGCTGTTGTTTACGGAGTTTCAACAGATCCTAACACTTTTAAGACAATCAAAAATGCAATGATGGACGGAACAGCCATCAAAACTATTGCAAGAAGCAATCCGTTCGTTTTAACGATACAAAACGGAAAAATTGTAGATAAACAACCTGCAAAAAATTATATTAAATAAATCTAATAGTAAAACTCAACTTTTAAACTAACATTAATGCAAAAATCAAATAAACCAATTGCCGGATATCACTTATTAATGATTCTTTCTTCCGTAGACGGAGAATTTGCACCTGAAGAAGGAATGCTTATTCAGCAATATTTAGCAGATGAATTTCCTTTCAGAATGAATCTTGATAACGAACTGGAAACTTTAGCTTTATTAAAACCCGAAGAATGGAAAGATCACTTTGAATTTCATGCACGTTGTTTTCTTGATGATTCTATAGAAGAAGAACGTGTAAAGTTTGTACAATTTGCTAAATCTCTGATAAAAGCTGATAACACAGTAACCGATGAAGAGCATACATTCTATAAACTTTTGAAAAATCTTTGGAAGCTAGATTAAGATACCAAGAACAATATACATATGAAAAAGTTTTATTTATCACTTTTAATAATGAGTTCAGCAACATTTCAGTCTCAAAAATTTCCAGACCTTAAAGCTCCGGTAGCCGAAAAGCAGGAACATATAAGAGACATACACGGAGATAAAGTAAACGATCCCTACTACTGGATGATTGATTATTTCAAAAAAGGAAAAGATTCTACCAAAGTTGTGGATTATCTGAAAGCAGAAAATACCTATTGGCAAGGTATGATGAAAGATACAGAACCTTTCAGAGATAAGCTTTTTCAGGAAATGAAAGCCAGAATTAAGGAAAAAGATGAATCTGTTCCGGTTTTCAAAAACGGTTACTATTATTATACCCGTACAGAAACAGGAAAACAATATTTCAAATATTGCCGAAAAAAAGGTAATCTTACAACTCCCGAGGAAATTCTTTTGGATGTAGACCAACTTGCTGAAGGTCATGCTTATTACTCTGCTTCAGGTTTCAGCATAAGTCCTGATAATACCAAAATGATTTATGGAGTGGATGATGTATCAAGAAGACAATATAAATTATTTTTAAAAGATTTTTCAACAGGGAAAACCACTGACTTAGGTATTAAAAACACTACAGGTTCTGCAACTTGGGCAAATGATAACAAAACTATTTTCTATACAGGAAAAAACCCTGAAACACTTTTAACAGAGAAAATTTTCAGACATACTCTGGGAACTGACTCTTCTAAAGATGTCTTGGTGTATGAAGAAAAAGACAAAACCAATTACATAGGAGTTGGAAAGTCTAAGAATGACAAATTCATTATGATTTATTCCGGTGCTACAACTTCCTCAGAAACAAGATATATAAGTGCTGATGACCCCAATGGAACATTCAAAGTTTTTCAGCCAAGAATGAAAGATGTTTTGTATGATGTAACTCCTTTGGAAGATAAATTTTTAATTACAACCAACAAAGATGCTCTTAACTTTAAGGTAATGGAATGTCCTTTGGATAAAACCGGTGTTGAAAACTGGAAAGATTTCATTCCACATAGAAAAGATGTCTTAATGGAAGGAATCAGTGAGTTTAAAAATTATCTTGTTTTCAGCGAAAGACAAAACGGACTTTCTCAATTAGTCATTTTTGACAGAAAAACAGGTAAAAAAGAGTTTTTAAAATTCGATGAAGCGGCTTACACCGTTTATCCATCAGGAAATCCTGAATACAATACCGATAATTTCAGATTCGGATATACTTCCATGATTACTCCTAGTTCTCAATACGAACAGGATTTAAAAACAGGAAAAAGAACCTTGCTAAAGCAACAGGAAGTTTTAGGAGGTTACAATAAAGAAAATTATGTAACCGAAAGACTATTTGCTATAGCAAAAGACGGAACTAAAATTCCGATTTCCATTGTTTATAAAAAAGGATATAAAAAAGACGGAAACAACCCTCTTCTACTCTATGCTTATGGTTCTTACGGAAATTCTATGGATGCAACATTTAGTAGCGGAAGATTAAGCCTTTTAGATAGAGGTTTTGCTTATGCGATTGCTCATATTCGTGGCGGACAGGAAATGGGAAGACAATGGTATGAAGACGGTAAAATGATGAAAAAGAAAAATACTTTTACCGATTTCATTGATTGTGGAGAATATTTAGTTAAAGAAAAATACACTTCACCTAAACATTTATACGCACAAGGAGGAAGTGCAGGAGGCCTTTTGATGGGAGCTGTTGCCAATATGAGTCCCAATCTTTGGAATGGTGTTATTTCCCAAGTTCCGTTTGTAGATGTTGTTAATACAATGCTTGATGAAAGCATTCCGTTAACTACCAACGAATATGACGAATGGGGAAATCCTAATAACAAAGATGCATATTTCTATATGAAATCTTATTCTCCTTATGAAAATATCGAGAAGAAAAACTATCCAAATATATTAGTAACCACAGGTTTACACGATTCTCAGGTGCAATATTTCGAACCTGCGAAATGGGTTGCAAAACTGAGGGATATGAAAACTGACAAAAATGTATTATTACTAAAAACAGACATGGATTATGGTCACGGTGGAGCATCCGGAAGATTTGATTATCTGAAAGATGTTGCTTTAGTGTATGCATTCATGTTTAAATTGGAAGGAATTAATCAGTAAACATCACGCAGATTTTACAAATTTTGCAGATTAGCCAATGACAGAAAATGAAATTTCTTATATCGTCCGAAAATGTATATTCAATTCAATGTTTATAACCAATTAGGACCAGGCTTACTCGAATCTATTTACCATAGAATTTTAATCTATGAACTAGAAGAGAATGGATTAAATGTAAAATCTGAGGTCATATTACCTGTTTATTATGACAATAAAAAATTTGATTTAAACTTTAAGATTGATATATTGGTAGAGGACAAAGTAGTTTTAGAATTAAAATCCATAAAAGAATTAGAAGCAATTCACTATAAACAACTTTATACCTATTTAAAATTGTCTGACAAGAAGTTAGGACTACTTATTAATTTTAATACTACAAATATTCTGAATAATATAAAGAGAGTCGTAAACAATCTTTAAAATCTGCTAAATCAAAAAAATCTGCGAGAGAAAAAAGAAATAAAAAATAAATTTAGATAATTAGTAAAACTATGAGAAAAAAAATCGTTGCAGGAAACTGGAAAATGAACAAAAATGTAATTGATGCACAACAATTAATGATTCAATTACTTAGTTATAAAAATAATAATGCTACTAACTGTGAAGTTTGGATTGCTCCTCCTTCTTTGTATTTGATGATGGCAAAAGACATCTTCGAAAAAGATGAAATCGGAGTATTTTCTCAGGATATGAGCGAACATGAAAGTGGAGCTTATACAGGAGAACTTTCAGCAGATATGTTAGAATCTATCGATGTAAACGGTTCTTTAATAGGACATTCTGAAAGAAGACAATATCATGGTGAAACAGATTCTCACTGCAACAGAAAAATTAAATTAGCTTTAGACAAAGGTCTTACTCCTGTTTATTGTAACGGAGAGACTCTTGAACAGAGAAAAGCAGGACAGCATCTTGAAGTTGTTAAAAATCAAACAGAAGTTGCTCTTTTCACTCTTTCTGCAGAAGAAATTAAAAAAGTAGTAATCGCTTACGAACCGGTTTGGGCAATCGGAACAGGAGAAACAGCTACCCCGGAACAAGCTCAGGAAATCCATGCACATATCAGAAATATTATCGCTGCAAAATATGGTCAGGAAGTTGCGGATGAAATTTCTATCCTTTATGGAGGTTCTGTGAAACCTGATAACGCAAAAGAAATTTTCTCTCAGCCTGATATTGATGGAGGATTAATCGGTGGAGCAGCTCTGAAACTAGAAGATTTTTCTAAAATCATTGAGGCTTTTAATTAAAAAAAATATTTTGTTAGATCAAAAATATGAAGAAATTTATTTTTCTATTTTTTGGAATACTTTTGTTTGATATTATCTACGTTTTTGTATATGATCAGTTTTTAATTGATATAAAGCCAGATTACTTGAGATATCCTTTATTTTTAATAAAATATCTAGCAAGTTCTCCGGTAATTTTCTTCAATCAGTTATTACCGTTCTATGCCCCAATTCCATTTTATCAATCAATATTAGCATTAATTGGAAACGTTTTTCTACAGACTTTTTTGATCTATACAATTTTCTTTAAGAAGAGAAAAAGCCAATAAAACTTGAAATAAAATTCGGCGGCATCGAAGATGCCGCCGAATTTTATTTCAAGTTTTAAAACTATTATTTTTCTTTAGATCTCTGTAAAACTTCATCTACCATTCCATATTCCTTAGCTTCGGTAGAGGTCATCCAATAATCTCTATCAGAAGATTTCTCCACCCAGTCATAAGTCTGTCCTGAATGTTCAGAAATAATGTCATAAAGCTCTTGCTTTAATTTCAACATCTCTCTTAAGTTGATTTCCATATCAGAAGCTACACCTTGAGCACCTCCTGAAGGCTGGTGAATCATCACTCTTGAATGTTTAAGAGCAGAACGCTTTCCTTTTTCCCCTGCAACAAGTAAAACAGCTCCCATTGAAGCGGCAATACCTGTACAAATTGTTGCTACATCAGGTTTAATAATCTGCATTGTATCATAAATTCCTAAACCTGCGTAAACACTTCCTCCAGGAGAATTGATGTAAATCTGAATATCTTTTGAAGGATCTGCACTTTCTAAAAATAACAACTGTGCTGTTACGATATTAGCCACCTGATCATCAATTCCTGTTCCTAAGAAAATAATTCTGTCCATCATCAAACGAGAAAAAACGTCCATTTGCGCTACGTTTAATCTTCTTTCTTCCATGATGTACGGAGTTAAATTTGTAGGTCCATACATTCCCATATACTGATCGGTTACCAACCCGTTATTTCCTAAATGCTTTACAGAAAAATCTCTGAATTCTTTTTTAATGTCCATATTTCTATTGGTATTATTTTAAATTTTTACAAAATGTAAATTACAACTTTTATTCCTAAAATTTTATAAGACTTTTTGTCACAGAAAAATAAATTGCTTGTCCCTATTCTATCTCATTCTATCCCCATAAATTCCTTTAATTGGCGAATATTCAATAATATTACTTAGACGAATCGAAGCCTGTTTTAGTAAACTGATTTTTTGAATAAGCTCATAATATTTCACCTCATCTACATTCCCCAATTCCTTAGCCGTTTCTTTAATCAAATAATCAATATATCGATATTTATGCAACAAAACATCACCTTTTATTTGTTCAGCCACTTTATCTCCATAATTTGGAGGATAAATATTTCTAGAAGCCCAGTTTTCAAGATCATCAAGAGGGATTAATGCATCTACTACTTTTGAGGTAATTTCCTCATCCATAAAAGTCACAAAAAACTTACCACTTCTGAGTTCTTCTTTTTGAATACCTTCTTTTATCTGATTAATGATAATTTCGTTACTTTCTACAAGGAACTGATACTGTTCCTCTTCAAAATGATTAAGAATTTCTTCAATCACTGTAATTTGATAGTCACCATTTTTCTCATCAAATCTTTTCAAAACAACATCTCCAAACATCAACATATGATCGACAAGCTTATTCTCCATAAATAACACATCATATAAAAAAGGGTCACTTTTTTCCTCATCTAAAGGAACGACCTCCATTTTCACAGGAGTACTTTCCTTCTGTTGCTGACTATGCTGATTCTGATTTTGTATTATTTGTTTCTGAACATCCAATTCATTAAACAAACTTTGTTCAGACAATCCGAATTTATTTGAAACTTCCTTTAAATAAACCTCTCTTTTTAAAGCATTCTTTACAAACCCAACAGATTTAACGATATCTCTGATGGCTTCAGCTTTTTTAATCGGGTCGTTTCCAACCTCTTTAAGTAAAATTTCAGCTTTAAAATCAATAAAATCCATCGCCTGATTTTCGATGAATTTTTCCACATATTCCTGTGGATGTTTTCGGGCAAAAGAATCCGGGTCATCACCATCCGGAAAAAGAAGAACACGAATATTCATTCCTTCCGACAAAAGCATATCAATACTTCGGAAACTGGCTTTAATTCCTGCATTATCTCCATCAAAAAGTATCGTTACATTTTCTGTAAGCCTTTTGATAAGTTTAATTTGCTCTGTCGTTAAAGAAGTTCCCGAACTTGCTACAACATTTTCAATTCCGGACATATGGAGTGAAATCACATCCATATAGCCTTCTACCAAAAGACAGGCATTCTTTCTCGAAATCGCTTGTTTACTTTGGTTTAAGCCATAAAGAACATTCGATTTATGATAAATTTCCGTCTCCGGAGAATTGAGATATTTTGCAGTTTTTACGTTATTCTTTAAAATTCTCGCTCCAAAACCAAGCACTCTCCCCGAGAAACTATGAATCGGAAAAATTACCCTTTCTCGAAAACGGTCAATTCCATTAGGAGCGTTTTCAGGGAAAATTGAAAGACCCGATTTTTCTAAAATCTCCTTTGAGTATCCCTTTTCTAAAGCAAATTCCGTAAAAGCATTTTTCTTTTCAGGAGAATATCCAAGCTGGAACTTTTTGATGATATCATCTTTAAGTTCACGCTCTTTAAAGTACGAAAGACCAATTGCTTTACCTTCTTCATTTTCCCATAAGAAACTTTGGTAGTAATTATTAGCAACCTCATGTATTTTATAAAGCAAATCCCTTTCAGACTGGGCATTTTTAGCTTCTTCTGAAAACTCACGCTGATCTTCTTCTATTTCAATCCCATATTTCTTTGCAGCATGACGAAGTGCTTCAGGATAAGTGAAATTTTCGATTTCCATTAAAAAAGAAATCGCTGTACCTCCTTTCCCTGTTGAGAAATCTTTCCAAATCTGTTTGCTTGGTGAAACTATAAAACTCGGAGACTTTTCATCATGAAACGGACTGAGTCCCTTAAAATTAGACCCGGCTCTCTTCAACTGCACATATTCTCCCACAATCTCTTCTACACGGATTGTTGAGAATATTTTATCTATGGTCTGCTTGGAAATCATGCTGTAAAAATAGGCAATTTATAGAAATTTTAACTGTAAATGCCTACGTTTAAATCTTTAATTATATTAAAATTTTGATTATAAATCACTTTGTTTAATTATTTTTGAAAAAAATATTTAAGCCTTCTATTTTTAAAGTTTTATGAAGTATTTAAAAATAATTTCAATTGCATTCTTTTCTATCTTAGTTCTTTTGATTTTATATATTGAATTTGGGGGAAGATATATTTTAAATACAACTGATAAACGTATAATTACTTGGCATATAAGAAGCAGTGAACAACTGCCAACAAACTTCTATAACTTCTATGATATTGTCTATCCCAATTCCTTATCTGATAATTCTTGGAATTTAATTTTTAACACTTTACTAAATCCAAATACTCAAAGAAAGAGTTGCCCATGCAATCAGTTGGCATATAGACTGTTTCTTACTTTAAATACCAAAAATAAATCGGCAATAGACTACTTTCTAATTGCAAGATATATAGAGCATAGATACAGCCAAAAAGATTGTCTGAATTTTAATTTTAGCAACTTTGACTTTCTGGAAAACAGAAAAGGGATAAAAAATATCTCCCAATCATTCTTCAATAAAGAAGCTAAAGATTTACGACCGTTAGAAATGGGAGAAATACTTGCTCTGTATGAAAATCCTGTGAAAAATAATAGAAACAGAAACCCAGAAAGAGCAAAAACAAGAGCAAAATATTTTTATAATTTATATATACAAAATTCAAATAAATAATGAATTATTCAATACATAAAATCGAAGACTGGCAATCAATTGTTGAACAAATACTTCCTCAGCTTAACCATAATATTCTCCTATTAAAAGGGAATTTGGGTGCGGGAAAAACAACTTTCACTCAATTTTTGCTTAAAAATTTAGGAAGCGAAGATGAAGTAAACTCTCCAACTTACTCAATTGTAAATGAATACAATACACCAAAAGGAAAGATTTATCATTTTGATTTATACCGTTTAAAAAATATTGAAGAAGTTTATGATATCGGAATTGAGGAATACCTAGACAATGCTTTTCTTTGTATTATCGAATGGCCAGAGGTTTACGAGGATGAGCTTTACGGACTTAAGTATCATGAAATGAACATTGTAAACACAGGAGATAGCAGAGAAATTACTTTCGATTAAATATTATGTATCTTTGCTATAGAATTCGATTGTAAAATAATTATCTCTAAGACATAATTTTTAATTAAGGATGAGCACTACTAATATTTTTACTCCTTTCACTGAAGAGGAACTGATGCCGAAGGAAGAAAAATTGGAGGTTATCAAGAAAGGCAAACAATTCAGTATAGGAATTCCGAAAGAAACCTGTCTAAACGAAAGAAGAACTTGTATCACTCCGGATGCTGTACAGGTTTTGGTAGAACATGGTCACGAAATTATTATAGAATCTGGAGCAGGACAAGGCTCATTTTTTACAGATTTACAGTATTCTGAATCAGGAGCAAAAATTACAAACGACCCAAAAGAGGCTTTCGGACAAGACTTAATCCTTAAAATAAACCCTCCTACTGAAGACGAAATAGACTATATGAAACCCAATACCTATTTGGTTTCAGCACTTCAAATAAATCTTAGAGATAAAGACTATTTTTTAAAACTTGCAGAGAAAAAAATCAATGCCATTGCTTTTGAATTTATAGTTGATGAATACAAGCAATTGTCTTTGGTAAGACTTGTCGGAGAAATCGCAGGAACGGTTTCCATTTTGTACGCTTCCGAATTATTAGCCTTATCCAATGGTTTAATGCTTGGAGGAATTACAGGAGTAAGACCTGCCGAAGTTGTCATTTTAGGAGCCGGAATCGTTGGCGAATTTGCAACAAAAGCAGCAATCGGTTTAGGAGCAAGTGTAAGAGTTTTTGACAACTCTCTTTCAAAACTAAGAAGACTTCACACCCTTGTTGACAGCAGAGTTCCGACATCAATTATCGACCCTAAAGAATTAAAGAAAGCTCTGAGACGCGCAGACGTTGTTATCGGAGCACTTCCAAGATTAAATATGACACCGATTGTGACCGAAGACATGGTCATGAAAATGAAAAAAGGAAGCGTAATTATCGATATTACTATTGATAACGGAAAAGTAATAGAGACATCAGAATTGACAACCATGGAAGACCCTTACATCATAAAACATGGGGTCATTCATTGTGGGCTTCCAAATCTTACATCCAGGATGCCAAGAACTACAACAAAAGCAATTTCTAACTTCTTTCTTTCCTATATTTTAAATTATGATGAAGAAGGTGGTTTCGAAAATATGCTGGTTCGCAAAAACGAGATGAAACAGAGCCTTTATATGTACAAAGGAAGACATACCAAGAAAATAATCTGCGACCGCTTCGGACTTACTTATCATGATATCAATCTTTTAATTTTCTAATGAAAAAACTGAAATTTTACTTAATTGGTCTCGTTCCGGGATTACTTATCGTATTTTTTATATTAAACAAAAAAGGGGCTAGCTGCAGCGGTTATCTTCCCAACAGTCGAGTAATTGCAGAAACCCTTTCAAAAGAATTCAAATATTCCGAATCTTTTCAAACGGAAATGAATACGCTGAAAATAAATGAAAAATTTTTAAAAGACAGCATCATTACCAACGGAAAAGTAGATTTTGAAAGAAGTAATGCAC
Organism: Chryseobacterium oryctis; assembly: GCF_025971925.1. Taxonomy (GTDB): domain Bacteria; phylum Bacteroidota; class Bacteroidia; order Flavobacteriales; family Weeksellaceae; genus Chryseobacterium; species Chryseobacterium oryctis. Next base: position 248,219 of record NZ_JAPDHV010000003.1, read on the forward strand.
AGAAAAAGCCGTGTCCTGACTATGTTTTGACCTATCCAGAGAAAAATCCAACCTACGAAATCACATTTGAAAAATGCGAGGAAAATGCAACTCTAAAAACTCTAAAAAAGCTTAAATAGCCATTTTGATGGAAGGCAATTACTACATGATTCAAGATTATATGATATTCATTGGAGTATTTGCTATTTTTTTGTTTTTAACGGTAAGTATTTATTTATTCAATCAAAATCAGAAATTTAAAAAAAGAAATTCTAATCTTTTAGAAACTAACAAAATAATTGAACAAAGATTAAATGAAGTTCAGCTTGAGCATATTGGCACAAAGCTCAATCCTCATTTGTTTAAAAATATCTTGAATTCTGTTCAGTCACATGCCTATCAGACGTATATGTCATTAGATAAACTGGCAAATGTTCTGGATTATATTCTGTACGAAAGCAATAATAAATTTGTAAGCCCGAAAGATGAATTAAATTTTGCCTTAAGCCTTATCGAAATCAATAAAATTAAGATAAATCCACTTTTTGATTTTAGAATTAAATCAAAAATTGATAAATCTGATTCTATTTACGAAGAAAAAGTCTTCGCACCTTTAATTTCTGTTGACCTTATCGAAAATGCCTTTAAACACACCGATTTTTTAGCTCAGGATTCATTCATTTCAATTCATTTAGAACTTGAAAACAGAATTTTTGTAATGAAAGTGAGCAATAAAGCCTCACTAAAACATGTTCTTGAAAAAGAGCACAGCGGTTTTGGCAGTGAATCGCTCGACCAAAGGCTAAAAATGATTTATAATACTTATTATTCACTTCAAAAAAGTTCAAAAAACGGTATCTTCACGGCTGAATTAAAAATCGACTTGGGCAAATTCTATGATAAAATGCGTTATTCTTGACGACGAATTATTAGCAATAAGCTACCTGAAACTTCTATGTGAACAAATTGAAGACGTAGAAGTTGTAAAAGCATTCAATGACCCTAAAATATTTTTAAACGAAATTGAAAATATTGATTGTAACCTTTGTATTTTAGATATAGAAATGCCCGGAATGAATGGTTTACAGGTTGCAAAGTTGATTTCTGATTCAAAAAAAATCATTTTTACAACTGCTTATAAAGAATATGCTGCTGATGCTTTTGACTTGAATGTAGTAGATTACGTAAGAAAACCTATCAAAAAAGAAAGGTTGATTCAGGCATTTGAGAAAGCAAAAGAACTAATTCAAAACTCTCAGAAAAAAGATTTTATAGAATGGAATACCAATATCGGTAAAACCATTATTTTCACAGAACAAATTGCTTATATCACAACCTCAGAAATTGACAGTCGGGATAAAGATGTCATTTTAGGAGACGGAACAAGCTTTGTTTTAAAAAATCTTAGCTTAAAATCCCTTCTTGAAATGCTTCCTGCTAAAGATTTTGCTCAGGTTAATAAAAAAGAAATTATTGCCCTGTCTTATATCAAAGCCTTTTCAAACAATGAAATTATTTCAACCATTTCAGTGGATGGAGAACATTTTTTAAGACTACAAATTGGTGAAGCTTATAAACATTCATTAATTGAAATGTTTGGAAAATAACTTATTTCATTTTCGCCTTATTTTGGCAATGAGCTTTTTATGAAATAGTTTTCATTACATTATTTATGAGATTCATTACATTTTAGAAAAAACCATACTTATCATAACTATATTCTCACCAACTTTGTATCACAATAACGGAATTATGAATTTGGGGAAATATAGAAATATTATTTTTTACATTGTCACAATAGTTGTTTTTTCTTGTTTGATGTATTTTTTCATCATAGAAGGGCAAACTCTTGAAATCAAAGAAAACATAGTGGCAAAAACCAACAATGAATCTAGTTGGGAAAACTTCCTTGAATCTTTCAAGATAAATCTTCATCATCCATTAGCGTTATTATTGGCACAAATTGTAACCATTATTTTGGTCGCAAGATTTTTCGGATGGATTTGTGTAAAAATAAAACAGCCCGCTGTAATCGGAGAAATGATTGCAGGTATTGTTTTAGGGCCATCATTAGTAGGAATGTATTTTCCTGAATTTTCGGCATTTCTCTTTCCTAAAGAATCTTTAGGTAACTTACAGTTTCTTAGTCAAATAGGCCTTATTTTATTCATGTACATCGTTGGTATGGAATTGGATTTGAGTGTTTTAAGAAAAAAAGCTCACGATGCTGTTGTAATCAGTCATGCAAGTATTATTATTCCTTTTGCTTTAGGAATTGGGCTTTCTTACTTTATTTATCAGGAGTTTTCACCTGATGGAGTTCAATTTACTTCTTTCGCTCTGTTTATTGCAATTTCAATGAGTATCACTGCATTCCCGGTGCTTGCAAGGATAGTTCAGGAAAGGAATCTTCAAAAAACCAAACTCGGAACCGTTGTTATTACTTGTGCAGCAGCAGATGATATTACAGCCTGGTGTATTTTAGCCGCAGTAATTGCCATAGTAAAAGCTGGTTCTTTTGAGAGTTCTATTTTTGTGATTATCATGGCAATAGCTTATGTTTTTTTCATGATTAAGATTGTAAGACCTTTTTTAAAAAGAATCGGAGATTTACAGGCAGGAAAAAATACCATCAGCAAACCAATGGTTGCCATTTTCTTCCTAACATTAATTCTTTCGGCTTATGTAACAGAAGTCATTGGTATTCACGCATTATTCGGAGCATTTATGGCAGGGGCTATTATGCCTGAAAATGCAAAATTCCGTACACTTTTCATTGATAAAGTTGAAGATGTTGCATTAGTACTTTTACTTCCGCTATTTTTTGTTTTTACAGGACTTCGTACCCAAATCGGGTTATTGAATGACAGTCATTTATGGATGACGGCAGGGTTTATTATTCTAACTGCAGTTGTGGGAAAATTTGTAGGAAGTGCTTTAGCCGCCAAATTCTTAGGAACCAACTGGAAAGATAGCTTAACAATCGGAGCTTTAATGAACACAAGAGGTTTAATGGAACTGATTGTATTAAATATTGGCTATGATTTAGGAGTTTTAGGTCCGGAAATATTTGCAATGCTTGTCATTATGGCTCTTTTCACCACTTTTATGACAGGACCTGCTTTAGATATTATTAATTATATTTTCAAATCAAATAAAAGCGGACTTGACCAGTCTCAGTATGAAAATGATTCTAAATACAGGGTTCTACTTTCATTCGACAATCCTGAATCAGGAAGTACTCTATTGAAACTTGCCCATGATTTCACCAATAAAATGAATGGAAACAAAAGCATTACAGCTATGAATATTGCTCCTGTAAACGAAATTCATGCTTATGATATTAACGAATACGAAAATGAACAATTCAAAAATGTAATAGACACTTCGCATGAGCTTAATTTGAAAATTACTACCCTTTTCAAAGCTTCGAATGATATAGAAAATGACTTGACAAGTATATCCAACAAAGGTAATTATGATTTACTTCTAATCATGCTTGGGAAATCTATGTACGAAGGCAGTTTATTGGGAAGACTACTCGGTTTTACAACGAAAATTATTAATCCTGAAAAACTTTTAAATACCGTAAAAGGCAAAAGCTATATTTTCAACAGTTCTCCTTTTGACGATTTTACCTTACAGATTTTAGACAAAACTCATATTCCCGTAGGTGTATTGGTAGAAAAAGGATTCAAATCTGCTGATAAAGTTTTTGTTCCTATTTTCAATCTAAGTGATTTTTATTTGCTTGAATATGCGAAAAGACTGATTAATAACAACAATTCTCAAATCATTATTTTAGACGCTGCAGGACAGATAAGAAACAATGTTGAAATAAAGGAACTCATCAGAAGCATCGAACAAGTTGCCCCAAACCATATTACATTATATAATGAGAAAAAGATTGAAAAGGAGTTTTTGAATTCACAAGATTTAATGTTGATCAGCAGTAAAAGCTGGAAAGGTCTGATTGATAAGAAAAGCCTTTGGTTATCAGACATCCCGTCAACTTTAATCATTAGTAATCCTTGATTTTATTTAACAGTTAATTTGAATAATTAAAACTAAGTTTCTATCTTTTTCAATTTCAATTAGAAAAAAATTATTACCTTCGCATGGTGATTACAAATAGTGCAACATATTATTATAGAATTTTTAACTCAAATCTGGGATAAGGATTCTTATGTATATAAATCAAAACCTCGTCCTAGGACGGGGTTTTTTTATTTTAAATTTAAAAAAATGAAAATAAGTATTATTGGTGTAGGATTAATCGGAGGTTCAATTGGTTTGAAGTTAAAAGAAAAAGGAATCGTAGATTTCATTTATGGAATTGATAACAGTAATAAGCACCTTGACGAAGCTTTAGACTTAAAAATAATTGATGCAAAAGTAGACTTAGAATACGGGATCAAAAATTCGGATTTAATTATCCTTGCGATACCCGTAGATTCTGCAAGAAAACTGCTTCCAACAGTTTTAGATTTAATTTCAGAAAGCCAAATCGTTATGGACGCTGGTTCTACAAAAGCAGGAATTGTAGCAGGAGTAAAAAATCACCCTAAACGTTCAAGATTTGTAGCTTTCCATCCAATGTGGGGAACCGAAAACAGTGGTCCTAAATCTGCCATTTCAGATAGTTTTTCCGGAAAAGCCGGAGTTATTTGCAATAAAGAAGAATCTGCTGAAGACGCTTTACAATTGGTTGAAAAAATTGTTGAAAGTCTTGATATGCATTTAATTTATATGAATGCGGAAGACCATGATGTTCATACCGCCTATATTTCGCATATTTCACATATTACTTCGTATGCTTTAGCCAATACCGTTTTAGAAAAGGAAAGAGAAGAAGAAACTATTTTTCAGTTGGCAAGTTCGGGTTTTTCGAGTACAGTTCGTTTAGCAAAATCACACCCTGAAATGTGGGTTCCTATCTTCAAACAAAATAAAGAAAATGTACTGGATGTATTGAATGAACATATTTCTCAGCTTAGAAAATTCAAATCTGCTTTAGAAAAAGAAAATTTTGAATATTTGGAAGAATTGATTTCTAATGCCAATAAAATAAGAGGAATTTTAGATAAGTAAATTGCTTTAGTGTAAAAGCAATTTACTTATTTTATTTAAAAATTAAAACTTCATCATCATTCCAACTCCGTTTCCATCATTAACTACATAGTAATTTGGACTAAACTTTCTTGCATCAGAATTTTGATAATTTCTAATTGAATTTTTCATTTGAGAATTGCCTGCAATTTTCATTATAAGCCCTGCTCCAGCTACGCCCAACCCAATAATCAAAGGTACTGATGAACCTTTTTTCGATTCACCGCTTGATTTCACTTCATTAGCACTAGATAAATTTGAAATTCCGCCAATCAGGAAAGTAGCACCACCTCCTATAATAAAAACAGTACCAACATCACTCAAACCTTTCCCTCTTTTATACTTTAAATCATTTTCTTTAAGATAATTTTTGATATCTCTCATTGAAGTCAATTTCTCGGACTTTTGAGTGTTTAAAATTCCTGAATTTGAATTCTGAACAACTGTAGCATTCTCATTTTCTTCAATACTTTTGATAGAATTATCATATAAAAATTCCTCTGAGTCTGTTTGAGCATTTTTGTATGTGACCTTACCTTTTTCGTATTTCAAATCTTTATAAACAATTTTTGTATTATTCTGTGTAACAATTATTCCTTTTGATGATGTTGCAGGAATCTGAATCTGAGAATAAACAGCCATAGAAGCTACCGCAAAAAATAGTGTAAAAGTTTTTTTCATATTATTAATAAAATGTCTGCGGCAAAAATATCTGTTTTTATTAATATCACAAATTATTTTTTAACATTCAGGAACATTTACAGCAATTGCTAAACCTCCTTCTGATGTTTCTTTGAATCTGTCACTCATAGACAAAGCCGTTTCCCACATTGTCTGAATAACCTCGTCCAAAGTTACTTTTGCTTTTGTAGGATCACTTTCTAATGCAATATTTGCAGCAGTAATAGCTTTTATAGCCCCCATCGTATTTCTTTCAATACACGGAATCTGCACCAAACCTTTAATGGGATCACAAGTAAGACCCAAATGATGTTCCATTGCAATTTCAGCCGCCATAAGAACCTGACCTACACTTCCTCCTAAAATCTCAGTAAGACCTGCTGCTGCCATTGCTGAAGAAACTCCGACTTCCGCCTGACAACCTCCCATTGCAGCAGAAATTGTAGCATTTTTCTTAAATAAAGTTCCAATTTCTCCGGCAACCAATAAAAACCTCACAATATCATCTTCACTTGTAAAAGGAGTAAAAGCCTGAGAATACATTAGCACAGCCGGAATAACTCCGCTCGCCCCATTTGTAGGTGCTGTAATAATTCTTCCGAAACTTGCATTCTCTTCATTCACAGCCAATGCAAAACATGCAATCCATTTATTAATATTGGTGAAATTTTCCTCTGCATCAACCACAAGCTGAAACCATTCCTCTTTATTTTTATAAATTTTGTCTCCTAAAAGTTTTCTGTTCATTCCAGCCGCTCTTCTTGTAACATTCAAACCTCCCGGAAGAATTCCTTCTTTATTTACACCTTTATAAATACATTCTTTGATTTGTTGCCAGATATAAAGCGCTTCCTGTCTTGTTTCTTCTTGAGTTCTCCAACTCTCTTCATTTATTAAAATTAAATCTGAAACTCTATTAAAACCAAGTTTATCACAATATTTTACAATATCTGACGATTTATGACAAGGATATAATGTGCGAACACAATGTTTTTGGATAGATTTCTTTTCCTGACTCATAATAAAACCTCCTCCCACAGAATAAAAATCCTGAACAAGCTCGGTTCCATCTTCAAAAATAGCTTTGAAAATCATTCCGTTAGGATGGTAATCGAGAGATTTTTCCATATTCAAAACCAGATGATGTCCATAAATAAATGGTATTTCTTTTTCACCTCCCAGATTAAGAATTTGAGACGTTTTTATTTTTTCAACTTTCTCATCAATCTTGGTTGTATCAATAGTTTTAAAATCTTCTCCGTTTAGACCTAACATTCCGGCAATATCGGTTCCGTGTCCAATTCCTGTTTTAGCCAAAGAACCAAAAAATTCAAGAAAAACTTCTTTTACCTCATCTATTGATCGCTCTCTTTTTATAATTCTTATAAATGCTGCAGCGGCATTCCATGGTCCCATCGTATGTGAACTCGACGGACCTATCCCTACTTTAATAATCTCAAAAACCGATATTGATTCCATATAAACAATTAACCATTTTCTTCAAGACAAAGATACATGATAAATTGAATAAAAATCTTTTCTAAAGAAGTAAAAAGTAAGAGATTGAATTAATAATTTTTAACTTAAACTTTCCTCATGCTGAGAAATATCAAGCCCTAATTCTTCGGACTCTTCAGAAACTCTTAAAGTGATTATAGCATTTGTGATTTTATATAAAAGTAAAGAGCCAAAAAAAGTAAAAAAAGACACTAAAAATAAAGCTATCATATGATGAGAAAACACTTCTAACCCACCATGAAGGAGACTCGCATTTTCCCCATGAGCAAAAATAGCAGTGAGAATCATACCCATAATTCCGCCAACACCATGACAAGCAAAAACATCTAATGTATCATCAATTGTTTTTAAAGCCTTCCAATTCATCATTGTATTAGAGACAATTGCAGAAATAAAACCTATAAAAAGACTTTCTGAAATTGTAACAAAACCACATCCCGGAGTAATAGCAACCAAACCTACAACTGCACCAATACAAGCTCCCATAGCCGAAATTTTCCTGTTATTAATTCTATCGAAAAATATCCATGTCATCATTGCAGAAGCTGAAGCTATTGTAGTAGTTCCGAAAGCAGATGCAGCCGTTGCATTTGCAGCCAGAGCAGAACCTGCATTAAACCCAAACCATCCAAACCACAACATTCCTGTTCCAAGAAGTACAAAAGGAATATTGGAGGGTTCATGGTGAGGCTTTTTTCTTTTTCCAAGAACTAAAGCTCCCGCCAAAGCAGCAAAACCTGCACTCATATGTACAACTGTTCCGCCTGCGAAATCTTTCACTCCAAAATATTTATTTAAAAGCCCGTCAGGATGCCAAACCATATGACAAAGTGGTGTATAAATAAAAATACTGAAAAGCACCATGAATAAAAGATAAGATATAAAACGTACTCTTTCAGCAAACGAACCTGTAATCAAAGCTGGAGTAATAACGGCAAATTTCATTTGAAATAAAGCAAAAAGAACAAAAGGAATGGTAGAAGCCATCATTTTATGAGGCAAAACACCTACTCCATGAAAAAAAGGATAGCTTAAAGGATTCCCGATTATCCCGTAATGTTCTCCATTTATTGTAAATCCCATAGAATCTCCAAATGACAGTGAAAAGCCCACGATTATCCATAAAATAGATATCACACCCAAAGCTATAAAACTTTGAAGCATAGTAGAAATAATATTCTTTTTCCCTACCATTCCTCCATAAAAGAAAGACAATCCGGGAGTCATTAAAAGTACCAATCCTGCAGCAGCCAAGATCCATGCAACATCCGCACCCACAATATTATCTTCTGATAAAAAATCATCGGATTCTACAACTTGAGGAAAAAACGCATCAAAAAACAACCCTCCTATTGAAATTAACGTAATGATTGCAAAAGAAACAATCCATTTTAGTCCTATTTTCATAAAATTATCAATTTAACCCCTTAAAATTAAACATAAATTTTATAAAAAACCAAAAATTTACAATCAACCCCATATTTTTTCAACAAAAAAATATAAAATTAATTTTTAAACAAACACCTCCCCTATAATTTTAGACACTTCATTGTATTTTGTAGCAGGAAAAAGATGAGTACCCCCTTTTATTACATAATCAGGTTTTGAGTTTTTAATCGGAAAAACAATATCTCTATCCGCCAAAATCTGAATAACACCAGGAGTTTCTTCAAATTTCCATTCTGATATTTTCTCGATTGACCATTTTAAATAATATGGGTCTTTTACTCTGAAATATTGTAAAACTTTAGGATTTTTAGAGTCAAAAAACTTTCTTAACACTCCATAAATACGAGTTGTTTTATCATTAAAGAAAGTAACAGGAAGTATTTTGGGGATTTTTGTAATCTCTCCGGCTTTTATCAATTTAGATTTTTCTTTATCAGATTTAATACTTCCTAAAATCACTACTTTTTCAGCAGGTTTTATTTTATTAATCTCCTGAACAATAATTCCTCCAAAAGAATATCCCAACAAACAGAAAGGTTCACTTGTATCAATTTTTGAAGCCATTCTTTCTACATATGACGAAAATTCTTCATCTTTCTGTGGAATCAACCAATCTATAAATACAATTTCATGTTTTTCAGGGAATTTTAACTTTTCTAAAACTTTAAAATCTGCCCCTAATCCACTTACTATATAAATCTTCATATTAATAAAATAAAAAGCATTTTGAGGATATTTTTAAATAAGATTATCTCTCAACTTTTAAACAAAATAAACAAAAAATGAGCAATTAAAAAACTGCTCATTGAATATTTGTAAAGATATCTTTCCTATTTCTTTTTTACAGGAACTCTGTTTTCGTTGTCCAATTTTTCTGTTGAAATTTTGAACTGAATATCCATTTCATTTTTGATGAAATAATCTTTCAAAGAAGACTGATAGAATACTTTGAAATCTCTTCTGTTTAATGAGAATTTAGCAGATTCAATCACTACTGTAAACTGCGTGATATAAACATTCGCAGGGAAAGAAATCGTTTTTCTTACTCCTTTAATTGTTACATCTCCATATACTGTAGAATTGTACTCACTGTTTGCTAATGGTATAATTTTAGTCAAGTGAAATTTTGCAGTCGGGAATTTTTTAACTTCAAAAAAGTTTGTGCTTTTCAAATCATTAGTAAGCTTTACCTGATCTTCATCTGAAACATCTCCGGCCATCAAACTTCTCATATCAATAATAAATTCACCATCAATCATTACCGTTTTATCAAAGTTGAATTTACCACTTTTAAGTTTCACCGTACCTGAATGTGAAGAAGCCTCAGTTTTCACAACTTTATATCCCCACCATCTAATCTCCGATGAGGTAACTTTTACCACCTTATCACCTTTCTTTTGAGCAAAAACAAATGATATGCAGGTACACATCATAGCAAACAATAGTAATCTTTTCATTCTTTTTTATTTACAATTCAACAAAAATAAAAAAAAGTGTAGAACTTCTACACTTTTAACAATCTTTTTTTGATTAATTTATTTAGCAGTTACCTTTACAAGCATATCGATGTCATCTTTAATAAAAACATCTTGCATTGAAGACTTGTAAGCAACATCAAATTTTTGTCTGTCAAAAGAGAATTTATTTGAAACCAAATTCACCACTCCTTTGCTGTAAGAAATTTTAGCAGGGAAAGAAACCTTATTCGTTTTTCCTTTTACCGTTAAATCTCCGGTTACCAAAGAGCTGTAAATTTTATCTTTATTTTTCTTTACACTTGTAATTTTAAAAGTTGCAGTTGGGAATTTATCAACTTCAAAGAAATCTCCATTTTTAAGGTGTCCATTTAATTTTTGTTGGTATTCTCCCGAAAGGTCAGTTGCATTAATAGAAGTCATGTCTAAAACAAAACTACCTCCTACTAATTGATTTCCTTTCATAACCAAATCTCCAGACTTCACCCCTACTGTTCCGTCGTGTGAACTAGCCTCAGATTTTGCAATTTTGTATCCCCACCAATGAACATCAGATGCTACTACTTTTTTTGACTGACCAAAAGCTAAACCACTAGCTAAAACCGCTAATAATAATATTTTTTTCATTTGAATAAGTTATTTACCTTGTTTAATGGTGCAAATGTAATATACTTATTTGATAGATTTCATTGATGTACATCAATAAAGTCAATTATTTTTATGAATAATATCATTTCATAAAAAAACTCCGAATTTCTTCGGAGTCTGTTTTATTCTTGATAATAAACCGTATAGAGTGCTATACCATTCAATCCTGTCTGATTTGTTTTAATAAGATAAATTGGAGTGTTTCTCAACATATTTTCCATCTTATCACTTATTTTAAATTTCTCGTAGAATTTATCTTTATTAATATAATCTTTTATCATCTGTGGGATATCACCTGAAATAAGCAATCCTCCCGTTGCTTTTAATTTTAATGTAAGGTTATTCGCCTCCCTTGCCAAAAATTCTATGAAAGTATCCAATGCTATTTTACAAACCAAAACATCATCTTCAACTGCTGCTTTATACAATTCTTCCACAAAATTCCCGTTTGAAAAGCGTTCTGATAACCATTCTGGCTCAGGATGTCTTTTTACATCTCTCAAAAACCTATAAATATTGAATAATCCCGTTTTAGAAAGCACATTTTCCCAGCTTACAATTCCGTAAATATTATTTAAAAACTGATAAAATTCAACCTCTACATTTGTTCTAGGCGAAAATTCCGAATGTCCTCCTTCTGTAGCAAATGGTCTTAAAAATTTTCCATCAAAGAAATATCCTGCTTCTCCCAGACCATTTCCTGGCGCTAAAATAGCCACATTTCCTTTCTCAAGGTGACCACTTGTATAGATAGGTTCAAGATCATTATCCTCAACAAGGCTCATTCCGTATGCCGAAGCTTCAAGGTCATTAAGCATTTCTACTTTTTCAAACCCAAAATCTTTTTTGAATTCTTCCACATCAAGCTCCCATCCCAATCTTGCAGGATTACTTTTACCTTCAAGAACCGGCCCTGGAACAGCAATTCCCAAACGTTTTATATTTTCAAGATTATTTTCCTGAATAAAGCTTTTCAAGATATCTGAAAGTGAAGAAAACTCTGTGGTTGTATAGGTCTTTTGAATTTTGGTTTCAATTCCTCCATTAGCAGAAATAAAATAGCCTAAAGTGGAAAAATCTTCACGAAGATTTGCCCCAATAATAGAAACATTATCATTATTAGTACTCTCTACACCTGGTAAATAAAGCGGAAATTTTGGATTCAAATTCATAATCTCAAATTTTATCAAATATAATAATAGTTTTCGTAAAATCTTTTCGGTAAATAAAAAACCTTTTCAAAAAAAATGAAAAGGTTTGGTTAATAATTGCTTATATTTAAATCTAACTACTTTCCTAATGGAATATTATACGAAAATCCTACCCCAATGTTCCCCACATTGTAGTCTTGATCCACCAAATCTCCCTTACTTCCTGTAAATACCTTCTGATATTGTAAGAAGAAATTCCAATCTCTGTTGTGGTATCCGATTTCCGGTTTAATGTAAAATCCTCCGTCTGGTCTGTCAACCGTAGTATTAGAAGCTACTTTGTCATCACCGACAAGAAAACCGTATCCTAAATCTGTCCCGAAATAGAATCCTGTTTGTTTTGGATAAATTCTGATTAAAGCACCTACAGGTATTACTCCAACATCATTATTTTTATATCCGTTATTATCTTTACCAAAATAGTGTGTATAACCTGTTGCAATACCTAATCCAAAACCGGGCGTGATTAAGTTTTGATACGCCACATCTACTCCTACAGCAGCAGAAGCATTATCCGCAGGAACTGCTAAACCAACATTCGCACCAACTTTAATCATATTATTCATCTGTGCACTCTGTGCGCTCACTACACCTGCCGTCAAAATTCCGGCTAGTAAGATTGCCTGTTTAAACATTTTCATAACTCCAATTTTAAGTTTTACTCCCCAAAAAGTGTAAAAATCGTGCCAAGAAAGGCTTTTTAATCCATTTTAACATTTATGCAATACATAAAATAATGATTGACAAATAATTACATTTAATTAAAATCAAATAAACGTTTAATTAATTAACAAATAAAATTAATAACAAGTATCTATAGTAATTTGCAAAGTCCCCAAACTACAAAATTTCATAAACTAAAAAGAGACTATCATTTAATGAACAGTCTCTTTTATATAATTCTAAAATTTAAAATTCTTTTAGTTTGAAGCTGGAAGTTGTTTTTTTCCTTCTCCTTTTTTCTCTAACTTTTCAGATACTTTTTTAATTACAAATTCAATTACCATAGGTGCAACAATTGCAAGTACAGCTTTTAATATTCTGGATTTCATAATGTTTATTTTTTTGTGATTAATACAATTTCTAAGCCATAAAAAAATAAATCAATTTTCATCCTCCAAAATAAGATTCTCGTAATTTTTCTTAGCCGTCTTGAATTTTTCCTGCAGTCGAATCCTCAATTTTCTTGGTTTATGAACAATTAAGGATTCTCCGAAACCCAAAAGAAGTCTTTCTAATTCAAAATTCAACTGAACACAAATTTTAAAAATTGTTCCGTCATTTGACTCATTCACAATTTCCTGACTTGCATGAAAAGGCTTCGTTTTTACGTAAGGCGCATTTGAAGAATCAACAAAGAAAACTACATTTCTCGGAGCCATGCTCTCGGAAACCGTAACTCCTACAACATCTTTAAAATATTCATCCCCATCAAGATTTTTGTCAATATATTCAGTTTTTTCATCCAACTCAATGGTTTCCATTCTATCTAAAGCCAGATTGTACATTTTTCCTTTATAAAGACAAATCAAAAACCATCGGTTATTATATTCTTTCAACAATTGAGGATGAACCGTATACAAATCTGATGCTCTGGCTTTAAAACTTTTATAGCTAATTCTTAAAACCTTCTTATTCAAAATAGCATCATACAGCGTATCAATATGCTCCAGCCCTTTTAATTGTTCATTTTTATCCAAATGAATAATTGACTTTTGGCTGGTTGAATGAATAGAATCTTCCAACTTCTGAATAACCCCATTCATTTCTTTAAACATCGAAAAATCTTTAAATTGTTTAAGAATCTGAACCGCATTGTTCATTGCTTTCAAATCACTTTCATTCACAGAAATATTATGAATACTATAATCTGGGTCACTGTATCTGTAATATCTTCTTTCATACACCTCAATCGGTGCTTCATATCCGAACTTTTCGCTACGCATATTCTGCAAATCGAGCTGAACGGTTCTTTTACTTACAAAGGATTCTTTGCCTTCAAACTCAAATAAAGCCTCAGAACAAGCATCTATTAAATCTTCTAAAGTATATTTTCGATATTTGTTTTTCAGACATTTATCTAATGTTTTATAACGGATAAGTGCATTTTTATTAGATGACATGGTGTTTGTGTTTTTATTATTAGTGATAGCAAACTTGTCATTCCGACGAAATGAAGAATCCTTTTTTTTCAATCAGATTCTTCATTACACTTTGTTTCATTCAGAATGACAAATAAATTGTTTTTACAGACTGAAAACTATTTTTTAGTCAGCGCTTCACCTTCAAAAGAAATTCCTTCCCAGCCAAATTCAATAAAATTTCTGATATTCTGATGGTCTGTTCCTTCCGGATTTTTAAGAACATCTTCTTTGTAAAACTCTCCGAAAAGATTCAATGTATCTTCTTTTGATAAATTATTGATTTTAGCAAAACTGAAAACCTTACAAGAACCATTATTCTGATTTTCTTCATTTACAGTGTTTCCGTTACTAAATTTAGTCGGTTTAAAATCAAAATTTTCATCTATATAAGCAATTACCTCTTTAAATTGAATTGTTTCTGGTGAAGTTTTTAATTGTTCTACTATCATTTTTCTAAATTTTAATCAAAAATAATTAAAATAAATTTATCTACGCAAAAATAATGCGTACTTGTATTATTACTTTGCAGTATCAAAATAAAAATACAATGGAATTTAACGGAAATCACTTAATTGAATTGGGATATAGACCTGCAAAATGGTTCAAAGAAGCCATTCAATATATCAATGAAAATGAATTAGATGAAAATCAAATCAAAGAATATTTGGAACAATTCAAGCAACCTGAATTAATTCCGCTTCATGAAACAGCAAAAGATTTTGTCATCAACATCAGAGCAGAACATGAAAGTGAAAACGACAATGTAGAAAAAGTAATCAACACAATGAATGTTTTGATGAAAACTCCTACTCTAGTAAAAGGAGCTATTATGCCAGATGCCTGTCCTACAGGTCCTGAAGGTCATATTCCTGTTGGTGGAGTTGTTGTTGCAAAAAATGCAATCCATCCAGGATTTCATAGCGCAGATATCTGTTGTTCTGTGATGTTGACAGATTTTGGAAAAGCTAATCCTAAAGAAGTTTTGGATGTTGCAAATTCTATCACTCATTTCGGATACGGAGGCAGACCAAGAGGAGAACAAATGCCAATGTCTCAGGAATTAATGGATGCTTTCAGAGAAAATGATTTCTTAAATGATGAAAAATTAATCAGTATTGCCCGTTCTCATATGGGAACCCAAGGAGATGGAAATCATTTTCTGTTTGTTGGAATTTCAAAAAATACTGGAAATACAATGTTGGTAACTCATCACGGTTCCAGAGCTCCAGGTGCAGCTTTATATGATAAAGGGATGAAAGTTGCCAACCGTTTCAGAATGGAAATTTCACCAGAAACGTTAAAAGAAAATGCCTGGATTCCTTTTGAAACCGAGGAAGGACAATCGTATTGGGAAGCATTGCAATTAATAAGAAAATGGACAAAAGAAAACCACACTTCTATTCATGATGCGGTTTTAAACTCCATCGGAATCGAAAAAGAAGACAGATATTGGAACGAACATAATTTCGTATTCAAAGATGGAGACTTATTCTATCATGCTAAAGGAGCTACTCCATTGGATGATAAATTCATGCCCGACATTACAGGACCTAGATTGATTCCTCTGAATATGGCTGAACCGGTTTTAATTGTACAAGGAAAAACTAATGAAAGAAACCTTGGGTTTGCACCTCATGGTGCAGGAAGAAATTTCAGCAGAAGTCAGCATAGAAAATCATTGGCTCATAAAACTATTGAAGAAGTTTTTGAAGAAGAAACAAAAGGAATTGATGTTCGTTTCTATTCCAACGAGATTGATATTTCTGAACTTCCGACAGCTTATAAAAATGCTCAAAACGTAAGAGCACAAATTGAAGAATACGGACTTTGCGAAATCCTAGATGAAGTGATGCCTTATGGATGCATCATGGCGGGAGATATTGGAAAAAATGCACCTTGGAAGAAAAAGAAAAAATTCAGAAAAACATAAAACTAAAAAAATGACACCAAAAATATTACATAAATTAAAAGAAACAGAAGAAAAGCGCGGAGTAGAAATACTTCTCGCTGTAGAGTCAGGAAGCAGAGCCTGGGGTTTTGCTTCACCTGACAGCGATTATGATATACGTTTTATATACCGACATGAAAAAGACTGGTATCTTTCGCCGTGGGACAAGGATGAAACCATAGAATTTATGACAGAAGATAACTTAGACGGTTCCGGATGGGATTTAAGAAAAACGTTTCATCTATTACTGAAATCTAACGCTGCTTTACTAAGTTGGTTTTACTCACCTATCGTATATGTGAAAAATGAGAAATTCTTTGAATTGTTCAGACCTTTAGCTGATTCTTGTTTTTCTCCAATAGCAGTTTCTTACCATTATTTAAGCATGAGCAAAAAATATCTTGATGCTTGTAGAAACGATGAAGTAAAACTAAAATCTTATTTTTATTGTCTTAGAACCACATTAACAGTGAAATGGATATTAGAAAAAGGAACCGTTCCTCCTGTTTTATTCAGTGAATTATTGGTTTTAGTTGAGGATATAACAAAAAGGAAAATAGAAAATCTGATAACCTTAAAAGCTACAAAAGGAGAATCTTATGAGCATCCAAATGATTGGGAACTTTTTGGATGGCTAGAAAAAATGATATTGGAGAATGAGGAAAGAGCAAAGAGTCTGAAAGGTGGAAATGCCGATAAAAATGAAATGGAAAGTGTTTTTAGGGAAATATTAATAAATTAAGGAACAAAAACATGAAAAATATAATAGCTCTTTCTCCCATGTATACGGAGGACAGCAACAATTTGAAAAAAGCATCCCTCAATTCACCTTACGAACTGAGCCGTTTCAATGCGAAATGGAATGTTCCTGAAGAATTTCGTGCAGATGTAATTGGAGTGTATGGTGAAGATATTTACGCTGAAATTGTGGCTGAACAATGTAATCTAACCTTAGCCAAACCTGATGACGATTGGCTTTCAAAGATTTCTGAAGAATTTACAAAACGTAAAATTTCCTACGGAAAGCTTAAGGATTTTGTACATAAAGAAAATATTTTCATCAAATGTTCTGATTTTAAAAGCTTCAAAGCTGGAGTTTTCGATAAAGTGACAAATATCAAAGGTTTTGATACCCTTGATTTAGAGAGTGCCGTTTTCATTTCCGAAGTCGTAGAATGGGAACTTGAAGTAAGATGCTTTGTATTAAATAGTAAAATAGAAACCTATTCTTCTTATTGGCGGAATGATGCTTTCGACACCAATCCTCTTTCTGAAATGGAAGAAAAAGATATGTTTGAGTTTTTCAACAATTTCATCAAACAATATTCTGAAACACTTCCAAAAGCTATTGTCCTTGATTTTGGAATCATCAAAGAAAAAGGTTGGGCTCTCATTGAAGCGAATCCGGCTTGGTGTTCGGGTTTGTATGCTTGTGACGCGGAAAAAGCTCTGGAAGTTGTAGTGAAAAGCTGTGCGAAAAATATAAAACTATGAATAATTTACCACAATATAGAATTATTGAAAATGAACAATTAAAATTACATCCCGATTATTTATTTGCTTATTCTTTTAGCGATGGGTTTACAATGCATCTTTTTGGATTTGATTTATTAATTGAGAATTCTGGTAAGGCTCATTTAACTTCTAAGGGTTTTATGTTAGAGGGTAAACATGAAGTTATAGAAAAAACTCCAAATTTTATAGAAAACTTTTTATTTTATTTAGATGAAAACCCTTTTCCTTTTGAGAATTACAGTTTTAATTACGACATAGGTATGACAGATATTGGTTCTCAACAAATTTTCATTAATTGGAATGACAAATCTTATTATTTCTTTATTGAGGGAACTGGAACATTTTTTCTCGATAATGATACTTCGGAATGGAAAACAAAACTTTTCAAACTCCAAAAAAAGCTACTAAAAATAGCCTTACAAGAAAGAAAATTATTAATATCAAAAGGTAATAAATAAATCCAATATTTTATTTAATTAAAAAATTACGGAATGACACTAGAATCCATAAAATCCCAAAACCTCATCCTTTTCGAAGCCATTTCGGGAAGTAGGGCATTTGGTTTGGCAACAGAAACTTCAGATACAGATATTCGAGGGATATCCTATTTACCTAAAGAAGATTTTTACGGACTGAATTACATTCCTCAAATTTCTAACGAAACCAACGATATCACCTATTATGAAATCGGAAGATTTGTAGAACTATTACAGAAAAACAATCCGAATATTTTGGAAGTTTTGGTAAGTCCAAAAGATTGTATTTTACAAAAAAATCCATTGATGGATTTGTTGAAACCTGAAGATTTTCTTTCCAAATTATGCAAAGATACATTTGCTGGTTATGCCATTTCACAAATAAAAAAAGCAAAAGGACTCAACAAAAAAATCCTGAATCCCATAGATAAGGAAAGAAAATCTATCCTTGATTTTTGTTATATTTTGAAGGAAAGTGGTTCTATACCATTAAAAAAATGGCTTCGTGAATTCCCCTCCTTTGGAGGGGTGTCCGAAGGACGGGGTGGTCTCTTACAGGAAAAATGCGGATTGGTTAATATCGACAATACCAAAGGTATGTTTGCCCTATTTTATGACGAAACAGGAGATTTGCGTTATAAAGGAATCATTCAAAACGAGGAGGCAAATCAAGTATCACTTTCTTCTGTTCCGAAAGGAGAGAAACCACTTTCTTATATGTTCTGTAATCTTGATGCCTACTCTACGTATTGCAAAGATTATCGAGAATACTGGAAATGGGTAGAAGAGCGAAATGACGAACGTTACAACGTAAATCAAAATCATGGACAAAACTATGACAGCAAAAACATGATGCATACCATTCGTTTGTTGCAATCTTGTGAACAGATTTTTAAAACAAATTCTCTTAATGTTCGGGTAGAAAACAGAGACGAATTGTTAGAAATAAAAGCAGGAAAATGGAGTTACGAACAAGTAATGAAAAAAGCTGAAAATCTAATCCAATCAATAGAAAAATATCACTCAAAATCTCAACTTCCGGAATATCCTGATTTGATAAAAACCACTAAAACTCTGGTCGAAATAAGAGAAAACCTATACAAATAAAACAAAAAGAGCTTCAAAATTAAAGCTCTTTTTGTTTTATATTTTAATACTGTTTATTTAACAATTTTAATATCTATAGCAGAAAAACCTTTTGGTGATTTCTCTTTTTCGTAAGAAACTTTATTCCCTTTTTTCACAGGTTCAGTACAGTTATTGGAATGAAAGAAAATGTTTTCCTTCGTTTTATCTTCAGTAATGAAACCATATCCTTTTTCACTAAAGAATGTTACAATTCCCATATTTATAGTTTCCTCTTCAACGATAGGAGCTGCACCTAGCTGAATATCATTAAGGTCAATTTCTGTTTTAGCATCCCTGTTTGGTGGAGTTGAAGTTAATTGCCCGTTTTCATCTACATACATCAACATATCATCAAGGCTCTTACCTTTATTGTTGCTTGTTTTACGCTCTTCTCGTTTCAGAGCTTTTTCTTTTGCTTTTTGAACTTTTTTCTTGAAATTTTCTTTTTTAGAGAAAGAATCCGCCATATATTTTTATAAAATTTAAATGTTATTCTGAAAAATAATAACTCTTCGATTTTCGAAAAGGAATAAAAAGTAATTTAATGTTTCCCAGAATTTCCCAGAGGATAAACCGAAAGTTTAATTAAAATTTGTCAGCTGAAATGGCAAAAACTGATAGAGAAAAATAGAAATTCTAAATTGCTACAGAGAAAGCAAGGCAGAGACCTTTTTATTAATTATCATGCAAATATACGGAATAATAATGACATTTTACATTTTAAACAATTGAAATTCAATTTATTTTACTTCTTAAATAGCTTTTGAATTTTTTTTTTAATCAATTGTAACAAAAATAAAATTACATCAACAAATTAGTTGACATCACAATTATTGATATATCAATTAATTTATCAACATTAAATTTATGGAAAAGCTAAATACAATAATATTCTACAACATCGACAAAGCAATAAGAACCTATAGAAATTATGCGCAGAGACAGTTGAAAGAAAACGGCTTTGAAATTACAATAGATCAATGGCTTACGATAAAAGCTGTTTTGGAAAACCCCGGAATTACTCAAAACGAAATAGGCGATTTGGTTTTCAAAGACAATGCATCAATCACCCGAATTATAAATTTATTAGCAAAATCGGGATATATCATTCGGGAAATTCACTCAGAAGATCGAAGAAAAACCAATCTAAAAGTGACAGATTCAGGAAAAGAAATTATTAAAAAAGTCCAAAATCTTGTTGAAAATAACAGAAAGATAGCATTGGAAAATATTTCCGAAGAGGAAATGGAAATCATGAACAATGCCTTAATTAAAATATCAGAAAATTGTATTAATTCTAAAAAATAAAACACTATGGCAAGAATATTTATATTCATTTATCTCTGGATACTCATGCTGATAAGTACTCTATCCCTATCTGCTCAGACGATACAAAACTACTCTTTAACTGGTAAAATTACAGCTGACAAAGCAAGTCAGATGGATATCAATCTTTTTAATTCTGAAAATAAATCTATCAAAACAGAAATTGCAGATTCAGAAGGAAATTTCAGTTTCGGTAATCTTCAAGGAGGCAATTATTATATCAAAATCAATAAAAACGGTTCTGAACTTTATAAATCCGACATCATCACAGTTACAGGAAATACTACCTTCCCTCCTATTCAGCTGAATGAAAAAGTAATTGAAGGTGTTACCATCACCAAAACCAAACCTTACATCGAAAGACAAGAAGGAAAAATGATTCTGAATGTAGAAAACAGCATTGTAAGTACAGGAAATTCGGCTTTTGAAGTTTTGGAAAAAGCACCGGGTGTAAACATTGACAGTAATGATAATATCAGCCTTCGTGGTAAAGGAAACCTTTTGGTACAAATTGACGGAAAAAACACTCCGATGACGGGGGCTGACCTTGCCAATTATCTTAGAGGAATCCCTTCTTCTACCGTTGAAAAAATTGAATTTATAACCAATCCTTCCTCAAAATATGATGCAGCAGGAACAGCCATTATTAATATCAAATTAAAAAAAGACCAAAGAAAAGGAACAAACGGAAGCATTTCAACCTCTTTAGGAACAGGAAAATATATCAAAAACAACAACAGTTTAAGCCTTAACCATAAAAATAAAAAAATCAATATTTTCGGTAACTATAGTTTTGCTTACAGAGAATTTTTTAATCATTTGATGCTCGACAGAAATTTTTATCAGGATAATGTGTTTGAAAAAGCATATGTTCAGGATAATTTTTTGAAATTAAACTTCAGAAACCACATTGCAAAAGTTGGTATGGATTATTACCTGAATGACAAAAACATTCTGGGTTTTTCAATGGGTTTCACCAGCAACAGATTTGACCCGAAAGGTGATAACTCCAGCATTGTTTTAGGAAACGATTATCAGCCAAAAAACACTTTCAATACACAAAATCGTTCAAGAGACCATTGGAAAAATGTATCCTTTAACTTGAATCATAAATACACGCTTGATTCATTAGGTTCGGAAATCACAACCGATTTCGATTATATTAATTATGCAAATACCTCATTGCAAAACTTTAATACCAGAACTTATGACCTGAATGGAAATCTAATGACTCTTCCAGACGGTCCGAATCCGTATATTTTGAAAGGAGATATCGACGGAGGTTTAAATATCTATTCATTAAAATCAGATTTACTCAAAAAACTTAAAAACGACTGGAAGCTGGAAACTGGAGTTAAAACAAGTTTCGTAAAAGCAGATAATGACATGAAGTTTTATGATGCAAGTTCAGGAAATCCGCAACTTGATGCCTCAAAAACCAACCATTATATTTATCAAGAAAACATCAATGCTATTTATGCAAATGTTTCTAAAAAATGGGAAAAATTCAGTACAAACTTTGGCTTGAGAGTTGAAAATACCAATGTAAAAGGAAATCAGATTACAACTAATCAGGTTAATACAAAAAATTACACACAGCTTTTCCCAAGCGCAGTTTTCGCTTACGATTTGACGGATAAAAGCAATCTGGAAATCAACTTTAGCAGAAGAATTACAAGACCAAGCTATAATCAGCTAAATCCGTTTAAGTTTTACCTTGACCCCACTACATCTAAGGCAGGAAACCCGGACTTAAACCCTCAAACAACAATGAATTATGAACTGACTTACAGCATCAGTAATAAATATTTTGCAACTTTAGGCTACAGTAAAACATCTAACAATATTACAGACGTAATAAAACCTGTAGTTGAAAATGGAAAAAATATTACCGTTCAAACCATTGAAAACTTAAGTTCTGTTTCTTATTACAATCTAAACCTTATAGCTCCCGTAAAAGTTACAAAATGGTGGGATATGAACAACAGTGCGAACTTTTACTATGGTTCTTACACAGGAAATGTTTCTAATACACAGATTAATAATCAGGGAAATTTCACTTTCAATATTAACAGTATAAACTCTTTTAAACTTGGAAACGGGTTTACAGCAGAGGTTACAGGAAATTACAGAGCGAGAGAAATCTATGCTTTTATGGACGTAAAACCCAACTGGTACCTGAATATTGGTGCTCAGAAGAAATTCAAAAACAATAGTACTTTGAAGTTCTCATTTAATGATATTTTCTTTACAAGTAATCCAAAAGCTCGTACAAACTTTACCAACTATATCGAAAACTTTGTTGTAGAAAGAGATTCTCGAGTAATTACACTTTCATATACCTACAATTTTGGTTCAGGAAAAAATGGGCAGCCTAGAAAAACGGGTGGTGCAGATGACCTGAAACAAAGAGCAGGGAACGGATAAACAAACCAATAGAATTAAAGTAAAAACCACCTTTTAATCAGGTGGTTCTTTACTTATTTTTTCTTTAAAATATAATAAATAGCCTTATCTTTTTCATCATTCATTGTATAAGCGAATTGAAAAGAATATCCGTTCGCTGACATGAAGTTAAGTGCATCCATCATAGAATTAAACTTCATATTTCTACCTTTTTCGTCTTTTATGCTTGTTCCGTTTTTAAATGAAATAGATTTTGTTTCTTGTCCGAAATCAATTTCTACATTTACTTTGGTACTTAAAGAGCGTCCCGTCCCAATAATCTGAACATATTCTACATCAATATCCTTAATTGGAACGTCATTTACAGTTTGAGAAAACGCAAAAGAAGCAAACGCAATAAGAGAAAAAGTTAATAATTTTTTCATATAATTTTTGCTTTTAAAGATAAATAAAAAATCCCTCAAATTGAGGGATTCTGTTATATTTAAGAATAATCTTAAGCTTCAGTTGAAGGATTTTGATTTTCAACAGGCTTTTCAGCTTGAGGTTTTCCCTGACCTTCCGGTCTGTTTGGTCTCTCAGGTCTACTTTGACCTTCTGGTCTTGGTTTTCCTTCCGGTCTTGGAGGTCTTGGTAAAAGAACTTTTCTTGAAAGTTTCATTTTCTTACGGTCATCATATCCCATAAATTTCACTTCTACTTCATCACCTTCTGCATAAGGAACCTTGTCTAAACGAGACCATTCAATTTCAGAAATATGAAGTAAACCTTCTGTTCCTTTAGCAATTGCAACGAAAGCTCCAAAATCCATTACTTTAACCACTTTTCCTTTGTAAACTTCACCTACAACTGGTACGAAAGTAATTTCGTTGATTTTAGCAACCGCTTCATTAATTTTAGCTCTGTCAGTTCCTGCAATCTCAATACGTCCGATTTCTCCTTGCTCTTCAATTGCAATCACAGTATCTGTATCTTTTTGTAATTGTTGGATAATTTTTCCTCCAGGTCCGATTACAGCACCAATAAAATCTTTCGGAATCTCCATTACGACCATCTTCGGAGCATGTGGTTTCACATCTTCTCTTGGTTGAGCAATCGTTTCTGTGATTTTATTTAAAATATGTAATCTTCCGTCTTTAGCCTGCATTAAAGCCTTTTCCATAATATCCATAGAAAGACCTTGGATTTTGATAT
This sequence comes from Chryseobacterium oryctis, assembly GCF_025971925.1. GTDB lineage: Bacteria > Bacteroidota > Bacteroidia > Flavobacteriales > Weeksellaceae > Chryseobacterium > Chryseobacterium oryctis. Next base: position 272,426 of record NZ_JAPDHV010000003.1, read on the forward strand.
CCATCTGACAAGCTGTAATACCATCTGCAGTACCTGTTACTTTGAAGTCCATATCACCTAGATGATCTTCATCTCCTAAAATATCAGAAAGAACAGTCCATTTTCCAGATTTTTTATCTGTAATAAGTCCCATTGCAATACCGGAAACAGGTTTTGTAATTTGTACCCCTGCATCCATTAACGCTAATGTTCCTGCACAAACTGTTGCCATTGAAGACGAACCGTTTGATTCTAAAATATCGGAAACGATTCTGATTGTATATGGATTTTCTGCAGGAATTACTGCTGTTAAAGCTCTTTGAGCTAAGTTTCCATGTCCTACTTCTCTTCTTGAAGTACCTCTTAAAGGTCTTGCTTCACCAGTTGAGAATGGAGGGAAGTTATAATGTAAGAAAAATTTCTCATCATGTTGAGTGATTACACTGTCAATCATGTTGGCATCTTTGATAGAACCTAAAGTTACAGCCGTTAAAGATTGAGTTTCTCCTCTTGTAAAGATAGCTGAACCATGCGCTCCCGGAAGATAATCAATTTCAGACCAAATCGGACGGATAGTTTGAGGATCACGACCATCAAGACGGATATTGTCTTCCAAAATCATCTGACGCATTGCTTCTTTCTCTACATCGTGATAATATACTTTTGCGAAAGGCGTTACTCTTTCTAATTCTTCTTCATTATCCGCATATTGAGCAAGGAATTCTTCAAGAACTGCCTTGAATTTTTCTCCTCTTTCTTCTTTGTTCGATGGAGTTCTTGCTACTTCGTATACTTTATTGTAGCATTCTTTCCATACTTTTTCACGAATTTCTTCGTCGTGAACTTCGTGAGAATATTCTCTTTTGGGAAAAGCTTTACCTACTTTTTCGGCAAGTCTTTCCTGAGCTTCAATTTGTTTTTTGATTTCAACATGAGCAAAGTTGATTGCTTCAATCATTTCCTGCTCTGTAATTTCTTTCATCTCCCCTTCTACCATTACGATTGAGTCTTTTGTAGCTCCAACCATAATGTCGATATCAGCTTTTAATAAATTTTCATAGCTTGGGTTGATTGATAATTCTCCGTCAATTCTTACAACTCTTGCTTCTGACATTGGCCCATCAAAAGGAATATCTGTAATAGCAATTGCTGCTGAAGCTGCCAAACCAGCAAGAGCTTCAGGCATTATTTCTTTATCATAAGAAATTAACGAAATCATTACTTGTACTTCCGCATGGAAATCTTCAGGAAAAAGCGGACGTAAAACTCTGTCCACCAATCTCATTGTCAAAACTTCATCATCAGAAGGTTTTGCTTCTCTACGGAAAAAGTTACCAGGGATTCTACCTCCAGCATAGAATTTTTCTCTATAATCAACTGTTAATGGTAAAAAATCTACACCTGGGTTTGCTTCTTTATTAGCTACAACAGTTGCTAAAAGCATTGTTCCGCCACATTTTACAACTACAGATCCATCGGCTTGTTTAGCCAGCTTCCCCGTTTCAATTGTGATTTCTCTGCCGTCTGCAAGAGTAATCGTTTCTGTAAACGCTTGAGGTATACTCATAAAAAAATTGTCTTCATGTACTCCGTATTGAGTACGATTAATATTTAAACTCTTTAAATTTTCGTTTGCAAAGGTAAGATTTTATAATGATTTTTTAAATTTTTGCCTCCAAAATATCAAAATCTGTCGTAAATTTTATCAATTAAATCAGTTCAACAAATAAAGCAGCTGGTTGTTTTTGTATATTTATTATAAAGTATTTCCACATTACTCTCCGTCTAAACATAGAAAGTAATTACAATATCAAAAATCAAAAATTAAAATTTAAAACACATGAAAGCCCAATTAAAGTTTGAATACGTAGCTCTTTTAGTTTTAGGAATTTTAGCTTTCAGGGAAACTGAATTTTCCTGGTGGTGGTTTGCAGGATTATTCTTAGCACTGGACATTTCCATGCTCGGATATATTTTCAATAATAAAATTGGAGCTTTTTATTACAACCTTTTTCACAACTTAGGAATCGCAATTACCATCTATATAGCAGGAGCTTTATTTTCCATCCCTTATCTAAATATGATTGGAGCTATACTTTTAGCCCATTCAGCATTTGACAGAATTTTAGGATACGGATTGAAATACCCTGATAGCTTTCAACATACACATTTAGGAAAAATTGGAAAGAATAAAAATTAATTTTTATAAAACAAAAAAGCAACCTCTTTCGAGATTGCTTTTTTTTGAAAATCTTTGTAGATTATTTTCTTAAACCTAGTTCAGCAATAATTGCTCTATATCTATTGATATCTTTTTTCTTAAGATAATCTAATAAGCTTTTTCTTTTACCTACCAATTTCACCAAAGATCTTTCTGTATTGAAGTCTTTGTGATTTTGCTTCAAGTGAGCTGAAAGGTGGTTAATTCTGTAAGTGAAAAGTGCAACTTGTCCTTCAGCACTTCCTGTGTCTTGTGCAGATTTTCCGTGTTTTGCGAAAATTTCTGCTTTTTTTTCTGTTGTTAAGTACATTCCAATATTGTTTAATGATTATTATGTAACGGGTGCAAAAATACAACTATTTTTCTATTCCACCAACATTATTGATTTCATTTATTAAATTTGATAGAAAAAAGAGTTAAAAAATTCTTAAAAAAACTATAATATCCCACCAAAAGAAAGTAATTTTGCACTTGGAATTACTGATGAGAAAAATTATAACTTTCACTGCTCTTGTTAGCTTTTTATTTTTAGGAATAAACCTTGTAAAAGCCCAAAATACCTCTGATAAAGTAAAAAAAATTCTTTACTTTAATCCTGAGGTAGAGCCTGATATTGATGAAATAAAAGAACCTACTAACACCGCTTTTTTCAGTGCCGTTTCTGATAATCTTAGTGAAAGAAAAAATAGACTAATAAAAACCGAAACTTACATTTCTTTTGACAGCATCGACAAACAAACCATCATTGATTACTGCATAAATAATGACGCTGATTTTGCCGTAGTTCCTAAAGTAAAATATTTCAAAGTCGGTATTGGAAAATATGTTTTCTCTAATCAGGTAGTTGTCAGCATGAAGCTTTTTGATGCAGAAGGAAATCTGCTTACAGAAACCGATTATGATACTTATCGTAAAAATATGCGTCTTTTGGGCACCACAGTAAACTCCGTAAAAATCGGAACAAACGGTGCTATAAAAGATATCGTTAAAAAATTAAAAAAACTAAGTTCTTCTACTGAGAAAAGGTTTTAATTCACGGTAGCAAGTTTTTTTATCTCTTTAATTTTTACAGTTTAGCTTTAATTAAATCTTAATTTTGGCTCATTATTACTCAGTTTTAATTTTTTGAGTTATTTTTGCATATCCAAAAAATTGACGTTTTGAATTCTAAAGACGAACTTATCTTCAACCCTGCCGATATTGCCGAAACTCTTAGCGAACTTCACGCTGACGAGAGGCTTTTGGCATTCCTGAAAGTTCCAAAAGAATACAAGGCAGAAGTTTTTTCTCATTTAGCGCCAGATTTTCAAGAAGAAACAATCAGAAGTATAGGAAGTGACGAAGTTTCAGAAATTCTGAATGCAATGACTCCCGATGACAGGACTGCTCTATTTGAAGACTTTCCGGATGAACTTATAAAATATTCCATCAATCACCTTAATCCGCAGGAAAGAAGAATTGCTCTAAAACTTTTGGGCTATGATTCCGATTCCATTGCCCGATTGATGACTCCCTATTACATCCAAATTCGTAAAGAATGGTCTGTAAAAAGATGTCTTCAACAAATAAAAAAAGTCGGAAAAAGAGTGGAAACAATGAACCACCTCTATGTTGTAGATGAAAGAAACCGATTGATTGATGACATCGCATTAGGGAGTTTATTATTAGCAGAAGAAGATACTTTAATTTCAGAAATCACTGATAATCATTTTGTTGCAATCACAACAACCACTTCTAAAGAAGATGCTGTTACCTATTTTGAAAAATATGACAGAACCGCACTCCCTATCGTTACCGAAGCAGGAGTTTTGGTAGGAATTGTAACAATTGATGATATCTTAGACCAAATTGAACAGCAAAACACCGAAGATATCCAAAAATTCGGGGGATTGGAAGCCTTAGATTTACCATACACCCAAACTTCTCTTGCAGAAATGATAAAAAAAAGAGGAATGTGGCTGGTTATTCTTTTCTTTTCAGAAATGCTTACTGCTTCAGCAATGGGATATTTTGAAGATGAAATTCAAAAAGCAGTTGTTCTTGCCTTATTCGTTCCGTTAATCATTTCCAGTGGAGGAAATTCTGGTTCACAAGCTGCAACCCTGATAATCAGGGCAATGGCTCTTCAGGAAATTGGTTTAAAAGATTGGTGGTATGTCATGAAAAAAGAAATCTTTACCGGATTGCTTCTCGGAGGAATTTTAGGAATTATAGGTTTCTTGAGAATTATGATTTGGCATGAATCCGGACTTTTCAATTACGGAGTATATTGGCCTTTTGTTGGTTTAAGCGTTGGTGTTTCCTTAGTAATGATTGTACTTTGGGGAACTTTATCCGGTTCAATGGTTCCTTTTATTTTGAAAAAATTAAATCTTGACCCAGCAACATCTTCTGCTCCTTTCGTTGCGACATTAGTAGACGTGACTGGGCTTATCATTTACTTCTCTGTTGCCGGACTTTTCTTAACAGGAAAACTTTTGTAATACATCACAACATGGCGGATTTGCAACCACTTTACAATAAAGATATTTTATGGAAAAAGGCTTTGATCTTATTTCTAAGCGTAACATTTATTTCTTTATTAATTATTAAACATGACCTGATCATTGATGATGCATTCATCACTTTTAAATACTCTATCAACTTTGAAGAACATTTTAAACCTTGGTATAATTTAGATCCTGAATATCAAGGAAATGGACAGACCAGTTTATTATGGATGTGGGTTTTAGCTTTTTTTGCATTTCTACATATAAAACCAGAAGACTCTTTTATTGTTATAAATGCATTAATGGGTCTCTTCTTATTACACAAACTGATTAATAATTTTAGTTTTAAAGGAAATATATTCTCTAAAATCTTTAATATTTCATTTGGAGTTTTTTTCACGATCTGGCTTTATTTAAACTCAACCCATGGACTTGAATCAGTACTTACAATTTTAGTACTCTATCAATTTTTATTAAATTTTGATTCCAATAAAAACTATTACACAATACTATTACCTTTAGTCAGACCTGAATTTGCTTTATTTCAGATATTTTATGTTCTAAACCCTAAACTTTTCAGTAAAGATTTTTTCAAGAGAATAGCAATATCAGCAATTGGAGTTATTGTTTTTAGCGGGTTTTATTTAGCGTTCTTTGATTTTTATATACCTCTCCCTTTTTTATTAAAATCTCATTTCAGCAACTACTCATTTACTATAACTAAAGTTTTTATTGGATATTTAATTGTTTTTTCACCTGTAATTCTCCAACTTTTTGAAGAGAAAAAACATCTTATACTTTTACCTTTATTGATATTACTTTACTATTATACATTTCATGTAAGTAGTTATTCCTCTTCGATTTACATCAGATATTTATTTCCATTAACTGCTTATTTTTTCTTCTTTAATTCAAATGCTTTTCAGCAAAAATGGATATTTATAAAAAAAGTCATTCTTATTTTGTCTGTTTTGAGGATGTTTGACTTATTCAGCAATTTATATGAAAGCATGAAAGGCGTTGAGATTGTAAAAAACGGCTTTAAAACCAGTTATAAAGAATGGGCAAAACACCTTACAAAATCTGATAAAGTATCAATTATGGATGCTGGTTACATTGCTTATTATGCTCCTTCAACGACCTATGATGGTTATGGATTGAATGATGCAAAATTCTTACTTACCATAAAAAACAGAGACAGCATTTCCTATAAAAAATACTTTGAGAAAAAAAATATTAATCAAATAGCTTTGGCATCAACAAATCCTAAAAAATTCATTGCAAGAAGCCCAACTGAACAGTTCATTTATAAAACTTTAGCTTTAGAAAAAAGAGAGATTTTGTATATTTATCCAATGGATTTAGGATTCCATTTATTTGTATATAAAACGAAATAATGAAAATTATATCTCTTGTTCCGTCTATTACAGAGACTTTATTCGATTTAGGACTTACTGAAAATGAAATCATTGGGAGAACAAAATTTTGTATTCATCCTAATGAAAAGGTAAAAAATATTACAACCATTGGTGGTACTAAAAACATTAATATTGATAAAATTAAATCGTTACAGCCTGATTTGATTATTGCCAACAAAGAAGAAAATATCAAAGAGCAGGTTGAAAGTTTAATGAAGAATTTCAAAGTAATCGTCACCAATATTGAAACTATTGAAGACAATTATTACCTTCTCAAGAATTTAGGCAATATTTTCAACAAAGAGGAAAAAGCCCAATTATTCAACATCAAAATTTATGATATTTTTAATCAAATAAAAACCGATTCCAAAATAAAAGTGGCTTATCTTATTTGGAAAAAACCTTATATGACTATTGGCCACGATACTTTTATTCATAAAATACTGGAAGAAATAGGCTTTGTAAATATTTTTAAAGATAAAACTCGATATCCTGAAATTCAAGTTGAAGATTTAAACGAAGCGGACATCATTATGCTTTCTTCGGAACCCTATCCTTTTAAAGAAGAACACTTTAAGGAATTAAACCAAATTTACCCCGAAAAAAAGATTATGCTTGTGGATGGTGAAGCGTTTTCCTGGTACGGAACGCATATTGCAAAATGTGAAAACTATTATAAAAACCTATTAACTGAAATAAATTCTTATAAGTAAAAACTCCGGCAAATACCGGAGTTTTTTTTATTATATAATCTTAGATACTTCATTACAAAGCCATTCTAGTAATTCTCTATCTTCATCCGTAAAAGGATTAATTGTGTGAGAATCTATATCAATCTGGCCAACATTTTTTCCGTCTTTGAAAATCGGAACAACAATTTCTGCCTTTGTATCGATTGAGCAGCTTAAATAATTGCTTTCTTCATTCACATCAGGAACAACAAAAGTTTCATTAGAAACAGCAACCTGACCGCAAATACCTTTCCCATAAGGAATAATTGTATGATCTGTGGGAGCTCCTACGTACGGACCTAGTTTCAATTCATCTTTATCTCCATTTTTAAAATAAAAACCCGTCCAGTTGAAATAAGAAATTTCCTGATCTAACAAATGGCAAACTTTTTCAAGCTTTTCTTCAGTATTATGTTTAGGACTTTCAAGAATTGATGAAAGCCTTCTCTTTAGTTCTGACATATTATGTGTATTTTTTAAGAGAATTGTTTTAGCGAAAATTCTTCTTTATAACCAAACATTCCTCGTTCTTTTATCATTTCTGCAACACCTTCAGGAAGCTGATTTTCCCATCCTTTAATATTACTGGCAATTTTTCTCAAAATATCTCTTGAATAAATCTCCAAAAACTCAGGGTTGTAACTTGCAATATCTACGATACGATTATTTAATTTGAAATATTTATATAGCTCTTTCAAATTTTCCTCCACTTTCAATGTAGAAGAATCTAATAACTGATGAGTTTCAGGGTCTTTATAAGGATATAGATAAACTCTCATTCCGTTTCTGAAAAACTTCCCGAAAGCTTCCAAAATCCCACCTGATAAGTTTTTATAATATTTCTCATCAAACACCATCAATAAATTATTTACACCCATTGCTACACCAATATTTCCGTTGGTATATGAGGCAAAATAATCAATCAGTCGATAATATTCTGAGAAATTGGATATAATAACCGTATATCCCAACTTACCAAGAACATCTACCCTATCTAAGAAATCCCTTTCATCAATATCACCGTCTGCACGAAGATTTGAGATTGTAATTTCAATTAAAAGCTCCGTTTCTTCATGTGTACAAAGGGCATCTTTCAAAAACATATCCATACCATTTTTAAGCATATCAATGTTTACCTTCGTCACAGGTCTGAAACTCCCCCTTACCGCAAAAATATTCTTCTTGTATAAAATATCCGCAGGAAGCATATTATTCCCTTCCGAATTAAAAATCACAGCATCGGTCATTCCGTTTTTTACCAACTGCAAAGACATCAACCTATTATCAACATACGCGAAAGCAGGTCCACTGAAATCGATCATATCAATTTCAAGGTTATCTGTTGCAACATCATCGTAAAGAGATTCGATTAGCCTTCTTGGATTATCGTAATAATTAAATGCTCCAAAAATAAGATTCACCCCTAGATTCCCTAAAGTTTCCTGTTGCAAAGTAGCATCATTTTCTTTAAATTTCACATGAATTACAATCTCGTTGTAATCCTCATTTTCCTTTACCTGAAAACGAATTCCTACCCAACCGTGACCTTTAACTGTTTTATCAAAATTAATTGTGGTAACCGTATTTGCGTACGAAAAAAACTTTCTGTTCGGATTATTTTCTCTCGAAATTCTTTCTTCAATTAAAGCGACTTCATAACGAAGCATTTTTCGAAGTCTGTTTTGGGTAACATATCTGTTTTTTACCTCTTTTCCGTAGATCGCATCACTAAAATCTTTGTCGTAAGCAGACATTGCCTTAGCAATTGTACCCGAAGCTCCTCCTGCTCTAAAAAAGTGTCGAACAGTCTCCTGTCCTGCTCCAATTTCCGCGAAAGTACCATAAATAGTAGGATCTAGATTAATTGTTAATGCTTTTTGTTTAGGAGTTAGTTTCTGATACATTAGGACATTAAATTTTTCGTAAATTTACCAAAATTAAACCAACCTCAAAAGAAAATGAAGTTGAAATTTTTTGGAACGGGGACATCCCAAGGAATCCCCGTAATTGGCTGCACATGCGAAGTATGTACTTCAAACAATCCCAAAGACAGTCGTTTTCGTGCTTCTGTAATGATTACAACAGATGAAGATAAAAAAATACTTATAGATTGTGGTCCTGATTTTAGACAACAAATGCTCATCAATAAAGAAAGCAATGTAGATATTTTGCTTCTTACTCATGAGCACAACGATCATGTAATTGGTCTTGACGATATGCGACCTTTAATTTTTAAAACAGGAAAAAACATACCCATATATTGTCAAAAAAGAGTTGGTGAAGAAATAAAAAACAGATTTCCATACGCTTTTGCTGATGAAAGATATCCAGGAGCACCTTCTTTTGATTTGCATGAAATTGAAAATAAACCATTCACAATTTTAAATACAGAAATTACTCCTATTGAAGTAACTCATTATAAAATTAATATCCTTGGATATAAGTTTAAAAATTTAGCATACATTACAGATGCAAACTCCATTTCGGATACTGAAAAAGAAAAATTGTGTGGTTTGGATGTATTAATTTTGAACTGCATTAGGAAGTTTGACCCACATCCTGCTCATTTTATATTATCAGACGTAATAAAATTATTTGAAGAGCTAAAACCTAAACAATTATTTTTAACTCATATCAGTCATCATTTTGGAGTGCATGACATTGAAGATAAACAACTTCCAAACGGAATTCACCTTGCTTACGATAGTTTGGAGATTTTTTTCTAAATTTTTCTTTCAAAAAATTTTTGAATATAAAAGAAAGTTTCTATATTTGCACACCGATTCAAAGCAAGGTAATACATCAGCCCAGGTGGCGGAATTGGTAGACGCGCTGGTCTCAAACACCAGTTCTTAGGAGTACCGGTTCGATCCCGGTCCTGGGTACAAAAAACCTCTGAAATCATTTAATTTTCAGAGGTTTTTCTTTTTATCCCTTAATATTTATTCTCTATTTATAATGTAGAAATATTCCGTAATCAGAAGGAGTCCAAAGAGCAGCTTTTTGTTCAGCAGCTTTTAACGCATCATTTGCCCATGTATTACAGGTATTCAAAAAACTATACTTCCCTTTTGCATCATAAAAAGCATCGTTATCACTATACACAGCATTTGTAGGAATTAAAATATAGTTTCCGTTTTTATCTTTATCAAATTTAGCATCTACAAATCTTATCAATTTCTGATACTGATTTTTACTAATCATCATTTTTTTACAATCCACTCCTTCCTTCATCTCCTTATAATAAGTACAGTGCATAGCAGACTCACTCATCCAAAAAGCAGCTTTCACGGCTGTTGAAAATTTCAGGTCTGCCCAAGTCGGAGTGTCTAAGTAAAAGCCTTTATCACCCCAACCAATTCCAACATAATTATAATCAGTCTTTTTCGAAAGGGTATTTTCAAACGGAATTTTTGCGCTCCAATCCTGCAAATTATTTTTTACCGGCATCACAATATCCGTATGAACACCGTTTGTATAAATATAAATCGGGATTTCTTTATTCTGACCATCATCTTTTGCTGAAACCTCAATAAAAGGTAATAAATATCCCAAAGCTGCGTATAAGATTATAATTCCCAATATAATTCCTATTGTTTTCAATAAGAGAATAATCATTTTTTTCACCGTTCTGTTTTTTATATTAATAAAATTTAACCAACTATTCATTGTAAAAATATTTGTTTTAATCGGAAAATTCGCTATATTTAGTTATGAAATATTCAGAAATATGAATAAAAATAGTAAATCACAAAAAAGATTTAAAATAAGAGTAAAAGTAGCTCCCAAAAGAGTACAAAAAAGACGTTGATTTTCGGTGATACATTTATCATGAAAATCAATTTTTCTTTTTAGGAAAAAACTTTTACAGTTTTTATTTAGATAAAGCCCAACTTCCTTAATGCAAATAAATTAAGGCATGGTTATACTTCTCCATTAATTTTGGAAACTGAAAATTCCAAATAAGAATTTATCACCCATTATCTAAGTCTTTGTCGTCCCAATTCTTATCTAAAAATTCAATATTCCTTTTCAGACCTGCAAATTTTGTTCTTTTCACAGGAGATTTTCTAAATATTTCTGAAAACATTTCCTGAGTAAGGCCTTTCCATTCTCCTTTTCTGAAGTTTTTAAGCGTATCGTTAGGTTTAAACTTACTTTGCTGATGCGGAAGGGAAAACCTATTCCAAGGGCAAACATCCTGGCAAACATCACAACCAAACATCCAATCATCCATCTTATCTTTAAAATAATCAGGAATTTCGTTTTTCAATTCAATGGTTGCGTAAGAAATACATTTGCTTCCATCCACTATTTTTTCAGAAACAATTGCATTTGTAGGACACGCATCAATGCATTTTCGGCAGGTTCCGCAATGGTCAGTCGTTTCATGGTCTGAAATTAAATCTAAATCGCATATAATTTCCGCTAAAAAATAAAACGAACCACTTTGTTTGGTAATTAAATTAGCATTTTTACCGACCCAGCCAATTCCCGACTTTCTAGCCCAGCTTCTTTCCAAAACTGGCGCAGAATCTACGAAAACCCTAAAACCAAATTCTCCGATTTCTTGCTGCAATTCAGCAATCATTTCACGAAGAATATCTTTAATCACTTCATGATAATCTTCTGCATAAGCGTATTTTGAAATTTTAAAATTATCTAATGATGAAATCTGTTCTTCAGGAAAATAATTGTAAGAAAGCGAAATGACCGATTTAGCCCCCTCAACCAACAATCTTGGGTCTAGCCTTTTATCAAAATAATTTTCCATGTATTTCATTTCTCCATGAAAATTATTTCTAAGCCATTTTTCAAGATTCAGAGCATCTTCTTCCAAAAAGTCTGCCTTGGAAATGCCACAATTCTGGAATCCAAAACTTTTAGCCTTGGCTTTAATTAACTGTGAATATTTTTCAGAACTTGAATTCATAATTTCGCCTTGCAAAACTAAGATTATTTTATAAATTTGTTTAGGCTTTGGTTTTAATATATCTTTTTAAAAATCCATTGCATTTTTTAACTCTAAAATATTTAACAATTATGTCTTTAGTAGAAGTAATAAAATCAGGAAATTATGAATTAATCGACGTTCGTGAACCAATGGAATTGGAAATGGACGGAAATATAGAAGGAGCTAAAAATATTCCGCTAGGTGAAGTAGAAGATAGAAAAGACGAGATTTTATCTGTAGAAAAACCTGTAATCCTATTCTGCAGAAGCGGAAACAGAAGCGGAAAAGCATTGGAATTTTTAAATTCTCAAGGCTTAAAAGACGGCTACAACGGTGGTGGCTGGGCTGAATTAAAAGCAAACTTAGACGCAAATCAAGGAACTTTTTAAAGTTCCTTTTTTTATCTGAAAATTCATAATGATGAATTTAAAAGAAAGATTTTTTCAGAATTGTAACCCTTTTACTCAGGACAAAAACCTTGTTGAAAGTTTATGGCTTGAAATTGAAGCAAAATATTCTGAAAAAGGAAGACATTATCACAATTTGCAGCATCTGGAAAATATGTCTTTAGAATTGGAGAATGTGAAATCCAATATTGTAAACTCTACAAACATTTCCTTTTCTATATTTTATCATGATATCATTTATAATGTTTCATCAAAATCCAATGAAGAGAAAAGCGCTGATTTTGCTACAGAAAGGCTTCAAAAACTGAATGTAAATCCATCCGACATTGAAAACGTTTACTATCAAATCTTAGCAACAAAAGCTCATCAAAAATCTGAGGATAATGATGTAAATTATCTTTTGGATGCTGACTTATCTGTTTTAGGGCAAGATAAAGCCATCTATTATGATTATACTCAAAAAATCAGAAAAGAATATTCTATTTATCCCGATATTCTTTATAAACCCGGAAGAAAAAAAGTTTTGAAACACTTTTTGGAACTAGAAAGTATTTTCAAAACAGATTATTTTAAAGAAAAATACGAAAAACAAGCAAAAGAAAACCTGCGTTTTGAATTAAAGATTTTATAACAAAAAAGTGAGCGAATGCCCACTTTCTTTTATTTAAAAATTTCAGATATTCTATAATTGATTTTTGATGAACTCAACTGATTTTCCTAAAACTATATTTGGAATTTCTTTATGAGGTGTATGCCCGATATCAGGAATAATAAATTTCTCAGCATTTCCGCTTACCTGAGCTACTGTTTTTTCTACTTGTTCTAAGGTTCCATATTCATCATTTTCACCCTGAATAAACAATAAAGGAGGCGTGATATTTTTCAACAGATATTCAATATTCCATGTTTTGAAACGTTCGCTCAGCCATATTTCCGTCCAAGCTTTTACCATCATTTCGACTTTATCTCCATGATATTTTTGCAATCTCTCAGGAAGATTAGTTGTTTGATAAGCTGTTAAAGCATCTTTTACCCCTTTTACCGTAATGTCTTCCACAAAAATATGTCCCGCTTCACATATCAAAGCTTGTACTTTCTCAGGATATTTTGAAGCTGCTATTAAAGCTATTGTTCCTCCGTCACTGTGACCGAAGAGAATTACTTCATTGAGATTTAATTCAATTAATAACTCGTTTAAAACATCAGCTTCTTTTTCCATGTAATCGTTTTCTCGCTCATGAGTAAGCATAGGATGAGACTTGCCATATCCTAACCTGTCATATACAAGAACATTACATTCTGTAGCCTGAGATAATTTTACAGGAAAATCTCTCCAAAGCTGTGTACAACCTAAAGAATCGTGCAAAAAAACAATTGTGGGTTTATTGGCAAAAGAGTTTTGGTATTCAATATAAAGTTTCTTTCCTTTAACATCAATGAGCCTTCCTTCCATTTAAATTAACTTTAACTATAAACTAGGATTATTTGCTTCTCTAAATTCTCTCAATAAATTATTAAAAACAGTTTCTACAGGTAAAATTTCATCAATTAGAGCAGAAACCTGACCAATTTCTAATTCGCCTTCTTCCAAATCTCCTTCAAACATCCCTTTTTTAGCTCTTGCTCTTCCCAAAGTTTGAATTAAAGTTTCTTTATTTCTTCCCGTATTATAAATTTCTTCTAATTCATTAAAAAACTTATTTTTCACCAATCTCACAGGAGCCAGTTCTTTCAAGGTTAAATGAGTATCCCCTTCCTGAAGTTCTTTGATTTTATTTTTCCAATTATCGTGTGAACTAGCTTCTAGAGTTGCCGCAAAGCGAGAACCAATCTGAACTCCATCTGCTCCCAAAACCATTGCTGCCTTTATCTGAGAACCCAAGCCAATTCCTCCTGCTGCAATTAAAGGTTTAGAGATATGTTTTCTCACATTAGGAATAAGGCACAAAGTTGTCGTTTCGTCTCTTCCGTTATGGCCTCCAGCTTCAAAACCTTCCGCCACAACCGCATCTACACCTGCATCTTCACATTTCATTGCAAATTTGGTGGAAGAAACCACATGAGCAACTTTCAAACCTTCTTTTTGTAGAATTTCTGTATATGTTTTCGGATTTCCTGCAGAAGTAAAAACAATTTTCACCCCTTCTTCTAAAATAATTTGAATAACTTCATCCAGATTAGGATAAAGCATTGGAACGTTTACTCCAAAAGGTTTATCTGTAGCCTGCTTACATTTTTGAATATTTTCTCTTAAAATATCAGGATACATACTTCCTGCCCCAATTAAACCCAATCCACCACAATTCGACACCGCCGAAGCCAGTCTCCATCCGGAATGCCAAATCATTCCTCCCTGAATAATGGGATATTGTATATTGAAAAGTTGCGTTATTCTATTTTGATTTTCCTGCATCTCATGAAGTTTTTTAGCTGAATTAAAATCTATAAAGTTGCCCATACTGTAAAAATACTAAAAACATAGATTTTATAATATTTTTCGAAACCTTTTTACATAAAAAACCTTCAGAATTCTGAAGGTTTTTTATTTTATTTTTTGATTGCGTCTTTCTTCCAGCTTCCTTTCAGGTTACATGAATCGTAGCGTCCGTCAATTGAAATAAAGGTTGTCGGTAATTTTGAATTTACAAACTTATCAACCATTTCTCCTTTCTTCTTATTAAGAGCCATTTGCTTGATTCTGTCATAATCTGTTTCAAGCGTAATCTGGTGTGCAGGAATCACATCTTCAATCTTAATGATTTTCACCACTTTTCTTTGTCTTTCATCTACATCATCAAAAGCTGTTGTAATATCCCCTTTGTTTAAACCTGCTAATTCGTAACTGATTGTTCCCGGAACAGTTTCTCTTTCAATTTTACTTGAACCATCAGAACCTGTAATCACACCTCCGTTAAACTTTGTTCTTTTATCGTCTGAGAATTTAAACGCAGCATCTTTAAATGTCATTTTACCTTCAATAATAAGACCTCTGATGCTATCTAATTTTGCTTTAGCCGTTTTAATTTCATCTTCTGTAGGTGTAGCCTTTAAGAGGATATGCCTTGCATCATACTGCTTTCCTGATTTTTTCACTAATTGAATTAGGTGATATCCGAATTCAGATTCAACAGGTTCAGAGATTTCTCCTTCCTGAAGATTGAGAGCTGTCGCCTCAAATGATTTTACCATCTGACCTTTAGAAATATTCTTATAAAGTCCTCCATTTGCTGTGGAACCTTCATCTTCCGAATAAATTCTTGCCTGGCTTTCAAAAGTTTCACCTCCCTGAATATCCTGCTTTATTTTATTTAATCTATTAATAAGTTCCTGTTTATGAGCTTCTGTAAGCTTAGGAGTCATTTCAATCTGAGCCAAAGAAATTTCGTCTTTAATTTCCGGAAGTTGAGTTTTATATTGATTATAAAAATCGGTTACTTCATTCGGTGTAACGTCTGCTTTCTCTGTAATTCTTTGATATTTTGCCTGCCCGTAATAAGTATCAGTATCAATTTTCTCAATAGCATTCTTCATTTCATAACCAGTTCTGAATTTATATGCCGTTAACATCGTTTTTTCATCAGGAAACTGAGAAAGTAACTGCTTATATTTAGCATTAGCCTGTTCTTTAATTGCGGCAGAACGGTTTTCTATCAGCGTATCTTTTTTTGCCTCGTATACAAGAAGTTTATTGCTAAGAAGATTTTCAAGGAAATCACACTTACCCATATTAGAAGCTCCCTGCTGTTTTGCATAATTCATCTGTTCATTAACATCAGATTCCAAAACAATCTCATCACCAATTACAGCAGCAATACCATCCACTAACTCCCCTGGTTTTAGCTGAGCTTTCATGCTATTTGTAGCAAATAACATTACGAAAATTCCAAAAAGAAAAGTGACTTTTAGTTTATTTATCATTTTACTATTTTAAACAAGTTGCAAATTTAGAATTCTTAACGAATTTCACTAAATTTTTTATTATAAATATTTCTTAAAAAGACTTATTTATTGCAGTTCAACATCAAATGTTGTTAATTCTTTAAATTGTCTCAATCTACGGAACATATCAGATTCGGTAACCTCCTGAATTCTTTCAGTACCGAATTTCTCAACCGTATAAGAAGCCATTGCAGAACCTACTATTAAAGCAGACTTCATGGTTTCGAAGTCAAATTTACCTTTTTTAGCCAAATAAGCAGCAAAACCACCTGCAAATGTATCACCGGCTCCTGTTGGATCAAAAACTTCTTCCAAAGGCAATGCAGGAAGTGCAAATACTTTATTATCATGGAAAAGTAAAGCTCCGTGCTCTCCTTTTTTAATGATAACATATTTAGGCCCCATTGTATGAATCTTTTTAGCAGCTTTTACTAAAGAATACTCTCCTGAAAGCTGTCTTGCTTCTTCATCGTTAATGGTAATCACATCTGTTTTAGCAATCATATCCATCAAAATATCCCAAGCAGAATCCATCCAGAAATTCATAGTATCCAAAATAACTAATTTTGGACGCTCATTCATTTTTTCAAGAACTGATAATTGTACTCCAGGATGAAGATTTCCCAGTAATAAAATTTCAGCATCCTGCATAGAATCAGGAATTTTAGGATCAAAATTTTCTAAAACGTTTACTTCTGTAACTAAAGTATCTCTTGAGTTTAGATCGTTGTGATATTTCCCAGACCAAAAGAAAGTTTTCCCGTCTTTTACAATCTCAATACCTTCGATATTTACATCTCTGTTTGTCAACATATCAAGATGCTCTTGTGGGAAATCTCCTCCTACAACGGAAACAATTCCAGATTTTACTCCCAAAATAGATGAAGTAATACCTATGTAAGTAGCAGCTCCTCCTAAAATCTTATCTGTTTTACCAAATGGTGTTTCGATTGCATCAAATGCAACGCTTCCAACAACTAAAAGTTTCATATTTTTTTCAAAGTATATTTAAAAGTAATTAATTTTTCCATTCAAAAGTGTCTAGCAAATGCTTCATATCGTTTTTGATATAATTTACCGCCGGAGCCAAAGAATCGGGTTTTGGTCGAGTGTTGAAATATAAATAAGCTGTCACAAAATGTTTCGTACTATCTGTAATATAAAATTGCAGATTAGAAGCACTCTGACCTTTCAGCTCATAAAAATTCCCATAAACTTTTTTCTCAGGATATTCAAATGATTTTGTATCTATTGAACTTGCTTTAATGGTATGTTCATAAACCATTTTTTCAGCCTCTTTGATGTGATCTTTAAAGTCATTCTGTATCGGATAATATGTTACAAAAACTTTGGCCTTCATTTTAGGATAATTCAGATAATACCAACAAGGCTTTTTTGCATCTGTAATTTTAGCAAAATCTGAATATTCAAATGTATAGGCACAATTGTTTTCAAACTTCTGATATTTCGGAGACGGATATTCTAAACGCAATTCTCCATAAGGCTTGGGAATAGCTTCTTTTCCACAAGACAAAAGCATGAGTGTAACAAAAATAAAAATGACTTTTTTAATCATTTTGCAAAAGTACAAATTAGATTTCAGATTTCGGGAGACAAATTTCAGTCTTTCAACGAGTTTTGAATATAGTTTTCTAAAGGTTTCGGAAAAGATTTTTCCTGAGAAGCATCAAAATCAGTAATGAAACATTCATTTTTAGCTATAAAATCACTCCAAACCGATCTGGAAGTCACCTCAACATTTGCTATTTCTATATTCAGATTTTTATGTGTAAGTTTATGATTTACAGTTTTAATATTCTTTATGAAAGGTTCTAAATCTGCTGTAATAGAAGGTAAAAATTCAAATAATTTTTTCCAGATAAAATCATCTTTTCTCTGCTGAATCAAAAACTGACCATTCCTATGAACAAAATAATACTTCAAATGCAAATCTTCAGCTTTTACTTTTTTTGTTTTGACAGGTAATTCGGAAGTTTTATTTGAAGAAAAAGCCAAACATTCTTCATTGATTGGACACTCTCCGCAAACAGGATTTTTAGGTTTACAAATTTCTGAGCCCAAATCCATCATCGCCTGATTAAAATCACCTACATTTTCAGGCAAAATCAAATGAGCCAATTCTGAAAAATAGCTAAACGCTTTTGTGCTTGAAATATCAAAATCATCAGCAAAAAGTCTACTCAAAACTCGATAAAAATTACCATCGATTGCCGGAATCTTACCATCAAAACAAATACTTGAAACCGCAGCTGCTGTATACTTCCCTACTCCTCTCAATTTTAGAATTTCATCATATTGATTAGGAAAAACACCATGATAATCGTCCATGATTTGTTTAGCAGCTTTATGTACATTGATAGCTCTGGAATAATATCCCAAACCCTTCCAATACAGCAAAACCTCATCTTCCTTAGCTTCCGCCAACGTTTTTACATCGGGAAATCTTTTAATGAAATTATTATAATGATTCAATCCCTGATTAATTCTCGTTTGCTGAAAAACTATTTCACAAATCCAAATTTTATATGGGTCTTTTGTTTGTCGAAAAGGTAAATCTCTTCCATTATTCTTATACCAAATCAGGAGCTTATTCCCGACATGAAGAAAATCTGTGTTTATTTTATTCTTTTTCAAAAATCCGTTTCATTTTATGGTACAAATATATATTTATTTTTTTTTCTTCTTCACAGAATATACTGGTGCTCCTTTCAACCACTGATATTTTATTTTCTTCTCCTCGGCTATAAAGCGAAACCCTTTCAGTTTTTCAAGAAAAACGTACGAAGAATCTTTATCAATTTTTAACTTTTGAGTTGAAAGAATTTCAATCGGGAAATGAACTATTGAATCACGTGTTGTTTTTAGAATATTGCCTGAATTAATTTTATAAATAAAAATAGATTTTCCACGCCCCGAAGAGCTATCAATAAGTTTTATCTCTGAAGTTGAAAAAACCATATCACTATTGTCAAAAGCCTCATCTTCACTCATTACATAAGCCTGATTTTCTGATTTTTCATCCTCAAAAAGGTCAACTTTATATTCATCCGGTCTCTGATATCTTTTTTCACAACTCAATAAAAAAAGTGCATAAAAAACATACAAAAAACAACAAAAACTAGCATTAACTTTTAATTTCATAAGACTATGTATAAAAAAACCGATGTAAAGTGCATCGGTTTTTAGTTTTATAATTTGTATTAGATTAATCTTGAAGATATTCAGCATCCCATTCATTACCATCATCACCTTTATGTCCATCCAATTTAATAACGAAACTTTTTGTAGGGAAATATGGAGTTAAACGAATATCTAACCAAACTCTGTCTTTATTCACTTTATCCTGTTCAAAACGAACAATTTTGAATTTCTCAATCAATTTATCCGGACCTTTAATTCCGTCAAGGAAAGTTACGATTTGTCTTCTCAAATCATCTTCATTCTTGGCGTTCCAGTTTTCAAAAGCTCTTCTGTTTAAGAAATCTAATAAAACTTTAGTTACGTAATCGAATACACGAACAACGGAATACGTCTGAAGCCCTATATTATCTCCCGTAAATAATGTTTTAGCAGAGAAGGCCATGATTTTTCCATATTCATTAACCATAGGAACCAATCCCATTTTTTCCAGCTGAGAGATTTCGCTTTTCTTTAATTCGAATTTTACGGCATCTACCTCGTTAATATTACCGTGTTTTTTACCTGCAGCAACCTGAGACATCAAAGTTTTATGAATTTTACCTGCCAATGAAGTTGAAGGTGGAAGTTCTACGTTTTCTTCTTCTCCTACTTCTTCTGCTTTTCCACGACCTACAAGCCAATTACACGTCATGATTACGTTACTTCTATGAAGTTCACCACCTGTAAGATTCGCTGAGTGGAATAAATCTACAACATCATCCGGTTTATCAAGGTTTGCAAAGTCTGTAACCATCATTACTTTGTTTTCGTTACAGATTTTCGCCCATTTTTCAATAACTTTATTTGAACCTAAATACCCCGGAATTGCAAGAATAGAATAGTTATCTCTAAGATCTAATCTATCATAATAACTTTTGAATTCCTCTGCAATTGCATCAATAAAAAGTGGATTATCTAAGTCAGAAACCTGCTCCAAACTTGCATTTACAATGCTTACATTATCTACTTTGTCAAGCTCTGTATTTTTGTAAAACTGCGCTACCGTTCTATAGTTAGTTTCTAACTGACGAACTGCGTCTAATGTATTTTTAAGATTGCTTTTAAGATTCTGTTCTGCCTGTTGTGCTTTATTTTTGCATATGTCAGCCATTTTATCAGCAGATTCATTTTGCTCTAAAAGGCTTACCCAAAGGTTTATTTTTTGAAGAAGTTCTTTTCTTTCGTCTGATTTGTTATTATCGTTGAGGAAGATTTCTTTTCTTGCTTTTCTTGTCGGGTTCATATTGGCAATGCCATCTACAACAGATTCAACAAAACCAAAACCACCTATTTTATTAAGCTCAGCAAGCGGATTACCTTTTGGCTTCCCTGTATGCTGCTGTTGCCCTTGCTGCTGATTTTCAGCTGCCTGTAATTTACTATCCATGATTTAATGTAAAGTCTTAAGATTATTTTTTTTCAAGTTCTTGTGCCACTTCTTTCAATACTTCTACGAAAGCAGCTCTGGACTGCTCATTTTCCAGCATATTACGCAGAATTTTATTTGTTTTTAGCTGACGGACAATTTTGTTGTATTGCTCCTGTTCCATGCTAAGCTGTTGCAAATAATCTGATTTCTGAGTAAGATTTTTGGGAGTGAAGTCTGCAAGATTCTGAAAACGGAATTCTTCTTCTACTACATTACCATCTTCTGTTTCATGCTGTACAGCTACAGAAGGTTGAAAATGTTTGAAAACATCATCCACAGTCTTTAATCCTGTTACAATTTCAGGTGTGTAAGATTCCTCTGTTGTAAGTTGGCTCACAATCAGTGACTTGTTTTCCTGTATGTCCTGAATAGCTTCATTAGCGTCTACTTTCACTTCGTTTCCGCCAACACCATAATTAAACATTGCCATATTATTATTATTTTGAGATTTTTGTTTTGGTGCGAACTGGGTTTGTCTGAATCAAAAAAATTCCCAATCCAGTGTTTAAATTTAAAAAAAAACTGCCACATACAAAATTTTGTTAAGATTTTTCTTGAAATATTTAATTTAACATACTAAACATCAATCAAAAACCGTTATTAAAAAATATCACCAACATTGGAAAAACAAATAAAAAAGCGCATCATTTCTGATACGCTTTTCTTTTCTAACAATTTTTTGGTATTATTTTACCAAATTTTTATTCTGTCCTGAGGAGCTTTATACATTTTATCTCCCGGTTTAATATCAAATGCTTTAATGAAAGAATCCTGATTTACCAATGGCCCGAATGCTCTAAAAACACCTGGAGAGTGTGGGTCTGTTTTCACCTGATTAATCATATACTGATCCGTAGATTTTGTTCTCCATACTGTTGCCCAGCTCATAAAGAATCTCTGATCTTGTGTAAATCCACTAATCAATCCCGGATTTCCTTTATCTTTTAAGTACATTTGAAGTGCATCATAAGCAACGGCTACACCACCAAGATCTCCAATATTTTCACCACTTGTGAACTTTCCGTTTACGAAACTACCTTTTACCGGTTCATAAGCACTGTATTGAGCTGCCAACTGAGCAACTTTAGCATCAAAGTTTTTGCGATCCGCGTCTGTCCACCAATTATTTAAATTCCCATCTCCATCGAATCTTGAACCACTGTCATCAAATCCGTGAGAAATCTCGTGTCCGATAACTGCACCAATCCCTCCAAAATTAACCGCAGCATCTGCTTTCGGATTATAGAAAGGTGGCTGGAGAATTGCAGCAGGGAAAACAATTTCATTATTAGAACCACTGTAATAAGCGTTTACAGTTTGTGGAGTCATTCCCCACTCTGTCTTATCAACAGGCTTTCCTACTTTGTCTAAACTTCTTTGATAATGCCAAGCTGAAACATTTTGAAGGTTTGAATATAAAGTCGCACCAGCTTTTGGAGATTCAACTTTTAAATTACTATAATCTTTCCATTTATCCGGATAAGCAATTTTTACAGAGAATTTCGATAATTTTTCCTGAGCTTTCACTTTTGTTTCAGGAGACATCCAATCCATATCATTAATATGCTGTTTGAATGATTTTAAAATGTAGTCAATATACATCTCCATCTGAGCTTTTGATTCAGGAGTGAAATATTTTTCAACATATAATTTCCCGAAAGCCTCGCCAAGAACACTATTTACAAGTGAAAGCCCTCTTTTATTCATAGGACGTTGCTCTTTTTGACCTTGAAGATATTTAGAATAGAAATCGAATCTGATTTGCTCTAAATTTTCATCTAAATTACTCGCATTACCATTGATTAAATGATATTTCAGATAGTCTTTCAATAAAGGAAGATTTTTCTGAGTAAGGAAAGAATCCATATTTTGATAATACTTCAGTTCTCCAATAATCACCCTATCTGTAGTTACACCTGCATCTTTGAGGTATTTTGCAAGATCTACATTTTTAACCAAAGTCGGCAGTTCTGCTACTGTTTTAGGATTATATCTTAAATTAGCATCTCTATTTTGCTCAAGAGTTAATAAATAGTTTGCCAATTGCTTTTCAAAATCAACTACATTTTTTGCAGCAGCATCAGAGTTTTTATATCCTAAAACACCAAATAATTTTCCAACATAAGCCTGATATTCAGCTAATGTTTTAGTATTGGCTTCGTTTACTTTCTGGTAATAATCTCTTCCTAAACCAAGGTCGGGACCGCCAAGATATACAGCATTCATTTTAGAGTTCTTCAAATCGGCTCCTACTCTCCATCCATAGAAAGAATTGTCTCCTAATTTTGTTGCCTCTAAAAGATATTTTTGAAGTTCACCAATATTTTTAATGCCATCAATTTTTGCTAAATCAGCCTTTATAGGAGCCAAACCTTCAGCATTTCTCTTTGCTGTATCCATAAAAGATGCATACAAATTCTGAATTTTCTGTCCTTCAGAACCTGCAGGATAAGTTTCGGATAAAATTTTGTTTAAAATATCCAAAGATGCATCATCTACATTTTCTCTCAAAGCATTGAAAGAACCCCAACTTGCTTTATCAGAAGGAATCTGAGTTGTTTTTACCCAATTTCCGTTAACATAGCTAAAAAAATCATCTTGAGGACGAACACTTTTATCCATATAAGATAAATTGATTCCCTCTTCTTTTACTTCTTTTTTTACTGGATCTACAGCAATTGTAGGTTCCGGTTTTTGAGTAGTGTCCGCAGTTTTTGTTGCTCCACAAGAGTTTAAAAATACTAAACCAGAAAAGGCAAGTATCCCAATATTCAGCTTTTTCATTAAAGATTATTTTTGATTGTATACAAACTTACCAAATATACGAATTTATGTTAAATCAATTTCAACTTAACTAAATCAGTTTCTAGGTTTTTCAATAAAAAAACCGTTCATTTCTGAACGATTTAAAATATTATTACCAAATTTTGATTCTGTCTTTAGGAGCTTTGTACAATTTATCCCCTTGTTTTACATCAAATGCTTTGTAAAATGCATCAACATTAATAAGCGGACCAAAACTTCTAAAATACCCCGGAGAGTGAGGGTCTGTTTTCACCTGATTAATCATATATTTCTCACTTGACAAAGTTCTCCAAACTGTAGCCCAGCTCATGAAAAATCTCTGATCCTGCGTATAACCGCTGATTGACCCTGGATTTCCTTTATCTTTCAAATACATTTGAAGTGCATCATAAGCAATGCTTACACCTCCCAAATCTGCAATATTTTCTCCGTTTGTGAAAGTCCCGTTTACAAAAGTTCCTTTTACCGGTTCATATTTATCATATTGAGCAGCAAGAGCTTTTGTTGCTTTTTCAAAGTTTTCTTTATCTTCTGCAGTCCACCAGTCTACCAAGTTTCCGTCTGCATCAAATTGAGAACCAGAATCATCAAACCCGTGGCTCATTTCGTGACCGATAACAGCACCAATTCCTCCAAAATTTACAGCTGCATCAGCTTGTGGATTGAAGAAAGGTGGTTGAAGAATTGCGGCAGGGAAAACGATTTCGTTGTTTACAGGATTATAATATGCATTTACCATTTGTGGTGTCATCAACCATTCAGACTTATCAACAGGCTTTCCTACTTTATCTAAATCTTTATTGTATTGCCATTCTGTAATATTTCTAAGATTAGAATATAAATCTCCTCCTTTAGCTTCAGGAACAATTTCTAATTTAGAATAATCTTTCCAAGTATCAGGATAAGCAACTTTTACAGCAAATTTATTTAACTTTTCCATTGCTTTTTCCTTTGTAGTAGATGACATCCAAGTCAGACCATTGATATGAACTGCAAAACTTTTCTTCAAATAATCAATCAACTCAACCATCTGAGCTTTTGATTCTGCAGGGAAATATTTTTCAACATATAATTTTCCGAATGCTTCACCCAAAGTTCCGTTAATAAGCTCAAAACCTCTTTTATTAAGTGCTCTTTGCTCTTGTTGACCTTTCAGATATTTGCCATAAAAAGCAAATTTCATGTCGCCTAATTTTTCACTTAGATAAGATGCACTTCCACTGATCATGTGAAACTTCAAATAATCTTTAATTACAGGAAGATTTTTAGCACTTACTAACTTATCAAAGTTTTTATAATATTCTAGTTCTCCTATAATTACCTTATCTGTATTTACCCCAACTTTTTTAAGATAAACAGGAATATCTACATTTTTAACCAAAGCAGAAAGCTCTGCCATCGTTTGAGGATTATATTGAAGCGTCGCATCACGAATCTGCTCGTTTGTCAGGTATGTATTTGCTATGCTTTTTTCATAATCAACAATAGCTTTTGCTGTGGCATCAGCATTTTTATAACCTAATTCTTTTAACATTGAAGCTACATACTTTGTATATTCGGCAATAGCCTCCGTATTTTTTTCGTTTACTTTTTGGTAATAATCTCTTCCAAGACCTAATGTTGCATTACCTAAATAAACTGCATTCATCTTAGAATCTTTTAAATCTGCATCAATACCCCATCCATAGAAAGCATTTTCTCCATCTTTAGTTACAGAAACAAAATAATCCTGAAGATCTGCAAGATTTTTTATCGCATCAATTTTATTGATATTGGCTTGAATAGGCTTAATTCCATCTACATTTCTCTTCTTCATATTCATGTATGAAACATACAAATCCTGAATTTTTTTACCCTCGCTTCCTTCAGCAAACTTATCTTTCAGAAGAGAGTTTAAAATCGTCATAGAGTTGTTATCCGTATCCTCAGCCAATTTATTAAAACTTCCCCAAGTAGGTTTATCAGAAGGGATTTTAGCCGTCTTCATCCAAGTTCCACTCACATAGTTATAAAAATCATCTTGCGGACGCACAGATTTGTCCATCAAGCTAAGGTCAAGACCTTTATCCGTTCCAGCAACAGCCGTTTTTGTTGCATTAGCCTGAGCATTTATCGTTTGTGAACAAACTCCTGCTAATAAAAATAAGGAAAGTGTTAATTTTTTCATTATACTAAAAATTTATACTATATGTCTATTATTTTCGCAATATGTTACGCTAAACTACAAAAATTAAAAATTTATCTCGAGACTAAAATACTTACAAGATCCTGAAGAATTTTTTGAGAAACAAAGTTCATGAAATCGAGTCTATCAAGATGTGGCATATACAATTTGGATGTTACCGTTTCATCATTAACTCTTATACTATAGAAAACAGTTCCCACATCTTTTCCATCCTCTCCTTTTCCGGGACCAGCAACACCGGTTGTCGATAAGGAAATATTTGTACCAAATAATTTCTGACATCCTTCAGCCATTTCAGATGCAACTTGTTCGCTTACAACAGTAAATTCATCAATAGTTTCTTTTTTAACCTTTAAAATATCAATCTTTTTTTCTGTAGCATACGTTACAACTCCT
Organism: Chryseobacterium oryctis; assembly: GCF_025971925.1. Taxonomy (GTDB): domain Bacteria; phylum Bacteroidota; class Bacteroidia; order Flavobacteriales; family Weeksellaceae; genus Chryseobacterium; species Chryseobacterium oryctis. The sequence continues at coordinate 298,580 of NZ_JAPDHV010000003.1, forward strand.
CCTAAAAAGTATTTTGAACTTCCGGAAACTGAAGTAATCATTTTTGCTAATTCTCCTCCTGTACAGCTTTCTGCTGTAGAAATCGTCAATTTTCTTTCCGTAAGAATTTCTGCTAGAATTTTTTCAATTTTATCTTCTGAAGTTGCTATCACATTATCTTTTATCAACGGAAGCAATTTCTGAATTTCATCTTCAAGCTGTTGTTGCAAAACCTCCTCATTATCACCAGTTGCAGTGATTCTCAATTTCACACGAGTTCCTATCGGAAGATAAGATAAAGTTAAATTTTTTGGTAAAGAGAGTTCCCAATTTTCAATAGTGTCTGCTAAAATACTTTCAGGAATCCCAACAACAGAAACTATTCTTGTAGAAATATAGCTTAAACTAAATCTCTCCTGTAAATAAGGAATAATCTGGTCTTTTATCAACGGTTTTACCTCATACGGAACTCCAGGAAGACTGAATAACAATTTCCCACTCTGCTCCATCATCATACAAGGAGCTGTTCCGAAAAAATTTTGAAAAACTTTCGATTTTGTAGGAACAAAAGCCTGTTCTCGGTTTCTTTCAAGAATTTCCAAACGACCTCGTTTCTCCATATACGTTTTAAGATGATTGAACGTAGCCTCATCCAAAGCAATTTCATCATCAAAAAACTCTGCAATCGCTTTCTTAGTTTTATCATCTCTTGTAGGACCTAAACCTCCTGTTGTGATAATTAAATCTCCAATTTCAAAAGCTGATTGAATAGCTTCTTTTATGGTATCAATTTCATCTGAAATAGTAAAAATCTGAGAAACTTTTATTCCGATATTTTTAAGTTCAGTCGCAATAAAATTAGAATTGGTATCAATAGTATTACCTGAAAGGATTTCGTCACCAATGGTGATAAGAACAGCATTTTTCATATTAATTTTTGAGAAAAAAATCTTCTACAAATGACGGAAAATTTTCATCAATAAAAATCGTTTTACGAAAAAACATTAAGAAAACCATCTTTAAAACTACCCGAAACCTCAATTTCTGTAGTGTCTGAAAGGGTGACTGTACCACTTTTATGATAAGATTTAACAAAAGTGGTATTGATAATATGTGAACGATGAACTCTTACAAAAGGATTTTCTAACAAATCGTCGAAATGCTTTAAAAACCTGCAAACCATTTTCTTTGAGCCATCCGTAAGATAAACCTGAGTAAAGTTTCCATCAGCCTGAAGCCTTACAATATCTTCGGTTTTCACTACATCAAAACCCTGCAAAGTAGGAAGGATAAGTTGTTGTTTTTCCGGCTTTAATTTCAGATTTTCAAGAAGAATTTTATTTCTATTAAGTTCTTCTTTTCTTTCTAAACTTTCTGCAACTTTGTTCACCGCCAAAATAAGCTCCTGTATATCAATAGGTTTTAAAATATAATAACTAGCAGATTTATTTAAAGCCTGTAAAGAATATTGTGAAAATGCCGTAATAAAAATGGTTTCATAAGAAAAATCTTTTGTAGCTTCCAGCACATCAAAGGCATTCCCGAAAGGCATTTCAACATCTAAAAATACTAATTGTGGTTGCTTTTCGGCAATTAACGGAACCGCTTCTTTTATATTTTCCGCTTCTCCAAGAATCTCAACTTGTGGACAATATTTTGTGAGATAATTTCTTAAAACATCTCTTGCAATCACCTCATCGTCTACAATTACAGCTTTTAATTTCATATTTTTTCAGGTGTTAGATAACAGCTTTTAGTTTGCAGGTCGTTAAAATTTGCTATTAATCTTTTATTTATCAATCAGTTTGTATATAATTTTAACAGAAACTCCCTGTTTATCTTTTTTATCTGTGATTTTACATTGAATATTCTGGTTGTATAAATCGTTCAAAAGCTCAATTCTTTCCAACGTATTTTTCATTCCGCGACCTTCACGTGCTTTTTGATACTCGGTTTTTTGTTTTTTACTTTCTTCAATACCGATCCCGTTATCTTCGATGATGATTTTTAAATTCTGATTTTCTTTCTCAAAACTCAATTTCAAAAATCCTTTTTCGGTTCTATACCGTAGACCATGCCAAATCGCATTTTCCAAAAATGGCTGTACCAACATTCCGGGAACTTTCAAATTTTGCGTATTTAAACTTTCATCAACCTCAATATTAAAATCGAATTTATCTGCAAAACGTGTTTTCTCCAACGCCAAATAATTCTGAAGCAAATCTAGTTCCTGCTGAAAAGGAATAAAATCTTCTGTAGAGTTTTCCATGACGCCGCGCATTAATTTTGAAAATTTAGTAAGGTACTGATTGGCTTCGAGTTCATTATTGGTTGCAATAAAATGATTGACACTATTCAAACTATTAAAAATAAAATGCGGATTCATCTCGCGACGAAGTGACTGCAACGCAATTTTTTTATTCTTAACCTGAACCTTTTTCAATGTCCTGAAAATGATATAAATGAACACAATCAACAAAAGTAAAGCTCCAATTAAGCCATAATTAAAGATATTTTTCTTTCTGATAAGCTCATCTTTCAGCTCTCTTTCTTTTTCTAATTGGGCAATTCTTTGTTCTGTTTCTTCAAGAATCTTGTTATCTACCAAACTTCTGTCTTTTGAAACCAAATCGGGTAATTTTCCCAAAAAATCACGATACAACTGCACCGAAGCATTCGTATTTTCAGAAACATTGTAAAGACTGTCTAATTTTTTTACGCTTTTCTGAGCTTCTAGTGTATGTCCTTTTTCAAGAGCTATCTTGTATGATTTTTTCAATAAATCAATAGCTTCTTCCGTATCATTTTTTCGAATATAAATATCTGCAAGCTCCTGAATCTGCTCAACTTGTTTTTGCGAATTTTTCTTTACAAATTCTTCTTCTAAAACCGTTTTTTTAGCTTCAATGGCTTTATCAAATTTCTTATTTTCAACATAAAAATCTGTCAGTTTCTTGTTGATTTCTAAAGCCTGTTGAGGAGCTTCTTTTTTGGAGATTTTATAGGCATTAGTCAAATTTTCTTCTGCTTTCGGAATATTATTCTGCTGAATATTCACTTCTGCCATTTGGCTATAATTTTCCGCTAATTCCGCTTTGTCATTTTCTTTTTCGCTTATTTGGATATTACTCTGAATAGCCTCAGCTTTCACGTCTTGAGAATTGGTAGAAAGTCTTGTTGCATCATTAGAATTTACAGCCTTACTTTTTGAATAGCTAACTTCTGCCGCTCTGTTATAATTACTGATTGCAGGTGTTATTTTATTTTGCTTTTCCTGCGATTGTGCTAACCTTCTGGTCGTTTTTTCAATATTAGGTTTGTCATTCAGTTTTTCATAGATATTTTTTGCCCTTATGAAATATTCTTCACTTTTTGCAAAATTTCCATCGTTGAAAAAAGTTTCACCAATATTATAATAAGAATCTGCCTGTGCCGAAATATTTCTTGTATCAACCGCCTTCTTTAGCTTCTTGCTCTGAACTTTCACTTCTTTCACAACATCATTTTCCTGAGAATACAGATGATTTCCCAAAACAAAAAATAGAAAGACGATAAAAAGCTGAAACATTTTCATAAAACAAAGATATACATATATATAAATTACAAAAAACTATTCACCAAGTGAAACCTCCATTTCACCAAGTCTTCAAAATTCCAATACTGAATCTCAATAATTTTACTGTAGAAATTTAAAATTAAAAACAGGAAATTATGAGATTGAAACACTTTTTATTAGTAGGATTATTGAGTATTGGAAGTTTTATGAATGCTCAGGAAATCAAGAAAAATGCAATTGAAGTAACAGGAGTTGCTGAAATGGAAGTAGAACCCGATGAAATCATCTTTAGTATCGGAATAAAAGCAGACAATAAAAACGATTTGGCCAACAACGAGAAAAAATTATTTGAAACACTTAAAAATGGTGGAGTAAAAAATGAAGACATTAAATTCAAATCTATGTATCAGAATTTATATTCAAAAACGACAAGATTCACAAAAAGTTTTGAATTTAAAGTAAGTGCAAAAACCAATGTCAGTAAACTATTTGAAGACCTCAACCAAAAATGGGTTACCAATCTGAACATTTCGGAAGTAAAAAACACAAAAATCGCAGATTTTAGAAAAACCGTAAAAATTAATGCATTGAAAGCGGCGAAAGAAAAGGCAGATTATCTATTAGAAAGTATTGGCAAGAAAACAGGAAATCCGATGGAAATTATTGAAGTTGAAGATTATATGAGTGACTCTATCATTCCTGTTGCTTATAAAACAGCACAAATGAGCAATATTCAGCTAGAAGCGGCAGATTCTACAGTAGATTATTCTTTCGAAAACATTGAAAATATTAAGTTGAAATACAGCATCAAAACAAAATACGAAATCCTTTAAACACAACAATCATGACAACTATTAAAATTTTAGCATTAACATTAGGAGTTACAGCTTTTTTAAATGTACAAGGTACATCAATTGGTTGCACCCAATCCTCAATCGAAAAAAATATCGTTCAGAACGAACCTTCCGGAAGTGTAAGCAAAGAAAATAAAATTCAGGTTGCTCTTCTTTTAGATACTTCCAACAGTATGGACGGGTTAATTGACCAAGCAAAATCCAGACTTTGGAATATCGTAAATACATTAACCACTTTGAAGTACAACGGAAAAGTACCTCAAATAGAAATTGCTCTTTATGAATACGGAAATGACGGAATTAAAGATGAAAACTACATTCGCCAGGTCACTCCTCTCACACAGGATTTGGATTTAGTTTCCGAGAAATTGTTTGCTTTAAGAACAAACGGAGGTAGCGAATATTGTGGAGCAGTCATCCGAGATGCATCGATGAATCTGAATTGGGATGATAATGAAAAAAGCATGAAGCTGATTTATATCGCAGGAAACGAATCTTTCGACCAAGGAAAAATCAATTACAAAGAAGTTATTTCTAAAGCAAAAAGTAAAAATATTTATACCAATACTATTTTTTGTGGTGACAGAAGAGAGGGCATCGAAACATATTGGCAAAACGGAGCAACAATTGGTGACGGAAAATATTTCAACATAGACAGCAACAGAAAAGTGATGTACATTGAAACTCCGTACGATATCAAAATTTCCGAATGCAATGCCAAACTTAATGACACTTATATTTATTACGGAAATCGAGGTGCAGAATACAAAAACAAACAAACAGCACAGGATAAAAATGCGGAAATCCAATCCGTATCAAATGCGGTTGAAAGAACAGTAGCAAAATCTAAAAAGAACGCTTATAAAAATGACCATTGGGATTTGGTAGATAAAGCAGAAAAAGACAAAAGCTATATTTCAAACATAAAACAGGAAGAGTTGCCTTCTGAATTAAAAGGAAAAACCAATGTTGAAATACAAAAAATCATAGCACAAAAAGCCTCTGAACGAGAAAAAATTCAAAAAGAAATTGAAGAATTATCTAAAAAACGTCAGGATTATATCGACTCCGAAATGAGAAAAAAAGGAAGTTCTGACTCTGATGATCTTGGAAAAGCCATTGAAAAATCTGTCCTAGAACTGGCAAAGAAAAATGGATATAGTTCATAATAAAAAAACGCCTCCAAATTGAGGCGTTTTTTAGCTTTCGGGGGTTCGGCAAAGCCGAACCCCCGAAATTTATCTTCCAAACTTAAAATATTTTGATAGTAAATGCTTTTTTCCTTTCATAAATTGAGAAGCCATTTCCATCCCAACTACAGAAAATGTAATTCCGTTTCCGCCAAAACCTAATACAAAATAAGAGTTTTTAAATTTTTCATGCTCCCCAATATATGGAAGCCCATCTTTAGTTTCTCCAAAAACACCAGCCCAAACAAAATCTGTGTAAAAATGATAATCAGGTTTAATTTTCTTTAAAACTTTTAAAATTTCTTTCTCTTTTTTATCTAAAAGCTGATCTCTTTTCTTAGGATCTGAAAAATCTTCATCACCTCCACCAATGAGTAACCTTCCATCATCTGTAGTTCTCATGTAGATGTAAGGTTCATCCGTATTCCATACTAAAGTATTGGTAATATTTTTAAATTTTTCATCATCAATTTCAGATACAACAGCATAAGTACTTTTTAAATCAACAAAATCTTCTTTAATTAATTCCTTACTTTCGTATCCAATACAATAAATTATTTTTTTAGTCTTAATTGTATGGCCACTTTCTAAAGTCGCAATATTAAAGCCTTTGAAATATTCCACCTTCACCATTTCAGTTTTATCAAAAATTCGTAGACCTTTCTTTACGTTGAGAGTAAACAACTCATGTGCAAACTGAAAAGCATCAATACTCGCTCCCTGATCTGACAGAATTGCTCCAAATGTATTCTCGAATTCAAATTTCTGCTTAATATCCTCAGGCTCTAACCAAGAAACAGGAAATCCGGCCTTCTTCCTTGCCTTAAATTCGTTTTTCAGCCAGTTAACATCTTTCTTTTTAGAAGCAAAATACAGTGATTTTTTCCTTTTAAAACCTGCTTTAGATTTGGTCTTTTTAGTAAGTTTTTCAAGAACATCAATAGAATCCGAACAGGCTTTATAGCTTTCTACAGCTCCCTTTTCTCCAATTTTATCAATTAACTCAAAAAGCGGAACATCTATTTCATATTGTAACATTGAGGTTGTTGCTGAGGTACTTCCGTTACAAAGTTCTCTTTTATCTATTACAATCGTTTTATAGCCATCCTCAATCATTTGATGAGCAATTAAACTACCAGTAATTCCGGCTCCAATTACTAAAACATCACATTCTTCATTTGATTTCAGTGATGGATAAGATTCAATAAGACCATTTTTCAAAAGCCAAAAAGGTTCATTAGATTTAAGATTCATATTAATATTTTAAACTAAAATAGAAAAAAATACGAACCATACAACATTTTTTAGTTAATATTATAATACCAAATAAAAAGAAATGAGAAATAATTTCTCTTTTATATTATTTATCACATGAAACACAGTCTATCGGTAGTTCCTCTTCTTCTGTTTGTAAACTGTATAAGTATTTATACCTCAAAGCGATAATAAGACCTATAAAAGTCATTCCTACTCCAACTAAAGACGGATAATTGAATGAATACCCATATTCTAAAGGAATTCCCCCTAAAAAAGCCCCCATTGCATTAGCTATATTAAAAGCCGCCTGCATAAATGCTGCTGCCATCATTTCACTTTTAGGAGCGGCTTTCATCATCATGATATTAATCGGTGCTGCAACAGACATTGATAAAGCTCCGCAAATAAACGTCAAAACAAAAGCCACACTTTGATATTCAGATAGAAAAAAAACACATCCTAATGAACTCATCATTAAGAAAAGTAGCAAAGCACAAGTTTTCTCGGGCCCTAATTTATCAGATAAAATACCTCCGCCTAAATTCCCAACAACCATTCCTGCTCCTGCAAGAATCATTACATAAGCCATTTGGCTTTCTTTTACTCCTGCAATAACAGTCATTAATGGTGTTATATAACTGAACCATGTGAAAAGCCCTCCAAATCCTATTGCTGTAATCATTAATACCAACCAAGATTGTCTTTTTTTGAGAAATTTTAGTTCTTCCAAAAAGTGGGCTTCCTGATTGGTTTCCATTTTCGGAAGCCAAATTTTCAGAAATAATAACGCCAATAAACCAATCGCTGCAACAATGGCAAAATACCATCGCCAATGGAAAGTGTGTCCAATATAAGTCACCAAAGGAACCATTGCAAGATTGGCAACCGTAAGCCCCGTAAACATTAAGGAAATATAAAGCGCCTCCTTACCTTTTCCTGCCATTCGTGATGCAACCACCGTTCCCACACCGAAAAAGGCACCATGAGGTAAACCCGACAAAAACCTTATGATTAACATCGTTGTATAATCTGGTGCAATAGCCGATAACCCGTTAAACAAAGTAAAAATCATCATCAACACCATTAAGACTTTTTTGGGCGGAAATTTAACGGAATATCCTATTAAAATTGGAGCTCCGACCACTACTCCTAAAGCATAGGCAGAAATCAAATGTCCTGCTTCCGGAATGGTAATTTGTAAAGTTTTTGCTATATCTGGAAGCAGCCCCATTACTGTAAATTCTGTAGTACCAATTCCCAATCCACCTATCGCTAAAGGTATTATTCTTTTATCTATCATTCCCATTTTACGTCTTTTTTAAATTATTTTTTAAGAAGACTAATCAACTATTTCACTTGAGTTTGCAAAATTCGATAGAAATAGTCACTTATACTTCAACGTGAATGATAAAAAATTGCTCTATATTAACATTTTTATGTAATTTTAAATCATTAAATAATCAAAATAGCACCAAATGAAAATCCAGAAAGAAATCATTGAATTTGAAAAAGAAAAGTCTTTCAAACTTTTTTCTCCTTCATTAAAAAATTGTTTTTTCTGGCATTATCACCCTGAAATAGAATTGGTATATGTAAAAACTTCAAAAGGAATCCGCCATGTCGGAAAAAATATCTCAGGATTTACAGATAGTGACTTACTGCTAATTGGTTCAAATGTACCTCATCTCAATTTTGATTATGGTATTCAAACCGAATGTAAACAACTTGTTCTTCAGATGAAAGAGGATTTTCTTCAAGACCTAATTCTTTCGACTCCTGAATTTAATGATATTAAAAAGCTTTTAGAACGTTCATATTTAGGGCTATCATTTTCAGGAGAAACAAAAAAACTGGCGGTAGAAAAACTCAATTTTATTAAGGATAAAAACTCTTTCGATTCTTTGATTGGTTTAATTGAAATTTTGCAAATTCTTGCCAATTCGGTTGAAGTGAAAGAGCTAAATGATGAAGATACACGAATAAAATGGTTCCTGAACGATAAAATCAGAATGGGAACTATATACGATTACATCAACGAAAACTATGATAAAAAACCGAATGTAAATGAAATTGCAAAAATTGTAAACCTAAGTACTCCGGCTTTTTGCAGATATTTCAAAAAACAAACGAATATGACTTTCACTGATTTTGTAAACAATTACCGAATCAATCAGGCACAAATATTTTTATTGAAAGATTATTCGGTAACTGACGTCTGTTTTCAGGTGGGTTTTGAAAGCCTTTCTTATTTTAATAAATTATTCAAACAACATCTAGGGCAAACTCCTTCAGAGTTTAAAAAAAGGTATTTTAAAAGAGAAGAATTGATATAAAAAAAATCGCTCCAAAATGGAGCGATTGTATTAATGAATGTGTTTTTCTGCATGATAAGAACTCCTTACCAAAGGTGAGCTTTCAACGTGTCTGAATCCTAAACTTCTTGCGAAATCTCCTAATTCTTCAAACTCTTCAGGTGTAATGAATCTTTTTACAGGAAGATGCTTTTTGGTTGGTTGTAAATATTGCCCAAGTGTGATAACATCTACGTTTGCATTTCTGATATCTTCAATAGTTTGGAAAACCTCATCTTTAGTTTCGCCTAAACCAAGCATAACTCCAGTTTTTGTTCTTCTTTGTCCGGCTTCTTTCAAATATCTTAAAACCTCAAGACTTCTTTCATATTTAGCCTGAATTCTCACTTCTCTTGTCAAACGTTTTACCGTTTCCATATTGTGAGAGATTACTTCGGGAGCAACATCTACCAATCTATCAATATGTTTTGTTATCCCCTGAAAATCAGGAATCAAAGTTTCCATCGTAGTTCCTGGCGAAATTCTTCTTACCGCATTTACGGTTTCAGCCCAAAGAATAGACCCCATATCCTTCAAATCATCACGGTCAACAGAAGTAAGAACAGCATGTTTTATTTTCATTAATTTAATAGAACGCGCTACTTTTTCAGGCTCATCCCAATTTACATCAAGTGGTTTTCCTGTTTTTACCCCGCAAAATCCACAACTTCTCGTACAAATATTACCCAAAATCATGAATGTTGCCGTTCCTTCTCCCCAACATTCGCCCATATTCGGGCAACTCCCACTTTGGCAAATTGTATTTAATTTATATTTATCTACCAATGTTCTTAATTCTCTGTAATTCTTTCCTGTAGGAAGTTTTACACGAATCCATTTAGGTTTCTGAACGGTAGTATCCTGAACTAAATTTTCCATTTATTTCTCAAATTGAGTTCCAAAGTTAAGGATTTTTTTATCGAAACAATCAAAGAGTTTTGATTGATAAAACACATAATTCCGAAATCGTTATATATTAAATCTTATGTTAAATTACATAATTCATAACACATGATAAAATTTAGCACCAACTTACATCCAAACAAATACGATATCAAAAAACACTGTATCAATTATCGTCAAATTCATTATTTTTCAGTAATTCTGCTAAAACTTTTTTTGCCCTCATCACACGAACTTTGGTATTGGCTACAGAAATCCCCAATTCCTCAGCAATCTCTTTGATACTTTTTTCTTCGAAGAAACGTAATTTGATAATATCCTGATAATTAGCATCCAAAGATTCGATTGTTTTGATGATTTTCTTCTGCTCTTCTTCAGAAATCATCAGTTCTTCTGGAGATTTTGCATATTGATTTTTAACTTCATCTAAATTTTCGGTAGGATCTTGACTTTCACGAGTTTTTTTTCTCCAAAAATCAATTATGGTATTCTGAGCAATGGTGAGAATCCAGGTTTTAAACTGAAAGTGCGGGTCATACATATCCAACTTAGACAAAACTTTGGAAAAAACATTCACCGTAATTTCATCTGCATCATTTTCATTTCCTACTTTTTTCATTACAAACGAAAACACGTCTACCCAAAAGATATTAATAAGCTTTGTCTGCGCTTTTTGATCTTTATCTTTTGCTTTACCGATAAGAAGAAATAATTGTTTGTCATCCATCATGAACAAATATAACTGATTTAGATCAAAATTAAAAAGCTATCTGATAATAAAACCCCGATTATTCTGTTTTCCGTCTTTATAATCACGAATTTACTATCTTTGCACATTAAATTAAAGCAAAAAATAATGAACTCTTTTATTGAAGAACTGAAATGGCGCGGTCTATTTGCCGATATGATGCCTGGAACGGATGAACAACTGAATAAGGAAATGACAACTGCCTATATCGGTTTTGATCCAACTGCAGATTCTTTACATATCGGAAGTCTTATTCAGATAAAGATTTTAGCTCACTTTCAGCAACATGGTCATAAGCCAATTGCTTTGGTAGGTGGAGCTACAGGAATGATTGGCGACCCTTCAGGAAAGTCTACAGAAAGAAATCTTTTAGATGAAGAAACTCTTCTGCACTATGTTGATTGTTTAAAAAATCAACTTTCAAGATTTTTAAATTTTGAAGGCGATGAAACCAACAAAGCAGAATTGGTTAACAATTATGATTGGATGAAGAACATATCTTTCCTTGATTTTGCTAAAAATGTTGGGAAAAACATTACTGTAAACTACATGATGGCAAAAGACTCTGTAAAAAAGAGATTCTCAGGAGAATCTGGGGCAGATGGAATGAGTTTTACGGAATTCACTTATCAATTAATTCAAGGTTATGACTTTTTGCATTTATACCTGAATAATAATGTTAAGCTTCAAATGGGAGGCTCTGACCAATGGGGGAATATCACAACAGGTACAGAATTGATTCGTAGAAAAGCTCAGGGAGAAGCATTTGCTTTAACTGTTCCTTTGATTACCAAAGCTGACGGTTCAAAATTTGGAAAATCAGAAAGCGGAGAAAACTATTGGCTGGATAAAAAGAAAACTTCACCATATAAATTCTACCAATTTTGGCTGAACGCAACTGACGAAGACGCAGAAAGATTCATTAAATTCTATACTTTCTTACCAAAAGAGGAAATTGAAACTTTAATTGAAGAGCATAAAACAGCTCCACACGAAAGAAAACTCCAGAAAAAATTAGCTGAAGAGGTTACAGTTTGGGTTCATGGTAAGGAAGAATACGAAAAAGCCTTGAAGGCTTCTGAAATTCTTTTCGGTCGTTCTACCGCAGAAGATTTGGTAAGTCTGAACGAAGAAACATTCTTAGAGGTTTTTGAAGGTGTTCCGCAAAAAGAACTAACTAAAGCTGATGTTTTAGGCGTTAATATCGTTGATTTACTTTCAGAAAAATCTGGATTTTTAAAGTCTAAAAGTGAAGCGACAAGAGAATTGAAAGGAAATTCAATCTCTATAAACAAACAAAAAGTAAATGACACTTATACAGCTAGTGAGAACGATCTTATCGATGGTAAATTCTTATTACTACAAAAAGGAAAGAAAAATTACTTTATTGTAAAAGCAATATAATATTCAAAATACCACATATAAAAAAGCAACGGGATATATCTCGTTGCCTTTTTTACTTTTTAATTTACAATTTTGTAAAAATAAAAAACCTTCTCAAAAACGAGAAGGTTTATATTTAATTTTCTTTAGTTTTCTATAATTCTAAGAAACTGTGATAAACACTTGCAACCTGATTAGCTCCTGCACCTACAATTGTATCAGATTTTGCAACTTCACCATCAATCCAAATAGTCACCATTAATTTTGAATCAGAATGCAAAAGATTAGCATTAGCTGAAAAATTTAACTGAGACTGACTTTCATTTACAAAAAACTCATCGCTTTTCCAATTAAAACCTGTCGGATTAAAAATATTCTGCTGAGCAGTTCCTACCTGAGTAACAACAGTTTTGAAAGCACTAAATTCCGTTGGAGGAGGAGATGCCGGTCCGCCATCAATTATTTTTGCTTCAAATTGCACAAGATGTTGCAGATCCTCCTCATCATCATCTTTTTTACAAGAATTAACAACAGTTATTACAGAAAATAATACGACAAATAAAGAGGAAAGTCTAAGTAAACTTTTTAAGTTGTAAAATTGCTTCATTTCTCCAAATAGATTTTTTTATGTTTCAAATATAGGTTTTTTATCAATATAAAAATAACTTTCTTGAAAATTTTCCAACAAAGATTTCCAAGCAATATCAAATCATCAAAAAGAAAATATGCTTAGTCAGACATATTCAAGATTCTGTTTTTAGATTTAATTTATTAATTATCTTTGCTCTATGAATTTAGACTACATCGTTCGAGAACCCGAAAATATTACATCAAGCACACCTATTCTTTTTATGCTTCACGGATACGGAAGTAATGAACAAGACCTTTTCAGTTTCAGGGAAACACTTCCTAATGATTGGATTATAGTAAGTTTCAGAGCACCCAGAACCACACAGTTTGAAGGTTTTTCCTGGTATGATATAGATTTTAACAGTCCTGAAAATTTCATAGATATTCCACAGGCAAAAGAATCTTTAAATGCTGTTTTAGAAAATATTTTAAAGATTGTGAATCATTATGGACTTACAGACGGTAAAACCCATCTTTGCGGTTTTAGCCAAGGAGGAATCTTATGCTATTCTTTAGCTTTAAAGTATCCTGAAATGTTCAATCTTGTAGCTTGTTTAAGCTCATATCCTGAAGAAAAAATTTTAGACGGAATTGTAAAAGAAAAGAAAAAACTTGAACATCTTAGATTTTTTGTTTCTCATGGAACTGACGATGCCATTATTCCGTTGGATTGGGGACGAAAAGCAGCAGATTTATTATATGATTTAGGATGTTTTTTCACATTCAGAGAATATATGAGCGGTCATGGTGTAAATCAAAAAAATTACATTGACTTAATGGACTTTTTCTCAAAATAAATTAAGGAAAACACACCGTTTTATAAAAAACACTTAAAAAAATACAAACATTCTCAAATTTGAGAATGTTTTTTTTATTTCAAATAAGATTATTTATGTAAATTCAGTAAATGAAAACCAAATACTTAATATCTCTAATAATCTTGTTTTTCAGCATTTCAATTAATGCTCAAAATTCTTTTGAAATAAAAGAGGCAAAAAAAACAACGATTCCCTTTAAGCTCATTAATAATCTTATTTTCATTCCAATTAATATCAATGGAGTTGATTTAACATTTTTACTTGATACAGGCGTCGCAGAGACATTACTTTTCAGCTTAGAAAATAAAGAGATAAAGCTCGACAATGTTGAAAAGATAAAATTTTCAGGTTTAGGAGGAGATTTAAGTATTGACGGATATAGATCTGACAATAATATTGGAAAAGCCGGGAATAACTTTACCAATTACTCGATGACGGTTTTCATCATCGTAGATCAACAATTTAACATATCTTCTCATGTCGGAATTCCTGTAAATGGAGTAATTGGCTATCATTTTTTTAAAAACCATCCTATTTCTGTTGATTATGCCGCTAAAAAAATAACAATCTACAATGATGAGGACTTTTTTAAAAAGAAGATCAGAAAATTTAATGAATTCTCTATCACTATTGAAAAAAATAAGCCTTATATTTATGGTGATGTTGAAATGACAAATGAGAAGAAAAGCTCTAAATTATTAATAGATTTAGGAAACAGTGACCCAATTTGGCTATTTCCTGCTTTAATCAAAGATTTCGTTTACAATCGTCCAAATATTGAAGACTTTCTCGGAAGAGGATTCAATGGTGATATTTTTGGAAAAAGAAGCAGAATTCACAATTTTTATTTAGGTGATTTTAAATTCGAAAAACCGCTTACAGCTATGCCTGACGAATTTTCCATTCAGCATGTAAATTTGGTGGAAAATAGAAAAGGTTCAATTGGAGGAGAAATTATGCGTCGTTTCACCACTGTTTTTGATTATAAAAATCAAAAACTTTATTTAAAGAAAAACAAAAACTTTGATGACCCTTTTCACTTTAACATGAGTGGTCTTGATTTCAAACAAGACGGGATGGAATGGTCTCAGGACAAAGTAAATATAAGCACTAAACCAACAAACGGTATCGAGGCTTATAACAGCAACCTTCAATATAAATTTGTTTTAAAGCCCATTTTTGCAATCGCTGGAGTAAGAAAAGATTCACCGGCTTATTTTGCAGGTTTGAAGCAAAATGACAGACTACTTTCAATTAATGGAAACAATACTGCAGATATGACTTTAGAAAAAATAATGGAAATGATGAAGTCCTCTGAAGGCAGAACAATCGAAATGGTTATACAAAGAAAAACTGAAAAACTTACGTTCAGGTTTATATTAGAAGATCCTATTCCTTATCAAGAATAAAATTATGAATACGGAAGAAACAACTTTAGACAAAATAAGAAGTAGACCCAGATTTAAAATGTTTACTCATCTTTCGAAAGACGAATATGCCGAAAATCTAAAAAAATACCTTGCGGAACATCAAAATGAGTTCTCAGGAAACATCAATAAAGAAATGGCAACAATTCAGGTAGAATCACAATATGATAATTATTGGAAACCAAGATTATCATTAAGAATAGAAACAGAAGATGGGCATACAGCAATACGAGGTGTTTTTGGTCCCAGCTCTGCTGTCTGGACGTTTTTTATGTTCCTTTATTTCTTATTTTCAATTTTGTGGATGACTTTCTTTACGATGTATTATGTAGAAAAACAAATCAACAGCCAAGAATTTCCTTGGTCTTTATCTGCTTCTTTTGGTATGCTGATTTGTATCACTTTAACATATGCAGCAGCCAGATTTGGACAATATAAAAGCAAAGAGGAAATGCAAAAACTAAGAAAATTTGCAGAAGAATCTACCTTACAATTTGAAAAGAAAGTTTAATTGGCCGGTACATCTGATTTTTCTGCCAGAATCGCTGCAGAATTTGCTTTTGCTGCCTGAATAGAATCTACTACCCTTTCTCTGTTTGCCTGTTCCTTCAACATTTTATCAATATTAGGTTCAAGTAATTTATTCATTTCTTCAAGAGAAATATTATTCGCATTAGGATCTTCTAATAGATTTCTCCACGGCTTCCTTTTACCCCACTTATAATCACCAAAAACCATTACAGGTGTCCCTTTTGCTTTTGTAGTTGCACCTCCGGGATTCAAAATCCAAGTATCTGCATAAGAATATAACCATTGGGCATCTTTCATTAATAATCTCAAACAAGAATGTGATGCAGGATACCCCGGAAGATCATATTGATGCCATCCTATTCCGCCTAAATTATGAATATTAACATTATATGGTAACTTCCATTCTGTACTTACAGTAGAAATGGCCAATTTTTTCTTCCAATTAGCAAAAGTAAGTCCTCTGGTTGTCTGTGCTGTTTTTTTACCCATACTTGTTGGTCCCCATTTCACCAAACTTCCGTTTGAATATACTCCATACGCCTGAATAGGATATGAAAAAATCACAAACTTTTTTACTCCGCTCAAAATATCAACCTGCAAAGGAAATGGTGAATAAGACATCAATGTAGTATCTATTTTTGCCGGAACGACTAACGTATCCGCATTCCATCTACTTTTGGAGTCTAATCTATTTAAAGCTAAAATTGCATAGCGTTCTTTTTCATTATATTTCTTGCTAAATTCAGCATATATAGAATCTCTAAGCTTTTTATCTTTTGGTAGTATAAATGCATTGTAAAAACCTGTTTCCTGCATTGCAGGAGGCAGAGATTCTTTTTCTACTATAGAATCTTTTTTGATGATTGTATCTTTTTCCGCAATAGGTTCTTCTGATATTGAAGCCGCTGTATCTTTTATGGTGTCTCCTATTTTTTCAATCTCTTTTTTGCATGACACTAAAAAGAAAGCAGTAAAAAAAGTATATAAAAATATTCTTTTTGCAAAAGTGTTTTTCATAAATAAATTCGGACGATTAGTTTTGCTACGCAATACAAATATCAGACCTAAAATTGAATATGCAAAACTTCATTGAAAAATACCGTAAAAAAACGGTAATCCTAAAGTAAATTTTACTACAAAAAAGAACATTTTTACATTCTAATTTTCAAATAATAGCTCCTAAAATACATCATAATTTTTAATTGAAAAAAGTTGATTTAGTATAATATTATTTGCTTGATTAAATTACTTACCAAGGATTATAAAAGAAAAAGATCTATTTGAAAGTGCTCCAAAACTATCTCCAGTTTTAATCCTAATAGTTGATTTATCAAAATAAGATATTTGTGCATTATCATTTGTTTTAAGCGCCGACCCAGGAGTTGTGGTTGTAGGCTGCTGCTTATTACCCACTGAAGGCCCGTACGTATCTATAATATTAACTGTCACTCCATAAATTTCCGAAAATGGCGTATCAAGTTTAATATCAAATAAACCCGGAGCCGGATTTGACACCTTGTATCCTCCTCCTTCAGCAAAAGAAATCCCCCCAATCTTAGAAGTCATATTGGTAACAGGAATGGTACCTATTGTATAAGGAGTATCTAATGCTTCTCCTATAAGCTTTGATACACCCAGAATACCTTCAGTATTAGAATTATAAACCACACCAACAACTCCTCCTATATATCTTGAAGCATCTGAAGTAAGACTTGTATGTGATAGTGGAGTCCACAATGAACCATTAAAAACATAATATCCGGGATTGTTCACATAACTTGTTGATGCATCCGGTGTTGTCACAGGACTTGTAATATATAAAATAACCCCTTCATGTGAAGCATTATAATTTCCTTTTTTAGCTTTAAGTTGATCGCCAGTTAGTCTTGGTGCAATAAAACCATCTGTTTTAGTTATATCGGATGGGCTTCCTTCAACATCTAAAGTGACGATTGGAACTTTAGTATTTATTCCAACACTTTGCGAATAAAATAAATTAGAAAAAAATAATGTACTTCCCAATAAAAATTTCATTTTCATAATAACATAAATTTTAAGTTTATAATATTTTAATTCATAAAAAACAATCCAAAATACAAAAGCCTAACAAACAAACACATACTCATACATCATTATTATTTTTACTATCAATAGCCCAATCCTTTTTTTGGAAAAGAAATTATTCAAAGTAAAATTTTAAAAAAATCCCTTATTTAGAATAAATTTTAAAACAGACCTATATCCCTTCCTATTCAATTATAGGTAATGCAATAACAAACTCCAGATTAAAGCTCGAATAAGCAATAATTATTTTCAATTATGCTTTTTACATAAATTATCTAAATAGTTGCAAGACTTCCGAAAAGCGTTCAGTGAGTTATTGTAAATAAAGTTGAAGAAAAAGAAATAAAATAATCCTTCCGACTCACTAATTAAATATTTTTTCAAAGATAAATCATTATTATTAGAAAAAAAATCAATATCACTACAATTCTATAATTTTAATTAAATTTTAATTTA
Organism: Chryseobacterium oryctis; assembly: GCF_025971925.1. GTDB lineage: Bacteria > Bacteroidota > Bacteroidia > Flavobacteriales > Weeksellaceae > Chryseobacterium > Chryseobacterium oryctis. Next base: position 316,727 of record NZ_JAPDHV010000003.1, read on the forward strand.
TCTAAAAGTTGTATTTCACATATTAAATTCAAGATAATTTAAAGTTCCCACTTTCAGTAAAGACCTTCTAATAACCATTCAATATTTGATTATGAATAAAAGAAAAGAGGCTGTCTCAAAAAAAGACAACCTCTTCCTACTTAAAAATCTAACACTTATTAGGTTACACCTACTTACTTATGGCCAATAAGATTTAGGATTTTTTATTTCAGCTGATGCTCCTCCTGTCGGCCAATAATGAATCCCTTCATCATAAATATCTATAGGCTCATTTTCATAAATACCATATAGCACAAGATGTGTAGTTGTCTGCACACCAAGATGCTGACTACTTTCAGGAACAGAAATCCACATTAGTCTATATTTGTACCAATAATTACCTATTCTTATATTCAAACCGGTATTAGTTGACTCTTCAAAGTTAAACGGCGGAATAAGACCTTCAAAACCAGCTCCGTGAGCACCACTTCCTAGAGAATTAGGAGTAGGATCGTCATTGAAACTTTTCAAATAAGGATCCATTGAACCCAGTCTTGCACCATTCGCTAAATTGAGACCTGCATAATCATATACATTTGCGTCAGCTGTACCATTCGCTTTGAATTTATACTGATCAATATTTGCTCCTGAAACATTCTTAATGTATGCTCCCCAGAATGTCGCAGTCAAACTCAATCCAAAGTTCCTTAAATTAACAAAGTCAACGACTATTCTTCCATCAGTAGGCATTCTATCCTTCATTTTTCCATCGGTAGCAAACTTAGCTCCATTCTTTAACCAATAAAAACTACTAGCATTATCTCCACTAGACTGCATTTCCAATGGTTTTCCCGCCACCCAAAGAGGCGTAACACCTATAGTTGCTGTACATAAATTCTCTTTTGTAATTTCATTTCTGATACTATACTCTCCCACCTGATCATTATCTCCTTTCGCTCCTTTCGACACTTCCTCTGATGTATTTGGCGTACTTCCTGTAGCATCTATTCCTACTCCCAATAATTTAGTAGTTGAATTTCCCGGTAATAGTTTAACCTTTACCACACCTGTATTGGTAACATTATCATTGAATGTAAATACCATTCCGTTCTTATCTTCTGTACTAATATTAACATAACCCGGAGTAGTAACATTTAGTTCTGCTTCAATATAGTTTTTACTTGGATCTAATTTTGTTAACGCCACATAATCACCAAATACAGTAGCACTTCTGGTGCAGGTATATGTAGCATTAACACGATTAGTAGATATTTCTATATTACATACAGTACCATTAGAATTATTGATAGGTAATGTAGAACTACTAGTTCCAGGCGTACCACTATAAGCAATAACAATTTCCTGAACTGCAGATGTAGCACCTGTAAGACCAGCAAAACTATAAGTCACCCCATTAATTGTTTGATAAATTGGCGGAATATTTCCTGTTCCTGTTATCGTTATCGGAACTCTTACAGTACCTGAGCCATAAATTCCCTGTACCATAGCTGGAGAAACTTTCGCTGCAGAACAATTATAATTATAAGAGAACCCTCCTGTTCCATCTTTAGTATAGCGACATAAAGTAATACCATTAATTTTTACTGCAAAATTAATGGGCAAAGAAGAAGGTGCACCCGTTGCATTTGCCACCGTTACGGTTTGTAAACCAGTGGTAGTAAAAGTTCCTGTTGCGGAATAAGAAACTCCATTATTAGACGTAATAGTAATATAATATGGCCCTGCTTCGTATACATTTACGCTGACATTAATAGTATTCCCTGCCACTGAACTTCCTGCTGAGTAAGTATTGGTATCTGCTGCAGGGAACTGATTACAATCTATTGTAAAGTCTGCAAAAATTAATGGTTCACACTCTGCAGGTCCTAGTCCTTTCCATTTACCTTGTGCATTATTCCAATAATTATAGCATCCTGTATCTGTATTATAAACCAAAAGTCCATCAACATTTACATCACTTTTATCTAAAACAATGGAATCTCTTTGAACTTGGGACATTCTTGGCATAAGTACGCCTTTTGTTGTAGACATTACATCTAATATCGATTTAGAATTCGGATTAGGCGTACCTACACCAACCTGTGCTAAACAAATAGCACCAATTTGTAATAAAAATAAAAATAAAATCTTTTTCATCATTTGTTTCTTTTAAAATCATAAGCTGAATCAACAAATATTTCGCTAGTAATCAAGGCTAAAGAACCAATACTGCGATGCTTTTGTTTGAAGCTATTGCCTGAAGTTCTGTAATTATTAAAAAGCCATTCATTTGTGTGAAATGTCAACAAACCGTATTTCTCAGAGAAAACGGCAATCGCATTGTTCTGTAGAGTCGTAAATCCGGGAGATACACCTACATTTTTAAATCTTACATCCAATGCTTCTTTTGCATCTGATGTGTAACAGGGTGCTTTGTTTATTCCAGTCTTCCTTCCCCACCGGGAATGATTAAAACCGGACGCAAAGCAATTCGCAATCATTTTTTTTTTCATTTGTTTAAAATTTAATGAGTTGTAATCTTTGGTCTACAAACATTCTTAAAATAAGGAACACAAAAAAAAAAATGAAATTACAATGAATATACAGGTGGTTTTCAAAGAGTATACAATCTATATACAAAAAAACAACAATTTGATTATCAGGTATTTAAACAAACCCTAAACTATGTCAACCATTATATTTTAAGAAGCAACTTTAAATATAATTCATAAATTAGAGAATTAAAATCAATTTTTAGCTGTTTGACAAGATTATGAAAAAGAAAATTTATTTTTTGGTTTTACTTCTCCTTTCAAAAATTTGTTTTTCACAAAGTGATTTAGATTTCGACCAGCAATCTGTATACACCTATCTGTATAATAAGAATCCTGAAAAAGCAATATCTATTATTAATTCAAACTTCCTCACATCAAGCAATCTTTCAAAAAAAATTATCGGTTATGTATATTTAACAGAGGCATACTCAGATAATGAAATAAAAAAAGCTAAAGCTCTAGAGAATGCAAAAAAACTTTCGATGTTGACTAAAGAACCATTAGACGAAGCTTATGTACAGTTTGGATATGCCAAATATTATCTGAATTTAAATAAAAATGATTTGTTTATAAAGTCAATCAATAATAGCATCAATACATTTAGTAAGTACAATAACGAAAATTTTGTTCTTTCACAACTCTATTATCATTTGAATAGGTATCTGGTTAAAAATCCTTTAGAAAAGGATACTCGAAATAGTTATTTTAAAGCGAATTACCATGCAATAAAATCTAAAAACAACCTTCTCATCAGCATTACTTACAACAATATCGGAATTTTTTATAAAAAAAAATTTACTATAACAAACGATAAAAAGTATTTAGATTCTGCCAATATCAACTACCAGAACTCTTATAAATATGCTTTAAACATAAAAGATACAGAAGCACAAAAAAGGACGTTGGCTGCATATTATATGAATTACGGACATTTATTAGAAAACAAAATTCCCTATAGTTATAAAAAATGTCTGGAACTTTACAACAAATGCTTAAGCATAAGTGGAAAAGACAATAGCTTTAAAGATATGAATGCTCTCATTTATATCAATATCGGTTCTGCCTATGAAAAAGCAGGTCAAACACTTATAGCGGAAAAATATTACAGCAAAGCATATCATTTAATAAAGAACAATAAGGATATTTTTACAACTCATAAACTTATACTTCTCGATAATTTATCAAAAATATATCAAAACTTGAATCAGTATGAGAAAGCATTAGAGTTTGAAAGAGAAGCAAAAAATCTAATCAAAGAAGACACTGAAAAAAGATTCAGCAATAACACTAAAGCCTTAGAAATATTTTATAAAACTGAACAAAAAGATAAGCATATAAAAGAGTTGAAAGAAAAGAATGAGGTACACATAAAACAAAAAATTATTTACCTGATGATTAGCCTGATAGCTTTTTTGGGGATTATTTGTATGTTTTTTATTTTACAATATAAACATAAATTAAGTAAACAAAGAACAAGTTTACTTGAGGCTGAAAAAAAAGAAACAGAACTTATCTTACAATTAGAAAAAGAAGAAAAATCACGTCTAAAAACTGAACAAGAACTATTAGCTTTACAGCAGGAACAATTACAAAAACAAGCACTTGCTACATCACTTCAACTCAATTATAAAAGTGCTATTTTGAATGAACTGAAAGAAGTTATAGAAAACGATGACCCTAATCTAAAAAAAATACTAAAGGAAGATCAGTTAGCAGATAACGATTTCAACGACCTTCAAAATATAATACAGCAAATTCATCCTAATTTTTTTAAACGACTCCAGGAGTTATCCAAAAGTAAGCTTACTAATCAAGATTTAAAGTATTGTGCATACATCAATCTCAATATGAATAATTTTCAGATTTCAAATATTTTAAAAGTAGACCCTAAAACTGTAAGAGTAACAAAATACAGATTAAAGCAAAAACTTGGTTTAAAAAAAGAAGATGACCTATATGACTTTATTCGAAGTTTGGATGTATAATTTTCAATCTATCAAAAATAGTATTCTTGAGAAGATATAATAGAAATACATAAAGCAAAAAGCAGTAAAACTAATATTTTACTGCTTTTATTATTCTGATTTATCAGTTGCGATCCGGACGGGACTCGAACCCGCGACCTCCGCCGTGACAGGGCGGCATTCTAACCAGCTGAACTACCGGATCAATTTTTTAAAGAAATTGAGAAAACTTC
>NZ_JAPDHV010000003.1:321557-577965 GCF_025971925.1 Chryseobacterium oryctis
TATTCTGATTTATCAGTTGCGATCCGGACGGGACTCGAACCCGCGACCTCCGCCGTGACAGGGCGGCATTCTAACCAGCTGAACTACCGGATCAATTTTTTAAAGAAATTGAGAAAACTTCCGCGATCCGGACGGGACTCGAACCCGCGACCTCCGCCGTGACAGGGCGGCATTCTAACCAGCTGAACTACCGGATCAATTTTTTAAAGAAATTGAGAAAACTTCTGCGATCCGGACGGGACTTGTACTATCTTAATTTTTTGTTTATTCATCGTACTTATAAAAAGTACAAAAATTAAGGTAACCGAATTTGCCCCCTCCTATATTGTAATAATTAATTGCAAATCGTATGGGTGCAAAGATAGATATTTTTCCCTTTTCTCCAAACAAACTTATCTATTTTTTGAACAGGTTTTGATAACTTACAGAATATCATCAGGTATTTTTTCTAAACCTTATGTGATTTATGCATTTCATCCAATAATAAGGTGAGCTAATTGCTCATATTTTATTCCTGAATACATACAAAACTCATCGATTGTCAGAAATTCGTTGGGTTGTTTTCTAAGATATTGTCTAATCTTATGCATCAATCTTGTGCTTTGACGATAACTTTTTCCTGTTATACGTTGTATATCCTTCGGATAGATGCAAACCCTGATAATATTCTTTTCCATACTTTAAATATACCTTTGATTCGCGTTATACGTTAACTAACATGCAATGTACAAAATTTCATGCATGTCTTTTATGTTCCAATAAGACACTTATGCTCAATTGTGACATCTGGTCGCTACTCTCTTTTCACAGTACATTTTAATATCCAAATTTTGTATTCAAATCAGTCAAAAGTGTTGCAACAATTCAAGATTGATAAGTCAATAAATTAATTATTAATCCTAAATTTTTATAATCATGGCAAGACAGAAAAGTATAATTAAGCTAGCCGGGACTATAGGAGGTATCACTTTCTATAAGTCCAAAGAAGGTTATTTAGCTAGAGAGAAAGGCGGAATACCAGCAGATAGAATCAAGAATGATCCCGCTTTTCAGAGAACCAGAGAAAACGGTGCCGAGTTTGGGCGCGCAGGTAAAGCAGGAAAGGTTTTGAGAAATTCTATCAGACAGCTATTGCAAAACGTAAATGATAGCAGGATGGTCAGCAGACTAACCAAAGAAATGGTGAAAGTCATTCAAATGGATGCTACCAATCCAAGAGGTCAAAGAAATGTAATTGATGGTGAAGCGGAGCTTTTAATTGGCTTTGATTTTAATGCAAATGGGAAATTAGGAAATACCATTTATGCTCCGTGGGTAAAAACATTAGACAGGGCTACAGGCGAAGCGGGTGTAAGTTTTGATCCATTTGTGCCATCCAACATGGTTGCTGCTCCAGGGGGAACTACTCATTTTAAACTTACAGCTGCAGCAATGGAAATTGATTTTGAAAATGAAAGTTACATTGCTCCAACTGGTGAAACCATTATTTATCCATGGGATAATACCCTGACTGCAGCCATTGATATTCCATTGCAATTAACGGCGGATTCAACAAAGCCATTATTTTTGGCATTAGGTGTAGAATTCTTCCAGGAAGTTAATGGTGAAAAGTATTCCCTTAAAAACGGAGCTTTTAATGCGCTAAAGCTTATTGATGTTGTTGGATTGTAATCTACTTCATCATGAAATTAGTATTGCAAAGACAGTACTTTCCTTCTGGAACTAATGGAATTTTATCTTTTAACGGCAAGGAAATTTGTAAAACAATTGAATTGCCTTGGAAAAACAACCAAAGAAGAATTTCCTGCATTCCTGAAGGAATTTACCGCATCAGAAAACGGTTCAGTTCTAAATTCAGATGGCATTTGGAAGTGATGAATGTAAAAAACAGAGATTTGATTTTGTTTCATCCTGCCAATGATGCATTGAAAGAACTGAATGGGTGTATTGCCCCAATTTCCGAACTATCAGGGGAAGGAAAAGGAATCCGTTCGCAGATTGCCTTTGAACGATTGAAAGAAAGCGTTTTTCCGTATTTAGAAAAAGGCTTTGTAATTGAATTAATCATTAAAAACAAGTTTAATGAAAAAAGTAATTGAAAGAATGCAGGAACCTACTCCAAAATTCTTTAAAACGATAAGAAATATAGGTTTGTTGCTGACTGCAGTCAGTGGTGTGATTGCTACGGCACCAATTTCACTCCCTGCATTAGTAGTGACAATTTCGGGATATCTTGCAGTTGCAGGCGGAATTGCCTCAGCAATTAGTCAAACTGCAATTTATCGAGAGGATTAATATTTATCTCAATAGATTAAATTTTAAACTGATTTGCTATGAATTACGTGGATAACTCAACAAAAGTCAGCACTGCATTCGGCACTATTCTGACTATCTTTGTCAATATACAGACCGAAGATCTGATTAAAACAATTCTGTTGGCTGCAGTTGGAGGAATATCCAGCTTTATAGCAACATTGTTAGTCAAATTTCTTATCAATAGTATTAAAAATAAGTTCCGAAAATAAAGTTGTGGTGACTGCGGAACAAAATGAGCCTCTCAAATTTTTGAGAGGCTTTTTTAGATGTTGGTTTTAAATTATTTTTTACCTTCCTGCTTTTTAGGTGGTTTTAGTAAAGCTGTATTGCCAGGAGTTTCTTTATTATCCCTTTGTCTTCTGTCTGGTTTTCCAGTTGACTCAGCAATTCTTTTAGGTCCAGGTTTAAGCGCCATAATGTCAAATTTTTAATGGTTATTCATTATATAAATTTACAAAATTAATCTAGCATGAATAATATATTGTACCAACAAAAATTACAATATCTGAAAAAAAACTCAATTGGTATATGTTTTTCAAATTTTGTAATAGTACTTCTGTACAAGGGCATTACGAAGATCGTTCAGCTGCTTAAGTTGCTGAGTAAACTTCTGCTCCAACTGACAAACGGCTTTGATGTCGGAAAGTATTTTTCCGTTTTCTTGCATCTTGGAAAGGCTTGGGATGATGAAATTTTGCAGAATTTTCTTGAATTCAAACAAGCGAAGCATCTCGATAACGCTGCCACACAAATACGGATGAAAAAAGCCGTTTTTCCAAAGTGTGAAAAATATCCAGTACAGATTTTCGCGTTCTTCTTGGTCGTTGCAATACAGGATAAAACAGTTCGGGCAAGGTTCGAAAAGTGGCTTTCCTGCGTTGTGTCCTCTTGAAAGGATAAATAGTGCATTTTCGGGCGTTTCTTTTTCAGAATTGTACGTACGTACTTTAAAATTTGTCATGGCGTGGGATTTAAAAATTGATGCTGCGCCGAAAATTTTTCAAAAGAAAACGAAGAAAAAAACCGAAAAAAAAAGAAAAAAGAAAGCCCTCTTTTTAGGGGGCGAGGAATTGTGTCAAGGTTTTTTGGGAAAAGTTTTTGCATATATTTTAGATGCAAAAATCTTTTTGCAAAAACCCGTAGGGCTTGACCTTTACACAATATAGCGGCTGGCTTAGGAAGCCCCCTACCTTTGCTTTCTTTTTTTATTTTTTGGCCGAATTTCGGCTTCCATTTCTTCTTATGTTTATGCTAAAAAATGACTAATATTCTAGTGTAAACGCTAATTAATAGGTGTGGGAAGTTGCTTGGCAAAGGATGGTGAGGGGTGGAAAAGGCAGGTGTATATGGCAGTTGGCATTCAGTGTGGCAATATACTCCTGCGTGCGGTGACGAAACAGTAGGAATATGCTTGCATATACCTATTGTGAAGGAACTGGAGAAGCTTGGATTTAGCTATGGGAAGATTCGGCAAAAATGGGTAGATAAGTTCGCACAAAAAAGATGCTTGCCTTTCCCGTTCAATTATGGAAATATTTTATTTGGAAACTAAGCGTTCTGCGCGTTGGGAAAGATAGCTGTATGACTGATTGACGTAAGGAGCTTTGTTGGATGTTTTAAAGACCGATGAAGAAATACACTGAAACTATTTGCCTATAAAACTATTGTATTTTGAATTGGGATTTAAACAAAGCGTTGGCATAAGCTCCTGGAGGATTGAAGGAATACTGCTATGCGCGTGAGTGAAAGTGGCTGATTGCGTGAACTATTTTTTTTATTTTCTATAAAATAGTTCACGCAAGAAGCTACTGTAACGATTGGCAAAGGTCTACTCCATCTGCATCTTTTTTGTGCATCCTATAAAATGGGTGGGTTGGGAGAAAAGCGTTGGCAAAGCGTAGGCGCAAAAGGGCTATGCCCGTTGCTAGGGAAGCATTTAACATAATCTCAAATTATAGGCATACCTTGTTGGCAGTTGCAGTAACGAAGTGGAAGCAACCCCCGTAGCGGCTGTGTATGAGTATAATTTCGATTATGTTATTTGCTGGGGGAAGGCTAAGATAGTAGATACAACTAAACAAAAAAGCACCTCAACGGTGCTTCTTCTTAAAAAACAAATATTTTTTACGTTTGTCTTTTTTACGATTTTCTTTAATTTCCTTTTCTGACCACCTACGGCATTGTATAATTTTATTTCTATAAATCCAATAATGCGATTTACAGTCAAAACTCCAATTACCTATAGATGGTGAAAGCGAAACATAATCTCCTTCAAAAATTAATTTCCAATCCAAAGGTGAAAATGGTGTAACAACTTCAGACTTACAGCCGCAAATACATAAATGTATAGCCGTTCCAAATTCCAGCGAAATATAAAGTACTCCTTGTTCCAATTTTTTTGGAATAGACTCAACAAATTTATGTGTTAAAATCGCATTCATCTGTTAATTGATTAGAGTTTAAACAATAAATCGAATGATTTTCATTAATCAAATCCTGATAAAAACCATACATTTTTTTCCATTTAATAACCGCTAAACCTGCATTTAAAGCATTAAGCTCAGCTATTTGGATATTGGAATTATAAGCATTATCTGTAGTTTCATCAAAAGGAAGAAACTTATTAAGATTACCTTTAAAATCTACTGGAAATGAACTTACTCGAATCATGGCAGTAATTTTATCCAGAACAAGATCTGCTCCCAAGCCTACATCAATAAAAGCAATACCATTTGCACAAAGATATTCAGCAATATTTTTTCTAGCAGAATTTCGATCAATACATAAAAAGACAAAATCTAAAGTTGATAAAATTTCAAGATTTTCTTCATTTAGAAAGGTTTTGGATGACCTTATATTTCTATGCATGTTAGAGTACTTTTCTTTATAGTATTCCACTTTTGAAATTTCTGAGCATAGTTCCTCAAAAGATGCCGCTCCTGGTGAACGAAATGCATTATGAGTTGAGAAAACATCATTATCAATTAAATGAATTTCCGAAACACCTGTTTTAGCCACAAAATCCAGGATATATGCGCCAGTTCCTCCTAATCCAACAATTCCTACTTTTAAATGAGATAGCTTTTCATTTACAAAGCCAATATTTGCACGGCTGGAATTCGTATCCACATACTGAAACACATTATTTTCCGACAGATTTCTGTGTGGAAAACAAGGTACTTCCGTAACACTATCATTTAAAGATTTCGCTGGTGCAGAAATAATTTCCGCATAACGTTTAAATTTTTCGTAATAATTTTCGTACCCTTCAGGAGGTTTATTTGAAAATGCACGATTTATTACAATACCATTTCCTAGATCTTGTGAAGTATCCGTATGGAAAATTGCATTAATTCTTATCCCTTTAATATCACATGGCTGATCACCAATAAATTGAATAACATGATTGTCAGGTCTTACCGTGGTAAATCCATTTAATGTTAAGGAACTCACCAACGTACCATATTTAACTTCTCGAAGCGTATTTACATAAGGAATGTGGTGGATAAGCAAATATCCACCTTTAAATTCCAAACTAAAACCTTCATTCATCAACTGATGAATATCTGGACTATGATTTATCAGTTCTTGTAGCATTAAAAATCATTTTATCTTTAACTTTAACTGATTCCCCAAGGTTTAATACACCTTCCGGTTTATTACCTTGACCTCTTTTAAAAGCAACTGTATATGCAGCACTTTCAGAATTTTCAAAATTCCCAAAAGCTATCTTTATAATCTGCACAAAGTTAATTTCCTTTTCATTCCAAACGTTTTCACGCCCATTAACATATATAACTACGTCAGGCTTTTTTCCATTGCCATTATTTTGGCTATTTACTGAATTTATATCTAATTCCATTACTTTAAATTTTTAATTGTTTTTTTCTTTTCTCACTCCTTTGTGAGGTTTTCCATTTTGATTTACATCCAAAAACTTTCCTGTCAGCGTATCTCTTTTTATCCATAAATTATTTTTTGGATTAAGAACCTGACTTCTTTGGCGAACAGCTCCTTTTCTGCTATTATCACCAATAGGCTTGTTTACTGCCATTGCTTAAATATTATTTAACTGAAGTACAATTAGAACAGGATGTACTCCTTTCCCTGGGCAGGGTTGTGATTTATGTAAAAATTATTACATTTGTACAACAATAAGAGAGGTAGCTCGGGTGACAAGCCCTGCTAAAATATTCACGCAATGAAAAAAAAACCTCTAAACATAGACCGATAAGCGCCAACTTATCGGTTTTGCTATTTTTATTTCTACTGTCTGATTAATTTATTTATTTAAACTCTTGACACAATTCTAGTTGCATTTTGAATATCTACTACATTGACACCAATAGCGCCTAAATTTTGTTTAACTTCGTTAAAAATAGGTTTTTCCCTATTTAAATCTGAAATAGTCAGTATGGCTGTAAATGGAATACCTTCTTCTGGAAATTCTTCACCATCTCTCAACAAATATTCAACTTCTAACACCCAATCGGTAGTATTGCCTACACCCTTTTTGAAACTTTTTTCATAAATTTTAATTGGGCTCCATTTATAAGAATCTTCAATGAGCTTTTTTTCTTTTAATGAGGCATCTGAAGTATCAATTGAATACAAAGGCTCTAAACGTCCCTTTTTACTGCCATTTTGTTGATATTGTCTAAGATGAGCAGTAATGTTTGCTCTAACATATTCTGCTCCGAAGCTGTAATTGAGGTGTGGCGTAGAAACTAATGTAAGCTTAGCCTTTCCTTGACATTTATTCTCAGCTACAAGACTTGAGGGCCAAGAAAAATCGAACTTCATTTTTTTTCTTTCTAAAATTCTTGAAGAAAAAACTAAAGTAATAGAACTGGAATCACCTTGTAGAACTTGGTCAGAACCTATAGGTATGCCAAAACCAATAAGGTGCTTCGCGATCTTTTCATACTCTTTCGATTTATATAATTCTGGAATTTCAGAATTGTGATAGCAAAGTGCAAGCAAAGTTTCTTTTGACATATCTCCTTCAATAGAATTATCTATAGCCGCTAAGGTTTTAGCAACCAAAGGTGCTGAGTAACTAGTTCCACATCCTGTTTCAATTTCCCCATCTTTATTTATTGATTTTAAACCGGTACCATGTGTAGAATTTGCGGTCCCACTACCTCCAAAGTGACAAAAATCTGGTTTTACACCAACTCTTGAAACAGGGCCTCTACAGCTATAATTTGATAACGCGTATGGAACAACATTGTCAAGCCCTAACGGATTAATTGCAGTTACACTTATATTTCTACAACTCTCTGCGGGAACTTTTAGTCTATCATTTCGAGAGGAAATTAAATTACTAAGTGTATCATTAGCATCTAGCGACCATTCTTTTCTAATATCTAAATTATTAGTAATATTTCCCGCAGAAATAACAAAAACAATATCGTTTTCTTCCGCAATCGCATCTAATTTCCTAGCTGCAAAACTATATCCTGAAGAAGAAACATGCTCATCAATATTTAAACTAAAATTAAATATTCGTACTCCAGTTTCTGCTTTTAAAATTTGTATTGCCTCTTCTAATTCGTTGTAAAAGTCTATTGGATTTAAAAAGTAATCATCAAAACTTGTATTCAACGGTAAAATATCTAAATCAATTATCTCACAACCATCATCTTCTCTACAAATTACATCACCGTTTAAAGATCTTCCAGAAATGAGCAAACCTGCAATAAATGTCCCATGGTCAACATCGGCATCATCAGCATGCAAAAAATCATGTTTAGCACTGATCCAGTCATTAAAAACTGTAGAAACTCCGCCGTCAACAATGCCAACCTTCGGATATTTTGAAGCACTTCGTTTTTTAATGCTCGGTGTTTTACCTGTCCCTCCTTTTTTTAAAGCTGACCCCTTATTAATCTTGGAAGGTAATCCAATAGATTTAACCAAAGGATGTTGATCAATAAAATTGAGAAATTCTTCATGATTGTCTACAGAAAGATTTGTTTCTTTTTTGAATACTTTTGAATTAGGCGGTAACTCATTATCTGTTAAAATATATGATCTCTCATCCTTATTTAATATCTTAACGCCAATAATATCTTCGAAATTAGTTCTGTCTGAAATTTTAAACACCAGAGTACCGAAAGGTAAACTCTCTAATCCTTTTAGAAAACTCTCAAATAATTGCACCTTATCGACCTCAAAAACGTTCCAATCCTTTTTTGCGGGAATGGATTCAAATAACGTTATCAGGTATAATCCGCCAGTTCTCTTATCTGCCAGCCATTCTACGGCATCTTTAGATGAAAATTTTCGTCTTTCTTCCCTTCCATAAACAGAAATAGAATCTATGGAGCCTACTTCACTTCTAATCGCAGAAGGGTTGGGCACTTCATTACCATCTTTATCAAATTTTGTTCTTATATTTTCTTCAGCTTTTTCAACAGTATTTTTTAATTCTGTAATTGCTGTTGAATTTAGCCCCACATAAATCTCTCCTAATTCACCACCTCCCACAACTGGCGCCACAGAATTTTTGAACATTCGGGCTGTTGGACGATGACTTTTAGCCAATGCAGACGGTCTTAGCGTTACTTTAGCAAACACAAACCTTGAAAATTTATTTTTCTCTTGAAAATTTTCAATACTATCTAATTGAGAAAGTATGTTGTTTTTATGAGCTTTAAACATTGCATTATTTTCAGCAAAGAAATCTTTATTCGTCCCACCTGGTGGTCGATCATGATTTTGAATAAAATTATCTGCATTTAAAACAACTTGAACTGGAGATTTACCTGATTCCATTTTAACCTAATTTTGATAAATGTTTACTCACTGAAGATGGCGCAATATTAAATATTTCGGCTACATCTTTTTGCTTGAAATTTAGACTTCGGTCCTCCAACAATGAAGAAAGTAATTCATTTCTATTATTTAATAATTCTTTTTTCTCTTTAGACATCCTACCAGAATTGAGAACTGAAAACTCTTTCAACGTATCTAAAATTGGTTTATTTTTTTCAAGTATATAAACCCTCTTCAACCAATTTGAGAGACTTTTAATATCCGCACCAGAAGCACCGTCCATACACCATGCTAAAAAATTCATTTCATTTTCCGAGTACGTAAGTGGTTTTAAAAATGACTCAATAAGCTTTTTCAAAACCACAAGAGATGGTAATGGAATTTCAATTTGAATATCAAATCTTCTCCATATTGCCGGATCTAGTAAACCTTCATGATTTGTAACCCCTATTGTAAAGCCAGTATCCTTTCGCGTATCTAAGCATTGAAGCAATGTATTCACTACCCTTTTAACTTCGCCCACTTCTTGAGAATCATTCCTTAATTTAGCAATCGCATCAAACTCATCCAATAATAAAATGCATTGATACTTATTAGCAAAAGCAAAAAGATTACCTATATTCCTTGAACTTGTTCCTAAAAACGACGACACCAAGCCGTCCAATCTAGCCAAAACCACAGGCAAACCCGTTTGTTTGGCAAGCCATTTTGCAAGATGAGTTTTACCTGTCCCTGGCTTTCCAAAAATCAAGCATGACTTTGAAGGTTGTGCGTTAATCTCAGACAACTTGTCGAATTTTTTCCACTCATTCACAACAGAAAATACCGCTCTTTTAATATCATCATCAAACAAAGGCATAGCATCAGGCAAATCTTCACTAAAAAACACTTCTGCTAAAGGGGTCGATGTCTCTTTATCAACAGGAATTTGTGTGTGTTTTGTCAAAATTTCCCCCGCAGGTAAAAAAGATTTTTTAAAATTACTAGGAGACATTTCAACCGATTTTTTTCCATTCTCAAGAATATCTCTAATTTTTTCAGCTTCACTCACCATACCTTCTTTTTCATAATAAGACGCAAGACGATCTATTTGTTTTTCTATTGCTGGAGTTGCAACAGAAATTGATGCTCTACACAGAGATTGAATTATATTAAAGTTTTTCATTGTAGAATTATTTCCACAAATATACAATAAATTTCCAATAATTAAAATTAATTTCCATTTTAGCAACTAATATTTCTAAAAAATAAAATTCAAGCACAACCATTCTTAATGTCAAACAAATAAAAAATTCCTCATAGTAGGACTAAAACAATTTCGCTTTTAGATTTTAATTTGGTGAGGAAAAAATTACTGCAGTATGTTTAGTAATATCTTTTCCATGGATTTAAGATCAATCGTAGCACCATCTCATATAATCACACATGTTATCACTTAATTTTTTTAAAAATCCAAATAAGTATTTCTTTTAATTACTACTTTCTTTCTCATATTATAATAGTATTCAATTAAATATCCCAATATATTCGCTTTCTAAATACGTTTTTGTTGAGATATGGAAATAAAGAAAGCAAATTAATTTACTTATATTTAGATCAATAAAAATATACTTTTTTCATACCATGAAAAACGAAATTAAATTAGATAAATTCATTAAATTTTTTGTTCTTACTTTTTTGGCATTATTATCTTTTGGTATAGTCGATTACCTCATTGAAACAAAATTTATTCTGTATCTATCGAAAATAAGATCAAGCTATCTTCTTGATTTTATATTCTTAATTATACTTTTGGTTTATTCCGCTTTACAGATAAACAACTGTAAAACGACTTATCCAGATGAGAAGAAAACATTCTACTTATTTTTAATCGTACTATATTATAGTCATATAAGGTTTTTTTCAGATTTTCAACCGCTGCAGTTAGAAACGGCAAAACACTTTAACAGTCGCCTATTTTATGCCGACATAATCTACGTTGTGCTATTTTTAAATCTTGGAAACTATATAAAGTTTTTTTCGTCTAATAACTCTAACGCAAAAAGTAAAATTTTACTCGAAGATGATGCAATTGAGGATTTTGATCAGGATCTTTTAGGTAATTCTCTAAAACCTTTAGTAGAAAAATTAAACAATATTGTAGACCAGAATAATTTTCAAAAAGCTTTCACCATAGGGATAAATAGTGAATGGGGAACAGGCAAGACATCTACACTCAATTTATTAAAAAAAGAGCTTGAAAAAACGGAGCATATTATCATCGAATATAATCCGTGGATGGGATTTGACAAAAAAGTTCTTATTGAAGATTTTTTTAACACTTTATCTGAACACATTGAACAGGACAGTTTAAATAAGGATTTAGACGAATACTCTAATCGATTGCTTACCACGCCGAGTCCACTTTTAAAAGATATTACCTCCTATATTCCTTTCCTTAATAACAAAACACCTTCTTTAGAAAAACTATTTAAACTAATAAATAAAAAATTAAAATTATTAAATCAAAAAATCATTATCATTATTGACGATGTTGACAGATTAGATAATAAAGAAATATTCGAAATACTGAAATTGATCAGAAATTCTGCCAATTTTACAAATATATTTTTCATTGTTGCTTATGACAGATCTTATGTTAATAACAGCATCGATAATATTAATCATTTTCACGAAAGAAATTATCTCGACAAAATCATAAACATAGAACTTTCACTTCCCTATTTCGATCCGACTTTACTTAAAAATACGTTTAAAAATTTATTACTTGAGAAAATTGGATCAGAATATAACGATAAAGTATCTTATGCGTTAAATAATGGATTTATAGATATTGAAGATCTTTTTAAATTTAGGAAATCGCAAAGTAACTTTACACAGGCTATAAGTAATATGAGAGAAGTGAAAAAACTGGTTAATTCAATTATCACTAACTATAAAAATATTTTATCTGATATTAATTTCAGTGACATGATCTATCTTGAAATTCTAAAATTAAAATATCCCTCAATATACCGACTACTCTATACACAAAAAGAAAAAATTCTAATCGAAAGTAAAGGATATTTATTTTTAAAAGCCCGAAATGAAAAAGATAAAGATGGAAATGATAAAGAAATAAAAATCGTTGAAGAAGTAATTGCAAATATATGTCTTAAAGAAAAAATCGGATATGAGGACAAACAAATGGCAATTGCAATTATAAATTACTTATTTGATTACTCTGAGACAACAAGGAGTGTTTTTGATTCTGGGTATTCAAGTGATCCGGATAAATTGCTTTCTGTAGATCAGGCTAATAAATTTGAAAGATATTTTGCTAATGTTATTTTCGAAAACAATATTTCTGAAAATGATTTCAAATCGTTTCTCCAAACTTCAGAAAATATGATAAGAGAGGCTACTATAAACAAATGGATTGCGGAAGGAAAAGAAGATGATCTTAAATATCGATTAGAGAATTTGAAAAATTTTAGTAACAAAGAAGAATTTGAAAATACACTGAAGTCAATTTTAGCACTTGCTCAATCAAAATCTAATAAAGGGGATTTTCTTATCGGTTTTGATATAAGGAGCTTAAGGGATAAAATAGAAATTAACGGACAGCCTGAAGATACACAGCTAAGATTTTACAGTACTCCTAATGAGTATAGGGATTTTATAAATTACCTTCTAAATTCTTCATTCCCGCCACACAGATTGGAAAGAGAGCTATTGATTTCTGCTTTAAAAGGTCCTTACGATCCCAAATATGGAATGGAATTTCCTCTTACTAAACAAGAAATGCAAAGTAGATTAGAACAACGGTTTTATGAACATATTGAAAGCAAACGACCAATGGACTGGGATTTTTGGGGTTTTTATCACAGCACAAAACATCTTAATTCAACTGAAAAATATCAGACTACTTTACGTGACTATATTACAAATGATTCTAATCGTAAGGAATTTGCATTAGCTTTGATAGAGCAAATTCCTTTTGAAAAGCTTATTATAATAAGAAAAGAGTTTATTGAGCAATTATTTGGATCAATCGAAAATTTTGAACTTTATCTTGATAAGATGGGCTTGCCAGGATTGACACAAGAATTTAAGGATATTTATTACAAAATCAAAGGAAATAATTGGTTAGGTATTAATTATAAATTCCAAAATATACCCTTTGTTTATCAATAATTTCAAGCGTAAAACTGGTGAAATAGAGACATTAAAATTAATAAAAAAATTATTAACGCAAGTAAAAGCTATTGTTTTAATAATATTTCATTTGCATAATACTACAACATATTTCATCGCATATTTTATTTCGAGCAAAATATTCTTTAGATTCTTTTATCCCCCGAACTTTGCTCATATCCAAACAAATTGAACATTTCTCTCATCCTGGAACGTAAACGATTTCCGTATTGAGATTCAATTTCGGCGGCGGAAAGGTTGGTTGTGATGTGGGTAATGATGCCTTTTTCCTTGAAGAGGTCGTAGCGGGTTAAAAGGATTTCTGCCATAACATTGCAATCGTTGCCGAAATATTTAGAGGTGGTTTCTGTACCAAGGTCGTCGAAGCAATAGGTTTTCGGAGTTCTTATGTCGTGGCTGAAATTGCCGCGGGAATATTTCTCCAAAACTTCGTAGCCGGACTGCATAAATTCTGAAACGATCTGCCTTGTGGAAATGATGCCAAAGCCTTTTCTTTTTGTCGGAAAATTTTGCATCAGTTTGAAAAGTGTGGTTTTTCCGCAACCAATAGGACCGCTTAAAAGGATTCCTTTGCTGAGATCAATATTCATTTTTTCTGCAACAAGCTCGTCTTCCAAAAACCAAGCGAGGATTCCGAAGATAATTCCGCGCTCACTCATTGGAATATAAAATCTTTTACCTAAAAGGATTTCGCCTTTTTGAATAAGCTGGGAAACTACTTTTTGGTAATCGTAAGACATTTCTATTGCTTCAGTTGGGAGTTTCATTGGTTGTGGTAATTTTTATAATTTTTCCTGATAAGATTTGTTGGTAGATGCGCTGAGGTGGTTGCTTTTAGTTGTTAGTTGATGGTTGCTAGTTGATGGTAAATTTTGGCTACTATTGAATTTTTTGGCATTTAAAAGCCAGTTTCTTGCGGCTGCCTGCCAGTTTTTCATTTTGGATTTTCCGCCGACCAGCCAGCCGTTGCTTTCGTAGTGGTTGAAGAATTTTTCTGCTTCTTCAGCTGGTACATCTTTTTCTTCGAAATACATTTGAATCTCGGAAAGGTGTGGTGGGTGAAATTTATTCGACAGAGATTCCTCATTACGCTTCGCTTCATTCGGAATGACAGAGGGTTGTTCAAAAAGTGAATGACTTTTGGGTGTGTTTACATTCTGTTTATTGTTTATAATGTTTGTATTGTTTATAGAAGGTATCAGCGCCTGTCTACTACCTGTATCGATTTTGATACGAGGCTTGTTCAATTCTTGTTCAATAGTTGTACGTTTTTTAGTATGCTTCCTGTTTAAATTCTGAACTTCTGAGTTGTCGAAATTGTAAAGATTTACCAAACTACCTTTGTATGGGTTGAAAGATGGAATATATTCGATATAGCCGAATGTCTGCAATTCCTTGATACATTTGTGGTATGTCCCCAAAGCTGAGATTTTGCTTAACCTCATCATTTCGTTTCTGGAAATACTGATTGGGTTTTGAAAATGATTAATATTCCAGAATTGAAATAACGCCAGATATAAGCTGATATGTGTTGGATTCAGGCGCTCGTCTTGCTGGATTTTGTTGTAGAAGCCTGTTAAATGCCGAATGTAATTCATGACAAATTATTTTTGATTCAACATTTTCTCGATATCCTGATAGTTGTAGTAGAGTGTTCCGCCGACGCGTGAATATCGGAGTGTTCCGTTTACACGTAGGTTTTGCAATGTTCCAGAGGAGATTTTTAATAGTTCTTTAACCTCAGCGGAACGGAGCCACAATTTTTGCTCTGTACTTTTAAATGAAAACAATTTTTTGATTTCTTCTAGTAATTCTTCCTTAAATTCCTGAAGGTCTTCTTTGGTAATAATGTTGACTGCCATAATTTTAGTTTTAAGATTATGGTTTCAAAATTGTGGGTTTTTATCGGGAACTTTTCAGAAGGTTTACCGAAGTTCTGAAAGATTTTTGTTGAAAAAAGTATAAAATCTATTACTCATAGCAGTTCATCCGCATCATCCATTTTTCTTGTAAGGACTTCTTTTAGAAAATCCAGAAATTTTGTTCTTGCATTTTTCCTTTCACGCAATTCGAGGAAGCTGCGATGGTATTGCCCGAGGTCTATATTGAATACTTTTTCGAAAAAGTCTGCAGTTGCGTTTAGTTCCAGCTGTCCATGATTGAGCACTCCTGCGGCATTAATTGCATATATCAATTCAATTAGGGATACTTTTGTGCTTGTCCAATAAACTGCGGACTTTGGCAGAACTTCTGACGAACTTCTGTTTTCTTTCCTATCCAAATTGGACAACTGATCTTCTAAGTATACCTGAATAAGGTCATTTGCCATAATTTTCGCGACTTTGAAATCGTGCGAGGTTGTAAACTTGAGGTCTGCTTCGTAGTAAAAATTATCAAGATTTTGCTTCACGTCAAATGTACCTCTTACAAAATACTTGTAATCTAGGTAGGTACTTTTTGTACGGTAGTATTTGTAAAAATCAAGGTTATCATCGAAATATCTTTTGAGTTTTTCGAGCTCGTTATTATAATATTTCTTTAATACACGGATACTCCCCGAAGGTTTTTTAGTTTCTATACGATAAACGGAGTTGTAATAAATTCTTTTTGATGTAAACTGAGGTTTTATTTCTTTAAAGAAGTTAATTTCTTCAGCATCCGATTTGAAGGTCGTCCTTAAAATTTCTCTTTTTGCAACCTGTATAGCTTTTACAGTTATTTCAACTGACTTCTCACATTTCAGAAGGATATCATCGACTTCTATGTCAATGAAATTGAGTTGCTCTGCAAGGTTTAATAAAAGTATTTCGATTTTATACATAGCTGATTTCTTAAATAAAAAAAGAGGCAAAAGCCTCCTTCATTACACTAAAAATATTTTTTTCCATTTCGCCACCGTATTCCTGCTTAGTTTGAAATGATTTGCCAACTGAGTATCATTTAGCCTGTTTTTCTTCTGGTACTCCAAGATTTTCAGTATGTCGGATTTTTGATAGGAACGGTATTTCTGATTTTCATTATTGGATTTACCAAAGATTCTATCGTTAAGGAAAAGAATGTCAATTACGGACAAAGATCTTTTTTGGAGAAGGTACAGGTTTTCTTCTACTTTGTGTGGGAATTTTTTGTGTAATATATCTGTATAAATGGTGTGGTAATCTGGCTTTATCATCTGTTTTTTATCTTATTTAATTATTTCCGTATTTTTCTATCCATTTGTATAGGGTTGTTTTGGGAATTTTGTAACGTTCCATCACCTCGCTTTTAGTCATTTCCCCTGTTTTCATTTGTTCGAGGATAAAATCAATGACCTCTTTGGTATAGATGTTTTTACGGAACTGTGGGAGTGTAGTCTTTTTGATTCTTTGTTCCTTTTCCTTTGCGGCAACTGGTGCATACAATATCAGATGTTGGGAATACAGCCTGAAAAAATCGTACTCCAGCAGCTTACTCCATTTTAGGAGAATATCTGTAGGAAAATTTTTTTGTTGGTACATTTTCAAAATTTCTACTTCACTACATTTCATAAAGTTACAGATACGCAATATTTCGATTTTTTTTTCTATCACTGCATTTTCAATCATCTGTCCGATATGGATATTTTTGAAGTTCATCTCTTTTGTATTTCAATACTCCAAAGAAAAGAAATATCGGAGTAGATTAAGAATAAAAGGGGTATTATTAAGGTATTATTCCTCATAAAGTGGTATGAAAAAGAGAGATCGAAATAGAATCTTGAAGCAAAAAACAAATATCGATGTTTTATCAGATATTTAAACGGTCAAATTTTTAAACCACATATCCGTACTTATTTCCTCCGGAATATTCAGTTTTTTCCTCAAATGATATTTTCTGGATTTCACAGTATTGATGGAGGTAAAAGTAAAGTTCACAATGTCTTTTGTGTTGAGTCCGAGAAAAATATAAGCACAAAGCGTAAGTTCCGAGATACGGAGCTCAGGATTTATTGCCCGAATTTTTGAAACAACTTCAGGATAGACTTCACAAAAGCGGGTAAAAAATTCTGGACTGTTGGTTTTTGCGAGATTGGCTACTTCTTCGAAAGATTCGTTTACTTTTTGATGCAGTTCAACGATTTCTTTTTCCCTATTTTCCAGCTCTTTTTCCTTTGTTTCAATCAATTGTTTTCGATAATTTTTTACTTTTCTGGCTCTGTAATATTTTATAAAAAGAACGGAAAGAAGCATCACCATCATAGAAATAATTCCTAAAAGAATAAGGTTATGCTTAGAAGATTTTTTGTTTTCTTTTGCAATTTTGGAGTTCAGAATTTCATCTAAAGCTGAAGAGGAGGCTTGTATTTTTTCTTTATTCAGCTCATCCTGAAGTTTCAATGCTTTAAATTTGAAGTCTTTTGCACTCTCGTGGTTTCCTAAATCTTCATACGCCAATGCAATTTTATTATAAACATCAGGAATTTCGTTTCGGAAATCGGTTTTATTCAGTATGTCCAAAGATTTTTCAAAATAGTGGAGTGCCGATTTTGGATTTTTCCTTGCCAATTCCATATCTCCCCATACCTGATAAGTAAATGAAATATAAGGATAGTTGTGTTTTTCAGATATATTTTTTGACTTTACGAAATAAGACTCCGCCTTATCAAACTGATTTTCATCTGTATAATAAGCACCAAACATCGTGTATAGTGTAATTAGATTCAGATATACAGCAGATGAATCCTGCTTACTGAGAAGCTCTTCATTTTTACGGAGGTAATAGTAAAAAGAATCCTGGTTTTTTGTTTTGCTGTAGCTGACTGCAAGGTTTTCATACGCTAAACCGGTCAGGAAATCTTTATCACTTTGCGGTCTCGGAATTTGAGGAATGATGTCAAGACCTTTCTTTTGCTCATCAATAGCTTCATCCAAAAGTTCCATTGACCCAAATATTCGGCTTCTTACTCTATAAATTTCAAATGTGAGATAATTATCTTTTAAGGTTTTGTTAATGCTTTCGCCTTTTTGTAAATAATGCAACGCTTCCTTATAAGTTCCTAATTCAAAGAGAGCTTGTCCTATATAAAAATTACTCCACGCTTCGCCTTTTGTATAATTCGTTTCTTTGCTGAGTTGCAGTGCTTTTTGGGCAAATAAAGCACTATTTTTCATATCCACAACAGTGGTTTTCTGATATGCGGAATCAATAAGAGATTCTACTTTTTGAATATCAGATTTCGTAGGTTTTTGTGCATCTACTGCAAAAAATAAAAATATGGATAATATGAAAAACAGTTTGTTACGCATAGCTTCAATCCCAATTTGGGAAAACAAGAATATAAAATTACGATTTATATGTTTATGCTGAAAATAATTATTTTTATGATTTTTATCCTATTCATTTTAGTTTATATTAATAATCAAAAATAAATATATAGGAAGCATCAACCCTTTTCTACAAAGAGAAAAGGGTTGATGAAAAATTTTGATAAAAGTTATTTGCCTGTCACAAGGAAAGTGAAAGATCGGTTGGACAAACCACCATTACTATCGCCAGTTTTTATTCTGATTATGGAATCGGAAATGAACGAAACTTGCGAATTGTCATTCGTGAATAATCTGGAACCAGGTTCCGAAGGATTTACCGTAGTATTGTTACCTGCTCCTCCCTGATTGCCACTATTATACCCATAAGAATCTACGATATTTACAGAGATTCCGTAAATTTCTGACATTGGAGTATCAAATTGAATATCGAAAATTCCATTTTTGGGATTAGAAATAGTATATCCATTGCCTTTCAGGCTGTTTATTCCTCCTTTGGTAGAAGTATGGCTAATTCCACCCACCGAATACGATACACTTTCTCCGCCTCCGATTATCTTGCTGTCATCCAGCGTTCCGTTGTTTTTATTACCAAATCGTGAATAAACAGTGCCTCCCAGGAATCTTGTTGCATCGGAAGAAGTGCTGCTTTGAGCCTGAAAAGCAACCCATACGGAACCATTAAAATAATAATATCCTTCTTTGGTTACATTGGCAGTTTTAGTAGTTGTAGGATTTGCTGCTGCCGTTGCGTAAATAATAGCACCTTGCTGATTTGTCCCATACAGAGCATCTTTAGCTTTCAGTTGGTTACCAGTTAAGCGTGGAGCTGTAATTCCGTCAGCTTTGGTAGCATCAGAGGCATAAGCTGTCACATCCATTGTCGTAACAGGATTATAAGTATTTATCCCAAAATATCCTGTATTTTTTGCAAAGCGAGCCCATTCTGTAAAATCTGAAGCACTTGTATATTTTCCAAATGCGATATGCCCTGGAACACTCGTTCTACCTGAAGTATAAATTCTAGTTCCTGGAGAACGTCCATCTCCGGTTGAAGGGAAATAGGTTATTTGGGTAAGACCGTATTTTTCACCATTATCATTATCAAATATTTTACCGACACCATAATCGGAATTACCTGCGAACTGTATAAATCCTTTTACATTTAGTTTTGCCAAATCATCTATACCTCCGATTCCGACATTTCCATTTCCTGAAAAATTCAGATTATAGCCATTGAGGTTAGCTTCTCTGTTTCCCGTTAGTGCTCCGTTTGAATTATAAATATTTACACCAGAGGATGAGTTTCCTGTTTTCATCCATTTGTTTCCGTCAAAATAATAGAATCCTGCGGCATCTACATTAATTACCTGACCTGCAAGAGACGAAGCAGCATTTCTTACATATAAAATAGTTCCTGTCTGTTCTGTTGTATATGTTTTTGCTGACAGCTGATTCCCTGTAATTCTTGGTATAATGATGCCGTCCAATACATCGGGTTGCGTTGGTTTCCCTACTACATCGAGTGTTGCTTTCGGGCTTTCGGTATTAATGCCTACTTGGCTGTAAATGTGCAGAGAATTAAGAATAAGACTGAAAAATAATATTTTCTTCATCATAGTATTTAATTGATATTTTTGTAGTGACAAAACTATATACTATGTTCCAGAGCGAACTTGTAAAAAATAAATGAAAACTTGCAAAAATTACATTTCAAAATTTTCTGATAACAATTTATTAGTATCAACCTTAAAAATGTTTTTGAATAAAGTGCTTAAATTTGACCATACAATGTAAATAACTAATGTTAAA
Source organism: Chryseobacterium oryctis (assembly GCF_025971925.1). Lineage (GTDB taxonomy): Bacteria > Bacteroidota > Bacteroidia > Flavobacteriales > Weeksellaceae > Chryseobacterium > Chryseobacterium oryctis. The sequence continues at coordinate 341,945 of NZ_JAPDHV010000003.1, forward strand.
CATAGAATATTTATTTTTTCATTAAAATTAGAAACAGAAATTCAGATATAATTAACAAACTCACCAAATAAAAAAGCAATGAATGATGTCGTAGTAATTAATAATTTCAATGATTTTACAGATTATTTCAATCTTCCACGCCCTGATGATAAGGATATTTACTATAAAAAGTATGAAACCGCCGATGAGTTTCAGTTGGAATTAGCACCTCAGTTTCGTCATAAGTTCTATGGCATTACACTGATAATGGATGGTAGTGGCGATTTGAAATCCGGATTTTGGAATCCTCATATTATTACTCCTGCAATTTATTTTAAATCTCCAAATCAAGTGGTAAGCTGGAATATAAATCCTAATATCACCAAAAAATATTTAGTGGTTTTTACAGAAGAGTTTGCCCATAAAAATCCTGCATTATTCAATATTATTTATGATTTTCCGTTTTTTCAGCTGGATAAGGCTGTACCTTTCAGGGTAGAAGAAAAACAAATTAATGAACTGATAGAAATTTATAATAACATCGAAAAGGTATATCACGGAAACAGTAAGGAACGTTTGAAAATGCTTTCCTTATACCTGAAAATTCTGCTTTTGCATATAAAGGATTACTATGAGGAAAATATTGCTAAGCTTCCGAAACTGAATGAAGTGATTATACAAAACAACGACCGGATTATTGCAGAATTTTATTCTCTAATCAATAACGAAATCTCTGATTTGGAAAAACCGAAAACTGACCATTCCGTGCAATATTTTGCGGATAAAATTCACGTTCACCCTAATTATCTAAGTAATCTACTTAAAAATAAAACGGCAAAAACTGCCAAGGAATATATTAATGAACAACTCCTTTTAACTTCAAAGAAATTGTTAACACAAACCAATATGTCAGTTAAGGAAATTAGTTACTTTTTAGCCTTCAAAGAGCCAGCACATTTTACGAATTTCTTTAAAAAATACAATGGTGTTACGCCATCTCAGTTTATAAAAGATGAATTGTGAATCCGCCTTGTCAAAATTCAGAACCTTAACAAAGCGGATTTCTATTTATTTCCTATATTTTTAAACCACATTTCAGTACTTTCTTCTGCCGAAATATAGAGTTTTTTTCGCAGATGATATTTTCTGGATTTCACAGTATTAATGGAAGTAAAAGTGATGCTCATAATATCTTTTGTGGTAAATCCGAGGAAAATATAGGCACTAAGGGTAAGTTCTGAAATACTGAGTTTAGGATTAATTTCCAAAAGTTTTGCAACCACTTCAGGATAAACTTCACGGAAACGGGTGAAAAATTGCGGACTATTAGATTTGGCAAGTATTATTACTTCTTCGAAAGCTTCATTTACAATAGTTTTCAGTTTATTAATTTCCTGTTCTTTATTTTCTAATATTTCTTTCTTCTTCTGGGAAAGTATTCTGTTTTTCTTTCTGAGATTGTAGAAAACCAGTAATCCCGAGATTGTGGTTACACATCCTAAAACAATAAGCGTAATGATAATTGTATTATTCTTGGTTTTTTCCTTTTTTAATTGCTCTTCTTTGGAGTTTACCGTATAGCTCACGATTTCTTTTGTACTTTCCTGAGAAGCATTTTTCAGACTATCTGATATTTGTATGTATTGCCGGCTGTATCTTATTTCTTCCTGTTTGTCTCCTGACTGGTGATAGATGTCTTTCAGTGCTTGCAGAGCATCTAATATTCCCTGTACATCTTGTGAGTTTTTGCTGACTTCAAGGGATTCTCTGTATTTTTTTGAAGCGTTGTCATAATCTTTCAACATTCGGAAGTAGTTGCCGTACTCCAGCAAATAAATCGAACGGTTGAATGCCGTCATTTGATGTTGTTCGGATTTTTTAAGGTAATACAGAGCGGAATCCGAATTTTTGGTGTGCTCTATATGATAATGGGCAAGCTCATTATACAGATACGGAAAATGATCTCCATCATAATGGAGGCTTTTCCTTATATAGTACAAAGCAGAATCGTTTTTTTTGCTGTTAAAATAAGTAGGAATCAGTTGATCGTACGCATAAACACTATATGCATCCCTCTCTTTTTTGTTATTTATTTTGGCAGCGAATACTTCGCCTTGACGGAATTTTTTTATGGCAAGATCCTGTGAAATATATTGCTCGTTATAGTTTCGCCCAATAGCAATTGCAATAAGTGCTTTTAGTCTATAATTATTACTTTTTGCAGATAATTTTTCCGCAATTTTAAGATTTGCAAGACTTTCTTTAAATTTTCCGAGTCCAATATAATAATCTCCTTTTTTGGCATATCCTTCAATTTCACCATCCAGATAGCCTATCTTTTGGGAAGAAATAATTAAGCGGTCACAATGCTTAATTATTTCTTCATATTTGCCTTCATTCCTCAATTTTTGAATAACAATCCGGTATTCATCATCAATTTCTTTTCTGCTTGTTTGCGACAGCAAAAAAGAACTCACCCATATTATTATAAATGTTAGTATTTTTTTCATAAATTTTCCCTATCTCTACTTTACCTTATAGTGGTCAAAAAATATCGGAATCGGCATTCCGGTATTTTTTTTAAACCAAACGGGTTTCCGAAACCCGTTTGGTTAGAATTTTATTAAGGTTAAATTGGTCAAGGCTTCCAGTAAGACCATTTGGCTCCGTTGAAAACCGCTAATCTTTTTGCACCGGGCTTGTTGATGTACACCATCATTCCCGGAGCAGGATTGATGACATCATCTGTATTGTTTACCTGTGGCAGAACCATTGCCTTGTCGGTTGATTCAAGAATCAGAACTCCGTCGGCTGTTGAAGTGTTCGCTCCAATAATGGCTCCTTTGGCAGTGTCTTCCGTTATATTTGGCTGGTTAGCCATAATGGTTGAGATGTTCGCTTCATTTCCATTGCTCAGGTCTTTCCAGCTGCCGTTGTAATATTTTACTTTGGCTTTGGTTTCATCGGAAGCATCCAGAATAATAGTACCTTCCACCAATCCTGTTCCTGTGGGAATGGTGCGTACGGCAGGTAATATAATTCCTTTGTTTTCGCCTGCTGCAAAATCCAGTAACACGGAAGTTTTGTCGGTTGCAGTTCCTGTATCGTTCCCGATGATAACCTGTGCGTTCGCCGTATAAGCGACAACTATTACAAGTAATGTTGTGATGTATTTTGTCATTTTATTATTTATTAAAGGTTAAGAACCTGTTTAAAATTTTACCGTTTTTTTTATGTAGCCTCAGCAATCATCTTTGCTCAATTTTAATGCTCTTTTGAGCGTATTTTCTACTTCCCATTTTTGATTTAGCCCGCTAAATCTGCAAACATGAAGCAAAAAATCCATCTCAAAATACCTATAAAAATTTATAGCAATAAAATTTAAACAGGCTCTAAGGCTGAGGTTGAAGCTCAGCGTTTTGCTTGTTTTTTTTTAACCTAACAGGTTTCCAAAACCTGTTAGGTTTGTTATTGTTTTGTGGGTGTTATTGTACACACCCCTTCATTTTTGCCACCTCTCTTTTTAGAAGGGAATTTACACACCCCGCCCTACGGGCACCCCTCTTATTAGAGGGGAATTTTACGGACACGTAGGTTCATTAAAACATCTCCAAGCTCCATCGGAATAAATTTTCAGGCATTTATCCGTTGTATCATACACCATCATTCCTTCTTGTGGCTTGGTAATATTTCCGAGATTGGCTTTGGCAATTCTGGTGACTACAAACCCTTTGGTGTTGGATTCCAGTGCAATATGTCCGGATTTTCTTACCATTGGCCAGTTGTCTGCATCGTCGGCTCCGGCTCTTTTCAGTAAAGTGATACCAACTTTGGTATCGGTGCCGCCGATTCCCGGTGATGCAGGGTCGTTCAGGCAATAGCCTTCCAGCTTTATGGTTACGGTTGCTTCGGCACTGTTGGTACAAGTTCCGTCTACAATATATTTGAACTCATAAGTTCCTCCGTTGGCAAATTGTCCGTACCAGTTGTTACCCATTAATAATCCTGTATTATTTTCATCAGTCCAATAGCCGTGTGCATCGTAAGGCGGAGTAAGATAATCGAAAAGATTGATTGGTCCCGTCAATGTATTCTGCTGAATGGTTACGGATTGTCCGGTTCCGGCGTTCGGTGTGTTTTCCATTCCTGCCGTAAGGTTGAAAGACAGCACATTATTAATACAAGAATTAGGATTTGGATTATAGGTCAGATGTGCTTCATAAAGACCAATATCCGTTGCGGAAGTGTAGGGTGTGAAAGGGAAACTATGCCCGAAAACACCTGTGCTTACTCCGTTTTTATACCATTCTACGGTAAGATAAGACGCTCCGCTTACGTATAGCTTACCGTTTTCGCCTTCACAAAGGTTGCTGGCTCGGATAATCGGCATTTTGGTGGTAATTACTCTTAAGGTTACTGTGATTACATCCAGACATTGGGAGTCGGTAATCTCTACTTTGTAGCTTCCTTCTGCCAAGTTTGTAAATACAGGATCGGTTCCGTTATCTATTATAAATGACTGACCGTCTTTTTCTATAATTTTATAGGTAAGCGTTCCAATACCTGTGGCATCTAACAGTAGATTAAAAGTACCATTAGGACAGGAAGTGGTGTAGTAGTCATTTAGTTTGATAGCACCATCCGGAATATTAAATTCCTCCACTACAAGATATCGGGCAGGACAAGCCATTGCTGTACCTCCAAATTTGGACAATCTCGGAATCGCAATTACACGAAGATCACCGTGTGCATAGTATTGGGTGCTACTATTATATTCTTGACGTGTATTTGCATTTGCAACATCACCCGTTACACCCGTAGTAGGGTGTCCCCAAGTATTCTGAGCCGGATACCATTTTTGAAGATAGTAATTTACGTTATTACTGGCTCCAATGCCCGAAACGGTAGCAGATACATTCAACGTAAAATAGCCACCACAAAAACGGGTATAGGTTACGTTGTGAGAAAGAACTTCTACTTTTTTAGTAGCGTCAATATTCCGTGTAAATTCCTGTCCGCAGGTGTTGGTTACTTGAAATGTGTATATTCCTGTTGGTACTCGCATCCTCAATTCCTTTTTTCCTGTAGAGGGATTTGTTACAATATAAGCCGATGCGTCAAAGGGTAGCGGTCCATAGGTATCGATAAATTCTTGTGGAGCTTGGGTAATGATTGCTTGGGCAATTCCAATAGTATTACCATTGTCATAATAGAATCCTATATTGTGCCATCCTTCTTCACAGTCTGGATCATTATAGGCAGAAGGAGACTGTGGAGCTGGTTGAGTAAACGTATAGATTTTTGTTACAGAAGCACCACATTCATTAGTAACTTTTATGGTATAGCTTCCTGCTGGAACGGGCTGGTACTGACCGCCAAATGCTATCTCGGAACCGCCTGTGTATGCTTCTGGCAGTGTATTATAGGTATGGCTGTATGCTCCGTTTACAAAATCCGGATTGTATTCCCAAGGTTTAAACCCTGCAGGATAGCTGATAAATTCCACGGTGGTTTCTGCATCGATGAAATAATCAGAGAAATTTAATATTCTAAGGTATCTGGCGTTGCATTCTCCAAAAGAAGAACTAAAATTGAAATTCGGATTGTAGTTAATGGTTCTTGTATAGGTTGCAGTTACTCCGCAAGCATCCGTTGTTGTTGCAGTATGAGTTAGCTGATCACCCGGATTGAAATTGGTAATCGTTATCGGAATACCAGCAGAGGCTTCTGCTGAATTAGTTATCATCATATTCGACTGTAAGACTACTACTCCCGTAACGGCATTTTTTACTTCTACATTCAGTTGTACAGGATACTGAAAAACTTTAATATAACTTGGACTTGAAGCATTATTTTGGGTTGCGGTTACTCCTTGTTTGTATGAAATGGTATTACAAGAAGTTAAACTTAATTGTATGCTAGTATTAGGTCTTACAATACTGGTACTTACGACTACATTTACATCTTTCACGGTTGTATTCCCACAAATATCCTCTACTGCTAAGCGGTAAGTTCCTGCCGCAATCGGAGAGGTAAAATTGGGAGAGGTCTGGAACGGAAAAATAACCGAATTACTGAGATTCCGAAGCTCGTAGCGTGCCGGCTGACCACTCCCTGCTACATTTACAACAAACGTTGCTTTGTCGCCACAAACGGTAGTAGGCGTAATGCTTATGTTTTGAGCAGTAATCGCAGTAAAATTGTTTCCAATACTAAAATTGTACGGAGTAAGATTGGTAGGAACACCTCCTAAACTATGTACCACCTGTAGTCGGTAATTTCCTTGCGGAAGGTTACTTTCGGTATGTGATGTTGTTGTGGCTGTTGCATCTTCTGATGCGGTTCGGTAAGGAGTAGTTGTATCTGGAAGTTTATAGAGTAAAAAATCTACGGTAGCTCCGGGTACTGTATTATTAACAGTAAAAGCTGCTGCTCCCGTCCCAGCACAAAACTCGGGTGTGGTGGTGGCTGTGATTGTAAACTGGGCATTCAGTCCTACGGCTAACAGCAGGAGCAGGGTAGTGAATACCCATCTCATTTTTTGTTTCATTGTGTTTAATAACTTAAGCGTTAATGTTAATCTCAATTTGTTTTAATTGTTTATCAAATTTTTTTAATAAAGTTTTCTTTGAAAACTTTATTAATGATTAATCATTAACGATTTTTTTTATCCCCTTTCCGAAAGAGGGAAAACAGCGTTTCCTGTTTTTGAATTCAGCAAAGCTGTCCCTCTTTGGAAAAGATTTGTTTACTTCCAGTAATTCCACACCTCTCCGTTGAATACCGCAAGGGATTTACTTACTGTATCATAACACATCATTCCCGGATACGGGGATTTTACTGTTGTGTGCGGATTGGCGATTCTCGGCAGAATTACTGCTTTGTCTGCTGATTCCAATACCAGAACGCCTTTAGCGTCGCTTGTGGGAGAGCCAATAATTACACCCTGATTCTGTGTACTTTCAGCAGATGTATTATCTGTTATCTGTGTGGTAATGCCTGCATCAGAAAGTTCCACCCATTTATCGTTTTCGTACATTTTAACTTTACTATCCGATTTATCGAAAAGGAAAGTTCCGTTGTTGTGGGTTGCTGTTGCGGCTAATGCTTTTGTATTATCGGTAACAGCCGGTAAAATAATGCCCTGGCTGTTTGCTCCTGTTCCTTCTACTTTATTTCCATTGGTATCACTGTTGAAATCCAAAATTGTTGATGTTCCTTCTACGCTTTGTTTTCCGCCGATGGAAACTTGTGCGTTCGCTGTAATAGCAGCGAATACTACAAATAATGTTGTAATATATTTTGTCATTTTTTTTATTAATTAGCCTCCCCCCTAACCCCCTCCAAAGGAGGGGGAATTGAGGAGTGTGGTTAGATTATGTTTTAATTTTTTAGGCTGAGGTTGAGGCTCAGCGTTTTGTCATTATTTCATTGTAGAAAACTAAATTTCGTTTCATTAAAATTTTAGTAATGTCAAAAAATTTAAGTTTTATTTAAATTATACTCCTTGAGCATCCATTGTTATCTGAGATACAATTAAGCACGAATGTCCATTTAATTCAAATTGAAAATACGCAGCACCACCGTTGTCGACAGTACCTGAAACGGTTATTATGAATTCTCCGCTTCCATTAGCAAGAGTTCCTGCTGATAAAGAAGCTGTAAGTCCTGATAATCCAAGTGAATCTATTGAATTCATAATCTGTTGTGCATAAGTAGCTCCGTCTCCGTTGGAATAAGGAAGGGTAATCGTAAAGTTTATGTCTGGACCCTGTGTATCACCCGATATTACTAAATCGGAGCAATTAAGCGTGAATTCAGCGGTATTACAGCTTTTCTCAATACATTTCCACTTTTCTCCGTTGAAGAGCTTTACACATTTATCCTGAATATCATAGACCAGCATCCCTTCTCTAGGCTCTTCTATCGCATCATCAAAATCAGGAGACCCGGTTGTACCACCCACGTGAGGTACTCTTGTGATAACGAATCCTTTTTCTTTAGATTCTAATGCGATAAAGCCATTGGGAATATTGGCTGGCCAGTTATCTTGTTTTTGCTGAACCGTGATTCCAACTTTGGTAGGGATACCATTTGCTGTAAAATCTCCAGGCTGGGTACAAGTGGTATCGCAAGGAGGTAAAATAGTAACATTCACAAATGCTGTAGAATTATCGGTATTATAACAATTGTTCACCGTATCGTGGAAGAAAGCGTAGTATGTTCCTGAAACCGTTACATTGGTTGGATCTGCTACCTGTGTTCCGGCTTGTCTGTCTGGTGTTGTCCACCATTGTAGTTCTACACCTGTTGGAAATGTTCCTGTGTACATACTGTTTAGGTTTACGGAAGTTTCTCCTGAGTTGGTGCAATCTGGGCAATCATCAATCGTTACCGTTACAGCCACAGAAGCTGGACTATATACACCATTTGAATCATAATAGAACGCATAATAAGTTCCTGCACCTGCCGTTGCAATCTGAGCCGCAGTAAGTGCTGTTCCTGTATGAGTGTTGTTGGTAAACCATCTTAATTCTGATCCTGAAGGAGTTGTACCCGTATGAGCATCTTCCAGATTAACAGTTGTTAAAGGGCAGTCATTTGCTAAATTTTGTACAGGCGGTGCTCCAACGGTATGAGGAGGATTATATACCTGACAAGATGCCAAATCCATATCACCTCCTGTTGGATACACATAGGTTGTTTTTAAAGAACCAGCTCCCGTATCAGGGTTTATTTCATAAAGCCTCGCGTTAGTCGAGGTTGAGCTCTGATATAACAAGTATATTTTATCATTATAAAAAGCAAGACCTTGAATAGCATTCACAGAGCTCGGAATACCGGTAATAGCTCTGACAAAAGTAGCTTTTCTCGTATTCAGATCAATAGAATACAGTCTTTTTGTAGTTGAAATATATGTGTTAGTGGAGGTATCCAAAACTGCGGAATAAGCAATCAGATAGTATTTTCCGTTGGTATCAAAGAAGCTATCGGTAGAAATATAAGTGCTTGAACTATGGAAAAAAGTATCTCCTGTAATAGTTCCCAAATCTTGATAAGACGGATAAACCTGATATAACTTCCTTGCGTTAGTAGCTCCTCCTTTTACCGAATATACTTTTCCGTCCACAGGATTAGCGGTTAAACCTCCATAACCCGGTGAGGTTACAGAAGTAGCAGTATTATTGACATAAACATAGCCGGAGCTTGAGTTTTTAGTAGTAACCCAAATATTTTGTCCGGAACCATTAGGGTCTATCCCTACAGCAAGAGAAGCATTGGCTCCAGTTGAAACATTCATCACTTTGTTAGTAGAAGTACTCGTCAAACTACCTCCGGATAAAGATGATATGTCATAGATTGCATTTCTTGATTCGCTTATCAGATAAAGATTATCGCAAGATGGAGTCTGTGCAAAACCCATATATCCTACAAACAAGAGTGTCAGTAGAATACACCTTTTAAACTGAGTGAAAATATTTTTATTTTTCATTTTCCTGTATTAAAATTAGTTAGACAGAGTATTACCGGTTAAAGGAACTTGTGCCGTACCCGCCTGACAACAAGTGCCAATTGTTACCGTTACTGCAGATGCGGGGCTGTAGCAGAGTCCCACACTATCATAATAAAACACATAATATGTACCAGCACCAGCCTGCGTTACCGCTGTGCCTGATAAAGCCGTACCAGTATGTGTATTGTTGGTAAACCATACTAGTGATGTACTCCCTGAAGGTAATGTCCCTGTAAAGGCTGTGGTAAGGTTAACTGTAGTTGATGGACATGCATTACTGATGCTGCTTTTAACAGGCGGCGCAATAATACCTGCAGCACAAGATTTGATAGCAAAGCGCAGAGTATTAACGTTTGTAGCACCAGCAGTGTAATTAAAAACACCATTAGGAGTACCATCAGAGGTAGTACTATTTAAACCCTCGGCAACAATGCCCCACCCCGTATTGAGCTCTATTATTATTGGATTGGTAATCGTCGTTGTTCCTACGAAACCAGCATTTTTACTTAGGATAAAATTATAGTTATTACCTTCCAGCAATTTTCCTGCAAGTATGGTAAAATTACCACTTGCATCTACTGCGACTACATCTACTACCATATTGTTGGAGGTATCCACCACGTTCATCCACAAACCTCCGCCTTGTGTACCCGTAGTACTGTTAAGTGCAGGAGTTACTACTTTTCCTGAAATTGCAGGCGAAGCAAAAGGCAAAAGAGCATAAAAATTCATATCACCACCAGAAAACTTTGTAGAATTGCTACGGGTATAAGTAATAGAGGGATTAGACCCCGTACCGTATCTGTTTCCAATAATGTGTGTTATACCATCTGGTTCATTTGACGGATACGTTGATCCATTTGGCAGTGTAACATTTGTGTTATTTGTAATGCGAGCATTCTGAACGGCAATCCATCCTGATGATAATGTGTAATCTGTATCTTGGCTAACAATATTTGCAGTAAGATAAAGTATGTCTGCATCTGTTCTACCCAACGGAGAGGCAGATTTAGTCCCTGTAAAAGTATAGGACGTATTGGAAGTTCCTGAATACATATTCTCACCAGAATCATTTTTGACCGATTTCACATTTTCATATACAGAAACAATTACCGACATTTCGTCACCATCCGTTTTAGGATTATTAAGGTCTGTAAAGCTTATTTCTAAATTACCCGTTGCGGTATCAGGAATCATATAATACCAATCTTGATGATCATTCATTAAATAATTTCTTCTTGGATTTGACTCAAATTCACTATACCAATATCCTCCTAAAAAAGATGATTCGGCTATTGCAATTCCATTTACTTTTACATGGGTATAATTAAGATTATTACCAATACTGTTGTTCGCAACATAGCCGTCAATATTACTTGGCCAATTGGTATTATAGGGATTTTGCACTCTTTCAATTGCTTCGGAAATTACCAATACTCGATTCTTGTTGGTAGTTCCTGCTGGGATTGCATAAGTAATAGTACCTACTGTATTTTTACCCACAGCAGAATATTTTGCCGAACCAATCAATGTAGGCTTAGGCAGCTGCGCAAAGATGCAGGCAGAAAATAATGCCAGCATTATGCTCAAAAAGGTTTTAAAATTCATTATTAAAAGTTTATAATTAAAAGAGAATGGATTTAAATGTTCATTAAACATTGATCACCAGAAACCGAGAAAAGCCTTACCATAATTAAAAATCGTGATAAGAGATATAAAAGAAAAAAAAGGTTTACCCCACAGGAGGTGGTCTTACAGAAAAAAAAGACAAATTTCGGGAAGAAATAGCTACCGCATTGTCATAAAGAGAATAATCGTAATATAAAACGATTGGATGAGGTTTTGTAAAATAAGAACTACTTTCAATAAAAGCTTTAATCTGGAATTGGGAATAAGAAATAGGCAAAGCAATTGCGATATTTCTACTTATTTGGCTAAAAAACAAGCCTTCTGAATTAGCCGATTTTATACTAATTTTCTGTACAACATTTGCCGCCTGTTGTGGTATTACTTTTCTTGCAGCTACTTTAGATTTTAATCCAGATTTTGAAGCTGCATAATTGCTTGTTTTTTTATTAGATTTTTGTTTAGTTTCAATAATTTGAATGCTTTCCGAATTGAAGTTGGAGACCAAAGTGCCGGAACTTACGTAAATTTTGGTTTTCTCAGAAGATTCCGGCGGAAGCTGTTCTGCATTTACAATTTTTTCTCCGTTTATATGGAGGTTTGCTTCTTTTTCAATATGGATTTGAGAAGCACCGGTTATGGTTTGAGAGTATAAGGGAAGGGAAAACAAAAATGAGAGCAATATACCGAAAACTCTTTCCTTCGTAATAAGGAAAGAGTGCATAATATATGGACATTTGTGCCTCTTTTTCATCGACACAAAGAGATATAAAATATGCGTTCCCAACAAAAAAAGGGGGTATTATTGAGGTATTACCGTCCTTTATAAGGTTGAAAATCAATCAAATAAAAAAACAACACAGACTTATAATTGATATAATATCTTATGTTTTACTATGTAAGATTCCAAGAGGTATTATTAAAAAAGTATAATTACATACAATAATTATTAATCTTATTTGCTATAAATTATTGAACTCTTCTATATACATCCTGCTAAAAATTGTCATTAAAAATATTGCAATTTGTTTATTTGATTAAACCTAAGTCCAATCCAATATCTACGTAAAGTTTGGAAAAAGGTCTTTTATGAATTTCGTCTACATTGGTATAATTACCTAGTATCATACGGTCTATTTCATTTTCGGAAAATACAAGTCCATGTTCTTTATATTTCTCTAAGTAATCTCTATATGTAGTTGAATACTTAATTTTACTTTTAATTACAAGCTCCACAACATGATCTGTATGAAGATTATACAGTTCTTGGAGTTTAAACACATCAATATTGCCCTGAGGCGCTTTAAGATGAACCTCAACTGAATGCTTGTCTAATAATGATCCTAAAATACCACTAGACGTTGGTTTATAAGAAAATAGGAATTGGTCATTTTCTATTAAATAGGGGTTTATTAACCCTTTGCGTACTGGATCTAGCTCACCTTTTACCTCAAGGCCATTGCATGTCTGACAACTTGGAATTAAGTTATAAAAAGTCATTGCCAAAAACGGATACTTGGCTTTCGGGTAGAAATGATCAATCTGAGGCTTGACGTTATTCTTTTTAGATAGGTAGTAAATATAGTTTCTGTTACAATATGGACATGTATCTATATTAATGCCCGAGATAAAATCATATTTACTAAACACATCTGTTTTATCATAACAACTGGCCACAAAAATATTATACAAAATCTTTGAAGAATCGCTATCTGAATTAAAAAAGTCCGGAAAATATTTCTTCATACTAGCAATTGTACTGTGAATACTCTCAGGTTTCAGTAATATCAATTGTTTAAGATTATCCCCTGTTAAAAGATGCTTCAGGTAGCCTCGCAATATCGTATCTGGAGCAATAGGATTACCATCCTTTTTTATTCCATTTTTTAATACGTTTTTAATACGTTGTTTAAGAGGTTTTTCTATTTTGATAAAATGTGCCTCAGCAGCGGCTGAATTTTCTTTTAATTTAATCATTTTCCTTCAGTTTTTTCAGTTCTGCTTCTAGTTCTTCAATTCGCTTTTCTTTATCAAACATGGAATAATACATATCTAATAATTTATTCCTTAAAAATGGTTCCCCTATAAGATTAATATTCTGAAGTAAATCTGTTTTATTTTCTCTGTGATCTATTGCTTGTTTAGACTTATTAAGTTGCTTAATCAAATCATTGATTTTTTCTAGAGCGAATTCTCCAATTACACCTTTCCTAAGAAAAAAATTGTGCGCTAACAAGTCATGAATATTGGCACCAAATGTATTATATGAATTATTGAGTATTTCAGGTCTAGCGCTATCATTTAGAAACAGAATATTTTGTTGAGGAATATCTGAAAGGATGAACGGCGAATGTGTAACAAATAAAAAATTTACACTTTTAATCATTTTAAACTTGATCGTAGATAATACTTTGATTAAATCATTGATAAATAAGCGTTGGTATTCTGGATGAAAATACAATTCTATTTCATCCAAAATCACATTTATATTCTTAAAATTGTAAGTTGGCTTTATATTAATCGCCTTAATAGCTCGCATCTTACTTGTTGCCTCAGATGTTACAGAATCAATATTTTTGAGGTGGTATACTATGGAACTGATAATTGAATTCTTTTGATACTCACCAGAGCTTAGTTTATTAATATTGATATCAGCATCCCCAGAAGAAACAGATTTTAAAAATATATCTGTTTCGAAAACTCTTGGGGGTAGATACAATATTCTTTCTCTCAGCTTTTGTTTCTGAATCACTTCATTAATACTGTCATTTAACTCTTTAATATCTACCATGCCTCCCTGATCTACAAATTTGCGATATAAGTTGACAAGCTTTGCTTTGGGATCTTTTAATGCTAGCTCAAGCATTCTTTTTGACTGGCGCAGCTTAAGTGATATATGCGAGTTATCTCCTTTTGATATCTTGTCTAAAAACTCCTTATGCGCAATGGTTGTAATTTTAGGATTTAAATGTAGGTTTGCTGAGAAATATACAATTGTATCATATCTATTATAATCCCTATATTTTGGGTAACTAATAGATTTATAACTTTTTATTACACAATAATAAAAAAGTGAATTCTCAAAACTAAACTTTTTACTACTGAACATTTCGTTACTAGTGATACCAAAATAAGTCTTCCAAAAATTGAAGTAGATTGTTAATGTTTGAAATAAATTGTAGGCGTAAAAATTAAAATTACCTATTTCTGAAATAATATATTTGATCTTCTCTTTGATCCCCAGATCTTCTACCTGATTTATTAATTTTTCATAAGCCATTGCAAAAGTGACACTTCCAGGGTTAAAATCTTTTATTAAATTTTTTGCAAAATACAATACTACTGCGCTTGCCACATCAGAATATGTTTCATTCTTTTTAGGCGCAAACAACTTTATTTTTTTTCTTTTAATAACTTGCTTAAAGCGGTCGAGTAGTATTACATTTTCTTGTAAAAAATCGTAGTATTGGGTAATAACATCAACCGACCATTTGTTATCACTTCTACGTGAAGTTGTTGCGAATTGATTTTCAATAGTATGGTAATCATTTCTCTCAAGATTATGTAAGTCTATTACCTTATCTAAATACTCTTCCAAAGGGTCTTTATCTTTAAACGTCAATTGAACCTTGTCTGCTATTAAATCATCAGTGATGTGAAATTCATTATTAATCTCATCTAGAATTAAACTAAGTAATCTCTGCGAAACTAAATATTTTTCGTTTCGAATGTACACTTGCCCTGCTTCCCGAAAGGGATGTAAGACTATTGGTGTTTGATATCCATCATTTTTATGAAAAATCTGAGTTAACCATGATTCCTTTTTAGTGGGCGATTCAGCAATATCTATTTTTTCAATATATTTACTCTCGTCGCAGTAGTCCCCATCATCCAGTCCATATATAGAATAGTTAATATACATCGTAAAAAATAGATCTTCTAAATCTATAAGCTCATCCCTATAAGTATCTGTAGTTTTACCTATTGAATTAAATAGTAGTTTGTCTTCCTGATAAAACTTTGCAATAATTGAAGGTTTGTCTTTTCTAATTTTTACATTGCGTGAATCAATATAGATCTGACTAATTTTTCCATTGATTTCGAAATACAAACGAGCATGTACATTCTCCGCAAAATACAAACTATCCGTAACCTCTCCAATTTTGTATTGTTTGTAAAAATTATTTAATATCCTAATAATCAACTCGACTATTGAACTTTTTCCTTTTCCGTTTTTCCCTACGACAGCTTGAATATTAATACTTTCCAAGGTGGATTGCCTTCTGCTACGATCTAAAAAGAAATTAGGAGGAACTGCTTCGACTTCATTTTTTATTACTCTATTTGCTTTACTATTAAATGAATAATTGTTGTCAAAAGAGTAAAACAAATCTTTTGACAAGTTTTTTAGCACTGTATCCCCACATCCACTTAAAGGCTGAACACCAATAATTTTAAAACTCATATTTCTTAAATATATAACAGAATATTAAAGCAGATAGCATCGGATTTGATTAATTCATTTATTGCAAACCGATTTGCTAATTTCAAATTTTCCTATAAACAGTAATTGTTGCAGATCAATAACCGTGTTATTTGCTTCATTAAAACAAATATAAGCCTACAGATTGTTAATTGCATAAAAAGATATTCATTTTTACTGCTACTTTCTATGTTTTATTTTCCTGATTATTTATTGCACCTTTCTGTACTCTAATTTTTCTCTTAGTATAACCATATCTTCACTTACTTTCTTATCTAGAATTTTTGCGTAATGTTGGGTTGTCTTAATGCTTTTATGACCAAGCATTTTACTGACAGATTCAATAGAAACACCATTGGATAAAGTAACGGTCGTTGCAAAAGTATGTCGCGCAATGTGATACGTAAGCTCCTTATCGATTCCGCATAAATCTGCTATTTCTTTGAGATAGGCATTCATCTTTTGATTGCTAAGAACGGGAAGTAACTTACCAGAATTAATACAAATAGGATGAGTTTGGTATTGTTCAATAATTTTTTCTGCTTGTGGTAATAGTGGGATGTTTGAAGTGGTTTTGGTCTTTTGACGTGTTGTGAAAATCCATTTGTTACCATCTAATCCTAAATTGATATTCTGTTGTGTCAATTTTTGCGTATCGATATAAGCCAATCCAGTAAAACAACTGAACAGGAAAACATCCCGAACCTGAGATAATCTTTCATTTCGTAAATCCTTGGTAAAGAGCTTTTCTATTTCCTGCTCGTTAAGAAACTGACGCGTAACCTCATTAAATTTAGAATGATAATTGACGAAAGGATCTCTTTCTATCCACCCATTTGCAAGACAGATGCGAATGATCTTTCCAAAGTTCTTGATGTACTTTACTGCAGAATTATTGTTGCAGGATTTTTCGGTTCTCAGATAAAACTCAAAGTCATTAAGAAAAGCATAATCTATCTTACGGACATCAATATCGCTGAGGTTAAACTTCCACTTCAGAAACTCTTTGGTGTGACTGATACAGGTCTTATATCTCGTCAAAGTTCCCTGTGCGAATTCTTTATCTATCAAAGCTTCCATTCGGTTATTATGATCCTGGAAAATCGGGATGAGCATTCTGCTTTTTTGTAGGGTTCCGAGTAGCTTGTTCTTGAGAGTATCTACTGACACTAAATCGCCTTCCTGCACTATTTCTTTTTGTGCATCGTGTACTTTTGCTTTCAAAATATCCAAATAGGCATTTAGCGACCTTGCTTCCTCGGAACTTCCTTTCATACGACTTTGCTCTTGACTCCATTTTTCAGGCGTTACAAAACGTTTGGAGCTAATCTCCAAGCGTACTCCGTCAATTGTGATTCGTAAATAAATGGGAACTAAACCTGCGACACTGGTTTTGGCTCTTTTAGCATAAAAGAGAATGGAAATTTTGGCATTCATAGTGGTGACTTCATAGGGTTAAATTTATTTTTAAAGACTCCTATTCACAAGACATTCATTTACTGAACAGCCTATAAACAGGTGGTTTTTGATAAATTCGGTTACCCAAATCGGACACCAAGCCGGGTACCCGAATTTATCCCCTACGTTTTGTAAAAAACTATATTTTTTGAGATGCCATAAAAACAAAAAGCCTTTAAATCATACGATTTAAAGGCTTTTGTGAGGTTTTACCTCTTTTGTGGCGATCCGGACGGGACTCGAACCCGCGACCTCCGCCGTGACAGGGCGGCATTCTAACCAGCTGAACTACCGGATCAAATTTTTATTTATTATTTCTTTAGTTTTAAAGAACTTCGTTTCTTTTTTGTGATTGCAAAACTACAACTTTTTTCCTTTCCTGCAAATTATTTACAAAAAAAATATCTTCCAAAAATGGAAGACATTCATTATCAAAGTTATTTTTTTACAAGTGAGCGCTTAATTTTTCAGCGATTACCTCTTTTGGAGCTACACCTACCAACTTATCAACAACCTCTCCGTTCTTAAAAATTAGAACTGTAGGAATATTTCTGATACCATATTGCATTGAAATTTCCTGATTATTGTCAACATCTACTTTTCCAACAACAGCCTTTCCTTCAAAATCTGTCGCTACTTCTTCGATGATTGGTCCCAATGTTCTACAAGGTCCGCACCATACTGCCCAAAAGTCTACTAATACCGGTTTATCTGATTTTAAAACCGTGTCCTGAAATGAGCTATCTGTAATTTCTAAAGCCATTTTATTTCTTTTATTTAAATTAATATTATTTTTTATCCTTAATTCTTAATTGAACATTCAAAATTACGATTTTAAAGTAATAGAATTATCTATGCTCAACATTTGTATTTTCTATAACGAAATCTTTCGAAATTTCTTTCAATGCGCTTACTAAAGCATCAATATCTTCTTTGCTTGTTAAATGGCTGAATGAGATACGTAAAGGCGTACAAGTATCCATTTCATCTTCAGATAAAACCATCATCATAACCATAGAAGGTTTTGCAGCCCCTGAAGAGCATGCACTTCCTTGAGAAATTGCAATTCCTTTCATATCTAACTGAAGACCAATTAAAGGGTTTTTATATGGTAATAAAGCGTTTAAAACAGTATAAAGACTTTCCTTTTCTGAACTTCTTCCATTGAATTTAATCCCAGGAATTTCCGCTGATAATTTTTCTATAGCATAGTCTTTAATTCCCTGCATGTGATTGGTATAAGCTTCCATATTTTTCAGAGAAATTTCTAAAGCTTTACCCAAACCTACTATACCTGCAACATTCTCAGTTCCGGCTCTCAAACTTCTTTCTTGTGGTCCTCCGGTGATAATACCTTTCAAACCAGTGGATTTTCTGATAAAAGCAAAACCTACACCTTTGGGGCCATGAAATTTATGGGCACTGCAAGACGCAAAATCAACCTGAATATCAGAAAAATCTAAATTCATATGAGCCATTGTCTGAACAGTATCAGAATGAAAGAGAGCATTATTTGCTTTACACAACTCCGCTATTTTCTTAATATCAGAAATATTTCCTATTTCATTATTAGCATGCATTAAACTTACCAAAGTCTTTTTATCTGAAGCTTTTAAAAGCTCTTCTAACTTATTCAGATCGATATCTCCTTTTTCATTCGGACGAATATAGCTTACCTCTACTCCTTTTCTGTTTTTCATATCCAAGATACTCTCAGAAACACATTTGTGCTCTAAAGGAGAACTGATAATTCTTTCTACACCAAGATGCTCAACACTTGATTTAATAATCATATTGTTTGATTCTGTTCCGCAAGATGTAAAAATAATTTCAGCAGGAGTTACATGAAGATAATCCGCAACCTGCCTTCTTACATTTTCAATAAGAATCTTCGCTTCCTGTCCAAAACTATGGGTGGAAGAAGGATTTCCAAAGTTTATTTTCATGGTTGCAACCATTGCATCAATAACTTCTTCGGAAAGAGGTGTAGTTGCAGCGTTATCTAAATATATTTTATTCATTTTTATTTTAAAGATTTAAATTCTATTGAAGTAAAGTTGTAGGTTGAAGGAACTGTAAAAATTACATACGGATTGGAAATTACTTGTATTTCCATCTCACTACGCTCCACATAAGGGATTTCAACATACAAAATGTTGTCTTTTACATAAGTATTTTTAATTTCTCTAATTGTATGATCTCCAGATCTAAATGTTCCTAAATTATACAAAACAACTTTTTTGTCTTTTGGAAACTTTAAAGCTGGTTTAGAATCTGCCCTTGCACCAACTTCAACAATAAGATTATTAAGACCGTTACCTTTCAAAGCTTTTTGAAAATCCTGTTCATTACTGAGTATAGTAAAGCCAACCTTTCCTGTTCCTCCTTGTGATTCAGAAGCCAATATTTCTGTTTTTTGTTGCATCTCAGATGATTTTTGGGATGGTGCAGTAGTACAACTCATCATGATTGCAAAACATAGAATAAACAAACTTTTCATTTTTTCATTTTTACCATTCAAAATTAATGAAAAAATTGGTAATGACCTTCATTTGCCCATTGAAGCATCACTTTATCTCCGGAAGTATCTCCAAAAGCAATCGTTTTATCAAATTTATAGTCTGTGATAACTTTTTTTATGCGTATAAGCTTTTCTTTCCCATTGCAGTTTTTACCTACAAAATTCCCCGTAAAAATTCCGTTTTTAAATTCAGCTTCCGTTGCAACCAATTGCATTTTCAATGCTTCTGCAAAAGGTTTTGTCCAAATATCCAATGAAGCGGTTACCAATAAGCTCTGTGTATTATTTCTATCAATATTATTAATAAAATCCAGCGCGTTTTCTCTTATGATTTTAGGATAGTAACGCTCAAAAAACTGTTGAGATTTTTTCTCTATTTTCTCCTGAGTTTGTCCTTTTAAAATAGAACCGACAAAACTTTTCTTTACTTTTTCGGCATCCGCCAATTTCAATTTCAGCAATATAAAAAGAGGAATATGTTTTAAAAATTGTACACGAAATTTGGTAGAATTATAAAACTTCAAATACATAAACATTGTATCTTTATAAGTTAATGTACCATCAAAATCGAAGCAATACAATTTTTTCATTTCCTTTTTTGTTATAATTTTAATTTTTTAAATATAAATTCCGGAATATTCCTTATAATCATCATTATAATTCCCCAAATCGGCAAAACATAAGCCACATTTTTTTGTTTTTTATATGCTTTAAAAATGCAATCTGCAGCCTGTTTTGGAGAAGCTGTCAACTTAGGATTCAATGGTAAACCTTCCGTCATTTTAGTTGCCATAAATCCTGGTTTTATGGTAAGAACATGAACTTTTTTATCAAAAAGATAATTTCTCAACCCACTCAAATACGCTGTAAAGGCAGCTTTTGCACTTCCATAAATGAAATTGCTTTGTCTACCTCTCTCTCCTGCTACAGATGACAGCCCAATAATAGTTCCTGACCTTCTGTTTTCAAATTTTTGAGCAAAATAATTGATCACAGGAACCAGTTTTGAATAATTAATATCAATTATTCTTTCAGTATTTTTATTATCATACAATCCTTCTTCCGTTCCTTCACCCAAATATCCGGTTGCACAAAATAAAAGATTTGAATTGATATTTTCAAATTGATTATAATCAATGTCTTTCATCAAATCTAGTTCAATAACTTCAGATTGCTGAAGAAACTTCACATCAATATGTCTTGCAAATCTTTCAGTCGTCTCTTTGTTTGATGTAAAAAGATAAATCTTTTCAAATTTTTCTCCTTCCTGCAAAGCCTTTTCTACAAAAGCTTGTGCTACTTCAGATGTACTTCCTAAAACGATCATTTGCTTTGATTATTATTTATAATTCTTTTGTGCTGTAAAGACACAAACTTAGGGTTTTGGGTATTTTTAAGATAGTTCGTCAAAGAAGATCTACTCATACTATCTTTTGTAAGATAGATTCTTCCTCCAAAATTCTCCACAATGGTATCTAATTGCTCTACCAATTTTTTAAGTTTTGAATTTACTTTAAAATCAAGAGCCAATGTATAACCTTCCTGAGGAAAAGAATTATAAGCTTGAGGATTATTCTTTCCAAACAGCTTTAAAACAGCTAAGAATGAACCATTTCCACTATTTGCAATAGTTTCAAGAATCTTTTTCATTCCTTCTTTTCCATTTTCTTTAGGAATTACCATCTGATATTGGATAAAACCAGACTTTCCATAGATTTTATTCCATTCGTTGATAACATCCAAAGGATAGAAAAATGTTTCATAATCTATAAAACCTTTAACTTCTTTTTTTGACTGTTTTTTGTAATATAAAAAATTAAAAATTTTCACAGAAAGAGAATTCAAAACAAATCCAGGAAAATAAAACGGAATTGTTGGCTGTGGCTTTTTCTTTAGTCTTAACGGTTTTTGAGCTAGTTTTTGAGGCAATTCATGTTGAAAAGCATGTTCTCCCCTCATCAAAATACTTCTTCCTATATTTTTACCTTTTTGAAGACAATCAATCCAGGCAACGGTATACGTCCAGCTTTCACTTTCGTCAAAAAGTTTAAAAATTTCATCTAAGTTTTCAGCTTTAATGCTTTCCTGACGAATATAGGCTGATTCTATATTTTTAAGTTTAAATTTAGCAGAAAGAATGATTCCTGTAAGCCCCATTCCTCCAATTGTCGCCCAAAATTTCTCTGAATTTTCTTCTCTGGAACAAGTGATGATTTCACCGTTTTCAATCATCAGCTTAAACTCAATTACATATTCCGAAAAACAACCTTCAGCATGATGATTTTTACCATGAACATCAGAAGCAATTGCACCGCCAATTGAGACAAATTTCGTACCCGGAGTTACATATAAAAAGTAACCTTGCGGTACACAAACTTCCAAAACATCCGAAAGTAAAACACCTGACTCACATTCTATGATTCCGTTTAAACGGTCAAAGCTGATAAATTTATTTAATCTTTTCGTCGAAAATATATGTTCACCCAATGAAGCATCTCCATAGCATCTTCCGTTTCCACGAGCAATAACCTCGTTATGATTTAAAACAAATTCTTTTATTTTTTTGAAGCTGTCCTCAGACTTCATTTCTTTTTCCACTACGGGAAAATTACCCCAGTTTGTAACTTTCTGTATAAAATTCGGCTTCATTTCTTAAAATAAATTTGGATTAAAAATGCAGCAACCCATAAGATTAAGGTAACCTGAATATATCTGTCTCTGTAAACTATTTTCGTAGGTGATTCTGTTCTGTTGTACACCAAAGTCTGTTGCAGGTACCTTAAAAATGCAAAAACAACAAAAAATACTGTATAGAAAACTCTCTCATGAAATCTTGCCTGAACTTCCGGAGATAACGTAAACATCAAGTAACAGACAATTGCCAAAGTTACTGAAATTGACAAAGCAATATCCGCAAACTGAACATTATATCCATCTAAAGCCTTTCTTGTCTTTCCCGAAACCTGTGCATTAATAAGCTCTCCCCTTCTTTTACCAATTGCCAAAACCAAAGCTAAAACGAAAGTTAATAAAATTGCCCATTGAGAAATATTAATTCCTGTAATATAACCTCCTGCTAAAACCCTTAAAACAAAACCTGTCGCAATGATACATATATCAATAATCGGAACGTGTTTTAGCCTGAAAGTGTAAGCTAAATTCATTATAAAATAACTAGAAATGATGGCTGTAAACTTCCAAAGATTTTCATTAAAATATACCTGAGCAAAACAGATAAGAGCTATATCTAAAACTATAATACCCGCAAGAATACCTATCGCTTTAGATTTGGAAATAGCTCCACTTGCCAAAGGTCTCCTTCTTTTTTCGGGATGTTTTCTGTCTGCTTCAATATCATTGTAGTCATTTAAAATATAAACGACACTTGCAGCCAAAGAAAAAATGATAAAAGCAAAAATACTTTTATTGAGTAAATCTAAATTTTTGATACTGCCTGAAAAAAATAGAGGGACAAATACAAACAGGTTTTTCACCCATTGCTCTACACGTAGCAGTTTGAGATATTTCTTCATTTATGCGAATTCAAATGCAAAAATAATAAATTTAAATGACTATATAAAAATACAAAAAAACCGCCGAAGCGGTTCTTTACGAAAATATTTACACATTAAATTAATTACTGCCCCTGTTGAGCATCATTAATCATTTTTTCATTTGCTGTAATTGCAAATTCTACTCTTCTGTTTTTAGCTCTTCCTTCATCTGTATCGTTAGTTGCAACAGGCTTACTTTCTCCTTCACCTAAAGCAAATAATCTACTTGAAGCAATTCCTTTACTTGCTAAGTATGCTTTTACAGCATTTGCTCTTCTTTCAGAAAGGCTCTGGTTATAAGAGTCTGAACCTTTACTATCTGTATGACCGTAGATATTAATATTTGTATCAGGGTTATTAATAAGAACCTGAGCCAATTTATCTAAGTTTGCTGTAGCAACAGATGTAAGATTAGAAGAATCAAAAGCGAAGTTTACAATACTCTCATTCATAGTAATTTTAATACCGTCTCCTACTCTTTCTACTTCAGCTCCAGGCAAAGTTTCTTTAATCTCTCTTGCCTGCTTATCCATCTTATTACCAATAACATTACCAGCAACACCACCAATAATTCCTCCAAGAACAGCCCCTAAAGCCGCATTCTTTCCTTTACCCACATTATTCCCTAAGATACCACCAAGAACGGCTCCTGATGCAGCACCTACTGCTGTACCTCTCTGTTGGTGATTTGAATTTTGAACAGCTTCACAACTTGTCAATAATAATGCTGATGATAAGAAAAGAGCTCCAATATATGTTTTAGTAAATTTCATTTTTTTATTTTTTTCAGTTAATTATTTCATTCCAGTTCTTTCAAAGTTGTAAACAACTCTTACAGTACTTCCATCAAAAGGAACATTTTGTTCAAGTGAAAACTGGTCTGTAGTTTGATTTATCACATTCAAAGAATATCCCATTGTATTCTGTTTTGCTTTTGTACCATCAACAATTTTCTTAAATGTGAATGTATTATTTTTAATTTCGAACTTGATAGGTTGTGTAACTGCCGTACAATTTCCCCCTCCGTTTATAGTATAAGCTCCCGTCCAGTTATTTGGAATTAATCTCCAATGACTTCCTACGAAACATTGTGCATTCATACCTTCATCAAAAGGTTTGATTTTGTATTGCTTATCATAATCAATACTTACAATCTGCCAATCTCCTTTTAATTTAAGGAATTCTGATCTCTCATTTTGAGAATTCTGTGCATTCTTTACTGTAGAACAAGACACTGCAAAAAGTGAAGTTCCCAATACTCCTGCAAGTAGTAACTTTTTCATATTGTTGTTTATTATTTATCTATATCCTTAAAGTTACAAAAAATTGTGCCAAAATTGAAAAATAGCAATAAAAAAAGTCCGATTTTTTCGGACTTTTTACGTTTCAACCTTAATTACAGGCAGATATCTTATTTTTTAACAGTCTTTTTTACAGATTTACTAGGCTTTACAGAGGAATTTGATTTTCCATTATAAAAATTTTGATAAGCATATTCTGCAGCTTTTTTAACATCAATAACTCCTCCAGCTTGTGAAAAATCACTAAACTGATTTTCTGTATTAGAGTTACTTGATTTTACCAACGCTTCAATAATCTGATGAGGCTTCAAATTTGGCATATAAGATAGTAATATCGCAGCAGCTCCGGCTGCAACAGGTGACGCCATTGAAGTTCCCTGTAAGTATTCATATTTATTATGGGGAACTGTAGAATAAATTTCCTGCCCTGGCGCAAATACATTTACCATTTTTTTATTAAAGTTTGAAAAGCTTGCTCTCAACTCATTATTTTGATTGGTACTTGCTCCCACAACTAAAACATTATTTACAAATGGCTTTTCATCGGTAACATTCTTAAAGTTTGTAGGGTAAGCTAGGTGCTCTGCAACATCTTCATTTTCATTTCCTGCAGCTTTCACTAAAAGAACGCCTTTATCTTCAGCATATTTGAATGCATCCCAAACAACATTTTTACCTGGTGATACAGGCTTACCAAAGCTCATATTCAAAATTTTAGCCCCATTATCAACCGCATATCTTATGGCATTTGCAACATCTTTATCTCTTTCATCTCCATTTGGAACTGTTCTTACAGCCATAATCTTTGCTACTTTAGAAGCTACTCCATATTGAACTTCCTTCCCTTGAGGAAGCCCTGCAATAATACCCGCAACGTGTGTCCCGTGTTTTGCATCCGGACCTTCATAATGATTATTCCCATAGTTTCTTTGAGAGTAATCTTCATAATTATCACCAACAATTTCCGCTCTTGGATCAAAATTTAAATCATATTGTTTAGCTTTTGGAATGTAATCTTCCAAAGCATCTTTCATATCTTTTGATATTTTTTTCTCGAAGTCTGCACTTGACATTCCTTGATAATCAGGACTCTGACTAATTTGCTGCAAAACAGTTAAAGCAAAAGCATCTTTTTGCTCTTTCCCATTCTTAATAGCTGAAACATTTTCTGGTGTTAATGATTTACCGGCTAACAGTTTTACCATATTAGGAATAACTTCTTTAATCATTGTAAATGTTTTTAATCCCTGCCTCCCTTCAACACTTTTTTTAGAAAACATTTCTTTAGACTTCATATACATAGCAAATTCTTCAGGCATACTTGCTTGATTTGCTTTGTTTTTAGTAGAATCGTCTCCTTCGAAAATTGGCTTATATTTGGCAACAACTCTTGTTACTTCCATATTATCAACATCGATGTCTCCATTTTTTCCACCTATAAAATTCCAACCATGAACGTCATCAATGTATCCGTTTCCATCATCATCTTTCCCATTATTAGGCACTTCATTAGGATTTGACCAAATATTTTTAATTAAACCCGGATGATCAACCTGAACACCACTATCTAGTACCCCAACCACAACTGTAGTTGGCTTAAGTCCTTTAGATTCTAAATATTTGTATGCGTTTTCAGTATTTACACCATATACTTTAGAAGTGGCAAAATCTTTATGATACCAAGTCATTAAATCCTTATCCTCCTTCGGATCAACACTCTTCCCCATGGCTTCTTGTGCAAACGCCAAGTTGAAACCTGTCAAAAAAACAGCAGCTAATAATACCTTTTTCATTGTAGTATAATTATTTAATATTTTTAATATATGTCAAAGATTCTGGCCCTTTGTTACAAATTAAATCCAAAATCGACAAATCTTTCAAAAATCCTAATTTGTCTGTAAACGTCTGATAATATTCCTCCATTTGAAATTCTGACGGTTGCTTGGCAGAAAACTTCTCACGAAAGTTTATTTCATTAGGTTCTTTGATATATTCTCCATTCAAAGAGTGTGCCTTTTCTGTTTTTAAAATCTGTTGAATAATTTCCAATCCTTTAAGATTAAAATCCAGAAGATATTTTTCATTCAAATCAAATAATTTCCTGAATTTATCTTCATAATATTCAAAATAAGGAGAACTTTGATATGCTGTTTTGATTGATTTCCAATGGAGAGTTCTCCAATCTTCACGATAAGAGATTTCGATATCTTTCATCTCTCTTTTTCCGTTATGATTGATTGGAATAATTAATGAAAGTTTTCCGTTTGCACCATAAATATTAGCTCTGTTTCTGTATGTCTGCTTAGGAAAATTTTCAAATTGTTCAAAAACTATCTCATTTTCAGGATCTAAAAATACTGAAAACCATGAAATCGGTGGTAGATAAAATACCGGTAATAATATATTTTGCATATTCTTTTTAGTTTTTAGGATAAATGACTCTTCCTGTAATTTCTTCTACATCAACAAATCCAGTATATCTTGAATCCAAACTTGCGTTACGATTATCACCAAGAAAAAAAACTTTTCCAGGTGGAACCGTTATTGGACCAAAATTATCAGCATTCCAGTTTTTATGATAAATTTTCACTATTTCAGGATCAGGATTTGAATTAATAAACTTTTCATAGAAAAAATTATCATTAAGTTTATCTTTACTTAATTGAGCAATGAAGTAGTCTTCTTCTATCTGATAACATTCATTTTCTGAAACACCATTTAGCATTAATTCATTAACAAAAGCTCTGTCTATTTTATAAGAACGACTGAGTTTGAATTTTGAATCCACAAATTCACCATTGACAATCAAATCTCCATTTTTAATTTGAATTTTATCACCTTCAACCCCAACAAGTCTTTGTACATAAACGCCTTTCCCAAACTCTTTGGTATTTTGATTATATGTGAGTAACTTATACTTTTCGTAGGGAAGAATATTTGTAATAAAAACAAAAGATTTTCTTTTAATATTTGGTTCTCCTCCTCCCTGAGGTACATAAGCATATTGCAAAACCCCAAAGAGTTTTGCAATAATTAAAAGTGTTATAATAAAGCTTCCCGTAAGAAGAACTCTATTGAATATCTTATTTTTAAACATTTAATATTTAATCGTCTTCTGTTTTTTTCTTTTTGAAAAATTTCGCAAAATAATCCCATCCAAAGAATAATACAAGAATAATTGCTGCAACCCACCAATAAGATGTTTTATTAGCTTCTCCTGTATTAGTTACTTTAAACATTCTTTCCCAACGGATTTTTTTCGGAGCCTGATACGTTGAACTCGCATCCGGGAAAACACCTTGCACACTCATCCAAGTAAACATTGGTTTTCCTACAATATTTTCTTCCGGAACAAAACCAAAGAACCTAGCATCTAAAGAAGCATCTCGGTTATCACCAACCATCATATAATAATCTTGTTTGATGGTATACTGATTAGTTTCTATTCCATTAATGAATATCTTCCCGTTTTTGTTTTCTAAACTATTATGTTCGTATTCAGAAATAATCCACTGATACATTGGAAGAGACTCCTGATTAAGTGTAACAACATCTCCTTTTTTAGGAATTCTTAATGGCCCGTACCAATCTTGATTCCAAGGTTTATTAATAGGAAATATACAATTAGATGTATCTATTTTATTTGTTTGTATTGCACTCCCATCTTCATTTCTAATATAATCACCATTTTTATCCTTTTTAAAATAGTGCATTATATCTGATTCATTAGGTTTTAAAATATCCTCTTCAAGTTTTACGACTTGAGGTAATGCTTTAATTTCAGATGCTGTTTTATCAGTAAGTCCTTGAAAATAGTAATTAAATCCTTTTAATACTTTTTCTTTTGTAATGGGATTCTCTTCATAAATTGGTGCCTCTTGAACAGGTAAGAAACCATAAATTTTATAAAGAGCTATAATATCAAGTTGACTTCCTGTAGTGGCAATATATTTATGCTGAACTTCCTGATCACCTAAAACCGTTTCAGGTTTACCATTTACGAAAAGTCTTCCTGCTCTCATTTCAAACGTATCACCAGCTACAGCAACACATCTTTTTACATAAGGGTCTCTTCTATCAATTGCTGTATGAACAGAATCTTGAGGATAATTGAAAACAACTATATCATTCTTTTGAGGTTTATTGAATTGGAAAATTCTTTCATAAGGAAGCTTTATTCCCTCAACATAAGATTTTGGATCATCTTTCGGGTTACCTTTTTCTCCTATATCCATGATGGTTCCTTGTAGGAAAGGAATAGCAACAGGACGCATCGGTAATCTGTACCCATAGCTCCATTTATTTACAAAAAGGAAATCTCCTACCAATAAAGTTCTCTCCATTGAACCCGTAGGAATCCCGAATGGCTGCGTAACAAAAACATGTATGATTGTTGCAAAAACCACGGCAAAAGTAATAGAACCTACAAAAGTGTCTTTCTTTTTTTCTTTCTTCTCTTCATCTGTTATGAAAAGCTCGTTGGCATTTTCATCCTCTATTTCAACATTTTTAGAATAATTCACTGTTGCCATGTAGACAAATGGAAGAAGTGCAGTAAGAAGCTGATGCTGGAAAAGACTTTTTCCAAACTTTTTCATTAAATAAATATGAAAAACAGACATCATTATTGGCCCAACGATTGGCAAATAAGATAAAATCGCCCACCATTTCGGATGTTTGGTTTCTTTTAAAATAATGAAATAATTGTAAAAAGGTATAAAGGCAAATAGCGGACTATACCCCATTTTCTTGAACAACTTCCAAGTCGAAATCCCCATTAATACAGATAAAATGAGAACGTATATTGTATAAGTTAAAAAGTAATTCATAAATTTTTGTACTTACTTTATTTAATTTGTGTTTCGCAACGATTTATTAGTTCTTAATATAAGGAATTTGTTACAAAATTAAAGACCTAAAACGTCTTTCATCCCGAAATTACCTTTTTTGTCTTTAATCCATTCTGCTGCAACAACTGCTCCTAAAGCAAACCCATTTCTGTTAAATGCAGTATGCTTTATTTCAATCTCATCGACCTCACTTCTATAAAAAACGCTATGAGTTCCCGGAACTTCATCTTCTCGGACAGCAAAAATCCCCAACTGATTACCTTGAGTCTCCTCCAATTTCCAAGCTTCAAATTTAGGATTATGTTTAAAAATCCCTTCAGCAATAGAAATAGCCGTTCCACTTGGGGCATCTTTTTTATGAATATGATGAATCTCTTCCAACTGGCAAGAATATTCATCAACATTTTTCATTAGATCAGCTAATTTTTCGTTTAAAGCAAAAAATAAATTTACTCCTAAACTAAAATTTGAACCATATAAAAATGCCGTTCCGTTTTCAACAGCAATTTTCTCAATTTCGGCTTTTTTATCAAGCCAACCTGTAGTTCCACAGATTACAGGAATTTTATTTTCCAAACATGTTTTGATATTTTCATAAGCCACTTCTGGCAATGAAAACTCAATAACCACATCCGGATTATTAAGATTTTCAGCAGTAGGAGTTTCTTTTAATCGGGCAACCACTTCATGACCTCTTGTTGTGGCAATTTCATCAATAATTTTGCCCATTTTCCCATATCCTACTAATGCTATTTTCATAAATTGTATTATTATTTAAAATCTGTAACTTAAACTTAACCCCGATTTGGGAGGGACTATCCCGAAATTATCCTGAATTACAGCAGGACTAAACGTAAGATCCGGATCCTTTCGCCCTTCGTAAAGATGGGCATCTACCACTGCATCTACAATATTAAGAATATAAATCAGCCCTGTGATAGCTATGGCGTAATCTCTTTGCCTTTTTGCCCTGTCCTGAGCATTTCCTAAAGCAACTTTATCCAGCCAAGGATGAGTATCTACAAACTCATCGGGAGTCCCGTTTAGCTTGGCAACGTAATAACCACGGTATTTCTTGTACTGTTTATCATTCCAAATGGCAATTCCTGCTCCTACACCTACAGCACCCCATACGATAGGAATTTTCCAGTATTTTTTGTTATAATATTGCCCTAATCCGGGTAAAACAGCAGAATACAACCCTGCTTTCGTAGGATTAAGTTTTGTGATTTGGACCTTCTTCAAAGTCTTTGCATTTACCTTTTCAATATCCTGAACAATAGAAGCCTCAGATTTTACGGGTTTTTCCACAGAAATACTATCTTTCGGAAGGTGTTCTACCCGAATAGTATCATTAGGATTAACTTGTGAATAAGCAAGTGCGAAAAGACACAAGAAAAAAGTGAAAAGTAATTTCTTCATTTATTTAATGTGAGATAAAATATATTCCAGCTCATCTTCATTTTTGAAGTCCAGAACTATTTTTCCTTTTTTACCGTTTGCAGATGTCTTAATTTCGACTTTTACATCTAAAATATCAGCAATAGTTTTCTGTGCTCTTTTATAATTATTAGAAAGCTCAGCTTTTGCTCTTTTTGCAGCCGTCGATTTTGGATTTTTTAATGCTGTTGCCGCTTGTTCAGACTGGCGAACATTCAGTTTCTCTTTGATAATTAAATCAAACAAAATCTGTTGATGTTCTTCATTTTCAAGACTGATAATAGCTCTACCATGTCCTGCTGAGATTTCTCCGCTACGAATAGCATTCTGAATATCAGGATTCAACCTTAATAATCTTATAGAGTTTGTAATCGTACTTCTATCCTTTCCTACTCTTTGACTAAGGTTTTCCTGTGTCAACCCAACCTCATCCATTAATCTTTGATAAGTCAATGCGATCTCAATTGCATCTAAATCTTCTCTTTGGATATTTTCAACAAGAGCCATCTCAAGAAGCTCCTGATCATTTACCAAACGAATATAAGCAGGAATAGAAGTAAGACCTGCAATTTTACTTGCTCTGTAACGTCTTTCTCCCGATATAATTTCGAATCTCTCGCCATCTTTTCTTAAAGTAATAGGTTGAATTACACCTAAACTTTCGATAGATTTAGCGAGTTCGTTTAATGCTTTTTCGTCAAAATAAGTTCTTGGCTGAGTCGGGTTGGGATAAATATCTTCTATTGATACTTCAACGATATTTCCTACAAACTTATCCGCTCCTTCATCAGTTGCAGAGTTGATCGTAGCTTTGGATTCAGCACTTAAAATTGCGCCTAAACCACGTCCCATTGCTCTTTTCTTATCCTTCATATGTATATTGTGAGCTTATAGCTGCAAGTTATTTTAATTTTTTACTAATTTTTCGTTTTTTAACAGAACTTCTTCCGCTAATTGAATATACTGAATTGCTCCTTTACTTTCAGCATCATAATTCAGGATGCTTTCACCGAAACTCGGAGCTTCACTTAATCTTACATTTCTACTGATAATAGTCTCGAAAACCATTTCCGGGAAGTGAGCATTTACCTCTTCTACCACCTGATTTGATAATCTTAATCTACTATCATACATTGTAAGAAGTAATCCTTCGATATCTAAATCTTTATTATGAATTTTCTGAACATTTTTGATGGTGTTCAAAAGTTTTCCTAATCCTTCTAAGGCAAAATATTCGCACTGAATCGGAATAATCACAGAATCTGCTGCTGTAAGAGCATTTACAGTAATCAAACCTAAACTCGGAGCACAGTCGATAATAATATAATCATAATCATCTCTCACGCTTTTCAATGCTTTTTTCAGCATATATTCACGATCTTCTTTGTCTACCAACTCAATTTCGGCAGCAACTAGATCGATATGAGAAGGTACAATGTCTAAATTTGGTGTAGCGGTCTGCTTTATACAGCTTCTTGTATCTACACTGTGTTCTAGCAAATTATAAGTAGAATACTGAACATCATCTACTCCTAAGCCTGATGTTGCATTTGCCTGAGGATCAGCATCTATGATTAGTATTTTCTTTTCCAATACTCCTAATGCTGCTGCAAGATTTACAGCTGTAGTAGTTTTACCTACTCCTCCTTTTTGATTAGCGATACCTATGATTTTTGCCATTATTAGAACTTTAAGCCTCAAAAATACACATTTTTCCTTGCTCTAAATGAATCGATAAAACCTAAATAGAGTTAAAATATTGTTAATAAGCAATTTAACTATAAAAAAAATTATCCACAAAAAATTACACTTTGTGGATAACTGTTCAGGATTAGTTTAATAACTAATTATCAAACTTCATCGATATTGGAAATTTGAAATAACTTCTCACAGCCTGACCTTTCAATTTGGCAGGAACCCATTTCCCTCTAACTGTTTTAATTGTTCTTATGGCTTCATTATTAAAATCAGCATCTGCTCCATTCGCTTTAATTCCGGAAATTGTTCCGTCTTTTTCTACAACAAACGTTATTATTGTTTTTGCCATTTCACCAGTTCCGTCAAAAGATGAACTATCAAAATTATTAGTCACCTTATCTCTGAATGCATTTATCCCTCCGGGAAAACTTGCTTCTACATCTACAGATGTTACAATAGCATTAGGATCTGCAACTTTTTCAACAACAGGAGGCTGAACAGGCGGCGTAACAGTCGCAGGACCAACTGTAGGAGCCGTAGGCACATACACATTTGGTGGAGCTATTTCTCCATCAGAATTATTCTTAGTACCAGCAACTGCACCCTCGATTTTTTCAACCACTTTTTCATGAATAACTTCAGCTTTTGGTTCAGGCAATCTTTCATCAACCGTTTTCACATTTGGAGCTGTGGTAGGTTTTACAATTTCAGGTTTTGGAGGAAGAACCTCTTCAGGAGGATCATTAGGGATAATATCAATTGGTCTATAAAATATATCATCTTTTATTACTTTTTCACTAGATTTAAAAGAAGAAATAACAAATCCGCTAATAAAAACTGCCAATACTCCCATTCCTATAAAAAAGGATTTGGTTAAAATTCTATCCGATTCTGTTCTTAAAACATAAGCTCCGTATTCTTTGTTTCGGTGCTCGAAAAGAACTTCATTAAAGCGAAATTCTTGATTTGATTGTAGGTGTTTCATCACTATAAATATTTTAATCTGTTAAAAAAATACAATTATTAATTTTCACAATACTCATCGACAAGCACCATAACAAATTCAAAATATTTGCCAATTTTCAATCAAAAACTCAAAAATAAAGAAACAAATACATCAATTTATAAATCCAAAAATTCTATAAATTTTTAAATTATATATGAATTTATAAATCCATATGTTTTTCAGCAAATAAGTAAAAAGTATCCCCAAAAACAATAAACCACTGATTTACAATACAAAACAATTTCAACCAATCTATATATTTAAAAAAATTGATGAAAATTAAAAAATATCGTCAGATTTATAACAAAATTAAGGAATGACAATCGTGAGAGGATAGAAAATTCTATTGAAGTAGATTTTAACAACATAAAATTCTATTGTCAAATTTTATTTAATCTAATTTTTGGCATAAAAAAAAATCAACCTAAAAAAAATAATATGCCATAAAAAAAAGCGACCATCTCAATAGATAATCGCTTTGAATTTTTATATTAATTAGTTATTAAAATAACTCTTTTCTTATAATATTCTGACTTCTTTCAGGACCTACAGATACTAAGTAAACATTGATTCCTAAATAATTTTCAATGAACTCAATATATTTTTGCGCATTAGCAGGTAGTTCGTCATAACTTCTGGCTTTTGTAATATCTTCATTCCAACCCGGAAGTTCTTCGTAAATAGCTTCGTAATCGTACAATTTTGTCGTTGAAGAAGTGAAATAATCGATAATTTTTCCGTCTTCAGTTTTATATTTTGTAGCGATTTTCAATGTATCAATTCCTGTAAGAACGTCTAATTTTGTAATTACCAAATTATTGATACCGTTAATCATACAAGCGTGTTTCAAAGAAACAAGATCTAGCCAACCTGTTCTTCTTGGTCTACCTGTAGTTGCTCCGAATTCGTGGCCAACCTGTCTGATTTTCTCACCTAATTCGTTATCTAATTCTGAAGGAAAAGGTCCGTTTCCAACTCTTGTACAATATGCTTTAGCAACACCAATAAGGTTTTGAAGCGCAGTCGGCGGAACACCAGCTCCTGTACAAACCCCTCCCGTAGACGGAGAAGATGAAGTAACGTAAGGATATGTTCCGAAATCGATATCCAACATCAAAGCCTGAGCTCCTTCAAATAAAACATTCTTTCCTTCGTGAATTGCCTCGTTTAGTTCTAATTCCGTATCAACAATTCTGTCTTTCAATTGCTGACCGATTTCTAAAAATTCGTTGTAAATTTCTTCTACGTCTAACGTTGGTTTTCCGTAATATTTTTCAAAAAGAGAGTTTTTAACTTTTAAGTTTTTCTCAATTTTTTCTCTTAAAATTTCAGGATTCAGAAGATCTACCATTCTGATACCCACTCTTGCGATTTTATCTTCATAGCAAGGTCCGATACCTTTTTTCGTTGTACCGATTTGAGTTCCTCCGTGTTCTT
Organism: Chryseobacterium oryctis; assembly: GCF_025971925.1. GTDB lineage: Bacteria > Bacteroidota > Bacteroidia > Flavobacteriales > Weeksellaceae > Chryseobacterium > Chryseobacterium oryctis. The sequence goes on from NZ_JAPDHV010000003.1 coordinate 376,812, forward strand.
CTTCACGATAAGTATCCAAAAGAATGTGGTAAGGCATGATAACATGCGCTCTTCTGCTGATAAAAATGTGGTCTGTTCTTAGTCCTTTGCTTTCAATTTGGCTTACTTCTTTGATGAAAGATTTCGGGTTTACCACTACTCCGTTCGCAATGATACATTTCCCTTTGCACTGAAGAACTCCTGATGGAAGAAGGTGTAAAACGAATTTTTCTTCACCTACATAAACCGTGTGACCAGCGTTGTCCCCTCCTTGGAAACGTACAACGTAATCTGATTTTGCCGATAAAACATCCGTGATTTTTCCTTTACCTTCATCTCCATACTGAAGACCTACAACTACGTAAGTTGACATATTTTACTTTTATTTTTAGATTCATGCAAAATTACTTTTAAAAAATTGGGTGAGCAAATTTGAGGGAGATTTTATTTTGGGTGGGATGGAAATTAACTTCGCTAAATTTTTTTCATTACAATTAATATGTATATTTGATATTGGAGACAGTTATTAAAATCAACTTCTAGTAAAATGAACAATAGATTATTTATACATACAAATAATACAGAAAAAAGTGAAGACATTATAAATATGTTTGAGTCATATTTAAGTGAAGACAAAAAATCTCAGGTATACATGATAACTTCTCCTCTTGGAGAAAAATACAACTATGATTTCGAAGATAACGCTATAGTAGTTTTAATTCCTAAACATAAAATTGTCTTTTTAAATTTAACAGATAATAATACTGAATTTGATTATTACTGTGATGACTTCGTTGAAGATTTAAATTCAATTTCAGATAAATATAATTATAAAGAATATATTGGAAGGCCTCGTGATTGGAAAGAAAAAAATACAATTAGAGTAAACATAAATGAATTTAATACTATTGATGACTTTTTTAATTTATGTAGGATTGAAGATAAAAAACAACAAAGAGTAAGCGATTTTTTAATATCACTTTTAATAGGAAGTATAAATGATATAAGTAAAATAGGCGCAGATGTTCCCCAAAGTTTACTAGAGAAAGTTAAAAAAAATATAATTCTTTTTGATGGAGATCAAACACGCTTCATTTATCAAGATTTTTCAAATAAAATAGTTACCATCCAAGGACTTTCTGGTACAGGAAAAACAGAATTACTTTTACATAAACTAAAAGATCTGTATTCTAATGATGAAGACAGTAAAATTTTCTTTACCTGCCATAATATAGCATTAGCAAATACACTAAGAGAGCGCATTCCAGCATTCTTTAATTTTATGAAAGTTGAAAAGCAAATTGAATGGAATAAAAGACTATGGGTTAATAGAGCTTGGGGATCAAAAGGAGATATAAACTCTGGCTTATATAGCTATATTTGCAATTTTTACAATATCCCCTTTCTAAGGTATAGTCCTGTAACAAATTATACAAGAATTTTTTCCGAAGCATTAAAACATTTGGAGGTTATTGCAGATGATAATTTTGAATATGCATTTGATTATTTACTAATAGATGAACGTCAAGATTTTCCAGATGTCTTTTTTAAAGTTTGCGAAAAAATTACAAAGAAAAAAGTTTTTGTTGCTGGTGATATCTTTCAAGATATTTTTGAATCTCTAAGTGGAAAAGTTTTAGATGTTGACGTAGTATTAAATAAATGCTACCGTACAGATCCAAGAACTCTAATGTTTGCACATTCTGTAGGCTTAGGTCTTTTCGAATCAAAAAAATTAAATTGGTTTGATGATGAAGAATGGAAAGCATTTGGATATATTTTAGAAAGAACCAATGAAAGAGAACTACATTTAACAAGAGAACCTTTAAGAAGGTTTGAAGATGTAGATTTGGGGGAATTTACAAGTGTTGACATTATTAGGTCTACCCATGTTGATACTGTTATTGATATTATCAAAGAATTAATCAAAAAAGACGAAAATATAGGACCAAATGACATATCAATAATACTATTAGATGATGATAATTCAATTTACGCCTATATTGATACACTGGCAAGTAAAATAAATTCTGAATTTGGTTGGTTCATAAATAGAGGTCATGAAAATAAAATTAAAATTGATAATGCATTATATATTTCCAATCCAAACAATGTAAAGGGGCTAGAGTTTCCTTTTGTAATATGTATCACAGCAGCCATAAAAAAAACATACAAATATAGGAACATCCTTTATACAATGTTAACCAGATCCTTTATTAAATCTTATCTTTTATTAAACGACAAGCAAGATATAACAGTATTAGAGCAAGGTTTAAAAATAATAAACGAACAAAAATATATAAAAACAATTGAGCCTACAGAAACTGAAAAAAATGAAATTAAAAGTAAATTAATCGGTTTTTTGAAAAAACCTCAAATCTCTTATAGCGAATTTTTAAACGGAATTTTTGAAAAATTAAATATTTTTGAAGATGAAAAGAAGGATAAGATTAAAGATGCATTAGCAAATGCCTCAATTGAAAAATTCGACGAAGAAACAACTACTCAATTCATTAATACTATTAAAGATTTTTACTAGCAATGAAAAACTTCTGTTATAGTATTAATACTGTTAATATTAATATATTTTTCCCTCATAATAGAATCAAAACAAAAAAACAAATCCTAAAAATTCTATTTGAAGCTACAAGAACAATGTTAATTAGTCAACCAATCGAAGATGTGAGTGATTGCTTTCATTTTAAAGTTATAATTGACAAAATGAGTCGTTTATTTTTTTTTAATGAAAAAAAATATTATAGTATAAATTTTCCATTCACATACATTATAGATAATAATAAACCAAGTATAAGTTACAAAAACATTGTAGAAATTAATTCAAAAATAATTTCACAGTTGATCGAAATACTAAATGACACAAGATTTGATAGCGAATATAGTTTAGATTTCATTGAACCCATTTCTGAAATAGAATCAGAATATGAAAACAAACTATGGTTTCTTCTAAAAGAACTTCTAATGCTTGAAGATGGATATGTAAGATTTGACAATGATAAGGAATTATACATGAAAGCAAAAGAAGAAAATAAAGAACATACTCATCCAGAAAATCATTTAGATATATTTTATACTAATGGAAATACTTTCAAAATTGGTCTTGAAAGTATTTCCAGATATGATGAGTTTATAGATTTTTTTGATTTAAAAACCGATTGTAAGTATTTAAAAAATTTTCGCTAATTAATCATTTTTTAAATAAGTAAATTTATTTCACTACTCACCCCAATCTCCTCCAAAAACACCTCATCATGCGAAATCACCACCAAAGTTCCATGGTAATCCTTAATAGAATTCGTAAGAATTTCCACATTTTGAAGGTCTAAATTATTGGTCGGTTCATCGAGTATTATCATATCGGGAGCTTTATTACTGATGGAAAGTCCGCACAGTAGCAATCGCAGACGTTCTCCACCACTCAAAACATCACATTTCTTATCCCAGGTTTCCTTTCCGAATAAAAATCTTGACAATAAAGTTTTCACTTCAGATTCCTGCAACGCATTATCATTGAACTGTTGGACAAAATCATAAATTGTTGCATTTTTATCAAGTAAAGAATATTCTTGATCAACGTAAATTGTTTGAAAATCAGCCCTCGAAATTTTTCCGACAGACGGCTGCAAGTCTCCTAACAAAAGTTTTATCAATGTTGTTTTCCCCGAACCGTTCAAACCTTTAATCGAAATTCTGTCACCACTTCGGATTTCAAGATTTAGGTTTTCTTTCCAAAGATTTTCTTCAATGTATTTGAAATTAATTTCCTCAGCCGAAATCAAAATTTTCCCAAAATGAAGGTCCGAATCATTAAAACTGACTTTCATCTGTTCATAATTTCTGACAGACGAACGCAAATCTCTCAAATCACCAGAAATATCATGGATTTTCTCTGCATGGGCTGACTTTAATTTCGAAGCATTTTTCTCTGCATTATTCCGAAGCGTGTTCATCATAATTTTTGCAACTCCGGATTTTTCCTGTTTTCCTTTTCCTCTTGCATCTAGCTTTTGTTTTCGTTCCAACGTTTCACGCTCCTTTTCCTTTGCTTTTTTCAGTGCTCGTTCTTTAGAATGAATATCATTTTGCAATGCTTCATTTTCAATTTCTTTTTGTTCGGCATAAAAATCATAATTTCCACCGTATGTTGAAATTCCCTGATTACTCAATTCAAAAATTGTATCAACTAAATTCAGTAAAGTACGATCATGACTGACAACTACAACCGTTGAAGTTGTTTTCTTAATAAAATCATACAATAAATTTTTCCCTTCCAAGTCAAGATGATTGGTTGGCTCGTCCAATAGAACAATCTCAGGTTGATTGATTTGAATTCCTGCGAGAAAAACCTTTGTTTTTTGTCCGCCGCTCAGGCTTTCCAATTTTTGATTTAATCCTAAATCATCCATTTTCCAGTATTGTAAAGCTGTTTGACAACGTTCTTTAATATCCCAATCATCATTCAGCATTTCAAAATAGGTTTCATCCACTTGCCCGTTCGTAATTTTTTGAAGCGCATCAAGTTTTTTATCTATTTTAAGGCATTCTGCTACCGTCAAATTATTAAAATTCCCGAACATCTGCGGAACATAAAAAATATCACCCTGAATAGTAATATTTCCGGCCAAAGGTTCAATTTCATTGGTTATCAATTTCAGTAAGGTAGATTTTCCCATACCATTACTTCCTACCAAAGCAGATTTGGTATGTGACGGTATCATTAAATTTATAGAATTAAAAAGCAGATTTCCCGCTGGAAATCCAAAAGATAAATTATGTAGAAAAAGCATGATTTCTTTCTTTAATTAAGGTTAAAACTGCAATAACTTTTCTGTTACTGTTATTTATATCTGAAAGAAACTATATTCTACATGTCTGTTATTTTGGGTTTTGTGAACAACAAAGATAGTGATTTCTAAATATTTCAAAATTAATAAGATTGTCATTCTACTCTTACTCTTTATTTCAGGTCAAGTCTTGGATTTAAACTAAGAAATAATTGTATATAAAACCACCCCATCAAAATTTCTTTGAATTTTTGCACCTCCAAAGAAGGAAAATTGTAACCTGAAATTTATTTAACTTATTAAAGATGCTTCGACTTCGCTCAGCATGACAATCTCTAATACTGACTGTTTTTACGGAACAATATATTTTAACTGTGTTATGCTGAGCGAAGTCGAAGCATCTGTTTCATTTTAATAAAACTTTCTCTGGCAATTGTTTTTATTAAACTGATAAGCCCCTCAAAAAACTTTCATCAAAAATCCGTAACTTTGCCATCTACTAAAAATTTTTATGGAAAGTATTAAAGTTCACGACAAAACTTTCGTTCCTTATTTGGAGGACGCCGAGATTCAGGAAATCGTAAAAGCTACCGCTTTAAAAATTTATGAAGATTATAAGGACGAAATTCCTGTTTTTATTGGAGTTTTGAACGGAGTTATCATGTTTTTCTCAGATCTTTTGAAGCATTATCCGGGAGAGTGTGAAATTGCTTTCATCCAAATGAGTTCTTATGTAGGAACTGAATCTACAGGAATCGTTTACCAAAAAATGGAATTAACGAAAGACGTAAAAGATCGTCATATCATCCTTGTAGAAGACATCGTAGATACAGGAAATACAGTTGAAAGTCTTTTCAAATATTTTAAAGAAACTCAGCGTCCAAAATCTGTAAAACTGGCTTCTTTCTTATTAAAACCAGAAGTTTATAAAAAAGATTTCAAGCTGGATTATATCGGAAAAGAAATTCCAAATAAATTTGTTTTGGGGTATGGTTTAGACTATGATGAATTAGGTAGAAACTTACCCAATTTATATCAACTGGAAGACGGAAAAATAAACGAGTAAATTGTTATAAGCTATTAGCAATTTGCTTTTAGCTTTTAAATATTAAATCGAAATAAAAGTAAAATATTAACTAAAAAAGCTAAAAGTAAGAAGCCTAAATATTGTGCTAATTGCAGGAAGCAACTCAACATTATGATAAACATTGTTCTGTTCGGCCCTCCAGGAAGTGGAAAAGGAACTCAAGCTCAGAATTTAATTGAAAAATTTAACTTAAAACAAATCTCAACAGGTGATCTTTTCAGGTTTAACATGAAAAATGATACTGAACTTGGGAAATTAGCTAAATCTTATATCGATAAAGGAGAATTGGTTCCGGATCAGGTAACAACAGATATGCTGATTGACGAAATCAGAAAACCTACTGATGCAGCAGGATTTATTTTCGACGGATATCCAAGAACTGCAGTTCAGACAGCAGCTTTAGAAAAAATCGTAAAAGAAGAGCTGAATGATGAAATCGACATTTGTCTTTCATTAGTGGTTGAAGATAAAATTTTGGTTGAAAGATTGCTAAAAAGAGGTGAAGTAAGCGGAAGATCAGACGATAGCAATGTAGAAATCATTGAAAACAGAATTAAAGAATACTACGCAAAAACAGCAGAAGTAGCCGAACTTTACAAGCAACAAGGGAAGTATGTAGAGATTAATGGCGTTGGTGAAATCAATGAAATTTCCGAAAAGCTTTTTGCTGAAGTAGAAAAAGTAAAATAGTTAAAAGTTGTGAGTGTGAGTTATAAGAATTCATAACTCATAATTCATAACTCATAACTCATAATTATAAAGAATGTCAAATTTTGTAGATTACGTAAAGATTCATTGTAAAAGCGGACACGGAGGTGCAGGTTCTGCCCATCTTCGCCGTGAAAAATATATCCCGAAAGGAGGTCCTGATGGAGGAGACGGAGGTCGTGGAGGTCACGTTATCATGAAGGGAAATGCTCACGAATGGACTTTACTCCCTCTTCGATACACCCGTCACGTAAAAGCAGAACGTGGAGAAAACGGAGGAAAAAATCAATTAACTGGTGCTTTTGGTGCCGATGTTTACATCAACGTACCTATCGGAACGATTGCAAAAAATGAAGATGGTGAGATTATAGGTGAAATTCTAGAAGACGGACAGGAAATCATCCTGATGGAAGGAGGAAAAGGAGGTCTCGGAAACGAACATTTTAAATCCTCAACCAACCAAACTCCTCGTTATGCACAACCCGGAATGGAAGGTCAGGAAGGTTACGTAATTTTCGAACTTAAAATTTTGGCAGATGTAGGACTCGTTGGTTTTCCAAATGCAGGAAAGTCTACTCTATTATCATCTGTTTCTGCTGCAAAACCGAAAATTGCAGACTACGCCTTTACAACACTTACTCCTAATTTAGGAATTGTTGACTACAGAAATTACAAATCTTTTGTGATGGCCGACATTCCCGGAATTATTGAAGGTGCTGCAGAAGGGAAAGGATTAGGACACAGATTCTTAAGACATATTGAGAGAAATTCGATTTTATTATTCTTAATTCCTGCTGATTCTGAGGATCATTTCCAAGAGTTTAAAATTCTGGAAAATGAATTAAAAGAATATAATCCTGAGCTTTTAGATAAAGATTTTATTATTTCTGTTTCTAAATCTGACCTATTGGATGATGAACTTAAAAAGGAAATATCAGCCGAATTCCCTGAAAACAGACAGCCTCTGTTTTTCTCAGGCGTTACAGGAGAAGGTCTTACAGAATTGAAAGATGCGATTTGGAAGAGATTGCATGGATAGGAGATAAAAAACATATAAAGTACACAAAAAAGTGTACTTTTTTATTATTAGGAAATTAAAATCAATTAAAAACTATGAAAAAATACTTTTTATTAACCCTTCTATTTGCAACTTCTACAGGCATAAGTGCACAAAATACAAATCAACCAGACTCAAAAATGAGTTTTGGAGTAAAAGGAGGCTATTCTTTATCAAACATGAAGTTTTTTGATAACAAATTAAATTCAAAATCTTACTTTTATATAGGAATTATTGGCGAGCAACCCATATCTTCAAAAGTGGGTTTACAGGCAGAGGTGCTGTATACACAAGTTGGAGGAAAAGACTCCTACCCATTAGTTCAATTAGTGGGAAATGAAATAGTGGAAATGGGTGATATTAAATTTGATTATCAATTAACTCAAATTCAAATTCCTATTTCTGCAAAGTATTATTTCATACCCAACCTTTCAGCTTCCGCAGGTATGAATTTCGGAATAAATGTTTCAAAAAAGGTAAAAACAGAGCAGATTGTAAACGGATCGACTTCTCATGATTATGAAAATATAAAATCAATAAATTTATTTCCTTTCTTAGGCTTGGAATATAAAATTGATAATAATTTCTTTGTGGACGCAAGATATCATTTTAATTTCATCGGAATAAATAAAGGCAGTTCTGACACCAAAATTGGTTTTTTACAAGCTGGTGTTGGTTATAAGTTTCAATAATATATAAAACTTTAAACATCATTTAAGGAAATAATCCATTAAAAATATTTAAACTACCTTTGCAAAATATAATTCCTTCAAAATGAAGGAATTTTTTTCTTTACATTAAAAACATTTTATTTGAATTTTACAGAACTTAACTTAATAGAGCCTATTGCAAAAGCAATTCAGGAACAAGGATATACCAACCCGACCCCCATTCAGGAAAGATCAATTCCGGAAATTTTAAACGGAAAAGATTTTTTGGGTTGTGCACAAACAGGTACAGGAAAAACGGCCGCTTTTTCAATTCCTATTTTACAGAATCTTTCTAAAAATAAAACGTCAAACAGACATATTAAAGCCTTAATACTAACTCCTACAAGAGAACTGGCAATACAGATTGAAGAAAACATCAATAATTATGGTAAATATTTACCTTTAAAACAACTGGTTATTTTCGGAGGCGTAAAGCAAGGCAATCAGGAAGCTGCTTTGAAAAAAGGAGTTGATATTTTGGTTGCAACTCCGGGTAGATTGTTAGATTTTATAGCACAGGGAATTATCAGTTTAAAAAATCTTGAAATTTTTGTTCTCGATGAGGCTGACAGAATGCTTGATATGGGTTTTGTACACGATGTAAAAAGAATTATTAAACTTTTACCTCAAAAGAGACAAACTCTGTTTTTCTCAGCAACAATGCCTTCGGAGATTCAAAAATTAGCAAATTCGATATTAAATAATCCCGTAAAAGTAGAGGTTACGCCAGTTTCTTCAACAGCAGATACTATCAATCAGTCTGTGTATTTTGTGGAAAAAGAGAATAAGCTAAACCTTCTTACTCATATTCTTAAAAATGATATTGCTGATTCTGTTCTAGTGTTTGCAAGAACAAAACACGGAGCAGATAAAATAGCCAGAAAGCTTCAAAAAGATAATATTTCAACGGAAGCTATTCATGGAAATAAATCTCAAAATGCCCGTCAAAACGCCTTAAACAATTTCAAGTCAGGGAAAACAAGGGTTTTGGTCGCAACCGATATTGCAGCAAGAGGAATTGATATTGATGAACTGAAGTTTGTAATTAATTTTGAATTATCTGATGTTTCTGAAACATATGTACACAGAATTGGAAGAACAGGAAGAGCTGGAGCAGAGGGAAATTCTATCTCTTTTGTTGACGGATTAGATTTACTAAATCTAAAAAATACAGAGAAACTAATCGGAAAGAAAATTCCGGTAATAAAAAATCACCCTTTCCATACGGATAATTTGGTTGCACAAAAGCGTGATTCTAATAACAAGCCAGTTCCTGCTGGTTCAGAAAAGCCTAAATTACCAAGAACAGGTTCTTCAAGACCCAAGAATAACAAGAAGAAGCCTTCTGAAAATATTTCCATTAGTTTTAAAAAACCTAAAAACAAAAATTTCACAAGGAAAAAATAATATAAAATCCTTCCAAATTGGAAGGATTTTATCTGTATTAAATTTGAACAAATAATTTCTTTGCATTTTCAGTTGTTATTCTGTCAATCTCAGAAAAATCTACTTTATAGATATCAACTAATTTTCCGGCAACTAAATCAAGATATGAACTTTCATTTCTTTTTCCTCTGTGCGGAACCGGAGCCAAATAAGGTGAATCTGTTTCCAAAACTATTTTATCTAATGGTATTTCGTGTAAAAACTGGTCTATTTTCCCGTTTTTGAATGTCACTACTCCACCAATTCCTAAAATAAAGTTTAGCTCAATAGCATGTTTTGCCTGTTCCAAATTACCAGAAAAACAATGGAAAATTCCACGAAGTTTCGGGTGTTTTTTTCGCTCTAGAACTTCAAAAGTCTCATCAAAACTTTCTCTTGTATGAATCACAATGGGTAAATCTCTTTCAATTGCCCAATCAATCTGTTGCTCAAAAGCTTTGACTTGAATATCTAATGTCGTTTTATCCCAATACAAATCAATACCTATTTCACCAATTGCAGGAAAGGCTCTTTGTTCAAGATAGTTTTTTACAATTTCAAGCTCCTTTTCCCAAGTTTCAGGTTTTACATAACAAGGATGTAAACCCATCATCGAAAAAATTTGGTTAGGATATTGAGCTTCTAATTCAAGCATTTTCTCGTGAGATTCAGAATCTATTGCAGGAAGATAAAATTCTGTAACACCTTTATTTAAAGCTCTTTGAATAGTTTCTTTTCTGTCTTCATCAAATTCTTCCGAATATAAATGTGTATGTGTATCAATCATTTTTTTATTCAATTATCTTAAATGAGGTAAATATTTTAATCAGGCATAGCTTCAACCACCTGTTTCCTCCATATTTTTCTTATGTTTTTTTATTTTTTTTATCGCCCAATCATAATGACTTGAACCTGAAGAAACACAATAACTCCCTAAACTTGTAGACCCTGTCCATGAAAAATATTTTTTTGTAAATAATTCCTCATCTGAAAATGTATCTATCAATTTCATCACTGAAGAATGGGATTCCATTAAAAGTTCCATAGATTTATCCAAGGTTGTTTTCTGATGTTTTTTCCAGAACTCGATATTCATCTCTGGATATGTCTTCCAGTTGTATGGAGATGGAAGAAAGCTTGAAAATTCTCCTGACCGGTTTGATACCACCCATTTAAGTAATAACTGATGCCATTCATAGAGATGAATAAGAACATCTCGAATATTACGGTCTCTGTCTTCAAAGGAAAATAAGCTTTCCTGCTCCTTTCTTGTCATTGAACCAATAAGGCTGAATAATTTTTGAAAATTTTCTTCACTACTATTGATCAATTGCTCTTTCGTAACTGCTCTTGCCATAATATTTTTTTAACTTTTTTAAAGCTGACAACTATTAATTAACATATAAGAGAAGAATCAATTATTTGGAAATATCTTATGTTTTACCTTTTTTCGCTGAATTTCAATCCTTTGATTTAATTTTTCTCGAAATTCTACATATTTCGGATTTTTCTCATCGTCCGTTTTATGTTCTAAGGCTTTATTAATTTTAAAATTTTCTTTAATAAAATCTTGAGTTTCATCCGCAAAAAAAGCATTTCCAAACTTTTCAAAAATATAATTAATCGCCTGAGAGTTAGGATGAATCATATCTTCTTTATAAAAACGGTAATCTCGCAAATCATCCATCAAAATTTCATAAATCGGAAGGTAATGACTGTCTTCAAACTGGCAAATGGTTTCATGAATAGCTGTAATTAATTTAGACTTACTTAATTGATTTTCAACCATTCCGTCTTTTGTATGACGAACAGGCGAAACCGTAAACAAAATCTGAACATCATCCTTACAGATATCTTTTATATTTAAAATCGTAGTATAGATAGAATCTGTAAGTTCCTGATTGGTTAACAATCTTTTTGTAAAGAATTTTTGCGGAATTTTATGGCAATTTGCGACCAATTTTTGCTTTGGAACAAATTCATATATAAATGAAGTTCCGTATGTTATAATTACCCAATTTGTTTCTTGAAGAAACTGATTTCCTTCAACTATTTTAGAATTAATCTTTTCTAAAGTCTGGTGAATATACCTTGTATCAAAACTTGTATGATGATCCAGAGAAATAAATTCATCATTAAATGTAATTAAATCTTCCTCATCATAAAACTCAGAATCATGAAGTCTTTTTACAGCATTATTAATCGAAAATGGGTTAAAAATAGTCCCAAAAGGATTATTTACAGACTGAATCTGACCTTGCGAAAACAAATCTGACATCTCGGAAGCAAAACAAGAACCTATCGAAAATATTTTATCTTCAATCTCAATCTTTTTCTTCGAATCTTTGATGTCAACCTCTGTCCTGAATTTCATTGTATAGATATTAGGCTATAGCTTCTAGGTTCCAGACAAAATTTACTTGCAACCTAATAGCCCTCCTTATTTTTAGCTTTCACGTCTTAGAAGGTAATTCGCTAATTCAATAAACGGTTTTTTCTTTTCTTCCGGAGCATCAATTTTTTGAAGATAACTCTGCCCGATTTCGTTATGTTTTTCAATTAAGCGCAAAGCTTTTTCGTCAACCTTTGTTCTTCTGAAGATTTTCTCAACTCCATAAACTTTATCGATATTATCTGTCTTTTTAGAATACCAATAGTCCAGCTCTTTTCTTTCTTCTTCTGTTGCATACTCTCTTGCCATCAAATAAAGAACAGTCTTTTTATTTTCATAAATATCTCCTGCATGTTTTTTGCCAAACTGCGCCTGATCTCCGAAAACATCTAAATAATCATCCATAATCTGGAATGCTATCCCGATATGTTTTCCGAAATTAAAAATAGCTTTTGCGTCTTTGAAGTTTGCCTTTGCAATTAAAGCTCCAATTTCAAATGAAGAAGCACTCAAAACCCCTGTTTTATAAGTAATCATTCTGATGTAATCATCAAAAGTTACATTTTCCTGTGTTTCAAAGTTGATATCATATTGCTGACCTTCGCATAAAAGCAAACCTGTATGTGTAAAAATTCTGATACATGCTTTGAAAATTTCAGGTTCTAAATCTTCAAAAAACTTGTAAGCCTTCAACATCAATCCGTCTCCGGAAAGAATCCCTACATTTATTCCATGTAAAGTATGAATAGTCGGTTTATTTCTTCTCAAAGGAGCTTCATCCATAATATCATCATGGATAAGTGTGAAATTATGGAAAAACTCGATTGCTAATGCCGGTTTTATCGCCTGTTTTAAATCACCTCCAAATAAATCGCACGCCATTAAAACCATAATCGGACGAAGACGTTTCCCTCCATGAGAAATAATGTAATTCATCGGGTCATATAATTCCGTAGGTTTATCTTTAAAAGTATACTTTGTAACGGCATCAGCAACAATCTGTTGGTATCTATCTAAAAATTCCATAAATTCTAATAATTTAAGCAAAAATACGATTTTTCAAGGCTTTATAAAACAAAAAACTTTGCCCGATTGAGCAAAGTTTATATTTTAAGTTAATTTTTATTTTAGGTAAAAAATGTAACCAAAAGGTATGCAGTTCCTGCAACAATAGCTGAAATAGGAATCGTAAGCACCCAAGCCCAAAGAAGACTTACAGTAATCCCCCATCTTACGGCAGAAATTCTTTTCGTTAAACCAACACCAATAATAGAACCTGTAATGGTATGTGTTGTAGAAACAGGAATACCAAAGTGGTCGGTAATAAATAAAGTAATTGCACCTGCTGTTTCAGCACTTACACCTTCCAAAGAAGTTACTTTTGTAATTTTAGTTCCCATTGTTTTGATTATCTTCCAACCACCACTCATGGTTCCTAAACCAATTGCTAAAAACGATACCAAAGGTACCCAAAGGTAATGCTCTGCAAAATAATCGAAACGTTCCGCAGAAGGGATATTTAAATAAACAGGATCCTGTAATGTATTAACATGATAAAAAATCAATGCTGCGCCGATAATACCCATTACTTTCTGAGCATCATTCAAACCGTGTCCTAAGCTAAATAAAGCCGAAGAAGCCAACTGCAATCTTTTAAATGACTGATCTGCCTTATGAGGGTTTGATTTTTTGTAAAGATGAACGATAATCAGTGTAATGATAATTGAAATAACCATCCCGATGATCGGAGCCATGAAAATAAACAAAAAGATAGGAATTACTTTGTTGAATTTAACAACATCCTGATGCACAACCTGGTCAAAAGCTTCTTTGAGTGTTCCCCAAATACCTAAATCCGGTTGAGCTGAAGCTACAGCATTATAATCCATCATAAAAGCATGCATTAATGCTGCTCCTAAAAAGCCTCCAATCAAAGTATGAGAAGAAGATGACGGAATTCCGAACCACCATGTTAAAAGGTTCCAGGCTATTGCCGCAACAAGACCTGAAAAAATAACTTCAAGATTTATAAAATTTTCATTTACAGTTTTGGCAATTGTATTACCGATTTTAAATTCTCCAATAACGTAAGCGGCCAAGAAAAACGCTGCAAAGTTCCAAAGTGCAGCCCATAGTACAGCCTGGAAAGGAGTTAAAACTTTTGTAGAAACTATAGTTGCAATTGAATTTGCTGCATCATGAAAACCGTTAATGTAATCAAATATTAGAGCCAACGCAATAATAACTATAAGTAAAATAGGAAATTCCATTTTTGTTAATTATTATTTAAGCGTATTTAATCATGATGTTCTCAATAGTATTGGCAACATCCTCTGCTTTGTCAGTTACTACTTCAAGATAATTAAGTACAGATGAAACTTTGATAATGTTAATCGCATCACTTGTTTCAAATAGCTCTACCATAGAGTTTGAAAGCAAATCATCTGCAATATTTTCAATAGAGTTTACTTTAATACAAGCTTCTTTCACTTGTTCCATATTCTTAAACCCTTTAAGATTTTTCATGGCATTTTGGATTTCCAGACAAGCCTTATGAATCAATAAAGAAAAATCTGCATAGGCTTTTACCTGTGGAGACTTGTATAAGAAAATATATTTTGCGGAAGCATAGATATAGTCAGCAATATCGTCCAACCCTGTTGCTAATGTGTGAATATCTTCTCTATCAAAAGGAGTGATGAAGTTTTTACCCAGTTCTACAAAAATTTCGTGAGTAAGCTCATCATTTTTATGCTCATAATCACTCATCTTTTTCAACATAGTATCATCGTTAAGATCAAAGTCTTTAATTCCAGAGTTAAACTCTTCAGACATTGCAACTAGATTTTCTGTTACTTTTTCAAAAAGCACAAAGAAGATTTTATCTTTCGGTTGGAAAGCGTGGAAAATATTACCAATTCCCATTTTTAAGTATTTATAATTTGAGTGCAAATTTCTTAAAAAAGAGCCTTACCTGAAACAATCTAATATTAAGTTTTGTTAACATTATATTAAGTATTGATTACCAATAAAAAAACCGGCTAAAAAGCCGGTTTGTATTATGTAAAATGAGTTTAATTAGCTTCTTCAGCTCTCATATCTTTACCTCTAAATTTCATTGTAGAAATATTACTCAGAAGATCTCCTTTGAAAGATTTTTCAACTTCAAAGAAAGAGAATTTCTCTAAAATTTCAATATCTCCAATTTCAGCTCTTTTTTTGCTCTTTCCGGCAGTCGCTTTATTGATAATATCTAAAACATCTAGTTTTTTCAATTGATCTTTTTTACCAAGATTAAAGAAGAACCTTACCATGTTTTCATTTTTTCTTCTCGGCTTACCTCCGCGTTCTCTACCTCTATCTCCTCTATCACGATCTCTTCCTCTGTCACGACCTCTGTCTCTTCTAGAATCATCATCTCTACTGCTTAGTTTCTGCTCAATAAGATCGTGTCTGTCTTTGTAATATAAAGCAAGATCTTTTAATTGAAACTGAAGCAATTTGTGAACTAATTCTTCTTTTGTAAATGCTGATAAATCAGGAATCAATGCATCATCAAACTCAAAGAAGTCTTCATGAACTTCGAAAAGACTTTCAAAAACACCTCCAACCTGAGCTTTTACAATATCTTCCCCCGTAGGAATTTTTCCTTCGTTGATTTCAATTTTAGTAGCAAACTTAATTTGTTTTAGCTTTCTGCTTTCCTCAGGTTTAATCAAAGCCATTGAAATACCGTCTTTTCCTGCTCTACCCGTTCTTCCGCTTCTATGAACAAAAACTTCAGGATCATCAGGTAAAGAATAGTGAATAACGTGAGTCAGAGAGTTTACATCCAATCCTCTTGCTGCCACATCTGTTGCTACAAGAATATCGATGTTTTTCAATCTGAATTTTTTCATCACCGTATCTCTCTGAGCCTGAGATAAATCTCCATGAAGAGCATCTGCAGCATATCCATTTTGCATTAAGAAATCGGCAACTTCCTGAGTTTCCATTCTTGTTCTACAGAAAATAATAGAATATTGATTAGGATTTGAGTCAATAAGACGCTTCAATGCTTCTTTTTTCTGACGATATCCAGCTACATAATATTCATGCTTGATATTTTTCTTAACTTCATTGATAGAACCAACCGAAATTCTGTGAGGTTTTGTCAAATAGTTTTTAGAAATTCTCTCTACTTCTTTATTCATCGTTGCAGAGAATAAGAAAGTCTGTTTAGTTTCAGGTGTTTCACTTAAAATTGTTTCCAATTCATCTTTGAAACCCATTGAAAGCATTTCATCAGCTTCGTCTAAAACCAACCAATGAATTGCCGAAAAGTCAAGAGCTTTTCTGTTAATCAAATCAATTACTCTCCCTGGAGTTCCCACAATAATCTGTGGTTTATCCTTTAAAGAACGAATTTGTTCCATAATACTGCTTCCACCATATACTGCGGTAGTTTTGATGTTTTGCATGTATTTAGAATAATTTTTTATGTCTTTAGCAATTTGAAGACATAATTCTCGTGTCGGACAAAGCACCAAAAGTTGGATTTTGCGACTCGTTTCGTCAATCATATCCAAAATCGGAAGCGAAAACGCTGCTGTTTTGCCTGTCCCTGTCTGCGCAAGTGCGATTAGATCGCGAATATCTGAAAGAATAAAAGGGATAGTCTGTTTTTGGATTTCTGTCGGGCTTTCGTAACCCAATTCGCCAATTGCCTTTAGAATGTCAGGACTTAAATTGGTCTCCGTAAATAAATTCATTAAATATTTTAAAATTTTTGCAAAGATACAATTATTATTTGAATATCATTTTAAGTATTATTACAAAAACAATAATTTAACATTCGAAACCTTTAAACCTTTTATAGTTTCCGCAGAAAAATTACACTTTTTTTGTTTTTATTTTAATAATTATTTAACCTTGAATTATTATTGAATAGTTTAAATAACTGCATTTTATTCATTAGTCTTCAAAACACTTTAAAAATTGAAATACTTTTGACTAATTTTGATATAAAATAAAAAAACATGTCGGCCACATTATCTCCCAATACCTTTGATTTTTTACAGAAACTTATCCTAAATAATAACCGTGAATGGTTTAATGAGAACAAAAGTCTTTATACAGAAGCACAGCAAAACCTCATTCTCTTTATTGAAGATTTAATTCAAAATATGTCTGAATTTGATGAAGAGCTAGGTAAAATTGATGCTAAAAAATCTCTGTTCAGGATTTATAGGGACACTAGATTTTCAAAAGACAAATCTCCTTATAAAACTAATTTCGGAGCATCATTGGGAATGGGAAAAGGAAGCCAGAAAGCAGGATATTATCTTCACATAGAACCTGGAAAATCTTTTATAGCCGGAGGAATTTATATGCCGGACTCTTCTGTTTTAAAAGAATTGAGAAAAGAAATTTCTTTGTATGGAGATGATTTTCTTACAATTTTAAACAATAAAGATTTCAAAAAACATTTTCCAGAATTAGACCAAGATGATAAACTAAAAAAAGTACCTCAAGGTTTCGAAAAAGAAAATCCAATGGCTGAGTATTTAAAACTGAAAAGCTTTATCGTTGTTTATAATTTAACTGATGAAGAAATTCTGGACAAGAATTCGGTAAAAAATCTTTCAAAGATTTTCAAATTAATGAAACCTTTAAATGATTTCCTAAATACACCATTTATATGAAATTTTTTAACTAATTGTAATCCAAAACAATAAAATCGCAACACAAAACAACATCACTGATAATCAAAACATTATAATTATCAAACTTTAACATTAGTTTAACATTTTTACGTATCTTTGTCTCTTGCCAAAAAGTGTAAGAATGTCTTTATATCAAAGAATTGCAGAAAAACTACAATACATTAGCCCAGATTTTTATAAAAAAAGATATTTTAAAAGTTTAAAAAATCTTACCCGAGAAAATTTCTCAAAACGAAATGTAGAACCGGAATTAGTTTGGATTAAAGAATATTTACCCAAAAATGCTGTAATTCTGGATATTGGTGCAAATGTAGGAACATTTTTATATCAACTTGAGAACAAACTTATTAACGACAACATCTACGCTTTTGAACCTAATAAAAAATTATTCAGAAGATTAAAAAGACTTTTTCCGACAATGAGAGTTTTACCTTTAGCTCTTTCTGACGAAAATACGACAGCAGAATTTAAGGTTCCTGTTATTAACGGAAAAATAATAGCATCCAGAGGTACTTTAAATACTTCTTACAAAGAAAAGGGCGAAGAGAAAAGCTACACCGAAAAAGTAAAAGTTTTAAAACTTGATGATTGGGCAGCCATTGAACATTTTAAAAAAATTGATTTTATAAAAATCGATGTCGAAGGCAACGAAATGAAAACATTGAATGGTGCAAAAAAAATCATTAAACAATTTCATCCCACATTAATGGTAGAAATGGAACAAAGACACCATTCCACACCAATCTGGAATGAAATATCTGAAGTTGAATCTTGGGGATACGACGCAAAATATCTAAACAGACATACTTTTGAACTGGAAAAATTAACTGAAGAAATTTTAATAAAAAACATAACCGACGAAAAAAACAAAACCGAATACATCAACAATATCATTTTCATACCTAAAATTTAAAAACCCAAAAATATGAGTGTAGTTGCAAGACAAGGATTCAAATATTCCATTATTGGCTATATTGGTTTTTTGTTGGGTACTGTTTCGGCCATTTTTATCTTCCCGAATGATTTTGAATTTTACGGTAAACTAAGATATATACTTCCTACAGCCGAAATGCTGGTCCCTTTTGTAGTATTGGGAATCTCTTATTCTAACGTGAAGTTTTTCCACAAAGTAGATAAAGACGGTAAAAAGCAGAATATGCTTTCATTATCCTTACTTGCTATTTTAGTTAATTTCCTCATATTCAGCATCATTTTCTTCATTATACCATTCTTTTATCCAGGATTTAAAGAATTGGAAGCCTGGAAAATCAAAGAAATTATTCTTCCTTTGGTTTTGCTCTTGTCATTTTGTGCTATTTTCAACAAATACACCTCCAATTACAAAAGAATTGTAGTTTCTAATGTTTTCGACAATCTTTTCCCTAAAATAGCCAATCTGGGTGCATTTTGTTTATTCTTCTATTTTGCATTATCCCAGAAAATTGCGTTTGCTTTCTTTTTCGGGATGTTTGCTCTAATGTTTTTCGGATACATCTACTACACCAATAAACTGGAAAAAATCAATCTGGATTTCAGTACAGATTATTTCAAAAAAGATAATTTCTATAAAGAATTTGCTGCATACAGTTTTTTCGGATTTCTGGGAACATTCGGGAATTATTTAGCTATCAATAATTTTATGATTGGTGAATTCTTAGGAATGGAAGAAAATGGAATCTACTCTACTCTTTACGCATTAATTTCATTAATTTCTATTCCACAGTTAGGTTTATTCAATATTTCTGCGCCAATTATCAGCAAAAATCTCGCAGATGGAGATATGGAAGAACTCGACAGATTTCATAAAAAAACTTCTCTTACGTTATATTTTTTAGGAGCCGTATTATTCTCTTGCATTATGGTTGGATTCCCTTATCTCACCCAATTTATGCCTAAAAATGGGGTTATGCTGAGAGAATACGAACCAGTTGTATGGATTTGGGGTTCTGCAGTTTTATTAGATTTAGCAACAGGTTTCAATGGTAATATTATTTCGTTGTCCAAATATTACAAATTTAATATCATAGTCATGCTGTTATTAGCTGGATTAACTATTGCTTTAAACCTTTATTTTCTTCAAAATACAGATTTGAAATTAATCGGAATTGCTTTATCTACAGCTATTTCTTTAACAACCTACAACGTTATTAAAGTTATTTTCAATTATATTATGTTCAAGGTTTCTCCTTTGACTATTGAAATGATTTTTGTATCAATTATTTGTACATTGGCTATTACTGTTGCCATTGTTTTGCCTACTTTCAACAACAATTTTATCAATTTGATTTACAAACCTGCCGTTGTTCTTATTCTGATTTATATTGGAAATTATTTTACGAAGGTATTCCCGATTGAGAATTATCTGAACAAAGATTTCATTAAGAGCATTTTTAAGTTTAAATAGAAATTAATTCGTTTAAAACATTTTCGATATTTTTTTGAACTAATTCTTTATTATACTTAGTCTGAAAATCAAAATCTGAATTTTTCAGCTCCTGAAGTTGACGGATAACATCTTGTTTTTCAGAGACAATAAATTCTAGCTTTGAAGAATAATTTTGTGGAAAGACAGCTAATTTCCCATATTTTATTGCATCTCCCAGATTACCTGTCATTTTAGTAACACCATAAGTTTCTTTTTGACTGAAAAATGTTGTTTCCTGCTGAATCGGACACCACAAAACATCTGCTTTCTGCATCCAATATTCAAAATCTTTAGGAGAAACTCTTTCTGTAAAATATTGAACATTGATATAATTTAAACAGCGTTCCAAATCAATAACTTGCTTTAATTCTTGATTTTTAGCCTTTCCTAAAAAAACAAATTCAATCATCTTATTTTCAATGTTTGAATTTTTACTTAAATTTTCAAGTTCTTTTATGGTAGAAAATACTTTTCTGTAATCTCGTCTTTTTTGAGATACTCCTCCAGGAATTACAACCGTAAAAACTTTATTTTTAGGCTTTTCAAAGTATTTAGTATAAAAAAGAGGAAGAAATTTAAATTTTCCAGAGCATAATTCTTCATCTAAAACCAAAAGATTTTTTGCCTTTTCATAAGTCTTTGAAGTATAAAAAAGTCCTTCTTTCCACCAAAGTTTCAATCTATAAACAATATCTTCTTTGAAAATATTTTTAAGTAAATCTAATCTTGATATTTTGGTAAAATTGATATTATGAATTATAAATGCTGTATTGTATTTTTCAGCAATTGCCTGAAATGTATTGAAATAGCGATGAACAGTTCCTACAATTATCACATCATATTTTTTGATTTTCAATTGCTCTAAAATCATCGAACTATCAGAAAGAAAAACAGATTCGTCATGAGTTTCAATCTGATTTTTTATTTTTTCAGAAAAATAATAATCAACAGCGAACTCTCCCGAACCTTGCATAATTTCTATGAAACTTTGAGCAATTTCAGCATGAGTATCGATTTCTATGTAGGCTATTTTTTTCAAACAGATTTTCATTTACATTTTCAACCATTTTTTTTTCAGAGCATTCCAGCGTTGATTATTGATTACTTTTTGTTCATCTTTTGTAATCTTTAATTCTAATTTTTTAGCCCTGCAGCTTTCATAAGATTTTACAATCTGAAAGAAAAACGAAACAGATTTGTTTTTCATCGCCTCTTTTGATGCTGCAATATAGGCAAGAAGCCTTTTCAAACCCAGAAAATAGAAATATCTTCCATAATAATCAGAGGCTTTCACAGTATAATCTTTACCTTTTACTTTAATGAGCTTCACATGCAATTCCCGTAAAACAACTTCTTTCCAACCTAAATCTTCAAGCAAAATAGAATCGATATTATCCCAACCCAACGTTTCTCTCAATCCTCCAATTTCCTGAAAACACTCCTTTCTGTATGCTTTCATTGGACCTCTCACATGATGTTTATTAGAATTTCCTTCATAAACCCATTCCCCATTTTTTTCAACGTACAATAATCCGCCAACCAAACCATATTTAGGGTTATTTCGAAACGCTTTTTCTACTTCTTCAATATAATTTTCAGAGAGAATTATATCTGCATCAAACTTACAGATAATATCAAACTCATCAAGATTCTGAGTATTTAAGCCATTTTTAAAAGCATTTACCACTTTTGAACCTGGCTGATGAGCCGATTTTTGAAGATTTATGGTTTCAAAACGAGAATCTTTTTCAGTAAACCTTTTAATAATTTCGGAAGTATTATCTGTAGAACCATCATTTACAACCACCACTTTAAAATCCTTAAAATTTTGATTTTCTAATGACTTCAAAGTAAAAGGCAAATTCTCTTCTTCGTTGTGAGCAGGAATAATGATTAAAAATCTCACTTTTTTATTTTCAAATTTACTTCAAATAAAAACTCTGGTTCGTTCAGACTCTGAAAAGTTTTTGTTTTAAAATCACCTTTCATAAAAACAGCACATAAGGTATTCTGAACATGATAAAGGTTCTTATGAAAAACTTCCGGCATTCCGTCTAAAATCCCCTGAAAAACTTCATATCTTACCTTTTCAGGATTGTAAGCGTAGTCGTGCCAAACCACCACAGAATCTTCATGAATAAGATTTTTAAAAACCTTTTCCGTATCATTTTTTACCATTTCATAAGAATGGTCTCCATCAATAAAAATAAGGTCATACTTTTTATTCAGACCTGCAAAATCAAAAGTTTTAGAATTTCCTTCCAAATGTAAAATCTTCGGATTTTTTTGGGAAACAATTCCGTGTAATTCTGCATATTTCTTGTCAATTCCCAGTGCTAAAATTTCATCTTTAGAAAGGTTAAGCGTAGAACAATCATCTATCACTTTAGCGACATTCCAAACACTTTCTCCTCTCCATGTTCCGATTTCAAAATAGCTTTTTTTACCTTTTGCCAATGTTTTCAACAATGCCAAATCTGTAGGAAGAGAAGCACCATCCAAGAAGCAAATATCAATAGATTCATCGAAATCTTCACTCAGATCAAGCAAATTGATCTGAGGAAGAGTTTCTAAATGAGAATATTTTTTAAGAAAGTTTTTTCGTCTTACTTCCTTATCATTCAGCACCAAATTCAGCAAACTTGGTTCATCTGCAATATTTTGAAGTGCCTGAATTGTTTTTTTGAGTTTACTCACAGAATATTATTTATTTTGTGGTTTCAACATATTTTTAGGATCAAGAATTTCATCCAGTTTCTCCTGAGAAAGAACCCCTTTTTCAAGTACTAAATTGTAAACACTTTTTCCCGTTTCAAGAGCTTCTTTTGCAATTGCTGTTGATTGTTTATAACCAATATAAGGATTAAGCGCTGTAACAATTCCGATGCTATGTTTTACCATATTCAGACAAACTTCTTTATTTGCCGTAATACCCACCACACATTTGTCACGAAGCGTATCTAGAGCATTGCAAAGGAAATTAATATTTTCCATTATCGCATGAGAAAGCACTGGTTCCATTACATTCAACTGTAATTGTCCTGCTTCTGCTGCAAAAGTTACCGTTAAATCATTTCCAATTACTTTAAAGCAAACCTGATTTACCACCTCCGGAATCACAGGATTCACTTTACCAGGCATAATAGATGAACCCGGTTGCATTGGAGGCAAATTAATTTCAAAAAGTCCGGCTCTTGGTCCTGAAGAAAGTAATCTTAAATCATTACAGATTTTTGATAATTTCACAGCAAGACGTTTCATTGCTGATGAATAAATCACATAAGAGCCTGTATCTGGTGTCGCTTCAACTAAATCCGGGGCTGAAACTACAGGAAAACCTGTAAGCTGAGCCAGATTTTTTGCACAAAGCGTAGCATACCCAACCGGAGCATTCAACCCTGTTCCGATAGCAGTTGCTCCCATATTTACTTCTACAAAAAGGCTGGCATTATTATTTAACTTAGAAATATCTTCTTCCAAAGTAGCAGCGAAAGCCTCAAACTCCTGACCTAACGTCATAGGAACTGCATCCTGAAGCTGAGTTCTGCCCATTTTAATTACATCCTGAAACTCCTTCCCTTTTGCACGGAATGCTTCAACAATTTTCTCTAATCTTTGCACCAATCCTATATTCATGTGCAATAACCCCATCTTAATAGCTGTAGGATACGCATCATTAGTAGACTGAGACAAATTGATATGATCATTTGGTGAACAAAATTCGTATTCACCTTTATTTTTTCCTAATTTTTCTAAAACCCTGTTAGCAATTACCTCATTTGCATTCATATTGATTGAAGTTCCTGCCCCTCCCTGAATCATATCAACAGGAAATTGATCATGGAATTGTCCCTCAATAATTTCATCACACGTTTCAGCAATTTTGAAGTATAATTCTTCATTAAGCAATCCTAGCTCATAATTAGTTTTTGCCGCAGCTTTTTTTACGAACGCCAATCCTTTAATAAAATCAGGATACGAAGACAAAAGCTGCCCCGAAATCTTGAAATTATTAATTGCTCTTTGTGTTTGAACTCCATAATAAGCGTTTACCGGAACCTCTAGTTCTCCGAGTAAATCACTCTCTCTTCTGAAATTTTCCATTACAGATTGTTTTTAAGTGTTTTATATTTAAAATATATTAAAAACACATTCCTCCGAATGTGCTTTAAAATTATTTATTTTACAGGATATTTTTGAATTAAAGCTTGTAGGATTGCCCACGTTTCCGCATCCATTATTCCATCATAATTTTCCGGACGGAAGTGATACTGAAATGCCTCAATTGTTTTTTTAGTAGCATCATCCCACTTACCGCTAAGTTCTATTCCGTATCCAAATTTTTGCAGTTGAGTCTGAACACTAAAAATAAATGCAGAATCATTATATTTTGAAGTAAAATCTGTAGAAACAGCCATATCATAGTAGCTTTGTTTCATGGCATCATCATACCACATTCCTATCTGGTATTGATCATATAATTTTTTCCATGGAAATAATGGACCAGGATCCTGCTTTCTTGTAGGAGCAATATCTGAATGAGCCAAAACGTTTGTAGCCGGAATTTGATATCTTGTAATAATATCTTTTGCTAAAGCTGCTACTTTTTTAATCTGATCATCATTAAATGGTACAAATAATCTCTTACCAGATGCATCAGCAGTATACCCTGAATTAACAATTTCAATTCCTATTGATGTATCATTAAGATTTTTATCGTTTCTCCAAGCACTAACTCCTGCGTGATAAGAGCGTTTATTCTCATCTACCAATTGGTAGATTTCATTATCACCTGTATTATTTACAAGATAATGTGCACTTACAGCCTGTTGAGTAAGTACAGTAATAGATTTATCATCCGGCAATGCCGTATAATGTAATATTAAATACTTCTGTCTAAAGTTTTGTGCAATTGCTGGGAAATATGTTTTTACCACTTTATACCCTGCTGGTTTTGCTGAAACTATAGAACCATAGCTAACTGTATTGTCATTTTTGGCAGGATCAGCAATATTAGTTGTAAAAAACTCGACACCATGATCGTTTGTAATCTGAGGTTTTGGCTTCTCTTGAACCTGTGGTTTTGCTACCACTTTAGGCTGTGTCACGGGAGTTTTTGGCTTGTAAGTATTTTTCTTCACATTTTGCTGAGAGGTGCATGAAAAAACAAAAGCACTTAATCCGATGATATATAATGTTTTACGCATTAGTTCCGCTTTTTAATCGTTTATTAGCCCAAAAATACGCAAAATTTTCTTGAAAAATATTTGGTAAATAAAGAAATCTGCTCTATATTTGCACTCGCAATAACGGAACAAAGTTCATTAAAATACAAAGATAAAAGGAGGGTTGCCGGAGTGGTTAACGGAGCAGTTTGCTAAACTGTCGACGCGAAAGTGTCGCAAGGGTTCGAATCCCTTACCCTCCGCTTTCTATATATCTTTCGGGGCGTAGCGTAGTCCGGTCATCGCGCCTGGTTTGGGACCAGGAGGTCGCAGGTTCGAATCCTGCCGCCCCGACTTAAAAGCTTTTTATTATAAATACTAAGCGAGAATCAAAATTTTAATGGGTGCGTAGCTCAGCTGGATAGAGCATCTGCCTTCTAAGCAGACGGTCAAAGGTTCGAATCCTTTCGCGCTCACGAAACCTTTCAACAAAGTTGAGAGGTTTTTTTGTTTATCGTATTTTTCTTATAGATTTCCCCATTAATCATTACTGATTAAAATTAGTACAAAAATTTTACTTTTTTCATTTAGAGTCTTATCAGCTCAAAGTCGTAGACTTTGCGCAGCGGAGGATGATGCTGTTGCTCCCCTTCTAGAAAACTCTCCTGCCCTATCCGCCAAGATATTTCCAGCTCTATTCATCAATCCTATTTTAGATGGATTTTTAATTGCAATTTTAATTTGCTCTCCAAAAGTCTGTTTTCCATTAGGATCCACATAAATAATAGGATTTTGATAACAATATATATATGGATTTAAATTCCCCCAATAAGATACCCCTCCATTATGCTGCCCATCGCCGTAAAACTCGGTTTCCATTACAGGATTATACACTGCCAGTGGATCCACACCATACCAAATACTCAATCTAGGATTATAATACCTTGCTCCATAATAGTACAATCCTGTATCTTCATCTAATTCTTTCCATTGATATTGATATTGATATTATTTTTTAATGCTAATTCTTTGATTCTATAAATTGTTTCTTCTTTGTTGATATATCCATTTTTTATATCAATAAGTAATTCTTCCAATGTTACTTTATAAAGATTAGCTTCATTATCAGACAGAAAACTTATTACTTCAGTTAAAGCATTATCATAATCTTTCAATTCGTAATATGATAGATATTTTATTTGAGAAGCATATTCATTTTTATTATCTCTTTGCAACAACTTATCAGCAATGTCAATAGCTAAATAATAATCTTCTATATTATATAAGCAGTTTGATAAAAATAAAAGTCTCAAGTTTTCATATTTTGAAGGCAAGTTTCTTAAATTATTCAAAATGTTGATGGCTAATTCATACTGTTCATTATCCATCAAATCTTTGCTCTTTTGTAGTTCGTTAGTCATATTTATGCAGATAAATTATACTGATTGATAAGATGTTGTTTTTGTTCTTGCTTTTTCTGCTTTTCTCGTACTTCTTCTTCCGTCTTAGAATTTGGAGAAACAGTTTTTTGCAAATTAATATTGTCTTTTTTAACTTCTGGATGGAGTAATACTTTAACATCAAATTCATCAATATTATTAATATCAATTCTTCTTAAGGCATTTTTTAAATTTTGTTTTGATTTATTTATTGATTGTATTGCATTTTGTTTTGATCCTTGGGGAGCATTTTTTTTCAATTTTTCTTGAGCTCTGCTTATTCCATCCATTTTGTCTTTAGCTCTTTCAACTTGATTATTATATTTAATCCTTTCACTAGAATTTCGAGTACCTTCTGCCGTCTTTGACAAAGATTCTGTTGTTTCTCCAGTTTTTGTAATAGTTTCTATAACCGTAGGCTTCACAGAAGAGTTTTCAAATAAAGGCATTAAAGGCCTAAACATTCCCCAACAACAATTTTCATTAGAATCATCATTAATTTCTATTGGAGCTTTTCCATCGGGATCAACGTACTTCACAGGATTATCAAAAGTATAATTATATGGACTCCAACTTGGCATTTTCTCTGTCAGAGGATCCACCCCATACCAAATACTCAACCTCGGGTTATAATACCTTGCTCCATAATAATACAATCCTGTGTCTTCATCTAATTCTTTAGCATTAAATTTAAACGGATTGTTATACGAGCCATCCATCTGCTCTAGCATTGTCTCCCCGAATGGTAAATTTAAGAAAAATTGTGTTGCCTCAGACTGAGAATTGGTAACAAATGTTGCTGTTCCCAAATGATCTCCATGCAGATAATATAAATCCGGATGTTGATACTCCTCTCTTAGCCCAACAGAAACATTATCGCCAAGACCTGATTTTCAAGATATTTCTTAAAGTCTGCTTTTGCATCGGCAGTTTTTTCAGGAGCCTCATGTTCCTCATTCTCTTAATTATATGGCTTACCCTTTTTCTTTTTGTCATAAATGTAAAAAACGCTACAGTATTGTAGCGTTTAAAAACTTTATACATTACTTATCAACTCAAAGTCACAGACTTTGCGTAGCGGAGGAATTTTAGTTATTCAGAACATTGCTTATATAAATACCAATCTTTTTTATATTTTTCAAAATATGTTTTGTTCACATCTTTCAAACTGTTTGTATCTGACAATCGTAAAAATGTATATGAACATTTATCCAAGAAAAAAGCAAACTGAATATTTTGAAAATTATCAACAGATAAATTTGCAATATCTAATTTATCAAATTTATCTAAGAGCTTTTCTAATGATTTAATTTCTGTCTCAGACTTAGTAATAAAATTATTATTTCTGTTTTTGATATTCTTAATTTTTCCAGTAATTCCTTTTTTAACAAAAATTCTTTCATCATCTTTTTCTACATTAGCATTACTTACTAAATACACTCCATTTCTATATGTTATGGAATATCCCTTAAAATAAGTGAAATTTTCATTTTCAAGTTTGGAAAATTTATCGCTATACTTAGTTGAATTACATTCGGTAAGAATGAAAAATAAGAATAAGCTAATAAGAATTCTTGTGAGTTTTTCCATATGATATTATATTTGGTATTGATCTATAGCCACCCCGTTTAGCGTGAGTAGCTCCTAATATTATCGATCTTTGGTCATCTTTAGAATCCCACTGAGATTCATATCCATTTCTTCTTGAGTTAAATTTGCTGTTTGCGTGTGCTCCCATTTGAAGACCTGCATAATCAAACCCAACTGTATATCCTGTAGCTCCCCATAAATAATTACCAAAATTCATTTGATTATGAGCTGTTGTATCTCCCTCTGGTAAGAAAAGAGCATTAGAATAACTATTTAAAGGATCTGAACTTGCTTCTGCATATTTACTTGGAAGAACAGAATATGAATAATCAAAGTCTCCTCCTCCTTGACTTTCCCAAGCAAAATTAAATTTTCCAGATTCAAACGCTCCTTGTTTTTTAAGCATTCCCTGTATATCTTTTTCACTTACAAACACAACCTTATTTATAATTCCTCTATCTATTTGTTTTGCATCTTCTTTTGGATCTGCAAATGAATAGTTAGTTCTGTCTTTTGTTTTAGAGTTTTCTATGACAAGTCTATGAGGTTGATTATTTTTCTCGGTTCTAACATAATTACCTTTCTCATCGAAAATATAATCATTAGGAGGTTTCACTTTTGTGTCTTCCGCAATCATTCCCGTCGGGTCGATGAAGCGAATAGGATTATTCATTGCATAAGCGTATGGAGACCAAGAAGGAGTTTTCTCAGCAAGCGGATCCACACCATACCAAATACTCAATCTAGGGTTATAATACCTTGCTCCATAATAATACAATCCTGTATCTGTATCTTCATCTAATTCTTTTGCATTAAATTTAAACGGATTGTTATACGAACCATCCATCTGCTCTAGTATTGTCTCCCCAAATGGTAAATTTAAGAAAAATTGTGTTGCACCTCCTGTTACCTAGTCACAAAATTTTACTTTCTTGCGTTTTAAACAAATAGTAAAACATGAAAATAAATAAATTATTTTTAGACTCGTAAAAAAATCTTACCAATAAAAAGTTTAAAACGTCGGAGAGCGGGGGAGGATTTCTTAATCTAAATTATTTAAATAATCAAACCCTTCCAATTCATTGGTATAGCCTACACTTAAGAGATCATATTTTATTATTTTGAGAAGATTATTCCACTCACATATAAATTCTTTTTTATTTACCTTAATAATATTAGAAACTTTTCTTAAATCTTCTATTGTAGTATTTTTATAATGATATGGAGCAATACTTGTCCATTCCGCCTCAATTATAACAATATCATTATTGATTGAAAAATTCCAAATTGCAGTAAAACCAGCATCTAAAAAACTTACATAAAAATCATCATCATGCTCAAGCTCTTCTAACATTACTATTACATCACTATATATTTGAGAAAAACTAATCCCATCTAAAGGTATCTTAAAGCCATTCCAACAAATAAATATGAAAAGATCTTCACTATAATTATAGATAGTACTAATAGCCTCGCAAACCGTTAAATCTTCTATATCTCTTTTTTTCCCAATTAAGTCTTTTCTCTTTATTATAATCTTAAACATACTATTTAGCTTTTTTATGAATTGTTCCAGCTGTCTTAGAATCTATTGGAAATCCATGAAAGGTTCCATTTCCATTATTTCTTACTCGGATTTTGTCCGGTTTTGATTGTGTACCATCTGGGTTATAAACTGTACTTGTACTACCTTCATTTATTGGGAAATCTTCAAAATCTCCAGGAGTAGGTTTTCCATTTTTTTCTGGTCCAGGTTCCAAAGTTCCTGCCTTTTTACCGGCATAATCCAAATCTTCTGTACTCCCCCATTTTCCTTGAGGGTTTCCTGTTTCTCGAGCCCTTCTTTTTGCATCTCCTTCTTGCCATTGTATTCCATGTTCCTTTCTTCTTTTATAGCCATTTTCTGGCTTTAAACTTATCAGCAAAAAGTTGTTTCAGTTTCTGATACGCCAATGTAGCCAGTGTTAATTTTATAGCCGTAATCCAAGCCTCTCTTCTTATAGTTATATCAACACCTTCTCTAACTTTACTCTCTACAGGTTCAATACGAGGAAACGGTGTATAATAGTCTCCTCTTTTAAACATTGGAATTGGTATACCAGATCTATAGCCTCTTGAAGCAGTTGATTCAGTCTGTTTACCATTAGGATCAATATATTTAATAGGATTTTGATAGGTATAAATATATGGGTTAAGATTTCCCCAGAAGTAGACTCCACCATTGTGCTGCCCGTCTCCATTAGAACTCACTCTCCATTACTGGATTGTAGACTGCTAGTGGGTCGACACCATACCAAATACTCAATCTAGGGTTATAATACCTAGCTCCATAATAGTACAATCCTGTATCTTCATCTAATTCTTTAGCATTAAATTTAAACGGATTGTTATACGAGCCATCCATCTGCTCTAGCATTGTTTCCCCGAATGGTAAATTTAAGAAAAATTGTGTTGCCTCAGACTGAGAATTGGTAACAAATGTTGCTGTTCCCAAATGATCGCCATGCAGATAATATAAATCCGGATGTTGATACTCCTCTCTTAGCTCAACAGAAACATTATCGCCAAGACCTGATTTTTCAAGATACTTCTTAAAGTCTGCTTTTGCATCGGCAGTTTTTTCATGAGCCTTATGTTCCTCATTCTCTTAATTATACGGCTTACTTTTTTCTTTTTGTCATAAATGTAAAAAACGCTACAGTATTGTAGCGTTTAAAAACTTTATACATTACTTATCAACTCTAAGTCAAAGGCTTTGCGTAGCGGAGGTTTTGTCTTATTCTTTTTGAAGATTATAAAGATCTCCTCCTTCTTTCGTACATTGAATAAATATTTTATTTGGAATACTATCTTTTAGACTAATTTTTGTTAACTGATTACAAATATCATTATTATAATTGAAAACTACATTTTCGTTATTTTCTATATCCGTAGGAACAGCTAAAGCGGAACCTAAATTGTAATATCCCTTTAATTTATTATGACTATTATAAATATATAATTGACCATTACCTCGTTTAGAATCTTCATAAGTACCTGTATAGTGAACAGAATTTACTATTTTAAGAGTATCCTTTTTATTTGTAATAATATTTCCTAAATATTTTACCACCTGCTCATCAATTTCTTTTCCTACTTTCGAAAACTCAAAATCTTGGCTAATTATATTTTCTTCTAACACAAGTAATCGACAACGTTCATAATAGTCAATTTCTATTTTATTACCATCTAATTTTTGCTCAGATTTACTACATCCTATAAGCAATATTAATATTAAACAAGCTCTTTTCATTTTTAATAATCTGAAGGTTTAGTTTTTTTGGATTCTTGTTGCATTTGCAAAACTCTTTTTTGATACCCAGCTGTACCACCTCCATTATATCCTTCTACAGCTTTTGACCAACCTTGGAATTTATATGTTGACTGTCGTGTTTTTGAGTCATAAGTAACACCACCTTTAAAGCCTTTGGTTGCTAAAATCCTCGTACCAGAAAATAATGATGTAGATTCATCCGTTTTAGCACCTTTAGATAATTGATATTCACTTTTCATTTTAGACCAATCTCCTGGTACATTTGCTTGCATTATATCTGTTATACCCGTTGTTCCAGCATTAGATTCTTGAACTGTAATAGTTTTCACCAAAGTAGGATCTAAATCAGGAATTCCTTTTATAGCATCTTGTGGAATAGGATTCCCTCCCTCAGTCACTAAATTTAATTGCCCTGAATTTTTTGCTTGATTAAAATATCCTGTCCTTGCAGCAATTTGATAATCGTTTTCTTGGTAAGCTGGTCCTGAAACATTTTCGGCTCCTTTATTTTGGATAATATTAGGCATTGGAACTTGTTTCCATCCAGCTGTACTTTGAGCGGGAGAATTATTATTTTACTTTGTAAACGATATTATTAAAAATAATCTTATTGACTTTGTAATCTTTATCATAATGATATTCCATTTTTAAAACCCTTCCATAATCAATCGATTTATACATCGTTATATAATCATCTTGGGTTTTCTTGATAATTAGACTATCTCCTTTATATTTATCTCCTTCGTAGGTTTTATAATTTTTTATTGTAGACAGCAAAACATCTTTACCAATACTATCTTTTGAAAATGATTTGTCACAACTATAAAACTCACCATTTCTCTTTAAAAAATAAAATTCTGTACCTCCTATTTTTTCTTTGTAAAGACTTAAAACAGATAGGTTATTTCCATTATTCTCCATAACAATATTATAAGAATTGTCTGGATCCACTGAACTTT
Organism: Chryseobacterium oryctis; assembly: GCF_025971925.1. Lineage (GTDB taxonomy): Bacteria > Bacteroidota > Bacteroidia > Flavobacteriales > Weeksellaceae > Chryseobacterium > Chryseobacterium oryctis. Next base: position 409,568 of record NZ_JAPDHV010000003.1, read on the forward strand.
TCAAAATATAATTATAATCCTTATCCGAGCAAGAAAGTATAATTAATAAAAAGATATAATAAACTAATTTCATAATTATTTTTTAGATTCTTTTGGCCATTGAGGTTTTAGTCCTAAATCATTCATTATCCCATCATAGACTTTTGCTCCTTTAGGATTTGTAGATTTACTATGGTCGCCATCATAGTCTCTATCTTGCTCTTTACGTAACTGTTGAATATTACCAGATTTTAAAAGATCCAAATATCTTTCGTGCTTAGTTCCATGTTTCCCAAATTCATGAGCTATAGTTTCTATAAGTCCATCAGTGGTATTTGGAGTTCCAGCTTCAGCAGTACCAATATTTACATTTAAATCTCCTGTTTTTGTATCAAAACCTGTTGTTCCTTCTGCAATAACGCCTCCGCCATTCATAGCCCAAGCATATTCAGTATTTACTTTATTGTTATTCCTGATATCATAAATATTAAGATTTTGGTCGCTTAGTTTCCCATCTTCGGTAGCTTTGATTCCATAAAAGGATTGTCCCTTTTTCATATATTGACGGAGAAAAGCTTGAGCAGTTTCGCTTTTAACAAATTTTTTCATTGCTACATCCATATCTTTAGAAAAATAACCTTTTGTAGTAAACAGCTTCACGCTTTCTCTACTCCATTTTCCATGACTATCACGTCTTACTTTTATGTTGTTAACAAAATATGGAACTATATCTCTTCCATCAGGGTCGGTATAAAAAATTGGATTATCAGCAGCATAAATGTAAGGAGAAAGGGAAGGATACTTCTCCGCTAGCGGATCAACCCCATACCAAATACTCAACCTCGGGTTATAATACCTTGCCCCATAATAGTACAATCCTGTGTCTTCATCTAATTCTTTAGCATTAAATTTAAACGGATTGTTATACGAGCCGTCCATCTGCTCCAGCATCGTCTCCCCGAATGGTAAATTTAAGAAAAATTGTGTTGCCTCAGACTGAGAATTGGTAACAAATGTTGCTGTTCCCAAATGATCTCCATGAAGATAATATAAATCCGGATGTTGATACTCCTCTCTTAGCTCAACAGAAACATTATCGCCAAGACCTGATTTTCAAGATATTTCTTAAAGTCTGCTTTTGTATCGGCAGTTTTTTCAGGAGCCTTGTGTTCCCATTCTCTTAATTATACGGCTTCCTTTTTTCTTTTTGTTATAAATGTAAAAAAACGCTACAGTATTGTAGCGTTTAAAAACTTTATACATTACTTATCAACTCAAAGTCACAGACTTTGCGTAGCGGATGTTTTGTCTTATTCTTTTTGAAGATTATAAAGATCTCCTCCTTCTTTCGTACATTGAATAAATATTTTATTTGGAATACTATCTTTTAGACTAATTTTTGTTAACTGATTACAAATATCATTATTATAATTGAAAACTACATTTTCGTTATTTTCTATATCCGTAGGAACAGCTAAAGCGGAACCTAAATTGTAATATCCCTTTAATTTATTATGACTATTATAAATATATAATTGACCATTACCTCGTTTAGAATCTTCATAAGTACCTGTATAGTGAACAGAATTTACTATTTTAAGAGTATCCTTTTTATTTGTAATAATATTTCCTAAATATTTTACCACCTGCTCATCAATTTCTTTTCCTACTTTCGAAAACTCAAAATCTTGGCTAATTATATTTTCTTCTAACACAAGTAATCGACAACGTTCATAATAATCAATTTCTATTTTATTACCATCTAATTTTTGCTCAGATTTACTACATCCTATAAGCAATATTAATATTAAACAAGCTCTTTTCATTTTTAATAATCTGAAGGTTTAGGTTTTTTGGATTCTTGTTTCATTTGCAAAACTCTTTTTTGGTACCCAGCTGTGAATATCCCTCTTTTTATTTACTTCTTTGTAAAATTTATAAATATTATAAAATCAAACCATTAGGTTTATTGTCTAATATATCATTTAATAATTCTTCATTAATATTTTCTTTTCTTTTAATAATATTTTTATAAATAAATTCTAAGATTTTTGACAATTCATCTTTAAATAAATTAGAATCAATGCTTAAAAAAGGATATTCATTTAATATTTTTTCATTATGACTTAAAACAGTATTCCATTGTGATAATATATTAATATTACTACCATCTTTTTTCATATCCCATACAACATCAAATGTATTTGATGGAAAAGCAATCTGAAGTACATTATTTTTTGATTCCAAAAATTTAATCACATATACAAAATCATCAAATATTATAGATAAATCATACTTATATGAAAGATTTATATTAATATTATTCCAAACAATGCAAAAACAATCTTCACTTAAAGGAAAAATATTTTCAATTAATTCTCCTACTGATTCATATTTTTTCAACGACTCTTCCTCTTCAATATGTGGATGATTTAAAATTATTTTAAACATAATTAAATATTATTTAACTTTTGGATAACCATGAAATGTTTTCCCATTTCCATTATTTCTAACCCATATGTGAGTGGCTTTTTTAGTGCTTCCATCAGGCATATGCACTACACTTTTTGTATCTGCTGGTAATTCAAACTCTGCTCCTTCTCTTGGTTTTAGTTCAGATGCTTTTTGCCCTGCAAAATCCAAATCTTCTTGGCTTCCCCATTGACCTTGTGGAATACCTGTTTTTTTAGCTTCTGCTCCTCCTTCTTTCCATTTTATACCGTGTTTTCCAGATCCCTGATACCCTGCTTCTGGCCTAAGGTTATCAGAATTTAAAACCCTAAAAGCCTTATCTTTTGCTTTATTATAATTATCAACTAATGGTATCCATACGTCAGCAGTAGCAATAGCAAATATATGGAAACCCAAAACCGTTGCAGCTTTAGCATCCTCTTTTAAAGTGTTAAACCCTTCTCGCAACTCTTCTTGACTATAGACAGGAAATGGAAAATACATACCTTGATATTCATACACTGGAATTGGAATTCCAATCCCTCTGTTTTTAATACGTCCTTGACTATGAGCGTTAGATTTTGTTTGCTTTCCATTAGGATCAATATAATTTATTGGGTTCTGGTAGGTATAAATATAGGGATTAAGATTTCCCCAATGATAAACTCCACCATTATGCTGCCCATCACCGTAAAACTCAGTTTCCATTACAGGATTGTAGACCGCTAACGGGTCAACACCATACCAAATACTCAACCTCGGGTTATAATACCTTGCTCCATAATAGTACAGTCCTGTATCTTCATCTAATTCTTTTGCATTAAATTTAAACGGATTGTTATATGACCCATCCATCTGCTCTAGCATTGTCTCCCCAAATGGTAAATTTAAGAAAAATTGTGTTGCCTCAGACTGAGAATTGGTAACAAATGTTGCTGTTCCCAAATGATCTCCATGCAGATAATATAAATCTGGATGTTGATACTCCTCTCTTAACTCAACAGAAACAATATCGCCAAGACCTGATTTTTCAAGATATTTCTTAAAGTCTGCTTTTGCATCGGCAGTTTTTTCAGGAGCTTTCTGTTCTCCTGTTTTAGAATATATAACAGAAGAATCTTCAAATCTTGTAGCATCATCCATCAATCTGCTTGCAAATCTTTTCGCTCCTTCAAAATAATGTTTTGTATATTGTCCCGTAGAGCTTACGGTAAGATATGGGTTCGGATAGATTTTATATTCAAACATTTTCAATTCATCAACAACAACCGGAGCCCCGTTCTGATATAGCTGAGTAGGAATTTCAAGCCCATATTTAATAACCCTTTCCCCTTTGTCATCATAAGTATAATACTGATAAATACCTGTATTATCATTATAAAATGCTTTCAGACGATCCTGCTCATCCCAATACATTGTTTTTACTCCGTTATTATCATGGTGGCTTATTGCATTACCATTATAATCGTACCCAAATCCTTCTGCATTTCCGGTTGATACATCTGTGACAACATCCAACTTATGAGTATTCGGAAAATAATTATATTCATTACTATAGGTATTCTCCGGAACAACAACCTGATCCCTTTCGTGATGTTGTTTTTTTCTTATAATTCCTCCAACATTATTATAATCCATTTCGAGGCTATAAGTTGAATGTGCCATATTAGTAGATAATATAGGCTGTTCTTCTCCATCATACATCACCTCTCTTGTTCCTGTTCCAATCAGTCTGTTCAGTGTATCATATCCGAATTCAAATTCAAATGCACCTCCCATTCCATTTGCTAAAGGAAGGGCTTCATTTTTAATTTTAGTTATATTCGAAAACTCATCATATTGATATGTATTTTGCAACATTGAAACATTTGCAGAATTATATAAATTATAAGTCTCTAATCTTCGATTTTGAGAATTATACCAATAATTTTGAGAAGTTCCGTTACCATATTTAATGCTTGAACGCTGCCCATAATGGTCATAATTTATATTCTCTATATAAGTTTCCCCCCAATTATTACTAACAGATTTAAGATTTCCACCTCTGTCATAGTAATATGAAACAAGCTCATCATCCGGATATTTGATCTTAGTAATACGGTTCCAACTATCATAATTGAAAAATGTCTCAAAATACATTACAGGGATACCAATCCCTTGTACAACTTTTAATTCTGAAAGCACTTCCCCCATTCTTCCATACGAATATTTCGTCAATCCAGAACCATCTTCTTTTACAAGAAGTTTACCAGAATTATTTCCTGTCCCTGAAATAGCATATTGATATACTACATTATTTGGATTGGGATCGCCTGAAGGTAAGTCTGGTAATACCACTCCTACAAGTCTATTATGATCATATTCGTATCTTATAGAATGAGTATTAATAGCAGGATCGTTGATAAGATTATCTGTCTCCAGCTGTACAAGATTTCCTGCCAGATCATACTCATATGTGGATGTTCCTTTATCCGGATGTATTTGGCGAGTACGTTTTCCTGCTAAGTTGTATTCATATTGAGTCTCAATTCCTTCAGGATCTACAACTCTCATAAGTTCTCCAACTGTACTATATTCAAATAATGTAGTAATCGGTTGTGAATATAAATAATCATTTTTCTTAACAATCTTTCCTTCAGGCGTAAAATAAGATTCTGTTTTTTGATTTAAAAACTCCTCTCTAGTTTTAAGCAAGTTATTTTCAATAGTATAAGTTGTGTTTTTGGTATTCCCATCTTCATTTGTAAAAGAAATTACTCTATCCTGAGGATCATACACGTTAGATGTAGCAGAACTACCAAATGATAGACTCAGATTCTGACTACCCAAGCCTTCATATGTTGGGTGATATTCTGTAACACTCCTTCCTAATCCGTCATATATAATTCTACCAGATACCGTTCTTCTTTCAGACCCATCCATCTCTATATCTTTTTTTACTTGTACAATCCTTCCAAGAAAATCGGAGTAAGTATCTGTCTTAATAGTGTTCCCTGTACTTGCATATTGAGGATCAAAATTTGAAGTTGATGCTCTATAAATTTTTATAGAAGTATCACTATTTGGAATTCCTGCATGATCCATCCAATATTGATATTTAACTGTTGGAACAGTAGAACCGCTAGCAATTTCATTAGGCCCCATAATCGATTTTGTTCTTCCGAAACCGTCATAATAAAACACCATTGCATTCCCCCCTGTATCTACTTTTCTGGTTACAACATCAAAAAGCGGATTATATATAGCCGTTGATTGAATATTGAAAATATCTTTTACCTTAACGACGTATTTTCCTGTTTCGGCATCATCATAAGTATACTCAAGAACATACCTCTGACCATTATTATTCGGTGGATAGGTAATTTTCTTAACATTTCCTGCTGTATTATATTCTACATCTGTCACAATATAGTTGGAACCATCAAAAATTGCATAAGTTCCCACATCGCCATTATTCAGATTGATATTATAAGCTTTTTTCTTCCTTAATAATTGAGATTGACTAGTTCCTTCATATACTTCCACAAGTACAGGTACCCCAATAATATTATTATTAAAAGCTTCATAAGTTATATTTGAATTATATGATACAGAAGGACTAGTATACTCATATTTTGAAATAAGACCTTTTATAGTATGTGAATACTTTTCGTTGGTTATAATATTTCCACCAGATTCAAAAATAGTTTTCTGCTTTCCAACCAACATGGCAGTTGCCATTTTTCTACCTTCTCTACCACCACTGTCATAATCTAAAGGTAAATCTGAGTTTAAATCAATTTGTGAAACATTATTAGTAAATTTTCTAAGTTTATATTGATACTTTACATCAGATAAGAAATTTCCATTCCCGCTTTGTATAGTACTTTGCTTAATTAAACCATTTAATAAATATGTATTATTAAAATATAGATCCGTAGAAATTCTTTCTACCGAACCGTTGTTCATTTCCTGCTTAACAACTGTGTCAAAACCAAAATCTTCTCTTTCTCTTCTATCATACTTCCTATTGCGAAACTCATAATTAGTTTCCATTTTTGTTCCTTGCTCAGTTGTATAACTTGCTGAAAATACATTAGGCTCTACAATACTTATTTTTTTCACCACCAGCTTAGCATGTGGATTACTATAGTTGGCTCTTGCAAACTGATAATCTAAAAGGTATTTCCCTTTTGAGAAGGTATTTGTAATTGATTTAAGCTTATTAGTTCTTCCTACTAATGAATAATTAACTATAAATCCATCGTTAGTATCCTGAACTAAATCTGTAAATCCGTCACCATTCATATCCCTAAACGCTTTTCTGGTTTCAGATACATTTAATCCTAAGTTAACGGTTGCGCCTGCACCAGCTTTAATCCAAAGAATCAATGCTACAACAGGAGGAATAAGCGTAATTGGACCTATATTGAACATATAATTTCCCCCAAAAGAAAACGAACCATTGAACGATCTCGTTTCGTCCGTAAAATCTATATTACCTCCACTTTTTATCAAAGGAACCGCCGTATTAAATTTACTTCCAAGATTATATCGAACAGTTGTAGAATTATTGGAATTATTAACTTCAAGAATATCAACCAGCCCATCACCATTTACATCTTCATATACTACTTCCGCCGTTCCTATGGAAGCAGATGCTCCAACATTTGCACTAATCCCGAAACCAAAACTACTTAAAGCGCCTAAATTTGCTGAGGCTCCAAGCCCTCCTCCTATTCCGAAGCTCATACTTCCTTTTGGATGTGATCTATAAGTAATCATATTTGCAAAAGGAGCATATCCTCCCAAGGTTGTTCCCAAGTTTAAGGCAACCGCCATATCAGGAGAACCTCCATTTTTTATTCTATCCGGGAGACCATCTCCATTTACATCCATCCAAAAGCTCTTTCCTGAATCATAAGAATCATAATAATCATTAACACCTGCACTTATTGATGCTCCTCCTGACCATGGCAATCCAGAATCTGCCTGAGATGAAGTCCCATTATCTCCCTGTGCTCCAATTCTTCCTGTTATAGAAAATGCATTATAAGAAAAACCTAGAGAATTCATTTTCTGATAGCTATCAGAGTTTGTTGGAAAATCACCAGAATCAAAATCTTTCATGTCTTCTAAACTACCTGTTGAATTGGTAAACTGAACAGACAAAGGATATACAATATCAGGGTAACCATCACCGTTCATATCAGAAAATGTTTGTGTTTCAACACTCCCGATTCCTGTTAATACAGTTTTTGAATTTCCACCGCTTCCCATCCCAAAACTTAAGCCATCAGTTGTGTTCCTTGAACTGCTCTTTTGTACTCTGTTAATAGATTTCATGGTAGTATCTACCGACAATTGCCCGGAAGTATATGTAAGTGGTGTTACAGCAGGTAAATCAGGCACAGGGTTTGAAAAATAATTCACGGTTTCATCATTCTTAAACCCTTGTTGCGTAGAATATTGTTCAGGACCAATCCCCACCCAATAATTCCTGAAAGAATTTCTAGCTCTTACCATATTAGGTTTCATAGATGCTATATTCTGAGAAACAGTATTGTTTCCTGCATTCGGATTGTTAGTTGTATTTAAAATACAATCAGCCAAAGCGGCATTATCATTAGTTATTGTTTGACATTGCTGATAAATATTCTGTGTAGCAACATCTGCTGAAAATGCTAATATATCAATCGGACTTCCATAAGTATAATCATTAAAACTTCCTGGTTTATACAAAAACTGCCCCCAATTATTAAACAATGGAGTTTTTGTATTGTACATTGCCGTATTTACCGCTGTTGCAGAAGTATTAGCATAAATACTTGTATTATCATAATAAATATCGAATGGTTTATTTTGAAAATATTCAGAATATTTATTAAATAAAGCATAATCCCCTCCTGTTTTACAATATACTTCAACAGTTACTAAATGACTATCACCTATTGCTAATGCAGGATCACCACTATAAAAATCTATTGCTGAATTTCCGGAAATAACCTGACCTGTAATCATATCTTTCTCCTCCAAAATACCGTTTGTATGAGAAACCAAAACCATCCTTTTACCGAGAACCTGATTTCCTTTTTTAATGATATAATAGAATGTTCCTGTTCCCAAACTAGTAAAACTGGTAATATTTTTATTGATTTGTATCCCAAAATTATGTGTCCCCGAAACACCAGAACTTGGTACATTTTTGATATCCAGTTTTTGAGTAAATTGAGTAACAGCAAAAGATGGATATTCCGGAACGGGAAAAAATCCAACAAACACATTAGGATTTGTTGCCGTTGAAGCCTGATACGTAACTGAGATTTTACCATTCCAATTGGAAGTAAAATCAGTCTGTGAATCAGATTCTACAATAAATCTTAGATAAACAGGCTCTGAAGCATTCACATTCAAAGTGAGAGAATGTGAATTAGTAAAGAATAATCCGCTATTTGGTGTATAAGTTTCCGGAGTTATTAGATCTGTTATTGCTCCTGTAACCGCATTTTCAGTCACTATTCTAAAAGTAAAGCTATCAGATAAACTCGGCAAAATAATCCCTCCTACATCAATAGTTGCCATTCCTTGTGCATCCAAATAAATAGGCGCAGAAAGATTATTTAAAAAGAAATTATCACTATAACTCCCATTATTCAATTGAAATTGCCCTTGTGAAAGTTCAACAGTATTAGGTATATTATTACCTGAAGAGTCTACATAAAGGATACTTGGATTAGAATTAACAGGATAGTTTTTCTCTGTATTTTTATGTAACCTCACATAAACTTTTTCACCACTTTTTACATATAATCTATTCGAATTATTAATAGCCCAATTCTGATTGATTCCAGACTGAGGGACAGTCTGCATTTCGTTATAATAATCATTATAACGTTCTATGTTAATATATTTGTGTGGATCTCCTGCATGAAGTTCCGTTAAATAAATTCTTCCATTTTTATATGTATTTGTACTTCCAATAGGCGTAGGATCTTTGATCTCAACAGAATAATATATTTTTTGCGGAGGACTTTGAATCACTCCATATTCTGTTATTTGAATATTATCTATAATCTTAATATACCCATCTCTAGGTGCTACCCATACCTTTACCACATCAGTAATCGGAGTTGGGGGAAGTTCAGGCGCAATCGGACAGTTCTTCGGATCAGGACAATTATTTATCTGATTTTGAATAGCTTTTGCTTTTACCACCATATTTTCTGTATACTCGGAATGCCTAGTCATTTCAGATTTTCCAGAACTCGCATTGTATTTATTAAACCAAACTTCATTGTTATTTACAATATCCATTAGACCATCTGAATTAGCATCAATCAAATATGTTTTAGTTGTACCGGTAGAAGATGAACCTATCTGAGAATGACTGTAAACAATCGCCCCCATATCCCATCCTGAATTAGTTGTTTTTGTTTCTATAAAAGAAAAATCACCTCCTGGATAATTATCGATTTGTAAAGATCCTGAAAAACTCAAATTCCCTTCGTTATCTAGCTTTCCGGTTCTTAAAAATAAACCTTCATCTGGTACCCTGTATATCATATCCTGAATTCCGTCACCGTTGAAATCTACAAGTTGCTGTGCATTTCTCGCTTCAGCATTTGAATACCCAAAAGGGAAACCAAACATTAAATGTCCATATGCATCACTTGATGGATAATAGAAGTTTAAGCCTGCTGCTGGTCTAAAATTAAACCCTTTCTCTGAACTGATGTTTCCATTAATTTTAGAGGGTGTGATTAATGATCTTACAAATCCCGAATATGCATGTTTATCATTCTGAAGATTAACAAACTTATCTGGGCCAAATAACTTAACATTACCTTGGCTATCTTTTACATCATTATAATATTCAAAAGTATAACTATCCGAAATCTCATTACAAGTTGGGTCAATACCTCCACTAGTCCCGCCACCTCCACCCGATCCGTCATCAATATCTCCTCTTTCTTTATTTAGTACACTATTACTTTTACTTGCCAATGTAGTAGAACAAGGATTATTAGGTACAATATAGATTCTTTTCAAGAGTGTTTTATAGAACTCTCCGTTCATATAATCCATTTTATATGTTCTGACAAGCTCCGTTTTGTATTTTACTTCAATATCTTTTAGTAAATAAGGCTCCGCTCTTTTGAAGCCTTGTTTTGCATTAATATTTACATCATGTCTTGTAATACTTGTTTCTCTATTAAAGTTTACAGTATAATCTTTATTTTTTCCATAAGCTATTTTCTTAATCTGAAAAAATTGTCCTCCACCAGCAGACTCATTATAATAAGTATACTCCATGGTATTACCATGTGCATCTTCTACTAATCTAAGTCCCCAATGAGCAATTCCTCCTGAACTATAAAGCACGGAATCTGAAGAACCTCCATAATATCTTTTAGTTCCATCTGTAGATGTTACTTTCCAGCTATAGTTACCAGGATTGTTTCCTATTCTTTCAATAAGTGTGAAATCATGGTTTTTTCTAAGATAAAACTGCTTTATATCACTATTATTAGGAGCAGTAAAAGCTATTCTTAGCTGTTTTTCTGTAGTAATAGCTGTATTATATTCACTTACATCATTATGTCTATGAGGTAAATATCCATTAGGATACACAAGCATTTCTCCGTCAAAAGAATAAAGCTCCGTTTCTTTACCTCCATCAAAAATAGGAACTCCCCATCTAGAATCTACCGTTATTGAGGATAGGCCATTAATATTCCAGCCATCTCCCATCCACCCATTACCACCTCCACTATTATATCCAATCGATAATGATGGTTGAAGCCCACCAATACCACCTGGAACACGAATAGGATAATCTGCATTAGCATCACCTTTTTGTGTCGCTGAAGGAACTCCCATCAATTGCAGACCAGCAGTTGGATCTCCTGCTTTTAATCCGCTGATACTTGTAGGTGTAAATGCTTCCAATTGTGAAGATTCAGGAACCGAAATAACACCATTGATATAATCTGTATCTCCTTTGGTTTCTACCGTAACAACTTTTTTCTCTGCATCAACTTTACTGGTAGGATCAACTCTCCATTTTCTTGATGCATAATCAAAATAAAAAGCTTTTATTTCTTTTGCTGCCCTTGCTCCTAACTTTTTTTCATCATATGGAAAAGAGAATGTTATTTTTTTAGTCAGTTCTCCAAAATTGTTTTCCAAGCGATAGGCATGAGAATTTACAGTCAAATTTTTTATTTCTCTAGAAATTGCAGGGTAATCCTTTTTTCTAAGTTTTAAAACCTGTATCTGAGCTGCTGCTTCTACAGAACTTTTTTCAATAGTAATTGTTGAATTTTCATATACTTCAACCTTTTCAATATCTTTAGAAATATTGATGATAAGAGGTGTAAATTTTTCTTCATTAATAGTTTTAAATGAAGATTTACTTACAGGGATTTTATATTCTTTTACTCCGGTTGAATTGGTAATAGTTATAGAACCTTTTGCCTTATCTGCCTCCGTAAGCTCGATTAAAGTTTCAAACTCACCTTTTATTGGGAATATAGACTTATCTTTAATTTTTAACGGTTGTAAGGTAACCCCTCCTTCAGTGCCTTTAATATATAGGTTATTTTCGGACAATAAAGATGAGATGTTATCTGAAGATTTGGAATTATTTTCAAAAACAATTTTAACATTTTTCACCTTATATTTTATGCCATTTACAGAAGAGGTAAAAAGAATTGTATTTTTTCCTTTTTCTAAAGAGCTCAAACCAATTTCTTCTTTTTGTGAGCTCCATTTACCACTTGGAACAATAATATTCCCTCCAAAAGCAATATTCTTATTAATTGATCTTGAAACTGAGTGATAAGATTCTAATCCATATAAATCATAAACTAAATAGGCTTTTACATCTTGTTTTTTTATTTCAGGAATAGTAATCGTAAAGAAGTTATCTGATGGTGTATCATACTCACTATCAGAAAACTCACCAATCATCCCCTGCTTTTCTTCAGACTCAAAAACGTTATCAGAATTCTTATATTCAGAAGCCAAAATACTTGGTTCAAGTTTAGTATTGACTTTATAATCATTCTTCTTTTCATCAATATTAGGAACAATATTGTCAAAACTTTTCTTCTCAGATGCCTCTATTATTGAATCTGCATTTACTTTTGAAGAAGAATGCACATATTTATCCATCATCTCAAGTTTGAAAGTCCGCACTTTTTGACGATCTTCCTTTGTAAAACTTGCAAATACAAACAGATTTACAAAAAAGCACACTAGAAGGCATGATTTCTTTGTAAGAGGAAATTTATTAATATTTATCTTCATGATATAGCTTTAGTCGACGATTAGTTTGAACGTTTTTATAATTTTTCCGTTTTGTGTAAGATTTATAATATATATACCCTGGATTGATACCTGCCCAATGTAGTGATTGGACTTACGAACTATTTTTTCGAGTTTCACCAGTCTTCCACCTCCATCATATATGGAGATTTCCAGATTATCCATAGGTGGAAAAACCACAGTAAAAGTTTGATCTTTTTTAACAGGATTAGGATAAAGACTTATTTTACTTAAATCCGACGACAAATCTTTCTCATCATATTGAGTTCCGGAATTGGAGTGAGATCTCGGATCAAGCTCATTCCCTTCCTGAACTTTACGACTTACAGCGAAAGTAAAATAGGTTTTTTCAACAGAATCAAATGCATCAAGGAAATCTACTTTATTGAATGTGACATAATTCTCATTTTCATTACCTTGAATTTTTTTTACCTCTCCATTATCTTTTTTCAGTAACAACCAATAGGAAAGCGGTAAAGAACGTGGATTAATAATTTCTTTAACAATTCTTACCTTGTAATCTGTCTTTGGAACTTTATTTCCAATGAAATTAATTTCCCAGTTTCTTTCCAAAACATCAAAATCTTTTTCATTTTTCAAAGACATTTCTTTATTATCGTCAGACCAAATCACAAAATTATTGTTGTCAAAAGTCACCAGATTTTCAGAGTTAGTTCTTTTAATATCATTCATCCCGATTGTCAAAAACGGATTTGCTTGATTTGATGATTGTTTTTGATAGAGTTCATTCCCATCATCTCTACCTAAACCCGTTGGTCGATACTTATATTCTTTATGCTTTTCAGGATCCCAAATCTCTTTGCCATCACTTCCGTAGTATTTCCCTTTTTCTAAAGAAATCCCGTACTTAATTGAAAGATAAGAATGAATTTTATTCAGATCCATTGCCTTGGCTTTTTTTGACAAAAAAATCAGTTCATAAAGGTTCTTATCTTCAAGTTTTATTTTTAAACTGTCAACTTTTTTATTTCGAGAATCCGCTGATGCAGTAAATGAAAAAATACTCGGTCGTTTACCTATTTCTTTTTGATGTTTATCTTTAATATATATATTATTACTTAGGGAAACATTTTTGTCTGCATTATCCCAAATCAATTCATCTTCTCTGGAAGTATGAACAAGACTCAACGTATGACTCTTATTTTTGCTGTATTTAATATACTTTTTAAGAAGCTTATCTTTGATACCACAATGAAAATTCAATAAATTTTCATCCTTACACTTAGTAGCTTCCCGAGAAGTAGGATTCGCTTTTTCCCACAACTGAGTGTCTGAACCCACCAACTGAGAATAAGCAGAAAATGAGCACAATAAAAATAAAATCATGATGATTTTGAAATGAGTAGATGTATTGTACATAATAAATGAATTTATGTAATGACCAGTAAAAGGAAATCTTATTTTTTTATAAGTCTCTTATTTATAGAGAATATTATAGAGAAAGTATATTTTTTCATGACTTAGTGAAGTTATTGGTTTAGAGCAAACTTAATAAAAAATCACCAACAAATGAATATTAATCTTAAAAAAAACATCAACATTATCAAACAAAACAAAAACAAAGTAAACAATAAGTAAAAACAAACCATAAATAAAATATTTTTAATAAATATTTTAAAATACGCGATTTTCTTTTTTTCATAAAACCAACAGCCTAAAAAACACTACATCAATATTCCCAAAACACGACACAAGATAAAGCTTAAAGCATTTCTCGCTCACATATAAATAAACCTCACAACTAAGTTATGAAGCTTTTTTATCTTTTAATTGTTTAATTCCAATTTTGAAATCCTTTAATTTTAAATATAGATTTAAAAAAATCATAACTAATATTTAGTCTTAAACATCTCTGACCATTACTAATATAAACGACTTTATTTTGAAAAAAGAAAAAATAATCTTTTTTTACATTAAATCCACACTCATCTATATTGATTTTTATTAATTCTTCTTGTAACTTCTTCCCAATATTTTCAATTCCATTTTTATAAAAATTATTGTTAGAACTATGTTCTAAGTTCTTAATATTTTCTGTTTTTATTTTTGAAAAGATTAGATTAAGCCTCCGTTCAATATAGAGGTTAAAAACAACGGAAATTATAAACAACAAAGAGAAGGAACATAAAAATATCTTTTTCATTTATTTTTTGTAAACCAATGGTTATTAATTAAGTAAATTAAATTTAAAATTATTATTAAAAATTATCATCCTTTTATTTTCATTTTTCAAAAAAATTCTCTATATTTGCACCCACAAAAAACAAGGTAATTCTTGTTACAAGATGACCTCAATCGGGGCGTAGCGTAGTCCGGTCATCGCGCCTGGTTTGGGACCAGGAGGTCGCAGGTTCGAATCCTGCCGCCCCGACAATTTTAGGGTGCGTAGCTCAGCTGGATAGAGCATCTGCCTTCTAAGCAGACGGTCAAAGGTTCGAATCCTTTCGCGCTCACGAAAAACCTCACAACAAAAGTTGTGAGGTTTTTTTATTTTTTAACTTTTATACTTCAATTTTCCTAAAAATTTAGAATCACAGTGGGTTTCGGTAATATAGATATAATCAAGAGAATAAACGAAATAATTCATTCTAATATAAATTAAAAAACACCGTATATATACAGTGGTTTTCAGATTTATTGTTTAAGTTTTATTTCAACTTATAAGAATTTCCATCCCAAAGGTAAGTTTTCGAAGCCTTTTTCTTCTTCTCTCTATCTCTTTCATCTTTTTCCATTTCTTCCATTTTAAAGATAAAAGAATTAGGAATTCCATCTTTATCATTGGGGAAAATAAATTCTTCGCTATGATAAAAAACATCAGCATCACCAACATTCATCAACTGAGGAAGTGCAATCAGTTTTTTATCTTTAAACAAAACATATTGCGTATAGCTTGGAATACCACATGCTTCACCAGAAACCATAGCATTCAATGTTAATTCTACATTCTGAAGTTTATGATTACTTTCAATAGTAAATGTGGCATAACTTAGACTTTCTCCTGAACCTGTATCAAAAGATACCTCATCAACTAAAGTATTTCCTTCAACCAATTTTATTGAAGCTATATTTTGTGAACTAATAATATCCGGAAATTGTCTATCTTTCTTATTGACTGTTTTTGTCAATCCAAAAAGAAAATCGAATCCATTTTTATTTCTGTAACCAACACACAGATTCCCTCCCCACACATAACCTTCAGAAACTTTTTCTCCTTTTTGATAAGAAACTTTATACCAGTTTGCTCTTCTTTCACCAAGTTTCAAAATGGATTCTTCTTTTTTCAGTATTAAAATCTGCTGATTCGTGGGTAAAGAATCCAGAATTTGAGAATTGACATTAGGCTCCTGCCTTACTCTCGTCCAGTCTGTGAATATTTTTTGAGTTTTATTTTCTTCAAATTGAAAAACTCCGTTTGCATAAACATATTCTTCATCCTGAGCATAAAAAAACTGAAGAAACAATAAAAATAAAACTGTGAATAGGAATTTCATATTAATATTTTGAGGAGTTATTTTTCAAGAAGTAAACTTACCCATTCTTCACGTTGAAGTTGTTTTTTAAGCTCCAATCCGTTTTCTTTACAAACTTCCAAAATGTCATCTACATCAAAGAAACACAGTCCTGAAAGCAACAATTTTCCTCCTTCATTAAGCACTGAAACATAGGTCGGAATATCTGAAATCAAAATATTTCGGTTGATATTTGCTAAAATAATATCATAATTTTCTTTTCCTAAATTTTCGGCAGTTCCTTGTTCGATATCCAATTCAACATTGTTTCTAGCTGCATTTTCCTTAGAATTTTCTACAGACCATTCATCAATATCAATAGCCTTGGTTTCTCCTGCGCCATTTTGTTTAGCATAAATTGCCAAAACTGAAGTTCCGCATCCCATATCAAGAACTTTTTTACCATTGAAATCAATATCCATCATTTGCTGAATCATCAAATGCGTTGTTGGATGATGCCCGGTCCCGAAAGACATTTTAGGCTGAATGATGATTTCGTGCATTCCTGGAACGGATTCATGAAATTCCGCTCTGATTAATACCTTATCATCGATATTTATAGGTGAAAAATTCTTTTCCCATTCCTCATTCCAGTTAATATTCGGCATTTCCTGAAATGTGTATTCTATTTTTACATTTTCGTTTTCAAAAATTGATAAAGCCTTCAGTTCATCTTCATTGAACAAATCTTTCTGAATATATCCTAAAATCCCCTCCAATTCTTCCGTAAAACTATCAAAACCTATCTCTATAAGCTCTGCCATTAATATTTCGTTCCAAGGTTGAAGTGGAGAAATTTTGAAATTGAATTCTAAATAATTTTGCATGTGACTAATTTGTTGCAAAAATAAAACTACTTTTTTGATTTATAGATTTTAAATACCATGAAAATCCCTTTTGAAGAAAAGATTGTAAAGAAAAAGCGAACAAAAGTCCGCTCATTATATATTCAATAGTTTCAAAAACTAATTTCCAAAATCAAGTTTCTGACTTCTACATTAAGGATTTGTAGAGAAAATTGAACCATTAGCAATTAATGCTCTTCTGTTCATTTTCAAAATATCTCTTACCCATTCTGCAAAATCTTCAGGCTGAAGAACTTTTTCAGGATTTCCATCCGTTAAACCTCCCTGAATAGACATATCTGAAGCAATTGTACTTGGAGTCAAAGTAATCACTCTGATATTTTGCTTTCTCCATTCTGCCATCATAGATTGTGACAACGAAATAACCGCCGCTTTTGAAGCCGCGTATGCAGACATATTAGGACCTCCTTTTAAACCTGCTGTTGACGCAACATTCACAATATCACCTTCACCTTTTGCTTTCATAAAAGGCTGCACCGCTTTTGCTACATAATATACTCCGAAAAGATTGGTTTTAATTACTTGTTCCCAAGTTTCAGAAGGCATTTCTTCAATTGAACCAAAATCACCGATTCCAGCATTATTAATCAAAATATCAATTCCGCCCAATTGCTCAGCCAAAGACTCAATTCCTGCCTTTACATGTATCTCATTATCAACAGTGAAAACAGCATATCCTGAATTTACACCCAGACTTTTGATTTCCTCAACAGTCATTTTAAGGTTCTCTTCATTTCTCCCCGTAATACCTACATTCACTCCTTCATTCGCCAAAGCCAAAGCTACCGCTTTACCAAGACCTCTTCCACCACCTGTTACAATGGCATTTTTTCCGCTTATATTCATAATTAACAGTAATTTTCTTTGATGCAAATTTACGAAAGAACATTTGCATAATCCCGATGAATTCGATATTTTAACTTAATCTTAATTCAAATTAAAAAATTCATAAAAACATAAAAACCAACTCCTAAAAGTTGGTTTACAATTGAAAGTATAGTAAATAATAAAAAAGGCTTAAGGAATAATAATTGAGTTTTGAACCTCAAAATTTTCTGACGCTGAAAACTGATTTCCGTACATATCTGTCGCCCTTACCTCTACTTTATGTTTTCCCAATGATAATTTTTTAGGAAATCCTATTGTCCAAATATGTCTTGAAATTTCAGGGTTTGATGGTCTTCTACCAGGGAAAAGATTTTGAGTAGTATCCCATTTGAAAACTGACAATGCAAAATTCGGGTCTATAGTTTCATCATATTCCATTTCCTTCCAATCTCCATCATCTATTCTATATTCTACTTTATCTTTTTTACTTCCCATAAAGAAATTTGCATATATTTTTGCTGATGTTTTTGACGGAAAAGGAACCACTTTCGGAACATACAAACTAATTTGATAATCTTCAGGCTTCCCTGCCGTTTTGTATTTTACTTTATACTGATTATCATTAAAACTAATAAAAGAATATCCTTTTGAAGTACCATCTCTCATAGTAGAAGTTGGCAATCCCGCTTCATCGGCAGTTCCGGAATACCAGTCTCCGCAAGTTGTTCCCACATTATACTCATGCAAGTCTTTTGAACTGTTCCAACCGGCTTTTTTTCCGTAAAAAATCTGTTGTTGAACGTGCGTATGTGCCGACAGAAGCAACACGTTACGAAACGGATTCAGAAAATCAAATAATTTTTGACGATCTGAATTTCTAAAATTATCTTCATTATGATGTTCTAATGGAATATGGAAAGAAACAACAATTAATTTATTTTTATCAACCAATTTCAAATCATTTTCGATAAACTTCAACTGATCTTCTCGAAAACCTCCCCAATACCCTTTTCCATCTCTAGGATCGGGATATAAAATATCATCCAAAACAACGAAATGAACATTTCCATAGTTAAAAGAATAGTTTGCAGGACCAAAATTTGCCTCAAAAGTTTCATCTGAAAACTGATCTTCTTTAGCATCATAATTCATATCATGATTACCCATCACATTATACCAAGGCAAACCGATTTCTTTCATTACATCAGCATAAGGTTTATGCAGACTCAAATCATCACCAACCAAATCCCCTAAACTGATTCCGAAAACAGCATTTTTCTTATTGTTTTTAACCTCATTTACAATACTTCTTTTGAAATAATCCAAATCTTTTTCTGTATAAGGTTGAGGATCTCCAAAAACCAAAATATCGAAATTTTTGTTTTCGTTTTGTTTATAAAGTCCAAAGTTCAGCTCTTTTGGCAACTCACCCGTTGGTTGTGTTCCTTTATATTTAAAATCAGCAGGAGAACCTTTGGGTTTATAATGATAATAATATTGAGGCAGATTATTACTACTCAAAGCAACCTGATAACCAGAAGGTTTAATTACAAAAACAGTTTGATTTTCCTGAATCGGAAGGCTATATCTACCATTTTTATCTGTCAAAACGACCTGAACTCCGTTTGATACAGCTACTCCTTCTATACCCTTCTCTCTATTTTCTTTCTTCTGATTTTTATTTGAATCTTCAAAAACATATCCCGAAACCGAAGTCTGAGAAAACGCTAGTGCAGAAACCAGCAAACTTGGTATTAAAAATTTCATTTTCATTTTACTTTATAATTTAATTCGTTAAAAAATTATTGATTCCACCACATTTTGATGTTGATATTATCCCCTCCCATAGATTGTACTGCAGCATTGTAATTAGTAGTATTTAAAACTTTCGGATTTGGTGGATACATCAATCTCTGAGGTAAATTGCCATTATTTAAAAGCCCTCCATTGTTGGGAAGCACCGGAAAACCTGTTCTTCTCTTTTCAAACCATTGTTGCTGGTCTACAAAGAATAAAGCCACATATTTTTGAAGCATAACTCTTTCCAAAGTTCCGTTGTAAGCTACATTTTGATTAGTAAAATAATTTGCAGGAACAACAGAACCCCATTGTTCAATAGCCGCTTTCACCCCATTTTCATAATAAGTTTGTGCATTTCCGGGAATAATTCCCTTTAAAACAAGCTCTGCTAAAGTAAATTGCAATTCAGCATAAGGATAAATCAAAATATTTAAGGGAGCTTTTGCCAAATTCTGATTCAAATTTGATGGCTGATAATCGAACGTAGTTCCGAAAGCATATCCTGAAGGAGCACCTTTGTAGCCGATATTTGTATTTCCCGGGATACTTTTCGCCTGAGAGAAAAACAGAGCCATACGAGGGTCATTATTAGCCTTTAATGTTTCAACAAAAAACTCTGAAGCCGCTCTGCTTGTCGTGAAATCCTGAGGTCTCGCAATCGGCGGAAGCAAAGGAGAAACACCTGTAATATTCAGTTTTGCACCTTCATTATTATTTTGGAAAATAGGATAAGATGCAGGATCACTTATAATTTCCTGAATTCTCTCATGAACATTTACTTCTCCATTTCTTTTTAAAATTCTTGTCAACAATCTCAAAGAAAGAGAATTACATAGTTTTTTCCAGTTTGTAATTCCATTTTTATCAGATTCCGCCTTATAAAATAAGTCAGCCCCTGTAAGTAATTTTGTAGTAACAAAAAGAGAATTTGCCGTTTTTAAATCATCCAATAATTTCACATAAATATCTTTCTGTTTATCAAATTTTGGCTGACTGATACCTTCATCTAATTTTGAAGCCTCCGAAAACGGAACATCTCCGTAGGTATCCGTAAGGTTAGAGTATATCCAGGCATTAAGAACCATTGCTATGGCCTGATAATTCGGATCGTTTTCTTCTATTGCCGCTTTTTTAAGATCATCTACTTGTTTTAGCCATTTATAAGAGTTATTCCAAAAACCCGCGCCTGTATTTTCAGTAACATAATAACGACTCAAAGAGTTACCTTCGTTTGGAAAACCAAGAGAAACCTGCATAACATCGAAAGTAAAGTCATCGGCTCTCATATAGTTAACACACGCCATATTGTATTGAATAGGAACTAATAATTTAGCCGCAACAGGATCACTTATTCTGCTTTCATCTGTATTTACCTCATCCAAACTCCTGCTACAAGAAACAGGAATCAAACTTATACCTGAAATTAATAATATATTTAAGAGTAATTTTTTCATGATTTTAAATTTTAGAATTTTACATTAAGCTGAATACCCACCGTTCTTGCAGTCGGAAGTTGTCCCATTTCTACACCTGCCGTAATCTGATTATCATTAAGAGTTGCAGCTTCAGGATCAAACAACGGGAACTTCGTCCACATCCAAAGATTTCTTCCGAATAATGCCAGAGTCAAATCAGTTAATTTCAATTGTTCTGCTACACTTTTAGGAAAAGAATAAGAAATTCTGGCATCTCTTAACTTAATAAAAGAAGTATCGAATGAGTTGGTTTCAACGTTTGCTCTTCTATAGTAATCAGCATAATATGTAGGAACAGCCACTCCTTTTGTGTTAGGAGAATAAGAACCATCAGGATTCTGAACCACTCCTTCTCCTATAATCAATCCATTAGGGTTATCTCTTCCTACCAAAGTATGAGTTAATTTCCCTTGTTCTGTCATCTTATGATGCGACTGAGAATATGCCATACCTTTATACTGACCGTCAAATGAAAAACTTACCGTAAAATTTTTATACCTGAATTCATTCTGAAGTCCTGCTCTCCATTTCGGATATGCATTACCAATTTTCTTCATTTGAGTAGGTTTAGCCGTCAATCCATCAGTTCCGAAAACAACTTGTCCGTCAGGAGAATATTCTAATCCATAACCATACATATCACCAAGCGAACCTCCGACCACAGCATTGTAATAAACCACTCCACCTACACTACCCATTGTATACGGTTCACCGTGAAACTCTTCTGGAAGAGACAAAATTTTATTTCTGTTCATTGACCAGTTTGCATTTATACTCCATGAAAAGTTTTTGTTTTTAACAGGAAATGTATTTAACGTCATTTCAATTCCGCGGTTTCTTACTTCACCTGCATTAATGGTTCTTTTACTATAACCCGTCTCCAGCAAAGTAGGAATATCAACAATCTGATCTTTAGAATTATTCTGATAAACTGTAAAATTGTAGGTAACTCTGTTTTTCAGGAAGCTAAAATCCATTCCGGCTTCGATATTGGTAAGCATTTCAGGTCTTAAGTTTGGGTTTGGATACAGTGAAGGAGCTTCCACAGAACCGGAAAAATCACTATTGTTATAATATTTAATAAGTTTATACGGATTTGTATCATTTCCTACTTTTGACCAGGAACCTCTTAATTTCCAATAATTAAATTTATTCGAGGTCAGCTTGAAAATATCAGAAAGAATAAAAGACACACTCGCCGATGGATAGAAATAAGAACGGTTACTTTTTGGAAGCGTACTACTCCAGTCATTTCTTGCGGTAACATCTAAAAACATTTTGTTTTGGTACCCTAAAGTCATCAATCCATACGTACTATTCACCTGTTTATCTCCCGGTTTGGCAAATTTTGTAATGTTTGAAATTCCATTGGGAAGCGTGTAAATTCCAGGTTTAAGAAGCCCATCTGCTAAATAATCATACATTGTATATTCCGAATAACGGATATTTCCACCGACAGATGCACTGAAATCAAAATCATTGAATGTCTTTTTGTAAGAAAACAAAAGATCATTATTCAAATCCATCAATTTAACATGCTGTTCTCTATACATCCCTTGAAGATAATTTGCAGAATTCCAAGGTCTTCTCTGAGTACGTTCTTCATTAGTAAGCTCCATCCCCGACCTAAACATTACCTCGAAGTTTTTTGCAATTTTATAATTCACATTCACATTACCTGTGATGAAATTCTTATCTACCCCATTCAGCATTTCATAAGCAATCATATAAGGATTATCAATATAAGAACTGAAAGGATGAATCTGCTCTGTCTGATATTTATCTTTTTTCCAAATTGGTTCATACCAAACTAAGTCTACATTCGGATTCTGGAAAATCATGAAATATGAAATAGACTGATTGCTATACCCTGTTGCCGGTAAATTATCACTCTTCATTTTACTGTAATTGAATTTTACCCCAACCTTCAATCTTTCGTTTACTTTATGATCAAGCGAAAGAGCGGCATTGAATCTATCAAAGCCTGTATTAGGCATCATCCATTCATTTTTCAAATACGTTAATGATGTTCTGAAAGATGTATTATCATTCGAAGATTCCACAGAAACACTGTTTGAAAAGGTAGTACCCGTTTGCCAAAAACCTTTAATATTATCTTTGTAGGGTCTCCACAATTGTCTGGTTAAACTCTGACCTTCTACCGTAGGATCATATTGGAAAAAATATTGTCCGTTAAATTTCGGTCCAAAAGCACTACTTGTTCCCCCTGTATTTACACCGTCCGCAGAAGCTCCGTAAGAATAGAAATAATTTCCGTTTGTATCCTTCTGCATCGTTCCCTGACCATATTCATACTGGTAATCAGGCCATTTTAAAACAGAATCATAACTCGAATATGAGTTTAAACTCACCTGAATCTTACCCTTCTTACCTTTACCTGATTTCGTGGTAATCATGATAGCTCCTCCTGCCCCTCTTGAGCCATACAAAGCAGCTGCTGAAGAACCTTTCAAAATAGAAATCGATTCAATATCATCTGGATTAATGCTGTTTATTCCGTTTCCGTAGTCAATAGGCAAATCAGCCTTAGAACCTGCTCCATATGCAGAAAACCCTGTTCCTGTAGTAGAATTATTCAACGGAATACCATCTACCACAATAAGAGCATTATTCTGATCCATATTCATGGAAATATCTCCACGTAATTTGATAACTGAACTTCCTAAAGATCCTGCACCCGCCGTCTGAATTTTCAGTCCGGCAACTTTACCTTCTAAAGATTGTGCCCAGTTATTGTTCTGAGTTTTAAGAATTTCATCAGATTTTATGGTTTCTGTAGAATAGCCAAGGGATTTATCCTGTCTTTTAATCCCCAAAGCCGTGACCACAACCTCATCAATATTTTTGATGGTATCTCTTTTTGCTTTTTGTTGAGCCATTAAATTGACACTGACTAATCCTAACAGTGACAAAACCAGCAACTTTTGTTTCTCTTTTCGCATATCCAAAATGTTTGCGCAAAATTAAAACCGCATTACCATTATGACTTTAACATCATTTTAACATTTATTAAACAATTATTTAATTACATATTAATTTATTATTAACAAAAACAAATAATCACCTATACAACAATCGTTTAGAACCATTACCTATTCTTAATACAAAAACTTAAGAATATTTATATAACTTTATTTTCCCACTTTTAAAACAAAAAAGTTTGCCTCAAAATGAGACAAACTTTCAAAAAATAATATACAAAATGTTTATTTACCTTTTAATTTATCAGGAATGTTAGTTGTAACAAAATCAATACCCTGAGCTTTCAATTGGTCATAAATTGCAGGATCATTTACCGTCCAAGTATTGGTGATAAGCCCTAGTTTTTTTGATTCTGAAATCCAAGTCGGATTTTTCTGAAAAACACTGTAATGGTAATCTAAACCATCCAATCCTTCACTTTTAATTTGTTCCGGAGACAATTCGCCATTCAAATATTGAACTTTAAACTTAGGCGCAATTCTTTTGATTTCTTTACAAATATGCAAACTAAAAGAAATAAATTCACTTTGAGAATCAAGCTGCATATCTTTTATCATCTTGATAGTCTTTTCTACCATTTCAGTCTCTAGTTCAGGGGTTTTTGTAGGTTTAATTTCCACAATCAACTTCAATGAAGCATCTTTTTTGCCTTGTTTCAGGTAATTTTTTAATGTTGGAAATTTTTCACCATTTGATAGCTTTATTTTTTCCAGCTCTTTGAATGTAACCTCCGAAATTTCCATTTTTGCGTGATGCTCATCATGATTCACCACCAAAATTCCGTCTTTTGTCATTCTTACATCAAATTCAGACCCATAAATTTTTAATTTCTGAGCATTCTTCAATGATGTAAGAGAATTTTCCGTTGTCGGAGGTTCTGTCTGAAAATAACCTCTATGTGCAATAATCTGGGTTTGTGCCTTCATTACGACTGTGCTTAAAACTGCCAACCCTAAGATAAAATTTTTCATAATACAATTTGATAATTAATATAAAAGTAGTGTTTTAATTTTTAAAAAGTATACTTCGCGCCTATCTGAATTTGGTAAGGATTCCCCGACAAAGGTTCTAAACCACTTGTATTCCTCACGTATTCAAACTGTTTTGTAGCTGTATTAAATTTTGTAGCTCTGTAAAGCGCCATCGTACCATAAGATTTGTTCACTCCCCATTCTTTATTAAGCAAATTGGCAACATTAAAGATATCTACAGAAAGCTCAAAAGCTCCAATTTTCTCAAATTTTATTTTCTTTGCTACACGCACATCCCAAATTCCATAAAAACCATTCTTTCCACCATTTCTTTCGGCAATATTGTTATTGTATTTGGTAATATAGTCTTTGAGTGCTGAGCCCACTTCAGGATCATCAATTAAAGATTGGGTAAGTTGTGGAAAAATATATGCTAAGTCATTAGAATCAACAAAATCTCCGTTAATATTCCCTCCTGCTGTCACAGAAAAACGAGTTCCGCCAATTCCTGAATATCTTACACCCAACGTAAATCCTGCAATAGTAGGCGAATTACCATAAACAACTACTTTATTCCTGAATTGATTATCAGAATAAGTCATTCTTAAATTTCTGGGATCACTTTGAACCATTGTTGATAAAGTCGCTGAATTGGCTACATTTCCGTTGTATGAAGTATTATCTTTAATATCTGACCAAGTATAACTTGCTGTGATTTCTCCATCTTTCCAATAACGGTAGCTTGTATCGACTACAAATGAGAACTGGTTTACCTTTCCGTCACTCACCAACTCCAGAACTCTTCCGAAATTTTTATTAATTCTGCCTTCTTTCCAGTTTAGAGTTACTGTATTATTTGCATTGTTTGTAATTCCGCTTTCAGGTACAAAAACTCCTCTTCCTCCTTCATTAGCCAAAGTTATAAACGGATTTACAGCCATATTTCTGTCATAATAGTAATAATTGTTTCTACCCAAAGCCATATAACCGGCAATTCCTGCTCTGAATTTTTCATTAAAGAAATGCGTATAAGATACATTTGCTTTATAAACAATAGGAATTTTAGCATCTTTTCCTGTAAAATTAATTGTCGGAAGCTGATATTGAGATAAAGAAGGCACAGAACCATAATCATTTCTGTAACTTACAAAATCAGGTGTAAGACCAATCTGAGAAGGATTAACATCTACTGTCGCCAAATGCTTTCCATCAAACACCAAATTATTAATAAGCATATAATTATTGATATCTGAAGAGAAAATTCCCGCCCCGAATTTCACGAAATCTTTATTTTGCTCATTAATATTCCAGTCAAACTGAAATCTTGGCTGAATTACAAAAGATTTAATTTTATAATCCGTTCTGATTCCCATTTCATCGTACAATTTTTGGTTAAATTCAGCCTTAGGATAACCTCCATAATCCAATCTTAATCCTCCCATAAAATCGAGACCTGTCGCAATTTTAGTCTGGAATTGTCCGTATACACCAAGATTCCAGATACCTGACTTCACAGAAGGATCACTCATTAAAGGAACTTCCCTGTAATATCTGTTAGAAATCAGATTATTAAAAGCATCCATTCCCTGAAAATGAAACCTACCATTTACTTCACTTCCGTAAACAGATTTTGCTCTTGTGTACATTAAATCTGCTCCAAAAGTATATTTCACCTTATCCGTATTGTAATACAAATTGTCAACTATCTGGAAAACATTATTTCTAAAACTTTCCTGAGCAAAACGATGCCCTCCAATCTGAATACTCGTTGTACGGGTTTTACCATCTATTGACGATGCTACACCTTCTACAATTGCTCTTGGAACCGGATGCCCCAATTCATCATTTTGATAACTATCCTGGAAAGTATATAAATATTGTGCTTTTAATTCATTGGTTAAATTGGGTTTTAGGTTTGACCTCAACGTAAGCAATAAACTGTTATCTAAATTTTTATCATTACCATAAGATTCAAAGAAATTAATCGCTGTATTATCGCTTAATCCGTTTTTGTTAATGTCATAAGTGAAATTATTTCTTAAAGTCAACAAATGCTTTTCATTAATCTGCCAATCTAAACGTAAAAATGCAGCATCAGAATTTCTTACTTTATCAAAACTTCCGAATTGTGGTGAATTTCCGACTCCGTATTTTGCTCTTGCAATATCTAGAAACTGATTCAGAGTACCATTATTGATATTCAATCTTGCTTCATCTTCTTTTGATTTTATATCAGCAATAAGCAACGGTCTTGAATCTAGCTGATGATCCCATGCAACAAAAAAATGCAGTTTATTTTTAATGACAGGACCTCCCAAAGAGAAACCAAACTGAGATGTTGAAAAATCATTTTGACGTTTATTTCCACGAATATCGTACGAACTCGAAAGCCAATTCGTTCTCAAATATTCCCAAGCACTTCCTGAAAATTTATTTGTTCCCGATTTTGTAACTGCACTTACCGTACCTCCTCCACTTCTTCCAAGCGTAACGTCATATTGATTGGTTGTAATTTTAAATTCACGAACCGCCTCAATCGAAATAGAAAAAGGAGCACCACTTCTACTTGTCGTAGAACCTGCAGAAGTAGGATTTTTCGCAGTCATCCCATCAATCGTAAAATTAGTAGAAGAACCTAATTGTCCTGAAAGATTCCCTCCCTTTCCACTCAGAGGCGAAAGCTCTGTAAGATTGGTGAAATTTCTTCCGTTTACAGGCAAAATCCCAATATTTTTAGATGTAATCGCTGTTGCCGAACCTAGATTTCCGATTTTATTTTTCAAATTCCCTGTTACAACAACTTCGTCAATAAGTTTTTCTTTACTTTCTCCCAGATTCAGATTCACAGTCACCTGATCTCCAAAATTCACATTGTAACCTTCTTTTTTTTCTTCATTTACAATCACCGTGTAAGGTCCACCTAAAGGAATTTCTTTAAAAATATACTCTCCTTTAGAATTGGTTTCCGTTTCTGTTCTGAAACCTGTAGACTCATTTACAATTACTACTTTTACCCTTTCCTGAGCCACATTTCCGGTTGTTGTTACCTTTCCCACAATTGAAGCTTGTGTCGTCTGTGCATAAGCCAATGTTCCAAAACTTAAGAACAATAATCCCAATACAATCTTTACTTTTCTCATGTCATCAAATTAGTTGAGTGCAAAGGTATTGCAAGGGTAAACCATTAGTGATTAAGAGAATTTTAACATTTTTTAAATTATATAAAAACATTATGTTAAGTGTTTTTAAACATAAAACTTTTTTCCTTAGAGACTCAGTTTATTGAAACATATTAAGAGATTTTAATTTTGTACAATATTTAATTCCCATATTTTTTAAATGGAATTAGTTTAATTATTTTTGCTTAAAAGATAGAACCACAATGCCTGAAAACATTCAACAAAAAATAGAAGAACTTCGCAAAGAGCTTCATCAACATAATGAAAACTATTACCTTCTAGACACACCTACCATTACAGACTATGACTTTGATATGCTATTGGAAGAACTTCGTGATTTAGAAGCAAAATATCCTGAATATTATGACGAAAACTCACCTACAGTGCGTGTTGGCGGAGGAATTACCAAAGTTTTTCCGACAGTTCAACATAAATTCAGAATGTATTCATTGGATAATTCTTATGATTTTAACGACCTCGAAGATTGGGAAAAAAGAATCATTAAAACCATTGATGAACCTGTAGAATTTGTTGCAGAATTAAAATATGACGGGGCTTCGATTTCTATTTTGTATGAAAACGGAAAACTTGTACAGGCTGTAACTCGTGGAGACGGTTTTCAAGGGGATGAAATCACGGCAAATGTTCGTACAATTTCAGATATTCCTTTAAAATTAAAAGGAGATTTCCCTGAACACTTCTTTATGCGAGGCGAAATCTACTTAACAAGAAAAAATTTCGATAAAATCAATAAACTTCGTGAAGAAGAAGGGTTAGATCCGTTTATGAACCCCAGAAATACAGCAAGTGGAAGTTTAAAAATGCAAGATAGCGGCGAGGTAAGAAAACGTGGTCTGTCGTCTGTTTTGTATCAATTTATTTCTGAACAGATTCCTGCAGAATCACATTGGGAATTGCTCGAAAAATCGAAAACTTGGGGGTTCAAAACTTCACAACAGGCAAAATTGTGCAAAACACTGGATGAAGTAAAAGAATTCATCAACTTTTGGGATACTGAACGACACAATTTACCTTTTGAAATAGACGGAATTGTACTAAAAGTCAACTCTTTACAACAACAAAAACAACTTGGATATACTGCCAAATCTCCACGTTGGGCAATGGCTTATAAATTTAAAGCAGAAAAAGTTGAAACCGAATTACAAAGCGTTTCTTATCAGGTAGGAAGAACCGGAGCGATTACACCTGTTGCCAATTTAAAGCCTGTTTTATTAGCTGGAACCATTGTAAAAAGAGCTTCCTTGCATAATGAGGACATCATTAAAAAACTTGATTTACATGAAAATGATTTCGTTTATGTAGAAAAAGGAGGTGAAATTATCCCAAAAATTGTTGGGGTAAATACAGAAAAAAGAACCGAACAAAGCAAAGAAATCGAATATATCAAACATTGTCCTGAATGTGGAACCGAGTTGGTGAAAATTGAAGATCAGGCTATTCATTTCTGCCCCAACGAACTTCATTGTCCACCTCAGGTTGTAGGAAGAATGATTCATTATGTTTCTAGAAAGGCTTTAAATATTGAAAATCTAGGAAGTGAAACCATCGAGCAACTTTACAGAGAAAAGTTAATCGAAAACCCTGCAGATTTTTATGTTTTAACCAAAGAACAACTTCTTCCACTCGAAAGAATGGCTGAAAAATCGGCTCAAAATATTATTTCGGGGATTGAGAAATCAAAGGAAATTCCGTTTGAAAAAGTTTTATACGGAATTGGAATAAAGCACGTTGGAGAAACGGTTGCCAAAAAATTGGTAAAAAACTTCCCGACCATTGAAGAGTTGAAAAATGCTTCGATAGAAGAACTTTGCCAGGTAGAAGACATCGGAATAAAAATTGCGGAAAGCATCGTTGAATTCTTCAAAAACCCTGAAAATATTTTAATGATTGAAAGATTAAAATCTCATGGAGTTCAGCTTGAAAAGAGAGAATCTACCAATGAAGTTTTATCAAATGCTTTGGAAGGAAAAACATTTCTCTTCACCGGAAAATTATCTCTATTCACAAGAGAACAGGCTGAAGAAATGGTAGAAAAACATAACGGTAAAAACATTTCTGCGGTATCAAAAAACCTAAATTACCTTGTTGTAGGTGAAAAAGCAGGAAGCAAACTGAAAAAAGCCCAAGACATCGGAACCATTGAAATCCTTGATGAGCAACAGTTTCTGGATTTGATAGAAAAATAATAAATCTCTTAAAAACACTTAGACCAGTAATTTGTTTTTATAAACAACCTAAAAATACTGCCTTTTTAAGGCAGTATTTTTTATATTATCCAACTTTAAAAATGTTCATTATTTTGTTGTAATTTTATTATTAATAATTTAAAAAAAATGGATTTTTTAAAAGACCATAATGTTATCCAAAATGAACTGTTATTGATTTTCATATCCGTTCTTCTTGGTTTATGTATCGGAGCTGAAAGAGAATATCGCAACAAATCGGCAGGTTTGCGTACTTTCATTTTAGTATGTTTCGGGTCTTGCCTTTTTACAATCCTTTCTCTTGCAATCGGGGTTGAAAATCCTGATCGATTGGCTGCGAATATTATTACAGGTATAGGCTTTTTGGGAGCCGGAGTCATTTTTAAAGGAGATAATAAAATTGACGGGATTACGACTGCAACAACAATTTGGGCCACAGCTTCCATTGGAATGGCAATAGGCGCAGGATATGTTTATCTTTCTATTTTAGGAGCGATTCTGGTTTTACTGATTTTAAGCTCACTTATTTATTTACAGAACTATATTGACAACATTCATAAAATTCGTGAATATAAAATTGCAGTCGGAGATGCTCAGCATATAGAACATTGTAAAGTCATATTCAAAGAACATCACCTGAAATATGTAATGATAGGACAACAATACAGTAAAGAAAATTTTTCTACAATCTGGAAACTAACAGGAAAAAATAAACATCATGAAACTTTAATTAAACAATTAATGACTGATGAAAAAATTACTAGCTATCAATTTTAAAATCAATAATTAAACTAGCTCGTAAATTTATTTCAAATCTTAGAAATTATTTTTTATTCAACCAATAAACTTTATAATATATATCCTACAATTCATAACCTTTTTCTCCCTTTTTCTTTGTAAATTGGGGCAAAATTTTGATTATGACAAAAAAGATACTTTTATCTGTATTTCTTTTGCCTGCTACAATGGCATTTGCACAACAATACGGAGGAATGTGGATTCCGACAGAGCTTAATGAAAAGGAAATGAAGGATTTGGGAATGAAAATCTCTGCAAAAGACATCTTCAATCCTCAAAAAGCAAGTATAAAAGATGCTGTGGTACAGTTCAACGGAGGTTGTACTGCTGAAATTATCTCTCCAAAAGGTTTATTATTAACAAACCACCACTGCGGATATGG
Organism: Chryseobacterium oryctis; assembly: GCF_025971925.1. Classification (GTDB taxonomy): domain Bacteria; phylum Bacteroidota; class Bacteroidia; order Flavobacteriales; family Weeksellaceae; genus Chryseobacterium; species Chryseobacterium oryctis. Next base: position 441,366 of record NZ_JAPDHV010000003.1, read on the forward strand.
GCAGATTCAGGCACATTCAACAGTGGAAAACGACCTTTTATCAAACGGTTTTTGGGCCAAAAACATGACCGGAGAGCTTCCAAATCCAGGGGTAACAGTAGATTTCATTGTTGACATAAAAGAAGTAACTAATCAAATTTTAGAAGGTACGGATAAACTTACAGAACCTGAACTTTCAAAACAAATTGCTAAAAATATTGAGATTTATAAAAACTCTCAGAAAATAGAATCTTACCAGTCTATTTCTGTAAAACCAATGTATTACGGAAATAAATATTATGCTTACACCATAGAAACATTCAAAGATATTCGTTTGGTAGGTGCTCCGCCACAAAGTATCGGTAAGTTTGGTTCGGATACAGACAACTGGGTTTGGCCACGACATACAGGAGATTTTTCGATGTTCAGAATTTATGCAGACAAAAACAATAAACCTGCAGAGTATTCAAAAGACAATGTTCCTTATGTTCCCAAACATTATCTTCCTGTTTCTATAAAAGACAAAAACGAAAACGATTTCACTTTTGTATTCGGATTTCCAGGAAGAACAACGGAATACCTTCCTGCAATTGCTGTTGAAAAAATAATGACAGAAATCGATCCTGCAAGAATCGCAGTAAGAGATGTTGCCCTAAAAACTTTAGACGAAAAAATGCGTACAGACAATGCAACACGCATCAAATACGCTTCAAAATATGCTTCTGTAGCCAATTACTGGAAAAAATGGATTGGTGAAGTTGAAGGTCTGAAAAAATCAAATGCAGTACAGAAAAAAGTAATGTATGAAGGTTCTTTAGTTTCAAAAAATCATGAAATAAAATCAACTATTGACCAATTAAACAAATTATACAACGATCAGGCTCCTTATGCTTTAAATAATGCTTATTACACAGAAGTTATCAGAAATGCTGAAACTTTAAAACTTGCGGGAGATTATTACAACTATATTTCAGCAGTTGAAGCAGGAAGAATGGATGAAAAGGGAATCACTTCTCTGAAAAATAGATTATCATCATTCTACAAAGATTACAGCGCTGAATTGGATGCGAAAGTAACAGCTAAATTATTGGCTCTTTACGCAAACAAAACAGCTTCACAATTCCTTCCTTCCGGATTTGACAAGTATAAAAATGAAGCTCAAAACATTCAACCTATTGAAGAGGCTTCTAAAAATTCAATCATCACAGGTAGAGCAACTGTAAACGGAGCTTCTTTGTCAACTGATATAGATAAAGCATTTTCTAATCAGGACAAACTGATAAAAACTTTGAAAAAAGATCCTATTTATCAGCTTTATGTATCGATGAGAGAGACTTACATGAAAACTGCAGATCCTCAATTTACTTCTTTACAAACAAAAATTGATGCTTTACAAAAAACTTTCATGGCCCAACAGATCGCTACTGATAAAGACAGAAAATTCTTCCCGGATGCCAATTCTACCCTTCGTGTAACCTACGGAAAAATAAAAGGCTCTTCTCCTAGAGATGCTGTTTCTTACAATTACCAGACATATTTGGCTGGTGTAATTGAAAAATATATTCCTGGAGATTATGAATTTGATGTTCCAAAAAAATTAATTGACCTTTATAACAAAAAAGATTACGGAATTTATAAAGATAAAACAGGCGATGTACCTGTAGGATTCACAGCCACTAACCATACAACAGGAGGAAACTCTGGAAGTCCGGCTTTGGATGCACACGGAAACCTTATCGGGTTGAATTTTGACAGACAATGGGAAGGTACAATGAGTGATATTAATTATGATCCTCGTTTTAGCCGAAACATTATGGTTGATACCAAATATATTCTTTTCATCGTTGATAAATTTGCCGATTCTAGATGGCTGATTGATGAAATGAAAATTGTAAAATAATTTTTTATCAATAAAAAACTTAGAATCTATTTAAATTTTAATTCATTTAAATAGATTCTTTTTTATTTTTGAACTGTAATGCTCAAAGAAAAACTCATTCATTTTTTAGCAAACTTCGAGAAGGAAAATATTGAACAATCATTTCCTTTAGATTATTGTGTTCCTGTTTATCACTGTGTTTCTGATGAAAAGTTACCTCACATTGAGAATGTTATTAATTATAAAAAAATAAAGCAGTTTGAGCAAGATTTAGATTATATTTCAAAATATTTTCAGTTTGTAAATTGGAGTGAGTTTAAAGATTATGTAGAAGGAAATTTCAAACCCAAGAAGAAAATCGCTTTACTTACTTTTGATGATGGTTTTCGGGAGTTTTATGATGTCATTGTTCCTATTTTGGAACGAAAAGGAATTTATGCCATCAACTTCATCAATCCCGCATTTATTGACAATCAGGATTTAATGTTCCGTTGTAAAGCAAGTTTAATTATTAACGAAATTGAAAAAAATAACAATGTAAATCCTGAAGTTTATAAAATCCTCCACTCAAAAGAAGACATTAAGCGTCAAGTTCTTGATATTAATTATTTACAAAAGAATACTTTAGATAAATTGGCACAAATTCTAGAGATTGATTTCAATTCCTTTTTAAAAGAACAAAAACCTTATTTAACAACCGAACAATTACATATTTTAACGCAAAAAGGATTCGGAATTTCTTCTCATAGCTGGGATCATCCTCGTTATGACCTTTTATCTCTTGAACACCAACTTGAAACGACTTTCAAAACATTCGAATATTTAAAAGAAAACAATTTTCTGTACGAAAGTTTCGCTTTTCCTTTTACCGATTTTGGTGTAAATAAAGTGTTTTTTGACAAATTATTTGAAAACAAAGATCTCTTTTGTACGTTCGGAAGTGCTGGAGTAAAACTTGACAGTATTGAAAGAAATTTTCAAAGAATACCGATGGAAACAGGTGAAAATGCGGAATTAATTATAAAAAAGGAAATCGCTTATTTCAGATTAAAGAAATTGATACATAAAAATAAAATCGTCAGAAAATGATACATCTTAAAACATTGAATAAAAAAGAATTAGAAGAATTTGTATCATCCGGAAATTATAAAAAATACGATTTTCTTCCCATAACGGCTCACAGAGCACAATCTCACATCAAAAATCCCAAAGCTACCGATGAGCAAACGTTATTGATTCTTGCATTTGAAGATGAAGAATTGGCAGGATATTTAGGCTGTTTTCCCGATTATTTTGATATAAACAACCAAAAACTTAGATATGCCTGGCTAAGTACGTTGTATATCAGTAATAAATTCAGAGGAAAAAAAATCGCTCAAAAACTATTGCAAAAAGCTTTTGAGGAATATGATGAAAAAATAGTTCTTACTGAATTTACAAAAGAAGCAGAGTCTCTTTATAACAAAATAGGAAGTTTTCAATACATTCAACCGAAGAATGGAAAAAGATTTTATTTCAGAACCGATTTTGAAAACATTATTCCTTCAAAAAAACCAAAAACAAAGGCTTTAAAACCTATTTTTCGGTTGGGTGACATCTTTTTGAACTCTGCAATATCTTTCAAGAATCAATTTATTAAAAAACCTGATTTTACATATGAAATCTTATACAAAATCGATTCAGAAAGTACTGATTTCATTTCGAATTTCCAAAGTAATCGCAATACGGAAGAAATAAATTGGTTTATTGAAAACCCTTGGGTTTTGGAAGGAAATCAAAAAGAAGAAGATTACTTATTTTCCTCTTATTCCAAAGTTTTCAAATATTATTGGGTGAAAATTTTTGATGAAAACAATCACCTCAAAATCTGCTCTCTCCTATTGATAAGAGACGGACATTTAAAAATTCCTTATCTGTTTTCAAAATCTGATTTAGCGGATTTTATCGACCTTTTAAGCTATTTTATTGTAAAAAATAAAATAATCACTTTAACGAGTTATCAGACTGAATTCAACCAAAAAGCAGAAGCCGAAAAATATTTTCCGAAAATACACGAACGAAATATCCAAAGAAGATATATGTTTCATAATACACTTATTGAAGCTCTTCCGGAGAACTTTAATCCGATTTTTCAGGATGGAGACGGAGACTGCGTTATGACATAAAAAAGAGGCTCAATTGCCTCTTTTTTAGTATCCGAAAATTTCTTCTAAGCTTACTTCTGTAAATGTTCCCATTTTGTTGACTGCATCCATATTGAGGTTTTCTTTTTTCCCGATAATGGCAGTATTGAAATGCAGTGGTTTTATTTCTGTCTGATAAAAATTCTTAACTTCTTCAAAACTCAAGCTCTGAATCTGCTCATACATATCTTTTCTGAAATCGTAAGAAATTCCCAGTTTTTTTAGTTTTAATGTATTGAAAAATATATTCGTTCTTGTGATTCTTGTGGAGGCAATTTGCTTCAATGCCGCATTTTTGGCATTTTCAAACTGAATGGGTACTTCAGGAAGTTCATTCATCAAATCAGTCATTGTATCGACTGCAATTTGTAGTTTATCGGGCTGTGTTCCGATATATGTTGTTACATAATCAGGATGCCCCAATTCTGCATTTGCAGCATAAGACACATAAGCAGAATATGCCAAACTTTTACTTTCTCTAATCTCCTGAAACACTATTGATGATAAACCTTTTCCAAAATACTCGTTAAAAACGTTGATTTTCCCAAAATTTCGGGTATCTACATCATGTCCTTTTGCGACTTTCATCATTTCCACCTGTACCATATCATAATCAATAAAATATACTTTTCCGCTGGTTTCAGGTTCAGGATAAAGTTTAGGTTCAGGAACAGCAAAAGACGTATTATCAATATATTGACCTATATAATTTTTAAAATTATTGAAATCTTTTCCGTAGAAAAATATCTGATAAGGAAATTTGAATAAATTTTTCATTCGGACTGTAAATTCCTCAACGTTTGTATTTTGCAACTGCTCTTTTGAAATCACATCTTTAAAACGAGAAAAATCACCGAGTTTAGCGTAAGTCGACAAAGCCGTCATTATACGGTTTTTATCTTTTTTAATTGCTACTCTGTTTTCAAGTATTGTTTCTACAAACTGATTGTAGATTTTCTGGTCAGGTTTCACATCAGAAAGCCAATGTTGAAGAAGTTCAATTCCTTTTTCGATATTCTCTTCTAAACCATTCAGAGAAATCAAAAGCTGATCTTGAGTAGTTTTAAAATCATTGGTTACTCCAATCTTGAAAAACTCTTTCTTCAAATCTTCAGGCGAAAATTTTTCTGTTCCCAAATATTGAAGGAGTTGTGTTGAAAGACCAAGTTCTCTGTCGTTGTCACTTCCAAAAGGGAAAATAAAATGAACCTGAGCCAAATCATTATATTTATTTTTAACAAAACTCAGCCTCTTATCTTTAATAGTATCTGTTTCTATTTCTTTTTGATAATCAATAAATTCCGGCTGAATATCTTCTGTCTTTTCTGCCAAAATTTCTTTCAAAAACTCAGATTGGGCATCTCGATTGATTTTAATTGGTGTGATTCCCGGATTTTCTACTCTTAGAAGTTTATCATTAATTCCTTTTTCTTTATGAATAATCACATAATTATCCTTAAAAAAATCATTCGCAAAATTTACAACATCCTGTTTTGTAAATTGAGCATAAATATCCATTTCATTAAGTTCCTGCTCCCAACTTCTGCCTTTGATATAGGTATCATAAAGATTCGTTGCCAAACCATCTGCCGTTTCCAGAGTTTTCATTCTCTGGATTTTAAAATCATTAATGATTGCAGGTAACATCCAATCAGGAAAATCTCCTTTTTTCACCAATTCTAATTGTTCCAAAACCAAATCTCTGGCTTCATCAAGCGTTTGATTTTCTTTAGGAACCGCAACAATTGAAAAATACCCGTACTGTTTTAATCCTACAGAAAAGGCTTGTCCCCAAAGTAATTTTTGAGTTTGATTGATATTCAAATCTAATAATCCTGCTTCTCCTCTATTACTCAGAATATTTACCACAACATCCGCCAACATCGCTTCTCTTGAGCCATAACTTTCTGTTCTCCAAGCAATCTGAACTCTTGGTGTTGTCGGACTTTTTACCACTCTTTTTACAATTTCGGTAATTGGTTTTTCAACAATCGGAGTTTTTTTAGGGAGTTCTTTGTAAGGAATTGTACCAAAATATTGGTCAATCAGCTTAATCGTTTCTTCAAAATCTAAGTCGCCCACCAAAACCATTGCATAATTATTAGGAACATAATATTCATCAAAATATTTATGAATAGCTTTCATCGAAGGGTTTTTCAAATGCTCCGCCTTTCCTAAAGTCGTTTGCTGACCATTCGGATGAGTTGGAAAAAGAGCATCCATCAACTCATATTGCACCAATCTGGAATCATTGTCCTGTGCCCTATTGAATTCCTCATAAACAGACTCTAATTCCGTATGAAAAAGACGTAAAACCATTTCTGAAAATCTTTCTTTTTCGATTTTAAGCCATTTTTCCAGTTCGTTATTCGGAATATTGTTTTTATAAACCGTTTCATCAAACCAAGTATGCGCATTAGTTCCCGTTGCACCTAATGAAGAGATGGCTTTATCATATTCATTCGCAATCGCATACTGACTTGCTTCTTGAGAAATTTCGTCAATTTTTTTATAAATTTCCTTCTTTTTATCAGGGTTTAATTCAGCTTTATGCTGCTCAAACAACTCAGAAATCTGGTCTAGTAAAACTTTTTCTTTTTCCCAATTTTGTGTTCCCAATTTCGACGTTCCTTTGAACATCATGTGCTCAAGATAATGAGCCAATCCTGTATTGTCTGACGGGTCATTATTGCTTCCCGTTCTTACCGGAATATAGGTCTGGATTCTCGGAGCATCAAAATTCTGGGCAAGAAATACCTTCAAACCATTTTTTAAGGTATAAATTCTTACGTTGTTTTTATCGTTTGAAATAGTAATGTATTCGTAATTGTTTTTATCTGTATGGAATGTAGATGTATACTTCGTATCTGTCATATATAAACTCATTTTTCATCCTTAAGAATCAGAATGTATTGCAAATGTAAGGAATAGAAAAAGAATGCTTGAAATATTTATTTTAATTGCATCTATCACAATTATTTTTAATTTAGTATTAGTTAGCTATCTTTATTTCAATAAAAATAGATGAAAATAGAATTGATTAACTGGGTCTTGGTTAAATATATCCTTTATTTCACTGTTTTTCATTTAGAATGGTATTATGTTGACTAAATCAATCCAAATTTTGATTGATTTAGTCACTCTCCTTTACAATTTTTAAAATCTATTTTTCTTTTGGCTTGAAACCAAAAGAAACAAAAATTCAAGTCTGCAATCGAATGCTAAAAATAATTTCTGTTCTCTAAAAATTCTGAACTTGCGCGAAGTCAATTTTATGGCTTCTGTTCACTTTTTATGTCGCGCTTCGAACAGGAGAATTTTCTTAACGTTCACAGAAATTTTTTTTTTAACGCTTTCGCTTTCTAAGACGTTTTTCTTATTTCCTATGGTTACTATTTGTTTTACTCTTTATAATTGTATTGAGGAAATTAGCATCAAAAAATTAAATAAAATTATTTAGACTAAAGTTTTTCTTTAATATTATCCTAACTTTGAAACCTGTTTAATAACACGGAAGAATAATCAAACAATTATGAATACAGGAACATTAGATTTTTGGGTAGGAAATTTCAACAGTGAAGAAGAATTTTATCAATTTGTGGAAGAGGATGAAGATTTCTATATGGAAGAAGAATCTGACGACACCTATATTTCAAAATTTGCAGAATCTCAGGAAACAGTCTGGCTCGACCACGATTTTGTAGAGTATGGTTTTGAAGATGGAAACAGAGGTATCTACGAAAAATTTGCAGAATATTCTTTTGCCGAACAATGGCTACCTATTTTAATCAACCGAATCAATGAAATGAATATTGATTTTGACATCAATTCTTTGATATTTCTTAATCAGGGACAAATCTCTAAACCTACTTCCGTAGAAAACGATTTCTTTTCTTTGACGTATGTTGGAGGGATTGAGTATGAATTTTAGAAAAAACATTTACGGATTCCCGTAATTTGTATATGATTTATTGTAATAGTTTTGAAGTAAATAATTATTAAAACTATTACAATATGAAAAAAATTCTACAAGCACTAATTCTTTTTACTTTCAGTTGTTTAATTTTATCTTGTACAAATTATTATACGGTTCTTTTAACAGAAGGTACAAAAGTTTACAGTTCATCTGATTCTAGTAATTTAATCACAGAAATACCTAAAGATACTCAAGTATTTTTATCCTCAAAATCAAATAAAAAGAATTATAAAAAAATTAAATGGGGAAATTATTCAGGGTGGGCATATAATCCAATTTATAGCTCTTATAATGATTATACTAAGTCTACAAAGACTACTAATTCTTCAAACTATAACTACAAATCAGAAAATGTAGGATCAGGAGGAACAGTACATGTAAAAGGATATTATAGGAGTAATGGAACTTATGTTAAACCTCATACAAGAAGTTCTCCTTCCAGAAGAAAATAGTTATAAAAAAACTTCCGCCTTTCTTCAGCGGAAGTTTTTTTATTGTAAGGTAATTTTCTTTTTAATGTGCTTCAAGCCAGTTATTTCCTACTCCAACCTCAACCAATAACGGAACCTGAGTTTCTATAGCATTTTCCATTTCTATTTTAATAATGTTTTTAGCTACTTCCACTTCATCAATCGGAGCTTCAAAAATTAATTCATCATGCACCTGAAGTAGCATTCTTGTTTGTAATTTTTCTTTCTCCAGCTCTTTTTGAATTTTAATCATAGCTACTTTCACCACATCTGCAGCACTTCCCTGAACAGGAGCGTTTACAGCATTTCTTTCTGCATGACCTCTTACCACAAAATTATTAGAGTTGATATCTTTTAAATGACGTTTTCTTCCCAAAAGTGTTTCAACATATCCTACCTCACGAGCTTTTCTCACCTGTTCAGCCATGTATTCTTTCAATTTCGGATAGTTTTCAAAATACGCCTCAATCATTTGCTTAGCTTCTGTTCTTGACAAACCGGTTTGCTCTGCCAACGCAAAAGCTCCCTGACCATATATAATTCCGAAGTTTACCGTTTTTGCCTGACTTCTCTGTGTTTTTGATACTTCTTCCAAAGGAACTTTAAATAATTTTGCTGCCGTTGAAGCGTGAATATCTTCTCCGTTTTGGAAGGCTTTAATCATGTTTTCTTCACCCGAAATTTCGGCTATTAAACGAAGTTCGATTTGTGAATAATCGGCCGAAATAATTTTCTTCCCCTCTCCAGAAACAAATGCTCCACGAATTTGCTGACCTCTCAATGTTCTTATAGGGATATTCTGCAAATTAGGATTTACGCTTGCCAAACGACCTGTTGCAGCCGTTGTTTGGGAGAAATTGGTATGAACGCGATTATCAGTTTTTTCAATCTGCGAAGGCAATGCATCTACATACGTTGATTTCAGCTTTTGGTAGGTTCTGTATTCAAGAATATGCTTGATGATTTCATGCTTAGAAGCTAATTTTTGGAGTACATCTTCGGAAGTTGCATACTGTCCCGTTTTAGTTTTTTTAGCTTTCGGGTCAAGTTGCATTTTTTCAAATAAAATTTCACCCAATTGTCTTGGCGAATTCATGTTAAACTCTTCTCCAGAAAGTTCAAAAATTTTAGATTCAAGTTGTTTTAAATCATTTTCTAAGTCTACACTTTCCTGAGCCAACCACTTTTCGTCCAATGAAATTCCAGCTAATTCCATTTTAGCTAAAACTTCCATCAATGGCATTTCTATATTGTAGAATAATTCTTCTAAATTTTCTTTTCTCAATTGTGGGGCAAACAATTCGTACAACTGGAAAGTTACATCTGCATCTTCCGCTGCATAATCGGTTTGTGTTCTCAAGTCTGCATCTCTGAAATTACCTTGTTTTTTCCCTTTTTTTCCAATAATTGTTTCGATGGAAACAGGTTTATAGTTCAGATATACTTCTGAAAGATAATCCATCCCATGTCGACCATCCGGATTGAGCAAATAATGCGCAATCATGGTATCAAACATTGCTCCTTTTACTGTAATATCATACTGTTTCAGGATTTTATAATCGAATTTCAGATTGTGAGCTATCTTAAGTACATCTTCTTTTTCAAAGAAAGGTCTGAAAATCTCCAGAGTTTCCAATACCTCCTCTCTTTTTTCAGAAAGCGGAATATAATAAGCTAAACCTGCTTTATAAGAAAAACTCATTCCTACCAATTCGGCTTCAAATTCATTCAGAGAAGTCGTTTCAGTATCAAAGCATACTGCTTTTTGCTTCAATAAATTCTGAATTAAAATTTTCTGAGCTTTGGGATTATCAACAAACTGATATAAATGATCGTTTTGCTCAATCGTTGATTTTGTAGAAGTTGCCTGTTCTAATTCTTCATAGGTTGCAAACAAATCCAGCTGACCAATTGCCTGAGCTACTTTTTGCTTCGGTGTTTCTGTAGCAACAACTGTCTCTTTTTCTTGAGACACAGCCGTTTCGGTAGTGGTTGCAGGAGCAAAAGCTCTGTAAAGGTTTTCGTACAATCTTCTGAACTCGATTTCGTCAAAAACTTCTTTGACTTTTTCAAAATCTGGAGTTTCTAAATCGTATTGCTCTTGATGAAATTCAATAGGAACGTCGCAAATAATAGTTGCCAATTTTTTAGATAAAATTCCGCGTTCTGCAGAAGCTTCTACTTTTTCTTTGAGCTTACCTTTTAATTGAGCTGTATTGGCTAAAAGAGTTTCTATATTTCCGAATTCTTTAAGGAATTTCATGGCTGTTTTCTCACCAACACCCTCCAATCCTGGAATATTATCTACCGCATCCCCCATCATTGCTAAGAAATCTATGACCTGTTTAGGATCTTCAATTTCGTATTTAGCTTTCACTTCTTCTACTCCTAAAATCTCAATATCACCTCCTTTTAAACCTGGTTTATAGATTTTGATTTTATCGGTAACCAACTGCGCAAAATCTTTGTCAGGTGTTACCATAAACGTACAATATCCTTCTTTTTCGGCTTTGCAGGCAATTGTTCCGATAACGTCATCAGCTTCATATCCTTCGACTCCTAAAATCGGAATGTGCATCGCTTCCAAAATTTTATGAATATACGGAACCGCAATTTTTATGGCTTCAGGCGTTTCACTTCTGTTGGCTTTATAGTCTGCAAAATCATCCGTTCTCACGCTTGCCTGTCCCACATCAAAAACCACTGCCAAATGAGTAGGTTTTTCTCTTCTGATTAATTCTATTAAAGAATTAGTAAAACCAAAAATAGCCGAAGTGTCTAATCCTGTACTTGTAAGTCTGGGGTTTCTTATCAAAGCATAATATCCTCTGAAAATCATTGCATAAGCATCGATAAGAAACAGCCTTTTATCTTGAGTTGCGTCCATATTTTCTATAATGAACAAATATAAGAAAATAGGAATATTTATATCTCGATTTTAAGATAAGAAAATTGGTTTCAAGATTAAAAAATGAATCAGATATATAAATCTATTATTTTAAGAATTTTTTCATTGAATTTAATTGAGAATTAAGCTTCAGTCGCACATACCGTAATACCTGATGTATCATCTTTTGCATAATCTTCCGCGGCCAATCTTATTGCTCTTTCGGAAAAATAGCTAGCTGCAAAAGGAGCTATTAATGTAAGAATACCACCTGCTGCAGTAATTCCTCCTCTAATATTTGCCCTAGTATTTTCTTTGATTGATTGAGTTGCTTTTTCTGAATGAGTTTCAGCGGTATTATTAGCATTTTTCTCATTTACCATGCCTCTAAAGTTACCACTCTTATTAGTAACTTTTTCTTGTAACTCTTTCCCAAACTCTCCTGATTTCATTCTTTCAAACATTTCTTTTAAATCAGGATTATTTTTCAAAGAATAAGTACCTTGTCTTTGCGCTTCAGCAATACCAGCATCAAATTTCGCCAAATCTGCTTTTGAAGCATTATTTTGACCTAATCTGTTTCTGATTTCATTTATATCTTTCCTAGGGCTATTAGGATCCCAGTTATCAGTAGGAATCATTGGATCATCAACGCTTTGCTGAGCGCTTTTAATATCTGAATATGTATTTTGATCTGTCTGAAGATTATTAATTCCTGTTCCAAAAGAACCAGCTAATGGCGTAATTATGTATTGACCTACAGGAATCCAAAGCCCGAAAATTGTAGCCTGACTTAATGCATGAATACTACCCTGTCCCAATGTAATTGCACCTCCTGCCGGTAAAGCCATTCCCATTCCGAAACCAAGTAGAGCCCCTGTTAAAAAACCACCTGCAACATTAATCCAAAATTCAGTTTTGTTATTACTCGCAATATTACCAGCCGCATTTATTGCATCAGCCTTATTTATAAAAGGAAGTACAACCCCTCCTTCTTTACAAGATAAAATAGAATTCTTCGTCAATGCCAAATGAAGATTTTTAACCTCAACGTTTCCACTATCAAATCTTACAGTAGTGTGATGAAGGCTCCATTTGCTTTCTTCATAACCAATCATATCACTACAAGACGGTCTTTGAGACATTTTCCAAAGTCCCCAACCAATAGCACCAATGGCGATAATTCCTCCGACAATCCAACCTGCAACCGGAACAGTCATACATACAGCTGCAATACCCAAACCAACTCCAACTCCTGCACCGAGAGCCACCATACCTGCACCACTACTCCAATTTGTTTTGCATTTAAAATCTTGGGTAAGTTTTTTGTCAATCTTTACAAGAAAAACTTTGGACTTAGTTCCTAATTTCACTGTACGCGAAATGGGTTTTCTTAAATCACTTAAGAGAAGTTGCCTAGGATCGGGATTCATCTGGTTGGTACAAACCGCATATACTTCTTCAGGTAAATAAACTGCCATAATTTATATTTTTACCAATATTTTTCAAGTTGTGTAAATAATATTACTAATAACAAAAAGCCTCCACAAATAAAAATTAAAATTATTTGCCAAGGTTTTAGTTTATTAATTATACTATATTTTATTATTTCAGACTTTGTCACATACACACCGTAATTAGGAAAAATGTTAGTATTGATTTTATTTTTAAGTTCTTTTTTATTAAAATTTTCATTTAAAAACGGGGTGAGGTATTCCAGAAATTCATCTACTTTTTCAATGTCAAATTGTGATGAAAAGGGAACAAAACCTGTATTTCCTACTCTTATTTTTATACTTTTTTCAGGAGTAACAATTGTTAAATATCTAAAACCTACATTTCCCAAATTTTTTATAATCCTGATATCTTTCAACGGGATAATGTATTTTGCTTCTTTATATATTATTTCGAGGTTCGTATCATTAGCATTGATTATCCATGTTTTATTTTTAATTGTTTTAGCTAAAAATTTTAATAATAGTAGACTAATGATAATTGTAAGTATTGCTGCTGATAAAACAGGATATAAAAAATTGGTTTTAGGTAAATAAAACTCAAACAAATACATTATAGAAAAGAATACAAATAATGCAGGAATAGCTAAAATTAATCCTATTTTCCATTCTGTTTTGGCATCAATACCCTCAAATTGAAATTTTTTAGATTCCTTCATCTGGTGTATAATTTTCTAATTGTTTAATATTATAGCTACATTCATTTTCAATATTATCAGCGATCGATTCTCTAAGTTTTATACTCGCTTTTTTCACCAATTTAGTTTCGGTATCTATTTCTATTGTCGCTCTGAAAATCAATTTATATTGAGTATAACTAAATCCTATAGTTGGCCGATGTAAATTATTATATTGATTAATAATCTCTTTCTCTAATTGTTGGGATAAATCGTATTCTGCGACCATTCTTACAGTAAGCAATTGATTCTCTTCCGTAATTTTATCATACCTCAGAATAAGAGGAACAATATTGGGCGGAACTATTGTAGAAAGATACTTAAACTCCTCCGTTTTTATATCATCCTTAACGATATATTGATTTAAACAAATGAAGTAAAAAAAGTCTTTTCTATACTCCTCTTCATTATCTGCATTTGAAGAGAACTGAGTATCTCCTAAATTAACGATTTCTTGTACTGCTTTTTCATTAGTTTTATTGAGTTCAATTATAAAAGGATTGCTGTTAAGCTTTTCTTTCTTATATTTTTTCCAGTTTTCGTTTAATTGTTTTCTGTTAAGGATTTTTTCCAATTTCCCATTTTCATCTAAAGTGAAAAGAATATTATGCTTTATCTTATCTGTTTCTTCAATAAAATCAAGCACATTTAACATTACTGGAGGTGTTATTTTTTTCAAATAATCTTCTCTATTTACATATCCTAAACCATCAACTGTATCAATTTTAAGAAGATACTGAAACTTTTGCTCAACAAACTGAACTAAATCGCCATTTATTTTAGTTGTGTTTACTTGTTCGCACCTATATCTTGCTTTTTTATCAAAACTTGGTTTTTCACCATCTTTTATTTTCTTCTTTTTTTGTTTTTTCACCAATTCCTTACTCACGATAACGAATTTTAAGTGAATTGGTAAGGTATCCCCGATAATCACATTGGTCATCCCAGAATTTTGATTATGAAAATCAACGAGTTCTTCAACTGAGACGTTATGCTTGTTGGCAATAGATTCTAAGGTATCTGATTTTTGTATTTCGTATTTTACTAAATTCATTATTTATCTCTTCATTCCACTTTTCATAAAAATTCTACTTTCCCTCAACTAATTCCAAGTCTTTTTGATACCATTTTTCACCATAATTTTTCTTGAAATTTATAGATATTTTATCTTGTGGACTTAGATGTTCGTATAATTTTATTCTAAGTCTTGCTTCTTCCATGGTATCTTTTTCGTAAGGAAACTTAACATTATACTTTTCAATCAATTTTTGTTTGAAAGTCATTAATTTTTTAAAATAAGGTGTCTCTTCATTTTTAAACTTTTTTTGATTTTGTTCCTCAAACTGAATATACTTCGCTACTGGGCATAAAGTTGTACCTTCAATAACAGGCTGTCCACCTTTCTCTAAAAAGTACAATGCCATATCCAAATCGTCTCGAGTAACCGCTTCCATTATATTATCCCCGTTTAAAGAAATATTATTAATATCTGCGCCATGAGCAAGTAAATAATCTATGAGTTTTTTTTCTGTATTCTTAAAACCACCTACCAACATTGCATTAATTAACGGAGAACGCCCTATTTTAGGATTAGGGTTAGCCTTATATTTAAAAAGCAAATCCATCATTTTATAATTATTAAGAGCAACAGCATGATTTAAAGGGTTAGCTAGTCCTCCATCAGGGATAATTATTGTAGGATCTGCTCCTAAACTTAATAATTTTTCCATCGCTCTCATATCTTCTATGATAGTTGCATACATTAATAAGGTATAGCCTGTAGAATCATCTAACTTATTAAGGTTAAGGTTATTTTGTTTTATCTCCCGCTCCATCTCTGCAATATCTCCATCATACATTTTTTGAGCTGCTGATAAAGCATCACCTTTAAACATTTTAGAAGGAGGGTATTGTTCACGGTTTGCATTTTTTCGTGACCTAAGACTAGCGTCGGAACAAGAAAATAGTGTCATAATAGAAAAAAGTATTAAGATTATAGTCTTCATATTCGATTTATATATCTGCGATTACATCTGTATTAATAGTTTCTAACATAGCTTGGAAGGCATCATTATAAGCACTATGTCCACTACCAATTGTAGAAAGACCAAGCCCTTCATTTTTATCAATATATCCAAAAATTTCATGCTGCTCTCCCAAAGCGCGCGGAACACCGCCTGTAAGTCCACCAAAAATAGCAAGCTTATTCAATCCTGGAATTCTAGATAATGCCAATGTCGAAAGTAAACCTTCTCTATTATTCTGTAATCCGTTCAAAATATCATTACTTGTACTATAATTATAAATATTTGAAGTAACCTTACTCGCTCCCTCTTTATCAAGATAATTTAATGTATTTTGATGAACGCCTCTTGCATTAAAAGTATAGCCAGGAAGTCCTGTATAATACGATGCCATCGCACTATTTCCTCCTCCTAATGAATGTCCTGTAAATTTCACCTGTCCATTTGTTGATTCATTCATTTTCTTTGCTAAAGATCTTGTTCTTTCAATTTGAGGAGTAGCCGCTCCAAATGCCTGTCCTCCATCTTCAATAAACCAATCGTGGTAAAACTGCATTCCTTTTGGTTCTGAACCTCTGAATGCTACAAAATATTCTTTTACTTTTTTACCACCTTTCGTTATTTCTCTATAATATAACGAAGAATAAAATCCATCTTGATTATTAGTATTAAAATCCTCCTTAGTCAACTCACCTTTAAAAAGCTCGTTTAATTTACTTGGGTCATCAGTATTAACCCTTGTATAGCCATCTATTTTTATTACATTTCCTTTTTTATCCAAGTATGAATCTCCATAAGAATCTTGTGCCATTTTACTGGCTGTACTTGCCTCTTGTAATTGTGCTATAGGTAAGTGAAAAGTAATTGTACCTCCTATAAAACATTGTAAACTTGAGTTCTGCAAAAGAGGCTTCTTATTTTCTACTTTCACTTTGGGATGCGTGTTTTTCCAATCGCTTCCTTTACATAAAAATGAGCAAATATTTAAGCAATCATCAATAAGTGCACTTCCTGCCCAAGCTGCAGCTGCCATTACAAATAATCCTCCCGAAAAAGCAGCAGCAACAGCAACACCTGCCAAAGCACCTGCCATCATCATTTGTGGACAAATAAAATTATCCTTAAATCGATCATCTTCCGTTGCCATAAGTTTACCTCCATTTTTTAGAAGAACTGAAGATTGGGAATTTACACCAATACCTATAAGCCTTCTTCCCTTACTGCAAATAAGGGGAGTATCTTGTGATATATATAATTGACTCATAGCAATACGATATTTAATGTTTATTTAGTTTAATATGGTATCTGCATACGTAAAACATCTTCTCATTAAGCTCCTCTTTTACGTGAAACATAACGTCCGACAATACAGAATCTTCGTTATAAAGATATTCTCCTTCAATTAAATATTTATAATCTAAAGGAGCATCAAGAGTTCTTTGATAATTTTTTTTATAAATTCCGTCAAATTCTCCCGATTGATTTTTTCCTCTACCTTCTAACTTTACTTTATAGCCTTCATTAAATTTTGAAATTCTATATTTAGAGCTATATCTTAATCTTTCTCCAGGAAAAAGCGTTGATAAAGTAGTTCTTTCCGGAATTTCATCCAGTAAACCACCTCCACTAAATGCAGGAAGCGGATAAAACATAATCTGGTATAGTAAATTTTGTTTAATGTTATTATCTATGTTATTAAACTCTTTATCGTAAATATTTATAAAAGTCTGATAACTTTCTTTTACTAATTCAAAAAAATGTAAATCCTTTTTTATTTCTTCCCATTTTCCTGAAATCTCATCTTTGTTGGTAACTTCATTTATACTTTTATCTGTGCCTAAAGAAACTTTCAGTACATCTGTTGCCTTGTTTATCTTCTCAAGAATTCCATAAAAAGGTTTCATTTGTCCGTCTGCCTGAATATATCTTTGAGTAGAAGAATTTATTGTAATATGATTATATTCTCCCGGTTCTAAAATCCAGTCTTCCTCTATTTCTGTTTGATTAGCCTTTCCACTTCCTAATGTAAGATAAGATTTAATGTTAATATTATATTGTCCTTTTTTATACCAAGCATATTTGAATCCTGATAATTCTTCTTTCTCTTCATTATTCAGCTCTAATGCCATATCCCAATAATATATTAATTGATATCTACTTTGTTTCCCGTGATAAATAAATCACCTGTCGCATTAATAGATGTAATAGCCTTACTATGAATACTTAAATTATCTTTCGTTACAAGTAGAGCATTTTGTAAAGAATTCATGTCTAGCATACCTTCTTCTGCAGAAATTGTAATACCCGCTTTTGTGATGGTAATACAATTTTTTCCAACCTTTAGCTCAATTTTTGTTTTTCCTTCTAAACAAATATTTCCTTCAGCATCCATTTTTAAAAGAGAATTTGCACCTTCTCCTTCTTTACCTCCAACATTTATTGCACTTGTAGATCCCGCATTTACAGTATTATTATTTCCTACATTTACTGTTTTATTATTATTTGCATTCGTCATTGCATTTCCTGCTCCATCAAACTTCATATTTGCGCCTCCTTGGTCTGTAAGGAATACTGAGCCTTCACCATCATTCAATTCAAGTTTATTTCCGCTTCTACTGCTTAAACTTTTAATAATATTATTGGCGCCACCTCCGCCACCAACTCCTCCATGAAACATACCTCCCATCACGAAAGGTCTATCAGGATGTTGATGAACAAAATTCACAATCACCTGATCTCCAACCTCAGGAATTGCCATAAAACCACGATTTTTACTAACTTTATCACTACTTCCGGCATCTGGAGTCATCACTCTTATGAATTCTGTAGTTGTAGAACCATTTTGCCAGTCAAACTGAACCTGAACTCTTCCCTGATTCTGCGGATCCGTATTTGAAATTACTTTAGCAAATTGTGGTTCTGCCTTCGGAAATTGGAATTCTGGACGTGGAATAAAGCCTGTATCTGAAGCTATCGCATCAAAATTCCCTGTGTAATATCCTCTTCCATCTACTTCATGAATTACCTCAGTAATCATTAATTTAGTAAAATAAGAAGTTTCATTACTGTCTGTTTTTCGCATTTCGATGTCTGTAATACATCCCGGATACAAGAACGGAACTGTCGTACTTCCTGAAGTCACAAAAACTTCCGACGCTTTACTTCCTGCCGTGCCTTTTTGCGAAGCATCAATATCCATAAAAGATGATGCTTTGATAGGAGCAACTCTCAAAGAAGGTGTAGTAAAAGTTTTTTCTGAAATCTCATATGCTCTTTTAGCAATATCAGAAGTATGATTTATTTTTGAATTACCTGTCGTAAGCTTTTCATTTTTACTGCTATTATAACCATAAAATGTAGGATTAACATGTTGTGCCTTCATTCTGATTTTAATATCGTGTACACTGCTTCCGTACACTAATTTTACAGGCTTTTCCTGAGGCGGAAGTTTTCCGAAATGAAGAACTTCTCCGTCATAATAAAACTGTTCTCCGTAAGCTTCTGCTATTCTTGCCAGATAATTGTAATGAGTCTCTTCATATTGTGAGCTGTAAGAAACGTTTCCATGCTGAGAATCTACTCTGTAATCGAATTTATTCTGACCTAAACCTTCTTTAATGATATGGTCGGCAATACTGTTTAAACTAATTTCCTGTGCTCCTCCAAAACTTTGAATATGTGGAGCTGCATCCAGAAGAACTGTGGGGCTACTTCCTGTCAAAACAATATTACCCAGACTTCCTTTTTCCTGACTAAAACCTACTTCTGTGATGACTCCTACAAAGCTTCTTTCAGGACCGTTTTCCACATCTTTATATCTGAAAATAACGGTAATTCTTTTACCTAAAAAATCCTGTGCTCCTTCAAGGTTATGATTTTCAGCATTTCCTAAAGCGTCATAAGCCAACATCAGGCTAAACTTATGGTGCTTCATTGTGCTTTGGGTGAGCTTAAAATGTTTGTAGTAATTAATTACTTTTCCTTCAATCACGATTTCAAGCTTCACAACCCTGTTTATTCCCATTATCTGACTCTCTATAATTGCTCCTGCATTATGGATTTTTGAGGTCGGCTGTTTTGACCAGAATTTTTCTTCCGCAACACTCGATGTATTTGGTTGCATTACCTGATTCATGAACATATTTGATGAATTCTGAGCTGTGGCAGTATATGTTTGAGCCTGTGAAAGTTTCTGAGCAGCTTTCTGAACTTTTTCATTTTGTTGGATTTTTTCTCCGGCTTTATTTACAACTTTTTCCTTAGCCAAATTCTCCACAGAGTCTTTCTTTATTGAGGAGCTTTTTCCATTTTTGGAAATCGGCATTTTTGATGATTTATCGTCCTGAAACATTTTGTGTACTTTTTAGTTAATAAAATGGAACGGGCTTTACATTAGGAAATACTTGGAATATTAAGGTAAAATCTTCTCCGACCCAATCCTAATTAGCCATAAACAACTTATATACAATCAGATATAAAATAAAACCATTGAATTATTTCATTTCAAAAAAGAAAAAAACAGAATAGCCAACTCTGTGAAGAGCACACTATTCTGTACAATTTATTTTACTAAGATGATTGTAAATTTTAGGTTATGCTCCAGGCCAGATACCTTCGTAAGCAGAATTACCATAATTGATTTTCTCTGCACTTACTACGAAGCTGATTAGCATACTGTTTTCGTCTACTGCATCAAAGTCTACTTCATGCTGAATTACATATCCGTTTTCCCAGTTCAAAGTAATCAATGTTCCTTCTTCGTGAGATTTGTTGAATGTGATTTCTCCTTGTGTAGGCTTGTATTTTCCGTTTAGTAAACTTTCTAGAATATCAGATTTTTCTGTTGCTTCAATTGTAAGTTTGATAAGAGCATTTGAAGGATCTGAAGCTACTCGTCCCGATACATCAGTAGATCTGGATACGCTGTAGTTTAGCTTCAATAATTTTTGACCTTCTCCTCCGTTGAATTTTAAGATTCCTCTTGAATTTGCTGCCATTTTCGTAAATTTTAATCGTTAATATTTTGTGATTTGGTTGATTTGATATTTCAAAGATAGACTACCTATTTTTAACCTGGCAATAATCAAACATAAATCTTATTTTTTGTAGTAGTTCTACGATTTCATGTAGTAATTCTACTATAAGCGAAATAAATAATCAAACAACAACCTTAAAATCAATTAATTAAATCAAATTTAAAAACACATAACAAATTAAATTTAACACTAAAATGGGAAATATTAAGATATTTTTAAGATAAATTATTAATTCGATTTATTAAAATTTTAGAATTCAATTACAATAAAACTAGTTAAAAATCCTCAACTTTATAATTGAAATCCAGAACAAAACCGAAGCAATAATTATATAAGAATATGACTCTCTAATAACATATGCTATTTCCTCATTGAAAGAGAAAGTACTCCAAGAAGATACTCTATCCACAAAAAGGCTATGATTAATCATTATTGTCATGACTAAAAAACCAATAGTCACAACCACAGAAACTGCTAGTTTATTTTTAATAAGTTTCTTTATAATGAATAACAAAATAGTAAGCAATACCGTTCCTAAGAATGAGAAAAACAGGACATCTGTAGCATAATTACAATCCAGACAAGACGAAGCCGGACTCTCGGAGTAATCTTGCATGGAAAAATACGAGGTAATAAATAATAATACTAAACAAATTATGGATATTATAAGAGTTTTGATGTATTTCATTATATTTTAGAATGGATTTTTAATCCTAAAAATCAAATTCTTAATAAAATTGATTAATAAAGCTATAAAAAACCTATTAAGCCGTAAACAATTAATTGAATATAATTTATATTTCTAATAAGTTCTTTTATTAACCTTTTTCTATTGATTATAACTCTTCAGAAACAATGCATCTTTTTTACCCTCAATAAATGAATAGTTTATTTTTTCTCCGTGTTGACTCCAAACAGTTCTGATTGTATCAATAGGTTTATTATTAGAAAAAACAACTAAATTTCTTATAGAGGTATTGTCTTTTTTCAGTATAAAAAAACCTTTATCATTTGTGGTTATACAGTTTGTCGTATATTGCTCACATACCTTAATGTTCTTAACAGGTTTTTTTTGATTATTAAAAATATAACCTTCATAATTTTTTGATGCCGAACAAGACCAAAGTAATATGATAGCACCTAAATATTTTATGCTTTTCATTTATAATTTATTTTATAATAATTTTTGTTAGCCAAATTAAACTTAATACATCACTTTCTGCCGCAACCATTCTCTTTCTATCATTAATGGGAATATAATTTTTGTAATATGGCATAATATCAATTTCTCCACTTATAGGGTAGTTTGTTGACTGATCACTATTACTTTGTGTCACAACATTTACACTTCCTTTGTGCCCATAAGAATATACAGTTCCCCCATAAGATTTTAATATTTCGTGCCCAATTTCATGAGCTGAAGTTTCTTTAAAATTAATATCCTCATCTTTTTCAATAACATACCCCCATCCATTTGAATATTTTATATACCCTACATTATAACAAACAGCTTCTCTTGAAACAAGATTTCCTACCCAAGAAATAGGATTAAGTGTAGCAGTACCTGGATTTCCTGAGCGCATCCAACTTCCATTCGTGTTATAAATAAGACTAACATCATCCATTGAATTTTCTTCCGTATTAATTGAATCTACATAAACTTCATAAGGTTCTCCTACTATTTTAACATCTTTCGCTATTATGTGGTTTTTGTTTCTTCCCCAATGATAATTTATACCGTTAATTGCTAATTTCTCTAAGTCTTGAAAATTTCTTGTCCTAGATTTAATCACAGGTTGAGAAGGGGTAATGCTAGAAGTCGGAATTTTATCCCAAGGACAGCTAGTTACAGCAACTTTAAACTTAGGTTCTGGATCTATATCTCTTTCTATACAATCAATACCGTTAGCTCCACCATCCTTTAGATTAACTCTTAGTGTTGTATCAATTTTCTTATTGTTTTTGTCAATCTTTACATCTACCCAATCTACTTCTTTATATTGTGTTGTAAACTCTACTTCTTTTGTTTTTTTTACACCTTTTTTAGTTGCTGTAATTACCGCTTTTAGTTTTTTATTGTTAAAATTTTTACTATCAAAAATTCCATTGTTGTCAAAGCCGTCCCAAAAAATCACATATGATCCAATCTTTGTATAATCACCAGCTGTTATTTTATAAGGGTCAAAAACACTTTTCCAGTCCCACGTTTTATGCGGATTTAGAGGATCATACCTCGGTTTTTTATTTATAATATCCTCCATAAGAAGTGGAATTTTTTTAGAAGATATCACCACTTCTGGCAAATTTGTAATTGCATAAATTGTAGTACCATCTTCATTTAGAATTTTAAACTCTACTGAGTCTACATTACCAAGCATTAATGAATAATCAAAAACAAAACTAGCATTTTCATAATTACCATTGAAATCTAAAATTCCAAAAGGAACCACTGTAGAATAGGTTTTATCTTTTTTCAATGAAAATTTTAATTCAAAATCTTCGCTAATATCTTCTTCAAACTTTTCATAATCCCCATAATGCACCCCTTTTTCTAAGCCATTATCTCTTGTCTCACAATTAGCATTATATAAAATACTACCTTCAGCAAAAACATTATAGTTTTCACCAATTATTTTTGTGCATTTACCATGAATAATCCTAGTCCGAGACATAATTAATGATTTTTACTATTCTCTCCACTATTATTTTTAACTTCAATCTGAGCATTATTATTAATGCTTTTTTGAGAGGAAACTTCAATATCATCATGAGAAATTTCATTTCTACTCTTCTTTGTCTCACTATGCACATCACCCTCAATAACCTCCATCAATTTTCCGGTAATAAACATACTTGCATCTCCCACTACAGCAGTCATTTTCATTCCTCCTACACTTTGAGTTGTATTCAGTCCTATTGATTGGCTTCTATTCATCTCTATTATATCGGTTTGATTCATCCCAACATTGGTATTCATATTCTCTGTAACATTGATATTCATATTCTTACAATTCTCTTCCTCGTCATGGTTGAATGATCTCTTGATTTTCCGTAACTATTTTATGATTATTGAGTTTTTATTATATTTTAAATCTTAATAAACTCAATTCTAGCGTGCGAGCGGATTTAAATAGTACTCTTTTGAACTCAACTCTGCACCTGTATTCCCATTAAGAATTACCTTTTTAAATAAATAAGATTCTCCGTCCGCTGCTATTTTTCCGGTATTCCAGTTAAGTTCCCAAATATAGGCATTGTATTGCTTGGATTGAGATCTTGAAATATCCCCATTTTTAGTAAAATCTACTTTTCTATCTTTACCATATTGTAACACCTTATTCAAGTCAAACGCATAATTTTTATCCTTATCCTCTGTCTTCACAATAGTCCCATTCTTATAGTATATCCATTCTCCGATCTCCAAATTATTTCCAAAATAATGTTTAACGGATTGCAGTATACCTGTATTGTCGAACATATAAATATCCCTGAATCTATTTTGGGTAATTACCTCTTCTACATAGTTCTGAACAATATCTCTGTTATAAGTCTCTTCTACATATCCATCTTTACTAATATGATACTGTTTAACATAAACATTACTGTCTTTGGTATATCCTTCGTAAGAGGGATCTGCTTTTATTTTAGCTTCATATTTTGCAATATCAAATTTTATCATTTGTACATTAGTGTTTATTGGTGATGCTATATTCTGATTTGAAACCAACTTTTCTTTATTACCGTTACTACAGCTAAAAAACGATAGTAAAAGCCATACAAAAATTATCTTCATACTTAAATCATTTTTTTTAAGATATCCCATTGCCATTTATAGGTTTGTTTTGCTATAATATTTGTAGATTGGGAATAGTAGTCCATAATATTATCCGTATTGAATTTCTTGAATGTCAGCGGACTGTCATTATCAAATGTGTGATATAGACCGATGGCATGAAGTAATTCATGGGTAGCCGTTGTTTTTACAGATTCAAAGGGTACTCCTGCGGTCGTAGCTGTATCTTTCAGATTCAATACAAATACAGTTTTTGAGGGAATATTCTGAGCCTGCCCCAAAAGATAACCACCGTTACCAAGCTGTATCACCTCAGAAATAAAGTAAACCCTGTAAAAGCTATCATATCTGTTTCCTACCACACTACCATCCGGAAATTTAGCAGTTCTTAGCTTAGCATCCAGATATTGGTGAATATCTCTGTTGCTCTTCAGCTTTGGAATAAAATTAGGATCATTGGAAAGATTTATATTTAAGTTTTTAATATCAACATTGATATATGCCTGCCTCATATATTTTTTCAGTCTTTCCATTTCTCCTGTTGTACTCCCTGTTCCTGATGCTGAAATAACTTTTATAAACAATACTCTTCCTTGCTTTTGATGAGCTACATCATTTGCAAGGATCTTTATCTTACCACATACTGTATCATCTGCCCACACTTCGATCATCTGATCCGAATTAAATGATCTTAAGCAGGTAATCTCAAGAAAATTATCCAGAGTATATTTCCCTTTTTTAATGGTGATCTGATCGGTATTAAACTTAAAGTAATCATTTTTATCATTCTTACTTTTAAGATGTACTAGGGTAAGCTTTTTAGGTTTTTCCTCAATTTCAACTTTCAATGTTAATTTTTGAGTATCCCCTTTATAAATTGTCATGTAAGGAACAGGATAGAGATATGTTTTCTTATTTACCTTGGGCTTCCAAAAAATCGTCATATTGCTAAACTTGTTTAAAAGCTTATCATATTCCACTGTATCTTCATAAAAAGTGCCGCCTGAATATATCTGTTGCAGCACTTTTGTGGTAGAATTTTTATACTTTCCCACAATTTTTTTATACCAGACATCTCCCTTTACTCCTGTATCTCCTGCTCTTAACCAATCAAAACCAAATTCCCCACTCCAATTGGCGTGAGGTCTGAACATAACAATACACTTTGCCTTAATTTCTCCTGCCGGAGGACTTTTTGGATCTCCATAGCTTACCCCACTCTTCTCCCCTGTTTCTGTAACCGAAGCTCCTGCATGGGTTATAATATTTGAATTGGAGTACATGCTATGGCCTTCTTGAGAAATCTTGGTATAAGTACCTTTTACAATTCTTGTTCTGCTCATAGCTAATGGGCTTTTGATATTTCTCCACTATTATTTTGCACCTCCTCTTGTGCATGTTTATGAACAAATTTGCCAGATTGAATATTCATGTCTTTTTCACTTACTTCATTTCTCTCCTTCTTTGTCTCACTATGCACATCACCCTCAATAACCTCCATCAATTTTCCGGTAATAAACATACTTGTATCTCCCACTACAGCAGTCATTTTCATCCCTCCTACACTTTGAGTTGTATTCAGTCCTATTGATTGACTTCTATTCATCCCTATTATATCAGCTTGATTCATCCCAACATTGGTATTCATATTCTCTGTAACATTGATATTCATATTCTTACAATTCAACGTCATTGTTTCGGGAGCTGTAATGGTAATATTACTTCCTGTCGTATCAAGATGAATTTCATTTCCTGATTTATCCGTAATAATGATACTCTCATCTTCCGTAAAAATCACTTTATGTCCGCTTCTGGTCATAATAGATTTTACACGATTATCGGCTCCCCCTCCAAGTCCGACCCGCCCATGAAACATTCCTCCCATTACAAAAGGTCTGTCAGGATGACTGTGAACAAAGTTCACCATCACCTGATCTCCAACTTCAGGAATAGCAACATAGCCTCTATTTTGGGTCACCTGATCTGTCCCTCCCGCATCTGGACTCATCATTCTTATAAAGTGGGTAGTATCATTATTTTGCCAATCAAATCTCACCTGTACCCTGCCCTGTCCTTCAGGATCTGCATTAGAAATCACGGTTGCAATTTGTGGATCAGCTTTAGGAACAACGAATTCAGGTTTAGGTAAAAATCCTGTATCTGCAGCAATACCTTCAAAACTTCCTTTATAATGACCGATTGTATCAACCTCATGAGAAACTTCTGTGATCATTATTTTGGTAAAATAAGCACTCTCATTGGTGTCAGGCTTTCTCATCTGAACATCTGCAACACATCCTGGATGCAAAAAAGGAACTGTTGTATTTCCGGATAATGTAAACACATTTACAGCTTCACTTCCAGAAGCACTCTTCTGAGAATATTCTACATCAAGGTGGGTGGATGCTTTAATCGGGGCTACCTGAAGCGCAGGAGTTTTATAAATTTTATCATTGTGGGAGTAAGCCGTTTTAGCTAAATCACTCGCATGTTGTATTGGAGTTTTTCCAGAAGTCAGTCTCTCATTTTTACTACTGTTGTATCCGTAAAACTGAGGTCTTGTATGAACTGCTTTTAATTCAACTTTTACATCATTGGCATTACTTCCATAGATTAATTTTATCGGTTTATTTTGAGTTGGAAGTTTACCATAATGAAGAACTTCTCCATCATAATAAAATTGCTCGCCATACGCTTCCGCCATTCTCGCTAAGTAATTATAATGAGTTTCATTATATTGGCTGCTGTATATGATTTGAGAATAATCATTGGTATCAATTCTTATATCAAATCGGCTTTTATCAATCCCTTGTTTTATTACCGTTTCGGCAATTATTCCCATATTGACAGGTTGATCACCTCCAAAACTCTGAATATGAGGAGCTCCGTCCAACAAAATTGTAGGACTATAACCGGACAAAACGATATTTCCCAAACTCATTTTCTCCTGACTGAAACCTACTCCTGTAATTACTCCTACAAAAGTTCTTTCCGGACTTTTCTCAATATCTTTATAAGAAATAACAACCGTCAGACGTTTTCCCAAAAACTTATTTACCTCTTCCAGAGAATGGGTTTGCCTGTCTCCCAAAACATCGTGAGCCAACGTAAGAGAAAACTCATGGTGACGCCTTGTACTTTGCGTAAGCTTAAAGTGCTTATAATATTTAATAACCTTACCTTCAATAACCAAAGAAAGTTTTACCAGTCTGTTGATTCCGGTGTGAAGACTTTGGGATATTCCGTCTGCATTCTGTGACGGACGGAATGAAGGATTTTTCAGTATATTTTGTGATTCTGTTTTCATATTACCTGTGATTTGGATAGGTTAAACATTATCTCTTAGTGTGATTGGATTTATTGTTTGGTGTTTATTGTATTTCCTTCTTTTATGGAACGGGAAAGAATTTTGGTTTTTCTTAATAAAAAATCGGGCATCAAATCTGTTGGCAAATACAATGTACTTTCACCTTTGCTTTGGAGTTCTTCATTAATTCCAGGATTCCATGCAAGAATTTCATGCATTTCAACATCTAATTCATCTGCAATAATGTTCAAGTTAAATCCTGCATTAATATCTGTTTCAGATAAATTAGAACTATGTTTTTTTGCTCTTGAACCCGTTAAAAAGACAGTATTTATTCTTGATGAATTATAATTTTCTAAAACAGCCTGTAGCTCTCCTGTTGCAAAACTTGCATTCAAATATTTTTGAACATGATTAATTGTTTCATTTGGCAAATATTTATAAAAAACATGATACTGTGAAGATCCCGCTGTATTCATAGCCTTTGCAATATTTCCTTCACCACAATTATAGGCAGCAACAACTGTCACCCAATTATTATACTTTTTGTAAAGGTTTGACAAGGAAACCACTGCCGTTTTTGTGCTTTTATACAAATCGTTACGATTTTGTTCTGAAAGCCCATACTGATTTGCATGAGAAATCATAAATTGCCAAACTCCCACAGCTCCGGCTCTAGAAGTTATATTTCTGTTAAAATGAGATTCAATTAAGGCTAAATTCCGTAAATGTCTTGGCAAACCTTTTTCAGCAAGAGAGTATTCAATAAAATCAACAATTTCTTTATTTGATTTAATAATTCTCTGATACTTTTTCACACTATTTTGCGAAGTATCAGATGCAGAAAGAAATTGTGCATTCACAAAATGCGAACACGATAAAAAAACTATAGTTAGTAAAATATTTTTGAGATTGGGTTGCATTATTAATATTTTTAGGCGAACTCATAAATAAATCCTCCTTTATTTAACTAATCTACCTTCCAGCTCAATTTTTCCTCTTCTTTGTTCCAGTCTACATGAATTGTCTGTCCGGATTTCACTTCTTCTCTTACAATCATTTTGGAAATCGGTCTTGCCAATTGCGCTCTAATTACTCCCGAAATTTGTCTTGCTCCATATTTACTACTGAACCCTCCTAATGCAAGATTTTTAACCGCTTCATCAGAAATAGTAAGGGTAATTCCTAATCTCGTTAAAGAATTGTGAAGTGACTTTAATTGAATATTAAAGATTCTTTCAGCAATAGACTCAGTGATTGGTGCAAACGGAATAATTTCTGTAATTCTTGCCAAAAACTCCGGTCTGAACCGTCCTGAATTTGACATAATCTGCATTAAAGAATTCGATTCAGGTATTTTGCCTTCTTCAAATTGTTTTACGATTTCCTCACTTCCGATATTTGAGGTAAATAAGATTAAAGCATTACTGAAGTCTCCTTCTTTTCCCAATTTATCATGAACTTTTCCTTCATCCATAATCTGTAAAAAGACATCAAAAACAGATGCATGAGCTTTCTCAATTTCATCAAATAAAACTACAGTATAAGGCTGTTGTCTTATTTTATTGACAAGCATACCTCCCTCTTCGTAACCAACATATCCCGGAGGAGCACCGTATAAAAGTGCGGCAGAATGTTCTTCCTTAAACTCTGACATATCAAAACGTACCATCGCTTTTTCATCATTGAAAAGTAATTCTGCCATAGATTTTGCCAACTCCGTTTTCCCTGTTCCTGTAGGACCTAAAAGGAAGAATGAACCGATTGGCTGTCCTGGTTTATTAAGTCCGCTTCGGTTTTCTACAATAGCGTCTGAAAGAATTTTAAGCGCATGATCCTGTCCCACTACTCTCTTCAGCAAAAGAGATTCCATGTTAAGGAGTTTTTCTTTTTCCTGAGCCTGAATTTTACCAATCGGAATATTGGTTTTCGCTGCCATCACGGCCGCTAATTCTAATCGGTCAACTTTTTCTCTTTTTTTGGCTGCATGTTGCAAAAGTTCAGCATAGGTCGCTTCAATAATTTTTTGAATTTCGTTTACAGGCATAGAATTGTCAATTTGAGGTTGCTCATTCAAAGAACCCCATAAAATCGGACTAATTTTGTCCCTCAACAAATTATACATCCAGATTAATTCGTCTGCTTTATCTTTTTCATCAAAAAATTCTTCCTTCAGTATTTCATCATAGCTGGTTTTCCAACTTTCCAATTCCTTTTCTGAAAGCTCATCAAGCATTTTGATTGCTGCCATTGTTCTATCCAACAAATCAATTGCGGCATCCGGTAATTTCTTACCTTTTGCATATCTTTTCGCCAGACGAACACATTCCGGAAGAGCAGTTTTTTCAACTTCAATTCCGTGGTGTTTTTTATAACCTTCCAACAAAACATCAATCATTTTTACGCAGGTTTTATCATCTGGTTCAAGTACCGTTAAAACTTCAAAACGACGGTTAAATGCCTGTTCAGGTTCTATAATTTTTCTATACTCTTCCTGAGTTGTAGCTCCGATTACGGTAATTTCACCTCTTGCCAATTCAGGTTTTAAAAGATTGGCAACATTTCCTATGCTTCCTTTCGAATCTAGAAGTGTGTGAATTTCATCAATGAAAAGAATTGCTTTTTCAATTTTTTTACATTCGTTGATAACTTTTTTAAGGCGATCTTCGATTTCACCTTTATAAGAAGTTCCAGCTAATAAAGCTCCGGTATCCAATTCTAAAAGAGTACCGTTTTTAAGCATTTCAGGAACATTTCCTTTAATAATTTCTGTTGCAAAGCCTTCTACCAAAGCCGTTTTACCAACTCCCGGTTCTCCAATGATAATTACATTCGGTTTGGTTCTTCGGCAAAGAATCTCAACTAGCATTCTCAGCTCTTTATCTCTTCCTATAATATTTTCCAGCTCTCCTTTTCTTGCTTGTGCTGTTCTGTCAATACAATAATTTTTAATGGAAGGAAAAGAATTATCTGAATAATCTGAACCATTTGAAAAAATTGATGAAAAATCTCCATTTTCAGAGCTCTCATATGGAGTATCTTTTCTGTACAAATTGAAAATTTCGTGTTCCCTAAGAGGTAAAGACTTGAGCTGTTGCAAAGAAAAAGCAACCTGAGGCTTCACAATAGCCGTTAAAATACAGATCGGAGTAATCTCATCCAAGCCTAATTTTAATCGAATGTCATCAGCTTCTTCTACAATATTATCTACAGATTCATCTTCACCCACTTCATCGGGTAAATGTGTATTTTTAGGATAATCTTCAATACGAACATCTGCCCATTCATAGAAATAGCCGGGATCTTTATCAATACTTTTCAAAAACTCATTAAGACCGATATCTTTATGCATTAATGCCTGTAAAATATGTGGTGCTCCGTAAGTTGCGTTGTAGTTTTCCCTAGCGATAGACTGAGCGATATGAAAAAGCTGTTTCACTGTCTCATTGGTTACGAGTACTCCCATTGTTGTATTTTTCTCAAATTAATAATATCTTTTGGTGTTGGTGTGTTCTTTAATGATTACGATTTGGTTAATTTTTAATTAAGAACCAATTAAGTATCATTAAAATTTTTAATTGAATACTAAGATATTAGTTTTTTTTGACAATACGAAATATGTCTTTAAAATGTGATATAATAATATATTTGAACAACACTTCAATCGTAAAGTGGAAAAAAAAGACCGCCTTTCCGGGACAGTCTTTTATTTGAATTAATCTTTGAATCTTACGCTCCAGGCCATAGACCTTCATAAGCTGCATTTCCGTAGTTGATTTTCTCTGCACTTACTACGAAGCTGATTAGCATACTGTTTTCGTCTACTGCATCAAAGTCTACTTCGTGCTGAATTACATATCCGTTTTCCCAGTTCAAAGTAATCAATGTGCCTTCTTCGTGAGATTTGTTGAATGTGATTTCTCCTTGTGTTGGCTTATATTTCCCGTTTAATAAACTTTCAAGAATATCAGATTTCTCTGTTGCTTCAATTGTAAGCTTAATAAGAGCGTTTGAAGGATCTGAAGCTACTCTTCCCGATACATCTGTAGATCTGGATACGCTATAGTTTAGCTTTAATAATTTCTGACCTTCTCCTCCGTTGAATTTTAAGATTCCTCTTGAATTTGCTGCCATTTTCGTAAATTTTAATCGTTAATATTTTGTGATTTGGTGATTGATTATGAGACAAAGATAAAACGGCAAAATCAGTTTTAAAAATTTTAAATAAGCAATCTTAATTTTTGTAGTATTTCTACGATTTGATGTCGTAATTCTACGATACATGATTTAAAACACACCAGAAAACCCTTTATTAATAAAACATTAAGACAATTAATCAATAATAAGACGAGTAAAGTTTTTTTCACCAACATGATGAGTTGAATAATAAATTTCAGCCCTTTTTATAATACCTTTTTCTTGTTCAAGAATATATTTTCCTTTATAATCTGTCTTATTTTCCTCAGAATACCCATTCTGTGAAAGAACCAGCTCCTGTGAATCATCATTTTTAACTTTTTGCTCAATATCCAGAAATATATCATCTGAAATCAATTGTTTGAAATGAGATTTACCATCCTTGAAATCATTTCTTATTGCTGCAAAATAAGTTTTAATAAATGTATCTTCTTTCATTCTTTTACTAAAAAGCTCTTCATTAAGAACAACATATTCAAATTCATCAAGATAAATAGCTGCATACTGACCAGGAAACAAATCTTTTAATCTTTCTTTTATAGCCGAAAAATCGTCTGTGATTTCCTTTGAAAGACTTATACTTTTCAATTCTCCTTTTAAATTCGTTTTGATAATAATTTCACCTAAAGACTGAATACATTCTATTGCCAAATCGGTCATTTTAGAATCATTATTACTCGAAATTTTATTTTTAAATAAATGGAAAATATGATTTTCATTTTCCTTACCCATCCATTTTACATCAATTTCAAAAGATAAAATATTGCCGGTAATACTTTTTTCATATTCTTTGGTTTCAAGAATTTCAAAAGAATATCTCTTGTGCAGATTTTCAGGATTAAACTCTATTTTAGGATTTTGAACAGAGCTTTTGAAGAGTGCATCATTTTTGGCATTAAACTCAACAACTTTAGTTACATCAGGAATCAAAAGTTTTTTTCCGGGAACCAAGTCATTCTCAATATAATCTAATCTGGAACAGTATTTATTATGATATTCCTTCAAGTATTCGGGATTCTCTAATTTTATATCCTCAGAGATACTTTCAAGAGTTTCCCCAGGAAGAATAAAATGAACAATCATATTTTTGGGTTTTTGGTTTATAAATAATTCAAGAATTTCTAACAAAAAAAAGACTTTAAAAGTCCTTTTTTTCTATTCCTAAGAGAGCAACTCCCCCCATTTTGGTTTCGTTCCAGACTCTTTTGAAATCTGAAATATTATAATAGTTGTTCTTTTTAAACTCCTTTTCGTATTCTTTTCCGTCAATAGAGTTCAAAGAACTGAAAAATTGATACTGCAACCCTACTTTTTCACCTAACGTTTCTCCATAATAAGCGAGTTTACCCAAAATTTCGGCTTTTTTTGAGAAATTAAGCGGTGACTTTTTATTCAAAACTTCTTTTACAATATACTCCTGAATGGCTTTAAGATATTCGCTTTGTTCATATGGTTTTGAGTGAGAAATAACATCAATAATTTCTTTATTAAAAACTACTTCTCCACTACACCGCTTATTCCAAAGTATTTTCTCGAGCTCATCCGGATGCTTATAATCAGTGTGCAAAACAAAGGTTAACAGTTCAGGATCATTTACATATCCAAAAGATTTAACCAAGGATTTTAAAAACTCTTCGTCATTGGTTTTCAACCAAAGAAAATCGGGTTCACTGTTATTAAAAAGGTATTTATTTCTGGCAACAAGAGATTTAATATTTTCATCTCTTTTCTGAGCCAAATCTTTTTCATCCATCCATTTTTTAATCGTTATCACATCTCCGTTGCTGTTTTTGTAATCGTAAGGAAGTTTTTCTTCAAAATAAACCAGCTCAGGAAATTTATACTGATAATCAACCAACTCAGGAATCGCAAACAAAGGAGAGATAAAGCTACTTTTTTGATAAATAAACGCTCCATCATAATTGAAAAAATTATTTTTATAATAAGCAATCTCTTTACTACAAGGATTTATTGCATTGATATAAAAATATTGCTCTTCTGATGCATTATCAATCTGAAATTTAAATACTTCTTTAATTTTCGCATGGAATTCTCCCTTTGTTAAAAACCTGAAACCATGCTGTTTCAATATATCCTTTACAATTTGTTCTTCCAGTTTTACATCAGCATCGGCATATTGAATTTGAAAATCTACTCCGTCTCCGACCGTTGACTTTGAACCTTTTTTTAGTTGGCTTTTTACAACACCTACTTCTTTATCAATCGAAACATTATTTTCCGACTTTGCATTAACCTCATTTTTAGACTCTTTCTGACATGAAGTCAATAACATCGCGAATAAAACTACAAGCATCAGTTCCTTTCTCATAAAGTTTATCTAGTTTTTCGTATGATTTCTTCATTTGATTTTTAAGTAAATAATTCGACTTATGTTTATGAGGGATAATTATAAAATTTCACATTGCTCTTTTTTGAGCCTTGATTTTTTATTGAAGTTAGATTGATTTTACTCTGGTTTTATAAACATAACCTTCTTTACCTTCTTTTGTTTTCACCAAAAACCAATCTCCATAATTGTCTATCACCTCAATATGTTCTCCGGATTTTATTTTTTGTAAAACCTCTGAAGTTGTTGTCTTATCTTTTCTAAGGTTGGTAAATCCGTCCTGATCTTCAATATGATTTTTTGAATACGAAGTGGTAATAAATGCCAAAATCTGATCAATTTTAGAAAATGCAGGATCATAGTATTCTTCTGTGTCCAATTTGCCATTCAGCGCATCTTTGTACTTTTTCTTTTCCTTTGCCTGCTCTATTTCTTTTTTAGAGAAGATATAATTTTTACTTAAAATTTTAACCGCAGAAAAATCTTCCTGAGCTATCGCCGCATCCATCAACTTATCTGTAACAACACGTTTGAAAGGATATTTGTTCACAAAATAGCCTAACCAATCACTATTGACAAATCTTTCATTATTGCTGAAAGTTTCATTATTGATCAACAACAACAAATCATCAACGCTAAAATCTGTCGGCTCTGGATTTGACGATTCAAAAGCCGTTAATTTCGACTTGAACGCCACTATTTCCGGAGTATTTTTGGAAAGATCTGCCGGTCCGAATTTAATATTGCTACCTTCATCAAAAAGTTCTGAAAAAGATACTGTTTCTGTACTATTTTGGTTATTCATTTTAGTCTGTTTTTTATTTAAATTTCTCCATTCATTAATTGATAAAATATTGCCAGAAACAACATCATCCACCAAAACCTGGTTGCAATCATTTTTGTTCACATAAAAAATAGTGTAGGTTTCCCAATGCAAATCTCCATTAAAACCTGTTTTTATGGTATAATATGGTTTATTTTTAATCTCCAGAGAATCTACAAGGAAAGACAACTGTTTTTTCCCCGATGTAAGTGAATCAACATATCTACTTTGCTTCTTTACTTCAGGTAACTCACTGACTGTAAACATAGCATTATCGCTATTACAATTTTTCACTTTAGATTTCTGCCCGTCACAGCTATAGAAAAGTAAACAAAGTAAAAAAAGGAGCAGTTTATTTTTAAAATACATATTTCAATTTATTTAAGTTTATCAAGAAGTTCGATGTCTTTTTTAATTTTATTTTTCTCTTCTTCTTTCTTTTCAATACATAGTTTATATTCAAGAATTGCCTTATAATCTTTAACAACTCCATTAAAAATTCCTTTAATCAAAGTTTTATAATTCGGGTCTGTTGCATAGGCTCCCAGTTTTCCCTTATCCTGCATACCAACAAGGAAATCATCAATGGTTTTGGAGTCATCCAAAATAGCATTGTATGCTTCATTATAATTTCTATCAAGCAATGAAAGATACCCTTCAAAACCTTTTTCAACAGTAGAGAAATTAGCAAAACCATCTGTAACATTCACTTTTTTACCATTTTCATATTCATGAGTTTTTAATGGTGACGAACCCAAATCTCCCTGCCCTTTAATATTCATTGGGTTATTATTAGGAACAGCTAATTTGAAGCCATTTTCCTGTCTTCTTTGTGCCACCATATAAAGCCCTTTAAATTTGTTGGATTTCCCTTTACTTTCGACCAAATCTATGGCTGCTGTACCAAATTCTTTATAGAACTCTTCTCTTCCGTCTTTTTTAAGATTAAGTTTACAAGCATTGATTTCAGGAAGTGGGTCTATTAATACAAAAACTTTAACTTCCTCTTTGTATGCTGAAGCTGCTACGGCTACTTTTCCACTGCTTGAATACCCTCTTCTTCCATAAACTCCTGTAAGCTCGGGAACAATACCTTCTAGATAATTATTTAAAGCATGATAAATAAATTTATAATTTTCGGCATCCTGATTTGGATATTCTTTTGCACAACTTGGATGGGTTTCGCCATCAGAATTTCTAATTCCGACACAACCAATAAGACCAGAGGATCTCCATGGATCAATTGATATTGAACTTCTGCTTCCTAAAGTCATTGCTCCGCTGGAAACTTCTTTTCCTACATCATCCACTGTTTTTAAATTCGTAGCATTATCGGTTACAATTCTATATCTGAAACTTTCTTTCCCAGCATGATTCCATGCTTGCATGTATCTTATCCGATAAAGGGAGGTAACAGTATTTGGTGGTAATGGCCCACTTTTTCCGTAATCTTTATTGTTTTTCTGAGCATGTCTGGCAACTGTTAAAACTTCAGATTCTGCATTTTCATGAGTTTTAAATTCCAAATCTTGTTTAAGTTTTTTTACAGCTTCACCAATTTTACTTCCTCGGTATATATACATTTTATAAAGAGGAAAAGCGCTGCTGGTTTTAGAAAGTTTTTTGCAATATAATTTATCACCTTCTTTATACTCTTCCATTCCATTATACCCTCCATGGTCAGGATGAGATGTTATTTTGCCTTTATTATCAACTTTTATTTCTGTTGCGATTTCACTTGAAATATAAATAACAGCCTCCTTCCCTAAGCCTACAACTTTAGGGAAAATTTCCTTCTTAACCCCTCCAACTTTAGTCACTGTTTTACCATCTGGTTTTTGCAGAGTTGGCATTTGTTGCTGTACTATTTTTCCTTTAGACTCTACCCAATCCCAAAGCTCATTCCATTTATTTACAACAGATTCTGTAGCTATATCTATGATTCCTTTTTCCTCTTTTTTAGATTCCGGCTTCTGAGCAGCGGGTGAACCCTGCGCTTTAGGCTTCTGAGGAGTTGATGATGGCTGAGGTATATTACTTTTTGACGATGAAGAAGGTTTCGGAGATGCTACAGGTGGCTTATAATCAGGGTTTTTAACATCGATATTATCCGTAGCATGTTTTTTATCCCGATAGTATTCTACTGTGACATAAAATTCCAGTTCTTTCGCATCTGTTTCTCCCTGCATTGCTTTTTGCATCAAAGCTTTAGTGAGCACAAATTCTACCTGAGCCAATCCATTGTTACCAACTGTACCTTTTTTAGAATCAACAAATAAATTTTTAGAATTATGTCCAGAACCTTTAGCATCGTCTTCCCATAATGTAAACACCAAGTCCTTTCCTGCTAAACTTACTGTATGTGCTTTTGCCACAAGCTTTTCTCTGTAACTAAAGGTATTTCCTTTAGAGTCATCCACATAATGTAATTCAACTTTATTAATTTTTGGAATTTCCGCCTGCTGTGGATTGATATTAATAGTTGTAGCACCACTTCCCTCTGGTTCATAAAGATATGCCTCTAAACGATATGAATGTCTGTCTGCAACTTCACCAAAAGTAAAACTTCCGTCTCCTTTTTTCTTGATATTTGTAGTCGTGAACTGTCCATTAGAACGTTTCTTGAATAATTCCCAAGTAACCAAAGCCGGATTTCTTTTCTCCTTTGGTGTACCAGGATACCATTCAGTAACAGTATAAACAGTTTTTTCACCTACTTTCGGAGCAGAATTTCCTGAAATTTTTGAAACTCCTTGTTTTGCCATTGTAAACTGTTTTTAATGTTAGTAAGCATCTATTTCATTTTCCATCACAGCGTCTTTGAAGTCATTCATTTTCACTAAAGGATTCACATGCTCTACAGTTTTACTATCAGCATTTTTCACATTTTGTTTACTCATTTCTCCTCTTTGCCCATGATCTTTTATGGTAATTTTACCACCTATTGTACATTGCAGCTCTGAAATTTCGGTTACACAACTCTTGCCCATAACCTTTACTTTTTCATAAGTTTTCTGCCATTTTCCTGCAGGTGCATAAGAGCATGGAAGATAACCTCCTGTAGTTGGTTTTAATTTACATTTTCCAAAACTGGGACCCGAAGGATTGAATTGTAAATCTTCATCCGTTACAGCAAGATAATCTGCAACACCTTCAGAATCATTCCAAAAATGCTTCTGGTGAGTTGTTACTTTGTATTGTGGAAATTGATCGCCCTGATTACATTGAGCCTTACCTTTCTGGACGACAAAATGTTTGCCGTCATGGGGTGATGATGCTTGAGTTGACATATTCGTGTGATTTGGGTATTACCAAAGATAGAAATTTTTTAACAAAAACATAAAAAAGCAGAAATAAATTTCTGCTTTTCAATATTACAAGTTATTAATGTTTAGTGTATTCAGGTTCTTCTACGTCCAACATCGTTGGCATAAAATACTCATTCAACCAATAAAATTCCTGCCCGTTTTGTTTTATTTTCACAGCAGGGTTATTCCTGTGGGTAAGCATTCTTTCTGCCAGTTTTTTATAATTACTGAAATAGTTCCTCACTGTTTCATTATTAATAATCTTAGATTTTTTCCATCCTCTAAGCTTATATTTTGACATCAATTCTTCTTCTGAATTATCAAAACCTGTACTCACACCTACAGAATAAGACATCGGCTGTTCATACAAATTACCTTTATCTAAAAATTTAACAGTAGGATTATATTTTTTCAAAAGTTTAATATATTCCCTGATTGCTCTTGATTGGCTAAAATCCGATCTTCCGGCTCCTGTTTTTTCATACACTTCAGCATAGAAAGCTTTTAGATTATCATATTCAGATTCTGAAATTAAAACTCCTTTTTCTAAACCAGGTTTATAATCTTTTAATTCTTTTGGAATATAACCTTTTACCAAAAACGGGCTTCCGTAATTGATTAACTGCGCAGCAATACCTGCCGGAACAGGGTTTGTAAGTCCAGGATAAAGATATTTATACTTCAAATCAACATCTGTTCTACCTGCACCGACCGAAGAATGGAAATAATCGTTCAGAGATTTATCTATCGTGATATTGTCTAAAGTTACCTGAGAAATTAAACTATCAACAGATTTTTTAAGGAATCCCGGAGTTGTAATATCTCCTTTTTTAGGAAAAATAACAAACCCTTGCCCCATACTTTGTTTAGGATAGTCTAAAGAGAAAAATCCCGCATCCCCTTCTACCAGATTAAAATTATTCTTAGTTAAAACATCATTTTGATTAATGATTTTCTGTTTTTTTAGTTCTGCAATGTTCTTAGCAGTATTCGTAACAACATTTTCTGAAAGCAAGACAAAATCATTATAAGTATCTGAAGTTCTTGCGCTTGTCTGGAACATTATCAATCTTGCCTGAGCCTGCGTTAAAGAATTAATCACGCCATACATATTTCCGTTTTGATTGGCCGAAGTTCCTACTGTAACTACAATATTTGTTTCGTCAGGAAAATTAGAAAGAAGATTTCCTGCTGCCATCAAACCTTCATTTACAGGTTGATATCCGCTATTGCTAGGGCAGTTCATTTCATTTGATTTTTGGTCAATGAATGTTGTAATTTTACTGTATTCTGTACTCAAAGGTGATACAGCAACATTATCTCCGCAAGAATTATTTTTATACAAAACAACCCCATATTTTATCTGATTAAAATACGAAGGTTTTTCGAATCTAAGCTGTAAATCCTGCAATAAAGATTTAACAATAGGTGCATAAGGTGCATTCGGAGCACTAATATCTAGCGTGAAAACAATATTGATTTTCTTATTTTTCTCTGTAATTTCACGATAACGATCAAAATAAATAGGCTCTCCTAAAACATTGAAAACGTAATTTTTGCTATAATCTAAAATATTTGTAAAATATTTGGTTTTAGAATCCGGTGTTGGAGTCTCATTCAAAGGAAGGCTAACCGGGAAAATATTATCTAAAGGAGGTCTTTTATTAACATCCGTTAAAAGAATTGCCGTTCTGTCTTCACCATCTCCCATACCAGGAGCTCCTTCATGGATTCCAAGAGAAGTTTCTGTAATTCCTGTTGTATTTTTCATTTTTACAGCAGAACGCTCTCCCCAAGCTGAAATTGCATTAGAACTTACCCATCCGTACAAGCTGGAATTAATGCTATCTAAATCAATAGTTGGTTTTTTACCTACCAAAAATCTCTTATTATTTTCGGCTTGTTTATAAACATAAACCATTTGCCCGTTTGGTATTTTCACATTAGCCTGTTCTATCAAACTTGGCGAATTAAATACCATAATTGAATCATTCTTATAATATCTTTCTGCACTTCTGATAACATCACTATTACTAGGAACAACAGCAACTCTTACAGGAAAGCCTGTTTTTTCATTTTTCAAAGAATTGCTCCAAAGAAGAAGATCAGATTCGGGAATCCAGCCGTATGTTTTGATCTGTTTCGACGAAACTTTTTTCATTAAAGCATCTGGAATATATTCCGCAACCTTTACCATTCCGTCTCTATGTTTTAAAACCATTAAAGGCTCTAAAAACTTAACTTCTTTATATGATTTTTCATCACTTTTATCCAAATATGCCGTATTTCTTGAGCGATCAGAAATGGCAATCCACGGAACCGATTTTTTAGGGTATCCGTTAATTACCGGAGAATTATCAATTTGACCATATTGCGACGGTTCCGGAGTTTTTTTCGATGGTAATTTTACCTGACAGCTCATTAGCAACATTGAAACTCCTATATAATAAGCTGCTAGAGGAAATCTATTTTTCATCCTAATTTTCTTTTATGATTGTGTCACTCAAAAGACATTTGAGTGTTAGTTTTTTATTTGCTTTGGTTGATATCTACTTTAGTTACACAATTTTGCGCATCATCAAAGTTTACTTTCACCGTCTGAATAACTTTATTTTTATCAAACTGAAGTCCGGCACAGTACATGTAGAAATTATTTACTTTACTGTCATTTACTTTCACAACGGTATTTTCGTTGTTACATAAATATTTGTGAAGCAAATAATTGTAGTGAGTATTGAAATTGTTCCCGTTCGCAATTTGCTGCAAGTGGTATTTAAAATCATTATCCACTTTTTCATAAGCATTTTCTACAGTCACATCCTGATCATCTAATGGATCGTAAGCAGGAAGAATTTTAATGTGATGCAAAATTGGTTCTGCATTTTCATCCGTATACAGCGTAACGGTATAATCTCCCGGTTTTTTGTAAGAATAAATTGATAATTTTTCTTTAGAATCAATATT
Organism: Chryseobacterium oryctis; assembly: GCF_025971925.1. Classification (GTDB taxonomy): domain Bacteria; phylum Bacteroidota; class Bacteroidia; order Flavobacteriales; family Weeksellaceae; genus Chryseobacterium; species Chryseobacterium oryctis. Next base: position 482,730 of record NZ_JAPDHV010000003.1, read on the forward strand.
TCCTGTTTCTCCAAACTTCCAAGTAAATTGTTTAGCATTAGAAATTGCTCTGAACTGTACGTTTTCAAATTGCATTGCCTGAGTTTGCGCATCAATTACAGTAGTACTTCTTACACTATCTTTTGGTTTCGGAATACTCCTTGCGGAAACCAAAACCGGAAAAGATTTAGAGTACTTATTATCGATAATTAATGTTACTTGATAGTAGCCTGGTTTATTGTAAAAATGAAATCCTTTATCCTTTTCAGAAGTTGTTCCATCCCCAAAATCCCATTTCTTGAATTTTGCAAATTTAGTTTTATCTTCAAAGGAAAGCGTATCTCCTACAGCTACCGACGATGGGTATACTACACCTACGATATCATCCGCAGAATGAATAACCTTCTTCTGAAGCCACAAAGCTACCAATGCGGCTACAAGTAAGGTCGCAATTACCCCAATAATAATGTTCTTTTTGTTCTTTTGAAAATAATTCATATTAATAAATGTGATATGTTTAGTTTTTTTGTGAAGTGTGTGGTGTGGTGGTGTTTGATGGTATTTCTATTTGCTAATCATTCCGTGATTTCAAAGCATTTTCACGCTGTAAAAGCTGATCTTTTTTCTCTTTAAAACCAATAGAACAATCCTGAAATTGTTTCTCAAATATTTTTATGTTTTCAGATTTTTTTGAAATTAATTTTTTGTCATCAAAATACATTTTGTAAAACTGTGCAATCTGCGGATAAGCTTCCTTTCGCAAGTCTGCAATACCTGCAGTCTCAAAAGAATTTGCAATATCATTGATTCCGTATCTGATATTATTTTCTTCAAATGGTTGAGGTACCTCATCTGTCAGTTTACTTATTTGTGTAAACGTACTATCCAGCAATGGCTGAACTATTTTTTGTTGCTGATCAAATTTAGATTTTTGCTCAAGCGTCTGAATAGCAATCATATCCGAAGAAGAGAATGGAGATTCAAATCCTTTCAAAAAAATGATTCCTAAAAAAATCAGTGCTGCGAATAACATCAGTATTAAATAAACAAACTGATAATGTTTTTCTTTTCTTGATAATGTAATGTGTCCCTGCATAGCTTTTGATTTTATCGTCTTCTTCTACTCCCTGTAAATTTTCTTGTAGGATCTACCCTCAGCTCACTGTTTACTCTGCCTACTTTCCCCATACATTCATTAAGATCTCTCAAAGCAGTCTGCTCTTTATTCGAAACATTAATAATTTGGGTCTTTAGAGCCAACATGGGTTCTAGATTTTTAAGTAAGATAGAATAATGCTTAAAGTTTTTGGTACTATCAGTTCCCATTATATTTTTGGCATCCCTCACATTATCCATAATGTAATTTCTCAGAAAAATATCATTCTCTACTTTATTGATATCAAGCAGAGTCATTCTGTAATGTATACTATCAATCTGGATTTTGAGGAGCTCATTTCGGCTCAATAGATTCTTGTATTCATCCACCTCTTTTTGAATACCTTTTCTTTGTAAGTCGTAACTTTTAAAAAAGAAAAAAACAGATACAAAAGATACAGCAGATAAAGCTATAAAAGACAGGACGAATTTCCAAATGCCGATCCTGACGTCTGACTTGTTTAATTTTTTCTCCCTATTCGAAGACATATTTTGTGATTTGTTTGGTCTGTGAATTTATGAAAAAAATAATTTATGAACAAAATTTATGTTTTTTACTGAAATAATAAAGCCAGTATAAATAAATTAAGATTAATTTTCACTTTAATAAGTTTTTCATAAATTAGACAACCAAAATTTTAATATACCTACACCAAATCAATATTAAAGTGAGTAAACTTTTAAACAATGCTGTTCGATTTTCGATAGCAGACAGTGATTTTTATTTTAAAAAAATACTAATCAAAACTCTGCAGGAAAACCCGTTTTACATGCTTCTTAATGATTGTAACAACGGGCACGAACTCGTAAACAGAATTTACAGAAGACAGGAAGATGTATTTATTATTGAGCTTTTTATGCCTGTATTAAGCGGAATTGAAGCTATAAAATACATTAGAAAAAGTGATTCTGAAACTCCCATCATTACTTATTCCGGGACGTATCAGGAAGATATGGCAGAGATACTTTCTAAAATTCCGAATATTTTTTACTGCCAGAAAAAAAGTAATATTATTAAAGACATTATCAAAGGTAAAATAGCTTCCGATACTTTTGATTATGAATCGTATTTCCAAAAATGGGAGCAACAACCTTTAGCTGTTCAGGAATATATGATCCGACAAAAAAGAAGTCAGGAAGAATTGTCTCCTACCGAAATTCAACTGATGAAATTTTGCTACGAAGGCTTTAGTAATAAGGAAATCGGGGAGAAACTAAACCTGAGCACGAGAACTATTGATACCTACATAAATAGACTCACGGAAAAGTTGGGATTGAAAACAAAACTTCACCTTATTCGCTTTTGTGTAGAAAACGGATATTATAATTCCAGCACGTAAAAATAATTTAATGTAATTTTAACAATTATTAAACATAAAAACCTCAACTCATTATCAAAAAATATTTTATTACTAATTTGCTAATATTCAATTTTTTTAACTAAATTTGCACACCTAAAATTTAAAATTAAAAAAGGAAATGACAAAGGCAGAATTGGTAAACACCATATCAAATAAGTTGGGAACAGAAAAGAATGAAACACAGAAAGTTGTAGAAGCTTTTATGCAAGAAATCAGAACTTCTATGTATAATGGAGATAATGTTTATCTAAGAGGTTTTGGTTCTTTTATCATTAAAACCAGAGCTGCTAAAACAGGAAGAAATATTTCTAAAAATACTGCAATTGAAATTCCTGCACATAACATTCCTGCTTTCAAACCTTCAAAATCATTTGTTGAGAAAGTAAAAACAAAAGTTGCAGTAAAGTAAAAAATTAACTGAATATTAACTAGTTACTAAAAAATTAAAATTATGCCAAGCGGAAAGAAAAGAAAAAGACACAAGGTTGCTACTCACAAGAGAAAGAAAAGAAGAAGAGCAAACAGACATAAGAAAAAATAATCTCTTTTTCTCGAGATTTACAATATAATAATATAGTTGGTGATTTTATATTTTAAAGGTTCACCAGCTATATTTTGTTTTGCAACTAAAAGCTTTTAAGACTTCAAAAGAAAATACTAGAACATATTTTCAATAAAAAAAGGCTTATTTTGATATAATAACATATATTTATGAAATATAAAGTCTATTTAATGAAAATCATTTCATTTTCTAGTAATTTAAAAAACATTTATCTTAATAAAAAATGAAGAAAGAACTAATAGTTTCGCATGAAGATGACCGTACAAAAATTGCACTACTGGAAGACGGAAGACTATGTGAACTTCATGAAGAAGAGGATAAAAGTGACTTTATAGTTGGAGATTTGTTCATAGGAAAGGTAAAAAAACTGGCTCCCAACCTCAATGCCGCATTTGTAAATATCGGCTACGAAAAAGATGCTTTTTTGCATTATCAGGATTTAGGACCACAATATCTTACCTACAGAAAGTTTTTAAGAGATACTATTTCTAAGAAACAAAGCACTTCTAGCTTAAAAAATTTCGAAATACAACCCGAAATTGACAAAAATGGAACAGTAGACAAAGTAATCGCCAAAGATGATATTGTTCTACTACAAATCACCAAAGAACCCATTTCCACAAAAGGGCCAAGAATTTCTACACAGATTTCTTTAACAGGGCGTTTTTTGGTATTAATACCTTTCGACAACAAGGTTTCTATTTCTAAAAAAGTTAAAAACTATGAAGAAAAAGAAAGACTTAGAACTTTAATTGCGAGCATTAAACCTGAAGGTTTTGGTGTTATCATTAGAACTGTCGCTGAAGGTAAAAAAGTAGCCGACCTGCACAATGACATGAATCAGTTGATTCAAAAATGGGAAAGTACTTTTAAAAACATTCAAAAAAATAAAGTTCCATCAAAGGTTTTAAGTGAAGAAGATAAAGCTTCAGCTATTTTAAGGGATAATTTCAACCAGGATTTCGTAAGCATCACTTGTGATGACGAACAGATGGTAAGTGAAATGCAAAATTATCTGGAAGTAATTGCTCCGGAAAGGAAAAACATTGTTCATTTTTATGATTCCCACATTCCTCTTCTCGAATATTATAACGTTGAAAAACAGCTTAAACAAAGCTTTGGAAAACACGTAAATATTCCCAGTTCAAAAGGTGCTTATCTGGTAATTGAACACACAGAAGCCCTTCACGTCGTAGACGTTAACTCCGGAAATAATATCACTACCGGAACAGCTGTCAACAAAGAGCACGCTCTGAAGGTTAATAAAATGGCAGCTACAGAAATTGCAAGACAACTTAGACTCAGAGATATGGGAGGTATTATCGTTATCGATTTTATTGATATGCCAAATCCCGATCACAGAAGAGAGTTGTATGATCATCTAAAGGAAGAAATGAACCGTGATAAAGCACGACACAAGATTCTTCCGCCAAGTAAATTTGGTTTGATACAGATTACCAGACAAAGAAACCGTCCGGAAAAACAAATTGAAACCAAAGAACAGAATCCTAACAAAGACGGAGAAATTGTAGCTCCTATTGTTATTGTAGAAAGAATGGGTGAAGCCCTGAGAACCATCATGCAAAAAGAAAAAGGAAAACTTTACCTGCATGTACATCCTTTTGTGGAGTCTTACTTAACAAAGGGAGTCATGAGCTTCCAAATGAAATGGTTCTTAAAATACAAAAAATGGGTAACCATTATCCCAAGAGATTCTTTCAAATATTTAGAATACAGAATTTATAATTCAAATAAAGAAGAATTAGTAGGATATTCTAATTAAAAAAATTCAACCTCTAGAAATTTCTGGAGGTTTTTTTGTTACTTAGAGGAAAAAATCATCATAAAACATCATTATAATTAAGCAAAACACTGATAATATCAGAATAAATCGGCAGTCAAAATATTAAAACTAAAATGAGTAAAATCCATCACTATAAAACTACCATCAAATGGACTGGAAATAAAGGAACAGGAACCAATAATTACCGTAATTACGAAAGAAGTCATACAGTTTCTATAGAAAACAAGCCAACTATCGAATGTTCATCTGATCCTGCTTTTCGGGGTGATAAATCCAAATACAATCCTGAAGAAATGCTACTTTCTTCGTTGTCATCATGCCATATGCTTTGGTATCTCCATTTTTGTTCAGAAAGCGGAGTTATCGTAACAGAATATATTGATAATGCAACAGGAACAATGATTGAAACGCCAAACGGAAGCGGTCACTTTTCAGAAGTTATACTAAACCCAACCATAACAGTCTTAGAAGAATCTATGATTGAGAAAGCAAAAGAGCTGCATCATAAAGCAAACGAATTTTGTTTCATTGCAAATTCCGTCAATTTCCCCGTGAAACACTCTCCTATCGTGCTCGTTAAGTGATTATTTTTTAATATTTGACACCTTTTCAAAATATTTTTTTGTAAAACTAAAACTCTGTTCACTCCTTCTTTTTATCATTAATTAACACAAAAGCCTCTTCTTTTCTTCAAGATATATTGCTAAATTTGAAGTATGAGTTTTGGAAAAGATTTATTACGGAAAATAAAAGAAGCTGAACTAGCTGGGGAAAATGCTCACGGTTTATTTTCACCACCTTACCGCCCTGTTTTCAGCTATGACCAGGTTTTAGCTAAAAATCCTAAGTTTGCTGCGGTAAACATTGTTTTATATTTGAAAGACAATGAATGGTATTTTCCTTTAATCCAAAGAACAATAAATGAACACGACAGACATAGCGGTCAAATTTCGTTACCCGGTGGAAAACGTGAAGAATCTGATAAAGGATTTTCAGAAACTGCTATTCGTGAAACTTCAGAGGAAATAGGTATCGACAGACATTATGTAAGAATTATCCGAGAAATGTCTCCAATCTATATTCCTCCGAGTAACTTTTATGTTTATCCCTATATTTCATACACCAAAAAGAACCCAACTTTCACATTACAACAAACTGAGGTCGTAGAAACAATAGAATTTCCGGTAACTTCTTTTCTTAATCTCACAGAAAAGCCCGAAATAATGGCATTACCTGCTGCTGCCGGAAATAAAGTTCCTGTTATTAATTTTAACGGATATATCATTTGGGGAGCTACAGCAATGATATTAAGCGAATTCAGCGAATTATTGAAAAAAATGTAACTTTGCAACACCGTGTTTAATTGAGAGATGGCGAAGAAGAATATTTTCACCGATGCATTCGGAACACCTTATTTTTTAAAAAGGTTTATTATTTTTATTTTAGGTGTTGTTTCTTACAGAAGATTCAATGGCTTTAATAAATTAAAAATAACTGGTACAGAACACCTTGTGGATCTTCCGGATTCAAACGTATTGTTTGTTTCCAATCACCAGACCTATTTTGCTGACGTTGCAGCAATGTACCATGCATTTTGTGCAGTAAACAACGGATATTTAAATACAATTAAAAACCCAATATATCTGCTAAACCCAAAAATTGACTTTTACTACGTTGCAGCCGAAGAAACCATGAATAAAGGTATTCTTCCTAAAATCTTTAAGATTGCAGGAGCTGTAACCGTTAAAAGAACCTGGAGAGCTGCCGGAAAAAATGTCAACAGAATGGTGGATATGAGCGAGGTTGATAATATTATGAAAGCCTTAGACAACGGTTGGGTTGCTACTTTCCCTCAAGGAACAACTGCAGCGTTTGCACAAGGAAGAAGAGGTACAGCTAAATTGATCAAAAATCAGCGCCCAATCGTAATTCCTATTAAAATAAATGGATTCAGAAGAGCGTTTGACAAAAAAGGACTTCGAGTAAAGGTAACAGGCGTAAAACCTACAATGGAGTTCAAAGCACCTCTGGACATAGATTATGACACTGAAAATGCACAGCAAATTTTAGTGAAAATTATGACTGCCATTGAGCAGACAGAAGATTTTAATGTATTACACAATTATGATGAAGAATTGAAAGCTAAAAAGTTAGAACAAAAGGATTCAGATAATTAAAGTAATTTTAAAATGAATAAAATATTAGGAATATTATTTGCCTTCGTAGTATTATTTTCATGTAACAGTCAAAAAGTATATTCAGATTTTGATATCAGTTACTCCAGAAGTGGCGGTAAAATATCTGTATATGAAAATATGCTGATAAAAGATAATAATGTACATTACTCATATCAGGAAGGCGACGGAAAGAGCTTCAAGCAAAACTTCAAACTTTCAGACGAAGATTTAAAAAAACTTGACAATACCCTCTCTCAAAATAATTTTAGAAGAATACAGGAAGATCATAAAAAAATATATGATTATGTATCAACTTCTATTAATGTAAAAAAGGGAACCAATGAAGGTAGTAAGTCTGATGCGAGCATGATTATGCCTAATTATAAAACAAACTGGGATAATATTAAAAATGCCTTTCAGGAGATTATTAATAACAATGTAAAAAAACCATAAAAAAGTTGAAAACCCATTTCATTGCTATTGGCGGAAGTGCCATGCATAATCTTGCAATTGCACTAAAAGATAAAGGATATCAGGTAACAGGTTCTGATGATGCTATTTTTGAGCCTTCAAAATCAAGACTTGAGAAAAAAGGAATTCTTCCTCAGGAATTGGGATGGTTTCCCGAAAAAATAACATCAGATATTGATGCTGTAATTCTAGGAATGCACGCTCACCAAGATAATCCCGAACTGGCAAAAGCAAAAGAATTAGGTTTAAAAATATACTCTTACCCTGAGTTTCTTTACGAACAATCGAAAGATAAAACCAGAGTTGTAGTTGCCGGTTCTCATGGTAAAACGACCATCACATCTATGATTTTACACGTTCTGAACTTCCATCAGAAAGATGTAGACTTCATGGTAGGAGCTCAACTGGAAGGTTTTGATTGTATGGTAAAGCTTACCCAAGATAACGATTTTATGGTATTGGAAGGTGACGAATACCTTTCCTCTCCTATTGATTTACGCTCAAAATTCTTACTATACCAACCCAATATCGCTTTAATGAGCGGAATTGCATGGGATCACATTAATGTTTTCAAAACATTTGATGACTATGTAGAACAGTTCAGAAAATTTGTTGCAAGTATTACTCCGGGAGGTGTTTTAGTCTACAACGAAGAGGATGCCGAAGTAGTAAAAGTGGTTGAAGGAGCAGAAAATTATTTCAGAAAAATACCTTACAAAACTCCGGAATACGAAATCAATAACGGGAAAGTTCACTTAAAAACCGAAATGGGAGACGTTCCGCTTTCTGTTTTTGGAGCACATAACTTATTAAACCTTGAAGGAGCCAGACATATTTGCCAACAATTAGGAATTATGGACGAAGATTTCTATGAAGCGATAATGAGCTTTAGAGGAGCTTCAAAACGTCTTGAAAAGGTAGAAAGAGAAGATAAAGGTGTACTTTATAAAGATTTTGCCCATGCTCCAAGTAAAGTAAAGGCAGCTGTAAAAGCTTTTTGTGAACAATTCAAAGACGAAAAAAAATACGGTTTTCTAGAACTTCATACCTACTCAAGTTTAAATCCTATATTTTTAGAGCAGTATGACCATGCAATGGACGGATTGGATGAAGCCGTTGTATTCTATTCTGAAGATGCTTTGAAAATTAAAAGAATGGAACCTATTTCTCCTGAATTTATCAAGGAAAAATTCAAAAATGAAAAACTGAGAGTTTTCACCAATGCAGAAGAACTTCACGCATATTGGGAAACTCTGGATAAAACACAAGGAGTATACTTAATGATGAGCTCCGGAAACTTCGGAGGTCTTGATTTAACGAAATAATATCTTAAAATAAAAACAACTCCTTTCTGATTGAAAGGAGTTGTTTTGTTATAGTTCACAGTCTTTAATTAATTTTTTCAAAATATCTTCCGTGGAATGTTCACTGTAATCATGAATCGATTGCCCAACCCAAATACTCACAAAATCTGTATTATTCAAAGATTTTGAAACTTTTCTCAATTCATTTGTAAGTTTATTCTGATAAGGATAAGGCAAAATATACTCAGAATCTTCAATTGCCTCAATATATTTATTTTTAATTCCTCTTGCATAGCGACCTGAAAAACTCCTCGTTAACATGATGTCTTTTTCCGTTACATTCTTCAGTCTTTCTTTTTCAAACTTCAATAAAGCACTTTCCTGAGAAGCTAATAAAATACTTCCCACCTGAAAACCTTGTGCACCAAGCTCTTTTGCTGCCGATAAAGTTTTCGAATTGTAAATACCTCCTGCATAAATTAACGGCACGTTCACACAATCAAAAACCTGAGACAACAAAGATAAACCTCCAATCTGAGGAATCGTCTCAGTATTAAAAGTACCTCTGTGACCTCCAGCCTCAATACCCTGAACACAAATAATATCTATACCCGATTTTTCAAGCATTAATGCCTCCTCGACACAAGTACAGGTTCCTATTAAAATGACATCATTTTGTTTTAATTTATGAATACTTTTTTCGTCCAGATTTCCAAAGGTATAACTTACAATCTTACAATTTTTCTCAATAATGACATCAATTAGCTCATGATATGTATTTACTTTAATATCCGTCAAATCAGGAAGCTCAACATCAATATTATTATCCTTGGCAAACTGCTCAATAAAAACCTTTGTTTTGCTAAACTCTTCTTTCAGAGAATCTGTAATTTCAGGAATATCATGTACAAAAATATTAACAGCAAAAGGCTTATCTGTCAATTTTCTAGTTTCATGAATTAGTTCCAAAGATTTCTCAGCAGAAAGGTCTGCCAAAGCCAAAGAACCTAAACAATCCGCTTTATTTGAAGCGGCAACCATCTCAGGAGTACTCACCCCAAACATCGGAGCCTGAATAATGGGATATTTTATATTGAGTTTTTTACTAATTAAATCCGGCCAAAACATAATAGTGAGTTTTGATATATTTTCTATATGTCCGCAACCGCTTTAAGCATTTTTTGTTCCCAAACTGGGTCATTAGGGTCGAAAAACAATCTTTTTCCAGTATCTAAAGAACGAACAACATTCATTTCTTCTTCAGTCAATTCAAAACCAAAAACATTGAAATTTTCTTCAATTCTGGATGGAGTCACAGATTTTGGAATCACACAAAACCCTTCCTGTAAATGCCATCTCAAAATAACCTGAGCAACAGTTTTATTATATTTTTCGGCAATTGCTTTCAATTTCGGATTGTCTAAAAGTTCAGTATTTCCATTTCCTAGCGGACTCCAAGGTTGTGTAACAACATTATTTTCTTTATTAAAAATCTGAAGTTCCTTCTGTTGAAAAATCGGATGCAGTTCTATTTGGTTGATAACAGGCTTTACAGTTGAATATTTAATCAATTCATCCAATTTTTCAACAGGAAAATTACAAACTCCTATCGCTTTTATTTTTCCTTCATGATAAAGCTCTTCCATAGCTTTCCAAGCTCCTATATAATCATTATAAGGCCAATGAATAAGGTACATATCAAGATAATCAAGCTGTAATCTATCCAATGTTCTTTGGAAGGCACCTTTTACTTTATCGTAATCAATATCCTGAACCCAAAGTTTAGAAGTGATAAACAGTTTCTCCCTGTCTACTCCACTATTTTTTATGGCAGTTCCTACAGCCGTTTCATTAAGATAAATTGAAGCCGTATCAATCATTCTGTAACCTACCTCAATGGCTTTTATCACAGCCTTTTCACATTCTTCCAGATTTTCCATCTGCCAAACTCCAAAACCCAATGCAGGAATATCCACTCCATTGTTCAGTGTTATTACAGGCTGTCCTGTGTATATTTTTTGTTGCATGATATAATTTTAATTTAATCAAATTTCCGACAAAATATTTAAATTTTTACTTCTAAACCATTTTTTAACCTTTAATTAATATCTTATTTCTTTTAGTCAAAAGCTCTTAATTTATTATTTTTGATTAGAAAATAAGATAATGTCACAATCATTCAGATTAGCTACAACAGATGATTATCCCAGAATAATGGAAATATGGGAATCTGCTGTAAAAGCAACACATGATTTCCTTTCGGATGAGGATTTTAATTATTTCAAAGAAATAATACCAAGAGATTATTTACCTCATCTTGATGTATTTGTAATTCTCGAAAATGAAGAAGCAAAAGGTTTTGCTTCCGTTTCTGAAGGAAATTTGGAAATGCTTTTCATCCACAATGATTCGCGTGGAAAAGGATACGGAAAAAAGCTATACCAGTTTATGAAAGAAGAAACCAACTTAACAAAAGTTGATGTAAACGAACAAAATCCTCAAGCCATTGGTTTTTATGAAAAAATGGGATTCAAAAAAACAGGAAGGTCTGAAAAAGATGGTTCTGGAAAAAAATATCCCATTATCCACATGAGTTTATAACTATTTTATAACTGAATCAAGCTCGTTTTTACCCATCACTTTTCTGAATAACCCTTTGATATGGTCAATTTCATTATGATAATTGGTGTTTTTCCTGCATCCGAAATACAAAGTATTTTCCAACTTTTTTTCACCTTTCCAAACTAGTTTTATTTCACCTTTTTCGATTTCATTTTTACATAAGAAATCAGGAACAACGGCTAATCCTGCACCACTTTTTAAACAACGGATAATTGAATTCAAATTGGGTACAATATAATTAGGTCTAAAATCCGGTTTGTGTCCAAAATTCATTGTCCAGAACTGGAAAAGATGTTCCATATCACCAGTTGTTCCATACCATTTTTCATTTTTAAGCCACTCTTCAACAGACTCAAAATTCCCGGACTCTTTCACTTGGTCAAATTGCATCGTGTCAATATCCTTTCCCCCAACTAAAATTATTTGCTCGGAAGAAAATGCTTCGTGCAAAATATTGGGAGAAGTACCTTTTTTCGGTGTAATAATTAAATCTAAAATTCCTTTATCTAACTGATCCAGCATTTCAGGATATTCGCCAAAACAGATAATTAAATTAAATGGCAATGTAGAAACATACTGCTCCAAAGTTGTCTGAAATGTCTCAAAACACATTCCTACACTTATGGTTGGGGTATGCTTTTCAGTTGATTTTTGGAAATTTTTCTCAACTTCTTCCAATTTTGTCAAAGGTTCACAAATTGCATTGAATAAAACCTTCCCTCTTTCAGTAGGGATCATTTTCCGCACGGTTCTGTCAAATAATTTATAACCTACATAAGCTTCTAATGAACTTAAATGTAAACTTACTCCGGGTTGAGAAATAAATAAAGAATCTGCAGCACCCGTCAATGTTCCAGTCTTATATATTGCTTTAAATGTTCGATACCATTCTAAATTAACCATAACTAATTATTATAATTATAATACAAATATATAATTTATATTATTTTTATTATACAAAAACTCAATCTAACTTTGCCCTGTAAAAATTTAAACAAATCAAAAAACAATGAAAAAAGTATTAATAATCAATGGTGGACAAAATTTCGGACACTCTGGAGGAAGATATAATAAAACAATCACAGAAAATACATTAGATATTTTAAAAACATTTGATAATATAGAAATAAAAACTACCAATGTGAGTGAAAATTATGATAAAAATGAAGAAGTTCAAAAATTTGTTTGGGCAGATTATATTATTTATCATACTCCGATTTGGTGGTTTCAGCTACCAAATGGTTTTAAAAAATATATCGATGAAGTTTTCACAGCAGGTCACGCAAAAGGAATTTATATGAGTGACGGAAGAAAAGCAGAAAATCCGCATATCAATTACGGAACCGGAGGGATGCTTGGCGGAAGAAAATATATGGTAACCACAAGTTGGAATGCACCGGAAACAGCCTTTACCCTTCCAGGAGAATTTTTCAACGAAACAAGTGTAGATAATGGGCCTTTATTTGGTTTCCATAGAATGAATGCTTTTGTATCATTAGAAAAAATGGAAAGTTTTCATTTTCATGATGTAGAAAAAAATGCCAATATAGAACGTGACATGAAAATATACCGAGAACATCTCAAAACTATTTTTCAGAAAGAATTAGCTTCTCAATTAGTTTAAAATATTATCAAAATGAAAAAATTAGCACTTCTATTTCTTAGTATATTCATGATAGCTAGCATTCAATCACAAACCAAAAAAATTAAAAATATGAAAAAGAAAATTTTATTCGTAGTAACCAGTCACGACAAAAAGGGAAATACAGGCGACAATACAGGTTATTATTTAGGTGAGGTTTCTCATCCTTGGGAAGTACTTCACAAAGCAGGATATGAAATTGACTTTGTAAGCCCAAAAGGAGGAACTCCTCCGGTTGACGGATTTGATTTACAAGATCCAGTAAACAAAGAATTCTGGGAAAATAAAGAATACAAAAATAAAATAGTTCAATCTCTAAAACCATCAGAAATAAACCCAAATGACTATTCTACAATATTCTATGCAGGAGGTCATGGTGCGATGTGGGATTTAGCAGATAATACAGAATTAGCCAATATTGCCTCAAAAATCTATGAAAACGGAGGAATTGTAGCCGGAGTTTGTCATGGTCCTGCAGGTTTGGTAAATATCAAACTAAATAACGGTAAATATCTGGTTGACGGTAAAAAAGTAAATGCATTTACCAATGAAGAAGAATCTGAAGTAAAATTAACGAATGTTGTTCCGTTTCTCCTAGAAGATAAATTAAAAGAAAGAGGAGCAAAATTTGAAAAGTCGGGGCTTTGGCAAAATCATGTTGTTACAGACCAAAGAGTAATTACAGGACAAAATCCTCAGTCAGCAAAAAGCGTTGGTGAAGCTATTTTAAAAGAATTGAGCCTACAATAATCATTAGATTTTCCCCAAAAAGCTGTTCAATATTGAACAGCTTTTTGGGGAAAATTACTTAAAGCTTATTTTGCAATCGGCAAATGTGTGCTTATCGCGATTCTGTTCCAACTATTAATTGTAACAATTGCCATAATAATTTCTGCAATCTGTTTATCTGTAAAAAATTGTTTTGCTTTTTGAAAGGTTTCTTCAGTAAGACCTTTTTGACTAATTAATGTGATTTCTTCAGTCATAGCCAAAAGCACCTGTTCTTCTTCTGTATACAATTCCGTAGCTTCTCTCCATGCATTCAACAGATAGATTCTTTGTGGTGTTTCCCCATATTTTACAGCGTCTTTCGTATGCATATCCAGACAGAAAGCACATCCATTAATTTGTGAAGCTCTAATTTTAATTAATTCTTTCTGAATTTGGTTTAATGAAATAGATTGAAGATATCCTTCTAATCCCATCATTACTTTGTAAGCAGCAACATCTACAGTTGCCATATTAATTCTTGCGTTCATAATTTGATTGATTCTTAAATTGTGATACAAAATTCTTATTTAAAAATTACAAAAATCTTAAACTGGTTTAAGAACGTAGTTTTGCTCTTATTTCACTAAGATATTCCGGAGTAAAACCTAAAAATGAAGCTACAAGATATTGTGGAATTCTTTGAATAAACCAAGGATACTGAGTACTAAAATGCACATATAATTCTTCCCGACTCATTTCATATAAATATCGGATTCTACGTTCGGAAGCAGCATAAGCTCTTTGATAAACCATTCTGAAATAACGCTCCATGACCGGATGTTTCTTTAATAATAGCTCCTGCGTATGAAGATCAATCATCAATATCGTGGAAGTTTCAACCGCCTGAATACAAAAATCAGATCGTATTTGTCTTTCGTATGCAAAAGTATCTGTAATCCACCAGTTTTCTATGGCAAATTCTGTGGTTTGCTCCACTCCTTTTTCATTAGTAAAAAATTTCCTTAAACAACCTTTTACAACAAAATACATATTCTTACATATATCTCCTTCAGGTAGCAGGTTTTCTTTTTTCTTCACTTCCTGTTTCTGAAAAAAAGAAAGAATTGATGCATATTCTTCATCGTTTATCTTAATAAATTTATCTAAATGAGCCCTAAAAGTATCCATTTTGTAATTTTACATTCAAACTTAACTTTATTTTTTTAGTTTTATAATTCGAAAAACGATAAATATGGAAATTGTTGCAAAAATTTTGGTTGCATTAGTCGCAATAGAACATCTTTACATTCTTTGGATGGAAATGTTTGCATGGGAAACCAAAGGAAAAGAGGTTTTTAAATCTGCTTTACCCGCAGAACTGTTCAAACCAACAAAAGGTTTAGCTGCAAATCAGGGACTTTATAACGGATTTCTTTCTGCAGGTCTTATTTGGTCTTTATTCATTGAAGATGAAAAATGGCAGACAAATATTGCATTGTTTTTCTTAGGTTGTGTTGCTGTTGCAGGAATTTACGGCGCAATTTCAGCGACTAAAAGAATATTTTTTGTTCAGGCTTTACCTTCTATTTTAGCAATCATTGCCGTTTTATTAAAGTGAAATTTTCAATCCTGAGAATTCATTGATTTTTTGATTTTATCCCGATGAATCAATCCCCAATTCACTAATGTTTCCGTTACAGGAAATACCGTTTTCCCATACTCAGTTACTGCGTATGTTACGGTAATTGGTTTGGTATCCTGAATAGTTCGGGTAATCAACAGGTTCATTTCAAGCTCTTTCAACTCTTTGCTTAGCATTTTGGCAGAAATTCCTTCAATTCCTCTTTCAAGTTTCTTGAAATGAATTTTCTGGTCAGTTCTGTTCGTTAAATAACGCAGAATCATCAGTTTCCATTTTCCACCCAAAACATCCATGCTATCACGCATTGCGAATAATTCTTCGCTGCATGAAGCCTCTCTTTCAATTCCGTTTTCTATAATTTTTGCCATCAATAGTTACGTTAACGTTACTAGTTACCAATAGTTAACTAGTAGCAAATATAAACTATTCTGTTTTTACATTTGTTATCAGATTACAAGAATATTACCGATATGAAAGCTGTTATTTTAAATAAAAATTTTCAATTAGAAGATGGATTTGCAGAAAAACCACAGCCTAAAAATAACGAAGTTTTAATCAAAATCAAAGCAAGTGGCTTCAATCCCGTAGATTATCAAATGTTGGAAAATAAATTGGAACGAAAATTAATAAGTTCTCCCATTTTAGGCCGAGAATTATCCGGAATTGTCATTGAAAAAGGCACTTCTGTCACTCAGTTCAATATCGGAGACGAAGTTTTCTGTGGAAGTTCTATGGGTAGCAATGGTTCGTATACAGAATATATTGCCATTCCCGAATCAGTTGTTTCACATAAACCTAAAAATATTTCATTTGAACAGGCTACAGCCATTCCATCAGTTGGAGTAACAGCTTTACAGGTTTTCAATCGTTTACAACCTAATAAAAATGACACAATTTTAATTACTGGAGCAACAGGAGGTGTTGGTTCTTTTTTAATCAAACTTTTATTAGCTCATAATATTCAGAAAATTATCGCAACAGTGGGAAACGAAGAAAATAAAAACATTCTATTAAAAATGGGCTTACAAAGCCACCAAATTATTAACTATAAAAACGACAATTTAATTGAAAATATTCTAAAGGCCAATCAAAACAATCTCTTTGATTTCGGAATTGACTTAGTTGGAAATTATATGTCTGAAATAACCGCTGAAACCCTAAAAACAAACGGAACTTATGTAGATGTGACCGCACTTACTACCCAAGAAGCTCGTGATACATTATTTCACAAAGGAAGTATAATCATGAATATTTCAAATTACGCTTACATTGTAGACAAAAATCATGAGTATTATAAAAATAGCTTTAAAGAAATATCAAGACTTCTGGAAAACAACTCCATTAATCCGCCTAACTATAAAATTGTTGGAGAATTATCTTTAGAAACTGTTTTAAAAGCCCATTCAATGCTTAAAAACAATGAAACAAAAGGAAATAAATTAATAATGATACATTAGATTATGAAAAAAATCCCCAGAAGAGTTGTCACAGGAATAAAAAACGGAAAATCTGCAATTGTTGAAGACGAAATCGTAAAAAATACAGTCGAACATTTTCCAAATCTGATTATTTCAGATATTTGGAATACACAGCAAATTCCTGCAAGTTTAGATTTTGAAAATCCAATTCCGAACTTAGGTTTTCCACAAACCCCGAAAAACGGAACTTATTTCAGATACGTTTCCATTCCGCCAGATAAAGATTTAGGGGTCGAAATAAAAGAAGGAGAACCTCATCCGATGATGCACCAAACTCCCACTTTAGACTATATCATTATTCTTTCAGGAGAATTATATTTAATTATGGAAGAAGGCGAAACCCTTTTAAAGCCTGGAGATATCGTCATACAAAGAGGCACGAATCACGCATGGAGTAATCGTTCTGATGAACCTTGTATTCAGTTAGCCATTTTAATTGACGCAGAAAAAGATTAAACTTTTATGTTTCTCATCAAATTTTATTGTAAGGCAGAAATTTCCGAGAGTTTCTGCCTTAATTTTTCAGGACTAAACTTTCCTTCGTGATATTCAATCAGATTTTGATTTTGATCTAAAATTATCCATAACGGATAAACAGGCTGGCTTTTATTTTTTGAAAAAGCTAGAACCAACTCATGGATTCCTGAATTTCCATTGGATAAATATCCGAATTTCTTTCCCTGAAAATAGATTTCATCTTTTGTTTTTTCTACTTCAAAGTTGATAAAATAAAAATTTTTGTTAATCATTTTAATTAAATCTTTATCCTTATTTACTTCAAAAGACTCAATCTTACAGACAGAGCACCAATCTGTATAAATATGGATAATTACAGGTTTGGGAAGAGTTTTGTTCAGTATCTCAACTTCATAAAAAGTGCCCGTTTTTATCTGCGAAAGACAAAAACAAGGTATTAATAATAAAATCAGAATTATACTTTTCATTTTAAAACATATTTCACCCCAAAAAAACCTCTGATTCCCTGCATTGGAGCATATCCGTATGTCGTATCAAAAGTATAATGATTGGGATTATTAATGGGATCATCAACATATTTATCAAACGGATCAAATGGTCTCATAATAGGATTTTTCGGTGTGAAATTGAACAAATTTTTCACTCCGCAATACACTTCAAACCCTGATTTGAAACTTTTTGAAACCTGAATATTGGCCAATGTATAAAACGGAGAATATTCAGGACGGTAATCGTTGGGTAAAACAGGCAATCTCATTGGTCCGTAAAACTGTCCAGTAAAATCAATTGTTAAATTATTTTGAAATTTATAAGTCAAATTATAAGTTCCACTCCATTTTGGAGCATGAAGTTGCTGTACTTTATCTTGTTCCCCATCAAATTTTTGATAAACATCCAAATAAGTAACACCAAGATTTACACTTAAAGGAAAATTAAAAGTATAATCCATATTCAATGAAGCACCTCTTGATATTCCATAACCATGAAGATTATCATAAATAATTTTGTCAGGTTCAGAATCAAAATCTCCAACTATTTTATTGCTGAAATAAGTATAAAACGCAGAAGCATCAAGATTTATCAGCTTATCTTTAACAGGAATTTTCCAAACATAGTTCAAATTTCCGTTGATTGATTTCTCAGGTTTTAAATCTGATTTTATCACCACTTCTCGAGAACCCGTTAAAGCAGCATGATCTTCTGTAAATAAATTCACAACCCTAAAACCTGTTCCGAAATTGAAACGAAGCGTATGGTAAGGATTTGGCGAAAATTTCCATGCAAATCTGGGAGAATGTACAGAATGATGAATTTTATCATAATCAAACCTGTACCCTATCAATAAAGTATTCTTTTCATTTATTTCCCATTGATCCTGAATAAAAGCTCCTAAAATTGGTGACTTCATAGGTTTATTTTCCAGTCCGTCGGACGATAAAGTTCCGGGAGTATTATCATCATAAAACATCTTCTTGAAAGTTAAACCTAAAATAAAATCATGTTTTCCTAACTTTTTGTCCCAATATGTTTGAAGAAAAGTTGTTTTTTGGGTTGCCTCAAACAAATTATTTCCATAAAAAGAATTTTGATCATGAAAATTATAAGAAAACTGGGTAATAATATTTTCTTTCAGAGGCCATTGATACATCCCGAATGCTTCCACTCTGTTCGTATAAATACTTTCTCCATAAATCTCTTTACTTCCTCGATGAGATTTATCCCACTGCATTTCTCCCCCAAATCTGTCTTCATACAAATATCTTAATGCAAAACTCGCCTGTCGATTTTCTTTTCTCTGAAAATTCCATTTATTAAAGACAGAAATTCTGTTTTGTAAAGCTGCATCTGTGAAGTTATCCTTATTTTGATCTATTTTTTTTTCAAAATTGAAATAATTCAGACTTAATAATGAAGCGACCTTTTTTCCAACGTTAAATTTCGTCGACAAATCCAGATTATTTTCAAACCAATTGCTTGTCATAAAATCGATACTTAATTTAGGAGCCGTCAATGCATTTTTTGTAATAATATTGATAACACCACCCATTGCTTCCGAACCATAAATAGAAGAAGCAGGACCTTTTACTACTTCAATTCTATCAACCAAACTATTGGGAATTCCGCTCAAGCCATACACTGTTGAAAGCGAGCTTACAATAGGCATCCCATCTATTAAAATCATTGTGTATGGGCCTTCCAAACCATTGATATGAATATCTCCTGTATTACAAACCGAACAGTTAAGCTGAGGTTTTACCCCATTTATCATGGAAATTGCTTCAAAAATATTCGGAGTAGGATTTTTCTGGAAAAATTTTTGACTATAAATCTCCACCGCAACCGGACTTTTTGATTTGCTAATCGGTTTTATTGTTCCTGTAATCACAACATCATCTATCAATTTTGTTCTGACTTTATTTTTTGAAATTTTTATTGAATCAGTACGCCCATTATCATTTAAACGCATAGAATCAGCCTCTTGCGAGTAACAATAGACTGAGAAAAAAATTAAAAAAAACAATATTCGCTTCATGAAATTAAAATTGTTAGACAAAACTAACAATTATTTTTAGATACACAAAACCAATATCTAGATTTTGTAGAACCCAATTCATCAAAATTTATTAAATTTGAGGGAAATATATAGGTAAAAATGAGATACAATCAAGCTGGGAATATTCCGCAAAAGAGGCATACCATTTTCAAATCGCCAGAAGACAAATTCTACTATGAACAACTTTTCGGAACTGAAGGTTTTCACGGTATTTCTTCTTTGCTGTATCATATTCACCGACCAACTCAAATAAAATCTATAGGAGAGCCAAAAGATGTTTCTCCGAAGATTGTGATTGATAAAAACGTTACTCCGAGAATGTTTAAAGGGATGAATGTAACTCCCGAAGATGATTTCCTGGACAGCCGCAAAATTTTAATGGTAAACAATGACCTGAAAATGGGATTGGCTAAACCCAGAAAATCTATGGACTACTTCTACAAAAATGCTGAGTGTGATGAACTATTATTCATTCATGAAGGAAACGGGATCTTAAAAACATTCGTAGGAAATTTAGAATTTTCCAAAGGAGATTATCTTATTATTCCAAGAGGAACAATTTATCAAGTAGAATTGCAATCTGAAAACCCTGTATTATTTGTTTTAGAAAGTCATTCTCCAATTTATACTCCGAAAAGATATAGAAACGAGTTTGGACAACTTTTAGAACATTCTCCTTTTTGCGAAAGAGATATTATTGCTCCTACTTTTGTAGAACCCAAAGACGAAGTTGGAGAATTTTTAATCAAAGTAAAAAAAGAAAACCAAATCACCGATTTCATCTATGCAACACATCCATTCGATGTTGTAGGCTGGGACGGTTATTTTTATCCATATAAATTCAATATCAAAAACTTCGAACCAATCACAGGAAGAGTGCACCAACCGCCTCCAGTACATCAAAATTTCGAAGCACACAACTTTGTGGTTTGTTCATTCTGTGCAAGAATGTATGACTATCATCCGGAAGCAATTCCTGCACCTTATAATCATTCAAATATTGATTCTGATGAGGTTTTGTTCTATACAGAAGGTGATTTCATGAGCCGTAATCATATTGATGCAATGGATTTTACACTTCACCCTGGAGGAATTGTTCACGGACCACATCCGGGTGCAATGGAAAGAAGTATTGGACAAAAATTCACTGATGAATATGCAGTAATGGTTGACCCTTTCCGACCTTTAAAAATAACAGAAGAGGCATTAAAGGTAGAGGATACATCTTATAAAACATCTTGGTTGGAAGATTATTCACAACAATAAAAAAAATATTTCACATAAAAATTTCACTATGTACAATTATATCAGTGCAGAAGAAGCTATATACACTATTAAAAGCGGAAATCGCGTATTTTTTCATGGGAGTGCATGTACTCCTAATTATCTAATTGACGAACTTGCAAGACAGGCGGATCGTTTGGAAAAGGTAGAAATGGTTTCCATTACTCAACAAGGAAATGTAGAAATTGCAAAACCCCAGTATAAAGATAAGTTCTTTGTTAATTCCTTATTTGTTTCCACTCCTGTTCGCGACGCTGTAAACTCAGACAGAGGAGATTTCGTTCCTGTTTTTTTAAGTGAAATTCCTATTCTTTTCAGAAAAAATATTTTACCATTAGATGTTGCTTTAATAACAGTTTCTCCTCCTGACAGACATGGTTTTTGTACATTAGGTACATCTGTAGATATTGCCAGAGCTGCCGTTGACACAGCGAAAACAATAATTGCAATCGTAAATCCTTTAATGCCTAGAACACATGGAGACGGAATGATCCACGTCAGTAGAATTCACAAGTTGGTATGGCACGAGGAAGAACTTCCTACTGTTGATTACGGATCAAAAGTAGGACCCGAAGAAATGCTTGTAGGAAAAAACGTTGCTGAACTTATTGATGATAAATCTACCCTTCAAATGGGTATCGGAACAATTCCTGATGCTGTTCTAAAATGTCTGAACAATCATAAAGACCTTGGTGTACATACAGAAATGCTAAGTGACGGAGTTATTGATTTAATTAAAAACGATGTCATCAACAACAAATATAAAGGTTACAACGATAATAAAACCGTTACAAGTTTCTGTTTTGGGACAAGAAAACTTTACGATTATGTTGATGACAATACCGTCTTTTCGTTTGATGATGTAAGCACCGTAAACTTCCCAATCAATATCATGAAAAATAAAAAATTGGTTGCTATTAATTCTGCTATTGAAATTGATTTAACAGGACAGGTTTGTGCAGATTCTATCGGAACAATGCAATACAGTGGAATTGGAGGTCAAATGGATTTTATGAGAGGTGCAGCACTAAGTGAAGACGGAAAACCGATTATTGCCATCACTTCAAGAACGAAAAAAGGAATTTCCAGAATTGTGCCTTATCTAAAACAAGGTGCAGGTGTTGTTACCACGAGAGGACACATTCATTATGTTGTAACCGAATACGGCACAGCGTACCTTTATGGAAAAAACCTTCGTCAAAGAGCTCAAGAATTAATTAAAATTGCTCATCCTGACGATAGAGAGATGCTTGAAAGGGCAGCTTTTGAAAGGTTCAAGCATTAAACAAATTTTCAGTATTTTTTTTATCAAAATATTATATTTGATTAAAAAAGTGTATATTTAATGTAAGGAAAACATCAAATCGGTAATATTACCTTTGATAAAGCCTTTCTAAAATTTGGAAATTGAAGACGATATATAATTCTATTAGGGAAGAAATTGTAAAGCATTTTAAGGTAAAAAATTCAGTATTAGGAAATGTAAGCATTTGGAAAAGAAGCCACTACATTATACTTTCCGAAATCATAAAAGCTGAATTATCTGAAGCTGAAGAATTAAAAGGAGGAAAAAAATTTGAGATAGGGAATACTATTTCCCATGTCACCCTACAACGTTTTTTTGAAAATGATTATCAAGACAAAACGCATAATGACTTGCGTTTCTTGAAAACGTTGGATAAAATATGTATTTTTTTAGGCTATAAAGATTTGAATTCTTACATTCAATTTGTAAGAGAAAAGAAACAATTTGAAGAAGAATCCAATAATAATCATAACTCTTTTAAACAAATGGTTTATGATTATTGCTCAACTGTTTTCAACTTTTACAAAGAGTTTCCAAACCATAAAACTGAGCTTTTTAAAGATCTGGTTTTTGAAGATTCTCCGTTTTTTGAAAGAGCATCGTTGTTTAGTAAAGAACTTTGCGATAGAGATTTTCATTTGGTTACCAAAAACAATCGTTCAAACTATGAAGTTTTTGATATAAACATTGTAACAGATGAGCCAGACAAAAAAATCTTAGAATCTCAGGAGTTCTGGAATTTATTATTTAAAGTAGGTGAGACAGGTGAAGAACATTTTGTAAACCAATTAAACACTCAAATCTATTTTATAAAAAAAATTGGAGATACCTGGAAAATATGGGATAATTACAACCCTGATGCAGGGAGACTAAATAAAAAGAATGAACATTTATAAAGTGAAAGCCGTAGAAAATTCTACGGCTTTCATGTTTCGAAATATTTTTTTCTCATGTATTTGTTAATAACAAAGCTAATTAAGAAAATTACAAAATAATAAACTTAAATACACTTAAATGAACATTTCTTTAAACTCATCCTAATTATATTTAATGATTATTTCCGATCCCTTTCTCTATTGCTAAGATTTTCGTAATTTGCGTACTTAGAAATAAAAGTAAAATAGAAAATATGTCAACACTTACATTTGCCGAAAAAATTGCTCAAGCAGAGAATTTTTTGCCAATAAATGGTACAGATTACATTGAGTTTTATGTAGGAAATGCAAAACAGGCTGCTCACTATTACAAAACCGCTTTTGGTTTTCAATCTGTAGCTTACGCTGGTCCTGAAACAGGAGTAAGAGATCGTGCTTCGTATGTTCTTCAACAAGGAAAAATCAGACTAATCTTAACAACAGGTCTTAAATCTGATTCACCTATCAACGAACACGTAAAAAAACATGGTGATGGAGTGAAAATTCTGGCACTTTGGGTAGATGATGCTTACAAAGCTTTTGAGGAAACTACAAAAAGAGGAGGGAAGCCTTATTTAGAGCCTGTAACTCTTACTGATGAGTATGGCGAAGTAAGAATGTCCGGAATTTACACTTACGGAGAAACTGTTCATATGTTTGTTGAAAGAAAAAATTATACAGGACCTTTTATGCCAGGTTATGAAAAATGGGAAAGCGACTATCAACCTGAAGAAACAGGTCTTTTATATGTTGACCATTGTGTAGGAAATGTAGACTGGGATCGTATGCTACCTGTCGTTAAATGGTACGAAGATGTAATGGGATTTGTAAATATCCTTTCTTTTGATGACAAACAAATCAATACAGAATACTCTGCTTTGATGTCCAAAGTAATGTCAAACGGAAACGGATATGCAAAATTCCCTATTAATGAGCCTGCAGAAGGTAAAAAGAAATCTCAGGTAGAAGAATATCTTGATTTCTACGAAGGTGAAGGTGTTCAGCATATTGCAGTAGCAACTAAAGATATTATCCACACTGTCACTGAACTGAAAAAGCGTGGTGTAGAGTTCCTTTCTGCTCCGCCTGAAGCATATTATGAAATGGTTCCTGAAAGAGTTGGCCATATTGATGAAGATCTTAAAAAACTTCAGGATTTAGGTATACTTATTGATCATGATGAAGAAGGATACTTATTACAGATTTTCACAAAGCCTGTAGAAGACCGCCCTACTCTCTTCTTCGAAATCATTGAAAGACACGGAGCCCAAAGTTTTGGAGCCGGTAATTTTAAAGCATTATTCGAAGCACTAGAAAGAGAGCAGGAAAGAAGAGGGAATCTTTAATTTAAAATAAAATATTGAGTTTTGTCAGGATGGAAAGTCTTGACAAAACTTTTTTATAAAACACATTTATTATGAAAAAAATTTTAATTGGACTTTTATTTATCGGAGCTGTTTTGGGAGTAAAAGCACAATACAGCACTTTAGATCAAATCCTTACCAGACTTGAAGAAAGAAAGGGCATTAATCAAAATTTGACAGACGTAAATATTGACGGTAAAAAGTTTGTTTACATTAAAGATGAGGCAGACCATACAGAAAGGGATTTTATTGTCATAAAAGGGAATAAAGCTACTTATGTAGAAGTTTTTGATGATAAAGCTACAGGAGAAAGCAGCTCAAACGTTTTTTCAGGAGACATTATCAGAAATAAAAAAAATATCATTTCCTTACGTGCAGATATGCTGGAAAACAAAAAAGTTCCTATTCCGGTTACTAAAACTCTGTTATTAACAACGCAAGATGATATTTTGTACCTCATCGATATCAATACAAAAGCCAGATGGATTGATGAAGCCTCATATTCTAAGGTTAAAAAAACAAAATAATATAGGAAATCGCTCATTTATTCTATTTAAATGGTAATTCTGATATTAAAAAACTAAAAATTTTTAACGGATTATTTTAATCCAAATTAAATTATAAACTTATGAAATCATTTGTAGAATATTCCTCAAATTCGGATTTTTCAATACACAATATTCCATTTGGAGTAGCTGTTTTTAACAAAGAATTTATAGGATGTTGCACAAGAATCGGCGATCAGGTGGTAGACCTTGCAACGTTATATGACCTTGGTTATTTTGACGATATTGAAGGATTAGACGACAATGTTTTTGAAGCATATACATTAAACGAGTTTATCGAACTTGGAAAACCTGTAACAAATGCTGTTCGCCTAAAAATTCAGGAATTATTGCAGGAAGGTTCAGCTTTATCAAAGGATCAGAAAACTATTGAAGAAGCGTTTTATGATTTAGATAAAATAAAAATGATGATGCCTGTTCATGTTCCAAACTACACAGATTTTTACAGTAGCATTGAGCACGCAACAAACGTCGGAAAAATGTTCCGCGATCCAGCAAATGCTTTATTGCCAAACTGGAAACATTTACCTGTAGGTTATCACGGAAGAGCCTCATCAATTGTAGTTTCCGGAACGGAAATTAATCGCCCGAAAGGTCAAATGAAACCTGCAGATGCAGAAAAACCAGTTTTTGGACCTTGTAAACAATTAGATTTTGAGCTAGAAATGGCTTTTATCATCAATAAAAATACCGAGATGGGAGAAAGTATTTCTACAAAAGACGCAGAAGATGCCATTTTTGGAATGGTTGTTTTCAACGATTGGTCTGCGAGAGATATTCAGTCTTGGGAATACGTTCCGCTTGGTCCGTTCTTGGCTAAAAATTTCGGTTCATCTATTTCTCCCTGGGTTGTAACTCTTGAGGCTTTAGAACCGTTCAGAACAGCTTCTCCCGTGCAAGATCCTGAAGTTTTGGATTATTTAAAATTTGAAGGAGACAAAAATTATGATATCAATCTTGAAGTATATCTAAAACCTGAAAATGGAGAAGACAATCTAATCTCAGAAAGCAACTACAAATTCATGTATTGGAATATGACTCAGCAATTGGCTCATCATACAGTAAACGGATGTAATGTAGAAGTTGGTGATATGTATGCAAGTGGAACTATTTCCGGAAGTGACCCAAAATCTTTCGGTTCTATGCTTGAATTAACATGGAGAGGACAAAATCCTATTCAGTTAAGCAACGGAGAAGAAAGAAAATTCATCAATGATAATGATACCGTAACTATGAAAGCATGGGCTGAAAAAGATGGAATCAGAGTTGGATTTGGTGAGGTAAGTGGTAAAATTATTCCGGCGATTTAATGAAAACAATTACACCATCAGAAATAACTCCTGTACAATTACAGACTGTAATGCAAACAGCTATTTCTCCGAGACCAATTGCATTAGCATCTACTGTTGATAAGAATGGAAATTATAATCTATCCCCATTCAGTTTTTTCAATATGTTTAGTACAGTTCCTCCGATTTTGGTATTCTCACCATCCAGAAGAGTTCGTGATAATACCACAAAACACACTTTAGAGAATGTACTTGAAGTACCGGAAGTTGTAATAGGAACAGTAAATTTCCCAATTGTACAACAAATTTCTCTAGCTTCAACAGAATACGAAGGTGGAGTAAACGAATTTATCAAATCTGGTCTCACGATGAAAGATTCTGATATAGTGAAGCCTAAATTAATTGAAGAATGTCCTGTAAATTTCGAATGTAAGGTTTTAGAAGTAAAATCTTTAGGTGAAAAGGGAGGTTCAGGAAATTTGGTTATTTGCGAAGTTCAGAAAATTCATATCAGAGAAGAATATCTCAACGAAGAAGGCAACCTTGACCAGAAAAAGCTAGACATGGTTGCGCGTTTAGGCTCTAATTGGTATTCAAGAAATAACGAAAACAATCTTTTTGAAGTACCTAAACCACTAGTCACCAAAGGAATTGGATTCGACAGACTTCCCGACGAAATAAAACTAAGTAAAATATTTACAGGAAACGACTTAGGAATGCTTGCTAATGTAGAAGAATTACCTGGTGAAAACTTCCATGCTGATGAAGGAATTCATTTAAATGCTCAAAAACTTTTATTGGAAAATAAAATTGAAGAGGCCTGGAAAATTTTAATTAAATGAATTGTAATAGCCACGACATAATCTGACAGTTAGTGGTTAAAAATAATTAGCAGTATCTTAATAACTGCATAGTTAGTGGGATACTGCCCTTTCTTCTTTACGACTTTGTCTAAAAGTTACCCACATTTTTTAGATTTGTAACAACAATAACATTGTTATTTCAAACCTTTGTTAGCCTATAGCCTTATTTTATATACTTCTTTCATATTATTTAAATCCATTAACAATTCTTGGAACAGTTGTATTTATATTTTTTGACAAGTAAATACCATCAGTGCAAAAAACATTAAGATAATATTGATATTTTTTCATTAAACGATTTTAATTATAAGAAAAAAAATAGTATTATTGCCTTTTTTCAAATATCAAATATTGTGAATTACATTGTGTAAAGTGAGCATTTTTTATATCTGAATTTTTATAATTTTCAATAACTAAACTATCTTTATAGAATATCGCATCTATTTTCCCTAGTTTAATTTTTTGTGCTTCTTTTTTTATTTCACCTTGCATACTTCCTTTAGAAATGATTTTTCCTTTATCCAATATTTCGTAATTGTTATCATTCAAACGAATTGAAAATCTGCTATTTTCACAAGATATTAATTGGAAAATTTCATTTTTGGGTAAGTCATTAGAAGCTATTATTGTTTGTTCACATTTCTTATCTTTCGACTTTGAGGGTTTATATTTAGAGGTATTATTTAATGGTTCATTAATAATTTCAATACATTCTAATTTTTCAGGTGTAGAAGTATTTTTTATAATGGTCGTTGATACTATTTTCTCAATAATAAGAGGTGGAGATTTAGATATATAAATATCTTCATAATAATTAGCATTATTACCTATTTCTAAGTTTAAGATAATATTGTCTTTTTCATATAATACTTGAGCATAAATCTCTTCATTAATTAATTTATTTTTAATAGGTTGAAAGAAATCTATAATTTCACTGTTATTTATGTTCAAGAAATATTTATCTGATATATTAATAATAATTGTATCATGTTTCTGAATAATTGAATCATTAGTTGATAAACTAAATTTCTTCTTACAGCTGAATAAAGTTAATGAAGCAAGAAGTAGTATAAATTGTAAAATTCTTATATTATAATTTTTCATATTGGTTTTTCATTTTTGTATGATATTTATTTATTGCATAATCAGGTCCATTATAAAGTTCTGCTATTTTATTCCAATTTTTTTCTTTCATTGCCTTTATCATAGACGCACCTGTGACATCTTTTAAATAAACTTTAAAATAAGCAAAATGTTGTACTTCACACATATTCATAGCTTCCTCCATTTCATTAGGAGAACCATATAAATAATTATAATACTTACCCATTACCTGAAATTTACCCCAAGAACAACTTTTTATTGCTGAGTCATTATCAATTTCTTTTGCTTTCTTAAGTTTTTCAAATTGCTCTTTTTCAGAACCGTATTTTGCATTTTTATCTTTATATGTACCTATATTGTGTACTAAATCAGGTGTGTTTTTTTTCAATTTGTCTAGCTCTTCTTGAGTTTTTATTTTTTTCAAAAAACGATACATATAATGTCTTTCATAAAGGATTTTTGCTTTTTGTTCGCCATTTACAGTTAGAAAGGATTTTCTTCCTCCTGACTCAACAATTGCAACAGCTTTAAAAACTTTTGCTTCGACTCCAATGTCTTTAGCCAAACTTTCAAAATGCTTGTCTGTAACAGCATTTCCTTTTCCATTACAAGCTGTATCAACTATACCTTGTAAATAACAATAACATTTACCTTTCGGTTTATCTTCTTCCTTTTTT
This sequence comes from Chryseobacterium oryctis, assembly GCF_025971925.1. GTDB lineage: Bacteria > Bacteroidota > Bacteroidia > Flavobacteriales > Weeksellaceae > Chryseobacterium > Chryseobacterium oryctis. The sequence continues at coordinate 512,036 of NZ_JAPDHV010000003.1, forward strand.
GTTGGTTTCGGCGGGGCTGCTACCTGCGCTGGCGACTTCGCATTTTCAGGTTTTTTGGCTTCAGCTTTGATGTCTACATTTATGGTTTGAGATTGTGCGGTTTTGTTGAGATAGATAACTTCGGCAAAGATTTCTTGGTGATTTCCTGTCCAATATTCTCCACTGTCTGGTTTTTGGGGATTGTTTCCTATTTCACCAATTTTCTGCATTCCATCGGTTAAGGTAATGTTTAATACTTCTCCATCATCTTTTGTAAAAATATGGTTTTAACCTCCGTGCCATCTTCTATTATATACTGTACCATCAACACATGCATAAATGTTTTTTCCTTTAGTTGCAAATAGATCCAAGCCTACATGATCAGAACCATTTCTTGTTTGTCCAAATAATCCCTAATTCTTCAGCTACCGAGAAAACATTACCTCGTTATTCACCTAAAGATACTGCTTGATTCTTAAACTCTAAACTGTAATTTTTTCTGATCTTTTTCATACTCTTAAAGGTAAAGAGTATAAGAATTGTGTCCTAACAAAGTTAGAATCTCCAATATTTTTTTTCGATTTTTTATAATCTATTTTATTAAATCAATTACATTATTATTAATCATTCTATTATAATCTCCTTCAAAAAGACCATTTTCATATTTTTTATAATAATTAATATTCTCGGTCGAAAATTCATAAATTAAATTATCTCCTTTTTCGTAATATTTTCCATCAAAATAGTTAGGATAGTTTTTATAATCAGAATCATTTTTGATGACATATTTATTGGGTATTTCAACAAGAATATTTCCGTTAGATTCATATAAATTTAGTATTTCAGAGTAACTTATACTAGATTCTTCATATTCAGGTTTCCAGTACATAGCTCTTTGCCCTAAAGGGTATAATATTTTATTTTTATACATGTAAAGTTTCCAACCAAAATGATTTTCACCATTTATTGGAAAAAAAAATATATAATCTTTAAGGGTTGCTGATTTGAAAATTATAGGGGATGATGTTTCTAAATCTTCATTATTAATTTTTCTGATTATGGCTTTATCAATATCTTTAAAAGTAAATGAAATAAGTTCATACCTATTTTTATCATTTCCCTCAAAAATTGTATTTGAGACTTTAAAATTTTCACAATTTAAATTATAATTTGGAATATCTTGAATTTCCTGTATACAATTTATTTTTGATAATTTAATTGGAGCTTTTACAGCATATCGCCTATTTGAAATTCTATTATCTACTGAGGTTTTACCTATTTCTATACTCTTTTTTTCTTCTTTATTCTGTCCTTGGCAGAAAATAAAAGAATAGCTGAAAAGTAATAATAGTATTATATTTAAGTTTTTCATTACTCTTTTTTAAGTTCTTGCCAATCTTTGTTTATAAATCTTTTACTTTTGATGTAATACTTACTGTTCTCAAATTTTATATAAAAGTCATCTCTGTCATCTTGGTCACATTTTCCTCTTGCATGGATAATATTTCCATCTTTTTTTAAATTATAATCTCCTTCACACCAATAATCTTCGGAATGTTTTGCTCCAATACTTAAAATAGCAGAGTTATCACTACTAATATTTATATAATAACTTAAATTAAATTCTTCATTATTAAAATCACTAATTGCTTTAGTTGTAATTTCATAATCCCCTTTCCATTTTACTTTCTCGAATAAATTTTTATTTTCATCCTTTTTATCAATGAAGCTCTTTGAAAAGTCTTTAATACCAAATTTAAATGTATTTTCAAGGTCTAAATTTTCTTCTGATAATAACTCAATAGGAATAGGACAATTAATTATTTTTGTATCAATAGGAATAGATTTTACTTTAATATTTTTATCTAGTTCAAAATTTTTGATTATCTTGAAGTAAGAATTGTTTTCGTTATAATTACCGACTGAAAGTCCTTTTCTATTGTTTGAAAAAATAACATTTAAAGAATAAATTTCATTTTCTTTTACTTGTAATGTATCACGTAAAAAATTGTTTTTATCAAAAAATAAAAGATAATATTTTTTATTTCCTGATCTTTCATGGACAACAATGTCCTTAACGTTGTAGTCAGGAAATGATGTTCCAACATAGTCTGGTTCAAAATATGTTGCATCCTGTATGTGAAAAAGATCATTCAATGTTTTTGAATGATAAAATTCCTCATTTACAATTTCTTTATCAATTTCTAATTTTTTATCAATTAATCCTTGAGATTGATATTTACAACTAATTAATAAAAATAAAATAGTGTGTAGAAATAATATTTTTTTTATTTGTTTGCTCATAATTGAAATCTATTTTTTAAAATAATGTGGTTTTTTAGCTGCTTCATCTTGATCTTTTGTGTCATAAGAATTTAGTTTTACAAACCTTGCTGGATTAGTTCTATATTGTCGTCCTTCAGTAAATGGATCAAGAACAGTTGCTATTTCCATATGTAAGTGAGGAGCTCTTCCCCCACTTGCTATAGAACCACTAACCCCAGCGTAACCTAAAACCGTTCCAGCCTCAACTTCTCTTTTGTTTCTAGCATCATTTTCTGTAAAAGATACACTGTCAAGATGCATATAAATTAGATATACATTATCACTTTCTTTTATGTCCCTTCCTTTCCATTCATCCGCATATTGCAATTTATAATTAACTTTTTTTTCTTGTTCTAAAAGATCTTTTACATTTTGAATTTTTATTCTTACAATCCATCCTGCATTTGCAGAATATCTAACTTCGTATATATTTCCTTTTAAGCATGAGTAAACTTTGTCTTTGCCTGGAATTGCAAAAAAATCAAATCCTCCATGATACTTTTTTTCACCTTTCTTAGTTCTTCTACACTCTCCATATGTTCCACTAGAAGGTTTTATATTTCCATCAAAGTTATATTTTGTTAACCTTGGATTTTCAACTGGATTATGCCATTTATTATTTTCTTTTTCTTCAGTCTTTTTTTCATCTAGGATATTGCAAGTGTAATTTTTAACTAAAAATTCCTTTCCCTCTTTCAAACTTTCATGAAGTCTTTCTAAAATTTCAGATCGTTGAATTTTATTATCTGATTTGTAAATACCTGTACTTTTAGTATCAACACTTTGATTTGCATTATAATTTTTTGTATTTGTTTTTTCTTTATCAGTTTTAGGGTTGTCATATTTTTGATATAAAACATAGTCATCTGATTTCCCAACTCCAATTGGTGCAAATACTTTCAAATAAATATCTTCTGGTGATTTAATATTATTTTTTGATGGTTCAAAATATTTTTTAACCTTATCTAATTGTTTAATCTCACCCATTTTTGCATAGCTTAATTTTAATTTGTTAAGTTCATCAAATCTCTCTTCAATGGATAAATTTGGATTACTTTTATATTCATTCAAATTGTTTTGTAAAGCATCTTGAGTAAACTGTATTAGACCTACTGCACGTGAAGATTTTCTATTTCCATCTTTCCAAAAGTCTTGTATGGTCATTTCATTCGGATTTTTATATGACCTCCATCCTTCCAGTTGTTGGGCTTTAAAACTCCCTCTAGTTTCAACAGCCATCACTGCCATTAATCCATTAGCCATCTCCATTTTTCTACTTTCTCCCCAAAGTTCAGCACAAATTTGTACAACCTTCTTTCTGAACTCACAGCTTACTTTTCCACCCCAAACTAAATCTTTATATTGTTCTTTACATATACATGTTGTAGTCGTTTTTTGTGCAGGAACGCTTTTCACCATCGCCGGACTTTTCGTTTTCTCAGGCGTTTCAAAAGCACCTACAACAGCATCTATCACAAAGTTGATGGATTTTGCTACCAAGCTTTCGTCCTTTTTGGGAGACGGAGCAGGTTTTGATGTTTGAGCAGGTTTTGTTGGAGTAGAAGTTGACTTAGGTTTAGGTTGTTCTTTTTTGTAATCTGGGTTTATGACATCTACATTCGTTTGGTTGGCATTTAATATTTTGCCATCATAACTTGCTGTTACATAAAACTCATGATATTGCCCTTCGTCTTTGTCGCCTTTCATCATCATTTTGTTGGCTACTTGCCTCAATACTTTTTGGTCTGCTGCTAACGAAATTACTGCTTCGGCGATGCCGTCTATATTTACTCTTGCAGGATAGGCTTTGTTGTGACGGTTGTTTTTATTAATCTCAGCATTATGTCCACCTTTGGGTGCATCATCTTCCCATAAATGAAAATTGATGGTTTTATTGAACATTCCTACACAATACGCTCTTGCAATTAATCGGTCGGTATAACTCGCTTTGTTCACGTCTCTTGCTCCACGATTAAATAAAACCACTTGGGTAATCTTGGGTTCTTTGCTGGATTTGGGTACTACAATGAGTTCTCCCATTTTATGGATTTCATTCTTCTGCGTGAGAATATTTTTGGTTTCTTTATAGGCTTCTATCACAAATTGTTCACCTATCACTGCTTCACCAAATTTAAAAGGTGTAGATAATCCTGTTTTTTGTGGTTCTTTAGTAATATCTTTCCAGGTTCCTTTTACTTTCTTTTTTATGCGCCATTTGTATTTTGGGGCTGTATTTGAAAAAGTCAATCCTAAACTAGAATCAACCAATGTGTAATATTCGTCTTTGCCAACGATGGGATTTGGGTTTCCGTTAATCATTTTGTGTTTTTTAGTTAAAGGTTTATTCGTAGTCGTATAAATAAGTTTCGTCTATTTCCTCTTTAAACTCATCAAAATTCATAATAGGATTATAGATTTGTTGTTCTTGCGAGTTGGCATTCATCACATGAGATTTCCCTGTTTCACTTTGTTGCCCATGTTTTAAGATGGTAATCTTTCCGCCTGTGGTACAAATCAACTCCGAGATTTCTGTCAAGCAACTTTTGCCCATCACCTTTACTTTCTCATAGGTTTTAGTCCATTTTCCTGAAGGAGCATAAGCGCAAGGCAAATATCCTCCCGAAGAAGGCTTTAGTTTGCAATTTCCGAACGGCATTGCAGGAGGATCGAATGTTAAATCATCTTCCGTCACGGCAAGGTAATCGGCTTGTCCGTCGGCGTCGTTCCAATAATGTTTTTGATGAGAGGTTACCTTAAATTTTGGAAACTTGAATCCCTGATTGCATTGGCACATTCCTTTCTGAATTACGAAATATTTTCCGTCGTGTTCGCTAGAGCTGTCTTCAGTTTGTTGTTTCTTCTCCTTATCTTCTTTCTTTTCCTCTTCTTTGGATTCTTCCTTTTGTTCTTCTGACGTTTCTTCTACTTCATTATCGCTGTCATTCACACAATCGGTGATTTCCTCTTCTTCTTTCAAATATTTAGAATCTTCGGGAATCAAAAGTTCTTTCCCGGGAATTGGTTCACGACCCAAAAGGTCTTCTAACGCACAGTAGATATTATGATAGGAACGGAGAGTCTGCCCATCTTTCACGCCGAATTGCTCGGCAATAGAGTCTAGAGTATCTCCTTTTTTTACGAGATATTTTTTCATCAAAGTTGGTGTTTTTATTCTTCTACTAATGTACTAAATTTTCTTATTTTCTTTTCTTCTTTTTCTGTAAGTGTCAAATCATGTTTAAGATACAGTTCTTCCTGATGCAAAAGAATAATACTTGCTTCTATTTTTTTCAATCGTTTGGTTTCTTTAGAGGTAGTATATCGTAGTTCTATTTCACCTGTTATTGTGTTTTCCGATGGTTCTTCGAGTTTCACTCCCTTCAACAATTCCTGTAAACTGCAATCATCTTCTATTTTTCCACCAATGAAAATTTCTACATCATCAGAACTTTCAAAATTATGTTCCGTATGAAAACGACACTTTACAGAAAACGAGTTAGGAATTACATAAAATTTCCCTTCCCATTCTTTTTGCCTTCTGAACCAATCCATCTCTGGAAACAAAACCTGATAAAGCAATGACGAACAAAATTGTTTCAGCAAATACTCCTCATTCTTGATACTTGTGCCAAACTTATCAATATAATTTTTGTTAATCTCACCCACAAAAAAACTCTCAAGGTCTGGTCTTTTGCTTTCAAATTTTTTAACAAGAGCCTGATAATCATAAAAGCCTTTTATCTTTCCTTGAGCAGGAACTGAAAACGCAACAGGAGATATACTTTCCATACAAGCCAAAGAAAGCATACTTATTTTATCATCTGGCGATTCATCCTGTTTTTCAAATTCTGAAGTTTTCATTTCAACAACAAAACCTTTATCCTTTAATTCTTGAGACTTAATAGAAACTAAATAATTAACTTTTAAATCTTCTTTCCCCGCTTGTTCAAACCGTTCACTTGCTTCATAATTGTAGGCATAAAAATCTTTATTCAAATACACAGAAGGAAGATTACTTCTTGCCGATATTTGCTTTTGATTTTCTTTAAATTCTGCAATTTTCTCACGAGGAGGAAGCATAATTTCGTGAATTCCTATAAGATTGGTTCCTATAAGGTTTTTCAAATCACAATACGTGTTGTGATATCTTTTTAGATATTCCGTCGATATCCCCAACTGTTCTGCCACAGATTCTAAAGTATCTCCAGCTTTTACTTGATATGTAGATATGCTGATGCTCATATATTTTTATATATTTTTATCTATTTTTATTTACAGAAAAAAGTTTCTCTTTCTAAGACCATATAAAAACTCATCCATAATAACATTTTAAAATGAAGGCAAAATACAATTGTTATATTCTGCTTTTTATAAAATCGATGCATTTTTTTACTACGATCTCCAAATCTTTTGGTAAAATATTATCTTCCCAGGGTTCTTTAGCTCCAAAAGTATGATTGGCATTCTCAATCAAAAATAATTCTGAACTGGGATTTAAAAGATGTAGATGTTCTGCACATTTATCACTTACGGCTTCATCATTTGTTCCGTGAACTATCAAAAAATGAGCTTTTAGCATTTCCGTTGCTCTTTCAACATCAAAACGCTCTTTATTATTTTCAAAATCTTCATAAAACTGATAATAATGAGGCATTTCCTGTTTTGTTCTCCCATTGATAACATAATAAACGCCTTCTTTTTTCCAGTTTTCTAATACTTCTCCTTGTGGAAAACGCTCTAATGTATCGACACTTGCCAAAGTAATCAGTCCATTAATTCGTTCATCTTCATAAGTTTTCACAATGGAAATCCCGCCTCCTCTACTGTGCCCTAAAAGAATAATTTTCTGATTATCAACTTTTGGGTTTTCAATAAAATAATCAATAACCAATCCCAAATCAAAAAGTTCTTTAGAGTAATTATTATTACCAAAAGCTTCTAAATCATCAAAATTATTTGGTTCTTCAACAGTTGTTCCGTTGTGTGAAAAATTGAACTTAACGAAGAAAAAACCTGCTTCTGCAAATCTTTCAGCCATCAAATTCCACGCACCCCAATCTTTATAACCTTTATAGCCATGTACAAAAATAATCAGAGGAAGTTTTTCTTCCGTTTCAGGATAAAATGCATCAGCTAGAAACCTACGGGTATTCTGATTAATAATGACAATATTTTTATCTTTTTTTATTTCCATTTTCAAAATTTAATCTATTTAAAAATATTAATTTTATGGTTAAAGACAAACTAAAATCCTATTTTTGCTCTATGTTGGATTTAAGAACAGTAACTGTAATGCGTTACATTCTGCCTTTAAGAGAAGGTGGTTCACTTCCTGCTTTAGCTGAAGCAGATGATGATTTTAAATATGTTTTAAAATTCCGAGGTGCAGGTCATGGTGTAAAAATGTTGATATCAGAACTTTTAGGTGGTAAAATAACCGAAATTTTAGGTTTAAAAATCCCTGAACTGGTTTTTGCCAATCTTGATGTTGATTTTGGGAGAACTGAAGCTGATGAGGAAATTCAGGATTTATTAAAAAATTCCGAAGGGCTAAATCTGGGATTACATTATCTTTCAGGTTCAATCACATACGATCCGAATGTAAAAATTGATTCTTTTCTGGCTTCAAAAATTGTTTGGTTAGATGCTTTTATCACGAATATCGACAGAACCTTTAAGAACACTAATCTTCTGATGTGGAATAAAGAATTGTGGGTGATTGACAACGGCGCTTCGTTTTATTTTCATCATTCATGGCAAAATTTTGACACTGCGGCAAAAACTCCTTTCAAATATGTAAAAGACCATGTTTTACTTCCTCAGGCAAGTATGCTTGATGAAGCAGATAGATTTGCTAAAGGAGTTTTAAACAATGATACTTTCAGAGAGATTGTCAATTTAATTCCTGAAGATTGGCTGCACTGGAATGATGCAGACGAAACCCCGGACGAAATACGAGAAATCTATTTCAACTTCCTGAAAACCCGATTAGAAAATTCTGAAATCTTTTTAAACGAAGCCAAAAATGCAAGAGGATAAAATTTACGAATACGCTGTAATACGTTTAGTTCCGAAGGTTGAAAGAGAAGAATTTTTCAACATTGGCTTGGTAATGTTTTCTAAAAAAGAAAAATACATTCGCGTAGAATTTCACTTATGCCCTGATAAATTTAAGTTGATGTATAATAAGCTGGATTATGATGATATTATTCAGAACCTTGAAAGTTTCAAAAATATTGCTAACGGAAGCAAAAATAGCGGCCCAATTGCTCAACTAGAAATTCCTGAGCGTTTTCGTTGGTTAACTGCCGTAAGAAGTTCGGTTATACAAACCTCAAGACCTCATCCCGGAAAATCCAAAGATTTAGATACAACTTTCAACAAACTTTTCGAAGATTTGGTAAAATAAAAAAGACTGCTAAAAACAGTCTTTTATTTTTTAAATTGAGATTCTAAAAATTTCTCTAAATCTTTTCCGTGTAAATTTTTTGCAATTACTTTTCCTTCTTTATCAATAATCAGATTAAAGGGTAATTCCTGAATAAAATAAGCTTTGGCAATAGGGCTTTTCCAAAATTTAAGGTCACTTACCTGCGTCCAGTTAATTTGAGCTTTGTTAACGGCTTTTTCCCAATTTTCTTTAGATTTATCCAAAGAAATCCCGATAATATCAAACTTACCTTCTTGTACTTCCTGACTATATTTTTGGTAAATTTCTTTTAGTTCAGGTTGTTCTAAGACACAAGGAGCGCACCAGGAAGCCCAAAAATCTAAGAGAACTACCTCTTTCTTCACTTCTGAAAGTACAAAACTTTCATTTTGAATAGTATTTGCTGAAATCTCAGGAACTTTGGAACCAATTTCCAAATTCTGTGCATTTATTTCAGAACCCAGAAAAAGTAATGAAAAAATGATAAAAAAAACTTTCATATTAATCTTCGGTAGGATAATCTTTATCTATCCAATCTGTTTTTATATTATTGGGTACATTAAGAAGTTTAGCATTTTTATACCCTAAACTCATCAACGTTTTAAAAGCTGGTCGAATATTCGGACATCTCGAAAAAGGACAACATCCACAATAAATCACCACTTCCTTATCCTTTTTTACATTTTTGAGATAAGACTTTAATTTTTCAACATTTCCTTTATCATTGGTCGGACCAATATTTACAGAACCTTTGATTACAGCATCCGGACCTATCGATAAAATCAGCATTTTTTTAGCCTGATTTTTCTCAATTAAAGAAGCCAATGTTTTAGTTTCCATCAGTTGAGAAGGTTTCCATAATTCCTCTATAATCTGAGCCTTAACCATTATGGCTAAACATATTACAAGTCCGAAAGCGAACGTTAATTTTTTCATTAATTAGATTTTTGTAAGTTTTGCAAATTTTAAAATAAGATTCTTTTCTCCTTCATGTTGAAAGATGACTTTTGCTTTAATATTTTGAGGGTCGGTTCCGTCAAGGAAAGTAACTTCTCCAATCCCAAATCTGTCGTGTCTCACTCTGTCTCCCACTTCAATATCCTGAGAAGAAGCTCCACTTGGATTTATAATTTTTGCCGTAGCAACAGGTTTTAACTTTCTAGGCTCAGTGATAGGCTTAGAACTATCACTTTTTGTAATTGATTTCTTTTCAACTTTCTTGAAACTCCTCATTTCGGAAGGATGTTCATCAAAAATATTGGATTTCAATCCTGCATTGTTGATAAAACGTTTTTCAATAGCCGGATTTACAAATTCGATATATTCTTCATCAATTTCACTTAAAAACCTTGAAGGTTCTGCGTCTGTAATTTTCCCCCATTGAAAACGAGAAACGGCGTAAGAGAAAAATGCTTGTTTCTCAGCCCTTGTTAAAGCAACATAAAATAACCTTCTTTCTTCCTCCAAATCTTCTCGTGTAGCTGAACTCATAAAGCTAGGAAAAAGATTTTCCTCCAACCCAACTAAATGAACCACTGGAAATTCAAGACCTTTAGAAAGGTGAATTGTCATTAAAGAAACCATATCACTTTCATCATCTTTATCCTGAGTATCAGCTGAAAGGGCAATATTTTCAAGAAAGTTCGGTAAGCTTGGGTCTCCGTCTTCCAACTGCATCTGCTCTTCGATGAACCCCTGCATCGAGTTCATCAATTCCTGAACGTTTTCTACACGGGAAATTCCTTCCGGAGTTTGGTCGTCTTTTAAGAACTTAATTAAACCACTTCTTTTGGCAACTTCCATCGCAACATTATAAGCTGTTTCAGTTTTTAGTAATACCTGAAACGCCTTTATCATCGACCAGAAATCATTCAATTTATTCAGAACACCGTTATTGAAACCTAGTTGAGGAGCATAAAACGGAAGATTATCCAATACTTTTGAAACAGATAAATTTTGAGAATCTGCAAAAACAATTAATTTATTTTGAGTCGTTTCACCTATTCCTCTTGTGGGATAATTAATGATTCTCATTAAAGCTTCAGAATCATTTTCATTCACCAAAAGTCGAAGATAGCCTAATAAATCTTTAACTTCTTTTCTTTGGTAGAAAGACAAACCTCCGTATACCTTGTACGGAATATTTTTACGTCTCAAAGCATCTTCAAAAGCACGAGTTTGAGAGTTTGTTCTATATAAAATTGCAAAATCGCTATACTTCCTTTGTTCTCTGTTTCTTATTTCCCAAATATTTCCGGCAACAAAATTTGCTTCGTCTGCATCCGACAATGAACGATAAACTTTTATTTTCTCGCCTTCTTCGTTTTCACTAAAAACATTTTTCTTGAACTGTTGAAGGTTTTTAGCGATTACAACATTCGCTGCATTTACAATATTTTGCGTTGAGCGGTAATTTTGTTCCAAAGAAACGGTTACTGCATCCGGATAATCTTTTTTGAAATTTAAAATATTATAAATATTCGCTCCTCGGAAAGAATAAATAGACTGCGCATCATCCCCTACCACACAAATATTTTCAAATTTTGAAGCTAATGCTTTTACAATAAGATACTGAGAGTGGTTAGTATCCTGATACTCATCTACCAAAATATACCTGAATCTATCCTGATATTTTGCCAAAACCTCAGGAAAACGAGTTAATAATTCATTAGTTTTCAACAACAAATCATCAAAATCCATTGACCCATTCTTGAAGCATTGTTCTACATATCTTTGATAAATCTGCCCGATAAATTTCATGTTAGCTTTTTCATCAGCTTCCATTAACTCAGGATTATTGTAATAAGCCTTAACTGTAATCAGATTGTTTTTGTAGGTAGAAATTCTCGCCTGAACTTTTTTGGGTTTGTATAAATCTGCATCAATATTCATGTCTTTCAACACTTTTTTGATGACGTTTAATGCATCTTGCTGATCGTATATCGTAAAATTGGAAGGATAGCCCAGATAATGAGCTTCACTTCTTAAAATTCTTGCAAAAACAGAGTGAAAAGTACCCATCCAAAGACTTCTTGCATTGCTTTGTCCTACTACTTTTGCAATACGCTCTTTCATTTCACGAGCTGCTTTATTGGTAAAAGTAAGTGCTAAAATATTGAAAGGATCAACTCCGTTGGTAATCAAATGAGCAATTCGCATCGTCAATACACGCGTTTTCCCAGAACCAGCTCCGGCAAGTACCATCAATGGTCCCTGTAATGTGGTAACGGCTTCAAATTGTGATTCATTAAGTCCTTTCAGATAATCCTCCATGCTGCAAAAAATTTTCGAAACACAAAATTAGTGTATTATAAGGAGAATTCAAATTTTAGAAAATTCATGATTATAAAATCTTCACTTTCAAAACTCACTATCAATCATAAAATACAATAGTTTTTACTTTTCTATATTATACATAAAATAACAATGATAAACTTCATTAAAAAATGTAACAAATAGTATATCTTAGAGACTTATTATATAAACAATTTCTATTTTATGAAAAAACGACTTCTTTCTGTTGCAGCAGCAGCTTTCTTCGGAATGGCTCTAAATGCACAGCAAATCAAATTCGAAGAATATGATCTTCCAAATGGCTTACATGTAATTCTTCACCAAGATAATTCGGCACCGGTAGTTACAACAGGTGTAATGTACCATGTAGGTGCAAAAGATGAAGTAAAAGGAAGAACGGGTTTTGCTCATTTTTTTGAGCATCTTTTATTTGAAGGAACACCCAACATTAAAAGAGGTGAATGGATGAAAATTGTATCTTCAAACGGAGGTCAAAACAATGCCAATACTACAAACGACAGAACTTATTATTATGAAACTTTTCCTTCAAACAACGAGCAATTGGGACTTTGGATGGAAGCTGAAAGAATGCGTCATGCTGTAATCAACCAAATTGGAGTTGACACACAAAGAGAGGTTGTGAAAGAGGAAAAAAGAATGAGAATGGATAACCAACCTTATGGAAACTTATTCTCAACTATTCAGAAAAATTTGTTCACAAATCACCCATACAACTGGCCTACAATTGGGTCGATGGAAGATTTGAATGCAGCTAAACTAGATGAGTTTACTGCATTCTACAAAAAGTATTACGTTCCGAATAATGCTACATTAGTAGTTGCTGGAGATATAAAACCTGAACAAACTAAAAAATGGATTCAGGAATATTACGGAGGAATTCCAAAAGGAACTGTTTATCCAAAAAACTTCCCTAAAGATGCTCCTATTACTCAGGAAAAAGAAGTAACGGCTACAGATCCGAACATTCAGCTTCCTGCTTATGTTTTTGCATACAGAACTCCTGGAAATAAAGAAAAAGATGCTTATATTTTAGATATGTTATCTTCTTACCTAAGTAGTGGAAAGTCTTCAGTTCTATATAAAAAATTAGTAGATCAGGAGAAAAAAGCTCTTCAGGTACAGGCTTTCAACCAAGGTTTAGAAGATTATGGTATTTTTGCATTCTTCGCAATCCCGATGGGACAAACTTCAAAACAAACATTGCAATCTGACATTGATGCTGAAATCAAAAAACTACAAACAACTTTAATTTCTCAGGAAGATTATCAAAAACTTCAAAATCAATTTGAGAATCAGTTTGTAAATTCAAATTCAAGCATTCAAGGTATTGCTGCTTCATTAGCTACAAATCACGTATTGATGGGAGATACAAACCTTATTAATAAAGAAATTGATATTTACAGATCAATTACAAGAGAAGATCTTCAAAATGCTGCTAAAAAGTATCTTAATCCTAACCAAAGAGTAATCATCAACTACGTTCCTGAAAAGAAATAATTAGTAACGTGTAAGTTATAAAATGATTATTAAAAACAATTATTTACAAATGAAAAAGCAATTAACATATATAGCTGCAGCATTTTTCTTTACAGGAATGATCTCTGCACAAAAAATTGATCTTAATGCAATGCCAAAACCAGGACCGACTCCTGCTATCAACATTGCTAAACCCAAAACCTTCCAACTAAGTAACGGTCTTACTGTAATGGTTGTAGAAAACAACAAATTACCAAGAGTAAGTGCAAATCTTTCTATGGACAGACCTCCTTATTATGAAGGAAACATAACAGGAGTAAGCCAAATTATGGCTGACCAATTGGAAAACGGAACTACAACTATAAGTAAAGACGAATTCAATAAAAAAATAGATTATTTAGGGGCAAATCTTAATTTCTCTTCTGGCGGTGCTTTTGCTAACTCTCTTTCAAAATATTTTCCGGAGGTGTTAAGCCTAATGGCTGATGCTATCGTAAATCCTAAATTCTCTGCAGAAGAGATTCAAAATTCTAAAGAAAGAGCCATTGAAGGTTTAAAAACTGAAGAAAAAAGTGCTTCAGCAATCGCTGACAAAGTTTCTAGAGCTTTGATGTATGGAAAAAATACTTCGAGAGGAGAATTTGAAACAGTTGAATCTATCAACAAAATTCAATTATCAGACGTACAAAACGTTTATAAAAAATATTATGCTCCAGACAATGCATATTTAGTGATTGTTGGTGACGTGAAATTTGAGCAGGTAAAACCATTAATTGAAAAAGCATTCAGTGGATGGAAAAAGGCAAATACACCTGTTACACCTTTAGAACCGGTAAGTAATGTTGCAAAAACCGAAATCAATGTAGTTGATGTTCCTACTGCAGTACAATCTGTTATTTCATTAAGCAACCTGACTACTCTAAAAATGAAAGACCCCAACTACTTCCCTGCGACTATAGCAAACTATATTCTTGGAGGAGGTAGCGAAGCAAGACTTTTCATGAATCTTCGTGAGAAAAACGGATTTACTTATGGAGCTTACTCAAGTATGGTCGCAAGTAAATATTCTCCTGAATTTTCGGCTGAAGCAAGCGTAAGAAACGAGGTTACAGATAAAGCTGTAAAAGAATTCATGAATGAACTTAATGCTATTTCTACTGTGAAACCAGAAGAATTGGAGAATGCAAAAGCTAAACTGAAAGGTTCTTTCATCATGTCATTAGAAAAACCAGAAACTATTGCAAGATTTGCTTTAAATCAAAAAGTACAAGATTTGCCATCTGATTTTTATACAAACTATTTAAAATCTATCGACAAAGTAACTATTTCCGATGTTTCAAATGCTGTAAAGTCAACTATTTTACCAAACCAAAGTAGAATCTTTATTGCTGGAAAAGCTTCTGACATTTCTGAAGGTTTAGAAAAGCTAGGTTATCCGGTAAAATATTTTGACAAAGAAGCAAATCCTGTAGCTAAACCAACGGCACAAAAAGTTGATGCTAGTGTAAGTGTAGCTTCTATAGCAGACAAGTATATTAATGCAATTGGAGGCGTAGCTGCTCTTCAAAAAATCACTTCTATTTCTACTGATGCAACTACAAAAGTTCAGGGAATGGATATGAGCATGAAAATGATCCAAGCTAAAGGAGGAAAAATGGCAATGAACATTAGTATGATGGGAAATACAGTTCAAAAAATTGCTTTTGACGGAAAAGATGGATATATGGAAGTTCAAGGTCAGAAAAAAGCATTTGATGACAAACAAAAAGCTAACATGGCAAAAGAAACAGAACTTTTCCCAGAATTAGCTTTTGCAAAAAATCCTGAAATAAAATTAGCAGGAATCGAAAAATACAACAATGAAGATTCTTATGTAATAAAAGGTGATAAAACAACTTATTATTACAGTGTAAAAACGGGATTAAAAACCGGAGAAGTTAAAACTGCAGAACAAGGTTCAATCCCAACAAGCTATGCTGATTACAAAGATGTATCCGGAGTGAAATTCCCTTTCACAATCATCCAAAATATGGGAGGAATGGAAATTAACTTAGCTGTACAATCTTACGTGTTAAATCAGGCTAAAGATTCTGATTTTAAATAAAAACAGTTTATTTTCAGATAAAAAACGGCAACAAATGTTGCCGTTTTTATTTTTACTTCAATCTTTTTTTGTCATTCAGTAAAAAAAGATTAAATTTGCCCATTCAAAAAGATATCAGAATTAATGGATACTATATTTACACTATTGATGGTTCTTATTATGATTGCTAGCGTTTTACTGGTAATCGTTGTTATGGCTCAAAATCCTAAAGGAGGAGGCCTTTCAAGTACTTTTGGAGGTGCTTCTTCAGCACAGTTTGGAGTACAAAGAACCAATGATTTCATGGAAAAAGCAACATGGACTTTAGGAGGAGTTATTATTGTTCTTATCATCCTAAGTGTTGTAATCACCGGAAAACCATCACAAGCTGCACCAACAGCTCAGCCTGTTAAGAAAGAAGCTCCTGCACAATCTACAGCTCCAGCTTCTACAACTACTCCGGCTCCAACTAAATAAGACTTTAAACTTTATTTAAAAATATAAGCAGCTCACATTTGAGTTGCTTTTTTATTTTAATTTCAATTTCTCTATTGTATGTCTTAGTTTTAAACCTGCTTTTAAAAATGAGTATTGAATAGGCTTTGAATCTTTATAATATTTATTAATAAAAATTTGCATTGCACCATAAAAACGTTCCAAATAAACCTCATTTTTTATCGTACTTTCTCCCTTGTGATGAAGAATTGATTCTTTTCCGTAATAATAATTTTGATAACCATTCTTTAATAATGTATAGCATAAATCAATATCTTCGCCATACATAAAATAAGCATCATCTAGACCACCAACTTTTTCATAAACATCCTTTTTCACCAGCAAAAAAGCTCCGGTAATCACGTCTACTTCAGCAATATCAAACTCATCTATATCGCTTCTATAATAAGATTTTGAACTATTTTTCTTAAAATTAACAAAAAGTTTTTCAAAAGAGTTAAACATATCCGGAATCGACCTTTTACTCTCTGGTAAAAACACTCCGTTTGCATCATGCATTCTTACTCCAAGACATCCGAAATTTGCTTTAGAATCTGCAAAATCCAGAATATCCTTAATATAAAAACCCTCGATTTCCGTATCCGGATTTAACAGCAGAAGATATTCTCCCTTGGCTGTTTTTATTGCTTTATTATTGGCTTTTGAAAAACCCTCATTCTTTTCTGAAGAGATAAATTTAAATTCAGGAAACTCAGAAATAAGACTTCTCCAAGAAGTATCAGTTGAGGAATTATCAACAACAATCACCTCATAATGAACCTCTTTAACATACTTACAAATAGATAAAAGACAGTTTTTAAGTAATTGAGTTACATTATAATTAACGATAATGATTGACAACTTCATGGTTAATCTCCTTTATTTTTGAGTATTTTTCTGGTTATAGTAAAATGTTCTAATTAACAAAAATAAGTATTTAGCTTTATAAAAAAACTTAAGAAAAACATATTGAATAAAATTAATATACTTTAAATTATACATTTCTTTAATATTTTGTTGAAAGCCACTCTCCATTGCAGATAGATTAGCTGAAAGTCCGGAAACTCCAAAAGTTCTTTTTCCACCATCTGCTATTAACAGATTTTCATTAAGAATATACATTCTGTTATTTCGAGAGACTTTCATCCAATAATTCAAATCCTCTGCATACCTTTGGTTTTTATTAAAATATCCTGTATTTTCTAAAACTTTCCTCTTAAATATAACTGTTGAAGGCTGTGCCTCATTTCTCAATAAAAGCTTTTTAAATGTAATCTGAGCAAGATTATTTATTACTTTATAAGGAAATAGAATTTCATTGTTATTTCTTCTAGTCGCCAAAAAATCAATATTCAAATCATTATTTTGGAGATATTTAAGTTGTTTTTCGGTTTTTTGAGGTAACCATTCATCATCAGCATCTAATAATGCAATAAAATCTCCTTCTGCTATTCTCAAACCTGCATTTCTAGCCTCAGAAACTCCCTTATTTGATTGTTTCAATAATCGAATACTCATTTCTGGATTTTCCTTGATATAATCTTCAACAATCTCCTTACTTCTATCTGTAGAACCATCATTAATAATAATAATCTCAAATTTTTCTATTCCAACAGTTTGTGCCTTAATAGAATTTAAGGCATTAATAACCGTTTTTTCGGCATTATACATCGGAATAATTACTGAAATCATTAAAATATATATGAAAGGTTAAGCTCCGCCTTCGTTATAAGGTAATCTATTCATAATAGACCTTCCTAAAGAAATCTCGTCGGCATATTCAAGTTCATCGCCTACAGAAATTCCTCGAGCAATACTTGAGAAATTCACGTTATAATTTTTAAATTTTTTGTAAATGTAATAAGCTGTCGTATCTCCTTCCATTGTTGCACTTAATGCAAAAATAAGCTCTTTCACCCGTCCTTTATTCAGCTTCTTTTCAATACTCGGAATATTCAATTGATGTGGACCGACACCTTCCATCGGAGAAATTTTCCCACCCAAAATCAAATATTTTCCTGTATATTTTCCTGTATTCTCGATTGCAATAACATCTCTTACGTCTTCCACAATGCAAATCAGCTCATCACTCCTCTTTTCGTTACTGCAAATTTCACAAATATCAAAATCTGAAAAATTATGACATTCCTTGCAATACTTTATTTCATTAACAAGGTTTATTACAGAATTCCCAAGGCTTATCGCTCTGGAATTAGGTTGTTTTAATAAATGTAATGCTAAACGCAAAGCTGTTTTCCTGCCAATTCCAGGCAATCCCGAAATTTCATCTACTGCTTTAGCCAAAACTTTACTTGGATAATCCATAAATACAAAAATAAGGATTATAGTTGTAAATATTATCTAGCAGCTTGTAAAACATAGCAGATTCCTATGGATTTAACAGAACCTGATGACATTAATTATTGTGAAAACTCTGAAAAATAAGTTATCTTTGAACAGCTAAATATTAACTTGAAAAAACTAAATGGTACTCAACAACCTAAACTATCCGCTAGATTTCAAATTTAAAATCACAACATTATCCAGTGATTTCAACATTACCGACAAAAACGGAAACTATGTAGCTTACGTTCGTCAGAAAATGTTTAAATTAAAAGAAGATGTTATTGTTTTTAATGACGAAAGTAAATCAAAAGAACTTTTCAGAATCAAAGCCAACAAATGGATTGATTTTAACGCATCTTATTCTTTAAATGATTTAATTGAAAATAAAAATTTCGGAAGACTAGCAAGAAAAGGAATGCGTTCTCTATGGAAGGCAAGTTATGACATTTTAGATGCTAATGACCAACCAAAATTTAAAGTGCAGGAAGATAGCGCATGGGTAAGGTTTTGGGACAGTTTTGTAGGTGAAATTCCAATTATAGGTATGTTCACAGGATATTTCCTAAACCCTTCCTACACAGTAACAGGCATTGACGGAAAGGCTTATTTTAAACTTAAGAAAATGCCGTCTTTCTTCGGAAGAAGATTCCAGCTTGACAGATTAATCGATATTGATGACGAAGAAGAAAGTTTGGTCATTCTTTCACTATTAATGATGACTCTTTTAGAAAGAGCAAGAGGATAAAAATCAACAACAAACAATGAAATATTTAATCATTTTCTTTTCAGCTTTATTATTCGTTGCATGTAAAAAAGATAAAGAAACAATCTTTGCTTCTGAAACAAAGGACTCTTTAACCATTGTTCAAGATTCAGCAGCAACAGAAAGCTCTTCATCAAAAATATTAGTCGAAAACTTTCCTTTCCCGACAGAAATAAAAGAATGTTCATGCTATTTTGCCAGAAACAAAGCAGATTTCGAAAGCGAAAAATATATTTATGCTGATGATGCAGGAAAGACAGCCTATATGAAACTTGACGGTAAAAGACTCGCCCTGAATCTCATTGCTTCAAGTGATATGGAAGTTGAAGATGAACTAAGCAAAGAAATAGAAAATAACGATTACAAAATCTCTGTAAAAGGTAAGAAAATAAAAGGAGAAGAAGCCTTATTATTTGAAGGTGCCTTAACTATCGAAAAACCAGATGGCACTACTCTAACAATACCTATTTATGGGGAATGTGGATGTTAAATTATAATTAAAAAGAAATAAAAGAATGCTTCAGAATTATCGGAAGCATTTTTTATTTTGTAATTTTGGTAAAAATAAAATTTTATGCCGTTATCTAATATAGAACCGCAAATTATCTGGAAAAATTTCTCCAAATTAAATGCTGTTCCTAGACCATCAAAAAAAGAGGAAAAAGTAATTGCTTTCATCAAAGAATTTGGTGAAAATCTGGGGTTGGAAACATCTGTTGATAAAGTTGGAAATGTTATCATCAAAAAACCAGCTACCGCAGGAATGGAAAACCGTAAATCAGTAGTTTTACAATCACATTTAGACATGGTTTGCCAAAAAAACAATGACGTAGATTTTGATTTCGAAACAGAAGGAATCAAAATGGAAGTTGTTGGAGATTGGGTAAAGGCAAAAGGTACAACTTTAGGAGCCGACAATGGTTTAGGCGTTGCAACAATTATGTCTATTTTAGAAAGTTCAGACATTCCTCACCCTGCTTTGGAAGCACTTTTCACTATTGACGAAGAAACAGGAATGACAGGAGCTTTAGGCTTACAATCAGGACAATTATCTGGTGATATTTTATTAAATCTTGATACAGAAGAAGATGATGAAATTGATATAGGTTGTGCAGGAGGTGTAGATGTTACCATCACTCAAACTTATCCTACTGAATCTTCTAACGGAGAAATCGTAAAAATTGAAGTAAAAGGTCTTCAGGGAGGTCACTCAGGAATGGATATTCATAAAGGTTTTGGGAATGCTAATATTATCCTAGGAAGACTTCTGTATATTGGTCTTGAAAATCAAAAAATTCAATTAATTTCTATTGATGGAGGCGGATTGAGAAATGCGATTCCTAGAGAAGCTGCAGCTATATTCTCTGTTAAAAATGCAGATGAATTCATTAATGAAGTAAGTAATCTAAAAAAAGAAATTTTAGAAGAATTTGCAACAATAGAATCTAATCTTCAAATTAATATTGAAAAGACAGCATCTTCCGATAACGCAATTTCTGAAGCTGATTCAAAGAAAATTATTCTTACTTTAAAATCTCTTCACAACGGCGTTTACAGAATGAGTCCGGATGTAAAAGACCTTGTGGAATCATCTAACAATATTGCAAGAGTTGAATTAAAGAACGGAGATTTAAAAATCCTAAATCTTTCTCGTTCTTCTGTTGACTCTTCCAAAAATTCGGTTGCAGAACAACTAAAATCTGTAGCAGACTTAGCAGGAATGAATACTGTATTCAGTGGTTCATATCCAGGATGGAAACCAAAACCTGGTTCTGAAATCGTGCAGCTAATGGAAAAAATTTACACTGAAAAATTTGGAGAGAAACCTCATGTTGTAGCTTGTCACGCAGGTTTAGAATGTGGAATTATCGGAGCTAATTACCCTGAAATGGAAATGGTAAGTTTCGGACCAACCATCAGAGGAGCTCACTCTCCTGATGAAAAAGCCAACATTCCATCTGCTCAAAAATTCTGGGCTTTCCTAAAAGATATTTTAGCGAATATTCCTCAAAAATAAACAGATAAATTCTTTATATTACATATCCAAAATCCTAGGGTTTTGGATATTTTTTTCAATTTAAAATCCAATTACAATGAAAAATATCACAGTATTTTGTGGTTCTAGTTTTGGTTCAGATGACGTTTTTAGGGAACAGGCAAGTCTACTCGGAAAAACATTAGCTAAAGAAAACATTCAACTTATCTACGGAGGAGCAAATGTAGGTCTTATGGGAGCCATTGCAGATGGAGCATTGAATGCAGGAGGAAAAGCCATTGGTGTAATCCCTCACTTTCTACAAACAAAGGAAATTGCACACGAAAAATTAACAAAATTAATTTTAGTGGAAACCATGCATGAAAGAAAAACCAAAATGAATGATTTATGTGATGGTGTAATCGTTCTTCCTGGAGGTTACGGTACTTTGGAAGAGTTTTTCGAAATGATAACTTGGGCACAACTCGGTCTTCATAAAAAACCTATCGGAATTTTGAATATCGATGGATTTTACAATGATTTAATCAACTTAATTCAAAATATGGTTGATAAAGGTTTTCTTAAACAAATAAATCATGACATGTTACTGATAAGTGATAATATTAATGACTTATTAGAAAAAATGAGAAACTATGAAGCTCCTACTGTAGGAAAATGGATTTCAAAAGAAAATACATAAAATACAAGTCTCCTGAAAAGTTATTTTTCAGGAGACTTGCAATATTAATTAAAATTAAATTCTTTTTAAGGATAAGGAGCTATTTCTACTTCAAGACCTTCCATTTCAGGAACAATATGCAACTGGCAACCCAATCTACTATTATCTTTTACATGGAATGCCTCTGCCAACATTGCATCTTCTTCAGCTCCCATTTCATCAAGTCCCGGGTCGTTGATTACATAAACCTGACAAGAAGCACACATTGCCATACCACCGCAAACTCCTATAGTTCCCTCTTCCGCCAATTCATACGAACGAATAACTTCCATTAAATTCATGGACATATCCGTAGGAGCTACAATATCGTGAGTTACCCCTTCTCTATCGGTGATTTTTATATTGATATCAGACATGATTTTTTCGCGAAATTAGTCAATTTTTTTAACAACAGCTTTCTCTGCTTCTTTTCTACTTCCGTCAAAACCGTCTACTCCACTCACCGTTGTATATTTCAAAACGAACTTTTTACCCGGATTTAGTCTATTATAAACACTTTGACACATCAAAGTAGCCTCATGGAAACCACAAAGAATCAACTTCAATTTACCAGGATATGTGTTGATATCTCCGATTGCATATATACCATCAATATTTGTTTGATAGTCTAAAGCATTATTTACAACAATTGCATTTTTCTCGATATTCAATCCCCAATTTCCGATTTCTCCCAATTTTGGAGTTAAACCAAATAACGGAATAAAATAATCTGTCTCAATATCATAAGCTTCCTGACCTTCTACCTCTACTGTAATAGCTTCTACTTTTCCGTCACCTTTAATACCTGTAACTTCTGCAGGAGTAATTAATTTGATTTTCCCTTGATTCTTTAAATCCTGAACTTTTTCAACAGAATCTAAAGCTCCCCTAAATTCATTTCTTCTGTGAATAAGAGTAACTTCACTTGCCACATTAGACAAGAAAATACTCCAGTCTAGTGCAGAGTCTCCTCCACCAGCGATTACCACTTTTTTATTTCTGAAATGTTCAGGTTCTTTTATGAAATATTCAACTCCTTTTTCTTCATAATCAGCGATATTTTCAATCGTTGGTTTTCTAGGTTCAAAAGTCCCCAAACCTCCAGCAATAGCAATTGCTTTAGCTCTGTGAACAGTACCTTTATTTGTTATCACTTCAAACCATTCGTCATCTACTTTAGTGTAAGAAACTGCTGTTTCCCCCAATGTAAAGCCTGGCTGAAACTGTTTGATTTGTTCCATCAAATTATCTATTAATTCTCCTGCATTCACCGAAGGATAACCAGGAATATCGAAAATAGGTTTTTTAGGATATAATTCTGCCAATTGTCCTCCAGGTTGAGGAAGTGCATCTATGATGTGGCATTTCATTTTCAGCAAACCAGCTTCAAATACAGCAAAAAGCCCAGTTGGTCCTGCTCCTATAATCAATATGTCTGTAGTTATCATAATATAAAGATAATTTAATAATATGTATGTTTGCAAATTTACTAATTTTAATGCGAAGCATATTTAATCTATTCTAAATAAATAACTGAGATTTATCAAATATGTTTAATAAAAGTTTAGTTTTTATTTTGGCAATGTTTTTGTAAATGACTTATTATGAAGAAAGTTTTATACCTTTTTACATTATTTATTTTTTCTTTAGGTTTTGCCCAGATTGATAATATTGCGGATGGCGAATCTTTAACTTTTAGAATCCATTATGGACTTCTGACTGCTGGTAATGCAACACTTACTACAAAAAAAACAACTTACAAAGGAGAACCTCATCTATATGCAAAAGGAGTTGGAAGAACCACAGGTGCAGTAAAGGCTTTTTTTAAAGTGGAAGACTTGTATGAAAGTTTTATTGATATAGACACCCAATTACCTAGCTTTTATGTGAGAAATGTAAAAGAAGGCGGATATTCACAACATTTTGAAACTACTTTTAATCACAATAATAACACTTTAATTTTAACGGATAAGAAAAACCCTGCGAATGGTTCAAGAATTATTAAATCTGTAAAAGGAGTTCAGGATATGCTTTCATGCTTTTACTATTTGAGAAGTAAAAGCCCTAGCGAACTGAAAGTAGGAACAGTAATCAATATGAATGTATGGATTGATGATGAAATGTTCCCTTTTCAGTTAAAAGTGGCTGGAACAGAAAACTTAAAAACAAAATTTGGGCTTATTAATTGTTTGAAAATTATTCCTTCTGTAAAAAGCGGAAGAGTTTTTAAAGAAAAAGAAGGAGTAACAATGTGGGTAACAAATGATGCCAATCACGTTCCTATGCTCCTGAAGGCAGAATTAGCAGTTGGCTCTTTAAAAGCAAGTATTGATGATATTAAAAATGTGAAATATCCTTTAAAATTCACAAAATAAAAATATAGTTAGTTTTTTTAAGAAAAAATGTCTGTGAAAAATTTTACAGGCATTTTTTTATTTCATGTAATAAAACTCGGATATTAATTGTCATTATTAAAAGAAGAAGAAAACACTTATGAATATCTTCTCTTTAATAACATATGTAAACTTTTCAAAACAATCTTGTTTTTAGTTACGTTTTTGTTTCTTAGGTCAGTAGCTAAAAACTAAAAACCTCCGAAAATTCGGAGGTTTGATTTTTATAAAGTTTTAAATTGCTCTAAAGTTCTGATATCATTTTCAAAGAACATTCTGATATCGCTCATCTGGTAAAGAAGCATCACAATTCTTTCAATACCCATTCCAAATGCATATCCAGAATATTTCTCAGAATCAATGTTTACATTTTTCAAAACGGCAGGGTCTACCATTCCGCATCCCATGATTTCCAGCCAACCTGTTCCTTTTGTGATTCTATAATCTGTTTCAGAATTTAATCCCCAATACACATCAATTTCAGCACTTGGCTCTGTAAATGGAAAATAAGAAGGTCTCATTCTGATTTTAGACTTTCCGAAAAGCTCAGTTGTAAAAAACTGAATTGTTTGTTTTAAATCTGCAAAACTCACGTTTTCATCAATATACAAACCTTCAATCTGATGGAAAATACAGTGAGAACGTGAAGAAACTGCTTCATTTCTAAATACTCTTCCCGGAGACAGGATTCTTATTGGTGGTTGATTTTCTTCCATATAACGAATCTGAACAGAAGAAGTATGAGTTCTCAACAAAATGTCCGGGTTTTGTTCGATGAAGAAAGTATCCTGCATATCTCTTGCTGGATGATATTCAGGGAGATTCAAAGCTGTAAAATTATGCCAATCGTCCTCAATTTCAGGTCCGTCTGCAACAGCAAAACCAATAGATTTGAAAATCTCGATAATTCTGTTTTTCACAAGATTGATAGGATGTCTTGAGCCTAAATCCAACGGAAAAGCAGGTCTTGTAAGGTCTTCTTTATCTACTACAACAGAAGATGCAGAAGCATTTTTCAAATCCTCCAATTTTACATTAACAGCCTGTTTCAGAGTATTGATTTTTTGTCCGAACTCTTTCTTCTGGTCATTGGGAACTTCTTTAAATTTTTCAAAAAAATCGTTCAGAATTCCTTTTTTCCCATTGTACTTGATTCGGAAATTTTCAATCTCCTCTTTAGATGTAGTATTGAAGCTGTTTACTTCCAGTAATAACTCTTCTATCTTTTCTATCATTGTTGTACCCTTTCAAAATGTTTTGCAAAAATAAGATTTTTCAGCGGAATAAATTTCCTTAAACTGTTAAAAAAAATCTGCCTCTTTTTATCGAGGCAGACTTCAATCACTTATTTCACTTAAATAAAAATTATTTTTTTTCTAGAGCTTTTATATTAACCTGAAGAGTTACTTCATCTTTTATCACTCCGTTTGCAGCTGGAGCCTGGAATTTCACCCCAAATTCTTCTCTTTTAATATCTTTAGGTTCAGTTGCAATACTCACCTCTCCTTCTTTTACAGAAACATTAGCTTTGAACTGAACAGGTTTTGTAATTCCTTTAATCGTTAAATTACCATCCAAAACAGTATTATAATCACCTTCTGCAGCAGACTCTACTTTAGTAATTTCATAAGATGCAGTAGGAAATTTTTCTACTTCAAAGAAATCACCACTTTTCAGGTGACCGTTTAGTTTACCAAGTTGTTCTGCATCATCTTTCAAATCAACGGACGTTAAAGAATTCATATCTGCAACAAACTTTCCGCTTTCAAGCTTTCCGTCTTTTATTGTAACATCACCACTTTCAAATTTAATCGTTCCAAAATGGCTTGTACTTTCAGATTTGAAAATTTTATACCCCTTCCATTCTACTTTACTGTTTAAAGTATCAAGCGTAAATTGACTGCCATCTTTAGTTGTTGTAACCTCGCTACTCTCACTCGTTAAAGGTTTTTCTTTTTTACAAGAAATCACCACAAAAGTAGCAAAAAGAGCAGGAATTGCTAACGAGAACAGTTTTCTTTTCATAATTTATAAATTTTAATACTCCCGCTAATATAATTAAAAAAAATCAATTTCATATAAACATCACATTTCATTACATTTGTAGTATGCTATTAGAAATAAACAATTTATATTTTTCATATTCTAAGGATAAATCACTCTTTCAGAATCTTAATTTAAGGTTTGAAGAAGGTAAGATTATTGCGTTGGCAGGAGAAAGCGGATGCGGAAAATCTACTTTATTGAGTTTGATTTACGGACTTTTGGATTGGGAAAAAGGTGAAATTACTTTTAATGGAACTAAACTTTTAGGTCCAAAGGGAAACCTTGTTCCCGGAGAAGCAGAAATGAAGTTTGTGGCTCAAAATTTTGATTTGATGCCTTATGCAACAGTAGCTGAAAATGTAGGAAAATTTATTTCGAATATTAATTTAGCAAAGAAAAAAGAAACCGTTGACGAGCTTCTTGATGTTGTAGGTTTACAAGAGTATGCCAACATTTTACCCAAATATCTAAGTGGCGGACAACAACAAAGAGTTGCCATTGCAAGAGCACTTTCTGTTTTACCGAAACTCTTAATTTTAGATGAACCCTTCAGTAATTTAGATTTTCCTAGAAAAATTGAGCTTCGCGAAAGATTATTCAGATATGTAAAACAGCACAATATTTCTTTGATAATTTCAACACACGAACTTCAGGATATTATTCCTTGGCTTGACCAAATAGTTATTCTTCAGGAAGGAAGGCTAATCCAAAACGATAATCCAGAAGAAACATATAGAAATCCGTACAATACTTATGTAGCTAAACTTTTTGGTGAAGTAAATATTTTTAATGAAACTGAAATGACAGATTTCCAGCTTTCAAAATTTTCATACTATCCGAATGAAATAATAGTTACTGAAAATGGTATAGAAGCAGAAGTTTTAGAAAGCAGATTTGCAGGAAACCACTATTGGAATAAGATAAAAATAGAGGAACGAGAACTGATAATTTACACAGCAAATAAAATAGAAAATCTTATCAAAATTTCATTCTTATAAAAAGTACAAACCAGACTTGCAATCACTTAATGTGAATTTGTGGATAAAAAAAATACAAATACAAGAACTGATTTTATACTTTTCTTATATTTGTATTTCCACAGCATAAGGAAATTTTTGGTTAATTCTCTTTCTGCCTTTAAGACGAAAATTAGCGACTCAGCAATCTAGTTTTTTGAAAGATTACCCTGTCCAATTCTTTCCTTTTTTTTATGCTTTTTTCACAAATTCTGATTTCAAAGCCATTGCACCGAAACCATCAATTTTACAATCGATATTATGGTCGCTGTCTGGTCTTAAACGAATATTTTTAACTTTAGTTCCTGCTTTTACCGGTTTTGGAGCTCCTTTTACAGGAAGGTCTTTCATTACAATCACCGAATCTCCGTTTTGCAGTTCGTTGCCGTTGATATCCAAAATTTTATCATCATTTCCTACTTCTGCAGGATCCCATTCATGGAAACATTGGCTGCAAACCATCAAACCATCTTGTTCGTAGGTAAATTCAGAACTACATTTCGGACAAAGTACAGTATCACTCATATTTTTAATTTTTGCAAAGGTAAGATTTTTAAAACGAGTTTAAAAATTAGTTATAATTCAACGAATAAACATAAAACTCAAAATTACTTAGTTCGTATCTATCAACTTAAATTCGTATTTTTGCAGATTAAAAATAGCAGAATCCAATTTTATGGAATTGATACACAGAAACCTAGCCATCGGTATTCACGATGCTTTACAAGAAACATTTTTTGAGAAAAATAAATATGCTGACAAAGTAATCGAAAGACTTTTGAAAGCCAACAAAAAATGGGGAAGTCAGGACAGAGCTGTTGTTTCTGAGATTTTCTATAATATTATCCGTTGGAAAAAGCGTTTAGAATATTATATGGGTGAAGGTGTTAAACCCAACAACATCTACAAACTCATGATTGCGTATTTACTTTGGAGTAAAACCAATTACAAAAAATTTGAAGAGTTTGACGGAATAAAAATTGCCGATATTCTTACGAAACTTAAGAAGAATACAGTACCTACAAAAGCCATTGAACATTCAATCCCGGATTGGCTGGCTGAAACTTTAGAGAAAGAATTAGGCGAAAAATGGGAGAAAGAAATGTACGCTCTGAACGAACAAGCTCCTACAGTTTTAAGAGCAAATTCTTTGAGAACAACTACAAAAGAGCTTATTTCTGACCTTGCGGATGAAAATATAGTTTCTTACCCTATCAAAAATTATCCTGATGCTGTTCAATTAGAAGAAAAAAAGAATGTTTTTCTTACCACAGCTTTCAAAGAAGGCTTATTTGAAGTTCAGGATGCTTCTTCACAAAAAATCGGATATTTCCTTGATGTAAAAGAAGGACAAAGAGTTGTTGATGCATGCGCAGGAGCAGGTGGAAAAACACTACATCTAGCTGCATTAATGCAAAATAAAGGACAAATCATTGCTTTAGATATATTTGACTGGAAATTGGCGGAGCTAAAACGTCGTGCGAAAAGAGCCGGAGCACACAACATCGAAACACGCCTGATTTCGGATAATAAAGTTATTAAACGTCTTCACGAAAAAGCCGATAGATTACTAATTGACGCTCCTTGTTCTGGTTTAGGTGTTTTGAAAAGAAATCCGGACAGTAAATGGAAAATTGATCAGGATTTTATTGACAGAATAAAAAAAGAGCAACAGCAAATTCTTCAGGATTATTCTAAAATCTTAAAAAAAGGAGGAAAAATGGTATATGCAACCTGTTCAATACTTCCTTCTGAAAATAATTTACAAGTTGAAGAATTCATTAAGAACAATCCGAATTTCAAAATGCTAAAAGACGAAAAAGTAATGCCAAGTGAGGGCTACGATGGGTTCTACATGGCTCTTATTGAAAGAGTTTCTTAATATCATTAGAAATACTACAATAATACGAACTACTCTATTTTGGGTAGTTTTTTTGTTTTAAAAACATTTATTCAATTACAATTATCTTTGTAGTAAATCAATATTAATATGTTTCAAAAAGTTTTATCAACTTTCTTTATTTTATTTGTCGGGTTAGTTTTTGCCCAAACATACGAAATCCAATATATCAGCTCTTACAACGGCAAGGCACAAACAGAGCAACCTCCTACTCTAGTTTGGGTAAATGAAAAGGAAAATTTCATTTTAAACAATAAAATCAGAGAACAAAAAGCAGACTACCCTTTTGAAATCACAAAAATTGAAAAACCATCAAACACTGTGGTTTCCTACGCATTTTTAAAGCAAGGAGAAACCATTTCTACATCCGATACCGAAACAATAACAAAACAAGCCTTTGAATTTACCAACGAAACAAAGAAAATCTTAGGTTATAATTGTAAAAAAGCCATCACCAAAATCAACTCTAACACTATCGAAATCTGGTATACCAACGATTTAAAAATCAATGGAGGTCCGTCTGTTTTAGGTCAAAATTTAGGATTGGTATTAGAAATTGAAAGAAATAAAAACTCACTTATATCAGCCAGTACAATCAAAAAGATAAAAAAAACTGACATTGAAACAATTTTAAAAGGCTCTATTAATACTACAGATGCTTTAAGCTACAAAGACCTTCTTTGGAAAAGCAGATTTACAACTTTACAAGTTTTTGAAAACGAAACCATTAATTTTTCCGACAATTCAAAATCAGACAAAAACATAAAAAGATACGCCCACGGAACAATCATTCTTAAAAAAATAAAATTTCCGAAAATATCAGAAGGTGAAAATATTTTTATTGAACTAAAACAGCAATCAAATGGGGATGCTTATGACAGAACCGGAACTATATTCTTCATTCCACAAGATAAATCTCAATCTTTTTTTGACGGTTTAGAAAAAGGAGCGAAAACACTTCCTGTTTATGAAAACGGAAACGGAAAACAATATTTTGGAATTACTACAACCGAAAATTACAATCCTGCCATTGAAATGATGAGGTTTTTTACTCCTTTCGGGATTAATAAATTCAATCATATTCAATTAAAAGATAAAAACTGGCAAACCATCAATCCGTATCGAGAAGATATCACAGAGCTTAAACCTTCTTTATCTGAGAAAGAATTATGGGTGGGCGCATTCATTGGTAATTACGACAAAGGCGGACACAAGATAAGTCTGGAAATCACCATACATAAAAGCAGTCAAACAATACACAAAAACAATACTGTAATTCCATTATTCAATACATTAAATATTATGGAAATGGCAGGACAAGATTATTCTACGATGTTTGATAATGACAAAGGTCTATCGGTGCAGTTTACTCTAAAGAAAGATTTGAAAAATGCACAGTTAAGATATACAACAACCGGTCATGGAGGTTGGGAAAACGGGGATGAATTTGTTCCAAAAACCAATTCTATTTTCCTGGACGGAAAAATGGCTTTTTCTTTTATACCCTGGAGAACAGACTGTGGATCTTACAGACTATACAACCCAGCTTCAGGAAATTTTGGAGATGGTCTTTCTTCCTCAGATTTAAGTCGTTCAAACTGGTGTCCCGGAACTGTTACTAATCCGAATTTCATTCAACTTGGAGATTTAAAAGCAGGAAAACACACCATTCAGATAAAAATTCCTCAAGGTGCAAATGAAGGAACAAGCTTTAGTTCTTGGAATATTTCAGGCGTATTATTAGGTTCTGAATAAAAAAAACCTTCTCGCAATTGGAACTGCAAGAAGGTAAAAACACAAATGATGAAAAAAAATTATTTCGAGCCACAAATTAAAGGCGAAAATTTCAATAATTAATTATCATACATTAATAAATATTTGATTTTTATTTCGTATGTAGAAGATAACATCTATAATTCATATTTATACAACAAATCAATTTTATATTGCCATACATTAATATATCAAAAATTCACATATTACTTATCAATTGTTCCAACGAAAAAAATCAACCAAAACAAGCGTTTTTATTAAAATTAATTAATTTTATTCTTTTAAAACATCAAATAAGTTTAAAAAATTAATCAATTAGTTTTTTTTATTGTTATTTTTAAACTTCAATCATAATTTTGTTTCAAATTTAAATCATAAAAAATGTGTGGAATTGTATGCTTGTTTGATGCCAAACAAAAAACTGAAATATTAAGACCTCAGGTATTGGAAATGTCGAAAAAAATTCGTCACAGAGGACCGGATTGGAGCGGTGTATTTCAGGATGAAAAAGTAATTTTCTCCCATGAAAGACTGGCAATTGTAGACCCAACATCAGGGAAACAACCGTTATTTACAAAAGACAAAAAAATTGTTTTAGCTGTAAACGGAGAAATATATAACCATAGAGAATTAAAGGAAGAATTTTCGGATTATGAATTCCAAACTCAATCTGACTGTGAAGTTATTTTAGCATTGTATCAGAAGTACGGAAAAAATTTCATTGAAAAACTCAACGGAATTTTCGCTTTCGCTTTATATGATATTGAAAACAATACATATTTAATTGCAAGAGATCATATGGGAATTTGTCCTCTTTATCAAGGTTGGGACAAAAACGGAAACTATTATGTAGCCTCAGAACTTAAAGCCTTGGAAGGCATTTGCAAGACTATCGAAACATTTTTACCTGGACATTTTGTTTACAGTAAAGACGGAAGCGAACTTCAACAGTGGTATAAAAGAGACTGGGAAAGTTTTGACAGCGTAAAAGATAACAAAACCGATATAGAAAAATTACGAAAAGGACTTGAAGATGCTGTTCACAGACAATTGATGAGTGATGTACCCTACGGAGTTTTACTTTCCGGAGGATTAGATTCTTCTGTAATTTCAGCAATCACTGCAAAATTCGCAAGACAAAGAGTTGAAAGTGGAGACACTCAGGAAGCATGGTATCCGAGATTACACAGTTTTGCTGTAGGATTAGAAGGGTCTCCGGATTTAGCAGCTGCAAAAAAAGCAGCAGACCACATTGGCTCTGTACACCATGAAATCAACTTCACGGTTCAGGAAGGGTTGGATGCTGTTCGAGACGTTATTTATCATTTGGAAACTTATGACGTAACAACTGTAAGAGCATCTACACCAATGTATCTTTTAGCAAGGGTAATTAAATCAATGGGAATAAAAATGGTACTCTCAGGAGAAGGCTCTGATGAGTTATTCGGAGGATATTTATATTTCCACAAAGCTCCCAATGCAAAAGAATTTCATGATGAAACAGTACGAAAATTAGGAAAACTTCATCTTTATGATTGCTTAAGAGCCAACAAAGCTTTGATGAGTTGGGGAATTGAAGGACGAGTACCTTTCTTGGATAAAGAATTTATGGATATTGCCATGAATATTAATCCGCAAGATAAAATGATAAACACAGCAGAAGGGAAAATTGAAAAATGGGTACTAAGAAAAGCATTTGAAGACATCCTTCCCGAATCCATCGTTTGGAGACAAAAAGAGCAATTCTCAGACGGAGTAGGATATTCTTGGATTGATACACTAAAAGAAGTTGCCGAAAAAGAAATAACCGATGAAATGATGGCAAATGCAAAATTCAGATTTCCGTTGAATACTCCTCAAAATAAAGAAGAATATCGTTATAGAACAATTTTTGAAGAGCATTTCCCGAGTGAAACAGCTGCTGCAACCGTTCCATCTGTGCCTTCTGTTGCGTGTTCTACCCCAATTGCATTAGAATGGGACGAAGCTTTCAAAAAAATGAACGACCCTAGCGGAAGAGCCGTAAAAGTACATGAAACTTCTTATGACAAATAAGTACAAAAGTGTAAATCATTGTGCTAAAAGTTATTTCTAAAAATAAATTTATTAATCCTGTAGCAATACAGGATTTTCTTTTAATAGTATTATAACAATATCAAGATAATTTAACCAAGAATTAAATTTATTATCTAATAAATAATTATATTTGGAAAACGAAAATATCAATTATATAGAAATGAGAAGAAACATTACTGTCTTGTTTGCCTTATTATCCATCACATTTGCTTTTGGACAGGGAAAATATGGTAAATATCTTAGTTCAAAAAAACTAGCATTAGCTTATAAAACTGTAAAAAGTGTTGATAAAGATGATTATTATCAACAATATTACTGGTTGGTAAAAGCCGAGCAGTTAAAAACCTATCCTCACCTTAAAGATGTAAAACCTGCGGTTTTATATGAATTTGTAAAAAAAGTTAACCCTCAAAATCCAACTAAAAAGTTAGATAAAAGAGGTAAAGAATTAAGAGAAACAGCAGAATTATCTTTAAACCAATATTTTAAAAACAAAAATCTTGAAAACAATTCTGTATTAATGTACAATCTGGAAACTTATGTAGACCCTTCAAAAGGTGAATATTACACAAAAGTTGACCCGGAAAAAATCAAAGAATTGGTACCAAAAGAATTATTTGCATTCAATTCAAACAACAGAAATACCGGAGAAGACAAAACATATTACCTTTGGATTGATAAGAAAAAAGATGATTTCAACATCGTAGATATCATTCCTAATGAAAAAGAGAATAAAGATTTTTATGCTAGGCTGAAACAATACCTTCCAGGTTATAAGTTTTCTAAGTATGTTCCTTCAGTAAAAAAGGGTACAAAAACTGATAAAACTGATGCAGAGTATTACTACATCATGCCTTTTGAACAAAATACCGACAACATCGAATATAAAACTAAAGATTTCAAAACCTTCTCATTAAGCCAGTACAGAAAAGCCGGCGACGAATGGAAAGGAGTAGAAAAACCTAGAAAATAAAACAAAAAGTCCTGTGAAATTCACAGGACTTTTATTTTTATATAAATTTCTTTATTTAAGGAACAAATGTTGCTTACAAAACAACATCACTATTTCTTTGAACTAAAATAAAATCTAGAAATTACTGTTTCTAGTAAAAATCATATGTCAGAAGTAAGTTTGCAACCCGATTCAACCAAAAAGATCCTTCCGCTGATTCTTGCAACAGCGATTTTTATGCAAATGCTTGATTCCACGATTCTAAACACTTCCTTACCTTCTATTGCAAAAGAATTAAACGAGTCTCCGCTGGATATGCAAAATGCAATCATCAGTTATGTTCTTACATTAGCCGTTTTTATGCCTGCGAGCGGTTTTTTGGCTGATAGGTTTGGAACCAAGAAAGTTTTTATAACTTCTTTGGTACTTTTTGGTTTAGGCTCTTTGTTTTGTGCAATGTCTCAAAATCTTACCCAACTCGTAATTTCACGTGTCGTACAGGGAGTTGGAGGAAGTTTAATGACACCGGTCGGAAAATTAGCATTAATTAAAACTTTTGACAAAAACGAATTATTAAAAGCCATGAATTACGCTATCATTCCAGCTCTTATCGGTCCTGTTTTAGGACCTTTGGTTGGTGGCTATATGGTTGATTATCTTTCATGGCACTGGATTTTCCTCATCAATATCCCAATTGGAGTTTTAGGAATTATTTTAGGATTAAAATACATGCCCAATTACAAGTCTACAGATGTTGATTTTGATTTAAAGGGATTCTTAATATTTGCGGCAGCTTCTCTCCTACTTTCAATCTCATTAGAACTTTTCGGAGATGCAAAAAACATTACTCCTGTTTTAATTGTATTCATTTTAGGGTTTATTTTTCTATACTATTATTACAGACATGCGAAAAAAGACAGCAGTCCTATTTTCCCTTTAAACTTATTTCAGGTGAGAACTTTCCGTGTAGGAATTGTCGGAAATCTGGCAACAAGATTAGGAATCAGTTCTGTTCCTTTATTATTACCTTTAATGATTCAGATTGCATACAAACAATCCGCAGTAACTTCAGGATGGATTATCGCTCCAATGGCGATTACAGCAATGTTTGGAAAATCTTACGTCATTAAAATTTTAAATAAATTCGGATACAGAAAAACCTTAATGACCAACACATTCATTATCGGAACATTAATCTGTTTACTAGCCATTCCTGATATTAATACCTCGTTATATTGGTTTGTACCTATTATTTCTGTTTTAGGATTTTTTAATTCGATACAATTTACCTCAATGAATACCATTTCCATTGCAGATTTAAGAAACTTTCAGACAAGTAGCGGAAACTCATTATTATCGGTAAACCAACAACTTGCAATCGGTTTCGGAATCGCTTTCGGATTGATTGTTCTAAAAATATTTGAAAACAGCCCGGAACTCATCAAACACGAAACTCACAACGCATTCAGATATACATTTTTAACAATAGGCTCTCTTACCATTATTTCAGGATTGATTTTCAGAAGGCTTCACATTTCAGACGGGAAAAATTTAAAATCGGAAGAATAGAATCACACAATATATTTATTGCAGAATCACTTAATACTATTCTAATTAATTGATTTTTATTACATTTAAAAACCAATACCAATTAAATAAGTATTATGAAAAATTTAAAGAAAATCTCAAGAGACAAATTAAGAAAAATCAAAGGCGGTGAAAACTCACCTTGCGGTCCGTCTCCAATTGACCCTACAAGAGACTACCCTTGTTATGAATTGTACTGTGAAGGTAACCAATGGGTTATAATCTGGTGCTAATTATTTAGACAAAAAACATTTTTGATTTACTCCAACAACTTAAAAAATCCTCATGATGAGGATTTTATTATTTATTGGAACGAACATAAATTTACTCCTTAGACATTCACATCTCACTGAAGTTATCACAGATCAATGCGTCTGATTTTTAGTTGTAATACTTTTGTTATAATAAAAATAACAAGTGTTATGGCAACTAAAAAAGTAGAAATCATCATACCTCCAAAACCAGCACATTTTGTGGGTGACGGATTCAGAGTTCACAATTTCATTCCGAGTGCTTACAGATTAGACATGAAAAGAATGGATCCTTTCATTATGTTAGATTACAACTCAAAATTCCATTTCAACGGAACTGATACTCCTCGCGGAGTTGGCGTACATCCACACAGAGGTTTTGAAACTGTAACGATTGCATATCACGGTCGCGTTCAACATCATGACAGTGCAGGAGGTGGCGGAATTATTGGTGAAGGTGATGTACAATGGATGACTGCTGCCAAAGGAGTTTTACACAAAGAATACCATGAAATAGAATGGGCAAAAGCGGGAGGAATTTTCCAAATGGTGCAACTTTGGGTAAATCTGCCGAAAGCATACAAAATGAGCTGCCCAAAATATCAGGCAATCAAAAACTCCGATATGGAAAAAGTAGACTTGGGTGAAAACGGTTTTATAGAAGTCATTGCAGGTGAATATAATCATCATAAAGGTCCTGCTTTTACCTTCAGTCCGATAAATATGATGAACGCAAAACTAAAAAAAGGAGGAAAAGCTACTTTTGATTTCCCTGCAGAATATAACACAGGGGCTTTGGTGATTGAGGGAAATATCATTGTAAATGATGATGAAAAAGTTCCTACAGATAATTTTGTTTTATTTGAAAACGAAGGAGAAACTTTCACTATCGAAGCAACAGAGGATTCAATTATACTAATTATTAGCGGAATGCCTCTTAATGAACCTATTTATCCTCATGGGCCTTTTGTAATGAACTCCAGAGAAGAAATTATTCAGGCTTTTGAAGATTTTAATATGGGAAGATTTGGATATTTGGAAGACTAAAAATATTTAAACTTTATTTAAACCATAGCAATTTCTTTTTTTATTAATTTTATATAATTGTTTATTGGTTAAGCGAATAAACAATTATATAAAATTCTCAACAAGTATAGTTGAAGTTTTTAACATTTAATCAATTTTTACACACCATGTCAAATATCGGACTTATCATAGAAGAAAAATCAGCAGATATAGGTAACTTTTTAGTAGGCAGACTTTTACCGTTTCGGGAAAAGAGAGCAGTCGGACCGTTTGTTTTCATTGATCATATGGGACCTGCCGAACTGAAAGATTATCAAAATCTTGACGTACCTCCACATCCACATATCGGATTATCGACACTAACATATCTACTTGAAGGTTCTATCTTTCATAGAGACAGCATAGGAAGCGCCATAGAAATAAAACCCGGAGCGGTAAATTGGATGACTGCAGGAAAAGGTGTTGTACATTCTGAAAGAACTCCCGAATATCTTAGAAATTCTGATAAAAGACTTCATGGTTTTCAGATTTGGGTAGGACTTCCTAAGCATCTTGAGCAATCTGAACCGACTTTTCATCACATCGAGGCGGAAGAAATTCCTGCTTGGGAAGAAGATGGAATTCAGTATAAACTTATTGCAGGAGAAGCATTCGGAAAAAAATCTCCGGTACCTGTTCATAGCAAATTATTTTTCATTGAGATAAAAACCAAAGAAGCAAAAAAAATAAGCATAGGAAAAGACCTTTATGGAGAAGTTGCAATGTATGTTTTAGACGGTACCGTAACTACAGACGGAAATTCTTATGGTTCGAAACAGCTAATGATTGCAAAAGACACTAAACTTTGTGAGTTTGAGATGAGCGAAAATGGTACAGTTTATCTTTTCGGAGGTGAACCTTTTGATGAAGAACGTTTCATTTTCTGGAATTTTGTAAATTCAGACAAAGAATTAATTGAAGAAGCTAAAGTAAATTGGAGCGATCAAAATCACGATGCATTTCCTTTAGTTCCTGGGGATGATAAAGAATATGTTCCGCTTCCAAAAGCTATTTTAAACAGAAAGTCTTAAAAATATTTTACCCTGAGAAAATTATACAGGAATCATACGTTTTGCCAAACTACAGTAATGCTCAACAACAGATTGATAATGTTTATGCACTTACAGCCACATTTAAGCAATATATTTGAATAGTTAGAAATTATCATTTCATTTATTTATACTTAAATTGTCCCAAGTTCAGCTCCATTATTGTCTTAAAACATTGATTCTAACATAAAAGAATAAAAAAACAACATTAATATGGAAACACACGAATACGTAAATGGAGAAATTACTGTCATCTGGAAACCAAAGAAATGCATTCACTCAGGTATTTGCGTAAAAACGCTTCCGAAAGTTTACAATCCTAAAGAAAGACCTTGGATAAAAGTAGAAAATGCGAGCTCGGCTGAACTAAAAAATCAAATCGACTTATGCCCTTCCGGAGCTTTAAGTTATAAATTCAAAACAGAAAAATAATGGCAGTTACTGTAAAAGCAAGTTTAGGAAAAGAGAAATATTACACAGAAGTTATTGCAGGTGAAAATAAGTTGATAACTGATGAGCCAATTGAGCAAGGCGGACAGAATAAAGGATTCAATCCTTACGAAATCCTAGCAACTTCTTTAGCTAGTTGTACTGCCGCAACTCTAAAAATGTACATTGACAGAAAAGAATGGAATGTTGACAAAATAAATGTAGAAGTAGAATTAGAAAATTTTCCTTTAACTAAAACAGCAATTTTCAAAAGAGACATAAATTTTGAAGGTACAAATCTAGATGAAGACCAAATGAAAAGACTTCGTACTATTGCAGACGCCTGTCCTGTTCACAAAATACTAACTAACGAAATAGAAATATTAACTAAATTCTCATAATATGATTGAAGTAAAACAAAAGAACGACGAAAAACACGGAAATTTTGAAGCATTCATAGACGGTAACCACGCAGGATTAATGACTTATACCTGGGCTGGAGAAGAGAGATTTATTATAGACCATACTGAGGTAGAAGAAGCATATAACGGTAAAGGAGTTGGTAAAGAAATGCTTTTGGCTGCGGTAGATTTTGCAAGGAAAAACGGAAAAACAATTATCCCGCTTTGTCCTTTTGCTAAAGCTACTTTTCAGAAACATGAAGAACTTCAGGACGTTTTAGTTAATAAAACTCAACAAGTACAATAATCGATTATTTACTAGGCTACAAATAGAGAAATCTTTCAGTTTTTACACTGGAAGGTTTTTTCTTTTCTGGCAGAACATAAAAAACTATATTTGTAAAATTTAAAATCTGAGAATGAATTCTGGAACCATCCTTTTGCTATTTGTTTTTATATATTTTATCGGACTTTTAGTAATTTCTTATTTTACAAGCCGAAATTCAGACAATCAATCCTTTTTCATCGGAAATAAAAAAAGTAAGTGGTGGCTTGTTGCCTTCGGGATGATAGGTACCAGTCTGAGTGGTGTTACATTTATTTCTGTTCCCGGAACTGTAGGTAAAATGACGGGAAGCGAATACGTCTACGGCGGATTTGAATATTACATGATGGTAATCGGCTTTTTCATTGGTTATTTTATTGTTGCAGCCATACTACTTCCACTCTATTACAAAATGAACCTCACCTCAATTTATACTTATTTAGGCAAAAGATTCAACGTAGAAGCTCATAAAATTGGTTCAATATTTTTTATTATTTCAAGAGCAATTGGCGCAACAGCAAGGTTATATTTAGTGGTAAACGTTTTACAGATTTTCTTACTTGAAGCTTTGGGAGTTCCGTTTTGGATTACGGCCTCAGTACTCCTATTAATGGTACTTTTATACACTTTTGAAGGAGGTGTGAAAACTATTGTAATTACTGATACTTTGCAGACTTCATTCATGATTATAAGTCTAATTGCCTGTATTGTCTACATATTATCAAATTTAAATTTATCTTTTGGAGAAGCTTATACCATTTTAGAACAGAAAAATTATACTCATTTTATAAATTTTGACCCCAATTCTAAAACATTTTTCCTGAAAACAATTCTAGGAGGAATTTTCATCACGATTGCAATGACAGGTCTTGACCAAGAAATGATGCAGAAAAATATCTCTGTCGACAATCTTAAGAATTCTAAAAAAAATATGTTGACTTTTGCCGGAACTTTGCTTTTGGTGAATCTTGCGTTCTTATTTTTAGGAGGTTTATTGTATCTATTTGCACTACAAAACAGTGCTGAATACAGCCAAATTGTAAATGGTGAAAACGTATCCAATATTTTCGGTTTTAAAGATGAAGCAGGAAACATCAAAAATATCATGGGAGACGATTTATTCCCCGCTTTATCTCTTCAAGGGCATTTTCCGATGATTATTTCGGTAATTTTCATAATTGGCTTAATTTCCGCACTATTCCCTTCTGCAGATGGTGCTTTGACAGCCGTTACAAGTTCTTATTGTGTAGATTTGTTAAACCTTAACGAAGACAAAACAAAAACCGAAAAAGAGAAGAAACGTCTCCGTATGAAAGTACATTTAACTTTCACCATAATTTTCTTTATTCTGATTATGATTTTCAAGGCATTAAACGACAAATCAATCGTTTATCTGATTATGGAAATTGCAGGTTATACATACGGACCACTTTTGGGACTTTTTGCCTTCGGAATTTTCACCAAATTTCAAATTTCAAAAAAATATTCAATTCTTACGGTAACGATATTAGCTCCTATTATTACTTATATCATTAATTTACTGGTAACC
Organism: Chryseobacterium oryctis; assembly: GCF_025971925.1. Taxonomy (GTDB): domain Bacteria; phylum Bacteroidota; class Bacteroidia; order Flavobacteriales; family Weeksellaceae; genus Chryseobacterium; species Chryseobacterium oryctis. The sequence goes on from NZ_JAPDHV010000003.1 coordinate 552,753, forward strand.
AATTATACTGATTACAGAATCGGAGTTGAATTAATCATTCTTAATGGCTTATTAACCTTCATAGGATTGTGGCTTGTGAAAAACAAACAATACTTGAAAATAGTTAAATAAAAAACTCCATTTTGATTGTAAAAAATAAAAAATCCAGATTTTAAGTCTGGATTTTTACATTTCCATAAGCCAGTAAAAAATCGTAAATTCGCGTGCAAATAAATCTTATATAATGAGTAAAAGTATCGAAGAGTTAAAATCTCTTACTACACAAATCAGAAGAGACATTTTAAGAATGGTTCACGCTGTAAATTCTGGGCATCCAGGTGGAAGTTTAGGTTGTACAGAATTCTTCACAGCCCTTTACGGGAAAGTAATGAATTACAATCTTCCGTTTACTATGGTAGGTAAAAATGAAGACCATTTCTATCTTTCAAACGGACACATTTCTCCGGTATTCTATTCTACTTTGGCTAGATTCGATTTTTTCCCAGTAGATGAATTAAGCACTTTCAGAAAATTAAATTCTAGATTGCAAGGTCACCCTACTACTCACGAAGGTCTTCCAGGTGTTAGAATTGCTTCAGGCTCTTTAGGACAAGGGCTTTCTGTAGCTTTGGGAGTTGCTCAAGGTAAAAAATTAGACGGAGATAGCTCTTTAGTTTACTCTCTACATGGAGATGGTGAATTGCAAGAAGGACAGGTTTGGGAAGCGTTTATGTATGCTGCAGCAAAAAAAGTAGATAATATTATTTCTACAATTGATTATAACGGACAACAAATTGACGGAAGCACAGAAAATGTACTTTCTTTAGGAAATCTTCATGCAAAACTAGAAGCCTTCGGATGGACAGTTTTAGAAGAGAAAAACGGTAATGATCTTGAAGCTGTAATTGCTATTCTTGAAAAAGCAAAAACTGAAACAGGAAAAGGAAAACCTGTAGCTATCATCCTTCATACAGAAATGGGAGCTGGGGTAGACTTCATGATGGGAACTCACGCTTGGCATGGAAAAGCGCCTAATAACGAGCAGTTGGAAACAGCTTTCAAACAATTATATTTAGAAGCTCCGGCTGATTATTAATTATAAAACAAATAATTAATAACAGGTAATCTTTAATTAATAATTAGAAAAAATGAAACCATAAGGTTACATGATTCTATCACAAAATTTAGAAATTCTCATGAAATATACATATACAGAAAAAAAGGATACTCGTTCAGGATTCGGAGCCGGATTAGCTGAATTAGCTGATAAAAATCCGAATGTAGTTGCACTTTGTGCAGACCTTATCGGTTCTTTGAAAATGGAAAAATTCATTGAAAAAGCTCCGGAAAGATTCTTCCAGGTTGGTATTGCTGAAGCTAACATGATTGGTCTTGCTGCAGGTCTTAGTACTACAGGAAAAATTCCTTTCACTGGAACTTTTGCCAATTTCTCTACTTCAAGAGTGTATGACCAAATTCGTCAGTCTGTTGCTTATTCTGGTAAAAATGTAAAAATCTGTGCTTCTCACGCAGGGCTTACTTTAGGAGAAGACGGTGCAACTCACCAAGTTTTGGAAGACATCGGTATGATGAAAATGCTTCCAGGAATGACGGTAATCAATCCTTGTGACTACAACCAAACAAAAGCTGCTACAATTGCAATTGCTGACCACGAAGGCCCTGTATATTTAAGATTTGGCAGACCAACTGTACCTGTATTCATTCCTGAAGATATGCCTTTCGAAATCGGAAAAGGAATTTTACTTCAAGAAGGAACAGATGTAACAATCGTTGCAACAGGTCACCTAGTTTGGGAATCTTTGGTTGCAGCTGATGAGCTTGAAAAAGAAGGCATCTCTTGTGAGGTAATCAACATTCATACAATTAAACCTTTAGACGAAGAAATTATCTTAAAATCAGTTGAAAAAACAGGTAAAATTGTTACAGCTGAAGAACATAATTATTTAGGCGGTTTAGGAGAATCTGTTGCAGGAATGCTTGCCAGAAAAAGACCTACAAAACAAGAGTTTGTAGCTGTAAATGACACTTTCGGAGAATCTGCTACACCAGCTGAATTGATGAAAAAATACAAAATCGATGCTGCTGCCGTAAAAGAAGCTGTGAAAAGAATTTTAGCCTAATTAATAAGTCAATTTCATAAAAAAAGTCCTCAAGATTGAGGACTTTTTTTATATATTTTATATCTGATTTTTATTTAAAAAACTTCCATTTTGGGATAATTGCCAGCATACCAAACCCTGTGAAAAGGAAAAGATTGGTAACATCCGTATACAAAAATGTTGAAAGATAATAGTTATGCATAAAGAAATGCAAAACCAAAAGAGCAGGAAAAGCAAAAATGCCTATTTTTCGATAAAAAAACATAAGAATTAGACTTATCATCATCAAAATATCAATCGTGAAAATAACATAGAAATACCATCTTGGAATATTCAAATATTCATTTTGGCTATATTCATCCCAGTCTATCCCAAACCCCATTATTGTAAACAACATCAAAAGGGCAAATGCACCTATAAATCCCCATCCTTTTTTAGGATTTTCATCAAAATAACTGTATTCTTCCATAACTACAAAAATAAAGAACTTATGAGAGATTTCATAAGTTCTTTTATATAAATTGTTTAAAATTTGAATTAGATAGAGATAGCGTTAATTAATCTATTTTTATCGCTTAAGAATTCTTCCATAGAAATCATACTCTCCGTTCTCATTACATCCTGAATATCATCAATTTGATAGATAATTCTCTTTGCATCATCAGTATTCTTTGCTCTTACTTTACAGAAGATATTATATTTCCCGGAAATAACACTAGCTTCAATTACATTAGGGATAGTAGATAACTCTTTCAATACTTCCTGCGTACGATTTGATTTCGTTAAAAGTATTCCGATGAACGCTGTAAAGTGATAGTCTAATTTACCATAATCAATATTAAGAGATGATCCCAAAATAATACCCGCATCTTCCATTTTCTTCACTCTTACGTGAATTGTTCCAGCAGAAACATCCATCTGCTTCGCAATTTCAGTAAAAGGCATTCTTGTGTTTTCTACTAAGAAATCAAGAATCTTCTTGTCTATTTCGTCCAGTTGATAGTTCATATTAGTTAAATTATAATTTTCTTAAAAAAACAATATATTTTTTGCAAATTTAAAAAAAATAATTTAACTAAAAAAATTATATCAAATATTAACAATAATTAACATGGTGATATAAATCATTAAAATATTCTAATTATTTACTATCTGATTTTGTAGAATCTGTTTTTATTTCAGAATTTGCAACTACTGTTTTTTTATCTTTTTTCTTCTTTTTGAACAAAGAATTAAAACTTTTCGTCCACACAACACCCCCTCCATAAGCCTGATTGGCAGACCCGTTAGTACCAGCTCCTGCAAGTCCCATGCCAATGTTACTTGGTTTAGAATATCCTCTCAAAATTAATCCTCCATCATTTTTCTTAGACAAATCATATTCTATTGAACCTTCTCCGGAAAGATAGTTTGATTCCGTAGCCTCAGTCTTATTCAAAGGTATCCCTAATCCTGTTTTTACTTTTATTCTCGGAGAAAGTGCAAAACTCACCCCGGCATTAGCTCTGTCTCCTGTATTCGAATATTGATCTCCCTTCACATAATTTAGGTCAATCTGGAATTCGTTACTCATTGTATTCAGAACAGAGCCTAATTGTTTTAAAAGCAAATTATACCCTGAAGATTCTGCAACCCCTGCAACATCAACATCTACTCCACCTGTATTAGAAACATTAAAGCTACTTAAAAGCAATACTGAACCAAATTGGAGAACCTTCTCTCCTTCCTGACTCATTTTGGCCGCTAAAGTTTCTTTTACCTGACTAGAAACATCCATTGCAGTAAGATTCAAATCCACATCTGGATCTGTAAGGGTCTGCGTAATATTTGCCTGCAACAATATACTGATAGGCTGTATATTACCCATATTAAGATACTGACCGGCATTTGAAACCATTCTTACATAATTTGCCTTAATATCAAGGGCTGGTTTCATAGCATCACCATCCCATCTGATACTACTCCCGTTCTGAATCTGGAATGTTTTGTTAAGAATAGCTTTAGAAACAAAAGTTCCGTTATCTACTTTATAAGTTCCGTTCATGGCAATATTTCCTTGCCTGTTCATCTGGAACCTTAAATTATTAGCCAAACCTTTCACTGTAATATTACCTACATCATCACCGACAAGTACATTCACTGTAGTACCTTTATCAACATCAAGATTGAAGTCAATATTCATATTTGCTCCAGTCTTTTTCTTTTCCTCTAAAGTGATTAACCCGTCTTTTCCTTCTTTCAAGAACCTCAGCATCTTAAATTCTTCAACATTTGAGGTAGAGCCGGAATTGAAAGTGAACGTACTTCCGTTAAGAGCCTTCATATTCGGAGTTGATATACTTAATCCGGAAACCGGTCCGTCGACATACAGGTCACCTTGCCCATAAACCCTTCCCCAAAATAAATCAAAATCTTTCTGAGCTGTATTCAACATTAATAAATTATCTGCTCTCATCACCAGGTTGACCCCCATCGATGAAAGTGTCTCAAACTGAATCGCCCCAGAAATATTACCTTTCGAGTTGGTTCTCCCATCATGAACTTCAATATTGTTGAGGATTGCCAAACCTTTTGATAATGGAATAACTGTATCATCAAACGAATAATCTACGCCTGTAAACAAAAGTTTCAGACCAAATCCTTTCAAGGCAATATCTCCACTATAATCTATATCGTTTAGCTTCCCTGCAATTTTAAGATCACCAGTCGCTTTTCCTCTGAAATTACCAAATACTGCTTGAACAAATTGTTGAACGAAAGCCAAATCAAAATCTCGCATTTCAGCAGTCAAGTCAATTACAGGTGTAGGTGTATTGTTATTCACCGTTCCTGTTACATGAAGATTATTATTTCCTATTATTCCTGCTGAAGCAACTTTTATATCGATATCGTAAACATTTAATGAAAAACTGTTTGTTGCAGAAACCGTAACATCACCCATGTCATTTCCGTTCATGGTAATATTATCTATGGTTAAGTCCACCAAAGGCTGAAGCGTATTTTTGTCCATCTTGATTTTAACAGAACCATTTGCCAAACCTTTAACATTCATCGCATTTCCTTCGGACTGCATTTCTAAAAGCTTATCGATAGCAAAATCCTTAATATCAGCATCTACATAAAAATCTTTAGCATTTTTAAATATTCCTTCATTAATTAGCAAAGCACTATCGTCTGAATAGACCCGCAAATTACGAACTTCAAAATCACTGGTTTTCTTTCTATAAGTAATAGAGTGAGCCAACTCAGGACTTGTATCAATAGCCCAAACTATATTATTGAATTTAACTTCGGTCGGTTCAAACCGGAATACATAATCACCTCCTGCATTTGTCGTTTGATTTAAATTGACTGCATATTCTTTAAGATTTTCATTCAATTCATCTTCCTTATTTCCATGCTTGAATTTTGTAGCCAAATGAAGTATGCTGTTATTTTCATTCCTTCCACCAAGTGTAATATCTTTGAATACGTTATTATCATACAAAACTCTTCCGATTCTGGCATATAATTGCTCATCGAGATTAGCTGTATTTATTCTCACCAAAAGACTGTCGACCATTGCACTGTCTTTGGTAATTTTATCTCTATTATCAAGTTTATAATCAGAATTTGCAGATGCCAAAATTTTATCAGCTTCAGTAATCTCTTCTTTCTTGGTCATTACATATTTTAAAGATGCTGCATCAAGGTTTAAAATTAAATTATTAGAATCTCCATCATACTCCCCTTCTACTTTTGCACCCTGAGGAAGTTTCAAATCAGGTAAAAAATAACTTACCAAACCTTGCTGAACGTCAAAGTCCATCTTAAAACTCTGACCTCTGTACAGTTTTCTAGGTGGTGGACCAACCAAAATTTTACCCAACCCGTTCTCAACCATTCCTGCTAAATCAGCAAGATTGTATTTTCCAGAAATCTTTCCATTTACAGCACCCGGAGCATCTACATCTATAACACGCCCTCCTCCTTCTATAAAGGTTTTAAGTTTAGCATTTGGTATAATATATTTTTGAGTAGGCGTCGCAAAATTAACATCATTTGCTTCTACATCTAATGTCAAATCATTAATAGAAGACATAGACATCTTACCATTCACCTTTCCACTTACAATTTGATTTCCAGGTTGATTGGTAAAATAATTCATATTTAAATGATTCACATCAGCATCTACATTCATTGAAATTCTTGGGGTACTAAAATCAATCAATCCTTTTATGGTAGCTTTTGCCTGTTCATCATTAACAGTAATAAGTCCGTTGTATTTTCTATGATCCAGTAAACCATCCAAATAAAGATTATTTATCTCTTTATTCATGATTTCGACACTTGCAATCTGAGATTTAGTCGTAATACGCATCGTATTAACATCAAAACTCTGCCCATTTACATCAAACTTACCCGAAATCAATCCCACCGATTTATTTTTCGTAATCACCGAGGTATTCAAATCCTTCACCTCAGCAATTCCGGAATACTTTGGCATTGAAGAACTGTAATCAGTAAGCGAAAAATTGGTGATTTTTGCCTGCCCAATCCCTGTCATCAAATTACCATTTGCAACATAAACCTGATTAGGATTAACCTTTGCAGTTCCATTATATTTCAGTTTTCCAAAATCATCAGCAAAATTCTTCATTTTAGTTGCGATAAATGAAGGCATCATTGCTTTTAGATCTTTATATGTAAAATCTGCAGATAGATCGTTGGTTTCAATTAAAAAATTACCCTTCAACAAATTATTAACTTTCATTGTTTTTGTGGCAATATTTACATCAGGATTTCGAATAAGGAAATTTTCAAGAGAAAACTTATTCAACGGACCTGTCATTTTCCCAGAAACATTAAATGGTTTAAAATTATCCCAATTCGTCACAAAATAACTTATATCATAACCGCTTAACTGGCTTCCTTGCTGAAGATTCATATCCCAGCTTACTTTATCTGCAAAATCAGACCAAGAACCTTTATGAAGATTAAATTTAATATCTCCTTGTAAGAGTGTGTGATCTGTATTTAATGTTAAATCCTTAAGCGAAAGAAAATCTTGATTCAATGATAATTCAGTAGAAAAAGTATCTACAAAGTGAGATTTTCCCCATCTTTTTGTCGTAAAAGAAAGGTTATTAATTAATGCTGAAACATTTGCTCCATTAACTTTTACATTAGGAGCCTTAAGGTTAAAATTGGTTGCAGTCAACCATTTACCGGCTTCTCCTGACGAATTTTGATTAACAATAGAAACTTTAGAATCAATAATTTGCACTCTTGAGTTTAACTGAAAAGGAGGTTTTTTCGGGTCTCTTTTCTTTCCATCATCAAATAATTGAGTAAAACGGATGAAATTTGAAATGCTATCTCCTTTATATGTAATGACTTTTACCTCGGCATTTTTTAGTGTTAAAGAATTAAAGCTTAAAGAATTGTGTTTTCCAATATTGGTTGCTAAAGAAAACCAATCCGAATTTGCTGTAAACTCTTTTGCCTGAATAAAATCCAGACCTTTATAATCTTTGATTTTCAGGCCTTTGATTTTCACATTTCCAAAAAAATTAACCTCAACACTTTCGGTCGACATCTGTGCTTTAAAATCTTTATTTACAATTTGCAAAGCCTGATCAGCAGCCCATTGTTTCGTTACAGGAAGATTAATAACGATAAAAATAGCCGCAATAAGACCAAAACCCAACCAAAAAAGAATTAACAGAAGTTTTGCCCACCAAGAGTAGCTTGTAACATCTTTCACAGCCTGTTTACCAAATTCTTCAGCCGTTTCTACAGGATGATTAATAGCATCCGAAGCCAGTTCAGACGCTTCTTTAACCGTTTCCTTTACAGCATCTTCTACATTTTCAACAGTCTTTTGTACCTGATCACCTAAGTTTTCAGCTACTGATTTTTTATTCTCATTCTCGTTATTATTCTCTAACTTTGCCATTATTATGAGCGACTCTATAATTTTAGGTATTGAATCGTCTTGCGACGACACATCAGCAGCTATCATCAAGGGAAATTCTATTCTTTCAAACATCGCCGCAAATCAGGCAATCCATAAAGAATATGGTGGTGTTGTTCCTGAACTAGCTTCGCGAGCGCACCAGCAAAATATCATCCCCGTTGTTGAAAAATCTCTAACCAAAGCAAATATACAACAAAATGCAATTGCTGCTATAGGATTTACACGTGGCCCCGGACTTTTAGGTTCACTTCTCGTGGGAACCTCTTTTGCCAAATCATTAGCAATGAGTTTAGACGTCCCTTTAATTGAAGTAAACCACCTTCAGGCACACATTTTAGCCCATTTCATTGAAGATGCAAATCCTATGCCGCCAAAATTTCCATTTCTATGTCTTACAGTAAGCGGCGGTCACACCATGATTGTACTGGTAAAAGATTATTTCGATATGGAAATCATCGGAAAAACGATTGATGATGCAGCAGGAGAAGCATTTGATAAAATTGGAAAAATTTTTGATTTAGATTATCCTGCAGGTCCTATTATTGACAGACTCGCTAAAGAGGGAAATCCTGATGCTTTTAAATTCAATAAACCGAAATTAGACAATTACGATTATTCTTTTAGCGGAATTAAAACTTCGGTGTTATATTTCACTCAAAAAGAGGTAAAAAAAGACCCTGATTTTATTAAAAATAACATAAATGACTTGTGTGCTTCCGTTCAAAAATCAATCATTGAAATTTTAATGAATAAACTTGAAAAAGCAACAAATGACTTAAACATAAAAGAAGTTGCCATTGCAGGTGGAGTTTCTGCTAATTCAGCATTGAGAAAGGCAATGCAGGATAATCAGGAAAAATTTGGATGGAATATTTATATCCCAAAATTTGAATATACAACCGACAATGCCGCAATGATTGCAATGGTTGCCCAACTTAAATTTGAAAGAGGAGAATTTACAGATTTAAGAACTACTGCAACAGCCAAATATGACTTGTAGAGTTTAACTAGGCAACCTACCAATACATTAAAGAATCAAAAAATACTGGATTACTCACATTTTACGACTTTATACAAAATATGAAACTTTTTTACGGAGAAATTGAAGGAAATAAAGTAATTATAAATAGCGAAGAACAGCAGCACATTGTAAAAGTTCTTCGTATGAAAGACGGTGAGGAAATCTATGTCACAGATGGAAAAGGAAATCTCGCTTCAGGAAAACTTGTAATAGAAGGCAAAAAAGCCAACATTCAAGTTTCTGAAATAAAAGCAAACTATCCTGAATTCAATCCCAAACTTCATATCGCAATTGCTCCAACAAAAAATATTGATCGTATAGAATTTTTCGTTGAGAAAGCTGTTGAAATGGGAATTTCAGAAATAACTATTTTACAAACTGAGAAAACGGAGCGTAAAAACATTAATATTGACAAACTGAGGAAGCAATCTATTGCTGCATCGAAGCAAAGTTTAAGATTTCATTTTCCAACGATAAACGACTCTACAAAACTTCAGGATTTTTTAAAGAACATAGACCCCGAAACTACTTTTGTAGCACATTGTCACGAAAAACTGGAAAGATTAGAACTAAAAAAACTCCCAGAACTTAGAGAAATCACCTTCTTAATAGGCCCTGAAGGAGATTTTTCAGAAAAAGAAATATCCTATTTATCCAACAATAAAATAAGAGCAATTTCTCTTGGAAACCAAAGACTTAGGACAGAAACAGCAGGAATATTTGTAGCAGCCTGGAACTACCACAATTTTAAATAACTATTCATAATTAAATATATTAACTAATTTTTTAATATTTTAGCTAATAAATCTTTTAATCATGAATAAACCATTATTATTTTTATTTTTTCTCACATTTAAATTATTTTTTTCACAACTAGACAATACACATTATTTACAACCTATTATTTTTGGCATATACAATGCAAATACAATTACTGAGGAATATATCTACTTATCAACTCCTACCATTACCAATATTACCGTAAATGTAAGAATGGCAGACGGAGTAACAATACCGAGACTTTCCGTTTATAACATTAATGCAGCAACCAGCACTATAGTTACAAACGGAACAGTTACATTCTCTAATACCACCCCTGTAAGATTATCAATAGTTAATGCATCTAATACTGTATTAACACCCGGCACCTCACCTATTACTATCGCAACTACAAGAGCTGGAACTATAATTCCGGCAAACATTGGAGGATTAATATTTCAGTCTACTGATGAGTTTTTTGTCAATTACAGAGGACAGAGTGACTCACAGGCAGGTTCAGCCCTTACAAAAGGAAAAATAGCTCTCGGAAAAACTTTTTTCTGGGGAGGAACTCCCACAGAACTGACAACAACCGTTACCGAAGTGGGAAATATGGTATCTATTATGGCAACAGAAAATAATACTGTAGTTACAATTTCTAATATTAAAGCAGGAACAGAATTTATTAATGGTACTAACTCGACACCAATCACCGGAACATCTTTAACAAGAACTTTACAAAAAGGACAATCATTCGTTCTTTATGCAAAAGTAAAATCTGGAGTACTAAGTATGCAAGACAAAGGCTGGCTAGGTGCTAAAATTACATCTGATAAAAATATTGCAGTTACCGTAGGAGGATTAATGCAGCAAGGAGACATAGACACAGGAACAACTACTCCCAATCGTGACTTTGCTGTTGACCAGCTCGTTCCCGTAGAGCAACTAGGTAATGAATATGTTGTAATGCAAGGAAATGGAGGAGCCTATGAAAAAGTAATTGTAATAGCCACAGAAGCCAATACAACAGTAAGCCTGAACGGTAATACAGGAGTTAATTACACACTAGCGAGTGCCGGAAACTATGCCACTATACCTGCAACATTCTTTACCAATAAAAACATGTACATTAAAACCAATAAATCTGTATATGTTTTTCATAAAATATATGGCGCAGCAGCTTTAAATACAAATAGTTTTATGTTTATTCCTCCATTGTCATGTTTTGGACAGTCATCTGTAAACATGATTCCTGATGCCAAACAAATAGGAGACACCGTTTATGGCAATACTGAACTTGCTGTTCTTGCGGCTGCCGGAGCTGCAAACGAACCGGTAGTTACGTTAAATGGTAGTGTTGTAGTATCTCCCATTACAGGTGGTTCAAATATCGCTGTGCCAGGAAATCCAAACTGGAGAAGCTACAGATATAATATAGCAGCAGCAACAGGAAGGAACCTTAGAATTTCCTCTGCAGGAACAATACAGGCTGAATTAATAGGAGCAAGTGGTGCTGCAGGATTTGGAGGATATTACTCAGGGTTCGGAACGGCACCAATCGTTACAATAGACGTAGGAAGTAGCCCTACAACCACAAGACCTTGTACAGGAACTACAGGAACCTCATCATTAGCATTATCAACAACACCAGGACTAGGAGCTTATCAATGGTACAAAAACGGAGCTGCTATATCTGGAGCTACTAATAGCACCTATACCATTCCTTTAACAGATGCTACTCCTGCTGAATATAATGTAATAGTAACACCTCCCGGAGGATGCTTAATTTACTCGAATGTAGTAAAATCATACGCTTGCCCATGTTACAAACCTGGAGCAACAGGAACTCCTGAAATTACTAAAATTGGCATCTCAACAAGAGCTGAAAAGAGTGCAGCCAATTGGCCAGCTGATGTAAATAATGCTTTTCTCGCTCTAGAATCTAACGATAAAGGGCTTGTAATTACAAGAATTCCTGATCCAGAAACATCAATTACAGAACCTGTAGACGGGATGATTGTATTTGATACGGATGAAGTATGCTTAAAAATATATGACGGAACCCAGTGGACTCGTATTAACCAAACATGCAATTAATTATGAAAACAATTATATCTATCACTCTATTTTTTTTATCAATAACTACAAACGCTCAAGTGGGCTTTGATACAGCCACTATCGAAGGAAGTGGTTTAGTTGATTTCCCAGCCGGTACAACCAAAGGAATCATATTACCACAAGTAAATGATGTTACTACCATGACTGAAACTTCTCAGGGGACATTTGTTTTTGATGGCTCAACCGCCAAGGTAAAATATTACGATGGTGTGGACTGGATAGAGCTAACCGGAAAAACTGGAGCAGTAAATACATTACTCCCAGGAGCTGAGAAGGATCAATCTATCGGGGTTATTATTGGCGGGGCAGAATCTGATGCAAAAAAAGGTGTATTAGTCTTAGAGTCTGCTGACAAAGCTATGATTTTACCTAAAGTCATAAATCCTGTAGTTAATGTAAAATCTCCTACTGCAGGAATGATGTGCTACGACCCTGAAAAAAAATTAGTTTGTTTTTATGATGGTGTTGAATGGGCCTTTTGGGGAAATATCGATTAATCTAACTCTTTCAAATAAATTGAGCGTAGAAACACTCTACGCTCTTTTTTTTTACTTTATTTAAAACAAATGTTTTAGTTTATTATCTCTTAGGTATTTTTCAAAAATCTGCTGTCCGCTTCTCATAGAGTTTACTGCCCAACGGATTTTCATCCGCAATAGCTTTTCCTCACTTAATTTATAATCAATATTCGATTTTAGTAGCTTTTGCTTTAGTTCATACATACAAATTCCTGCCGCCACAGAAACATTAAAACTTTTCGTAAAACCATACATAGGAATTGCCAATGTTTCATCTGCAAAATCAATTACTTCCTCAGAAACACCTTTAAGTTCAGTTCCGAAAACTAGGGCAATCGGCTCCGTAATTTGATAATCAGGAAGCATAACCGCATTTTTCTCTAATGAAACGGCTAAAATTTTATATCCTCTGTCTTTAATATTCTGTAATGAAGCAATATTTTGAGGCATTTTTTCTACCTCAACCCACGTTTCAGCACCTTTAGTCACGGTAAGATTCGGATTAAAAACATTCTCCTCCTCCATCGCAACAACTTTATGAAAACCGCATGCCTCAACCGACCTGATAATAGCTGCCGCATTTCTAAATTGATATACATCATCCATCACAGGAAGTACAAAATCTGAGCTTTCCTGAGAAAAATGTTCAATTTTCGTTAATCTTTCTTCTGTTAAAAACTGTTTTAAATACTCAAAAGTTTGCGCTAAATCTTTCATCTATTTTCAAATCTTTGCAAATTAACGTAATTTTGAGGAATGAACCTGATAAAGGCTCGAAAATCTAATAAAAGTACTACATGAAACGAAAAGTTCTGTTGATATATACCGGTGGAACCATTGGTATGGAAAAGGATTATGAAACCGGAAGCCTTCGTGCATTTGATTTTGGAAATATTTTTGAAAAAATGCCCGAAATGAAGTTGATGGAATGCGAAGTATACGTTCATCCTTTTGCCAAACCTCTCGACTCTTCTGATATGGGACCAAAAGAATGGAAAGTCATTGCTCATTATATTCACAAGAATTATGAAAAATATGACGGATTCTTGGTTCTCCACGGCACAGACACTATGTCTTATACTGCTTCTGCATTAAGTTTCATGTTAAAAGGATTGAAAAAACCAGTTATTTTAACAGGTTCTCAGCTTCCGATTGGGGATTTAAGAACAGATGCAAAAGAAAACCTTTTAACGAGTATATATTACGCAAGTTTATATGAAAATGATGAAGCAGTCATACAGGAGGTTGCCATTTATTTTGAATACAAATTACTAAGAGGAAACAGAACCTTAAAATATTCAGCTGAGTACTTTGATGCATATGCCAGTCCCAACTACCCTATTCTTGGACAATCTGGTGTACATTTGAATATTATTAAGGATAATCTTCACCGTTGCAATTCTGAGATAGAATTTCATGTAGACGACCATATTTGTGAAGATATTTTGTTTTGGAGAATTTTTCCAGGAATGAGCTTGAATCATTTCAAGGAAATTCCGAAAATGAAAGTCCTTATCCTTCAGGTTTTTGGTTCAGGAACTATTTTCAGCAGTGAGAAAACACTGGAAACACTTCAACAGATTAGAAATAATGGTACTGAAATAGTAGTTGTAAGTCAGTGTATTTCAGGTGGAATTACATTTGGAAAATACGAAAACTCTAATATTTTCTCAAAAATTGGTGCAATAAGCGGAAAAGACATTACAGCAGAAAGTGCCATTACAAAATCTATGCATCTCATTGATAACCCAAATTACCAAGGAAATTTTGCTGATAATTTCACTAAAAGTCTTTGTGGTGAAATTTCCGAGTAATCGAACAAATAATTTGCAGATTCAATAAAATAACATATTTTTGCAATCTCAAAAAGAAAGGTGTCCGAGTGGTTGAAGGAGCTACCCTGGAAAGGTAGTATACGGGTAACTGTATCGAGGGTTCGAATCCCTTCCTTTCTGCAAATCAAAGTCTTAAGTTTTTAAACTTAAGACTTTTTTAGATTTATCTTTTAAACACAAATTTGATGAACCCCCTCAACACGTTAAAAAAATTTTTTAATACTTTTCTCTTTTTTAATTGTCTGAATCTTTTTTTATTTGGGAAAGAATATTCGAGATATTTTAACAGATACCATTACTCTCGTGACCATTCTCCGACTATCATTTATATATTGATTATATTGTCTATTTTATCAGCATTATATTTTTTATATAGATATATTTCGAAAACCACAGCTTATAAAACCAGAGAGTTTAATAATGATATTCGGATTGATAATTTGCTTGATAATGGAATTAAAATAGAAATTAATTTATTAAATTCAATAACCCAAATCTGGCAAAAAGAAGTTAATGATGACAACGACCTCCAAAGTGCTATCAATGTTTTTATTCCTTTTTATTGGATTAAGAGAAACTTATTTTATCAATCTAAAAAATTCGAAACTTGTGTAAGATTAGCGTATGAAGTAAATGATCAGCATTTTTACAAGGAAATAATACTCCCTCATTCTATAGAAACTGTCACTACTTATTTCCAAATGCAAAAATATACATCTCTTTATTATGACAAAGATTTCCCTGAAAATTGTATTGTAGATTTACAGTTTATCAATTAACAATTTCTTTGAATTTCCCTCTTTGTGAAAGATTAAACCTTAAATTTTTGCATTATATTCCTTCCTGCGGTAATGGTGACATTTTCCCCTGCCGTGAACGTTATATTCTTCGGCGCGTTCTCATTAATGTTTCCTGCTCCATCCATCAGATAAGTGTTTCCGCTTGGGTCTTCGATGAAAACTGAGCCTTCTGCATCGTTCAGAATAATCTTCGTTCCGCTTCTTGTGTGGATGACTTTTTTATCATTTCCTGAAGTGTGGTAGGAACTTGTTTCGCTACCGTTATAATGTGTTCCCATTACAAAGGGTTTCTCGGCATTTTGAGATTCAAATCCGACTAAAACTTCTTCCCCGATTTCTGGAATGAAATTAATAAGAGATTAATACTTTAATAATATTAACTTTATAATAGTTATCTAATCAACATTATTTTATCCTTTACTTGTTTTCTCACTATGAAAAAAAAGAAAAAGTAAAATATAAGACTAAAGGCAATAAATAGTATAGAATAATCTAAGTCTTCGTCTTTTATGCTTTGAGATATTTTTTTGATATTCAAAAAAGAAAAGGCAATAAAAATAAGAGATATTAAATATAATACTATTGAAAATACTGGGCTATTGGTAAATACAAATAGAGAAATTACATATATCGCAAAAGCAATAATAGAGTTTGAATTATATTTTTTGTACTCATCTAGAGCATTATCAAATTTATTATTCTCTAAATTTCCAGAAAGTTGAAGTATTTCTTGTTTAATTCCTCTCTCCTCTAAAATTTTAATTGCTGATTCGCGTAACTCAACCGGATAGCCATATTGTTTGTAGTTCTTAACAACATCTATTAATAAGTTGGTTTGCATATTTTTTAGTTTGTCAATTCTATTGTCCATGGCTTATTATTCATCATAATGAAAACTAATATTTTTTTCATTACAAATAGCTTTTACTTCTTTGTAATTTTTTAACTTTAATCTTCTAGCATCAATGGTTTCCAATTTAGGAGCATTTAATATTTCAAGAGGAAATTCTGTCAGCTGAGTTCCTGAAACGTTGAGCCAGTCTAAATTTTGTAGATTGCCTAAGCAACTTGGAAGCTCTTTTATTTTTGTATTTTCTAACACCAAAGTTTCCAATTTTTGTAATTTACAGAAATCAATATGCAAATTACTTATCAAAGTATTATCTAATCTTATACTTTCTAAATTTACAAAATGACTTATTTTATTATCAATAGAGATAATTGGATTATTTCTTAAATCAAGATAAGTTAAACTTGTAAGGTCATAAAAAGAATTTGGTAGCATTGAAACCATATTATTTTTAATATCAAATTGCACTAAGTTCGATAACTTTCCAATGGTTAAAGGAATTTTATTTATTTTTTTATTTTTCTCATTTACAACAAGAAAAATTCTTACCTTATTAAATTCTCCTATCCAATTTGGTATATAATTTACCTCATTCATTGCTATTGTTCTAAGATTTTTAAGACGCAGATAAGTTAAAGAATCTCTTTTATCCCATAAAGAATCTAAAACCATAGTTTTAGTATCTTCAATAGGAAATTGTCTTAAAAATTTTTCTTTTTCATCAAAAGGAGAATTGTTATATTTCTGACAGGAATATAATAATGGAAACAATAACACCAACCAAAGAAATTTATTATTCATCATATGAAAATCTTATATTTTTCATCTCACAGATAGCTTTTACTTCTTGATAGTTTTTTAATTTCAAACCTTTTGCATCTATTAAATCTAATTTTTGAGCATTAAGTATCTCAATGGGAAAACTGCCAATTTGTGTTAAAGATATATCCAATGTAGTCAAATCATTAAGATACATCATACAGCTCGGTAAAGCATGAATATTTGTATTTTTTATACTCAAAATTTTTAATTTATCTAGATTACAAACAGTAGCAGGGATTTCTTTTATTTTTGTACTATCTAATGATAAAACTTCCAATTTCTTTAAATTTCCAATTTTGTTGTCAATAAATTTTATAGGGTTATTACTTAAATTTAAATATTTTAAGTTTGTAAGTTTGTAAAAAGAACTTGGTAATTTCGTTACATTATTATTTTGTATTTCAAATTGAATAAGATTAGATAGTCTTCCAATATCACTAGGTACTGACTTTATTTTCTTATTTTCATTTATAACTTGAAAAATTTCTAATTTTTTAAATTCACTAATCCAATTGGGAATATGCGTAGTCTCATTCATTGCAATGATTTCTAAATTTTTCAGTTTCAAATACGTTAGAGAGTCTCTTCTATCCCAAAGTGAGTCCAATACAATTGTTTTTGATTTTTCTACTGGATATTGACGCAATTTTTTTTCTTTCTCATCAAAAGGAGAGTTGTTATATTTTTGACATGAATATAATAATGGTATTAGAACTAAAAGTTTAAATAAGTTTCTCATATTTTTAAATCTTGTATATAAATTGCGTAAATATAATGGAAAACTGTTGGTCTGCTATAATCATCCAAACCTTCGACTGAACGTATTAATATAGATGCTTCTTTTTTTCCTTCACTTTCGTTAATAAGATAAGATTCAAAATCTGCTGAACTTCTGTCGTATTCTTTATACTCTTTACACAATATTTCCCTTAATAATTCCTCTGATATTTCAACTAATTTAAAGCCTAAAATATATTTTTGATTAATACCAGAATTGACAACTTTTCTTAAACTAATTATACCTGATTTAATAGCTGTTTGCAATTCCTTATTCCAATTATCAATAATAAACTCATCATCTTCCTGCTTCATTCTATTAACAATATCCGTCACAAACGGTGGGGTAAAAGGCAAGGGAGGTCTTTCTCCATTGGCAGCTGCTACCAAAATATCGGCAACATCACAGATAGTATCCCAAAGTGGGTTGAGCTCTCCAACGGTTTTAAAAACTTTTGCCACACCTCTGTTTGCCTGAGCTTCCAGTTGGTTAATTCCTTTGCTGGTTATTCCTTTTTTAAACTTCCCACGGTTTACTCCCATCAATACTTGTTCATTATACCGTCCGTCTATATCAGAAACAGTATATCTATGCAAACGACTCGTAGTGCCTTTTGTGCCGTCATTGAAAACAAGCTCACCCTTGCTGAGTTTACGAACAGCTATGTCATACGAACGCTGGCTCCATTTATTTATTTCTTCAGGCTCAAAAGAATCTCCTCCTCCTTCAGCAAAGAAATTTTTTATCATTTCTATGTCTCCTACAATACCATCAGCTTCTTCTGCAATTTGTTCTAGAGGAGCTTTGGGACTCTGAATGTTTACATACCACGGATTACCGTCATCTGCAGAATAAATGGCAGGTAGTTTATGCTCTTTGGAAGCTTCTACAAAAACTATAGGCTCTACGAGAGGTGGAGGATTTAGTTTAAGATAATCCGACTCCATTTCCGGAAAATGCAATACTTCAATATATCCATCGGGGTTAATATAGGAACATCTGAAATACAGCTCCAGATTGGCATCCGATTCCTGAGCCATCAACTTTATAAGGCTTTCACCTTCCAAATTCAGTTTTATCACTATTTTGTTGGAAGAGTCAATCTCCCAATATTCTTTAGAATAGACATCCCCTTTTTCGTTATGCGCTTTTATAGAAATATCATTATATCCTTTAAAGTTACCCGTTTTTGCCCCAAGAATATAATAGAGTAGGGAAAATTCTTCAAAATCCCTTAATTCCATTTTTACCTTTCGTTTTTCATCATTTTTGGGGATGTTTTGCATCTGTAGATGAAATTTTACTTTGTCTCCGATGCTAGCTTCCTTAATAGGATTATCTTTTTCATCTGTCCACCAACCTTTTACAAAGTATTTTCCGGCAGGTGGCGGGTCTTTCGGTTCTCCAATATTTGTACCTCCATCAGCTGTAAAATGGCTTCCTTTTCCTGCATAAGCTGTAAAGTTATCTGTGTAAACTGTCCAAGTTTCACATTCTATGCTGTTAGTACCTCCAACAATTCGGGTAATTTTTCCTCCTGCCATTATTAATGTAATTTTGAATTTTCACCACTATTATTATCAAAACTTCCTTTTGTATGGACTTCATTCTTGTTCTCAGATACAATCTTTTTCTCTTTAGATTGGTCTGTTACTTCTTTCGCTTTAGCTTTTCTTTCACCCTGAGCAATTTCCGTAATATTCGCAGTCATCAAAGAATAATCTAAAATAGCATTCTGCATCATCATTGCTCCTGCAAAACTGTTGTGATTAACTCCCGCTGTTTCCGAGATGTTCATTCCTGCATTAGAAGTGATATTCATTCCTGCGGTAATAGTGACATTTTCCCCAGCCGTAAACGTCATATTCTTCGGTGCATTTACATTAATATTTCCTGCCCCATCCATCAGATAAGTATTTCCGCTCGGGTCTTCGATGAAAACTGAACCTTCCGCATCATTTAAAATAATCTTCGTGCCGCTTCTCGTATGGATGACTTTCTTATCGTTTCCGCTGGTGTGATAAGAGCTTGTTTCTGCTCCGTTGTAATGCGTTCCCATGACGAAAGGTTTCTCGGCGTTTTGGGATTCAAATCCTACCAAAACTTCTTCGCCGATTTCAGGAATGAAATGTTGTATGAAAAGTATTGCTTTGTTGTCTTAAAAAAGTAACAACTCCACAAAATTTATAGTGGTTTTATTTCTACAGTTTTCATAGGATAAGTTTCCCTATATTTTTCATCTTCTTCTTTCTTTATTATATACGGCGTTCTTAAGCATTTTGTTTTGAGAGATTCGGCATTATAAAACTTAAGGTTTTTTACGGGTTTTTCAATGGATTTTATTTTATCAAATTTATAAATGGTAGTCAAGTCTTCATGTAATTCTTTTTTACCGTTATATTGATTCTGCATTTTATCATAAGAATAATCATTCAAATTTATTTTATCAGAATAAACGACATGATAATTTGAGTTTAGGTATAAATAATCTTCTTCAAAAGTAGAATCTACTTTTTCAATGTCTTCAATAATTTTTTTAAGCTCATCTATATCTTCATTTTCATTTTGTTTTAGAACAAATTCATTAACAACTAAAACTCCATTTTCTATTTTTAATTGTCCATTTAAAAAAGATACGTCTTCATCTTTCTTCATATACATAAGGACAAATTCATCATAATTTTTAAGTGTGGGAAAATAAGCGAATACTTCATGCGTTTAAAAAAATATGGAAGTTGGAATTTCTGAAAGAGGCAAAAAATATTGATTTGAAGTACAATAATCATTTTCTTCAGGACTTATATCATATAACGATATTTGGTCGTTATTATGTGAAGGTTTTCCAAGAGATAGTTTATTTCTAAATAAGTTGTTTTCGAATATTATTTGTTTTTCTCCTAATGTTTTTCTTCCAAACAATAGAAGCTCAGAATTTGGGTGATCTGATTTAAATTCTACTTCATTGTTGATAATTTCAATAGTACCTTTTACTGCTGTTCCATACCCAACAACCAAGAATTTGTTTTGATCATAAATATAAACTCCTGCACTATTTTCTTTAAAATAATAATACCCTTCTAAATTAGGTATTAATTGCCCAAAGCACATGATATAGTAAAATAATCCGAAGATGGATAATGTACTTTTCGATGATATTATTTTTATAAATCTGTTATCCATTCTGTATATTTTTAACTTATATTTCCACCTGTTACTTTTTCCACTCTTAGCTCATAATTCATGCATAATATTTATCTATAACTTTCCTTATAATCGCCAGACCATTGATAAATACGTATACTATCAGTTTCTAAAGGTTTTCCGTTTAATAAAATTTCTATAGAATTATTATCTTCGGCAATCTTTACCTGCATATCTATCTTACTTCCTGCTTTTTTAAATGCTTCATTGGTTTTCTGCCAATTGAAAAATGCTCGTGCATTGAGTTGCTCATGTTTTTCTTTTCCTGTTTCCCAAGTAAAAACCATCTCCCTGGGGATTGCTCTTTCTTTATAAGGCATGTTTAATACCCAAGGTCTTAACGCTCCTTCTTTTTCTCCGTTATAGGTGTAATTAAGCACTTCAAACAATCTAAATTTGGGATTAGACGAGCTTACCACAGGGCGCCAAGTGTAACGTTGTCTGTAATCATCCCATTCTTTTGGACTTGCATCAGGAATAAAATATTGCTTTTGAGATTCAATATATCTTTCAGGACTTATGCGGTACGTTCTCATATATTTCTCCTCTGCTTTTGATATCTCAACAGCATCTGTAAGTGGAATTGCTTGATACCTATCCAACTCGATTCGGGTATTTCCAAAATTTAGCCATACAACCACCATACCTTTAGGAGCAAAACCAAAGACCAAAGTCGTAAAACTATCATACGCTTTTCCTCCTCCCGATTCGTAACCCCTTCCCAGTCTTTTATACTCTTGAGTTTCGTCATCCAAATCATCTTTTCTTGAATATGCCCGTTCCATATAATCTTTTATCTTCTCCAAAGGAAAATCTACATTCAACCGGTAAAACTTATTTTCGTAATCAGCATAATAAGTAATATCTGCTCCTATTGGGGTTCCGTATTGTTCTGTCCAACCCTTACCAGAATCTCCCCATCGTCCAGAAGAATGACCATAAGGTAAACCTGCATGAGTTCCCTCAAGAGTTTTGATATTGTCAAAAACCGGAGCTATTTCATATTTATTTTCAGGGTGTGAAATTTCTACCTGAAAAGCCAATTTTTCATCTTTCATTTGTTGACATTGTGTTAAATTAAAGCACAGGATAAATAATAATATAGATTTTAGATTATTAGTGACTTTATATATAATATTATCCATATTGTATATTTCTTTTGCGTTCCTTTCCATTAGCTACTTTTCCTACTCTAGGTCCGTATCCTATTTTGGTAACATTAGCAGACCAATGAAGATATTTGTTTCTTAATTCTTTGAGGTCATTGATATCTATAAAATCTTCATAATGTATAGATTTTATTTTTGAAAGATAATCTCCCGAAGAATTGGTCTTATTATATTCTTCCACATAAGTATTGCGTAGAGAATTACAAGCATTCATATAATTTTTTAACTGATTGTAGATTGAATCTAAAAACATATCAGAAATTTTATGCTCCCCCACTCGCTTTTGTTCATATTTTACACCAAATTGTTCCTGCTGTGAATAATAAATCATTGTATTAAGTGATATTCTATCATAAATATTAAATAACACTCTTTCACCTTTCAAAATATATCTGGCATCTACTCCTTCTCTGTGAGGAGAAAGTCTTTGAATATATATTTGCGTAGGGTCGTACCAGCCTTCATCTATCAATATTTTACGATATTTTTCACATTGTATAGAACTCCCTTCTTCCTGATACAAATCTACAATTTCTTTACTACCATTTACATAGCATCCCCCAATATCAGAGTGTACCCCTGGTAATGTAAATTCTAATCCCTTTACACTGGCACTATTGATATTCGTTAAATCAAAATTATCTCTAAACTCATCATCGGAGGCTATTTGTAGTACAAAATATGCTTTTTTAACGGCGTTTAATCCAAGCTGTTTTGTATCGCCATCAATAGGCCCTTTTCCTCTATGATTAAGCCCATACGATGCCACAGTGTCATACAGCCCAACAAAATTGAAAGTTATCTTTTGGGGAATAACATCCCAATATCTTAAACATGCTCCAAAGTAGCCATAATTATCTGTAATTGGATGTCGTTCTTTCAGTTTTACAGCGTCTTTTAAAGAATTTTCATTTTTGGGAGAAAGAGCATATATACCCGAGCTGTTTTCTATTACTTTTGCCGAAGAATTGGCAATATGTAAAAAGTGTCTTGCAGCAGTTGCTCCTCTGCTAAAACCAAACACATTTACTTTAAGGTGAATGTCTTTCTGTGCATATTTTGCAAGTTTTTCAGCTCCTTTTCTACAGCCTTTTATAACCTTCGCCATTACTCCTCGAGAACCTGTTCCAAAAAGAATACTTTCATGAGGAACGTTTCCCCATAAATACATTTCACCTTCGCCATCTTCTGTACCAATTCCCTCTATATATTCAGCAACTTGATTTTCAGCATTTGGGTCTACTGCATCATATCCTCGTGCGACATTAGAATAATCATTAGTGTAACTATCATCCTCGTGATTAGACTTTTCGTAGTCTTTGCCTAATTCGGTATTGGTTTTATTATTTTGTGTACCGTCAAAAAAAAGGTTCAAACTTACGTCTAGTAGATTAGTAGGTTTATCTTCAGTATTTATTTTTTCTGCATTCCCGTATTTCACACCTGTATCATTGCCCTTTTGCTCTACAGAAATTACAGTATTATGAACAATATTCTCTTTAGAATACGCAAGATAATCTCCCTTTATCTGGCTTTTTATTTTACCTTCTACAAAATACTGGATACTCATTTTTAATGATTTTTAGATTTCTCACCACTATTATTTTGTACCTCTTTTTCGGCATGATGCTCAATTTTGCTCTCACTACTTATTTCCATACCTTTTATAGCCACCGCTTTATGTTCCTTTTCAGCATACGTTTCCATATCTCCTTTTACATAATGAGTAAGTTTACCTAAAACATTCGTAATAAAATCAGTTCCGACATTCAGCATACTCATCATTCCTATCCCAACTGTTTTATTCACTCCAACGGTTTCGGTAGAATTCATTCCTACATTGGTATTCATATTTTTTCCAGCTGTAATATTAATGTCTTCCCCCGCCGTAAAAGTCATATTCTTCGGTGCATTTACATTAATATTTCCTGCTCCATCCATCAGATAAGTATTTCCACTCGGGTCTTCGATGAAAACCGAACCTTCCGCATCGTTCAAGATAATCTTCGTGCCGCTTCTTGTGTGGATGACTTTCTTGTCATTTCCGCTGGTGTGGTAAGAACTCGTTTCTGCTCCGTTGTAATGCGTTCCCATTACAAAAGGTTTCTCGGCGTTTTGGGATTCAAAACCTACCAAAACCTCTTCCCCGATTTCTGGAATAAAATGAAATCCTTTTCCGCTTCCTGAATGTGGCTGAATCAATCGCAAC
Organism: Chryseobacterium oryctis; assembly: GCF_025971925.1. Classification (GTDB taxonomy): domain Bacteria; phylum Bacteroidota; class Bacteroidia; order Flavobacteriales; family Weeksellaceae; genus Chryseobacterium; species Chryseobacterium oryctis. The sequence goes on from NZ_JAPDHV010000003.1 coordinate 576,891, forward strand.
CAAGGAGATTTCTCACCTTTCTTTTCCTGCCATGGAAATTGTACCCTTATGCGTCCCATTCCCATCGGGTCGTTATTATCGACTACTCTGGCAGGTTGCTCCTCTCCAAAAGGAATGGCTTCATCGGTCTGATAAGGAGCATTGAATAAATCCGGAATTCCTACAAATTCGTTGTAATATGTGTTGCCATCGTGATAATGTTTGATTTCAATAATACGGTAGGTTTCCATAGCTTTACCGTTGATATCAATCAGTTTTGCTCGCCCTCCTATTTTTAGTTCAGGGTCTTTGCTTTTTCCTCGTACCAAAACCAGATTTTCTCTGTTTTCTTTTTCTCTTCTTATCGATTCTTTCAGTTCTTTATCTGTTCCCTCAGAAATTCCGGTATGATTGAAATGCATTTCGGGCGTTTTCTTGTATACGTTTTTCGATGCATTGATGGCAATTGCCTGATAAGGGTTTTCCTTGAACTGAACCTGCGCCGATGAGGACTGATTATCTACCTTGCTTCCGCCTTGGGCATCATATACAGAATAATTAAACTCCTGAGGTTTGATGTTCATTTCAAACTCAACCTCTATCAAATCTATATTTTCTTCCAAGGTTACAATCGGCTGTACTTTGTTTCCGAAAACCAATTGCTGTCCGTTATAATAGAAATACTCTCCGTATCTCTTTGCCAGTCTTTTGATAAAATGGTAATCCGATTCTTTGTACTGAACCGTGTACGGAAGGGTATATTTGGTATTAGGATTTTCTACCAAAACTTTGGCTTCTTCTGGATATTCCGAAACGGCTTCTTTTATGATTTGTTCTAAGGTTTTATTCTCAAAACTTTGGCAGTCTTTTCCGTTTTCAAGCAAAATACTTGGTGCATAACCTGTGATGAAAAGTTTTCCGTATCCGTTTTCCTTTTTGTTGCGGATATTGGCGATTACTCCGGTAAACAGTTGTTTTACACTCCCAAAACGGTGTAGATTGATGGTAAGATTTTTACCCAAAACCGTCTTAGAATTTTCCATCACATATCCTTCAAAACTATCCAATGCATCATCCGGAACTATTATCGTAAAGC
>NZ_JAPDHV010000004.1 GCF_025971925.1 Chryseobacterium oryctis
ATTTTTAATATTATTTTTAATATTTATTTTTGACGAAGTTGAACTTTATGATTTTTATTCTGAAAAGAAATTGTTAAAAAAATAAATCATGCAAAGAAGAGCCTCAAAATTTGTGATGAAAGTCACGCGCTTTTTTTTGCTGATATGAATGTGAAAAGTTAAATTATAGTAGAAGTGGTGTAGTTTAATATCTTTTAGAAGTTTAAGATATAATTGATTTTTAAACAGGAAGGATTGATAGAATGTTTCTTATATTCTTTATTATTAATTATTTTTGCATCATGACTTGGACAGAAATTTTAACCCCGATAAAAAATACAGAATACTTTACAACTCTTTGGGAGAAAGTAAAGCAAGAATATGCTACCACAAAAGTTTTTCCATCGAAAAATCAGATTTTCAGAGCGTTAGAAATCACACCTTTTGATGAGGTGGAAGTTGTAATTATTGGTCAGGATCCTTATCATAATGACTTTCAGGCGAACGGTTTGTGTTTTTCGGTTTCTGAGCAGGTTACAGCACCACCTTCTCTTAAAAATATTTTTATCGAATTAAAGGATGATTTGGGAATCGTAAGAACTTCAAAAGAATTGGATGATTGGGGAAAACAAGGGGTTTTGCTGTTGAATGCAACTTTAACGGTTCGTGCACATTCCCCGAATTCTCATAAAGATTTGGGTTGGGAAAGGTTTACTAATTTTATTATTAAAGAAATTTCGGATAAAAAAGAAAATGTAGTATTTGTTTTGTGGGGAGCTTTTGCGCAAAAAAAAGCCGAACTCATAGATTCGACTAAGCATTTTGTTTTGAAATCGGCACATCCTTCTCCGTTTTCTGTATACAGAGGTTTTTTTGGAAGTAAACCATTTTCAAAAATTAATGAATATTTGGTTTCCAAAGGAAAGAAGCCTATTTCATGGTAGGTTTTTCTTCTGTCTTTTTGATGGAAATTCCTATTTGATATTTTCCTTTTAAGGCACCTGCTCCGTCTTTGAAGTTCGGATAAGGTGTTACTTCTCTCAGTGAGATTGTATATCCGTTAAATTGGGCTGATTTGGAGAGGTTTCGGCTGGTGTTATCCATTGTAGCAAGATTGAGAGTGACAGGTCGGGTAGAAAGTCCCATTACTTCAATATTAGCAACAGCAACTCCTGCCCAGATACACTGAACGTCAGTTGGGCATCTGCTGTCTTCGGAAACGTCTTTGAAAGTGACGTTCATATCGTATTGCTTCAAAAATTTATTTTCACCTTCCTTAAAATAGATAATTTCGTTTTCTTTATTGGTAGGTGTTGATTGTGTTTGTGAAGCTGAAGTATTGGTGAGGATTTTTGTTTCCTTTTGAGCATTGCAATTCGCTAAGGTTAATAATCCTAAACTGAATATAATGGTTTTGTGTATCATGATTTTGTTATTAAATAACGTTAAGTATATCTAGTAATACTACCAAAAACATTGCCACACCAACTACAAAACTAAATCCTGTTCCGTAAATAAAGCCAATTAGTGCTCCTTTTGTTGATTTCCAGGCTTTTTTCATGTCTTTGCTGTCGTGAAGTAATTCTCCAATAAAAACTCCGGCAAACATTCCCGCTAAGAAACCTAATGGAATGGGTAAAAATATTCCGACAATGGTTCCGATGATAGAGCCGATGCTTCCCCAACGGGTTCCTCCGTATTTTTTAGTTGTTTTTGCCGGGATTACATAGCTTAAAACTACAGAAAAGAGAGTTAAAGCTCCAAAAACCCAAATGTATAAAATGGATAAATCTGCATCTGTCCCGAATTTGTAGATTAATAACCCACAGATACTTAATAATAACCCGGGTAAAACAGGTAAGAAAGTTCCTAATATTCCTATGAATAATAGTATAAGGCAAAGTATATTAATTAATGTAGTGTCCATTTTTTTTAATTATAATGCAAGATATGAAAAAGAAAATTTGTTTTAAAGTCTAATTCTTTGGGATGGAAATTGCTAATGAAATTTAATGTTAGTAATGTAAAATCAAGTCTAATTTTCCTAAATTTGTTTTAATGAAAGACGAAATACAAGATACCAAAAATTTTCTAGAAAACTTTAGTGATGTAATCCATTATTTTATAAAAGATAATGTGCATAATGATTTCGTTTTGCCACTTCAGATATTGCTGAAATTTCTTTTTCTTGCAATTCTTGTCTATTTAATAGATGTAATCTTGAAATTTGTTATAAATGGTGGGTTTAAACTATTTTTTAATAAAGAGAGATTTCCTATTTTAAAATCAATTTATCAATCAAGAATGACTAATTCTTTAAGTCATTTGATTGCATTGGGTTTTGGAAGTTATGCATTGTATTCCATTTTCTGGAGGCATAGAAAAAGCTTTGCTTTTTTAGAAAGGATTATAGATCTTGCAATTGTATTAGTTTTAGCGGGTTTGCTTTATAGGGCGTTGTCAGCATTTAGAAACTATTTTATAATTAAGCAGGATTATTATAAAATAATGGCTTTGAATGCTATTTCTGAAACAGTGAAGATTTTCGGAATATTTATTTTTTCAATCGTAGGTATTTGTATTGTTTTTGGGATAAAAGGAGGTACTATTCTTGGAAGTCTAGGAGCTATTACGGCTGTTTTGGTTTTAGTTTTCAGAGATACTATTTTGGGTTTTGTAACAGGGATTCATGTGGCAACTTCAAAAAACATGAAAGTTGGTGATTGGATTGGGATTCCTAAATATAATATTGAAGGAAATATTTTGGATATTAGTCTTTTAACAACGAAAATTCAAAATTTTGATAAAACAATTTCTACCATTCCGACCTATGATTTTTTAACAACAGAGATTAAAAACTTACAGGTGATGTCTGAGTCTAATACAAGGCGTATCAAGAAGTCAATCTATTTTAATATCAATTCATTCAAATTTTTAACAGATGAAGATATTGGGCGTTTAAAGGAAATTAATCTGATTTCAGAATATCTCGAAAGAAAAGAGAGTGAATTGAAAAAAGAAAAAGAAAACCTGAAGCATAAAGATAAAATTGTAAACGGAAGTCAGCTTACCAATATTGGTGTTTTTAGATATTACGCACAAAAATATATTGAAAACGATCCTGATGTTGATAAAGAAGGAAAGATGATGGTTCGCCAACTTGAAATAACTCCACAGGGTCTACCTTTAGAAATTTATTGTTTTGCTAACGATTCTAAGTGGGAACATTTTGAGCAAATTCAGGCAGATATTTTTGATCACTTGCTTGTTGCGTCAAAAGAATTTGACTTACAAGTGATGCAGGTAAGTGTAAAAGTATAATTGAAAATATTTGACTTAAAAACCCACTTTGAGTTGGGTTTTTTTTATTTTTGTATCATGACAAAATTAAGTGTAAATATTAATAAAATTGCAACATTAAGAAATGCGAGAGGAGGTGAAACGCCAAGTGTGACGGAAGCTGCAATGAAGATTCAGGAGTTTGGCGGACAGGGAATAACAATTCATCCAAGACCTGATGAAAGGCATATAACAAGAAAAGATGTTTATGATCTGAAGCCTTTGATAACAACAGAGTTTAATATTGAAGGAAATCCTCATCGTTCATTTGTTGACATGGTTTTGGAGATAAAGCCAGAGCAGGTAACTTTGGTTCCGGATGCGGATGATGCTATTACTTCTAATGCGGGTTGGGATACCATAAAGCACTTAAGTTTTCTTACAGAAATTATTGCCGAGTTTAAAAATGCTGGAATCAGAACTTCGATTTTCCTTGATCCTAATCCTGAATTAGTAGAAAATGCTGCAAAAACCGGAGCTGATAGAATTGAGCTTTATACGGAAGCTTATGCTAAGAATTATTTATTAAATAAAGAACAGGCTATTAAACCATATTATGATACAGCAGTTGTAGCCACGGATTTTGGATTAGGTTTAAATGCGGGACATGATTTGAGCCTAGAGAATTTAAAATATTTTGCGGATAATATCCCGAATTTATTGGAAGTTTCTATTGGTCATGCTTTGATTTCCGAGGCTCTTTATATGGGATTGGAAAATACGGTTCAGGCTTATCTGAAGAGATTGGCAAAATGGGAAAATTAGAAGTTAAAGTAATTTCTTGACTTTTGATTTTTAATATCTTATAAAAAAAATATGGAAATTTTACATTCAAAAATATTTGGCGAAAATCTTTCGTCTACACCGCTCTTGGTATTTCACGGATTATTCGGAATGCTTGATAATTGGGGGAGCTTTGGTAAAGATTTAGGAGAGTTTTTGCCTGTTCATCTTATTGATTTGAGAAATCATGGGAGGAGTTTTCATTCTGAAAGTATGTCTCATGATGATTTGGCTGATGATATCGCTAATTATATGAATCATTACGGAATTCAAAAAGCTCATATTTTGGGGCATTCTTTGGGTGGGAAAGCTGTGATGCAGTTTGCTATAAGGTATCCTAATATGGTTGAAAAACTGATTGTTGTAGATATTTCTCCAAAAGCATATCCTCCACATCATCAAGGTGTTATTAAGGCTCTGGAAAGTGTGGATTTTAATACTGTTAATTCAAGAAATGAAGTTGAAGCTGTTTTAACTCAATATATTCCTGAAAAATCAACAATTCAGTTTTTAGCTAAAAATCTGTATTGGGATGATAATAAGAAATTGAATTGGAGGTTTAATCTTAAAACATTATCCGAAAAATATGCTGAATTTGTCTCAAATGCAATAAAATTTGGTGTTTTTGAAGGTGAAACGTTGTTTATTGCGGGTGAGAAATCAAATTATATTTTACCCCAGGATGAGTATGCTATTAAACAACAATTTCCAAAAGCGAAAATTGTAACTGTGAAAAATGCAGGACATTGGGTTCAGGCAGAAAATCCTGTTGATTTTGCTAATGTTATTAAGTTATTTTTAGAATTAAGTTAATATAATGTTTTTATTGTTGTTAAATAGTTAAAATTTTCTTAAAAATTTAATTTTTCTTCGTTGAGTGAATTTTTTTTGATATTTTAGTCATCGTTAATCATTAAATATTGAAAAAATGGAAAAGAAAAATTCAAAAAAGCCATTCTTTGCTTCGTTTTTAGAGAAACAAGTTAAAGAGCCAAAAGGAGTTCAGGGAGGAGGTATTACTTCTGTTCTATTGGATAATGTAACTTCTGTTTTAGCAGATAATGTTACAAAACCAGGAGGGGATAATGTAACAATGAAATATCCTTCTGACGGAGATGAAGACACTCAGACTGTCTAATTAATAACAATTTATAACTAATAACTTAAACATGAAAAACAAAAACTCGAAGAAAAAGCCATTTTTTGCTTCATTTCTAGAAAAGCAAATTAAAGATTCTGCAACTGTAACAGGGGGTTCTACAACTCTTCCTCTAAAGGACACAGTAACAATTCCTGAATATGATTCTGTAACAAGACCGACTTTGGATTTGGAACATACTCAGAAATATCCTTCTGATGGAGATGATGATGTAAAGTATGCAGAATAAAATAATTATTGATTATAGCGTAGATATAAAATAATATTAAAAACTATAAGAAAGGAAGCTTAGTTCTAAGTTTCCTTTTTTAATAAATGAACTGTTAATGATTCTTTGTATCACTCATTCTCAAGATTTTTATAATGTTGATATTTTCTTTGAGTACTTACAATCTCAAAATATACCATATTTCAGGCTCAATTCCGATAGACTCAATCATCTTCAGAAGATAAGTATAAATCATGATTCATTTACTCTTATTGATGAGTTTGGAAACTGTCTCAATTCTAAAGATGTAAAAGGTGTTTGGCATCGTAAATCATGGAAGATTTCCGTTCCGGAAGAGTTGGACGAAAATTTTGAAAAGATATTTCTTAAAGAATATGTATCTCTTCGAAATAATTTGTTGACGATTTTACAAGACATTCCTTGGATAAATCCTTTAGATCTTGAAGAAAAAATAGATATTAATAAAATGTATCAACTAAAGATTGCAAAAAGAAATAATTTAACTATTCCTGAAACGATTTTTTCGAATGATGAAAGTGAAATTAGACACTTTTTTAGCGATGTATGTAACGGAAAAGCAATAGCCAAACTTCATGGAGTTCTTACCAAATCTATGAGTGGCGAAAATCTGCTTTCTACCACTATTATACAGGAAGAAAATTTAGAATTTATATCAGATATTATGTATTGTCCTATGATTTTTCAACCTTACATAGATAAAGAATATGAATTAAGAATTACCTATGTAGACGGAGATTTTTTTACAGGTAAAATTAATAACAGTGACAATGCAGATTGGAGAGTCGCCCAAGGAAATTACTTTTGGTCAGAATATCAGTTACCGGAAAATATTGAGAAAAACCTTGCCTCAATGATGCAAGAAATGGGATTGTATTTCGGAGCAATTGATATGATTAAAGGAAAAGACGGAGAATATTATTTTCTTGAAGTAAATCCTCAGGGAGAGTGGGGAATGCTTCAAAAAGAACTTGGTTTTCCCATTGCGCAAAGAATAGCAGATAATCTTATAAAAAGAATGAATACCAATGAATAAAATCTTAATTATAACTCATACAGCAGATAATTTTTCAATAGAGAAAGTAACAGAATATATTGCTCAAAATGAATGTGAAGTTATTCGTTTTGATGTTGACCTGTATCCTCTAAATAATAAACTTACAACATCTTTTCAAAACGGGAAATGGGAAACTTTTCTTGAAACTACTGATGCTAAACATCGATTAGATGATATTTCCGCAGTTTGGTACAGAAGAGCTTACAATATCGGAAGAGGTTTGAAAGATGAGCTTGAGCCTAAATTTTATGGTGCAGCGATGGGAGAAATTAGAAATACACTTTTCGGATTTTTAGAGTCAATAGATGTGTATTCTTTGGGTAAGCCTAGTGTGTACAGAAGATTAGATAGTAAAGAAGAACAACTGAAAATTGCCGATAAAATCGGGTTGAAAGTTCCTGAAACCTGCATCACAAACAGTGCCGATGAAGCCAAGAAGTTTATATTAAAACATAAAAATGTTGTTGCGAAAATGCAGACAGGTTTTGCAATTTATGAAGATGGGGTAGAAAATGTTGTCTTTACAAATGTTGTAAATGAAGAAAAGTTAGACGAATTGGATAGTTTACTTTATTGTCCAATGCAGTTTCAAAAAATGATTGAGAAGAAAAGAGAGTTTCGTGTGACGGTTGTAGGTCGTGATGTTTTTGCTTTTGAAATTGATTCTCAACAGTTTGATGAAGCTAAAGTAGATTGGAGAAAAGATGGGGTGAATTTAATTGATAAATGGAAGCAAACCCAACTTCCGAAAGATGTTGAAGATAAAGTTTTGGAGCTTTTAGATGTTTATAATGTAGATTATGGCGCATTAGATATTATTGTATCTCCTCAAGACGAATATTATTTTATTGAAATAAATGCAGCCGGAGAATTTTTCTGGTTGGATAATCTTACCGAAGGAAATCTCATTTCCAAAAGCATTGCAGATGTTTTGTGTGACAAGGCTCCGAGAAGGGATAATGTAGTCTTGGCATAAGAATAATTTTAGCTTAAAAGATATATAATGTAAAACCTTTCTTTCCGAAAGGTTTTTGTTTTGTAAAATATTGAATTAATTTTCATATTATTAGTAAAATAGGGTTGAATTCTCCTCGAAAAATCGCAAATTTGCAGTTGCTATTTTCGGGTGATTTTTAATGAATTGCCGATTAGAAAATATTGTCATAATTTAGTCAACAATCAAGTAGAAATATAATTTGATGGTTTTTGTAACGGGCGCAACCGGAATTTTAGGAAGAATAATAGTTTTGGAACTTTTGAAAAAAGGGAAAAAAGTACGTGCTGCCAAAAGACCGACAAGCAATTTGAATGAAGTACTGCATTCCTTTCGGTTTTATGTTCAAAATCCGGACGAGATTTTTGGTAAAATTGAATGGGTGGACGTGAATTTTGATGATATTGACTCTCTTCAAAATGCTTTGAAAGGTGTGGAAGAAGTTTATCATTGTGCTGCAAAGGTAAGTTTCCACCCGAAAGATGAAAAAGAGATGTACCATACCAATATTAAAGGTACCGAAAATCTGCTTTTTGCTTGTGAAGGCTCAACAGTTACAAAATTTTTACATATAAGTTCCATCGCTGTTCTTGATAATTTTAATGAAAAAGGAGAATTGGATGAAGAGTCTGATTTTAATCCCAAAATAGAACATTCTGCCTATGCAATTTCAAAGCATTTATCCGAAATGGAAGTTTGGAGAGCATCTGCAGAAGGTCTGAATACCATTATCATCAATCCCGGAATGATTATCGGAAGCGGTAACTGGGGAAATAGTAGTGGAGACATTTTTCCGACATTTGAAAAAAACAGTTTTACTTTTTCAGGAGGAACGAGTTATGTAGATGTAAGAGATGTCGCAGCGATAAGTGTTCAGTTAATGGAAAAAAATATTTTCGGAGAACGTTTTATCATTGTTTCTGAAAATAAAAAATATGCAAAATTAGGACAACAAATCAGACGAAAATTAGGTTTGAAAGAAGCTAAAATATTATCCAAATTTCAACTGAATATGGGAAGGTTGGCAAATACGCTTTTCGGATGGTTGATTCCTTCACTCAGAATTATTACAAAATCAAATATAGAAGCCATTTCATCACTAAATATTATATCAAATGAAAAAATAAAAGAAAGACTGAATTATCAATTCATTCCTGTTGAGGAAAGTATTGATTTTCATCTTAACAATTATATTAACGACAAAAAGCTGAAGAAATGAATCTTGCAGAAGCAATTATCATCAAAAATGTAGAAAAACACCCTGTAAAATCAGCAATTGGTTTTAAGAAGAAAGATGATGGCTGGAAAGAACTGAGCTGGAAAAAATTTAGTGAAATTATTTTCAAAACAGCTAATGCATTAAAAAATGCAGGAGTAGAAGAGAACGACAAAGTAGCAATTTATGCTGATAATTCGGGTGAATGGATGATTTTTGATTTGGCAATTATGTCAATCGGGGCTATCACAGTTCCTATTTATTCTACCAATAATGCGGAACAGGCAGAATATATCATTAATGATTCTCAGTCTAAAATTATTTTAGTCGGAAATCAGATGCAATATGATGCTTCTCTTGAAATTTTACAGAAAGGAAGTAGTCTTCAAAATATTATTATTTCTAAAAAAGCCGTTTGGATTAAAAAAGAATTCAATAGCTTTTATCTGGAAGATTTTATTGCTAAATCTTCCCCGAAATTTGAAATCTGCAAGAAAGAATATGATGATGTAGCAACGTTGATTTATACTTCAGGAACTACAGGAACGCCAAAAGGTGTAATGCTTACACACGGAAATTTTATCAAGGCTTTTGATGCTCATTTTGAATATTTTAAGTTTAAAAATTTCGAAGAAGAGCTTTCTTTGGCTTTCTTGCCTTTGACTCACGTTTTCGAAAGAAGTTGGAGTTTGCTTTGTTTGTACGGTGGAGCAAGAGTATATTTCCTTGAAAATCCGAAAGATATTTCTAGTGCTTTGGAAGAGGTAAAACCAACCATGATGTGTGCTGTTCCTAGGTTTTTCCAAAAAGTATATGCCGGAGTCTTAGATAAAGCAGAGGAAGGTTCATCATTGAAGAAAAAAATCTTTGATTGGGCACTGAAAGTTGGTTCTGAAGCAGGAGAGTTGAGAAGCTTGGAAAAACAAATCCCATTCGGATTAAAAATAAAAAAATCCGTTGCGGAAGCATTGGTTTTCAGTAAGGTGAAAGAAAAAATGGGTGGCCGACTTTGGTTTTTACCTTGTGGTGGTGCTTCGGTTTCTCCGGAAGTTACAAAGTTATTTGAAGCGATGGGGATACATATCACGGTGGGATATGGTCTTACCGAAACTACGGCAACATTAACGGCTTTTCCGCTTAAACATTTCGAGCATGGAACGTGTGGACGTCCTTTACCGGGGGTAGAAATTCGTATTGGTGAAAATGATGAGATTCAGGCAAGAGGAAATGGTATCACAAAAGGATATTATAATAAACCTGAAGATACAAAAGCCGTTTTTACAGAAGACGGATGGTTCAAAACTGGTGATGCGGGGAAATTTGATGAAAAAGGGAATCTTATCATTACAGACAGAATTAAAGATTTAATGAAAACTTCCAACGGGAAGTACATTGCGCCTCAACAGATTGAAAATCTTTTAACCAATAATAATTTCATTCAACAAATCGTTCTTATAGCAGAAGGAAAACAATTTGTTTCTGCACTGATTGTACCGAATTTTGAGTTTTTAAAAGACCATTTGGCTAAAAATAATATTCCGTTTACCAATTGGGAAGAAATCGTTCAGAAGAAGGAAGTTATTGATTTTTATAAAGAAAAAGTTAATGAGTTTCAGGTTCACTTATCAGATTTTGAAAAAGTGAAAAAATTCACTTTAATGCCTGCTGAATTTGAAATTAATACAGGTGAAATTACACCTACCCTCAAAATAAAAAGAAATGTTGTTCTCAAAAAATATGCAGATATTATTGAGAAGATGTATTAATAAACCAAACCACAAAAATTGGTGTTTAAACTAAATTATGACAACACAGGAGTTTCTAGGAAAAGAAAATTTTATTATAAGTACACAAACGGTTTCTGAAAGTTGCCCGTCAAATATTGCTTTGATTAAATATTGGGGGAAATACGATAATCAGATTCCTGCAAACCCGAGTATTAGTTATACTCTGAATCATTGTAAAACCAATACTACAATGGAGTTTTTTGTGAATGAACCTTTTTCAGTTCAGACTTTTTTAGGTGGCAACGAAGAAGTGAAATTTGCAGAGAAAATTGAAAAGTATTTCAAAAATATAGAGCAATATCTTCCTTGGATTTTAAAGGGAAAATATATCATTAAAACAGAAAATACATTTCCTCACAGTTCAGGAATTGCAAGTTCTGCTTCAGGATTCGGAGCTATTGCAAAATGTTTAATGAAATTGGATGAGGTATTTTCAGGAAAAGAATCTGAAGAAGAATCTTTGAGGAAGGCATCGTTTTTGGCAAGATTGGGAAGCGGAAGTGCTTGTAGAAGTTTGTACAATGGTTTAGTTGTTTGGGGAGAATCTCAGGTGAAAGGGAGTTCAGATTTATTTGCGGTGCAATATCCAAATGAAGAAATTCACGAGATTTTTAAAGATTTTAATGACTGGGTTTTACTGATTCATGAAGGTCAGAAAAGTGTTTCTTCAACGGTAGGTCATGGTTTGATGAAAACCAATCCGTATGCTGAAAGAAGATTTTTGGAAGCCAGAGAGAATTTTACACCGATGAAGGAGATTTTGGCAAACGGAGATTTAGAAGGCTTTATTAAGTTGGTTGAACATGAAGCGCTTACACTTCATGCAATGATGATGATGAGCGAACCTGCTTTTATTTTGATGAAAACAGGAACCTTGGAAGTGATTAATAAAATTTGGGATTTCAGAAAAAAAACAAGATTGCCTTTGTTTTTTACGTTAGATGCAGGAGCTAATGTTCATCTTTTATTCCCTAATAACGGTTCTGAAGATAAAATTAAATCTTTTATTGAAGCTGAACTTTTACAGCATACTCAAAATAATGGAGTAGTGAAGGATGTGATGAGATTTTAATTCAATTTTTAATTCATATATAGAAAACGAGCTATTTTAGCTCGTTTTTTGTTTATATTTATTGAATATTAAACCCAATATTTATGTATAAATTATGTGTGGCTTTTTCATTTTTAGGAGTTTTTAGTTTTGGGCAACAGCAAAATCAAGAAATTGAAAAACCAATTAAAAATCTTTTTCTGGCAATGAAGAATGTGAATCCAGATTTATTGAAATCTTCCTTTACAGAAAATGCAATTTTGCAGACTATTACAAAAGACGGAACTGTAAAAACAGATAGCATTACAGATTTTATTTCTTCAATTTCAAAAACTTCTAAAGATGATTTGGACGAAAGAATAACAATTGAAGCTATTCATGTAGACGGAAATCTTGCGAGTGTGTTTACTCCTTATTCGTTTTATTATAAAGGAAAATTTTCGCATTGTGGAGCTAATAGTTTTCAGTTGGTTAAACAAAATGAAGAATGGAAAATTCAATATCTTATTGACACAAGAAGAAAGGATAATTGTGAGAACATAAATTAATTTTAAAAAAATGAAAATTCATCATATTGCTATTATTTGTTCAGATTATGAGGTTTCAAAGAAATTTTATACTGAAATTTTAGGATTAAATATCATTCGGGAGGTGTATCGTAAGGAAAGACAGTCTTACAAGCTAGATTTAGCGATTGATAACCATTATGTAATCGAATTATTTTCTTTTCCCAATCCTCCGCAAAGAGCATCGCGTCCCGAAGCTTGTGGATTAAGACATTTGGCTTTTTCTGTTAAAAATGTAAATGAAAAAAGGAAAGAATTAGTAGAAAAAGGTTTAGCTTGTGAAGAAATCAGAATAGATGAATTTACAGATAAAGAATTTTTCTTTACCCAAGATCCGGATCGGTTACCTTTAGAGTTTTATGAAGAATAATTTTTAGTGAGCGTAACCTGTGAAGAAGCTTATTGCCATAATGGCTAAGACAATAGAAGAGATGACTACATAAACGTAGTCTTTTTCTTTTAAATATCCGATTAATGCAAAAATAATTCTCATTAAAGGTGTGAAAATCAACATCAGGATTCCCAATTGGATAATTGCGACACCTTCTCCTTGACAAAGAGATCTCCAAAACTCACCCCATATTTTTTCAGAAGAAGAACCTATGGCAAGACTTGAGTATTTTTCAGGCATTTTAAAACCTTCTGAGAATAATTTAATAAAACCGATTAATGAAGTGATAACGGATAAAATAACTCCCAACCTCAGAAGATTTCCAACGGAGCGGTTCAGATCCACATCTGTGAAGTTCTTTTTCATTATCTGAAGTTTTTGTTTATACCGTTATACATCATGTAGATTGAGAGAATAGTGATAACAATGGCAAAGAAGGTTTTCAGTTTTTTTGTTTTTGAAACCATCAATGTTTTTGAACCGATAAAACTACCTACAACCACACCTATTAATACCGGAGCTACAATTACAGGGATAATTTCACCTCTCTGAAAGTAGATTAAGGCACTTGCTACAGCAGTTACGCCAATCATAAAATTACTTGTGGTGGTAGAAACTTTGAAAGGAAGTTTCATCATATTGTCCATGGCTAAAACTTTCAGTGCTCCAGAACCAATTCCTAAAAGCCCGGACATTGCACCGGCAAACATCATCATCAAAAATCCCGGAACCGTGTTTCTTGCAGCATAACTTTTCACAACTCCTTTATCAGGAAAAGTTCCGTATAATTTTAATTTATCCTCAAGGCTTCCTTTGATTAAAGGTTCCTGATGGTCGGGTTTTCCTTTCAAATTTAAAATAACGGTCAGAATCAGGATACTGGCAAAAATAATCCCGATTGTATTAGGGTTTAATGCTCCTGAAACCAAAGCTCCCACAATGGCACCTGCTGTTGTAGCAATCTCCAAAAACATTCCGATTCTCATATTGGTAAAACCTTCTTTTACAAACGCAACTGCAGCACCTGAAGAAGTACCGATAACGGAAATAAGTGAAGCACCAATTGCATAGTGCATAGGAACGCCAAAACCCAGCGTCAATAAAGGGATTATGATAACTCCTCCTCCTAATCCGGTCAGTGAACCTAAAAGTCCTGCCGAAACTGCCCCCAGAAAGAGAATAATGATTTCTGACATGTTACAAATATAAAACTATTGCACTATTTTGCCAAAACTTTAAAAAAGATAATTTTGATGTATTTTTGCATCATGGAAAATGAGCTGAAATTATTTTATATTATTCTTGGTGCAACTCCGAAAGGAAGAAATATTGAACAGCATGATGTTTTTTTCGGAATTGCTGAAAATCTAAAAGATTTAGTACCGGATATAAAGGATTTTTGGAAAGAAGCAGAAGGGAAAATACATTTGGACGCTTATCAGGAAGTAAAATTTGCTGATGGATACGCTGTTAAAATTGTAGAAAAAGGAACAAAAACATCAGAAGAACAGTTGTTTTTCATCAATTTAGGAGGGTATAAAAAAGGCTTTTTTGAAGAATTTCATGAACAACACTTAATGGTAGGAAACTCAATGGGTGAGGTGGTGAAAAGAGTGAAAGAAACAGAGTTTTATAAAACAATGGGTTTTGAAGGTGCTGTAAGTCATATTGATGATAAACATGGGGTAGATATTGATGATATTTATAATGTAAATGATATTCTTCCTCAAAAAATGAAAGAAAAATATTCTATAGTTTTAGAAAAATCGGATGTAGAAAACCAGAAAAATTTTATGGGATTGGGATATCTGAAAATTGATAAAATTTAAATCAAATAAATAAATCTAAAAAGAAATAAAAAGAAAAAAATGAAAATAGGAATTTTAGGAGGAGGGCAGCTTGGAAGAATGCTGATTCAGGAAGCATTGAAGTACGATGATGAATTTTACACACTGGATCCGGCTTCGGATGCCCCTTGCCATAATATCTCATATTTTACTCAAGGTAATTTCAATGATTACGAAACGGTTCTGAATTTTGGGAAGGATAAAGATGTTGTGACTATAGAAATTGAGCACGTAAATGCAGAGGCTTTAGCAGAACTCGAAAATCAAGGAGTAAAAGTGGTTCCTAATTCTCAAATTATCAAAACCATTCAGCAGAAAATTTTACAGAAAAAATTTTATCAAAAACATGAAATTCCGAGTCCAGAATTTGAAGTGATGGACGGAAGCTCAGACGAAATAAAAATGTCATTGCCTTTTGTTCAGAAAATGAATACAGGAGGATATGATGGAAAAGGAGTTCAGGTAATTCGTACCAATGAAGACATGAAAAATCTTTGGTTACAAGATTCTGTTCTTGAGAAATTGGTAGATATTGATAAAGAACTTTCAATAATCGTTGCTAAAAATGAAAATGGAGAAACCAAAGCTTTCCCTGTGACTGAAATGGTAGCCGATCCTAAATTGAATCTTTTAGATTTTAATGTTTGTCCTGTAGATGATTTATCAGAAGATGTAGAAAATCAAATTAACGTTATTGCTTCAAAATTTTTATCTGCTGTAGATTCTCCTGGACTTTTTGCGATAGAATTGTTTTTAGATAAAGAAGGGAAAGTTTGGGTAAACGAAACAGCTCCTAGATTGCATAATTCGGGTCATCAAAGTCAAGAAGGAAATGCCAATTCTCAGTTTGAACAGATGTATAGAGTGGTGAAAAATTTTCCTTTAGCAGATACAGATGCTATTGTTTATAGTGGAATGCTTAATCTTGTTGGAGCAGAAGGACATGCCGGAAAGGTTATTTATGAAGGAATGGATGAGGTTTTAAAAATGCCCGAAACATACGTTCATCTTTACGGAAAAACAGAAACCAAACCAGGTAGAAAAATGGGACACATCAATGTTTTGGCAGATTCCAGAGAAGAATTGATGGAGAAGCTGGTGAAAGTAAAAGAAATGGTAAGAGTAATTGCTGAATAAGCTATAAAGATATAAAAAAGACTGGCCTTCTCGCCAGTCTTTTTTATTTGAAAATTTTCTTAATGATATTCCCTATTTCCATAAAATCTCCATGATTTCCCACAGATCGTATTTCAGGATTGTTTTTGTCAAACTCAGAGAAAGGAAAAATTAAAAGATAGTTATTATTATTCAGATATTTATTCAGGAACTCAGGTATAAATCTCATTTGTGGAATATAAGACCTCATTCCACGTTTAGCCATAAAAACAATAAGAGCTTCGTCTTCTTGCAATTGTGATGCTGTTTTTTCACCGTCACGCCATGTCTGCATAATAATGAATTCAGCTTCAATATTGGCTTTTTTAATAATTCTTTGTAATATTTCCATAATATTCTCTGGAGTATAGAAAACCATCGTAGCGCCAGAATTTCTAGCAATATTCCAGACTCTTAAAAGGGCATGAAAAAATCCTGCTTCCCTGTGAGCGTTTTCAGGAATCATTACTGCGTATTTTTTAACGGTGGAAAGTGGTTGTGCTGCATGGTAAACCATAACATTTACATCATCATTCTGAAGATATCCGTTATATAGGTTATATACAAAAGAAGGGGAGAAGCCTTTTTCATCCTCAAGACCTATAATGAGGTCTGTGGCTTTCTGCTCTTTGATAACATTATTAATTCCATTTACAACATCATTATCATAACGCTTAAAAGCTTGTAATTTTACATCTGTAGAAGCTGCAATATCTACAGCCTGATGAAGTAGTTTTTCAGCATTTTTTACAGAAGATTCATTTTTGTCTTCATTAATTACATTCAGAGCAAAGATATTTTCTGTATTCTCGTGATCTTTTATCAAGATTGCCAAATTAACCATTCTTTCAACGGTCTTTTCATAATTAAGGGCAAGAAGAATATTTTCTTCTTCATGATTGTTTCCTGAAACTGTATCTTCATTGTCACTCTCCGCAATTTTCTGTCCGCTGGACAATGAAATAAATGATGAAATAGTACATGAGATGAGAATCAGTAAAATACTTCCATTAAGAACGTGCTCATTTAGTAATCTTATGGGTTCTCCGGTTTCGGTTTCGGAAAGGATGATATTATATCCAACCATTACGGAAGCTAAAGTTGCTGCCGCAGAAGCAGAACTTAACCCGAAAATTAATTTTCCCTCCTCTTTGGTTAAACGGAATGTTTTCTGGGTAGCAACAGCAGCAAGGTATTTCCCTCCTATGGAAGCAATCAGCATAATGGCGGCTACGCCGAGAGTTTCCCAGCTTTTGAAAAAAACTTTAAAATCAATCAACATTCCTACACTGATCAGGAAAAAGGGGATAAAAATGGCGTTTCCTACAAATTCTACACGGTTCATCAATGATGATGTATGAGGAATAAGCCTGTTTAATGCCAATCCAGCAAAGAAAGCTCCAATAATAGCCTCTACACTGGCAAGTTCAGCCAAAAGAGCCGCAAGGTAAATCATCACTAATACAAAAATATACTGGGAAATCTTATCATCAACTTTTTTGAAAAACCATCTTCCTATTATAGGAAACAGCAGAAGAACAACCAAACTGAAAACAATAAAAGAGATAGATAATTTTACCCAAAATTCTGTTCCTACATTTCCTTGTGACATTCCTACGATAATGGCAAGAACCAAGAGTGCAAGAATATCGGTAATCATTGTTCCTCCTACTGTAATATTTACAGCAAGATTCTTTACAATTCCTAATTTACTCAATAACGGATAGGCAATAAGGGTATGTGAAGAGAATAAACTTGCAAATAATACTGAAGTAAGAAGAGAGAAGTTTAAAAGATAATATCCACCGATAAACCCTATAACGAATGGAGCAAGGAATGTATAAATTCCGAATGTGAGACTTTTCCATTTATTTTTTTTGAAATCTCCCATATCTATTTCCAGACCTGCGAGAAACATGATGTATAATAATCCGGTGGTTCCGGTTACTACAATACTGCTGTCTCTGGATAAAATATTAAAACCGTTAGGTCCTATTACAGCTCCTGCAATAATGAGCCCCAAAAGGTGAGGAACCTTGATTTTATTTAATAGCAAGGGTGCAGCTAGTATGATGATAAGAACCAATAAAAATTTAAGGACAGGATCTTCAATAGGAAGACTCAGATTATGGATGTTTAATAAAATCATAAGTGTTTATTTTGTGGAACGTAGCAATTCAACAGAGAATTTTGCTGTACAGTTGTCGTCTATTGTAATAGTTCTTGTACCTTTTATTTTTTCCGCAGAAATCTCATTAAATAATACATTCATTTCTACCTTTTTTTGAGATGTGGAATCAGTCTTATAATATAATTTAATTTCGTTATTTTCAAATTTCCCGGAATATACTCTTACCAGTTTATTATTACTGATAATTTTAGTTATCATCTGTGTAGAGTCTTGGTCAAATTCCCAAATATCTGTACGTTGATCGCCAACTACATAATCTGTACAGCTGGATTCTGTGCAGATCGTTTTACCATTCCATAGGCCAGATATTTCTATTGGCCAACTGATAACATTAGCTGAATCTTTTTCAGAAAAAATACTGTCTCTCATTTTCAATAAGGCTTGATATTCAGATTCTTTCTGTGCGAAAAGTTTTTCTTTTTCAAGAAGTTGTTGTTCTCTGACGCTTAAGTTGTTTTCCTTTCTTTTGTCACTACAACCGATGAAAAAAAGAATAATAAAAAAAATTGCGAATAAATTTTTTAGCATATCGTTGATCTTGTTTCAACAATATAAGGAAAAAATACTAAAAAAATAAAAAGAATTTTCGAAAGTTTAGTGTAAAATTATTTAATCTTTTGTTTTTTTGATGCTTCTGGATTATAATTAATAATAAATATTCCACACATAATTAGAATAGCGGCAACGATAAATTTAGCGGAAATGCTTTCATTTAAAATCAGCCAGCCTAAAAATATGGCAATAATTGTATTGATGTAAGCTAATATAGAGACCTGAACAGGAGAAATTTTAGTTAATGCATAATGAAAAGCAAAAAAAGCAATCACAGAACCGAATATAGCAAGATAGAGCATTGCTGAAACGCTTCTTAATGTCCAATCTTCAAAATTGTAGTTTTCTGAAAATATGAAAGCAAAAATAACTTGTATAATTCCAGCAAATAAGAACTGATAGAATAAATTCAAAGAAATATTTCCGCTTTGAATATTCAATTTTTTGGTGAAAATAGTTCCTGATGCCCATCCTGAAATAGCACAAAACAAGAAAATAATTCCCATTCTGTAATCGGGATTGGCTAAATCTTTAACACCATCCCAAAAAATGAAAAGGATTCCGCCAAAACACATCAAAACACCTATTAAAGCCCTAAAGCTAAATTTTTGAATACCAAGTGCAACACTTCCTAAAAATACGAGAATAGGAGAGGCTGTACTGATAAGAGATGCTAAACTACTCGAAACCGTTTCTTCCGCAACCGTTGTCATGCCGTTGGCTACAACAAGCATTAATGTTGAAAAAATAATTTGATAGCCTAAGTTTTTCCAGCCAATCCATCGAAATTCCTTTCTGTAAATTAATATCAGTAAAATAATAATTGATGCCAAAAACTGGCGAATCCCTGCTACAAACCAAGCAGGAATGCTTTCTACAGCTACCCGAATGGCTAAAAACGTTGTTCCCCAAACTATGGCTACGGTGATTATGGCAAGAAGAAGTTTGTAATCTTTCAAAACGAAGGTGTAAAGTGTAACAAAGATATTGCTAGTTTTTATATTTTAGCGATAGATTAGGAAAATAGAATTAAATAGAGTGAATCAATCAATATGTGGAATCCATTTAGAAGAAAGAAAAAAGAACAGTCTAAAACTAAGTTTAATTTTGATTTTCAAACCTTTCATAATCTGTTTCAGTATCTTGTTCATGAGTCCAATCAAGTGAGTGTGTTTGTGGACGGGTTTGAAAAAGAAGCAGAAATGACATGGTATGAGTTTCCATATTCCTATCAAAATTCTGAATATGATGAGAAGGTTTTAGAACGAAAAGGGTTCAAAAACTTTTATGAATTGTTAAATATTGTTCACGAAAAAGCAGAAATAAGTCCTGTTGATATTGAAAGTGATATAGAAAACAATAGACAATATGATTTGATGATTTTCAACTTTTATGTGAATCCAAATGAAAATGAGAAAAGACATTTTAAAAGGATAAAATGTAGTTTTTACTTGTTCTTCGTTTGTGAAAATAATGCAGAAGAGATTAATTCTTTCAGGATTTTTTATTCGCGAGGTCTTATTTATACAATTGAAGATTTGCTGGATGCAAAGTTTTTGGGAGATATTAATAATCCTGAACCGGAAGATGAGATTTTTATTGAAAGATTTGAAAAAGTTTTGGCAGCATTGTCGCAGGAAACAGGAGTTATTATTAATGAAGAAATTTTGAATAAGCATCCCAATGTTCTTATTTCAAAAGATGCTACATTGCAGGATTTTAGAGAGGTCTTGGATATGACTAATTATTGGAAAATAGATAATGCGGAAGAACAAGCACAATATTTTTATGAACAATGGCAAAAGGATGAGGAGCAACTCATTGCTGAATTGGAAGAACAAGGTGAAGATTATTATGATGATGGGTATTTTCCTTTGAGATTTGAAATTATTCATGAAGATAATTATTGGCATAGTGACTGGAAATTTGATCCTGAAGATATGGAAGGAATTATCGAATACTTTCTGGATGAAGATTGGACGTTTGATTATCCTGAAGAAACCTACAGCCATGATCTCTTTGTATATGTACAAAAAGCATTGTCAGAAAAAGGTTTGGAACTTATGAATATGGATACTTTAGGAGACAGTTATGGCTTTTTTATAGTGAAAAAAGAAAATGTAAGCCATTTACTTAGCCTTTCGAATAAATTGAAATTGGGTATTGAAAGATTGTCCTAGTGTTTGAAAAAGATTATGGTTTATAGTTTATCCTTCGACCTCACACATTTTTTTTATCTTTGAATATCTAAAAAAGTAATATGATCGGAATTATTATGGGCAGTCAGAGTGATTTGCCAATCATGGAACAGGCAGCCAATTTTTTGAAAAGTTTAGATATTCCTTATGAATTGACTGTGGTTTCGGCTCACAGAACTCCGGAAAGGATGTTTGAATATGCAAAAACAGCCAAAGAAAGAGGATTGAAAGTAATCATTGCTGGAGCAGGAGGTGCTGCACATCTTCCGGGAATGGTGGCAAGTTGTACCACTTTACCGGTGATTGGTGTTCCTATTTTATCAAGTAATTCTATTGATGGGTGGGATTCTGTATTGTCTATTCTTCAAATGCCGGGAGGAATTCCTGTGGCAACTGTAGCTTTGAATGGAGCATTGAATGCAGGGATTTTAGCTGCAAAAATTTTAGGAAGTGCAGATAGTCAAATTTCGGATAAACTTCAAAAATATCAGGATTCTTTAAAAGATAAAGTATTGGGAACAGTTGATGATGTTAAAAAGCTGCATCCTAATCGGTATGATAAATAAAAAATGCTCCATAATCGGAGCTTTTTTTTATTCTTGAAGCATATTGTCTCGTGTATTTTTCTGAACAGCAATGGCTCCGAAAAGGGCTAATAAAAAAGCAAAGGCATAAAAACCTTTCTCACTCGGAAGAATAGTAGCATTCCATAAACCGATAGCTAATAAAACTATTGAAGATAGGGTGGCAAACCAACAAATACCATAATAAATATCAGTAACTTTAATATTTTCTAATCTGTCACGAACGGCTTTTTGCAAAGAAACGACAGCAAATAAACCATAAAGTAAGATGGTGAAATAATATCCTTTTTCATTGAGCTGCATTTCTGCTCTTGCAAGACCTACGACAAACCCAATCATTCCTGCTCCTAAAGCAATCCATGAGGCAGCTACGAATGCATTTGATACATTTTGTTTTTTCATTTTTAATGTTTTTTTTAAGATTTCAAATATATCACAAATTTTATTATGTATGAAATGGGGAAAATACGGTAAATAAAATTAGATTATGTATACCATAAAAAAACTCTTCAAGAATTTTTCTTGAAGAGTTTTTTATTAAGATTAAAAAATATTAATATCTATAATATTCTGGTTTGAATGGTCCTTCAACCTCTACACCAATATATTTAGCCTGTTCAGGAGAAAGAGTTTCTAGTTCTACACCAATTTTTTTAAGGTGAAGAGCCGCTACTTTTTCGTCTAATTTTTTAGGAAGTGTGTATACTTCGTTTTTGTAAGCTGCAGAATTAGTCCAAAGTTCAATTTGAGCTAAAGTCTGGTTAGAGAAAGAATTAGACATTACAAAAGATGGGTGACCTGTAGCACAACCAAGGTTTACCAATCTACCTTCTGCAAGAATAATGATTTCTTTACCATCTACGTTATAGATATCAACTTGAGGTTTTACTTCATATTTTGTAGAACCATAGTTATCGTTTAACCAAGCCATATCGATTTCGTTATCGAAGTGACCGATGTTACAAACGATAGTTTTATCTTTCATTTTTTTGAAATGCTCACCTCTTACGATATTGAAGTTACCTGTTGTAGTAATAACGATATCAGCAGTTTCGATTACATTTTCTAGTTTCTTAACCTCATAACCTTCCATGGCAGCCTGAAGTGCACAGATTGGGTCGATTTCTGTAACCGTAACAATAGAACCAGCTCCTCTGAAAGATGCAGCAGTACCTTTACCCACGTCTCCGTATCCGCAAACTACTACTCTTTTACCAGCCAACATAACGTCAGTTGCTCTTCTGATAGCATCTACTGCAGATTCTCTACATCCGTATTTGTTATCAAATTTAGATTTCGTTACAGAATCATTTACGTTAATTGCAGGCATTACTAAAGTTCCGTTTGCCATTCTTTCATACAATCTGTGAACCCCTGTTGTAGTTTCTTCAGAAAGCCCTTTGATGTCTTTAGTTAATTCAGGGTATTTATCAAAAACCATGTTTGTTAAATCTCCACCATCATCCAAAATCATGTTTAATGGTTTTCTGTCTTCACCAAAGAACAAAGTTTGCTCAATACACCAGTCAAATTCTTCTGCGTTCATACCTTTCCAAGCATAAACAGGAATTCCTGCAGCAGCAATTGCAGCAGCAGCGTGATCTTGTGTAGAGAAAATATTACAAGAAGACCAAGTAACTTCAGCTCCTAAAGCTACTAATGTCTCGATAAGCACAGCAGTTTGGATTGTCATGTGTAGACATCCTGCGATTCTTGCACCTTTTAATGGTTGAGAGGGGCCATACTCTTCACGGATTGCCATTAGACCTGGCATTTCAGCTTCTGCAAGGGTAATTTCTTTTCTGCCCCATTCTGCTAGGGAAATATCCTTAACTTTATAAGGAACGTATTGTGTTGTAGTACTCATATGTTGATGAATAAGTTTAAATTCAAAAAATTAAAAATAGAATGCAAAATTACAATTAATAATTAATATAAAAAAACGTGACTTGAAGTCTGGTTATAGGAAATTATACTTGCACTTGAAGATAAGATTATTGAATGGGAAATTAATTTGTATGACAATCTAATACCAATTTTATTAATTTTCTTTTTGGTAATTTTGCCCAATAAAAAAATCAATGCCTCTTTATCGCGATTTTTCAGATCATAATGCCAAAATTCTCGTATGGAAATACGACAAAAATGAAGAATTGAACATCCAAACACTTTTAGAACCAGAAAATGCTGAAAAAGTAAAAGATTATCATCCGAAGAAATTATTGGAAGTATTAATGGTACGCAAACTTTTAAAAAGTTTAAAGCCGGATTCGAAAATATTATACAATGATAGAGAGCCTTTTTTGTCTCCAAAAGATGCCGAAATTTCTATCACTCATTCCTTTCCTTTTGCAGCAATTGCTATTTCTAAAAATAAAATAGGAATTGATATTGAAAAGTTCAATCCTAAAATTTTGAGAGTAATTGATAAGTTTACTTATGAAAATGAAAGGGGTTTTATTCCTTCCAATAATGCTGTAACCTTTTATACCATTATTTGGAGTGTAAAAGAAAGTATGTACAAACTTCATCATTCAAAATTTTGGTCACTTAAAAAACATTATGAAGTCAGACCTTTTGAGCTAGAATATTTGGATAGTATACAATGCCGTGTGCATGACGATACTATTTCTGATGAGTTGAAAGCAAGAGTGAAATTTTTTGATGATTATTGTTTTACGATTGTTGAGGAATAGGTTCTGTACTTTTGATAGTTGCTGTTTCATTTTTGTACTTCTCAATCACTTTTCTCTGTTCTTTCGTAACGTCATAGATGAGTTCTAAAACATCATGAATGTTTTTTATCTCAGTTAAATGTGAAATTTTATTCGGATCTCTTCTGTCTACAATTTCGTTTTCTTCAATTTCGTTTTTACGTTGCATAAGAAGATCTTCCACTTCATCTTCAGGCTCGAGTTTACTTTCTTTGACTAAAGTTTCAGTGATTTTCTCATCATGCAGAAGATTTATTACCTTTTGCATTTCTGCAGTTATTTTTTTGCTCCAGTTTTCGGTGTCTATTTCTGGATATTTTTCGTTCCCTTTTACATATTGAGAAAGCGATGCGGTATAAGCTGTAATAAGATGAGAGGTTGCTACAAACTGATGAACAACTTCCAGTTTTTTTCTTTGATTTTTAGGTTCAGAAATCATTCTTTGGAAGTTGTCGGAAAGGTTTGCCAATGAAATAATGGCATTTTTACGTTTTACTTTATAATCTTCAATATCAAAATTATTTTCTAAAAACTTTGCAATTACACTTTGAAAATAAATAAGGTTACTTTCTGCTGATTTTTTCATTAAATCCAGATTCTGAGTGTGTTCCCAAACCGGGAAAACAACATAAGAGACAAAAGATGCAATGATTCCTGCAATTACGGTATCAAGAATTCTGTCCTTAAATATAACGTCAACATTTCCAGGATTTAAAAAATTAAAACTTAGGAAAACATAAATTGTCATGAAAAATACTGCCCAAAAGTATCTGCCTTTCAGAAAACTGAAACACATTATCATACTTAAAAGCAGAATGGTAAACAAAACCTGATTGATATGAACAAAATATAAAATTGTATAGGCTATGATGGCTCCAGAAATGGTTCCGTAAAGTCGGAGAAGGTTTCTTTTTTTGGTAATAGAGTAGGCGGGTTTCAGAATTGCCGTAATCGTAATCATAATCCAATAGGTATGACCTAACCCCAAAAATTCGAATAATGAAAATAAATATCCTAACAATAGAGCTATCGTAATTCTCAAAGCATGACGGAAATGAGAAGATGTAAAAGATATATTGTTTTTTAAAACTTTAAAATTAAGTTTCTCCTCATTGGGCATGAATTTTTTGAAGTCCAACCCTGTTGATAGACTTTTTGCTAATTTTATATTTTGGGAAAAGACTTTATAAATTTCATTAATTTCTTTAGTAATTTCATTGATACGCATCAAAATTTGACGCAAAATCATGAAGTTTTCCAGATTGTTCGGATTGAGTTCTTTGTTTCTAAGGTCAAAAAAATGATGATTAAGATTTTTTAATTCCGTATCTAAATCAAATAAAGGTTTAGCTCTTGTTCCGCTTTGTAGCGCAATTCCGATGTTTGTTATTTCTTCAGAAAGCAATTCCAGATAATGATGAATATTTACCAGAATTGTGCTGTCCTGAAAACTTTGCTGAAGTTTTTCATAATCACTTTCTGAGGTCATCAGTTTTTCATGAAGATCCATTGAATTCAGGAACATCAACATTAATAATCGACTTGTAGTAGTTGATTCATTAACGATGGTTCTTGTTTTGAATACCGTTTCTCGGGTATCTTCCTGAAGGTTTTTTATTTCAATCTGTTTTGCAATAACCTGTGTTGTAAGTTTGCTGTAGTCAGGATTTTTTTGATAATATCCCGCTTTGATTTTTAAAAACTCCGCCAATTGCAGATAATTTTCGCCAATCATTTGCCCCGCCAATTTGTAAGGCTGAATAGTTGTAACAATTAAGAATATTAACAAAAACCAAATACAGCCAGATGTGAAAATCAATAAACTTTTGAGGATGTTAGCTCCTGTCAAATGTCCATCAATAAAGATAGCCAATACAACTAAGGATAGTGAACCAACGGCAGCTAATCTTTGACCATAAACCCCAATCAAAGAGAAGAACATTCCGAAAACAATAATCTCAGCAAAGACAAGAATTTTGAAATTCATCACCAAACTTGCAATAAGTGCTACAAGCACAAAGCAAAAAATGGCGAATGTCAATGCGTTTCTTCTTCTGATAAATGGACCGGGTTGGTCTGTTAATGCTACAAAGCTTGTCCCTAAAGGAAAAAGGAAATATTCTTTTAGAATTCCGAAGTGTGCGAGAACTAAACATGGCAGAACGGTAGCCAATGTAATTCTGATAGAAGAATATACATATTGGCTGGTTACGAATTTTTTAAGTTCCGCAGAATAGTTCATACTACAAAAATACTTATAGAAAACAAAAAAAGCCTCATAAAAATGAGACTTTTCTATACTTATTTGTTATATTTTTTTTTAACGATCAATGTTAGATGTTTCATCACCGATGTTCCAAGTCAATCCGAAACGTAGGGTGTTATCTAAAGCCGTGTTAATTTTAGACATATTGATCAGGTAAGAAATATCAAGCCCGAAAGAACGATATTTTAATCCGATACCTGCAGTAGCAAATTGTCTTGCTCCCTGTTCTTCACTTTCGTGGAAATAACCTCCTCTTACAGCAAAAGCATTATCATAAGAATATTCTAAAGCTCCACTATACATGATAGAGTTTTTGTTTTTGAAAGATTTTCCAATACCTTGCATTACACCAACATTTGGAACCGCATAAATAGGTTTTCTTGTATTTGGATCCATTCCTACATATTCAGAACCCGGAACCAAAATTTTAGAACCTTCAACACTTAATCCGATTCTGTTTAAATCATCAAGATACATATCGTAACCAATACCTAATCTAGCCATTGTAGGAAGATAAGATCTCGATTCTTCATTTCCTGTATAATCTAATTTAGGACCTAAGTTTTGAACAGCAAAACCTGCATTTACTTTACCATCATATCCGCCGAAGCTAGAGAATTTTGGTGAAGTGTAGTATCCTGAAACATCCACAGCAAAAGAGTTTGCTGGTTTTATAGTATTATCTGTATTGAAACTTCCTCCTAAATCTGAACGAATATACCTACCTGTAACTGCCATTGAATAGGAATCTGAAAGTTTTAATCCATAAGCGACATCAATAGAGAATTCATTTGGTTTGGATGTACCCATTGGTGCAACTTCATTCCCTACTAATTGAGTCAAATCTACTTCACCCATATTAAAGTAATAGATACTTGCCGAGATTGTAGATCTTTCTTCCTGACCTAAAAATTTATGGAATGCACCATATAATAAGAATACATCATTCGTAAGTTTTCCCATATAAGGTGTATAGTTAACACCCACAGAAGAATTTGTTCTGCTAAAAGGATATTTCGCTGCGTTCCAGAATTGAGAAAATGCATCCGGAGAGGTAACAACTCCTTGATCTCCCATACCTCCAGCTCTTGCGTCTGGAGCAATTCTTAGGAAAGGAGCTCCGGTTAATACTGGATTTATTTTACTCAGATCTTGCGAATAGCCTAAAAAACCAGCACTCAAACCAATTCCTAAAAGCAGTTTAGTAGTTAAATTCATATCTTGTCTTTTATATATTATCAGTTTTTTATGTATATTATTACTGTTATTATTTTAATTTATTTCAAAAGTACCATTTTTTCTACAGCTGTAGCACTTCCTTTGCATTTTTCTTGATTTTGACTTTTTGCAAATATCTTAAAAATATACGTACCTTTTGCAACTGTAGCACCAAAATCATCTCTTCCGTCCCATTCTATTGCTTGGCGAGGCGTTCTAAAGCCCTGTAGGAACGGTTCTGCGACTACTGGCTGTGAAATTGTTTTTACCAATTTTCCTGTAATGGTATAAATTTGAACATTTACATCCAAAATATCATCACAATTATGCTCAAACTGAACATATGTTTTATTGGTAAAAGGATTTGGCCAGTTTAATGGTCTGTTAATAACCAAATGTTGATCCGACTCATCCTTAACTTCAAAGTTTAACGTAGCTGTTGTCGAATTATTGTTTATATCCCAAACTTTAAATGTCAATTGGTGTTGCCCAACAGCTAAATTTCTGAAAGGATATGTAACATTTCCTTTTTGATAATCTGCCAAACTTGGGTTTAAACATCCATTTCCTTCTCCAGATGCAAAGAAATCATTTAAGATAACGGTGTTAATAATTTGACCATCCAAATATACAGTAATATCATGACCAACACCAGAACCAGTGGAATTAATTCCAGTATCATCAGTAATACATGCTAATAACATTGGATTTTGGTTGGTAATACCTCCGTCTGCGAAGTTGGTATTGTTCATGTATAACTTTACTTTTGGAGGTTCGTTATCATTTATTCCGTTCGGGTTGATATCTCCAACCTGTACAGCTTGATTATTGAATACATCTGTTGCTTTGTTGTCTGCATAACCTAAGATTCTACCTTCTCCTACGGCATAGTTAATATCTTTAGGAACATAGAACTCTACAGTGAAAACCCCATTTACGGCAGTTCCTGATGCTTTTACAATTGCGCTACCTTCTTCTGTATAGTTAAGTGTAGGAGTCATACCTCCATCATTATTCAAGGTTGTTTTGTTTAGTCTCTTATCAAAAATATTAATAACAACTCTTCCGTTGAAAGTAGTATTTATTGTTCCGTTTTCATTTTTGATATGACCTTTAATTTTAACAAAATCCAACCCCCTTATTAATCCTGGTACAGGAGTTTCGATAGCATCAATAGCTAATAATCTTTTAGGTCTGCTAAGTTTCATAGCAGGATCTCCTAAGAAATTTACTTTTAAATGGTTTCCATCTGCATTTCTTTGTTTTTTTGCATTTAAATGAGCAATACCTAAAGTTGCAAAATCGTCATTTTCAAGCTTGAAAATATTTTGTGTAAACAAGCCAGTAAAATCTCTACCATATCCTACACCTACTGCACGGCTTGATGTAATCATTGTGGCAGGACCTCCTTGTTTTAGTTTAATAAACTGTTCTCCAGCAGAGTTTGTAGCAGGCTCATCCCATAATGTAAATTCACAGGTAATAGTAGAAACAAACGGGAATCTGCTATATATGTTTGAAAAATTGTTAGCAGCTTGAATTTCATCTACAGATAATACTCTTTCCTGAGCCCAACCATTAATACCTCCATGTCCAAAATAGAAAAGGTATAAGCTGTTACTCATATCATTTGCTATTGCTTGATTTACTTGAGGATATCTTGGACCTCCTGCGGTGCTTTGCTGCTGAAATGCATCTAGATAAAGCTTTCTTACATTGTATTCTTTTAGAGTCTGACCTGGTTGCTCAAATACATTTACTAAAGAAGTATTCATTACATCGTGGAAAGGAGAGCCTCCGTCTCTATCATCATCAACCACAAAATCAAGTTTCATACGCCATTCACCGAAAGGGGTAGATTGCCCTGGTAAAGAATTATAGTATGCTAAAATTTTATCGATCATGTTAGATGCTTCCGTAATATTAGCAGCAGGAACTCTTCCGATTGGTAAATCCGGTAAATTACTATAAATCATATTTACCGTTTGGGGCTGTGTCATTACAAAATAGTCATCTGTAACGAATGAGTTTATAAAATCACCTGAAGCTTCACTTTGGTAACTTGATACTACGTTAGAATTGTTGGCAATTCTGTCTTTATAATCATATGAAGCATCACCTAGAATGAAAACGTATTTTAGACGACCTGTTGGTGTATTTAATTTTGTGACGAAATCTCTGATTGCTGTAATGTCTCTACTTCCACTTCCAAATTCATTATAGATTTTATTTACATCAACTATTTGTACATTGTAGTTATTTTTGGTTTGGTGATGGTTTGCTATTCTTTGAGCTTGAGACATCAATTGGGCGGTTGTAATAATCAAGTAATCTACATTTTGTAAGGAAGAAAGGTCTTGATTCGTAATTCTTTCGACAAATTGAGGACTAAAAGCTGCTTCAGCTCTGAATGCCACAAATTCATTATTGAAGTTTTGGTCAGATGTAGTATATCCAAAATTGAAAGTACTGCTTCCAGATGCTTTATTAACCCTTCTGTTTGCATTGGTAATATCAGTTACATCCCATACCTGTTCCATTCCGGTTGCATTTGAAATACTGAAACCATAATTTGTATTTGCACCGCTTACGAGCGAAAAATCTCTGAAATTCATTTGAGTTCCGTTGAATTTCAAATCTTCCTTATACTGAACTTCTACATAATTAAAGTAAAACGTTCCGTTAGGATTTGTTGCAATATTGGGTTTAATATTTAATGTTATCTGATTGCCGCTTAAATTTGATAGGGTACCATTATACGTCATTGGATGGAAATCATAGGAAAAGTCAGTTGTATTTGTAGGTACGGTAAAGGGCACAGGATTTTGAGTGTTAAGATCAAAGGTAATGGAGTTTTGTTGGGAATGATATCCTATTACTTGAGCTCTGTATCTTATTTCATCTCCGCCTTGAATAGGGGAGTTTGTCGTAAATGTAATAGTTTTATCTGTTGTAAAAGGAGCTTCTTCTACCCAAGTTCTTCCCACTTTTAAAAGGTTTTTCTCGTCTTTATTAATGACTTGATAGTTGTCATATCTTGTAATTAAAGGAGTAGCAGGAAGATTTACATCTACAGGCTGAACTCTCTTTCCAGGTCCTTTATCAAAAGTAATATAATAATATGAATAATCCTCATAAATATTTTTTACATTGTTGCTAGAATCGCTTCTAGTTTCGTGCCTTTTAAAACCATTCCCGTTTGTAGTATCATAAAGGTTATATCCGTTAGGTCCCTGAGCGTAGAATAAAGCATAGTCTCCATCATTCCACACACCATCGTCTTCACCTACAACCTGTACTGCATTTTCTTGTAGAGCGCTATACTTTGTATCTTGATTGTGTTCAGGAAGCATTATTCCACCATTGCCATAAATTCTAAAGTTTTTAGGATTTACAGAACTTGGGTTAATTCCGATATCTTGTAAAAACTGACGGGTAATTTTAAAAATACCGGATTTATCAACTTTGATTTTGTAAAAATTACCACTAGATAGAGGGTTTATCGTAGAACCTACTTTTGCTGCGCTAATATTTTTTGAAATATCAGGAGAACCTTCAGAAATATCGAATGAGGATAATCTTTGAATTCTGCCTTTTATATTCTTGAATAAAGAAACATTGATACTTGCATATCTTTCTCCCTCAAAATAATAATAAGCAATATCTTTTACTTCAAAACTAGGAATCAGCTCTTTATTAAGCTCATACAATTCTCCATTAGAAACGTTTTCCCAATTTAGATTAGTTATTTTTAATTGTTTTTCTCCAATTTTTTGTCCAGTTACAATAAAAATGTTATTTTGGTTGTAAGAAAAACCTTCATTTTTGAAATTTGGAAGATTTAATTTTGTTTCACCAAAGTCCTGAACTTTAGAACCATTCCATTCAATATTGATTCTTTGGGACCAAAGCATTGAAGCAAAGGTAAATAGAAATAAAAGCGTGATTTTTTCTCTCATGTTTATTAATCAAATTTCTGAATTACAAAATAAATGAAAATTTTATAATTAATTTGTGATACAATAAAATTAATTTGTTAACGTTTTTCAAAAAAATCAAATCTTTACTTGATTTATTGAATAATTTATTTTTTCTTTGTACTTTGAAAATATTTATATCGACTATGAAAAAACTAAAGTTGTTTTCATTAATAGCATTAAGTTCTACACTTGCATTAACCAGCTGTGGAGGGTCAGGTACTAGCAAAGGAGGCGGTACTAAAAAATTTGTCAGCAAGACAGGTTGGAAACCAAACGAAAAACAAGGTTGGTTTTTTGCAGGAAAGCAACAAAAGCAGAAGGGTTGGCCGGGAATGGTATATGTAGAAGGTGGAACTTTTACAATGGGATTAGTGAAAGATGATGTTATGCACGATTGGAATAATTCACCTCGCAGAATGCAGGTTAGTTCTTTCTTTATCGGCGAAACAGAAATTACTAACTATGAATACCGCGAATACCTTACATGGTTGAAGTATGTATTCCCACCAAGCGATCCTAGCTTTAAGGAAATCTATAATGGTGCTTTACCAGATACCTTGTTATGGGATAACAAACTTTCTAGGAACGATTATAACGAAACTTATTTCCGTTCTCCAGAGTTTGATTACTATCCGGTAGTGGGTGTTTCTTGGACTCAAGCAAACAGATACTGTGAGTGGTTAACAGATAGAGCAAACGAAAAAGCTTTAATGCAAGCCGGTATTATTGCTAAAGATTTGTATATCAACGAATCAAATAACCAAGGAGGAACTGCATTTAATATGGATAAATTCAAATCGAATGATCCAGACATGCAAGGTTATATAAATGAACAAAGAATGCAGCAAAAAACAGGTTTGAAAACTACAAACCAAAGATTATTAGCTGCAAACAGAGCTCCTAACGCTGCTATGGTACAAAAATTCAGACTTCCTACTGAAGTTGAATGGGAATATGCAGCACTTGGTATGGCTAAAAATAGAGAGTATAATCAATATCTTGGCAAAAAAACTCAAATTGAAAGATTAAGAGGAACTAAAGGAAGAGATAGAGGTATGTTCCTAGAAAACTTCAAAATGGGAAGAGGAGATTATTCTGGTATTCCAGGATGGAAGAATGATGGTTCTGCTCAGACTTCAGATGTTAGACAATATCCTTCAAATGATTTAGGTATTTATGGTATGTATGGTAACGTTGCAGAATGGACTGCGGATGTTTACAGACCAATTATTGATGAAGAATATAGTGACTTCAACTATTATAGAGGAAATATGCCTCAGGCTATTGTAAGAAACGGAGACGGAACTTACAAGATGATAGACGAAACAAATATTAAATACGACACTTTAGCTGATGGTAGATTAGTTTACAAAAATTTACCAGGTCAGTTTGAAAGACAAACTATCGCTGATTACAGAAACTACAGAGATGGTGACAGACAATCTTCTTTAGAATACTATAGAGCATCGTCAGATTCTGCATCATCCTTTGATATGTATAATTCTCCACAAAGAAGATTTATTGTAGATGGTAGCGGTAGAGTAATTCTCCAAAAAGATACTAAAGACAGAACTTCAGCTATTTCAAACGAAGTAAGAGTTGTGAAAGGAGGTTCTTGGCAAGATACAGCTTATTGGTTAGATCCGGGGCAAAGAAGATATAAGAATCAGAATTCAGCATATGGCTGGGTTGGGTTCCGTGTAGCTCAAGATGCTAGAGGAAACGATAAGAGTAGAACTAGAAGATAATATTTATCAAAAATATTTTTAAAAAACCTTCCAAAATTTTGGAAGGTTTTTTATTTTTGAACCATGAATATAGAAGAGTTTTACGCTTTATTTTTAAAGTCAAATAAAGTCACCATTGATAGTCGCAAAATAGAGGTAAATGATATTTTTTTCGCTTTTTCGGGAGAGAATTTTAATGCAGCAACTTTGGCAGAAAAAGCTATTGATGAAGGTGCTTTAGCGGTAATTGTTGAACAAAAAGATTTTGAAAATATAGCTAAGAATATTTTCTATGTTCCATCAACATTAGATTTTTTGCAAAAACTAGCTGTTTATCATAGAAATCAGCTTTCAATTCCTATTATTGGGCTTACGGGAAGTAATGGTAAAACTACTACCAAAGAATTGATTCATGCTGTTCTTTCGGAAAAATTCAATGTACAATATACTTTTGGAAATCTAAACAATCACATTGGAGTTCCGTTAACGATTCTATCCATTAAACTGGATCATGAGATGGCTGTTATAGAAATGGGAGCTAATCATCAGAAAGAAATTGAATCTTTATGCGCTATTTCTCAACCCAATTATGGGTATATTACCAATTTTGGAAAAGCTCATTTGGAGGGTTTTGGAGGTTTTGAAGGAGTCATTAAAGGAAAATCCGAATTATATGATTATTTAAAAAATCATAATCAGATTATTTTGGTGAATGAAAATGATGCAATTCAGGTAGAGAAAACTGAGGATTATTCACCTAAGATTACTTTCGGAAAAGAGTCTTCGAATTATGATTTTACGGCATTTTCAAAAGACCATTTCGTAGGTTTAAGTTATCAGAATGAAGAGGCTGTTTCAAAGCTTACGGGAGAGTACAATTTTACAAACCTTTGTGCTGCTGCAAGTTTAGGGTTATATTTTGGGATTAAGTTTGATAAAATCAAAAATGCAATTGAGAATTATACTCCAACCAATATGCGTTCTCAGGTTGTAAAGAAAGATGATAAAACTTTAGTTCTAGATACGTATAATGCAAACCCAAGCTCAATGGCGGCTTCGTTGAATAATTTTATCACTTTTGAAGGTTCAAAAACAATTATTATCGGAGATATGCTTGAATTGGGTGATGAGAGCGAGAAAGAGCATCAGGATATCCTTAATTTGGCCCTAAATCTAGGATTCAATACGATAATTACTGTCGGGAAAAATTTCAAAAATATCAACAGGTCTGAAACAGCTTTTGATAATACTTCTGAACTTATTGATTATTTAAAACTGAATAAAATTCAGACAGATAATGTTTTGTTAAAGGGTTCCAGAGGTATTGCATTAGAAAAAGCAATAGAATTTATTTAGTTCTATTGCTCCAGAATTCTTTTAAAATAAGTTTGATATTTTTGAATGTGTTTGGAAAAACTTCATTTTCTATCAGAGAATCGTTTTTCCAGGCAACTTCTGTTATTCCTTCTTCAATTTGAGGTTTTGAGGTGTCTTCACCATCAAAATTCATTTCAAACCAGTGAGTGCATTTTAGAATTTTATCACCGTTTCTTTCTGTGTAAATATGATAAGTTGTATTGATGAATTTTACAAGTTCAACATCCTTCAAACCTGTTTCTTCTTCTATCTCTCTTACAGCAGACTCTTCTCTGGATTCGCCTTTTTCCATTTTACCTTTTGGTAAATCCCATTTTCCGAGTCTTTTGATGAAAAGAACTTCTCCGTTACTGTTGCTTACAATTCCTCCGGCTGCTTCTATGATTCTGAAAAGATTTTGAAACTGGCTCCAGATTTCATTAATATTTTCTCCGTAAACATTCAGTTCTTTGGCAGAAGTATTTTCCAGTATATCTACCGCCATCTCTAAAGTTGTGAAACTTTCGTATCTAAGCTGTTTTTCGAGATTTTGATATTCCTTAGATAACAATAATTTTTTTTCGTTCACAAAAACTTTATACATTTGTAATAATTAAGAATTTAAATACAAAAATAAAAAATGAATTTAGAAGGACGAAAAATAATTGTCAATAAATCATCTAAAGAATTAACTGAAGTTCTAAAAAAGGCTGAAAACTACAAAGAATTTATGCCGGAAGGTCTTCAGAAATTTGAGCCAAGAGAAGATGGATTTAAATTTGGATTACAAGGAATGCCTGAGATTGCTTTGAAAATAGCTGAAGTAGATGATCAGAAAGCTGTTTTGAAGTCTGCAAGTTCAAGTTTGGATTTTTCATTGACTGCAACTTTGAATCCTATTAATGATAACCAAACTGAGGTACAAATGTTGTTTGAAGGAAAATTTAACCCTTTCATTAAAATGATGGTAGAAAAACCTCTTAAAAACTTCATCAATGCTTTGACAGATAAAATCGAAGCTTATAAATAAGATAATTGACCTTCAGAAATGAAGGTTTTTTTATGCAATAACTCCTGAGCTATGGTTATGAGTACTTCCCGTTGCTGAAGAAAGGACATTTGTTTCGTTAATGAGTCTTAAAACGCCCATAAAAGCAAATATTAATGCTTCTTTATAATCAATGATTTTTTTTTCGGGGATAATGATTTTTGCCGTTGTTTTTGCTTTGATTTTTTCGATTATGAAGGTGTTGTAAGTTCCACCAC
Source organism: Chryseobacterium oryctis (assembly GCF_025971925.1). GTDB lineage: Bacteria > Bacteroidota > Bacteroidia > Flavobacteriales > Weeksellaceae > Chryseobacterium > Chryseobacterium oryctis. Next base: position 35,624 of record NZ_JAPDHV010000004.1, read on the forward strand.
CTGTAAATAAAATTGTAGACAAGTTGTTTTCATTAATTACATTAGCAATTTGTTGACTTATATGTTCTGTAAAAGTTGCTAATACATCAATAACTTCAAGTTTATCGAACAAAGGAAAAATACTTTCATTACACCATTCAATTCCTAAAGATTTTGGATGTGATTGTTTATAAAAATCTAGTGAATTGAGCTTCTGTAGCAAAGCCTCATCCACTTTTCCTGTTCTTGCCAAATCTCCGTTTTCGTCGAAGCTTTTATTGAATTTTTGTACGAGTTTATTCAAAACGATATTGACAGGAGCAACATCAAAGGCTATTCTTTTGCCATTTGATTTTAATGAAATATTTGAAAATCCTCCAAGGTTAAGACAGGCATCATATTGGGAAAAAAGCAATTCGTCACCGATTGGAACTAGAGGAGCTCCGTTTCCCCCCATTAAAACATCCTGACTTCTAAAATCGTAAATTACAGGTAGATTTGTTTCTATTTTGATGGCTCTTCCGTCTCCGATTTGTAGCGTGAATTTTTTCTTGGGCTGATGAAAAACCGTGTGACCATGAGAAGCGATCAGGTCAATGTTTTCTAATTGATTTCTTTGAATAAAATCATTGGTGAGTTCTCCCAAATAAAAACCATATTCAGCATTTAGTTCCAATAACTCTTCTGCGGATAAATGAATGGAGTTTCTGAGTTTTTCCTCCCAGTTTTTAGGATAGGGAATTGTCTCAGCTTTAATAATTTCGAAATTCCAGGAATTGGTTTTCTCAAATTTTGCAAAGCAGATGTCTAAGCCATCTAAACTTGTACCAGACATTAAACCTATCGCGTGCAAAATCATATCGTATTATTTCTTAGATTCAGCAATTTTTGCAGTACTGAAATCTCCAGTATTTTTGTAAAAAGTATACTCGGAAAAGTCGTCTTTAGCCGTCATTCCTTTTGCTCCAATTAGAGTAGAGCCGTCTTCCATGGTTACAAATACTGTGTCATGGGTATAAATACGTTTCTTTCTTTGATCCCAAAAAACACTTTGCATGGCGAATTTTTGACCTTCATTGGTGGTGATTCTTACATTTCCTTTGGCTTCGTAGAATTTTTTGTAGTCGTAAAACTTGGCATATTTTGCTTTAATCGTTCCGGGAACTTTTGGTTTTTTCTTATCAAAGAATTGTATATCTATTCCTTTTTTAGCAACGGTATAAGGGCTGTCAATAAGCTCATATTTTTCGATAATCGGAGCTTTTGCCCTCATGGTTACAAACCCAGAATCTCTTTGGATGATATTAGCATTATTAATAATCTGAGAAGGGAAGTTTTTACTTTGGCTTCCGTTTGCTTTTGTAAGGTCTTCTTCACAGGAAGTCAATATAAAAAATATAGCACAACTAAAAAGGCATGCTATATTTTTATATGATATGTTTTGAATAAAATTCATTCTAGTTATAAAGAGTTTTTCTAAACCATTTATCGGCAAAATTGAAGCCAACTCTAAAGTTGATATAATTCTGATTGATTAAGTTATTGTTAAGAGTTCCTCTTTTTCCAACTTCAAGACCTAACTCCAGACCACTCATTCTTGTTATACTGCTGTTTTTGAACGGAAGTAAAACACCTGCCGAAATACCAAATTTATTGATGTTTTGACCTGCGATTTTCAGATTCCCTTTTTCATAAAAAGCACCATATCTGTAGACCATTCTTGAGAAATAACTCCTAAAATTATTAACGTTTGGTAAATACCAACCTCCAGCAGAAATTCTATAAGAGTCTTCAAAGTCAAAAGTGCTTCCAAAATAGCTTATAGTTTCTCCTTTTTTATAGTCAACCTGTGCTGATAAGAACCATTTGTTTTCTTCACCATAACCAGCTCCAATAGATGCTTGTAATGGAAGAAGGTTTTTAGAACCTGTGCTTTTCTGTTCAATAATGCTTTCGCCAGCTTTTTCTTCACCAGTAGTATAATAATAAGTACTGTTTTTATAATCAGTAGTCATGTTACCATTTGTATTACCAAAAGTTGCGGTTGCACCAAGAGTAAATTTACGGTCAGTACTTGGGTTTATTTTCTGATAACTAGCTCCAAGGGTAAAGTTAAAATTTTTGATTTTGTTTTTTGTTTCGTATCCATTGATTAATTCAGCATTTGAATACGCTACCTCATTGGTGTCATAAAGAGTACCGAAGTATAAATTAGCTCTTAAACCAGCTGAAAATTCAGGAGTAATTTTATATCCAAGGGCAATTTGAGCTGTATTTAAAGTTCCGCTTCCTTTAAAACGATTGGCTACGATTATGTCGTTTCCACTATTATCTTTTGTTGTTTCTGAATGAAGAATATCATAGCTTTTTGAACTATACGGTTGATAAGAAAGCCCCATTTTAATCTTTGAAGACAACGGAAAAGCTAATGAAATATTTGAAAGATACGTTGAGTGCTTTGTAGACTTCGTATCGTTATAATTGGTTTTGAAGTAATTATTTTCGTTGGTTGCTTCCAGTTTTATACTTGTAAGCTCAAAATTAGCATTGTTCGCAGGGTTTGCAAAGTTAAAATTACTGGTAAAATCACTAATGTAAGCTGTTGATATACCACCCATTGAGGTAGTTTCAATCGTATTATCATATTTTACATCTCCGATTCCGTAAGTTGCATAAGGCGAATTACTTAAATTCTGCGCATTAAGGAAGTACCCAACTGATATGAATGATACTACAAAGATTTTTTTCATTCTTTATTTTTAAAATAATGCGCAAATATCTTAAATATTAATGAATTGTAAAAATTATATGTGGTTAAAGTTTGTTAAGGAGGGGAGAGGAAGTGTTTTAATTAAGAAATTTTATAAAAAATAGTTTTATTATTAATAATTAGCATTACCTCGTTCTGGTATCATTTCGTCAAAATTGAGGTGGTATAAATATACTCTTCAGTAAATTTATTTATCTTTGAAACATGAATTGGGAGAATATTGCAGGACAAGAAAATCTGAAAAAACTTCTTAAAGAAAGTATCGCTGAAAATAGAGTCAGTCATGCCCAGCTTTTCGTAGGAAAGGAGGGTTATGGTACATTACCAATGGTTTTAGCCTATGCAAAAGAGGTATTGAGCCAGGAAAATGAACATGCTGCCTCGAAAGTTGAACACCTGAATCACTTAGATTTGCATTTCAGTTTTCCGGTTTTTACAGACAACAAAAATTCTTTAAGCAAAAATAAGTTTGAAGAGTTCAGAGAAATGATTCTTGCTTCTCCCTATGCAAGTTATGATGACTGGACGGCTTTTTTGGAGTCCGAAAATAAACAGCTTTTTATCTCAGCAGATGAAGTTGATGATCAAAACCAAAAATTTTCACTTAAAAGTTATGAGGGCGGAACAAAAATTTTGATTGTTTGGAGAGCTGATAAAATGAATGTTGCTGCTTCCAACAAATTTCTTAAGTTTTTGGAGGAACCTCCCGCTAAAACGGTTATTCTTCTTACGGCTGAAAGTACAAATGATATTCTTCCGACTATTCTTTCGAGAACTCAGGTGGTAGAAGTTCCAAGAATAAATGACGAGGATTTAGAATTTTATCTTAAAAAAAACTTCAATGTTTCTGAGGAGAAGGTAAAAGAAATTGTGCATGAATCTCAAGGAGATTTGAATGATGCCATTAAACTTCTGAAATCCGGAACAAAGAATGAAGAATTTGAAAAATTATTTGTTCAATGGGTTCGCGATGCTTTCATGGTGAAAAAGAAACCTGAATTTTTAAAGAGTATCATCTTTTGGTCAAGAGAAATTGCAGGTTGGAACAGAGAAAAACAAAAAAACTTCTTGAATTATTGTTCTGAAATTTTCAGATTGGCTTTGCTTCAAAATTATCAGTCTGAAGAATTGGTATATAAAAAAATTAATGCCAATGGATTCAACTGGGCAGGTTTTTCAAAATTCATCAGTGGAGCTAATATTGAAAATATTCTAGAAGAAATAAGCACGGCAGATTTGCATTTAACAAGAAACGGAAATCCTAAAATAATCTGGACAGATTTAGGAATTAAACTTTCCAGATATATTCATAAAAACTAAGACTCACCGAAGTAAGTCTTAGCTAAACAAAATACATATCTGAAAAAAAACTATTGTAATAATTTTAAGGCTTCTTCATTGTTTTGAATTAAAGCATGATCTTTAGCAGTTTTTCCATTGTTGTCTTTAATAGTTAAGTCTGCACCAGCTGCTATAATTTTTTTTGCAATTTCATTTTGACCGAATGTTACTGCAAAGATGAGAGAAGAAGCACCATTGTAATTCACTTGATTTACATCTGCTTTGTTTTCGATTAATAGAGTTGCCATTTCAGGATACCCTTTAAAAGCTGCACCCATCAATGCATTATTGCCAGAAGCGTCTTTTGCATTAGGATTGGCTCCTTTTTCCAATAATAGTTTTGCTGCTTCTTTGTTATTATTGTAAACAGCTAAAATCAATGGTGTAAAACCTCTTTGATTGGCTTGATTTACATCTTGTCCTGAACTGATTAATTGTTCGATTTGAGCAACATTATTTTCACGTGCTGCAGAAAATAGATCTTGTGCTTTTACTGTATATACTGTAGCAACTAAGGCTAATGTTAAAATAAACTTTTTCATTTTTTTTAATGATTTGTTGAAAATGATGGAGCCGAATTTAATCGACTCCAATTCAATAAATATTATTTTGGCAAATATTGTTTTACATCGTTCATAGAAGTATTTGTAGCCTTCATCAAATGTGTTCCGTATTCTGTATTTGCTTGGTAGAAATGAGCAATCATTTTGTGAACAATTACTTTATTCTTCACTGAGTTTAAAGCACCAGATAAGTTTTTGATTAAGTTATCTTGATCTTTTTTAGAGAATGATTTGTATAAATCACCAGCTTGTTTGAAGTTATTTTCTTTATCAATTTTAGCTTGTGCAGTTGTAGATCCAGCTGGGAAAACTGACTTAGAATATTTAAATTTCGCATCCTCTTTTACTTCAGGAAGATTTGTAGAAGGTTGATAGTTTACATCTCCTTTTTGCTCTCTTATAGACATATAACCATCTTGGTTATATGTTTTCACAGAATTTTTAGGTGCATTCACAGGAATCTGTTGGAAATTACCTGTCAATCTGTGTCTTTGAGTATCAAAGTAAGAGAATAGACGACCTTGTAATAATTTGTCTTCAGAAGCCTCAATTCCAGGAACTAATGTACCAGGTGCAAAAGCAGCCTGTTCTACTTGCTGGAAGTAATTTTCAGGGTTTTTGTTCAATGTCATTGTACCTACTTTCACTAATTTGGCAACAGTTTCCGGCCAAATTTTAGTAACATCAACAGGGTTGAAGTCTAATTTATCGAAGTCTTCTTTTTTCAACATTTGAACATAAAGATCCCATTTTGGGAAATTACCTGCTTCGATAGCATTACGTAAATCTAAAGTTGCATGTTCAATTGCTGTAGCCTGAAGTTGATTAGCTTCTTCTTGAGTAAGGTTTTTAACTTCTTGTTTTGGTACCCACTTGTATTTTACATAAGTAACTTCTCCTTTAGCGTTTACCCATTTGTAAGCGTGAACTCCGTTTCCTTCCATTTGACGGTAGTTAGCAGGAATTCCGTAATCAGAGAACAACCAAGTTAACATATGTGTAGATTCCGGTAAATTTGAGAAGAAGTCAAATACACGATTGGCATCTGACGCTCCGTTTGTTACTGGAGATGGTTTGAATGCGTGTACCATGTCCGGAAATTTGATAGCATCACGGATGAAGAAAACAGGTAAGTTGTTACCTACTAAATCATAATTTCCTTGTTCTGTATAGAATTTCACGGCAAATCCACGAGGGTCTCTATAGGTTTCAGGAGAGCCTTGTTGGTGAGTTACTGTTGAAAAACGTACAAAAAGAGGTGTTTTTTTACCCGCTTTAGATAAAAAATCTGCCATAGTAACATCAGAAAAGTCTTTGTCTGCTACAAATTCTCCAAATGCACCAGCTCCTCTTGCATGTACAACTCTTTCAGGAATTCTCTCTCTATCAAAAGCTGCCAACTTTTCTATTAAGTGAATGTCTTCTAATAAGACTTGACCATTGTTACCAATTGTTTTTGAATTTTGATTGTCTCCTACAGGTGCTCCTGTATTAGTTGTTAACTGTTGTGCCTAAAAAGAAACAGCAACTAAAACTCCTAATAATACATTAATCTTTCTCATAATTACGAATAAACGTTTGTTTAATTTTTTGACAAAGATATACTGATTTGATGGTTGATTGAAGGAAATAAAATCAATCTGAATAATTTATAACATCTATTGATTGTGTTACTTTAGATTGATTTTTTTAATAATTATGGTTTTTCATTAGTCTTTATTTTATAAAAACTAGATATTTATTTTTTTATATATAATTGATAGTTAGTTGTATATTAATGTTAAAAAGAATTAATGCAAATAAATCAATCAATCGTTTGATTTATTTTGAAACTTGTGTAAATTTGCCACCTCAAAATTTGATAATAGAATGGTTTCGAAAGAAGAAAATATATTATTTGCTGCCGAAAAATTCTTTGCTGAAAAGGGTTTTGAAGGAACTTCAACAAGAGAAATTGCCAAAGCTGCCAATGTAAATATTTCTATGATTTCATATTATTTTGGTTCAAAAGAAAAACTTTATGAAGGATTACTTGAATATAGAATGAATGAAAGCCAGTTTTTTTCAAAAGAAATTATTGAGAGAACAGATATTAATGAATGGGAAAAGATACTATTAATAATAGATAAGTTTTCAGACAGAATTAGGCACCATAAATGTTTCTACCGAATCATGCAAAGAGAACAGCTTCACACAAAAAATCCAAAAATTGTTGCGTTTCTGAAGCAGACAAAAATGGGATTTATAACAATGTATTCCAAGATATTAGAAAGTGGTCTTGCAAAAGGGATTTTCACTAAAAATCCACCAATTTATCTTCTTCATGCAACGGTAAGTGGAACTCTGTTTTATGCATCCAATGCAAAGGATATGTATAAAGAGTTTTTGAATGATACTGATGATGAAGAAACCTTTGATGAAAAATACTATACAGAACTTAACAAACATATAAAATACTTATTAAAAGACCTTTTAGGGTATGAAAAAAATAAATAACTCAGTCCTTGCATTGGCTCTATTTATAGGCGTTGCAAATATAAATGCTCAGGAGAAGAAAACTTTGACTCTTGATGAAGCCGTACAGTTAGGTATAGAAAACAGTAAAAGTCTGAAGATAGATGCAGCAAAGATTGAAGAGGCTACGGCAAATCTTTTGGAAGCCAAAAACAGACAGCTTCCGGAATTGAAGATTTCGGGAAGTTACACGTATCTTCCGATAAAACCGACTATGGAGATAAAACTTCCGGGAGTTTCCGGAGCAGGAGGTCCGGAGGTACATCAGGTGCTTTATGGTTCGGCTAATCTTAGTGTTCCTATTTATAGTGGAGGAAGAATAAAATATGGAATTGAATCTGCAAAATATTTGGTAGAGGCTTCTAAGTTAACCACAGAGAATGATAAGATTGCGATTGCTTATAATATTGCTCAGGCATACAATAATTTGTTTAAAGCTAATCAATCTATCAAAGTATTAGAAGAAAACCTGACAGCTTCCAGAAAAAGGGACGAAACTTTTCTTAAAATGGAAAATAATGGATTAATTGCAAGAAACGACAGATTGAAAGCCAATCTTCAGACATCAAATATAGAATTGCAATTATTGGAAGCTAAAAACAATTACAATATTGCCAATATCAATATGGATTTACTTTTGGGTATACCCGAAACCACCGAAATTGAAGTAGACCAAAACTATATTGATGAAGGAGATGATGTAAAACCTGTAGACTTTTATGTGATTGAGGCTAAAGAAAATCGTAAAGATTTAAAAGCATTGACTCAGCAAAGAAAAGCAGCAGAATTGGGAACAAAAGCTGCAAAAGCTGAAAATCTTCCTTCAATTGCTTTTACAGGGGGATATGTTGCAGCAGATATTCCAAAATTTCTTACCGTGTATAATGCTGTGAATGTTGGTTTAGGGGTATCTTACAATCTTTCAAATCTTTGGAAAGAAAATTCATCTTTAAAACAATCTCAGGCAAGAGAAAAACAATTGGCAGCAACAGATGAATTATTAAATGACAATATTAAGTTAGAGGTTAACAGAGAATACCAAAATACGGATTATTCCAGAAAAAGAATTGCTGTTTTTGAAAAATCTGCTGAACAGGCTAATGAAAACTACAGAATTACAAAGAATAAATATGATAATGGTCTAGCTACGATGACAGAATTATTGGATGCTGATGCAGCCCAAATTGCAGCAAATGTTGGTGTTATTAATGCAAAGGCGGATGCAGCTTTAGCTTACAGAAAACTATTACAAACTACAGGAATTTTAACAATAAAATAAAATTAAGAACTATACCAAAAATGGAAAATAATAATACACAATCAGCTGAACCTAAAAAGAAGAAAAGTTTAGTTTTTCCAATAATTTTAGGAGCTGTTTTAATAGGCGGAGGAATCTACGGATACAATGCTTATTCCTATGGACAGTCTCATGAAGAAACAGATAATGCGCAGATAGCTTCAAATATGGCTCCTGTAATTTCAAAAATTTCGGGGTATGTGGCAGAGGTGAAAGTAAAAGATAATCAGTTTGTAAAAAAAGGGGATACATTGGTTATTTTAGATAACAGAGACCAAAAGATGGCTTTAGAACAAGCTCAGGCTGCTTTATCGACTGCAAAAAGTAATATTTCTACAGCGGAAGCATCTACAACAGCTACATCAAAAAATATCGGTTCGTCTCAAGCGGCTGTAACTACAGCTAATGCACAAATAGAAGCTGCAAAAGTAAATGTCTGGAAAACGAGTCAGGATTTAAAAAGATATGCTAATCTTGTAAAAGACCATTCTATAACTCAACAACAATATGAACAGGCTTTGGCGGCTAAACAAACGGCAGATAAACAATTGCAGGTTTTGATTGACCAAAGAAATCAGATTGCTCAACAGACCGGTATTGCTTCTTCTCAAACTGCGGCAAGTTCTCAGCAAATCAGTGTGGCAAATTCTGTAGCGAAGCAGAGAGAAGTTGACGTAGAAAATGCAAAATTGAATCTTTCTTACACGGTAATATTAGCTCCAGAGGATGGATATGTTGGCAAAGTTCCGATTCAGGCAGGTCAATTTTTACAAGCTGGAGCTCAATTGTTTGCTTTAGTGAAAAATGACCAAAAATGGGTGGTTGCCAATTTCAAAGAAACTCAGGTTGATAAAATGCTTGAAGGTCAAAAAGTGAAAATTGAGATTGATGCTTTTCCTGATAAAGAATTTGATGGTGTCGTAAGTTCTTTTTCACCTGCAACCGGAGCTACATTTTCTATTCTTCCTCCGGATAATGCGAGCGGTAACTTTGTGAAAGTTGTTCAAAGACTTCCTGTAAAAATTGATTTTGTAAATCTTGATAAGAATATTGCAAAAAAATTAAGAACAGGAATGAATGTGAAAGCAGTGGTTTTGCTTAAATAATATTTAAAACTGTGAAATAAGTGAATTATCGATTGTTTTGGAGGAAAATCGATGATAAAGGTTTGATGAAGTAGTAAAATTAACCCAATGTTTGAATCCTTACTGATAATTCACTTTTTTACATTATTACAACTATGCAAGATTCATTAGTAGAATATGGAGCCCGAAGAGTAATCATTACGATTACGGCTATTCTTTGTGCTTTGCTGGAAATTGTGGACTCCACAATTGTAAATGTTGCCTTAAACGAAATGAAAGGTAACCTTGGAGCCACACTTTCTGAGGTGGGCTGGGTGATTACAGCTTATGCAATTGGGAATGTTATCATTGTTCCGATGACGAGTTGGCTTTCTCAGCAGTTTGGGCGCAGAAATTATTTTGCTGCTTCCATCATTATATTTACTATTTTCTCATTTTTATGTGGAAATGCTACCAATATTTGGGAACTGGTATTTTTCAGATTGATGCAGGGAATAGGTGGAGGAGCTTTATTGGTAACATCACAAACTATCATTACAGAGTCTTATCCGCTTGAAAAAAGAAGTATGGCTCAGGCAATTTATGGTTTGGGTGTAATTATTGGTCCTACTTTAGGTCCACCATTGGGAGGATATATTGTAGATAATTTCAGTTGGCCGTATATTTTTTATATCAATATTCCGATTGGAATTGCTGCCGCTTTAATGACGTTACAATTTGTGAGAAGCCCCAAATATGCCGAAAAACGAAAAGTTTCAGATGTAGATTGGTTAGGAATCGCTTTATTGGCAGTTACGGTTGGTTCATTACAATTTATATTGGAAAGAGGACATGAAGAAGATTGGTTTGAAAGCGGAATGATTGTCGTATTTACCATTGCTGCTGTTTTAGGATTTATCTTATTTCTTTGGAGAGAACTTACTTTTAAATATCCGATTGTAGAGCTTCGAGTTTTGAAAAATGGAAATTTAAGGATTGGTACGGTGATGTCATTTGTTTTAGGTTTTGGATTATATGGCTCTACATTTATTGTACCTCTTTATACACAAAGTATTTTGGGTTGGACTGCACTTCAGTCAGGAGCTTTAATGATTCCTGCTGCATTAACGACAGCTTTCATGATGCCTATTATTGGAAGGCTGTTATCTCGAGGTGCAAAACAGCAAATTCTTGTGGCATTAGGATTATTTATTTTCTTCATCTACAGTTTTTGGGGTTATAAAATTCTTACACCGGATACAAGTAAGGAAGCATTTTTCTGGATGCTGATTGTAAGAGGTGCAGGTTTAGGTTTATTGTTTATTCCAATTACGTCATTATCATTAAGTACATTAAAAGGGCAGGAAATTGGTCAGGGAGCAGCATTTACGGGAATGATGAGACAGCTTGGTGGTTCATTTGGTATAGCAGCAATTACAACATTCATTGCCAACGAAACTCAGGAACATAGATTGAATTTAATTTCTCATTTAGATTCTTCAGATTTTCAGGTTCAGCAAAGAATTGATGCTCTGAAAGCTGGTTTTATTTCAAAAGGCATGACTCCCGATGCAGCCATAAATGCAGCTTACAAAGTGCTGGATTTATCGGTAACCAAACAGGCAACAGTTTTATCTTATATGGATGTTTTCCTTTATTTAGGAGTAATATTTTTGATATGTATTCCGTTTATTTTGTTCATAAAAGAACGAAAAGGTAAAGAAAAAATAGATTTAAGTGAAGCAATGCACTAAAGTTAATCAATAAAAAACTCCAAAAATTGGAGTTTTTTTATTTTAAATAATGATTAATTTAAAGAATCTTTTTATGAAGTTTTCCCCATTTTTCTAATTCTTCGATGATGGGCTTCAATTTATATCCTATTTCTGTCAGTTCATATTCAACTCGTGGAGGAACTTCTGCATAAACAGTTCTTGTAATAATTTTGTCCCGTTCCAATCTTCGTAGCTGAAGGGTAAGCATACGTTCTGTAATGTTTTCTAATTTCTTTTTCAGTTCACCAAATCTCAGTTTCCCGTTGATAAGATAACAGCAAATTGCCAAAGACCATTGTCCGCCAATCATGTTTGATGCGTAGACTTCAGGACATTCTTCGGCAAGAGCTTTTTTATTTGAAAAATTTGTGGAGGTTTCTTTTATTTTAGTCATTACTTACATTTTTTATAGTACCATACAATTGGTTGCCAATATATAAGATGAAAGTTACACATATTATTTTTGTATTAGAAATTTAAAATATGAAAACATTAATAATTGTAATTCACCCCAAAATGGAAGAATCTTTAATCAATAAAAGATGGGTTGAAGAATTAAATAAATTTCCTGAAAAATATGTAGTTCATCAATTATATGAAACTTATCCGGATGAGAAAATTGATGTTGTAAAAGAACAGGAACTTATAGAATCTTATGATAAAATAATTTTTCAGTTTCCTTTATATTGGTTTAGCAGTCCACCTTTTTTGAAGAAATGGTTTGATGAAGTGCTTTTGTATGGCTGGGCTTATGGAAGTAAAAGTGGTTATAAAGTAGGAGGAAAGAAAGTTGCCTTGGCAATATCGGCAGGAATTGATGAACAAGAATTTCAGGTAACGGGGAAATATAAATACACAATAAAAGAACTTACAAGACCTTTTGAGCTTACTTTTGATTATATAAAAGCAAATTATAAAGAACCGTTTGTTTTTTACGGAATTGAGCAGAATCCTTCTAAAGAATGGATTGAGAGAAGTGTACCCATGTATTTGGATTTTATTGATAGACTTTAATTAAAATAATATAAAAAATAAACCTACTGACAAACAGTTGTCAGCAAACTCACTTATATTTACAGACAAAATGAAAATAAATGAGCTATTGCACCGCAATTGAAGGTATGCAGCCTGAAAGTAGAAAAGAACTTCATAAAAATTACCATGATAATCATTATGGCTTTCCTATTCATGATGATAATGAGCTGTTCGGAAGATTGATTATGGAAATCAATCAGGCGGGATTGAGCTGGGAAACTATTCTTAAGAAAGAAGAAAGTTTCAGGAAGGCTTATGATAATTTTAATATTCAGAAAGTAGCAAATTACACAGAAAAAGACAGAGAAAGGCTCTTAAATGATGCAGGAATTATTAGAAATAAATTGAAAGTAAATGCAGCTATCGAAAATGCCAAAACTATTGTAGAATTACAGAAAGAATTTGGTTCATTCGAAAAATGGCTGGAATATCATCATCCTAAGACTTTACAAGAATGGATGAAGATTTTCAAAAAAACTTTCAAATTTACAGGCGGGGAAATCGTTAATGAATTTCTGATGAGTATAGGTTTTTTGAAAGGTTGCCATGATGAAAGTTGCCCTGTTTATAATGAGGTTTTGAAACAAAACCCGAAGTGGATGGAGGTTTAGTTTTGATTAAATTTTATAGCTAAACTATCATTTGAGAAAAGCCTCTGAAATGAGGCTTTTGTCTTATTGCTTTGATTTTTTAGTAGGCTTTATTTTTTCAAAGCATACGCTTCTTATTCCACTATCGTAACAATATGTTCCTTTGTTTAGTTTATATTTAATCTTTGAGTATTGTTCTCTTAAATTTAGTTCATCATCAATAATAGTAAGCCAATTTTGAATTTTACTTCTTAAAGGTGTTTTTTCAATTTTGAGTTTACTTTCAGGGTAAATTTCATCAAAAGAAAGTTTTTCAAGATTTCCTTTTCTTAGAATTTTAATTGTTAAATAATCACCATCTAAATAAACAAGAGAATCATCATCATAATTTTCATTAACTAAATCAATTTCCAGTTCTTTTAATTTTGAGATAATTCTTTTTGCTTGTTTAGGAGGTATTTTCTTGTTTCTATTAATTTCTTTAATATTGTTATTTTTCTTTTTTTCCAGATGAACATAAATAGAACCAGAGAATCTATTATTTTTCTTTTCCTGGAGGCCTACTGTAAGTGGAGAATTACAAAAAGCGAACTCATAATATGCGATATTATTTAAGCTCATTTTCTGGCTGAGCATAAAATTACTAATTGACACGCATATAATAAGTAAGATTTTATTGTTCATCATTATTGTTTCGTTAAATAAATATTTTTCTTAGTTGGTATGGTCGTTTTAAAATTAGTACAATCTTCTGTCGCTATATCATTATCCGGTAAAAATATTACAGTCATATTATTAGGCGTTTCAGGTTTAATTCTTAAATAAACATATCCATAATCTATACATCCTAATTTTCCACCTGAAAAACGAGCCATATATGCTTTTAAATCTGGTTGAAGGTTATGTCCATAAAAACTTGTTTTATCATCTGGTTGAGAAAAATTATCATATTCTATAACTCCATTTGAGCTAGTAATTTTTAATCTTCCAATTAATCTATCTTTTTTCAAACTATCTTCAAAACCAAAATTTTCTCTTTTTATAAAATTAAATTCATAATTTTTATCATCAAGCATACCTTTCCATGTTCCCACATATTTATTCAATAAATTATTTACATCCTTAACATATGTTGCTGGGGGGCAAGCTCCAAATTCACATTGAGCCATTGTTTCAAGTGATACAGTCTGCGCAAAGCAATTAGTGAAGATAGCAAGACAAATAATACTTAATTTTTTATTCATAATTTTTTATTTTAATTATTAACCCGGGCAACCGGAAGTCATTTTAGTTTTTTCGGCAGTTAATTTTATTTCATAATTTGTGCCATTAGAATCCATTTTATAAAGATTGGTCGCTTTCACATTCATTTTTTCGCTTATGAAGTTTAAAAAACCAGACTCTAAATCATTTGAATATTTCTCCATAAATGTGGGAAAATCTCTAGTGAAGTCACTAATTTGCTGTTGTGTAAAGCTTTTAATCTGATATTGATTTCCCGTAAACCTAATTTGGTAATTACCATTGCTGGTTACCATTACAGCATATACATCAGATAAAGGCCTTCCAGCTTCCTGAGCATTTTTAAGCATATCCATAAAATATTTTATATCTGCTGGTGAAAACATTTTAATTCCTTTTCTTGTTATTTCGGTGCCATCTTCGTCTGTATAAGTATAATCATTAACATGAGTATGAATATAGCCCATAATGTTTTTATTTTCAGGAAAATCAGCTTTAGGGAGAGATAAAGTGTTTGATGTTTCGTTTTGTCCTGCTGTATCTTGGTAAGTATAATTTCCATCAGTTCTTTGGATGTAGCCTGTTTCTCCTTTTAGATTTGTTTTCCCTTCTAAATTTGTAATATTGCTTTTAAAAGTAGTATTATTAGTTAAGGTTTTTACTTTTGAGCAATTATCTGTAAAATTTTGGATTTCTGGAGTATAAGGAAATCCTCCTCCTCCTGAACTACTACCACTTCCTGTTCCTCCTCCTCCAGTTGAGCCTCCCCCACAACCATCACCTTGATATATGCTTTCACAAGGCAATAAAGGACCAGAGCAATACATGTCAATGTAGGTATATGTTGGTCCTGCGCTTCCGTCATCATTAGTCCATGTCCATGTTGTTTCAATTACAATACATCCTTTGTTGGTTGGTGAAGTATTTGCCGCTCCGTCTGTTGCGGTTATTTTGTGTCGGCTCCTGTCGTTGAAAACCAAAGCATTAAAGAATTTTTTAGATTCTTCATTATTTTTTCTTCTGAAAAATACTCTGTCACCCTCTTTCTCTACAACAAGTATAAAATTTACTTTGCCATTCTTTATAACGGGAGCTTCCAGAAAGGTTTCTTTTGTTCCCATTGTTATTGCATAATCCCAATAGATGTTTCCGAAATTGGCTGTAAAATAATTTTCGTCACCATACTTTTCGAAAACTTTCATCACGTTTTCGATGTACCTTTCATCTTCTTTCCAGAGACTTTTAGAATGGTATTCTTTAGATTGGGGATTTACAGAGGTAGTAATCTCATCGTGTACACAGGAGTGTAGCATAAAGGCAAATGCTGACATTAGCAATAGCCTGAGAAATAAATTTTTCTTCATAGACATTTGTTTTTTGATTGTTAAATATATACTTTTTTTATTACTCTACAAATGTGTGAATAAATATTTAATTATGATGCCCTATTTTTGATGCCTGATTATTTTTGATGCCTGATTATTTTTGAAAATAATTTATATTTGCTTTATATAATTAGATGGGTAGCCATGAATACAACTATAGGAAAAAGAATAAGAAAATATAGAGAAAATAAAGGATTTTCTCAGGAAGAATTGGCGGAGAAACTTCATATTTCACGATCAACTTATCAACGAATAGAAAATGGAGAAACCAATTCATGGGTAAATCATATTGAAAATATTTGTTCTTCTTTGGAAGTAAGCATGGACGAGATTTTAAAACCAGAAGAAGGAAGTGTACAAATAAATAGTGATAATGAACAGACGAATGATAGATCAAGTGGTATAATTCAAAACCAGACGAACAATTATAACACTTCTGAAAAGCTTATAGAACAGTACGAAGAACGTATTATGGAACTTAAAAAAGAAGTCGAGTTCTGGAAAAATAAAGCAGGTGTTTAGCTATTTTAGTTTTGAATAAATTTTATAGCTAAACTATCATTTGATATTTTAATTTTTTCATATATTTTGTTTAGTTGTTCATCATTTGTTTGAGGTACTATTTTTATGTTTTTAGCGGGTAGAGTTTCATTAATAAGTTTTTGAAAGTCAAGTTTTAAAAACTCTTCTTTTGTGTAGAAAATATTAAACTTTCCTCCTGTTTTAGAAGAAATATCTTGTACTTTAGCAATGTCAATAGGCTCTGTTTTTAATTTTTGGAAAGTCCAGTTTCCTTTTGAGTCTACTGATTCTGGTAATATTTGATAATCTTTTGGAGTTATTATGATTGAATTGATGGCAATATTGTTTTTAATAGCATCTTCAACAGGAATATGAAGAGGAAAAGATTTTCTATTTTCATTTCCATCTGTAATTAGAACCATTGATTTGTTATCTGTTTCAGCTTTTAAAGAAGATATTCCGTTTAATAATGCATTTGAAAAGTTAGTACCCGGTTTTAATTTGAATATACCTAAATTTAGTTTATTAATTGCTGATAATAATACATCTTTATCTTTAGTTAAGGGGCACAAAATATAAGAGTTCTCTGCAAAAACAACTATTGAAAATGCTTGATTTTCTTTTTTATTATTGACAATATTTTCCATGAATTTTTTTACGACAGTAATTTTGTCAGGCTCAAAATCCTTAGAAATCATAGTGATGGAATTATCAATTATAAAAGCGACATTTTGCTGTTGAAGTTCTTTTTCTGAAATCATTTTTTTCTCTGTTTTAGAACAACTTAAAACAAACAACAAAATCAAAAGATAGAAGTATTTCATATTTTGTGATATTCTTTAGTATTTCCAAAAATACTCAAAAATCCTTACCCCACCGTTGGTGTATCCTCCTGTTTTAAAACTTTTTTCTCTTTCATGGAGAGCAGCATTCTTTCGTATTTGTATTTTTTCCAATCAAATTGATTGAGAAAATCAAGGGCAGCCTGAAATCCGCGATTGAAAAGTTCTTCTTTTTCTTCTTTTTTCATAAAAAAGTTCAGCCAATTACTCTTTCCGCAATTAACAGACTGAATGCTGAATTGATGGTAAAATGTATGTTTGGTAAGAAAAGATTTGTCGTTAAACCCTTTCAACGTACTCAATATATTTCCTGAAAAAGAAAACGGAGATTTCATAATTTCTTCGCTTGTTTTTCCTTTTTCCGAGGCAATATCAGAATCATTGGTCAATTCTACTCCAAATAAAGGCATTCTCGGATAAAAAATGTCACTTGCATGAAATAAATCTATCGGAAAATTAGAAATACTTCCGCCATCAATGAAAATTCCGACAGGGTAGATGTCTTCAGGTTTCGTGTTCATCCAAAATTTCCAAGCGTATTTTACAGAGTCATCATTTTTGTTGATAGACTTTTGAAAAGGCTCAAAAAAGAACGGAACAGACATCGAAGCCCTTACAAATTCGGCAGGACTTATGTTTTTCAATTCATCTTCCGACCAGTATAAATTTGCCATTGTGGGAAGCTCTACCTTTATTTTTGCATTGATATCGGTTGTGATGACAATATATTCTGATTTAAGTTTATAGAAAGGATTATTTTTGTAATATTCGTTATTTAATGCACTTTCGTAGAAGATTCTATAACGGGTTTCGTCGATATGTTCAGCATTTATGTGTTTAATTTCCTGAATGCTTTTTAGGGTAATGTCATAATATTCAGTTCCGTTTCCGTAGCGATAATTCAGATTAAGGTCTTTTTCTTTTTGAATAAACTTTGCATTGAGCTCAGCAACCGTTTTTATTCCGAAGCCTTTCATCACATCTGTCATTTGTTGTAAGAAAGTATTACCAGGATTTAGTCCGCTGTTGTGTTTTCTGAAATCGTTGTAAAATTTTTTGAAAACAAACAGAAAAATAATAATAGGAATTAACGGAATCAAAAATAAAAGTTTGGCTTTTAAAATTGTTTCGGAAGAAAAGGCAAAAGGAATGATGATGAGAATTACCATGATGATAATCGCCAAAATCGTATTTATTTTGATGAAATTTTTGTTATTCAGCATCGCATGAATGGTAGTTTTTACATAGTTTTTTCCATCCATAAAATCTGCAAAATTCCAATTAAAAAGAATGTCTTTAATGACTTCACTTTTAGATTCTTCTTTGGTTTTACAGGCTGCAATAAGCATTGTATTGATTGCTCCTGCACTTGTTCCTGCAATTTTTAAAAACCGAATTCCAAAAATTTCCAATCCGTAAAGGTAGCCGACAAGTGCGCTTCCCCAAACTCCGCCTCCTTCCTGTACAAACTCTACATATTGGTTATCTTCGGCGTCCAAAAGATCCGAAAATTCTTTTGTTGAGATATTTTCATGTAAAACTTTGAGTTTTTCTTTAGATTCCGGAGAAAGTATGTCTTCTCCAAGAATTTTGTTGAGGGTATTAGTTTTCATGGCTTTTTGGGTGTTTTTGTTTGCAATTATGAGCTGTCGTCTATAATTACAACGATTGGTAACTGATTTTAATATTTAAAGTTAGTTATTATTAAAATTTAAAATCATAGGGTTTTTACCATAAATTGCTACGTAAAATCACCATTGTTTTCTTCTGGCATAGATAAAAGTACAGATTACAACCAAAGCCATTATTCCCATTGTTATATAATAGCCATATTTGTGATGGAGTTCCGGCATGTTGTCGAAATTCATTCCGTAAACTCCTGCAATAAAGGTGATTGGTAAAAAATATACTGAATAAACAGCCAAAACTTTCATTACCTGATTAGCTTTTTGGTCAGATAAAGCTAAAAACATTCCGATTAAGTTAGTAATTTGTGCATTTAAATGGTCAAAATCGGCAACAACATCTTTATGCTTGTCTTTTAAATCTACCACTTCAGAATCCTGTAAATCAAGTAGCCTGAATTTATCAATTGCATCCGTAGAAATCGTTAAAACCCTTGAATTTAATCCCGATTTTCTTTTTAATTTATACAATCTTCGGATTTGGTTGGTGTGATTGGTGTTTTTAAGGAAAATTTCGTTTTCGATATTATCCATAGTTTCCAAGAGGCTTACCGATTCATCATCAAAACTTTTCATGATTAATAAAGCAATCTGTAACGCAATTTTCTGTGGACTTGCCTCTTTTTGTGGAGCTGAGAATATTTTTTTTGTTTCAGCGATACTTCTTGTTTTCATCCTATGAACCGTAATAATGGTATTACCCAGAATGAAAATTCCTATTTTGGTACTGATATCACTAATGGTGTTGAGACTTTTTCTTTCCAATTCGGTACTTTCACGAAGCAGGAAAAATTTTACATTTCCGTCTTCCTCGTATTTTGGCAAGTGATTAGGATCCAGAGTATCTTCCAAAAGAAGATTATTGATTTTATATTTCTCGTGAAGAAATTTCAGGTCATCCTGAGTAGGAGCCTCAACATCTACCCATTCGCATTTTGGGGCTTCGTATATTGTATTAATTGGCATAAAGTAAAAATAGTAATATTTTGAAATACTATGTTTTAAATAAGTTTTATATTTGCCAAAATTAAAAAACTATATGATTAAAAGTACTATAAAAGGGATAGGATTTCATGTTCCGGACAATATTGTTACCAATGATGACCTTTCTAAATTGATGACTACTAATGATGAATGGATTACGGAAAGAACAGGTATCAAAGAAAGACATCACAGAAAAAATAGAAATGATTCTCAGGAAACCACAGCTTATCTAGGTTTTAAAGCTGCTGAAAAAGCCATTGAAAAAGCAGGAATGACTGCTCAGGATATTGATTATATTGTTTTCGCTACACTTTCTCCAGATTATTATTTTCCAGGATGTGGAGTTCTTCTTCAGGAAATGTTGGGTTGTGATACAATCGGAGCTTTAGATGTAAGAAATCAGTGTTCAGGATTTGTGTATGCAATGAGTGTTGCTAATGCTTTCATTAAATCGGGAACTTATAAGAATATTTTGGTTGTAGGTGCAGAAGTTCATTCTTTCGGGCTTGATTTTTCTGATGAAGGCAGAGGTGTTTCTGTAATTTTTGGAGATGGAGCAGGAGCTATTGTTCTTTCTGCTACTGAAGATGAAAATGCAGGAGATGTTTTAGCTGTAAATATGCATTCTGAAGGTAAATATGCAGATGAATTGTGCACACAATTCCCTGGTTCTAAATACGGATGGAGTGACAGAATGAGAAAAGAGCCAGAAAATGTTACCAACAAAGAGGTTTATCCTATCATGAATGGGAATTTCGTATTCAAACACGCAGTAACAAGATTCCCTGAAACCATGCAGGAAGCTTTAAATAAAGCAGGAAAAACAATTGAAGATTTAGATATGTTTATTCCGCATCAGGCGAATTTGAGAATTGCTCAGTTTGTACAGCAAAAATTTGGTTTACCTGATGAAAAGATTCATAATAACATCCAGAAGTACGGTAATACGACTGCGGCATCTATTCCGATTGCTTTAAGTGAAGCGATAGAAGAGGGCAAAATCAAAAGAGGGGATTTGGTTCTTCTTTCAGCTTTCGGAAGCGGGTTTACCTGGGGAAGTGTTTTGTTTGAATATTAATTCTCTTTTTGATGAATAAATGTTAAAACAGGTGATTTTATTGCCTGTTTTTTTGTTTTTATTGGGGTTTTATAGAATTTTATCTATTATTTGCTTGAATTTGTGTGATTGTTTTAATTTTTATATTTTTGTGGCATGCTATCTGTTAAATCGATAGATTTTATATAATTAATTTCATATAATTTGTTGATTTGGAGAAAACATTTAGTATAAAATATAAAAATTAAAAAAATAACACATGAAACGAAATTTATTATTTGGAATATTTGCATTTCCTCTATTTCTCAATGCCCAAGTAGGTGTAGATACTTCAACTCCTCAAAAAACTCTTCATGTCAATGGATCATTACAAATTACTAATGAACTTAATGTTGGTGGAAACGGGGCTACCGCAGGTAATGCCGGTTTGGCGGGGCAGGTATTGAAATCTAATGGTCCGGGTTTGCCTCCAACTTGGGAAAATATGGCGGGTTTGCCAACATCTACTGGTACAGTTATTATTGTAGATGGTGAACTTATGGTTGCACAGGAACTAATGCTTCAAATGTCTGCCGATTTCTCAGGTACAGGTGCTGCTGGTGCTACAACTCCTAATGTTTTGGGTAATTTGACCAATGAGATCATAGATAATGAAAATCGCTATACCGGAACAAGTACTTCCAACTCATTTACAGTATCACAAGATGGAGTATATCAGATTTTGATGAACGTACAAATATCTACAGTAAATGTTTCTGTACCTGTTGTAGGAGTTTGGGATAATACTGCAGGAAAATGGGTCGCCCGTGTAAATGATGTATATACAGCGCCTACCGGAGGACTACAGACATATAGTCTGATTACCTCAGTACCAATGTTAGCCTCAAACACATATTCTTTTAGAGCTTCAAATACTGAAAATTTTATCATAAAACATTTAAGTAGTGGTACTACAGGTTCAGGACCTGTGACTCAAGTTTCAATTAAGCGACTGAAATAATTTTTGATATATACAAAAGTAGATTAAATAAGATTTATTACAGTAGGATTTATCTATTTTATATCTCAATTGCTTTAAGGAAATAATACATTGAGCTTAAGATTAGAGTAAATATAATTGGAATATTTACTCTAATAATTAATTACGAAATAATAGCTGAATTTTCTTTCTTAAGATACAAATTTTAATCTTGAATAGATTATAGTTAAGAATGTTTATATAAATAATTTAACAAAAATAAAATAACAAATGAAACGAAATTTATTATTAGGAATATTTATGTTTCCTCTATTTTTCAATGCCCAAGTAGGAGTTAATACTTCAACTCCTCAAAAAACTCTTCATGTCAACGGATCATTACAAATTACTA
Source organism: Chryseobacterium oryctis (assembly GCF_025971925.1). Lineage (GTDB taxonomy): Bacteria > Bacteroidota > Bacteroidia > Flavobacteriales > Weeksellaceae > Chryseobacterium > Chryseobacterium oryctis. The sequence goes on from NZ_JAPDHV010000004.1 coordinate 57,639, forward strand.
ATGAACTTAATGTCGGTGGAAGCGGGGCTACCGCAGGTAATGCCGGTTTGGCGGGGCAGGTATTGAAATCTAATGGTCCGGGTTTGCCTCCAACTTGGGAAAATATGGCTGGTTTGCCAACATCCACAGGTACAGTTATTATTGTAGATGGTGAACTTATGGTTGCACAGGAACTAATGCTTCAGATGTCCTCAGATTTTTCAGGTACAGGTACTCCTGGAGCAACAACACCTCTGGTTTTGGGGAATTTGACCAACGAGATCATAGACAATGAAAATAAATATACCGGAACAAGTACTTCCAACTCATTTACAGTATCACAAGATGGAGTATATCAGGTTTTGATGAATGTGCAAATATCTACAACAAATGGTTCTTCACCTGTTGTAGGAGTTTGGGATGATACAGCAGGACAGGATTGCCCGTGTAAATGATGGATTTACGGCACCTACCGGTGGGCTTCAAACATATAGTTTGATTACTTCAGTACCCATGTTGGCGTCAAACACATATTCTTTTAGAGCTTCAAATACAGTAAATTTTGTAATAAAATATTTAAGTAGCGGGACTACAGGTTCTGGACCTGTGACTCAAGTTTCAATTAAGCGATTGAAATAATCTTCATATAGTATATTGACTAACCTTTCTTAAGGTTTGAAGGTGTTATTTGAATATTAATTTACATTATAAAGTAATAAAAAAAGCAATCTTAAATTTAAGATTGCTTTTTTATTATTTGAATTAGGCTTTTTATAAACTTTTCAATAATTTCTCTGTGTCAGCATAATCCTGATTTGTTTTTTTTGCTAAATCAATTGATTTTTCTGCCCAAATTTTAGCATTTTTTTTATCTCCGATTTTATTGTAAAGATTGGCTAAGGTATCTGTATTAGCATAATTTTCATTTTTCTTTACAGATTCTTCAGCCCAAGAAATAGCTTTCTCTAAAGATGTTTTGCTGGTTATATTTTCAAAGAAATTCCAGGCTAAAGAGTTGAGTTCTTCTGAACTTGCGTTGGAAGAATCTTTGTATAATTCCAGACTTAATTTTTCGTAAGTTGTAATGTCTTTATTTTTTAAGGCTCTGCTTGCTTTTGCTCTTTTTAGCATTTTTTCGGCCTCCTCTTTGGTTAGTAAATCTTTGGTTTCAGAGATAAAAAGATTATCGTTCCATACTTTTGTATCTGAGTTGTAAGATTTTTTAAGAGCGGTGCTCAGTTTTATATTCTTATCAAATTTATCGTATTTATCACCCGGAAGAAATTTCTGAACATCACTTTTTCTTTCTAAGAATATTTTATAAAGAGGACTGCTTGTACTTTGAACACCCATTAATAAAAGTTGGATGTCTTCCTTTTCTAATTCTTTTTTGCCATTAAAATAACGTTCTAATACTTTTGCGGAAAATTCAGCGTCATTATAAATAGTAAGATTAGCTAGATTTTTCAGAAACTCAGGATCTTTTTCTCCGTTTTCAAATTTTTGTTTTAGAGAAGTTAATCTTTTAGCAGGATCTTCAGCGTCTTTCGCAAACTGAATGAAATCTTTTTCTTCTACATATCCCAATGTTCTGTGTACTTCTTCACCATTTCCATCTATAAAAAGATAGGTAGGGAAGGCTTTTACGTTATATTTTTTTGCGATATCAATTCCTTCACCTTTTTCCATATCAATTTTAGCATTCACGAAATGAGCATTGTAATAATCACCTACAGTTTGTAAAGGGAAAATGTTTTTTACCATCAATTTGCAAGGTCCACACCATGAAGCATAGGCATCTATAAATACTAATTTGTTCTCCTTTTTAGCTTTTGACAGGATGGCTGCAAAATTAGAATCTTCAAATTTTATTCCTTGTGCAAATGCAAATGCACCAACAAAAATAGAAGAGAGTATTGCTATTTTTTTCATAAATATTTCTTAATTGTACACAAATGTAATAATTATGGTAATGCAAAAATCTCTGCATGTTGAAATTTAACATAAAAAAGCCCCAAAACTAAAGTTCTGAGGCTGTATTTATTGGTCGTTTATTACCTGATTATCCTAAATAAGGGTATTTGTAATCTTTAGGAGAAACAAAAGTTTCTTTAATACTTCTTACGGAAGTCCATCTTAGTAAGTTCATTTTAGAACCTGCTTTATCGTTTGTTCCTGAAGCTCTACCTCCACCGAAAGGTTGCTGACCAACAACTGCACCTGTAGGTTTGTCGTTGATATAGAAGTTTCCTGAAGCATTTTCTAATGCTTTGAATGCCTCATTGATCGCATAACGGTCTTGTGCAAATACAGAACCCGTCAATGAATAAGGAGAAGAAGCATCAACTAATTCAAGAGTTTCTTTCCAGTTTTTATCTTCATACACGTAAATAGACAAAATTGGGCCGAAGATTTCCTCAACCATACTTTCGTATTGAGGATTGGTAGTTTCAATTACTGTAGGGTGTACAAACCATCCTTTAGAATCATCTACTTTACCGCCGATTACAACATTTGCTTCGTTTGATGCATTTGCTCTGTCGATATATCCTTTACATTTTTCGAAAGAATTTTTATCAATTACAGCATTTACGAAGTTTGAAGGATCTTCCGGAGAACCAATCTTGATTGAATTGATTTGAGTTTCCATTACTTTCTTCACATCAGCCCAAAGAGATTGTGGTATATAAGCTCTTGAAGCAGCAGAACATTTTTGTCCCTGATATTCAAAAGCACCTCTTACTAACGCTGTTGCAACAGCTTCTGCATTTGCAGAAGGGTGAGCAATAACGAAGTCTTTACCTCCTGTTTCACCAACAATTCTTGGATAAGTTCTGTAGTTGTGAATATTATCACCAATCATTTTCCACATTCCTTGGAAAACTTTTGTAGAACCTGTAAAGTGAAGACCTGCAAAATCTTTATGAGCTAAAACTTTTTCAGCTGTTTCTTTTCCGTCTGTAAAAATCATGTTGATAACACCTGCAGGAAGACCAGCTTCTGTAAGAACATCCATGATTACTTTTGCAGAATAAATTTGCTTATCAGAAGGTTTCCACACTACAACGTTTCCTAGCATTGCCATACAAGTTGGCAAGTTACCTGAAATTGCAGTAAAGTTAAACGGAGTTACTGCAAAACAAAATCCTTCTAAAGGTCTGTATTCTACACGATTCCAAATTCCGCTGTCAGAAACAGGCTGTTCAGAATACATTTCAGTCATAAATTCTACGTTGAATCTTAAGAAATCTATAAATTCACAAGCAGAATCAATCTCAGCCTGATGTACATTTTTAGACTGACCAATCATTGTAGCTGCATTGATTACATCTCTGTATGGACCGGCCAATAAATCGGCAGCTTTCAAGAAAATAGCAGCACGATGTTCCCAACCTAGTTCATTCCATTCTTTTTTTGCAGCCAATGCCGCGTTGATAGCATCATCTACATGTTGCATTGTTCCTTTATGATAAAAACCAAAATCATGTGCATGATCCTGAGGTGACTGAAGTTGTACTTTATCGTCAGTTTTTACTTCTTTACCATTAATAATCATCGGGATTTCTACCTTTTCTGCCCACATTTTTTTGTATTGAGCGATAAGGCTTTTTACTTCTTCAGAACCTGGAACATAAGAGTTTACAGGCTCGTTTACTGCAAATGGTACTTGCGAAATTGCTTTTGACATATTAAATAAATTGTATTATTTTTTATTTACTAATGAGACAAATTTACGACAATTAATCTGGACAAAAAATTGATTAAGATGATTTAAATCCTTTCGTTTTATAAAATTTTGAGTAATAGTTTTTCTTTCTTTATAATTGTCGTATTCCGTTTTTTTTCTTCTGTTTTTTAGAGTTTGTATAGATGATTTTTTTATACTCTATAGTTATCAGCTCGCCAGTTTTTAATATTTCTTTTGATTTGATCACCGGAAATATTTTCATTGAGAGCTCTATACAAAAGTTTTTTAAATTCATCATCATAAGCAAATCTTAAAGCTGCAATTTGATCAAATCTTAATTTTTCTTCAATTTCATCGGATCTTTGATTAAATATTTCAAAATATCTTTGTTTAAACTCAAGTCGTATCAAACGATTTTGAAGCTCTAAAGCATAATGTTGCCGAATCATCACTGAAAGATAGATAATCAGAAATATAATGACTGAAAATAATATCCAGATGACTTGATTAGGCTTGTCGGTAAAGATTTTATAGACCCCAAAAAATTCCAAAAGTATTAATAATGGAGAATATATAAAATGATGAGGAGGATAAAACTTTCTGTGATTTTTGTAATTCTGAATTTCCATAAAAATTAATTTTTTAGCAAGTATATTTTTATCTCAAAATCAAAACACCAAGATTTAGAACTTTTTAGTTTGGTATTTTTTAATTTCCAGTTACTTAAAATTATTCATAATTTCTTAATATCAAAACTAAAATTTTTTATTTAGGTTCAGTTAAATTTGTAGTAAATGGTTAGGAATCATACACATAAAATACTGCATATTTTAATGCCATTTTTTCTTATTGTTCAGTCTTGCACCCAATCAGATAGAACGATAAAAATCAAGGGTTCCGATACAGAAGTCAATCTTGCAGTCAATCTCGCAGAACGGTTTGATAATAGAGATCATCGTTTTAGTATAGCAATTTCAGGCGGAGGTTCGGGGATGGGAATTACTTCACTTATGAACGGTCAGGCAGACATAGCCAATTCTTCACGCCCGTTAACTGATGAAGAAAAACAAATGTTTAAGGAAAAAAATATTGAACTAAGAACAGTCGTTTTTGCAGAAGATGCTACGGCTTTTGTAGTTAATAAAGAAAATCCAATCAACGAAATAGATGTACAGACTTTGGGGAAAATTATGGACGGGAAAATTTCTGATTGGAAGTCTGTTTCAGGATTAAATTTACCCATTAATATTTACGGGAGACAGAGTAGCTCGGGAACCTATTCTTTCATTAAAAAGAAATTGAAAATTGATTATAGTCCGAAAGCTAAAGAAATGACAGGAAATGCCCAGATTCTTGAAGGAGTGAAAATAGATAAATCTGGCATCGGATATGTAGGAGCGGGGTATATTTCAAAAAAAATTAATGAAAATAAAGGGATAAAAGTTCTGAAAATAAGAGAAACTCCAAATTCTGTTACAGTATCTCCGTTAGATCCTATTTCAATCAAGAATAGAGAATATTTTTTTCAACGACCTTTATATCAGTTTATTCCGGAAAAAGCATGGGAAAAAGTAAAACCCTTTATTGAATATGAAACTAAAGGTGAGGGAAGATTGATTATTGAAAATTCGGGGTATTATTTAATTAATTGAAATTATGCAGTATACAAAACGCATATTTATTGATAATTTGACGAAGATTATTTTTAAATCTACCGGACTTCTTGTTCTGGCTTTGTTGGGCGGAATTTTTTTTATGCTGATTTATAATGCGATTTCGTTTTTTCTAGAAATATCACCCTTAGATTTTATTACCGGAAGCGAATGGAATCCTACAGCCGCAGAACCGGCTTATGGATTATTACCTTTGATTGTAAGTACATCCATTGTTTCTTTTGGAGCAATGCTTATCGCGATTCCTTTAGGAATTGGAACGGCTGCTTTTATTTCGGAGTATGCAAACCCAAAATTAAAGGCATTTTTGAAACCAGCGATTGAAATGTTGGCTGCAGTTCCTTCCGTAGTTATAGGTTTTCTGGGAATCGTTTTGGTGGGACCTCATATTGCACAAATCAATAATCTTCCTAATGGTTTAAATGCATTAAATGGAGCAATTCTTTTGGCAATTATGGCTTTGCCGACTATTATTACCATTTCTGAGGATGCTATTCATTCTGTTCCGCAAACTTATCGTGAAGCAAGTTATGCTTTAGGAGCATCAAAATGGCAGACATTAAGAAAAGTAGTGATTCCTGCTGCGGCTCCGGGGATTATTGCTTCTGTGATGCTTGGATTGGGGAGAGCAATCGGGGAAACAATGACTGTTTTGATGGCAACAGGAAATGCCGCGATTTTTCCAAAAGGTTTTTTTGATTCTGTAAAGACAATTACAGCTACAATTGCTATTGAAATGGGAGAAGTTCCTTATCAGACAACGCATTATTATGCTTTATTTGCTATTGCTGTTGTTTTGTTTTTTATGACGTTAATTGCCAATTTAATTGGTGAGTATTTCATCAACCGATTTAGAAAATATCATGCAGTTTAGGTTTAAAAAACTATCAGCGGTTATAGAATGGGGAACATTGTTGTTTTGCACAGGTTTGGTTTGCTTTTTTCTTGTTGTTATTCTCTATGATATTTTCAGCAAAGGAATTTCGGTCATTTCCTGGGATTTTATAACAAAACTTCCAACTGATGGAATGACAAAAGGAGGAATTTTAACTTCTATCCTCGGAACAGTATTTCTTACTATTATTACTGCTGTTTTTTCAATTCCGTTTGGGATTTGTTGTGCTATTTATCTTAATGAATATGCTCAAAATACATGGTTGACAAGAACTATTCGGGCATCTATTCGTAATCTGTCAGGAGTTCCTTCTATTATTTACGGATTATTTGGATTAGCTTTATTTGTTCAGGCACTGAATTTTGGTACATCCATTCTTTCTGCAGGTTTTACATTAGGATTATTATCATTACCTTACATAATCACAACAACAGAGGAGGCTCTTCTTAGGATTCCTGCAAGTATGCGTGAAGCCGCTTTAGGTGTCGGAGCAACCAAATTTGAATCTATCAGAGATGTGGTATTGCCTTCTTCTATGCCCGGAATTTTAACAGGAGTGGTTCTTACTCTTTCCAGAGCTGCAGGAGAAACAGCTCCGATATTATTTACAGGAGCGGCATTTTACATTACTAATGCTTTTGCGAGTCCCAATCAGGAATTTATGGCATTGCCTTATCATTTATATATGTTATCTACACAGCATCAGTCTATCGAAGAAGTGAGGCCGATTGCTTACGGAACTTCTTTGGTGTTGATTGTAGTGGTGTTTTTAATGAATCTCACGGCCTTTTATATCAGATATAAATATAGACAAGATGAAAAGTAAAATAACTGCGGAAAATCTAAATTTATCATTTGGAACTAAACATATTCTAAAAAACATTAATGTTGAATTTCCTGAAAAAAAGGTAACAGCACTTATTGGACCTTCCGGATGTGGAAAAAGCACCCTTTTGCGGTGCTTTAACAGAATGCATGATTTGTATCCTGATGCCAAAATATCCGGAAAAATCGCTCTGGATGGGCAAGATCTTTATCAAAAAGGAATTGAAGTGACTAGTATTCGCAGAAGAATCGGGATGGTTTTTCAGAAAGCTAATCCTTTTCCTAAAAGTATTTATGAAAATATAGCCTATGGTTTAAAAATCAATAATCTTCCGGTTAATCATTCAATTGTACAAAAAGCGTTGGAAGAAGCATATCTTTGGGATGAGGTAAAAGATGATTTGAAAAAACCGGCAACCCGACTTTCTGGAGGGCAACAGCAAAGATTATGTATTGCAAGAACGGTGGCATTACGTCCTGAAGTTATTTTAATGGATGAACCTTGTTCGGCTTTAGACCCTATAAGTACTTTGAAAATTGAAGAACTGATTTTAAAATTAAAAGAGCAATATACAATTGTCATTGTAACTCACAATATGCAACAGGCTCAAAGGTTGGCAGACAAAACAGTTTTTATGTATTTGGGCGAAAAAATGGAAGAAGGAGATACAGAACAGATATTCAATAACCCCAAAAATGAAATAACTCAGAATTATATACGAGGACATTTTGGATAATTACAATATATATCAAATGAAGTAGAATTAAGCAATCAAATAGTTTTTCAAGAAAATACCATTGAAATTTCATCTTCCGACTTCAAATTTTTTGTAACTTTCGGTGTTTAAAAAATAAAAAATGACTTCAAGGGAAAAAGTAGCTGCACTTCGTGAAGAAATGCAGAAAAATAATGTTGATGCATTTATAGTATATTCTGCAGATCCGCACATGAGCGAATATCTGCCTGAAGAATGGCAGGAGAGAGCTTGGTTGTCAGGTTTTTTAGGTTCTGCAGGTTTTGTGGTTGTTACCAAAGATAAGGCAGGACTTTGGACGGATGGAAGATATTTCACACAAGCTGCCATTGAATTGGAGGGGTCGGGAATCGACCTTTTTAAAGATGGAATGGAAGGTACTCCAAACTATATTGATTGGATTATTTCTGAAATCCCTACAAACGGAAAAGTTGCGGTTAATGCTGTGGCAACAGCTCATTCTAACTGGGAGCTTCTTACTCAGAGATTAAATTCTAAAAATATAACATTGGTTGACAATCCTCTTTTAAAACAAATTTGGGTGGATAGAGGAGAACCATCAAAAAATCCGATTTTTGTACACCCTGTAGAAAGAGCAGGAAAATCTGTTGTAGAGAAAATTGCGGCAATTCGCCAGAAGATGGAAGAGCAGGAAGCAACAGTTCATATTATTTCAAGTTTGGACGATGTAGCATGGACACTTAATTTAAGAGGAAGTGATGTGCAAAGTAATCCAGTGTTTTTAGGGTATATTGTTATTACTAAAAATGATGCTGTATTATTTACAGATTTAGAAAAGTTAGAAGTTGAAGCGAGAAAGCAGATGGATGATTCTTTTGTGAAAATGATGCCTTATGGTGCTTTTTACACTTATCTGCAAAGCTTCAAAAATGAAAAGGTATTGGTTTCTCCAAATAGCAATCAATCAATTTTTGAAGCATTAAAATCAAATAATCAATTCATAAAAGCTCCGGTTCCCGGACACCTGATGAAAGCTCAAAAAAATGAAACTGAGTTGGAAGGTTTCAGAAAAGTGATGGTGAGAGATGGAGTAGCAATGGTAAAATTCTTGTATTGGCTGACTCACAATGCCGGAAAAGAAGCGATGAACGAGTATTCTATTGGTGAAAAACTGAGAGGTTTCCGTGCAGAAGGTGAAAATTTTGTCGGAGAAAGTTTCGGAAGTATCGTAGGATATAAAGATAATGGTGCAATTATGCACTATTCTGCAAAAAGTGAGGGTAGTAAAGAAGTTACCAATGATGCAAGTATTTTGGTAGATTCAGGAGGTCAGTATCTTGAGGGAACAACAGATATTACGAGAACCTTGGCTTTAGGTGCTGTTTCTGAAGAATTCAAAAGAAATTCTACATTGGTACTTCAGGGTTTAATTCGTTTATCGATGGTGAAATTCCCTAAAGGAACAAGAGGTGTTCAGCTTGATGCTATTGCAAGGCTTCCGCTTTGGATGGAAGGTAAAGATTTTAATCACGGAACAGGTCATGGTGTAGGAAGTTTTATGAATGTACATGAAGGTCCTCAAAATATCAGAAAAGATTTGAATCCACAGGAGCTTCTTCCAGGAATGGTTTGTTCAAATGAACCAGGATATTATCTTGAAGGAGAATACGGGATTCGTCATGAAAATTTAGTTGCTGTAAAAGAAGTTGAAACAACAATTCATGGAACGTTCTATGAATTTGAAACGTTGACATTCTGCCCGTTCTTTAAAGATACAATTGTCAAAGAAATCCTTTCGGGAGAGGAAATTACATGGTTAAACAACTACCATAAAATATGTGAGGAAAAATTAGCTCCTTATTTGGAAGGTGAAGTTAAAGATTGGTTCTTACAATTGGTAAGTCCCATTTAAGCGGAAACTATAAAAATTGTTAGATAAATTTAAAAGTCTTGTAAGTTTTATTACAGGGCTTTTTTTATTGTGCAACCGTATTTTTACGGATAAAATTTCAGTAGTTATCCTGAGATAAAGAAGTTTGATTGAATTTATCTTTGTATCAGCAAAAAGAAACAAGCATCATTCATAACTTCATATATAACTTAGTAAATTCAAAAGCGGTAAATCATCCTAGTCCTTAGGATGATTTTATTTTTATTGGAAATAATAGGTAACTTGTATAATTGTTAAATGGAAAAATTGTCATTAAAAGCCGTAAATTTGCAAAATGAATAACGATACTATTTGTGCACTAGCTACAGCCAACGGAGTAGGTGCTTTGGGAATTATCAGAGTTTCAGGAAATGACGCTTTGTCTGTCGTTCAGAAATCTTTTCCGGCAAAAAATTTGGAAAAACAAAAATCACATACCATCCATTACGGTTATTTTGTGGATGGGGAAGAAGTTATCGATGAGGTGATGTTATCTATTTTTTTAGCACCTAAAAGTTTTACAACTGAAAATTCTGTGGAAATTGCATTTCACGGTTCTCCGCACATTGGTAAAAAAATTCTTGAGACCTTAATAAAAAACGGAGCCAGAATGGCAAAAGCCGGAGAATTTACTCTTCGGGCTTTTATTAACGGAAGAATAGACCTTTCTCAGGCAGAAGCAATAGCTGATGTGATTGCATCTGAAAATGAGGCTTCCAGAAAAGTGGCAATTAATCAGCTTAAAGGTGGAATTACCAATGAAATATCGTTACTCAGAACCGACTTGCTGAACTTTGTATCTTTAATAGAATTGGAGCTTGATTTTGCTGAAGAAGATGTAGAATTTGCAGACAGAAGCGCATTGAATCAATTATTAGATAAAATTGAATTAAAACTTAAATCTCTTATCGAAAGTTTCCAGTACGGAAATGCTATTAAAAACGGAACGGCTGTCGCCATTATCGGAAAACCGAATGCAGGAAAATCGACTCTATTAAACGCTTTATTAAAAGAAGAAAGAGCTATTGTAAGTAATATTGCCGGAACTACGAGAGATACCATTGAAGAAGTTCTTCATATTAAAGGACATGCTTTCCGATTGATTGATACTGCAGGATTACGTGAGACGGCAGATGAAATAGAAGCAATTGGTGTAAAAAAAGCTAAAGAAAAAGTTGAAAATGCCAATATTTTGGTTTATTTGGCTGATGCAGCAACAAAAGATTTTACTGAAGATATAGAAATGATAAAATCTCTATTGAGAGATGATTTAAAACTGATTATCTGTGTTACAAAAATTGATGAGGTGATACCAGCTCAATATGAAAAAGTGGAAGATGTTTTCAGAAGTGCAATTTCTCATGAATTTGATTTTATTAAAATCTCGGCTGTTGAAAATCAGAATATTCAGGATTTGAAGAATGAATTGTCTTCTTATGTTGAACAATTGAAATCTTCTGAAAATAATGTGGTAATCACAAACCAACGTCATTTTGAAGCACTGCAAAAATCTTTAGAAGCTGTTGATAAAGTAAAAGAAGCGATTACTTTTCATATTTCTACTGAATTATTAGCTTATGAACTTCGTAATGCGTTGGAACATTTAGGAGAGATTTCCGGTGAGGTTACCAACGATGAAGTTTTAGGAAATATTTTCTCTAAGTTTTGTATCGGGAAATAAATTCATTTTCTTTTAGTTTCTCTTGTTTTCTTTTATTTGATTTACAATAAATTAGCCTGTTTTTATTTTCTTATTTAAGAGTTTGTTTTTACTTTTGTTACATCTTTAGTACACCTTTCAACATAAAAGGTGTACAAATGTACATCTGTAATATTATTGTATGAAAATTACTCTTAAGCAAAAGCTACTTAAAAATGGAATGGTTAGTCTTTATATTGAATACTATAAAGGCTCAACAAGTGATTCATCAGGAAAAAGAATTCATCTAAGAGATTTTGAGTATTTGAAAATTTATTTATACCAATTTCCTAAAACTGCTCAAGAAAAAAAAGAGAATAAAGAAAATGAAAAACTGGCAGAAAATATTCTTTCAATACGCAAAGCAGAATACGTACAGGGAAAATTTGATATAAAGAACACTAGCAAATCCAAAAGAAGATTTCTTGAGTATTTTTCTGAAAAGACAGAAGAAAAACAGAAACAAGATACTTCTAACAATTATGGAAACTGGTTTTCTACCCTACAACATTTAAAGAAAATCATATCACCAAACTTTACTTTTGATGAAGTTGACGAAAACTTTATTAAAAAGATTAGAAATTATTTTGACAACGAAGCAAAAACTAAGAGTGATCTTCCATTATCCCAAAATTCTAAATATTCTTATTTCAACAAATTTAAAGCATCATTAAGGAACGCTTTTGATGAAGGCTACCTTTCTATCAATTATGCCAGCAAAATAAAATCATTTGAACAGGCTGAAAGTCAAAGGGAATACTTAACATTTGATGAGTTGCAAGCCCTAGCCAGTACTCAATGTAAATATGATGTACTCAAACGTGCTTTTCTTTTCTCTTGTTTAAGTGGGCTTCGATGGAGTGATATTAATACAATGGTTTGGTCAGAGGTAAGAGATGAGGGTGAAATAAGCAAAATCAACTTCCGCCAGGAAAAAACAGATGGAGTTGAATATTTATACATTTCTCAACAAGCAAGAGAGCTACTTGGTGAAAGGCAGTCTCCGGAAGACAGGGTTTTTCGTGGACTTAAATATGGGATGGTTTATAATACTGAAATTGTAAGATGGTGTAATAGGGCAAGTATATCAAAACATATAACATTTCACAGTGCAAGACATACAAATGCTGTTTTATTATTAGAAAACGGGGCAGATATTTATACTGTCTCTAAAAGATTAGGTCATCGCGAAATTAGAACAACAGCAATTTATGCCAAAATTGTAGATAAAAAGATGAAAGAGACCGCCGAAATAATTCCTGAACTTAAAATTAAATTATGAAAAAGAAACGTTTTATAATCAAGGCATATTTATTTATTGCTTTAATTATTGTTATTTCTGCACTTCTACTCTGGGGAATTTATTTTTTTTCTTTAGAAGATAGAGTTTTTTTATTAAAACTACTCTTGTTTTCTTGTATACTATTTACCTTTTTCCCTTTTTTTAAAGTTAATATTAAATGGATTCTAAATTATTTTCTTTGCATAGATAACAGCTGGTGGGATAAAAGAATTCAAAGACCAAGAATACTTATATATATAGTTTATTTTGGAGTATTATATCTAGTCGTTACAAACTTTCCAAGTAACAAAAATGATTATGTACTAATACTAAATCGTCTTTCACTTATTTTTTACCTTCTCATTGGAACTTTTGTGGTTGGAAGATTAATTTGGTCTAAAAAATTTGAAACCCTAATTCTTCCTGAACTTAAAAATATTGTTAGTCATGATATCAAGATTATGACATCAGATTCAAAAGTTTTAGATTCTCTAATAAATGATAACAAAAGTAATATAGATAAAAGCTCAATAGAAGATTTTAAAAAACTTTTAAAAGGAGAGAAATTGGATTCTAGAATTAAATGGATTGGAACTTCTGGCAAAAATAGCATTACATATACCGGAATTTTTTTAGTGTTACATTCGGTAATTGAAGGAGGCGAAATTAAATTTTCGAGAGAGAAAAGAAAAGCCTTAATGAATTTCATTACGGATAATTTTGTAAAATTTGAAGAAGAAGAAATTAAAGAGATTTCCTTTAATACTATTAATGGAGCATACACCAACTTTATATTACCCAATAATACTCTAAAAAGATAGTCTAAACTCCTACTAAAAGGGACTTTTAGAGTATCAGAGTATTTTTTTACTTACATCACAGTCTTTCCTTTGCTGTCATAAATCCAAAAAAAACAAGCAATGGAAAGTAACCTAATCTTACAAAAGCTTAACCGACTTGAAAAATTATTAGTCGGTGCGAAGAGTATTTTTAATGTTGAAGAACTTGCAGATTATACAGGTTTTAGTAAATCGTATATCTATAAGCTCGTACATTCTAATATTATTCCTTATTCAAAACCAAACGGCAAGACTTTATTCTTTGAAAAGTCTAAAATAGACAATTGGTTAAGAAGCAACTATTCTAAATCCGATACGGAAATTACCGAAGAAGCTGAAAATTATATTTTCAAATCTCAAAAATAACAAAGCGCAACTATTGCAGTAGTTACGCTTATATCTTTTGTTTAATCAATCCGTAGTACAAATATACGGATTTATAATCCAATTACTTATGAACGAGGAAAATCCATATATACGTGTAGGAACATCATACTATAAAATCATTCAAAAACCAACAATATCAGGTGATACAATTTCTCTAATGTCAAAATGGAACAGAGAAACAATAATTACTGATCATGGTAAAGATTTTATCAGTAATATTCCTAAACTAGATGATTTTATTTGTATTCCCGACAATCTAAATTATGAGAGGATTATTGGTAATTTTTACAATACTTACAATGAACTACCATTTAAACCAGTTGAAGAAAAAGTTGATATAGATTCTCCAAAAATTGAAAAATCAATTTTATTTTTAAAACATATTTTTGGAAATCAATTTCTCCTGGGGATAGATTATCTAAAAATCCTTCTAGAACTCCCTACTCAATATCTACCAATACTTTGCTTAGTAAGTAAAGAGAGAGCGACCGGAAAAACGACAATGATAAAGTGGCTTAAAGCTATTTTCGGACTTAATATGACTTATATTAAAGGTGATTCCTTTAGTTCTCAATTCAATGCAGATTGGACAGCTAAACTTATTGTAGCTATTGATGAAGTATTTTTTGACAGAAAAGAAATCACAGAACGTTTAAAATATCTTTCCACAACGGATAAAGATAAAATTGAAAGAAAGGGACACGACAGAGAAGAAATTGACTTTTTCGCAAAGTTTATACTTTGTTCAAATAACGAGGACAATTTTATCCAGATAGATGAAAACGAAATTCGATTTTGGATTATCAAAGTAAAACCTATCAAAGAAGAAAATACTGAGTTCTTATTTCAGTTGGTCACTGAAATCCCCTATTTCCTCTCTTTTCTGTTAACACATCCATTTACAACAGAAAAAAAATCAAGAATGTGGTTTTCTCCTAATGAAATTAAAACCGATGCACTACGAAAACTGGTTTGGAGAAACAACAATAAACTTGAGAGACAAATGATAGAACTTTTCAATGAGATTTTTGAAAATTTTGATGAAAACGAAATACAGTTTACTCCAACGGATATAGTATCAATGTTAAAAACTATGTTCAAAGCATATTGGTCTGTATCTGATGTTAGAAAACTATTGAAGAACAACTGGAAAATAGAACCGAAAAGTAATTCTTTAGCCTATGTAAAATATGATATTGAATATAACGGAAGCTTTTATCAGCTAAACAAGATCGGAAGATATTTTACAGTAAACAGAAATTTCATTACAGAAATTTATGATGAAATGATGAGATAGATATATAAACACTTAATTAATAACAAATTATAATTCATCAAAAGCTCATCAAAATAAAAATTAACACTTTTTGATGAGATAACGATGAGACAATTAAACAATTGTTTGATGAATTGATGAGTATTTGATGAAGTAACAAATCAATGAAAGTCAATTACATACTTTCACTTTTCATCAACTCATCAAATTTCCAACTGATTCAAACCCGAAATTTATGAATTGTCAAACTCTAAATAATAATATAAGACTGGAAGAAGTTCTGGCTTCTCTAGGACACCTACCTGTAAAATGTAATGAAAAAGAAGCTTGGTTTTTTAATCCTTTTGGACTAGAAACAGAAGCATCTTTTAAGATAGATAGACATAAGAACGTATGGTATCTATTTTCTGAAGGCAAAGGAGGAAAAACAGCAGATTTTATTGTGAAATACTTCAACTGTTCTGTTTCCGAGGCTTTATCATGGGCAGAAGAAAAAAACTTTAATTTTTCTTTTCAAAAGCAAAACGATTTATCAAAAGCTAATATTAATATTACTGAAGTCAAACCACTTTCTAATTATTATCTCAAAAAATATCTTAAAAGTAGAGGGATTAGTAGTAAATCTTATCATCTACTTAATGAGGTGAAATTTACAATCAGCAATAGGAAGTTGTATGCAATAGGTTTTAGAAACCTTTCTGGGGGTTATGAATTACGCAATAGTTTTTATAAAGGATGTACCTCAAAAGATATTTCTTTTATTCAAAAATCAGATGCTTCAATTTCGGTTTTTGAAGGATTTATTGACGCTCTTTCATACCTTGAATTTACTACTTCAAATGCTGAAAGTTTATTGATTTTAAACTCGGTTTCTATGCTTGAAAAAGCAAAAACACAGTTGCAAAATTTTAGCTCAATAAGGCTTTTTCTAGATAATGATAAGGCAGGAGAAAGGTCAAAAAACGAAATTTTATCTTGTTTTTCTAATGCTGAAGATTGCTCAAAACTGTACGAAGGCTACAAAGATTTTAATGACTTTTTTATTGATAAGCAAAAAACACTTTAGTTATTACGGTGCATAGGTCGAGAAGTGCCTTTGTCCTGACAAAACCAAATTCCGCTACGTTACATTTCGTTTTTCAGTCCTAAAGGCTTCTCGTTTTGCTCCCGTTGGTCGCAAAAATTTTACAATGAAAAGGAATAAGAAAATTGAAATCAGAGTTTCAGAAAATGAAAAGAAAATGATTTCTGATAAGGCTGAAAAAACAGGTCTTAAAACTTCTGAATATGTAAGAAAAGCTTCGTTAGATAAGAGTTTAAATTTCCGCTTTTCAAAAGAAGAAATTGAAGCTTGGAAAAATTTGACTTTTATCAGTACAGCGCTCCGAAACCTAACTAATATTTTAAATAAGGAAAATAGAGAGGAACTAATTTCTGAGTTAAAAAATATTAATGAACAAATTAAAGTTGAAATTCAAAAATTCCTAAGATGACAGCAAGCGCAAAATCCATAAGAGGAAGCCGGCAGGGTGTCGATTATTTAATTGCCGAGCATAAAGGATATGAATTAGATAGAAATCTCATTTATGGGGAAACATCCACAGAGATTATGAATAGTTTCAGAATCCAGCAATCTGAAAACTACACATGTGATAAAAAATTTTTCACGGCATACATTAGCCCAGATCCTAAAGACGGACAGAAGTTAACAGATAAAGAGCTAAAGGAAATCAGCCATGACTTTATGAAAGGAATTGGCGTAAATCCTGAAAAGCAAGCTTATTTGGCAATTGTACATACGGAAAAAAATCACAAACATGTTCATTTATTGATCAATCGTATAGACGAAAGAAACAAGGCAATTAAAGACAATTTCATTGTTCTTAAAGCTCAAAATACTGTTCACAAAATAGCAAAAGAAAGAGGGTTAATCTCCGCAAGGGATATCATGCATAAAAATCAGGAAAATAAAATTATGCAGTCCAAAGAGATAAAGAAACAAATCTTTGAATCTCATAGTCAAGTAATGAAGATCAAACCCCAAACTTTTTCCAAGTATATGGAATACATGAAAGCTTTAGGACATGAAATAAAGCCAACCATTAATAGAAAGGGGGAAATACAAGGTTTCACTGTAAATGATAAGAAATCAGGACAGGAATTTAAGATATCTGAAATTAAAAGAGAAATGTCCGCTAATAATCTGGCTAAAGAATTAAAGTATGATTTGGATTATAAGTTTAATTCAGTTTTGGATAATAGTCGGAAAAAACAATTAGAAACTTCGAAAAATAAAGAAAAATCACAAAGTTTAGGAATAAGTAAAAATTAGAATTATGAATCAATTAGGTTGTTTACCTCAGATATTAAAAGTATTAGCAGTTGTTGCTTGTATAGCTTTTATAGCAGTAAACTTTATGTTTATTACTGCACCACTAACTAAATATTTTTTACCAGAAAAATATTCACATTCGCCCTTAGGATTATTTGTTAAAGCTCCAATTTGGTTAAATATATGCTTTTCACTTTTAGGGTTATCGTTTTGGCATATTGTATATAAGTTAGGGAAGTTTAAGAACATTCCCACAGGTCTGGTATATGTTGGAATTTTCACAGTACTTTCTATTTTTGTAACTGGGCTTATTGGAGAAAAAACAAAATCATCTTTAGGAAATTTGGGAGTAATTCTGATTTTTACTCCAATTCTAATATCCGCTTTTTATCTTATCCGGGATCTAAGTAAGCCCAAGCTAAAACATTCACCAATACAAAAATTCGCAAAACAGGTTGATGATGAAAGTCTAAACTTTAAAACAAAATCTGGAATCATAAAACTAGCTAATCCTTTCAGAGGAATTTATATACAAGGTGGTGCAGGTTCTGGAAAGAGTGCAAGTATTTTTGAGCCAATTATCAAACAAATTTCACAGCAAGAGTACACAGGTATCCTTTATGATTTTAAAAGCCCTGAACTAACAAATAAGGTTAGGTCAAGTTATTACAATGGCAATGTTTGTCTTAAAAATGTTGATTTTAAAAACCCTCAACAAAGTGATAGGATCAATCCGATTGCACCCCACTATTTAACAAAAAGTGTTATTGCTATTGAATATTCACAAGCATTGGTCAACAACCTTATCCCTGAAAGTATTAAGAAAGCTGATTTTTGGTCAAATAATACTAAAATGATTATTGCAGGAGTAATATGGTGGCTTAAAGAGGAACATCCTGAATATTGTACTTTACCACATGTAATTAGTTTACTATTACACACTGATATTAAATTACTATTATTAAAAATTTCCCAAAATTATGAAGCTGGAGGAATGGTTTCTTCCTTGCGACAATCGTTAGAAAATGAAGCACAAAACCAAGTTGCGGGTATATTGTCTACCATTCAGACAGCAGTTGCTCAACTAAATACGAAAGATGTATTCTGGATTTTGTCAAAAAACGATGTTGATTTGAATTTAAACAATCCCAAGAATCCAACATTTTTATGTTTAGGGAATGATAGTACACTACCACAGGTTTATGCGCCTGTAATCTCTCTAATTATAAGTGTTGGTATGCGACAAATGAACAAGCCACAGCAGCAGAAAAGTGTTGTCTTATTAGATGAAGCTCCAACGATTTATATCCCTAACATAGAACAAATTCCCGCCACAGCTCGAAGCAATAAAATTGCAACAATATTCGGAGTACAGGACTTTAGCCAACTAGTTGACAATTATGGACAAGATAAGGCCCAAATCATTATTTCGAATTTAGGAAATCAATTCTTTGGTAGAGTTACAAATGGAAAAACGGCAGAAATGGTTAAAACCCTATTTTCTAAAGAAGATAGAACCTTTATTAATAAAAATACAGGTACAGGAACAAGCGGAACTGTAATACATATTCAAAGTAATGATAGCAAAAGTAAAAGTGAAAATATTCAAGAACGAGATCGAGTAAAAGTTAGTGACTTGATTAATCTTAACCCAGGAGAGTTTTATGGTATTATAGCAGAAGGTGAACCAAAGGAATTTTTAAAAACTCAATTTTTAGAAGACTTTGCATCTGACAGACCCACTTCTAAAGAATTTGTCAGTGATAAAGAAATGAGTGAAAATTATTTTAGAATTATTGAAGAAAGCAAAAACTTAATTTAAATATTATACAATGAATAATAGACATATCAATTATACTATAAAGCAAATTTTCGAATTACCGGACAAAATAATTTTGGTAGAAAGGGAAACTCAGCAATATGATAATGATTTTAAACCTAAGATTGGAGACTACTATACTTTTAATCTGAATGGCAGACATATCACCACCACAGTAGAACGAATTGAAAACAACATCATTTTTATAAAGAAAACCAAATAACAAAATATCAAATTATGGAAAACAAAGATTTTTATGTAATTGAACTTAAACAGAAGATTAAAGTAGGAATTACACAGGATTTTAAAAGTAGATTTAATAATATTAAAACAGGTTCAGGTATAAAAGATAATGAAATTATTAATGTGTATCACTATCCTGATTTAAGCTCTTTAGAATCACGTATCAAACGATTATTCTCGAAACAAAATATTGCAGGTGAATGGTTTTATAAAAAAGAAATTGTTTTGGATTTTGTTGAGAGTTTAAAAGAGGGACATGTTCCTAGCATTGATTTGCTCAAAAAAATAAAAAATAATAGTGTAAAATATTCTAATGTTTTTAAGACTGGAGACTTTCCTTATGAAAACTATGCGATCTTAAAAGAAAATGCAATCAATCTTTTAGAGCAAATAAAATCAGAACGAAAAGGAATCGGCTATCCGGATAGTATTGACTTGGCAAAATTTATGAGAACAAAAAGGGCAAATTATCGAAATATGGTATACTATGCTGATGATGACTTTAAATACTTTGAACGAAAACCTAATTTCAGTATCGAGAATATAAAAAATAATCAGATTATTGAATGCTTAAGGATTATTAGAAATACAACAGCCAACAATAAAATCAAAGATCTGCTTCAAGATTATATAGATTCAGTTTTTGCTGAAAGAGATCTTTATATTGTAAAAATCACAGAACTTATAAGATCTTTTTTCTTTGATAGTCATAATTCTAATAATAAATTATTTATAGAAACTGATATTTCTTATTCCAATATTGAAATGGAGCTAGACAAAGAACTTAATGTTTATTCTTTATCTAGATATTTTGAAAATCTTAACAAGGATGAATTATTGTTTTTAAAAAATGCAAAAACCCACAATTTGCGGGTTTCTATTTTTGGGAATATCGATTTTGATTATAAGGAAAGGTTTTGCTTCTGTTTTTTTGAAGTCGAAAATTATTTACGAGTTTTAAATTTTCTATCAATAACAAGACTGGATGAAAATGGAGTAAGGCTATTTTTCAATAACACGGATAAATATTCTAAAAGTTACATTTTCCAATATAAATATCATTTATTAAACTCCAGTGAAAAAGAATTTATCAGTTCACTTGAAGTAAAAGACGTATCCTTTTGCTATATTGAGTTTGAAAAAGATAAGCAAACATATTACTGTTTATTTGATGATATCGAAGTTGTTTGTAAAGAGCTAAAGGTTAACTTAGATAAAAATACAAAGGTTAAAGTAGATGTTGAACCATTGAATAATGAATCAGGTTTTATTGCAGATATTATAGAATCTGAGAAACAAATAAAGGATTGACGTTTTATTCAAATAAGTTCAAGAAGTCAACTTGATAATTTCCTGAATAATCTATCTTGACGACAATTTTTCAGTCGTCACTTTCTCAGACTACCCGTTTTTTCAAAACGCTTGTCATTCTTTGCTCCTTTGTTCAAAATTTACGTTTATAATCAAAAGCCCGGTATATTATAATACCGGGTTTATATTAATTATATATCATTAGAATAGCGCTAGTACCACTATTTTGAATTTCAATTGGCTTCTTAGAATCAGGCATCCTTCCATTAAGACCAAATCCTTCTATTCCATTTTCTGAATATACTTTTATTTTAGCAGGATAAACTTTACCATCAATTTTGACAGTACTAACATCAACATAAAGTCGTCCGTCTTGTTCTCTGGCTATTCCAGATAAGATTTGACCTTTTTTTGTGGATACACCAGCAATCGAAGTGGGTTCGGAGAGTATAAATGTTAGAGTACTTCCACTTTGAATTTTTCCACTGGTTAATAGTTGTGCTTTTATTTGCTTATCTGGTAAGTTGTTTGATGAAATTTCGGCTTTACTTTCCGGTTTTAAAGATGTTTGAGCTGATAATGATAATGTTATCATTAAACATATTGCCATGATTGCACTTTTCATATTTATTTGATTTGTTTTGTAAAAATAGAATTTTCTAAGAAATAAAATATATCAAATAACAATATATTTAGTTAAGAATTATTAGTTTTTTTCAAGTTAATTCTATAGAGTTTCTTTTGTTCTCTTTTTGTACATTTATTGATTAAAAAACTTTTAGCAAAAAAATGCAAACAGTATGGGAATAAGGTTACAATCCATAAGAATAAAAGGATTTAGAGGATTTAAGAATATAGAGGTTGATTTTGAAAACACTACCGTTTTAGTGGGGACTAATAATGCAGGTAAGACTACCCTATTAAAGGCATTGCAAATAGCATTGACCAATACACATTTTATTTCAAATGATGATTTCTATTATTGTGAAGAACATATAGATGATACAATAATAATTGATACGCTATTTGTACCAATTAATGAAAATGGAGTTTCTGATAAATTTGATGAACAGTGGGCTGATGTATTTAAAGCAGAGAGGATTGGTATTACAGAGGATCGCCAAATTATGGCATTTAGAACAATTATAAAAGAGCATAATAAAACTTTTAGAAAGAAGCAATATTATATTGATCAATGGGAATCCTTTTTTGATAGTGCAACATATTGGTACGAATATGAATATGAAAATGAACTAAGTTTTTACTTTGATGAAATACCTTTTTTTTATCTTGAAGCGAATAGAGATATTTTAGAGGATATAAAATCAAAATCCTCATATTTGGGTAGAATTTTATCATCACTTGAGTTTACAAATGAAGATAAACAAAAGATTGAACAATTGATATCTGAACTCAATGATGCTACAATTGCTAGTTCTGATATATTATCCGATTTACAAATGACATTAGAGGAATTGGATACTGCAATGGATAATCCAAATAACTCCGTACAACTTACTCCATTTACTAAAAAAGTTCGAGACCTTAATAAAGGAATAAGAATTAACTACTCTGAATTTTCAATGGATTATCATGGAATGGGTACACGCAGTTGGTCATCTTTGCTTGTATTAAAATCTTTTTTAAATCTGAATGAAAAAGTTTATTTAGCTAATGAAAAGCCTTATTTTCCTATTATAGCAATTGAAGAACCTGAATCTCATTTACATCCAAATGCTCAGAAAAAACTGTATTCTCAAATTAATAATATTGTTGGACAGAAGTTTATTTCAACACATTCAAATTATATAGCTTCTGGGGCTGATTTATTTGAAATAAGAAGTATTCTAAAAATTGAACCACAAATTAAAATAGGTAAATTAAATTTAACTGCTTTAACTGATGAAGAGAGGAGAAAAATTGAAAGACAAGTTATAAACACTAGAGGGGAATTATTTTTTTCAAAAGTTGTAATATTATGTGAAGGTGAAACAGAGGAACAATCTTTACCTATGCTTATTGAAAAAAAACTTAATCTTAGTTTCGTTTCCCTAGGCATTAATATAGTCGGTATCAATGGTGGAGGAAACTATTTCCCATTTATTTACTTTTGTGAATCATTAGGGATAAAGTGGCTTATATTAAGTGATGGAGAAGAAGCTATTTTAAAAAAAATAAAAAAAGATATAATTAAACTACAAGGATTGGAGGTTAGACCTGAAAACTTTACTTTGCCAAATAATGTAGTCTACTTTGATAATGGAGAAGATTTTGAAAGGCATCTTATTAATAATAATTATAAAGAAGAAATTGAAGAAACCTTAAAGAAATTATATGGTGAAAATCTCGATGAAGTTATAATGAGTAAACATGGAACACTTTTAAAAAGGCAACCTACATCAGAAAAATGTGGTGAGTGTAATCAATTTATTTTTGAGGATGTTTTAAGAATATATAATACAGAAGAGGGAAAATTAGAAGCATATAATGATTTATTATCTGCTAAGAAGACAATGTATCCTCCAATTTTATCGCAAAAAATTTTTGATAGCAATAAACCCTTACCACCCAAAATTAATGACCTTATTGAAAAAATTAATGACCTTTTAAATCCAAATACAGATGCTGAAAATTAATTTATCACCAAAGCAATCAGAAATTGTTAACCTAAGAGAAGGTGCTTTTCTAGTAGAAGCTAGTGCAGGTAGTGGGAAAACAAGAGTTTTAACCGAAAGAGTTAAAAAACTTTTAGAAGATAATTCTTCTAAAATTTTAGCCATTACATTTACTAATAAAGCAAGTGAGGAGCTAAAAGAGAGACTTTCTTTAGACAAAATCAAAAATAAAAATATTTTTATAGGTACTTTTCATTCATTTTGTCAATCAATTTTGGAAAGTAGATTTAAGCTTTTAGGTTTTCAAAAGATGCCACATATTTTTGAAGATGAAGGTGATAGAATTGAAATTGTTGAAGATGCAATAAAATCAATACCCTATTTTACAGAGCTTTATAAAAAAAAGGATGTTAAACAAAAATCATCTTTTAAATCAAGCATCTTAGACTTCATTTCTGGTGTGAAACGAACACTTGTAGAGCCAGAAGATTTGTTAACTGAGGAAGACGATGAACATTACATTACACTTTTTAATGAATATCAAGACATTTTAAGATCAAATAACGCAATAGATTTTGATGATTTAATTTTATTGACGTATAAATTGTTTATGAACAATGAATCTGTTCAAGATTTATATTCCCAATCATACAATTATATTTTTGTAGATGAGGGACAAGACTTAAATAAAGCCCAATATTATTTATTAAGAGCTTTGTGCGGAAGTAATATAAAGAATGTAATGATCGTAGGAGATCCCAACCAATCTATTTACGGTTTCAACGGCTCTACTCCAGAATATATGCAGAAACATTTCTTTGAAGACTTTAATGCTCAAAGAATTACTTTAGAAGAAAATTACAGATGTTCAAAAAAAGTAATAGATGCGGCGAATAAATTAATGGAATTAAATGTTGAAGCTGTTAATTATGTAATAGAAGGAAGTTTTCAAATATACAAAGCTGATGATGAGCTGGATGAAGCCAAATTTGTAATTGAGAATATTAAAAGGCTAATCAATCTGAAATCACATAAAGATATTGAAGGAGATATTGATTATAGCAAAATTTCAATTTTGGGAAGAAATAGATTTGTTTTTAAACATATTGAAGAACAATTAAAGGAAAGTAAAATTCCATATTATTTTAAATCTGGAAATATTGGAATTAAGTTTGACACTATCTTTATGAAATTATTTGACTATTATTTAAGAATTAAAATTAACTCTTCAGATAGACTACATGCTAAAAGACTAAAAAATTTATTAAAAATCGAAGATTTTGAAATTGAAGACCAAGTAGCAACTTCAAAATACAATTACTTTTCGTTTATAAAAAAGGTAATTGATGATCTTACCGTTGATAATTTTAAAAAGTCTATGAAAACTCTTGAAGATTATATAAAGGAAAACAATTCATTTTCAGAAGAAGATAAAGTTCAAATTTCAAATGAATTAGAGGGTATAGTAAACCTTTGGGTAACGTATTCTTTTAATACTTTAAAACCAACATTAACAGGTTTTAAAAATGCTATTTCATTAGGCACTGTAGTGAAAAATATAAAACAAGAAGGAGTTTGTATTAGTACTGTTCATACAATGAAGGGGCAAGAATCAGAGATTGTTTTTCTAATTGGATTAGATGATGGAACATTCCCATATTATTTAGCAATAGACAAAGGAGGAGAAGAACTAAATCAAGAAAAAAATAATCTATATGTTGCCTTTACTAGAGCGAAAAGATTCTTATACTTAACATATCCTAGTATTCGAAAAATGCCTTGGGGGGATAATATGCGGAGATCTAAATCAAGATTTTTAAACCATTTTAATTAACAATTATTTTACTATGCAAATATCTAAATCACTTCCTAAACCACAGAATTGGCAAGACTTTGAGACTTTATGTAAAAAACTATGGGGAGAAATATGGGATTGTCCGGAAATTAAGAAAAATGGAAGACAGGGACAAGCTCAAAATGGTGTGGATGTTTGTGGAATTCCTAAAGGAGAAACAGCTTATTTTGGTATCCAATGTAAGGGAAAAGATGAGTATACTAATAAAAACTTTACTACAAAAGAAATTGATAGGGAGATAGAAAAAGCTAAAGATTTTAAACCAAAACTTAAGAAATTATACTTTGCAACTACTGCGGATAAAGATTCTAAAATTGAGGAATATATTCGAGAAATCAATTTAGAAAATATAAAAGAAGGCGGATTTGAGATACATTTATATTGTTGGGGTGATATTGTTGAGCTTATATTTGAAAATCGAAACACTTATAATTATTATGTAAATAGTTTTAATTTTAAAGATAATTATGATGCAGAATTGACATTTTTTAATGATACTAATATTCTGGAATTATCACCCAAATTTAGAAAAGATACTGTTATTAAAATATCCAAAATATCTAATCAATATAATCCACGAAATAATGCACTAGATCTTTTAGGGCCATCTTTTGGCTCATCAAGGAAAGAAAAAATTAATGCTAGCCTATGCAGATTACAATTTAAGCTTGTTAATACAGGTAAGAAAGACATAACTAATTTTAAAATTATTCTAGACTTTGAAGGTGAAGTTTTAGATATTGTAGAAGACAATAAAAGATTTAGTTTTAAAAATATTATTTCAGCATCAGATATCAAAATAGAAAAAGAAAAAAAACAGGTTGAAATAATATCATCAAAAAAAATTTTAGTTGGAGATGATATATATATTTCAGATGATTTCTTTATTAGAACATTAACAGACGATCATTCTATTAAGATAAATTGGAAATTATTATCAAGTAATTTTAAAGCAGAAGGTGTTTTATTTCTTGTTATAACTCCCCAAATAATAAATGCTGAATTAAAAAGTGAAACTGATTACACACATGAAATTGGAAAAATTATTGAAAAACCAATTGAAGACTATTGGGACTAAAAATAAACAAGAGTATAAAAAATTCTTAATAAAGTACACCTTTCGTACACCTTAAATGCTTTAATCTACTAATAATCAATACAAATACACTTTTTGTATCGGAAAGTAGCTTTCAACAAATCAAAAGTAACCTATATTCACCCTCATTTTCGACAGGAGCGCGGTGGACACATGGCAATACTTTTTGGTCGGGATGGTCAACTGCTAATCTCCAAAGATGACCTTTTCCTAGATTGGTGGGTTTTGCTTTGGGTTTTGCCTGATAATGAAGATCGAAAAAATTTTCTTTTAAAAAAGTTTCAAAATTGGTTTCAGATCCATTGTGTAAAGTTTTTAGTTTTTCTCTGATTTCTGGAATTAAAATCTTTTGTTCAGCTTCATGATTAGGTAAAATATCACTTGAAGCACCATAATAGGTACATAAATAGGTGTCCATTAAAATGGGTGATCGATCAACGTGGAAAGAATATACATCGGTAGAAATGAAATCCAACTCTTCATCTCTTTCATAGCATTTCAATAAATTGAGGGAAGGTTGAGCTCCAAAATCTGCTAATAATTTTAAGTCTTCAAGAATTATTTTTCGGGCTTTTTCACCATTTTCTGAAAGGTTTAATGATAATAAATCTTCTTCATATATTTCAGTAATATTTTCTTTTAACTGAAGTTTAGAAATAATTTCTTCAAAATCTCCATCTAAATTTCTTTGCCAGCATATTGCATTGGTACTTCCTTTAAAATCAGTGCTTATAAGTTCGTTGAACGTAGAAACTTTTTCAACTTGATTTATGGATGATTTATTATTCAATTTTTTATCATTTAATTCAATGCAAAAATACTGAATACATAGATGGTAGGTGTAGAATTTAATCAGTAATTAATATCTTTATAATTTTGAATTATTAATAATTTAAGAAACTGATGCTTTTTTCTGCTTTTTTCTTCGTCCCCACCAAATCATAAAGCCTGTTACAGGTAAGGAGGCTATCATTAGACTGATTACAAAAGCTATAATTTTTGTAGGTAAACCTAAAATAGAACCCACATGAATGTCATAATTGGCACCCACTGTTTTTTCACCAAAATTTTTGTCTTTGTAATGAATTGTTTTCAGTAGTTCTCCCGAATTTTCATCAAAAATAAGACTGCTGTATTTGTGATAAGAATAAGAAAGGTGTTGTACGAAAATTTCAAAATTGGGATGTTCGTGGTCGTCCATATGAGGATGTCCCAAATCGATGCTAAAAGCAAAGGTATCAGGGAAAATTTCGCGTGTTTTTTCTGCCACTCTATCTAAAGTTTGTTCATTGCGAAGTTCGATAGGAGCTTTTGTTGTATACTGTGAGTAGTCAGGAAGTGCGGTTTTACCACCTGAAAAAACAAAATAAATTGCTGCTTGAACAACAAAAAAAGCATAAAAAAGACCTGTAATAGCGAAAATTAAAGCCAAAACAGAACTATAAAAACCAAAAATATTGTGCATATCGTAGTTCTTACGTTTCCAGTTTTTTATATTTTTCCATTGAAACCAGAAACGTTGTTTTCTGGCTGCCTTGTTTTTTGGCCACCAAAGTACAATTCCGGTTATCAGCATAATGATAAAAATAATAACAGGAATGCCGACAACATATTTTCCCCAACTTTCTTTGAGAAGAAAACTCCAGTGAATCATTTTTACAATTTGAAAAAATCCGTTTTTTTCATCATAAACTCTTAGAACTTTACCGTTATAAGGATTTACATAAGCAACTTTATAAATAGGATATTCATCAAAATAATTCCATGCAGTAGTATCGTGTTCGTACCAGTAAAAGCGATAAGATCTGCTTTTGTCCATCGGTATATTTACCCAATGAATAGGATATTTTTCTTTTACCTGCTCATTTACTTTAGTTTCTAAAACACGGATGGGTAAAAGTTGTTTTTGCTCAATATTTTTTTCTTGGTGAAAGATAACATCCTTACGCTGGAAGTTTTCAATTTCCTCTTTAAAAACGTATATAGCTCCCGTAATAGAAACAATAAATATTATAAAACCAATGGTTAACCCAAACCATAAATGCAATTTAGCAGACCATTTTTTGAAGATTCCGGGTTTCTTTTTATGATGATGTTTTTTCTTCATATAACATTAAAAGGGACTGAACTAGAAAATTCTAAACAGTCCCCCAATAATAATTGATTATTAAAATTTGTAAGTAATACTCCCTAAAGCATTAATTAATGATTGTGGATTGGCAGTTGTGAAACCTACCCAATAATGCTGATTGGTAAAATTATCTACTTTTACTCCAATTCTGAATTTTTTCGCATCATAGAATGCACTTGCATTAAGAACCAAATATTTAGGCAGTATAAATACATTTTCAGTATTTGAATTTGTGTCAAATTGGTTTAATTCTCTGTGATCACTTGCGTAATTTCCACCAATACCGAAGCCTAAACCTTTTAAGTTTCCGTCAAGTATTTGATAACTTGCATATAAACTGGCTAACCAAGGAGAACCTGCAGTTCCTGGTCTTCTTCCTTTGGTTGTTGGGTCAGAATCTAAGAATTTAGAATCATTGTAACTAACTCCTCCTACCAAAGAAAGTCCTTTTACTAAATAAGCATTAACTTCCAATTCTACGCCTTCACTTTTTAGTTTACCTGCTTGTCTTACTAACGCAAATCCGTTCTGATATCCTGTCGTAATTAAACTGTTTTTTACTTTTATGTTGTAATAGCTTAAGGTTGCATTTACTCTTCCTTTAAACAAGTTACCTTTTAAACCGCCTTCGAATTGGTTAGCTCTTTCAGGATCAAATAATCTGCTACTCAAAGTAGTGTCATCAGTATTGTATCCATTAGTTTTGAAACTGTTTTGATAGTTTCCAAATATGGAAAATTTGTCTTTAATTACTTCATAAACAATTCCGAATTTTGGAGAAAATGCAGATTGATTGTAGGGTTGTACATCATTTATCCAAAGCTTACCTCCTTTGAAATCATTACTTTCATAACGTAACGCTGTCATTATATTTAATCCAGAGATAGGAGTAAATACATTGGAAATATATGCACTATATGTATCTTGTTTATCAACTTGGTCGTAAGTTGCAACGTTGCTAGGAACTTTATATAGGTTAGCTAGAGTATCAGCATTAAATGTTGAAGCATAATCATATCCTATTACAGGAACTTGATCAATAAACCCTTGAGCAAAATATAAGAAATGTTGATCGTTTTTAATTCTCATATAATCAAATCCTACAACTGTTCTGTTTCTCATGCCATTTCCGAATGTATAATCGAAATTGAAGTTTTGCTGAATCTGAAAATACGTTTTCTTACTATCTTTTGTTGACTGATCTGCTCTGCCTACATACAATTGATTATCCAAAGGGTTTACAGATGCCGTAAAATAAGGGTTATATCCATCTGAATAAGTATACGCATTACTTACATTTGTAGAAGAACGGATATTGTCGTTGATTTTATAATTTATTTGCCCGAAAAGGTTTCTTACTTTTGCTGTAGTGTAAAGTCCGTCACCAAAATAAGACTGTTTGTAATCTAATCCCAGTTTTTCTAAATCTTTCATATTATCAACTCATGTTGTTCCTTTAGATAAGTAGAAAAATGCTTGTTCAGGTGTCGCTCTAGTATCAAACATTTCGTATTCTAAATTGATATCTAGCTTATCATTTACTTTATACAACAATGATGGCGTGAAGGCAAAATAGGTGTTTTTAGCATCTGTTTTTTGGAAAGTTCCACTATTGGTATATGCAGTATTGATACGGAACATCAATTTTTTATCATTTGTGATAGGCGTATTAATGTCTGCTTGTGCTCTATAATAATTGTAGCTTCCGGCAATTAAAGAAACATTTCCTCCGAAAGTTCCATAAGGTTTTTTAGTAACTCTATTTACAACTCCACCATAAGATGTTACATTGCTTCCGAACATAGTGGCAGAAGGGCCTTTTAAAACTTCTAATTTTTCAACATTTACGGCATCAATAGATGTTGTGACAGGAGCTACCAAACCATCACGTAAAGAGTTGTTTGAGGTGAACCCTCTTAAAGTGATGTATGCGCCACCATCTCCGGCTCTATTTGTAGCACTCCACATTTTCTGAATTCCGGTAATGTTTCTGTAGGCATCATCTACCGAGTATATCATTTGATTATCAAAGAATATTTTGTCAACTGTGGAGTAGGATTGAGGGTTCTCAATTGCTTTTAAAGGCATTTTGTTGGTGTACTCAGAAGTTTTCTTTAGGACGGAGTTGATGATAATGGTTTCAATTTGACTAGATTTTATCGTATCTTTTTCCTGAGCAAATAATAATGTTGCAGATAGTAGAGAAGCGCTTAAAATTACTTTCTTCATAATCTATTTTAGTTTGTATAAAGTTTATTTTTTTATAATAGTGTTCATGTTAATTAAGAATAGTAATGAGATGTAGAAAACAAATTGGTTTGAGTATTATGTTTTGTTATCCATAAAGACAGCTCGATTATTGGGATAATGAAGGTAATCATGGCAAATTTTACCCATAATATTTTCAGAAATATCCTCCAATAATCCTTTAAGTAGAAAGACTCAGAAACAAGTAATGCAAGGATATGCCAATGCATAAGTAAAAATACTATACATATTAGGCTTGTCCATTTATGCCAATTGAACCAATGTTTTACAGTTTTAAGTTTCACAATAGAATTTTGGCAAATATACTATTTTAAATTATTCTAAATTAAAAATAAATAATTTAGTTTTTCAATTATAAAATCAATATTAATTGTTGAAGTCAATAATTAAAAGAGTGGTTTATTTTTGATTTCACTTTTATGTGTCTGTTGGTTTTTGCTAAAAAGGCAATAAAAGTGAATTTAATTAGTATATTATTTTAATTTATAGAATTTATTTCCATAAATAAGATTGTTTATATGTTGTGTTATAATTTTCTTTTAGAAAAAATTATTTTTTTTAGTAAAAAATAGTTTTTGGCATTTTTTTTGTTAGCAAGAGTGTGAATGGCTAATAAAATATTCTCTTATTAAAGAGATATTATTTAAAAAGAATAAAAACACAAACCTAATTTCTAGCTATCAAAATAATATTTAATTGTTTTTGCTACTGTATTATGCAGTGGTGGCATATGTTTTTGTGCTGCAGGTTATTTTTTAGTCATTTTAAAATAAACTTAATGTTCATTTTAAAATAATATTAAAACATAAAAAATATCAATGATGAAAAGTCAAATTACTTTATTGGCATCCTTTTTTTTGGTATCAATGTCTTATGCGCAAGTAGGCATAAGTACTAATAATCCGTTGGGTGCTTTCCATGTTGATGGAGGAAAAGATAACAAAAATGCAATCATTCCTAATCAACTGACAGGTACTGAAGCCGAAAAGAATGATTTTATTGTTACCCAAGACGGAAAAGTCGGGGTTGCCACGGTATCTCCTACTCAAAGCTTAGATGTTAACGGTAAGGCTAGGGTAAGAAGTCTCGATTATTTGGGATATTCAAATGCTTATCCTGTTTATGCGGATGAAAATGGTGTTTTAGGAAAAGCAGCTATTTCTCCAAGCTCAAAATTAGCCTTTTTTGAGTCTAGAACTCCCCTTTTTTTAGCAGGATCTTATTATAATGGTGGCAATGAGATTAAAATTCCTATCACGAATGCGGACCAAAAAATTAATACTATTGGTGCAAGTGTTTACACTAGCAATAATTATGTAAGAATTGGTGAAGCTGGCACATATATAATAGGAGGTTCTATTAATTTTTCCTTAATTAAATCACCAACAAGTACAAGTGAAACCTATGATCCTGATAATGCCTACATAGCAATTAATATTAAAAGAAGCTCAGATGGAGGGGCATCTTGGGAGTCAGTCAATGGTGCAAGACCTATCTTTCCGTTATATAATACGAGCGAAAGGGTTTATTCATATACCCTTCCTATATCTATTGTTAATTTAAATGTAGGAGACTTAATCAAAATGGTTTTTTATAGAACAGTTGACGGAAGTATGACTCCTCAAGGAACCAAACTACAATCAGTAGGGTTAAACTCAGACTACGGAATTCCAACTTATACTTTGTCTTTTTCTAAGAATAGTTAAATTTTTATTATGAAAAAGATATTTTTAGGTTGTTTTTTATTGGGTATTAAAATCTTAACCGCGCAAGTTGGTATAGGTTCTAAAAATCCTTTGGGTACGTTTCATATTGATGGAGGGAGAGATAATAAAGATATTGTTAACTCTTCTCAATTAATGGGTACTGAAGCAGAGAGAAATGATTTTATTATTACAGCAAATAATAAAGTTGGGATAAAAACAATTAATCCTAATGAAGCATTGGATGTAAATGGAAAAGCCAGAATTAGAGATTTGGAAATTTTAAAAAGTAGTACAAATTATAGCTTATGTGCTAATGGAGAGGGTGTTTTAGGGAAATGTAGCCCTGTAGAGCAAGAAAAAAAAGCGGCATATTATTTCAAGACTGATGAATTTACATATAGTCCATACGGACTAAGTAGCTATAATTCAGGTTATAGAGTAGCTGTACCTATTGCATCAAATGATACGTTTTTGAATACATTGCTTACATCAGTAGGAAATAATTATCAGGTGAAGGTTCCTTCATCAGGATACTTTTTGATTGGGGGAGGTATTAATTTTTATATAGGTTTTGATTCTAAAATAACTCCTATATACCAAAAGGATTTTGCTAAAGTATATATAGCAGCTAATATTGAAGTAAGCTCTGATGGAGGTAATTTGTGGAAGTCCATAACAGGATGTAGGACTCTTTTTGAAATTTTGAGACTCCCTAATCATGTTTTCATTGTGAATAAACCACTAACTATTCCTACTGTTTTAACGGAGCTTAAAAGTAATGATTTAATAAGAGTAGTTTTTTATAGAACAAGAGATGCGAATGGTAATCTTGAAGGGGAAGCTTTGGATGCACTTGATATAAAAGCGGCCTATGGAGGTCCTGGTTATTCCTTGTCAATATCTAAACTTTAAAATAAAATGTTTACTTGAATTGGAATAATAACTTAGCTATTATTCCTTTAGATAGCTCGTTTCTAACGAATATCATTCATTGTTTCTTTATTCAGTTTTTTAATTTGTATGTTAAAGTCCAATATCGTAAGATGTTGGGCTTTTCATGTTTATACTTATTTTCAAGAATAGAATGTTGTTTTTCAAATTGAGTATTTAAGGAGTGGAATTTTAGTTGAATTTATTAAACTTAGGGGGTATAGTCACAAAAAAAGGCGAGTTGCCCCGCCTTGAATGTTTTCACAACGGAATAATCCTTATTTGTGGATTGTTGTTGGTTTAGTATTTTGAAAAGTAGTGTTTTATGGTATGTTTTAATAATGTTATTTTTTTCTCCGTTTACGATTTAATCACCTAATGTTGTATATGTTAATTTAATTATTATATTTGCATATAATTACAACGTATTAATTTACTTCATTAGGTCGATTAAATCGGTTGTGACTTGCTTTCAATTTTTAGTTTGGTGTGATAACCTCTTGAGAAAGAGAGATGGATTAAACGAAAAATCCCCAGATGTTGGCGCATCAAAGGGATTGTAACTTAGATTAATGTTTAATTTTTAAATTGATTGAAATGGATTTAAAAAATCTAATTTGCTTTCGTTCATTTAGACATTGGCGAAGCAAAAAGATAGTTCATCTATCTAAGCCATTTTGTTTTTATTGCAAAAAGCGTAAATAAAAACAATATAATTGGGCGATTAAAAATCGCCTAATTATTTGCAAATATACTAAAATTATTGATTTTTTTTTGAAATCATTATAAAGAAAAAAAGGCGAGTTGCCCCGCCTTGAATGTTTTCACAACGGAATAATCCTTATTGTGAATTGCTTTCGGTTACAAATCTATAAATTATTTTTTTATATGTTTTATGGTTTTCCGTAAAATAGTTACTTTTTTTCTCTTTATTTTTATACTTTATCAAAACTTAAATGGCTATGGCTAAAAATATACTTGGATTAGACTTAGGTGTTTCATCAATAGGATGGGCTGTTGTACAGGAAGATTCTAAAAATCCTGAGAATAATAAAATCATCAAATTGGGTGTTCGTGTAAATCCACTAACTGTTGATGAGCAACTGAATTTTGAAAAAGGAAAGCCTATTACAACAAATGCCGGAAGAACTCTAGCCAGAAGTGCAAGAAGAAATCTCCAAAGATTTAAGTTGAGACGGGTGAATCTTATTGAAGTTTTAAAGAAAAAGAATATCCTTAAAGAAACCGATTTATTGGCAGAAGTTGGAAAACATTCAACTTTTCAAACTCAGAAAATAAGAGCAATATCTGCTAAACAAAGAATAGAACTCTCGGAATTTGCCAGAGTTTTACTTTTAATCAATAAAAAAAGAGGATATAAAAGCAGTCGCAAAGCCAAAAATGAAGATGAAGGACAAATTATCGATGGAATGGCTGTTGCCAAAAAATTATATGAAGAAAACCTAACGCCTGGAGAATATTCTTATCAACTTTTACAGCAAGGTAAAAAGCAATTGCCTGATTTTTATCGCTCAGATTTACAATCGGAATTTGATAAAATTTGGAATTTCCAGAAACAGTTTTATCCTGAAATTTTAAATGATGAATTGTATAAAGGACTGCAAGGAAAAAACAAAAATGCTACTTGGATTATTTTAAAAGAACCATTTTCTCTAGTGGGTATCAAACAAACTGGGACGATGCAGGAGAAAAAGATAGAAAAATATTTTTGGAGAAATGAGGCTTTGAAAAAGCAATTAGATTTTGAAACTTTGGCTGTTGTTTTTCAGGAGATTAACAGTAACCTGAATAATTCGAGCGGTTATCTTGGAGCCATTAGTGACAGAAGTAAAGAACTGTATTTCAACAACCAGACTGTTGGAGAATATTTATACAATCAGTTAAAAACTAATCCACACACAAAGCTTAAAAATCAGGTTTTTTACAGACAGGATTACTTGGATGAATTTGAAAAAATATGGGAAACTCAGGCAAAATATTATAAAGAACTAACCAATGAATTGAAGGAAGAGGTCCGAGATATTATAATTTTTTATCAGAGAAAACTTAAATCTCAAAAAGGATTAATCAGTATTTGTGAATTTGAAAACAGAGAAATTGAAATCAACGATGTTTCGACAGGCTCAACAGGAAAAATAAAAAAGAAAACGGTTGGTTTAAAAGTAGCACCTAAGTCTTCCCCATTATTTCAGGAGTTTAAAATCTGGCAGGTTCTGAATAATTTACAGTTTCAAAATTTAGAAACGAAAGAAATTTTTCCAATTGATTTAGATTTCAAGCAATCCATTTTTGATGAAGTTAATATCAAAGGGAAACTTTCTGCAAAAGAGGTCTTGGATATTGTTGGTTATTCAGGAAAAGAATGGAAAACTAATTTTAAAGATATTGAAGGAAATTATACCAACGAAAAACTCTATACCGCTTTTCTGAAAATCATAGCCAATGAAGGAATAGAATTTCCAAAAGAGTTTAAATTAATCATTGATGATGAAATCAAAATCTCTAAAATAAATACTTCTGCAGAAAATATTAAATTATTTGTTAAGGAAAAATTGTCAGAATTTGGTATTAACACTTCTATTTTGGATTTTAATCCAGAACTGGAAGGGAGTGATTTTGAAAAACAGGCTTCTTATCAACTTTGGCATTTGCTGTATTCTTACGAGGGCGATGATTCACCGTCGGGAAATGAAAAACTGTATGAACTTTTAGGAAAGAAATTCGGTTTCAAAAAAGAACATTCCAAAGTTTTGGCGGAAATTGGTTTTCCGCAGGATTATGGAAGCCTTAGTTCAAAAGCGATGCGAAAGATTTATCCTTATATAAAAGAACATAAATACAGCGACGCTTGTAATTATGCAGGTTACAATCATTCTAAAAATTCATTGACTAAAGAACAATTGGAAAACAGAGTATTGAAAGAGCAGTTAGATATTCTTCCAAAAAATTCATTACGAAATCCTGTGGTTGAAAAGATTTTGAATCAAATGATAAATGTTGTCAATGAAGTCACTAAAGAATATGGAAGACCTGATGAAATTCGGATTGAATTGGCAAGAGAACTTAAAAATAATGCAGAAGAGCGTGCTAAGATGACTTCCGAAATCAGCAAAGCGACTCTGTTACATCAGAAATATGCTGACATTTTGAAAAAAGAGTTTGGTATTCCTGTTCCATCAAGAAATGATATAATCCGTTATAAATTATATTTAGAATTAGCCAATAATGGTTTTAAAGATTTGTATACTGATGTACAAATCAAAAAGGAAGAGCTTTTTACCGATAAATATGACATTGACCATATTATTCCTCAATCACGATTTTTTGATGACAGTTTTTCGAACAAAGTTTTAGTTTCAAGAGGAGCCAATCTTAAGAAAGGTAATTTCACGGCTTTCGATTATCTGGAAATTGAAGGCAAAGAGAGATTGGAAAAATTCCTCAATATTATTAAAGAGCTTTATGATAAAGGAGCTATTACTAAAGCGAAGTATGAAAAACTTCAGAAAAAAGGTATTGAAATAGGAGATGGATTTATCGAAAGAGATTTACGAAACACACAATATATCGCCAAAAAAGCCAAAGAAATCCTTTTTGGAATAACTAATTCTGTTATTTCCACTTCAGGAAGAATAACAGATAAACTCCGTGAGGACTGGAATCTAATCAATACAATGAAGGAACTTAATTTGGAAAAATACAGAAAATTAGGTTTGACGGAACTTATTGAAAATTCTAAAGGAGAAGAAAAAGAAAGAATCATAGATTGGACTAAAAGAAATGACCATCGTCATCATGCAATGGATGCTTTAACGGTTGCTTTTACAACGCATAATCATATTCAGTATCTCAATTATCTTAATGCAAGAAAAGATGAAAAACACAAAGAGCATAAGAATATTTATGCTATTGAAAATTTAATTACCAAAGTAGTTGAAAAGAAAAATGGTTCAAAAGAAAGACGATTTATCGAACCTATTAAAAATTTTAGAAGTAATGCTAAAAAACATTTAGATGAGGTGCTGATTTCTCATAAAGCTAAAAATAAAGTTGTTACCAAAAATAGTAATAAAATCAAGAAAAAGGGAAGTGTCGTTGCAAAAACAGAATTGACACCGAGAGGACAACTCCATAAAGAAACCATTTACGGAAGTGCAAAATTCCTTAAAACGAAAGAAGAAAAAGTATCAGGAAAGTTTGATTTAGAAACCATCAATAAAGTTCAGAACAAAAAATTTCGAAATGCATTATTATCGAGATTACAACAATTTGATGGAGATGCCAAAAAAGCATTTACTGGAAAAAATGTAATTTCTAAAAATCCGATTTTTCTTAATACCGAAAAAACAGAGCAATTGCCTGAAACTGTTACTCTAGCTTGGTATGAAACAGGTTATACCATCAGAAAAACGGTTAATCCTGATAATTTTAAAGATTATAAAAATATTGAAAAAATTATTGATAAAGGCGTTCGCGATATTTTAATGAATAGATTGAAAGAATTTAATGGAAATTCTAAAGATGCTTTTTCAGATTTGGATAAAAATCCGATTTGGCTCAATAAATCTAAAGGAATATCTATAAAATCAGTTACAATTTCTGGGATTAGTAACGCCGAGGCTCTACATTACAAAAAAGACCATTTTGGTAAAGAGATTTTAGATGAAAATGGAAAAAAAGTAGCAGTTGATTTTGTAAGTACGGGAAACAATCATCATGTAGCTATTTATGAAGATGAAAAAGGCAACCTACAGGAGAAAGTTGTGAGTTTTTATGAAGCTGTGGAAAGAGTAAATCAAAATTTACCAATTATTGACAAAGAATATAATTCTGAGCTAGGTTGGAAGTTTTTATTTACGATGAAACAGAACGAAATGTTTTTATTTCCGTCAGAAGATTTTCATCCGAATGATGTGGATTTGTTTGATGAAAAGAATTTGAGTTTGATTTCTAAAAATTTGTTTAGGGTTCAGAAAATTGCAACAAGAGATTATTTCTTCAGACATCATTTAGAAACTACTGTTGAAGATAATTCTACATTAAAAGGAATTACTTGGAAAAGAGAAGGATTAAATGGGTTAAAAGGAATTTTGAAAGTAAGACTTAATCATTTAGGGAAAATCGTTCACATCGGAGAATATTAAATTTTATGATTACTCGATCTGTCTATATTGGCAATCCTGCTTATCTTAAACTCAAAGATGAGCAAATGAAAATCCTCTGCCCGGAAACCAAAACCGAAAAGGGGAGTATCCCTGTTGAAGATTTGGGAATATTGATGTTGGATCATTTTCAAATCACCATTTCTCATAATCTTATTCAAAAAATGATGGGAAATAATGTGGTTGTCATAAGTTGTGATACTCATCATTTACCGCACGGAATTATGTTGCCACTTTATGGTCATACCGAACATTCGGATAGAGTGAAAGATCAGTTGGAAGCCAGTGAGCCTCTTAAGAAACAACTTTGGAAACAAACGATTGAATGTAAGATTGAAAACCAGAGAAAGGTTTTAAAGAGATTAGGGAATTATTATGAGCCAATGATTGAGTATCAAAAAAATGTAAAGTCTGGAGATATTACTAATATGGAAGGTATTGCGGCACAACATTATTGGAAATATTTAATCAGTCTTGATTTTCTGAGACAGCGTTTCGGCGATTCACCCAATCAATATTTTAATTTTGGATATGCCGTTCTCAGAAGTATGGTTGCAAGAGCGATTGTTGAAACAGGTCTATTACCGGTTTTAGGTATTTTTCATAAAAATAAATACAACCCCTATTGTCTTGCTGATGATATCATGGAACCTTATCGTCCGTTTGTAGACCTTCTAGTAATGCAATGGCTAAAGTTGAATCCTGAAACCAATGAATTAACAAAAGATTTCAAAGCCCATATTCTTCAAATAGCCACCAAAGATGTTTTAATTGATGACAAAACCAGACCTCTGCTTGTTGCAATAAAAATGACTTGTTCATCATTGTATAAGTGTTATACTGGAGAAAAACGATTGATTTCTTATCCTGAATTAATATGAATGCCGAAAGGTTTAACGCTTACCGAATTATGTGGGTTTTGGTATTGTATGATTTGCCGACTGAGACTAAAGCCAATATGAAAGATGCCAATCGCTTTCGTAAAGGTTTAATTGATGATGGATTTAGTTTATTTCAATTTTCAATGTATGTAAGACATTGTCCAAGTCGCGAAAATGCAGAAGTTCATATTAAGAGAGTCAAATTTTTGTTGCCCAAAGCAGGAAAAGTAGCCATTATGTGTATTACAGACAAACAATTTGGAGATATAGAAATTTTCTTTGCCAGAAACAAAGAAGAGCCACCTCCGACTTTTCAACAGCTTGAATTATTCTAAATTTTAAATTCTAAAAGCAAAAATAATCTACTGATTTTCAGTAGATTATTTTTTGAGGCTGTGACTCATCACGAAGATAATAATTTTTGAAAGCAATTCACAACAATACAGGTCGTGTATTTGAAAAAACTTTTGCTGTGACTCATCACGAAGATAATAATTTTTGAAAGCAATTCACAACCCAAGGGAAAAAAGTCCACTTATAATACCTGCTGTGACTCATCACGAAGATAATAATTTTTGAAAGCAATTCACAACCAAGAACCTCCCTTTAAATTCAATATTAGTGCTGTGACTCATCACGAAGATAATAATTTTTGAAAGCAATTCACAACAAGGCATTGGTGATGAAGCAGTATATAGGTGCTGTGACTCATCACGAAGATAATAATTTTTGAAAGCAATTCACAACCGATAATTCACCCATCTTTGAGGGGCAAAGGCTGTGACTCATCACGAAGATAATAATTTTTGAAAGCAATTCACAACAGGCGAAAGTGATAAATTCATTATGAATTTGCTGTGACTCATCACGAAGATAATAATTTTTGAAAGCAATTCACAACAATTTACTCATTTTTATTTAGATTTTTGGAGCTGTGACTCATCACGAAGATAA
The DNA here is from genome assembly GCF_025971925.1 of Chryseobacterium oryctis. Taxonomy (GTDB): domain Bacteria; phylum Bacteroidota; class Bacteroidia; order Flavobacteriales; family Weeksellaceae; genus Chryseobacterium; species Chryseobacterium oryctis. The sequence continues at coordinate 98,152 of NZ_JAPDHV010000004.1, forward strand.
TAATTTTTGAAAGCAATTCACAACACCGAACAAATGCATATAATGACCCCAAAGGCTGTGACTCATCACGAAGATAATAATTTTTGAAAGCAATTCACAACATTTGGTATATATATGATAACATGCCATATGCTGTGACTCATCACGAAGATAATAATTTTTGAAAGCAATTCACAACATCACGCTTACGAAGCCTTTGACGATATTCGCTGTGACTCATCACGAAGATAATAATTTTTGAAAGCAATTCACAACTTTCACCAATGCACTGCCAACCCCTGACCTGCTGTGACTCATCACGAAGATAATAATTTTTGAAAGCAATTCACAACAATATGGGGATACGTGCCGAGATATTCTCAGCTGTGACTCATCACGAAGATAATAATTTTTGAAAGCAATTCACAACAAAGAACCTCCCTTTAAATTCAATATTAGTGCTGTGACTCATCACGAAGATAATAATTTTTGAAAGCAATTCACAACTAATAAGCCTTACGACCAAATTTGGGGCTAGCTGTGACTCATCACGAAGATAATAATTTTTGAAAGCAATTCACAACCATAGGTGGCGATGTTATTCCTCTTTTTGTGCTGTGACTCATCACGAAGATAATAATTTTTGAAAGCAATTCACAACTGTCGGAATGTAATAGTGATTATTTACTTAGCTGTGACTCATCACGAAGATAATAATTTTTGAAAGCAATTCACAACAAGATTCTAAAACGGAAATTGTCTTTAGACGCTGTGACTCATCACGAAGATAATAATTTTTGAAAGCAATTCACAACCACCAAGGCTGATAAACTGACACTCCACGCGCTGTGACTCATCACGAAGATAATAATTTTTGAAAGCAATTCACAACGTCACGCCCAAAAGCTAGAAATCGGATGCCGCTGTGACTCATCACGAAGATAATAATTTTTGAAAGCAATTCACAACACAAGTAACAGGTTTAACAACTCCTGCAAAGCTGTGACTCATCACGAAGATAATAATTTTTGAAAGCAATTCACAACCCTGAATTAGCAGGAGAGCTTCAGGGAGAAGCTGTGACTCATCACGAAGATAATAATTTTTGAAAGCAATTCACAACTAGGTTCTTCGGTTTCCTGTAATAGCAGGAGCTGTGACTCATCACGAAGATAATAATTTTTGAAAGCAATTCACAACTCTGCACAAAATGGTTCTGTGGACCTTGAAGCTGTGACTCATCACGAAGATAATAATTTTTGAAAGCAATTCACAACACAAGACCAACGCCTATAACGACCCCAAAGGCTGTGACTCATCACGAAGATAATAATTTTTGAAAGCAATTCACAACTCGTTAAATACTCTAAGGACAATACCTTTCGCTGTGATTCATCACGAAGATAATAATTTTAAAATTATTAAATTATAATTTGTTAATATTCTTACTAAAAACACAGCGTCTGCTTGATGTGATAAATGTCATTGAAAATAAAAGATAGATAACTCTTTTATTGCTTGTTTATTTTCTACCTTTGTAATGTAAAAGTAATAGAAAATGTTTTCCAAAACCTGTGAATATGCCATTCGTGCTCTGATTTATATTGCGCAGAAGTCGAAAGACGGAAGCAGGATAGGTATTAAAGATATTGCTTCAGGAATAGATTCTCCGGAGTATTTCATAGCAAAGATTCTTCAGGAGTTGAGTCGAAAAGATTTTGTACAATCTGCAAAAGGACCTAATGGAGGTTTTTATATGGATGAAACTAATCTTACGCTATCAGTTGCCGATATTGTGAGAGAGATGGATGGGGATAAGCTATTTTCAGGCTGTGGATTAGGGCTTAAAGAATGTTCGGAAGAGTGTCCTTGTCCGATACACAATGATTTTAAAGGAATCAGGCAGGAAATACAGGATATGTTGGAAAGATTTAAAATTAACATGTTTGTCGAAGATTTAGATTTAAAGATGACATTTTTGAAAAGATAAAATATTTTTTATATAAATAAAATACTAAAAGGTATTTTTAGCTTATTTTTGCAATTGAATTCTTAAATAGCCATAAAAAACTTATTAGTAAACAAAACTGAAATATTACTTATAAATAATTCTGTTATGAGAAAAACGTTAATAATCACGACTGTTTTGTCAGCATTCATCAGCTTGAATTCTTGTAAACAAAACACTATTGCTTCATCAGATAATGCAGCGGACACTGAAAAAATTAAAACAGATGGTACTACCGAAGAGCAAAAATTAGTTGCACCACCTAACGTACCTGCACCTATCGGTCAGCGTGCAGCCAAAAAAGTCATTGTAAGATTAGAAACAATCGAAAAAGTTGGTGAGCTTGCAGACGGTACACAATATAATTTCTGGACGTTTAACGGAACTGTTCCGGGAAGTTTTATCAGAGCTAGAGTAGGTGATGAAATTGAGCTTCATCTTAAAAATAATGAAAATAATACTTTCCCACATAATATAGATCTTCATGCCGTAAATGGTCCTGGAGGTGGGGCAGAAGCTACATTCGTTGCACCAGGAAAAGAAGCTGTATTCAATTTTAAAGCATTAAATCCGGGGTTATATGTTTATCACTGTGCCACAGCACCTGTAGGGATGCATATTGCCAACGGAATGTATGGTCTTATTTTAATAGAGCCTGAAGGCGGACTTCCGAAAGTAGATAAAGAATACTACATTATGCAGGGAGACTTCTATACCAAAGGGAAATTTGGAGATAAAGGACTTCAGGAATTTGATATGGACAAAGCCATTGCAGAACATCCGGAATATGTAGTATTCAACGGAAAAACAGGAGCTTTATTAGGTGATGGAGAATTGCAGGCTAAAGTAGGTGAAACAGTACGTTTCTATGTAGGAAATGGTGGACCCAACCTTACTTCTTCATTCCACGTAATCGGGGAAATTTTTGATAAAGTATACATTGAAGGAGGCAATAAGATTAATGAACATGTACAGACAACAGTTATTCCTCCGGGTGGAGCCGCAATAGTAGAATTCAAAGCTACAGTTCCGGGAGAATATGTGATTGTGGATCACGCTATTTTCAGAGCATTCAACAAAGGTGCTTTAGGTAAAATAAAAGTTACAGGACCGGATAACCCGACTGTTTATAAAAAGAATTAATGTTTACCCATAGTTCATTGGGGAATTTAATAAGGTAATCATGAAAAGTTTCATCAAAATATTGGTTGTTGTTGTAGGTATATTACAATCTTCTTGTTCTGGTCATTCGGATGCTTCTTCTAAAAGCAAACCTACAGCCTCAAATCCATTGATTTCTGTTCCCAGCAAAAAAATCATGGCAAAAATTGAAGGTGGAACTTATGAAGCTTTTATTGGTAAAGATTCAGGGAGAGTAGTACAGGTAAAATCCTTTTATCTTGATGAAACTCCCGTTACCAATGCAGAATATCTTCAGTTCGTGAAAGCCAATCCCCAATGGACTAAAAGTAAAGTTTTACGGTTGTATGCAGATGATTCTTACCTTAAAAATTGGAAAAGTGATTTCGAAATACCCGAAAACTTAAGTCCTGAAGCACCAATTACCAATATTTCATGGTATGCAGCAGAAGCTTATGCTAAAAGTGTAGGAAAAAGACTTCCGACAATTGATGAATGGGAATATGTAGGTCTTGCTGATAAAAGTTCAAAAAATGCTTCCCAAAAACCTGAGTTTACAGATTTTATTTTGAAATCTTATCAGAAAAAAGATAAAAATAAGCAACCTGTGAAACAAGGAGAACCTAATTATTATGGGATTTACGATATGTACGGGATGGTTTGGGAATGGACTTATGATTTCAATTCGGTAATGATGAGTGGGGAATCCAGAAAAGATAATACTACCAATGAATCACTTTTTTGTGCTGGTGCGGCAGTTACTTCTGCAGATCTCAGAAATTATGCAGCCTTTGTACGCTATGCACTGAGAGGAAGTTTGAAAGCAAATTACAGCCTTAATAATCTTGGGTTCAGATGTGCCAAAGATTTAGATAACTAAAATTATGAAAAACATATTTTACATTTTGTTTGCATTGATAATGTTGTCATGCAGCAAAAAGAATGAAGAAATAAGTCCGGATTCTATTTATAATGTCGATACGCAGTGGGAGCAGCAAGACGGGAAAAAGGTTTCTTTTTCTGACCTGAAAGGAAAGGTTTTGGTAACAGCAATGATTTTTACTTCATGCAAAACAGCTTGCCCGAGATTAACTACTGAGATGAGGAAGATTACAAAAAAAGTAGGGAAAGTAGATTCTGATGACATTCAATATGTGTTGATTACCATTGATCCGAAAACCGACACTCCGGAAGTAATGAAAGCTTACCTTAAAGCTAATAAGTTTGATAGTGAAGAATGGATGTTTATTCGTGGTAATGATAATGAAATAAGAGAGTTGGCTAATGTAATGGCAGTGAAATATAAAGAAATTTCACCTATCGAGTTTTCACATTCCAACATTATTAATGTCTATTCCAAAAAAGGAGTTTTGGCCTTTCAGAAAGAAGGACTTAATGTAGATATTGATGCTACTGTAAACGAAATAAAAAGACAATTAGAATTATAAACTGAAAAAATAGAGAAATTATGAAAAATGTATTCTTAACAGCATTGCTGTTTTCACTCGCACTTACTTCTTGCTCTGATAAAAAAGAAGTAGAATCTGTAGAAGCTACAACAGAAACTAATGTAATGTTGGATGAACCTAAACCCGTAGATTCTGCTGCAATTGCAGCAAATGCAACTCCTGCTTCTGCTGAAGAAGAGGGGTTAAAATTAATAGAAGGTACAGACTGTTTATCTTGCCATAAAACAGATTCAAAATTAGTAGGGCCTTCTTATCAAGATGTTGCCAATAAATACACAGAAGCAGATATAGATCATCTTGCACAAAAAATTATTGACGGAGGTAAAGGTGTTTGGGGAGATATCCCAATGACTCCACATGCAGGAATGAGCAAAGAAAATGCACAAAAAATGGTAAAATATATTCTTTCTCTAAAAAAATAAAGAGAATAAATGGTTCAAAGGACGGTTCTTAATTTTAAGCTAAAAACCGTCCTTAAAAATTAAATTTTTTTAACAAAATAAAGGATAAAAAGGTATTAAAATATTGAATTATGAATACAAAGACAGATTTTATAGGCGAAATTGTAGCTGAAGATTTCAGAACGGCAGCTATTTTTAAAAAATACGGAATCGATTTCTGTTGCAAAGGAGGAAGAACAATAGAAGAGGCTTGTAGCTCTAAGAAGCTTGATACAGAACAGATTTATGAAGAAATAGAAAACCTTCCAAAAAATGATAACAATTCTATTGATTTTAAAAGTTGGCCATTAGATTTATTAGCAGATTATGTGGAAAAAACACACCATAGATATGTAGAAGAAAAAACTCCGGTTATTCAGGCATTTTTAGATAAATTGTGTAAAGTTCACGGAGGAAGTCACCCAGAATTATTCGATATAAAACAATTATTTGATGCTTCTGCACAGGATTTGGGTGCACACTTGAAAAAAGAGGAACTGATACTTTTTCCATTCATCAAAAATATGGTTAAAGCTCAAATAGATGGAAGCGCAATTCAGCAACCAGCTTTCGGAACAGTAGAAAATCCTGTTAATATGATGAAGCATGAGCATACTGTGGAAGGCGAGCGCTTAAGAAAAATTGCAGAGCTTACAGATGAGTACAATCCACCAGCAGACGCTTGTAATACGTATAGAGTGACTTTTGCAATGCTTCAGGATTTTGAAAATGACTTGCACAAACACATTCATTTAGAAAATAACATACTTTTCCCGAAAGCAATTAAACTGGAAAAAGAATTCTCAGAAGAAAATGATAACTCAAACTAATAATTATGACTCCTAAAAAATTATGGATCTGGCTTACTGCGGTAATTATAGGTTCCTTTGCCGTACTTATCTTCTATGGAGTAGAAATTTATAGAAAAATTCCTCCGATTCCGGATAAAGTAATAACCACAGAAGGGAAAATTATTGCAACAGGTCAGGATATTAAAGACGGTCAAAATGTGTGGCAGTCTATTGGTGGGCAAACCGTAGGAAGTATTTGGGGACACGGTGCTTACATTGCTCCCGATTGGAGTGCTGATTATCTTCACCGTGAATCTTTATTGCTTCTTGAAGAACTTGCCAAAAAAGATGGGAAAGCCTACAAAGATCTTTCGGACGACGAACAGGCAAAATATAAAGTACTCCTGAAAAAAGAGCTTCGTAATAATACGTTGGATGAAGCTACCAATACCATTGTCATTTCTCCGGAAAGAGCAAGAGTACAGGCTGAGTTGGCTGAATATTACGCTAAAATATTTATGAATGACCCGGAAATGGCTCAATTACGGGATAATTATGCAATTCCTAAAAATACGGTAAAAGATCCGGAAAGAATGGCAAAAATGAACGCCTTTTTCTCATGGGCAGCTTGGGTATGTATTACAGATCGTCCGGGAGATGATGTTTCTTATACCAACAATTGGCCGCATGATGAGATGATAGGCAATATTCCTCCTCCTTCATTACACCTTTGGTCAGGTTTTAGTGTTTTGATGCTTTTGGGATGTGTTGGTTTACTGGTTTTCTATCATGCTAAAAATAAAGAAGAGGAAATCAGCGAAAAACTTCCTTTAGAAGATCCGCTACGAAATATGAAGCCAACTCCTTCCATGAAGGCTACTTTAAAATACATTTGGGTGGTTGCTCTGTTGATTTTGGTTCAAATGATTGCGGGAGTTATCACAGCGCATTATGGAGTAGAAGGAAGTGCTTTTTATGGTTTTCCTTTAGATGAATTTTTACCACAATCCATTTCACGAAGCTGGCACGTTCAGTTGGCTATTTTCTGGATTGCTACCTCGTGGTTGGCAACTGGTCTTTATATTGCTCCGGCTGTTTCAGGTTACGAACCAAAATATCAGGTTTTAGGGGTGAATGTTTTGTTTGGAGCATTATTGATTGTTGTTTTTGGTTCATTGGCTGGACAATGGTTGGGCGTAATGCAAAAACTGGGATATGTTGACAATTTCCTTTGGGGACATTCAGGCTATGAATATGTGGAATTAGGAAGAATTTGGCAAATATTACTGTTGATAGGATTAATTCTTTGGTTGGTATTGATGGTGAGAGCGCTACTTCCTGCCCTGAAAAAGAAAGACGGAGACAGACATTTGTTATTATTGTTTACACTTTCGGCAGTTGCTATTGCAATGTTCTACGGAGCAGGATTAATGTACGGAAGACAAACTCACATGGCAATTGCAGAATATTGGAGATGGTGGGTTGTGCATCTTTGGGTAGAAGGTTTCTTTGAAGTTTTCGCAACGGTTGTAGCAGCATTTTTATTCACAAGATTAGGTTTATTAAGACTGAAAGCTGCAACACATGCCGTATTGTTTTCAACGATTATTTTCCTTGCGGGAGGTATTTTAGGAACATTTCACCATTTATATTTCAGTGCAACACCAACGGCTGTTTTAGCTTTGGGAGCAACGTTCAGTGCATTGGAAATCGTTCCTTTGGTTTTGATTGGTTTCGAAGCCTATCAGAATTATCAGATAAGTAAATCTACACAATGGATTAAAGCTTATAAATGGCCAATCTACTGCTTCATTGCAATGTGTTTCTGGAATTTCTTGGGAGCTGGTATTTTCGGATTTGCAATTAATCCACCTATTGCTTTGTATTATATTCAAGGTTTGAATACAACTGCGGTTCATGGTCATGCTGCTCTTTTCGGAGTGTATGGAATTCTTGGAATTGGCTTAATGATGTTTGTACTGAGAGGCTTATATCCGGACAGACAATGGAACGATAAACTCATAGGTTGGGCATTCTGGCTCACAAATATCGGTTTATTGGTAATGGTAAGTATCAGTTTGCTTCCAATAGGAATTATGCAGTCTGTGGCTTCCATCAAAGAAGGATATTGGTATGCACGTTCTGCAGAATTTATGCAGACAGACATCATGCATACTCTGCGTTGGCTTCGTGTTCCAGGAGATATATTACTTGCATTGGGCGAAGTACTGTTGGTGATTTTCATTATCGGATTAAAAACGGGCTGGTCACTAAAAGAAAAAAGATAATCAATTAAATTTAATTTGGAGAACTGTCATTATTGATGTAATGGCGGTTCTTTTTAATAATTTTTCTAACGGATATCATAGAATTACAGAATGATTCATAGCTGATTTACGCGTAATTTTATAGAGCAATCCGTTGTATAAACTAAGAGGTATGAAAAGAAACGAAAATTTAGTATTGCTCTCCAGAGACCATCATTTCGGATTACTTTATTGCTGGAAAATAAAACAAGGCATTAAAAAAGATATTTCCTTTACAAGGATTCGGAATTATATTAATTATTTCTGGATAGAAAGTTTAAGCAAACATTTCAAGGTAGAAGATATTGTATTACCGGAAACGGGAAATGACAGCCTTCAGATTCAAATGGATAAAGAACACCGGGAAATAAGAAAAATGATAAGCAGCATCAATCAGTCTGAAAATATGCAGCTTTTGGCAGATTTTGCTGACGCTCTTCAGAGCCACATCCGTTTTGAAGAAAGAGTGCTATTCCCTCATCTGGAAAAAAATCTTTCTGAGGAAGAAATGGATGAGGTTGGCAAAAAATTGATAAAATATCATCAAAAAGAAGCAGATAATTATCCTGATGAATTTTGGAAATAAAATCCGAAATACAATATTTAAAATAATAAAGTAAAAATTATGAATATTCAACCAAAATTAGGAGACATCCTGTATTTAGCAATGGGAGAGTGCAATGGTCATAAAGTAGTGATGGGAATTGGGTACACTTATGAATATGCCGACAAAAAAGCAAAACAGTTTGAAGAAGCAAGTAAAGGTCTCGTTAAATATCTTGATATTTCCGTTGTAAGAACCGGAGAAAAAGAGAAATTTGATACTTTGCAAAAAATAGAATAGATTGAATAAATGTAAATCTAAATGTCATTCTGAATGAAGCAAAGCGGAATGAAGAATCTATTAATAATTATTCAGATTCCTCCTTTGTCGGAATGACAGAATATTTATAATTGATAGAGATTTTTATAAAATAATAATGAAAAATTTTGGTTTTTGGTTAAAGTTATGTGTCTTTAACTTCTTTATTGTGTCTTTTTTAGGCGTGATGATGAGGTATAATATTGCATTTTCTTTACCGGGAGCTAATCACAAATATATGCAGGAAGCACATTCCCATTTTGCCTTTTACGGTTGGGTAAGTGCCTGTATTTATCTGTTTGTAGTTCAGTATTTAAGTAGACAAAACCCCAAAATAAATCATACCAAATACCAACTTCTTATGATTTTCAACCAAATAGGTTCTTACGGAATGTTGGTCACTTTTCTGTATTCAGGGTATTATTGGTTATCAATTGTGTTTTCATCAATTTCTTTGTTTACAGGCTTTGTTTATTATATTTTTTTACTGATTGATACCAGGAAAAATAAAAGTTCGGAAATTATCTGGCTTCGTTCCGGAGCTTTTTTTGCGATATTATCTTCTTTGGGTGTTTTTTCATTAGCATATATGTCGGCAAGTAAAAATGTGATTGATGATTTGTATCGGGCTTGTACGTATTTTTATCTGCATTTTCAGTATAATGGTTTCTTTTTATTCTCTTGTGTTGGATTGTTTTTAATTTCGTTGAAAAATTATAAAGTTATCATTCCTCAAAAATTAAATAAAAACATCTTTTATCTACTGTTTATTGGAGCTTTTTTCGGGTATGGACTTTCTGTTTTATGGATAAAAATGCCGGATTATTTATACGGATTTTTTGTTGCTGTATCATTAATACAATTACTTGGTACATGGAAACTTTGGAAATGGGCTTGGAACAATAAGAGAAAAATATCAGAAAGTAAAAATTTAGTTCACAAAGCTCTTTTAGGTATTTTCGGGTCTGCTTTTCTGCTGAAATTTATTTTGCAATCAGCTTCGGCTGTTCCAATGTTGGGTATTTATGCATTTAATAGTATCAATGTAGCCGTTGCATACCTTCATTTGGTTTTATTGGTCGGAATCAGTATATTTTTGCTGTGGAAGATAATAGATATAGAAAAAATCATAATGAATAAAATGTTGATTTACAGTGTTTATTCAATTGTTCTCGGAATTTTGTTTAACGAAATATTGTTAGCTTTAGCAGGAGTTTTCCCAATTTTCAGAATTCCTTTTTTGAGTTCACCTTATTGGCTGTTTTTTGCTTCTTTGGTGATTATGATTTCGATAGTATTTTTTCTGAAATCTTTAAAGTTTGATTATTCTAATACTTAAATCATTACACTTCCAAAATCCTTCAAATCTTTAATTTTATATTGAAACATCAATAAAATTTTTTCTTTTATTTCTGCAGCCAAATGATGAATAGGACAAGGGTTTTCGCCTCCACATTGTTTTAATCCCAAAAGGCAGGATTTTAAAACTTCTTTTCCTTCAAAGTTTTCATAGATATCTTTTATGGTAAGTTTTTCAAACTGTTCATCAGTCAGATAAAAACCACCTCCTTTTCCTTTTCCTGAAGAAATTAATCCTTTTTTAGTTAGTTGTTGCAGTATTTTGGAAGTGAAAGCAGAAGGTGTATCAATTTTTTCAGATATCTCTTTGATTCCTATTTTTCGTCTGTCATTCGCTAAAACTATGCAGGACTTAATCGCATACTGACAAGTGTTTGAAAATACAAGCATTTGTTTTTTTTAGTATACAAATATATTGCTTTCATTGATATTGTTTAAAGTTTAGAAACTATCAAATTGTTAAAAAGATATTTTAGAATGATTTATTTATCTGAAAAAATGAAGCTGAATGTTGTATTGTGTATCGAAAAAAAACAGCAATATTTCTAATTGTAAGAAATATTGCTATCGGATTGCTAATAATGAAACAGATTATTTTAGTCTGAAATTAGGTGTGATTTTTAGAGCCAACCATGTCCAGGTTTGTAAATTTTTAGGTTCAGATACATTCTTTATAAATTCCATACTGTTTCCCGAAAACATAAAAGAATGACCCAAATTTACAGTAACAAATTTTCCGAATTTCTGTGCGAAAACTAAATCAAGCTCAGATCCTAAATATGATGATAAATCTTTTCCTTCTTTATCATGTCCCAGATTTCCGTTAGTTGTAAATGCGTGAATATTGGCTTGTATAGTAGAATTTGGGTTAAATTTAAACGTTGACTTCAAATAATAATCATTCAGTCCAAAACTGTTGAAATAACTTGTTCCAGAGTAAAAATAATCCATAAAACCGTTATAAAGGTGATTTGAACCGTATAAAGGGCTGAAAGACTTGTTTTTTTCGATAGCTGTGTCATAATTGTTACCAGAAAGCCATTCTGTACCCAAAACAATATTAAATTTTGAGTTCACGATAAAATCTGCATTGACAGAAAACTGATACGCCGATTTACTTTGAGCGCTGGTATTTTTCCCCGCTTGATAATATGCAGAACCAAACAATCCGAAATTTTCAAAGTATTTTTTTGCATTTATACCTACAGTCAGCATATCATAATGAGTTCCGGAAGGGTTTTGCAATACGTTATTCAACGCGATTGCAGAAAACTGAAATTTGTCCTTTCCAATAAATTGATAATGCAATATTTGCAGTGATTTTGTGATTTCACCAGCTTCTGCTACGTTATAAATTTCTTTATCAGGAAGATCATTGGAGTCATTATCATCATTGTTGTAGGTGACTACAGTTTCCAATTTAGAATTGGCTGAAAGTGTGAAAACTCCCTTCAATGCATCAAAATTTCTTCCTTGCATTGCCCAGTCAACTGCTCCGATAAGTCGTTCGTTATCATAAGAAAGGATTTGTCTACCAATTTTTAATGAAATTTTTTCTGAAAACTGATATTTTGCCCATGCTTCATTGAGTGTGAAATTTTGATTTTTAGTAGATGTAGAGCTTGTTTCTCCCCATGTTCTTGCATCTTGAGCAGATAGATAAATTTGTAAGTTTTTATAATAATAATCTATTCCAAATCTTGCCCTTGAAGAAATTGTTGTTTCCGCAGATTTTCCTTTAGGAATTAAGGTTTTAAATCCATTGTCTAGCTCTCCTCTGGTACGTAAATCAACATTCATTTTTAAACTGTCAATTTGGGCATACGAAAGCCCGTATGCAAACGTTAAAACGCTTACATAGATTAATTTTTTAATCATGATTTAATTAATTATTCAGAAGTTATTTTATATGTTTTATGACACGCAACACAATTGTTGAGCAGTTGATTGAGCTTCTCCTGAGTCTGTTGACGGTCATATTTTTCTTTAGCCATTTTTGACATTACATCAAAAAGTTCGTGAGTATCAAATCCCATTTGTTTAAATCCGAGTGGTAAAGACTTTACCAAACCTTGAGGAACGACATCTACTTTACAGGTTCCTGATTGTTGTCCAACACTTGCAATAGGGTTAGGATCGTTTTTGGCAATTCCTTCGTTTATTTTTTGTACACTTTCAAGGAAACCGCGCATTTCTGCCATTACAAAATCCCGATTTTCTTTACTCATTTTTATTTCAGTTCTTCCATCTGATGATAATTTTACGCTTTCTCCTTGATAAAAGAATTTGTAAATCAGCGTGATATTTATAATCAGTGATACAAAAAGGAGAATATATATGAGCTTCTTTTTCATGGGTTGAATACTTTTATGATAGATTTAATTCTTAAAATTGCATGTTGTAAAATTGAAAGGGGATATTAGATAATATTTTCCTTCAAATTTTAATACAAATATATTATAAAATAAGATAAAAAGGTCTTATTATATTTTTATTCTTTGATTTATGCTAAAAATCATAATTTCCTTACTTTCTTATATTCATTTTTCATTTTTAACAATAAATTAAATCGTTGTTTATGAAAGATTTCATAATTTTGAAGCAGTGAAAAAGATGATTTCCATATTGTTGTTGTTCTTTTATTTGGTTTCTACAACTGAATTGTATCAGTTTTTGAAGATTCCTATTCTTGTAGAGCACTTTATGGAGCATAAAGATCTTAATCCGGGAATGACTGTTGGAGCTTTTCTAAAATTGCATTATGATGATCCTGTACAGGATTCGGATTATCAAACCGACCAAAAACTTCCTTTTGTTTCTCACAGTTGCCCACTTTTAGTTGCTTTTACGGTAGAACCTTCATTATATTTACATTTCACAGAAAAAATATTCAAAGAAATTTTATCTAAAGAAACCATCTATAAAAGTTTCTACTACAATAAAGAGATTTTGAATTCTATTTGGCAACCGCCAAAATTTTGTTAATCTTCATCTAATTTTTTCTCAATCTGAAAAACGATTGGGTGTATTCTGCTATTGAAAAACTACATGTGTGATATTTCATGTATGTATTTCTAGGGATATTAAACACATTATTCAAAAAAGATTAACAAATCATTTATGCTTACAAAAATCATTGAGTTTTCTGTGAAGAATAAACTCATTATTGTACTGTTGGTATTGGGTCTTATAGGAATTGGTTCTTATCAGGTTACAAAACTCCCAATAGACGCAGTACCGGATATCACAAATAACCAGGTTCAGGTTATTACAGTTGCGCCGTCTTTTGGTGCTACAGACATAGAAAGATTGGTAACTTTCCCAATAGAACAAGCAAACAGTAATATTTCAGGATTAAAAGAAATTCGTAGTTTTTCGAGATTCGGATTATCTCTTGTAACTATTGTTTTTGAAGATAATATTGATATATATTGGGCAAGACAACAGGTTGCGGAAAGGCTTCAGCAGGTACAGTCTGAAATTCCGGATGGTATAGGAAAACCCGAATTGGGACCTATTTCTACAGGATTAGGCGAAATTTTTCAGTATGTCGTAAGACCTGAAAAAGGGTATGAAAAGAAATATGACATTACAGAACTTCGTACTATTCAGGATTGGGTAGTTAGACGACAACTTTTGGGAGTAAAAGGAGTAGCAGAAGTCAGTAGTTTCGGAGGAAAATTAAAACAATATGAAATTGCAGTAAATCCGGACAAGCTTAATGCTTATGGAATTACCATCAACGATGTTTTTGATGCTCTTCAGGTAAATAATCAAAATACGGGAGGTGCATATATCGAAAAAGGTCCTACAGTTTTATATATCAGAAGTGAGGGACTCATCGGGAATATTGAAGATATTCAGAATATTTCTATTGCGACAAAGGCAAATGAGATTCCTCTTTTTATAAGAGATGTTGCAGATGTAAGATTTGGCTTTTCAACAAGATACGGAGCTATGACCTTTAATGATCAGGGCGAAGTTTCAGGAGCCGTTGTGATGATGCTGAAAGGTGAAAATAGTAAGCAGGTCATTAAAAACGTAAAAGATAAAATAGAACAAATACAGAAAACACTTCCTAAAGGTGTAGTAATTGAACCTTTTCTAGATCGTACAAAAATGGTAAATAATGCGATTGGTACAGTTGAAACAAACCTTTTGGAAGGTGCATTAATTGTTGTTTTTGTATTGGTTTTATTTTTAGGAAATATTCGTGCAGGTTTATTGGTTGCCTCTGTGATTCCTTTAGCAATGCTTTTTGCTATTTGTATGATGAATCTTTTTGGTGTAAGCGGAAACCTGATGAGCTTAGGAGCATTGGATTTCGGATTGATTATTGACGGAGCTGTTATCATTGTTGAATCTGTCCTGCATCAATTCAGTCATAATTCAAGGTTTAAAAAAATATTCTCGGTCGGAAAACAGGAAATGGATACCATTGTTATTGATTCTGCTGGAAAAATGATGAACAGTGCCGTTTTCGGACAAATTATTATCCTGATTGTTTATCTTCCTATTCTTAGTTTACAGGGTATTGAAGGAAAGATGTTTAAACCAATGGCTCAAACGGTAGCCTTTGCTTTATTGGGGGCATTTTTACTGTCTCTTACTTATATCCCGATGATGAGCTCGGTGTTATTAAGAAAACGAAGTGATAAACCTACTATTTCAGACAGAATTATGAAAAAAGTAGAAAAGGCTTATCTTAAAACATTGCTGAAATTCCTTAGGATTCCAAAAACTATTTTTGCCGTTGTTATTGCATTATTTATAGCTGCCATTTTTATTTTGAGCAGATTAGGAGGTGAGTTTATTCCGTCTCTGGAAGAAGGTGATTTTGCAGTAGAAACCAGAGTTTTACCTGGAAGTAGCCTTACAACAACTATCGAAAGTACCCAAAAAGCAGCCCATATTCTTAAATCCCGTTTTCCGGAAGTAGAGAAAGTAGTTACCAAAATAGGAAGTGGAGAAGTGCCTACAGACTCGATGCCGATGGATGCGGCGGATTTAATAGTGATTTTAAAAGATAAAAAAGAATGGACTTCTGCAGCTTCTTTCCCTGAACTGGCTGAAAAAATGGGAAAAGAATTAGAAGACGTTCCTGGGATTACCGTGAGCTTCCAGTTTCCTGTGCAAATGCGTTTTAATGAACTGATGACAGGAGCAAGACAGGATGTTGTGGTAAAAATTTTTGGTGACGACCTTGATGTTCTTTCACAAAATGCTCAAAAATTGGGCAAGATTATAGAAAGTGTAGAAGGAGCACAAAATCTTTATATAGAGCCTATTTCGGGTATGCCACAGGTTATTATTGAATACAATCGACCTTTATTGGCACAATATCATTTATCAATTTCAGATATCAACAGAATTGTGAATACTGCTTTTGCAGGGCAGAGTACAGGATTGGTTTTCGAAGGAGAAAAAAGGTTTGATATGGTCGTAAGACTTGATAATAAAAGCCGTAAGAATGTAAATGATATTAAAAATCTTTTGGTTTCTACCCCTTCCGGAAATCAAATTCCGCTGTCGCAACTGGCAAAAGTGGAAGTGAAAAACGGACCAAACCAAATTCAGAGAGAAAATGCTCAACGAAGAATTGTAGTTGGTTTTAATATTAAAGGAAGAGATGTACAAAGTATTGTTGAGGAGCTTCAAAGTAAAGTTGACAAGGAAATAAAACTTCCGACAGGATATTATATGACTTACGGAGGTTCTTTTGAAAACTTAAACAATGCAAAGCAACGTCTGATGATTGCCGTTCCTGTTGCATTGGCTCTTATTTTTGTGATGTTGTTCTTGGCGTTTAAATCTATTAAAGAAAGTTTACTGATTTATACGGCAATTCCGCTTTCTATTATCGGAGGTGTTTTTCTGTTGGCTTTAAGAGGAATGCCTTTCAGTATCAGTGCAGGAGTTGGTTTTATCGCACTTTTCGGAGTTGCTGTTTTAAACGGAATTGTTCTTATATCTGAGTTTAATCGTCTATATAAAAGCGGAATACGAAATATTGTAAGAATAGTTATTGATGGAGGAGAATCTCGTCTTCGTCCGGTTTTGATGACGGCTTTTGTGGCCTCGTTAGGATTTATTCCTATGGCTCTAAGTAACGGGGCAGGAGCGGAAGTTCAGCGTCCTTTGGCGACTGTGGTTATTGGGGGTTTATTGATTGCAACTTTTCTTACACTATTTGTTTTACCCCTACTTTACGTGAATATTGAAAAAGGATTTACAATGAAAAAGATAAAAAATAAAAATAAAATTGCCGTATTCATTTTACTTTTTAGCGTTTCTGGAATAGGAATACAGGCACAAACACCTATTACTTTAGAAGATGCCATTCAAACTGCATTGGAAAATAACAGGAATTTAAAAAATGAAAAATTAAAATCAGATTATTCAAAAGCGTTGATTAATTCTGGAACGGATATTCCGGCGACTGATATAATGTTTGATTACGGGCAGGTTAACAGTGCTTTTAACGATATGAAATTTGGGATTGCTCAGAGTATTGCTTTTCCGACTGTTTACAAAAAACAAAAAAATGTATACACAGAAGAATGGAAAAAATCTTTGTTAAACGTTTCTCTGAAGGAATATGAACTGAAAAAAGCGGTAAGTCTTACATTCTATGACATTCTTTATTGGAATGAAAAAGAAAAACTGCTGAATGAAATATTGAAATTGTATTCAGACTTTTTAGATAAAGCAAGTTTACGTTTAAAAGTAGGAGAAAGTAATATTTTGGAGAAAACAACCGCTGCAAACCAAAAAGCGTCGATAGAAATACAAATGAAGCATGTACAGCAGGAACTTTCGGTGCTGAAATACCAACTTCAATGGCTTCTCAATTCAGAAACAAACTGGTCTCCGGAAGACCAAAAACTGTATACTGTAGCCCCGGGTAAAGATTTTAAAAACAATCCTTTCCTTCAGGTTTTAGAGCAACAAAAGAACGTTTCAACACAACAGACAATGTTGGAAAAAGCAAAATTACTTCCAGGTTTTTCAGTTGCTTATAATTTAAATAGCTTCAAAGGAATGGGACCGGATGACAAGGTTTATGATGCAACACCTCAGTTTCATTCTGTGCAGGTGGGCGTTTCCGTTCCTATTTTTTCTGGCGGACAAAAATCCAGAATTCAGGCGGCTAAAATTGCTGAATCTGTCGCTGAAAATGACCTGAAAAATGCTGAATTCAATTTGCAAAATCAGTTTAAAAAAGCTTCTGATGTTTATCAGAATAATTTAGAAATTGTTTCAAGATATGAAACTTCTGAACTGAAAAATGCAGACATTATTACAGAAACGGCAAAAAAACAATTTATAGCAGGAGAAATCAATTATCTTGATTTTGTGATGCTAGTTAATCAGGCTGTAACGCTTAAAAGCAATTATACCGATGCCGTCGGAAAACTTAATCAAAGCGCAATAGAGCTGGAATACCTTATTTTAAATCCATAACAATGAAACGTAAACTTATATATATAGTATTAGGATTGTTCATGTTCGTTCAGTGTACTAAAGAAAAAGATAAAACAGAACAAAAACCTGAACCTCATAAAGATGAAAATGTAGTAACTCTTACGGATGCACAGTTGAAAAATGCACCAATAGAAACAACTACACTTTCTTTACAAAATATCTCCAGTGTATTGAAACTTAACGGAATGATAGATGTTCCGCCACAAAATCTTGTTTCGGTAAGTATTCCTTTGGGTGGATATTTAAAATCAAGCAGTTTGCTTCCTGGAATGCCTGTTACAAAAGGTCAGGTGATTGCGGTGATTGAAAATCCTCAATTTATACAGCTTCAGCAAGATTATTTGATGGCGAAATCTAAACTGCATTTTGCAGAATTGGATTATCAACGCCAAAAAACATTAAATCAAAGTCAGGCAAGTAGTGATAAAGTAATGCAACAGGCGCAATCCGAGATGAACAGTCAGAGAATTTTGATGAGTTCTTTGGCGGAACAGTTACGTTTGATAAACATCAATCCAAATTCTTTGAAATCCGGAAATATTACTAAAAGTGTACCGGTTTACAGTAGTATCAATGGTTTTGTGAGCAAAGTGAATGTGAATATCGGAAAATATGTGAATCCTTCCGATGTTCTTTTTGAATTGATAAATCCGTCTGATATTCACCTCAATCTTAAAGTTTATGAAAAAGACTTGGAAAGTCTGAAAAAAGGACAAAGATTTGTAGCGTACACCAATGCAGAACCTAACAAAAAATATTATGGAGAGGTTTTTCTTATCAGCAAAGATGTAAACTCAGGAGGTTTGACGGAGGTTCACTGTCATTTTGATAAATATGACCACAGCCTTGTTCCCGGGATGTATATGAATGCTGAAATTGATATTCAGTCTTCTTTTTCAAATGCAGTTTCTGAGGAAGGTATTGTTAATTTTGAAGGCAAAGATTTTGTTTTCGTAGAAGAAAAAAAGCAGACGTACAAACTTACTCCGGTTACTTTAGGTGAAACAGAAAACGGATTTGTTCAGATTCTTAATTTTAATGATTTCAACAATAAAAAAATTGTTACTAAAAATGCTTATACCCTTTTGATGAAGCTTAAAAATACAGAAGAAGAGGATTAGTTACTCAGTTTTAATTATTTATTATAAAATTAACGCTCACTAAAATGCATTTTAGTGAGCGTTAATTTTAAACTTGTTTTAAAGTTCATATAAGAGAAAATCAAAGATTTTCAAATAGCTAATGTGTTCTTATATAGATTTTTATAATGAATTTTAAAAAAAAACTTTTGTGTCTTTTGTGGTCAAAATAAAAGTTTAAATCAACTTTTTATATTTTCTTAGTTAATCCTAATTTTTTGAGTGCATTTACATTCAAATATATTTTATCAAAATAGGTGAGGGATTCCACATTGGTGAATTTCTGAAATGTCATATTACTTTTATTGAAAGACAATTCAATAGAATCATTGTAAGTTGCAACGATTCTCACTACCGAAAAACCATTATAAGCTACTGTAAAACCATCAAAAAGGAGATTTTTTTCAGCTTGTTGATAGACTCTGTATTCCTCAAAAACAGGACTTCCCACATTGTCGTTTCTTTTTTTGCTATTATGTTTTAGAGAACTCCATGCTGTATAGTTTTTAGGTTCTTTTAAAATATTTCCTTTAGAATCTACCGGCACAAACATTCCTAATGTTAAATTTTTTTTGAGAAATTTTGCATAGTTATTCATCAATTTCAAGGTCTGAAGATCAGCATATCCCTCATTAGAATAGTACTCAATAACAAAATCTGTCATAGGAATCAACTTGTGAGAATCATCTATTGGCATAATTGGTATTTCTTGGTCTTAAAACTTAGTATTGGGCAAATATACAAGTTTACCCTGATGCAAAAAGTTTTAATCAAAATTAATGAGGAAGTTTTTCTCTGAAATATCCATACACCCAGGTTCCTAAAATTGCACTTAGTAAAGTTACCGCTACAGCAAAAGCTCCTGTCCCGATTTGTGCAAAAAGTGGTCCCGGACAAGCTCCCGTAATTGCCCAGCCAAATCCGAAAATCAAACCGCCATAGATTTGTCCTTTGTTAAACTTTTTAGGAGCAATGGTAATCGGTTCGCCATAAATGGTTTTGATTTTGAATTTTTTAATAATCCAAACGGAAACAAGCGCTGTGAAAACTGCACTTCCGATGATGCCGTACATATGGAAAGATTGTAATCTGAACATCTCCTGAATTCTGAACCAACTGATAACTTCAGCTTTTGTAAAAACAATTCCGAAGAAAATTCCTACCAAAAGATATTTTAGGTTGTGATACCATTTGTGTTGAAGCTGACTTTCATTGGTGCAAATAGTATCTTGGTGACGTATATCTGTTTCTTTTGTCATTATTGATTAAATTAAAGTGAAAGAATTATGGGAAGAATGAAGTTTGCCATTAAAAAACCTCCAATCATAAAACAAATTGTAGCAACTAAGGACGGCCATTGTAAGTTGGCAAGTCCCATTATTGAATGTCCGCTTGTGCATCCTCCCGCATATCGGGTTCCGAAACCGACTAAAAATCCACCTACAATCATGATGAAAAATCCTTTTAGTGTAAATAGACTTTCAAAATTCATTAATTGAGCTGGTACAAGATTGCTGTAATCTGTGATTCCGTAAGTAGCCAGTTCTGTTTTAAGTTGAGGATTTATGTTTATTTCTCCTGGATTTATGAGATATTGAGCAGTTACCAATCCGCCAATAAAAATTCCCAACACAAAAAGTAAATTCCAAATTTCTTTTTTCCAATCATATTTGAAAAAGCTGATATTTGCAGGAATACAAGATGCACAAATATGCCTTAATGAAGAACTGATTCCGAAGGATTTATTTCCTAAAATCAGTAAAATAGGGACGGTAAGACCAATCAACGGACCGGCAATATACCAAGGCCAAGGTTCTTTTATAATATCTAACATTTATAATTATTTTTTACTTATTTTAAAACTTTACTTTGACATACAAAATTACTCTTTGGAACGCTTGTTTGAGAAATAGCATTAAAACCACCTTCAATTTCGGTAAAATTTCTGAAACCTCTTGCCTGAAGAATACTTGCAGCCATCATACTTCTGTACCCTCCTGCACAATGAAGATAAAAATGTTCATTCTTGTCAATCTGACTTATCCATTCATTGATATAAGCTAGAGGTTTGCTATATGCTTCATTTACGTGTTCTGCATTGTATTCGCTTTCTTTTCTTACATCGATTATTTTAGCGTTTTTATCCTTGATTTCAGCTTCAAATTGTTGGGCTGAAATTCGGTGGACTGTATCGCTTTCTTTTCCGCTGTTTTTCCATGCTTCAAAACCACCTTTCAGAAACCCTAAAATATTGTCAAAACCAACTCTGCTTAATCTTGTTACGGCTTCTTCCTGTTCATTTTCATTGGTAATTAATAGAAGAGGTTGTTTTACATCTGCAATTAAAGCTCCAACCCAAGGTGCAAAATCACCATTTAATCCGATATTAACAGATTGCGGAATGAATCCTTTCGCAAAGTCACCATTGTTTCTGACATCTAATATCAAAGCTCCCGAAAGTTCTGCAATATTTTCAAATTCTTCAGGAGAAAGTGTATGTAAACCTTTAGATAAAACTTCATCAAAACTTTCATAGCCTTTTTTGTTCATGATGACGTTCATGCCAAAATAGGCGGGAGGAGGAAGAAGCCCGTCTGTAACAGCTTTTATGAAACTTTCTTTGTTTTTTTGGTTTAAAGCATAATTGTTTTTTTTCTGATTTCCTAATGTATCAATCGTTTCTTTCTGCATATTTTTTCCACAGGCAGAGCCTGCTCCATGAGCCGGATATACGATGATATTATCATTTAAAGGAAGGATTTTTTTGTATAAACTGTCATACAATAACCCGGCTAATTCTTCCTGAGTCATATTCGTAGCTTTTTGAGCCAAATCGGGGCGTCCAACATCCCCTAAAAATAATGTATCTCCACTGAAAAGAGCTTTTTCCTGTCTGTTTTCATCGATTAATAAAAAAGATGAGCTTTCTAGTGTGTGTCCTGGAGTATGAAGAACTTTAATTTTGATATTTCCAACTTCAAAAATTTGATTGTCTTCTGCGATGATAGCTTTAAATTCAGGATTTGCAGTAGGTCCATAGATGATTGATGCACCTGTTTTCTTACTTAAATCTACATGACCGCTAACGAAATCTGCATGAAAGTGGGTTTCAAAAATGTATTTTAAAGTTACATTATCTTTCTTCAGTCTGTCAATATAGGGTTGAGTTTCTCTTAAAGGATCAATTATCACTGCTTCATTTTCAGAAACAATATAATACGCTCCCTGAGCTAAACATCCTGTATAAATCTGTTCTATTTTCATAATGATAAATTTTAATTTTAGATTTTAAAAAATATTTCTTTGATAATAATATAAATGCCCATTATCAGGACAAACCATCCAAATGCGGGTTTAAGTTTTTTGCCGTCGATTTTTTTTGATAAATAAGAACCTATAATAATTCCGATAATGGCAATGACAGAAATTGATATGAGTAAACTCCAATCGATTTCAGAATGGTTCATTGCGGAAAAGAAACCGATGAGCGAATTTAGTGAAACAATGACCAAAGAAGTTCCGATGGCAACTTTCATTGGGATTTTCAGAAGATTAACTAATGTGGGAATAATCATAAATCCTCCACCTGCACCAACCAAACCGGTTAAAATCCCTACAGCAGAGCCTTCTCCCGCTGCCTTGAATATGCTGTTTTTATGGGAATGTGCTACTTCAATTGTTGATAAGGAACTCTTCTGAATCATTTTAAAAGAAGCGATAATCATCAATACTGCAAAAATCAGTAACAGAAAAATGTCTTTTGTAAGAATGAAATTCCCTATTCTGAAAACTTCAATCGGAATTAAAGGTAAAAGGTAGCTTCTTGTAAGAAAAATTGAAATAATGGAAGGAATTCCGAAAACCAAAGCGGTTTTAAGGTCTACCAATCCTTTTTTTAGATAAGAAACAGAACCTGCGACACTACTGATTCCAACAATGAAAAGTGAGTATTCTGTTGCGATAAAAGCGTCAATCCCGAAAAGATAAACAAGAACAGGAATGGTAAGAATGCTTCCGCCACTCCCAACTAATCCTAGTGAAACACCAATTAAAACTGATGCGATATAACCAAAAATTTCCATTTTGACTTTCTATAAATTTCCGAAAGCAAAAATGGAAATACTTATATTGTTCTACAGTTACTTTTGTTACACAACTCAGTTTTGTAGTGTTATTTTATTTCTTCCGAGCTTTACCTTGCCACTTTCTTCAAGCTGTTTAAGTAGTCTTGAAACGACAACTCTTGCTGTTCCTAATTCGTTAGCAAGTTGCTCATGGGTAATGACAATAGTTTTAGAATTTGATATTTCGTATTTTTTATGAAGTAAATTCAGTAATCTCTCATCTACTTTTTTGAAAGCAATCGCATTGATGATATCTAATAATTCTTCAAATCGTTTGTGATAAAGTCTGAAAATATAATCGAGCCATTCTGGATATTCTTTTATGAATAAAGAAACCTTGTCTACAGGTAAAAAAAGAATTTCTGTATCTTCTTCTACTTCAGCTTTTACGATGCTTCTTTCGTTGTGTATTCCACCAAGAAAAGACATAATGCAGCTTTCTCCTGTTTTGATGTAGTACAACAAAATTTCTCTGCCGTCTTCTTCGGTACGGATTACTTTTAGCATTCCTTTCAAAACAATAGGAATAGAACGGATAGAAGTGTTTTCATCAAGGATGACATCTCCTTCCTTGTAGGTTTTGATAATACCGTTTTCAGAAAGTTTATCAGCAAGTTCCTGAGATATTGTAAATTCTTTTGGCGAAATTTTATTTTCCATAACTGAATATCAAAGTTACTGCATTTTAATTTATTTAATGATAATGAAATTTTAAACTCAATTCAGTATTTTTTATTTAGAGTAAATATGGATTTCAAATTTTGAATTATAACTTATTTTGGCTATTGGTTTCGGAAAAAATAATCACTAAATTTAATAATCTTATTTATTTTATTCTTTATGTCTTATAATATCCCAGAATATTTAAAAGGTCTTTCGGAAACTGAAGTAGAAGCCTCAAGAAAAGAATTCGGACTCAATCAATTAGAAGCTTTACATAAAGACACATGGGTAGATATTCTCATTAATATTTTAAAGGAACCGATGCTGATTCTGCTGATGTGCGTTTCGTTGATTTACGTAATTGTGGGAGATTATGCGGAGGCTATCTTTATGTTTGCCGCTATTGTTGCGGTTACAGCTATTTCTTTTTATCAGGATAACCGAAGCAAAAATGCATTAGAAGAACTTGAAAAACTTAATGAGCCTTTAAGTAAAGTAATAAGAAATTCAAAAATAATAGAAATTCCTACTCATGAGATTGTAGTAGGAGATTTGTGTATTACGGAAGAAGGAAAGTTTATTAACGCTGATGGGAAGATTGTATACAGTAATGATTTTTCTGTTAATGAATCCTCATTGACGGGAGAGAGTTATTCTGTTTTCAAAGATGATGATTCAGAAGATAATCTTGTGTATAGCGGAACGATTACGGTTTCAGGGTCAGCTGTTTTTAAAGTTGAAAAAATAGGCAAAGAAACACGTGTCGGAAAAATAGGGAAATCTATCATAGATATAAAAGAAGAAATTTCTCCATTACAACTTCAAATCAGAAGATTTGTAAAAGGAATGGCTATAATAGGATTGGGTATTTTCCTCGCTGTTTGTATTTTTAGCTTTATTAAAACAGGAAACTTTGTTGAGAGTTTATTGAACGGACTTACCTTGGCTATGTCGGTTATTCCTGAGGAAATTCCTGTTGCTTTTACTACTTTTATGACCATCGGAGCTTGGAAATTGATGCAAAAAGGTATTATTATCAAACGAAGCAGTATTGTAGAAACTTTGGGAAGTGTTACAGTTATCTGTACGGATAAAACGGGTACAATTACCGAAAACATGATGCATCTGAAACATCTGTACGATTATAAATCTGGGAAAACTTATGATGAAAAAGAATTTGGAGCAGGAGAGCTAAATGAGCTTATAACTTATGCGATGTGGAGTAGTGAGCCGGTACCTTTTGACCCGATGGAAATAACTTTACATGAAACTTATGAACAAACTCAGTCCAATGATGTAAGAAAAGACTATCATTTATTTCATGAATATCCGCTTGAAGGTAAACCACCGATGATGACTCATCTTTTTGAAAATTCAGAAAAATCGAGAATCATCGCAGCAAAAGGAGCTCCTGAAGTAATTCTTGCTGTTTCAAATCTTTCAGAGGCTGAGAAAGATAGAGTAAGAAAAGAAATAACAAAGTTCGGAGAACAGGGATATCGTGTACTTGGAGTAGCTAAATCTCATTTTGAAGGATATAATTTCCCTGAAAAACAACAGGATTTTGTGTTTGAATTTTTAGGATTGACAGTTTTTTATGACCCGCCTAAAAAAGAAATACAAAAAGTATTTCAGCAGATTTATGATGCAGGAATTAAAGTAAAAGTCATTACAGGAGACAATGCAGATACTACAAAAGCAATCGCGTTGCAGTCTGGTATTCAAAATAATGCAAAGGCAGTTGCAGGAAGTGAAATTATAGAAAATTCTGATGAAGAAATTGCTCAAATTGCAAGAAATACTACGTTATTTACAAGAATGTTCCCTGATACAAAGCTTAAAATTGTGAACGCTTTAAAAAAACAAAACGAGGTTGTGGCTATGCTAGGAGACGGAGTAAATGACGGACCTGCTCTAAAAGCGGCTCATATTGGAGTGGCGATGGGAAGTAAAGGTACAGAAATTGCAAAATCGGCGGCGGCATTGGTTATTACAGATGACAATCTTGAAAAACTGGTTGTTGGGATAGCTGCGGGAAGAAGAATTTATTCTAATATTAAAAAAGCAGTACAGTATATTATTTCCATTCATATTCCTATTATTTTGACGGTTTCTTTGCCTCTGTTTTTGGGTTGGGCATTTCCGCAAATATTTACACCAATCCATGTTATTTTCTTAGAAATTGTAATGGGACCTACATGCTCTATCGTTTACGAAAATGAACCAATGGAAAAAAATACAATGAAAAGACCTCCACGAATAATGAGTGAAACTTTTTTGAATTGGCGAGAACTCACCATAAGTATTATTCAGGGATTGGTAATCACTCTCGGAATACTATTTATATATCAGTTTTCTGTTCAAAACGGAGGGAATGAAGAAAAAACAAGGGCAATGGTTTTCAGTACCCTTATTTTCGCGAATATATTACTAAGTTTAGTCAATCGTTCCTTCTATTACAGTGTATTTGAGAGTTTCAAAAATCGTAATGTTTTATTAGCGTTCATTTCCATATCAGTTATTGTATTATTATTTGTAATACTTTATATAAAGCCGGTTTCTGTGTTTTTTAAAGTAACAAGTCTTAATGCAAATGAGTTGGGATGGGCTTTACTTACAGCAGCAGTTTCTGTTCTCTGGTTTGAATTGTATAAACTGATTAAAAGAATTTCCGGTAAAAAGTAGTTAAATAAATATCAGCACTAAAGCATTGAGAATTTCTCAGTGCTTTTTTTAATTTTGTCATTAGATAATTTCATGAAAAATCAATTAGAATGATGGATAAAACCTCGAAACTCAACGATTCTTGGGAGAAAATTTTTAATAAATATAAAATTCTCGAAAAGATTTCAGATGAAGGACATTTTAATATAACAGCAACGGAAATCAACGAGTTTAGAGAGGCAAGATTGATGACAAAATTTGATCACAAATCTCAGCTTCCAAAGCTTTTTCATGAACATGATTTGTCTATTTTACCCACTTCCAGAGGCGGATATGTAATTGGCGCTTTCAAAACTTTCCATGAGTTTAATGATGATGATACTTCTGTTTCAAAAATTAATTTTCCTGCTTTTTTAGAGAGTCTGGATTTTAAAAATATTACGAGTGAAGCAGCGGCAATTAATTGTGCTTTTGTATCTAATATTTTGCAGGATTTTGTAGGAGAAAAAGCATTGTTTCCCACTGTAAGCGGAAGAATGGGATCTTCTGTTTTTGACTTTGATATCAATTCTTCAAACGGACTTTTTAAAGTAAATGTTGAAAATTCGCAGGTTGAAATTGATGGAGGATACGAAGGGGAACTTTCTTTAAGTATTATTGAAGCTAAAAATTATATTTCGAAAGATTTTCTTGTAAGGCAGTTGTATTATCCTTACAGATTATGGAATGAAAGGGTAAAAAAGCATGTGAGACCGATTTTTCTTACCTATTCTAATGGTATTTTTCATTTAAGAGAATATGAATTTACAGAAGTCCAGAAATATAATTCTTTGGTGCTGGTTCAGCATAAAAAATATACTGTACATGAAGGAAGTTTAACGTTTAATGTTCTGCAAGAACTCATTGATAAAACAGAAATCGTAAAAGAGCCTGAAATTCCGTTTCCTCAGGCTGATAGTTTTGAAAGGGTGGTTAATTTAGGAGAGTTACTTTTTGAGAAAGAATTTATATCTAAAGAAGATATCACAAGAAATTATGATTTTGATGCCCGACAAACGGATTACTACTCCAATGCCGGAAAATATTTGGGGATTTTAGAGATAGGAAAAGATATTTTGACTGGACAAATTGGCTGTTATTTGACCTCTACGGGCAAACGTCTTTTTAACCTTAACATTTTTGATAGGCAAAAAGAATTCATTAAGCTTATAATTGCACATTCTGTTTTTAAGCAGACTTTAAAATTAGCACTTGAAAATAAGCAAATTCCTACAAAAGATGATGTAGTAGAAGT
This sequence comes from Chryseobacterium oryctis, assembly GCF_025971925.1. Lineage (GTDB taxonomy): Bacteria > Bacteroidota > Bacteroidia > Flavobacteriales > Weeksellaceae > Chryseobacterium > Chryseobacterium oryctis. The sequence goes on from NZ_JAPDHV010000004.1 coordinate 125,875, forward strand.
AATGATGAAATCAAATCTATACAATGTAAATTCTGAATCTACCTACAGAAGAAGATCTTCAACAGTTTTGGGGTGGCTGAACTGGATTGTAAGGCAGATCGAGGAGTAATTTTATTATCTTAAAATTTATAAAACTACTATGTTGTGTAGCGATATAGTTTGCGAAAAGAGATAATTTTGAAGGAAATTAAAATTTAAATTATGGAAGAGAGATATTCCAGAAATCGACTTTACATTAATGAAGAAGAACAAGAAGCTATTAAATCTGTTCCAATTCTCTTCGCAGGAAGCGGAATAGGAAGTAATATTGCTGAATGTGCTTTGCGTATAGGTTTTGAGAATATTACAATTGTAGATGGTGATACTGTCGAATTATCAAACCTTAACAGGCAAAATTATACCGAAAAAGATATTTCTGAGTATAAGTCAAAAGCCTTGTATGAAAGGTTAAAATCAATTAATCCAAATGCTGATATCAAGTATATTCAAGACTTTATCACATTTGAAAATATTGAAAAAATAATTGAGGGACATGAAATAGCCGTTAATGCATTAGATTTTACAAGCAATATTCCTCTTTATTTTGATGAATTATGCAGAAAAAGTAATATTCCTGTTGTGCATCCTTATAATCTTGGTTGGGCCGGTCTTGTTGCAGTGATTTCTCCTACAGGTCCTTCTTTGAATAGCATCTCGAATGATGAAAAATTTAATGAACTGAAAATGGTGGAGTATGTCACAGGTTATTTAAGGTTTTGGGAGAAACGCAATGTTTGGCTGGAAGAAATTATAAAGTCTTATAAGGCTGAAGAAGAGGTTTTACCTCCTCCTCAGTTATCAATTGGCTCTTGGATTGTAGGAGCTATGTGTGCAAATATTATGTTTAATATAGCAACTGAAAAAGGGTATAAAAGATTTCCTGAGTTTTACTTTAGCTCTATAATGTAACTTTATAAAAGTTTATTATTTTTTGCATACGCTAATGCTTCGGTAATGTTGTTTACCCCTATTTTTTCAAAAAGCTTTCTTCTATGAAATTTTACAGTATCAGCAGATACGAAAATTTTAGATGCAATTTCATTAATTGTTAATCCGCTGGCGTAGAGACTTATAATTTCAAGTTCCCTTTGAGAAAGCTTTTTCTTTTCTTCTTTTATCCATCTGTTTTCGTCAAGATTATATTTCCAGATAATATCAGAGTTTTCTTTTGTTATAGAAATATTTCCTGCTGAGTTTGTAGATGAAAGTGATACGATGCACATTGCTTTCCAGATTTTTCCGTTCTGAGTAAGGAACATCGGAGTAAGCTTATGGTTGATAAGGATTACATTTTTTTTATCATTCACTATGTGAAAATCGTAAGAAATAGTATACATTTTTCTTTCTTCGAAAGGTAATTTGTCATAGAACTCAAATCCCACCTCATTGATTTTAAGAAGAAGTTCCTGATCTTCATTGAGTACATTTCTAAAATAAAAAGCATATCCTAAATCTCTGACTTCTTCAGGCGATAATCCGCAAAGAAAGAGAGGGTTTTCGGAAACATATTCAAATGATTTTTTCTCGTAATCTATGATATATAAACTTTGATAAGTAATTCTGGCAAAGGCTTTTACTATTTCCAGATAATCTCCTGTTTGTTTAATTTCAAAATCTGATATACCATTAACCTCATTTTTCTCCGAGAAAAATTTTTTTATTTCATCCATAATTAACAAATATTTTACTACACAAAAGAGTAGTTTCACATCACTATTTAACAAATCTACACAAAAGTGTAGCAAAAAACAAGGTGAGCATTAATAATTTTAGTAAAAATTAATCAACACCATGGGAAAATTACAAAATTATTCATTTAGCAATATCAGTTTATATAATCTAGCTAAGTTTGTTGTAGAGGAAAATTTTATTCATCATAATTGTGATTCTTTTGAGAATTTGACAAATGATGTAATTTCGGTTTATAAGGAAGAATCTTTACTAAACGGATCTATCGTTTTCTTTTCTAAAAGTACTACAAGTAATGATATTACAGGGTCAATTAGGGTATTAAACTGGAATAGGGTAGATGTTCTTCCTATTCAGAAGATTTTTAATATTGATCCTAATCAAATTATTCCGGATCCAAACGTAAATATCTGGCATATAGGAAGGTTTGCCGTTAAAAAAAATGCGGATAAATCAGGGTTCAAAACTTTTAAAACTTTGATGGCTTCGGCTATTAATGAGGTTTGTAAAAAGAAAAACTCTGTAGTATTGGCAGAATGTGATGCTAAGCTTTTAAAAACATTAAATTTATTGGGTATTGAGAGTATTGTATTAGCTGATTCTATTGAATATCTTGGCTCGGAGACAATTCCTGTATTGCTTACATATAAAGGACTTTATGCTTTTTTAGAGAAAAACAGAAACCTTTTACATAAAGGCAACAAAAATTCATTTTATAGAGAGATAATTCTTCAGCAAATTGCTTAAAACTACCCTTTAGTGTAGTATTAAACTAAACTATAGTGTAGTGTTTTTGTTTTTTGAAGTAGTTAATATTGTAAAAGAAAAACTAACCAACCAAAATAAATAATCGATGAAAATCATAAAATCATTAATATTTGAAAAAAAGAACTGGATTAGCGCATTAGGAGTTTCTGCATTAGTAATGTCTTGTTCTGATAATAGTAATGTATATGGAATTCTAAATAAAGATAAAAGTATTAATTATAAAAGCGCTTTTGAATTTATCAAGAAAAATGCAATTCTAAATTTTCATATCAGTGCAGCTGGGGCTCAGGAGCAAGATTCAAAATTTATTAAAGATGAGGATATCAAAGAAAATATTGAGCTGTCTTATAATAAATCTAAAGAATTAATCACCTCTAATGCCATTTCGGATTATAGTTTTATCAATTTTGTTCTTCCTTATAAAGTAAATTATTCTAATGATTTTAATTGGAGAAAAAAGGTTCTTAAAAATTATGAGCTTCCTAAAAATTATACTTTAAATTCTGAAAAAGCTGTAATAGAATCTACCAATTATTTGAATAATCAAATTAAGAGTTTAAAAATACCTTATTCAGATCCTTATCCGCAGGAAGATTACTGGTCGTTCAACAATTTACTTCAAGAGAAAAAAGGTTCGGATATTGCCTTAGTAAACTTGGCAAGTTATATCAATAGAGCCAACGGAATACCCGTTACTATAGATTATGCTCCTGTTTGGGGAAATGCAGACGGAGGAAAAGCTTGGAATGCTTTAGTAATAGATCAGAAAAAATCTTATCCTTTTGCAGGTGGAGTTGATAATGTAGGAGTATTTAATCCCAAAAAAATTATTAATAGTTTAAAAGATACAATTAATAACTCTTATACCATCTCTAAGGTCTATAGGAGAGGTTTTATTCCTGACACGACATCTGTTTATTTGAAATATTACAGCAGATTAAGCAAAATGGGCTTCACTTCTACTTATTCTGATATTGATGTGACAGATAAGTATACAAAAACCATAAAATATAATGTAAACGGATTTTATAATGATAAAACTGAAGTTGCATTACTTTCCGTGTTCAGTTTCAACAGATGGCTTCCAATAGCGGCAATTAGTCCGAAAAACAAGCAAATGGTTTTCGATAAAGTAGGTGTGGGTGCTTTATATCTTGTACACACAGAAGACGACAATAATTCCAAAAAGTCTTTGTTTTATGTGAACAAAGAGGGAAAACTATTATTTTTTGATAAGTCTAAAAGGTCTAAAATAGATATCAGCCAAACAGAATCTGTAACGACAAAGTTGAGGAATTTAGCTATCAATAATAGAAACTCCCCAAATATTCAGCCACTGGTAAATAAAGCTATAGATACTAAGCTAGAAGATGGTGTATCTTATACACTTTATAAACTTACAGATAGCAGTTGGGAAAAACAAGAAACAAAATCTGTAGTGAATAATAAGTTGTCATTTTCGGCTCAATATCAAGATGGAATTTATCTTGCTGCGCTTGAAAAAGATAACAATATCAATTCTAAAAGAGCTTTTATTCTCATTGGAGGTAAAGTAGTCTTTATTTAAAACTAATAACCATTTTATATAAACTAAATCTTTTCTCAATCTGAGAAAGGCAAGGGAAAATTTTTCCTAAAAATTAATAATCCAAAATTTTTTAACATGAAAAACTACAAAAAATTGCTTTTTGCAGGGTTAGCTATCGTACCCTTAGCTTTATCCTCTTGGAGCTCCACAGGCAACGAACCTCATTTGAAGAATGCTGAAGAGCAATTTCAACTTCCTTCTAATGGTGTAATTGGTCAACTAGACTTTACAAATGATGTTGTAATACAGTCTAAAACAGAACTTTCAGTTATGGTAGATCGTATTGACCTCGGACCTTATCAAAAGAAAATAGTTGTTACTTCAGTTATTCTTGAGCCAAGTTCAACATTATCTTTAGATGATATTATAAAAAATCATCAATAGTAATTGAAATTTCTGAATATGAAAAGTTATAAGAAATTATTATTGGCTGGATTGGGTTTTATTCCTTTGCTTTTATCTTCTTGGGGCTCAACAAGTGATAAGGAGATTAATTTTATAGTTCTAAATTCAGACGGCGATTTTTTTAATGATGCTATTGGAACTTATGTTGTTACAAAGACAATAGGCCCTCAGAATCATTCAAAAAAACTGGTAAATGTTGAAGCAATAACAGAAAAGTTATAGGAACAACTAAAGATATAGACACATCTACCCCTACAACTCCTACCATTAATTCAATCATTAACAATTACAAATAACAATAACCTTTTAAATTTTTTTATTATGAAAAACTACAAAAAATTATTATTCGCGGGAATGGCAATCGTTCCTTTGGCATTGTCTTCTTGGACATCAGAAGCAAACTCATTAAACTTTGAAAATGGAGATGTAAACCAAATCTCTTCTATCGAAGTAATCGGAGGTACAGCAGTAAGTAGCTCTGTAACAGTGAAAACAAAGAAGAAAATTATCTCTAAAGAAACTGTTGAAACTGTAAGTGTAGCTGAGAAATCAGTAGCTACAGGTTCTATCGAAACAGAATTATCATTTGACAAAATCGTAAAAGATTATCAATAACCTATTTAAACATTTTTTATTATGAAAAATTACAAAAAACTATTAATCGCGGGACTTGCAATTGTTCCATTGGCATTGTCTTCATGGACATCAGAAGCAAACTCATTAAACTTTGAAAATGGAGATGTAAACCAAATCTCTTCTATCGAAGTAATCGGAGGTACAGCAGTAAGTAGCTCTGTAACAGTGAAAACAAAGAGTAAAGTATTTTCTAAAGAAACCGTAGAGAGTGTAAGTGTAGCTGAAAAGTCAGTAGCTACAGGTTCTATCGAAACAGAACTATCATTTGACAAAATTGTAAAAGATTATCAATAACCTATTTAAACATTTTTTATTATGAAAAATTACAAAAAACTATTAATCGCGGGACTTGCAATTGTTCCATTGGCATTGTCTTCATGGACATCAGAAGCAAACTCATTAAACTTTGAAAATGGAGATGTAAACCAAATCTCTTCTATCGAAGTAATCGGAGGTACAGCAGTAAGTAGCTCTGTAACAGTGAATACAAAGAAAAAGGTGCTTTCTAAGGAAACGGTAGAAACTGTAAGTGTAGTAAGCGAAAAGGCTATCAGTACATCAATCGAAACAGAACTATCATTCGATAAAATCGTAAAAGATTATCAATAACCTATTTAAACATTTTTTATTATGAAAAATTACAAAAAACTATTATTCGCAGGTTTGGCAATTGTACCACTTGCACTTTCTTCTTGGACGTCAGAAGGAAACTCATTAAACTATGGAAATGGAGAGATGAACCAAGTATCATCTATTCAGATAATTGGTGATACAGCAGCAAGTAGTGTTGTTACATCTAAAACTAAAAAAAATGTGTTTGACAAATCAACAGTAGATCAAACAAACGTAGTTGAAACGAAAGTTGCTACAACTCTTGAACCTGTTCTTACTTTCGGAAAAGTTCTAGAAAACTACAAATAATATACTATTTCAATTCACACATTCAGTTGAATTTAATCAACTGAATGTGTTTTTAAAAACTTTAAACCATATGAAAAAATCTATTTTAATTCTACCAATAGCTTTATTAACAACTATTTCTTTATTGTCTTTCAATAAATCTGGTAATGATCAAGAGGTTGTAAAATATGATACAATCAGTAAAATGAATTCATTAGAACAAGAAGTGGGAGCTTTTATAAAAAGTACAGTTATTACTAATAAAAGTTTTAAAAAGGAGTGTTCGGTTGATGATTGTGTAAAAAGAGATGCTGTAAGTATTTTCGAGACAAAGATTGTATCTGCTATTGAAAGTCCGGAATTGGACCTAAATAGAATTGTTTCAACTTATAAATAATTAACTTATGAAAAGCCTTTATTCTTACTTATTATCAATGATATGCATAATCTTTTTTCTTTATTCTTTTCAGATTAGAAAAGGAAGGCATATATATAGAAATCACTGGATGATCCCTGCATATCAGAATCTTCAGCTAAAAAACTCTTCAAAAGAAAATTTAGAAGTGGTTTTATACAATTCTTCTCAAAATTCTGATATGAAATATATTAATGGTAATAATATGATGAAAGTTTTACCCAAGAATGACTCTGTAAAAACAACAATAAATTTTGGAAATGAGTTTTATGTAATGAATAATTCTGATGAGGAAAGAGAATTCAGAATCAAAATATTGAATAATAGTGGTAAGGTAAAGGCTTTTTTAAAGAAAAATCTTCCTAAAAATTAGATTATGAGAAAAGTAATAGTTTATTATGACAGTTGGTGCCCTAGATGCACAAAATTCATGAAAACAGTAAAAAAAATAGATTGGTTGAATCTTACTGATTTTCGTTCTCTTAGGGAAAGAGGGCAATCTATGAACGGAATTGATTATCTGCGTGCAGAAAAAGAAATGGCATCTTATATAAATTCTTGGTCTTATGGATATCAATCTATATTTAGGATTTTGATGAGACTTCCTTTGCTATGGCTATTTTTTCCTGTTCTTTGGCTTATGCAGATTACAAAAATCGGACAAATAATTTATATACAGTTAGCAGTAAACAGGAAAATAATACCACTTCACTGTGATAATGATGTTTGTAATATTTAATTATTAATTTTTTAATCTAATTACTATGAAATACCCAAAACTCTTTTTTGTATTTAGCATGATACATATCTTATTGATACTAATAGTATGTACAGCAAGTACGATAGATTCTTATGAAAAATCTACTTCTTATGTAGAAAATGGTTTTACCAATTCTTTGAAGAATACAAAGGAAAGTATTAGAGAATTTAATTCTATACCCGGTATTCAGCAATATCAGGCTTTTGCAGGAATTAATGCAGGATATGGGTTTTTTGCACCCAATGTGGCAAGTTCTTATATACTAAAGGTTTCTATTTATGACAAAAATAAAAATTTGGTAAAAGAATCTTATTTTCCACCGTTCAAATCTAAAGAAGGCTTAAACAGGTATCATACTTTATTAGGATATTTTCAGGATAGGTTGACGATTTTGGAAAATAAATTACAAAAGAAAAAATCTACTCAATTCAATGAATCTGATAAATATGGTGAGTTTTTAGATATTTTCATAAAAAGCATAGGAAGATACTATTACAAAGAATACAATCCTGAAAACTACAATGTTTCTTGTACGCTTTATCTTCATCACCATCCTTTAATGGAGGAAATCAAAACGGCTAATAAAAATAAACCAGTACTAATTAAATTACTTGACATCGATGCAAAACCTCTTAAGAAAAACTAGATCTCTTCCTTACGAATTTTATCAGTTCTTTAATGAATACAAACAGGAAGACAAATTGTTCTTTGCCTTTTTCAGAATCTCCATGGGATTATTCTTTTTGGTACACCTTCTTTCTATTATTACAGATTTTGACCTTCTGTTTACCAATAATGGCTTAATTCCTTTAGAAATTATTGAGTTTCTTGGCTCGGATAGAATGCCATCTTTACATTTTGTGATGAAACTTTTTGGTCTCATTAATGTATCGGAAGCTACAGTTGTGATCGGGTATATAGTTCTTTATATCATTGCCTGTATTTCTCTTACTATAGGTTTTATGAGCCGATTGTCGGCACTTATAATACTGATATTGCACATTCTGGTATTCCAGTCATCAAGTACTTTTATGTATGGTATTGATTTCTTTAAATCTATTGCAATGTTTTATTGTGTGGTATTTCCGTTGGGACGTTTTTATTCTGTGGATAATAAAATTTTTAAGTTTAAAGAAGTCAACCCAACACCTTTTAGAAACTTGTTAAGAATACATTTAAGTATTGTTTATTTTACTTCAGGCTTAGACAAGGCTTTTGGAATTAATTGGTGGAACGGAGAATCTATTTGGAAGGCTTTGCATTTACCAGGATTTCAGTCTTATATTTTAGATAATTCTAGCTATGAAATATTTCTAAACTTTCCAATCATACCAATATTTATAGGGATTTCGACGATAGCAGTAGAATTATTGTATCCGTATTTTATGTGGAAAAACAGCACTAGAAAATACTTTATTTGGATGGTAGTTGCATTACATGCGGGAATTATCATTGCCATGAACCTTTATTTCTTTGGAGCATTAATGATTCTTTTGAACCTAAGTGCATTTTTAAACTTAGAAGAATCTAAAAAAACAGTTGCAGTAACATCATGAATCACATTCAGAATAAATTAAGTAGAGTTTTAATATTACTATCTTCTTCGATAGTAATATTAACCTCTGCTCAACAAAAGGACACAATAAAGAATGAAAAGAAAATAGAAGAAGTAAAAATCACTCGTTCTGCTGTAAAATTTAAAAATGGAAAAATAATTGTTTCGCCATCTTCCACAGCCACAGGTGAGGCAAATAATACTTGGGAGTTTATTAAAAACTCAGGCTATGCAGATGCTTCTGAAGAAGGGACCATAAAAATTAAACAAAAATATACCACTGTATATATTAATGACAGAAAGTTACGACTTTCCGGATTAGAACTTAAAAATTATTTAGAATCTATACCAAGTAAACTTATCAAAAATATTGAGGTAATTGGTACTCCGGATTCTTCTTATTCTGCCGATGAACAGGCAATTATTAAAATTAATTTAATCAACAGTAGTATTGAAGGGCTTAAATTGAGTATAGGTTCTGTTCTTGGATTTACTAAGAAAATGAATATGTCTCAGAATTTAAACCTGAACTACAAATCCAAAAAATTTGAAATTAACACGCTATTAAGCGGTTCACATACAAATATTCTTACGGAAGTAAATTCTCAACGAGAGTTTAGAACGAATATCTGGGATATTACTCAGGAGCAGGACATCAAAAGGTCAAGCAATATTTATTCTTTTCTGGTAAATTATTATGCCAATAAGAAAAATAAACTGAGTCTTTATGCAGAATATAACCCGGCTAATACACAAAGTAAATTATATGCAGATAATGGGTTGCCGATTTTAGAAAGAATTTCAAGAAAAGATTCTATTTTTAAATACAATTCAGCGTTTAAGGATGTTGGTAAGAGTACCAACCTTCAATTGAATTATAAATTTGAAAATGATTCGGCTACTCAAAAACTGAATGTTCAGATAGAATACCTAAACACCAATAAAAAAACAAATAATAGTTTTAAAAATTATTATTATCAGGCTCCTGAATTTATTGACGGAAATCAGATAGATGATGTCTCTTCCAGAAGCATAAATATGTATATCGGAAACCTGAATTATACGATTCAAACCAAAAAATTAGGTATTTGGTCTGCAGGGGGAAGAATTTCTTACAGTGATGTTAATAACCCGATTAATATCACAGTTAACAATCTTGTTTCACAGGAAAGTATTCAGAATTATAGTGAAGAGCAATATGCTTTATTTTTGGAGGGGCAAAAAGAATTTGGAAAGACTTATGTGAGACTTGGGATGAGGTACGAAAGTAATATTACCAATTTTTTTGATAATAATCTGAAATCAAACTCATTCAAAATTGATGGTTTTTATCCCAATGTTTTGGTTCAGCATAATTTTTCAGATGATTTTCAGATCGAATCAAGCTATAAAAAGGCATTAATAAGACCTGATTATTTTTTATTGAATCAGCTAAGAAGAAAGAATAGTGATGACAGTATGTTGTATACCTCTGGGAATATTAATTTGAGACCACAGATTGAGCATGAAGTTGACCTTTCATTTTATTATAAAACTCAAATGTTATCAGTTGGGATGAATTATTCTCCGAATTATATCAGTACTTTGATTGTCAAAAGGGGAGATTATCTTGTTCAGGAATATAATAATTTCAGATTGATGACCTTGTATGCAAGTTTGGCGTTGAATAAGGTATTTAAAGATAAATATATTATTAAGAATTATTTCAATATAAATTATCTTCCTATCATAGAATATGAAGGTTTTGAAAAAGGAAGAACAAGCCTTGCTGTTAATAATAGAACTGTTTTAGGGATTGTGCTAAAAAATGGGTATGCTGCTGAGGCTTCTTATTCATTTTCAACAGATTTTTATGATGGTTTTTTCAAGCACGGAGCTACAAATAATTTGAGCATAACTATTCAAAAGAAAATACCTCACCTTAATCTTACAACTTATGTTATTGTGTCGGATTTATTAAGAGGTCAGAAAAATTATGATGAAGCAATATATCCTATAGTTTATAAAAATTCATCATACTCTGATACGAGAGGTATTAAATTAGGGTTGTATTGGACTTTTGGAAATCAAAAGCTTAAAGAAATCAAGAAAGACGAATCTCTGACTAATGACCTTAAAAACAGAAATAAAAAATAGAACAGTGAAATTTTTCACTGTTTTTTTGTATTATATATTATTTGATTACTTTTCGAATATGAAAATACAAATTATTAGTGATTTGCATCAGGAGTTTGGTTACACCGACTTATCTTTTGAAAAGGCGGATATTATTGTTTTAGCAGGAGATATAAATTTGGGTGTGAAGGGGATTGAATGGATTAAAACTAAAATTACTGATAAACCTGTAATTTATATTCTTGGAAATCATGAATATTATAAAGGATCCTATCCTAAAACATTGAATAAAATAAAAGAAACAGCAAAAAATTCAAATGTATACGTACTTGAAAATTCTTTTGTAGATATTGATGAAGTGCGTTTTCATGGAGCAACTTTGTGGACTGATTTTTCAATTTTTGGAAATCCGATAGAATATGGGATGCTTTGCCAACCCAAAATGAATGATTATAAAAAAATTACACGAGATCCGTCTTATTCTAAATTGAGAACTGTTGACACCTTTAAAATTCATCAGTTTTCTAGATTATGGCTAAAAGAAAGTCTTGAAAGTTCAAAAAAACTCAAAAATATTGTGGTAACACATCATGCTCCAAGTATTCTGTCTGTTCCTCAGAACTTCATAAGTGATCCTTTAACTTCTGCTTACGCTTCAAATCTGGAAGATTTTATTTTGGAACTTCAGCCTATGTTTTGGATTCATGGGCATATTCATATGCCTTCTCGTTATAAAATAGGAAAAACGGAGATAATTTGTAATCCTCATGGATATATTGATGAAAAATATAATGGCTATAAAAAAGAACTGATTATAGAAGTTTGATTATTTTTAATACTGTAAATCATTGCGTTTGAAATAAAAATATATTTTTTCACTAATTGGTGTAACGTTTATTGTGTTATAGTTGTCTTATCTGTGAAATTCAAATTTACATGAAGAAAGCATTGGCACCAATTGCTGTATTAATAGGAACTATAATTTTTGCACAGGCAAAGCAAGATACTATTAAACAAAGTACCACAAAAGATATAGAAGCAGTTACCATAACAGCCAGAAAACCGACAGTTGAGTCCAAAGTTGATAGAACTGTTTTTAATGTTGCAAACAGCTCTATTGTAGCAGGTAATACAACATGGGACGTTTTGAGGATGACACCTTTGGTAAGTATTGATAATAACGATGCCATAAAAGCAGAAGGTGAGTCAGTTACAGTTTATATCAACGACAGAAAATCTGTTTTTACAGGTAAAGAACTAAAAGATTATCTTGCAACGATTCCGGCTGATAATCTTTTGAAAATAGAAGTGATTACAAGCCCGTCTGCCCGTTATGAAAGTGCAGGTTCCGTCATTAATATCGTATTAAAGAAAAGAGATGATGAAGGTATAAAAGGAAGTGTTACTCTAAACAACAGACAAAATACTAAGAACTCTCAGTACGCCAATTTTAACCTGAATTATCATAGAAAGAATTTTACTCAAACCTTTATAGGAAGTTATAATGACAATATTTTTATTCAAAAAAATTCTATTCTCAACACGTTGTATGAAAATAATAAAGTAACTCAAATTGAGGGTGAAAATGTTTATAAATCAAAAAGCCCTTCTTTTTCGTCAACTTCGGAGTTTGAGCTGAATGATAAAAACAATATTGGGCTCATCCTAGAATATTATCAGGGTAGAAACAATACTTCTTCTAACGTAGATGGAAATATTTTTGCAAACGATACTTTTCAGGAGTCATATCTACAAAGTCTGAATCAAAATGGTCTTAACCGATCTTTAGGAACCAATCTTTTTTATAAGTATTACGATAAGGAGACAAATAAAATATTAGATATCAATTTAGGGAGCAATTACAATTCTCAGTCAATTACTAATAATTTTTTTAGAACCAGCAGTTTATCATCTGTTTCGGATGAGCTTGATATTCTTTCTGACAGAGAAGCAAGAAATTATTATCTCAAAATAGATTATACGCAACCTTTGGGTAAATCAGATGCAAAATTGGAAGTAGGTGGAAAAATTGATTTTAATAACAATATTATTCCGTACAATTTATCAGGAAATAATTTGAGTGGATTAAGAACAAATGATCAATTCCGTTATGAAGATAATATCAACTCTCTTTATTTTAATTATAGCCAAACCCTTTTCGGAAAATTAGAAACAAGAGTAGGTCTTCGTTACGAGTATATTGATTATAAAATGCGTGAAGATGTTGCAGGTACATCGAGAAGAGATTCTTATGGTACTTTTCTTCCCAACTTATTGTTGAAGTATTCTTTTTCAGATAAGTATGATTTGAGTTTAACGTATAGCCGAAATATCTGGAGACCTTGGTATTCCGAGTTTAATCCGTTTTTGTTACCTAATAATAACGGAATGTATAATAGAGGAAATATGGATTTGAATCCTAATCCTAATGACAGAATTGTAATGAAATTTGGAATTTCAAAAAAATATTTCCTTACAGCAAGATATATGTTTACAGACCAAGATTATTGGACTTCATATATGGTTGAAAATGATAAAACGATTGCATATCCCAACAATTTTACCGGTAAAATTGAACGATACAATCTTTTTGCTAGTACAAACCAAACATTTCTGAAAAATAAGCTGAGTGTAAACCTTAGTTTTGGATGGAATTATATTGACAACAGTGATTTTAACCAGAAAAACGAACTGAAAGCTAAAGATCATATCAGTTATTGGGGAGGTTCTACCAATCTTTCTTATTCTAATCTTTTTAATAAAAATATTAATGTAAGCGCTTGGGTTGAAGTTTCCAATCAGAGTAATGGTAATTCTTATGCGAATAAAACCAATGTTTTTCATAATATTTCTGTGACTAAAATATTCCCAAAAACACAGATGGAAGCCAGTTTGCAGTTGATGAATATTTTCAAGAGACCTAATTTTGATTCAACAACATTTAGTCCTGAAGGAACTTTCAGAAATTCAACCAGATCAGATTGGTACGGGTTTGCTCTTACCTTTGTAAAACGTTTCGGAAACCAAAAAGTAAAAGGAAATACCAAAACGGATGTAGAAAAAAGTGGAGGAGGAGAAAAATAATTAAATTCCAGAACTTAAATAAAATGTATAAAAAACCCCAGACTTCATTTGAAGTCTGGGGTTTTTTGTTTGATAATAATTATTTTAAAGTAAATTTTACCTTAGTTTTAATGCTGTCTGAAGAATTTCCGATTTGTGCTTCAAAATCTCCGGCTTCAGCAACCCAATCTTGTTTTTCTGCGTCATAGAAGCTTAAAGCAGTTTTATCAATCGTGAAGTTTACTTCTTTTTCTTCCCCTGGATTTAAATATACTTTTTCAAAACCTTTTAATTCTTTTGCTGGTCTTTGAACAGATGATTTTACATCAGAAATATAAAGCTGGGCTACTTCTGCACCTGCTTTTTTTCCTGTATTTTTTACCGAAACTGTAAAAGTAATTTTGTCGTCTTGAGAAATGGTTGTTTTATCGGCTTTAGCTTTTCCGAATTCAAAAGTTGTATAGCTCAAACCATGTCCGAAACTGAATAACGGTTTGATTTTTTTAGTATCATGCCAACGATATCCAACCAAAATACCTTCATTATATTTAATGTTAATAATGTTTTTTTGGTCTTTTCCTTTTCCTGCTGCTAATTCTGCTTTGTTTCCCGGATATTCTCCTAATTGATGAGCAGAATTGTCCTCAAGTTTTACAGGAAAGGTGAAAGGAAGTTTTCCTGAAGGATTGGCATCTCCCGCCAAAATTGAAGCGATGGAGTTTCCGGCTTCAGAACCCAAATACCAAGCCTGTACAATTGTAGGAACTTCATTGAGCCAAGGCATTGCAACTGCATTTCCTGAAACTAAAACTACCGCAAGATTTTTATTGACTTTCGCTAAAGCAGAAATTACATTATCTTGATTGTAAGGTAAGCCATAACTTTTTCTGTCATTTCCTTCACTATCTTGAAAATCAGCTTTGTTTAATCCTCCCACGAAAATTACGTAATCAGATTTTTTTGCCAATTCTATGGCTTCATTTAATAATTCTTGTGGTGAACGATCGTCTTTTAAATTCTGACCAGATTTTACGCCATTGTATTCTCCTCCGATATCTCCAACATAACCTCTCGCGAATTGTACATCAGATTGCTTCCCGAATCTTGCTTTAATCCCGTCTAAAGGTAAGGTTTCATATTTTACTTTTAATGAAGAAGAACCTCCGCCGACAGTCATTATTTTGATGGCATTTTCACCAATTACGGCAATTTTTTTAGTTTTATTGATGTCAATAGGAAGTACATTTCCTTGGTTTTTCAATAGAACAATTCCTTCTTCTCCGATTTCTTTAGCAATTGCTTTATGTTCTTCAGAAGCAATATTTCCGAAAGGTTTGTTCTTGTTCATCGTTGTTTTATAAGCTAAACGAAGAACTCTGGTAACTTTGTCGTCAAGTTCTTTTGTGCCTACTTTTCCTTCTTTAATAAGTTTTAAATAAGGTTTAGCTAAATAATAACTGTCATATGCATTAGAGTTTCCTTCAGAAAGTCCATTTGTCCAGCTTCCAAATTCTAGGTCAAGCCCGTTGTGAATGGCTTGTTCCGTATTATTCGCAGCTCCCCAATCAGAAACAACTACGCCTTTGTATCCCCATTTTCCTTTTAAAATATCATTGATGAGGTATTTGTTATGACTTGCAATTTGACCTTTATAATAATCATAAGCACCCATTATCGTCCAAGAATCACCTTCTGTAACCGCAGCTTTGAATGGTGGAAGATAAATTTCGTGTAAAGTTCTGTCATCTATAATCACATTGCTTGTGTGGCGGAACATTTCCTGATTATTAAGAGCAAAATGCTTCACAGAAGTAGCAACACCATTTGATTGTACTCCCTGAATGTAAGGAACTACCATTTTTGAAGTTAAATAAGGGTCTTCACCCATATATTCGAAGTTTCTTCCGTTAAGTGGTGTTCTGTAAATATTTACTCCTGGTCCTAAAAGAATGTCTTTTTTTCTGTAACGGGCTTCCTCACCCAGAGCTTTACCATAGTTCCAGGACATTTTTTTGTTCCAAGTGGCTGAAAGTGCAGTAAGAGCAGGATAAGCAATAATTGAATCATTCGTCCAACCTGCTTGATCCCATTCGTCCCACATTACTTCGGGACGAACTCCATGAGGTCCGTCAGTTGTCCAAAATTCAGGGATTCCCAACCTTGGTACGCCCGGTGAACTGAATTTTGACTGAGCATGGATCATTGCAATTTTTTCTTCTAAAGTCATTCTGGAAAGGGCATCCTGAACGCGCTGTTCAATAGATTTTGATTCATCTAGATAAACTGGTAGAGTAGTATTCTGAGCCATGTAAGAAGCTGAAATTATAGAAAATAAACTTACTATGGTAGTTTTCTTTAACATAAAAATCTTTTTATTGATTAAAAATAAAAATAAGTAAAAATATTATTATCTCAAATTGAGAAAATATGAATTTTTATTAATCTTGTTTTTTTTAAGATTTTAAATAAAAAGACATCGTTTCAGAAAAAAGACCTGAAACGATGTCAAAATATATAATAATAGAAAATTTGATTATTTCCAGCCTTTTACAGCTCCTCCTTTGAAGATTTCTTCTGCCTTTTTGGCAACTTCATCAGACTGATATGCCTGTACAAAATCTTTAACTTTTTTAGAGTTTTGATTATCAATTCTTGATGCAATAATGTTGACATAAGGAGAGTCTTTATCTTCTTTAAAAATACCTTGTTTTTCTGCATCTAATCCTGCTTGTGCTGCAAAATTGTTATTAATAATAGCAATAACGACTTCTTTGTCATCTAAAACTCGGGGTAATTGCGGTGCTTCAATTTCAAGAATTTTCAGTTGTTTAGGATTTTCAGTAATATCCGTTACTTTTGGTAATAATCCGACACCGTCTTTTAATTTTAATAATCCGTTTTTTTGTAATAGAAGCAATGAACGTCCTCCATTTGTCGGGTCATTAGGAATGACGATTGTACTTCCGTTCTGAAGTTCATTGATGCTTTTTATCTTTTTTGAATAAGCAACAATCGGATATACAAACGTTTTTCCAACAACAGCTAATTTATAACCTCTTTGTTTTGACTGTTCATCTAGATATGGAACATGTTGGAAGGCGTTGGCATCAATATCACCATTGTTTAAGGATTCATTCGGAACTACATAATCATTAAAGGAAACAAGTTCTACATCGAGGTTGTATTTCTCTTTGGCTACTTTTTTTGCGGTTTCCGCAATTTCCTGTTCTGGCCCTGATGTGATACCTATTTTAATATAATCAGCATCATCTTTCTTTGGAGAATTACAAGCTGATAATAGCAACAAACCAGCAGTGAATATACCTAAAATTTTTATTTTTTTCATGATAAATTATTTTCTTTTGTTAATGTTTTGGTGACAAATCTTAGTCATATTATTTTTGTTTGAATTGAATTTTAACGGTGGTCAAATCTTTTTGCCAGTCTATCACCTGAAAACTGAATGATAAAAACGATTGCAACGAGTAATCCTAAAACAAGATTCATAATTACCGCATCATAACCGATATATCCGTATTGATACCCGATTTGTCCCAATCCACCAGCTCCAACAGTTCCTCCCATAGCTGAATATCCAACTAAAGTGATGAGTGTAATCGTGGCATTATTAATTAATGAAGGAAGCGCTTCTGGAAGCAAAACTTTTTTGATAATCTGAAATGGAGTAGCACCCAAAGCCCTAGCTGTTTCAATCAAACCGTTGGGAACTTCCAAAAGGCTGTTTTCTACCAGTCTTGCAATAAAAGGAGCTGCACCAATGCTCAATGGAACTAATGCTGCATTCATACCAATAGATGTTCCTACTAAACTTCTGGTAAACGGAATCATCCATACAATCAAAATAATGAATGGTATGGAACGAAAAATATTAACTAAAATAGATAGGGTTCTATTATAAACTACATTTTCCAATAATTGTCCTTTTCTAGTCAGAAACAAAAGAATTCCGATGGGTAATCCTAAAACAAACCCGAAAAATCCTGACACAAATGTCATATAGATTGTCTCCCAAACTCCCTTTGATAAAAGCGAGATTACCGTATCACTAAGCATATCCTCTTACTGTATTTTGAATTTTGTTTTGATTGAAATAATAGATAGCTTGTTGGTTTTCTTCTTCATCACCCTGAAGCTGTAACAATAATTTTCCGAAGTTGGAATCTCCAAGATATTCAACATCTGCCTTCAAAAGTTTGTACGGAATTTTATATTTATCATAAACTATTGAAAGTAATTCTTCAACAGATACATGCTCATCAACTTCAACTTCAACAAGCGGAAATAATCCTTCTTGCGGAGCTTTTTGGAGTTTTTTATTTAGTTCTTGAGGTATAGTCATTTCACTTGAGTTTAAAAATTGTTTGATAATAGGATTCTCTTTATTTGAAATAATTTCACTTAAAGTTCCTTTTGCTAAAAGTTTCCCTTTGTCTATTACTGCAACATGGTTACAGACCGTTTTGATGACTTCCATTTCGTGGGTTATTAGTAAAATTGTAATTCCTAATCTTAGGTTGATATCTCTTAATAACTGTAAAATGGATTGTGTTGTTGCAGGATCTAGTGCACTCGTTGCTTCATCACAAAGTAGGAGGTAAGGGTCGTTTGCCAGAGCTCTGGCAATTGCTACTCTTTGTTTTTGTCCTCCCGAAAGATTTTTTGGATATTCATCTTTTTTATCTTCCAAACCAACAATTTTCAATAAATCATTTACTTTTCTGTTAATTTCAGCCTTGTTAACGTTGTCTAATTCTAAAGGAAGGGCAATGTTTTCAAAAACGGTTCTTGAAGAAAGTAAATTGAAATGCTGAAAAATCATTCCGATTTTCTTTCGCTCTTTTGCTAATTGCTTAGAATTTAATTTTGTGAAATCTTTTCCGTTGATTATAATTTCACCGCTATCAGGTTTTTCCAGCAAATTTACTGTTCTGATTAGTGTACTTTTTCCAGCTCCCGAAAATCCGATAATTCCGACAATATCACCTTGTTCGATACTAAGGCTTACATTATCCAAAGCTCTGAAAGACTGTTTTTTCTGATGAAAAGTTTTTATAATATTTTTTATCTCTATCATTTTATTATTCTTATTTAAACAAAAAAGGCTCTACAACATGGTAAAGCCTTTAGAAATATGTCATAAATAAATAAGGTCAACCATGAGAATATCTGATTTTTGGCATACTACAATACATCATCATTGTATTAATGATGTTTTTTGCCATTGAACTATTCTTAAAATTAGTTTTCATTTTTTATTATATCCTGAATACGGATGCAAATATAAGACATAAATTTCTTTAGTCTACTAAAAAAGTGGACTTTATTTATGTTAAATTTTATTAATGTTGTTTATCATTCTGATTTTCAGTTGTTTTTTTAGTAGGTTTGGAATGTCGAAAAATTATATATTGTTAGTGTTGGCTGTGATTTAGTCTTTTTTTACCTTCCGAACTTATCATAGATCATGATTTAGAAATAATAAGAAACCTAACTTTAAACTATCAATTTAAAAAGAATAAAATAATGGAAAGAACAGAAGTTGTTTTAGGAAATGTGAAAGGAGAAGTACAGCTTTTTTCGGATGACAATAAAGCTGGAAAAATGGATATATCGGTAATAGGAAATAAACTAACGGTTTATCATACAGAAGTTAATCCAGAATATGAAGGGAGAGGCTTTGCGAAATTATTACTGGAAAAATTAGTTTCTTATGCAAGAAAAAATGACTTGAAAATTGTACCTCTTTGTCCTTATGTTCATGCTCAATTCAAGCGTCATCCGGAAGAATATAATGATGTTTGGTTTAAAGAAGGATTGTAAAAATGTAATGATTTTTTGAAAAGCTCTCTTTAGTAAGGGAGCTTTTTTATAACAGTCAAGTTTTCAATTATTAACATTATTTGGAATCATCATCATAGATTGAA
The DNA here is from genome assembly GCF_025971925.1 of Chryseobacterium oryctis. Lineage (GTDB taxonomy): Bacteria > Bacteroidota > Bacteroidia > Flavobacteriales > Weeksellaceae > Chryseobacterium > Chryseobacterium oryctis. Next base: position 145,753 of record NZ_JAPDHV010000004.1, read on the forward strand.
ACTAGGCTAAAGTCAAAAAAAATCCCGAATTTTGCACTCCTTCAATAATTCAGAATATTCATGAAACTTTGTATTGCCGAAAAACCAAGTGTAGCCAGAGATATCGCCAAAGTATTAGGTGCAACTACGTCTAAACAAGGCTATATGGAAGGGAATGGATATTGTGTAACATGGACGTTCGGTCATCTTTGTACCCTGAAAGAGCCTCATGATTATGGTCCTCAATTCAAATCATGGAATTTAATTTTTTTACCCATTATTCCACAAAATTTTGGAATTAAACTGATTCCGAATAAAGGAGTTGAAAATCAGTTTAAAGTAATAGAAAAATTGGTTGAGGAATGTGATGAGGTTATCAACTGTGGGGATGCCGGGCAGGAAGGAGAGCTGATACAACGCTGGGTTTTGCAGAAAGCTAAATGCAATAAACCTGTTCAGCGTTTATGGATTTCGTCTCTTACCGAAGAAGCTATTAAAGAGGGTTTTGCAAGTTTAAAACCTGCTGAAGATTATAAAAATCTATATCTTGCAGGAAATGCAAGGGCGATAGGAGATTGGCTGTTGGGAATCAATGCAACCCGACTTTTTACCAAAAAATTCGGAGGAAATAAAGCCGTCCTTTCCATTGGAAGGGTACAAACGCCAACTTTGGCAATGCTGGTTCAGCGTCAGAAAGAAATAGATTCTTTTACAACAGAAGAATATTGGGAACTTAAAACTAAATATCGAGATGTTGTTTTTAATGCTGCAATCGACAGATTAAAAACTTTGGATAGAGCCGAAAAAGGGTTAGAATATCTTAAAGTAAATCCTTTTGAAATTGTTTCTTTTGAAATCAAAGAAGGAAAAGAAAAAAATCCAAGATTATTTGATTTGACGGGGCTTCAGGTTGAAGCCAATAAAAAATATGGCTACTCTGCGGAAAATACTTTGAAATATATCCAAAGTTTGTATGAAAAAAAACATGTGACTTATCCGCGTGTTGATACCACTTATTTATCAGAAAGTCTTTATCCTAAAATAGAGGGAATTCTTCGTAAAATGTATTTTTATCAGGAATTAGTTGCTCCATTGTTAGAACAACCGATTCTGAAAACGAAAGCAGTTTTTGATGATACTAAAGTAACAGATCACCATGCGATAATTCCTACGGAAATTCCGCCTTCTCAAAATTTAAGCAGGGAAGAAAAGTTGATTTATGACCTTGTTGCCAAGCGTTTTATCTCTGTTTTTTATCCTGAATGTAAAATCTCAAATACTTTAGTCGAGGGAAAAGTCGGAACAATTCCTTTCAAGACAAGCGGACGACAGATTTTAGAACCTGGTTGGAGAGCTGTTTATGATAAAGAGCCTAAAGAAGAGTCTGCGGATAAAAATAAAGAAGAAGAGCAAACCATTCCTGAATTTACAGTGGGAGAAACAGGTCCACATCAACCAATGATTCATCAGGGAAAAACGTCTCCTCCAAAACCGTATACAGAAGCAACATTGTTGAGAGCGATGGAAACCGCAGGAAAACAGGTGGAAGATGAGGAACTTCGGGAATTGTTGAAAAATAATGGTATCGGAAGACCTTCAACCCGAGCTAATATTATTGAAACTCTTTTCAAACGAAAATATATTGAAAAGAAAAGAAAAAACTTGTTTGCTACCCAAACAGGAATCGAATTAATAGATACTATTGAAGATGAACTCTTGAAAAGTCCAGAATTAACAGGTGAGTGGGAATTAAAACTTCGTAAAATTGAAAGTGGTGAATATGAAGCTAATCAGTTTAAGGAAGAATTAATTCAAATGGTGACAGATTTAACCAGAAAAGTAATCGATGGTAAAGCGAAAGTAATTGCTTTGCAGGATGAAAAAGAAGTGGTTAAAGAAAAGAAAAAAAGAGAACCTTCTGCAAAAAAAGAGCTTCAGTCTTGGGAAGAAACCCAATGCCCAAAATGTAAAGAACATTATTTAATGAAAGGGAAAACAGCAGTAGGATGTTCAGATTTTAAAAATTGTGGATTTAAGATAACTTTTGAAATTTTTGGTAAGAAGATTTCAGATAAACAGCTGATGGATTTAGTTTTAAAAGGAAAAACTTCAAAACTAAAGGGCTTTAGTACACATCCCGAAAGTTTGATAGAAGGTGTTTTATCGATGGATGAAAACTTCAACATACATCTTGTGTAATTAACGAATAGTATTGGCGATTTGTCATGCTAGCATCTATTTAATACCAAAAGCATTTCTAAAATTTTGTCATTACATTTACATTTTAAATTCAAAAAATGACACCTGAAAAAAGACAACTCATTACAGATAGCTTCGCTCGTTCTGAAATTTTAAAATTTTATAAAGCAGAATTGTTGGAAGTAGAAACGGACTTTGTTTCTATCAAAATTCCTAAAATGGAATTAATGACCAGAAAAGCAGGAATGTTCAACGGAGCGATGATAGCATCTTTAGTTGATGTTTCTTCAGGATATGCTGCGGTAAGCCATTATGAAAAAGATTGTTATGTTGTGACTGTGGAGTTGAAAGTCAATTATTTAAGACCTGCAATCGGTGATGCTTTGGTTTCAAAATCTTATGTGATAAAAGGAGGTTCAAAAATAAGTGTTATACGAACAGAAATCTATGTTATGGATGACGAAGAAGGTTCGGAAACTCACGTCGCAACTTCTTTAGTTACGATGATGAAAATTAAATAAGCTGAAAATTATCAAGAATACTCTATTAAAGCCGTATTTTGTTCTAAATGGAATAGGTTTTGTAAGATAAAATCAATTATAAAAAATAATACTATGAACTTAATCGTCCGATTGCTTGTAACTGCAGTAGTTGCATTTCTTTTAACTAAAGTTTTACCTGGTGTACATTTCGAAGGTTTTGCTACAGCCATTATTTTTGCTATTGTTTTAGGGGTTTTAAACCTGGTTGTTAAACCGATTTTAAGTCTTTTCGGATTACCTCTTACGATTTTAACGTTAGGTTTTTTTGCTTTGGTAATCAATGCTGCAATTGTTCTTATTGCTGATTATTTCATAGATGGAATGGTTGTAGATGGTTTCTGGTGGGCTTTTGTATTCAGTATTTTGCTTTCCATTATTACATCTTTGGCAAACTCTATGTTTTCAGATAAAGATTAATTTAAGATTTAACTTTAATGATAAAAAAATCCGTCAATTTAATTGATGGATTTTTTATTTTTTATCAATTTGAAAACTAAATGTTAATTTTTTCGGTAATTTTTATGAGAAATATTAACTTTGGCAATCGTTGAATTAAACAAGAATTTATGAAACTTAAGTACAGTCTGCTGGCTTTGGCAGCTCCGCTTTTAATGAATGCACAACAAGTAATGACGCCTGAAATTCTTTGGACTTTGAAAAAAGTAGGAGTACAGGCAGTTTCGCCAGATCAGTCTTCGCTTATTTATAAAGTAGGGCAAGTAGATCTCAAAACTGAAAAAACAAAAAATGAGAACTATTTCTTAAACGTTCTTAATCATCAATCAGTAAAAATAGATTTCGGAAAAAAAGCACTTATTCAGTGGGATAAAAACGGGATTTACGCTCAGGAAGGCGATAAAATTTTTCTTTCGAAAGATAACGGTAAAACTTGGTCAGATTTTTACACAGTCGGAGAAGTTGATAATATCGTAATTTCTCCGGATGGTAAAAAAATAGCTTTCAGTAAGCAGGTTTTGGTGGAAAAATTAATGGGTAAAGATAAATATGCAGATACACCCAAAACTACCGCACAAGTTTATACAGACCTGAACCATAGACATTGGGACTATTTTAATGAAGGAAAATACAATCATGTTTTTGTGGTTGAAACATCAAAAAGTGTAGATGCTGCAAAAGATTTATTGGAAGGTAAAACTTGGGATTCTCCTCAAAGACCTTTCGGAGGAGCAGAAGATTTTATCTGGAGCCCAGATTCTGCACAACTTTTATATGTTACCAAACCCAAAAGCGGGAAAGAATACGCAACAAGTACCAATACAGATATTTTTGCTTATGATTTGGCTTCAGGAACAACAAAAAACCTCACAGAATCTAATAAAGGATATGATGTAAACCCAAAATTCAGTCCTGACGGAAAGTCTTTAATCTGGCAAAGTATGGCTAGAGACGGCTATGAAGCAGACAAGAACGATATTAAATTAATGGATTGGAAATCTGGAAAAATATCAAACTTAACGAGTGGTTGGGATGAAAGTGTTTCCGGAGATGTTTTCTGGAGTGCAGATTCTAAAGCAATCTATTTTACAGCAGCATTCAGAGGTACTAAACAATTATTTTCATTAGATACAAAGAGTTCTAAAGTTCAGCAACTCACAAAAGGAGATTTTGACATCAATGAAATTTTTGCTGACCAAAAAAGCTCATTATTAGTTTCTAAAACAGACATTAATCATGCTTCTGAAATATTTTCTGTTAACATTAAAAACGGAGAATTAAAGCAAGTTACTGATGTAAATAAAGAGGTTTATGCAAATCTTAATCAAGGGAAATCTGAACTTAAGATGGTGAAAACTTCAGATGGAAAAGAAATGGGAGTTTGGTTCCATTATCCACCTAATTTTGACCCGAATAAAAAATATCCGACATTAGTGTATTGTCAGGGAGGTCCACAATCTGCTTTAACACAATTTTTCAGCACAAGATGGAACTTTTCTTTAATGGCAGCAAATGGTTATATTGTAGTTGCACCAAACAGAAGAGGAATGCCGGGTTGGGGTACAAAGTGGAATGAGGAAATCTCAAGAGATTGGGGAGGACAACCTATGAGAGATTATCTTGCAGCAACAGATTTTGCTAAAACTTTACCTTATGTAGACGGTGAAAGAGTAGCGGCTGTAGGAGCAAGTTATGGAGGATATAGTGTATTTATGTTAGCAGGAATTCACGAAAACAGATTCAAAACTTTCATAGCTCACGACGGATTGTTTGATATGAAATCTTGGTATCTGACAACTGAGGAACTTTGGTTTGCCAACTGGGATTTGGGTTCGCCTTGGGAAAAACCTCTTCCAAAAGCATATACAGAGTTTAACCCGAGTAATTTTGTTGATAAATGGAACAAACCAATCATGATTTTTCAAGGCGGAATTGATTTCAGGGTAGGTTATGAGCAAGGGCAGGAAGCGTTCCAGGCTGCTAAACTGAAAGGCCTTAAATCTAAATTAGTTTATTTCCCGAACGAAAATCACTGGGTATTGCATCCACAAAATGGTTTGGTTTGGCAAAGAGAATTTTTCGATTGGTTAAAAGAAACATTGTAAATAAAATTCCCCTCTTTGGAGGGGTGTCAAAAATTTTCAATTTTTGACGGGGTGGTTCTTAATAATTATTTTAAAAAAATAAAAAATCAATAGTAACGGGTTATCTAGCCCGTTTTTTTATGTGGTATTTTTAAAGATTTTAGCCTAATTGTTATATTTGAATTATGCAAAACAGAATTTCGTCTTTTGCTCCCATTATTAATCAGGATTCTAAAATTTTGATTTTGGGTTCAATTCCGGGAGTGAAATCTTTGGAAATGCAGCAATATTATGCTCATCCTCAGAATAAATTTTGGAGAATCATTTTCGAATTGTTCCAAGAAGAATTTACGGAAGATTATAATCAGCGAATTCAGGTTATTCAACAAAATCGTATTGCACTTTGGGATGTTATCGATTCTTGTGAGAGAAAAGGAAGTCTTGATTCCGAAATTAGAAATGAAGAAGCTAATCAAATTCCAGAGCTTTTAAAAGAATATCCCAATATCAAAGCAATATTTTGTAATGGAGGAAAATCGTATAAAAGTTTGAAGAAAATGTTAGGAAAAGATTTTCAGGTTCCTATTCATTTAATGCCTTCTACAAGTCCGCTGCACACGATATCTTTTGAAAGAAAAATAGAAAAATGGAAATTGATTTTAACTTTTATGGATAAAGATTGAAAATTAATGGTAATGTTTATCAGTTAAATACGGCATGATATATGTAATATTTATTGTGAACCGAATGAATTTGTTTGATAATTAATCAGTTGAATTCATTCAATAAAATAAATGTCATGAAAAAGTTTTTTGTATCAATACTATTATTAGTTGGATTGTCAATGACTATTTCAGCTCAAAAACTTCCACCACATCCAACAAAAAAAGAATTAATAGAGCATAAAAGAAAAGAATTAGACAAAAGGTATAATGCAGAAAAGAAACTGATTTTGGAACATCCGCTTGCTACAAAGCAAATGAAACGAGACCAGTTAAAGGCTTTAACTGATAAATACCAGAGTCAGAAAAAATTGCTTAAAAAATTGTAATGAAAGAGATTTTTTGCAAATCCTGAAATCAAAATTGTTAAATTTCTATATTCATGAATTTGTAAAATTTTTAATTAAAAATAAAATTTATTGAAAAAGAGAGTGTTTTATGCTCTCTTTTTTTGTTTAAAATTCATGTGTTTTTAATAAGTTATGCATTGTATGGTAAATTCTTACAACTATTATACATCCAATAATTTTCCTTACATTCGCATAAAAATTTTAAACTAATGAATTACGATATTATTGTCATCGGAAGTGGTCCTGGTGGATATGTTACAGCTATTAGAGCGTCACAATTAGGTTTTAAAACTGCAATTATCGAAAAAGAAAATTTAGGGGGAATTTGCCTTAACTGGGGATGTATTCCGACTAAAGCTTTATTGAAGTCTGCTCAGGTATTTCATTATATCAATCATGCTGAAGATTATGGTTTGAACAAAGTGGAAGCTAGTTTTGAGTTTCCGAACGTAATTCAGAGAAGCCGTGGTGTTGCCTCTAAAATGAGTAAAGGAATTGAGTTCTTGATGAAAAAGAACAAGATTGATGTGATTTTGGGTACAGCAAAGGTGCAAAAAGGTAAAAAAGTTTCTGTTACAGATAAAGACGGAAAAGTAACTGAATATTCAGCAAATCATATTATCATCGCAACAGGAGCTCGTTCTAGAGAATTACCAAACTTGCCTCAAGATGGTAAAAAAGTAATAGGATACAGACAAGCATTATCTCTTCCTGAGCAGCCAAAATCTATGATTGTTGTAGGTTCTGGAGCTATCGGAGTAGAATTTGCTGATTTTTATAATACAATGGGTACAAAAGTGACTATTGTAGAATTTATGCCAAACATCGTTCCTGTTGAGGATGAAGAAATTTCTAAACACTTAGAAAAATCTTTGAAAAAATCAGGAATCGAAATTATGACTAATGCTTCTGTAGAAAGTGTTGATACAAGCGGAAACGGAGTGAAAGCTAATGTAAAAACAGCAAACGGAAATATTACTCTTGAAGCTGATATTTTATTATCTGCTGTAGGTATCGCTGCAAATATTGAAAACATCGGATTAGAAGAAGTTGGAATCCAGATAGATAAAGGAAGAGTGTTAGTAAACGAATGGTACGAAACTTCTGTTCCTGGTTATTATGCAATCGGTGATATTATCCCAACTCAGGCTTTAGCGCACGTTGCTTCAGCGGAAGGTATTACTTGTGTGGAGAAAATCAAAGGAATGCACGTTGAGAAAATTGACTACGGTAATATTCCTGGATGTACTTATTGTCACCCTGAAGTTGCTTCTGTCGGTCTTACAGAGAAGCAGGCTAAAGAAAAAGGATATGAAATTAAAGTTGGTAAATTCCCTCTTTCTGCAAGTGGAAAAGCTACTGCTAACGGAAATACAGATGGTTTCATCAAAGTTATTTTCGATGCTAAATATGGCGAATGGTTGGGTTGCCACATGATCGGTGAAGGAGTAACTGATATGGTTGCTGAAGCTGTTGTAGCAAGAAAACTTGAGACAACAGGTCATGAAATCATTAAATCTGTTCACCCGCATCCAACAGTTTCTGAAGCTATCATGGAAGCTGCTGCTGCTGCTTACGGAGAAGTTATTCATATTTAAACATTATATCAAAATAAAATATAAACCACAGATTTTTTCTGTGGTTTTTTGTTGGAAGAATTTTAAATTTATCATATTTATAAAAATTAATCTGAGTTTATCATACTCTTTTCTTAATTTTAATCTATGGAAAGTGAAAAAATAGGATTAGTATTATCTGGTGGAGGAACAAAAGGTATTGCACATGCGGGAGTTTTAAAATTTTTAAATGAAAAGAATATCAATGCTGATATTTTAGCATGTTGTAGTGCTGGTTCTATCGTTGGTTCACTGTATGCAGTAGGTAAAACACCCGAAGAAATTTTAGAGTTCTTTAATTCGATTTATTTTTTTAACTGGAAGCATTTTACTTTCAATCAGCCGGGATTGGTTTCTTCAGTGATTTTTAAAAATTATTTAAGACCAATTTTTAAAGATATGAAAATTGGAGATTTAGATAAAGAACTGAAAATTGTAGCAACAGGACTGGTTTCTGGAACAGAAAAAATTTTTGATGAAGATTTTAAAGTGATGGATGCTATTATTGCTTCATGCTCTATTCCGGGGATAGCAACACCTTATATTTTGAATGATGAAATGTATTGTGATGGAGGAGTGCTGAACAATTTTCCGGCAGATATTATTCGTGAAGATTGTGATAAACTGATAGGTATTTTTGTATCTCCGCCTCATGAAATTCAAATCAATGATTTGAAGTCGATTAAAGCTATTGTTTCCCGTTCTTATGACCTGCTTTCTTACAGGATAGAAAAAATAAAGTTTGATTATTGTGACTGGTTTATTTCTTCTCAGGAATTGTCAAGTTACGGAACATTTGAAAGGAAAAAAGACCGTTTAGAAGAAATATTTAATATTGGCTATAATGCAGCCAAAGACAGTTTTGAAGATAGTGGTTTTTACACGGCTTTAAAACCATCCGGTACATAAAAACAAAACTCTCGTCCTGAAACGAGAGTTTTTTATTTTTTTAGTTATGCGCTATTTCTACAGATTGGGTATAATTGGCAAAAGCTTCTTCTAAGCTGCTAAATTTCCCTTTAAATTCATCAATAGGACAATCTTGAAGAATGTTCCCTTTGTGAATAAGAATAACGCGAGAACAAAGGGCTTCTACTTCCTGCATGATATGTGTCGAAAGTAAAACAGTTTTTTGTTGCCCGATTTCTTTTACAACATTTCTTATTTCAAGAATTTGGTTTGGATCTAGACCATTTGTCGGCTCGTCAAGAATCAGTAAATCCGGTTGATGTATAATTGCCTGAGCGAGACCCACACGCTGTTTGTAACCTTTAGAAAGCTGTCCGATTTTTTTAGATTTCTCTGGTGTAATTCCAACCAATTCTATAACTTCATCTACTCTCGATGCCGAAATTTTATGAATATTTGCGACAAATTGCAGATATTCTTTCACATACATTTCCAGATATAAAGGATTATTTTCAGGTAAAAAACCTATTTTTTTCTTGCTTTCGATTTCGTGTTCAGAAATATTTCTATTATTAAAAATTATTTCACCTTCATCAATTTTTAAAGCACCAACAATAGATTTCATCAGAGTTGATTTACCAGCTCCATTCGGCCCTAGAAGACCAATAATTTCATTTTTTTCTATTGAAATATTAATATTATTAAGTGCAATTTGTTCACCGAATTTCTTGGTTAAATTGTTTATTTGAAGAGACATATTTTTAACAATCTTTTTCACAAAAATAAAAATAAAAAACTCATCCGATAGAATGAGTTTAGTATATTTTTAAAAATTAAAATTATTTTTTTGATTTTTTGTCTTTACCACTAGATGCAGGAGTTGCTGCAGAGGCTTGACTTGAGTTTGGTTTTGAAGAGTTTACATTGTTAATGGTAGTCGGTTTGTCGTACAGTGCAGACTTTCCTGTAGATTTTCCGAAAATCTTATCAATTTGTTTTTTATTCAAAAATTGCGATTTCCCTACGTATTTTCTGTTCTTATTGATGAATTGAATAAACTGAACAGTGGGCTGACCATAATTTTTTTCAAAATGGAGTTCAACGATATCATTGGGAAGTTCCAAAGTAGTATTTCCAATTGGAGGGTCGATAAAACCATCAGAAATCAATTTGTATAAACTCTCGACATCAGAATTTAGGTTTAAAAAAGAAAATGATCGAATGGTATTGAGATTACTGGTATTAATATCTTGATAATTGATTGTGAATTTATCGTCTTTTTTATATAAACCAACGGAATTATCTTTACCAATTTCCACCAAAGTTTCGTTTTTCAATATTTTTATTTGTGAAAATACAGAAATACCGAACATACAAGTAAATAGTAGAAGTATTTTTCTCATTTGACTGGGTTTTAATGTTTTATATAATTGGTGTACTTCATTTTAATAATAAAAACTCCTAAAATTAGCCTTTATTACCTAAAGCAAAAGTAACAATTTTTTTTAATATCAATAATGTTTAAATTATCAATATTACTTATTTTATTTAATATAGTTTATTAAGTTAACTCTTTATTAGTGGGGTTTTTCATGAGTTTGAATGGAATTATTATGTTAAACTGAATTGTTGTTTGTTTAAAATAATTTATTTCTGATTATTAATCCCGATTTACTGATTAACTTTTAATCTAAAAAAACAAATTTTATATAATTGATTGTTAAGTCTAGCTTTATACAATATATGCACCAAAAATGTCAGACTAATTATAAATTAATGTTTTTGAAAGTGTTTGAGCTTTTTGAAATAGGTGATGTGTTGTAAATTAAACTTTTTCTCATGTGTGTATTTTAAAAATTAAAGGTGCAAATTTAAATAAAAAATAATTGTTGATTTATACCAGTCTTTAATTTAATATGAATACATGTTTTTATATAACTTAATTTCTTAGGTAAAAACGTAAGAATAGCCTTTAAGTATACTTCTACAACTTCAGCTTCTTCTGGTCATGTCTCAAATTTAGTGATGGCTATTTCAACTTCAAAGTTGGTGGTGTTTGGTTCAGTATTAGCGATGACGATTTCAATATTTGCATTGGAAAGTTTAATATGATTGATGATGACTCCCCGCTCTGCGAATTTTGTAACTTTGCGAATGTAAATAAAAAAAACTCGCGTTTTGCGAAGTTTTCCATTTTATAATGTAGCTATATTTCTATTTAAGAAATCTTTATGTTTTTTGTGGATGAAAATATTAATCATTTTAAAAGGAATAAAAAAGCGTCACTTATCTTTAAGTGACGCCATTTGGCTTTTGGTGAGCTCGACAGGATTCAAACCTGTAACCTTCTGAGCCGTAATCAGATGCGCTATTCAGTTGCGCCACGAGCCCGTTGTTTCCTTGTTGTTTTAAGGTTTGCAAATATAGCACTTTTTTCTTTTCTTTGAAAGATGAAGCTAAGAATTTTACTATTAATAGCATTTTTTACGCTAAACTCCTGTAAAAGAGAACAAAAAAAAATGTCGTCGGATTGGATCTCAATATCAAAAAAGGTTCAATATAAAGAGAATACGAACGTTTTGGAGGTGAAATCAGGGAATTATACTTATAGTTTTAGGTCAGAACAGGTTCCTTTTAAGAAAATTGTTATGTTGAATGCAAGTTTGATAGGATATATTTCTGAATTAGATGCTGAGAATCTTATCGTAGGAGTTTCGAGCCCTGAATATATTTATTCGGAAAAGATTCAAAATTTAATTAAGGAAGGTAAAATTCAGTATGTGGGAAATGAGCAGAAATATGATGTTGAAAAAATTATTTCCTTAAAACCGGATGCCATTTTCACAAATCATGTTGCAAGTTTTGATAATACTTATGAATTACTTAGAAATAACGGAATTCAGGTTATTTTTTTAGATGAATACTTAGAACAGAAACCGTTAGAAAAAACAGGATATATCAAACTTTTTGGTAAACTGCTTGGAAAAGATAAAGAGGCAGAAGCAAAGTATCATGAAATTGAAAAAAACTACAATAGTTTAAAGCAATTAGCAGCAAAGTCATCTGTAAAACCAATCGTTTTAGCGAATGAAATGTATGGTGATATTTGGTATCTTCCTGGTGGAAAAACGTCTTTGGCTAATTATATTTCTGATGCTAATGCTCATTATATTTTAAAGGATAATAATGACGAAAAGGCTGTTACAATGAGTTTTGAAGAAGTTTTTGCTAAATCTTCTCAGGTTCAATATTGGGTAAATGCCGGAAGTCATACATCCAAAAAAGAAATGGAGAATGTTAATCAGTTTTACAATAAACTAGAGGTTTTCAAAAAAGGTAAAGTTTACGGAGTTGCTCATAAAGTAAAGCAAAATGCAAACGATTTTTATGAAAGCGGAGTGGTAAGATGTGACCTTGTTTTACAAGATTATATTAAAATTTTTCATCCTGAACTTTTAACCGATAAGCAATTCACTTATATGTCAGAATTAAAATAACTCGACAGATTTCCTTATTTTTGTACTTTCTTTTTAATATTATGTGGAAAAAAATTAAACAATTTCTGTTTATAGTTTTGGTACTCAATGTAGTATTTGTTGTTTGGGGGAGATTCTTCAATCCGCCTATTACAATCACTCAAATTGGAGGGCTTTTTGAATATGGTAAGCTGAAAAGAGACTATATTTCTTATGATGAAATGGGAAATAATGTAAAGAGAGCCGTAATTGCTTCTGAAGACCAAAAATTCTTTATCCATAATGGTTTTGATTATACTGCTATTGAAAAAGCAATGGAGCATAATGAAAAAGGGAAAAAAATAAGAGGAGGAAGTACGATTTCACAACAAACGGCTAAAAATATTTTTCTTTGGCAGGGCAGAAGCTGGTTTAGAAAAGGGTTGGAAGCAGTTTATACTTTTATTATTGAAAAAGCTTGGGGCAAAGATGTTATTCTGGAAAGGTATCTGAATTCAATAGAAATGGGGCAGGGAGTTTTTGGCGTAGAAGCAGCGGCCGAATATTATTTTGGAAAACAATCTAAAGATCTTACAACTTCTGAAGCAGCTTGGATTGCTACCGTTTTACCCAATCCGAAGAAGTATGATCCCAAAAATCCTTCTGCATATTTAAGGAAGAAGCACAATTGGATCATGAGACAAATGAGGAATGTAAGTTTGAAATAGTATCTTTGTACTAATGAAATTTTTTAATTCCAGTATAAGTTTTGATTCGGTTCTTAAAAAATACTTTTCATTTAAGAACGAAACACTTTCTCTTGACCCTTTTGCAGAGTTTTTAGATAGTGTTAAAAGAGCTGATTTTACTGATGTTCTTAATTTTTTCAGAAATAATCCTGTTATTACTGAAAATTTTAAACATTATATTCATCATATTTTTGAAGAAAAATCTTTCAATTTATCTTTGACAGAAGCTAATGTTTTATCAGAGAATGCTTTCTTTCCCGAACTTAAAAAAAGGATTATTAATACGATTTTACCTCCGGTTGTTAATGAAAAGACGGTTTGGTATATGATTGATAATGTAAGTTTGAGTCCTAAAAAAGATTTAAATTATCTTCATAATCTTCCTGAAAATGAGATTGATGAATTTTTCAATATTCTTGAAATTTCTGATTTTATTAGAAAGCCAAATGTAAAAAAAGAACTGATTTTTGCCATGAATATCCTTTCTTGGCGTGTGACAGGAGCAGCGTTGGAAGTTGAAGTAGTGAGAATGGCTCCGGAATATCGAAATTTTGATAATCCGTTTTTAGCGTTACAGAACGAGTTGGAAAATCTTGCTGATGAATTCAATAAAAATATTATTAATCAGTTAAGTTCTAAAGACAGCCGATACAAACAAATAAAAATATATATTGAGCAATGTCTTGAATTTGTAAATATTGCTTTCAAAAACTCATCTAAATATGGTATTTCAGGGAAAATCAACCAATCTCTTCTAAAAATTCGTCAACAGATACAAAGAATTTTTGAAATCGTTCAGTTGCTTATTGTTGATGAAGAAAAAGATGTTTCTATCAAATCAAAACAGTTGATTTTTAATATTTTAAGTTACAAATCTCATAAAAATAATATTACAGAATTAATCAATGATAGTACAAGATTAATTTCTCATCTTATTACAAATCACACAGCAGAAACGGGAACTCATTATATTACTTCAAGCCGAAAAGAATATATGAGTATGTTCTATAAAGCAAGTGGTGGTGGTATTATTGTAGGAGCATTGTGTGTCTTGAAAATGCTTTACGGATATGTTCCCGGAAGTGATTTTTCACATGCATTCTTATATTCCCTGAATTATGCGATGGGATTTATTATGATTTATCTTATGGGCTTTACTTTGGCGACAAAACAGCCGGCGATGACGGCTGCAACCATGACCAAAGTTTTATCGGAAGAAGGAAATAACAAAAAAAATAATACAGAATTTGCTCATTTGGTTTCAAAATTATTTCGAAGCCAATTTATTGCATTTGTAGGGAATGTTTTACTGTCGTTTCCTATTGCTTTGGCAATAATTTATGGATTGGATGTGTTTTTCTCTCAGAATTTGGCAACCGACAAATCAGATAAATTACTGAAAGATTTAGATCCGTTTAAATCTAAAGCTATTTTACATGCAAGTATAGCTGGTTTTTATCTTTTTATTTCTGGGATTATTTCAGGAAATATAGGTAATAATTCTGTCTTTTATCAGATACCGGAAAGGATTGCTAAGAATATTTCTATAAGAAGAATTTTTGGTAGAAAATTTGCAAAAAGTTTGTCAAAATATTACGCTAAAAACTGGGCGGGAATAGCTTCAAACTTCTGGTTTGGGGTTTTTCTTGGTGCAACAGCTCCGGTTGGCTTGTTCTTCGGATTAGATTTAGATATTCGACACATTACTTTTGCTGCGGGTAATTTTGCGCTTGGTCTTTATGGAAAGGATTTCTCTATTGATTTGTATACTTTCTGGATCTCGTTTGTAACTGTATTTTTGATAGGATTCTTTAATTTCTTGGTGAGTTTCAGTTTGTCAATGTTTTTGGCGTTCAGATCTAGAAAGCTAAACTTTGGACAGGTAAGTGAGATTTATAAAGAAATCTTCAAATATTTCATGAAGCATCCTTTAAAATTCTTTTTGCCATTACGTTCAAGATTAGATAAAAAAGCAGACGAATTAATGAGCAATACAGTTTCTACAAAATCTGAAGATCATTAAATTTGTCTTCCCCAAATTTTGCCTGAAATTTCTTTAAATAAAAGCTTTTTCGCATTTTAAAATCGTTTTTTAAAAGAGGTGAATCTATTTCGATAATAATACATTTATCTTCAATATTCACGCTTTTTATTTCGGTGAAAAGACTTTCGTCTAGATAGTCTTCAAGAAAGTCTTTGATTTCAAAAGCTAATAATTTACCTTCAAAACCATGAATTTTTGCAAAAGCTTTTACCAATTCAGAGGACTGGAATTCTCGTTTTTTATTCTTCTTCATTGCTTTAAACCTCAAAAATTATACTTTCTTCATTTATTTTTTTTACCACATTTTCAGTACGTTCTCTGTGAGTATCGGTAATGAAAATTTGTCCGAAATTTTCCTGATTTACAAGTTCTATCAATTGAGAAACTCTGGTATCGTCCAGCTTATCAAAAATGTCATCTAATAAAAGAATGGGTATCTTGTTTGTCAGTTCTTTTACAAGACTCATTTGGGCTAGTTTTAGTGAAATCAAGAATGATTTTTGTTGCCCTTGTGAGCCAGTTTTTTTGATTAAAACAGAATTCATTTCAAAAAGTAAATCATCTTTGTGAATACCTTTTGAGGTGTAAGTTAACATTCTGTCTCTTTCAAGGCTTTCTTTTAAAAGATTTTCGAATGTTTCGTTCAGTAAATGAGATTTGTAGATAACCGAAACAGTTTCTTTTCCGCCTGAAATTATTTGATAAAAATTTTGAACAATAGGATTTAATCTTTCAACAAAACTTCTTCTTTTTTCAAAAATTTTAGTTCCAAATTTTATAATCGGATCATCATAAATTTCAAGAGAATCTTTATCCCAAACTCTGTTTTTAGCAAAGTATTTTAATAAAGCATTTCTTTGTTGTATGGTTTTTTGGTACTGAATCAAATCGAAAAGATATTCAGAATCAGTCTGAGAAATCATTGAATCCAGAAACTTTCGTCTGCTTTCCCCGGAGTCAGAAATTAGATTAGAATCATAAGGAGATATCATCACACTTGGCAGGTAACCAATATGATCTGCTAATCTGTCATAGCTTTTATCGTTCTTTTTGATGATTTTTTTTGCTTCTTTGGGCTGGGTGATTCTGATGATATCTTCGCTGCCATCGTTTTGTATTTCTGCTTCGATGGTGAAGAAATCCTCATCTTTTTTGATATTGTTGAGGTCGGTATTACCTAGGAAACTTTTACCAACAGAAAGATAATGGAGAGCATCTAAAATATTTGTTTTTCCCACTCCGTTATTTCCGATAAAACAGTTAATTTGAGGTGAGAACTCGAACTTTTTTTCAGAATGGTTCTTAAAATTATAAAGGGAAAGTTTCTTGATAATCATTTGTCAAAAATACTTCATTATTCCTAAAAATAAAAAAGGAAGTACCGAGCAAGTTTCTACTCCGAAAGAAAAGTAAACGTCATCTCTTTTATTCTCAGAGAAATATATAAGAATATAAGCAATAATACCGGAAAGAAAAAAAGCTATGGAAAAATCTAATTTCAAGTAAAAAATTGAAAGAATGTTGCTTATGAATACCAACAAGTAGGCAATGTATTTTGTATTTTGAACTCCAATCAACATTGGGAATGTTTTAACAGTATCACTCTTCATATCTCGAATATCAAAGGGTAAAACTAACGCTGTGATGAAAAAAAAGCTGATTAAGAATATGGGTAAATTAATTTCAGGCAAGGTGAGCCAAGCATTGACAAGAGCCCAGACTAAACCAACATAGAATACTTTTAGTAAAGGGATTTTTCTAATGTAAACATCGAGAAAGAAACTGTTGTAAAGTAATCCTAATACAACAATAATCAACCATTTTATTAATCTTATCTCATTGTGATTGTGATAAATAAGAAATGCACAAACTACACCTGCAATAATGTTTATTGTTAAAATTTTAAAGAAATATTTGGTGAATTGATATTTTGTATAAAGATATCCGCTGAAATATGTAATAAAAATTAATAAGACGGAAGGGAAACGGAATGTGTTTTGCTCTTCCATGAAAAATACTGCAAAAAGAGTTCCCATTAAAGAGACATAGATTTGACTGTCTATAACGAATTTTTTCAGTAATTTTAAGAAGTTCATTCATCAAAAATAACATTTATGAAAAGATTTTCCAAGATTTTTCTGCTTTTGCTTTTAATATTGAATTTTTCCGTTGTTTTTGCTCAGAAATATTATGATGAGCAATGGAAAAAAATAGAAGAAAATAGTAAAAAAGGAACATATAAATCTAGCCTTCCTATAGTTTTGGAGATACAAAAACAAGCCATGAAAGAAAATAATACCTTACAGCTTATTCGCTCACTGAAAGCCGAGTTTAGTATTGTGAATCAAACGGTTGATGATGATAAAAATGATGCTGCATCACAATTTTTTAGTAAAATTCAAAATGCTGAAAAACAATTGAAAGGTGATGAAAAGATTGTTTTTAAAGTTTTATCAAACAATTTTTTCATGGACTATTACAACCAGAATTCTTGGAAAATAAATGGCAGAACAAATTTGAATTCACAAGATATTTCACAAATTGAAACATGGAGTAAACTCGATTTTAAAAATTATTTAGCTGAAATTTTTAAGGAATTAGACTTGCAGAAAGCGGAGATGAGAAAAGTTTCTTTAGCAAAATATCAAGACCTTTTTTCTAATACAAAAGATATTGCCTTTTTTCCGACTTTGTCAGATTGGTATGGCTTAAAAAAGGTGGATTTTCTTTCAGATAATGGACTTTTTACTAAAAATGAACTTGCAGAGAATAGAAAACAGATAGATGGTATTTTTGATGAATTAATTGCTCAGAATAATGGAAATCCTAAGCTGTATTTCATGCATCAAAAGCTGGAGGAAAGCTGTACTTTCAACCAATGTAAAGATAAATTGGAGCAGCTTAGAAATCTTGTAAAATATAGCACCGAAGGTGATTACAAAGTTTTGTTGATGGAGCAGATGATGTCTGAGCTGGTTTCTAAGAAACAACAAAAAGCAGCTTTGGAAATTGCTAATGATGCCAAAAAACAATATCCCAAATCTCCTTTTTTAGAAAATATAAAGAATAAGGAAAATCAGATTACAAATCCAAGTCTGAATATCAGATATGAGGAACAAACTCAAAGCAATTTGCCGATTCATCTTTTTGTAGAGCATAAAAATGTCTCTGAATTTTCTCTTGCTATTTATGAAGTTAAAGAAGATTTTACTTCATTTTTACAGTATACGAGAAACTCATATTCAAATATGTTTTCTAAGGTTAAAAAGAATTTGATAAGAAAAGAAAACTATCAATTACCCAATTTAGGAGATTATAATTTGTATAGCACATCGCTGGAAATCAAACCACTCCCGTCGGGAATTTATGTTGCGGAATATAAAGTTAACGAGGCAGAACAAAGTGATGTTAATTCAAATCAGAATTTTTATTTCTTAGTTTCTAATAATAAAATTATTTATCAAAATAAAAACGATAGAAATCAGCTTTTAAACGAGTTGAAGTTGGTAAACAGTGAAAATGGCAAGGCTCAGATTAATGAATCTCTTACTTTTTATGAGTTTGTAGCCAACAATACATTGAATAAATCGGATGGAAAAACTAACGAAAAAGGTGTTTTTAAATTTCCAACTACTAAAAGTAAAGAATATTACAGAACATATCTGATTTCCCAGCCTAAAACCAACGATTTTCAGTTGATGCAGGTGTACGGAAATAATGATTATGTTGATAATTATAATCCGAATAAAGAAAACCGTACACAATCTCAGATTTTCACAGACAGAGCAATCTACAGACCCGGACAAACGGTTTATTTCAAAACAATTGTCACACAAATTAATAAGGAAGTTGAGTCTGTATCTTCAGGATTGAAGCAAAGAATCACACTTTTAGATGCTAATAATGAAGAAGTTTCTTCTCAAGACTTTACAACTAACGAATTTGGTTCTTATCATGGAAGTTTTATCCTTCCTAAAGGAAAGCTCAACGGAACTTTTTATTTAAGAGCAAACAATGATACATATAAAGAAATAAGAGTTGAAGAGTACAAAAGGCCTAAGTTTGAGGTAACTTTCGAGCCTGTAAAAGAGGAATATAAATATGGACAGACCATCGAACTGAAAGGTAAAGCAATGATGTTTTCAGGAGTTGCTTTAAGTAATACAACGGTAAATTATGAAATCAAAAAACGTAATATTCGTTGGAGATATTTCTGGTGGTATCCTCAAGGGAACGACAATGAAAATTCTATTCTTGGAGAAGCTAAAACCAATGAAAAAGGAGAATTTGTTATTAAGTTGGATTTGAAAAAAGACGAAAAATTAGAAGGAATTCAGATTGATAATTACGAAATTAATGCTTCTGTTACAGATATTAACGGAGAAACTCAATCTGCCGAAACTCAATTAAAAGTAGCTTCTGTTTCGCATTACATCAAAGCTGAGGAAGTGAAAAATGTTTTTGCTGACGAAAATGTAAAACTGAAAGTTGAAACCAAAAATTATAATGAGCAAAATCTTAAAAAATCTTATCAGGTTAAGCTCTCAAAACTAGAAGTACCGAATAGAATTTTTAGAGATAATTTTAAATCGGTTATTCAGAATTTACCAAAACTGAGCAAAGATGAATTTATTAGCAAATTTCCACATGATTTATTTGATAAAAATTACGAGCAGAAGAATTGGAAATCAAAAGTGATTAGTACTAAATCTGAACAATCTGAAACATTAGATTTAGGGAAATTAGAAGCGGGAGATTATCAGTTGGAATTATTTAACATCGAAGGAAAAGATACCATAAAAACATCTCAGAATTTCAGTGTTTGGGATAAAAATACTCTAAAACCAGTTCAGAAAACTTTCTTAACGGTTTTGGAGCCAAAAAATGAATTTTCAAGAGGTGAAAAGGCAAAAATCTATGCATACTCTTCAATTCCTGATGCTTTAGTGAATGTTTTTGTGCAGGATGGTTCAGGAAAAACCATTTCTGAGGTTCATCAATTTAAAAATGGAGTATTGGAATATTTGGTTGATGTTCCAAAAGATAAAAATATTTCTAGTTTGAATCTTCAGTTTCAGGTTGTTGCTTTTAATGATGTTCAGACACAGACTGTTAATTTAAAAATTAAAAATACAGAACAGCCTTTAAAAATTGAAACAATTACTTTCCGAGACAAACTAGAACCCAATTCTAAGGAAAAATGGAAGGTGAAAGTTTCAGGAAATGATAAAGAGAAAATCAATGCTGAAGTTTTAGCCAATATGTATGATATGTCTCTTGACCAATTCGCAGAAAATAGCTTTTATTGGCAAAAATTATATACACAATATTCAATAGTTTCTTCTTATGATATGAGAGAGAATTTACTTTCAAAATATTATCAAAAAAGGCAGAAATATTTTACTTCAAATTATGTGAATGTTCCACAATTCAATTGGTTTGATGGAGAATTGTACGGAAGAATGTTGAGAGGAAAAGTTGCGGGTGTACGACTAGAAAATGCTATGCCTGCTCCTGTTGCTGATAGTTCTAAAACTCAAGATATAGAAGAGGTAGTAATGGTTGGTTATGGTGTTAAAAAAGAATTAGCTATAACAGGTGCCAATGTTGTAGCAGCCGATGCAGCAGCAGGTGTTTCAGAGGAAAAAGATTCTTTGGATAAAGTTCCGGTTCGTCAAAACCTTAATGAAACAGCATTTTTCTATCCAGATTTGAAAACAGATGCTGAAGGAAATGTAAGTTTTGAATTCACTTCTCCAGAAGCACTTACAAAATGGAAATTAATGTTCTTGGCACATACCAAAGATGCAAGGTCTGCAACATTAGAAAAAGAAGTGGTGACACAAAAAGAATTTTCGGTTACTCCAAATTATCCAAGATTTTTAAGAGAAGGAGATGAACTGAATCTTCAATCTAAACTTTCAAATTTAACCAGCAAAAAACTAAACGGTTCAGCCCAATTACAGATTTTGGATGCTTTTACCAATGAAGATATTTCTGAGAAATTTGGGTTGAGCACATTGACTGCAGTTTCAGGATATAATAAAGAACAGGCTTTCTCTGTTGACGAAAACGGAAATTCAGCGTTGACATGGAAATTAAAAGTTCCGAATAACGTTTCTTCGATTATTTTAAAAATCGTAGCTAAAGCAGGACAATATTCAGACGGAGAGCAAAAAGCTGTTGCTGTACTGCCTAATAGAATGTTGGTGACAGATGCGGTACCTGTTTTTGTGAAAGAAGGAGAGACTAAAACTTTTGTTTTGGATAATTTGAAAAATACTAATTCTTCAACAATTTCAAATGTTTCTAATACATTAGAGCTGACAACGAATCCTATTTGGGAAATTATGTTTGCCTTGCCAAGTCTTAAAAACGACCAAAATAATTCTGCGGATGTGGTTTTCAATAAATGGTTTGCAGATGTATTGGCTTCAGAGATTTTCAGGGCTAACCCTAAAATGAAAACCGTATTTGAAGAGTATCAAAGTAAAGGTTTGTTAAACTCAAATCTTGAAAAAAATCAGGAGCTGAAACAATTATTATTGGAAGAAACTCCTTGGGTTTTGGATAGTAAAAATGAGCAGGAACAAATGCAGAAATTGGCATTATTGTTTGATATGAATACGATGAAAAATTCTATTAACCAGGATTGGGATGATTTCAAAAAACTTCAAAATCCTGATGGCGGTTTCTCTTGGTATTCTGGCTATCCAAGTTCTTACGGTGTTTCGTTGTATATTCTTAAGAATTTAGGAAAAATCAATGGTTGGTTGAAAGATAATGTGAAAGATTATCAGAAATCTTCTCAAGATGAAATGACGGCTAAATTGGTGAGTTATTTGGATAATGAAATTGACAAATATTGGGATGTAAGAAAAGAAAATGTCTGGAATAATTGGGTCTTGGATTATCTTGACACTAGAAATTATTGGGAAAAACAATATCCGTTGAAAGGCAAAGGGGCAACTTTGAAATCTTTGGTAAAACAAAAAGCAAAAACTGCAAAACTTACTGATTTTACTTTCTTCGGATTACATCGTGCGGCATTGTTATTCAATAATTACGGATTAAAAGATGTTTCTGATAAATTGATGAACTATTTAAAAGAAACTTCTACAAATACCCAAACACAAGGTGTTTATTGGAAGCAAAATCTTAATGATTGGGGATGGTTCAGTTCAAAAGTAGTGAATCATGCTGGAGCTTTAGAAGCATTCAATACACTGAAATCTAATGATCAGAAATTCATTGAAGAAATGAAAATTTGGCTGGTTACCCAAAAAGAGGTTAATTCTTGGGGAAGTTCAAGAGGAACTTCAGAAGTCATTTTTACAATTTTGAATTCAGGCAAATCTTGGACGAGTGCAGAAAGTGACAAAGCAACCATTGTTTGGGGAGGAAAAGAATTGCAACCTCAAACTCAGGCAACAGGATATGTGAAATCTGTTGTGAAAACCGATAATGTTGATAAAAGTTTAGCAACTGTTACGGTGACAAAACCTGGTCCTGGAATTGTTCAAGGAGGATTGTTCTGGCAGTATTATGAAGATTTGGATAAAATAAAATCTTCTGAACATTACATTTCTGTTACCAAAGAATTGTACAAAAAAGTAAAAACGGTTAACGGAGAAGAATTAAAGAAAATAACTTCAGAAACACCGCTGAAAGTTGGTGATAAAGTTACAGTAAGAATGATTTTGAATACGGACAGACCAATGGAATATATTCATATCAAAGATATGAGAGCAGCAGGTTTTGAACCTGTAGATGTACTTTCGGGCTATCAGTGGAAAAATAATTTAGGGTATTATCAATCAACAAAAGATGCGTCAACCAATTTCTATATCGAATATATGCCAAAAGGTAAGTATGTATTTGAATATGATTATGTTGCCAATGCATCAGGGAAATTCTCAAACGGAATTACGACAATGCAAAACTATTATGCACCGCAGATGAATGCTCACACAAAAGGGACAAATATTCAGATTTTGGAATGATTTTTGGCTTTTTAGTAATAGTAAAATTTAAAAAATATTATATGAAATTTTCAAAAATTGCCATTACAGGATTTGTTATGCTAATGGGAGTAAATGTTTTTGCTCAAAAAAAGGCTGAAAAATTTGAAAAATTAGAAATTGAAATGTTTCCTAAAGCTAAGGAAGGTTATAAACAGGTTTATATTCAGTTACCTATTGCAAAAAATGAAGAGAACCTTAAAGTGGAGTTTTATGTAGGAGCAGAGAAAGCAGTAGATTGTAATAATTATAATATGATAGGTGAAATCAAGACTCAAGATTTACAAGGATGGGGATACAATTATTATGAAGTTGATTCTAAAGGTGAAACTATGGGAACAATGAAAGGATGTTTAGATCAAAAAACAACGAATAAATTTATATCAATGCAGCCTCAGCTTGTACGATATAATAGTAGACTACCTTTGGTGTTCTATATTCCTAAAGATTTAGAAGTTCGTTACAAAATTTTCAGAGCTGATGCCAAAATGAAAAAAGCGGTTCAGAAATAAATAGAAAAACTCCCTGCATTTTGCAGGGAGTTTTTTTGTAATACAAATCACTAATACAGATTCTTTAATGTTTCAATAAAATAAACCGGAAAGCGATATGAATCAATTAAAAAAATATTTTCCAATATTAAGTTTTTTTATAGTATTTGCTCTGTTAAAATTCACGCCTCTCAATACTACAGAAGTAAAACCCTCAAATGTAATTATTATTGTTTTTATATATGTCATAGGTTTTTTGTCGACCCTATTTGTTACTAAAGATTGGATAAAAAACCAATGGAAAGAATTTAAAACGCATAAATGGACAAAATATTTATGGATATTACTTTTTTATATTCTTAGTTTTGTTATTATCTCATTGACAAGAAAATTAATACTAAATTATTTTGATGTCGATGTTCCTGAAGATGCATCTTCAAAGACACAAACGTTTACCTTTTATAGTTTTATAGCAATAATTCTCCCGATGTTAGCTCCTTTTTATGAAGAAATAGCCTTTAGATATTCATTATTTTATCAAAATATAAACAGAAAATTTTCTAATATAATATTTGCTGTAATTAGTTCAGTTTTATTTGGGTTGATACATTATTATAATTTTAATAGTGTGGTTTTAACTATACCTTATATGTTTATAGGATTGTTTTACTGTTTTGTATACTATAAAACTCGAAACATATATTATACAATATTCACGCATCTGTTGGTGAATTGGATCAATGTAATTTTAGGAATTATAGGTCTTGTTTTTTTGAATATGCAACATTAAACCAATCAGTGAAAGGTTTTTAATGTAATTATAGTTTTCAATGATACTATGTTTTAAATTGTTTTTTATCGGATGATAAATGAGAAGAAAAAACTGATATATTTGTTTTTATAAATTAAATAAGGTATGGAAAATGTATTTGATGCAAAAGTCGCTCAGAATTATATAGATAGAATAAATAAATTAGTAGAAGATACACACGGATTATGGGGTAGAATGACGGTTGATCAAATGTTGGCGCACTGTTCTGTAACATACGAAATGGTTTTTGAACCTGAAAAGCATAAAAAACCGGGATTCATCGCAAAATTTATTTTAAAGACTTTTGTAAAACCTAAAGTTGTAGGTGAAAAATCTTATCCGAAAGATTCTCCTACAGCACCTCAGTTTTTAATCAAAGGAAGAAAAAACTTTGAGGAAGAAAAGAAAAGATTAATTGGGTTTATTCAGAAAACTCAGCAATTGGGGGAATCTGCTTTTGATGGTAAAGAGTCTCATTCTTTTGGTAAATTAACTTCTCAGGAGTGGAACAATATGTTTGCAAAGCATCTGAATCATCATTTGTCTCAATTCGGAGTTTAATTTGTGATGAAAAATTATTTACTACTCCTATTATTGGTTTTCTCGTTTTCATTTGGACAAACGAAGGAATTTCCCTTGAAAAATGAAGATTTCAGTAATTATTTAATGAATTACGAAACTCCTTTTTATGGAACGATTTCTACAAAAGAAACAGTTATTAAATTAAAAATAGAAAAAGCTGTTAAAAACCCTAAAAAAGCAGAGCAATATCTTGTTTCGGGATATTCAGATGTTGACGGAAATAAAGCTAAATTTTCAGGGCAGATAGTTTTTACTCAAAAATATAACGTTAACGGAGAACCAAATGATATGCTTGTTTTCGGAGATTTTGTCTTGAATGAGGATGGATTTGGGGAACATGTAGGAACTTTTAAAGGAAAACTTAGAATTCAGACTCCGAAGAGAATCACAAAAGAAAGCAGAGCTACAGTCACTTTTAAAGGAAACTGGAAAAACAATTCCGGAAACTTAGATTTTGATGTTTGGTGGGCAAATTTTGTTCCCAATGATATCTCTAAAGTAATATTCAAATAAAAATCAAAATACATGAAAAAACTTTTATTATTCCTCATTTTGGCTTCCAATTTTGTGTTGGCTCAGATGCCTAATATTTCTAACGTTTGGCTGAACAATAGTAAACCGTATATCGGTACAATTGGAAATGATAAGCAAGAACTTAAACTTAAAATAAATATCTCTGAACAGAACAAAAAAAATGACCAAGAGTATTTCATTTCAGGATATTCTCTTGTAGACAAAACGTATTCAAAGCTTGAAGGTAAATTTACGATTACCAAATACAAAGATTTTAGCAAGAAAGGAACTGTATTTGGTGAGTATGAGTTTGCTGAAGAAAACAAAGGAAAACATTCCGGTATTTTCAAAGGGAAATTTATTTATACTTTCAAATGGAACAAAAAAACTGAAAAAATTGAAGGACAATACATTGAGTTCATCGGAGATTGGAAAAGCTATGATGGAACTTTGGATTTCAAAACCCGCTTAAAAAATCAATAATTATGCTTAGAAATATTCTTGCAGTTCTTGGGGGCATTTTTTCTGGTTCTATCTGTGTTTGGCTTATGGAAAGTTTGGGGCATTACCTATATCCACTGCCAAAAGGTATGAAGCCAAATGATATTGAGGCTTTTAAAGATTACATAGCTAATGCACCTTTTATGGCATTGTTTTTTGTGATACTTTCTTATGGTGTCGCTGCTTTTGTCGCCGGTTTTGTCGCCTCAAAGATTACTAAAAATGGTAAGCATACTGCTGCCATAGTTTGTGGTATTATCTTTTTATTTTTTACTGTTTACAATATGGTTGTTTTACCGACGCCGGTTTGGTTCTGGGTTTTGGGAATTGTAGTCTGGGGACTTGTTTTGATAGGAAGCAAATTAGCAATAAATAAAAAAAACTAAATGAAATTAGGCGCATTTTCAATCAGCTTAAGTGTGAAAGATTTGGGAAAATCTAAAGATTTTTACGAAAAATTGGGCTTTAGTCAAATGGCTGGAAGTATGGAACATAATTATTTGATAATGAAAAATGAAGAACATTTAATTGGTCTTTTTCAGGCGATGTTTGATGGTAATATGCTTACTTTTAATCCAGGTTGGAATCAAAATGCCCAAACTTTGGATGTATTTGATGATGTTCGTGATATTCAGAAACATTTAAAAGAAAAAGGAGTAGTACTTGATAAAGAAGCTGACGAAACAACTTCAGGTCCTGAACATATTTTCCTGAAAGATCCTGACGGAAATATGATTTTAATTGATCAACATAGATAACTCTAAAAAAGGAGTATTTAAATAAAACTAAACTAAAAAAAATATTATGGCAAGTGTAAATGTTTATTTAACATTCAACGGAAATTGTAAAGAAGCTTTTGACTTCTATAAATCTGTTTTTGGAGGAGAATATCCTTATATCGGTACTTTCGGAGAAATGCCTCCTGCGGAAGGAAATGAAATCCCTGAGGAAGATAAAAACAAAATTATGCACGTTTCTCTTCCTATTTCTAAAGAAACTGTACTGATGGGTAGTGATACAGCTTGTGAGTATGCTTCTCATTTTCAGGCGGGAAATAACTTCTCAATTTCTATCAATGCAGAATCTAAAGAAGAAGCTGATAAATTATTCGGTGGGCTTTCTGCAGATGGTCAGGTAACAATGCCAATGGCAGATACTTTCTGGGGTGCATATTTTGGAATGTTTACAGACAAATTTGGAATCAACTGGATGGTGAATTATGATGATCCTGCAAAAATGCAACAACATCCCTAATATTTATATTTTAAATAGAATATATAGGTAAAACAAACTGGCGGAATTTTTCGTCAGTTTTTATTTTATGATACATTTGCTTATCAAGTTTTTTTTAAATTTGATTAATTAAGTTTTAAAAATAAATAAAAATAGAAATGATGAATTTTACAATTGATGAAATAATTGAAGAGCATAAGAAAGTAAAAAGCGGAGCCGACTTCCCAAGTTATATTAAAGCTATAAAAGATAAAGGAGTTTCTCATTATATAACTTATGTTAAGTGTGGAGATACACAGTATTTTGACGATGAAAACTTGTCGGTTTCAACAGGACCAAAATATAATGATTTGATAATTTCTGAAGAGTTGAATTTGGAACAATTTAAAATAAGATTAAAACTTCATCAACAAGGAGGTACAGATTATCCGACTTTTTGTAATGATTGTGCTGAAAACGGAGTTGAAGGTTGGAAAATAGACTTAAAGGAAATGACTTGTACCTATTTTGATAAAACTAAGAATAACGTTTTGATTGAACAAATTCCAGGTTAATATTTTCAAATAGAACGATATTTTTATACTAGATTGTTCTTATAATATTCTATTCACAAAAATTAATATTTAATAAATTTTTAAAAATATGATTCACAATTACGTCATAATATCAATTGTGGTATTGTTGTCTGTGATGATATTGGTAATGATTGGGCAAAAGCTAAAAGTTGCTTACCCAATTTTCCTTGTAATTGCAGGTTTGTTAATAAGCTTGATTCCGGGAATGCCCCGTATTGAAATAGAACCCGATTTGGTTTTCTTAATTTTTTTACCACCAATTCTCTTTGAAGCAGCTTGGTTTACCTCGTGGCAGGATTTTCATAAATGGAGAAAACAGATTTTTTCAATGGCTTTTGGTTTGGTTTTCTTAACCTCAATTGTGGTTGCTTATCTTTCTTCATCTATAATTCCTGGATTAACGGTTGCAATGGGATTCTTATTGGGGGGCGTAAATTCTCCGCCAGATGCAGTTGCGGCAACTTCGGTTTTGAAACATATGAAAATACCGAAGAAAATAACAAGTATTCTGGAAGGTGAAAGTTTGATTAATGATGCATCGAGTTTAATTGTATTTAAATTTGCTTTGGCGGCTGTAATTTCGGGGCAGTTCATTTGGGGAGAGGCTATAAAAGACTTTTTTTCAATGGCGATAGGAGGTGTTGCAATTGGGATAGGAACAGGTTTTATTTTTGGTAAATTGCTGAAAATTATTCCCTCAAATTCTAATATTGATACCATCATCACACTTATTGTACCATATGTAATGTATGTTGCTGCAGAACATTTTGAGTTTTCTGGAGTATTGGCTGTTGTGGCAGGAGGTTTATTGATGTCTTATAATTCACATTGTTACTTAAGTCATACATCAAGGATTCAGTCAGGAAATGTTTGGAGTGTTTTGATATTTTTGATGAATACCATTATTTTTATTCTTATTGGTTTAGAACTACCTGTTGTGGTAGAAGGAATGAAAGATTACACTATTTCAGAAGGAATTTTCTATAGTGTGGTAATCGGTGGAGCAATTATTTTTACAAGAATTCTTTACAGTTATGCATTGATGTATTTCCCAAGACTTTGTTCTAAAGAATTAAGGGTAAAAGTTCCAAAACCGGATTGGAGAGAACCTTTTATTATTAGTTTTGCTGCAATGAGAGGAGTGGTTTCTTTGGCTGCTGCATTGTCAATACCTGCCTTTTTACCCAATGGTGAAGCTTTTCCTCATCGAAATATTATTTTATTTGTAACTTTTGTTATTATATTAATCACTTTGGTTGGTCAGGGATTGCTTTTAACACCAATTTTAAAACTTTTAAAAATAAATGATGCAGGAAGTGAGCTGCCTGAAGAAAAACAGGAAGTAATTTTGATGAAAAGACTTAAAGAAACGGCTTTACATAAATTGGAAAATGATTTCTCAGAATTGGCTGAAACAAACACTTTGGTTCGTCACCAAAAGCATAAACTTGAGAATGAAATGATGCTCATGGCAGATAAAGCACAATGTATGGCATCAACGGGAGATTATGTAACGGCAATTAATGAAAATAAAGATGTTTTAAGACAAATTATTCAGGCACAGAGAAATGAACTTCATCGAATGAAAAGAGAGAAAATCTTTGATGATCATGTCCTGAGAACAGTCGAAATGCAGCTTGATTTCGATGAAGCAAAAATCACAGGATTTTCACATTAAAATATATTTTATTATTTCCCATAAAAAGTCTATTTTTAAAAATTAAAACATAGACTTGGTGACAAATAAGGCTTTGGAAATCTGTTACGATTTTCCGTTTTTCTTTAATGAAGAGCTTCAAGAAATTTTTCAGGCTCACGAAAAAGTTGTTTTTCAGAAAGGAGATATTATTCTTGAAGAAGGAAAAACTGCTAATGAATATTATATTTTAGAAAAAGGGCTGGTTCGTTCGTTTGTTAATGATTTTAATGGAAATGAAGTTACAACGCATTTTTTTGCTGAAAATGAAATTATTATTGAAGTTTCGTCTCTTTTCCAAAGAATTCCTACACAGGAAAATATTGTCTGTATCACAGATTGTGAATGTTGGAAGCTGAGTTTTGAAACTTTTCAGGAATTATTCCATAAAATTCCGAATCTGAGAGAATGGGGAAGAGCATGGATGTCTCAGCAGCTTTTCAATTATAAACAGCGTTCTGTAGAAATGTTCACCTTATCTGCAACCAAGCGTTATCTTAATCTTTTGGAACAAAAACCTCATGTAATACAGTTTGCACCCTTGAAGCAAATTGCATCTTATTTGGGAGTTACAGATACTTCTTTAAGCCGTATTCGCAAAGAATTAGTTTCTCACTCAAAGAAAAATTAAATCTTGTCTTATGGCAAGTTGATTTTCATTACAGCTTGGTAAATTTGGTTTAAAGATAAACACCAAAAATTAATACAATGAAAATCAATCAAATTTATGTTAATCTTCCAGTAAAAAATATCCAAAAAACTAAAGAATTTTGGATGAAGTTAGGATTTTCAATCAATAAGGATATTGATAATGAAAAATCCGTTTGTGTGGTGATGAGTGACAATATTTCTGTTATGTTTTTAACGGAAGAATCTTTTCAGACTTTTTCTGAAAGACCATTACCCAAAGGTGATACAACTCAGGTTTTGGTTGCAATTGGGCTAAACAGTCGTGAAGAAGTTGATCAGGTAGTAAATGCAGCCGTAGCCAATGGTGCAACCCAACATGAAGAACCGCAAGATCATGGTTGGATGTATCAAAATTCTTTTTGGGATATCAATGGGCATGGCTGGAATGTGATATTTGCAGACCTTTCTCAATTGCCTACATAATAATCTTGATTTTAGATTAAACTAATTTTTCTCTAATTATTTAAAAACAAATTATACTGATGAAAATTTTTAAAACAATTGTATTTGTCATCTTTGCGTTGATGTTTATTAATGCAGGATTGGATAAATTTTTACATTACATGCCTGTTCCGCCATTACCTCCGGAATTACAGAAGGTAAATGAATCAATAATGTCTTTAAAATGGTTACTTCCCTTGGTTGGCTTTGTTGAACTTTTTGGTGGGTTGCTTACATTGCTTCCGAAAACCAGAATTTTGGGAGGTTTGATGATTTTTCCGGTGATGATTGGTATTTTATGTCATAATATAACTTTTATGCCAGAAGGATTGGCTATTGCGGGAGTTTTTTTTCTGGTCAATATCTGGATTCTTGTTGATAACCGTCATAAAATTTCACTGTTATTTCAATAAAATTGAATAAAATGGACACAGCAAAATCAAAAAAATTAGACATTATAATTCCTGCGTTTCGAGGTCATAGCCAAACTTTTTTATTGCTTCTTGACGGAATTTCTGAAGAAGATGCCTTAAAAAGAATTGAAGGAAGAACCAATCATATCATTTGGATGGTTGGGAATTTTCTGGATATGCGTTTTGGATTAGGTTATGTTCTTGGGCTTACTGAAGAGTTTAAGTATAAAGATTTTTTCTTTCAGGGAAAAGCTCTTGATGAAAGCTTAATATATCCGACTTTACAAGAATTAAAAGAAGAATTTCATAAAATTTCACCTCTTGTTTACCATAGATTATTGGAAGTAACGGATGAAGAATTAGACAAAGCATTTCCTATGGGAATGAATATCGACTTTTTCCCTGAAACTGTACTCAATTTTGTAGGAATGTGTATTGGAAGGGAAGATTATTTGTGCGGACAAATCGGCTTGATGAGGAGAATTCTTGGTTATGAAGGAATGAAATATGATTTTGATAAAAATTTAAAATATTAATAATGAATTTGGTTGAAAAAGGTCATAAACAAGTCAACGGAATCAAGATGTATTATGAAATCTATGGTTCTGGTAAACCTTTGGTGTTGATTCATGGAGGTGGAGGTTCAATTTTATTTGATTATAAAGAAGTTATTTTAAGATTGGAAAATAAATTTCAGCTTATCGGGATTGATCTTCAAAACCACGGAATGACCGAACATAGAGATATTCCCGAGACTTTTGAGCAGGATGCACACGATATTGCGGCTGTTTTGAAAGAACTTAATATTGAAAAAGCTTCGTTTTGGGGATTTAGTAATGGGGGAAGTACTGTAATGCAGGTTGCCCATCTTTATCCCGAAATGGTTGATAAATTGGTTGTTGCATCTGCATTTTATAAAAAAAACGGAATGATAGATGGTTTTTTTGAAGGAATGCAAAATATTACTTTAGAGTCGATGCCCGAACCGCTTAAGATTAATTTTTTAAATCTAAATCCTGATTTTTCTGCACTTGAAAATATGTTTGAAAAAGACAGTAAAAGAATGCAGACTTTTGAGGATTGGAGTGATGATATTTTAAAAAATATAAAATCTCCTACGCTATTTATTTCAGGAGACAAAGATATAATAAAACCTGAACACGTTGTGGAAATGTGGCGTTTGGTAGAAGGTTCACAATTAATGATTCTTCTTGCTACTCATGGTTCTTATATGATGGCTGATTTTGAAGGAAATATTGATGGAAACCTAATTGATTTTACGGTAAATGAAGTTGATAAATTTTTAAATAATTAAAGTTTTTATAAAGCTAAAATATAGGCTTTATTATTAGTTATTTTATACAGAATAACAAACAGTAAACAAGAAATATTAACAATTGAAAAATAAAAATCATGGCTAAATTAAATCCTTACTTAAATTTTGATGGAAAAGCGGAAGAAGCTTTTAATTTTTACAAATCTGTTTTTGGAGGAGAATTTCTAGGAGAAGTTTATAAAATGGGAAATGCTCCCGGAACTGAGCATTTATCTGATGAAGAAAAAAACAGAGTAATGCATATTGCTCTTCCTATCGGAGGAGATTTGTTGATGGCATCTGATATTGTGCCGAGTTTTGGGCAAAGCCTGAATGTTGGAAATAACAATTATGTTTCAATTTTCCCTGAATCAAGAGAGGAAGCAGACAGACTTTTCAAAGGACTTTCTGAAGGCGGAAATATAGAAATGCCTATTGAAGACCAATTTTGGGGAGATTATTTTGGAAGTTTTCAAGATAAATACGGCGTTCATTGGATGGTAAATTACAACGAGGAGTACGTGAAATAAAATCTTATATTTATACTAAATTAATAGAAAGGGTGACTGTTTTGGGTTGCCCTTTAGTTTCACCAAAGACTATTTATTATGGAACCAATTAAAATTGATATTACAATATTAGCACCGGTACAGAAAGTTTGGGATTATTTTAATGAGCCTAAACATATCGTTAAATGGGCTTTTGCTCATGAATCATGGCATTGTCCTAGTGCTGAAAATGATTTAAAAGTAGGAGGGAAATTCAAAAACAGAATGGAGGCGAAAGATAAAAGTTTTGGATTTGATTTTGAAGGAATTTACGATGAGGTTGTTCCTAATGAGCTTATTAAATATCATTTGGGTGATGAGAGAAAAGTAGAAGTCATTTTTGATAAAATTGATGAAAATACTACAAAAGTTACTCAGATTTTTGATCCAGAAAAACAAAATTCCGTTGAAATGCAAAGGGATGGTTGGTATGCCATTTTGGATAATTTTCATAAATACGTGGAAAAGCATTAATACTTTTTATCATGATTAACTTAGTAATAATGGCAAAATGTTTAAAATCCATTTGCGCGGTGAGTCATGTACATCAAGGTGATTTTTTGAGGGGAATTATTGCAATGCCTGCAAGAAGAGCTTTGGAAAAAGAAAAAATTAATTCTTTGGAAAAACTATCGGATTATTCCGAAAAAGAAATCATGCAAATGCATGGTTTTGGAAAAACTACAATGGAAAAACTAAAGACTTATATGAAAGAAAATAATACCTTTTTTAAGGGAAATTAAATTAAAACTATATGAATAATAATATTTTTCCATGCCTTTGGTATGATGGAGATGCAAAAGAGTCTGCAGAGTTTTATTGCAATGTGTTTAGCGGAAAAATTACGGCTGATACTCCTGTTGTGATGAATATTGAGGTTTTTGGGCAAAAGATAATGCTTTTGAATGGAGGTCCCCAATTCAAAAAAAATGCTTCTGTTTCATTCATGGTAATTTGTGAGACAGAAGATGAAGTTCAAAAATATTGGGACAAACTATTAGTTGACGGAATGGCTTTGATGCCCCTTGATTCCTATTCTTGGAGTAAAAAATATGGTTGGGTTCAGGATAAATATGGTGTTACTTGGCAAATATTTTTAGGAGAAAAAGCAAGCGAACAAAAAATTGTTCCGACCTTGATGTTTATTCATGGAAACAATGGAAAAGCAAAAGAAGCAATGGAATTGTACACCCATATTTTCCCGAATTCTAAAATA
This sequence comes from Chryseobacterium oryctis, assembly GCF_025971925.1. Classification (GTDB taxonomy): domain Bacteria; phylum Bacteroidota; class Bacteroidia; order Flavobacteriales; family Weeksellaceae; genus Chryseobacterium; species Chryseobacterium oryctis. The sequence continues at coordinate 179,904 of NZ_JAPDHV010000004.1, forward strand.
GGAAAGATTTTGAAGTACGGAGACGGAAGTGAAGGACATCCGATTGCAGAACCTGAAGAAAATATACAACATGCTCATTTTGAAATTGACGGTTATAGTTTTTTCTGTATGGATAATTCTTATGATCATCAGTTTGATTTCAATGAAGGAATTTCAATGGTTGTAATGACAGATGATCAAGAACAAACAGATAAATACTGGAATAGTTTAACCTCTGATGGTGGAAGAGAGAGTATGTGTGGCTGGTTGAAGGACAAATTTGGTTTTAGCTGGCAAATCGTACCTAAAAGATTAATTGAGCTGATGGGAGATTCTGACCAAATGAAGGCTCAAAAAGTTGTACAGGCAATAATGAAAATGCAGAAAATAATTATTCAGGATTTAGAAGATGCATATAATTCTTGATTTATAATTTTCTAAATTATAACTGTTAAAAAAATAAAGCCTATTTGAATTAAAATATTATAAAGAGAAGTAAATGCTTCTCTTTTTTTATATAAATTTGTTTTAAAAGTTAAAAATCACTTAAACTCCAATCATAAAAGCTTATGAATCTAAATGCTAAAATTTTAACAACCACTCATATTGTAATATCTGCAATTATGATAAATGCACAGAATACTGCGACGAAACTTCCCGGAGATGCAACATTAGTATCATCTAAGGCCACTTTAGACCGACTTATATCTTATGATAAAGGCAATTTTAAATATAAAGTGGAAGATTATTTTGCAAGACCAAAAGCTTCTCAGTTTAAAATTTCTCCTGACGGTCAATATCTTTCATATAAAGAAAAAGATAAAGACAGTAAAAATCATGTCTATGTAAAAGATTTAAAGACAGGGAAAATCACAAAAGCTCTTGTAGAAAAAGATGATTTAATAAGAAGTTATGGCTGGTTAGACAAAAAACGACTTTTTTATACACAAGATAAGGGAGGTAACGAAAATATTCATCTTTATGCAGCCGATATAGATGGGAAAAATCTAAAAGATTTGACACCTTTTGACGGAATTACTCTGGGTATGGTAAAGTTGATAAAGGATACCGAATTTGTGATTGTTACAATGAACAAAAACAATAAACAGATTTTTGAGCCGTATAAAATCAATTTTAATACAGGAGAAATGACTCAATTGTATGAAAATAAAGATGTCAACAGCCCGATAGATGACTATCTTTTTGATAAAGATGGGAATTTGAGAGGATATACTGTTCTTGAAAATGGTTTAACAACGAAAACATATTATAAAAACCTGCAAACAGGTGAATTCAATCTTTTAATGTCTACCGACTGGAAAGATACATTCAGTATTATTAGATTTAATGATAATTCTAAAAATAAGGATGAGGCTTATGTTGTAACCAATTTAGATAGCGACAAATCAAGAATTGTGCTGTATGATTTGAACAAAAGTGAAATTATTAAAGAGGTATATTCTAACCCAACATTTGATGTAAGTTCAATAAGTGTTGCTGGAAAAAACAGAAATTATGAGCTTGATTATATAAGTTATAACGGAATTAAAAATGAAATCATTCCTGTAAGCAAATTTTATAAAGAGGTTAATGACAAGCTTTCTTCTGAATTTGGAGATAAGCAATTCTATGTAGTTTCTGCAGATGATAATGATAATAAGCTTTTGGTAGTAGTTGATAGTGATAAATTATACGGAAAATACTATGAATATGATACTAAAACTAAAAGTATAAAACTTCTTTTTGATCTGATGCCTCAGCTGAAGGAAGAAGATATGGCTGAAATGAGACCTATTGAGTTTAAAAGCAGAGATGGATTAACGATTCATGGGTATATTACTTTGCCAAAACAAGTAGAAGAAGGTAAAAAAGTTCCGTTAATTGTAAATCCACACGGTGGACCGCAAGGAATCAGAGATGATTGGGGATTCAATCCTGAGACTCAACTATTTGCAAGTAGAGGATATGCAACTTTGCAGGTGAATTTCAGAATTTCAGGAGGTTACGGAAAAGAATTTCAAAAGTCGGGTTACAAACAAATCGGCAGAAAAGCGATGGATGATGTAGAAGACGGAGTGAAATATGTGATTGAGCAAGGCTGGGTTGATAAAGATAAAATTGCAATTTATGGAGGTAGCCACGGAGGATATGCAACTTTAATGGGATTGATTAAAACTCCGGATTTGTATTCTTGCGGAGTTGATTATGTGGGAGTTTCAAATATTTTTACATTCTTCGATTCTTTCCCAGAATATTGGAAACCTTACAAAGAAATGGTAAAAGAAATCTGGTATGATTTGGATAATCCTGAGGAGGCTAAAATAGCAAAAGAAGTTTCTCCTGTTTATCAGATTGATAAGATTAAAAAACCTTTATTTGTCGTTCAGGGAGCAAATGATCCGAGGGTAAATATCAACGAATCAGACCAAATTGTAAAAGCTTTAAGAGGAAAAGGTTTTGAAGTGCCTTATATGGTAAAATATGACGAAGGGCATGGATTTGGAAAAGAACCAAACAGAATAGAATTATATAAATATATGTTAGGATTCTTTGCACAGAATTTTAATAAATAAAATCTAGAAATTTGATTAAAAAAGCGGGAAACCAAAGGTTTCCCGCTTTTTTAATTTTTAATTATTTAGAATTTAGTTTCTGATTTTTTAGCTGAATGTCCAAAGACAAATCAATTGAGGTTGAAGATTTTCCTAATCCTATTTTATATAATCCGGATTTTATATTCCAGCTTTTTGATTTTTCATCATAATTTGCTAATAGTCTTGGTTCAATTGTCAGAGTGATTTCTTTACTTTCTCCAGGGTTTAGTTCTGTTCTTTCAAACCCCAACAAGCGCAATTGTGTTGCTCTTGAAATATTTGTTAAATATAATTGAGGAACATCTGCACCAGCTACTTTCCCTGTATTTGTCACAGTAAATGTTGCGATTATGTTTTTGCCATTTTTTATTTTGAAGTTACTGTATGAAAAAGTAGTATAACTAAGACCATAACCAAAACTGAACATTGGTGTTTGATTTTTTTTTGGCAAACCAACGATAACCAACATCTGAACCTTCATTGTAAACAATAGTTGTCGGTGTTCCCCAAGGTGTTCCTATTTCCGGGATGGTTGGTCTTGGAGTTTGGTTCAAATCTTCAGGAAAGGTAATCGGAAGTCTCCCTGATGGATTGGTTTTACCTGTAAGAATTTCGGCGATAGCCGTTCCTCCTGCTTGTCCTGAAAACCAAGCCTGAACAATTCCTTTCACGTTATTTCTCCATGGCATAGAAGAAGGGTTTCCGGTTTCTAAAACGACAATTGTATTAGGATTGACTGTAGATAATTCTTTAATTAATTCATCTTGTCCCCAAGGTAATGATAAGTCCGGCATATCAAATCCTTCGCCTTCAACACGTACTCCAAACACAATGACGAGGTCAGATCTTTTGGCTAAAATTTTAGATTCAGCAATTGTATAACCAGGATCATAATCTATTGTTGCATTAGGAAGGAGTTTTTTGAGTTCTTCCAAAGGAGAATTGGGTAATAAATACAATGTTCTTCCTCCTCCCATAATTCCGGGACCGCCGATATTTATTTTTGCGGCATATCCGGCTTCAGGCATTACTGATCCGGAACCAGTACCACATGGAATGCCCAATTGTGCAAAACCTCCAATTACAGCTATTTTTAAAGGTTTATCTGTTGCAATAGGAAGAATTTTATCGTTTTTAAGCATTACAATTCCCTGTCGTGCGGCATTTAGTGCTATTTCATTATGCTTTTCCATATCTACAACAGGTTTTTCTTTCCAATAATCTGCTCCTACAGCATATAATGAACGGAGAATTCTTTGAACCATTTCAGATAAACGGGCTTTAGGAAAAATTCCTTTTTTATAGGCATTTTTTAATGAATCTGTAAAAGCTTCAGCTCCCCATTGCATGACATCCAACTGAATTCCTGATTCCTGATCAAGTCCTTTCAAAGCGTAATCCCAACCTGGAACAGCTCCCCAGTCAGACATTACCCAGCCTTTATATCCCCAATCTTTTCTTAAGACTTCATTTAGTAGATAATCATTTCCACTTGCATATTCTCCGTTGATTTTATTATATCCACTCATGATAGAGCCCGGATTAGATTTTTCAATAGCAAGTTGAAAAGAAAGCAAATCAGATTCTCTATGAGCAGCAGGATCTATTACGGCATTTAGCCAATGTCGATTTACTTCATTATTGTTTAATGAATAATGTTTTAGTGTAGAGACAACATTTTGACTTTGTATTCCGTTGACAGCAGATGCTCCAAAAAGCGCTGTAGCATAAGGATCCTCAGAATAATATTCATAATTTCTTCCATTTCTAGGGTCTCGGATTAAATTAATTCCACCAGCCAAAAGAACATTGAAACCTCTTGACTTAGCTTCTTTAGCAATGGCAATGCCTGATTGATAGGCTAAATCCTGATTGAAACTTGCTCCCAACAAAATAGAGGATGGCATAGCTGTGGCACCTTTGTCATCGGGTCTATATCCCGGATTGGTAACACCCATACTTGCGTCTGTACTTTGAATATTAGGAATGCCTAATCTTGGAATTCCCGGTGTATATCCTGCACTCATTGAAATGTCATCTGGAATTCGGCTGTCTTTCGGAATACCCAAACTAGGCACATATCCTACAAGGCTTGTAATCAGAGAAAATCGTTCATCATCTGTCATTTTTTGTTCCGTTTCTTTTGCTCGTTGGTCAGGCGATTTTTGCTGAGCGTGGATGGCAAGATTGTGTAATAAAAAAATACAAATTACAATATACCCTTGTTTCAGTATTTGATGATTTTTCATGGGGTTGTTTTTTTTGAATTTACTTTTAAATAGAGTAAAAAATTATCTTAATAAAGTAAAATTACGAAAAAAATAATGTTGTTTTGTTAGTTTGTGATTGAATTAATATAAGGTGTTTATGTTAAAATTGATTGCTAGAAATTTGTAAACTTAGGATTACTAATAATTATTTTTTTAATTCATAAATTCCCTTATCTGAATTCCAAAAAAGTTTGTTTTGATTTTCATTCCACAAGTTCATCCACCATTTAGAATTTTTTGCCTCATCGAATTTTTCGTCACCAAATAATATTCCAAGATACAAAAATGCATATGTGTCTGGACTACAATAGTTTGCTGGAGAACTCTTTTCTTTTGGCATCTCATCCAGATTGTAAATGTTTTTTAGACATTTTTTTGTTAAAATTTCTTTTTCGGGGTTATGTTGTAATGAAATTATTAATGCCTTTACTGCTGATAAGCCACTTATCTCTGGCATTTTTGAATTTGTAAATTCGTTTGGTTTCAACTCTTCAACGGGCTTACCGGTAAGATAGTCTAACCATTTATTCTTTAGAACTTCTAGTTCGTTTTCAGTCGAGTTAATTGTCACATATCCAAAATTCTTTTTTGTTAAACTTTGTAATAATTGGTTTGCTCTACCAGCAACGGTAAACAAGTCATTGTCAAACACTAAACCTTTTCCTTCAAATATTATATCTCCATTAGAAATTCTGTCCCAAATTATTAAACGACTGGTTCCTTTTAGTTTTGTTTCAGTTTTATTTGTTATTTGTTTTGCCAAAGACCTTAGATAATCTGTATCTTTAGAATGATGGTTAACAGAAGCGTTTAAAGTCAAGAATACTTCACTCCAGTACTTATCTATTAAGTTTTTATTTAATAGTTGTGATGGAGATAAATTTTGTGCTTTGTCATACATTTCTTTTGTATAGTTTTCAATATTCTGTTGACTCCATGATGTTAGCCGTTTTTGAGAATTTACACAATTGAAATTTAGTAAGAGTAAGATAATTGTTAATAATACTGTTTTCATGAGTTTTTAAGTTTCTAATAATTGAATTAATTTGATTGAAGAAAGGATTTGTTATTCTTCAAGTTTGTATACAAATTCTTTAATTTCCGCATTTCTTGCATTTGCAAATCCTTTTCCCCAATGTTGCTGATCGATCCAATATGACACGTGAGTTTCTTCCATTACGTTGAAGTGAATGACACTTCCAACAATTTTATCATTATATAGTATTGTTTGCATATTTATATCCGGATTTTCAACAAGTTTTGTCCATTTTTCCATATAAAATTGCTTATCACTTGGATTTTTTGCTGTGAAAGCTGCCATCCAAATACCTTCTTTATTGGTTTGAAAAATAAATAATGTATCTAAATCTTGCAGGGTTGTTTTTCTCAGTTTAATCATTGTTTTATTCTGTTCTTTAAATGTTTTACAGTCAATATTGCTATTGTCAAAAAGGGTAGTGTAGAAGCTAATGTTTTAAAATTAGTTGTCAGAATGCTGATGAAAAACATAAATCCTAACAATAAACTCAAACAGGCAAGTCCTATATAAATTAAAATTTTATTGGGTATTTTTTGAAACAGTGTAAAAAGAAGTAAAAGCTGTCCGAAAAGAGGTAATAATATGAACGGATGAATTATTTTTTTCGGGTCATCAATCAACTGTCTGAATATTGAATATTCTGCCTCTGCTAAAAAAGATTTGTTGTTTCCTCCCCATTCCAAATATCCGAATAATGAGGTAATGATAAGCAAAAAGATTAAAATCTTTATTTTCATATTTAATATTTTGTTTTCATTTTTTAATTCTGCATCAAAGTCAACTGACTGTTGTTGGAGATTAGGCTTTTTGATTAATTAATAGATTCTTCAAGTATTGATTTTAAATTGTTTAATGTTTTTTGCTGAGCTTTTTTAATAAATTGTCGTCCTATTAAATATGAAGGTAAATTGATGGGGTATTTTGCAAAGGCAGAAAATGTACAGGTATAAAGTGTTTTATTTGTTTCAGTTTCAAGAAAGTTGTTTTGTAGCTTACAGATACCGGGCATTGGTTTTATCAGGCGTAGTTCAATATCAATATTATTATCATCCATACTTTTAATTTCCTGCTCACCTTTTCCTGTATTTTTGTTTTTGTCTTCATTATTGCTTTCCCATTTAAGAATAGCTCCAACAGTTCCGTCTGTACCGCTTATTTCTGGCTTTAGGGTATCATCTGATTTCAACCATTCACTGTACTTCAATTGGTTTTGTAATATACTTACATATTCAAAAACATCTTTTTGGGGTCTGTTTATAGTTTGGGAAACCGTGACTGAATAGTGTTTGGGTATAAATAATGCTAAAATTAGTAAAGTAACAACTATGCAAACTAAAATTATCAATATTGTTATAATTATATCCATTTTTATATTTTTCAATAGAACTAAATTACAAAAAAATAGAATCTAAGCACATGTTTGTTATATAGGTTAATTTTTTTTAGACATTTTGACAATACATTACTAATTAAGACTTTTTTCTTTTTTATAAAGATTGGTTTTTTCGAGCCCAGAATTATTTATTCGCACTGTAGGAGAATCAAGTTTCCAGTTGGGAAGATTGTTAAATAGGATATTTCCCAATTTTTGAATTCCGGGAGTTTGTTTATCATTAAACTCATAATGTTTAGTTTCTGTGATGATTTCTAAACCACTATGCTTTTCTCGATGTAAAACAGGTAAACTGAAGGAATTAATTTCTATTATTTCAGTCCATTTTATGAATTCAGACGTATTATCTTTTGTTATAGTAAAACCATCTTTTTTATATTCAAAAATACCATCAAAATTTTCTAAGATGTCAGTTTCTTTCTCGATCGACTCATAAGTTTCTTTGTCACTTGGATAACGAATTTTGGCAACTGAAAAAATAATGATTACAAAGCAAGAAAAAATGATTAAAAATGAGGTTCCTTTATTATCAAAAACAGGGTAGTTATATAAAGTCCCGATTAGAACTAAAGAACTTAAGATTAAGATTTTCTTTTCCACAATATTTGTAAATTGTTCCAGTAAATTGTTTGAGTATTCTTGAAAAAGATAGCAGTTTAGTTGTAAATTTTAACTAAATAGTTTACCAATAATTCTTCATTAAATCTTCTACCCAATCTGGTTGAGTTATATTATTCTTAACTTGAAATTCTTTAAATACAGGTTTTATGTCAAGAATTGGTGTTCCATCAATTGCATCAAGATATTTTACTGTAATTTTTCTTTCTTCCCATTTTAATAGTTCGACGGTAGTTAAGCCGATTTGGTTGGGTCTGTCTTTTTTTCTTTGCCCGAAAATACCAACATTCGGGTAATTTTTATTTCCTCGTGGATGTCCGGAGAAAACGATGTTATTAGATTTAACCTGATCAAAATAAAAGATTATTTCTAAATGTGAGAAATCTGATATATTGTTAAAAGCTTCTGTCGGAATATTATCTGCTAATTCTATGTCGGAAATTATTTGATACCAATTATCATCAATTGGTTCTTTTCTTGAATTTTTTACAAATCCTATTGGTTCTAATTCTATTTTCATATACTTGTCTGTGTAATTATGGCTAACGAAAAAAAACATTGTAAAACTATTATAGACTTGATTGGAGCAAAACTTCAAGCCCAACCGATTCTACCAATATTTTTCAATAAAACTAAATTAATAAAAAATAGAAAATGGGACACTATATCATTCAGATATATACCTATAGTTTCATATTTTTGAGATTATATTTTTTCAATACAATTTCACAAAACATTTTTTAAGGGTTTTTCCAGCCTATTTCCTTTTGTATTTGTTCAAAAGTATAATCTCCGAATTTTAGAATTTCTCCTTTTTTATTAATGTATCCGTGTTTTTTACATACAATAGAGTAATGTTCGCAATCGCCATGATTTTTTTGGAGTGTTTCCCATGGTATTTTTTCACATTTTTCGGCAATCATTGCTTTTCCGTTATGAAATGAACTTGCCATCTCAAATTGTGGTTGGATTACAATATTTCCTTTTTTATCCCCAAAACCAATTTTATCTTTCGAATCAACAATTCTGATTCTATTTTCGATAATATCGTCTGGGCTTGGTGTTCCGATTTCAGTATTGTAAACCTTAAAAAGTTTTTTTTCATTAATGTCAATTGCAGTCCAGCCTTCTTCGCCCTGAATAGAAAAAATTGAAAAATATCCTAAAGTTTCAGGCTGATAGTTTAAGCTATATGAACTATCTAATTTTTTGATTACATTTCTATTTCGGTCGGCAATATATGATATTCTATAATTATCATTTAGATATATTATTTGAAATTTTTTTTGTGAATTACAAGATAAAACTATAAAGAATAGTAAAATAAGTTTTATTAATTTCATCATATTTTTTTTAATGTTTTTTGATGTATTCTTCAAAGAAGGAGAGGTTTTTAAGCCATATTTTGCCGATATAATGTTAGGCGATGTATTTTTATTTTCTTTTGTCAGTTGATAAAATTGCATATCCATAATTGTCGGCCCAGCCTGATTTTAACGGTAACAATTTTCTTGTATGAGCTTCTCTAAACATTCCAACTTTTTCTAAAACATTTATTGAACCAATATTATTGATGGCACAACCTGCTTCAATTCGATGAAGATTTAGATTTTCAAATCCGAAATTAATTATTTTTTAGACTTTCAGCTTTCTATTCCCACGTCTTTGTTTTTAACTGTTCAGCAATAGTTTTTATGTCGTCTGGAACTTTATCTAATTCATTCTCAAGATTAAAATATCGTACTCTAAAAATTCCACCTGGACTTGTCTTTTTAAAGTCTGTGTCCGTGAAATTTGATAGTAAAAAAAATCTGTGGTCAGTCTCAACTCCCCAACCTTTGTCATCAGATTCTTTTATCGCATTTATTAGTTTCTGTTCTTGCTCTTTTGTAACTGGATATTTTGAGTTTTTAATTATTAAACCTATTTTCTCATTCCAATCTGCTTCAATAATATTCTCAACAAGTCCGATGTGTCTAACTGACTTCCATTTGTAAATACCTAAATACTTAAAATCACTATATCCGCGTGAAGCCAAGTCAAAGTAGAATTGATGCTTTACATTTAAATCATATGATTGTCCACAAGCCATAGCTCTTAACACGTTATTGTTTCTTGACATAAGTCCCATACCCAAACAATAACTCTCAAAATGTTCATTAAGTCTTTGTAAGTAATGCTCATATTGATAGTTGTTTGCAAGTTCCTTTAATTGGTCAACTAAGTCTTGGTATGTTATTGAATGAAAGTTTACTTTTCCAAGGTTTTTATTATCGTTAAGAATTGTCTTAATTTTTTCTATTTCACTCTCTGGATATCTTGTTGAACTAAGATGTATCAGTAATTTATATTCACTTGGGTCAAAACTTTGTGCATACTTCACGAGTTTATTTATCCATTCTAGTCCGTGCAGTTTTGTTTCAATGATAATTTTTGATGCTTTGATTTGAATATGTCCATCTATTATTCCGTTTCCACGATTTCCGATTTGCTGTCTAAAAATGGGAATCACTTCGTATTGGTCAGAATCTTCTGTTAAGCCCTTTATATATTCTTCGTAATATTTTGGATTTATTTCATACAAATTTGAAAGCATCAATAATACATTATTTGTTACCGTATTCTCGCCTTGTGAGTAATGTTGAAATTGGTTTAATACTGCCATTTTATTCTTTGTTTGTTACGTATGGTTAAGCTGACCGCTAACGACCCACGTATTGGCGATAGTGGCGGATTAGAAAGCCTAAACTTGTAATCGTGCACTAACCTAAGCAACAGCCTTTTATTATTTTCTAAATTTATGAAAAAAGGAAATATAAAAGGCTGTTGCGAAAAAAAAGGAGAAACTTTCAATTTCTCCCTTAAACCGCCATTTCGCAAATACGATGTTAGCTGTAGCTATAATTTCGATTTTATAAGATACTAAAAAGTAATTTATAAAGTATACAATCTTGTGTTACGTTAATTAATTTTGCTATTTTTTTAAGAAGAAAAAATGGTTATATTTTCAACCGTTATTTTTATAACATTTTTTATGGATAAGAAAATAGCAATAGCGCTTAATAGCGTTGATTTAATTAAATATGCTTTATTTAAAGAATATTATTTACCAAAAGAGTTTGATATTAATTTAACTCAAGAAAGAATATTGATGAAGGTTAAAAATTCTATCAATATGTCTATGGTAGCTATTTCTCGCTCCATTGGTTTGGAAAAAGGTCCTTTTTCAAAAACCATAGATAGATTAGAAGAACTTGATTTGGTTAAAAGAAATCGGTCTTCTGACGATAAAAGATTAGTTTATTTATCTCTCACACCAAGAGGAGAAAAATTGGCTAACGAAATTGAAACTAAGATGGAAACCCACTTTTCTGAAATCATAGGTAGATTATCTGAGGACGAACAGAATGATTTTTTTAAAGCATTATCTATTCTCAACAACACAGCAAACATTTTAATAAATAAATAATAATGAATAGAATGCCTACAACTTTAAAGGAACATTTAATATTTACGTTCCTAATGGTTTTTTTTATGTGTTTCGTAATGATCAATTATAATGTAATATTGCACAATGGATTTTCTGTAGATAGTATAAAAAAAGCATTGTTAATGTTTCCTTTAACATTTGTTGTTGCTTTTATATGCGAATGGTTTATTGTTGGAAGAGTCGCAATGATGTTAGTTCCTAAATTTTTAAAGGAGAAGGATCCGATATTTAAGAAAATTCTTATAACGGCTTTATTTTTTGTGACAGGTATGGCAACTTTAATGTCGTTATATGGAGCTCTAATTACAGATGGTTATACATCAAATTTATTCTCTACTTGGATAAAAAATATATCTTTAAATTTTCCAATGGCTTATTTTCTTCAAGTCGCAATTGCAGGGCCTTTTATACGATTTATTTTTAATAAAGTATGTTCAGTAAAAGTAGAAAGTAAATAATATTAGGTACATAAGAAAATTTATTGCGGAACATTTCACTTATAGTTGCAGTTAATGAAAAAAGGCTTTGCGAAGTGCGGGCTAAAAGGGAACTTTAGTTCAATTTTAGACCAATTGTAGCCAATATTTTTTCAATGGAACTAAGTTAATTAAAAATGTGGAATTGGAAAATATTGGCGGCTAAAAATGTAGAGTAGTTCAACTTAGAGTTTAACCCCGCATTTTGCCAATACAATGTTATGTGTAGTATTTTAATTCGGATTGAACTGAATATTGAAATTCTTTAAATAATCCTCTATTGGTTCCATTCCCATTTCTTTTCTTCTTTCGTTCACAGTTTCAGGATTTTCTAATTTATACAATTTACCATTCTCTATTTGTGAACCATATATTTGGGGTTTTCCTTCGTCCATTAAAATCCTATCTTTCATCAATGCGTATTGTTGTTTAGATAAGTCTCCATTTTCAACCGCTTTCTCTATTTGTGGAAAATACTTTTTTTTGATTTTTTTAGTACTATGTTGCAGTCCCAACCAGATTACATCCATTTGTTTTTGACCCACCTCCTTTAATGTTGGCATACCACACTTTTCAATTATGCTAATCACTAATTCTTGATTTCTATGATCTTCTTTAGCGTATTTGATGGGTTCATTTGATTTTCTAATCCTTTGGTCACTTTCTAAAACTTCGCTCAAGATTTGAAGTTTTTTACTGCAATCGACTTCAATAATATCTACTGAACCTACATAAACAAATTTATCCCTATTCATATAAAGGAATATTGATACTATTAAAACAAGAGCGGTTAATATGCTAAATAATATTTTTTTTATTTTCATTACTATTTTTGGTTAATATTACACATAACGAGCCGCGGCTTGGCGAAGTGTGGGCTTAATTTGAACGAAAGTTCAAGTTCAGACCAATTGTAGCCGATATTTTTTCCATGAAACGAACTTACAAAAATCAGTGGAATGGAAAAATAACGGCGGCTGAAAAAGTAGAGTAGTTCAACTTTATACTTCCTCCCGCATTTTGCCAATACAATGTTATCTGCAGTTTTTCTATTTAATAAATGGAAATTTTTTTTCAAGATTTTTGTACTCGGTCATAACCTGATATTTATTTTCATATATTTTCATATCCTTTGTAAATATTAAATCTGTCACACCCTTTTCAGTAATCATATTTTTACTTGTTATTTGATAAAAATATTCAACTTCATACATACATAAATTTAAACTATCTTTTTTGACTAATATTTGTTCATAATGTTTTATTTGTTTTTTAATAAAGTCAATAGAATCCCTCAGAACATTAGATTTTGCTTCATTTTCTTTTACAGACTTATATTCTGACTTATTTACGTAGTCTTCATGCATTTGCGAACCAAATTCATCAGTTCCATATTTTAATTCGTTCAAATCTTTCGGCGATTTTGATTGTGATAATAAATGGTTTTTATATCTATATAATTGACATATATATATATATATACAATTCATCTTTATCAGACAATGTGTCAATTTTTAATATTCTCAATGAGTCTAAGGATTTAAAATCTGCATCTTTTTTGAACTCTTCGCTAAAATAAATTTTTGCAGTTTTTAGAAATTCTTTTCTTTGTAATTTTTGTTCGTCTTTACATCCAAATAAAATTGGTAAAATAAACACTAAAATTAGCTTGTAAATATTTTTCATGGATGCAGTCTTTAAAAAATTGCAGATAACGGAAAAAGTATTGGCGAAGTGCGGGCTTTCGAAGAACTAAATGTTCAAGAACGACCAAACATAGCCAATATTTTTTCAATGGAACTAAATTAAACAAAAATGTGGAATTGAAAAATAATGGCGGATTAAAAAGTGTAATTTTTCAACTTATTACAAAACCCCGCATTTTGTCAATACAATGTTAGCTGATGGCGTTACTGTAAAGATTATAAATTATTTTAAATTTTTCGACGAAGTTAATATCATAACTATTATTTTGAGATTCTAACCATTTAGTTTTTAGATAAATATCATCTATTAATTCAGTTTTTTTTGATATTCCATTGTCTAAAAACTCCAAATATTGAATAAGAATTTCTGAATTTCTTTGTTCGGATAGAAGAAAAGATTTTGCAAAAATAATTCCTGTATCATAATTAGAAGATTTGTTGTCCTTTATTTCTAAAATTCCATCAACTAAAATAGTTCTTTGTAAATCACTCCATTCATCTAATTGATTATTTAAATTTTCCCAATCCTCATATTTTAGTTTTTGAAGAGGGTAAATTAAATCATTTATTAATCCAAGTTCAAGATATTCTTGCTCCTGTTCAAGAGATTCTATAATTTTTTTTATTTTCTGAATTTTTTGCATAATGCTGGTAAACGCTTTCAGCTAACGAAAAAGTATTTGCGAAGTGCGGGCTGAATTTAACTGCAAGTTCAATTCAGACTGAGCGAAGCAAAATGCTTTTTCAGATTGTTAAATTACAAATAAAATCAAGATGAAAAGCATTTTTGCGGATAAATGATTGATGCTTTTCAACTTTGGTTTAAATCCGCATTTTGCAAATACACTGTTATCTGCTGTTCTTTTTTAGTTTTATTGTAGGTTTAAATTCAATTTCTTCACAAGCATAACATCCTTCTTTTCTGAAAGATTTATAATCGTCAAATTCTGTTTTATAATTTTCGTAACCTGCTTTTGAAACTTTAAACTCTGCAAAACACCATGCAATTGGTAAATCAAAAGGTGTATGAAACCAATCAATACGAGATTTTTGGTCAAGAAAAAAGTAGCCGTTTTTGTCAGTCAATACTGTTTGAAACTCATATTCAGAACTTTCTTCATAACCCCATTTTTCGTTCTTCCAATTTTTTTCCTCAATTCTTGAAACATACGCATCTTTAATTGGAATTCCATTTTCATCAATAACTTTTCCTGAAATTTTCGGTAAATAAATTACTTTTTGTGGACGAATAAAAAGTAGAAGAATCAAAATTCCTAAAATTGTGAAAATTACTTTTATGACACGATTTTTCATAGAATAGCAGATAACGTCTAAATATACGCATTGCGCTAATATCAAATATACATTATTGCGTCTATTTTTCTTAGTAATACGTAAAGTTGTTGTAAATCAGTGGATTATTTTTTATATATTTGGATAAACGCATAAATGATTTAGAATGGATAATAAATATTTAGAAAAGTTTATTGATATACTTTTACTTCAAAGATATTCTGATAAAAGTATAAGAACTTATAAGTTCCATATAAGTTTTTTTCTAAAAGTCTCGGTTAAATATTCTCCTGAAGAAATTACACAAAAACAACTTGAAGATTTTATTTTTTGGTTGTAGATAAAAAGAAAGTTGGGCAATCTTATCAAAAAGCAATGATTGCTTCTCTTACAAAGTTTTATAAAGAAGTTTTTCAAAGAAATATTAATCTTAAACATCTTTACCCTACAAGAAAAGAATATAAATTACCAAGATTCCTGACAAAACAAGAGGTTAAAAAACTATTAGAATCCATAGAAAATTTAAAACATAAGGCGATTCTTACGACAATTTATTCATGTGGGTTGCGTCTAAGTGAAGTACTGGAGCTGAAGTTGTCAGATATTAAAACGGAAGGAAAGATAATATTGATAAGACAATCTAAAGGAAATAAAGATAGAGTTGTTGCATTATCTCCAAGACTACTTGATTTATTAAGAGATTATTATATCATGTATCAACCTCAAAATTATTTATTTGAAGGTAAATTTAATGAAAAATATTCTGAAAGAAGTGTTCAACAGGTTCTTAAAGACTCTTTGATAAAAGCTAATATTACTTCTCCGGCCACTGTTCATACATTAAGACATTCATATGCAACACATCTATTAGAAAATGGAACGGATATAAGAATTATTAAAGAACTTTTAGGACATAACAATATCAAAACAACTGAAATATATACCCATATAACTGATATTAGCAAGAGTAATATCAAAAGTCCACTGGATTTTTTGTAAAAATCAATTGAAATTAAAGATAAATGCCATGAAAGAATCTCATAAATCTGGCTTATATGAGAAATTTTATTAATTTTAAACCAACAGAAAATCTAATATTTCATGATAGATAAAAGAGTAAAAAATGCAAAGGAAGCCATTGAAGGTATTAAAGATGGTATGACTTTGATGCTTGGTGGGTTTGGACTTTGCGGGATTCCTGAAAACTCAATTAATGCTTTGGTAGAAAGCGATGTAAAAGATTTAACATGTATTTCGAATAATGCGGGAGTTGATGATTTCGGATTGGGATTATTGCTTCATAAAAGACAAATCAAAAAAATGATTTCTTCTTATGTAGGAGAAAATGCCGAGTTTGAAAGACAAATGCTTTCCGGAGAATTAGAGGTTGAATTGACTCCACAAGGTACTTTGGCTGAAAAATGTAGAGCTGCACAAGCGGGTATTCCTGCTTTTTACACACCTGCAGGTTTCGGAACTGAGGTCGCGGAAGGTAAGGAAGTTAAAAATTTTGAAGGAAAACCTCATATTTTAGAACATGCTTATAAAGCAGATTTTTCAATAGTTAAGGCTTGGAAAGGGGATCATGCGGGAAATCTTATTTTTAAAGGTTCGGCAAGAAATTTCAACCATCCAATGGCAGGAGCTGCAAAAATCACCATTGCTGAGGTGGAAGAATTGGTAGAACCAGGAGAATTAGATCCCAATCAGATTCATATTCCTGGGATTATGATTCAGAGAATTTTCCAAGGGGAGAAATTTGAAAAGAGAATTGAACAAAGAACAACCAGAAAAAAATAAGCAGAATGTTAAGTAAAGAAGATATTGCAAGACGTATTTCCAAAGAGGTAAAAGACGGATATTACGTAAATTTAGGAATCGGAATTCCTACTCTGGTTGCCAATTATGTTCCTGAAAACCTTTCTGTAGAGTTTCAGAGTGAGAACGGAGTTCTTGGGATGGGACCTTTTCCTTACGAAGGTGAAGAAGATGCAGATATTATTAACGCAGGAAAACAAACGATTACGATTTTACCGGGAGGTTCATTCTTTGATTCTGCTTTTAGTTTCGGAATGATAAGAAGCAAAAAAGTTGATTTAACGATTCTTGGAGCAATGGAAGTTTCCGAAAACGGAGATATTGCCAACTGGAAAATCCCCGGGAAAATGGTGAAAGGTATGGGAGGAGCGATGGATTTGGTAGCTTCTGCCGAAAATATTATCGTTGCCATGATGCACGTAAATAAAGCGGGAGAAAGTAAAATCCTGAAAAAATGTACACTTCCTTTAACCGGAGTAAACTGCGTGAAAAGAGTGGTGACAGAATTAGCCGTTTTGGATGTTACTCCTCAAGGTTTTAAATTGGTTGAAAGAGCACCCGGAGTTTCTGTTGAGCATATTATAAAATCTACGGAAGCAGAGCTTATCATTGAAGGAGATATTCCTGAAATGCAGTTTTAGCGTTTAAACAAAATAAATAAAATGCCGTTTCAGAGATTGAAACGGCATTTTTTCTACAAAAAAATCATTTTATATCAGTTAAACTATGATAAAATGAGATATGAATATAATAATAGAGTGCTTTTAGAATAAGAATTTAAACCCGAAAGATAATGTTGAAATAGCATTTCCGTTAGGTCCAAATATCGCCTTGTTGTAATCTGGAGCTACTGTAGCAATGTGAGCTAGAGAGAAATCTGTTGTTTTGATATCTTTTACTGTTCCTGGGTAGTTTTTAATAGTAGTAAATGATAAATTAGCCAGATTGTAAGAGAATTCTACAGTAAAGTGTTTAGTAAGAACATAATCAAAACCTCCTGATAAAGCCAACCCAAACTGATTTACTTTAATATCGCTATCCGGAACAGCTTGTCCGGCTGCTGTTACTTTAGTTTTTCCTGAAATAATTGGAACAGCCAATTGTCCGAAGAAGAACAGACCACCATGTATATTCCAATATTTTCTAGCCAATGGTTCTACAACTAATAAATTGGTTTTTAAAGTAACATCTTCTGCAAATTGGTTTGTAGACTTTACTCCAACGTTACCTACAGCAACTCCAACAGCTGTAGAAGGAGCTACGAAATAACCAACAATAGGTAAAATAGTAGTACTTGTTGATTTGCCGGATTCTGAACCGTCATTTGTACTTTGATAACCAACCTGCGCAGATGCAAACCAAGTTCCTTTTAAACCTTCATTTTTTTCCTGAGCATTTGTCAGCCCCATTATAACTAGAAAACTAGCTAATAATAATTTTTTCATGTCCATATATTTAGTTTGTTAACACTTTCAAATGTAGCTGTGTTTGAGGTGTTTAGGGCTATGTATTTAGGTGACATTTGTCATTTTGACATTTATCATTTTTGGAAAAAATCATATATTTTATTTTTAAATTTACAGTAAATTGGGGTGTGTTTTTGTTTGTATTTAAAATAAATATAATATGTGTTGAATTGTATTTGTTTATAAAGTCATGTCTTTTTTCAAGAAAATTTTGTAAGTAATAAATACATATTTTAGAATTAAATTTTCAATTGAATTTAGTTGTTTTTTCATAAAAAAGAAAGCTAATATATGTCATAGCTAAACTTCCGTAAAACTATAATTTGTTCACTAACTTTGAGTAGAACAAAGGGAATGGAAGATTTTAGTCAGTGAAAATTTTTAAAACAATTAAATCAAAAATATTATGAAACAAAGAGTTCCTGTATCACAGATTATGACTAAAGATTTAATAACTCTTAATCTTTCACAATCGTTGTATGACGCTGAAAAATTATTTAAAAATAATAATATCAGACATATACCTGTGGTTGAAAATAATAAGTTGTTAGGAGTTTTAAGCTATTCGGATTTATTGAAAATCAGTTATGCAGATGTAGATGAATCGGGTGATGCTGAAGATGTTCCCGTTTCTGCAGTAGTATATGATATGTTCAGTATTTCGCAGGTGATGACCAAAGCTCCAATCACTGTAGAGCCTGACACTACAATTAAAGAAGTTGCGGAGATTCTATCACAACAAAGTTTTCATTCCATTCCTATCGTTGAAAACGGAGAATTGAAAGGAATTGTAACGACAACAGATATTTTAAAATATTTATTACAGCAATATTAAAAAAAGCCTCTTAAATCTATGGATTTGAGAGGCTTTTTAAGTTAATTGGTTATTTTTAAATGTTATTTATTATCCTGCGCTCCGAAAACTTTCTGTAAAATACTTGTGGTTCTCATCGCTGGAGTATTTCTGATTCCGCTTTCTTTGTCTGCAACCATTTTAAATACGCCGTTTATGGTTTCTGTAGTTACATATTCGTTAAGGTCTGTAGTTACAGATTGTCCCGTTAACATATTGTATTTTGAAATCAGATTTTTCCATACAGAATCTGCACCAACTTTTCCTAAAGAAGCTTTTATTTTTGGCTGGAATGCCGTAAATAATTGACTTTGAGTTTTACTTTGTAAATAGTCGGTTGCTGCATTATTGCTTCCTAATAAAATATTTTTAGCATCTGTAATCGTCATAGAAGTAATGGCATTCGTGAAAATAGGAGCGGCTTCTGTTACTGCATCTTCGGCAGCTCTGTTGAGTAATTTTACACCTTGGTCTGCTAAACTTCCTAAACCTACAGAACGAAGAGTTGTATCGATTTTTCTAAGTTTTTCAGGCATCAATATTTTTACAGCTTCATTTTTTAAAAATCCGTCTGTAACACCCAATTTTTTTACACCTTCACTTACACCAAGGCTCAAAGCCTCTTTTAATCCTGATGAAATCTGTGTTGAGGTTAAATTACCAAGATTTACAGCAGAGCTATTGGTTGTTGTAGATGTAGAAGTTGTTGTAGAGTTTTTTGTTTTTACAGAATTATCAAGGTCGATACCTGTTTTGTCTTTTACGGTAGATTTTATGATATCTAAAATTTGCGCTTGTGTAGAAACCGAAAATAGTAATCCGGCAGCTAATAGAAATGTTTTTCTCATTATTTATTTTTACAAATTTAGATGTTTTATTTTTTTAAAGGTTAAAATGACTTTAGAAATTTTCAGAAAATGGCTATATTAGCTAAAACCATAATCACTTCTAATGATACGTATTCTGTTAATACTCTTTTTATTGTCTTTCAGTAAATTTTTTTCTCAAAATAGGTTAAATTTGATTCCTTATCCGCAAAAAGTTGAATTTTTAGAAGGGGAATTTTTGATACCAGAGGAATTTAACCTTGATGAAAACTTACCAAAAGAAGAAACAGAGTATTTAAAAAAACGTTTAGAGGGAGTAGTTAAGTTTAGTTATGGTAAGAAAGATGAAGGGGTTCATTTAGTATACTCTTTATATCCTCCGGTTTTATCGCATTTACCAAAGAATGATGAACAACAAAAAGAAAGATATTCAATTTATATTTCTCCAAAGCGAATAGTTATAAATTCTTATACAAAGCAGGGCTATTTTCTAGCAATTCAAACCTTTATTCAGCTTATAGAGCAATATAAAGAAATTGGGAAAATTCCTGCTTTAAAAATTAAAGACCAACCCAAATTCGCTTGGCGTGGAATGCATCTCGATGTTTGCCGTCATTTTTTTACAGTTGAGGAGGTAAAACAATATATTGATTATTTGGCGATGTATAAGTTGAATACTTTTCATTGGCATTTGACGGACGACCAAGGTTGGAGAATTGAAATTAAAAAATATCCCAAACTCACTCAAATTGGTTCTAGACGTAAAGAATCAATGATTGGAGCTTATGTTGACAATACTTTTGACGGAAAACCTTACGGTCCTTATTTTTATACTCAGGAACAGATAAAAGAAGTTGTAGATTATGCAAAAGAATGTCATATTACGGTTGTTCCTGAAATTGAAATGCCGGGTCATGCGTTAGCTGCTCTTTCTGCTTATCCCGAATTGGCATGTACAAAAGGACCTTTTGAACCGGCTACAAAATGGGGTGTTTTTGATGATGTTTTTTGCCCGAAAGAAGAGACTTTCACATTCTTGCAAAATGTTTTGGATGAAATGATAGCCCTTTTTCCGTCTGAATATATTCATATTGGAGGTGATGAATGTCCTAAAACAAGATGGAAAGAATGTGCCCATTGTCAGGATTTAATCAAGAAAAATAATTTAAAAGATGAACATGGTTTACAGAGTTATTTCATTCAAAGAATTGAAAAATTTGTCAATAAAAAAGGGAGGAAAATTATTGGCTGGGACGAAATTTTAGAAGGTGGATTAGCTCCAAATGCTGCAGTAATGAGCTGGACTGGCGTGAATGGAGGTATTGAAGCTGCGAAATCAAATCATTTTGCGGTAATGACGCCCGGATCATATTGTTATTTTGACCATTATCAAGGAGATCCAGCAACAGAACCCAATGCTTTCGGTGGTTTTACTCCGTTGGATAAGGTTTATTCTTATAACCCGATTCCGAGTGAACTGACTCTAGAACAATCAAAATATATTTTAGGAGTTCAGGCAAATTTATGGACGGAATATATTCTGGACTTTAAGCGTGTTCAATATATGATTTTTCCAAGATTATTGGCTCTTTCGGAAGTGGGTTGGGGTACTGCCGATTCTAAAAACTATAAAGAATTTGAAGGAAGAGTAATCGAACAATTTAAAACTTTGGATAAAATGAATATAAACTATTCCAGAAGTATTTATAATATTTCGGGAATAGTTATTTCAAAAGATAATAGTATCGGTTATGAGCTTTCAACTTCTCAAAATCCTTCAGGGATTCGGTATACATTAGACGGAAGTGAACCAACAATCAGCTCTCCTACATATCAAAATCCTATTTCAATTTCTAAATCATTAACTTTAAAGTCGGCTTATTTCGAGCAAGGTAAATTAAAAAGTGCTATTTCTTCACAAGACTTTATTACTTCAAAAACAACAGGGAAAAGTATTAAATTAGAAGAACAACCTAATGAAAATTACTCTTTTGGAGGTGCTTTTACTTTAGTTGACGGAATTATTGGAAATCAAAGGCAATTAGGAAAAACTTGGTTGGGTTTTCAAGGAAAAGATGTAGTTGCAACAATTGATTTAGAGCAGAAAACTCAGTTCTCGGAAGTGTATTTCAATACTTTGGAAAATAAAGGAAGCTGGATTCATTTGGCAAAATCGGCTCAGATTTTTGTTTCTGATGATAATCAAAATTTTAAAATGATTAAAGAAATAGGCAAAGAAGAAATTCAAAAGGCTAAAGGAAAAATCAGACTTAATGTTGGAAATCAAACTTCAAAATATATTAAAGTTAAAATAGAAAATGCGGGAATAATTCCTGCAGGAAATCCTGGTGCAGATTCCAAAGCATGGCTTTTTGTGGATGAAATCGGGGTAAACTAAATTGTATAAATAATGAATTCACGTAGAAAATTTCTTAAAAATACAGCATTAGCATCTTCAGCATTATTGTTGAATCCGTTGGATTTGATTGCTAAAGATTTTCCTGAAAATAATAAAGCTGTTAACAAGCCAATTGTCCTTTCCACTTGGAATTTTGGTTTAAAAGCTAATAATGAAGCATGGAAGGTTCTTGGAAATGGAGGTAGAGCCTTAGATGCGGTAGAAAAAGGTGTACGTTTGGTGGAACTTGACCCCAATGAAAGAAGTGTTGGCTTTGGCGGTAGACCGGACAGAGACGGAAGGGTAACGTTGGATGCTTGTATTATGGACGAAAACTTTAATATTGGCTCTGTTGCTTGTCTTGAAAATATTAAAAATCCGATTTCTGTTGCAAGAGCTGTGATGGAAAAAACACAACACGTAATGTTGGTTGGGGAAGGAGCATTTCAGTTTGCCGTTTCACAAGATTTTAAAAAGAAAATCTTTTAACTCCCGAATCCGAAAAAGAATGGAAAGAGTGGCTGAAAGATAGCAAATATCAACCTATTGTAAATGTTGAAAATCACGATACTATCGGGATGATAGCTTTAGATTCTCAAGGTAATCTTTCTGGAGCTTGTACAACGAGTGGAATGGCTTTCAAAATGCATGGAAGAGTAGGAGATTCACCCATTATAGGAGCCGGATTATTTGTTGATAATGAAGTAGGAGCTGCGACGGCAACAGGTCATGGGGAAGAAGTTATCAGAACTGTAGGTACTCATTTGGTTGTAGAGCTGATGAGACAAGGCAGGACTCCTCAACAGGCGTGCAAAGAAGCTGTAGAGAGAATTGTACAGATTGCAAAAAGAAGAAACAAAAACCTAAAAGATATTCAGGTAGGTTTTATTGCGTTAAATAAGAAAGGGGAGTATGGATCGTACTGTATTCAGGACGGATTCAATTTTGCCGTGTATGACCAAAAAGGAAATCGTTTAGAAAAACCTGATTTTGCTTTGAAATAATTTAAAAAAATGTCAAAAATAGAAATAGCATGTTTCAATCCGCAATCGGCAATGATTGCATTTGAAAACGGAGCAGATAGAATAGAATTTTGTGATGGATTAAGCGAAGGCGGAACGACCCCCGATTTTGAAACCACAAAACAACTTCGGGAAAATATTAATATTCCGATTTTCGTGATGATTCGTCCTAGAGGTGGAGACTTTACTTATTCTGATACAGAATTTGAACAAATGAAGTCAGATTTAATTCGATTAAAATCTTTAAATATAGATGGTTTCGTTTTCGGAGTTTTAAGCGAAAATAATGAGATTAATGTTGAGCAAAATAAAGAATTAATTCAGTTGGCAAATCCGCTTCCTTGCACTTTTCATCGTGCATTTGATAGAGCTAAAGATTTGGAGAATTCATTAGATAAAGTAATTGATTGTGGTTTTAAAACGATTCTTACCTCTGGACAAAAACCTAATGTTTCAGAAGGAAAAGAAAACTTAAAAAAGCTGGTGGAATTATCAAACGGAAGAATAGAAATTCTTGTTGGCGGAGGTTTGCGTTCTACCAATATTGCAGAAATCAGAGAGTTTACAAAAGCTCAATATTTCCATTCTTCGGCTATAACAGATGGAGGAGCTTTTGCGAATCCAGATGAGGTTATTGCTTTGAAAAACAAATAATTTAAACGCAAAGTTTTTAATAATAAAACTTATTATTTTAAGGAGCAAAGAATTGCGACAAAGTCGCTGATGAAGGTGTTTGGTTGAAACTTTCGCTTAGTAGAATCAATCTATTGATTCATCTTTGCCCCTTAAATAAAATGTGAAAAAATATAAACCTTTGCGATAAAAAATAAAAAACAAACACAAATGAAGGAAAATGAATTATCTTATAAAATTATAGGAGCAGCTTTAGAGGTACACAGAAATTTAGGAGCCGGTTTGTTAGAGAATGCTTATGAAACAGCTCTGGCGTACGAATTAAAAGAATTGGGATTAAAAGTTAATCAACAGGTTTCGTTACCTCTTAAATACAAAGAAGAAATAATTGAAAAGGCATATAAACTTGATTTAATTGTAGAAGATAAGGTAATTGTTGAAATCAAATCAGTAGTTGAAATTCACCCAATATTCTATTCTCAGTTATTAACTTATCTGAAGTTGACCAATCTGAAATTAGGACTTCTCATTAATTTTAACACGCCACTTATTAAAGACGGAATTCATCGAATTGTAAATAAATTATAATGAACAAAACCCTACTTTTTGCTTTCCTTTTCATTCAAACTTTTGTTAATGCTCAATTTTCTGAGAGAAATTTATCGTTAGAAAATTGGAGTTTTAAGAATTCAAAAGAAAAAAAATGGCTGACTGCCACAGTCCCGGGAACGGTTCATTTGGATTTAATGAATCATCAAATTATTCCTGACCCTTTCAAAGATGAAAATGAAAAAAAGGTTCAATGGGTAGAAAATGAAGATTGGGATTATCAAACCATTTTTAACCTTTCCGAAAAAGAGCTTAAAAATCAAAATATAGATTTGGTTTTTGACGGACTAGATACATTTTCCGAAATTTATTTAAATGGAAAACTCTTGAAAAAGACAGATAATATGTTCAGAAAATGGGAAATTCCTGTTAAAACATATTTGAAAAATGGAGAAAATATTTTACAGGTTAAGTTTAAATCTGCTGTCAATGTTGGAAAAGATTTAGCTGAAAAAGTACCTTTTACAATGCCGGAATCGCCGAGAAGTTTTGTGAGAAAGGCTCAATATCAATTTGGGTGGGATTGGGGACCAAGATTAGTGACTTCGGGAATTTGGAAAGAGGTAAAACTGGAATTTTGGAATAATGCCAAATTTGAAAATATAAAAATTGAACAGAAACTTTTGACCAAGCAAAAAGCAGATTTGCAGATTTATGCTGAAGTTAATGCATTTGTACAAGGAAAATATAGAATATTGGTTAATAATAAGGAAAATGTTGTTCAGTTAGACAAAGGTAAAAATACTATTAAACTTCCTTTTGTTATTAAAACCCCTAAACTTTGGCAACCTAATGGTTTGGGTGAACAGAATCTATATGACATTACAATATCTTTAGAAAAAGATTCAAAGAAAATAGCTGAAAAAACAGAAAAAATAGGTCTTAGAACCATTGAGTTGGTTCAGGAAAAAGATGAAAAAGGAAAATCGTTCTATTTTAAAGTCAATGGAAACCCGATGTATGCAAAAGGTGTCAATTGGATTCCTTCCGATAGTTTTTTACCAAGAATAAGTAAAGAAAAGTATCAAAAATTAATCAGAGACTGCAAAGAAGCGAATATGAATATGATTCGTATTTGGGGTGGCGGAATTTACGAAGGTGATGAGTTTTACAAGGCTTGTGATGAAAACGGAATTTTGGTTTGGCAGGATTTTATGTTTGCAGGAAGTTTTTATCCAGCTGATGAGAATTTTCAACAAAATGTTGAGTTGGAAGTAAAAGATCAAATAAATAGACTTCAAAATCATCCTTCTTTAGCTTTATGGTGCGGAAACAACGAAATTGATGAAGCAATTGTGAATTGGGGGTATCAAAAGCAATTCAAGTATTCAAAAGAAGATTCTTTACAGGTTGGGAAAGATTACAAGAAAATCTTTCATGAAGTAATTCCAAATGCTGTAAAAAAATATGCAACAAGCGATAAACTGATTTATTGGCCAAGTTCTCCATCAATCGGTTGGGGACATAAAGAAAGTTTAACGGAAGGAGATTCTCATTATTGGGGAGTTTGGTGGGGAGAACAGCCTTTTGAAATTTACAATGAAAAAGTACCCAGATTTGCTTCGGAATACGGTTTTCAGGGAATGCCAACTTTGGAGACTACAAAATCTATGTTTTCAGGAAATCAGGACATAGATTTACAAAATCCAGTGATAAAAGCCCATCAAAAACATGGAAGAGGTTGGGAAATCATTAATGAATACATGAAGAGAGATTATATTGTTCCGACAGATCTTGTGAAATACAATTATGTTTCTCAATTACTTCAATCTCGAGGTATGAAAATAGCCATTGAAGCGCATCGTCGAGCAAAACCTTATAATATGGGGACTTTGTATTGGCAACTGAACGATTGTTGGCCTGTCGTTTCTTGGTCTTCTATTGATTATTTAGGAAATTGGAAGGCTTTACATTATCAGATTAAAAGAAGTTTTGAACCGATTGTAATTGCACCTTATCTACAAGAAGGTTTATTATCTACTTCTGTAATCAATGATGAGTTTAAAGATTATCAATCGGTTAGATTAAGTACACAAATTTATACATTGAATGGAGGTTTGCTACAAGAATTTGATGAAACTGACCAAGATTTAAAAGAAAATTCTGTTCTCAATTACCATCCGTTACAAGTAAAAGACCTTGTAAAACAAGAAAAATGGAATGAAGTTTTTTTAAACTTTACATTGAAGGATAATCAAGGAAAAACACTTGCCAATACCATTTGTTTTCTATCCAAACCAAAAGATTTAAAATTATCTAAACCCAATATTCAAATCAGGAAAATTTCGCCTACCGAAATTGAAGTTTCTACAGATGTTTTGGCAAAAGATGTGTATTTGATGGGTGATACTCATTTCAGTGATAATTTCTTTGATTTATTACCGAAAATGCCAAAAAGAGTCACCCATTCAAAACCTTTAGAGAAAGTTGAGGTAATGAGTTTGTTTGATACGATGAATGAATAAAATAAAATCACATATACAATTTGTCATTCTAAATGAAGCAAAGCGGAATGAAGAATCTTCTCTTAAACATTCTAATGAATCAGAAATATGAAGCGTTGTCAATCTGAGTGGAGTCGAGGGCTTTTTATTGAAGAAGATTTCAAAAAACAAATCATTTAGTATTCATTCTGAAAATTCAACCGTAAATTTGTAGTATATCTTTTAAAACTATGGTAAATTTTGTTCTGATTGCGGTGTGTATTATTGCGGGAATGGTTTTCAAAGCAACAAAATCTATCCATCCGGATGCGCATAAAGGCATCAATACCTGGATTCTTTATTTAGCTTTACCAGCAGTTTCTTTTAAGTATCTGCCAAAAGTAAAATGGACAACGGAAATGCTTTTCCCGATTTTGGCGACTTTTTTGATTGCTGTTTTTTCCTTTTTGTTCATGATGTTTTACAGTAAGAGCAAGAATTATTCAAGACGTTCCAGAAGTACATTAGAATTGGTAAGCGGTTATAGCAATACTTCATTCATCGGTTTTCCTTTGATTTCAGCTTTTTATGGGGAAAGTCTTTTGAGTATAGCCATAATTTGTGACCAAACCATGTTTTTTGCCCTTTCAACATTAGGGATTATTGCAGCAGTAAAAGGCGGAAGCAAATCCGGAAAAGTAAGTGCAAAATTTATTTTGAAAAGATTAATAAGTTTCCCTCCGTTAATCGGGTGCGTTTCTGCATTGATATTATCTCAGTTTGTAGACCTTTCTTTCGGTGAACCATTATTTGATAAATTAGCAGCGACAGTAAGTCCTTTGGCTTTATTTTCAGTCGGTTTACAACTGAAATTTAATGGTTGGAAAAAATTAATTCCGCAAATGTCTGCTTCAATGCTGTTTAAACTGATTTTAGCCCCGGCAATTGTCTTAGTGTTTGCTTTATTGTTGGGAATTAAAGGAGATGTTGCCAAAATAACCATTTTTGAAGCTGCAATGCCGACTTTGGTTACAGCAAGTATTATTGCCGAACAATTCAGATTAAATACTAAGCTTACTAATCTAATTATCGGATTCAGTATAATTGTAGGATTTTTTACTTCTGCGATTTGGTACAAAATTCTTGAACTGATTTTTTAATTATATCAAAAAAATCTTCTTGGTTTTGCGTTTCAATAAAGAAAAATCTAATTTTACATTTTAAAAATTTCCTTTGAACTACGCTCAAATCGTTTTACCATTAAATTTAAAAGGTTCTTTTACTTATAAAGTTCCTGATGAACTCATTTCTGATATTCAGGTCGGAATGCGTGTTCTGGTTCCTTTTGGCGGAAAGAAAATTTATACGGGAATTGTCTTTGAAATTCATCAGAATGCTCCGGAAAAATTTGTAGCAAAGGAAGTTATCGGTATTTTGGACGACAAACCTATTGTTCCGCAAGAGCAAATTAACTTCTGGAATTGGCTTTCAGATTATTATTTGTGTAGTTTGGGAGAAATTTATCGTTTTGCTTTTCCTTCTTCTTTGAAACTGGAAAGTGAAACGTATTTGAAAATTAAGCCTAATGTTCATATAGATTTTCAGAATCTTGATGTGAATGAAATGTATCTCATTCAGGCACTGGAAGTTCGTCAGTTGATAAATCTTACAGACATTGAAGCCTTTATTCCCAAAAAAGATATCATCAAAACTATTAATTCATTAATTGATTTACAATACATTGAAATTGATGAAAAAGTTGCGGAAAAATATAAAGCGAAAGAAGTAGCCTACGTAAAGATTAATGATGAGGTTTTAAAGTATCAGAATATTACCGAAATTCTTTTAACATTAAAAAGAGCGCAGAAGCAGAAAGACCTTTTCCTTCATATCTTAGAAAAACAGACTGAGAATCCGGATTTGCCGATAAAAAAATCTGAATTGTTTGAGGGCGGATACTTTGGAAATTCGCATTTTAAAGCTTTAGCGGATAAAAATCTTGTTGAAGAATATTATTTGCAGAAAGACAGAATTGAAAGCTATGAAGGTGAAATCGAACAAATAGAGCAGCTTTCCGAAGCTCAGATTATTGCAAAAAAAGAAATTGATGAAGCTTTTGAGGAAGGGAAAAATGTTTTGCTTCACGGTGTGACTTCTTCTGGTAAAACCCATATTTATTTAGAGAAAATTGAAGAATGTATTAATGAAGGGAAAAATGTATTGTTTTTACTTCCTGAAATTTCTTTAACCAAGCAGATTACTCAAAGATTAGAAAAAAAATATGGGAGACAATTAGGTTTTTACCATCAAAAACTGACCGATTTTGAAAGGGTGGAAGTTTGGAGAAGAATCAGACAAAACGATATCAAAATTCTTATCGGAACAAGAAATGCTTTGTTTTTGCCTTATCAGAATTTAGGACTGATTATTGTGGATGAAGAACATGATTCGGCTTATAAACCAAGAGAAGTTTCTCCTTATTTCAATGCTAAAGATTCAGCGTTGGTTTTTGGGAATTTTTATGGGGCAAATGTTATTTTAGGTTCTGCAACACCTTCTGTTGAAAGTTATTATAACGCCCGAAAGGATAAGATGAAGTATGTATTCCTTAATGAAAGATTTGGGAATGTAAAATTGCCTGAATATGAATTGATTAATTTTAAAGAAGCTCAAGATTCAAAAAAAGTTTCAGGAAATTTTTCTCTGCAATTGGTTGATTCGATTAAGAAAGTTTTAGACGAAAAAAATCAGGTGATTGTACTTCATAATCGTAGAGGATATGCCAATGTGGTTGAATGCGAATCTTGCGGATATGTGAATTATTGTTCTAATTGTGATGTGGTAATGACGTATCATAAGTCTACGAATGAGATGAAATGTCATTATTGTGGTCAAAGAGCATCAAAGCCTAAAACCTGCCCGAAATGCCACTCTGAAAACCTAAATGAAAGAGGAGTTGGGGTGGAACAAATACACGAAGAAGTTTCTAAATTGTTTCCTGATAATGAAGTTGACAGAATGGATGTAGATTCTATGAGGAAAAAGTTTGCTTACGAGAAATTGTATGAGAAAATTGAAGAAAGAGAAACAGATATTGTTGTTGGAACTCAAATGATTTCGAAAGGATTAGATTTTGATCATATCGAATTAGTCGCTATTCCAAAAGCAGATTCTTTATTGTATGTTCAGGATTTTAGAGCGGAAGAAAGAGCGTATCAACTTATTACTCAGGTCTCGGGAAGAGCAGGAAGGGTTTCTGGGAACGGTAAAGTTTTTATTCAGACTTATAATCCGGATCATTCTGTTTTTCAGTTGTTAAAAATGAATGAACCTGCAAAAGTTTATAAATATATTTTAACTGAACGCCAGAAATTTCATTATCCACCTTTCACCAAATTAATAATGATTGAACTTAAACACAGAAGAGAAGATAAAGTGAATAGAGCTTCTCAGTTTTTAGGTTCTATTTTCAGAAAATATCTTCCTGAAGATTGCGTTTTAGGTCCCGAAAAAGCGCAAATCGCAAGACTGAATAACCTCTATCAATTTCAAATTTTATTGAAACTTCCGCGAGGTAAAAAATATGAAGAATACAAGAAGTTGATTTTGATAAGTCTAAAAGAATTTGATGAAATTACTGCTTATCAAAGCATTAAAAAAGGCGTTTTTGTTGATTTTTAACAATTTTTAACAAACTTTATATTGTTTTATGGTGCCGCTGTAAACCTACTTATAG
This sequence comes from Chryseobacterium oryctis, assembly GCF_025971925.1. Lineage (GTDB taxonomy): Bacteria > Bacteroidota > Bacteroidia > Flavobacteriales > Weeksellaceae > Chryseobacterium > Chryseobacterium oryctis. Next base: position 210,547 of record NZ_JAPDHV010000004.1, read on the forward strand.
CAATATTTTCCTACTTTTGATCGTTTAATATGTGTTTTGGACTATAGATTTCAATTTAACCAATTGATTTTTACCTTATCCAAAACCATAGAAAAATGAAAAATAGATGGTAAATTTCAGAAAATATATTTCAAGCGTTGCGGTTTTAGCTTCAGGTTTTTTCCTTGCGCAATCTACCGTTTCTACAGTTCTATATTCTCAGGCTTACGACAATCAAAAGAGCAGTTTAAACTTACCTTCTCCTGTCACTTCGATGGTGGAGAAAACTATTTTGTCGTCTAAAGAACTTGTAGATATTAATGTAAACACAATGATGGCAGACCCTGTGCTGAAAAATGCAAATTGGGGATTTGTTGTGTATGACCCGAAAACAAAGAAAGTAATTTCTTCGTATAATGAAAATACACCTTTGGTTCCGGCTTCTACAACGAAATTATTAACTACAGAAACAGCTATGAGTTTGCTGGGTGAAAATTATCGTTGGATGACTCAGTTGGAATACTCAGGAAGTATTGACGAAAATGGGGTTTTAAACGGAAATCTTTATATTGTTGGAAGCGGAGATCCTTCTTTGGGAACAAACAAAGCCGGAGCTTGGTCTTACAGAGATATTGTTTCAGACTTCGTAAGCGGAATTTCTCGTGAGGGAATCAAAAAGGTAAATGGTGATATTATTATTCAGACAGCGCTTTTCAAAGGTAACATTGCGAGGCTTCCGGAAAATGTTGTTTGGCTTGAAAACAATAATTATTATTTGCCTGTTGGTACCACGAAAGAGATAAATCCTGCCAACGAAAAACTGATCGTTAAAAAAGGAGGCTTTTCTACTGAAAAGAAGTATTTCTATGTCTCTCCATATAATAATCAGATGGTTTATGCTGATAAATATGACGGAGAGGGAATTTTAACAACAAAATTACCGGATGCTCCGGCATATTTGGCAAATACATTCAGAACTACTTTGGTGAAAAGTGGGGTGGCTGTTACAGGGAAAGTGACTCCAAAAATGACAGATCCATCTCCTGAAAACAGAAAACTTGTTTCTGCTTACAAATCTCCAACATTGGGAGATATTGTTTATTACACAAATCAGCGTAGTGATAATTCTTTGGCGGAAGCTTTATTAAGAACAGTTGGTTTTCAAAGTTTAGGAGATCAAACCTCTGAAACTGGAAGAATTGTTGTTACTAATCATTTAAAAGAACAAGGTTTTGATATGGTTGGTCTTAATTATTCTGACGGAAGTGGACTTTCTAGGAGTAATAATGTGACGCCAATTTCTCAAGTTAAGTTTTTATCATCTTTAATGGATGAAAAATACTATAAAACTTATTTCAATTCATTACCAATCGGTGGGCAATCCGGAACGTTGAAAAGTATGTTTTTAGGTACAGGAAACGGGCAAATTTTTGCTAAAACAGGAACTTTGAATAAGGTGAAAACTTTAGCGGGATATTTGAAAACAAATTCAGGAAAAACATTAGCATTTTCTTTGATGGTTAATAATTATGCAGGTTCTGTAGATATGGTGAAGAAAAGAATGGAAAAAATTCTCGAACCGGCTTTAGATCTTTAGAAATATTTATTTAATATTATAAAAACCTTTTAATCAATGATTAGAAGGTTTTTTTTATCTTTGGTTTTATAATCTTCTGAATATGAGAAAACTTTATCTGTTAGTTTTAACCATTTTTGCATTTCATCAATATTATTCCCAGAATGAAAATATTGAAAGAAAAGGATTGATTACAAAAGAAATGAAATCATTTGCTAATAAAATGACGACTTATAATATCAATCCCAATACTTTAAATTACGATTTGCAGTATCAAAGGATGGATGTAAGTTTGGATCCTGCTGTATATAATATTTCAGGCTCGGTAACTTCGCATTTTAAACCCAATCAAAGTATGAGTAGTATCTATTTTGATTTGGCTAATACTTTGACGGTTTCTCAGGTTCAGTATCATGGGACAGATCTTGTTTTTCAGCAACTTTCAACAAAAGAAGTTAAGATTGATTTTCCGGCTTCACTTCCTGCTAATGTTTTAGATTCTCTGACCATTCACTATTCCGGACCTCCGGCTACCAATAATAATGCATTTTCAACGGGTTCGCAGAACGGAAACTTAATTTTAGCAACATTAAATGAACCTTATGGTGCTCAGGATTGGTTTCCTACGAAGCAGAGTATGAATGATAAAATTGATAGATTTGATTTTAAAATTACAACTCCCGACCAGTATAATGTTGCAGCAAATGGAAAATTGATGTCAGAAACTTTGCTTCCGAATAGCAAAAAACTGACTTTTTGGAGAACCGCGTATCCTATGGCGGCTTATTTGGTTGCTTTGTCAATTACAAATTTTGTGAAAGTGAATTCTACCGTAGGAAATCCACCTTTTCCTTTCGTGAATTATGTATATCCTACAACTTATAGCAATACTACAGCTATGGCTAATATAAACTGGACGGATGATGTGATGCAGCTTTTCGAAACTTATTTTGGAACATATCCTTTCAGAAATGAAAAATATGGACATATGGAGTTTCATTATAATGGTGCTTGTATGGAACATCAAACAATGTCTTCTATGAGTGGTTGGGATAAATATGTGATTGCTCATGAGTTGGCGCATCAGTGGTTTGGAGATAAAGTGACTTGCGGGGCATGGAATGATATATGGCTGAATGAAGGTTTTGCAACGTTTGGTGAACATTTGGCTCATGAAAAACTATTGATGTCTCATTCTCAGTTTATGACTTATTTGGCCAATCAAAAAGACTATATAACTCAAGTTCCTTCTGGAAGTACTTATGTTTCCGATGCAAATTTAGGAAATGTTGGAACTGTTTTTAGCGGAAGGTTTTCGTATGCAAAAGGAGCTTATATTTTGAGAATGATTAAATGGATTTTAGGAGAGAATACATTTTATCAGGCAATTAAAGATTATCATTCAAGGCCAAACTTGGCTTATAATTATGCTAAAACTCCAGACCTTTTAGCATCGCTTTTACAATCCACAGGAAAAGATTTTACAGAATTTTTCAATGACTGGGTATATGGGGAAGGGTATCCTACTTATGATATTCGATGGACACAATCTGCAGCAAATCAGAGTTTAACCTTTAAAGTTTCCCAAACACAAAGTAGTCCTACGGTTAGTTTTTTTGAAATGCCTTTACCTATAAAAGTGAATGGAACGGGAGGTCAGGTCGCTTATCTTACCTTGAATAATACTGTAAATAACCAATATTTTACTGAAGCTGTGTCATTTCCGGTTGCAAGTGTAGAGTTTAACTATGAATATCAAATGTTGGAAAGAAATTCTACAGTTACAAAAGATACTACTTTGAGTACAGTAAATGTAAATCTTGAGGGCTTTGCTTTATATCCAAACCCTGCCAAAAGCGAATTGTATTTAAGAGGAATCAATAAAGTAACAGATTACACGATTTATTTCATTGATGGAAAATTGGTTCAGAAAGGAATTTATCAGCCCGAAAAACCGATTGATATTCAGAAATTGATTCCGGGAACCTATATCTTTAAAATAGAAGATAAAAATATAAAATTTATTAAAAAATAAATTCTTGTATTTAGAATCAAAAAGACAGTTTCTTTAAAATTTTGTAGAAGCTGTCTTTTTTTTGTGTCTTTTTATTATATTTTCAAATAATGTATTATTTTTTTTAATTATTTATTTTTCTTTAATAGTAGTTTATTTTTGTATTTGGTTTAATTTAAATTTTTTAATCTATTTTCACTTATTTGTTATTTTTATTTTTAAATTGGTTTTTTAATTTATTTATTTTTGTTTATTTGATATTTTTTGATTGTTTTTGTTTGATTTATTTAATTCTATTTGTATATTAGAATGTTTGAAATAAATTAAATAACTATGAGAAGATTCTATTTTTCAACAATCCTTTTGGGGTTGTCATTCACTACAATTTTACATGCTCAGACACAGATTTCTTTTGAAAACTCTGAAGGTTATGCTTTAAGTACTATTAATGGGCAAAACGGATGGCAGGTATGGTCTGCTAATAATAACTTTCCTAGTACGGGGGTTACAGTAGTAAATACACTTTCTTCTAACGGAACAAATTCTGTACACATGGTTAGTAACGGGTCGGCACAGAATGAATGCGGTTTTAGAAAGGATATATCGTCATTTGTTACTGGAAATGATAATGAAATCAGTTTTGATCATTACATTGACGCTTTGGGAGGTTCTGGTTTTGGAATAGTGGTGTTTAAATCCACAAACACAACAATTGATTTGGCAAATTTGACGGCATATTTATCTATTGATTATCAAACAGGGAGGGTTGTTATTTTGAATCCAGCATCCAGTTTTGTTTCAACGAATACATTTATAAGTGCAAATCAATGGCATAGCTTTAAAATAGTGATCAAGAAGTCAACAAATATTCTTCAATATTATGTTGACGGCGCCTTAGTGTATTCTGGAACATTAGGAGCGAATAAAAATATTGGGGTTCTGGATTTTATTTTTAATGATAAAGGATCGGGATTCCATGTGGATAATGTGAAAGTTACAAATCTGGATAATTTATCTATTCATGAGATTTCTCAAAAAAATCAGGTCTCATTTTATCCAAATCCTGCTAAAAGTGAATTGTCTTTAAAAGGAATCAATAAAGCTGCAGATTATGCGATTTATTCGATTGACGGAAAACTGGTTCAGAAAGGAAATTATCAACCAGAAAAACGGATTGATATTCAGGAGCTAATTCCTGGTACTTATATTTTTAAAATTAATGACGAGAACATTAAATTTTTAAAGGAATAAATGAAAACAGGCAACTCAAGTGAGTTGCCTGTTCTTTTGAGTGTAAAGCAATAGTTAATGTTATATAATAATCTTTAACATGTTTAAATTGAAAAACTTTTTTGCTTTTTAATGGCTCGATTGGCCTTTCTTTTAGCTTTTCTTACTTTAAATTCAAACCATTTTTCTTTAAATAAATTTCTCATCATGTTGTCAAAATTTCTGATAAGAACAACGTTCCTAAATCCTCTCCATTTTTCAAGTAAACTTGAAGGTAAAGCTCTTATTGATACAGAATATCCTTCGGTTTCATATTGGATGTAATGCCACCATCCTGATGGTATATAGAGGGTTTCTCCTGGTTTTAGAATGGCTTCATAGCCGTTTAAGTATTTTAAAGCTGGAAATTCCTTGTAATCAGGTTCTTTAATATTTGCCAGACTATGGAAATTATATGGAAGTTTATACATTAAATCTGACTGTTCCCAAGGAAATAGCCATATTTTTTTGATGCCTTGAAATTGTGTAATAAAAACATGGGACATGTCGATGTCAATATGATTTCGGGTAATTGAACCCTCTCCTCCGAAAAACATGAAGGGTAGCCATTTTATAATTTTACCTTTTGTAACATCATTATAATGAATGTCATTCTTCAATTCTGGTTTTATATTGAGCAAATTAAATAAAAATAATCTGTGTTCGGTAGGAGTGGAGGTTATAAGGTCTAGGTATTCAGAGAAAGTTGTTTGAGTAATCGGTTTGCTGGCAACTCTGTCTAAAGACTCCAGCTCACTTCCATAGATGTTTACTTTATGGCTTCCTGCAATTTCTTTAAAATAGGTGTAATTCCATTTTTTGAAGGCAGGACTTTCTGCGTGTACAAAATTTTCTAATATCAAAGGCTTTCTTGGTTTCATATAATTTTTGAGAAAAGCTTCTGAAGATATCTTTTTGATTTTTGATACGGGTGACAATCTCATTTTTCTAAAATTTTGAGAGACAAATTTATTGATAGTCTATTAATTTTATAGACTATTAACGGAAATATTCTGATTTTATTTAAACGTCTAGTAATAAAAATTATAAAAGTGGTTAGTTTAGTACCTTTTTACTAAATTAGCGCATCTAAAAATTACTGAAAATGATCTCTAAAAAGTATCTTGAAAATTTACAAAATGAACTTCAGAATATCGAGAATGATGGGCTTTATAAAAGAGAAAGGATTATTACTTCTCAGCAAAGCGCAGAAATTGAAGCTAATGGTAAAAAATTATTAAACTTTTGTGCTAATAATTATTTAGGATTATCAAACAATCCGGAAGTAATGAAAGCTTCTCAGGATATGATAGAATCTCATGGATATGGTATGTCTTCTGTTCGTTTTATCTGTGGAACTCAGGATATTCACAAGCAATTGGAGCAAAAAATTGCTGAGTTTTTAGGTCTTGAAGATACAATTCTATATGCAGCGTGTTTTGATGCGAACGGAGGGGTTTTTGAACCTTTATTTACAGAAGAAGATGCTATTATTTCTGATGAACTGAATCACGCTTCTATTATTGATGGAGTACGTCTTTGTAAAGCAGCAAGATATCGTTATAAAAACAATAATATGGAAGATTTGGAAGCTCAATTGATTGCAGCTTCTGAAAAAAATCACCGTTTCAAAATTATTGTAACAGATGGTGTTTTTTCAATGGACGGAATTGTTGCAGATTTGAAAGGGGTTTGCGATTTAGCTGATAAATATGATGCGTTAGTAATGGTTGACGATTCTCACGCTACAGGTTTCATCGGAAAAACAGGTCGTGGAACTCATGAAGCGAACGATGTGATGGGTAGAGTAGATATCATTACTTCTACTTTAGGAAAGGCTTTAGGAGGTGCTTTAGGAGGATTTACTTCCGGGAAAAAAGAAATCATTGATATGCTGAGACAGCGTTCTCGTCCTTATTTATTTTCCAATTCATTAGCTCCGGGTATTGTTGGTGCGGCTTTGAAAGTATTGGATATGATTTCTCAAGACACATCTCTTCGTGATAAAGTAATGGAAAACGCAGAATATTTCAGAACAGAAATGAAAGCTAAAGGTTTTGATATTCCTGATGGTGATGCTGCAATTGTTCCGGTAATGCTTTATGATGCGCCTTTGGCTCAGAAAATGGCAGAAAAATTAATGGATGAAGGTATTTATGTGATTGGTTTCTTCTATCCTGTTGTACCAAAAGGAAAAGCCAGAATCAGAGTTCAGCTTTCTGCGGCTCATACAAGAGAACATTTGGATAAAGCTATTGCTGCTTTTGAAAAAGTAGGAAAAGAATTGGGAGTTATTTCTTAAAAAAAGTTAATCTCTACAATTGTAGAATAAAAAACAGAATTTCTTATATTTACAGAAATTCTGTTTTTATGAATAAAATATATGTTGTTTTGTCGCTGCTTTTATTGACAGTTTCGTGTAAAACCAAATTCAATCAGTATATAAAAGTTGACAAATTTCAGAAAAGGCATGGCAAATGGAAGGAAGAGTATTCTGCTGATAAAGGCACTCTCATTGCTGTAGGAAAATATAAATACGGTGAGAAAGTAGGAACTTGGAAAACCACTTTTGAAAACAAGTTATATCAAAAAGATAAAATTCGTAAGAATATTACCAAAACAAAGATGTATTTTCCGAACGGAAAAGTAATGGAAAGAGGGCAGTCAAGATTGGATGTTTCAACTAACGAACGGCATTGGTATTACTTCGGAGACTGGAAATTTTATAATGAAGAAGGAAAACTTTTATACATAAAAAAATATGAGGACGGTAGAAAGATTGACAGTATTTCCTTCATAAAATAGAAAATTTTAGAATGCTTTATACAATAATAAAGGCTTTACATATTATCTTTATGGTAAGCTATTTTGCGGGTATTTTTTATCTCGTAAGAATTTTTGTTTATTATAAAGATACTGACGAATTTGCTGAGGAAAAGAAAAATATTTTAAGAGAGCAATACACTTTCATGGCGAGAAGGCTTTGGAATATTATCACAGTTCCTGCAGGTGTTATTATGGCTGTATGCGGGTTGATAATGATATTTCTGAATTCAGGATTAATGAAAATGCCTTGGTTTCATCTGAAATTAACTTTCCTTATTGGTTTGGCGGTTTATCATTACTGGTGTTGGAAGAAAGTCTTAAAACTAAAAGAGCTCAACGGAAATACATTGGAATCTTCCAATATCAAGCTGAGACAAGCCAATGAAATAGCAACTTTTATTTTATTTTTGGTGGTATTTACCGTGATTCTAAAATCTACTGTAATTGAATATTGGTGGCAATTAATCACAGGATTTTTCGTTCTTGTATTTTTGATATCTATAACGGTGAAACTTGTAAATAAAAAAAGAAAATAATGAAGTTATAAGTTATGAATGATGAGTTATTAAATCAATAATTAACTTGAAATTCGTAACTGAAAACTTACAACTCATAACTATAAAACATGATTGCAATTTTAAAAAAAGAACTTTGGAGTTACTTTGGAAACTGGAGTGCGTGGGTTATCATCGCCGCTTTCAGTTTGATAAGTACTCTTTTTTTGTTTTTTTTCGATAATGATTCTAATATTTTTGAAATCGGATTGGCATCTCTACAAAGTTACTTTGTTTTGGTTCCATGGTTGCTGATGTTCATCATTCCGGCACTTTCTATGAAAACTTTTGCGGAAGAACAACAAACAGGAACATTAAACTGGCTGTTTTCTCAACCTCTGAAAGTAGCAGATTTGGTTTGGGGAAAGTTTCTTTCGGTTTGGGTGGTTGGAGTTTTATGTTTAATTCCGTCTCTCATTTATCTTTATACTGTTTATATTTTGGGAGTTCCTGCCGGAAATATTGATTTGGGAATGACTTTCGGAAGTTATTTCGGACTTATTATTTTAATCGCAACATTTTCTGGAGTTGGTATATTGGCTTCTTCTATTTCTCAAAACCAGATTATGGCTTATTTGTTAGGCGTTTTCATGTGTTTTATCATGTATTTTGGAATTGAGCAGTTGGCAAGTTATAAATTGTTGGGAGGAGCAGATTTTATTCTTCAAAATATAGGGTTTTATCAACATTTCTTAGGTTTTACGAGAGGTTTAATAGACTTTAAAGATGTTGCTTATTTTGTTTTTGTAATAGGGCTTACTTTGGTTTTGTCCAATCATTTTATTAATAAAAAGAAGTAAAATTATGAAGAAGATACAATTTAAATCTCCATTAGGAATTTTACTGTTCATCATCCTTCCGTTAGCTATTATTTTAGCAATTACAGGAATCAGATTGGATTTAACGAAAGAGAAACGATATACCCTTTCAGAAAATACCATTAAAGTATTAGAGTCGGTGAAAAAACCGGTTACAGTTGACGTTTATCTTGAAGGTGATTTCCCGGCAAGCTTTAAACAATTGCAAGGTGAGACGAAGTTTATGTTGGAGAATTTCAGAAAAATTAATCCAAAAGTAGATTTCAAATTTATTGATCCTATCAAAACCAAAATGTCTCAGGATACATTGATGGCGATGGGAATGCAGCCTTCTGTTTTGCCCGATGTAAAAGATGGAAAAGTTTCTCAGATTGTTTTGTTTCCATATGCTGTGGTAAAACAGGGTAATAAAGGTGTTTCTATTCCACTTGTGGTGCAGCAGACGGGAATTGATGCAGATGAACAGCTTAGAAAATCAATAGAAAATCTAGAGTATAATCTTATCTCAAATATCAAAAATATAGCTGTTGATAAGAGGAAGAAAATAGGTGTTTTGGTTAATCAGGATGAATTGAGACCAGATGAGTTTCAAGGTTTTATGAATTTAGCATTGGAAAACTATGATGCAGGGCCAATTATTCCTAAAAATCAAACTGAACTTTCTTTGGAAGATGTTCCTTTACTAAAGCAAATGAGCGCCTTAGTGATTGCAAAACCCAGAAAAGCTTTTACGGATAACGAAAAGGTGATTTTGGATCAATACATCATGAACGGAGGTAAAACGTTATGGATGATTGATGCTGTAAATGCTGAAATGGATACCTTGATGAGATCTCAAAAAGTAATGCCCTTTCCCATAGATGTTAATATGACGGACTTCTTTTTCAATTATGGAATCAGAATTAATCCTGCGTTGGTAAAAGATGTAAAAAAGTTTGCTTTATTAAAGTTAGTAACAGGAGAGGTAAGCGGAAATCCTCAGTTTACGTCTCTTCCGTGGCCGTATTATCCGTTAGGAATTGCAGAGAATAATAACCCTGTTACAAAAAATATCAATCCTGTAAAGTTTGAATTTCCAACTTCAATTGATACGTTGGGAGGAAGGAAAAATATTAAAACTAAAGTTCTTTTCGAATCCAGCGAAAGAACATTATTGAAGCAGGTTCCTAATTATGTTGAATTAAAAGAAGTTGCAAGTGTAGACAGCCTGGGGCAAATGGAAAAACCAAGTACTCCAAAAATTTATGCTGTTGCTTTGGAAGGTAAGTTTAACTCAGCTTATGCATCAAGAATCGAAAGAAAATCTTATCCAGGTTTTAAAGGGCAGAGTCCTGAAAACAAAATGATTGTTATTGCAGATGGAGATGTAGGGAGAAATAAGGTTGTAAAAGGAGAGCCTTTGCCTTTAGGAGTTGACTTAATGACGAATGAGCAATTTGGAAACGAACAGTTTTTAAGAAATGCGTTAGATTATTTATTAGATGATAGTAATCTAATTGATTTAAGAAACCGAAATATTGAAGAAAGACTTCTTGACAGGCACAGAATAAATGAAGAAAAATCAACGTGGCAAATGTTCAATTTGTTACTTCCACTAATTATTATTGGAATTTTGGGAGGTTTATTCTTCTGGCTGAGAAAGAAAAAATTTGGATAAAATAAAAAAGAGAAACCTTAGGTTTCTCTTTTTTGTATGAAAATTGCTTATAGTTTTCTTTTTTTACTTTCAATTTCAATGAATTCGGGTAAATAGTTAGGTGTACAACCTTTAGATACCATTTCGCCTTTATAAAGACTGGTTCTTTCTCCAAGTTCAATGCAGCGATCTCTATATTGTTTATCATATATACCAATCCAGCCTGCTGTGAAATTCATTGCCCATTGTACTTCAGGTCTTTCTTGGGCGATTTTATCTTCAATAACAGATAATAGGTATTCAGTATTTTCAGGAGGGGGTTGTCCCATCCACCTTAATCTTCCCTGATAATACCAAAAAATACGTCTTTGGAGAGAAGATGGGCTATTTTCCCAAGATTCAATCAAAGCGAGTGTTTTTTTGTTTTTAGTAAGTTGATTGGCCATCAACCAGTCAATTAATTGATTTCTTTCATCAAATGAGTGGTTCTGAATATCTTTGTCAAGTTCATCAATTACATCCTGTGAAAGAGTTTTATTATCCATGATTAAAATTGATAATAATCTAGGTAAAACCCTTCCGGAATGCCACAATTCCATCGCTAAAGAGTGATCCTTTTTGATTTCTTTTGCAATATTCCTTAGATCACCTAGTTTAGTTTTGTTATTTATTTCATTTAGGATATTTTCTGCTTTTGGAGAAATTTTCATGTCTGTTTTGTGGTTAAAATTTCATTAAATATCTTTTATAAAATCCTCATATTCATAATAAAATCTTTCAAAACCATCCATTTTATCGACAAAAAACTCAAATGTTTCCTGCCATGTATTTTTATTAAAAATAGAGACATTATGTTTTTGAATCCAGATTCTGCTGATTACTTTTCCGTTTTCTAAAGTGAAATGTTCATCTTTCTGAAAATCTCCAATGAAATCCTTCAAAATATCTTCTAATGACCAAATTTTCTCATAATATGCATTTCTGAATACTTCATCCTTCATTTCGATGTCTAAAGAAACTTCAGCCTTTTTATTGTCTGCATAGAATTTGAAAGACATATCCTTAATTTTGGTATCATACAAAATCCATTTTCTAGGAAAAGATTTTCCAAATGCTGTCCAAAATTCCTTTTTTAATTGTTGTGCTTCCTGTTTACTGAACATGACACAAACATAACAATTTAGACTAAAAAAAGCAAAACCGAAGGTGTATTCAGGCTTAATAAAGATATTTGAAGGTTTATATTTATCATTTTGTTGTCTTCCTGTAGAATATTAAACAATTTTCTTATTTTTGCCGTAATGCTGTCAAAAAAATCTCAATATGCTTTTAAGGCTCTGTCATATCTTGTAGAGAAAAGAAATGACGGACCAATTCTTATTTCCGAAATCGCAGAACATAAAAAAATCCCTTTAAAATTTTTAGAAAATATTTTGCTTGAATTAAAAAAAGCAGAAATCCTTGATAGTAAAAAAGGAAAAGGAGGAGGGTATTTTTTTAAAGAAAATCCTGAAAATGTAAAGCTTGCAAAGATTATCAGATTGGTAAACGGTCCCATTGCAATGCTTCCTTGTGTGAGTTTAAATTTTTATGAAAAATGTGAAGATTGTAACGAAGAACATTGTGGTTTACATGATGTTTTGATAGAAGTTCGGGATGCTTCACTTAATATTTTAGAGAAAAAAACTTTAATGGATTTAATCGACTGATTTAAATCCTTTTTTTTGAATAATTAGTCTACTTGTTTGGTAGGATAATTATTTTATTAGATATTTGCAAAACTTCAAATGAATAAATTATGATTTCAAAAGAAGATGCAGATACACTCAAACAGCTTTCGGCAGAGGATGGATTGAAATTTATCTCCGAAAAATTCTCAGAAGGAGTTGTTTTTTCAACATCGCTTGGTCAGGAAGATCAGGTTATTACAGATATCATTTTCAGCAATCAGTTGCCTATAAAAGTCTTCACATTAGATACAGGAAGGCTTTTTTATGAACATTATGATTTGCTTTCCAAAAACAATTCAAGGTACAAAATCAAGACTGAAGTTTATTTTCCCGATGCTTCTGATGTAGAAAAATATGTGAATGAAAAGGGGATAAACGCATTTTATCATTCGGTAGAAAACAGGAAAGAATGCTGTTTTATCCGAAAAGTAAAACCTCTCAACCGAGCATTAGAAAATGCAAAAGTATGGATTACGGGTTTGCGTTCCGAACAATCTGAAAATCGTGAAAATATGCCTGTTTTAGAATGGGATGAACATAGAAATTTGTACAAATACAATCCTTTGATACATTGGACTTATCAGGACGTTTTAGATTATTTGGAAGAACAGAATGTCCAAGACTTGCCTCTTCATAAAAAAGGTTTCATTAGTGTTGGTTGTCAGCCTTGTACGAGAGCTATTGAACCCGGAGAAAATCCTAGAGCAGGACGTTGGTGGTGGGAAAATTCACATAAAGAATGCGGTCTGCATACACATTAATCAAAAATCTTATACAACATAATGAGTAATTATAAATTAGATTATCTGGAACAGCTGGAAGCAGAAAGTATTTATATCATGAGAGAAGTGGCTGCCCAGTTTGAAAAACCTTCTTTACTTTTTAGTGGAGGGAAAGATTCCATTACTTTGGTGCATTTGGCTAAAAAGGCTTTTGCTCCTATGAAAATCCCGTTTCCATTGGTGCATATAGATACAGGTCATAATTTTCCTGAGGCTCTGGAATTCAGAGATTATTTAGCTAAAACTATCGGAGCTGAATTGATTGTAAGAAAAGTTGAAGATACCATAAAAGCTAAAAAATTGACAGAACCTAAAGGTAAGTTTGCTTCAAGAAACTGGCTGCAAACTCATACTTTATTGGATACTATTGAAGAATTTCAGTTTGATGCTTGTATTGGCGGAGCAAGAAGAGACGAAGAAAAAGCGAGAGCGAAAGAACGCTTTTTCTCTGTTCGTGACGAATTTGGGCAATGGGATCCGAAATTACAACGTCCCGAATTATGGAATATCTACAACGGCAAAATAAATAAAGGTGAAAATGTAAGAGTTTTCCCTATTTCAAACTGGACAGAACTGGATGTTTGGAATTATATCCGAAAAGAAAACATTCAGCTTCCTTCTATTTATTTTGCTCATAACAGAGATGTAATTGAGTATGAAAGTCAGTTGATTGCAGTTTCTGATTTTATTCAGATTGACGAAAATGATGAGATTGTTAATAAAAAAGTGCGTTACAGAACGGTAGGAGATATGACTTGTACAGCTGCTGTTGAAAGTAATGCGGAGACTTTGGATAGTGTAATTAACGAAATCATTGCCTCTAAAATTTCTGAACGTGGCGAAACCCGAATTGACGATAAAGTAACGGAAGCCGCAATGGAAGACAGAAAAAAAGGAGGGTATTTTTAATCAATAAGTTTTACACTTATAACTTATCACTCATAATTCATAACTAAAATGGATATACTAAGATTTATAACTGCAGGAAGTGTAGACGATGGGAAAAGCACTCTTATCGGAAGACTTTTGTATGATAGTAAAAATATATTGATTGACCAGCTTGAAGCATTGGAAAAACAATCAAAAAACAAGAACGAAAACGGAGTAGATTTAGCCATTCTTACGGATGGTTTGAGAGCGGAAAGAGAACAGGGAATCACAATTGATGTGGCGTATCGTTATTTTTCAACTCCGAAAAGAAAATTTATCATTGCAGATGCGCCGGGGCATATTCAGTACACCAGAAATATGATAACGGGAGCGTCGAATTCTCAATTAATTATTATCCTTATTGATGCGAGACAAGGTGTAATTGAGCAAACAAGAAGGCATTCTATCATCGCTTCATTATTAAAAATGAAAAATGTGGTAGTGGCTATCAATAAAATGGATTTGGTTGATTATTCCGAAGAAGTTTTTAATGATATAAAAGCTCAATATCAATTGGTTGCTCAAAAATTAGGACTTGAAAATGTAAATTATTTCCCGATTTCTGCATTTTATGGTGATAATATTGTTGATAAATCGGAGAGAACACCTTGGTATAAAGGTTCAACTCTTTTGAATTTTCTTGAAACGGTTGACGTAAATGAAGATGTTAACTTAGAAAAAGCAAGATTTCAGGTTCAGTATGTGATTCGTCCTCAAACCGATGAGTTGCATGATTACAGAGGGTACTCAGGACAGGTGATTTCCGGAATTTATAGGAAAGGTGATAAGGTTACAATTCTTCCGCAGAATATTGAAACCAAGATTTCAAAAGTTGAAACAGGAGGAAAAGAAGTTGATTTTGTATTTGCCAATCAACCTGCAGTTTTGCATACGGAGGATGATATTGATATCAGCAGAGGAGATTTCATTGTAAAAACTGATAATCAGCCAAAAGTTGAAAACGAAATTGATGCTGTTGTCTGCTGGCTCGATAAAAAAGAATTAAATGAAGGAAATAAGTATTTCATTCAACATAAAAGCAAGGTTCTAAAGGCAATTGTAAAAGAAATTGACTATAAAATAGATGTAAATACTTTGGAAAACATTCCGATGTATTCAGGGATTAAGCTTAATGAAGTCGTAAAAGTAAGACTGAAAACTTCTTCGCCATTGGTTTTTGACAGTTTTGAAGAAAACAATGATACGGGAAGCGCAATCCTGATTGACGAAACAAGTAATTCTACCGTTGGAGCTTTAATGATTTTATAGTATGGTAATTTCGCGAAAAATTCAGGTAAGATTAAATATATTGTTGGTAACGATTGCATTAGTATTGATTGCCATATTTTCAATGTATGAACTGGGTTATCTGGATGAGCTTTTTACCATTTTGGCAAAAGATAATTACATTTTTTATTGGATGCTTTTGGTGGGAGTTTTAGCGGAAATCGTTGCCGGGTCTATGGGAATGGGATATGGCGTGATTTGCACAACCACGCTTTTATTTCTGAACATTCCGCCGCATATTGTAAGTGCAAGTATTCACTCTGCTGAAAGTTTTACGACTGCGGCAGGAAGTATTAGTCATATTAAGCTGAAAAATGTAAGTAAAAGTTTAGTCAAGAGATTAGCGATTCCTGCAATTATCGGGGCAATTATCGGTGCTTTGAGTCTTACTTATTTGGGTGAATATTATGCAAAAATTACCAAAACTGTCATTGCATTTTACACTTTATATCTTGGATTCCAGATTTTATCGAATGCTTTTAAGAAAAAACAGAGTAAATCTTTAAAAAGGAAAACAAATTTAACCCGATTGGGAGTAATTGGTGGATTTATAGATTCCTTTGCAGGTGGAGGTTGGGGGCCTTTGGTGACAGGAACTTTAATCAAAAATGCTTTTACACCGAGATTTGCAGTAGGAAGTTCCACAGTTGCCAAGTTTATTTTGACGATAACAGCAGCAATTACGTTTATTTTTACATTAGGTATTCAGCATTGGAATATTATTTTAGGGCTTCTTATCGGGGGTATTATCACAGCTCCTTTTTCGGCAATGCTGACTGCAAAACTACCTGTAAAAGGAATGTTTATTGTGATCGGGACTTTGGTGATTATTATGAGTTCAATTACGATTTGTAAATCTGTTTTTTAATGGGAAATTTCTTGAATGTGGAAAAATAAAATAGATAAAAATTGAAATTGATTTTAAAAATATTTTACTTTTACCGCATTAAAAAAAGAATATGAATGTATATGTAATTGCGCTTTTTAAGTTTAATGAAAATTATCTGATGGAAGCGATTGAACTTTTCCAAACTTTGGTAAGAGAAACAAGAAAGGAGGAAGGATGTTTGCAGTATGATTTAGTTGAAGATAAAGATAATAAAGGAAGTTTTTTCATGGTTGAATTATGGGAAAGTGAAGAACACCTTAATCGACATAATGGACAAGACCATTTATTAAACTTTAGAAGAGATGCTTCAAAAATGCTTGAAAGCTCTACTCAGGTCTACAAAGGATTTAAAACTTTATAAAAGAAAATATTTTACTTAAAATGTCAAAAGGCTGTTCAAATAATTTGAACAGCCTTTTTATTAGAAAAAATAGAAAGTATTAAAATTTGAATTGTTTAATAATAAATCGTGAAATATTTTATTTCTTGATAAATTTAGATTTTGTTAAACTGCCGTTTGCTTCTTCAATTAAAATGTAATAAACTCCTGTTTGAAGTTGAGTGATGTCTAGTTTTTTATTGTTTAATTTTCCTTCAATTACTTTTGCTCCTGAAGCTGAATACACATGGATTGCTTTAGGTTCTTTGTTAGCTGAAAATTGTAACGTTGAGTTGTCAGGAGTTAATGCAAATTGAGTTTTCTCTTTAGATTTTATGTTATCTGAAACTGCAAGACTCGAAGGTGTATTGTAAATGACATCGTCTATTTGTAAAGCTACGTGACTTGCTGTAGGGGTAAACTTAAAAACAATGTATGAACCTGTAGATGCAGGAATCGGGATATTTACGTTCTGAGTAGCGTTTACGGTAGCTAAATTAATCAAATCACCAACTGCCACAAATGTGCTCATATCTAAAGGGTCAGAAGCTATTCCGATTTGTATAGAACCAGGACCTGGAGATGGCGAAGCTAATGTCGCTTTAAAAGACAAAGTTTTGTCACCTGTAGGTGTTACAATTTGAGGAGAGATAAGATATGAAGGCTGACTAGAATTATTCCCTGAATATGCTTGAATAGATTTATTGGTGTCTGTCGTAACTATCATTAACGGAGCTGGTGGATAAGGCATTGGGTTGGCTGCTAATTTTACTGTCCATCCGTTTTGTGGGAAAGTTGAACTCCCTGAAGTAAATCCGTCAAAGTTTTCGTAAATCGTTGCTAGCTGGGCATTTGCAGTGGCTGTTGTTAACACTAAAGCTCCAAAAAGTAATCGTAAGTTCATAATAGTATTTTATTTATTGTAATATTTATTTAGAATTGTTTTACAAAACTAATAAATTATTTTTAACTATTCTAAATAAAATTATATATTTGTCGAAATTTTTATCCTTATGAAGAAGAAAGTACTTTCTGTAGCCTTATTATCTGTAGCCTTATGGATGGATGCACAGGAAAAAGATTCTCTTAATCAATTGAAAATAGAAGAAGTTGTTATTACGGGGCAGTATATGCAGCAATCTATTAATAAATCTATTTATAAAGTTGAGGTAATTACTGCGCAGCAAATCAAGAATATGGCAGTAACTACCGCAGCGGAAGTTCTTAATCAAAATCTTAATGTTTTAATAGTTCCGGATAGTGGAAATGGTGATTTTCAGGCTAATATCATGGGCTTGAATGGTGCTTATACCAAAATATTGATTGATAATATCCCTGTTGTGACCGATAGAGGAAGTGGTAATCAGGTGGATTTAAGCAAAATCAATGTCAATAATATTGAGCGCATTGAGGTGGTAAAAGGAGCGATGGGGGTGGAATACGGAAATAACGCAGTGACCGGAGTTATTAATATCATAACTAAAAAAGGGTACAATAAGAAAGTAAATGTCAACTTATCTGTTCAGGAAGAAACTGTGGCTAAAGATTATGACTGGCTCAAAAAAGGAAATGGAAAACATATTCAATCTTTGAATTTGGGATACAGAATAAATGATAATTGGACTATAGCAGCCGATATTAATCACAACGATTTTCAAGGGTATAAAGGAAAGTATAACGGTTACAAATATTTTAGTGAATCGAGTAATGGAGAAAGAGGGTATGAATGGCTTCCTAAAGACCAATTAACGACTAATGCTTCGGTACGTTATAGTAAAAATAATACGACTTTATTCTACAAGCTAAATTTTTTGAAGGAAGAGATTAATTATTATAATCAGAATACCGAAGAATTACCTTTGGGAGGAGGTGAAAGAACGTATATAGGAAAGGATAAAGATTACTTTACCAAACGATGGATTCATCAGTTCAATATACAGACAAAATTGGGAAGAATAAATTATCTCGGTGATTTTTCATATCAAACTCAAGAAAGAAATAGTCAGGATTATCAATTTGATATTCCGAACAGGCAAGAAATTTCCCGCGAACCTAAAAATACTTATTACGATTCTAAAGTTTTATATTCCAGAGGAATGTTCAGTAATTTTTTAGATAGTAAAAAGATTAATTTCCAGATAGGATATGAGCTAGATAGAACAAGCGGTTTTGCGAGTGCCTCTACATTTCAAAGTATTGAAGGGCGAGAAAGTATCAATAAAGCAATATTTAATTATGCCAATTTCATATCTGCAGAATGGAATGTTTCAGACAAATTTTCTTTACGACCGGGTTATAGATTAGCTTTTAGTGACAGGTTTGACTCGCAAAGTAATTATTCATTAACGGCTAGATATCAGACTTCTGAAAAATCAAACTTACGTGCAGTTTTTGGTTCTTCTAATAGATTTCCGACATACGAAGAGCTGTATTCTTATACGGTAGATGCTAATCATGATATTCGTGGGAATGAGAATTTAGCTCCTGAGAAGGGATATTCGTTAGGCTTATTTTGGGATTACCAATCTCAAACACAAAATGCCTGGAAGTTTGATGCAAGCCTTTCTGCGATGTATCTGGATGTAAAAGATAGAATTGAAAGTGTTATAGTGAGTAATATTCCTTTGAAATTCACTTATCTTAATATTAACAGATATAATTCTTTGCTTTTCGGTGGAGGTATTTCTGCAAAAAAAGATAATGTATCATTTAACGCAGGTATTTCTGTAATGGGAATTTCGCAAGAACTTGTAGCGGGAGATGCTCAATCTCCATCTGATTATAATTTCTATGCAGAAGCCAACTTTTCGGCTAATTATACACTTCCTAAAACAAAAACATTATTTGCATTGTATTATAAATATACAGGAGTAAGAAAACAGTTTGTACATGAGTCTACTTCTGATATTTCAGCTCCTCCAAGATTCATTTTGGGAGAAGTAGGGAGTTACAACATGATGAATTTTACTATTTCTCAGCCTTTCTTTAAAAATCATTTTGAAATAAGTGCAGGGGTAAAAAATATATTCAATGTAAGCAGTGTAAGAAATTCTATTCAGTCAGGAAGTGCACATAATGCAGCCAATAGCCAACAAAATCTTTTTTACGGCAGAAGTTATTTTGCCCGATTAAACTATAACTTTTAAATAGTATTAAAATGAAAAAAATACTTTATTGCTTTGTAATAGGCGTTTCTCTTATTTCTCAATCTTGTATTAATGATAATGAAGATATTGTAAAAGTATCTAAAATTGAGGGAGATATTATTGAGCCTCATGTTGGAGGAGCCACACAGCCCAATCAGGTTTGGTTTGATTTAAGTGAAAATAGGGAAGTTGTAACAAAAAGAACAGATTGGGATATTGCGTTGTATTCAGGAGGAGAATTTAAAGTAATTATAAATTCTTCAATTATGATGGCTGCAGGAAAAATTCCTAATGCAATCGATATTGATCAGGTTACAGAAAGTAGTGTAGCACCTTTGAAAAATCAGGTTCAGGTAGCCAACTTCAATCCTTCTAATGAAGTTTATGTAGACGATGTTAAAGGTGATTTTCCGTCAGGTTATACTGCGATTGAAGAAATAAAACCCACCGAAATCGAAAACGGAATTTATCTTTTGAATATGGGTAAAGAAATCTATACGGGAACTGTTGCCAATGGTTCTGTAGTAACAGGAGGAGATTCCAGAGGATGGATGAAAATTCAGGTAATAAGGTTCGGAGAAGGTTACAAAGTAAGATATGCTGAACTAAATGATTCAAAACACAAAGAAATCGTTGTCGCTAAAAATCAGGCTTATAATTTTAATTTCATCAGCCTTAAAAATAATAAGGAAGTTTACATTCAGCCCGAAAAAAAGAAATGGGATATCTGTTTTACCGTATTCACGAATGTTATTGAAGGTGCAGGAAGTTATGTTTATGCCGATTTTGTCAACAATAATAATGTAGGAGGAGTTGGAGCTTACGAAGTTAAAATTATCTCTGGATCCGGAATTGAGGCTTATAATAATTTCAAAGCATCAGATATTGATAAATCTAAATTCATTTACAATGACTATAGAGTTATTGGTGGAAATTGGAGAAATCCTGTAGGTGCAAACGGACTGGAAGTTTACAACGATCGTTTTTACATCATTAAAGATTCTGATGGCTATTACTTTAAACTTAGGTTTACGAGACTTACTAATAGCAATACAGGTGAAAGAGGATATCCTCAATTTGAATATAAACCTTTGTAAAATAAATTAAATAATATATCATGAAAAAATTAATCATTGCAACATCTGTTCTTCTTGCAGTATATTCTTGTAAAAAAGCAGAAGGATCGAAAGCTGGAAACAGTACAGAAATCAGTTCTGAAGCACCAAAATCTAATAATAAAATTGTAACGCTTAACGGTGGAATTACAGAAATCGTAAGCGAATTGGGTTACGAAAAAGAAATCGTTGGTACCGATGTTACAAGTACCTATCCAGAGACATTAAAAGCTACAGCCAAAGATTTGGGACATGTAAGGTCTATGACAATTGAGCCAATCATGGCTGTAAACCCTACGTTGATTTTAGCTTCTGATAAGGATATTAATCCTGAGTTGATGGGTAAATTGAAGTCCTCAGGCATTAAAACAGAAACTTTCAAGCAAGAATTTACGGTTGAAGGAACTAAAAAACTAATTGCTGACGTAGCAAAAGCAATAGGAAGTGAAGAGTATCAAAAACTAAATGATAAAATTGATGCCGATTTAAAACAGATTCAGCCAATTGCTAAAAAACCAAAAGTATTGTTCATTTATGCCAGAGGAAATATGTTGATGGTTTCAGGGAAAAATACACCTATGACTTCATTGATTGAGATTGCAGGAGGAGAAAATGCTGTGAATGATTTTGCAGATTTCAAGCCATTAACTCCAGAAGCTGTTGTAAAGGCAAATCCTGATGTATTATTCTTCTTTACAAGCGGATTGCAAGGTGCTGGTGGTAACGAAGGTGCTCTTCAAATGCCAGGAGTTTCTCAAACAAACGCTGGAAAAAATAAAAAGATTATTGCAATGGATGGAGGTTTAGTTTCAAGTTTCGGTCCAAGATTAGGTGAGGCAGCAGTACAATTAAACAAACTTTTAATTGAAAGCACAAAATAAACTTTATCTGTATATTTTGATGAGCACCGTACTGCTTGTAATTATAGCAGTATGGTCGCTCAATATCGGAGTATACGATTTTGGAGATAAGTCTGCATTTGATGTATTGATTCAATATATTAAAGGTGATTCAAGATTATCTCTAAGTGATAAATATGTGGTTTGGGATGTAAGAGCAGCCAGAATTGTGATGGCGATTCTTATAGGAAGTATGCTTGCTGTTTCAGGAACAAGTTTACAAGGATTGTTTAAAAATCCTTTGGCAACAGGAGATTTAATAGGATTGACTTCGGGAGCTACATTACTTGCAGCTATTACTATTGTTTTAGGAGGGTATTTCAAACACTATCTTCCTGAAGCTGTACAATTTTCATTAGTAGGAATTGCTGCTTTTATCGGTTCTTTTTTGTCGATGTTGTTGGTGTATAAAATTTCAACAAGTGGAGGAAAAACAAATGTTGTAATGATGTTGCTGACGGGTGTTGCTATTACGGCGATTGGTTTTTCGATTACAGGATTTCTGATTTATATTTCAAAAGATGAACAATTAAGAGATTTAACCTTTTGGAATTTAGGAAGTTTAGCGGCTGCAACCTGGACGAAGAATATCATTTTAGTAATTGTTGTTTTAATCTCTTATTTTATTCTTTTGCCCAAAGGAAAGGCTTTAAACGCAATGATGTTGGGCGAAAAAGATGCTCAGCATTTAGGAATTAATGTAGAAAGATTAAAAAAGCAAATTATAATTCTTACTGCATTGATGGTGGGAAGTTGTGTTGCTTTTTCAGGAACAATTGGCTTTGTAGGTCTTATTATACCCTATATTTTAAGGCTTTTGTTTAAGTCAAATTATGTATTCATATTGCCTTTATCGGCAGTTTTTGGGAGTGTTTTGCTATTGTTGGCAGACACGTTAAGTAGAAGTATAGTGCAACCTTCAGAATTGCCGATTGGTATTTTAACGGCTTTAATGGGTGGGCCAATTTTCATCGCTATTTTAGTTAAACTCAAAAAATCATTGTAATGATAAAGGCGCATCAGATTAGTTATAAACATAAAGACTTTCATATTTTAGAAGGAATTGATGTTATATTGGAATACGGAGAATTTTTGGCAATTGTAGGACCAAACGGAGCTGGAAAATCAAGCCTTTTGAGTGTGTTGGCGAATGAAATAAAATCTAAACATCAAATTGTATTTAAAGATAAAAATATCAGAGATTGGGAAATTGGGGAATTATCTAAGCATAAAGCCAAATTTTCTCAGCATAACAGTAATGATATTTCGCTTGATGTAAAAGACGTAGTAATGATGGGACGTTATCCGTATTTTGAGGCGCAGCCAAGACAAGAAGACCATGAAGCGATAAACGGAATGATGTTAGAAACAGATATTGTTCATTTAAAAGATAGAGAATACAATACGCTTTCCGGAGGAGAGAAGCAACGTGTACATCTTTCGAGGATAATGGCACAATTGCAGAACGAAATAGCTCATAAATTGGTTTTTCTTGACGAACCTTTAAATAATTTGGATATAAAACATCAATACAAAACATTGGAAATTATTAAAAACTTTACTGAAAAGGCAAATTCTGCCGTGGTTGTTCTTCATGATTTGAATTTGGCTGCTCAGTTTGCCGATAAAATTCTATTGATGAAATCAGGACGAGTTGCCGCGTACGGAACGCCACAGGAAGTTTTTACTGCTAAAAACATTAGTGAAGCATACAATTTTCCGTGTACCATTTGTGAACATCCCATTACTAATAACCCAATGATTATTTTTGGATAATATGGAAAAAGAAGACTTAAAAATATTAGCTCAGAATCTTGCGAATCCTCAAGGCGAAAAAGGGATTGAAATTGGTGAGATGATGAATGATACAAACATAGGAATGACTCTTGAAAGCATTAAAACACTTTTAATTGAAGATCACGAAACGATTCTTGAAATCGGTCATGGAAATGCAGGTCATGTCAAAAGTATTTTGAGTAAAGCTCAGAATATACAATATACAGGAATTGATATTTCCGAAACCATGCATCAGGAAGCCAAAAGATTGAACCAAGAATATGAGAGTCAGGTGAATTTTATTTTATATGAAGGTGAAAAATTTCCTTTTGAAGATAAAAAGTTTGATAAAATATTCACTGTAAATACAGTCTATTTCTGGAAAAAACCGATTGACTTTTTAAATGAAATCTATAGGGTTTTGAAAGATAAAGGAACATTTGTATTGACTTTTGGGCAAAGAGATTTTATGGAGAAATTACCTTTCACACAATTTGATTTTACATTGTATAATACCGATGAAATGGAGGAGTTGGTTGCTAAAAGCCATTTTAAAAGAATGAAAGTTTCTGAAAAAGAAGAGCAGGTAAAAAGTAAAACAGGAGACGAAACCATAACGAGAAATTATACGGTTTTAACTATTAAAAAGTAAATAAAAAAACAATAAAAATAATGAGTACATTAATTAACGAATTAAAGCAAAAATGGGAGGCTTTGAAGGCTGAAAATCCACATTTGAGAATTAGAAATGCAGCTTCACAATTAGGAGTAAGCGAAGCCGAATTGTTGGTTACCAACATTGGTGAAGGGGTAACTGTTTTGAGACCTGATTTTAAAGATATTTTAATGGATGTAGAGCAATTAGGAAAAGTAATGGCTCTTACACGTAATAATGAATGTGTTCATGAGAGAAAAGGTACTTATCAGAACGGAGATTTTAGCAGTCCTCATGCACAACTTTTTGTAGGAGAAGATATTGATTTGAGAATTTTTCTGAATCATTGGAAATTTGCTTTCGGAGTAGTTGAAGGTGATAAAAAAAGTCTTCAGTTTTTCGGAAAAGACGGATCGGCTCTTCACAAAATTTATTTGACGAAAGATAGCAACGAAGCTGCTTTTGAGGTTATTGTTGAAAAATTCAAAGATGAAAACCAAAATCAGGTTTTCGAATTTGAAACTCTTGAGCCAAAAGCAGAAGAAAAACCCGATTCCGAAATAGACGTTGAAGGTTTCCAAAATGCATGGCGAGAACTGAAAGACACTCACGATTTCTTTATGATGACCAGAAAATTCGGAGTGAGCAGAACTCAGGCGTTGAGATTAGCTCCTGAAGGTTTTGCAAAAAAAATTGATAATGCAAAAGTTGTTAATGTTTTAGAAGATGCTTCAGAAAGGCAACTTCCAATCATGGTTTTTGTCGGAAACAGAGGAATCATTCAAATTCACACAGGAAATGTAAAAAAAACGCTTTGGCATCAGCAATGGTTTAATGTAATGGATCCTGATTTCAATTTACATTTGGATATGAGTGCGATTGCAGAAACTTGGATTGTAAAGAAACCAACGGAAGATGGCGAAGTTACAGCAATAGAAGTATTTAACAAAGAAGGAGATTTTATCGTTCAATTCTTTGGTAAAAGAAAACCGGGAATTCCTGAATTGCAGGAATGGAAAGATTTGGTTGTAGAATTAGAAAAATAAATAGTTAGATATTTTTTTGAGGCCGTTTTGTTTTTTATAATTCAAAGCGGTCTTTTATTTTGAATTGTAACCACAAAAGTCATAAACGATTTGACTACTAAAGTTTAAATAATTATGTGTATTGAAGCTCAGACAAGATGAAAATCAGAGATTTTCAAAAAAACTAAAGTGTTCTTAATTTTATATTCAAAATATTTCTAAAATCAACTAAAGTGCTAAGAAAGCTAAAGATACTTTTGTGACTTTTGTGGTTAAAGTTTATTAATCTATTTTTACAAAAATGATAAAAATGAAAAATATTTTTTTAGCGATATTGTCAATAGGTTTTTGTAAAATAAATGCCCAAAATTTTAAAGCCTATCAATTCTATGATAAAAAAGGAAAGGAAATAAAAACTGAAAAATTGATTAAGCAGTTAGCTGAATATGATGTTGTTTTTTTTGGTGAAAATCATAATAATTCAATCAATCATTGGCTTCAGCTGAAAGTTACGGAAGCACTGTATCAACAAAAAAACGGACAAATTATTTTGGGGGCAGAAATGTTTGAAAGAGATAATCAATCGCACTTGAATCAATATTTAAGTGGAAAGTTTGATGCAAAAACATTGAGAGATTCTGCTCGTTTATGGAATAATTTTTCAACCGACTACAAACCTTTGGTTGATTTTGCTAAAGCCAAAAAATTGGATTTTATAGCAACCAATGTGCCAAGAAGATATGCTTCTCAAACCGCAAAAGAAGGATTAGAATCTTTAAATAAACTGTCTGAAAAAGATAAATCGTATATTGCTCAATTACCTATAAAAGTAACACTTGATACACCTGGTTATCCTGAAATGAAAGCTATGATGGGCGAACATGCAGAAGGTCCAAAAGTGATGAATTTTATTTCGGCTCAAGCTATAAAAGATGCTACAATGGCTGAATCTATTTTGAAAAATATTCAACCCGGAAAGCTTTTTATTCATTATAACGGAAATTATCATTCTAAAGAATTTGGTGGAATTTATTGGTATATTAAACAGAAAAATCCGAACCTAAAAATGGCTGTCATTTCCGTTTTTGAATCTGAAAATCCAGATCTGAAAATTCCTGAGAAGGATTATATTCCGACAGATTTTAACCTGATAATTCCTGCGGATATGACGAAAACATATTAAGGTTTAATTTCAATTAAAAATTCCCGTAAAAATCTATTTACGGGAATTTATTTTTTTATTTAGTAATATTTAATCTTGAACGGCAGGAAGATTTCCTTCTCGTTTCTGTGCTTTTTTATAAGTGTAAGAACACATTACAATACTGAATTCATACAGCAAAAGAAGCGGGAATGCAGCCATCAGCATACTTAGAACATCTGCGGGAGTAATGATTGCTGCAACTACCATAATCAAAACAATGGCATGACGACGGTAGGTTTTCATAAACATTGGCGTAAGAATTCCGATACTTGTAAGGAAATAAATAAGAATTGGGAAAAGAAAAATAACACCCATACCTATCACAACCTGTAAAAATAATGTAGTATAATCACTTAAATCATAAAGAGGTACAATAATATCGGAAATTTTAAAAATTACCCCGAAATTAACTGCAAACGGAAGAATTAGAAAATATCCGCACAAAACTCCTGTCATAAAAAGAACCCATACTGCATTGATGATAAAAACAGAGTTTTTTCTTTCATTTGGGTGTAAAGCAGGGCTGATAAATCTCCAAAGTTCCCAAACAATATACGGGAACGCAACTACTATTCCTCCAAAAATGGAAACAGCCATCATTACATTAAACTGTTGATAAAGTCTTTGTACACGTACAGGGAAATCTTTAGGAAGTGTAATGCTGTCTTCTCCCAAAATCATTCTCGAAAAATGATTCACAATTTTAAAGGTAGGAAAATCATTTCTTGTTGGGCCAAAGAAAATATGATCCATTATCCAGTTGATATTAAAACCAACGATAAATGCGGCTAATACAATAGCGATAATCGAGCGTATGAGATGACCTCTTAATTCTCCTATATGTCCAAGAAAGGACATTTCTTTACCTTCACTCATTTAGAAATTTTTTATATTGAGGTTTTAAAGTTGCGAAATTATGAAATTAATCTCTAATATAGAGCTATTCATAAGATTCTAAAATGTTTATGCGATGTTTTTTTCCCCAGTTTACAAGTATATCAATAATTTCTTTGGTAGATTTTCCGTATTCTGTGATAGAGTATTCTACTTTTATGGGTTTGGTTTTTTGCTCCTCTCTTTTAATGAGCTTGTTAGCTTCTAAATCTTTAAGTTCTTTAGACAGCATTTTCGACGAAATACCGTCAATGTCACGCTCCATTTTTTTAAAAGTATTACTATCATCTTCACGAACGATTAAATAGTGAAGAATTAATAGTTTCCATTTTCCGCCAAGAGTTTCGAGCGTATCACGCATGGCTAATAAGTTTCCTGTACATGCAGGTGGATCTGAAATCGGTTTTTTTACCATTTCGCTTACTTTTTTGTTACCAGTTACCTAAAGTTAACCCATACCAAATATAGCTTATTTCAGCCATAAATTTGTACAAGAAATCATAAATATTACTATGAAAAGACAAGTTTACTCAGATATAATCTTTTTTTTGATTCATATAGAGGGTATCAGTAGGGTAATTTGTATTCAATCACAAAACAAAATATAGAAATGAAAGAAACAGTATTAATAACAGGAGCAAATAGTTTTATAGCAGGTCATTTGATTCAGATTTTAAAGGAAAATTACAATATTAAATTATTAACAAGAAGCCCTAGAGAAAGTAATGAGTTCAAATGGGATGTTCATGAGAAAACAATTGATGATAAAGCATTAGAAGGAGTGGATTATATTGTGCATTTGGCAGGTTCTAAATTGAATGACGGAACACCTTTAACATTAGAACGTAAAAAGCTGGTGTATGAAAGTAGAATAGGAGCTTCCGATTTCCTTCGTGAAGAACTGAAAAAAAGAGGTCATAAACTTAAAGCTTTTGTTTCGGCTTCAGCAATTGGGTATTACGGGTTTCAGGAACGTACACTTGAAATTGATGAAAACGGAAAAAAAAGGAATCGGTTTTGCGGCTGATCTTAGTGATGATTGGGAAAAAGCAGCAGACAGATTTAAAGAAGACGGAATTGCTGAAAATGTATCTAAAATAAGAGTGTCTTTGGTTTTAGGTAATGAAGGGGGGATTTTCCCGGTGTATGAACAAATAGTAAAAAGTGATCCGAATATTATTTTTAAGGAAAATGATTCGGCTGTTCCTTGGAATCATGTAGAAGATATGGCAGGAATTTTTGCTTTTGCAGTTGAGAAAAAATTAGATGACATTTATAATTCTGTGGCACCACAACCTGCCTCACAACAAGATATTTACAAAGCTATTTCAAATGAATTAGGATTGAATGATAAGTTGCCGATTTCAAAGTTTAAAGGGCAGCATTTAGTTTCAAGGAAAATTGAAAATGAAGGCTTTGTTTTCAAATATCCTGATATTGAAAAAGCTGTTAAAAATTTAATCACAAAATCTAAAATTTAATATGATAACTTTATTGTTCACAGCTACTCATTTGATGTTAGCTAATATTAAAAAATTAATCTAAAAAATAAAGAAATGAATACTAGAAATATAGAAAAAGTATTGCATCCAGGCTCATTCAATTGGGTTGGAAATGCATTTTATACCACATCATTTATAGGGAGAGGAATTACCCGTCGTAGAATGGATCCTTTTTTTGCACTAGGGTATAATGCGGATATAGAATTTGAGGCTGAGGAAATTCCGAGAGGAGTAGGTCCACATCCACACAAAGGTTTTGAAACTGTAACAGTAGCTTATAAAGGTAAAATTGCGCACAGAGACAGTTACAGAAATCATGGTGTGATAGGAGAAGGTGATGTACAATGGATGACAGCCGGAGCAGGAATTCTTCACGAAGAATATCACGAAGAAGAATGGTCTAAAGAAGGTGGTACTTTTCAAATGGTGCAAATGTGGGTGAATCTTCCTGCAAAAGACCGTGAAACCAAACCTCATTATCAGGATTTGTTGTTTGATGATATGACTAAAGTACAGCTTGAAAATAACGGAGGCTTTATAAATGTAATTGCAGGTGAATATCAGGGGCAAAAAGGAAAAGCAACTACCTATTCTCCAATCAATATGTTTAATGCATACTTGAATAAAGGAGGAAAAGCTGTTTTTGAATTTCCGAATCATTACAATACAGCGATTCTTATTATTGAAGGCGGAGTTGTTGTTAACGGAACAGAGAATCTGAATAAAGACACTTTTGCAATGTTTGAAAATGAAAAAGGAGATACGTTCAGCCTTGAAGCGACAAGTGATAATACTATCGTTTTGATTGTAAGCGGAGAACCTCTAAATGAGCCTATCGCACATTACGGTCCATTTGTAATGAACACTCAGGAACAATTGGTGAAAGCATTTGAAGAGTTTCAGGCAGGGAAATTTGGAACATTATAAAAATAAAAGAAGTAGTAATAAATCAGGCAGAGATTATTTCTCTGCCTGATTGTTTTTTATATAATTCCTTCGTCCAGAAGTCTGTGAATGTCGATAATACCGTGATAATTTCCGTTTTCAGTAACAATCAATTGCCCGATATTGTTTTCTTTCAAAATTCTCATTGCCTCTTTAGCTAATGCCTCTTTCTCAATTGTTTTAGGGTTTTTAGACATAATATCTTTTGCTATAATGAATGAAACATCTTCATTTTTCATTAGCATTCTTCTCAAATCTCCGTCCGTAATAACACCTATAATTTCATTATTGTTGGTTACAACTGTAATTCCATGTGAAGAAGAACTTATTGAAATGATAACCTCTCTTATAGATGCCGTATCTGAAACCTGAGGTTTTTGAGAAGATAAAAATTGTTCTACAGTTGCTGTAAGGTTCTTTCCTAAACTTCCTCCTGGATGAAATTTTGCGAAATCAGTTTCTTTGAATTGGTTTAATTCCATCAAACATACCGCCAAAGCATCACCTAAAGCCATTTGTAAAGTGGTAGAACTTGTAGGAGCTAATTTATTGGGACACGCTTCCATATCAACATGGGTGTCCAAAATAACTTCAGAAAACTCGGCCAATTTGCTCTTTTTGTTTCCTGTCATTCCTATTAAAGCTGAGGAATAGTTCTTCAAATATGGAACGAGATTTACAATTTCAGGAGAATTTCCCGAATTTGAAATGCATAAAACCACATCCTGCTTTTGAATAACTCCTAAATCCCCATGAATAGCTTCTGAAGCGTGTAAAAATTGTGATGGTGTACCTGTGGAATTTAATGTAGCTACAATTTTATTTCCGACATGGGCAGATTTCCCGATTCCTACAACAATTAGTTTTCCTTTTGCCGAATGAATGATTTCTACAGCTTTGGCAAAATCCTCATTAATACGGCTTTTTAATTTTTCAAGTTCTGAAATTTCTATTTCTATAGTTTTTTTTGCTATTGAAATAATATTGGTATTTTCCATTTTATTTTGATAGGGCTTACAAAAAATCTCTTAAAAAATGTTATATTTTAAAAAGAATATTTAATATAAGTTTTATTTTTTATAAATTCGTTCGCTTTTATTTTAAGTAAAATTTTTATAACTTTGGAATAGATGCAAATTTAGCAATAGAAAATTAGATGAGCGCAAAAAAAGCCAATTTATCAGGCGAATTGAAAAAACATTTCGGGTTTTCTACTTTTAAAGGTCAACAAGAACAAATCATAGATAACCTGTTAGCTGGGAAAGATATTTTTGTTTTAATGCCGACAGGAGGTGGTAAATCTTTATGTTATCAGCTTCCGGCACTTATTTCTGAAGGCACAGCGATAGTAGTTTCTCCCTTAATAGCGTTAATGAAGAATCAGGTAGATGCGGTAAACGGTCTTTCGTCTGATGATGGGGTAGCGCATGTTTTGAATTCATCATTGAATAAAACACAAACCAAACAGGTTTTTGATGATATTAAAAGTGGTAAAACAAAACTTTTATATGTTGCTCCTGAATCATTGATTAAGGAAGATTATCTGGACTTTTTGAAAGAAGTGAAAATTTCTTTCTTTGCTATTGATGAGGCACACTGTATTTCAGAATGGGGACACGATTTTAGACCAGAATACAGAAATCTTAAGCAAATTATTGATAAAATTGCCGAAGTTCCGGTAATTGCATTAACGGCAACAGCAACACCTAAAGTTCAGGATGATATCCAGAAAACTTTGGGAATGACAAATGCTTTGGTTTTTAAAGAAAGCTTTAACAGACCTAATCTTTATTATGAAGTACGTCCTAAAGTAAATGTTGACAAAGAGATTGTAAAGTTTATAAATCAACACAAAGGCAAATCAGGGATTGTTTATTGTCTAAGCCGAAGAAAGGTAGAAGAGTTTGCTCAACTGTTACAGGTTAATGGTGTAAATGCTTTACCTTATCACGCTGGTCTTGACCAAAAAATAAGGGTCGCAAATCAGGACAAATTTTTGATGGAAGAAGTAGATGTGATTGTCGCTACAATTGCATTTGGAATGGGGATTGATAAACCGGATGTACGATTTGTAATTCATTATGATTTTCCAAAATCTTTAGAAAGTTATTATCAGGAAACCGGTCGTGCCGGTCGAGACGGAGGAGAAGGTCATTGTTTGGCATTCTATGATCCGAAAGATATTGAAAAACTAGAGAAATTCTTGGCTCAAAAGCCTGTTTCCGAAAGGGAAATTGGGTTACAGCTTTTAAATGAAGTTGTAGGTTATGCCGAAACTTCAATGAGTAGAAGACAATATATTTTATATTATTTCGGGGAGAATTTTGATCCTGTTAATGGAGAGGGAGCGAAGATGTGTGATAACTCATCAAATCCTCCGAAATTAAAAGATGCTACGAATGATTTGAAGAAAGCTCTTGAGCTAATTAGAGATACAGGAGAAAAGTTCAAAGCTAAAGATTTAATCTCTGTAATTGGTGGAAAAGAAACGGCAGTTACCAAATCTTATAAATTAGAACAATCGTCTTATTTCGGTTTCGGAAAAGAGGAAAAAGATAATTATTGGAAAAGTATTCTAAGACAGGGCACAGTTCAGAACTATATACAGAAAGATATTGAAACGTATGGAGTTTTAAAGATTGCCGAAAAAGGAAAACAGCTTTTGGAGGGTAAACTAGAACCTCCTTTCTTAATTGCTGAAGACAGAGAATTTGATTTGACTCAGGCTAAAGCTGAAAGTGATCAGGTGCAAATGCAGTCCGGAGGAGGTTTAGATCAGAATTTATTTGGTCAGCTGAAAGAATTGAGAAAAAAAGTAGCCAAAAAACATGGGATTCCACCTTATACCGTATTTATGGATCCTAGTTTGGAGGATATGACGGTTCAATACCCGATTACTGTTGAAGAAATTACAAAAATATATGGTGTTGGTGAAGGAAAAGCAAAAAAGTATGGAAAAGAATTTGCTGATTTCATCAGTAAATATGTAGAGGATAATAATATCGAGCGTACTCAGGATATGGTTCTGAAACAGGTGGCAAACAAATCTAGCCACAAAGTTTTTATTATTC
The DNA here is from genome assembly GCF_025971925.1 of Chryseobacterium oryctis. Lineage (GTDB taxonomy): Bacteria > Bacteroidota > Bacteroidia > Flavobacteriales > Weeksellaceae > Chryseobacterium > Chryseobacterium oryctis. The sequence continues at coordinate 243,448 of NZ_JAPDHV010000004.1, forward strand.
AGAGTACTGACAAAAAAATTGACCTTGAAGACATTGCAAGAGCTAAAAACCTTTCAATGGATGAATTGTTGAAAGAAATGGAGCGTATCGTGTATCAAGGAACAAAATTAAATATTGATTATTATATTGAAGATAATTTTGATGAAGATATCGTTGATGAATTCATGGAATTTATGAACGAATCTGAAAGTGACAGCATGAAAGTTTTATTAGATGAATTTGGAGATGAATTATCAGATGAAGAAGTAAGAATGTTGAGAATAAAATTCATTAGTGATGTAGCTAATTAGAATCATTTAAATGATAATGAAATAAAAAAGAAATCCTTTCAAAAGAAGGGTTTCTTTTTTATTAAAATTTGGTCAAATACCATGTAATTATTTCTGTTTTTATGGATTGAAACTAAACTGTACCAAACTTTTTACTAATTTTACACTGATGAAAAAGATTTCTGTCATATTTATTCTGCCGGATCTGGAGACCGGAGGTGCAGAAAGGATTGTTACCACCATTGCGAATCATCTTTCCCGAGATAGATTTGAACCTAAAATTTTGTTGTTACGCAAGCAAGGAGGGTATCTTAATTTCTTAAAAGAAGATGTTGAAATTATTGATGTTAATACAGAAAGAATCAGGCATTCTTTGAAACCAATTTTAAGAGAGATTTATAGAAGAAAACCTGATATTGTCTTTTCGGGTTTTGGAGAAGTAAATGCATATTTATCACTGTTTATAAAACTTTTTCCGAGAACTAAATTCATAGCTCGTGAAACGAATGTTGTATCTCAACATGTTACCAGAAAAGAAATAAAGTTTTTCTATAATTTTTACAATAATTATCACAAAGTCATTGCTCAAAGTGATGATATGAAGAAGGATTTGATTGACAATTTTAGTATTAAGCAAAAGAAAATTGTCAAAATAAATAATCCTGTTGATTTTGAGTTTATTAATTCAAAACTTGAAAGCTCAATAAAACCTGAAAGTTTTAAATACAATTACAAGAATGTAGTTGCTATTGGAAATTTATCGGGAAGGAAAGGTTTTGACAATCTTTTAAAGGTTTTTTCCAGACTTAAAAATGAAAATATTATTCTTCATATTTTAGGTGACGGTGACGATAGAGAACTACTTCATCAAATGAAAGATTTTTTAGGGTTAAATCAGGTTGTTTTCCATGGAAGACAGGAAAATCCTTACCAATTTCTGAAGTATGCAGATTTATTTATTCTCTCATCAAGATATGAAGGTTTTCCGAATGTTTTGCTTGAGGCCGGAGCTTGTGGAGTGTATTCTCTAGCCAATAACTGCCCTGGTGGAATTAACGAAATTATTCAGGATAATATCAACGGCGAAATTGTTGATATCGAAAATCATGACAATTTTGCGGAGAAAATCATTTCTGTACTTCAAAGAGAACATGATAAAACAGCTATTAAAAATTCCATTCGATCAAGGTTTTCAAAGCATATCATTTTGGATAAGTATGAAAAATTACTTTTGGAAATGATTAATAAATAATACAATTAAAACTCAGTATTTACCTAAATTTGAACTTTAAATTTTATCTATTATTTATTCATGAACAAAATTCAGAAATTAGGATGTGCTTGTGAAAAACCGACCTCAAATTATACAGAATACAGAAGCTCTCAGCTGGGAATAGATCATTCTAATGGAAGATACCGAGAAGTAAGTATTCAGCAGTGCAAATTGTGCCAGAGAATCTGGATCCGTTATTTTGTTGAATATGAAAGTTTCTCCAATTCAGGAAGATGGTACAAAGGAATTGTTTCGAAAAAAGACCGTCCGCAAATAACTCCCGAAAATGCTGTTGAATATCTGGAAAGCCTTGATTGGTATGTGTTTGGAGGTTCTTATTTTGAAAGTACAGGAGAATTCGGGCAAGGGAAACTGAATGTAGATTTGTAATATTTCAGAATACAATAAAAATTTCTATTTCAAATTTGGCGAAACACACTTTGGCACTTGGTAATTAATCTGTAAATTTGTAAGAATTAAGATTGATAATAATAAACAAATTCATAAAATAACATGAGTCAATTCGATGTTACCGTAATCGGTTCTGGTCCTGGTGGTTATGTTGCTGCAATTCGTGCTGCACAATTAGGCTTCACAACAGCAATTATCGAGAAATATTCAACTTTAGGAGGAACTTGCCTTAATGTGGGATGTATTCCGTCAAAAGCGCTTTTAGATAGTTCTGAACATTTCGAAAATGCAAAACACAATTTCGAAAACCATGGAATCATCATTAATGAACCAAAGGCAGACATTGCAAGAATGATTGCCAGAAAAAATGAAGTAGTAGAACAAACTACAAAAGGTATCAACTTTTTGATGGACAAAAACAAAATTACTGTTTTTGAAGGAGTTGGAAGCTTTGAATCTGCTACTCAGATTAAAGTAACGAAGAACGACGGTTCTACTGAAACCATAGAGTCTAAATATACAATTATTGCAACTGGTTCTAAACCATCTTCTTTGCCTTTCATTACTTTAGATAAAGAAAGAATCATTACTTCTACGGAAGCATTAAATCTTAAGGAAATTCCTAAGCATTTGGTAGTTATCGGAGGAGGAGTTATCGGTCTTGAGCTAGGTTCTGTTTATTTAAGATTAGGAGCTCAGGTTACTGTTGTTGAGTTTATGGATAAAATCATCCCTGGAATGGATGGAGCTTTAAGTAAAGAATTGACTAAAGTTCTTAAAAAACAAGGAATGAAATTCATGCTTTCTACGGCTGTTTCTGCAGTTGAAAGAAATGGAGACTCTGTAAAAGTTACAGCTAAAGATAAAAAAGGAGAAGAAGTAGTTGTAGAAGGAGATTATTGTTTAGTTTCTGTGGGAAGAAGACCTTATACAGAAGGTCTTGGACTTGAAAAAGCAGGAGTGGAGCTTGACGAAAGAGGAAGAATTAAAACAAATGATCACTTACAAACTAATGTTGCAAACATCTACGCAATCGGAGATGTTATCAAAGGAGCAATGTTGGCTCATAAAGCTGAAGAAGAAGGAGTTTTCGTTGCTGAAACTTTAGCTGGTCAAAAGCCTCATATCAATTATAACCTGATTCCGGGGGTTGTATATACTTGGCCTGAAGTTGCAGGAGTTGGTAAAACTGAAGAACAACTAAAAGAAGAAGGTGTGGCTTACAAGGTAGGTTCTTTCCCAATGAGAGCTTTGGGAAGAAGCCGTGCAAGTGGTGATGTTGATGGTTTAGTGAAAATTATTGCTGACGAAAAGACTGATGAAGTTTTAGGTTTCCACGTGATTGGAGCAAGAGCTGCAGACCTTATTGCAGAAGGTGTAATCGCAATGGAATTCCGTGCAAGTGCAGAAGATATCGCAAGAAGTTCTCATGCTCATCCAACGTATGCAGAAGCTATTAAAGAAGCTGCATTGGATGCTACAGGAAAGAGAGCAATTCATATTTAATTTTATTTAATCATTTATATATTCAAGAGAGGCGAAAATGCCTCTCTTTTTTGTTGAAGTATATGAATGCTTTTCATTTGAACTTCATTTTGCTCTTTCGGTTATATTTTCCATACCTTTGCAGACTAATATTATCTTTACATGCAACTCGGAAAAACTCAAACTTTAAAAATTTCGGAAAAAATCAATTCAGGATGGATTTTAACAGATGAATTAGGTGAAAAGGCTTTTTTGCCCAAAATTTTCATTCAGGACGAAAAAGAGATTGATGAAGAAGTTGAAGTTTTTGTATATCAGGATGATAATAAATTAAAGGCAACAACTGAAATTCCTTTGGCTGAAGTCGGCGAATTTGCTGTGATGAGCTGTGTTCAAAGTCTTCCAAGTGGAGCATTTATGGATTGGGGAATTATTAAAGATTTATTCATTCCTTATAAGCAGCAAAAATCTAAAATCATTGAAGGTAAAAGATATTTAGTACATATCTATGTTGATGAAAGTTTAGATTTAATTACTGGGACTACTAAATTTAAAAGAAATCCTCAGTATCAGGATTTACCTTTTAAGAAAGGAGATAAAGTTGATTTGATTATGATGAATGAAAGCGAATTGGGCTGGAATGTTGTCATTAATAAAAAATATATCGGATTGATATATGCTTCGGATGTATTCAAGAAGTTATACCCTTTGTCAGAAGAAACGGGATACATTAAGGCAATTCGTGAAGATGGCAAAATAGATGTTTCTTTACAACCGGAAGGATTTGAAAATATTGACGAATTCAAACAAAAAATTCTCAATAAATTAGAGGAGAATTATGGTTTGCTTCATCTTTCAGACAAATCTTCACCGGAAGAAATCAAGGATGAGGTTCAGATGAGTAAAAAGAACTTTAAGAAAGCAATCGGAGGTCTTTATAAAGATAAAATAATTGATATTTTAGATGATAAAATACGGTTATTATAAAACAAAAAAGCGAGTAGAATTTTCTACTCGCTTTTTTTATAATGTAAAGTTTTCATAAAATCTATTTAAATTTTTTGTTTAACAATTTTGTCAAAAAAAATATTTGTTATAATTTTGCGACAAATTTGTTTAACAAAAATGTCAAATCAAGCAAAAAAGGACCAAACGCAGGAGTTAATCAAGGAAACGGCAAAGAATTTATTCTTTGTGAAAGGCAAATTTGATGCTACTACACAAGAGATTGCGGATGCGGCAGGGATAAATAGAACTCTGATAAATTACTATTTCCGTTCGAGAGATAATCTTATTCAGATTGTTTTTGAAGAAGCTCAGAAGGTGGAGAGAGAGAAATCTGATATTATAATGGATTCTGAAATGCCTTTTAAAGAGAAAATAAGTGAGTTTATAGAAAGCAGTTTGTCTACAAGTTTGCGTTACCCTTACCTTGAAACTTATATTGTTTCACAGATTAATAAAGGGAATTGTCAACGAAAAGATATTGAGGAACACGATCTTAATAAATTCTATCGAGATATTGAAAAAGAAATGGAGCTAGGAAGAATTGAAAAGATGAAGCCTGTACAATTTATCCTTAATATGATTTCTCTGCTTGTTTTTCCTAGTGCAGTCAGACCTTTATTGATGGAGAATCTTATCATTGATGATAAAGAATATGATCAGTTGATCTCCGAAAGAAAAGAAATAATATTAAATATGTTATTTAAGCACTAAAATAGATTAAAGTATTTTGAAAATACATTCGTCTTTTATAAATAAAATCATCTAAGAAAATAATAAACGTAGTAATAAAATTATGAAAAGGAAACGTATAACTGCAAAAAAGCTAAAAATTGGGATAGCTGCAGCATTTATGATTTTCGGTTATTCATCTGTGTCTGCTCAACAGCAGATTTCTTTACAAGAAGCCATAAAACAGGCGCTTCAGAACAAAGCAGAAGCTAAAAAAGCTGCTTTACAGGTGAAAAAAGCGGAATATAAAATTGATGAAGCTAGAGCAGGAGCACTTCCACAAGTAAGTGCAACAGGTAATATTACCTATAACCCGATTATTCAAGAATCTGTACTTGATTTTGGAGGACAGAGAACTGTAGTAAAAATGGGACAACCTTGGACGTCAAATATTTCGGCATCGGTTTACCAGACATTATTTGACCAGAGAGTATTTACAGGATTAAAAGCCGCGAAATCTACACGCGAGTTTTATATTCTTAATTCTCAGCTTACGAATGAGCAAATTATTGAAAATGTAGCAACTGCTTACTACAATGTTTTTGTTCAGGAAGAGAACTTGAAAACGGTAGAGTCTAGTTATACCAATACCGAAAAAGTAAGAAATATTATTAAAAGTTTAGTTGATAATGGTTTGGCTAAAGAAATAGATTTAGACAGAACAAACGTACAACTTACTAATATAAGTTCTAATAAGCAAAGGTTAATCAATGGAGTTGATTTAGCGAAAAATGCCCTTAAATTCTATATGGGTATTCCTATTGATACTGAAATTGAACTGGAAGAGAGAGAAATTGAGCCTAAACCTGAGTTATTGGCTTCTGTAACGAATATTGAGAACCGTTCTGAAATAAAAGTTCTTGAAAAACAGAAAGAACTTTTACAATATAACAAAAAAGCAACAGAGGCATTACTTTATCCTACGGTTGGTTTGCAAGGTAATTACGGTTGGTATGGAGTAGGAGGTAAATTTCCTCTTACAAATGGTTTAAACAATGGTGTGAACTGGAGTGATTTTGCCTCAATAGGTCTTAATGTAAATATTCCCATTTTTACAGGTGGAGCCACAAAAGCTAAAATACAGCAGGCCGAAATTGATATTCAGGATTTGAATCAGGATATTGAAAATACTAAACTGAGTTTAAATTTAGATTATGAAAATTCGGTTACGAATATTGAAAATGCCTTAATCAATCTGAAAAGCATGAAAGAAAATGTTGAATTGGCTGAAAAAGTGCAAAAAAATACACAGTCAAATTATCAGTATGGATTGGCTAATCTTACAGAAGTTTTAGATGCTGAAAATGCTTTAACACAGGCAAAACAAAATCATGCTAATGCTTTACTAGATTATAAACAAGCGGAAATAAAACTGATAAAAGCTAAAGGTGAATTAAATACACTACAAAACCAATAATTAACTAAAATGAAAAAAACTTTAATATATATTATCGTAGCTGCTGTACTTGTAGGTCTGGCTGCTTATAAAATTGTAAATAATAAAAAAGAACAAACAGCCACAGTTGCTGAAGTTGCTAAAACGGTAGAAAAAATAAACGTAAATATCGAAAAAGTAAAATACGAACATATTAATACTGAATATACTGCGAATGGTAATTTCATACCTAAAGCTGAAACTAATTTAGCATCAGAAATTGCGGGTAAAGTTATCAGTGTAAATGTAAAAGAAGGCTCCAGAGTAGGTGCAGGTCAGGTGGTTGCTGTTATCAAAAAAGATGCAATTGAAGTAGATGTTACACAGGCTCAAAATAATTTGCAGAATGCGATTATTGATAATCAACGTTATGAAAATGCATTCAAAACAGGAGGGGTTACAAAACAGCAATTAGATCAATCCAGATTGCAGCTTAAAAACGCTCAGGCTGCTGTTAGAGCTCAAAATGTAAAAGTAAATAATGCGAATGTTACTGCAGGTATCAGCGGAACTATTAATAAAAGAATGGTAGAACCGGGAGCCGTTGTTTCTCCGGGAACACCATTATTTGAAATTGTAAATATCAATACTCTTAAATTATCTGTTTTGGTGGATGAAAGCCAAGTCGGTAGATTAGCTTTAGGTCAATCAGTTGATATTAAGGTAAATTCAATTGGTGATGAAACCATTACTGGTAAAATTACATTCATTGCACCGAAAAGTGATGCATCGCTTAACTTCCCTGTAGAAATTGAGGTTGCCAATAATGGAAAACTAAAAGCAGGTATGTACGGAACTGCAATATTTAAAACAAGTAACGGAGGTGAAACTCAAAGTATATTAACTGTTCCTGCAACTGCATTCGTGAATGGTGTATCTTCTGGTCAGCTATTTATCAATGACAATGGAGTAGCTAAAATGATTAAAGTATCCGTAGGAAAAGTATATGGAGATCGTGTACATATTCTTAGTGGTCTGAAAGAGGGTGATGAAGTAATTACAAGTGGACAAATTAACCTTGATAACGGATATAAAATCAATATCGTAAAGTAAGATTATATGAAGTTAGCAGAAATATCGATAAAAAGACCCTCGTTAATTATTGTATTATTTACAATTTTAACGTTAGGAGGTTTGCTAAGTTATTCCATGATGGGATACGAGCTTATTCCTAAATTTGAAACCAACATGGTAACAATATCCACGGTATATCCTGGTGCTTCACCAAGTGAGGTAGAAACATCCGTTACCCGTAAAATTGAAGATGCCGTTGGGTCATTAGAAAACGTAAAAAAAGTAGAAGCTTCTTCATACGAAAGTTTATCTGTTATCATGGTTCAGTTGAACGCAGGTGCAGATGTTGATTTTGCTTTGAATGATGCACAGCGTAAAGTAAATGCAATTTTATCTGATTTGCCGGATGATGCAGATGCTCCTTCACTTAATAAATTCTCTTTAGATGATATGCCAATCATGACGATGAGTATTTCGAGTGAGAAGCTAAACAGTAAAGAGCTTTACGATTTATTAGACAAAAAAATTGAACCTACATTCTCTCGTGTAAACGGGGTGGCTAAAGTAGATTTGATTGGTGGACAAGAAAGAGAAATTCAAGTAAATATTGATGAGAAGAAACTTCAAGGATACGGTATTTCTATCGGTGAAGTTCAACAGGCTATTTTATCTTCCAATTTAGATTTCCCGACGGGTAATGTAAAAACACGTACATCAAAATCTACCATCAGATTATCTGGTAAATACAAATCTGTGGAGCAGATGAGCAACTTGGTTATTTCTAACAAAAATGGAGCTCAGGTACGTTTATCAGATGTTGCTGTAGTGTTGGATACAACGGAAGATGTAGAAAAGTTGGCTCGTTATAATCAGAATCCCACTATATTGATTCAGATTAAAAAGCAATCGGATGCCAATGCTGTTGCTGTATCAGAATTGGTTCAGAAAACTATCGAAAATGTAGAAAAAACATACGCCAATCAAGGAATTAAACTGAATATTGTAAACGACACTACAACCTTTACATTAGCTGCTGCGGATCACGTTATTTTCGATTTGTTTTTGGCAATTATCTTGGTTGCTGTGGTAATGTTATTATTCTTACATAGTATTAGAAATGCATTTATTGTAATGATATCGATTCCAATGTCGTTGATTGCGGCATTCATTGGAATGAATTTAATGGGGTATACACTTAATCTGATGTCGTTATTGGGGTTATCATTGGTTGTTGGTATCTTGGTGGATGATGCGATTGTAGTACTTGAAAACATCTACCGTCACATGGAGATGGGGAAATCTAAAATCAGAGCATCTTTTGATGGAGCTTCAGAAATCGGATTTACCGTAACTGCGATTACTTTAGTAATTGTGGTAGTATTCTTACCAATTGCAATGAGTACAGGTTTGGTAGCAAATATTTTGGCTCAGTTCTGTGTCACGGTGGTTATTGCTACTTTATTGTCGTTATTATCATCATTTACTATTATTCCTTGGTTGTCATCAAGATTTGGTAAGCTAGAGCATTTAACTGGTAAAAACTGGTTCGAAAAATTTATTCTTTGGTTTGAAAAACAATTAGATACTTTCACACATTGGATAACAGGGATTCTTGAGTGGTGTTTAAGAACTACATTGAGAAGAATAATGACGGTTGTTGTTACTTTTATTATTCTTATTTCTTCTTTCATGCTTGTGAAATTCGGATTTATTGGAGGTGAATTCTTCCCGAAATTAGATAAAGGAGAGTTCTTAGTTCAGATAGAATTACCAAAAGATGCATCAGTAGAAAAAACCAATCAGGTAACCTTAGATGTTGAAAAATTCTTAAGAAAATATCCTGAGGTTGTTAATATGATTACAACAGTAGGTCAGCAGTCTTCTGGTATGGGAGGTATGCAGTCTACAGCATATCAATCAGAAATTCAGGTTATTTTAACAGATAAATCTGAGAGAGCGGAAAGTACAGACATTATGTCTGCCCGAATAAAAAGAGCTTTAGAAGAAAAATATACAGGTGTTGAATTTAAAACCGCACCAATCGGAATTATGGGAGCAGAAAGAGCACCAATCGAATTGGTAGTTACGGCTCCTGATAACGAAACTGCAACTAAAGAAGCAGAAAGATTATTGGCATTGTTGAAAAAAGTTCCGGGTTCTGTAGGTGCTGAACTGTCTACAGACACAGGAAGTCCTGAAGTTCAGGTAAATATTGACAGAGATAAAATGTCTGCTTTGGGACTTAATCTTTCAAATGTAGGACAAGTAATGCAAACTGCATTTAACGGTAATACAGACGGAAAATTCAGAGCCGGAGAATATGAGTATGATATCAATATCCGTTTTGCAGATAATGATAGAAAATCTATTGAAGATGTAAGAAACCTAATGTTTACTAATAATAAAGGTGAACAAATAAGATTGAGTCAGTTTGCAAATGTAGAAATGGGTTCAGGGCCAAGTTTATTACAGCGTAGAGATAAATCTCCTGCGGTTAAAGTTCAATCTAAAGTTGTAGGTAGACCTTCCGGAGACGTTGCGAATGAATGGTCTGCAATGTTCTGGGATAGCAAAGATAAACCTGCAGGTGTAGATTACGTTTGGGGTGGTGATATGGAAAACCAGTCTGAAGGTTTTGGTACTTTAGGTATCGCTTTATTGGCGGCAATTATTTTGGTTTACTTGGTAATGGTATCGCTTTATGACAGTTTTGTATATCCGTTTGTGGTGTTATTCTCAATTCCGTTGGCATTGATTGGAGTTATGGTTATTCTGGCATTAACAGGAAATTCATTAAACATTTTCACAATGTTGGGTATGATTATGTTGATTGGTTTGGTTGCTAAAAATGCCATCATGCTTGTTGACTTTACGAATATGAGAAAAGCAGAAGGCGCAAATACTCATGATGCATTGATTCAGGCTAACCATGCACGTCTTCGTCCGATTTTGATGACCACAATTGCGATGATATTTGGTATGATTCCTATTGCGTTGGCAAGTGGAGCAGGAGCTGAGATGAATAATGGTCTTGCCTGGGTAATTATCGGAGGTTTAACATCTTCATTATTCCTTACTTTGATTATTGTACCAGTAGTTTATTCTTTATTCGATTCAGTTTTAAGAAGAATGGGTAAAGATAAAAAGATAGACTATGAAGCTGAAATGAAAGCCGATTATGTACATAGAGAACTAAGTGATGACGGATTTACTCCAAAACATTTAGATTAATATAACAGCCTTAATTAACCGAAAAAGCGTATCAGAAATGATACGCTTTTTTATGTCATTGCGAGAGGACAGAGACTAAGCAATCTCAAAAAAAGCTTCCAGAATTCACTGAAAGCCTTATATGTTTTATAATACGGAAATTAATCAGCCATCACTTCACCTGCTTTTCTGTAAACGAAATTTCCGTAGATGTGCCTTCTTGCGAAACGGCTCGGAGAATCTGCATTCACCATTTTTATATATGTATTCTTTGGAACACCAATATATTCGTAAGATACTCCATTCAAATGTTGAACAGTCAAGATTGATTTCTCCAGATAAAAATCCTGAATATTAGATTTTGTAATCGTTTCAGTATATTCTTCTTTGTACTTTTCCTGTGTTTCAGGATTGATGCTTACCAAAAAATGATAGGCTTCAATCACAGACTTACTTTTTTCTTCTGCTTCCAGTTTTCCCGCTTCATCGTTGATAAATTTATCAGGATGCGTATCTTTCATCGTATTCCTGTAAATTGTTTTTAATTCCTTTAAAGTCACATTTTTATCAACTTCAAGAAGCTTTCTGTATTCGCCTAATTTTTTCATAACGGATAATCCTTATTTTCGGGGTGCAAAATTAGGGTTTTTAATTGTAAAAAATGTAAGTTTTTGATTATTAATTTATTGAAATATTATTGTACTATTTAATTGATTATTTTAAATTAGTGATATGAACGAATATAAAAATATGTCAAGAGAAGATTTTATGAATTTCTTCCGTGATGATGAAAAATTAAATGAATTAACAACAGATGACAGATTTGAAATTTTCGAAACCATTCTAATTGGTTCTTCTGATTTTACAAAAAAATTATTAGATGAGATATTATCTGATTACAATGTTGATAATCTTGAAGTAATTGAAATAGATAATGGCAAAAAATAATAACTGGACTAAAGAAGAAACAATAATTGCTTTTAACATTTATTGTAAAATACCTTTTAAAAGTTGCAGTAAAACAAATCCTATAATAATCAAGTATGCTGACATTATTTGTCGGAGTCCATCTGCATTAAGTATGAAAATTGGAAATTTTGGACGACTTGATCCAGAGCTTAAAAAACAAGGAATTAAAGGCTTAACAAATGGTAGTAAGTTGGATGAGGAGGTTTGGAATGAGTTTAATGGTAATTGGGATAATTTGGTTTTTGAAAGTGAAGTGTTGTTAGCAGGGTTTCAAAACAAAAAAATTGAAGAAATAGAAGTGTATAATGTAGCAGATTTTCCAAAAGGGCTAGAGAAAGAAACTATTATCAAAACAAGGGTAAATCAAAGCTTTTTTAGAAGTACAATTCTTTCATCTTATAATTTAAAATGTTGTATTACTGGATTATCTATTCCAGATTTTTTAGTTGCTAGCCACATCAAGCCTTGGTCAGTAGATATGGATAATAGGACGAATCCACATAATGGTTTATGCTTAAACTCTATACATGATAAAGCTTTTGATAAAGGGTTTATTACAATAACGCCTGATTACAAAGTATTAGTTTCGAATTATTTTGATGATTATTCTAATGATGTTGCCGTAAATGATTTTTTTAATAAATTTCAGAACCAACAAATTGTATTGCCAGAGCGGTTTTTACCTGATCAAGATTTTTTAGACTTTCATTTCAATAATATTTTTATAAAATAGTATAACTTCAAAATATTTGGTAATTAAGATTTTATGTCATTAAAAAAACAGGAGCCCTTAAGCTCCTAAAAAACAAATATCAATAATTTAAACCTCCTGCAAAGAAAACTCTTCACTCGCTTCTTTCGAAGCCTTTACCATTGCTATCAAGGCTTTCTCTGTTTCGTCCCAATGACGGGTTTTTAGTCCGCAATCAGGATTTACCCAAAGTTGCTGAGCTGGAATGACAGCTTGAGCTTTTTTCAATAATTTTAGCATTTCTTCTTTTGATGGAACTCTAGGCGAGTGAATGTCATAAACTCCTGGTCCGATTTCGTTTGGATATTTGAAATCTGCAAAAGCATTCAGTAATTCCATTTGACTTCTAGAGCATTCTATTGTGATGACATCAGCATCCATATCTGCGATATTTTGAATAATATCATTGAATTCAGAATAACACATGTGTGTGTGAATTTGTGTTGCATCTTCCACGCCACTTGCCGAAATTCTGAAGGCTTCAACTGCCCATTTCAGATAATTTTGCCAATCAGATTTTCTTAACGGAAGTCCTTCACGAATCGCCGGTTCATCAATCTGAATGATTCTGATTCCGGCTTTTTCCAAATCATTCACTTCATCACGAATTGCCAATGCAATTTGTTTACAGGTAAGAGAACGAGGCTGGTCATTACGTACAAAAGACCATTGAAGAATCGTTACAGGACCGGTTAACATGCCCTTTACCCATTTTTTCGTTAAAGATTGGGCATATTCCGACCAATAAACGGTCATAGGATTGGATCTGTAGACATCTCCGAAAATTACAGGCGGTTTTACGCAGCGACTTCCATAGCTTTGAACCCAACCGTTTTGAGTAAAAGCAAATCCGGCTAATTGTTCTCCGAAATATTCCACCATGTCATTTCGTTCAAATTCTCCGTGAACCAGCACATCAATCCCGATTTTTTCCTGCCAACGGATAGTTCTTTCGGTTTCCTGTTTTAGTAAAGTATCGTATTGTTCGGAATTTAATTCCCCTTTTCTGAATTTTGAACGCCAATTTCTTACTTCTTTAGTTTGAGGAAAAGAACCTATGGTTGTTGTCGGAAATAAGGGAAGCTGTAGAATTTCCTGTTGAGATTTTTTTCTTATTTTAAATGGAGATTTTCTTTGTGCATGTTGCCCTGTTGTTGAATTCACAAGGTTTTTCACGTTTTGGTTGTGAATGAGTGTGGAAGTTTTTCGACTTTCAATTATTTTTCTGTTTTCGGCTAATTCTTGTAAAATACTGTAATCAGGGTTTTCTGAAGCTAGTTTTTTCAGCGTAACAATTTCCTGTACTTTTTGTTTGGCAAAAGCCATCCATTGTTTGATTTCGGGAGATAAAATTTCTTCGTTTTTCTCCGAATCTAGGTCAAAAGGAGAGTGAAGCAGGGAGCATGAAGGTGCAACAAAAACTCTTTCCGAGCCTATTTTCTGAACTGCTTTTTCAATGAAACTTAAAGATTTTTTATAGTCGTTCTTCCAGATATTTCTTCCGTCTACAACTCCTAAAGAAAGACTCAAGTTGTGTGGAATTATATGTAAAACTTCATCCAACTGTTCCGGGCTACGAACCAAGTCAATATGTAAAACATCGACAGGAAGAGACGTTGCTAAGGAAAGATTATCTTTTAAGCCTTCAAAATAGGTTGCAATAATAAATTTAAGATTAGGGAATTGTTTTCTGATTTCAGTGTAAATGAGTTGATAGGTTTCCTTGGTTTTTTCGTTTAAATCTAACGCTAAAAAAGGCTCATCAAACTGAATATATTCTGCACCATGATTTTCTAATTCCTTTAAAATATCAATATAAACAGGAACTAACTTCTGTGCTAAATCTAATTTATCAAAATCTTCCTCTTTTTCTTTTCCAAGTAATAAATAGGTCAGTAAACCAATGATTACAGGCTTAGCATTAATTCCCGTTTGCTTTGAATTAATAAATTCCTGAATGATTTTGTTTGAAAATAAACTGAATTCCTGATTTTTCTGAAATTCGGGCACGATATAATGGTAATTGGTATCAAACCATTTGGTCATTTCCATTGCTGTAATATCCAATCCGTCATTTTGATAACCTCTTGCCATGGCAAAGTAGAGGTCAATTTCGGATTTTTCGGAAGCAATTTCCTGATAACGTTCAGGAATGGCTCCAACGGTTAAAGTCATATCCAAAACCTGGTCATAATACGAAAAATCATTACATGGAATAAGGTCTATTCCTGCTTCCTGCTGAATTTTCCAGTTGTGTAATGCGATGTTTTTTCCAATTTCCAATAGTTCGTCTGCTTCGATTTTACCTGCCCAATATTGTTCACAGGCTTTTTTGAGTTCTCTGTCGCTACCAATTCGCGGATAGCCAAGTAGGTGTGTTTGCATTTCTGTAAAGTCTTTTAATTAAACAATTATTCAAAAGTTCTTTAGTGCTTCGAAATGCTTTCGTAAAATGAAATTGATGAACAGGATATAATAATGACGTAATTTTTCCATTAACGAAAATACGTTCAAGTATATCATCTTTCTAATCCAAAAACTCCAAATCGCGAGAGCATTGATCATTCGGAAAAGGCAGGTCTCCTGACTTGTAACAGTTTTGTCATCCTTCCCGTTTTCACAGTGGATATGAGTCGACAAAACCTTTGATAGATTACTTACAGTTGCGCGACAGCTCGTGATTTTCACACGATTCCCTATTAATTTACGTTATGCAAAACCTTTTCCGTTTGATGAAGTATGTAAAAGAACAAAATGTGATGTAAAGGTATTAATTAAAGTGAATTGATTGGTTTTAATTTAAAAATTAAGTATTATATTTTGTTTTAATTGGATTTAAAAGTTTATTATTCTGTATTTTTGAAAAATAATCATTTAAAAAGAATATTATTCTGTGGAAAGGCTTGACGAAAAGGATTTACAGTTGCTTAGAATCCTTCAAAAAAATGCGAAATTGACGGTAAAAGAGTTGGCTAAAGAAGTTAATCTTTCGGCATCACCTGTTTTTGAGCGTATGAAAAGACTGGAACAGGAGGGATATATCAAGCATTATGCAGCTATTTTAGAAGCCGAAAAGCTGAATCGTGGTTTTACGGTTTTTTGTCAGGTGAAGCTGAAAATTCATGACCGTTCTGTTGGGAATCAGTTTGTGGAAGATATTTTAAAGATTGATGAGGTTGCAGAATGTTATAATATTTCCGGTGATTTTGATTTTCTATTGAAAGTTCAGGTGAGAGATATGAAACATTATCAGGATTTTGTGTTCAATAAGTTAGGTTCTGTAGATTCTATCGGAAGTACGCATAGTACATTTGTGATGGCGGAAGTGAAAAATATTCATGGAGTGAGTATTTAATATAAGAAAACAGCATCAACTTTCTGATGCTACTCATTGTTAATATTCTTTTAAATCACATTTAAACCTGTATTTTTCAGTAATATTATTTTATCTGTTATTTTTTAGTAATCCATTTATAGTATGATATTGACTTATTTTTTTTGTAATTTGAGAGAATAAACTAATTAGCTTTGTGTTTAGTTTTATTGTTTCAATAGAAATGTCTAAAACTTCTTCTTCATCGATATTAAATATTTGCTCTAGAAGTTTTGTTTTACTTTTGTTTCTGTGGGCTATTGTTTCGTGTCGAATTTCTTTGAAAAAAGCTGTTCTTTTTTTCTTTAATTGATTAATTTCTTTTCCAATTTCATTTAAAGATGTTATAAATTCTAAAAAATTTATTTCTTTTAATTCATCACTTAATTCCTTTCCTAAAATATTATTTATATCATTAAAATATTCATAGATGGTTAAGCAAATTATTCTTGCATAAAATTTATTTTCAATTTCATTATTATTTTTATTCAGGTTGTTTGAACTAATAATTAAATCACTCTGAATTGTCTTAACATAAATGCAAGTTTCATAAAAATTTATATATCGAAAATTGTTTCGAGCTTCCATCCCTTTGCAAAATGCAAAATCTTGTATCAATCCTAAATTTAAATCTTTAAGAATTTCGTTTATATCCATAATATTGGTGAAATTACTATTTGGAATTCTGTTAATCAAACCTTTCTTGTTGTAAATAAGTCAGAGTTGCACCTTTTATAAAATCTTCAAGAGATGTTTCTTTTACGGCAGATTTGTTGGTAAGCTCAATAAGATATACAATAGAATTATTTCCCAATTTACTGTCTTTGTAAGTAAATTTGATTACTTTGGTTTTCGGGTTTGAACTTAACGGACTTATTTCAGAGGTATTGCTCAATTTCACATTGTTTACATCAAAACCGGCTCTTGGATCTTTCTGTAATTTCAAAAATCTTTTTTGAGTTTTATCGGTGGTTTCGTCCAAGAATTTTTGCATCTGATAATCTGTTAAAAGCTGTGGATAAAGTAATCCTTCTTTCAGCAAAGAACTCATAATTTTATCAGATTTATCATAGTAAAAAAACTTATCGTCAAATTGAACCTGAGTATTAGTTACTGTGATTTTTCCTTCAAATTTTTTATAATTTTTTTTCTTGTATTCTTTTTTATACTGCTCGATATTTGCTTGTTCTCTCGGGCTTGGTTTTTCACTTTTCTGCCCAAAAAGATTCATTGACAATAACAAAGAAAGACTTAGTGTATACAACAGTTTCATAATGTTATGTTTTTAATTAACTAATTTTTAAAATTTACAAAATATTTTTAAGACGAAGGTGCTGAATCAACATGATTGTTTTCGCATCTTTTATTTCTCCTGAATCTATCATCGTAAGAGTTTCTTCAAATGGAAGTTCCAATACTTCAATGTTTTCGCCTTCATGTTCCAATCCTCCTCCGTCTGCAATTTTCATTTCTTTTGAATATTCGGCGACAAAAAAGTGAAGAATTTCAGTAACAGAACCTGGAGACATATAGGCTTCGAAAATTTTTTCAACTTTAGAGATTTTATATCCTGTTTCTTCTTCGGTTTCTCTTTTTATGCATTCTTCAGGGTTGTCATCATCTAGCAATCCTGCACAGGCTTCAATTAGCATTCCTGTTGGGTTTCCGTTGATGTAAGTTGGTAATCTGAATTGTCTCGTCAGAATTACTGTTTTAGACTCTTTATTATACAGCAAAATAACTGCTCCGTTTCCTCTGTCATAGGCTTCTCTGCTTTGTTTTTCTACTGTTCCGTCTTTTTTTTGAATATTGAAAGTTACTTTTTTTAAAGTATACCAGTTGTCTGATAAAATTTCAGTTTTTTCAATACTAACGTTCGTATTTTGCATTAATTTTATAATCTTGATTGAATATTTTTATATCATTACTTTTTTAGCAAATCTTCCAAAGCCAATTTCAAATCAGGAAACTCAAAAGTAAAACCTGCCTCCTGAATTTTCTGAGAAGACGCTCTAGAACCTTCAAGCAAAGCACTTGCCAATTTGCCAAATAAAATCTTTAAAATGAAACCCGGTACATTGGGCATAAATAATGGTTTTCTTAAAACTTGGGCAATTTCTTTGGTGAAATTTTCATTCGTTGTATGCTGTGGTGAAGTTGCATTGTAAGCTCCATCAATATTGGGGTTTTTTAAAGCAAATTCATATATCGAACAAATATCTTTAATATGAATCCAAGGCATATATTGTTTTCCACTTCCTAAAGGTGAACCAATATAATTTTTAATCGTTGGAACCATTTTTTTTAAAGCACCTTCTTTTTCGGAAAGTACAACAGCAGTACGAAGTTTTACAACTCTTTCTGCAAGATTTTGGAGTTTGAATTCATCTGCAGCTTTTTCCCAAAGTACGACAACTTCACTCAGAAAATCATTTCCGGGTTTATCATTTTCATTAAAAATTTTATCTGTTGTTTCGGTTCCGTAATAATTAACTCCTGAAGCGGTAATGAAAGATTTTAATGTAATATTTTTCTTTTTCAGAGTGGTTAAAAGCAGATTTGCAGAGTCAACCCGACTGGAAATGAGTTCTTTTTTTCGTTCTTCGGTCCAGCGTTGTTCAGAAATGTTAGCTCCTGCTAAATGAATGATATGTGAAACGTTTACAAAGGCGGATTCATCAATAATTTGCTTTTTTACATTCCATTCGTATTGGTTGTTTTGTGTTTTTTTACGGGTTAAAAATCTAATTTCATAGTCTTTTCCAATCATTTTTGCTAATTCTTTAGCAATGGTTCCGTTGGCTCCTGTGATTAAAACAACCTCTTTCATAATGGTATTTTGTGTATGTTTTTTAATTCTTTACGATTAAAACAAAATCTTCCTCCAAAAGTTTATAACCATAGTCATAAATGAATTTGTATTCAGAACCGTTTTTGTAAACTTTTGTATTGGTAAAATAGTCAAAGTCAAAACCTAATTGGCTGAGTTTTGATTTTGCAATTTTAGTCTTTCCTTCAATATTAACTTCTTTTAAAATTCTATAGTTTTTTCGAAGTTTATTATTTACATTTCTCATCAAATTTGATGAGTCTTTGTTTTGTTTATTGTTGTAGGCGTTTCGACAGGCATCATTACAAAATTTTTTGTCTGACCGACCGACTATTTTTTCGCCACATTCGAGACAGTTCATAATTTTTATTTTTTCATTTTATGTATGTGCTGATGTTTTTTCTTTAATAATCGCTTAATTCTACCATGAGTGGGATATGCTCTATTCGGAGTAATATTATTGAAAATTAAAGCTATCAATAATAAAATTATACATCCCGATAAAACAGGTGAGATAACGTACCAATAACCTAATTCGGGAATCTTACCTGTTGAACTTACCGCAATCAGTGCAGTTGCACCTCCCGGAGGATGCAAAGTTTTTGTGTATTGCATCAAAACAATAGAAAGTGCTACAGCTAAAGGTGCTGAAAGCCAAATAATATCAGGAACAATTTTATAAATAGTAACTCCGACTATTGCTGAAATGACATGACCTCCAATTAAATTTCTAGGTTGTGCAAGCGGACTTTGAATGGCTCCGTAAATCAAAACACTGGATGCTCCGAAAGAACCGATAAGAAAAATGTTTTCTGTTGCAGAAAGAGAGTGAGATTGTATAAAAGCAATAATGCCAATTCCGAAAAAAGCTCCTAAAAAAGACCAAAAATGTTCTTTATAATCAACCAAGGTTTCTTTATAAATTACATATTTTGATACCCTAAAACTTCTCTTAATTGTCTTCTTCACTATTGCTTTATTTTATGTAAAGATAAACATTTATCCGTTTGTAAACGACTGTGAATGAATTTAAATAGCTTTATGGTAATATCTATGAATTAATCAAAAAAAATAAGAGGCTGAGAAATTAATCCAACAAATTTTGTATGAATAATCTGATATCTTGTTCTTTACTCAACCCCAGTTTTTGTTTTAATCTGTGTTTGCTGATTCTCACTGTATTGGGGTCTGCTTTCAAGATATTTGAAATCTGTTGATTGTTCATGTTTAAATAAATAAAAGAAGCATATTTTACATCAAGATTGGTGAGCTTTCCTTTTGCTATTTCGTCAAGTTTTTTATAAAAATTAGGATGAATTTTTTGCACCATTTCCTGCACAGAAGTGAAATCTTTATCAATCCATGATTCATTTTTAATTAATTTTGAATATTCAACTTCGTTTTTCTTTTCCAGCTTGTCTTTAAGTGACATCAATATTTCATTCTTATGTTTCACCTGCAATGATGCAACCAAGGCTTGTTTTTGCAGTTGTTCTTGTTGTAGTACCAATAATTCTTGTTCGGCTTTTATCCGGAATTTTTCTTCCTGCTCTAATTGAAATTTTAACAGGTGTTCATGATTTTGCGCTTCTAATAATTCTACTGTTTGTTTTTTTGTTTTTATTTTGCTTTTTAAAACATAAATGACCAATCCCAAAATGATAATTGCTAAGATTAACAGAAAAAAATAGAACATCCTTTCCCTATTATAAGATTGATTACGTTCCTGAAGTTGTTTAATTTCTGTTTCTTTTTTCTCTGTATTATAGAATATCTCTAGCGATTTTGTATTGTTAGCATAGGAATTAAGATAGATATTTTTCAGGTAATCATTTAATTCTGCCTGATACTTCAATGCATTTTTGCAATCTCCCAATTCCTGATATGCTGCCGATAAATAGGATAAAGTATATTCTAGATATTCTTTTTTAGGGCTTTTAGTATTTAGCAACTCATTATAAGCTTTCTTAAAATATACTAGAGCTTCCTTATTTTTTTTGTTTGAAAAGTAAAGGCCTCCAATGTTATCATAGACGAGTACAAGTTCACTTCTATTGTTTGGTGAGCTTAAAAATATTTTTTCGGCTTCTTTAAGGATGTTTAATGTTTCTGTAAGATTGTTATTGTGAGTTCTTGTATATGCAAGTGAATAGTTAACATAAGCAAATCCTAATGTCCTTTTTTTTGCATGTTCATTGGTGATTAATTTAGCCAGATTAATGGATTTTTTTAGATAATGACTTGCTGAATCCAGATTTTCTTCTTTAGTCGGGAGTCATCTGCAATCTTCTAAAAAATAAGAACCTTTTACAAGTGTTGCTCGAGCTTTTAAGTATTTATTATTTGTTTTCTGCGCATGATCATAGGCTTTCTGTATGTATGTTTTATTATTGGCTTCCAAAACATTTTGTTTTTGGGCTTTATATTGCTCCAAATACAGAATTGTTAGTATATAATTTTGGTCAACATGTTTAGAGAATTCATTAATTGCCGAGTTGAAAGATTGAAATGCTAATTGGTATTTTTCGAGATAATTATAATATGACATATATGCATAGTCTACATATGCCATATCTAGTTTAGATTTAGTCGAATGAGCTAATTGTTTTGCTTTTTGTAATGAAAGAACAGCTTTTTTTTCATCTTCTAATTTGAGATAGTAAAAAAAATAGAAAACATAGCCTAAGATCTGAGTTGATTTATTTTCTGAATGAATGAAATTTCTATCTAATTGTCTTTTTACTTCAACTAGGTTTTTTTCATACAGCTGATTTTCAACTTCTTGCATGTTCATATTATTGTCACTACCCTGAGCGAAAAAAAATTGTGTCATAAAGGAAATAATAATCAGTGTACTTTTTTTCATGTAATTCTTTTGTTGTTAGTAATTTATGTTTGTTTATATGTGGGAGATTTTCTTATTTATTAGGTGTTGGTCTTGGTTTTCTGTGTTAATCGTCATTAAAAGAGAATTACAATTGCTCTAATCTTTTTTTTCATTTATAAAGAATGAAAGTCATGACTGTTCGAATGTTTCTCAGATTTTCCCAATTCAAAGAATTATTATATCATCTTCACTTAGATTTCTAGTTTGTCAAACTAGAAATTGGCACAGTTGGTTATATGTCCTTTGTTGAAATTTTTCTTTCAAACTGAAGGATATTTAGTTTTATAAATAAAAAGTTAAAGTATATGTGGGAAAATTTTACACAAAATGTGTATAGGGGATAATTTTTTCAAATCATAATGCAAATATACATAGCATTTTTTTCAAATTCCTAGATTGAGAGCTTAAATCTTTATTTTTAACTATGTGATTATCAATATATTGAAAATGTTGTAAATATTTTGTACATACTAATAAAACAATGTAAATGAAATATAAACACTCAAATCAAATCATATTTTCTTAAAAAAAATATATTTATAACACGGAAATGTGAATAGTTTAAATTTTTAATAATAATCAATTACACAGTGAAATTAATCAGGTAATGATGAATTAATTTATATAAAGAATAGATTAGTTTATATAATTATGTGGTCGATAGTTTCAACGAATAAAAGAACATTAAATAACAAAGGAAAGGAAATGAAGAAAAATTATCTAGTATTATTGCCTTTTTTAGGCCTGACAGCGTACGGACAATCGGGAAAGGTAGGTATCCATACAAGTGAACCAACTGAAAACTTGTCAGTTGATGGAACAGTTAAGGTTAAAGAATTACCAGCAAACGGTGCGACTAACGCCATCTATACAATCAATTCTAACACAGCAACGAACAATACATCTTCAACGAGTAAGGATCAAACTTTTACAGCAGTAAATACTGTAGTAGTTGATAAAAATGGAGTATTAGGAACTGTTTCCGGCTTACCGACTACGGTTTTACCGGAAATTAAAAGCATTCAGTACAAATCAGTTACTGCTCCTATTACTAATAATACAGCTACAGCCTCCTATTTAGAATTGGGGAACTTAGCTGTTCGATTTGATGGTACCAATCCTTCAGATTATGAGGCTACTTGGTCATTTCGACTAATAAATAATATTAAAGATTCAAACGGTAATGCTGCCACTGCAGATAATGTGATTGCCAATAATATAAAAGTAGGTCAGGGAGGTATTTACGGAGGTCAGCACAGGCAAATATCAGCACAAAAAAATACATGGTATGTAGCTCAGGATGGTAATGCTAAACCCAATGTCGGATTCAGAGATTTTGTACAATCAATGATTACATTGGTAAATACAAAAGAGGTATATCGTTTGACTATTAGTGTATCTAGAACCACAACAGTAGGTGGTGAAGTTACTGTCGCAAGCCCCGGACAAGTTACACTTTTCTTAGAAAGATTGACAGATGCTAATTAATTTTCATTCAACGTCTTTTTCTCAATTGCAGAAGTATTTATCCGTTTACAAACGACTGTAAACGGATTTAAATAGTTTTTTACCGATTAAAATTTGTTGTTTTTCAAATCTTTGTCACAGAGATTTGAGAAAACAGTGAGCGTTTCTTATCTATTAATACTAATCAAAAAAATAAAAATTATGTCACTAAGAAACAAAGTAACATTAATTGGTTACACAGGTAAAGAAGTTGAAATCGTAAATTTTGACAACGGGAATATAAAAGCGATTGTATCTTTGGCTACAAGTGATTATTACACAAATGCAAAAGGCGAAAAAGTAGAGGAGACTCAATGGCACAATTTGATTGCTTTTGGTAAAACAGCAGAAATTTTTCAGAAATATGTTCCGAAAGGAAAGGAAATTGCAATTGAGGGTAAACTCATATATAGATCTTATGATGATAAAGACGGTGTGAAAAGATATATTACAGAAATAAGAGTAGATGAAATTTTACTTCTTGGTGGGAAATAATTAAAAAACACGAATGATGAGAGTAAAAGTTTTTAAAATCAGATTGTCTGAGGATTTTCTTTATCAGGATCAGGAAATGTTGGACGATTTTTTAGGAAATCACGATATTATTAAAGTAGAAACAGCTTTTGTAAATGACGAAAATTTTTGGTCTGTGATACTATATTTTGATGAATTAAGAAAGGTTCAGAATAGTGTAAAAGAATCTAAAAGAGCAAAATATTCAGCTGAAAGCGAAGAACTAAATGCTGATGAAGAAAAGATTTTGTCTGCATTGAAAGACTGGAGGTCTGAGAAAGCTCAAGAACAGAATTTACCATCTTATTTTATTGCGACCAATAAAGAGCTGATATCTGTAACAAAATACAAACCTGCAAAGAAAGAAGAATTGTGTGATATCAAAGGTTTTGGAAAGCATAAGATTGAAAATTACGGTGTAGAAATCTTGGAAATTCTTGAAAACTTTTGATTTATGTATTATTATCACGAGCTACAAGTTTGCTTGTATAAGTATAATAAATTCCACCAATTGATATAATAATGAGAGAAGAAATTATTAGCCAAAGTGTATTAAACCCATAATTTTGGGCAAGGAATGTTCCTAAAAAAGGAGATATGAATAATGCAACAGAGAAGGTTGCGCTAAATAATCCCATATATCCCCCAATATTTTTGCCTTCTGCTCTAATAGAAATAATTGTTGATAAAAAAGGATTTATCAGCACTCCTGAAACTGCTATGAGAGTGATTGAAATAAAGATAGAATATATGTCTGTAAAAAAAGCAAGAATAAAATAACCAGTAAATAATAGAATTAGACCCAATATTACAACGTAGATTGTTTTAAGAGTTTTTATTAATATATTGACTAATGGCATTTCAATTATAAGGAGCAAAATTCCACAATACCCAAAAATGACACCGATCTCAGCTTTAGAAATTTCTAAATTATTATAAAATAAAGGCAGAGAGCTAAATAGTTGCATAAGGCAAATTGTATAAATAGTACAAAAAAAGATGAAAATAAGAAAGTATTTATCTTTATAAGGAGACTGAAAATTATGGGAATTTTGATTTTCTTTTTTTACGTTGATGTCTTTTCTATCCTTAAAGTAAAAATAGAGGATGATGCCAGAAATGAGGGATGTGAATGCATTAACATAAAAAATAAGACTGTATGATAATGAAGCAAGAATACCTCCTAAAGAAGGACCAATAAAAAAACCTAAATGCAATGCCATTCTGTTTAAAGAGAATGCTCTTGCTCTGTTTTCTGTTGAAGAATATCTTGTGATTGCAACAGAGTTTGCAGGTAAAAAAAACTCATTAATACAGCTTTGTATAAAAAATGCTATTGATAAAGAATAAATGTTCTTTATTTCAGGAATTATTATAAAACCGGGAATGCATAGAAATAAACTTAGCATCTGTACTCTAAAATGTCCGATTTTATCTGTACATCTGCCTCCAAGGTACGCTCCTAAGATTGCTCCTAATCCATAGAAGCCTAAAATAATGCCTGTTTCTTCCAATGAAAAACCTAAATGATCTGCAAAATAAACGCCGAGGAAAGGTAAAACCATTGAACCGGAACGGTATATCAACATTATCATGCACAGCATCCACGACTCTTTGGATAAGCCTTTGTAAGAATTTAAAAATGAAAAAAATAGATTATTCATATTTATTCTTAGTGTCTAAATTGTTTTTTTAGATTATCCAGCTAATCTTATTTGATTAACAAATAAAAATTGTGAAGATCATAAAATTGATTATTTTTATAAACTGCTTTTTTAGATATTCCTTCTTCAATAAAACCATTATTTTTTAAGGCCTTCATAGAGCCTATATTGTATTCAAAAACTCTGGCAAATATTCTGTTTACATCTAGATTTTTTATAGCATAATCTATCATTTTTTTTATTGCAGAGCTTACTATTCTTTTTCCCCAATATTTTTCTCCGATCCAGAATCCAATTTCTATACTTTTTCTATAAACATCAGGCTGTTTCACAAAACTTATTACTCCTACAAAATGACTGTTGAATTCAATAGCAAAAGTAAGCTGTGGTTCTTCTTGTGCTACCATATTGATAAAGAATTTTGCATCGTCAATTGTATATGGATGAGGGAAAATATCCCTCATGTTATTCCATATATTTTTGTTGTTTGCCAATTTGTACAATGTTTCTGTATCGTCGACAGATAACTTTCTTAAGGTTATTGCGTTTTCCATTTATAAAAAATTAATGATTAATAATCTTTTAAAACTATAAAATAAGTATTTAGTTTTTTGTTTTTGCCAGACATTGTTTTAGGCTTTTTCATTATATGCTATAGATATTTAATGAGTTTTTAAGCGGTTCCAATGAAGATTTTAAAAGATCTTGTACAGAATCTTTTCCTTTGTCAAGTACATTCATCAGGTATTCATTGGTGAGACGGTTTTCTCTGAATGGACGTAATTCTTCCGATATAATATCAAAAAATCTCATTTTTTCTTCAATTGTTAAGGGGATGTTTTCCAGGTTTTTGGATAGGTCTTCTCTGTGTAAAGAATTGTACCATTCTTGTAGTACTCTTTTGTCATTTATAGACATTATTTTAGATTCAAGATCTTCTAAATCTTCACTTAAGAAAACACAATTTTTTTGAATCATATATTTACCGTCTGTACCGTTGATATATCCAATTTTTGAAGGTAGATATTTAGGAATATTGATGGAAATATTATTCCTTTTTTTGAGGTTTTCAGCTATCTCTTCCATGATGTATATATACCCGATAATCTCTTCACCTCCCTGAAAATAATCGGCTTTGAGACTTAATGCCATAGCTGCTATACCAAGTTGTGGATAAAGCCATTCTGTAACAGAAGGGTAGTTGCTAAGACCAAGTTCTTTTCTTTGATAAGACTTTAATGATCCTAAAAATGAATTTTCATATAAGTGATTGCAGTATTCTACATCTATTACTGTGCTGTAATAAAGCATGTGTTCTAAAAATAAGTGCGCAATATCTGATGTTAGTACAATATTATTATTTTCCACGTCGAAACCAGAATTTATAAAATCCTGTACTACAAATAATGTCCTGTTCTGAATGTATTCTCTTTCTTTAGGATACATGAAGTAAGCAAGAAGGTCGTCTAGCACTACAAATGTGTTATGATCATATTGAGATTCTACTAAAGATTTCATTGCTCCAAAATAATGACCTAAATGTCTTGGTCCTGTTACTGGATTGTGTGCACTGATTAAGATTTTTCTTTCCATTTTATTAATTTTTTAAGGTTTGGTTAAATATAGAGACCAATAGATTGGTCTCTATACATTATATTAAGGAATTACTGTTAGGTGAGGATTATTCGCAGTCCTGTTTTATGTCACTGTCGTGAATAATGATATTTTCATCTACCATATTCATCATTCTCAACTTATCTCTAGTAATCTCCAGAGGAGTACTTAGCATAGGTTTTACATTCTCAAAAACCGGAGTAGCTTTACTATCAAGGGATTTTACTTTCCCTTTGATCTCTTTGGTGTTTTCTGTTATTGTTTTCATTTTAATAATATTTTGTGGTTTATTCACAATCCTGTTGTATGTCACTATCATGAATGATGATATTTTCGTCTACCATATTCATCATTCTCAACTTATCTCTAGTAATCTCCAGAGGAGTACTTAGCATAGGTTTTACATTCTCAAAAACTGGAGTAGCTTTGCTATCAAGGGATTTTACTTTTCCTTTGATTTCTTTGGTGTTTTCTTTTAATGTTTTCATTTTAATAAAATTTGATAGTTAGAGTTATAGCAATTCCTTAATATTTACTGTTTTTCCAAAATAGTTGTCGCAGGTGGTTAGTTTTCTCCATTCATTCATTTTATCAGATTTTTGCCAGACTTTGATTAAATCTTTTCCGATAATACTTCCTGAATTCCATTCATGATCATTTTCAACATCCACTCTCTTAAGTTTTACAGATACATAGCATTGTCCTTGAGGGGTTATTCTCATTAATCGCTCACCTGTTCTGGTTAATAAAGGCTGATCGTTGATAAGATTTCTGAAAGTATCTTCATTTACGTCGTTTACTATTTCCTGCCATGCAGAATCAGCTGGTTTGATTACTTTGTCGTCTACAAGCTGTTTTAGCTGAAGGTTGGCTTCATAAAGCTCTTCATTATTGGGCATATCACTTTCTAAGTTAAGAGCTCTTCCTGCGATATAGAGTGGTGCAAAACTATATCCTAATGGTTCGTATTGAGAAATAAGTTTTCCAATATTATAGATATCATGTTTGTTGTGTTTGGTAAGTACTGTTCCTACAATAAAAGGAACTTTATGCTTGTGAAGTAGTTCCATCCCCTTTATTACTTTTAAGAAATTTCCTTTACCTCGATATTGTTCACAAATATCTTTGGTAGAGCCATCTAGTGTAGTCTGCAGGAAAACAAAGTTTTTCAGTTGACTTAAGTAGATGATGTCATTTTCGGTAGTAAGAGTAAGATCTGAACCAATAGAAACCATTAATCCTAAACTATCTGCATAAGTTACCATTTCCAGTAAGTCATTTCTTCTTGTAAAAGGGTCTCCACCTGTGAATCTTACATAAAAGACTCCGGAATCTGATATGTTTTTGATAATTGGAAGCCATTCTTCCACTGTAAGTTCTAAAGAAATATCAACTCTAGGATTACTGAAATAAGAACAGTAAGAACATTCTCTTGCGCATTTATTCGTGCTTTCTATTTCTACGCCAAGAGGAGAATAAAAATATTCGTCTGAAAAATCTTCATCAGGAACATTTTCGAAGTAAAAAATAGGGCTTTCTCTTAATGTTTCTCCTTGGTATTCGTTACAAATATCTACTCTTTTAAGTAGATTTACGAAGTTTTCTATTTCTTCGTGTTGTACGTTTGATATGTCAAAATCTTCAGAAATTTTTTCATAAATTTCATATATACTTCGGGGAGTTTTTAGTGCCAGAATAATTTGGTATCCCAGTTTATTAAAGAATCGAACTGATTTTCTTTTGTTTATGAGTACAATACAGCCAAAGCTTTCTTTTCGTACTTTTAGTTGTGGGGTTAAAATGAATTTTTCCATATTTTTTTTGTTTTTGTGGTTACTTATCTAGGTGTGTTTTAGGGATGAGATTTTGTAGGCTTCTCTTTTTAAAGTTGTAATATGGTTTGTAAGCTGATTTTGTATATTTTCATAATTATTGATAATGATTTCGTCTAAATGACTTATTTCCAATTGGTTTTCTCTGAAAGGTTTTAGCTCATTTACCAAAATATCTTTAAGGAGATTTTTGAGGTAGGTGAAATCGTTGTCTTCTGAATAAAATTCAAAAACATTTTTATGACCTGCGGAAGTAAGCCAGTCTTTGATTACTCTTTTATCTTCTATGTTGTCTATTTTTTTGATTAAAGAATCTTCATCTTCTGATAAAAAAATACTATTGTGCTGAAACATGTATTCTCCATCCAATCCTAATACATATCCGTTTCTTGCAGGTTCGTACATTGGAGGATAGTTGTAATCGTTATAAACTTTTTTAATATTGTTTTTTAGATGATTCATAATATAGGTGTAGCCTATGATTTCTTCACCTCCCTGAAATAGTTCTGCTTCTAAGGCAAACGAAATGGCAGGTATACCCAATTGAGGATAAAGTACTTCAAAAACAGAAGGGTATAAATTGAGTCCCAATTCTTCTCGTTGATATGATTTTAAACCTCCCAGAAAAGAATTTTCATATAAATAATTACAAAATTTAAAATCTATAAAATCTGCATAGAAAAGTATAAGCTCCATGAGATAAGGCGTAAAAGAACTTGTTAAAATAACATGGCTTTTTTCGATGTCGTATCCACAGTTGATGAAGTCTTGTAGTACGAAATAAGTTCTGTTTTTTATTGCATGAGCTTCATTAGGATTCATTAATATAGCTAATACATCATCTATGATCAGGTAAGATTCATGTTTATCCTGATTATTAACAAAATCTTTCATTGAACCCCAGTAATGTCCTAAATTTCGTGGTCCAAAAATGGGATTTTGAACACATACTTGTTTCAGTTTATAGGTAATATTATCTTCCATAGTTATTGTTGTAAAATGAATTAATAAAATCTTTGGTGAGTTCTGTTTTATTTCCCTGAAGATCATTCATAATAGAAGGAACAATGACCTGTAAAATTTCTGTGGATTTAGATTCATAACCTTGTTTATGCATAGCGTTTGCTTCTTTTATATAAGATCTAACTAATCTTAATTTCTTTTTTTGCTCATCAAAATTCCTTTTGTTTGTTTCAAAGTTTTCGATTATTTTTTGTTTTGTTTTTTTTATAGAATTAATATCAATATTATCGTAGGTTTGAAAGATGTTTTTGAATAATGGATCCTCAATTAAGTTGGTATAAAAATCTTCTTCATATTCTAATTCTATTAATTCATCAGAATATTTGAATTCATTATTCATTACTAAACTCGAACATGCTAAATCTATAAGATCAATAGCTTTATCGGGAAAGTAAGAATCGGGATGGTTTTTAGTTAGGTTTATTGCTTCAAGAACAGCTTCGTCATTAATTAAAACTTTATAAAATTGTTCATATCTGTATTTCAGTTTTTTAATGATTAAGTAAGTTATATAGTCTTTGGGCTCATCAATTGTTATCTTATGGAATCTTCTATCTAATGCTTTGTCCAGAACAATTGAATTGTTGTATTCCATAAAAGTAGTTGCTCCAATTAACTGAATGTCTCCTCGTGCGATATAGGGTTTAAGAAGATTAACGAAATCTACAGAACCTTCAGAAGCTCCTGCTTTCATAATTGTATGTAACTCGTCTATGAAAAGGATTACATTACTGTTGCATATTTCTTTTAATAATTGCTCAGCTCTTTCCTCAAATTCGCCTCTGTAACTTGTTCCGGCAAGCATAGTAGACATTTTGATACCGTATATTTTTTTGTCTTTTAATGCATCGGGTACTTCATTATCAACAATTAGTTGAGCAATAGACTCAATGATTGCTGTTTTGCCGACACCTGGAAATCCGAGTAGTATGACATTGTTTTTTATCCTTCTGCATAGAGTCTCAATTATTTTTTTTATCTCAAGATTTCTATAGAAAACAGGATCGTATAAATTCTGCTTGGCATTTTCATTAAAATTAACTGCATACTTTTCAATGGTTGAAAGATTGGGTCTTATTTTTTCCATTTAGATAAGTATTAAATAGTTATAGTAAGGTGGATAGATGAGAAACTAGCTTAATATTGTTTTGTATTGTAAGGTTAATGATATTTTTAAAATAATATCAAAATGATGTATTTTATCCGAAATTCGGAATAAAAATGAAATATTTTTCATGATATTTAGTTATTTAGTTTATACAAGTATACAATTATTTTTAATACAAATAATAAAAAAAATGTATTAATTCTTGTTAAAGTGAATTGTTCAATATTTATTATATTGGTTTACAGTATTTTAAATAATAAATTTTATCACTTAATGATGATGTAATTTTAGACTATCAGTTTTGTCTGTAAAAAAGTCCTGCCATTTCACTATTTTTGCATTATATATTACATTTTAATCATCATTTATCAATTATAAAATGAAGCCAAGTTTAGCTAAAGGGACGAGAGATTTTACATCATTAGAAGTTTCAAGAAGAAGATATATCATCAATATTTTACAAAAAAACTTCGAATTATTTGGGTTTCAGCCTCTGGAAACACCAAGTTTTGAAAATCTTTCAACATTGACAGGGAAGTACGGGGAAGAAGGAGATCGTTTGATTTTTAAGATATTAAATTCGGGAGATTATACCTCAAAAGTGAATCAGGAAGATTGGGAAAATAAAAATCATCAGAAACTGACTTCTCAAATTTCAGATAAAGCCTTACGCTACGACCTTACCGTGCCTTTTGCAAGATTTGTAGCAATGAATCACGGGCAATTGACTTTCCCTTTCAAGCGTTACCAAATTCAACCGGTTTGGAGAGCAGATCGCCCTCAAAAAGGAAGATTCAGAGAGTTTTATCAGTGTGATGCAGATGTTGTGGGGAGTGAAAGTCTTTTTCAGGAAGTTGATTTAGTTCAGTTGTACTTAAAGTCATTTTCAGATTTGAAAGTTCCTGTTACGATTCACTTAAACAATAGAAAGATTCTTTCAGGTTTAGCAGAATATGCAGGAATTACAGATAAATTGATTGATTTTACGGTAGCTCTTGATAAACTGGATAAAATCGGAAAAGAAGGCGTTGTAAAAGAATTACTAGAAAGAGAAATTTCTCAGGAATCTATTGATAAATTAGACTTTTTGTTCAATCAGTCGGAAGATGCTTTGGAAAATCTTCTTCAGTTAAAAGAAAAATTTGTTGGTAACGAAATCGGTCTAAAAGGTGTTGAAGAATTAGAATTTGTACTTACACAATCTCTGAATCTTGGCGTAAATATGGAAAATCTTGTTTTCAATATTACGTTGGCAAGAGGATTAGATTATTATACCGGAGCTATTTTTGAAGTGAAGGCAGATGAAGTTCAGATGGGATCTATCGGAGGCGGCGGAAGATATGATAATCTGACGGAAGTTTTTGGTGTGAAAAATATTCCTGGAATTGGGATTTCTTTCGGATTAGACAGAATTTATCTTGTGATGGAAGAGCTTGGTCTTTTCCCTGAAGAAGCGACTTCAAAAGTTGAATATCTGTTCGCGAATTTCGGTGGAGAAGAAACAGTTGAAGCCTTAAAATTAATTATGGAATTAAGAGCAAAAGGCATTTCTGCAGAACTATATCCTGAAAACGCAAAGCTAGGAAAACAATTTACTTACGCCGAAAAGAAAGGAATTCAAAACCTTGTTTTTTTAGGTGAGGAAGAAATTAAAAACAGAACAGTAACTTTCAAAAACCTTGAAGTAGGAGAACAGAAAACAGTTTCTCTGGAAGAATTTTTGAAATAAAACATATTTATTATAATCAGATTAGCGCATTGCGCTAATTTGGTTGCCTTGCAGAATATTCGGTTTACGGAATTTTTTTCTTCAAGAGCAAAGCTCTCTCTAAAAACTTCGCAAAGCCGAGCCAATCGTTGTGTGATATGCTAAATCAACATTCTGCACAAATTGAATCAACAGAAAAAACATTAGAATGAAAAATAAACTTAAACTTGCGATCATCTCAACAATTTTACCAATTATTATACAAGTTTTTCTTAATAATTTTGCTTCTAAATTTGATGATGGATTTGGTTTCGGATTTAGAGATTCTCTCTATTTTCTAATGACGTTTTGCTCATTAGGCACTCTTCCATTTTTTATTTCACTATATAAAAGTAAAGAATTTAACACGCTATTCGAACAAAAAGACATAATTACAAATAGTAAGGACGAAAACTGGATAAAGCACATTTTATTACGAATAGGAATTATTCTCATTATCTGTCTCGCATTTCTCAGCATATCATTAGTAAGTAGCGGAATGGATACTGCTTATCTTATTGCGTATGGTATTGCAGCTACAATCGGAATATCTTTTATAGTTTTAATCATCGAAACCATGTTGCTATTAAGAAAAAAACTATGGAATAAATTTTACTGCAACATAGCAATTTTAGGATTTCTTTTTCTTTTTGGTTTAAATATAATTTAATATAATAATAAAAAATCTAATTGCCATAATAACATTCTTTAACTGACAGTTATTTTACCGAATATGACAAGAAAAGAATTATGGAACATTTAATCGAAGTTGCAAAAGATTTGAAAACTAAAAGTAAAAGGCACATCGCAAACATTGGTAACCGTTGCACAACTCCTTAAAAGTTCAAAAATCAAAAAATTAAGAAGGTATTACACTATCTAAGCTGGTCATATAGAATAACTGTGGTGTGAATTTTTTTCACCCTTGTATACTACGAATTACTAAAATTAATTTATTCATAGTTGTGCAACATGCACATAGGTTTTGCAAAATGTAAGTTTAGTCATTGATTGAAATTATGTAAAAATAAACCGCAACTGCTTTTCATATTGTTTTTTTCCTTTAATTTAGACAATCTGAAAAAGCATTTGTTGAGTTTCTGAATTCTTGAACTTTACCAAGCCTTTTTCCGTGGCACGTAACACAATTAAAATACTACATTTATGATAAATAGAATATTATTTATAATCGGAATTTGCTCAACTATATTTATAAAAGCTCAGAAGAATGAATATATATCGTTAGGTAATGATCAATATGGTAATTCTTTATTTTACAAATTAGACAAAACTCTTGGCAATGAATTTTTTTATTGGTTCAAAATAGAATATACAATGAATAATGATCCGGGAATGTTCAAATCAGAATTTTATGTTAATGCAAAGTGTGAAAATAAAACTACAGCAATGCTAAAATATAAAAATGATTGGAGAAAAGATGATGAGGATGATGGTATCTATGAAGTAACAAAAGAAAAGGTTAAATATATTCAATCAGTCAAAAATGATAAAACATACTTTTTATTTAAAAAAAATTGTAAATAAAAAGAAAAAATGTGCTTCGTTTCTGAATTCTTGAACTTCGCAAAGCCTTTTTCCGTATGTGCAATTTTATTAAATATCCTTGATAAAAGAACTTTACAAGAAATTGAATGAAAAATGGTATTATCCAATTATCTTAATGATTATTGGCTTTGTTTTGTCATATTTCCTCTTACAAATCCCGAAAGAATTGGCATTTAACACAAGTATTATTATTGTTTATGTTTCGATAATATTTGCTTTAATTTTTTCTATAATTCGATTATTCAAAAAAGATTATTTGAAAGGAATATTCCAAACGATATTAACTTTACTAATTTCTGTTGTTTATGCAGGTTATTTTTCGTTTTTTCTGCTGTTTTATCCTTATGATTTTTTCGCTGATAATTTAAAAATTCCACAAAATATAAAATTTGAAAAACCAATTAACTTAAATGAAAATTTAAGCTCTGAATTAAAAATTCCAAATATTAACACCCCAACATTTCTGCTCTATGATGGATTTCAACCAGGAATTTATCAATATGAAATTTTTATAAATAAAATTGAGAAAGGAACTGCATATTTAAAGGTTTATGAAATTACAAAAAACGAAAAATTATCTGAAAAAGATATTGAGGAAAAAAGTAAGATAAACATATATAATCCTACCAATAAACTTATGAAATTTAAACTGAAAGATGATTTTACTGTTTATGAAGGAGATTGGAATCAATTTTATGGTAGTCGAATTGAAGTTTGGTTTAAGCCAGAAAATAAATCTGAAAAAGAGAGAAAATTATTTTCAAAAAATTACATAATTCAAGGTTGGCAAAGATAAAACTGCAGATAACATTGTATTGGCAAAATACGGGGTTTATGACAAAATTGAAAAGCAAATTTTCTATTCTGCTCATGCTTTTCAATTCTGCATATTTTTGTAAGTTCGTTTCAGGGAAAAAATATCGGCTACGCTTGGTCAAAAATTGAACTAAAGTTCTCTTTTATACCCGTACTTCGCCAATACCTTTTCCGTTATGTGCAATTTTATCATAACTCACATCAATAAAAGATCACTGTGAAAAATAAATTTCAAATTTGGAAATTACTTTTTAGTTTGATTATTGTTTTTGGATTTGTAACTCCCTTTATAGACAATTTTGTTACTATTCAAGTATTTTTTTTGATAATTCCGTTTGGAATAATTTTAATTTTTTCAATTATTATCTTCATCGTAAATTTATTCAAGTTTAAAAAGGAAATATTTAATCAAAGCTCAATGAAACTAATTTTAGTAATACCAATTTTTCTTCTATGTCAAATTGTTTCTTCATTTACTGTGAATAAAATTCAAAAAATCCGATGTGAAAAAATCATAACTAAACTTCAAAAAAGATCTGAAAATTTCCCTGAAACTTTAGAGACAAATTTTGGCATTGAGTATAAAAAATCAAAATTTTCAAATAATTATGAACTGAAATATGAGACTGGTTTTTTTGTTAGAGAAATTTTTTCAAGTGAAAATAGAGATTGGAAAAGTTATGGTTGGAATGATTAGAGAAACTGCACATAACATAGTATTGGCAAAAGTGGGGTGAAGTGCAAAATTGAAAAGTAGATTTTCTATTCTATTTTTTATGTAATTTAGTTTTATTGAAAAAGCATTCTTTTCGTTTAATGATTTTGTTAAATTGATGTACTTTATCATTTGTTTAAAACATTATGAAAGTAAGACTTCTTATATTCATTTTTTTACTTTTTAATATTTTTCTAAAATCTCAAAGTTTTAGTTGTGAAGATTTTTTACAAACTATAGAAGGGAATTTGAGAACAAAAATTGATCTTGTAACTGAGGAATATTTTAATTTGTTTTTAAAGGATAGCATAAAAATTCCTGAAAAAAATGAAAAAGAAATTCATTTTCTTCAAAACGAATTCAATAAAAAATATCCAAACAGAATTACTAAACATTGTATCAATTCAAAAATATTTACCGAAGGTAAAGTTGAATACTCTTCATATTGTAGTGAAAAGACTAATATTGTTTTGATTGATAAGGTTGAAAATTATTATATTTTTAATTTAAAGGCATTTGAAATTGATGATTATTTGCTTTTTAATATAAATAATGAAACATTATATTTTTTCAATTCAATTCCGGTGATATTGGACAACGGAAATACTTTAATTGAAATAAAATTTGGTTCAGAGTATTCGCACGGAGTAAATATCTATAAATTTGAAAACGAAGGTCTTAAAAATTTTAATGTAGAATTTTCTAGACAATATAATCTTGAGAAAAGCTATATTATAAAAGACTGGGCAAATAGAGCTAAAATTTTGTTGAAATTAGTAAGATATGATTTAAAAGAAGTTTCAAATACATTCAAAGATGGAGTGAAGTACGAATATGACAAGGAAAGATATTGTCGCAAATTTTTAGTAATTTCAAAATAATACTGCAGATAACATAGGTTTTGCAAAATGTGGGAGAATATCGTAATTTGAAAATCTTATTCACCTCTACTAATACTTTTTTCCAGTTATGAATAATATTTTTCAACACAATTTGCCATAATTTCAAATGAAAAATTTAATTTTGTGATAGTATCAAATGATAGTATCATAAAATGAAACCACCATATAACATAACTTCAGAAATTTTAAAACTTATCAGTGTAATTTCAGAAAAAATTGGAGAGGTAAATGCAAAATATTTAATTAAAACCAATCCAACTTTAAGAAAGCAAAACCAGATTAAAACGATTCATTCCTCATTAAGTATTGAAGGAAATACTCTTACAGAAGAACAAATTACTGCAATTATTGAGAACAAAAGAGTAGTTGGGCCGGAAAAAGATATTCTTGAAGTTCTTAATGCATTGGAGGTTTATAAAAATATCAGTAAGCTAAAACCTCATAGTGAAAAAGATTTCTTATCTACTCATAGGCTTTTGATGCAGAAACTCATTGAAAATCCTGGGAAATATAGAAATCAAGGAGTTGGAATTGTTAAAGGTTCAAAAGTTGAGCATGTAGCTCCACCATTCGAGAATGTTCCGTTTTTGATGAAAGATTTATTTGAGTATCTGAAAGATAAAACTGAATTAGCATTAATCAAAAGCTGTGTATTTCATTATGAAATGGAATTTATTCATCCTTTTTTAGATGGAAATGGAAGAATGGGAAGATTGTGGCAGACTTTAATTTTAATGCAGGAATATCCTGTTTTTGAGTTTCTCCCTTTTGAAACGTTAATTTCAAAGAATCAGGAAGAGTATTACAGAGCTTTATCTCAGTCCGACAAGGAAGGGAATTCAACAAAGTTCATAGAATATATGTTGAAAGTTATAAATCATTCTTTGTCGGATTTGCTTGATAATTCTGCTAAAAAACCATCAGAGGATGATCGAATAAGTATATTTCTAGAACATTGTAAAAATGAGTTTACGAGGAAAGAGTATATGAATTATTTTAAAGATATTTCATCAGCAACAGCAAGTAGAGATTTAAAAAGTGCTGTTGATAAAAAGTTAATCGTAAAATATGGAGATAAAAAAACGACAATATATACAAAATATAATAAAGCGTGAAAGGTTATATGGATAAAATAAGGGGCAAGATGCTAAAGTAAAACTCCAATATTACCTTTACAAAATATATCAACCTTATCAATATGGAAAATAACTACCTTGAAATAAACAAAAACTCTTGGAACGCAAAAGTAGAGCCTCATCTGAAATCGGATTTTTACTTTGTTGATGAATTTTTGAATGGAAGAAACTCTCTTAATTCTATTGAACTTGAGCTTTTAGGAGATGTAAAAGATAAAAAGATATTGCATTTGCAGTGTCATTTCGGGCAAGATTCTATTTCTTTGTCAAGACTGGGAGCAAAAGTTATAGGAATTGATTTGTCTGATAAAGCGATTGAAGCAGCAAAAGATTTAGCTCAGCAATGTGGTACAGATGCTCAATTTATTTGCTCAGATGTTTATAATCTTCTCAATGTTTTAGATGAAAAATTCGATATTGTATTTACAAGCTATGGAACAATTGGGTGGCTTCCGGATTTGGAAAAATGGGCAAATATTATTAATCATTTTCTGAAACCTGAAGGTAAATTCATTATGGCAGAATTTCATCCTGTAGTGTGGATGTTTGATGATGATTTTAAAGGAATTACTTATAATTACTTCAACGAAAAACCAATTGTGGAAACCTATGAAGGTACTTATGCCGATTTTTCAGCAGAAATTGTTCAGGAATATGTAATGTGGAATCATTCTTTGGCAGAAGTACTTCAAAATCTGATTAATAAAGGTCTAAAAATTGAAAATTTTCAGGAATTTGATTGGTCTCCGTATCCGTGTTTTAGGCATATAGATGAGTTTGAAAAAGGAAAATGGAGAATTCCTCAATTCGGAAATAAAGTACCTTTGGTATATGCTTTAAGTGCAAGAAAAAAGTCATTGTAATTCAAAATTACAATGACTTTTAACTATATGAATGTTAAAATAAATTTTTTAGTTTAAAGAATCCTCGGCTTTAGTTTTTACCTCGTCTACTTTATTTTGAACCTGGGATGCTACATCATTTGCTTTATTCTTCAGGTCATTTCCCCATTTGTTAAGGTTGTCTTTCGCTGTATTGATTTTATCTTTTACTGCTTGTTGCTCTTCAGGAGTTGATTTTTTATATTTCCAATAAGCCAAAGCTCCTAAACCTAGTAGAGCTAATAAACCTTTTGCTTTATTATTTCCCATGATTTCTAATTTTTATTATTAATATTAAAATTTGTTATTAAAGATAATGTAAAATGTGTGCCAAAAAATTAAATGGAATTATAAAAAAATGTTAAAATTAACTGAAAACTTCAAATTTTTCTCCATCAAAACTTGCAAAAACCATAGTTGGATAAGAGTCTTGATGGTACATATTTCCGTTTTTATCAATAGCAATAGCACCTGCGAAACCATCAATGGTTTTTAATTCGTCAAAAGTTTTAGTAAAGGCGTTTTCCAATGACATTCCGTCTGTAACTCTTGTCACGATTTTTGTGGCAGTGGCATTACTTACAATATCTTCACCTACGCCTGTACAACTCACGGCACAGAATGAATTGGCATAATTTCCTGCAACCGTTGCAGAATCAGAAATTCTTCCGGGAATTTCAAATCCTTTTCCTCCTGTAGAAGTGGCAACTGCTAATTTTCCGTTTTTATCAATAGCAACACAGCCAACAGTTCCTTTTCCTCCGTTATTCAGTTTAGCTTCATATTCTTTTCTTCTTTGTGTAATTTCAGTCGAAAAATTTTCAAAACCATGTTCTGTAGCATAAATTTTTGCTCCGTTTCCTCCTAAAACTCTGTCATCTTCTTTCATCAGTTCTTTAGCAACAAAAATCGGGTTTTTTACATCCTGAATATTAATAACTCCGCTTAGTTTTTGAGTTTCGCCATCCATAATTGCTGCGCTCATTCTTATCACACCGTCACTTTGAATCTGAGACCCGATTCCTGCATTGTAAAGCTCGTCATCCTCCAGTAAAGAAACAGCATAAGCAACCGTATCAAAAGCGGAATTATTTTGCAAGTATTCAAAGGCTTTTTGAGCTATACTTTTCAATGAATTTTGTTTGGCAACTTTTACTTCATTGCTCTGGTCGCTTTCTGAGAAAAAACCACCGTGTATTATTAATTTCATGTTTTAAATTTGAGATTTAAATATATAAAAAAAGTGAAGAAAAACTTCACTTATTATTTATCTTGAGGTACTGGGTTAAACTGAGAATTTTCAATCGTCATTGTTTTCGTAGTTAAATCATAATGGTCGTTCATCGACATGACATGAACCGTTAAATTATCAATGGAAATAGGCTCTCCAAGGTTGATATTTGTAAGGTTGGTATCCTTAATAAACCTTCCGTCAACTAAAATTACAAGTCCTGAACCAATGGCAGTCATTACATCATTATAGATGAAAAGTCCGGTGTCTTCTCCCAAACCGATTCCTAAAGTTCTCGGATTATTTACTACAGCCTGAAAAAGACGCCCAATCCTTCCTCTTTGTACAAAGTGGGTATCAATGATTACGTTATCGATTAAACCTAAACCTTGTGTTGTTTTGATTTCTCCTTTCAGTAGAGCTTCTGAACTACTTCCCTGATAAATCATATTTTCAGAGGCTGCAGCAGCACCTGCAGAAGTTCCGGAATAAATAAAATCTTCTTCCTGATATTTTTGTAAGATGATATCATGAAATTTTGTTCCTCCAAGAATAGAAGTTAATCTTAATTGGTCGCCTCCTGTAAACATTACAACATCTGCAGCATTGGCTCTTTCTGCAATTTCTTCAGAATTTGCTTCCTCACGGTTGTGAATATCAAGTATGTTCACATTTTTGGCTCCTAAAAACTCAAAAGCTTTTTTGTATTCAGCTCCTACAATTTGAGGAATTTGAGATGCGGTAGTTACCACTTCAATTATTGAATCTTCTTTGTGCTTCGATTCATTAATGATTTTTCTTAAGATGCCTCTTTCAAAAAAATTAAGATTCTTTTCTATATTTTGGTCGAAATCTGTTTCTGTAAAACTTCCTTTGTTTACAGCTCCTCCGATAACGATTAATTTTCCAACGGGTTTCATCATAGTGTGCAAATTTAAAAAATAAATAACATTTGGCGAAATTCATGCCATATTTTAATTGATTTTGAGGGTTTTAGGATTGTTGATTGATTTTGAAGTTTTTTTGATAATTCTTTAAATGAGATATCGTTTTGTTTAGACTTTTACATTATCTTTGATTATAAGTGAAGTTATAGTTAACGATTAAACATGAAGAAAAATTATGAAAATTGAAAAGATACAAGCGTTGAGAGGTCCAAATATTTGGAGTATAAGAAGAAAGAAGCTGATACAGATGAGATTAGATCTCGAAGAACAGGAGAGTTTTCCTACTAATAAAATAGAAGGCTTTAGGGAAAGAATAGAAAAACTATTACCGTCTTTAATTAGTCACAGATGTTCTGAAGGAGTAGAAGGTGGTTTTTTTCATCGTGTGGAAACCGGAACATGGATGGGGCATGTTATAGAGCATATTGCGTTAGAAATCCAGACTTTAGCAGGAATGGATGTGGGGTTTGGCAGAACTCGTGAGACGAAAACTCCAGGAGTTTATAATGTTGTATTTAATTATATTGAAGAAAATGCAGGAATTTATGCAGCTGAGGAAGCGGTAAAAATAGCTCAGGCTTTGATTGATAATAAAGAATATGATATTAACGCATGTATTCAAAGATTAAAAGAAATAAGAGAGCGTGTTCGTTTAGGACCTTCAACGGGAAGTATTGTGGAAGAAGCGGTTTCGAGAAAAATTCCCTGGATTCGTTTGGGTACAAATTCTTTGGTTCAGCTTGGTTATGGTGTTAATCAGCAAAGATTTCAGGCTACAATTACAGGAAAAACAAGTTCAATTGCTGTTGATATTGCATGTAATAAAGAATTAACTAAAAGAATGCTTCATGATGCAGCAGTACCTGTTCCAATAGGTGATTTGATTGTTGATGAAGAAGATTTAGAACGAGTAATCAGAAAAATAGGATATCCGATTGTATTAAAACCTTTGGATGGAAATCATGGTAAAGGTTCTTCAATTAATGTAAATGATTGGGAAACGGCTAAAATTGGGCTGGAACATGCTCAGAAATATTCCCGAAAAGTAATTGTCGAAAAATTTATTACTGGATATGATTTTAGAGTTTTAGTCATTAATAACAAAATGGTTGCAGCAGCAAGAAGAGTTCCTGCTCATGTTGTAGGTGATGGTGAACTTAATCTTCAGCAACTTATAGATAAAGAAAATAAAGATCCTAGAAGAGGATATGGACATGAAAATGTTTTAACTGAGATTGAAGTTGATAAAGACACAACCGAACTTCTTGAGAAACTAGATTATACCTTAGAAACGATTCCGCATAAAGGAGAGGTGGTTTATTTAAAGTCAACTGCAAACCTTTCTACAGGAGGAACTTCTATTGATGTGACGGATATGGTTCATCCTGAAAATATCACAATGGCTGAAAGAATTTCCAAAATAATAGGATTAGATGTTTGTGGAATTGATATTATGGCTGAAAATCTTACTCAACCGTTAAAAGAAAGTGAGGGAGCTATTATTGAAGTAAATGCGGCTCCGGGATTCAGAATGCACCTTGCTCCAAGTGAAGGACTTCCGAGAAATGTTGCTGCACCTGTAGTAGATATGCTTTATCCGCAAGGTAAACCTTTTACCATTCCGATTATTGCGGTTACAGGAACAAACGGAAAAACAACGACAACAAGACTGATTTCTCATATTGTTAAAAACAATGGATATAGAGTAGGTTTCACCACGTCTGACGGGATTTATATTCAAAATACAATGTTATCTAAAGGAGACACAACAGGCCCTCTTTCTGCTGAATTTATCTTGAAAGATCCTACTGTTGAATTTGCTGTACTGGAAACAGCCAGAGGTGGAATTTTACGTTCAGGATTAGGTTTTTCTCAATGTGATATCGGTGTTTTGACAAATATTAAGGAAGATCATTTAGGTCTGAATGATATCCATAATCTGAAAGATTTAACCAGAGTAAAGAGAGTAGTTTTAGATAGCGTAAAAAAGAATGGTTGGAGTGTAATGAATGCTGATGATGAATATTCAATGAAGATTGTTAATGATTTAGATTGTAATGTAGCCATTTTTAGTATGGATGAGAATAATCCCTACATCAAAAAATTTGCAAAAGAGGGGAGAATTACATGCGTTTATGAGGAAGGTTTTGTTACCATAAAAAAAGGTGATTGGAAGATTAGAATAGGTAAGGCAAAAGATTTCCCGATTACGATGGAAGCTAAAGCTAAATTTATGATTGAAAATGTCTTGGCTGCAAGTTTGGCAAGCTATCTTTATGGTTTTGAAATCGAGCATATTTCAAATTCCTTGAGAACTTTTCTTCCAAGTGCACAACTTACTCCGGGAAGACTTAATATTTTCAAATTCAAGAGCTTTAAAGTTTTAATCGACTTTGCTCACAATCCTTCAGGATACGAAGCCATTGAAGATTATCTTAAAAATATAGAATCTACGAAGAAAATAGGTATTATTTCTGGAGTTGGGGATAGAAGAGATGAGGATATCAGAGAATGTGGTAAAATTGCAGGAAGGATGTTTGACCATATTATTATCAGAAATGAAAAACATCTTCGCGGAAGAACGGAAGACGAAATTAACGGATTGATTATTGAAGGAATGCAATCTTCAGGAAGAGACATTAGTTACGAAATTATACCAAAAGAAATTGAAGCTTTAAAACATGCTATGGGAATGGCAGAAGAGGGTACATTTATTACAGCTTTAAGTGACGTAATTTCTAATGCAATTGATTTGGTTCAGGAATATCAGGCTAGAGAATTGCTCGAAGATGATAAAGTTTAATTATATAACTTAAAAATATCGGGCGACTTCAAAGAAGTCGCCCGATATTTTATTTATCAATTGTTATTTTTCTCCAAAAAAAGCATTGGAACTGCCAATCCAGATTGCGTCTTTTTTATTAAAATCTACATTTACCATTGCTGCTTTCGTCATTCGTGCTAAATTTTCCAATAAAATAGGACGCTCATCATTTTCTTTCCAGATATAAAGCAGTCGAATTTCTGCTTTTGAAAACTCACCATTAATATCTTCAAAAACAGATTCATAATTTACTTTTCTTTGTAAAATATAGTTTTCTTTATCCTCTATAGAATTGATGATTTCTTTTGTCGGATTTAAGTTTACTCCGCTTCCTGCAAAAGAGAATAAAGGTTTTAAAACAAAATTTTCAAGATTCTCTGTTTCCGGAAACTCATGAAGGAAATAGCTTTTCGGAACGTATTGATGTTTTAATAATGGTAAAAGAAATTTCGAGATTTTGAAAAACCAATTAGGATGTGTCACCCAAGTTACATCAACATCTTCACGAAAATCAAATTCAGTCTTTAAATCTGGAATCCTGTTTAATTCATCAAAAATTACACGATTGTATATTCTTTTAATTTCTA
Source organism: Chryseobacterium oryctis (assembly GCF_025971925.1). GTDB lineage: Bacteria > Bacteroidota > Bacteroidia > Flavobacteriales > Weeksellaceae > Chryseobacterium > Chryseobacterium oryctis. Next base: position 287,704 of record NZ_JAPDHV010000004.1, read on the forward strand.
TAAGCTTTCCACTGTTTTCGTAGAAAAGCTTTCGTCCTTCTTTTTTTAGTTTCGTAAGACAAACTGTTTTTATTCCTAATAATTTTTCAGTAAAAACGAAATCTATTGCTGTTTTTTGCTTTTCAGGATAAATCTCAAGCAGAATTACATTTTCAGGGTTTTCGTTGCCTAGAATAAGTTCTTTTAAAGAATCTTTAAACTCATTATCGGGCATCGGGTTTTTAATTTCGGAAATAAAAGGGTAAACCCCACAAAATGTTTGTTCAAAAACTTTTTGAAAAGCATATAATGAAGGAAATGCTTGTAACTCAATAAGCTGAGGCTCAATTTCTCCGTTTTCATTTTTGCAGATTCCAAAATCAATAGTAAAAAAATGAGGTTGTTTTGTATCATTCGGAACTTTGCAGCTTTCAGGAATAGCTTTTTCTAATGTTCCTTTTGGTAAAGCTTTGATTTGGGAAATAATACTTTCACTTGCATCAATCAGTTTGTTTTTGAACTCATTGGTAAGAAAAATTGGACTTTCAGAGATTCTGAATCCAGGCTCTAAGCCACTTTTCTGTTTTAGAGACTGTTTAAATTGTTCATATTTATCCTGAGAGAATTCTTGGTTAAATTGTTTTCTGTATTTTGAAATCATATTCTCTTTCTTTGTGATTTTAAAAAATCGAGCAGTTTTGCCCGATTTTATTATTGTTAGTTTTATCTAATGTTTCATTTAAGCCATTACTTCAGAGCCTTTCAGAATGTTTTTTTTTGCAAACTGTAGAAATCTGGGTAGAATCTGTGCCTGAGTCAGGATAATTTTATCTTCATCATCCATTCTGTCGATAGTTTCCAGATATTTTTCCATTCCGAAATTTTCAATCATGGCTTCTTTGTTTTTGTCATCTTTAAGGTTTTCCATCATGCTTTCAGGGTTCGCTTCTGGATGAAACTGAGTTCCAAAAATTTCTTCTGAAAAACGAATTGCCATTACAGCTCTTTCCAGATTGATATGAGGACGGAATTTCTCAATTGCCACGATCTTCATTCCTAATTCTTCAAATCGATCATAATTGGGTTCTATAAATTGGAATGCTCTAGAATCAACAGCATAAAAAGGATCTGGAAGATTTTTGAATAAAAATTCTTGTTCTCCTTCCTCTGTTTTGTGAACAGGCATTACCCCAAATGAATAAGATTTTCTTTTGCAGATATTTCCTAATTTCCAATGAATACTTGCCAATTGGAATGAATGACAGATTAAAAATAAATATTTTTTATTCTCACTATATTTATTATGCTCAAAAACTGAATCTAAAAAATCTGAAAATTTATCTTCCCATTCAAAACCTTCTCTATGCGGATTTCCGGGACCTCCTGATGAAATAAAAATGTCAAAATCTTCAATATTTGGGATTTCGTTTTTATATCTTACATCGAAAGTTTCAATAATTACATTTTCTTCAGATTTCAGTTGAAAAGCCTCTGAAATTTCTTTAATATTTCTAAAACCTTGATTTACATGGTTGTTATTCATGTCTAACAAAGCAATGCGAATATCGCTCATATTACTTTACTTTTTTGCAAAGTTATCAAAAATATTATGAATCAGATTCGCCATACATTATGCCGTATTCTGTTTCAGATATCATATAATCAACAACTTTCGTTAAATCACCAGTTTCTTTAAAGATTTGAAGCTGTCTGTCAGCTCCTGTTCCGTTTTCTAATATTTTCCATGCATATTCTACCTCCGATCTGCATCCCAACTCATCCACAACATCATCAATAAACTCAAGAAGTTCTTTCAATAACTCAGGATAAGGTACGGATTCTTCTTTACCAAAATCGATAAGGTGAGCTTCAATTCCACTTTTAGAGGCTCGCCATTTATTCTCATTTAATAGTAACCTTCTATAACTCCTGAAACTCAAATTTTGCTGATGCAGTTTATAAATTTTAGCGACTAAAGCCTGCATGATTGCAGCTAAGCAAACCGTTTCATCAAGCCTTAAAGGCATATCGCAAATTCTAAACTCAATAGTCGGATAGAAAGGATGTACCCTCAAATCCCACCATATTTTTTTAGCATTGTCAATTGTTCCGGTCTTTACTAAAAGGTCAACATAACTGTCAAATTCAGCCAAAGAATTGAAATAACTAGGAATACCTGTTCTCGGAAATTTTACGAAAATCTCCTGTCTGTAAGACTTAAAGCCTGTATTTCTGCCTATCCAAAAAGGTGAGTTGGTAGATAAGGCGTAAACGTGAGGAAGGAAGTATCGCATTACATTTTGAATTCTCACACCTTCTTCACGATTCGGAATTCCGATATGTACATGAAGTCCGAAAATAAGATTTCCTCGAGCTACATCTCCCATATCATCTACAATTTTTATGTAGCGTTCACCATTAGTAATGGTGTTGTGTTCCCAATTTGAGAAAGGGTGAGTTCCTCCTCCTGAAACGCGAAGACCCTGCTCATGAGCTGTTTTGATGAGGTGTCTTCTCAGGTTTGTTAATTCTTGCCTTGCTTCCTGAATATTCTGACAGATTCCAGTCTCCATTTCAATCATGGATTCATGCATTTCGTGTTTTAAATTTTCACTTAAAACAGCTTTTCCTCCTTCAATAATTTTCGAAACATGAGAGACTAAATCTCTGCTCTCAACATCAATAATTTGATATTCTTCTTCGATTCCGATGGTAAATTGATGCATTTCTTTTCGTGCTTTTTAATTTTTATGTTTTTTTATTTTGCTGAATCTTTTACAAAAGTTCCCCAAGAAATATTTGGCTTTCCTGGTATATATTCTTTAGCTTTTTCAATTGCCAACTTTGCCGAATGCTCAACAATCCAGGCAAAATTTTCTTCACCTACAGAATTTTTGTCTGCATCGGGAGCTGGATTGCAGAAGTCGATTGCATAGGGAATTCCGTCTCTCACGGCAAATTCAACGGTGTTGAAATCATATCCCAAGGCTTCATTCATTTTGATAGTATAATCGTGAATTGTTTTTAATAATTTTTCCAATTCTTCGCCTTGAGTCTGATGTGTTGTTGCATATCTTAAATGATGGGCATTTCTAGGTTCATAAGGCATGATGTGAACATATTTTTTTCCTAAACAATACACTCTGTAATAATCGTCGAAAATAATTTCTTCCTGAACCATCATTACCAATTGCTCTGTTTCACTAAGTTTTGCCCATAAATCTTCAGGACTATCTACTCTGTAAACGTTTCTCCAGCCTCCTCCGTCATGAGGTTTCATGTATGCAGGAAAACCAACATAATTGAAAATATAATCCCAATCATGAGGAAACTTCAGATTTCGGAAGGACGTTTCGGAAGTGTTTGTTGGTCTTTCGTGGGAAGGCAATAAAACTGTTTTTGGAAGTGGAATGCCTAGTTTTGACATCAATGCATTATTGAAAAATTTTTCGTCTGCGCTCCACCAAAAAGGGTTGTTGATAACGTAAGTTCCGTTTAACGCTGCATTCTTTAAATAAGCTCTGTAGAAAGGAACATCCTGTGAAATTCTGTCGATAATCACTGCGTATCCGTAATCTGCACCTTGTTCCAGCTTGTCGATAGTGACTGGTTCGGCAATGATTTCACCACCTCCTAATTCGTTTACTTTATCAATGAAAGCCCAAGGAAAAGTATCCTCCATTCCGAATAGAATTCCAACTTTTTTTGCCATAATTGTATTTTTTAATGTTGTATGTTAATATTTTAGAGTAAGATTTAAAAATTTAAGAGAAATATGCTCCAATAAATGTTGGTAAAACCATTCTCCAGAGAGGCCAATCATGATTTATCCATTTTCTTTCATCATACCAGAAGTCGATACCTTTTGAAGCTAAAATCTCTGCCATTTCGATATTTTTGTCTTTACAGATATCTTGGTCTGAGGTACTTAAAACAATATGCATATGTTTGTATTTCCATGCTTCGTCATTTCTTACAAACTCTCTTGGGCAATTGAAATAAACCAACTCATCGGAATATCCGTCCATAAAATTTCTTATACTGAATGCGCCAGAAAGACATAATAAATGGGATACTACATCTGGAAATCTGAAGGCAAAATTGGCAGCATGATATCCTCCAAAACTTGCTCCCGCAACAGCAACTCTGTGTGTATTGTGAACTTTTTGGATGTAGGGAACAAACTCCTGAATTAAGAACTGAACATATTTTTCATAATTTTTTATTCTTTGTTGTGGAGAGATTTTATCATCGTAAAAACTCCATCCATCAATAGTCTGAATGTTGTATAGTTTTACTTTTCCCTGTTCTATAAACCAATTGATACTTCCGTTTAAATGAAAATCATGGTTTTGGGTATATTGTCCCTGAGAAGTTGGGAACATAATGATTGGGTAACCGTAATGTCCTGTAACTTCTACCTTAAGACTCATTCCTAAAATATGGGAATAATAGTCTGTATGCTCTATTTGTGGCATTTTTTTCTTATTTGAGTTTTTAATTGATTATTAACTTGTAGGTTTTCCCTTTGGAGGGAGAATATTCAGCATTTCTGAATGTATTTTTTCGGCTGCATTGTCTAATCTTTCCTGAACAATTTGAGCATCATTTGATTTATAAACAATTCCGACATGATAATCTATTGGTAAAAATTTTACGGCTTCAGTACATTCAAACTCGTTGTAATTGGGCTCTTTATCTTTAATCAAAGCAACAATTAACCCTGAATAATATCCTGTAGGTTTCGAAACTTCATACTTTTTACCTCTTAATAAAGCGTCCTCAATTCTTGCCCATTCTCTCCAAATATTGATATTGCTGGAAGCTTCTACTAGATCTGGAATATGAGCTCCGCCAACTCTTGAAGAGGTTTCAAGAAAATAATATTTTCCGTCATCTTTACTTCTGATGAATTCTGTATGAGTAGCACCGTTTATTAATCCGAAATTTGAAAGAACTTTGGCATTTACCTGTTCCAGAGCTTGAAATTCGTCTGAATACCTACCTAATGTCTTGGTTCTAAAAACTCCGCCTTCATGAGAAACCTGCATAGGTGGAGCTAGATATTTTGAAGCAGAAGTAAAAACAATATCTTTATTAAATGTAAGACTATCAACATGATAAACATCTCCTGGTTTGAAGCTTTCTAATAGAAATAAATGTCTTTCTTCTCCGAGAGTATGTAAAGCATCCCAAAGTTCATCTTTAGACGTTATTTTTTTAATTCCTGACGCAGAAGCCTCCGAACGAGGTTTTAATACCCATGGAGCAGGAATTTTATCAACAAAAGAATTAACCTCATCATTATTGAAAATTGCTGTAAACTCAGGTACGTTGATGCCCGAATCTTTTGCTTTTTGTCTCATTGCCAATTTATCCCTGAAGTAGCGATGAGTGGTTTGTCCCATTCCAGGAATACGAAATGTTTCCCTAACAAGAGCTGCTTTTTCTACATCATAATCATCAAGAGCTATAACGGCATCTACTTTTCGCGTTTGCATCAGATGTGAAAACCCTTGAATCAGATGCTCTAGGTTCCATACAGACGGCTTAATTTCAGGCATATAAAATACCTCGTCAATAGCATGCCATGGCCAATTTTTTTCTTTTAGGTTTTCAGATGTTATTAGTATAATTTTATTACCGAGCCTTTTCATTTCATCCATGAAATCATAGCCCTTATAATAGCACGAAATACATGCTATTGTTTTCTCCTCCATATAATGTTTTTTAGATTTTAATGAGTTTTCAAAAATAAAAGCAAATTTTTATTAATTATTTAATGTTAAAATTAAAAATAAGTTGCGTTTTTGAAAATCTTGTATCAATTATACAGAGAATTTTTGTAATAAACTAATTTTTATAAGGAATTTTCAATAAAATCTGTTAATAATTGTACCCCGAAACCTGTTGCTGCCTTTTCTTTAGCATAACCAACATTTCCAAATGCTACCCCCGCAATATCAAGATGTGCCCATTTTGGGTGGTTTTCGATAAATTGTTCCAAAAATTTAGCAGCTACAATACAGTCTCCAATTGGCTTCATGGAGATGTTTTTTAGGTCTGCAACATCAGACTGTATATCATCTTTCCAAATATCCCATAACGGAAGATTCCAAAGTCTTTGATTGGTTTTATCTCCTGTTTTTATTAAATTATTTTTTAATTCTTCATTGTTAGAAAATAATGCACCACAAGTATCTCCAAACATTCTTACAGAACTTCCTGTAAGTGTAGCAAGGTCAATTAAAAAATCTGTTTTGTAATTTTTGGTAAGGTAAGAAAGTCCGTCTGCTAAAATCATTCTTCCTTCCGCATCGGTATTTAAAATTTCGATTGTTTTTCCGTTGTATGCGGTAATTACGTCACTTGGGAGAAAAGCCTTTTCAGAAATTGCATTATCTGTAATGGGTAAAATCGCAACAATATTTACAGGAAGTTGCATTTCTGCAGCATACAATAATGTTCCTAAAACAGCTGTAGCTCCACCCATGTCTGATTTCATATAATGCATATTTTCGTGACTTTTTAAAGAAATTCCACCTGTATCGAATACTACGCATTTCCCGACAAGACCAAAAGTTTTTGCATTTTTAACAGAGGTTTTATACTCAAGAATAGTAAATGCAGCATCGTAATCGCTTCCTTGATTTACAGATAAGTAAGCTCCCAAACCAAGTTCTTCACATTTTTTTCTGTTGAAAATTGTATACTTTAAGCCGTATTTTTTTGCTAAGTTTTTTAAATATAAACTTAAAGCATCTGGTCTTTTTAGATTTGCAGGTTTATTAAGCCAGTCTTGGCAAGTAATTTGTCCGATACTTAATGCTTCGGCTCTTTTAATAATTGTATCCAGCTTTTTCTGGCTTAGATTTTCAGAATGAAGTTCAAATTTGGAGTTCCAAAAAGGGTGAGATTTTTCAAAAGGGTAGTTGTAAGTTCCTATTAGTAGGCCTTTTGCGAATTGTTCGAATTGTTTTTCATTCATAAAATCTGCTAAAACCAAAGTAGGAACAGGGTGTAATTTGTCTTTTTGAGTCTGAGAAAATTTTACGGCTACCTGCTGGATTTCAAAATTTTGTAAAGTTGATTTTCCTAAACCTATGAAGTAGGTAATTCCTTCTTCGTGAGCATTTATGAAAACTTCCTGTTTTTTTCCTGTGAAAAAATTAGAAATATTTTTGTTGAAATTTTTACTTGTTTTTGCCCATTCTTCTTCAGTGAATACATGGAAAACTTGAGTATAATTTTTATTTTTTTTGTTTAATAATTTCATGAGTTTAATTTTTAATGCTGTTTTGTTGAGGTTTTACTTCTACCGGATTCTCTGTATTGTCATAGAATAGCCATTCGATAGCTCTAGGAAATTCCTGAGACCAGTAAAATTCATTATGGGTACCTTCTGGATTGATGTTGGTTCTGAATTCGAAATCAAATAGATTTTTCTTTTCCCAACGTTTTAAATATTCTTCAAAAATATGGATTCTTTTTACCATTTTAGAACCTTCCTGACCTCCTCCATAAAGATAAATCTTGGTCTTATAAGGTACTCTGAAGCTCATCATCGGGAAATTGTTATTGGGTTCTACCCAAAGTGAAGGCGAGAAAATCAAAAGTTTAGAATAAACTTCCGGGTAAAGAAACCCACTATAAATACTAATTAGAGCACCTAACGAACTTCCTCCGATTCCTGTGTTGTCTCTGTCTTTTTTTGTTCGGTAATTTTCGTCAACATAAGGCTTCAAAGTATCCGTAATAAAACGAATGTATTTTTTACCTTCAGAGCCATTGGCTACATTATCATTATCGAAAATATACTCTTTGATTCTTTCTTCGCTTCCGTGTTCAACAGCAATAATGATAACGTCTCCGCGCCCATATTCTGCTAAAATGGAAAGTTTTTTATCAATCTCCCAATTTCCGTAACCGCTTCCTTCATTAAAGAGATTTTGTGCATCCTGAAGATATAAAACAGGATATTTTTTGTCAGAAACATAATAGTCATAAGGCAAAAGTGCCCAGACTTTTCGATAGCGATCCAGCTGTGGTATATAAAATTCTTCTGAAATAATTTCTACAATAGGGAAGTATTCGTCTTTGAACGGTCCCCAATTGAGTCTCCATTTTTCAACAATATCTGAAGATTTTTCTGCTTGTTTTGGTGTTTTTCGGTTGGGAGTAATATTTCCGAATTTGTCTAGTTCTACATTTTCCCAGCCGCCTTTTGTGAATTTGTATTCAATTTCATCCGGGAGAATTTGATTGTCAATTTCTATGAAATAATTATTAGAATTTACTTGTTTAAGTTGATAGATGTAATCTTTTGGATTCCAGTTGTTGAAATTTCCTGTAATATATATAGCTCTATCATCACTTTCGTCTGTATAAAGTTCAAACCTCATCTGTGTATTTAAAAATGATTTTAACCTATAAATGTATAAAAAATCTTTTTATATCAAATTATTTTTCAAATTACCAAAGTGTGAATAAAAAAATTATATATTTGATAGAAACAAAGGATGGAAGAAGATTGACATGATAATTATTTCATTAATAATTAACGGTTTTTGCTCATTTTTTTTGTATTTTCAAGAAAAATAAATAATTAAAACAAAACCGTGATGAATTCGGTTAAAACATATACGCTTTTTACAGACCACGATATTTATCTTTTTAAAGAAGGTAAGCATTATAAGCTATATGAAAAATTTGGAGCACATTCTGTTGATAAAGATGGTGTAAAAGGTGTTTATTTCTCTGTTTGGGCACCCAATGCAAAAAAAGTTTCCGTTATAGGGAATTTTAATAATTGGAATGATAAAGACCATATTTTGTTTCCCCGATGGGATGGTTCCGGGATTTGGGAAGGCTTTATTGCTGGTTTAACCTGGGGTACATTATATAAATATGCAATTGAAACTCCGCGAGGAGAAATTTTAGAAAAAAGCGACCCTTATGCGCTGAGTTGGGAACAGAATATTCAGGCTGCATCTTTAGTTTCTACAACATGGTATGAATGGAGTGATGAAAAATGGTTAAAAAACCGCTGGCAAAAGAATAGTCTGAATGCACCAATTTCTGTTTATGAAATTCATTTAGGTTCTTGGGTTCGGGAAGGATGTAATCCAAAGCAGTTTTTGAACTACCGTGATATAGCAAAAAAACTCGTTCCTTATGTGAAAGAAATGGGATTTACACATGTGGAATTCATGCCTGTGATGGAATATCCGTATGATCCAAGTTGGGGATACCAGATTACAGGATTTTATGCTGCCACATCTCGTTTTGGTTCACCACAGGATTTGATGTATTTGATTGATGAGCTTCACAAAAATGATATTGGAGTTATTTTAGATTGGGTTCCTTCTCATTTCCCTGGTGATGCCAATGGTTTATATAGATTTGATGGCTCTTATTTATATGAACATGAGGATCCGAGAAAGGGTTTTCATCCTGATTGGAAGTCACATATTTTTAATTACGGAAGAAATGAAGTGAAATCTTTCCTGATTTCCAATGCGATGTTTTGGCTGGAACGATATCATGCAGACGGATTGCGTGTAGATGCTGTCACTTCAATGTTACATTTGGATTATTCTCGAAATGAAGGAGAATGGGAACCAAATATTTATGGAGGAAATGTAAATCTTGAAGCTAAAGCATTTTTACAAGAGTTTAATACGGCTGTTTATAAAGAATTTGGAGATAGTATAATCACAATAGCAGAAGAAAGTTCAGATTTTCCGATGCTCACAAAACCTGTTCATGACGGTGGTGTAGGTTTCGGTATGAAATGGATGATGGGTTGGATGCATGATACATTGGATTACTTTAAAGAAGACCCGATTAATAGGAAATATCATCATCATAAGCTGACTTTTGCTTCGATGTATATGTATAATGAAAATTATATGATGCCTTTGTCTCACGATGAGGTTGTACACGGTAAAGCTAGTTTGATTTACAAGATGGTGGGCGATGAATGGCAAAAATTTGCTAATCTTCGTACGTTGTATGTGTATATGTATACACATCCGGGCGCGAAGCTGCTTTTCATGGGGGATGAATTTGGGCAAACCAGTGAATGGAATTTTACCCAGAGTTTAGATTGGCATTTGCTGAAATATCCCGTTCATAAAGGACTGCAAACCTTAGTCAAAGATTTGAATCATATGTATAGGGATGAACCTGCTTTTTATGAAAACCAATTCAATAAAGATGGGTTTGAGTGGGTTGAAGCTGATGATTTGGAAAATTCTGTATATGTATATTTAAGAAAAGGAAAAAGAAAGGATGATGTTTTTATGGTGATTCTAAATTTGCTCCCTAGAAGTTTAGATTATGAAATAGGAGTGGATTCAGGAACAGATTGGGAGGTCGTTTTTAATTCCGATGATGAAAAATATAATGGAAGTGGAGTAAAACCGACTGTTTTTAATGAAAAAAATGAGGAATACAGCGGAAAACCAAAATCCATCAGTCTGAATTTGCCTCCTCTTGCAGGGATTATTTTAAAGCTGAAAAAAGACAAAAAATATAAACTACAAAGAATTAAACAACATAAAAGGTAGAAATACATGGTAATTTATCATCTTAGTACGGAATGTTATCCGGTAGCAAAAGTAGGAGGTTTAGCTGATGTAGTGGGAGCTTTGCCGAAATATCAGAATAAAATAAAAGATATTGACGCTAAGGTTGTAATGCCTTGGTATAATAAACCTTTTGTTTACGAACATGAATTTGATATTGTTTTTGACGGATTTATTCATCAAGGATCAAATATGCTTCAGGTTCAGATTTTAAAAGAAAAAACAAATGTCTTGGGATTTGAATTGTATATGGTGAAAATTCCCGGACTTTTAGATAGGGATAATCCTTACGGGTATCAAGATGAGAGTTTTCAGTTTTTGGCTTTTCAGCATGGCGTTTTACATTGGTTAAGTGCAATGGAGATTCGTCCCGATGTCTTGCATTGTCATGATTATCATACAGGCTTAGTCCCGTTTATGATTGAAAATTGCCCTGAATTTGTATTTTTAAAAGGGGTAAAAACCATCGGGACAATTCATAATGGTGAATATCAGGGAATGATGAGCTGGGATATGGCGAATTATATGCCTTTTTTTGACTCTTATAAATGGGGATTGCTTGATTGGAACGGATATATCAACCCTTTGGCAAGTATGATTAAATGTTGTACAGCCTTTACAACTGTTTCTCAAGGGTATTTGGAAGAACTTTTCGTAAGTTTTAGAGGCTTGGAAAGTTTGGTTCGAGATGAATTTGGTAAAGCCTACGGAATCATCAACGGAATTGACACTGAGGTTTGGAATCCTGAAACAGATCCTATGCTTGATTTTAATTTTAATATTAATAATGCTGTACTCCAAAAGAAGAAGAATAAAGAAAAATTGTGTAAAGAATACGGTTTGAAGCCTGAACTTCCTTTGTTTGCTTTTATAGGACGATTTGCAACAGAAAAAGGAGCTGATTTTCTTCCTGATGTTGTTTGGAAAAGTATTAAACAAAGTTATGGTACTTTGAATATCATGATTTTAGGTTCAGGTAATACTTATATTGAAAATAAACTGAAAGAATACGATTATACTTATACCAATTTTGCATTGGATTTAGGATATAAAGAACATCTCTCACATAAAATATATGCATCGGCAGACTTTTTATTGATGCCTTCAAGGGTTGAACCTTGTGGATTGAATCAGATGTATTCCATGAGATACGGAACCGTTCCTATTGTAAGATATACAGGAGGTTTGAGAGATACGGTAGAAGATATTTCAACAGGAGGAGCCGGAATCAATTTTACTTATCCGGGTGTGGATGATATTCTTCATGCAATGAATAGAGCAATGGGGATTTTTACTCAAAAAGAAACGATGGAAAATCTTATTCATGCTAATATGGGTTTTGATTTTGCTTGGGAGAAATCTGCTGAAAAATATATAGCTTTATATAAGAATTAAAACCTTGAAGAAGCTGTCTTTTTTATTTGTGTTCTTAGTAATTTTTTCTTGTAAAAAGAAAGAAGGAACGTATATTGGTGGTTATTATTGGATTTACGGTTATGGCTATCCTAGAATGGGATTTTATGAAGCAGCAGAAGGGATTTCTGAAAAATGGAAAATTAAGCATCATTTAGTAGCAGGATGTAGAGTTGATGATAAATTAGTGAAACAAGTTGATGCTAAAAATAAAGAAACCTATGCTGCGATTGAAAGAGAATATGGAATAGGGTGGAAGAGTAAATATAATAAAGATTTGGAAGACTTCATAATGAGAGAGGTTGACATTATGGATGTATTAATTACAAATAAACTATTTAGAGAAGAGCTTAAAAAATATTATATAAACATTGATGATGTAGATAGAAAAATAAAGATGTTGAATGATAGTTTATATCAGGTTGTAGTTTATAATCAAAAGCTGAAAGCTGAAAATAAAGAATGTTTTTCAGTAGACGTAAATATTAAAAAAAGGACAGTAAATTTAATAAAATAAAACGCAATATAATCTATGAATCGCAATGTTATTTCAATTGTTTTGGGAGGAGGTAGAGGAACAAGACTTTTTCCTTTAACATACTCTAGGTCGAAACCCGCTGTGCCAATTGCCGGAAAATACAGATTGGTGGATATCCCCATTTCAAACTGTTTGAACTCAGGAATGAATAAAATCTTGGTTTTAACACAGTTTAATTCAGCTTCTTTAAATTCACATATCAAAAATTCCTATCATTTTGATATTTTCAGTAAGGGCTTTGTTGATATTTTGGCTGCGGAACAAAATGTTGAGAATGATAGTTGGTACCAAGGAACGGCGGATGCGGTTCGCCAATCAATGAAACACCTTGAGAAATATGATTATGATTATATTCTGATTCTTTCCGGTGATCAGCTTTATCAGATGGATTTTAGAGAAATGCTTGATTTTCATATAGAAAAAGGTGGTGATGTGACGATTGCCACGATTCCTGTAAATGCTAAAGATGCGACGGGTTTTGGGATTTTGAGTTCTGATGACGAAGGAAATATTACATCCTTTGTTGAAAAACCAGGATATGACTTGTTGGATGGTTTAAAATCTGAAGTTTCGGAAGAAAATAAACATAGAGGCAAAGAATATCTGGCTTCGATGGGAATTTATATTTTTACAAGGAGTATTCTTAAGAAAATGTTTGAAGAAGGAGCGGGAGATGATTTCGGAAAAGACATTATTCCAAATTCAATAGGAAAATATAAAACATTAAGCTATCAATATGAAGGATATTGGACGGATATAGGTACAATTGAATCTTTTTATGAAGCAAATTTAGATTTGTGTCAGGATTTTCCGCAGTTTAACCTGTTTTCTTCATCACCTGTTTATACAAGAGCAAGAATGCTTCCTCCATCAAAAATTAATGGTTCTTATGTAAGTAAGGCGGTTTTTGGTGATGGTTGTATTATCATGGCAGATAAAATTGAAAACTCGGTAATAGGAAATCGTACGAGAATAGATAAAGGAAGTACCATTGTAAATTCTTATGTAATGGGAGCTGATTTCTATCAAAATACAACCGAAATTGTGATGAATGATAGAGCAGGAAAACCAAACATGGGAATCGGAAAATATTGTTATATAGAAAAAGCAATTTTAGATAAAAACTGTTACATTGGGGATAATGTAAGAATTATTGGAGGAAAACATTTGAAGGATGGTGATTTTGGGACATACTCAGTGCAGGATGGAATTGTGGTAGTGAAAAAAGGAGCGGTTTTGCCTCCGGGAACTCATGTGGGATAATTCATTAAAACATACAATAAGGGTGACCAATATATTGGTCACTTTTTTTATTTGTATTACATTTGTGCGATGCGTATTTTCAAGATCATAGCTGTAATTATTGTATTTTTAGTGGGAGCTTATACTGCTTCCATGTACTATTTTGTGGATGAAAGTAAAAGTTTTAAAATTGAAAAAGAAGTAGATTATCCTTTGGATAAAGTTTTTTCTCAATTTAATAATCTTCAGCATTTTACACGTTGGAATAATTTCTTTACGAGTTCTCCGTCTATTGATATTGATTATTACAGACCTTATGAAGGGCAAGGAAGTGCGATGAGCTATGTAGATCCCAAAAATGAGACAGATGGGGAAATGTTCATAAGATATGAAAATCCAAACAAGACCTTAAGATATCAGCTTTTTGAAGATAAGAACGAGAACCCTACGTTGGTTGATGTGAAATTTAAAGCAGTTTCTCCAGAAAAGACGAAAATCACATGGTCGGTTCATACACCTAAACTATCTGTTTTCAGAAGAGTGGAAAATTTTTGGACGGAAGACAGATTTGCTGAGAATATCGATAAAAGCATGATAAATCTGAAAAATGTTTTGGGTAACAAGGTAGAGAAAGATAATCAGATTGCAGCCATAAAATATGATAGTCTGATGGTCGAAAATGAGGAAGAGAAACTTTTGTTGGGAATTAATGTGAGTACATCCAACAAAAAAGATGCTTTATATAGAAATGTTGTTATGAACTATAATAAAGTTTATAACTATGTAACCATGGATTTGGGCAAAAAAGATGATGAATTTGGGTATCCTGTTTTGATTACAGATGCCGATAATTATAAAGACAAAGAAGTTTCTTATTTCTTGGGAATTCCATTGTCTAAAAAGTTTGGAATTACAGATAATAATTTCAGTTTCAGAACTTTAAATTCTGCTCAGAATTATGTCATTTACTACAAAGGAACTTATGAAGGGAGAGTAAAAGCAATTCAGCAACTGATTCAGAAAGCGAAGAAAGACGAAATGCGTTTTGGTGACGTTCAACAAACTTTTATCGAAAGACCAATGGAGGGTCAGACAGTTAATTTGAAACTCTCATTATCAGTATTTAAGTGATTTTTTCAATTTTAATTATTTTATAGTTTTTTTAATAATATTAGGCGGTTCCAAGTCGGTTTTTTTTATTAAATTTGGAGTTTAATTCTACAAATAAATTTTAATAATAGATAAACTGTAATAATGGACAGATTTTCATTCCTAAACGCAGCTCATTCTCAATTAATTGAGGATTTATACCAACAGTACTTAAAATTCCCGGATTCTTTAGAACCATCATGGAAAGCCTTCTTTCAAGGCTTTGATTTTGCTTTAGAGAACTACGGAGATGATGATAACGTTCAATATATTCAAACTTCAGCCTCTTCGGCTCCAGTAGCACAGCAAGTTTCTCAGGCTGTATCAAACGGAGAAGTGCCTGAACATATTAAAAAAGAGTTTAAAGTAGTAAACCTTATTGAGGCTTACAGAACAAGAGGCCATTTGTTTACCAAAACAAACCCTGTTAGAGAAAGAAGACATTATACACCGACTTTAGATATCGAAAATTTTGGTTTATCTAAAGAGGATTTAAATACAAAATTCAATTGTGCTGTAGAAACAGGGATGAAAGGTCCTTCTACTTTGCAAGAGATTATTACTCACCTAGAAAATATTTATTGTGATTCTATCGGTGTTGAATATATGCACATCAATAACGTTGAAGAAAAGGATTTTATAAAACAATGGCTGCAGGTAAATGAAAATCATCCGATTCTTTCATCTAATGAAAAAACTGAAATTTTATTAAAACTTAATCAGGCTGTTGCGTTTGAAAATTATCTTCATACAAAATTTGTTGGGCAAAAAAGATTCTCATTAGAAGGCGGTGAAACTCTTATCCCAGCTTTGGATCAGTTGATTTCAAGATCTTCTCAATTGGGAGTTGATGAGGTTGTTTTAGGAATGGCTCACAGAGGTAGATTAAATGTACTGACAAATATTTTCGGGAAATCTTACAAACAAATTTTCTCAGAATTTGAAGGAAAAGAATTTGAAGAAGATGTGTTCTCTGGTGATGTTAAGTATCACTTAGGAGCATCTAAAAAAATAAAAACAGCTTCAGGAGAAGAAGTTGCTATCAACTTGACTCCGAACCCATCTCACCTTGAAACGGTTGCAGCTCTTGTAGAAGGTATTTGCCGTGCAAAAGTAGATGATAAATATAAAGATTATTCTAAAGTTCTTCCAATCATTATTCACGGTGACGGTGCTATTGCAGGGCAGGGTATTGCTTATGAAGTTGCTCAGATGATGACTTTAGATGGGTACAAAACGGGTGGTACTGTTCATATTGTTGTAAATAACCAGGTTTCATTTACAACTAATTATATGGATGCAAGATCTTCTACCTATTGTACGGATATTGCAAAAGTTACAGAATCGCCTGTAATGCATGTAAACGCAGATGATGCTGAAGCTGTGGTACACGCTATCCATTTTGCTGCTGATTTCAGAGCGAAATTCGGAAAAGATGTTTATATTGATTTATTAGGATATAGAAAATATGGGCATAACGAAGGCGATGAGCCAAGGTTCACGCAGCCTAATTTATATAAAACAATCTCTAAACACCCGAATCCAAGAGAGATTTATAAAGATAAGTTATTAAAAGACAGCATTACATCAAATGATGTAATTGCTAAAATGGAAACTGATTTTAAAGCTCTTCTTGATAAAGACTTTGATGCATCTAAAGAAATTGAAAAAAATACAATGGATGTTTTCATGGCAGAAGACTGGACAAATTATCCAATCGGAAAGAGAGGTGCGGTTCTGGATGCTGTTGATACAAAATATGACTTAGCAAAGTTGAAAGAATTGGCAATTAAAATGTCAACTCTTCCGGCTGATAAAAAGTTCTTAAATAAAATTACAAGACTTTTCGAAAACAGGCTTAAAGCTATTGAAGCAAACTCTTTAGACTGGGCTTTAGGAGAATGGTTAGCTTACGCTACACTTCTTACAGAAGGACACAATGTGAGAATTTCTGGTGAAGATGTGGAAAGAGGTACTTTCTCTCACAGACATGCGGTTGTAAAAACAGAAGATACAGAAGAAGAATATGTTCCATTAAGACAAGTTTCTGAAAATAGATTTGATGTATTCAATTCTCACCTTTCTGAATATGGAGTTTTAGGTTTCGATTACGGTTATGCAATGGCTTCTCCTAATACATTAACGATTTGGGAAGCACAGTTTGGAGACTTCGTAAATGGTGCTCAGATTATTGTTGACCAATATTTGGCTGCAGCTGAAGAAAAATGGAAAATTCAGGATGGTTTGGTAATGTTATTACCTCACGGTTCAGAAGGACAAGGTGCAGAACACTCTTCAGCTAGATTGGAAAGATTCCTTACACTTTGTGCTAATGAAAACATGGTTGTAGCGAATATTACTTCTCCTGCTAACTATTTCCACTTATTGAGAAGACAATTAAAATGGTCATTCAGAAAACCATTAATTGTGATGAGTCCAAAATCATTGTTAAGACATCCTAAAGTGGTTTCTCCGCTTGAAGATTTCTCAAATAAAGGATTCCAGCCAGTCTTAGATGATCCAACTGCAGATCCTAAAAAAGTTGAAAAATTAGTACTTTGTTCAGGTAAATTATACTTTGAATTATTAGCTAAAAAAGAAGAACTTAACTGTGAAAATATTGCATTAGTGAGATTTGAGCAGCTTTATCCTCTTCAAACAGATGCTATTGAGGAAATTTTCAATAAATATTCAAATAGAAAAGAGATTATTTGGGCCCAGGAAGAACCTGAAAACATGGGAGCTTGGTCTTATATTCTGAGAAACTTCAGAGATACGGGTATTAATGTAATAGCTCCTGTACCAAGTGGTGCTCCGGCTCCTGGAAGTCATAAAATGTTTGAGAAAAACCAAAATGCAGTAATCAACAGAGTATTTGATAGAAATGATGCTCCTGTAAAAAGACCTGTAACAGCTTAATAAAAAAATAATAATCAATAAAAAAATAAAAAATACTCATATGTCAGTTTTAGAAATGAAAGTTCCTTCACCGGGCGAATCAATTACAGAAGTTGAAATTGCAACTTGGCTTGTAAAAGATGGTGATTATGTAGAAAAAGATCAACCTATCGCTGAGGTAGACTCAGATAAAGCAACTCTTGAATTGCCTGCTGAACAAAGTGGTGTTATTACTTTGAAAGCAGAAGAAGGTGATGTGGTACAAGTAGGTCAGGTAGTATGTTTAATTGATATGGATGCTGCAAAACCTGCGGGTTCTGCACCTGTTGCTGAAGCTCCAAAACAAGAGGAGGCTCCGAAAGCTGCTGAACCAGTGAAGCAAGAAGCTCCAAAACCTGTTGCAGCCCCTCAAACTTATGCAACTGGAGCACCATCTCCTGCTGCTAAGAAAATTCTTGACGAAAAAGGTATTGATGCATCTCAAGTTGTTGGACAAGGAAGAGATGGTAGAATCACTAAATCTGATGCTGAATTAGCTGCAGTTCCTGCTTTAGGTGGAAATCCAGTTTCTGCTACAGGTTCTAGATCTACAACAACTACTAAGCTTTCAGTTCTTAGAAGAAAAATTGCTCAAAGATTAGTTTCTGTTAAGAATGAAACAGCAATGTTGACAACTTTCAACGAGGTTGACATGTCTGAAATTTTTAGACTAAGAAAGCAGTATAAAGAAGAATTTGCTCAAAAACATGGGGTAGGTCTTGGTTTCATGTCTTTCTTTACAAAGGCGGTTACAAGAGCATTGCAAATGTATCCTGATGTAAATGCATCTATCGATGGAGATTATAAAATAAACTATGATTTCTGTGATATTTCAATCGCTGTTTCAGGTCCTAAAGGTTTAATGGTACCTGTATTAAGAAATGCAGAAAATATGTCTTTTGCAGGCGTTGAAGCAAATATCAAAGATTTAGCAACTAAAGTAAGAGACGGAAAAATTACGGTTGATGAAATGACAGGTGGTACATTCACTGTTACAAATGGTGGAACTTTTGGTTCTATGATGTCTACACCAATTATTAACCCTCCTCAATCTGCAATTTTGGGTATGCACAATATTATCCAAAGACCGGTTGCTGTTGACGGACAAGTTGTAATTCGTCCAATGATGTACGTAGCGATGTCTTATGATCACAGAATTATTGACGGAAAAGAATCTGTAGGATTCCTTGTTGCTGTTAAAGAGGCAATTGATAATCCGGTAGAAATTCTAATGGGTGGAGACGAAAGAAAAGGTCTTGGATTATAATTATTAATAGAATTATAATATATATTTATAATCTCGCCTCAAAAAAGGCGAGATTTTTGTATATATTTGATAAATACTTAAGATGATGTTCTCAAAAACTACCTCAAATATCAAGGTTTCAGTTATTCCTGAGTATGATATTAAAAACAGTTACCCTTCTGAAAACCGTTATGTTTTTAAATATAACATAGCAATTGAAAATACAGGGAATTTTCCTATAAAAGTTCTTAAAAGAAAATGGCTGATTTTCGACGTCGGTTTTGGATATACTGAAATTATAGGTGATGGTGTAATAGGTTTAACACCAGAAATTCCTGTTGGTAACAATTTTACCTATTTTTCAAATGTGATGCTACGTTCCGGAGTAGGAAATATGAGCGGAAAATACTTGGTTAGAAACATGGAAACTCAAGAAAATTTTGAAATAGACATTCCTAAATTTAACTTGCTTTCTGAAGTTTTAAGTAACTAAGAACTAAAGAACTTTTATTTTTGATTTCATATACTCAGAGACTTCTTCATTGCTTGAAAGAAGTAACTTTTCAAATGCTAATAAAGAGATTTTAGCACAAACTTCTGCGTCAGCACCGGCTCTGTGATGATTAAAGCTAATTTGATGGTATTCTGCTAAGTTTTTCAATCCGTATTTTGGAAGATAATTCCATGATTTTTTAGCCAATTGAATACTACAGAGATAATTTAATTTTGGTTTAAACATTCCATAATATTCAAGACAACCTCTTAAAACTCCGGCATCAAAACCAGCATTGTGAGCTATCATTAAAGTCCCGTACATCATTTCTTCGGCTTCATACCAAATTTCATCAAAAGTAGGAGCATCTTTAACATCATCGGCTCTTATTCCGTGTACATTAACGTTAAAAGGGTTGAAATAAGGAAAACTTGGTGGTTTTATTAACCATGTTTTAGTTTCTACAATTTTGGAGTCTTGTACAATACAAATTCCCATTTCACAGGCAGAGCTTCTTTCATGGGTTGCGGTTTCAAAGTCTATTGCACAAAAATCCATTGTTTATATAATTTATGATAAATGAAGTTACTTATTTCCAAGGAAATGTTTGAAAATTAACCATTTTGTTTGGTAAAATTCGTCTTTTTGATTTTGCTGACGACGTTTCCATGTTCCAATAGCTTGTCCATAGAACCCAAAATGTGCTCTTACTACAGCCCACAGATGAGGAAAGCCTTGTTTTAAACCAAAATAAATTCCGGCAACTCCATCTAGACATAACCTGAAAAAAAGTAGCCCAATAAGCCTAGGAAAAGGTAAGTTTTTCAACATCATCGAAAGATTATTTCTGATGTTTAAATATGTTTTTTGGGCACTTTGCTTGTTTAAAGTTCCGCCTCCAACGTGATAGACTGTAGATTTTCCTGTATAAAATATTTTTTTTCCTGAATTGATTAATCTCCAGCAAAGGTCAATTTCTTCCTGATGGGCAAAAAATCTTTCATCAAACCCTTTTTGTTCCCAAAAATCTTTTGAACGGATAAAAAAACAACATCCTGAAGCCCAAAAAATATCGATTTCATCATCATATTGACCTTTATCTTCTTCTACTTTATCAAAGATACGCCCTCTGCAATAAGGATAGCCTAAATTATCAATTAAACCACCTCCTGCGCCGGCAAACTCAAAAAATTTTTTATTATTGAAAGATAAAATTTTAGGTTGAATTGCAGAAATTGAAGAATCTTTTTCAAATAAATGTAAAACAGGTTCAATCCAATTTTCAGTTACTTCTACGTCTGAATTTAAAAGACAATAATATTCAGCCTCAATAGACTTCAACCCTTCATTATAACCTCCTGCAAAACCATAATTTTTATTGTTTTTGATAATTTTTACAGTAGGAAATTGCATTTGTGTAAATTCTACAGAATCATCTGTAGAAAGATTGTCAATCACATAAATTTCTGCGTATTCTGAAAAGCTAACTACGCTTGGAAGAAATTTTTCAAGCCAGTTTTTTCCGTTCCAATTTAATATGACAATTGCTAATTTTTTTGACATTTTAAATTAAATTTTTTCAGAATCATAAATCTTTATCGAATCCTTATATTTCCATTTTCTGTGTGACCAAAGATAATTATCAGGACGTTTGTGTAATGTGTTTTCCAATAATTTGTGAAACTTCTTTACTACTTCATGTTCTGCAAATTTTTCTCCGTCAGGATAAATTCTGTGATAGTTTACCTGATAAAAACCACGTTTTACCTTTTTCATTTCACAATAAATGAATGCTAAATCCATTCTTGTGGCTAGTTTATCATATCCAATAAATACCGGTGTTCTTTGATTCAAAAATTCTAAACCATAAGTGATACTCGCCGAATGGGGAGTTTGATCTGCAACAAACATGTATACAGAATTTCCGTCGTTTTTGTTTCTAAGAATATTTCGGATTACTTCGTTTGCTTCTAATGCTTCATTTCCAAATTTGTTTCGGACTTTTTTCATTTCATTTTCCCAGAAGTCGCTGTTAACCTTTCTGTAAACAGGATGACAATGTTCCTGAGGAATTATTCTTGCAAATGCATTTATCCATTCCCAGTTAAAAACATGACCGGCTAAAAGAATTACATTTTTTCCTTCTGCTTTTGCTTCATGAAAAATATCCTGATTGATATGCTGCATTCTCACTCTTGATTCTGTTTCAGAAATACTGAATGATTTTACAGTTTCTACTAAATAATCTGAAAAATTACGATAGAATTTTTTTCTAATTTCTTTTATTTCCTTTTCATTTTTTTCCGGAAAAGAGTTTTTAAGGTTTTCGGTAATTACGTTTTTTCTGTAACCAACGAAGTTGTAGTTTAAAAAGAAAATAATATCCGAAAAAATGTATAAAATTTTTAGCGGAAGCTTAGAAACGAAGTATAATATTTTAATTAATAAATTCATAAAACACGCAAATTTACGGATAATAAAATTATGGTTCTATTTTTGCTTGTAATAAGTCGTGTTTTTTTAAGTTTATGTTATGAAAAAGTTATCATTTATAGTATTTTTAGCCCTAACTACATTTGCTTGGTCTCAAAATAGCAATAAAACCATTGATAAGAGAAAGTCAGCGGATAAAGTATTATTGGTTCAAAATGATACTGGAGAATTAGAAGCAAAGAAAAAGGCTGCGGCAGAGGAAAAAGCTAAGTTACCTAAACCATATGATCCAAAAGCTGATGCACAAGCTGATATTAATAAATTAATAGAACAGGCTCAGAAAGAAGAAAAAAATATAATGATTCAGGCTGGTGGAAACTGGTGTATTTGGTGTTTGAGGTTTAACCAATATGTACAAACAACTCCTGAACTAAAGGAGATTGTAGATGAAAATTATCTTTATTATCATTTGAATTATTCTCCTGATAATAAGAATGAAAAAGTTTTTGATCAATATGGAAATCCGGGAGATAAATTTGGATACCCTGTTTTTATTGTTTTAGATAAAAATGGAAAAATGATTCATGTTCAGCAAAGTGATGTCTTAGAAGAAGGAAAAGGCTACAGTCTTGATAAGGTAAAAGAGTTCTTTTTGCAATGGACTTCTAAATCATAAAATAAAAACCGAGATTTTCTCGGTTTTTATTTTTTAAAGCAATTTCTTAATCCAACTTAATTTGCTTTCGGAATAAGGTGGATATTTGATGTTTGGTTCTCCCCAAGTTGCTTTTTGCAGGACTGCTTTTTGATGTGAAAAGGTTTCAAAGCCGAATTTCCCGTGGTAATTTCCGATGCCGGAATTACCTACTCCTCCAAAAGGAAGATTTTCATTTCCCAAATGCATTACAACATCGTTAATACAACCTCCTCCAAAAAAAAGTATTTGGGTAAATATATCTTTTTCTTCCGAATTATTGGTAAAAAGGTAAGCTGCAAGAGGTTTTTCTAAATCTAAAACTTGATTTAAAGCAGAATTAAAATTATTAAAAGAAATTATAGGCAAAATAGGTCCGAAAATTTCTTCCTGCATAACTCCATCTTCCCAAGTGATATTATTTAGAATAGTAGGTTCTATATAAAGTTTCTCCTCATCGTGATTTCCTCCAAGGTAAATCTTATTTTTATCGATAAGATTGATTAATCTTTTAAAATTTTTTTGATTAATTATTCTTGTGTAATGTTCAGAGTTTGGTTGATAATTAAACTGAATAATATATTTTTTTAGAGACTCTAAAAATTCTTTCTGAACAGATTCTTCAATTAATACATAATCGGGAGCTACGCATGTTTGACCTGCATTTAAGAATTTTCCCCAAACAATTCTTTTTGCCGCAATATCCAAATTGGCATTTTTTGTAATAATTGCAGGGGATTTTCCACCCAATTCTAGTGTTACCGGAGTTAAATGTTCTGCCGCAGCTTTGTAAACAATTTTCCCGACTTTTGTACTTCCGGTGAAAAATATTTTGTCAAATTTTAGTTTTAAAAGCTCGGTAGTTTCATCAATTCCTCCCTCATAAACGAATAAATATTCTGCAGGAAAGTTATCATTGATGATTTTAGACATTATTTTCATCGTGTTTTCTGCTATTTCACTTGGCTTCAGAATACAGCAATTCCCTGAAGCCAAAGCTGCAATAACAGGAGAGAGTGATAATTGATAAGGATAATTCCAGGCTCCAATAACCAATACATTTCCTAAAGGTTCTGGATATATATAACTTTGTCCTAATTGATTAGCAAGATTTGTTCTTACTTTTTTAGGCTTGGAAAGTGAGTTTAAATTCTTTAAATAATAATCAATATCGTTTAAAATAAATGAAATTTCGGTAGTGAAAGTATCAAACTTTGATTTCCCAAAATCTTTGTAAATAGCATCAAATAAAGCCTGTTCATTTTCTAATACAAGTTCTTTAAGTTTTTTAAGTTGATTTTTTCTAAAGTTTATTTCTTTAGTTTTTTGAGTATTAAAAAACAGGCGTTGTGAAATTACAATATCTGAAATTTTCATTGTATAAATTGTATTTTACGAATATAATAATAAGTTTTTGCTTAAATGGTTTTAGTTAAAATCATTTATATTTATAGAATAAATGTTTACAGATGAATTTTAGTGACAAAATAATCCTTATAACGGGTGGTGCTTCAGGGATTGGTAAGATTATGGGACGTAAAGCTCTGGAAAGGGGAGTTGCTAAGTTGGTTATTTGGGATATAAATGAGAAAGGTCTTCATGACGTAAAATCTGAATTTGAAAATTATAAAGGTGAGATTTTCACTTATAAAGTGGATGTTTCTAATTTAGAAAGTATACAATCTACTGCAGATTTGGTGAAAAAGGAAGTAGGAAACGTAGAGATTTTAATAAATAATGCGGGTATAGTTGTCGGGAAATATTTTCATGAACATACGCATGATGACATAAAAAAAACAACGCTTATCAATTCTGATGCTATGATGCATATTACTTTAGAATTTCTTACAGAGATGATAAATAAAAATAATGGTTCTATATGTAATATTGCTTCAGCAGCAGGACTTATTTCTAATCCTAAAATGTCGGTTTATGCTGCCTCAAAATGGGCTGTAATAGGATGGAGTGATAGTATGCGTTTGGAAATGAAAGAATTAAAGAAAAATGTAGCTGTTACTACTGTTATGCCTTTCTACATCAATACAGGAATGTTTGAAGGAATAAAGTCTAAATTAGTGCCGATTTTAGAGCCAGAGCCTACTGCTGAAAAAATAATAAGAGCAATAGAAAAGAAAGCTAAAATGTTGGCTATGCCATTGCCTTATTGGTATATACGTTTAAATCAAGGGGTCTTACCTTTAAATTTATTTGACTGGGTGATGCGTAATGTCTTTGGTATTTATGATACGATGAAAGACTTTAAAGGCAGATGATAATAAGAGTCCTATAAAAAAACCACTTCCCTAGAAGTGGTTTTTTTATATTGAGAAAACTCTCTTTTTATTAAGCTTCTTCAGATTTTGCTTCTTCTTTTTTAGCAGGAGCAGCCTCAACTGGAGCATCAGATACAATATCGAACTCATAGTTGTACTCAACATTTCTGTGAAGTCTAACAAGAGCTGAGAATTTACCAGTTCTTTTGATTGTGCTTCCAGGAATTCTGATGTATTTTTTGTCTACAGAAACACCAGCTTTTTCTAAAGCAGCAGCTAAATCTGCATTGTTGATAGAACCAAATAATTTATCACCAGTACCTACTTTAGCAGGAATAGTAATAGAAGTTTTTTTCAATTGTTCAACTACAGCGTTTGCAGCAGCGATTAATTTAGCTTCTTCTTCTTTTCTAGCTTCTAAAGTAGCTTCTAGAGCAGCTTTATTTTTAGGTGTAGCTAAAAGTGCATATCCTTGAGGGATTAAGAAGTTTCTAGCATAACCTGGTTTTACGTTTACTGTGTCGAATTCAAGACCTAAGTTTTCTACGTCTTTTTTTAGGATAATTTCCATTGTTGTTGTCCGTTTTTTAGTTTTAGAGAAAAGAAAAAAGAAAAAAGAAAAAAGACAAATGTCTTAGAAATTATTTCTTTTCTTTAATCTAAAAATCGTTAGAATTAATTATTTATTCAGCAACTTAAAAAAAGAGAAAACAACCGAAATCTTTTCTCTTTTTTCTTGTTTCTTTTTATATCTTATTTTAATAAGTCAGCTACATAAGGCATCAAAGCAAGGTGTCTTGCTCTTTTGATAGCTGCAGAAACTTTTCTTTGGTATTTTAAAGAAGTTCCTGTATATCTTCTTGGTAAGATTTTGCCTTGTTCGTTCACGAATTGTAATAAGAAATCAGCATCTTTATAATCTACATGCTTAATTCCGTATTTTTTAAATCTACAATATTTCTTTTCAGATTTTGTATTGATATCAAGTGGAGTAAGGAATTTTACTTCTGATTCTCCTCCAGCTGAGGCTTGTTTAGCCATTTCGTCTATTGCCATGTCTTTGTCGTTTTAAAAATTGGGTTAATAATTAAGCTTTAGATGCTTTTACTTTAGCTCTTCTAGTTACAGCGTACTCAACAGCGTGTTTGTCAAGTTTTGTAGTAAGGTAACGAATTACTCTTTCGTCACGTTTGAATGCTAATTCTAAATCAGCAACTACAGTACCTTCCCCTTTAAATTCGATTAAAGTATAGAATCCATTCTTTTTCAATTGGATTGGATAAGCTAATTTTTTTAATCCCCAGTTTTCTTTAGCAACGATTTCGCAGTTCTTTTCTTTTAAAAGATCTACATACTTGTTCACTGCTTCCTCCACCTGTGCGTCAGATAGAACGGGAGTTAAAATGAAAACAGTTTCGTAATTGTTCATAATGTTAAATAAATTTGTTAATTATTTTGAGGTGCAAAAGTAGTAATATTATTTTGTTTATACAATAAGTTTGTATTTTATTTACTAATGAAAAATTATTTATTTCCAATAGTTCCAATTGGTACCGTCATAAATTGCTAATGCATCACTTGTTGTATCATAGACCATTGTTCCGGCAACAGGCTTTGAGATGTTTAGATGAGGATTTTCAACATGAGGCAAAACTAATGCTTTGTTATTCGATTCTAGCACCAAAACCCCGGGCTTTGAAGTTGTAGGTGCTCCTATTATTATACTTGTACCTACTTCTCCTGTAGTAGAAACATCTGTTGTAGTCGTTAATGTAGTCGTTAAATTTGTCCAATTGTTGTTTTCTTTAACTTGAATTGTATTTTGTTTCTTATTTACAATGAATGTCCCATCGGATGCATTATCAGGAGCAGTGACTACAGTAGGTAATATGATACCTTTATTTTCTTTTCCAAACTCAAGCAGAACGCTACTGTTTGATATTTGACTAGTGCCAATACCAATTTGAGCGAATGTACTTTGAAAAATAAGCAGCATAGGTATTATTAATAATCTTTTTTCCATCTTGAAAAGTTTATTTTTTTTCATTTTTTTTCTTTTTTTAGTTTGAATTACATCCTTTTTGTATGCATACCCATTCTTTTCTGGCTGGGTCATTAGCCGGTGATAAACCTCTGTAAAGCTTAATACATTTTTCATCTGTATCATACACCATCATTCCTTTTACAGGGATAAGGCTATTTATTTGTTGTGTCGTTAAATGAGAAATTACAAAACCTTTAGTAGGAGAGTCTAAAACAATATGTCCATTAGGTTGGCTTGTTGGCCAGTTTTCAGATGAACTAAATTGTCTGGAAGAAATTCCAACGTTAGATGTTAAGGCATTTCCTGATGTGTTACCAGGTTCTGTACAAACTTTAGTAATAAATGTTTTGCTGACAATATTACTTGTTTTGTTACCACAAGTACCTGATATGATAACGAAATAGTAATCTGTTGTTGGTGTTAATGATGTTTGTGGCGTATAAGACGATGTAGTTGCTCCGGTAATAAGTGTCGCTCCAGAGGTTGCGTTGACCGTGTTTTTATACCATTGATATGAAAGATTTGTACCTGTAGCATTAACGCTTAGTGTAGATGGTGTAACGCCTACATTTACTGTTTCTGAGGAAGTAGGTTGTGTTGATATTTCTGTATTAGGATTGACTTTTAATATTGATGCTGTTGAGTTTGAATTGCCACATGAATTAGTTGATATTACAAAATATCTGTAACCATCCATTGAAATAGTGGTGTTTGCGATGGTAAGCGTATTTGTTGTAGTTCCTGAGTGTGTTGTACTTTCTGTAATTGGTCCCCAAGATGTACCATTGTCTGTGCTCATATACCATTTGTATCCATTAGCAAAATTAACATTTGCTGTAATTGTAGTTGTTTGACCTTCACAAACTGTTACATTCGAAGGAGGATAAGAAGCATATTTTGGTTTAGGGTTGACTGTTAATGTAGCCGCAGAAGTTGTTGTTGTTCCGCAAGTATTTGCTGTATTATTGGCAACCAGTCTATATCTGTAGTTGCTCATGGTGTACAATACTCCAGTAATGGTAAGAGTTGCTGTAGTTGCATTAGAATAAACTCCACCATTGGAAATATTGGCAAATGTATTTCCTCCATCTGTGCTTAGTTGCCATTGGTAAGTATCTGCACCTGTTACTGTAGAAGCTATTGTAGTATTAGCTCCTTCACAAACGGTAGTATTTGACGGATTAGAAGCCGTAGGTTTTGAATTAACGGTTAATATAGCTGCAGAAGATGTTGTCGGACAGGAATTATTAGTTGCTATAATTCGGTATCTGTATCCGTTCATGGCAACAGTAGGAGAAGTAATATTTAGTGTTATTGTGGTAGCTCCGGAATATACACCTGTATTTGATATATTTGAATAGTTGATGCCATCCGTGCTTACCTGCCACTGATAACTTGTAGCTCCAGTAATTGTTGATGTAAAACTTGTATTTGTTCCCTCACATGTTGTTTTTGTGGTTGGTTGTGTCGTGATTGTAGGTGGAGTTGTAACGGTTACATTTGCGCCTATTGTATTGCCATTAGAATCCTTTTCTGCTGGATAATAACAAGAACCACTATAGTAGTACGGGGTGTATTTACCAGTTGTTAAATTACCTGTGTATCGGGTAGTACTGTTGTCTTTGAACCAGTGCAGTTCACTTGAAAATCCTGAAGGTGCGGCTGTACTTTTTAATAAAGAGTTTAATGAAGTTACATCTGTTGTTGTATTACATACACTATAAGATGTTGAATTTAGTATAGGTACAGGGACACCATAAAAACTAGGATTATCAGCATATACATAATTTACACCAGATGTGGTAGATGTAACGATAAATCTAATTTCATATGTTTGCCCTGGTTTCATTATATATGTTTGTGTAGATGTTATATAAGTATTTTTACTTGTGATTGAAGTACTTGGTCCCACCGTTGTACTAACGCCTGTAGAAACATCTTTTATTTGTATATAGCACCAAAATTGTAAACTCGCCTGATCTGAAGTAAAAGTTGTACGTAAATAACCTATTTTAAATCCATTTACAAGTATGCCGGGGCCGTTGTTGTTTACAGTAACTCGTGCTGTTAATGCTCTATCTGTGCTATACGACCCGTTTATTATAGGTACTTGATATATAGTTGAAGCATCCGTTAAAAAATTTGAAATACCATTATATCCACCTGAAGGCGAGGTAGCTGAGCTGTTTGAGTTATACCAAAAACCAGTTGTTGTGGTATTGTTTATTTTGATTTGCTCAACAGTATAATAATTCTTTAATCTGTTTGGGCTTAAATCTTTGGCCGAGTAATCATTGTTTGAGGTATCTCCATCATAGGTTATTAATCCTGTTGTTGTGTTTGCATCAACAGTTAATGAACATACTGTTCCTGGTTGCGCAAGTAGGGATGTGAAAAATAAATTGATTATTAAAGTAATCAATATTTTAGTTGAATAATTTGATTTCATATGTTTTTTTTATTTAAAAAAAGCTTGCAAAAATATTAATATTTTTTTAAATATTGCATTTTATGTTATTTTATTTATCTATTAATGAAATATTTGTAAATTATTATTTGTAAATGAATTTTTATGTGAATATTTTTCAAAATAATGTTTTTAAATTATTGATTATTAGTATTTTATTAATTTTGTGTAATGAGAAAGTTAAAAACTATTAGAGCTCTATTTTTTTCTTTAAAATTTCGATTTTAAAAACTTAATTAACGTAAATATTTGATTATTAATTTGTTGAAATTTTGTTGATTTTGTTTGTGTGAAATCTTTTCAAAATTTATCATATTATAATAGGATGTCTTTTGTTTTTCATTATTTGAATCCGATTACAAATCTATGTGTGATAAGTAGATTGATTTTAGCAATAACAATGTTCTAAAATCTTTGTTCTGTATAAAAAGGAGGGCCAAGAAGGGGATAAATAAATTATTGGGGATTGGTATGAAATTGAAAAGATGAAGCTTTCTTAAAAAAGAAAGCTTCGTATTAGATATACCTGTAATATTTTAAAAGGATATGAGTTGCTTTTCGGAAATATTATTTTTCTCTTAGTTCGGATAAGAAATTTACCTTTAAAGTGTCATATAGAGAATGTCTGCTTACTAATATAGAAATAATGGATGAAACCATTCCTGCTAACATAAGATGAAATATTAAAGAATGTCTGTCTGTCATTTCCAAAACAATAATTGCAGATGTGAAGGGAGCTCTTGTAATTCCTGTAAGAAAAGCAACCATTCCTCCAAGAATAACTACATTGGTTTCATTTGGGGTAAGGTTGATGGCTCCGGAAATCACAGAACCAATACTTGCTCCTGCGCTAAGAGCCGGGGCGAAAATTCCACCAGCACCACCTGAAGTAAATGATAAAGCTGGCCCCATCATTCTCAAAATGGGAACATACCAATCCTCATGCTTATCTTCTGTGAAAAGCACACGTTCCATAATTTCCTTTCCTGAACCTAAAATTTCTTTATTTAAGAAAAAGGCGATTGAGGCTATAATCAAAGCGCTGGCTACCAAAAATACGACATTAGCTTTATCTGTTTTTAATGTTCTTTTTTTCCAATCACTTATTTTTAGCATGGTAACGGATAATTGACTCGCTAAAATCCCTGAGATTCCTGCAACTAAAATAATAGGAAGCATGACCATTAATGAAACATCATTTGTTTTAGGGTAGCCTAAATATAAATATGAACCAGCTAAAGTTTGAGCTGTTAAACCAGCGATAATAACGGCCGTAAATAAAGCAGTTTTAAAGTAATTGATATGTGTTTTGGAAAGTTCTTCTACTGCAAAAACAATTCCTCCAAGAGGAGTGTTGAAAGCAGCGGCAAGACCTGCTGCTGCACCTGTCATAATCATATTTTTCTTTGAAATTTTTGGCCACCAATTGGGTAAGTATTCGTTAACCTTCCTGAAAACCGAACCCGCTATCTGAATAGTTGGTCCTTCACGGCCAACAGCACCGCCTCCTATTACCAAAACGACAGATGAAATTATTTTGAAAACCAGAATTTTTAAACTAAGTAAGTTTCTTATTTTTTTATGCTCTTTGGGGTTGGCCAATTCTACAGCTGCCATCACCTGTGGAATTCCGCTTCCTTTGGCGTTGGGAGCAAATTCTTTCACCAGCCACCAAGATAATACAAAACCAATTGGGGCGATAATAAAAATCATCCATGCATGCCAATTTAAAATAAAATGTAGAAGATTTTCACCCCAGGCAAATATTTGAGCATACATCACCGCAAAAAAACCCGTAATGACAGAGCCAATCCAAAAAGGAATTGCCTGAAGCAGGTTGTGTTTCAGTTGTTCGTTGCGGATGTTGTCGAAGGATTTTTTGAGGCTTTTACAGATGAAAGTGAGAATTTTCAACATTTGATAATTTTGTGATGTGAAAATATGATTAAATGATCAATTTTATAGTTTGCTTTTAAGTTTGCAATTCGTTAAATTGATTTATAACTAGTATAAAATTTAGCTTCAATTTTTCAATAGTTTTGTATTAAAGGTAAAATTATTTAGTCAAAAATTACAAATAAAAAAGCCAGATTTTTATCGAGACTATCTTTTAGAGATTTACTAAGTTATTTCTTTTTTATTAAATCCTCTATTTTGCTGATCATATTGACAGCATTTGTATTTTGAGGGTCTAGTTCTAAAGACTTTTTATAATTTTTTAAGGAGAGTATATAGTTTTTTGCTGAAAAATAACTATCTCCCAGACTGTTATATGCATTTGAAGATTGAGGATGCTCTTTAGCGTTCAGAGCAAAAATTTTAATAGCTTCATCAATTCGTGCGGTATTTTGTAAGCTATATCCAATGATATTCAACGTAGATTCAAAGTTCCATTTTGGATTGTTTGCTTTAATGTTATAGTAATTCTTTTCCGCTTTTGGATTATTCTTTTTCGAAAATTCGGAAATGATAGATTCTTCAGCTAAGGTGTAATGATTAATTAAATTTTTGTCGACGATTCCTGCTATATGATTTATGATCAGATTCTGTACCGGGAAAAAATTGTATCCGTTAGACATTATAATAATACTCATGTTGCTTTGTGGGTAAACTCTGTATGCACTTACATTGCCGCCGGAAAAACCATAGGACAAAGTTTTATTGAGCGTACTGATTTCCCAGCCGTATGCGAAAATATCTTTTTTATTGGCAAAATCAAAAGGTTTCCACATCATTTCTTTTGTTTTTTGAGTCAATAAAGCATTGTTGTTTAAATGATTGCTCCATTTTAAAAAGGCAGGAAGGGTGATGGCTAATCCGTTTGCTGAATGTGCTCTCATTCCATCATTGAAAGTAGATTTATCGTACTGTTTTGTTGTTGGGTTGTAGATGTATTTCTGAACACGATTAGGAATGTTTTCAAGAGAATTTGATGAGAAATATACTTGATCCTTCACATCAGAGAGTTGATGGGTGATGATAAAATCATTGAAGGATTCACTCGTAATTTTTTCAATGATCATGGTAAGTAGCATATAATTGGTTTGATTATATCTGTATTCATTTCCAGTAGCAAAATCCATTTTCTCTTTAGCAAGACGTTCAATGACCTTATCGTTCGTGTCTTCAGGCAAAATATCGTTAAAATAAATAAAATCAGGTATTCCTGAAGAATGTGTTAAAAGATTTTTGACCTTAACATTCTGCCAGTCTTGGGGGAGATTGTCAACATATTTTGAAACATTGTCCTCTAAAGATAGTTTTCCTTGTTCGATCAATTGAAAAACGCCAACATTGGACATTAATTT
Source organism: Chryseobacterium oryctis (assembly GCF_025971925.1). Taxonomy (GTDB): domain Bacteria; phylum Bacteroidota; class Bacteroidia; order Flavobacteriales; family Weeksellaceae; genus Chryseobacterium; species Chryseobacterium oryctis. Next base: position 320,509 of record NZ_JAPDHV010000004.1, read on the forward strand.
TGAAGTAGAATATACTCTAAACATTGAACTTGGGCTTACATTTTTTTTATCTTCAAGGTTTTCTATGCCATAATACTGCTCAAAAACTATTTTATCATTTTTTATAATCCCAAGAGCCAATCCTGGAATCTGATTGTTTTTGATTATTTCTTTTATGTAATTATCAATCAGTTTTGACTGATTGGTTTGTTGTGAATAAATAAATGAGGAAGTATTTAAAATTAGTACTGATAAAAGGATTTGCTTCATATTTGAGGGTTTAGGATTAGGTTTTTATCTAAGATAATTGAATAGTTTGTTTTCTTACATTGTTTGTTGAGGAAATATATAAAATGTTATATGTTTTTCAATAAAAAAACCTCCAATTTTTTTGAAGGTTTTAGTTTTATTGTTTCAGAAAATTATATTTCTGTATTCAAATCCCAGTTTTCAAGATAATCGTGAACATGTTTTAGCATCATTCCTCCTAAAGAGCCGTCTACAACTCTGTGGTCGTAAGAATGAGACATGAACATTAAGTTTCTGATTGCAATTACATCTCCGTCTTTTGTTTCAAGAACTGCAGGTTTTTTAACAATAGCTCCGATTGCTAAAATAGCAACTTGTGGCTGAGGAATAATAGGTGTCCCCATTAAGTTTCCAAAACTTCCAACGTTTGAGATAGTGTATGTTGCGCCTTGAGTATCTTCAGGTCTTAATTTTTTGTTTCTTGCTCTGTAGGCTAAATCATTGATTGCTTTTGCAAGACCAGAAAGTGATAATTGGTCTGCATTTTTAATGACAGGAACAATCAGGTTTCCGTCTGGTAAAGCAGTTGCCATACCAATATTGATGTTTTTCTTTTTGATGATATTCTCACCGTTTACAGAAACGTTAATCATCGGGAAATCTTGAATAGCTTTCACAACAGCTCTTACAAAAATCGGCATGAAAGTAAGTTTTTCACCTTCACGTTTTTCAAAAATAGCTTTGTTTTTGTTTCTCCATTTTACAACGTTGGTCACATCTGTTTCGATGAAAGAAGTAACGTGAGGTGCAATTTGTTTCGCTTTTACCATGTTTTCAGCGATGATTTTTCTCATTCTATCCATTGGAATGATTTCGTCACCTGCTGCAGCTGTAATTGTAGAGGCCGGAGTTGAAGTAGCAACCGGTTGTGGAGTAGTAGCTGCTTGTGCCAGAGCCACTTGTTGAACAGGTTGATTTCCTCTGTTTTTAACGAATGCTAAAATATCTTCTTTTGTAATTCTTCCTTCTAAGCCACTTCCTTTGATAGACTTAAGCTCGGTTTCAGAAATGTTTTCTTGTTGTGCAATTGATTTCACAAGTGGAGAAAGGTAAATATCTCCCGAAAATTCAGTTGAAGCAGCTACTTTTAAAGGCTCTTCAATTGTTTTTAAAGTTTCGGCATCAGGTGCTGCTACAGGAGTTTCTGATTTTACTTCTTCAGAAGCTGTGTTTCCGCCTTCTCCTTCAATTTCTAAAATAGCAATGGCTTCACCTACTTTTGCAACTTCGTCTTTCTGTTTTAAAATCTTTACGATTTTCCCCGAAACGGGCGTAGGAACATCTGAATCTACCTTATCTGTCGCAATTTCTACTACGGAATCATCTTCCTTTACATTATCACCTTCATTGAATAACCAAGTGATAATAGTAGCTTCCATAACACCTTCTCCCATGGAAGGAAGCAATAATTTGTACTCTGCCATTTTTAATTTTTAGATTTTGACAAATATATAAAAAAAATCGGTTTTTTTATGAAATGTATAATTTTAGGAAAATTCAATGTAAATATTTTCTCCAACGTTTAGTCCGAAAAGGGATTTTGCTCCGTTCTTTTTGCTTCCTTTATAAATAGTTAGTTCCAAAAGCTGACTGTCGTTGAAAATGGCTGCGGATTGCCCGTGATATTCTGTTTCTCTTTCCCAATTAGAGACTACTTCTGTATGGCTTGAAAATACTTTTGAAAGGCTTAAGTTTCTGAATTTAATCGTGAAGCTTTCATGTCCTTTACTTATTGTTTCAAATAAATCTTTGCTGATGTTGGATATAATGTTTCCAAAATTATCAATGTATGTAACTTCTCCAATAATCATTTTTTCAGATTCATTGTAAACAGGTTTAGGGAACATTAATTCTTTTACTTTTGTTATTTCTCTTCCTATAACTCCCGGAAGTCCTCCGTTTGCTAAATGAACTGCTGCAGGAACGAAGACATCAGTTGACGTGAAATTTACAATATCATCAAATCTATTATTTAGTGTAATTTCATAAATAGCTTCTGGCTTAATATCAAAAAATATCAGGCTTAAAAGACCGTTGTCAGCTGCTAAAAAATAGTGTCCGTTAGCTTTGTAAAGGATATTTTTTCTTGATTTATGATGAAAACTGTCTACCGAAAGGATATGAATCGTACCATTTGGGAAATATTTGTAAGCATTTCTTACTATGTACGATGTTTGTATAAGATTAAATGCCTGAATGTCATGAGTGATATCAACAATATTCAGTTCTGGTTTTAAAGAGAGAGCTTTGCCCTTTACTGCAGCAACTCTGTAGTCTAAATTTCCGAAATCTGATGTAAGGGTGATGATTGACATTTGTAGTTCTAGAATGTTCGTGTTGCAAATTTATTTAAAAATAAAGGAAAGCCCGAATATTGTGGAAAAGAATTTGATATAAATATTAAAAAAATGGCTAAATTTAAAATCTAAATAAATTATAATACTGCATGTTTGAATTAACATATGACTTGGAAGATATTAACGTGAAAAATTTTTATGGGGTTAATAATCAATATTTCAATTTAATAAAATCGAGCTTTCCAACTCTGAAAATTACAGGAAGAGATCACTTTATCTTTGCAATGGGAAATCAGGAAGCTCTTGATATATTTAAACAAAAACTAGATGATATTGTAAAATTTATATCCAAAAACAATTCTATCGAGCTTAAAGATGTTGAAAATATCCTTAATATAAAGGATGAGCATGAAAAACAATTAGTTTTTGATCAGGATATTATTGTAAAGGGAGTAAATGGAAAAGTAATTAAAGCTAAAACTACTAATCTAAAAAAATTAGTAAAAGAAACTGAAAAAAAGGATATGGTTTTTGCTATCGGTCCTGCAGGAACTGGTAAAACGTATACAAGTGTTGCTTTGGCAGCAAGAGCTTTGAGAGATAAAGAGGTTAAGAGGATTATTTTAACAAGACCGGCTGTAGAAGCAGGAGAGAGTTTAGGTTTTTTACCAGGAGATTTAAAGGAAAAACTTGATCCTTATTTACAGCCATTGTATGACGCTCTTCGTGATATGATTCCGCATGAAAAACTGGAAGGTTTTATTGAGAAAAAGATTATTGAAGTAGCTCCTTTGGCTTTTATGAGGGGTAGAACTTTAGATGATGCTTTTGTGATTTTGGATGAAGCTCAAAACACAACTCATTCGCAAATGAAAATGTTCCTTACGAGAATGGGAATGAATGCTAAATTTATTATTACTGGGGATCCTAGTCAGGTAGATTTGCCTGCAAAACAACAGTCTGGATTAAAAGAAGCAATGAGGATTTTGAAGGATGTAAAAGAAATAGGCTTTGTGCATCTTACAGAAGAAGATGTAGTAAGACATCCGGTTGTAAGAAAAATTATCCTGGCATACAATGATGAAGAAAAAAGATTACGAGATTAAAAAAATATTTTTAATGTGAATAAATTTAATCAAAATCATGTATTTGTATTATATTTTTAATTCATATTTTAATGGTTCTGATTTTTTTTATGATTGTATGCTTGTTTTGAGATTTGAATAATTTTTTTTAGATGTTAATTATTTCATTATTTCTGTTAAAATTTGTTAAATATGGAATTATTGTTTAGCTTTGCGCACTATTAATTTAAAAACTAAAATATTAATGAAAAAAGTTTTACTTATTGCAGCTGTTGCCATTATGGGGATTTCTGCAAAAGCGCAAGAGTTTAGATTTGGACCAAAAGCAGGTTTTGCAATGTCAACTATTAAAATTGATGATAAGCAAGATGATTTAAATGAAAGAAAAATGTCTCCTAAATATACATTCTATATAGGAGGTATGGCAGAATATAAATTTAATGATAAATTTGGTATTCAGGGAGAAGTTTTATATTCTCCACTTGGAGGAAAAGAAAAAATAGATGGAGTAAATGCTGGAGTAGTATTTGTTGGAGAGCAAACTAAGGTTAATTTTGGAACACTTTTGATACCGGTTTCTGCAAAATATTTTATTACAGAAGGTTTCTCTGTTGCAGCTGGTGTTAACGCGGGGATTATTCTTTCTGCTAAACAGAAAACTGTAGTTGGTTCTGATTTCCTAGATATGGAAGTTGAAGGAGAGGGTGGTGAGGTAGATATCAAGAAAGATATCAAAACTTTGAACATTGCCCCATTTATTGGAGTTGAGTATATGTTGGAAAACGGACTTTTCTTTGATGCAAGATATAGTTTAGGAGTTTCAAATCTTTCTAATGATGGGAGTGGAGGTAATGTGAAAAATAGCTTTGCTCAGGTTGGTGTAGGCTTTAAATTTGGAGGGAACTAATTCTGAACCATCTAAAGATATTATAAAAAGCAGAACAAATTTTGTTCTGTTTTTTTATTGTTTTTAATTAATAATTGAGCTTGTTTTTTTTATCTAACTGTTTTGTGAGTTATTTGTTCAAAATATGATGTCATAAATGTTTATTGTTTTATTATTTTCATTAAAATTTAGTTTTTAATTATTAAAATTTGTTAAATAGTTCTTTATTGTTTATATTTGCACTCTTTAAAAAATAAACTTTAAAACTAATACAATGAAAAAACTGTTACTTACAGCAGTGATTGCTGTTATGGGAGTTAGTATGAATGCTCAGTCGTTTAATTTCGGGCTTAAAGCTGGTTATTCTTTATCAACTTTAAATGCTAAAAATAGCGATTATAAGTATGATTCAAAATCAAGTTTTTATGCAGGTGCTTTAGCTGAATATAAAGTAAGCAGTAAATTTGCATTACAGGCAGAACTTTTATATTCTCAATTAGGAGGTGAATCTAAGTACACAGAGTCTGAGGCTGGAGTAACTTATGCAGAGAGTGATAATATTAAATTAGGGAACCTTCAAATTCCTGTAAGTGCTAAATATTACGCTACTGAAAAGTTAGCTTTCGGGGTAGGTGTAAATTTTGGAATTATTACTTCTGCTAAGAATGAATACTCACGTAGTCTTTCAGGTGGAGGGTATTCAGAGTCAGAAAACGGAAAAGAAGATATCAAAAATAATGTTCAGAAACTTAACTTAGCACCATTTATCGGAGCTGAATATACATTCTACAAAGGTTTGTTTGCTGATGCAAGATATAACTTAGGAGTTAGTAATCTAATCAAAAATGCAGAAGGAAATGAAAAATTAACAAACGGTTTCTTCCAAATTGGTTTAGGTTATAAATTCGGAGGTAAATAAGATAGTTATCTTGATTTTATATATAGTAAGCGGGGCAATTTTTGTTCCGCTTTTTATTTTTTTGATAATATTACTATTTAAAACACTTAGATGAATAAAATGTTAATTTGGATTAAAGAAAGCCTTACTAAATCTTAGTATATTTTAATGTAATGCTTGTGTTTTGAGCTGTAATAATCATAAATGTGAGATTTTGACTATTTTTTTGTGATGTTTTTTTTATAGTAATTTTGGTGTCTAATTGAGGATAAAATATTTATTTATTCAAAAAAATGTGAAAAAACCAAACATGTTTAATTTTTACGCTTTGTTTTTGAAAATACTATATTTTTTTAATGATATTAATCATGTTAACAAATTTTAATATTCAGCATTACCACTTTAATTTTGCCGTCAGAAAGTATTAAAATTTTAAAAAAATGAAAAAAGTATTATTAGCGGGTGCTATCGCGCTTTTCGGTTTATCAAATGCTCAAATCGTTAAAGGAACTACATTTTTATCAGGAACTTTGAATTATTCATCTTCTCAGAACAATAATAATGACACTAAAGTTGATGATTTAACTTTGGTTCCAACGGTTGGATATTTTGTAGGAACTAATGTAGCTGTAGGTTTAGGAGTAGGTTATGCTTCTCATGTAGAAAAGGCTGAATTTGCAAATGGATATGATAAAGCTACTCACCAAGGTGTTGTTGTTGAGCCTTTCGTTAGAAAGTATTGGACTTTAGGAGAGAAGTTATATATCTTCGGACAACTATCAGTTCCAATGCAATTTGGAAACACTAAAAACGAAGAGTCTATAGCAAACGTAACAACTTCTACAAAAAACAATTTCACTGCAGTTGGAGTATCTGTTAAGCCAGGTTTAGATTATTTCTTAAACAAAAACTGGACTATCGAAGCTACAATTGGAGAGTTTGGATATAGCAACTTCAAATACAAAGATGCTAAGAGTGTAGATAACTACAATTTTGGTTTTGATTTGGCTTCTGTAGGTATCGGAGTTAAATATGTTTTCTCTAAATAATAGAGTAACTAATTAAATAAATAAAAGTCCTGAGATGATATGATTCTTAGGACTTTTCTTTGTACTTTTGCAAACTAATTTTTTAAACAAATTTTATAAACTATGAAAAAATTATTACTAGCTGGTGCTGTTACTCTTTTTGGATTATCAAATGCACAAATGACTAAAGGAGACTGGGTAATCAGTGGAAATACTGGTCTTGGTTTCAATACTGTAAATACTAAAATAAAAGCTGAAGGAGAAAGCGTAGACGGTCCTAAAGTGAGTTCTTTCTCTGTAACGCCTTCAGTAGGATATTTTGTGATTGATAAATTAGCTGTAGGTATCGATTTAGGTTTCGTTAGCACTACTACAAAATACGATGGAATGAAAGCTACAACTTCTAGTTTTTCAGTAATGCCAACTGCAACTTATTATTTTGCTAATGGTAGCAAATTTGTTCCTTTCTTAGGTGCAGGTATAGGATATGCATCAATCAAAAATAAAGGTACTGAAACTTTCATGGGTGAAACATACACTGACGAAACTACTACAGACGGTTTAGCTTGGAAAGTAAAAGGAGGTGTTACTTATATGGCAACTCAGTCTTTAGGTGTTAATTTAGGTCTTGGATTTGACCAATTTTACAACAAAGAAAATTACTTTGGAACAGATGTTAAAACGACAACAAGTACTTTCGGTGTAAATGTAGGTTTCTCTTATTTCATTAAAGCTAAAGCTCAAAAATCTGATAAATAATCAATTTATTTTAACGATAAAAAGAAAAATCCGACTCAATTTTGAGTCGGATTTTATATTTTAAATTGAATAGAAGATTTGTCTTAGAACCATTCTTTTTGATTCTGAACATACGTTCTGTCAAATTCTTCGTCTGATTTCGTAAGGTAAATGATACCTTCTATTAAACCAATAATACCTCCAATACATAACAAACTTAATAATAGCTGGATGATACCTGCTTTTGTATATCCTAAATAAAATTTGTGTACTCCAAATCCTCCAAGCAAAATACCTAAAAGACCCGCAACTAATTTCTTTTCAGATTTGTAAGGTTGATTATAATTACCTTGTGTTTCCATAATATAATATTTTTAATGATTTTTTTGTTGGTGTGTTATTTTTATTTTCCAAACATACCTCCCATTCCTGGCATATTTGGCATCTTGCTCATCATCTGCATCATTTGTTTACCCTGAGGTCCCTGCATCATCTTCATCATTTTACCCATTTGGTCAAATTGCTTCATTAATTGGTTTACATCTTCAATTTTTCTTCCTGCTCCTTTAGCAATTCTATTTTTTCTTTGAGTATTGATAATTGATGGTTTTCTTCTTTCTTCAGGAGTCATAGAGTAGATGATAGCTTCAATGTGTTTAAATGCATCATCACTTATTTCTACATCTTTTATGGCTTTTCCAACTCCCGGAATCATTCCCATCAAATCTTTCATGTTACCCATTTTCTTGATTTGATTGATTTGCTTTAAGAAATCATCAAAACCAAACTCATTTTTGGCAATTTTTTTATGAAGTTTTTTTGCTTCTTCTTCGTCAAACTGTTCCTGAGCTCTTTCTACTAAGGAAACAACGTCTCCCATTCCCAGGATTCTGTCTGCCATCCTTTCTGGGTAGAAAAGGTCTAGAGCTTCCATTTTTTCACCTGTAGAGATGAATTTGATAGGCTTTTCTACAACTGAACGAATCGTTAAGGCGGCACCACCTCGTGTATCACCATCTAATTTAGTTAAAACAACTCCGTCAAAGTTCAAAGCATCGTTGAATGCTTTTGCTGTATTTACAGCATCCTGACCTGTCATTGAATCAACAACAAATAATGTTTCCTGAGGTTTAATGAAATAATGAACAGATTTGATTTCGTTCATCATTTGCTCGTCAATAGCTAAACGACCAGCCGTATCCACGATTACAACATCGTAACCATTTGATTTTGCATAATTAATTGCGTTTTCAGCAATTGTAGAAGGGTTTGTAGCTCCTTCTTCAGTATAAACAGGAACGTCTATTTGACCTCCTAAAACTTTAAGCTGATCAATTGCAGCTGGACGATAAACGTCACAAGCTACCAATAAAGGTTTCTTATTTCTTTTAGTTTTTAAATGATTGGCAAGTTTTCCTGAAAAGGTGGTTTTACCAGAACCTTGCAATCCTGCAATAAGAATTACTGAAGGTTTTCCTGAAAGATTGATTCCTTCTTGAGAACCTCCCATTAAATCTACTAATTCATCATGAACAATTTTTGTCATTAATTGTCCCGGAGTAAGCGAAGTAAGAACATCTTGCCCTAATGCTTTATCCTGAACTCTTTTAGTAAGATCTTTTGCAACTTTATAATTAACATCGGCATCTACCAATGCTCTACGAATTTCTTTTACGGTTTCCGCAACATTGATTTCCGTGATTTTTCCACGTCCCGAAATATTATGAAGGGCTTTGTCTAATTTCTCCTGTAAACTATTAAACATATCTATTGTAAATTATAGGTTTGCAAAAATAAGGATTTTTTTGGCATATCTAAAGTATACATCAAATTATTAATATACCGACTAAAGAGAAAATGATAAAAATCAAAATAGGTAATATATAATATAGGTAGAAAAAGTCTATTTTTGCGATAATTTAAAATCTTTGGGTAAGCGAAAATAAATTTACAATGAAAATTAATCCTAATATTCTAGTTACTATACTATTCTTTTTAGCATTTTTGATTCACTTTTCTTTATGGAAATTTGTTTTTCACTTGGATGAAATTATCATTGTGAAATTTTACCTTTTCCTGAGTGTGATGTTTATGATGATGATTACACTGATTATTATAATTAATAGAGTAGTGCCAGAATTTTTAGGATTGTCAGTGATTGGATTAATACTTCTAAAGTTTGTTTTGATGTATTTAATTAGGAAGAAACTGAACTTTGAAATGATTCCTGGATATAAATTTCATTTTGTAATACCTTATTTTGTACTGACAGCGTTACTTACATACTATGCGATTAAGCTAATTAATTATGACAAAAAACAGTAAAATTATTTATTGAAACTTGAAAAATTATTATATTTTTGCACAACGAAAAAAACCTATCAATGTTTAAGAAATTCGCAGTTTTATTCTACAGTATTTTTGTATTAAACTTAGTGTCTGCTCAGCACAATGAGGTTGCTGTTGAGGGGACTCCAGCTCAAGAGCTATCAGAAAAAGACAAAGTAAGTAAAGAAAACAAAGAGTTCATCGATCATCACTTGTTAGATGCTCACGACTTTACATTGATGGTGGATAAAGAAGGTCACCATATTGGTTTTCCTCTTCCTGTTATTATTTATGATAACGGTTTTCATGTTTTCATGAGTAATAAAGAAGGGTTTATGCATGGTGAGCCAACAGAAGTAGATGGTTCTTATTATGTGTTGCATCATGAAAAAATTTATAAAACAGATGCGGCAGGAACATTAACTCTAGATGAAGCTGGTCATCCAACAAATGAGAAACCTTTAGATTTGTCAATTACTAAAAGTGTTCTTATTATTTTATTGGTTTCTATTTTTATGTTGTTATTGTTCACAGGGATGGCAAAGTCATACAAAAAGTCTCTTGTTCCTACAGGTGCAACTAAATTTTTAGAGCCTTTGGTTATTTTTGTAAGAGATGAAATCGCTATTCCGAACATCGGACACAAATACAAAAGATTTATTGGTTATTTATTAACGGTATTCTTTTTTATCTTATTTTTAAATGTTTTAGGATTAATGCCTTTCGGGATTAATGTTACGGGTAATATTACGATGACATTCTTCTTGGCTATCCTTACTTATTTGATTACTACATTCTCTGCAAACAAAGACTATTGGAAACATATCTTCTGGATGCCTGGAGTTCCGGTTCCAATGAAATTAATCATGTTGCCGATTGAATTATTAGGAACGATTACTAAACCGTTCGCTTTGATGATTCGTCTTTTTGCGAATATGACTGCAGGTCACATTGTAGTAATGAGCTTAATTGGATTAATTTATGTGTTTAAGAATTTTATTGCAGGTATTGCATTCCCATTCTTAACATTAGTTATATATTTATTGGAGGTATTGGTTGCGTTCTTACAGGCTTATATCTTTACAATGTTGTCAGCATTATTTATTGGGATGGCAGTACAGGATCATGACCACGAACATGCTGCTCACTAATTAAGAAAATATTAATTGAAACAATTTTTTAAAATTATATATTATGGAAATTCCTAAAATTGTAGGTGCTGGTATCGTAGTATTAGGTGTTGGTATTGGTCTTGGTAAAATCGGAGCTGCTGCTCTTGAGGCTATCGCTAGACAACCAGAACAATCTGGAAAAATTCAAACAGCTATGCTTATCGCAGCTGCACTTGTTGAAGGTGTTGCGTTTGCTGCTCTATTCGCAGTAAACTAATTAAAACTAAAGCCACTATCCGTAACGGTTGGTTACAGATAGTGGTTATTTAAGAAAAAAAGTAATAATTATTTATACATTTATATAATGGAATTAATTCATCAGTTTTCATCAGGATTATTTATTATCCAGTCTGTTATTTTTCTAGCACTATTATTTTTGTTAGGTAAATTTGCTTGGAAACCTATTTTAAAATCTATTAATGATAGAGAAACTTCTATTGTTGACGCTCTTAATCAAGCTAAATTAGCAAGAAAAGAGATGGAAACTTTGAAAGAGGATAACGAAAGAATCATTCGTGAAGCTAAAATCGAAAGAGATGCTATCCTTAAAGAAGCTAGAGAAATTAAAGATAGAATTGTAGGGGAAGCTAAAGATGTTGCTAAAGCAGAAGGTGATAAATTAATCGAAGCTGCTAAGCAAACTATCAATGCTGAGAAAAATGCTGCAATGGCAGATATCAAAACTCAGATTGGTGCTTTATCTGTAAATATTGCAGAATCTATCTTGAAACAAAAACTTGATAACTCTGAAGCACAAAACGAATTAGTTCAAAATTATTTAAACAAATCAAACCTTAACTAATAATGCTTACATCTAAAGTAGCTAAAAGATACGCACAAGGTTTACTTGATTTTACAAACGAATCAGGTCAAACGGCTACTGTATTTTCAGAAATGAAAGATGTAGTAAAGTTGATGTCTGAATCTAAAGATTTAAACAAGTTCTTCCTTACTCCTTACATCGATTCTAAAAAGAAAATAGAAGTAGCAAACGAGATATTCAAAGGTTTATCAGTTTCTTCTCAGAATTTGATTAGATTGGTTATCAAGCAAGGTCGTGAAAGCCAATTAAAAAATATTGCTCAAGAATTCATCAATAAAGTTGAAGATATCAATGGTGTACAAAGAGTAACTCTTACTACGGCAACTCAACTTTCTAAAGAGAATATTGATCAGATTTTAAATTCTACTAATTTGGTAAATACTAATTCAAATTTCGATTTGAATCTTACTATCAATCCTGAAATTTTGGGAGGATATATTTTAAGAGTAGGTGACCAGCAGGTAGATGCATCGGTGAAGACTAAACTTAATCAGGTTAAAAAAGATTTTCAATTAAACTAGTTAAACGCTGAAGATGAAAAAAGTTTTATTTGGTTTTGCAATCATTATTTCTTGTTCGGCTTTTGCTCAGGATATTGATTTTAAAAAAGGTAATATTTTAGTCGATGACAAAGAATGTATGAAGTATGAAAGTGATGCATTAACAGTTACTTTTAAGGATAAAGGAGGAGAAGACTTAATTATTTTGAGATATATAAAGGCTAATGGAGTAGATTATAACAAGGTTATTTTTGTGAATGCAAAAAAAGAACTTTCAGCATCCAACTTTATCTTTACTAAAAAGCTTTTATTTGACAGGCTTATGAGAGCTGGTGTTATAAAAGACTGTGCATTACATGAGGATAAAATTGATAATTTTATTCTTAAATATGACGAAAAAGTAGAAGAAAGGTTGAATAATACAAATACCAATACAGTTATTATTCAGGATTCAAAACCAAGAAACGGTGTTAATATTAGTTTTGGAAGATAAAAATTATTAAAAAAAGAAAAACAACCATACAATGGCAGAAATAAATCCGGCAGAAGTATCTGCGATCTTAAAACAGCAATTGGCCAACTTCGATACTCAATCAAACGTTGAGGAAGTAGGTACAGTTTTAACCATCGGTGATGGTATTGCTCGTGTATACGGGTTAGAAAACGTACAATACGGAGAGTTGGTGAAATTTTCTAGTGATGTAGAAGGTATTGTACTAAACCTTGAAGAAGACAACGTAGGTGTTGCTCTACTTGGTGAAAGTAAATTAGTAAAAGAAGGAGATACAGTAAGAAGAACAAACAGAATCTCTTCTATTAAAGTAGGAGAAGGTATGTTGGGAAGAGTAGTTGATACTCTTGGTAATCCTATCGATGGTAAAGGTCCTATTACTGGGGATTTATACGAAATGCCATTGGAAAGAAAAGCTCCTGGAGTTATCTACAGACAACCTGTAACTGAGCCTTTACAGTCAGGTATCGTTGCTATCGACTCTATGATTCCTGTAGGAAGAGGACAAAGAGAGCTTATCATTGGGGACAGACAAACAGGTAAAACTACTGTTGCTATTGATACAATCATCAACCAAAAAGAATTCTACGATGCAGGTAAGCCTGTATATTGTATATATGTTGCTATCGGTCAGAAAGCTTCTACTGTAGCACAAATCGTTAAAACTCTTTCTGATAAAGGAGCTTTAGCATATACTGTGATTGTTGCAGCTAACGCATCAGATCCAGTTCCGATGCAGGTATATTCTGCTATGGCAGGAGCTGCTATTGGTGAATTCTTCAGAGATACTGGTAGACCGGCACTTATCGTTTATGATGATTTATCTAAACAAGCTGTTGCTTACCGTGAGCTTTCTCTTTTATTAAGAAGACCACCGGGTCGTGAGGCTTATCCTGGAGACGTTTTCTATCTTCACTCAAGATTATTGGAAAGAGCTGCAAAAGTAATCGCTGATGATGAAATTGCTAAGCAAATGAATGACTTACCAGAGTCTTTGAAACCAATCGTAAAAGGTGGTGGATCATTAACTGCACTTCCAATTATTGAAACTCAGGCTGGTGACGTTTCTGCGTATATTCCAACAAACGTAATCTCTATTACAGACGGACAGATTTTCTTGGAGTCTGACTTATTCAACTCAGGGGTTCGTCCTGCAATTAACGTAGGTATCTCTGTATCGAGAGTAGGAGGTAACGCTCAGATTAAATCAATGAAAAAAGTTTCAGGTACTCTTAAGTTAGACCAGGCTCAATATAAAGAATTAGAGGCATTTGCTAAGTTCGGTTCTGACCTTGATGCTGCTACTTTAGCAGTAATTTCTAAAGGGGAAAGAAACGTGGAAATTCTTAAGCAACCTGTAAACTCTCCACTTCCTGTAGATAGCCAAGTTGCTATGATTTATGCAGGAACAGAGAACTTACTAAGAAATGTTCCTCTAAACAAAGTAAAAGAATTCCAAATTGAGTATATCGATTTCTTAAGATCTAAGCATCCTGATACAATGGCTGCAATTAAGGCTGGAAAAATCGATAACGATATTACAGATGTTCTTAAGCAAGCGGCTAACGATTTAGCTTCTAAATATAACTAAAAATTCAATGTTTAAGGTTTAAAGACTGCCTTTAAACCTTAAACTTTATACATTGAAAACATAAAATGGCAAACTTAAAAGAAATACGAGGAAGAATTACGTCAATTTCATCTACGATGCAAATCACACGTGCTATGAAAATGGTTTCGGCTGCGAAACTTAAAAAAGCACAGGATGCTATCGTAATGTTAAGACCTTATTCTGAAAAACTACAAGAAATCATCCAGAATGTAAATTCTAGCTCTGATCCTGATCAGGTTTCTATTTATGCTCAAAAAAGAGAGGTTAAAAAAGTACTTTTCATTGCTATTACTTCAAACAGAGGTCTTGCCGGTGCTTTCAATTCATCTATCGTAAAGGAGCTAAACAATCAGTTTCAGAATAACTCTCAATACGAGGTTGAAGTTCTTACAATTGGTAAAAAAGCATATGATGCTGTAAGAAGAAATCGTACAGTATTTTCTAATGAAAGTGCCGTTTATGATAATCTGAATTTCGATACAGTTTCTCATGTTACTGAAGGTGTAATGAATAGTTACAGAGAAGGTCAGTTTGATGAAGTTTATTTGATTTATAATAAATTTATCAACGCTGCTACTCAGGAAGTAACAACAGAAAAGCTTTTGCCTATTTCTATGGCTGAAGTTGATGCTAAAGAAGCTCAGGTTGAAACAGATTATATTTTTGAACCAAATAGAGCTGAAATCTTAGATAATTTGATTCCTAAATCTATTAAAACTCAAGTTTTCAAAGCTGTTTTAGATTCAATAGCATCTGAACACGGAGCGAGAATGACTGCAATGCACAAAGCAACAGATAATGCTCAGGCTTTGAAAAATGACTTGGTAATTTTCTATAATAAGGCTAGACAAGCTGCAATTACAAATGAAATCTTGGAAATTGTTTCTGGAGCAGAAGCATTAAAGAATTCATAAATGAAATAGGATTTATAAAATCTATAATATAATAAGCATCGGGTAATTCCGATGCTTTTTTTGTATTGGGAAATTCACTAAAATGAAAATGAGGTTTTTACGGTTGTTTTAATTTATTTATAATGTAACTTAGATCAACTAAAACTAATAAAACTACTTATCCATGAAAACAAAAATGTACTTTTCATTTTGCTTGCTATTGTTTTTTTTCGTGAGTTTTGCTCAAGTGTCAGTAAATGCTTCTGGCGGAAATACAACAAATGCTGGTAATTCGATTTCATATTCGATAGGTCAGCCCTTTTATCATCAAACAAGCGGTGGAGAAATGACAATTACAGAAGGTGTTCAACAGCCTTTTGAAATAACAACTTTAGGAACAGTTGATTACCTAGGGATACAATTGGATGCAAAAGTTTATCCTAATCCGACTTCTTCATTACTTTTTCTTAAAGTAGAGGGTATTTCTCTTAAAAATTTAAGTTATAAGATGTTTGATTCTTCAGGAAGAGTTCTTTTTCAGGAAAAGATAAAACAGACTGAAACGTCGATTGATATGACTGCTAAAGCTTCCGGTACCTATATTTTAAGTGTACTGAATGCTGAAAGTACTATTAAAATTTTCAAAATACTTAAAAACTAATACTAAAATAAAACCATGAAAAATTTTTCTTACCTAGTGAAATCAGCCATATTGGCTTACTTCACTTTATTATTCCAGGATTTTAATGCTCAAGCACCTGATAAAATGAGTTATCAGGCTGTTGTGAGAAATGCAAGTAACGCTTTGGTAGCTAACCAAGCCATTGGTGTAAGAATAAGTGTGCTAAAAACGTCTCCCGCAGGTACTGAAGTTTATAAAGAGGTTTTTGCTCCTAATCCGACAACGAGTGTGACTGGGCTTTTATCTTTAGAAATAGGTTCAGGAACCCCTGTCACAGGTACCTTTTCATCTATTGACTGGTCTGCAGGACCTTATTTTGTGAAAGTAGAGATTGATCCTTCAGGAGGAACAAGCTATTCTCTTACCTCAAATTCTCAGCTTTTAAGTGTGCCTTATGCATTGTTTGCTAAATCGACTTCAGGAATGGCAGGAAATGTGAATACTATTCCAAGATTTACTACAACTACTACCATAGGAAATTCACAAATAATAGATGATGGTACGAGTGTAGGTTTAAATGTAGGAACATTAAATAGTAACGTGAAATTTCAGGTGGAAGCAGGAGCAATAGGTAATACAATTAGAGGAACTTTATCTGGGGTTCCTGCAACTTCTATTGCTACAGCAGGTTCTATATATGGAGAATCTACTACCGGAATTGGTGTAATTGGAGTGAGTGGTTCTCAAAATGGTGTTTATGGTTTATCCACAGGAACTTTAGGAGGTACAGTCGGCGTTGCAACAGGTACTGGTAATGGGATTTGGGGAGTTGCTACAGGAGCAGGTGTTGCTGGTCTTTTTGATGGGGGTACTGCTGGTCGTGGTATTATTGTGTATAATGGAGCTTCAGGATTCGGAACAAGTACACCTACAGCAAGATTGGAAGTAAGACAACCTTCAACGCCAGTTGCTGGATTGGATGATAATGCCGCTATTATTGGATATTCTTATAGTACTACTGCTGCTAAAAAAGGAGGGATTAATGGTACATACAATACGTCTAATTATGGTACGGGAATACATGGTACAGGATATCAAGGTGTAGATTTAATCGATGCAGATGCTAACTTTAGTACAGGAAATCAAGATATAGGTGTATATGGCTCAGCAAATACAGTCGGAGTTGAAGGTACTTCCATCGGTGGTATTGGTGTCATTGGATATAATAGAAATTCATCTTTTGCAGCAACTACAGGTGGTGGTAATACTTATGGAGTTTACGGATATGCTAATACACTTGGGGGCGCAACTGTACCAGCAACGCGTTACGGAGTTTATGGATATGCAACAGGAGCAGCTACCAATTATGCTGGATATTTTTCTGGAAATGTTCAGATTACAGGTTCTATTGCTAAAGGAAGTGGAACGTTTAAAATAGATCATCCACTGGATCCTGAAAACAAATATTTGTATCATAGTTTTGTAGAAAGCCCAGATATGATGAATGTATATAACGGAAATATTACAACTGATAACAATGGCTATGCTACAGTAAAATTACCGGAATATTTTGGTGCATTAAACAAAGACTTCCGTTATCAGTTAACAGTTATCGGAACTTTTGCAAACGCTATTATCTCTGAAGAAATTAAAGATAATACTTTTGTGGTAAGAACAGATAAGCCTTTAGTGAAAGTAAGCTGGCAGGTTACAGGTATAAGAAACGATGGTTATGCAAAAGCGCACCGTGTTGTACCTGAAGTTGAAAAAGAGCCTGAAATGAAAGGGAAATATCTTCATCCTGTAGAATTGGGCAAATCGAGAAGCTTAGGAATTGATGAATATACTCGTCCTAAAGATGCTTCGGAAATTAAAAAAGACATAAAAACTAATAATGATACACAAAAACCTGCTTCATTTCAACAGAATAAAGACGAAATAGCAGGTGCTATGATTAAAGATAAAGCAGCTGAAAAGTAATTTTTTCATTTTTTTTGTAAAAGAATCAGCTACCTAAAATAGAGTAGCTGGTTTTTTATGTACTGTATTTCAGTTTGTAATAAATTAATTTTAATAGTTTTGTTTATGATTTATAAGAAATGGAAGATTTTTAATTATTTTATTTTCTATATCTTTGTAAAATAAATTTTATATAATTTTTAAATGGACTCTGACATAGTCAGGCTTTTGTTAGCCTTATTTCTAGTTTTATTAAATGGCTTTTTCGTAGCCGCAGAATTTTCAATTGTAAAAGTACGTTATTCACAAATCCAGCTAAAAGCTGCAGAAGGTAATTCTATGGCTAAACAAGCTGAACATATTATTAAACACTTAGACGCATATCTTTCAGCAACACAGCTTGGTATTACCTTGGCATCTCTTGCTTTAGGTTTTGTTGGGGAAAGTGCACTTCATCATATCGTAGAAAAGGGATTGATCTATTTTAATTTCGATTTTAGTGCATCTACGGTTTCTACAATTTCTTTAGTAACGAGTTTTGTTCTGATTACAATAATGCATATCGTATTTGGAGAATTGGTGCCAAAATCGATTGCCATTAGGAAATCGGAGCCGACTACAATGGCTATTGCATATCCATTGCGTTGGTTTACAAGTGTGTTTAAACCTTTTATTTGGTTAATGAACTCAATGTCGAATGGATTTTTGAGATTAATAAATATTCCCCCGGCGACGGATTCTGATATTCACTCTACGGAAGAGTTGCAATTGTTGGTAAAGCAGAGTGCAGATAGTGGAGAAATTGAGGAAGAAAATTACGAGATTATTAAAAATGCATTTGATTTTACTGATCATTCTGCAAAACAAATCATGGTTCCTCGTCAAAATATTACTTCAATTGACTTTGAGGAAGATATCAACGAAATTATTAATAAAATAATGGAAAGCGGATATTCACGTATTCCTGTTTATTTAGACTCGATTGATAATATTATTGGGGTTTTCTATACAAAAGAAATTATTAGAGAATTTGTCAAAAGTAAAGGAGGATTAACACATGAGGATTTGAAAGACTTAATGCGTGAAGCCTTTTTTGTAGTAGGAAGTAAAAAGATTTCAGATTTATTAAAAGTTTTCCAGCAGAAAAAACAACACTTGGCAATTGTTATTGATGAGTTTGGAGGTACGGAAGGTATCATAACTCTTGAAGATATTTTGGAGGAGTTGGTAGGTGAAATTCAGGATGAGGAAGATGATGAAGAAAAGATAGTAGATAAAATAGGAGAAAATACCTATTGGGTTCAGGCTACACAACCTTTAGATGAAATTAATGAGTTTTTACCTAAAAAATTACCACTTTCAGAAGAAAGTGATTATAATTCATTAGCAGGGTTTATTCTTCATGAGTTGGAGGATATTCCAGAGGAAAATCAAGAATTTGATCTTGAAGATTATCATTTTAAAATACTGAAAATGAATAATAAGAGCGTAGAGCTTGTAGAGTTGGTTTATGATGAACCGGATGTTGTGAGTGATATGGCTGACAAATTGGGAGAAGCTTAAAATTTAACTATAATGTTTTTCAATACGATAAAAGATTATGATGATCCAAAACGTAAATACGAGGAAGAAGTTCTTGTTTTGGATGATACAGACGAAGTTTATAAATTAGTTTTGCATAATGATGATATCCATACTTTTGATTATGTAATCGAATGTTTGATGGAAATTTGTAAACATACTTTAGAACAGGCTGAGCAATGTACCATTTTAGTGCATTATAAAGGTAAATGTACAGTGAAAACAGGTTCGATGGATTTACTGAAACCAATGCACGAAAAGCTGATTTCAAGAAGTTTAACAAGCGAAATAGTATAAAGAAAGCTCTAACAATTGTTAGGGCTTTCTTGTTTTTATATAATTCTTAAAAATGGAAACATTTTTTTTCTTATTATATATATTTTTAAGAAAAAAATGTTGTTTTATTACGTATTTATATTATTTTAGTTTAACCAAAAAATTACACCAAATTTTATAAATATATATGAAACTAAAAATTAATTCGTTAGTTGTTGGGTGCATGCTTTCTTTTTCAATATTAGCAGCCCAGGAATCACCATTTGAAGCTTCAGCACAAAGATGGATTACTCAAAATTCTAGAGATTTAGGAATTACAAATTTCACTCAGCTTAAACTCAGTTTTGTAAAGAAAGGAAGTTCAGGGGAAACATTACGTTTCCAGCAAATGCTAAAAAATGTACCTGTTTTTCAATCGGAAATTATAGTACATTTTAATAAAGAAGGTAAAATTACCTATACTTCTGCGGAAAGTGTAAGAAAAGGACTGAAGGAAATAAATATAATACCTTCATTCTCTTCAGAGGATGCTCTTAGAAAAGGACATCTTGCTTCCAAATCAAAAGGAGATATAACTCATGAAGATACTAAACTTTATGTTTATCTTACAGAAGAAGGGGAAACTAAGTTAGTATATAGAGTTCTTACAAGTTCTTACGAGAACCCAGGAAGTTGGGAAACTATTATTGATGCTCAGACAGGAGACATAATAAGTGTAAAAGATATTGCGGTTTATTATAGAGATAAGGATGGTATAAATCCTGGTAAAAAGAAAAATAAGAAAAATTCTCAAGTTAAAAAAGGTTCAGTATCGGGAACTGGATATATTTTTAATCCAGATCCTCTATCTAAGACAGGTTCTACTTACGGAGGACAGTATGTAGATGGTAATGATGCTACCAATGCAAGTTTAGATGCTGCAAGAACTTTGGTAACTATCCCTGAATTAGATTTAACAGCAGGTGTTTATAAACTAAAGGGAACTTATGCTGAAATTAAAGAATTAGAAACTCCTAACAAAGGTCTTTTTACTCAATCAAGTAATCAGTTTTTATTTAATAGAGAACAAGATGGTTTTGAGGCGGTAAATGCATATTGGCACATTGATAATAATCTTAGATATATCAATGAGACACTGGGTATAAACTGTCGACCTTCCATGAATAATGGAGTTGTGGCATTCGATCCTCATGGTGAAGATGGAGATGATAATTCACATTATGATCCTGTTAGTCAGGTTTTAGTTTTCGGTGAAGGGTGCGTAGATGATGCGGAAGATGCTGATGTGGTTTTACATGAGTTAGGACACGGGATACATGATTGGTTGACTAATGGTGGACTATCTCAGGTTGATGGGTTGAGTGAAGGATGTGGAGATTATTGGGCACAATCATATAGTAGAAGTTTGAATCAGTGGCCATCAACGGCTCCTCAATATCACTGGGTTTTTAATTGGGATGGTCATAATTCTTGTTGGGGAGGAAGAACTACTAATTACACGGTACTTTTCCCAGGTAGTGGAACGATTCATATAAAAGGTCAGATTTGGGCATCTGCTCTTATGAGAATTTATGATAAAATTGGAAAAGAAAAAACGGACAGAGCTTTTCTTGAAGGATTAGCGATGACGGGTTCAAGTACTGGTCAGCAAAACGCTGCGATTGCTGTGAGACAAGCCGCTATAGATATGTTAGGACAGTACGGATTCAATTGTAATGATATAACTCAAATGACACAAGAATTTACCGCTGCAGGATATACATTACCAGCTTATAATTGTTCATTAAGTGTTAAAGACATTACTAAAAAAGATATTGTTTCAATTTATCCTAATCCGGTTTCTGATATATTGAATATCTCTGCTAAACTTGAAAAAGAAGAAAAAGTAGAAATTTTTAATATAGAAGGAAGAAAGGTTTTAGAAACAACAATTTCGAATGATAAGAATAAAATTAATGTTTCAAATCTTACAACAGGTGATTATATTTTAACCATAAAAGGGATTAATTTATCATCCAAGTTTGTAAAGAAATAAAATATAAAGATTCAAAATCCGGTGTTTTTACATCGGATTTTTTGTTTCAAATAATTTCCTGCCGCTTTATTTTATTTGCATTAATCTAAAATAGTATATTTGTAAAAACTATAAAGAAACAATTAAGAATGCTTGTAATAGGAATTGCTGGAGGTACAGGATCCGGCAAAACTACGGTTGTTGATAAGATACTTCAGCAACTTGATATTGAAGGAATGAATATCCTTTCTCAAGATAATTATTATCATGATAATCAGAATCTTACTTTAGCTGAGAGAGAAGTTTTAAACTATGATCATCCTAAGTCTATTGATTTTGATTTACTTTTGAAACATGTAAAAGCTTTAAAGAATAACGAGTCTATCGAACAGCCGATTTATAGCTTTGTTACTCATTCCAGAACAGGAGATCATGTAATTGTAGAACCTAAAAATGTATTGGTAGTAGAAGGAATTTTGGTACTTACCAATAAAGAATTATTAAAAGAGTTTGACCTTAAAGTATTCGTTCATGCTGATTCTGACGAAAGATTGATTAGAAGGATAAGGAGGGATACTCAGGAAAGAGGAAGAGATTTGAACGAGGTATTGCACCGTTATCAAACAACTCTGAAACCAATGCATCAGGAATTTATAGAACCGTCTAAAAACGATGCTGATTTGATTATTCCAAATATGAGACAAAATTCGGTAGCGATTGATTTTCTAACTACTGTTATTAAAAACTCGTTGAGAAAAAACTAAAATGAAAGAAAATAAACTTATTAAAGACATCCAGCCAAAGTCTGAGACTTTGAAATTAATTCAGAAATATGTACTGAATAAATATACCATTACAATTGTTTTGTTTTTGGTATGGATGATTTTCTTTGATAAAACTTCGTTTTTGGTAATTAATGAACTGAATGGTGAGATTAACAAGTACGAAGACCAGCTTCAATATTATAAAACCGAATACGAAAAAAATGATGCGTTTTATAAAAAATTGATGAACAATAAATCTGAAAAAGAAAAATACGCAAGAGAAAACTATTTCATGAAAAAGCCAAACGAAGAAATCTTCATTTTGGTTGTAGATAGTACGAATGTTGCGAAAAAAAAGTAAAGACTAATCGTGATTATCAATCTAAGACTTGATTCCTGATTAATGAATAATTAAGCCGTTGATATTTCATAAACAATTCATATCCAATGTCAAATACAGATACGCTTCCAAACTGGGAAAAATTAGTACAGAAACAACTTAAAACAGAAGATATTTATTCGGTTCTAAAAAAAGAAAATTTAGAAGGAATTAATGTAAAGCCATTCTATGATTCAGTTCAGAAACCTTTGGTAAATCTTCCTAAAGTTGAAGAAAATACACATTTGGTAGCAAAATATCACGAAAGTTTAGAAGATGATGTTTTCGCATTTATTTTAGACCAAAATGTTGAGAATCTGGAGCAAAAAACGATTTTTGTTAATAATGTTGATTTGGCAGGACATATCCGTCCGAAGGAAGAAGACCAATATTTCTCCTTAATTGATGTTTTTGATGAAAAAACAGCTTCCATTAATGACCAACTAGTGAAAGAATTGCTGTCAAAAGAATTCAAAAGAAGCATTTGTGTTGATATTTCTCTTCACCAAAATGCCGGAGCAGCCATTTATCAGCAACTAGGTATTGCATTAGCAAAAACAAAAGAATTGATTGAAATGTATGGTTCTGAAATTGTAAATAAACTAATTTTCAGAATTGCTATTGGAGGAAATTATTTCTTTGAAATAGCAAAATTGAGAGCTTTTAAAATCGTTTTCAATCAACTTTCTAAAGAATACGGTCTGGATGAAATACCATATATTTTTGCAGAAACTTCTTTGAGAAATAAAGCTGTTTCTGATAATGAAAACAACTTAATACGCTCTACTTTAGAACTAGCTTCGGCAATGATTGGCGGAGCAGATGCCGTTTTCAGTAATAATTATCTTGTTGACAGAAGTACAGAAAATTCTGAAGAAATTTCTTTCAAACAACAGATAGTTTTGGCGTATGAAAGTATCATTAATGTCTTTGAAGATGCAGCTAACGGAAGTTATTATGTAGAAGATATTACTCAACAAATTGCAGAAAAATCTTGGGCTTTATTTGTTGAAATTGAAGAAGCAGGTGGGTATTTGGAGCTTTTAAAACAGGGAATTATTCAAAAGAAAATCTTCGAACACGCTGTAGAAGAGCAAAAGTGGGTAGAAGAGGGTAAAATTAAATTAATTGGAGTTAATTTATATCCAAAATTAGACGTTAAAAAAACAATTGAGCAACTTTATAACGAAAAAGAAATTAAAGCTGTTCGTTGGGCTGAAATGTTTGAATAATGAAAGAAAAACTAATAGACCTTTTTGAATACACTTATCATTTCAACAAAGAAATGATTAAAGTTATAACAGAGAATCTTGATAAAGTAGATGAAAAAACAATAAGTTTGATTAATCATACTTTAAATGCTCAGCAAATCTGGAACTCAAGAATTTTAGGAGAGAAAACATTTGATGTATGGCAAATTAATCCGTTTGAAAGTCTTGATTCTATTAATAATGAGAACTTTGAGAAAAGTATTTATATTATTAAAAATTTAGATTTGGAGGCGAAAAGAGACTACCAAAATTCAAAAGGAATAAAGTTTGAAAACAGTGTTTTTGAAATGCTTTTCCATGTTATCAATCATTCGACTTATCATAGAGGGCAAATCAATTCATTGCTCAAACAGTGTGGTGTAGAGCCTATATTAACGGATTATATTTTTTATAAAAGATAAATTTGGGTAAATCATTGTTCCCACAGATTTCTCAGATGACACAGTTTTTGTAAATTACAAATAAATTCTGCACAAATGAATGAAAATGAAATTAGCTTTTACGTCAGAAAGTCCATATTTTCTGTTTATAATGAGCTTGGTCCTGGATTATTAGAAAAGGTTTACGAGAAAGCATTGGCTTATGAATTAAAGAGCAATGGTTTAAATCTTAAAACTCAGGTACAAATTCCGGTGAATTATAAAGGAGTTTTAATTGAAACAAGTTTTATTGCTGATATTATTGTTGAAAATAAAGTAATTATCGAAATAAAATCAATTCCGGAGATTAGTAATGTTCATCATAAACAATTATTAACCTATTTAAAATTGACAAACTTAAAATTAGGAATATTAGTTAATTTCAATACGGATTATATTGATAAAAGCATAATCAGAAAAATAAACGGAATTATTGAATAGTATAAAAATCTGTGATATTTGTGAAATCTGTGGGAAATAACATATTAAATAAAAATATTCAAAACTATATCAATGCAAATCTTACCACAGATTTGCATTCTTTATTATTGAAAAAATCTCCGTTTCCTGAGGTTTCTATGCCGGAAATCGTTCAGCAGATTAAAGGAAAGCAGGTTGCACAAAAAAAGTTTCCGTTTTTATTACAAGATGGAATTATATTTCCGCCACAACTCAATTTAGAACAGGCTTCATCTGAAAAAACTGCACTTTATAAATCGGAAATTTTAAAAGGTAAAAAGTTTATAGATTTAACGAGTGGTTTTGGTATTGACGCTTATTATCTTTCAAAAAACTTTGATGATGTTACTTTAGTTGAGCAAAATCCAGAACTTTTAGAAATTGTATCTCACAATTGGACTGTTTTAGAAAAAAAAGCAAGATTTATCAATAAAAAACTCGAAGATTTCTTAAACGAAAATAAAGAACATTTTGATGTAATTTATCTCGATCCTGCCCGAAGAGATGATAATAAAAACAAAGTTTTTCTTTTAGAGGATTTATCACCAAACATTCTTGAAATTCAGGAACAAATGCTATCAATTTCCAATGAAGTTGTGATAAAACTTTCTCCGTTAATCGATTTGAAATATTTGGTTTCCGTTTTACCAAATATTTTCAGGATTGATATTATTGCTGTAAAAAATGACGTAAAAGAGGTTGTCGTTTTTCTCTCAAAAGAAAATCAAGGGAAAATTGTTTGTAATTGTGTGAATTTAGAGAGTGGAGAATCTGTTTTTACCTATCAATTTGGAGATGAAGAAAAGGCAATACCCAACTATTCTGAGCCCGAAAACTTTATATACATTCCCAATAATTCAATTTTAAAAGCAGGAATTTTTAATTTAATTTCGGGAAGGTTCGGTTTGAAAAAATTGCATCCCAATACACATCTTTATACCTCAAATGAAAGGATTGATGACTTTCCTGGAAGAGCTTTTGAGATTAAAGTTATTGAAAATAAAGAGATTAAGAAGAAAGAGCAGTTCAATATTATTTCAAAAAATTATCCATTAAAACCGGAAGAAATAAAGAAAAAATATGCTTTAAAAGATGGTGGAGAAAGGTATCTTATTTTTACACAATCCAAAAAAGGTAAAATAATATTAAAATCAGTATAAAAATGTTGCCGAAAAATGCAAGATTTCTTACTTTTGGGCAATCAAAAATTTAAGCATGAGAAAATTAATCATATGTTTAGCCATTGCGACTATAGCTGTAAGCTGTAAAAAAGTACCAGATGGTGGAAATAAGAACATTATAAAACTTGAAGAAGGAGCTGACAGATATTCAGAAGATGTACAAGGAGGAGGTGAAGCACATGGTCATGGTGTAGCAGCACACACAGAAAAAACTCAGGTTTCTATTGATTTGAACGGAACAGCTTTAAAAGGTTTTGCTAACGGTTTGGAAGAGAGTATGATTAAGTACTTAAAATCTGGGCAGTATGCAACAGATACAGAAGACGGATTGAAAAATACATGGTATAATTTTGATAATGTAAACTTCAAAACAGGTTCTTCAAACCAATTAGAAGCTGGTTCTCAGGAACAGTTGAATAATTTAGCTAAAATCTTGAAGGCATATCCTGATGCTAAAATTAAAATTGGTGGCTATACAGATAAAACTGGAGATGAAGCAAAAAATCTAAAATTATCTCAAGATAGAGCTAATTTTATCAAAGCTGAGCTTTCTAAACTAGGTGTAGAAGGACAGATTGTTTCTGCTGAAGGATACGGAAGTCAGTATGCAAAAGTAGACGCAAAAGCTTCTGACGCTGAAAGAGCTTCTGACAGAAAAATGTCTGTAAGATTTACGAAATAGTCGTTTTACGATAAAGAAATATGAAATGTCTTGCCAAAGCAGGGCATTTTTTTTATTTTTAACAAAATATTTTTACAATGCAAGAGACACTAAATTACATTAACGAAAACAAACAACGTTTCGTTGATGAATTATTTGAGTTATTGAGAATTCCTTCTATTTCTGCCGATCCTGCGTATAAAGATGATGTACTGAAATGTGCAGATGTTGTAGCAGAACACCTTAAAAATGCTGGTGCTGATAATGTTGAAGTTTGCAAAACGAAAGGTTATCCTATTGTTTTCGGAGAGAAAATTTTAGATAAAAGTTTACCAACGGTTTTGGTTTATGGTCATTATGACGTTCAACCTGCCGATCCTTTAGAATTATGGACTAGACCTCCTTTCGAACCTTATATTGAAAAAACAGAACTTCATCCTGAGGGAGCAATCTTTGCAAGAGGTTCTGCAGATGATAAAGGGCAGTTTTTTATGCATTTAAAGGCATTTGAAGCGATGATGAAAACGAATGCTCTTCCTTGTAATGTTAAATTCATTTTAGAAGGAGAAGAAGAAGTTGGTTCGGTAAGTTTGGGAGATTGGGTGAATGAAAATAAAGAGAAATTATCTTGTGATTGCATTCTGATTTCAGATACTCATATTTATTCTAATGAGCAACCTACTGTTACAACAGGACTAAGAGGATTGAGTTATGTAGAAGTTGAAGTAGAAGGTCCGAACAGAGATTTGCACTCAGGTCTTTATGGTGGAGCTGTTCCGAATCCTATTCATGTACTATCCAGAATGATTGCTAAATTAATTGATGAAGACGGGCACATCACGATTGATGGTTTTTATGATAATGTAGAAGTTGTTTCTCTTGAAGAAAGAGCTGAAATGAATAAACTGAAAGATAATCCTGAAGAGTTCAAAAAATCAATCGGATTAAATGGTGTGGAAGGAGAAAAGAGCTATACAACATTAGAAAGAACTTCTATTCGTCCTACTTTAGACTGCAACGGAATTTGGGGGGGATATACTGGTGAAGGTGCAAAAACAGTGATTCCTTCAAAAGCTTTTGCTAAAATTTCAATGCGTTTGGTTCCTTATCAGACTCCGGAAGAAATTACTGAAAAATTCACAAAGTATTTTGAGAAAATAGTTCCGGAAAATGTAAAAGTTAAAGTTACTCCTCATCATGGAGGGATGCCATATGTTTTACCAAGCAATACAAAAGAGTTTTTAGCGGCTAAAAAAGCAATGGAAACTGCTTTTGGTAAAGAAGTTCTTCCTTATAGAAGTGGAGGAAGTATTCCTATCACAGCTATGTTTGAGAAAGTTTTAGGAGCTAAATCTGTTTTAATGGGATTCGGATTAGATTCTGATGCTATTCATTCTCCGAATGAACATTACGGGTTATTCAATTTCTATAAAGGAATTGAAAGTATCCCTTTGTTTTTTGAAAATTATGCTAAATAGTATAAAGCGCTCCAATTTTGGGGCGTTTTTTTTATTTTTATAAAATAAAATTTATGTAATGTTAGAAAATAAAGTAGCTTATATAACGGGAGGAACTAAAGGGATTGGTTACGGGATTGCTAAAATTTTGCTTGAAAATGGAATTTCGGTTGCGTTTTCAGGAAGAAAAAGAGATGATGTAGAAAAGGCAGAACATGACCTTCAACAATATTCAGATAATGTTTTGGGAATTGTTTCGGATGTTAGAAATCTTGAAAGTGAAAAAAAAGCGGTAAAATATATTATCGAAAAATTCGGGAGATTAGATTTTGTTGTCGCAAATGCAGGATTAGGGATTTTTAAACCTGTTGACGAACTTTCTGCTGAAGAATGGAATGATATGATAGAAACAAATTTAACTGGTGTTTTCTATACTCTAAAAGCATCTGTGGGGGAACTAAAGAAAACAGAAGGGTATTAT
This sequence comes from Chryseobacterium oryctis, assembly GCF_025971925.1. Lineage (GTDB taxonomy): Bacteria > Bacteroidota > Bacteroidia > Flavobacteriales > Weeksellaceae > Chryseobacterium > Chryseobacterium oryctis. Next base: position 349,092 of record NZ_JAPDHV010000004.1, read on the forward strand.
ATCACAATTTCTAGTTTAGCTGGAGCTAATTTCTTTGAAAACGGAACGGGTTACAACGCTTCCAAATTTGGAGTCGTAGGTTTTACACAGGCAGCAATGATTGATTTAAGAAAGTATAATATTAAGTCAACCGTAATTATGCCGGGTTCGGTAGCAACATACTTCAATGGAAATATTCCCTCGGAAAAAGATTCTTGGAAGATTCAGCCTGAAGATATGGGGAATTTGGTTTTAGATATTTTAAAAATGAACCCAAGAGTTTTGCCTAGTAAGATAGAATTTAGAGCCACAAAACCAGCTAAATAACAACATTTAATGCTTTGAATAATAAAATCATAAGTATTATGCATGCATAATATATTTTTTATTTATATTAGCAGAACTTAATACAATATAAAATTTCTTCAAAAATCCTATGATTTGATGAAGTAAAAAGAAAAAAATAAATAGTACACATGAAAATATTAGTTTGTATTAGTAGTGTTCCGGATACTACTTCCAAAATTAACTTCACAGCAGATAAATCTGCATTTGACAAGAACGGAATTCAGTGGGTTATTAATCCACTAGATGAATTTGCATTGACAAAAGCTGTAAAATTACAAGAGTCTCAAGGTGCAACAGTAACTGTTATCAATGTAGGAGATGCGGCTACTGAGCCTGTAATCAGAAAAGCATTGGCAATCGGGGCAAATGATGCAATAAGAGTAAATCTTGATCCTAAAGACAGCTATTCTACAGCAAAAGAAATTGCTTCTGTTGCTCAGAATGGAGGATATGATTTAATTCTTTGTGGAAAAGAATCTATTGATTACAATGGAGGTTCTGTTCCGGGAATGGTAGCTCAGCTACTGAACCAGCCTTTTGTAAATGCTTCTGTAGGTCTTGATGTTAACGGAAGTGAAGCTACTGCTGTAAGAGAAATTGAAGGTGGTAAAGAAACTATTTCTGTAAAATTACCTGCTGTAATTGCTGGTCAGAAAGGATTAGTTGACGAAAAGGATTTAATTATTCCAAATATGAGAGGTATTATGTCTGCAAGAACGAAGCCTTTACAGGTTGTAGAGCCAACTTCTTCTGAAGTTAAAGTTCAGGGAGTTTCTTATGACAGTGTACCACCAAGAGCTGCTGTAAAATTGGTTTCTGCAGATAACTTGGATGAATTGGTAAGATTACTTCACGAAGAAGCTAAAGTAATCTAATTTTTAATCCTTTATTTTTAATTTATTAAATTCAAGAAAAATGGCAGTATTCGTATACGCAGAAAATATAAATGGTGTTTACAAAAAGGCAGCTTTTGAAGCGGTTTCTTATGCTAAAGCTATTGCAGATCAGGCTGGAGATACAGTTACAGCAATCTCTGTAAACCCAACAGATTCTTCAGATTTATTATACAAATATGGAGCATCAAATGTAATTAATGTTAAAGACGAAGGTCTTAAAAGTTTTTCAGCAAAAGCTTATGCTCAGGCTGTAAGTGAGGTAGCAAACGGAAATATTATTGTTTTTCCTCATACAACAGATGCTTCATCAATTGCACCAATGTTGTCAATTATGAACGGACATTCTTTAATTACTAATGTTATTGCAGCACCGGAAAGTCTTTCTCCATTCCAAGTAAAAAGAAGATCTTTTTCAGGAAAAGGTTTTATGCATGCAAAAGCTGAAGGAGCTGGAGTAATCGTTACGGTTTCTCAAAATGCTTTCGGTGTTAAAGAAAATGCAGTTTCAGGTTCAGAAGAAGTTAAAAACTTATCTGTTGCTAATGAAGATACCAAAGTTATATCCCACGAACAAAGTTCTGGAAAACTAGACCTTAAAGAAGCTGAAATCGTGGTTTCAGCAGGTAGAGGTATGAAAGGTCCTGAAAACTGGGGAATGATTGAAGAATTAGCAAACACTTTAGGTGCAGCAACAGCTTGTTCTAAACCAGTTTCAGATATCGGTTGGAGACCTCACACTGAGCACGTAGGACAAACAGGTAAGGCAATTTCTCCAAATCTTTACATTGCAGTTGGTATTTCTGGAGCGATTCAGCACTTAGCTGGTGTAAACTCTTCTAAAACTATCGTAGTGGTTAACAGTGATCCTGAAGCTCCATTCTTCAAATCAGCTGATTATGGTGTTGTAGGAGATGCTTTCCAGATTATTCCTGCATTAACTGAGAAAATTAAAGCTTTAAAAGGTTAATAACGTTTTTAAAACTTATAAATAGATTATAAAAGCTCGGCTTCCGGGCTTTTATTTTTGTCTAAAAAAGTAAATACTACAATAAAAAATTAATTTATATTTGTAGCTATGGATTACAAACAGCTAATTATTCGAGGAATATCGTACAGTCAGACCCAATCGGGGGCGTACGCTTTATTATTGGAGCATGAAGAAACACATATAAAATTACCTGTTGTTATAGGAAATTTCGAGGCGCAATCCATTTCCTTAGGTCTGGAAAAAGACATTCATCCACCTCGTCCGCTTACTCATGATTTATTCACAAAATTTATAGTATCTGCTAATTACGAGCTTGTTTCAGTTATCATTTATCAGATTGTTGACGGAGTTTTCTTTTCAAATATTAATTTTAGAAATAAAATGAATAATGAAGAGCTGATTCTTGATGCCAGAACTTCTGACGCTGTAGCAATGGCTGTAAGGTTTGATGCGCCGATATATACGACTCAACAAGTATTAAATGAAGCAGGAATTCTATTAGAGCTAGAAGATGTTGCAAGAGAAGAACAATCTTTTTCAGAAACTGTTCCCACTGAAGATAGTTTAAAATCTATTTCAATGGAAGAACTTCAAAAATTGTTGGATGAAGCCGTAAAAGAAGAAGATTATGACACTGCCTTAGAGATTCAGGAAGAAATCAAAAGGAGAAAAAAGAAAATTGATTAAAGAGATATTTTACACTAACTATGAATTTAAAATTACGTTTGACCATCCTCAGTTTTCTTCAGTTCTTCGTTTGGGGAGCTTGGCTGATTACGATGGCTAATTTTTGGTTCGGTACAAAGCATTGGGACGGAGCTCAATTTGGGGCTGTTTTTGGAACAATGGGAATTGCTTCTATCTTTATGCCGACCATTACGGGTATTATTGCTGACAGATGGGTAAACGCAGAACGAATTTTTGCAGCATTACACATCCTTTATGGGGTTGTTCTATTTATTTTGCCTAATTCAGGAGATCCTAGTTCTTTTTTTACAGTAATGCTTATTGCGATGTGTTGCTATATGCCAACAATTGCACTTGCTAATTCTATTTCATATACGATTCTTAAAAACAGTAATTTGGATGTGGTGAAAGATTTTCCACCAATCCGTGTTTGGGGAACTGTAGGATTTATTGTAGCAATGTGGATTACCAATCTTACAGGAAACAAAGCGACTGAAGGACAGTTTTATATTGCAGGAGCAGTGGCTGTGCTTTTAGGTATCTATGCTTTGACATTACCGAAATGTCCTCCTCAGAAATTAATCGATAAAGACGCACCTTTAACAGAGCAATTAGGGCTTAATGCATTTAAATTATTTAAAGATTATAAGACAGCTTTGTTTTTCTTATTTTCAATGTTATTGGGGGCTGCTTTACAGTTAACGAACGCTTACGGAGATGTATTCTTGAGTGAGTTTGAGCATTTTCCGAAATATGCAGATTCTTTTGTAGTACAGAGATCTACAATTATCATGTCTATTTCTCAGGTTTCTGAAACATTGTTTATTTTGGCAATTCCTTTCTTTTTAAAGAAGTTTGGAATCAAAAAAGTAATGCTAATTTCAATGTTTGCCTGGGTACTAAGATTCGGATTCTTTGCTTATGGTATTCCTGAAGGATTTGGTTTAAGTTTAATTATTCTTTCATGTATCGTTTACGGAATGGCCTTCGATTTCTTCAATATTTCAGGTTCTCTTTTTGTAGAAACAACAACTGATAAAAAAATACGCTCTTCAGCTCAAGGTCTGTTTATGATGATGACCAATGGTTTCGGAGCTGTGTTTGGAAGCTATATTGCAGGTTGGGCGATTGATAAATTCTTTACTCATAAATTCACTACAGCAACTGATTTATCAACTTATTTAGAAACAACACCAGATAACCCTACTTTTTTAGAAATCCTTAAAAATGGGTTTAATTCTGCGGTAAATCCGGACGGAAGTTTATCATCGATTGTGATGGTGAAAGACTGGCATAATATCTGGCTTGCTTTTGCTGCTTATGCATTGGTATTAGCTATTTTGTTTGCTATTTTATTTAAGCATAAACACAAGCCGGAAGATGTATCTTCTGTAAATCACTAGGTTATTCAAATAATAAAAATATTAAATTGCATTTTCGAAAGAATTTGCAATTTTTTTATAAGTTTTTTAAATTATTTTTTAAAATTTATAGTTTGTAGAAGGTAAGATTCAATAGTTTAATAATTTGGAGATTAATTTAATGTTTGTTTATTTGGTTGTATTTTTGATTTATTAAAATAAATTTATTTTTATTGTTAATCTGTTAAGGATTTTAAGAATATTTTATAGCCAATATTTGTTTGCTTGTCGATAAGTAGATTTTAAAATAGACTAATAATAAGTGTGTTTTTTTTCGTATTTTGGCACTTTGTAGAAATATGAAAAATATTCAATTATTAGGTTTAATTTTGGTTGTTGTAGGCAGTTTTTTGCCTTTGGTTCATGTTCCTTTAATCGGAAATTGGAATTATTGGAAGTTAGATCATTATTTAGCCATCACTTGTTGGATTTTTTCTGCATGTGCACTTTTTGGTATTGTGAATAATGAAAAGAAAATTGTTTGCATTTTTGCATTCCTTTTAATTTTATTATTCATATTTACTTTGGCAGCTGTTAAAATTCAAGCATTACAATATTTTAGTTTTTTGCCTTTTAAATCCTGGCGAGAAGCTTTTGCCGGGGTAGTAAAACTAAAATGGGGATGGTATTTTGAATTTTTGGGAGCTTTCCTGATGATCATTAAAATAAGAAATAATAATAGACAATTATAGTATATAACACAGACATGAAATTATTAAATTTATTAGCAATAGTATGTTTTTCATTAGCTTTTTCTCAGAGTAAAACTACTCAAAAACAAGCTGAAAAACCATTAGATAATCCAACTAAGTGTAGTAACATAAAAGAGGGTACTTTTTTGCGCATAAATTATCCTAAAAACCTTTGGTATATGACTGTAAAGGATAATGTTCAGACTGAATTTTATAATGACGGGAAAGATTTTATAAAATCAACAATGGTGTTTGTAGATGATTGTACTTATAAATCGATAGTATTAGATGTACAAGGAAAAGATATACGTATTAAAGTCGATGATGTTTTTACCAATAAAATAGTTGCAACTCAGGATAATTATATCAAAATCCAATCTCAGATTTCAGGAGATAAATATAACTTTGTTTTGGTAAAAGTAAAAGAAAATCAAAAATAAATTTATTCAAATTAAAACCAGAATAGGTTTAAATAACTAATTATAAAAAATTAAAGATATACACATGAAAGAAGTATTCATCGTTTCTGCAGTAAGAACTCCAATGGGAAGTTTTTTAGGAAGTTTATCAACTGTACCTGCTACAAAATTAGGTGCTGTAGCAGTAAAAGGAGCATTAGATAAAATTGGTTTAGATCCAAAAAACGTTCAGGAAATTTATATGGGGAATGTTTTGCAGGCAGGAGAAGGTCAGGCTCCGGCTCGTCAGGTTGCGCTTGGTGCAGGACTTTCTATTGAAACACCTTCTACTACAGTAAATAAAGTTTGTGCATCAGGTATGAAAGCTGTAATGATGGGAGCACAAGCTATTAAAGCTGGTGATGTAGATGTAATTGTTGCAGGAGGTATGGAAAATATGTCTTCAGTTCCTCACTATTATAATGCAAGAAATGCTACAAAATTAGGAGATGTAAAAATGCAGGATGGAATGGTTTTAGACGGTCTTACAGACGTTTATAACAAAGTTCACATGGGAGTTTGTGCTGAAAAATGCGCAACAGATTACAACTTTACAAGAGAAGATCAGGATAATTTTGCAATAGAGTCTTATAAGAGAGCTGCAAAAGCTTGGAGTGAAGGTAAATTTGCTGATGAGATTGTACCTGTTTCAATTCCTCAAAGAAAAGGAGAGCCAATTATTTTTGCTGAAGATGAAGAATATAAAGCTGTTAATTTTGACAGATTACCAACTCTTCCTACAGTTTTCAAAAAAGAAGAAGGGACAGTAACAGCTGCTAACGCATCTACTCTTAATGACGGAGCTTCTGCTTTAATTCTTGTTTCTAAAGAAAAAATGGAAGAATTAGGTCTTAAACCTTTAGCTAAAATCGTTTCTTATGCTGATGCTGCTCAAGAGCCTGAAAACTTTACGACTGCACCTGCAAAAGCTTTACCTATTGCCCTTAAAAAAGCTGGATTAGAGGTTTCGGATATTGATTTCTTTGAGTTCAATGAGGCTTTCTCTGTAGTAGGTTTAGCAAATAACAAAATTTTAGGTTTAGATGCTTCTAAAGTAAACGTGAATGGAGGAGCTGTAGCTCTTGGTCATCCACTGGGAAGCTCAGGTTCTAGAATTATTGTTACTTTAATTAATGTTTTAAGACAAAACAATGCAAAATATGGTGCTGCAGCTATCTGTAATGGAGGTGGTGGTGCTTCTGCTATTGTTATTGAAAATATCTAATATTCTGTATAAGAATATTTTACCATTAAGGAATAGATAATTTATTTAAATTTTTATCCATTTCTTAATGGTTTTTTTATTTTTGTGGACAAATATTTATTTGAAATGTCTGAAATTGAGAATCAACAGCCTCGAAATATAAAGAATAATCCAAAGATTATGAAGGCCTGGGCAGTCTATGACTGGGCAAACTCTGTTTACTCTTTGGTAATTACCTCTACTATTTTTCCTATTTACTATTCTATTCTTACCACAGCGTACGAAAAGAAAGAATATGTTGCAGAAACCCACAAATGGATTGATGTTCCCGTAAGACACATGATTAATATTTTTGGTAAAGAATACCAACCAGATGCGGTTTACGGGTATTCTTTAACGATTTCATTTTTAATTGTGGTTATTCTTTCTCCTTTTTTATCTTCTTTGGCAGATACAATTGGGAATAAGAAATCATTCCTGCAGTTTTTCTGTTATTTGGGAGCAACTTCATGTATGGGATTGGCAATGTTTACAGGAATGCAGAATGTCTTTTTGGGACTTCTTTTTAGTATTACGGCGAGTGTTGGCTTTTGGGGGAGTTTGGTTTTCTATAACTCATTTTTGCCTGATATTGCTACACAAGACAAGCAGGATGCTCTTTCCGCAAAAGGCTATGTTTACGGATATTTAGGTTCTGTGGTTTTAGTGATTATCTGTTTATTATTGATTCAGGTTTTTGCTAAAAATGCAACTCAGCAATTAATTTTTACCAGAATTAGTTTCTTGTTGACAGGAGCTTGGTGGTTTGGGTTTTCACAATATACTTTCAAACATCTTCCTCAATTTGGAGATGTTAAAGATAAACTTCCAAAAGATTTGGTACTTTTAAACTATAAAAATATCTTCAAAAAACATGAAGAGCAAGGAGGTTTCTTTGGTGTTTTGATGGATAATTTGAGTTTCTACAAAGATATTGCTAAAGAAAGCTTTAGGGAATTATATAAAGTTGGAGGACAGTTATTCCAAAATAAAAATCTGAAATTCTTCCTTTCAAGTTTTTTCTTTTATAGTGTGGGGATGCAGACTATCTTTTTGATGGCAACCTTATTCGGAAAAAGTGAGATAAACCTGGCTCAGGAAAAACTGATAGGAACTCTTTTAGTTATTCAGATTGAAGCCATTATCGGAGCGGTTATATTTTCAAGGTTATCTAAAAGAATTGGTAATAAAAATGTAATTTCAATAGCTATTGTCTTATGGATTTTAGCTTGTATTTGGGCGTTTTTCTTAAATAAAGAAAATCCTACGGTAGAATATCAGTTTTATGGTGTTGCTGCGGTTGTAGGGCTTGTAATGGGAGGTCTTCAGGCGATGTCAAGATCAACTTATTCAAAACTTCTTCCTGAAGATTCTATGGAAAATACTACATTTTTCAGTTTTTATGATGTATTAGAGAAAATAGCAATTATTTTAGGGACATTTATCTTTGCTACATTGATTGATCATTTCAATAATATGAGAATTGCAGCACTTTCAATGACAATATTTTTTGCAGCAGGATTAATCTTAATCCGATTTTTGAACGTCAAAATGCGTAAAGATAGAGATACTTTATAAACAAAAAGACGTTAAGAAATTAACGTCTTTTTTGTTTAAATTAATTGACTTATACAAGTAATTACATTTAATTAAAAATTTTAAGATTACATTTCGTTAAAATTTGTAATAATTCGGCTCAGATTTTGCTTATATTCAGCGGAATAATTTTTAACTTTGCAAAAAGATTTATTGTCACAATGACGAACCCTTTATTTTACGCTAAAATAATACTATTTGGAGAGTATGGAATGATAGAAGATTCTCAAGGTCTTGTCGTTCCGTATAGTTTTTATAAAGGAACTCTAAAATTTTCAGATTTAAGTTCAGAATTTGAAGAAAAATCGAATCAACATTTACAGAAATATTCAGATTTTCTTGAAAATTTAAATCTTCCTGAGGACTTCAAATTAGACGTAAAAACTTTTAAAAAAGATATTTCAAACGGACTTTTCTTTGATTCAAACATTCCTCAAGGATACGGAGTAGGAAGTTCAGGAGCTTTAGTGGCTGCTATTTTTGAAAAATATTCTTTGTCAAAGCATGATCCTGAGAATATTTCTAAAGATAATTTAAAGAATTTAAAGGCTGTTTTCGGACAAATGGAAAGCTATTTCCATGGAAAAAGCTCGGGAATGGATCCTTTAATTTGCTATATGAATTTGCCGATTCTTATTGAAAATAAAGAGAATTTAGACAAAGTTTCCATTCCGAAAGGAGAAGAAGGAAAAGGAGCTATTTTCTTGATAGATTCAGGAATAACGGGTGAAACAGGACCTATGATTCAGATTTTCTTTGAAAAAATGAAGACAGAAGGTTTCCGTAAAACATTGAAGGAAGAGTTTATTCGTTACAACAATGCTTGTATTGATGCTTTTCTTAAAAAAGACATGAATCCGTTTTTTAGAAATCTTAAAAAGCTTTCTCATTGGGCATATGAACATTTCCGTCCGATGATTCCTGAAAGCATTTTTAATATCTGGAAAAAAGGATTAGATTCAAACGCTTATTATTTAAAACTCTGCGGAAGCGGTGGAGGAGGTTATATTTTAGGATTTACCAAAGACTACGAGAAAGCAGAAAAAATGCTTGAAGGCTTCCAAAAAGAAGTAATTTACAGATTCTAAATTTATTGGAATGAATTCTGGAAAAGAAACTTTCCAAAAAAAAAACATAGCACCAAAATCTCTATTCTACAGATTCTCACAGTTGATGGGGTTTCTTTTGGGAGCTAGGTTTTTTGTTGCTATTTTACTCACTTTTGCCCTTTATGTTTCCACTTTTTTTCTATTCAATCAGGAAGAAAGTTTAAGAAATTTTGTTTTCGATTTTAAAGTTCACGGCATTATTTTCTGTACTGTTCTTACCATTTTGGCAGGAGGAATTATCAACCAATTTTACGATTTCGAGAAAGATCATGTTGTAAAGCCTTTCAGAACAAGAATTCAAAGTTTTATTAAGCAAAAGTACTTTCTTTATGTTTATCTGGCTTTAAGCATCATTTCATTGGGAGTAGCTTGGTTTATTTCTCGTAACGTTTTTATTTTTTTTCTTGTTTATCAGTTTTTTATGTGGTTTTATAGCCATAAGTTGAGTAGAATATTAGTTTTGAACAATCTTACGTTTGTAAGCCTTACATTATATCCTTTTTTTGGAATGATGGTTTATTATGAAACTTTTTCGATAAAAGTTTTTTTAATGGCTATTTTTCTTTTTTTTATTCTTCTATGTGTTGATATAGTGAAAGATATGTTGACGAAGCAAGTTGATAAAGTATTTGGATATACTACAATACCTAATTTCTTTAATACGAAGACAACAAAAATCATCATTATTTCTTTATTGGTTTTTACAATGCTTGTTTCTATGAAGCTGATTCTTAGAACTGGCATTTCAGGATTTATGTCATATTATTTTTCGGCAGGATTGTTCGTAATTATTCTATGTATTTATTTGCTTTTAGACTATTCCAGAAGAAGTAAATTTTTGAGTCTTAACATATTAAGATTTTGGATTTTTATAGGAATCATTGCCATGCTTTTAAGCGGAATTGAAGGCAATTTGTAGAGAAATTTCTTTAAAAACTACAGGGTTATGCTTACCTTTGTACAACACTAAATTTATTTAAAAGTAATGCCCATTTTTAACGATACTAAAATTGCATTTGCAGACAAGTCTGATGCTCAGTTAAAGAAAGCGTATTGGATGTTTAAAATGATTGAACAACCATCACTCACCAAAATCGGAACTTCTGTTCTTAATTTCACCGTTCATAATGATTTTCCATTTGTTACCGGAATTGTAAAAAATACTTTATTTGAACAGTTTTGTGGAGGTGAAACACGTGAAGAAAGTATGAAAGTTGTGAAACAGCTTTTCAAGAGAGGAGTTGGAAGTATTTTCGATTATTCTATTGAAGGAAAGGAAGATGAAGCAACTTTTGATGCCGTTTGTAATGAGATTAAAGATATTGTGAGATTTTCGGTAGGTAATCCTGCAATTCCTTTTATTGTTTTTAAACCTACGGCTTTTGGAAGAATAGATATCTACGAAGCAGTCGGAAAGAATGCAGAATTGACTTCTAGTCAGAAAGAAGAATGGGAAAGGGTAGTAAAAAGATTCGACGATGTTTGTAAACTATGTCATGAAAATGACAAAAAAGTAATGGTAGATGCTGAAGAAACTTGGATGCAGGATGCTGCAGATCAGCTTTGTGAAGAAATGATGGAGAAGTACAACCAGGAAAAACCTATTGTTTGGAACACTATCCAAATGTACAGAACCGGAAGATTGGAATATATGGAAGCTCATCTGCAAAGAGCAAGGGAAAAAGGCTATTTTATAGGTTATAAAATTGTTCGAGGAGCCTATATGGAAAAGGAAAGAGAAAGAGCTGCCGAAAAAGGTTATCCGGATCCTATTCAGCCAACTAAAGAGGCTTCTGATAAAAACTACAATGCAGGAATTGACTTTGTGATGAATCACCTAGATAAAGTTTCAGCTTTCTTTGGAACCCATAATGAGATTTCTTCTGAGTTGGTGATGGATAAAATGAAAGCTAAAAACCTGGAAAATGGCAATCCTCATGTATATTTTGGGCAACTTTACGGGATGAGTGATAATATTACATTCTATTTGTCTGATAAAGGCTATAATGTGGCTAAATATCTTCCTTACGGACCTGTAAAAGATGTTGTGCCATATCTTACAAGAAGGGCTCAGGAAAATACTTCTGTTGCTGGTCAAACAGGAAGGGAACTTGGTCTTATTAAAAAAGAGCTGGAAAGAAGAAAAGAAAAGTAATTTTTTTCAAGATAAAGTAAAAGCCTCACTTATAAGTGGGGCTTTTACTTTATCTAAACTCGTTTTTATGATTCATAATTTTAAGCATAATATTTTATGATAGTATAACTTTATATAAATTGTTTTTATTTAAAATTATTTTTCTATTTTTGGTTAAAACTAATAAACTAATTTACATGAGAAAAATTTTACTCACGGCTATTGTCCTAATAGCTAATTGTGCTTTTGCACAAACCTATAGTAACGGTGGGTTAAGCACAGGCGCAACTTCTAACAATGGTGTTGCCGCACCTACAGGATATACTTGGTCTGAAAATCAGCATAATACAGGAAATACAACAGAATCTAATACAACAGCTGGGTATGCAATTACCAATGGATCAACTACAGCAAATTATTTTTTGGCAGATGATTTTATTGTTCCAGCAGGTCAAACTTGGAATATTACAACAATAGACTTCTTTGCTTATCAAACAGGATATACAGGTACAACATCTCCTTTCAATGCGGTAAGAGTAAATATATTTAATTCAGATCCTTCTGTTTCAGGTGCTGTTAGTGTATTTGGAGATGATACCACTAATCGATTTAGTTCGAGTGTAGATTCTAAAATGTATAGAATTTTCAATAGCTTGGTACCAGTAAATCAAGCACCAGTTACAACAAGAAAAATATGGAAAATCACAGCAAATACTCCTGTATCTCTTTCAGCTGGTACATATTGGTTAAAATTTCAATTACAAAATGTAGTGGTTGCTAATAGTGGTTTCGCACCCCCTGTAACAGTTCAAGGAACGAGAGGATTAGCTGGATGGAACGCCAAACAATATGACGCTCTAAGTAATGTTTGGTCAAATTTAATTGATCAAGGTAATCCTACAACAGCTCCAGATTATCCAATGGACGTACCTTTTGTTATTACCTTTACAAATACATTAGGAACTAATGAAGTAATGCAATATGATAATAGATTGCAAGTTTATCCAAATCCAGTAAAAGATTATTTTAAAATTAATAGTCCAAAAAAAATTAGCATTAATTTTGTAGAGATTATGGATGCTTCGGGAAAACTCGTTCGAACTTTAAAGGGAGCTGAAGAATATAATATTTCTGATTTACCAAAAGGAAATTATATTTTAAAGATAAATAGTAATGAAATTACTAAAATTACAAAACTAATAAAGCAATAGCTTTATTACATCTTCTCAAATACTTTATTTAGCCTGGTCATTTTTGATCAGGCTTTTTTATGGCTCAAAACTTTCAAATTTTCCATTTTCGTAAAACAAAACAATACGTTTTATTTTATTATGTTGATTTTCAACTACTTGATTGTTTTTTTGTTCATTGCTTTTTTCTAATCGCTGAGAATCTGATATTTTTTCCTGAGCTGAATTCTGGTGCGGTATAAACGATTCTCCAGAACTTTGCTTTTTGATGGGTATTTGTACTTCCTCAACTCCAAAATCTTCATCATCATTCATCATTGTAAAAAGATCAGGGAGTGAGGTAGGTTTTAGTTTATCTTCCTCAGCTTGTTCAAGAGGTAATTCATTAGTTTCTGGTAAATCTGATTTTAGCATTTCACCTTCACCTGTTACCAACCAATCCCAAAGAATTTCGGGGAAGCGAGATTTTATTTTTATGATAAACTCTAAAGACGGTTTATTCCTTCCTGAAGTAATATGAGAAATAGAGGAACGCTGAACATCTATTTCATCTGCAAATTCCGAAGGAGTAAGATTTGAGTATTCTATAACTTTTGAAATTCTATCATTTAAACTCATAAATACCGTTTTTAATAGTTTTACAAATGTAAAAATTAAATTTACAAATGCAAAATACAACCGTAAACAAAATTGAATTTATCAAGAATACATTTGTAAATGATTATAATGTACTATAATACAATATTTTATATTGTTTATAAAATTAAATTATGATTTTTATTAAACAAATTTTCCCCAAAATTCACTTTTTTATATTTCACTTAAAGTAAAAGATGAAGTAAAGCGATTAATAATAGATTATAATTTGCCTATTTCATATAAACACTTTGCTATAGGGATATAGAGGCATTTTATTAACTTAATTTTAACATAAAGGGTAGGTGAGAGGCTAAACAGCTGATTTAGTTATTAAATAGATTATGCTATGTGCTTAATTATCCTCTTAAATGGCTTATATAGCATAATTTTTACCGAAATTAAATTAATGACTAAAAAACCTTTATTTGACAAATTTTAATAACACTTACAGCTCTAAAATAAAGTTCAAAAACGGATAATTTTTAGAAACTTATTCTAAATTACCAACAATTTACATTTGTATAAAACACTTATTAACAACAAATTTAATATTTTTCCACGTTTAGCAAAATTACACCCAAATATTGATAACTACTCATTTTCATACTTAAAGTAAGTTTAAAATAATCGTTTAAATAATTTTTATAAATATTTGATTTTAAATTAATTATATTGTATTAATTAAATTATTAGCAATCCACAATTTTATCAACAGACATTCTGACATTTTACAATGTTTAATACTGTTACAAATGTTAATTTTATTTTTTGCATAAAAAAGTCTAAATTTGAATCTTGTAAATTATTACAGACATGAACTTTGAGCAGATTTATCAGCAAAATCAAGATTTCCCAAATCGTTATATTTCCCCCGAAAAATTATTTTCCTATCTACAGACGAATCTCAGCGATTATATTCAAGAGATAGGAAAGTCACATTTGCAAAAACCTATTTATAAATTAACAATAGGAACAGGAAAAATTAATGTTCTGGCTTGGTCACAGATGCACGGGAATGAATCTAATGCAACTCATGCGATGCTTGATTTGCTGATTTCTCTAGATAAAGCTCTGGAACTGAAGGAAGAATTATTCAGTAAAATAAAGTTGGATTTTATTTTTATGTTAAATCCCGATGGTTCTAAAAGATGGACAAGACTGAATGCAATAGATATCGACCTGAATAGGGATTTTCATAATGAAGCAAGTCCAGAAATAAAGTTCTTAAAAAATACGGTTGCTTCGAAAAACTATGATTATGCTCTTAATCTTCATGAGCAAAGAACGATTTTTACGACAGATGGAGTGCATCCTGCAACATTATCATTTTTGGCTCCTTCCGAAAATGTTGAACGTACGGTTACTGATAATAGAAAAAAATGTATGGCTGTAATTGGTAATGTTTATAATCATTTAAAGGAACTGATTCCAAATCAGATTGGAAGATATTCTGACGAGTTTTATCCGACTTCTACAGGTGATAATTTTATAAAGGCCGGAATGCCGACAATTTTATTTGAAGGAGGTCATTTTGTAGATGATTATACCAGAAAAGGGACAAGAAAATATTATACAGTTGCATTTTATTATGCACTAAAAGCAATTAGCGAACTAAATTCTAATATTAACGGTTGGGAAGCTTATTTTGAAATTCCCGAAAACAAAGAAACGCATTACGATATTATTTACAGAAATGTGAAATTGAATACTGACCATGAATGTATTTTGGACATAGCAGTTCAATACAGAGAAACTATTGAAGAAGGAAAAGATGAAATATCATTTATTCCTTATGTAATGGAGGCGGGAGATGTAAAGAAGCGAAAAGGTTGGAAGGAGATTGACTGTACAGGAAAGAAATTTGTTTCTGCTACTAAATATCCTAGGTTGGATGATGTAGTAGATTTTAAAATAGAGGACTAAAAAAGCGGAACAATTTGTTCCGCTTTTGTTTTTTTATAGGTATCATTCATTCAATGTAAGAAAGACTCTATAAAGAGAGATTCTTCAAATGACATAATAATTTTTGTTTAGTTTACTACCTTAATTCCGTTTGCTACGAATCTTATTTCCTCTTTTGGAGTTGTAATAGCATCAATTTCAGCTTGAGGTTTCTTAGCATCTTCTGCATAATGTTTTTGCTCATCAACAGAAGTTATTTTTCTTTCAGCATTTCCATCAAGTACTACAGTTTTTCCTTTTAGAGCAGTAGGAACAAAGAAAGCATAATCTTTCATTTTTACGAAAAACTTAGAATCATCCTCTGTTTGTATTGTAAGCCAACATCCTTTTTTATCGCAAACATCTGTTACTTTACCTTTTACGGCAACGTTTTCAATTTTTTTGTTACTTTTTTTAAGTTTCTTGTTCAGCTTTTCAACAGAAATTGCTTTAGACTCAATGTTTGAAGCTACGCCATTTCCATAAGTATCACCCACAAGTGCATTTCCGGCAGGAGGACCAGCTTTTTTAGTCTCTTGAGCAAAAGATAATGTAGAAGCACTTACAGCTATGGCAAATAATATTGCTTTGAATTTCATTTTTAATATTTTTTTTCAAAAATACTAATAAATATTGAAAAATATATTGTTAAAATAATTGATAATTGACATGTTTTTTTCTGTTTCTATCTAAAATTTAAATAAAATATGTGATGAATTATATATTTATTTATATTTGACTCAATATTAAGCTATGCAGAAAAAACTGAAACTTTGGGATGCCATTATGTTGGTAATGGGTTCTATGATTGGTAGTGGAATCTTTATTGTAAGTGCAGACATGATGCGTAATCTCGGTTCGGGGTTTTGGCTTATTGTCGTTTGGGTAATTACAGGAATTATGACTGTTGCTGCGGCGATCAGTTATGGTGAACTTTCAGCATTATTTCCTAAAGCAGGAGGACAGTATACTTATCTTAAGGAAATTTTCGGAAGAAAAATGGGATTCCTTTATGGTTGGGGATTATTTACTGTAATTCAGACTGGTACGATTGCAGCAGTTGCGATGGCTTTCGGAAAATTCACTGCGTATTTGGTTCCGGCTCTTAATGATGCGGCTCCTATTTTTCAAAGTGGAGAGTTTAAAATTACATGGATACAGATTTTAGCTATCGCGATTATACTTTTGCTTACTTATATTAATACACGAGGTGTAGAAAGCGGAAAATTGCTTCAGAATATCTTTACAGGTTCAAAGATTATTGCTTTATTAGGATTGATTGCCGCAGGATTTATATTCGTTGATATCTCTAAAATGACCGAAAATTTCAGTTTTGGACTTGATTCTTTTAATAATCTTAGCAAAGATTCATTAGGCAACTTTCTGAAAAAAGGTTGGGAACCTATTGGAGGAATGGCTTTAATGGGTGGAATTGCAGCCGCAATGGTTGGTTCTGTGTTTAGTTCGGTTGCTTGGGAAAGCGTGACTTTTGTTTCGGGAGAAATAGAAAATCCCAAGAAAAATGTTGTAAAATCTATGATTTATGGTACTTCTGCCGTAATGATTTTGTATATCGCAGTTAATTTTGTCTATTTAAATGCTTTGGATAGAGATTCAGTTGCCTTTGCAGAAAACGACAGAGTAGCGGTTGCTGCTTCACACTTTATTTTCGGAAGTGCAGGAACTATGATTATTGCTTTATTGGTAATGATTTCTACTTTTGGCTGTAATAATGGTCTTATTCTCGCAGGAGCAAGAGTTTTTCAAACGATGGCAAAAGACGGAATGTTCTTTAAAGAAGCTGAAAAAAATAATAAAAACGAAGTTCCTGAAAATGCACTTTGGATGCAGGGAATTTGGGCATCTCTATTATGTTTGAGCGGACAATATGGAAACCTTTTGGATATGATTTCTTTTGTTATTGTTTTATTTTATATGATTACTGTTTTTGGAGTTATATATTTAAGATTCAAACAACCCAATCTTGAAAGACCTTACAAAACATGGTTATATCCTGTTACTCCGATTGTTTATTTATTGATAGGAACTGTTTTTTGTATTTTGCTTTTAATTTACAAACAACAATATACTTGGCCGGGCTTCCTCATGGTTTTATTGGGACTTCCAGTGTATTACTTTATCAATCGAAATAAAAAAGTTGAAGAATAAATTTTCAAAAGCTGTTTAATAATGTTGAGCAGCTTTTTTATTTATATTTTTTAGGAGCTATTTCCCGCTTTCCGCTGTATCTTTTTGCCTTAACTATTATCCAATGCGAAAAAGGATGTCGCTTCAATCGGGGCTAGAAATTTTTATCTTAAAATCAAAAATAGGGTAACTTTTAAACAATATTTTCATATTCTGTAATACTCCATTTCGTGAAAAATGTTTAATTTGGTATTTCTTTTCAAGTAAACCAGACTATGAAATAAAATAAAGAAGCAGAATCATGGACACACCAAATTACAGAATGCCTTTTGTTCCATCAGCATTAATGACGGAAGGAGGGAGTATTGACACCTGCGATATGGGTGAAAGTATTGCCCACAATATTATGCTACTGATTACCACCAAAAAAGGCGAAAACAGATATGATGAAAATTACGGAAACGACGTTTGGAATCTGGAATTCGACAATGGAGTTACAAGTGCCGTTTGGGAAACCGTTTTCATTAAAAGTTTGAAAAGACAAATATTAGAATACGAACCCAGAATTGTTCAGCCACAGATTGAAGCCCATATTCAGATTGTGGAGCACAGTTACGACACTAAAGAACATACGGAAATCAAGAAAAAAGTCAAAATCGCCATTAATGCCAAAATGGAAGAGACAGGAGAGCGTTTCAGTTTCTCTACAGAACTGTTTTTGAGTCCGATGTCGATTGACTAAGTACTAATTGTAACCAGAATTTATGAATTTAGATCAGAATATATATTCCAAAGAATCGGTAAAAGCGAGAATGCTTCAGAACGCAACCAAAGTTTGGGGATTAAAAAGTCCGCAATCATTGGATCCGTTTGTGAAATTGTTAATTGATGCATTCAGTACTGAGGTTTTTAAAGCAAATAATGAAATACAGACGGTAAATGCCCGAATTTTAGAAAGACTGGCAAAACTTCTTACGCCGTCAATTTATACACACCCGATTCCAGCACATGCGATTGCATTTACACAACCTTATGAGTCTTCTGAGGTTTTGTTGGAACATACAGAATTTTTCTTTAGAAAGCAGATGACTTCAACAGTAAAATCTGAGTCGGACAAGCAATTGAATATACCTTTTACTCCTATCGGAAACGTGAGGATTAATAAAGCGCAAACCTCAATAATGTTTGTGGGAAACACATGTTATGGAATTGATGAAAGACTGAATAAAATACCTATTGCCAGATTTCAGGGAAAGCCAGAAGATTACAGAAAAGTTACAATAGGAATTAATGTAAGTAAATATGTTAATGAAAATTTTCCAAAATACCTGAATATTTTTTGTTCAAATCCTGCATTTGAGCATTTAGATTTTGTGTATAAATTATTACCATACATTACAGTCTCCAGTAATGGAAATCCGTTATTTGTAAAAGAAGGTATTTCTTATCTCAAAAATAAACAGGCGGAAGGGTATGAGCAGATGTTTCATGAGCAATCTATCAGAAATAAAATAATTGAGGATATCAAGAGTATTTATCATCATAAATTTATTGAAATTACAGGGCTTTCAAGTAGCCTGTTTTCAGATGAAGGCAAACTTCCTCAAAATCTTGATTTTCTTGAAGGGCGTGAAGATATCAAAAAATATATTGAAGGCAAACGTCATTTATGGCTGACGTTTGAGTTTCCACCACAATTTACGGCTGAAATTTTAGATAATTTTTCTTTTGTTTTAAACGCTTTCCCTATTTATAACAGAGGTTGGAAAAAAACAGAGTATAGCCTGGATATTATGGGAAATAATATTCCTTTGACGACAGATGATGGTGAGCATTTTTTGTATGTTGATGAGGTGCAGGATGGAGACGGAAGAGTGTACACTGAAATTCCTTTTACTCCAAATGATGATTTGAAAAAAGGATTGTACACCGTTCGCAAAGGAGGAATGGAACGTTTCAACAATCGTAATGCAGTTGATATGATAGCCAATGTTCTTGAATTGACGAGAGATGAAATTGCTGCTTTTTCACTTTTAAACAGAGATAACGTAAAAGGTATATTAAGTGAAATGTCTGACAAAATGAAATCAATGGTTCAAAAGGTGAATAATGCGAAAAGGAACATTAAACAAGAGCTGAACTATGTCATTATGGAGCCGGTTGAGAAAACAGACCATACTTACGCTTCTTTTTGGGTCACGTATTGTACTTTGGCAAATCACATGCGACCGGGAACAGAGCTTTCTAATCAGTTAAAATCCCAAACTTTAGTGTTGCTTACAGAAACCATTGGCGGAGCGGAAGAACAGAAAGGAACAGACAGTATTCAGGCTTACAAATACGCTTTAACGACGAGAGATAAAATTATTTCTTTGGAAGATGTTAAGAACTATTGCAGAATGGTTCTGAAAGATGAATTGAAGGAAGTAAGAGTAACACGGGGAACCATGATTAGCAACAAACCCAAAGAAGGTTTTGTAAGAACAGTGGAAGTTGAGATAATTCCGCAAAACTACTCTTTTTACGGAAGGGCATATTGGGAAAATATGGCGAATATCCTTCGGAATCAGATTGTAGCAAAAGCGATTGACGGAATTGAATATTTAGTAAAAGTTACAGACGAAGACATCGAATTTTAATCATAACAAACCACATTAAATCAAAAAAATATGAAAAAAACTGTTGTATTTGTACTGGCTTTTATGTTAGGAGTCGTCAGTATAAGCTGTAAAAAGGACTTAAATAAAATTGGAGATACTATTCTCAATAAAGTCGATGGAGCGGGAGCGAATGCTATTATTGATTTTAATAATAATTTTTTAGATTCTTACAAAAAATCTACTGTCCGTATTGAAGGTATTTTAAAATATGCTGATGAAGCTGTTGCAAAATCAAAAGGCTTAAATACCAGTACTTTGCCGCATGTTACTGAGGCCATGGATTTTGCGTATGCTAAACTTACCACTGTTCCGTCAGGATTTGGAAAAGATAAAGAGGTTATTGAAAAAGAATTTCAAGATTACAAAGTTAGAAAAAATAATATTGAGCAGAAATATGCAGAGCTGAAGTCTTATATGAATTCTGAAGATTTTAAAGATGATAAAGGAGCAAAAGCTGAAGCAATCAGTAAAGAAATTGAAGCAGATGCTGAGGTATTTTTTACATCGGGGGAAAATATTATAGCTAAAATAAAACCGGCTACAGATGCGGCTGAAGAAGTAATTTTGAAAGATCATCCTCTGAAAGAATATATTGTTTCGTCTAAAGCTATAATGAAATCTTTAGATTCTTCCTATGAGGTTTTGGGAAAACAATATGAAAGTAAATTTAATGAAGCTGAAGCTCAGAAAAAGTATGATGAATTTGCAAAAGCTGTTGAAAATAATTCAAAACTTGTTTTTGATGTAAAAGATCAGCAATATTCTCATAAAAAGATTCCTTTTGAGAACATTAATAAAAATGCAAATAATTTTTTGGAGATTTTCAGAAAGCTAATCAGAAATGCTAAAACCTCAGGGAAAATATCCGATAGTGATATATCGCAGATAGATTCAGCCTATGATTCACTTCTTAATTCTTACAATTCGTTCGTAAGATAAACATTACATTAAATAAACTATTGAAAGAAGATCGGTGAATAATTTTCATCGGTCTTTTTTGTGTTTAGTTCTCTTTCAAAAACAAAAGAAATTCATAGGAGGTTACTAACATTTTTTAACATAAAATATTCCGTAAAATTCTGTAATTTTGCACATCGTGATTTTCAGGTAGAATCACACTGAATTATGAGTAAATCAACAGAATATATAGAAGTTTATGGCGCACGCGAACATAATCTTAAAAACATCAATGTAAAAATTCCACGCAACGAATTGGTCGTAATTACAGGACTTTCCGGAAGTGGAAAATCTTCCTTAGCTTTTGATACTATTTTTGCGGAAGGGCAACGTCGTTATATTGAGACGTTTTCGGCGTATGCAAGACAGTTTTTGGGAGGTTTGGAACGTCCGGATGTTGATAAAATCGAAGGGCTTTCTCCGGTTATCGCCATTGAACAGAAAACAACTAACAAAAATCCACGTTCAACTGTAGGAACTGTTACTGAATTATATGATTTTCTACGTCTTTTATATGCGAGAGTTTCAGATGCTTATTCACTTTCCACAGGGAAAAAATTGGTAAGTTACACAGAAGAACAGATTATAGAAACCATTAAAGAAAATTACAAAGGAGAGAAAATAATGTTGATGGCTCCTGTTGTACGCTCCAGAAAAGGACATTATCATGAACTTTTCGTTCAGATGGCAAAAAAAGGCTACGGAC
Source organism: Chryseobacterium oryctis (assembly GCF_025971925.1). GTDB lineage: Bacteria > Bacteroidota > Bacteroidia > Flavobacteriales > Weeksellaceae > Chryseobacterium > Chryseobacterium oryctis. The sequence goes on from NZ_JAPDHV010000004.1 coordinate 370,884, forward strand.
AGGCAAGAATTGATGGAGAATTGCAAGATATTGAATATGATTTGAAGCTCGACCGTTACAAAACCCACGACATAGACATCGTTATAGACCGATGGATTATGGGGGAAAGTGCATCTGAAAGCAGAATGGAAAAATCTCTCAGAACGGCAATGGAAATGGGAGAGGGAATTATCGGAATTCAAAAACTGGGAAGCACTGATATTGAATATTTTTCTAAAAATTTAATGGATGATGAAACAGGTCATTCATTGGCTTTGCCGGAACCTAATACATTTTCATTCAATTCTCCGAAAGGAAGTTGTCCGGATTGTAAAGGTTTAGGTACAATAAAAAAAATCAACACAGATTACTTTGTCGAAAATCCGAAATTATCGATTAATCAGGGAGCTTTATTACCTTTAGAAGATATTAAGTCTAATAAATGGGTATTGGCTCAGATTAAAAATATTCTTGAAATTTTTGGATTGGGACTGGCAACTCCTTTTCAGGATATCCCAGAAGAGGCTCTTGATTATATCTATAATGGCTGCCATAAAGAGTTTAACAAAGACTTAAAGTATGCAGGAATAACCAAAAAAATTAAAATCAGTTTTGATGGCTTAATTCCTTTTATGGAAGAAATTATTGAAGAAAGAGAGTCTTATGAAGCTGTTTTGCTGGAAAGACATTTTACAACGGAAGAAACTTGTCCTCAATGTAAAGGGACTCGTCTTCAGCCTTCAAGTTTAAGTTTTAAAATAGACGGAAAAAATATTGCTGAGATTAATGCTTTGAGCTTAGCTGATTTGAAGGATTGGTTGGCTGAAGTTAAGGATAAATTTTCAGAAAAGAATAAAATTATTGCTCACGAAATATTAAAAGAAATTGAAACCAGACTTCAGTTTTTGTTAGATGTAGGGTTAGATTATTTAAGTTTAAGTAGGAGTTCAAAAACGCTTTCAGGAGGAGAGTCTCAAAGGATTCGTTTGGCAACACAGATTGGGTCTCAGTTGGTGAATGTATTATATATTCTTGATGAACCGAGTATAGGGCTACACCAAAGAGACAACGAGAGACTGATTAATTCATTAAAAAATCTTCGTGATATCGGAAACTCTGTTTTGGTGGTAGAACACGATAAAGATATGATTCTGGAAGCAGATGAGGTATTAGATATTGGTCCAAGAGCAGGGAAATTCGGAGGAGAGATTCTTTGGCAGGGAAAACCGAAAGATTTATTGAAAGCTGATACAATTACGGCTCAATACATTAACGGGAAAAGAAAAATTGCCATTCCTGAAAAAAGAAGAGATGGGAATGGTAAAAATATAGTATTAAAAGGTGCTACAGGAAATAATCTTAAGAATGTAACTTTAGATATTCCGTTAGGGAAATTGGTTGTGGTTTCAGGAATTTCCGGAAGCGGAAAATCTTCTTTAATTAATGGAACTTTATACCCGATTCTGAATAAACATTTCTACAGAGCAGTTCAGGAGCCTTTACCTTACAAAAAAATTGAAGGACTTGAGAATATAGATAAAATTGTAGATGTAGATCAAACTCCGATTGGTAGAACACCTCGTTCCAATCCTGCGACATATACTGGAATGTTTACAGATATCAGAAATCTCTTTGCAGAATTACCAGAAAGTAAAATCAGAGGTTATAAACCTGGAAGATTCTCTTTCAACGTGAAAGGTGGAAGATGCGAAACTTGTCAGGGAGGAGGTTTGAAGGTAATTGAAATGAACTTTTTACCGGATGTTTATGTTCATTGTGAAACTTGCAACGGGAAACGTTTTAACAGAGAAACACTGGAAGTTCGTTACAAAGGAAAATCTATTTCTGATGTTTTGGATATGACGATTGATGAAGCTGTGGATTTTTTCCAGCCGATTCCTAAAATATATATTAAAGTGAAAACTTTACAGGATGTAGGTCTAGGGTATATCACACTAGGTCAGCAATCAACTACACTTTCTGGAGGAGAAGCTCAACGTATAAAGTTAGCGACAGAATTGGCAAAAAGACAAACAGGAAATACATTATATATTCTTGACGAACCGACAACAGGGCTTCATTTTGAAGATGTAAAAATTTTAATGGATGCAATTAATCAGTTGGTGGAATTAGGAAATTCATTTATTATTATTGAACATAATATGGATGTGATAAAATTAGCAGATCATATTATTGACGTAGGTCCTGAAGGAGGAAAACATGGCGGACAAATCGTAGCGCAGGGAACTCCTGAGGAAATTGTAAAATCTAAGAAAAGCCTGACAGGTAAGTTTTTGAAACGGGAATTAGAATAATTTTAACAACAAAGTTGGTAATAAAAAATAAAAAATATCGTTATATAGAAAGTTTGCAAAATTAAAACGATATGAAAAATTTTAAAAAATTATCAAAAACTGAGTTGAAATCAGTAAATGCTGGTGAAAAAAAGCTTTACTGTTTTTATTGCGAATGGATGGACAAAGTTATATGCAGTGAAATTCATCTTTCACAATGTCCTTAAAAATTTTGAACCGCTTGTTTAAGCGGTTTTTTATTTGGAGAAATTTATTAAAATTTAATTTCTTTAAAATGTATAAATTTATACATTTGATAGTATAAATAATCGTCGATAAGGTTGTTTATTTAAGAATGAAGACGAAATAAATATCATTAAAATAAAATGAATTACGAAATAAGAGAAATGCTTCCTAATGATGAAGTAAGAGTCCTGGAGATATTTAAACAAGGAATTGACGGAGGAATTGCCACTTTTGAAACAACAGCTCCTACTCCTGAAGCTTGGAACATGGAGTTTTTTAACGCTTGTCGTTGGGTTTTGGAAAATGAAACCAATGAAATTGTTGGTTGGTGTGGATTGAAACCTGTCAGCAAAAGAGAATGTTTCAACGGGGTTGCAGAAGTGAGTATTTATCTGGATAATAATTATCAGGGATTAGGATTGGGTTCTGTTTTGCTTAAAAAGCTGATTTTGGATAGTGAAAACCATGGATTCTGGACTTTACAATCTAATATATTTCCCGAAAACGAAACCTCAATAAAATTCCATCAGAAAAATGGCTTTAGAACAGTGGGAGTCAGAAAGAAATTAGGAAAGCTTAATGGTGAATGGAAAGATGTAGTTATGTTGGAAAAAAGAAGTGAAACGGTAGGTTTTTAACAAAGTTTAACTTATTGTATATTATTCTCAGTAAATTAAGATATTTTTTTTATTTTTTTAGAATAAAAAAAGTAAAATAGATAGTATTTTTAAATCTTTGGCATTATGATTGATTATTTCGTTTGTAGAATTTGAAATAATGAAAATATGAAAGGTTTAGTAAAAATTGTGGGAGTAGTTATTGTGCTATTTATGTTAGCTTCATGTGTAGTGCATCATCCTCATGGTAGAAGAGGGCTTCCACCCGGACAAGCTAAAAAAGTGTATGGAGGAAGTGCAAGGTATTACGCTCCGGGACAGGTGAAAAAAAGAGTATATTATTATGAATATGATAATGATAAGGGTAGAAAACATCATAAACATAAAGGTCATAAAGGTCGTCACTAAGATGAACTAAATAAAATAAAAAAGTCCTGAATTTTCAGGACTTTTTTTATTTACATTCTGGATTTTTTAGGATTTAAAAAAGTATTAAAAATCATCACTTCATTTCCGAATTTTTTCTCAACCCTTTCAGCGATATTCAATAATTCACTTTTAACAAAATCTTCTCTTAATTCATCATTATCAAAGACTAAAAGAAGGTTATAATTCTTGCCTTCTTCGATGTAATCACTGTGTACTTCAGACAGAATATATTTGTTGACATCCATTAAGTTTTCTGTCATTAAAATCAATGTCTCATCGATATAATTTTCCCATTCTTCAAGATTATTTTTTGTACAGTGGAAAGTTATACTTAATACGCTCATATTTTATGAATTTTTAAGATTCTGTGGATAAATTTTACCACAAAAATCGGCAAATTTTTCGTAAATTAGCCCGTTATTAAAAATTAGAGATAAATAATTTTCAAGCATAGATTCAAAAGCTTGATTATCATTACAATAAAACTTGTTTATGCAAAAAGAAGGAGAAAGACTGATTCCTATCAACATTGTTGATGAAATGAAATCTTCTTATATCGATTATTCGATGTCGGTTATCGTTTCAAGAGCGTTACCAGATGTAAGAGATGGTTTGAAACCCGTTCATAGAAGAGTACTTTATGGTATGTATGGATTAGGGGTTTTTTCTAATAGAAAATACTTAAAATCTGCTAGAATTGTTGGGGACGTTTTGGGTAAATATCACCCACACGGAGACTCCTCTGTATATGATGCGATGGTGAGAATGGCTCAGGACTGGAGCTTGAGATATCCTCAGGTTGATGGACAGGGTAACTTCGGTTCTATGGATGGTGACCCTCCTGCAGCAATGCGTTATACGGAAGCAAGATTGAAAAAAATCTCAGATGAGGTTCTTTCAGATTTAGATAAAGAAACGGTAGATTTCCAGAATAACTTCGACGACAGTTTGCAGGAGCCAACAGTTTTACCTTCAAAAATTCCTAATCTTTTGGTAAATGGAGCTTCTGGTATTGCTGTAGGTATGGCGACGAATATGGCTCCGCATAATTTAACGGAGTCTATAAATGCTATTTGTGCTTATGTTGATAACAGAGATATTACGATAGATGAATTAATGCAGCACATTATAGCTCCGGACTTCCCTACAGGAGGTATTATCTATGGCTATGATGGAGTAAGAGATGCTTTCCATACAGGAAGAGGAAGAATCGTTCTGAGAGCTAAGGTTGCTTTTGAAGAAATCGGAAACAGAAATGCAATTATTGTAAACGAGGTTCCTTATCAGGTGAACAAAGCGGAGATGATTGCAAGAACGGCTGAACTTGTTAAAGAAGAAAAAATTCCAGGGATTTACGAAATCAGAGACGAGTCGGATAGAAGAGGGCTTCGTATTGTTTATGAATTGAAAAATGATGCGATTCCGAATGTTGTTCTAAATTTATTATATAAGTATACGGCGCTTCAAACATCTTTTAGTGTTAATAATATTGCTTTGGTACATGGTAGACCGGAACAATTGAACCTGAAGGATATTATTCGTCACTTTGTAGAGCACAGACATGAAGTAATTGTAAGAAGAACTCAGTTTGAGCTTAAAAAAGCTAAAGAAAGAGCTCATATCTTGGAAGGTTTCATGAAGGTGATTGGGACTCAGGATTCTTTAGATAGAGCTATTTCTATTATCCGTCATAGCGCAAATCCACAGGCTGCGAAAGAAGGATTGATTGAAGCTTTTGACCTTTCTGAAATTCAGGCTCAGGCGATTCTAGACTTACGTCTTGCTCGTTTAACGGGAATGGAGCTTGATAAAATCCGTGATGAGTATGATGCAATCATGAAAGAAATTGCTGATTTAGAAGATATTTTAGCAAATGAATCAAGAAGATTCCAAATCATTAAGGATGAATTAATCGAAATTAAAGAAAAATACGGAGACGAAAGAAGAACTGAGATAGATTATTCAGGTGGCGAAATGTCAATTGAAGACATTATTCCGAATGAATCTGTAGTTCTTACAATTTCTCACGCAGGATATATTAAGAGAACTTCGCTTTCTGAATACAAAATTCAGAGTAGAGGTGGTGTAGGAAACAGAGCGGCTACAACTAGAGACGAGGACTTCTTGGAGTACATTGTTTCTGCAACCAATCACCAATATATGTTGTTCTTTACAGAAAAAGGAAGATGTTATTGGTTGAGAGTATTTGAAATTCCTGAAGGCTCTAAAACGGCAAAAGGTAGAGCTGTTCAAAACTTGATTAATATTGAACCGGACGATAAAATTAAAGCATATATCAGAACCAACAACCTGAAGGACTCAGAATATGTAAATCAAATGAGTGTTGTGATGGTTACCAAAAATGGTACAATCAAGAAAACATCATTAGAAGCATATTCAAGACCGAGGGTAAATGGGGTAAATGCAATTGAGATTAGAGACAATGACCAATTATTGAGTGCTTATTTAACAAACGGAACTTCTCAAATCATGATTGCTACGAAAAACGGTAAGTGTATTAGATTCCCGGAAGAAAAAGTAAGAGAAGTTGGTAGAGGTTCTATCGGGGTTCGTGGTATTGCAATGGAAGATAATGATGAGGTAATTGGTATGATTGTTGTGAATGATGTAGAGAAAGAAACAGTTCTTGTTGTATCTGAGAAAGGATATGGTAAAAGAACCGCAGTGGAGGATTACAGAATTACCAACAGAGGAGGAAAAGGAGTTATCACCCTAAATATTACCGAAAAAACAGGAAATCTAATTGCTATTCAAAATGTAACAGATGAAGACGGATTGATGATTATCAATAAATCAGGAGTTGCTATCAGAATGGGAATGGATGAAATGAGAGTGATGGGTAGAAATACTCAAGGTGTGAGAATGATCAATCTTAAGAAAAATGACGAAATTGCAGCTATTGCAAAAGTAGAAATGGATAAAGATGTAGAAGATGATTCTGAAGAAAACGAGGAGGTAGCAGAAACTGTAGCTGATAACCAGGAAAACAATATAGTGCCTCAAGCTGAGAATGAAAATTCAAATGAGGAAACTGAGAATTCTGATTCTGAAGAATAATTTTGTACAATTAATATAAAATAGTGATTATGAAAAAGCTAATTTTAAGTTTGGCTATCGTGGCTTCAGCTTTTGTTTTTGGACAAAAAGAAGATGTAAACGCTAAACTACAGAATGCCAATAAAGCAGCTATGGATGCATATAATGCTAAAAATTATGCTGGAGCAGCTCCTAAATTTATGGAGGTTTACGATTTGCTAAAAGCTAGCGGACAAGACGATAAAACGTATATGTATTATGCCGGATTAAGTTATGCATTAGCTAATAACAGTGATTCTGCTATTAAAATTTATAATGACCTTATCAATTCCGGATATACAGGAGTACAGACTACTTATACTGCAAAAGACAATAAAACAGGACAGGTAGCAACTTATGATAAAAGTACTTGGGAGTTATTGAAAAAAACTTCGTCTAAAGACTATTCAGATTTCAAAACTGAGCAGACAAAAAGTGTAGAGGCAGATTTATATGAGACTTTAACATCATTATTGTTAAATGCTAATAAAAATGATGAGGCTTTAGCTCTTATTGAAAAAGGATTAGTAAAATTTCCAAACAGCACAAAGCTTAAAGAAGCTCAGGGAACTGCATTATATGCTTCAGGAAAAACAGACCAGTTTATGGCTAACCTGAAAGAACAATTATCTAAAAATCCTAATGATGCTACAAATTGGTATAATTTAGGGGTTCTACAATCTAAAGAAGCAGCTACTGTTAATGATGCTATAGAATCTTTCAATAAAGCAATTGCTTTGAAACCTGACTTTGCTAATGCTTATCAAAATTTAGTTTATACAACTATCGGAGATGATACAAAAGCTGTGGAAGAAATTAATGCATTAAGAAAAACTAAACCAGATGATGCGACTAAGCTTATCGAAGCAAGAAAAGCAAGATTTGAAAAAGCTTTACCTTATGCAGAAGGTTGGTATAAAGCAATGCCAGAAAATATTGATGCTGTTTCTACATTGAAAGAAATGTATATGATGACTAAAAATCAGGCTAAAGCTGCTGAAATGAAAGCTAAAGAAGCTGAACTTCAAGCTAAATCTAAATAATATTACTCAATATATTACCGAAACCGAAACAATTTTGTTTCGGTTTTTTTTGTTTTTAAAACTTGTGAAAATTTGAATTTTTTATAATGTATTAATCATAAATTTCACCATAAAAATTCTCTGTAATTCCGTATCTTTGAGAAAAATTTTACAGAAAATGATTGAGTGGAAAACCGCCAAAGAATACGAAGATATTACATATAAAAAATGTAATGGTGTAGCGAGAATCGCTTTCAACAGACCGGAAGTTCGTAATGCTTTCAGACCCAAAACTACTTCAGAATTATATGATGCTTTTTATGATGCTTATGAAGACTCTTCAATAGGTGTTGTTTTGCTTTCAGGTGAAGGGCCAAGTCCTAAAGACGGAGGTTGGGCTTTCTGCAGTGGAGGAGACCAAAAAGCAAGAGGTCATCAGGGATATGTAGGTGAAGACGGAAGACATCGTTTGAATATTTTGGAAGTTCAGCGTTTGATTCGTTTTATGCCGAAAGTTGTCATTGCCGTAGTTCCGGGTTGGGCAGTTGGTGGAGGCCATTCGCTTCATGTTGTTTGTGATTTAACGTTAGCAAGTGAAGAACATGCGATTTTTAAGCAAACAGATGCTGATGTTACAAGTTTTGATGGTGGTTATGGCTCTGCTTATCTGGCAAAAATGGTTGGGCAGAAAAAAGCTCGTGAAATTTTCTTTTTAGGTAGAAATTATTCGGCTCAGGAAGCATTTGAAATGGGAATGGTAAATAAAGTGGTTCCTCATGCTGAATTAGAAGATACAGCTTATGAATGGGCTCAGGAAATTTTAGCAAAATCTCCGACATCTATCAGAATGTTGAAATTTGCAATGAATCTTACTGATGACGGAATGGTTGGTCAGCAGGTCTTTGCGGGTGAAGCAACTCGTTTAGCTTATATGACGGAGGAAGCTCAAGAAGGAAGAAATGCTTTCCTTGAAAAAAGGAAGCCTGATTTCGGAGAAAATCAGTGGATATCATAAAATAAGAAGTTAAAGGTTAGAACTTAGATATTAGACTTATACAGTTTTTAAATCTAACTTCTAACTTCTAATATCTAACATCTAAATATTTATGTCAGATTGGATAAAAGCCGCAAGGCTAAGAACATTACCGCTTTCATTGAGTGGAATTATAATGGGAGCTTTCATTGCAAAATGGAGGTTGTATGGTGAAGGAGGAATATGGGACTGGAAAATTTTTGCATTGGCAATTTTGGTAACATTGCTGTATCAAATTTTATCGAATTATGCCAATGATTATGGAGACGGAGTAAAAGGTACGGATGCCAAAAGAATCAACGAAGCAGAATCCAGAGCGGTAGCTTCCGGAAAAATAACGGCTAAACAAATGAAAAATGCGGTTATCCTTTTTTCGGTTTTGTCTTTTATAGCTACGGTTGCGCTTTTATATACTGCTTTTATTCCCGATTATATGAATGAATTTTATATTTTCATAGGATTGGGTGTTGCAAGTATTTTGGCTGCAATCGGATATACAGTAGGTAAAAAGCCTTATGGATATATGGGATTGGGAGATATTTTCGTATTTATCTTTTTTGGGTTGGTTTCAGTCTGTGGAAGTTATTTCTTATTTACAAAATCGTTCAGTTGGGATATTTTACTTCCTGGAATGGCAATAGGAATGATGAGTATGGCGGTTCTTAACCTTAACAATATGAGAGATATTGAAAGCGACAGATTATCAGGAAAAAATAGCTTTGCATTGAGAATAGGTTTCAAAAATGCAATGATTTACGAAATGATTTTGTTACAGCTTCCTTTGATATTGATTCTTATTTTTCTAGGGGTAAACGGCTTTATTCAGGCTCAGAATTATTATGTTTTTATCGTAATGATTTTGTTGTTTCCCTTAGCTAAATTGAGAAGAAAAATAATGACTGTAAAAGAACCGAAAGAGTTAGACCCATTCCTAAAACAGGTTGGAATTATGACTTTTGCAATGGCAGTTCTTACAGCAATTGGACTTAACTTTTTTAACTAAATATTTCTATTATGAGTTCTAATGTTTACGTTGAAGCTCAAATGCTTATCAGAAAATCGATTGAAGATGTTTTTAAAGCATTCATTGATCCTGAAGTGACAACTAATTTCTGGTTTACAAAATCGACAGGAAAATTGGAAGAAGGTAAGACTGTAACATGGGAATGGGAAATGTATGGTGCAAAATCTGAAGTTAAAGTACTTAAAATTATTGAGAATGAATTAATAAGTACTATTTGGGGAGAGCCTTCAGCAAATGTAGACTATGAATTCAAGGAAATGGAAAAAGGAACTTTAGTGATTATCAAAAGTTACGGGTTTTCTCAGACAGGAGAAGATTTATTAAAAGTAATCAATGATAATACAGGTGGTTTTACAACGGTTTTAGATGGTTGTAAAGCATATCTTGAGCACGGAATTAATTTAAGATTAATTGAGGATAAATTTCCAGCAAAATAAAAAATGCTTCGACTCCGCTCAGCATGACACTGTGATAATTAACAGATAGATTTACAACAGTTAGTATTAGCGCTGTCATGCTGAGCTTGTCGAAGCATCCTAGTTTAAATTTGAAATAATAAAATTATGAAAATACAATTCTTAGGACAAAACTGTTTTTTGTTCACATATAAAGACAAAACTATTTTGAGCGACCCTTTCTACAACTATAAAAAAGCAGAATCGGGGTTTGATATTTCGGCTCAGAAAATCGATTATATTTTATTGACTCATGCACACGGTGATCATATTGCAGATGTGGAAGAGGTGTTACAGTATCACCCTGAAGCTACAATTATTGCAGTTCCTGAAATTTGCGGATATTTTAAAACGGCAAAAAATACGGACGATGTGAATTTAGGAGGTTCTGCAAAAATTGATGATCTTAAAATTTCAATGGTTCCTGCACATCATACAAGCTCTTTCCCAGACGGAAGTTATGGAGGTGTGCCTGTAGGATATATTTTCAGACTTCCTGAAGGCAAAAACCTTTATTTTGCAGGTGATACAGGTGTAATGGCAGATATGGAATTGTTTCCAAGACTTTTTGGTCACATTGATTTATCAATTCTTCCAATTGGTAGTCATTATACGATGTGTCCGAGAAAAGCAGCATTTGCAGCATCGGAATTGTTGAAAACCCCAAAAGTTATCGGATGTCATTTTGATACTTTCCCGATAATTGAAATCAATCATGAAAGTGCGTTAAAGCATTTTGCGGATAAAAATGTAGAACTTGTTTTACCAAAATTAGGAGAGGAGTTCGAATTTTAAATAAATGTTGAAAGGTAGTTTGAAAATCAGAATTGAAATGTTGAAAAGTTTAGAAACAAAAAAAGATAATTTTCAAATTACCTTCCTTCAACTTAAACCAATAAAAAATGGCAAGCTACCTAAATCACACCGCTACGACCGATTACCTTTGCTGCGTTCCCACCCTGGAGGATTCTCAGGAGCTGGTTGTTTAGGACTTGCCGTTGCAAAGGTAGGAATAAATTATAAATTTCAAAATAAAATCGAAGAAAAATCATTTGAAAAATCCCTTTATTTAAGCTAAAATATTGAAATTTAGGCTAATAATTTTTCAAAATTTTCTAAAAAAATAAATATGACGAAAAGTCCATCTACATTAGGAATTATACTTTTTATTGCTACAATGATTGTTTTCTTTGTAGTATATTTCTTTTTCTCAGGTATCAATTATTTTGATATCTCATTGAAAGCTAATGCTTTTGTGTTACCAATTTTGTATGCAGGAGCTGCGTTTTGGTCAGTGAAATCATATTGGAATAATCATAGAGTGGTAAGTTTCAGAGAAGCTTTTAAAAGAGCATTCGTGCCAATGTTTATTGGTGGGATTTTATCGGTTTTCAGTATGTATGTATTCTTGAATTTTGTAGATACAGATGCTAAAAAATTGCTAAATTATCAATATGTAACAAGGCAAAAAGCGGAACTAGATAAAGAATATAATTCTGCAAAGAAAATTTTAAAACATCAAAAAGATATTGATGAATTAGAACAAAAATACAAAGAAGGTCTTGAGAGATTTAATCCTGAGCTTATCAAAGATAAAGATATGCTTACGGCTAGTCATTTTTCAGGATATTTTGCGGCAATTCTTATATTTTACGTAGTTTTGTCAGTGTTTTTTGGAGCGTTTTTCAGAACAAAAACTTTGCATCCAGAAACAACAAATCAAGAATAATTTTATTAAAAAATTAAATGAACTTATCTATAGTTATTCCATTATTGAACGAGGAAGCTTCTTTAGAAGAGCTTTTTTCAAGAATTGATAATGTTTGCAAATCAAACAATTTATCATATGAAATCTGGTTTGTAGATGATGGAAGTACAGATTTATCGTGGAGTATCATTGAAAACTTAAAAGTTCAACATCCTCAGATTCACGGTATAAAATTTTCTAAAAATTACGGGAAATCTCAAGCGCTTCATGCTGCATTTTCAAGAACAAACGGAGATGTTGTTATTACAATGGATGCTGATTTACAGGATTTTCCCGAAGAAATCCCAGAATTATACAATATGGTGGTTCAGGACAATTACGATATTGTTTCTGGCTGGAAAAAGAAACGTTTTGATAATGTGATGACGAAAAATGTTCCGTCAAAATTATTCAACGCTGCAGCTAGAAAAGTTTCCGGAGTTTATCTTCATGATTTTAACTGCGGATTGAAAGCTTATAAAAAACAGGTGGTAAAATCAATAGATGTATACGGAGATATGCACAGATATATCCCAGTTTTAGCAGCTAATGCAGGTTTCAGAAGAATTACAGAAAAAGAAGTTCAGCATCAGGCGAGACCTTACGGAACTTCAAAATTCGGAACAGAAAGGTTTATAAGAGGCTTTTTGGATTTGATAACACTTTGGTTTGTAAGTCGTTTCGGGGGAAGGCCAATGCATTTCTTTGGAGCAGTAGGAACATTGATGTTCATTGTAGGTTTTCTTTCAGCTCTTTGGTTGGGAATTTCAAAACTTATTGATGTTGCAAAAGGTATTTACGGACATTTAATTACCAATAATCCTTGGTTTTTTATTGCTTTAACGATGATGATTATGGGAACACTGCTTTTTATTGCAGGATTTTTGGGTGAAATGATTATCAGAACCAATAGAGAGCATAAAAATTATAATATTGATGAAGTGATTTAATTTTTAGATTAAAAGTCAGTGAAGCTTGAATGGAACTAAATAAATTCATTTGGAATAATTACAAAGAAAGTAAAGAAGGGCAAGAAGTTATTTCCTTTTTTGAACATAAAGAATTTAATGAGATTCTATCAAAATTTATTGATGAGAAAAATAAAGATTTAGAAGATTATAATAATATTTTAAATGCATTTTCTTATTGTGAATTTGAATTCGATGAAGAAAAAAATGTAGTTGAAAAGGCAAAAGACTTATTTAAATATTTTATAGATAATGGCTTAGTTTTAAAAGATGAAGATGGTGAATTTTCATACTTTGAAAAAGAATATTTTGATTTCCTTTTAGATGTAATTGAGCCATATTCTTTACATTTGTTTGATATATTTCCAGATTATTTCTTTCCATATTTTTTCAAATTAGAATTTGCAAAACTTCAGAAAATATGTGATACATTTAATGTAAAGATTCCCAAAGTTCCCCTTAAAAAAAATAAAAAAGAAAGGCTAAACTTTTATTTAGAGCTTTGTGATGTATTTTTTGAGTTCAGAGAAAGTAATAACTTAAATCCTTTTGAATTTTGCGCTTTTCTCTATGATTTTGCTCCAAAATATATAGGATTTGAAAAAATAGAAGATTTACCAGAGCCTACTAATATTTGGCTTTGTGGAGGAGCAAAAGATGATTATCCTTACTTATCAAGAGCAACTTCAAAAACAACATTTTTTTGGCAAGGAAATGAAGATACTAAAAGAGGAGATATTGTTATAATGTATTGTCTTTCCCCAAGAAGTAATATTGAATTTATTTGTCGAGCTGTAAATGATGGAATAAGAGATCCGTTTTTTCATTATTATGGAAGTATAACTATAGGTCATATTGATAAAGTTAAACCTATTCATATTTCTCAAATTAAAAATGATGAATATTTAAAAAACATTCCAATAGTTAGAAAAAATTTTCAAGGTGTGAATGGAACTCAGATTAGTAATGAAGATTATAAAAGGATTTTATATTTATTAGAAGAGAAAGGTGAAGATATATCGAGATTACCAAAATTTTCTATTATTGATTTTAAACCAAATGTTGATTGTAGAAATGAAAGAGATGTAGAAATTAAAATAGTAGAACCATTTCTTCAAAAAATAGAATATTCTGAAAAAGATTGGCTTCGTCAATTTTCTGTAAGAATGGGAAGAGGAGAACGTAATTATCCAGATTATGTATTCTTTGCCGAAGCAAATAAAGGTTATGAGAAAGCTAAAATGCTTTTGGAAACTAAGTTTGCAATAAAAAATAATAGAGAACTAGAAGAAACTTTTCAACAAGCCCATTCTTATGCTTTAAGATTAGAGACACAGAAAATTGTGATTTGTGATAAAGATTTTATTTGGATTTATTCAAGGAAAAATAATAGTTTCGATAGAACAAAATATTTGAAGTTTAATTGGGATGAAATTAATAATCCTGATATTTGCAATCAAATCAAAAAAATAATTGGTAAAGATTTTATTAAATGAGAAAAATAATATACATATCTCTAATTTTGACAATAGTTTCTTGCGGAAAAGTTTCTCCAAAAGGTAATATTGAAACTAAAGATGTTGATGTTTCGGAGTTCGTAAATCTAGATTTGGAGGGGAAGTTTCGTGTATTTTATGCAAGAGGTCCAAAAAACTTTGTTGAAATAGAAACCTATCCTAACGTAGCCAATAATCTTGATGTTAATGTGAAAGATAAAACACTTTCAATTAAAGAGAGACGAGGTACAAAAGGTGTTGATTTTTATAATGTAACGATTTATTCAAAATATAATCTTGAGAAAGTTGTGATTTCTGACTCTGTGGAAATGAACATTTCCAGTGAAATAAAGACCGACAATTTTAAGCTGAATTTAAAAAATTACGCTACTTTTATGGGTTCCGTAAACTCAAGAAGAGCAGAAGTTGAAATGTTGAACCGAAGCAGAGCCAACTTTTTGGGACAAACAAAAGATGCAGTTATAAAAATCTCTGATACAGCGAGTTTGATAGCTCCGTATTGGAAAATTGAGAACCTGAATATTGATTCTAAAAATGGGAATTATGCAGAAGTAAATGTAAAAGATTCATTGAAAGGAAAAATTCAGAATACCGCAAGATTATTGTATTATAATGACCCTATCAGAGCATTTAAAGTAGATAAAACAACGAAAGTAGAAAACAAGAAATTAGATTAATAAACACTGAATATTTTCATGTTTTTATTTATAAATTTTTAAAAGATAAAATACAAATATGACAACATTAGAGAAAGCAAAACTTTGGTTAAGCGATACATTCGATAAAGAAACAAGAGAGGCTGTTCAGACTCTAATTGATAGCAACTCGCCCGATTTGGAAGACTCTTTTTACAGAGAATTAGAATTCGGAACGGGAGGTATGAGAGGAATTATGGGTGTTGGAACCAATCGTTTAAATAAGTATACATTAGGTCAAGCTACACAGGGACTTGCAAATTATATGTTGAAGCAGTTTCAAGGCGAAGAAACCGAAGGTTCGGCGACGTCGGAGACGAGCCAAATCAAGGTAGCAATTGCTTATGATGTAAGAAATAATTCAAAAGAATTCGGAAAATTAGTAGCTGATGTTTTAACGGCAAACGGAATTAAAGTTTTGTTGTTTAAAAATCACAGACCAACTCCAGAATTATCATTCACTGTTCGTGATAAAAAATGTAATGGTGGAATTGTGTTAACAGCATCTCACAATCCACCTGAATATAATGGTTACAAAGTATATTGGAATGACGGAGCGCAAATTGTTCCGCCTCATGATGAAGCGATTATTAATGAAGTATATTCTGTGAAATTTGATGAAATTAAATTCAACGGAAATGATGATTTAATTGAATGGATTGGTGAAGAACAAGATGATGTTTATATTGATGCATGTATTGAAAATTCTACTTATCAGGATGTTGGGAAAGGAAATTTGAATATTGTCTTCACATCTATTCACGGAACTACTTATACAACCGTTCCTAAAGCTTTAGAAAAAGCAGGTTTCAAGAAAATTGATTTGGTAAAAGAACAAATGATTCCTAGCGGAAATTTCCCGACTGTTGATTCTCCAAATCCTGAAGAGCCTGCAGCATTGGAAATGGCAATGGATTTAGCAAAAATCACGACTGCAGATATCGTTATAGGAACAGATCCTGATGGGGACAGATTGGGGATTGCGGTTAGAAATCTTGATGGTGAAATAGAACTGTTAAACGGAAACCAAACCAATACAATTCTTACTTATTACATCCTAAATGAATGGAAAAAGCAAGGAAAAATTACTGGAAAAGAGTTTATTGGTTCTACCATTGTAACTTCTGATATTTTCTTTGACATAGCTCAGAAATTTGGAGTTGATTGCAAGGTTGGTCTTACAGGATTCAAATGGATTGGTAAAATGATTCGTGATTTTGAAGGTCAGGAAAAATTCGTTTGTGGTGGTGAAGAAAGTTTTGGTTTCATGACGGGAGATTTCGTTCGAGATAAAGATTCTTGCGGAAGTATACTTTTGGCTTGTGAAATTGCAGCATGGTGTAAAGCAAATGGCAAAACAATGTACCAATACATGATTGAAATTTATCAGGACTTAGGAATGTATTATGAAGGCTTGATAAATATTGTGAGAAAGGGTAGAGACGGAGCAGAGGAGATTCAAAATATGATGAAAAATTTCCGTGAAAATCCACCTAAAGAATTAGCAGGTTCATTGGTTGAGGAAGTAAAAGATTTTAAAGAACAAACTTGTCTTTATGTTTCTAAAAACGAGAAAAAAGTGATGGATGACATTCCGAAATCAAACGTATTGATTTACTATACTCAGGACGGAACAAAAGTTTGTGTAAGACCTTCAGGAACAGAACCAAAAATTAAATTTTATGTTTCAGTAAAAGATTCTATTACTTCTGAAGCAGATTTTAAAGATAAATTAAAAACTTTAGATGCAAAAATACAGCAGGTGAAAAAAGATTTGCAATTAAGTTAAAAATAATTACTTAGGGTTTTAATTCTAAACCCTAAGTTTTGTATAAAAAAATAAATTTTAAATATAAAAGTAAAGTGAAAGTTTCAAAATTAGCGGCGAACCTGATTGGTTCTGAAATTGTAAAAATTGGTAATGAAGTAAATGATTTAAAAGCGAAGGGGGCTGAGATTGCCAATCTTACTATTGGTGACCTGAATTCTAATATTTATCCTATTCCTGCAAAGCTAAAGGAGGAGATTCAGAAGGCATATCAGAATAATTTAACAAATTATCCGCCTGCAAATGGGCTTTTATCTTTAAGAAAAGAGGTTTCTAAAGACCTTAAAACAAGATGGAATCTTGATTATTCACCAAATGATATTTTAATTACTGCAGGTTCAAGACCTTTGATTTATGCAGTATATAAAACTATTGTTGACGAGGGTGACAAAGTAGTTTATCCAACTCCATCATGGAATAATAATCACTACGCTTATCTTACTTCTGCTGAAGCTGTAGAAGTAAAAACAACTCCTGAAAATAACTTCCTTCCGACTGCAGATGATTTGAGACCTCATTTGGATGGAGCCGTTTTAGTTGCACTTTGTTCTCCATTGAATCCTACGGGTACAATGTTTACAAAAGAACAGCTTTCAGATATTTGTGAGCTTATTTTGGCTGAAAACAATAAAAGAGGAGAAAATGAAAAGCCGTTATACTTAATGTATGACCAGATTTATTCTAACCTTACTTTCGGAGCGCAACACGTTGATCCTGTTTCTCTTTTCCCTGAAATGAAAGAGTATACAATTTATATTGATGGTATTTCAAAATGTCTTGCTGCAACAGGAGTTCGTGTAGGTTGGGGATTTGGTCCGGCTCATATTTTAGATAAAATGAAAGCTCTTTTAACACATGTTGGAGCTTGGGCACCAAAACCAGAGCAGGAAGCAACAGCAAAATTCTATGAAAACCCTGAAAATGTAAATACTTTTGTTGAAGATTTCAAAGGGAAGTTGGAAGAAAGTTTAAAAGTTCTTCACGGAGGAATTCAGGATTTAAAAGGAAAAGGTCTTGCAGTTGATAGTATTGAACCGATGGGAGCACTTTATCTGACAATTAAATTAGACTACATCGGAAAGGTGAAACCGGATGGTTCTGTAATTGAAAATTCTTCTGATTTGGTATTCTATTTAATTAATGAGGCTGGAGTTGCTTTAGTTCCTTTCTCTGCTTTTGGTGAAGAAAAATCTGAACCTTGGTTCCGTGCTTCTGTTGGAGGTTTAGCAATTGAAGAAATCTCTACAATGATGCCTAAACTAGAGAATGCTTTGAATGCTTTAAAGTAATTTTAAATAAATTAATATATGCTTCGACTCCGCTCAGCATGACAATCCTAATACTAAATTTATAATACAGTATATTGTAACGATGTCACGCTGAGCGGAGTCGAAGCGTTTTTTAAAAAGTAATTATTAACTTAAAAAATGGCCAAACTTCCAGAAAAATACTTCCTAGAAACAAAATTGTTGAGCTATTCAACAGTAGGAATTATTGCTTTGGTAATTCTAAGTGTTTGGCTTTCAGGAACAGCTACGCATCGAAGTTTATTTCAAAATTCAATTGTTTCAACTTCTATTTTGGCTATTTCTTTCTTCCTGTTTATAAGTTTAGGATTATATTATGGACTAAAGCTAAAAGATAATATTGGAAATATTTTAACAAATGAAAGAATCAAAAAACTATCAGATAAAACTCCTGAAATAGGAAATTTTGATTTTGATGCTCCAACTATAGGGGATGGAATAGGAGGAGTTATACTTTCAATTCTTCTATGGATATTATTTTCTATAGTTCTTATCTTTTTATTATATTTTCTAGGTGTTTTCTTTTGGGCTGTAATTTTATTATTTTCAGCAATGTTATATTGGATTTTTTTCAGAGCTTTACGTTTGGTTTTTAAAAATTCAAAGCATTGTAAAGGAAATTTGCTTAAAAGTTTTGCTTTTGGATTTTTTTATTCATTTCTGTATATATCATGGATTTACGGAATCATATTTTTAGTTAATTATATAAATTAGTTTTTACGTTATGAAAATCATAGCTGTCATTCCTGCGCGTTATCAGGCAAGCCGTTTTCCTGCGAAATTGATGCAGATGTTGGGTGAAAAAACGGTGATTACAACAACCTATCAAAATGTTGTGGAAACAGGTTTATTTGATGAAGTTTTTGTAGCAACAGATTCGGAAATTATTTTTGATGAGATTGTCAAAAATGGAGGAAAAGCTGTGATGACGGGTCAGCATGAAACGGGGAGTGACCGAATTGCCGAAGCTGTTCAAAATATTGATTGTGATATTGTTATCAATGTTCAGGGGGATGAACCTTTCCTTAAATTAGAACCTTTAAAACAATTGATTGAAGTTTTCCATCAAGATAAAAATCAGGAAATTTCTTTGGCTTCATTAAAAATAAAACTTCATGAAAAAGAAGAAATTGAAAACCCGAATAATGTAAAAGTTATTACTGATAATAATGGTTTTGCACTATATTTTAGCCGTTCTGTAATACCGTTTCATAGGGAGATTTCTTACAATGTAGATTATTTTAAACATATTGGAGTCTATGCTTTCAGAAAAAATGCATTGCTTCAGTTTGCAAAACTAGAAATGAAACCTCTGGAAATTTCCGAGAAAATAGAGTGCATCCGATATCTTGAATATGGCATGAAAATCAAATTAATCGAAACCAATTTTATAGGTGTGGGAATAGATACTCCTGAAGATTTAGAGAAAGCCCGAAAGCTGATTAGCTGAAAGTTTAGTCTTTATTTTTAGTAAAAAACCTTATATTTGAATCTATAAACTGTATTAATGAAGAAATTACTTTTTGTTTTCGTTCTGATATTTTCTCAAATATCATTTGCACAAACAGCAAAAGAAATAATTGATAAAAATATTGAATTATCCGGAGGATTAACCAATTGGAAGCTGTTAAATTCAGTGTTACTTCAAGGGAAAGTAATTTTAGGAATTAAAGATGAATATCCTATAAAAATTTATCAGCAACGTCCGAATCTTACTAAAACAGTAATTACGATTGGAGGTAAAGATACTGCTATTGAAGGATATGACGGAACGAAAGGATATGCAATGAATTATGCAACTAATAAATTGCAGGAGTATGCTGGTTATGTGCCTGAAAGTTTTGATAATGACTTTATAGATTGGGAAAATAAAGGTTTTGATGCAAAATATTTAGGAAAAGAAAAAGTGGGAGAGATATATTGTCATAAAGTTGAATTAACAAAAAACGTCAATAAAAACATGTATTATTTTGATACCAAAAGTTACATGCTTTTAAAGGAAGTAAAAAAAGATGAAACATTGATATATTCTGATTATAAAAAAGTTGGAAACATATTGATGCCTTTCAGAATTGAATCTTCAAGTCCGAAAAAAGATGGAGACTATGTAATGCTTCTGAATAAGATAGAGGTGAATAAAGTATTTCCGTCGAATATTTTCAAGTTTTAAAGAATTGCACTAAAATGCAGTCTAAATATTAATAGAAATGAAAAAGATTTTTTTACTGATGCTTTCATTTGTGGCTTTTTTACAAAGTTGCATGAATCAAAAAAGTGAAGTTTCTAAAGCTAAAACCAACGAACTTATGGGAAAAACAATATATGATTTCAAAGTAGAAAGCCTTGACGGAAAGGAAATTAACTTTGCAGATTTCAAAGGAAAGAAAATCCTTATCGTAAATACAGCATCTGAATGTGGTTTTACTCCGCAATATGCTGATTTAGAAAAAGTTTACGAAGAATATAAAGACAAATTGGTGGTTATTGGTTTTCCTGCTAACAATTTTGGAGGGCAAGAGCCAGGAACAAATACTGAAATTGGTGCTTTTTGTCAGAAAAATTATGGAGTAACTTTTCCAATGGCTGCAAAAGTTTCGGTAAAAGGTGATGATACAGCTCCAATCTTTAAATATTTAACCGAAAAAGAATTAAATGGAGTAAAAAATACAACCATTCTTTGGAATTTTACGAAATTTTTACTTGACGAAAACGGAAAGCTAATTGATACTTTCATAAGTACAACAAAACCAACAGACGAATCAATTACAAAGTATTTGAAATAGTATTTTGAGTGATTTTGAAATAATAAAATGCCTGAATTATTATAATTTAGGCATTACTTTTTTCTGCAAAACAAAAAATATTGCCCAACTTTATACTTGAATAGCCATTACTTTTTATTTTTGAAGAATTAATCATTGCTCTTGCCAAAATATCGGTAGGAAGTGGTCTTTGGCTTTCTAAAAGTCCTATTTTGTTGGCAAATTTTATAATTCGGCTTCCTAAAACTTCACCTTTTCTATCAGAGTTCTTTCTTTCCAACATTCCGGGTTTGAAAATGGTAATTTTATTGAAATGTAACTGTTTTACAGCTTCTTCCAATTCACCCTTCATTTTTGAGTAAAAAACCTTAGACTTTGGATTGGCTCCATAGGCAGAAACCAAGATGTAATCTTCTACATTGTTATTTTTGGCAGCTTTGGCAAATTCATATTGATAATTGAAGTCCACTTTTTTCTGGGCTTCTTTGCTTCCTGCATTTTTTAAGGTAGTTCCAAGGCATGAAAAAGCAACATCGCCTTTTACTTCGTCTTTCCATTCTTCAGGTTTGTCAAAATTGACAACATGAATATTTAATTTATCATTTTGAATATCAATAGGTTTTCTTACAAAAATGTCTACTTCATCAAAATCTTTATCATTCAATAATTGATTAACCAAATCCTTTCCTGTAGCACCTGTAGCACCAATAACTAGAGCTTTCATAATAAAATAATTTGTGAATGAATTTATGCTTATTAAATTTACTAAATTTGAATTGAAGTAAAAAATATTATTTATTCATAAATTATGGATGCTAACGAAATTCTAGATTATTGTCTTGCGAAAAAAGGAGTTACAGAAACTTTTCCTTTCGACAATGAAACGCTTGTGATGAAAGTAGGAAGTAAAATGTTTCTTTTGATGCCTTTGGAAAAGCAACCTCTTTCAATAAATGTAAAGACAGATCCTGAATGGAGTGCTGAATTGCGGGAACAATTTCCTCAAATTACAGGTGCATTTCATATGAATAAAACCCATTGGAACTCTGTAATGGTTGACGGATTGAAAAGAGATTTGATTCTAAAACTTATAGATCAATCCTATGAATTGGTTTTTAATTCTTTAACAAAAAAAGCGAAAGAAGAGATTATGAATGGTTAAAAATTAAACTGTTCAGTGAGTCTTTTATCCTCATCAAGTCTTTCAATCAGTTTTTCAAGTCCTTCAAATTTAATCTCATCATGAAGAAAATCCCTGAATTTTACAGTGATATTTTCGTCATAAATATCTCCGTCAAAATCAAGAATGTAAACTTCGGTTGTTAACTTTTCTCCATTTACAGTTGGGTTGGTACCAACACTTAGCATTCCTTTATATTGCTTTCTTTTTATATAAACTTCAACAATATAAGCTCCTTTTTTAGGTAAAAGCTTAATAGAATCTGTTTCTATATTGGCTGTAGGATAACCTATTGTTCGTCCGATTTTCTTACCATGAACTACCGTTCCCGAAAGAGAGTAGGAGTAACCCAACATTTCGTTCGCTTCTTTTACATTTCCTGTTAAAAGGGCAGTACGGATTTTTGTTGAACTGATATTATTCTCATGAATATTAATGGCTTCCATTTGCTCAACTTCAAAATCTAACTCTTTTGAAAGTTTTTGAAGTAGCTCAAAGTTCCCGCTTTTGTTTTTTCCAAAAGAATGATCATAGCCAATAATTAAATATTTTATATTTAATTTATCAATTAAAATTTGGCGAACAAATTCCTCTCCCGTAAGATTTCTAAATTCTTCATCAAATTCCTTTAAGAATAAATTATCGATGTTGTATTTCTCCATCAAGAATTTTTTTTCTTCTATAGTATTTAGAAGTTTT
Organism: Chryseobacterium oryctis; assembly: GCF_025971925.1. GTDB lineage: Bacteria > Bacteroidota > Bacteroidia > Flavobacteriales > Weeksellaceae > Chryseobacterium > Chryseobacterium oryctis. The sequence continues at coordinate 393,782 of NZ_JAPDHV010000004.1, forward strand.
AAATCTTCTTTAGGATTAAAAACGAATCTTGGATGTGGCCAAAAAGTAAGAATAGCTGTATCTAAATCATTCTCAGAACCTATTTTTATAAGTTCATCAATGATACTTTTATGCCCAAGATGTACCCCGTCAAACATACCTAAAGATAATGCTAAAGGCTTTTGAGAGGAATAATCTTTGAAATTCTTGAAAACTTTCAAAACTGAAAAAAATTTGACTGCAAATATAAAACCTTTAAAATTATTTGTTATAGTATAATCTGTGTTATTTTAAATTATAACTATTATTTTACTCTAATCCCTGTATTACAAGAGTGTTTAAGGCATTTATTATTCAATAGTAAATGTGCTGAATGTCTATTTTTGAATTTCTCTTTTAGTTTTAAAAAAGAGATTAAGTGTTTTTATTTCAAATTTGTTAAAAGCATGATAAAAATCTTTTTTTTACTAATTGTGAGTTTATGAAGAATCATTATATTTGCACCAAGAAAAAATTTAGCAATGGCAAACCAAATTAAAGGTAAAATTTCTCAAATTATTGGTCCGGTAATCGACGTTGTCTTTACTGATGTGGAAGCTGTTCCAAGTATCTATGACGCGTTAGAAATTACAAAAGAAAACGGTGAAAAAGTAATCTTAGAAGTAGAACAACATATTGGCGAAGATACAGTAAGATGTATCGCGATGGACGCTACAGATGGTCTTAAAAGAGGGCAGGATGTAATTGGATATGGAAATCCTATTACAATGCCAATCGGAGAGGCAGTGAACGGAAGATTATTCAACGTAGTTGGTGATGCTATCGACGGGCTTCAAAATATTTCTAAGGATGGAGGTCTTCCAATCCACAGAGAAGCTCCAAAATTTGATCAACTTTCAACTTCTGCAGAAGTTTTATTTACAGGTATTAAAGTAATCGACCTTATTGAGCCTTACGCAAAAGGGGGTAAAATTGGTTTGTTCGGTGGTGCTGGTGTAGGTAAGACTGTATTGATTCAGGAGTTGATTAACAATATTGCAAAAGGACACGGAGGTCTTTCGGTTTTTGCCGGAGTAGGTGAAAGAACGAGAGAAGGAAATGACCTATTAAGAGAGATGTTGGAATCCGGAATCATCAAGTATGGTGAAGATTTCATGCATTCTATGGAAAACGGAGGTTGGGATCTTTCTAAAGTAGATTTAGAAGCTATGAAAGATTCTAAAGCAGCATTCGTTTTCGGACAAATGAATGAGCCACCTGGTGCAAGAGCTAGAGTAGCGCTTTCTGGTCTTACATTGGCTGAGTACTATAGAGACGGTGGAGAAAGCGGACAAGGTAGAGACGTACTTTTCTTCGTAGACAATATCTTCCGTTTTACACAAGCTGGTTCTGAGGTATCTGCACTTCTTGGTCGTATGCCATCTGCGGTAGGTTACCAACCAACTCTTGCTTCTGAAATGGGTGCGATGCAGGAAAGAATTACTTCAACAAAAAATGGTTCAATTACTTCAGTACAAGCGGTTTACGTACCTGCGGATGACTTAACTGACCCTGCTCCTGCAACTACGTTTGCTCACTTGGATGCAACGACAGTACTTGATAGAAAGATTGCTTCATTAGGTATCTATCCAGCGGTAGATCCTCTAGCTTCTACTTCAAGAATCTTGGCTCCGGAAGTTATTGGTGATGACCATTATAACTGTGCTCAAAGAGTAAAAGAAATTCTTCAAAGATATAAAGCTCTTCAGGATATCATCGCTATCCTTGGTATGGAAGAACTTTCTGAAGAAGATAAAGCAGTTGTATATCGTGCAAGAAAAGTTCAGAGATTCTTATCTCAGCCTTTCCACGTAGCTGAACAGTTTACAGGTATTCCTGGTGCATTGGTAGATATCAAAGATACTATCAAAGGATTCAACATGATTATTGATGGTGAATTAGACCACTTACCAGAAGCTGCTTTCAACTTGAAAGGAACTATTGAGGAAGCTATCGAAGCTGGACAAAAAATGTTAGCTGATAACGCTTAATTTTTTAACGCTTTATGCCTAAAGCTTAAAGCCTAAAGCCTAAAAAAATGAATATAAAAATTTTAACACCAGAATACGTAGTTTTTGAAGGAGAAGTAAGCTCTGTATTATTGCCTGGAAAAAATGGTGAATTTCACATCATGAAAAACCACGCAGGAATCGTTTCTTCTTTAATTGGTGGTAAAGTAAAATTATATGCTAATTCTATTGATGATGCATATGCAAAATACTTTACTAAAGAAAATGAAAAAGATTCTGTTTTTTCTTATCCTATCAAAAGCGGTGTTGTAGAATTTAATAATAATAAAGGAATTATCCTTTGTGAATAATTAAATGAAAAGCTAAATATATTTTCAAGAAAGTGTAACTTTGGTTACACTTTTTTTATGTCATGTAAGAATCTGATTTTATGGGGAAAGGTTTAATCATATTATTTACAGTTTTCGGGTTTCTATTAAATGCTCAGAATTTTAAAGTTAAAAGAGGTATTATAACTCTCGATGGAGCACATGTTGCAAAAATTTCAAACAAATCAAGTGTTTACACTTTTATGGATTTGAAAGAAACCCCTATTTATACAGTTGAATTTATAGATAAAAGTATAGTAGATTCTGTAAGAGACAGTTATATAAGATTAAATAGAATTTATAATCAGGAAAAGACTATAGAATTAGATTATATTTCTCCCTCGGCATTTTCTGGTGAAGAAAAATCAGCGGTTTATACCTCTATAAAAGATTTAAAGATTATTGATAACAGAGGTATCAACATTAAAAATTTGGATGACCTTTTCAAAAATACTCCAAAAAGAAAGTTAGATACTAAGACAAAGGATGCTTATATTACCAAAAGCAAAATTGATAAACTTAATATTACTGTAAATAATGTTGGTGAAATTTTAAGTAACGGAATTCCTGTGGGATATTTTGTAAACTTACCTGTTAGTTTTGGTTCTGATGATAAAATTACCGAAAAGACATTTATTGATATTGAGATTTATGATGCAAAAAGTAAATTTATAGGGAAATATATTACAACTACTAAGCAATTAAAAACAGCTGGCGGAAAAACTTTTACTATTTATAGAGAAATGTCGGGACGAGCATCAGTTTTAAAATTTCCCACATATAAAGCAATTGCAGAAAGAATGGCAATTTTAGACCCCAATTTTATTAAAATATAATTTATTATAAATTAAGTAAATAAAAAACCTCAGAAATCATTTCTGAGGTTTTTTTGTTTCAGGTTGTATATTTTCTTTTAGATTTTGAATATATTCTGTAGGAGTAACACCTTCAAAATCTTTAAAAACTTTATTAAATGTAGATTGGTTTTTATATCCAGCTTGTGTATAAAGATAGGTAAGTTTATAACGATCATAATCGTCATTCTGCATAAGCTTTTTAATATACTCTATCCTATATTTATTTAAAAATGTATTAAAATTTGAACCGGCAATCAAATTGAGTGTACGTGAAACGTATGAAACATTTGTATCTAATGCTTCTGCTAGTTTAGATATTGTAAAGTTAGAATTCAAATAAATATTATCATTTTCAAATAGAAAGATAATCTCATTATAAATCTTATTATAGGTTGGGTACAAATTTGAAGTATCAGAGTTGCTAATACTAGTATTATTTTCGTTAATATCTGATATTCCTTTAAAGTTATCTTTTAGATCAGTTAAAGTAATTTGATGTTTATAATATAAGAAAAATGAAATAAGATAAATTACGGATAATAAAGTAAATATGTTTATTATAAATAAATTATTTTGTGAAATTTCTAAACGTGGAACTTCAAACCATTGGTTAGCAAAAAATGTAATTAAAACAAGAAAAGTTATATAAATTGACCAATAAACAGCAGATCTTATCGTAAAAAAATGGTGTGCAGCAATAGGAAAAACAAGATACCATATAAGAGATAGAGGACTGTGATTCCAAAATAATATTAAAATGCAATATATGAATATCGATGAAGCTATCATATATGGTGTAATAAATAACCTAATAATACTATATTTTATATTATAGATGAATATTGCAATGATAATATTTATAATAAGATCTACTAATGTAAAAATTATTAGTTCTTCCCTCATGTTAATATAAAAAAATAAACATAAAAGGATTATTGTTATAATGATGTATGAGAATATAAAATTGACAATAGATTTTTTATATATATCAGATTTAAGCATCTTAATATTTTAACGCAAAATAACGCTTTTTACTTTTTATTATTAACAAAATCAAAATTATTTTTTTTCTGTTTTTACGTATTATGTAAATGTATTTTTTATCTATCTGATTATTAGCATTTTATATGTATTAGTAAATGACAGTATTACATTTATGAGATATGTTTTTGCTTTAATCTTTACTATAATTTTGCGACAAGAAAAATAAGATTTTACTTCTTTAATAAATATTCAGTAAATAAATTAAATATAAATACAAGATGGATTGAGTTGAAATTTTTGTTTTTTTAATTCTTTAATAATTAATTATAGATGTTTTTTCGTTAAAAAATCTTCTGAATTTATAAAACATACTTTCTCTTCAATTTTGCAAAATTTTAATATTAAATATTATATAAACAAACAATGAGAAAAAAAACTTACATTATCACACTCTTTTTGGCAATTTCGAAACTTTCGGCTCAACATGTCGGAATAAATACTACAACTCCTGATACTTCTTCTGTATTGGATATTGTTTCAAATAGTAAAGGACTTTTAGCCCCAAGAGTTAGTCTGGATTCTTCAACAATGGATTTAGATGGAAACCCTGGTCAAGCAGAAGGATTGTTGGTCTATAATACAGGAACAGTATTACCCAAAGGATATTACTTTTGGAATGGAACTGAATGGAGAACTATAGATAACTCTACTTCGATAGCACCTTCAGTTGCTGGTATTGATTGTACAACAGCGATACTTAGTCCATCTACATATACAGCTGGTACACCTTTTACGGGTATTATGAAAGTTTCGTATACTGGCGGTAATGGAGGTAATTATTCTGGAGGTTCAACCATAACTGTTAATGGTTTAGATTTTAAGCTGCAAGGTGGGCAATTAGCAGTTGGGACTGGAGAACTAATTTTTAATGTCACAGGAACTCCTACAATTACGTCTCCTATATCAACAACTGTACCTATAAACAGTACAAGCGTATCATTTTTTTCAGGAAGTTGTAATGCTGTAATTGGAGGACAAGATACAGCAGAGATAAAAACAGTAGCAACGATGGGACCATTACGCTTAACAAATGACCCAGCTGCAGGATATGACAGAATTTTAACAACACCTGATGGAAAATTCTCAGTTAGGGTAGTAGTTTCTGCTACGGCTCCTAACAATGGTTTTGATTTAGCAGATTTACAAATAAGAAGTAATTCTGGGACTCCAACAATTATGTGGAATGCAGGTATTGAATATGTATCTAATGGTCAGTTTGTTAACGGAAATAATGGAATGACTTTTCCTGCACAAGGAGTTTGGTATGGAAACTCTGGAGGTAACGGAACAACTATGGGAAGTACTATTACTAATGCGTGGGGAGATCCAGATGTTTATTATAACTCTCCAGAATATAGAAGATATACCTGGACTACAACAGATCCCTCGGATCAAACCATGTATATTCTAACTTTTATGATGGGAGCCGCAAATTTTGGTCCGGCTAATGCCACAAACTGTCCAAACGGTGTTTGTTCTACTACAAAAGCATTTCTCAAAATAGACCAAATACGTTCTATAAATTAAAAATGATTTTTTATGTCTTATTTGTCAATAATTATTGGCAAATAAGACATTTTCTAATTTAGCGAAGATAATTGTTACCAAAATAGATTTGTAAATTCGTTGTGATCGCAAATTTTCTTTGTTACATTTTTCATTTATAAATTTAAAATCACTCCATTTTCTTTCAACTGTTGCATAGGTTTTGAAAACCAGAATAATTCGAAATTTTCAAAATTTTTCTCGAAATCTAACTTAAGTTGTTGAAGTGTAATAGGTTTAGCATTTTCAAATGAGTTTTCTTCTAATATTTTTAACAACCATTCTGCTTGGCTCTGTTCAAAATCAACATCAATAATATTGGTTTTTAAATGGAATGTAAGTCGCATGTACGGGTAAATATATTTCTTTTTTGTTTTTATACGATTCTCAGCGATTACATTTTTTACTAAAAAAATGATCTTTGAATTTCCTTTGAATTTAAAATTCTCATCTTCCAACAAACAATTGTGAATATAATCGGGATGAACTGTCGTTCTTGGAATTTTAAAATCAAACCATTCCTGAAGTGGAAGTTCAAAATTAATTCCATGCATATAATTGAACAAAGATTTTTTTAAACCAAAACTAAATTTGCTATGATTAATTCCGGTTTTGTCTGTGAAATCTATATCGTTATTGGCAAATAAAATTTCTTGTTTGATTGGAGTAACACCAAATTCTTCAGGATTGATACCAATAGGAGAGTGTGCTGTCATTGCAAACTGATGCCAAAAACCACTTTGTAAAATTCCCATTTCAAATAATTGGCGAACCATTTCCAAAGAATCTACAGTTTCTTGAACAGTTTGTGTAGGATATCCATACATTAAATAGGCATGAACCATAATTCCTGATTCAGTGAAATTTCTTGTAACTTTTGCAACTTGTTCTACAGAAACTCCTTTGTCAATTAATTTTAATAATCGATCACTTGCAACTTCAAGTCCACCAGAAACCGCAACACATCCGGAAAGTTTTAATAAAAAACATAAATCTCTTGTAAAACTTTTTTCAAATCTGATATTTGTCCACCAAGTTACAACAAGATTTCTTCTTAAAATTTCTAAAGCAACCTCTCTCATTAGAGCAGGAGGAGCGGCTTCATCTACAAAATGAAAACCTGTTTCACCTGTTGTTCGGATCAATTCTTCCATTCTATCAACTAAAATTTTGGCAGAAATGGGTTCATAAATTTTTATATAATCTAAAGAAATATCACAAAAAGTACATTTTCCCCAATAGCAACCATGTGCCATTGTCAACTTGTTCCATCGGCCGTCACTCCATAAACTATGCATAGGGTTAGCGATTTCAATTACTGAAATGTATTTATCTAATTGTAAATCAGTGTAATCCGGAGTTCCGATATCAGATTGTTTATAATCTGTTTTTTTTGAGTTGTTTTTATATACAACTTCTTGATTTTCAATTAAAAATGTTCTTTTAAATTGACATTCTTCGTATTGCTCAGAATGACAAATGTGTGTGTGAAGTAGTTCGAGAGGAAGTTCACCATCATCTAAAGTAATGAAGTCAAAAAATTCAAAAACTCTTTTATCCTTTAAATCTCTCAATTCAGTATTGGGAAAACCACCTCCCATGGCTGTTTTGATGTGAGGAAAATTTTCTTTTATAAACTGTGCGCATCTAAAACCTGAGTATAAATTTCCTGGAAACGGAATTGAAAAACAAATTAATTTAGGTTGTAATAATTCAATTTTTTGTTGGAGAATTTTTAATGTTATATTATCAATAAATGATTTTTTCTCGGATAGTTTTGAATATAATTCATCAAACGAATTAGCACTTTTTCCTAATCTTTCGGCATATCTGCTAAAGCCGAAATCAGGATCGATGTTTTCAACTATAAAATCAGACAAATCTTCTAAATATAAGGTAGCCAAATGTTTAGCTTTGTCTTGGAGTCCCATATTTCCGAAAGCAAATTCCATGTCATCAAGCTGATTGAATCGGGATGCTTCGGGAAGAAAATTCATGCTGCAAATTTGTCTTGCTAATGTGGGATTTTTACCTTGAAGGAAAAGAATTACCTGATCAATTGTTTTAATATATTCATTTCTTAAAGTGAAAATTCTTTGTGAATTTTCTGAAATGTTTTGAGTGACAATTTTTTTATTAAAAACTTCTTGAATCCCTTTCTTTGAAAATAATTCTAAAATTACTTCAATACCTAAATCTATCTGATAGCTAGATATATTTTTAGTATTCAAGAATCCTTTAATGTAGGCTGTAGCCGGATAAGGTGTATTTAGCTGGGTAAAGGGTGGGGTTATAAGAAGTAGATCTTTCAAAAGAGAAATTTTTGCAAATTTATTTTAAATATTTAAATTATACCAGATTCTACTTTTTAATTTAAAAAATAGAAATTTCATTAAAATTTATGTTTTTATATAAAAAATTATTATTTTTAAACATCCATGAGAAATAAATATTCATATTTACATTTAGAAATAAGAAGTTTATTTTTTTGCTATAACACATTTGAAATTAATAATTTATAAAATAA
>NZ_JAPDHV010000005.1 GCF_025971925.1 Chryseobacterium oryctis
TACGCTGATAAAATCAATATAAAAGTAAAGATTTATATAGAATGACCAAGACCATAGCCCCGATAGAAGCGGTTACCCCGCAACTTGCAGGGAATAAGCCCTGGAGTGAGGAGTAGAAGCGGAGAGCGGGAAATGGCTCCTAGAAAAAAATGAAAAAACTATAACCTAACTAGAAAAACCGCTTAATTAACAACTTGTATATATAATAGCCTAACAAACATCCTAGAGTATCTGCTACAATATCCAGAGTTTCCATTGACCTTCCCAATCCCATTTCTTCCTGGAAAATCTCGGTAAGGAATGCATATATAAGTATTATTTGAAAAAAGTAAGAAAATTTGATTTTGGGAAAAGCTGCTTTCAAACAAAAGCCTAGCATAGCAAATATGCCTAGGTGCAGCACTTTATCGATTCCATTGAACATGAACCAATATTCATGGTTTTCTTCTCCCGGCTTGAGAAGCATATAAGTAAGAAATGCCCAATAAATGGGCAAAATCTTACTAAATATTTTTGAAATATTATCCAATGATTGCTTGGTATTCTTCTGCAGATAGTAATTCTGACTGATCTGCTCCATCAGCAACTTCTAATTTAATAATCCATCCGTTTCCGTAAGGATCTGAATTTAATAATTCCGGCTGATCTTCTAAGTCTGAATTAAACTCAATAACTTTCCCAGAAATTGGCAAGAATAAATCTGAAACTGTTTTTACAGCTTCTACACTTCCGAAAACGTCTCCTCCATTAAGATCATCATCTACTGTATCTACATCTACATACACGATATCACCTAACTCTCCTTGCGCGAAGTCTGTAATGCCAATTGTAGCAACATTACCTTCAATCTTAATCCATTCGTGATCTTTAGTGTACTTTAATTCTGATGGTGTGTTCATTTTTAAATTTTTATTTTTACAAATGTATTCAAAATTCTATAAGCTTCAAATACCACCAATAAAAAAGTCTCTCAATTTTGAGAGACTCTAATTAATTTATTTTAGTTTTTAAAAACCACCTCCGGAATCACCAAAAGTAAACGTCGCAGAAATACCCGCTCTGATCGTAGACAATGGGAATGCTGTTGAGATTTTATACTTAGAAGTCATTTGCTCATAGAATACTCTCAAGTTAAGATTTTCTGATACATTGTAATCGGCAGAAACTTTAATATTCATTAATCTTTGACCTCCTGTGATTTGAGAATCATTTAAAAGAATATTGGTAATACTCGTTCTGCTATCTCTCAACGAGAAGTCTCCTCTGATATTAAGATCGCTTCCTTTTCCTTTACCTCTTCCTCTTACATTAGTCATCCCCATTCTGAAGTTTCTGATAATATATCCTACTCTTACAACATATTCACTGTTTGAATCTTCAGTAAGCGTATGATTTACCAATCCTAATAATAACATTCTGTTTCTATTGTACTGTAAACCAAACTGCATATTATTTCTCATCGTAACATCAACTCCGATAAGTGGTGAGAAAGATTCTACATAACCAACCTGAGCAAAAGTAAACGGATTGATAAAATCACCATTAACATCAAACCTCTCTTCAATAGGCTGTGACAAACTATTAAAATAATCTATACTTGATTGTATTCCCGTAGCTGTATATGTTGCTGTATAACTATGTAAGATATCAAACTTAGAGAATTGACCGTTAATAATCGGAACGTTTCTTAATCCTGAATAGGTAACCCTCCAGTTTGGCATTGGCAATCCTGCTTTTTTAGCATCACCTATTGGTTTTGCAGATTTACCTTCAACTGCTGCTCTAAATGCAGGAATTAAAACATAAGCATTTGCAATACTATTACCTTCCGTAAATCCGTCTGCACCGATCGTTCCTCCCATTTGCTGAGATATAGCTCTTGCATTTTCTCTAATAGATTTATAAATGGAAGCTCCATCTTTGAAAGCAGTTTTCAAAAGAACAACTGAGTTTGAATACGTCACAAAATCATTTGCAAAAACATAATCATGATTCGGAGTAGCCAGATTTTCTCTTAAATTATATCCTACCTGTGAAAAGTTTCGGTTATAATTATGCAAGGCATTAATATCAATTCTAAGGTCATTCATTGGTACAACCTGTAAATTTGCTCTCAACTCTTTTGTGGATGTCTGAACATAAGGATCTGTCATATATGCCGAATCACCTATCCAACCTTGTTCAATCGCCGTTCTTCTGATATCAGCCTGAGAACCTAATAAGAACCCAATAGTTGGACCTCCAACCGTTTGCCCATAACCATACCAATTCGGTGCAGAAATTAAACCTGGAAGTACTGTACCATTATTTTCAGAATAATTAATATCCAATTGTTTCAAAGAAGTCAATAGGAATGCAGCACTTTGCATAACTGTAAGCTTATTTTTAAACTTATATTTTTTATATCTAAACTTATTCTTCTCCCATTGCTGAGTATAAACATTGTTTAGTGAGTCAATTTCTTGCTTACGTTTCTGAAGTTTTGTAGAAATATTTTTGAAATATTTGAACTGACCAAAGAATTTAGGGAAATCAGCAGAAGCTGTAGCCTGAATAACATTTGTATTCTGACCAATAGAACCTAAACTTACACTCCTGTTTGTTTCAGGATCATAGAAACTACTCATTACTGTAGACCTCGCATTCCAATTATAAGTAAAACCATAACCTAATTCCGCATCAATAAAATCTAAATAAGGTAAATACTGGAACGGAAGTTTATAATTTAACTGTACTCTATGATTATATAAAACAGGACGACCAGCTCTGAATACATTTCCAAAGATTGAACTATTATCCATAGTATTCACATCAACTTGATCATTTAGCGTTCTCATCGCTGAATTAATCTCTAGTTTCAATGATTTCGTAAAGTTAAATCCTAAACCATACTGCCATCCGAAATAGAAGTTTCTATTTTTAATCGCAGCAAAATCTTCGCTATAATTACCGTTTAAAATACCTTCAATATTTCTAAACTCAAGCTCATTATAATTTCTATCAATCTCTGTTCTGAAAGATAATCTTGTAGGAACAGGATTAAAATTAAATTCTTTCACCCATCTCAAATATTTAGTAGACTTAGCCGTATCACTAATCATTTTATTGAAAGGTTTTATCACCCAAGGTTTGAAGGTATAGTTATAATCTATATATCCTCTCAGATATTGTCTCAAATTTTTCTTGGTATAAATATCTCTGTAATAATCATCGTTATAAACAGCGGTTACCGAAACGTTTTCAATATCGTAGAATTTAGGTTTCTTGTTAGGATTCATCCTTTCCTTGTGCATATTAACAACTCCTAAACTTCTTTGCTGAGTATATGTTCTGGCAACTTTTTTCAATTGTTCTTTATTCGCTGCTTTATTAAACTCAACATCTGTATCCAAAGGATTATATTTTGGATCTTCGATGGTTTGAGCATAAGAATAATTGACAGGAATCTTAACTCCACTTTTTTCAGGAAGGAATTTATCTACGTTCACAGAAGCATTGATACTAAATGCCGACTGCGTAGACTGATTTCTTTCTGCCGGTTTAGAATCAATATTTCCAAATCCTACGGAAGTATATGAAGCTGCTGTATTGATAACTGCAAAATCTCCAAGGTTGAAGTTTAAACTTGCGTTTCCGGCATAACCTCCGTCATTTTCAATTTCAGAAAGACGAATTTCGTTTATCCAAAGAACTCTACCGTTTGCCCCAAGTCTACTATCTTTGGTGTTTCTAAAACCAACCATAATAGTGGTAATAGCTCCCAGACTTGGGCGACCTTTAATATAGATATTTTTATGGTCGTCCTCATCTCCATACACAGGATCTTGATGTCTCTGAGAAATCTGATTCGGATTATTTTTGTCTCTTCTTATTTTTGCATCAACAAAATTTTGAATATCTAAATCAACTTCATTCTCCATTGGCCAAATTTCCATCGGAGTAGTTGCCGTATTTGGAGTATACTTTAATGATGCTTCATATTCATAATAGTTATCTGTTGCATCACTACCAAAACGAATGAAGAATTTTTCATTCTTATCATAATTATTAGATGAAGGAAGATCTTTATTTTCAGCATGTACAAAAAGTTTCAACTTTTTATATCTTCTCATATCTAAAGATGTATTTTTAAACACCCCTCTAGCTTCATTGGAGATATTCGAAACTTTCATATATAATGACGATTCGTTTTGTCTTTGTGCCCCTGCATTACCACTTAAAACCTGTCTGTCAATTCCCGGAGGTAAAACATAAGGAGGTTGGTTTAATGCATTCTCTTCAATATTAACACTTCCTACCTCAAAATTTGTAATATCTGTCTCTACAGAACCTTCATTTGTAGCAGGATCAGGTATAGTAGGAGGTGCAGTAGAAATATCACTATGTTTTGCAATATTCTTAGGATATCTTCTCCAGTCAGATCTTACTAAGTCCATTGTTCCGAATCTCAATGTAGAAGTTTGATCAAATCCTGTCAACATTAATCTTGCAAATCTTACATTATTTAAGACAGAAAGACTATGTTCACCCGCAGTATCATCGTATTTTGAAACCGGAATTCTGAATAGGTACCATTTTACATCTTCAGACTGACCGTTCTGAAACTGAGCTTTTACAGTTTTTACATCAACAATATTATTATCACCCAATGTTAAACTTGCCTGATCTAACTTTATTTCATACTGATTATAACTTTCAGTCTGATCTAAATTGTAATCTTTGTTAACATCTTCCGTATCCGGAGTTTGAGATGATACTTCTAAAGAATTACTTCTTGAATTCCCTTCTGGTCCTCTGAAATATTTATATCTCTGAACAAGTGAAGACGCCATACCTCCTGTGAACTTATCAGACATATAAAATACAAAGTCATCAACAGCAGGGTCAGCTAAATTTGTAACCGGGTTTACAAATGTATTCCCGAATCTCATAGATTCCTGATCTGAGCTTAAACCATCATATCCCAAATCCTGAGCTGTTCTATCTTCTCCTTCAGAAGAGAAAGCATAAAGAATCGGCGGTTGTTTTGGCTGAATCCCCCAATTTGAATTGGTAGTTGTAGGTGAAGTAGATAAAGTAGGCAATCCGTTTTCATATTGCATGTATCCATCTTTCAAAACATCTTCTGATACATTTCCTAAGTGTAATAGTAACTTCGGATCTGCTCCTAAAGTTCCACCATCAGCATACGGATCCATCATCCAAAATTCTACATATTCAATATTTGAATTTACAAAGTTGGAAACACTGATTGGTCTCATAATTCCCGCCCATCTTTGCTGAGTTGTTTCATTAGCAGGGTTTACATTGTAAGGCCCTTTTTCTTGCGGATAATATGAAATATCAAACGTGTTGGTATAGGTTTGTTCACCTGCTACAAAATCTCTGTTATTATAAATTTCAGAAAACAATACTCTTCTGGATGCATGATTAGAAACCGACTGCGGCGTAATACCTGTCGGCGCTTTACCTCCAACTCCCCAGAATCTAGGATCAATATTATACCAAGATAATAATCCTCTTCCGTAACCACTCGTAATATCATTATTACTTACCCCTGTTCCGAAAACTCCTCCAGATTTTTCAGGTCTGGAAGCTAAACTCCATGCTGTAGGTTCTTTTAATGAAATTTTGGAAGTCGTTTGTTCAAAATCATCAATATATGACTGATCATTTGTTCCTTTATTAATACCCGGAAGTAAATAAGCTGCTTCCATCTTAAAGTTTAAGTTTGATGGAGCTTCTGTTTTTACTAAAGGTATTTTGTCAGTAAGTCTTGTAAGGAAAGGTAATTGATTATTATACATCAAATTAATCCCTGCCATTGTGTTATTTACAGCTTCCTGACCATAATTTACTTTTTGTGTAAGTGGAGATTCTGAATAGTTTACAACTGTTCCTCCTAAGATAAAGTTTTCGTTAAATCTTCTCTCCAAATTCAATCCCAAGAATCTTTTTCTCTGAGTATTAAATGTCAACTGGTTTTCTAATGAGATATTAATTGCCTGTCCCGATTGTTTTACCTGCTCATTAAGAATAGTAACCGAACCAAGCATATAGTCTACGGTATAGTCTACCCCTTCTGTAAGCTGTACTCCATTCGCCATCACTTTTACAGAACCTTGAGGAACGTTTACAGCTCCTAAAGAAATACCTTGTCCCTGAGTTCCTTTGTATCGTCCTTCCAAGGTATATCGTTGAGCCAAGTTATTAGAAGTTGCCACTTGTTTCTGCTGACTATATAAATCTGAAAATACGTATTGAGGATCATTACTTCCCAAAACCTGCTGCATATGGCTACCAAAAGGCTGAACTTTTGTAAAGATCACTCTTCCTGTTTCCGGCCTTATCGTAATCCCGTTTACAAAGTCAAAAATACCATCACCTGTAGTTCCTCCATTTGATTGTAAGTCGCCATTCATATTCAAACGATCCCAATTAAATAATTTAAGTAAATTGATATCTTTTACAGCTGTATCAGGAAGATAGTTTACCTTCCCTCCCGTTTTAGGATCTTTATACAATACATTAAGAATAAATCCGTCCTGATTTACCTGACCTGCATCCAATGAATAAATATTCTTCATCATCAGCTGCCACATCGGTGAGCTTGTGTTAAGATTATTGTTAGCCCTTAAAACTTTTGTTACTAAAACAGGACTTTCCTCAGAAAATTCTCCAACTTTATAAACTTTATTATCTCCGTTGGTATATGAAAATGAAACAGCCAAAAGCTGGTTAACATTTAGCTTTTGGTTTAATGAAATATACCCTAACTGTGGCTGAAAAGTATATTCATTAGCATTTAATCTTCTTGCTTTTGTGTTATAAATAAAATGTTCACCATTTTGATAAGTTTCTGTAGCTCCAGTAGCTGTAGGGAAATTTTGTCCCTGAAAAGTGCCTGCATAGTTTGTCCCTGCATCTCTGGGAGTTCCCATAGCAGTCGTAACAGCACTGTAAAGTCCGTTTTGAGAATTATCCGGTAGCCCGGCTCCCTCTCCTAAATCTCTAATCCCCACAATAGGTTTTTGATAAGCCAAATTACTATTTCCTTGATCTAAAACCCAAACCTCTAACCTTGTGATATTAACTTTAGAGTTAATTTGAGGGTAATTGAGTAAAGCACCATCATACTTATCTAAAAAATAATGCCCCAAAAAGTAATGCTGATCCTCTTCATAATCAATAGCATTTATCTTAAAGGTATTCATTACACCTCCTCCTTGTACAACAATATTTCTAGCTTCACCTCTTTGTTGAGAAAGAACAACTGTTCCGTAAGTCTTACCCAACTGAAACTCTGTTTTAACCCCAAATAAAGACTCAGAACCTCGAATTAAACTTGTTGAAAGTGGCATATTCACATTACCAAATTCAACTCTTTTGATAATCTTATCCTCTCCTCCTGCGCTTGGTGAATTAACATCATTTAAACCTTTCGACTGAAGATCTTTCCAGCTCCCTTTCGCCTGCCAAACCAAGTTCATTCTGTTTTCAAAAGCAAAACCACTTTGTGTATCATAGTTCGCTTTTAGTTGAAGATTCTCTCCTACTTTACCCAATAATCCCAACTGGATTCTCTGGTCTATATCAAACGTGAAACTCTTCCTGTTCTGAGGAAGAATCATTGGGTTGTCTATTTTCTGATACAAACCTGCAAAATCGAAAGAAGCATATCCTGAAGGAATAATTTCAATCTTATTACTACCAAAAATTGTTTCGAATAATCTGTTTCGGATGATAAGTGACGGAATTAAGCCTTTTCTGGCTGCATCACTTTTATCTTTTCTGAAAAGTAAACTGTATTTGTCTGACTTTTCTTTATAGTAAGCCCGCGATTGGGTTGCAAGCATAAATTCTTTGTACTCTTCGGGAGACATCGCTGTAGGAGGTCCCGTTACTGTATTTCCTATTTTAGGATATACATAATACATTCCTGTTTTTATATCATAATAGGCTTCATACGTTGTAGGATCGGCCAACTGATAGTCTTTCTTAATAATTGCTGTGTCGCGCACCTGCCTCTGTTGTGCAAAAACACCACCGGAAATGCATAAGAACGACAGGAACAAAAATATATTGAGGTATTTATTATTTGCCACCAAATGTTAAATGTTTTTTAAAATTTGTTTCACCAATTCTTCTACAGAAATACTTGGTTCTTGTTTTATTATTTTATCTGCAAGTTTCTCGCTCATACGTTTAGGAATCCCTAAAACTTCTAATGCTGATAACGACTCTTCCTTAATTTTATTATCTACAAATGTAGAAATATTTTCTTCCGGATTGCTGAATTTTTGGACTTTATCTTTCAAGTCAACTATAATTCTTTCAGCGGTTTTGGCTCCAATTCCTTTAGCTTTTTGAATCAATGCACTGTTGCGCGAAAGTACTGCAGAAGCAATCTCTTCAAGACTCAATGTTGATAATAAAATAAGAGCAGAAACAGCTCCTACTCCGTTAACGCTTATTAACAGATTAAACATTTCTTTTTCTAAACGAGTGTTAAACCCAAAAAGTAAATGCGCGTCTTCTCTGATAATTTGTTGAATAAAAAGGAAGGTTTCCTTATTTAAAGTCAGTGTTTGTGAGGTCATTAAACTAATACCTACATAGTAACCAACTCCTTGTACGTTGATCACTGCGTAAGTTGGCGTAAGTTCCTGAACATTGCCTTGTAGTGAAAATATCATTATTAATTTTTAAAACTCCCAAATATAGCAAATTAAACTAATTAATATTTTTATTTCAGGTGCGAATGGTTTTTAACTTAATTTTAGTTGATACATTTAAAGATTTTCAATAAAAACAAAAGACTCCAAAATCTGGAGCCTTTATTATTGAAATATTTCTATATTTTGCTTACATTATTTTTTCTCTCTTCTTTGAGCATCAAGCACTGCAATTGTTGCCAAATTTACAATTTCATCAACACTTGAACGCATTTGCAAAACGTGAACAGGCTGTTTCAATCCCATTAATATTGGCCCAATAACTTGTGCCACTTTCATACCTCTGATGATTTTGTATGATAAATTTGCACTTTCCAAGTTCGGAAATATAAAGGTATTGGCAGGTGTTGTTCCTAATTTTGAGAAAGGATAATCACTCAAATGATCAGAATTCATTGCAAAATCCGGTTGAATTTCTCCATCTACAATCATTTTAGGATATTTTTCATGGAGAATACTTACCGCCTTTGCTACTTTTTTAGAACTATCGGAAATAGCTGCAAAATTTTCAAATCCCAACATAGCTATTCTTGGTTCGATAGCAAAAGTTTTAACGGTAATTTCCGCCATTTTAGCAATATTCACCAAATCTTCGGCTGTCGGATTTTGATTAATTGAAGTATCTGCGAAGAAAATAGGTTTCTTCTCAGACAAAATCATCATCATTGCAGCCACTTTATCTACTCCTTTTTCTTTTTCTATAATTTCTAAAACAGGTCTTAAAACCGAAGTGTAGTTTTTAGAGAAACCAACAATCAATCCATCTGTATCACCATGCTTCAACATCAACGGACCAAAATAATCTCTCTGACGAACAAACTTTTTCGCTTTATATTCGTTCATTCCTTTTCTTTGACGAAGTTTCCAAAGAGTTTCTCTGTATTTTTGTCTGTTTTCTTTCTGGTCATCATCACTTGGATCAATAATAGGAACATCTAAATTTATTCCGAAGCGTTCCATTTGTTCCTTAATGTATTTTTTCTCTCCCAAAAGACTAGGATAAGCAATACCTTCTTCGTAAAGAATTTGGGCAGCTTTCAATACATTATATTCTTCGGCATTCCCTAAAGTAATTCTCTTCGGATTAGCTTTAGCACGGCTTTGCATCATTCTTACCAACTTCTCATCTCTTCCCATTCTGTCAAGAAGCTGATTTTCGTACTCTTCAAAGTCCGTAATCGTTTTTCTTGCAACACCGCTTTCAATAGCTGCTTTTGCTACAGCACTAGATACTTTGGTAATTAATCTATTATCAAACGGTTTTGGAATAAAATATTCTCTACCAAATTGCAAATTTTGTACGTTATAAGCTAAAATTACAGCTTCAGGAACCGGTTCTTTAGCCAAATCAGCAATAGCATGAACGGCTGCCAATTTCATTTCCTCATTAATACCTTTCGCCTGAACATCCAATGCTCCACGGAAAATATACGGAAACCCTAAAACATTATTAACCTGATTAGGATAATCGCTCCTTCCTGTCGCCATGATAACATCTTTACGAGTTTCAAATGCTAAATCATAAGCAATTTCAGGATCAGGATTAGCCAAAGCAAAAACAATAGGATTTTCACTCATGCTCAACAACATTTGAGGAGTCATAACGTTTCCTTTTGATAATCCTACGAAAACATCTGCCCCATTTAAAGCATCTTCTAAAGTATCAATGTCTGTTTGAGCAATAAAATCTAGTTTTTCAGGTGTAAGGTTTTCTCTTTTGTGGTTGATAACCCCTTTACTGTCACACATTAGGACATTCTCCCTTTTCAATCCTAAAGAAATGTATAAATTGGTACAGGCAATCGCAGCAGCTCCTGCTCCGTTTACAACCATTTTTACTTCTTCTATATTTTTGTTGGCAATTTTCAGGGCATTGATTAAAGCTGCTGCAGAAATAATTGCAGTTCCGTGTTGGTCATCATGCATCAAAGGAATATCCAGCTCTTCTTTTAATCTTTGTTCAATATAAAAAGCTTCAGGAGCTTTAATATCTTCTAGGTTAATACCTCCAAAAGTTGGAGCTATACCTTTTACAATTTCAATAAATTTTTCAGGGTCTTTTTCATTAATTTCAATATCAAAAACATTGATATCAGCAAAAATCTTGAACAAAAGCCCTTTCCCTTCCATTACAGGTTTTGAAGCCTCTGCTCCGATATCACCCAAACCAAGAACCGCCGTACCATTTGAAATTACTGCTACTAAATTTCCTTTTCCTGTATAATCATAAACAGTTTCCGGCTTATCGTGAATTTCCATGCAAGGAACAGCCACTCCCGGAGAATACGCCAAAGACAAATCTCTTTGAGAAGAGTGTGGTTTTGATGGTATTACCTCTATTTTCCCTTTTGGTTCTACCTTATGATAATCTAATGCAGCCTGTTTAAAATTATTTTCGTCCCGATTTGTTTTACTAGACATAAAGATTCTTTTTTGTTAAAGTATATATTTAATATGGTAATTGACTAAACTTTCAATCGGCTTTTGTACAATGTTACCAATATTTAAATTAAATTCTGCCGCAGCAGCTCGTAATATATTTTCGTAATAATAAGCAATAGAGCCAATAAAATTGATTTCCACATCTTTCGCTTCCTCATAAGGAAGTACCTGATAACAGAAAAATTCTTTCATTTCATCAAAAACCATCTGCTGAAAATACGGATGCTCTTTTCGGTCTACTACAAATTTATTGAAGTCTGCTAAATATGCGTTAGGTCTTGTCTTATGATACATATTTTCAAGAGCCTCTTCAATAGTAAGGTTGTAAGTTTCTGTAAATTGCTGATGTAAATCCTCAGGTAATTTTTGCATGAAAAACCTGCGTACCAATTGCTTTCCGATTGCACTTCCGCTTCCTTCGTCTCCCATAAGAAAACCTAAAGATGGTAATTTTATTTTCAGACTCTTTCCATCAAAAAAACAAGAGTTGGAACCTGTACCTAAAATACAAACAATAGCTGGTTTTCCGTCAAATGCAGCGTATGCAGCTGCCATCAAATCTTCTTTAGCAACAACATTTGCACCTGTGAAAAACTTATTAATTTCACGTTCGATAATTGCACGATTTTGAGGAATACCACAGCCTGAACCATAGAAAAAAACTTTAGTAATAGAATTTTTAACTGAACTAAGACTAATATTTTTCTCTATTTCCGGTACGATAAGTTCTGCTGAGATATTATTAGGATTAAAACCAATCGTTTGCGTTTTTAAAAAGACCTTGTTAAAGTCATCCAAAATTACCCAATCGCATTTAGTAGAGCCACCATCAACAATAGCAACCATATTTTACATTTTAGTTTAAGGGTGCTAAATTATGAATTTATCTTTAAACAGCCCTTAAAAACACCTCAGAAGCTTTCTAAAATTACGAATGTTTTGTATCAGTTTTTTTTTCATTGAATTGTAGAAGCCAATCTTCTATCTCATCTTCTAAGTATGATGTCTGAAGAATCATTGCATTAATAAAATCATCTGGAACAGGTTCATTATTAGAATTTTCAAGATTCCAAAGTTCATCCGACATATTTTCGTATTCTGAATACACACGTTTGAAGCGAGAACTTTCTCTCTCAAGAGCCTCAATATTTTTCTGTTGAAGCTGAAATTTTCTGTATTTGTTTTGACGTTTCATACAAATAGACAATTATTAAGTAGCAATAAAGTGGTTACAATTTGAGGAATATGACAAGCTGTCACGCCTTACAAGATAGAAAAAACCATCAACACAAATAGTTGAAAATGAATTTATTATCAGGTTGTATCATTCAATCTCCAGTTGAATAAATTTATAAATAATTTTGATTCAAAAAAATTATTTAACATCTTTTTTTACTGTTTAACATATAGTTATAAATTTGCACATCATATAATATTGAATGAAAGAATTAATATTACGCCAGAAACAGATTTTGTTTTTCATTGTTGCAGGAGGATTGAGTGCAGTCATAGAAATAGGAAGTTTCAAAATATTCAGCATGTATCTTCCCAATATCATTTCCAATGAACAAAACTTTCATGGCATTCACTATCCTTTAAGTAATATTCTCTCTACATGTTGCGGAATTATCAGCAATTATTTTCTGAGCATTTGGTTTGTTTTTGAAAGAGGAAAACATTCTAAAAGAAGGGAGTTTGCTTATTTCATGATTGTTTCATTTATATCAACTTTACTGAGTCTTGGGTTCTTCCAAATATTCTACAGCTTTGTTTTTAAAGACAACATTAATTTGATAGTTTATACTTTAAGCCCTGAGATGATTAGTAAAATTGCAGCAATTTTATTAGTTTCGATTCTTAATTATTCTATAAAGAAGAAAATAATTTTTAACGGTTAAGCTGTGGGAAAGATTTTAAATTATCTATGGAGAGGTTGGCTTATATTGCTTGCTTTTATATTAACAGTGATTTTAGGAATTCCTGTTTATATCTTATCATTTAATAAAAAACATTACAAATACGCTTACAAATTCATTAGAATTTGGAGCTACGGAATGTTTTACGGAATGGGGCTGAGATATGAAATAACTAATCTTTCTGACCAAAAAATTGATAAGAACCAACAATATGTAATCATATCCAACCACACTTCAATTATGGACATTATGCTGACTTGCATTTTGTTTCCGCATCATCCTTTATGCTTTGTCGGAAAAAAAGAACTGGTGAAAATCCCGATTTTTGGTACAATATATAAAAGGATATGTGTGATGGTAGACCGAGGCAGCGCAAGAAGCCGTGCAGATGTCTACAGAAGATGTGCAGAGAAAATGGAAGAAGGAAATAATATTGTTATCTTCCCGGAAGGCGGTGTTCCTGACGATACTTCGATTATTTTAGATGAATTTAAAGACGGAGCGTTCACTTTATCTTCAAAACATCATTCGCCTATTGCAATTCATACATTTGTTGGTTTAAAGGAAATTTTTCCGTTTGACAATTCAAAAGGTTATCCTGGTAAAGTAAAAGTTTATTTTAACGGAATTTTAGAACCTACTGATTCTCCAAAAGAATTAAAATTGTCTTCTTTTGAGACAATAAAAAAAACATTGACAGAGCAGAGTTAAAGAGAAATGTTTATATTTGTTATTAAGAAATCTTTAACAAATATGTCAAATTATTCAAAACAAACTAATTGGGGACAATTTATACCATTAGTTACCGTGTTTTTTTTCTGGGGATTTGTGGCAGCAAGTAATGACATTCTCATCCCTGTTTTCAAAAAGGCATTCAATTTATCTCAAACCGAAAGTATGTTGGTTCAAATATGCTTCTATGTAGCATATACTGTCGGTTCTCTTATTTACATGTTCATCTCAAAAGGAATAAAACAAGATTTAATCAACAAAATAGGCTACAAAAATGGCTTAATTGTAGGTTTACTTATTTCCGCAGCAGGAACATTATTATTCTATCCGGCTGCCAACATGGGTTCATTTCCACTTATGATCTCCGGTCTTTTCATTGTAGGTCTGGGGTTCTCTTTGCAACAAATTGTTGCCAATCCTTTAGCTATTGAAATCGGACCTTCGGAAACAGGTTCTCAGAGGTTGACTATGGCAGGAGGTATTAATAACTTGGGAACAACTATCGGTCCTCTTATTGTTTCTTTTGCAATTTTTGGTTCAGCTACCGCAGCGAGTAATGATATAAGTATAGAAAGTGTAAAAACACCTTATCTAATATTAGGAGCAGCGTTTGTTTTAGTAGCACTTATGCTTAAATTTTCTTCACTTCCTACGGTTACTCCTACAAATATTGAAAGTACAGATGATTCTACTTTAGGAGAACATAGAAAATCGGCTTTCCAATATCCACAATTAATCATGGGTATGATTGCAATCTTTGTATATGTTGGAGTAGAAGTTTCCACTGCAAGTAATCTACCTGCTTATATGGAAAAAGATCTAGGTTTTGAAACTAAAGATGTAGCGCCTTATATTTCATTATATTGGGCATCTATGATGATTGGTCGTTGGACAGGAGCTGTTGATGCTTTTGATTTCAATGCTGGATTCAAAAAAATATTAAGATTTTTAGCTCCTTACTTAGCTTTTGGAGTCTTCCTTTTAGTTAACGCTATTGCAAAACATGATTTAGAGCCTTTCTATGTTTACGGATTGATTATTATTGCAATGATTATCTGTGACATCATGAGTAAAGGAAACCCTGCAAGAATGCTTTTGATTTTCTCTGTTGCAGGTATTACAGCATTATTGATAGGTATGTTCACTACAGGTATGGTATCTGTGTATGCTTTTACAAGTGTAGGTCTGTTCTGCTCTACCCTATGGCCTTGTATTTTTGCTTTGGCAATCAACGGACTTGGAAAACACACCAATCAAGGTTCAGGATTATTGATTATGATGATTATGGGAGGTGGTATTGTAAGTTTAATTCAAGGGTATGTTGCTGATTTAACAACTATTCATACAAGTTATATCGTTGGAGTAATTTGTTTTGCTTATCTTGCATTCTATGCAATTCGTGTAACAGGTATTCTAAAAGCACAAGGAATTGATTTAGATAAAATATCAAAAGGTAGTGGCCATTAATAATATAAAAATAATACATAAAAAAAGATTTTGGGCAGGTTTATTACTTGCCCAATTTCTTTTGTTTTTCATTTTCTCAAAATTAGAAATTATGATTTCATTTTTTGAGAACTTCTTTGAAATTCAGAAAAGTTTTCATCAGATTTTATTTTCTTGGACTCCTTTTTCCTTTGGAGACATTTTGTATATATTATTAGGTATTTTTCTTTTGCTTTTTATAATTAAATCTTTTAAAAAGAAAAATAGACATTCATCCATTTTAAAGATTCTAGTATTGACCAATATCTTTTATTTTAGCTATCAGTTTTTTTGGGGGATGCTATACTTTCAGACTCCCATAATAGAAAAATTACCAAAAGGAGAAATTACTTTAGATAAAAAAAAGAAATTGGCTCTAAAATATCTTGAAAAATGTAAAGAAACCAGAAAACAAGTAACTCAGGATAAAAATGGAGTTTTCATTGTAACAAACCTGAAATCACTTCAAAAAGAGATTCTTTATAAGCAATCTAAACTTCCAAACTACATTTCTGATAAAAAAGCTCCACAAATAAATTCTTTTAAACCCAGTATTTTTAAAAACATCATGAGCTTTACCGGAATTTTGGGATATTACAATCCGTTCACAGCAGAAGCTCAATACAACTCAGAACTTCCTTCTACCTATATTCCTTTTACATCGGCTCATGAAAGCTCACACCAGTTAGGATTTGCAAGAGAGCAGGAAGCAAATTTTATTGGATACTTAATTGGAATTGATTCAAATAATTTAGAACTAAGATATAGCACAGAATATTTTACACTAAAAAGCCTTTTAAATTCTATCGTAGATGAAGATGAAGATTTTGTAAAAACTGCCCTAAAAAATTATTCTCCAGAGATGAAAAAAGACAGATTATATGAAAGAGCATTTATTCATAAACATCAAGGATTTTTGGATGATTTTTTTGGATTTACCAACAACTTATTTTTGAAAAGCAATCAGCAGGAAGGCACTGTTACTTACTCCTATTTCATTGATTTGTTGATACATTACGAACAGCAAAAACAAAAAGAATCGTATCAGGCGATACGATTCTAAAAACACAAATGATGAAAAAAAATTTATTACCTTGACTTGTTCCCTCATTCAAGGCGATGTAAAAGTACAACATATTTTATAAATACAAAAACTTTTCTATTCTTTTTTTCCACTTTATGAAAACTTTAAGATTCTTTAAGTTTAGATAAATTCATTTTATCAAGTTGAGATATTAAAAAAACCTTCAATACTCAGTGAAAAACAAATAGAATCAACAATAAAACAATATTTATATTTAAAATATTGCAATTAAAAAAAATAAATCAATTCATTCCGAATAAAATATTTTTTAAATATTATCTCTCTATATAAAGATTAAATTTTGCAAAAAACATAAAGCGAAAGCTTTTTGATGTATCAAAAATGGCATTTTTAAGCAACTAAAAATTGAGTAAAATCTCCATCAATTACATATTCTGTTATGAAAGGTACAAAACATATTTTGCTCAATTTTAGCACCTAAAATACCAATAAGTCACTTATAAAAGAAAAAATTTGTTTTTTTAAAACATCTACGTATTTTAGATGAAAATATTATTATGAGATTTGACAAATTAATCCATTATTTAAAATTAGATAAGCAAGAGTTTCTTTTCCAATTCAACTCACACCCAAATTACCCTTCTGCATTAGCTTTTAGTGACACCTTAAATTTTATGGGGTTAAAAAATGATGCCTATGAGCTAGAAAAACAATATTGGGATGAGTTGCCTGATGAATTTATTGCTATAGTAAATAATTCTTTTTCTCTAGTAAAAAAAACAGGAAATAATTATTCTGTTTACTCAGACAAGGTCAAAAATTTAAATAAAAATGAGCTTCATAGTAACTCCTCTGATTTCATTCTATTATTTGAGAAAAACGAAAACACAGAAACCAAGTCAGCAAACAACATAAAACCAATAATATATATTGCTCTTGGTCTCATTATCCTTTACAGCCTCCTCAATCAGACTTGGTATGAAAGCATTTTTAATATTTTATCATTAATCGGACTTTATATCTCCCTAGAAATTTTCAGCCAAAAATTTGGAAATACATCTACTGTAATTGGAAGTATTTGTGGAGACACTTCTGCCAATCAAAATGTAAATTCCTGCAACAAAATCATTAATCAAGATAAAACCAGCATATTAGGATTAAAATTTTCAGATTTTTCATTAATTTATTTTACAGGAATTACTTTACTTGGGCTTTTTCTTCCAACAACTGCATATATCATTAAAGGTTTTACGTTGGTTTCAATTCTCGCAATCGGATACTCTTTATATGTACAGGCATTTGTAGAAAAAACATTTTGCCGAGTTTGCCTTTTAATTATTGCAATTTTGGTTGCGCAATTATTAATAAGTACAATCTTATTCGACAATCTATTTTTAGAAACAAAAACACTTTTATTAAGTTTAATTCTTTGGATAATCGTTTTTGCTTCAACTCTCTATGTAAATAATATTCTTCAGGATAAGGAAAAATTACAAAAATCTAATGCTAAAAATTTAAGGTTTAAAAGGAATTACGATCTTTTCAAAAGAGAATTAACAGAAAACGAAAAAATAAGTTTCACTGACAACCAAACCTTCTCTTTAGGTAACAAAGACGGTAAACTTCATATTGCCATCGTTTCAAATCCTTATTGTGGTTTCTGTAAAGATGCCCATAAAATACTTGAAGATATCCTGAAAAAATATCCTAATGAAATTTCTGCACAAATAAGATTCAATTATACAACTGAAAGAAGTAACGAGAAATACACTAATCTTATCTCTGATTTTGTAAATATTTATAAAAACAAATCCCAAAATAAATTCATGGAAGCTGTTGAAGATTGGTTTGAAAATAAAAGTGAAGAAAGAATCAATCAAAAATCAAACAGAGGAACTGCCACAGAAGATTTAACTCCAATTATTGAAATGTCAAAAGAAAACGCAAATTCAGGATTAAATTTCACTCCGATATTTCTTATTAACGGGCATCAGTTCCCTGAAAAATATGACCGCGATGACATTTGGTTTTTCATTGATGAGCTTTTAGAAGATGAAGAATTATAGATAAAACTTTCAAAAATTAATAGATTCAAATAATACATATATAAATTAAAGACGATATATTTAGTGTCTTTAATTTTGATTAGAATTAATGAAGAAAAAATTCCCAAATTATATTCAACCCGATTCCAAAGATTGTGGCCCTACTTGTCTCAGAATTGTAAGCAAATATTATAAAAAAAGTATTTCTTTACAGCAAATCCGGAATTTATCCGAAACAACAAGAGAAGGGAGCAGTCTTTTGGGTTTGAGTGATGCTGCTGAAAATCTTGGATTTCGCTCTTTAGGAGTACAAATCGATTTTAATACTCTCAGAGACGAAGTTCCTTTTCCATGTATTGTACACTGGAATAAAAACCATTTTGTAGTTGTTTATGATATTGATAAAAGTGACAAAGTTTTTATATCAGACCCAAGTTACGGGTTAATTACATACACAAGAGAAGAGTTTATAAAAGCCTGGATTGGTGAAAATGCCAATGAAAGCACAGAAGAAGGTATTGCACTTATTTTAGAAACCACTCCTGCATTTTTCACTACCGAGTTTGATGATGAAGAAAGTAAAGCCAGTTTTTCTTTTCTTTCAAAATATTTATTGAAATATAAATCTTTGGTCATTCAATTGGCCGTTGGTTTATTAGCAGGGAGTTTACTTTCCCTTATTTTTCCTTTTCTTACCCAAAGTATTGTAGATGTTGGTATTCAAAATCAAGATTTAAATTTCATTTATGTAGTATTATTGGCTCAAATCATGCTGTTTTTGGGCAGAATGGGTATTGAAGTCATTCGAAGCTGGATTTTACTGCACCTTTCTGCTAGAATTAATATCTCTATCATTTCCGATTTCTTTATTAAATTAATGAAACTTCCTATTAGCTTCTTTGATACAAGAATGACTGGAGATATCATGCAGAGAATCAACGACCATCACAGAATTGAGCAACTTCTTACAAGCTCATCTCTGAATACATTATTTTCGTTGGTAAACCTTATTATTTTCAGTATTATTTTACTTTTTTATGATTACCGATTATTTTTGGTGTATTTGGTAGGAGCTGTTTTATATGTAGGATGGATAAGTTTTTTCCTAAAAAAAAGAAAAGAACTCGACTACAAAAGATTCTCTCAGGTTTCTCAAGAACAGAGCAAAGTGATTGAGCTTATCAACGGAATGCAGGAAATAAAAATGCATAATGCCGAAAAGCAAAAACGTTGGGATTGGGAGTTTGTTCAGGTGAAATTATTTAAAATCAGAATAAAATCTCTTTCTTTAGAGCAATGGCAATCTGTCGGAGGAAATTTCATTAACCAAATGAAAGATATTTTGGTAAGTTTCCTTTCTGCAAAATTGGTTTTAAGCGGAAATCTCACCTTAGGAATGATGCTTTCCGTGCAATATATTATCGGGCAATTAAACAGTCCTTTATTACAACTCATAGATTTTATCAAGCAGACTCAGGATGCTAAAATTTCATTGGAAAGATTAGGTGAAATCCATGATAAAGAAGACGAGGAAAGCAAAGATGAACAGTACGTTTCTGAAATTCCGGAAAAAGACCTTGAAATTACCAATATGTCTTTCAGATATATCGGTTCTGATGTTTTTGTTTTTGAAAATCTGAATTTAACAATACCTTATCAAAAAACTACTGCAATTGTAGGAGCCAGCGGAAGCGGAAAAACCACTCTTTTGAAACTCTTAATGAAGTTTTATGAACCTAATGAAGGCGAAATTAGAATCGGAAACGCCAAATTAAGTTCTGTTTCACCAAGATTTTGGAGGGAACGTTGTGGTGTTGTAATGCAGGAAGGCTATGTTTTCAACGATACTATCGCCAACAATATTGCTATCGGAGAAGATTATATCGACAAGCAGAAATTGAGAAAAGCCGTAGAAATTGCTAATATTAAAGATTTTGTTGAAAGTTTACCTTTAAGTTACAATACAAAAATAGGAAACGAAGGATTAGGTGTAAGTGGCGGACAAAAACAAAGGCTTTTCATTGCGAGAGCCGTCTACAAATCCCCGGAATATATTTTCTTCGATGAAGCTACTTCAGCACTTGATGCCAATAACGAAAAAATTATCATGGAAAATCTTGAGCAATTCTTTAAAGGTAAAACAGCAATAGTTATTGCACACAGACTTTCGACAGTAAAACACGCAGACAAAATTATCGTTCTAGATAAAGGAAAAGTAGTAGAAGAAGGAAATCATGCTGAACTTGTTGCTTTAAAAGGTGAATATTACAGACTAGTAAAAAATCAATTAGAACTTGGAAATTAAACAAAACTAAATACATAATAGCGGAATCCGAAAAGCTTACAGAGTAGGAAAACTAACAACAAATTATTTTATTATGAAAAATTTAAAAAAAATTTCAAGAAATCAGCTTAAAGCTGTGAAAGGCAGTGGTTGCGGAGATTATTTCCCAAACCCAACCGATCCCGACCCAACAAGCTGTGATTGTAACTTATGGTATTGTGAAAAAATGGGAGCATGTATACATTCCAGTTTTTGGACAAATGAGCGTTGCGTAATTGGTGAGCTTTAAAATTTATTGTACAAATCAATAAAAGTTCACAAATTATTTAAACCAAACTTAAAAACAGTAGAATCCAGAAATTTTACAAAATAAAAAAATTAAAACAAATTATTCATTATGAAAAATCTTAAAAAAATCTCACGAGAAAATCTTAAAACATTAAAAGGAGGTGGCTATGATGAAAATGATTGGGGCGTATGTCGTATTAACGGAGAATGGATACCTACAAAGTGTTTAGACCGATGTCCAAATGGAACAGATCCAATATGCCTAGCTCCCAATATTTAGTTCTACTTTAAACAATAAAAGCGGAATCCGAAAAGCTAATAGAGTAGGAAAATCAAAACAAATTATTTTATTTTTATGAAAAATTTAAAAAAATTAACACGAAAAGATTTAAAATCATTGAAAGGAGGTGGTATTGGAGATGGATGTTTTGCACACATAGTTCCTGGAGATGAACTACCAGCTCCTGGAGATGCTTATGATTGTGGATGCAACAGACTAATGTGGTGTCCAGCAATGGCAGCTTGCATTTTTACAAGCCAGTATACTCCTGAAAGATGTGAAGGAATATTGTAAAAACAATTTTATAATTTTAGGAAACTCTCAAATGAGAGTTTCCTATTTTCAACTAAATGGAAAAAGATATTTTAGATAACATTGAACTTCGTTCTGAAAGTGTTCAGGACATTCTTACCCAACCACCACATTGGATGATTCGTTGGGGAAATACAATCATTTTTATAATCCTTTTGGTTATTTTAATCATGAGTTACATTATAAAATATCCTGAATTTGTACCCGCTCCAATTATTGTGACTTCACAGAACCCACCTGAAAAAATTGAAGCCAGAACGAATTCTAAAATCGAGAAAATTTTCATCAAAGACCATCAGGAAGTCAAAAAGAATGATGTTCTTATGGTTATGCAATCAACCGCTAATTTCAAAGATGTTTTAGAGCTAAAAAAATTGGTTGACTCAATCACTCCAAACATTCTAAGTTCCTTTCCTATTAATACCACCTCTCATTTCAAATTGGGTGAGCTACAGGGAGATTATAATAATTTTGCCAAAGCATTTCAAGACGAGCAGCTTTTTACAAGACTACAGCCTTATGCTCCGGAAAATATTGCTGCCAATCAAAGTATTTCTGAATATAGGAGTAGAATCATTACATTAAAACAGCAAAAAAGTTTAGAACAGGCAAAATATGACCTGACCAAGAAGAATTACCAACGTTCACAAGAGCTCTACAACCAGGGAGTAATTGCAGCTGTTGAATTAGAAAATGAAAAAATAAAATATCTTCAGGCTCAACAAAATCTCGAAAACATTAATATATCTCTATCTCAAATGGTAGAAGGGATTTCTAATTTTAACAGAACCAAAAGTGGAGCTGCTATCAATACCGAAAAAGATAAAATCACATATTCCTCCCAAACTCTACAATTATTTGAACAATTGAGAAAATCTTTAAAACAATGGGAACAAAATTATCTTGTTGTTTCATCAATAGATGGTATTGCTAGTTTTCAACAGTTTTTCGGAGAAAACCAGTTTGTAAAGACTGGAGATGTTATTCTATCAATTCTTCCAAAAAATAAAGAAAATTTAGTAGGAAGAATGTCTGTTCCTTCTACAAATTCAGGTAAAATTGTTCCTGGAGAAAAAGTTTTAATTAAACTAGATAACTATCAGTTCCAAGAATTTGGTATCGTTGAAGGTAAAGTTCAAAACATATCTCTATCTCCGGATAAAGACGGAAATTATTATGTAGATGTCGTTCTTCCGAAAGGTTTAAAAACATCTTATAACAAAACCCTTCCTTTTGATAAAGAGCTTAAAGGTAATGCCGAAATTGTAACTAAAGATTTAAGATTGATTGAAAGATTTTTCTATCAAATGAGAAAGCTACTCGGATATCAGAGTTAATCCCGTATTTTACTTGTCCTAAAATTAACTTTTACAACTTTGTAAGAGTTTTTTTTGTTTTTATTAAAAAACGTCCAAACTATTTGTAAGATGGCGTAAAATATATGTTAGAATCAAAACTAAATTTTATTGTAAAAAGAAAAATCCGCAAAATGTTTTATAACATAATGCGGATTTTTGTAGCGAAGACGGGATTTGAACCCGTGACCTTTGGGTTATGAATCCAACGCTCTAACCACCTGAGCTACCTCGCCGTTTTCGTGGTGCAAATATAGGAAAATATTTGCTACCACCAAATTTATTTTAAATTAAAATACTCTAAAACATTAGCAACATGTTCTGGTTTGCTGATTATCTTATTGTTAGCATCTAAAATAAAATATGTAGGAGTTGCATGAATATTGTAAGTTTCTGTATAACTACTATTCCATCCTCTCAATTCGGAATCATTAATCCATGGAAATGCGGAAATTCTCTTATTATAAGATTCTTTATCATTATCCAACGACATTCCAATGACCTGAATATTTTTGGCTTTTAAGTCGTTATATTTTTCTAACAATTTAGGCAGTTCATTTTCACAATGCGAACAAGTCGAAGACCAGAAAACAATTACTTTTTTATCTGCCTTCACATCATAAATAGATTTTGAAGTAGTATTTACTGCAGATTGGAATTTATAATTAGGAAAAGAAGCTCCTATTTCTACATTTGCATTAGATTTAAGTGTTGATGCCAATCTATCTGTGATAGTACATTTAAGGTTTTTAGCAAGACCAAGATACTTATCTTTTAAATCTTTCATTTCATATACATCAAAGATATCTATAAGCTCAGATAAAACCGTTTGTCCTCGAGGAGTTTCCACCTTTAATTTATCCAATAATTTGTCTACAGAGCCTGATACATTAGAATTTCCTCCAGCGTTCAAATAAGCCACCAATACAGGCCTTAACAACGAAGACGTTTCAAGCATGTCATTTGACTTATCTATAAAATTAACAATATCATCCGGACTCACCTTTTTAGAGGAATCATTAGAAAGAAATTTAGCATAATTAGTATTGTAATAAGAAATAAATGGATGTGAGGTAGGATTCAAATCATTGTTCGAACCAGATAACCTGTCTATTTCTATTTTCAAAGCCTTTCCAAATTCAGAATTTTCTTTATAATAATCTTTTATTTGGGTTAGTGCCGGTAAAATAAGTTCTTTCTTTTGTGAGCTTTCTTGTATTTTAAACATTAAATTATTCGCCTCATCCAAATAAGTAATGTCTTTTACTTTATTATTCTGAACCTCTAATTTGATATCAACATTTTTATTTTCAGAAATAAAACTTATTGTATTATTAGTATTCGGAAAATACACTTTCATCATCCCCAAATAATTTTTAGGATATTTAAAAGTAAATACATTATTCTTAGGAGATTCTTTAGAAACAATTATATCCTTAGAGCCATTTAAAGTATATAAAATTGCATCTTGTTCTTTGAAATCTGTCGGTACCTGAATCGCTATATTAAATTGTGCTTGCAAAGAAAAAGCAACAAGTAAAGCTGAAATTATATAAATCTTTTTCATAGCGTAAAAATAAAAAAACTCTCTGACTAAATCAGAGAGTTTAATATTATTTTAATAAAATTTATATTTTTTGAGCTTTATACTTTTTAGCAAAAAATACAGTTAACATTATCGCTACAATTGCTAATCCGATAATATACATATCAATTGGTGACGCAGGAACTCCCGGCCCTGTTGTTCCACCACCATCATCCTCTCCTGGAGGAGGCAATACAGGCGTATCAGCATACCCCAACGTAGCGATGAATAAAAAAAGAGACAATACTAGTTTATTTATAGTTTTCATATATTTTATTTTAAGATTTTAGTGTTAACAGTTTCTCCTTTATCAGAAACAATTTTTACAACATAAGAATTTTTAATTGCGCTATTCAACTCAATAACAAAATCTGTAGATGCATCAACTGCTTTCTTAGAGATAACTAGTTTACCGCTCATATCATAAACTTCAATATCTGCTTTTTTCCAGCTAGGATCAAATCTAACAATATAGTTTGTAATTTCAGGATTATAAACAACCATTGTTCTTGATGGTTTAACAGCTGGTGTTTCAACTGCTAAAACTCTTGCTGGAGCACCATAATATAAATCATAATCAGAATTAGTAACAGGAATCACTTCTCCTTGTTTTGCTTCCATTACAGAACCATTTGCAGCTTTATAATAAAAACCAATTCCAGAAGATAACAAGTGTGTTCCATCTGCAACTAAAGCAGCATTTTCTCTAATTTCAAATTTATAAGACTTAACTTTATTAAGGTCATAATTAATCAACTTAATATTTTTCCCTTGAAAGTCTGTTTCATTAGCTTCATTGATATATAACCAATAACTATTACTATAGTTAGGATCAATTCCTCCTGTAGGTGCTTCTTCGTAAGTACCAATAATATCAACAGATCTTGATGTTACCTGAGTTTTACTGTTTGTAGAATGACCTGTAGTACCATTAGGAAAAACTACATAATAAGTTCTTGCAACTTCTTTACCTGCTGCATCTAAACCAATTACGCCTAATTGTTTTACAGTACCATTAGTACTTGCGTTTTTATTAGCTGTTACACTATATCCATTATAAGAAGGGGCAACACCTAAAACTCTGCTATAGTAATTAAATCTTCTTAAGTTAGAAAAGTTTAATACATCTGTATTATTATTATCATTTAGCTTAACTACAAAAGTACTGAAAGGTCTTACCATCATGTAATCTACGTCACCTGTTGGCACTCCTGCATTAAATGTTATATACTTACCTGGAGTTGTTGTTCCCGTACCTGAAGAAGTAGTTGTAACTTCTCCCGGCTCCACTCTTACACCAATGATATTAGATAAGTTTACACCATCATTACTACCACTAGAAACAGGTTCATTATAAGCAATACCGCTTAAATCTAAATTTGTAAGGAATGGATTTGAGAATTGATAAATATTTTTTCCATAATGCCCTTGCCAAGAACCTTGTCCCGCAGCAATAGCCCATCTATCCTGAACATAACTTTTGTATGTTTCATTATATTGGTTAAGACCAAGACCATTTGTTCCAAAATTAACTCCATTTCCGGCATTTTGTAATGTTACAGCTTGACCAATATCACTTACCGGACGTCCTTTGATTGTTTTTAAAGCAGAAGACACATCTAAACCTTGAGCTCCCAGCATATAATATCCATAAACAGGAACAGTGGTTCCTAACTTATCAGCTGTATTGACATTACGACTCACTACAGCAGCGTTATTATATGTAAGAACTTCATTTTGAGATCCTCTCGCATTTGTAAAGGTTTTCCCTAACTCAGTACTTAAAGTAGAAACAGTTTTATCATAGAATGGAATACCAATCTGTTGATAAGAACCATGCTTCACGGCTCTATATTCCTGATCTACAATACCTGTAATATTAGTTTGTGGAATCCCAGAAATATAAAGCTGACCATAAGTATAAGTAGGTGCAACCGAAGAAGAATTTACATTTGGAGTTGCATAATTATCCGGTTCATTAAGCTTATTAATAAAATTAGCTATTGTAGAACCTTCTACTTTATCTGTACCTCCGGTAGTAATTGTTTTAAAGGAATCACTAGTTGAACCATCCACCATAAAATTACCATGGTTCTCAATAACTCCGTTTCCTTTCATTTGTAAGCCTCCACCGTTATAAACCAGTGTACCCTTGCTTACGTACGTAGTAGCAGCGTCATCTACATGTAATAGAACATTCTGCGCCTGAACAGAATAACCCACTGCTAACAAACCAATAGCAAATAAACTTTTTCTCATTGTATATAAATATTTGTGTGTTAATACAATCTTCACCCGCAAAGGTATGATTTTTTTCATAAATAAAAAAAATATTTTTATTTATTAACAAAAATATTATCTTCAGTTAATATTATTTCACTCTCTTCTCCAATAGAAAACATATAGTCTTCAAGAACTTTTTCTGTAGTTCCTCTTAATCCTCTTGCTCCCAATCCTTTCTCAATAGTTTCCTCTACAATTTTTTCAATTGCTCCATCTGTGAATACTAATTTCGTACCATCCATTTTGAATAATTCCACAAATTGATTCACAATTGAATTTTTAGGTTCCTTCATAATTCTTACCATTGTTTCTTTTGTGAGTTTATCAAGATAAGTAATGATTGGAAATCTTCCTAAAAGTTCCGGAATTAATCCGAATGAACGCAAATCAATCGCATTAATATTAGTTAACACATATTCATCTTCATCGGTTTTATTGATTTTCTCAGAACTAAATCCTATTGCCTGCTTGTTCATTCTTCTTTCAATGATTTCTTTAATTCCATCAAAAGCACCTCCGGCAATAAACAAAATATTCTGAGTATTTACCTGAATATATTTTTGGTCTGGATGTTTCCTTCCTCCTTGAGGCGGAACATTCACGATACTTCCTTCAAGTAATTTCAATAAGCCCTGCTGAACACCTTCCCCTGAAACATCTCTTGTAATACTAGGATTATCAGATTTTCTGGCGATTTTATCTATTTCATCAATAAATACAATTCCTTTTTCTGCCTTTTCCACATCGTAGTCTGCAACCATCAAAAGTCTTGACAAAATACTTTCAACATCCTCTCCTACATAACCTGCTTCTGTCAAAATAGTTGCATCTACAATACAAAACGGAACATTTAACTCTTTAGCAATAGTTTTTGCCAATAATGTTTTCCCCGTTCCCGTTTCGCCAATCATAATGATATTAGATTTCTCAAGCTCAACTTCTCTGTTTTCGTCCTGAGCATGAAGTAATCTCTTATAATGATTATAAACCGCTATCGAAAGTTGCTTTTTAGCCTGATCCTGTCCAATGACATATTGGTCTAAAAATTCTTTTATCTCTTTTGGCTTTTTTAATTCATCTATATTTTCTGCTGGTGAAAATCCGTCTTTTGAAGCACTGTCTTTTACAATTGCGTGTGCCTGTTCTATACAATTTTCACAAATAAAACCATTCTGACCAGAAATCAACATCTGTACTTCATTTCTTTTTCTTCCGCAGAAAGAACATTGGTTTGAATTCATTTTTATATAATAATATAAGGTATATGATTAAAGAAACTCGTAAAGGTTAATTTTACGAGTTTCTGTTGTTTTTTTTAAGAATTAATAATTGAGTTCTGAATTTCAGTATACTCTTCGTGAGATAATTTTAATCTCTCATTTCTAAAATTCATATCTTCCATTTTATTTAAAGGAATCAAATGAATATGTGCATGAGGAACTTCCAATCCTACCACTGCCACTCCTACTCTTACACAAGGAATTGCTTTTTTGATTTTTTTAGCTACTTCCTGAGAAAATCCCCAAAGGTTTTTATACTCTTCACTTTCCAAATCAAAAATCAAATCAACTTCCTTTTTAGGAACTACCAATGTATGCCCTTTTACAAGTGGCATAGCATCTAAAAACGCAATAAAGTTTTCATCTTCGGCGATTTTGTACGAAGGGATTTCGCCATTGATGATTTTTGTGAATATTGTGCTCATTTTTTCTAAAATTAGAGGTTAGAAGTATGATTACCTTTTTCTAAAATTACAAAGTAATATCTAATACTTCAAAAGATAACTTGTTACCATTCGGCAAAGTAATTTCAGCAGTTTCACCTACAACTTTACCCAAAAGCCCTTTTGCAATAGGCGTATTTACTGAAATTTTACCCGATTTCAAATCACTTTCATTATCTGGAACCAAAGTAAATACTTGCTCTTGTTTCGTTACATTATTTTTCAGCTTCACAGTCGTTAAAATGGAAACTTTTGAAG
Organism: Chryseobacterium oryctis; assembly: GCF_025971925.1. Classification (GTDB taxonomy): domain Bacteria; phylum Bacteroidota; class Bacteroidia; order Flavobacteriales; family Weeksellaceae; genus Chryseobacterium; species Chryseobacterium oryctis. The sequence continues at coordinate 28,769 of NZ_JAPDHV010000005.1, forward strand.
TATCTAATTGGCTTTCATCTATAATTTTTGAAGTAGCAATAACATCTTTAAGCTTAGAAATTCTCATTTCAAGCATTCCTTGAGCCTCTTTAGCCGCATCATATTCAGCATTTTCAGATAAATCACCTTTATCTCTTGCTTCTGCTATTTGCTGAGTAATTTTTGGTCTCTCTACAGTTTCCAACTGTTCCAGCTCAGCTTTCATTTTGTCTAATCCCTCCTTTGTAACATAGCTTGCCATAATTTTCAAAATTTAGTTTTAGTATAAAAAAATAATCCGACATTTGCCGGACAATGTTTTCGTGTTGTAATCGTTTAAGTTTTACAAATATATAAAAATTTAAATTGAAATGAAAAAAACTTTTTCAATACTATCTATTTTTACATTATTGACTGTCAGTATTTTACCCATACAATCATGCGGTAAGAGAGAAGACACCGTAAATTGTTTTCCAAGTTCTCCTATTAATGTTACCATAAATCTAAACCTTCCTGCCTACTTTGCTCTCAATCAGGTTGGTGGTTGGAAATATATTGATGAACAGCAATCTGGAACAAGAGGTTTAATAGTTGTAAGAGCTTCAGATACAACATTTAAAGTATACGATAGAAATGCTCCTCATATTTGTCCAGATACAAATACTACGCTAGAAGTGAAAGACAATATAAGTATAATTTGTCCGAAAGATAATGCAAAGTGGATGTTATTAACAGGACAACCAGCTGATGGAAGTTCTACAAGTCTTCCTCCTAAAACCTATCCTGCTAATTACAATCAGTCTACAAAAGATTTATATATTTATTACTAATGAAAGCTGTCATACAAAGAGTTTCCGAAGCAAACGTGAAAGTCGACGGAAAAATTGTCGGGGAAATCAATAAAGGGTTTATGCTCTTAATCGGAATTGATGAAAATGATGAAAAGTCGGATGCTGACTGGCTTGTTCAAAAAATTTTAAATCTTAGGGTTTTTGGAGATGATGAAGGAAAGCTAAACCTTTCTGTTCAGGACATAAAAGGTGAAATTTTGTGTATCAGTCAGTTTACTTTGATTGCTGATTACAAAAAAGGCAACCGACCTTCTTTCATTAAAGCAGCAAAACCGGATAAAGCCATTCCTCTTTTTGAATATTTTAAAGAAGAAATTTCAAAATCTGGATTAAAAACTGAAAGCGGAATTTTTGGGGCAGATATGAAAGTTTCATTAATTAATGACGGCCCCGTAACTATTGTGATGGATTCCATTACAAAAGCTTAAATTTACAGAAAAATAATTACATTCATAAAATGAAAAAAACCTTAATTACTTTAGTTCTCCTTACAGGATTCAACGTTGCATTCGCTCAAAACACTTATACAGACGAGCAAAAAGCATCTTATTATATTGGGCTTGATATTGCTCAAAACCTAAAAAGACAAGGATTCACTATTGATTCAAATCTTTTGGCTCAAGCCATAAAAGACGAATTTACAGATAAGCCTAAATTATTCCCCGCTGAAGAATTAGGACCTTTTTTACAAAGTTTTATGCAAAAACAAAACGAAAAAAAACAGGCTGAGGAAAAAGTAAAAGCTGAAGAAAATAAAAAGAAGGGAGCTGAATTTCTTGCCAAAAACAAACAAAACAAAAAAATAACAACTACTGCAAGTGGTTTACAATATGAAGTTTTGAAAGCAGGTGATGGTAAAACAAAACCAACAGCTTCAAGTACGGCTAATGTAACTTATACAGGAAAACTAATGGACGGAACTGTTTTTGATTCTACAGATAAAAACGGCGGGAAGCCAATTGAATTAAACCTTTCAAGTGTAATAAAAGGATGGACTGAAGGTATCCAGCTCATGACAAAAGGTGCGAAATACAGATTTTACATTCCTTCTGACTTAGCATACGGAGATAATGGAGCAGGTGGAGTAATTCCTCCGGGAGCAACTCTTATTTTTGATGTAGAGTTGGTAGATTTTAAATAATAACAAAACTCATAAAATGAAAAAGGTCTTTCTATTCTGAAAGACCTTTTTCTATTAAAATTCATAAAAACTATTGTGCCGGTACACTGCTAAAATTCAATGATACTTTTAAATTCATATCCGAACTTGTCTGATTTTTCAACTCATAAACCGTTCTTACCGTAAGTCCTGAACTTTTTACAACTTCATCCAAAAAACCTGTGTCATTCAAATCTAAGTTTAAACTTGATGAATTGGTTGATATATTTGTACGTGATGCGACCAATCTTTCGTTCGTTCCACCAGATGAAACATATACTTTTACAGATTTCAGAGCACTAAGGTTACCTCCTGTCGGAGAAACTACGGCAATTTTAGCATCAGAAATTCTTACGTCTTTAATTTTTGCATTATTATTTCCACCAAACCAAGTTTGCACATTGGAAGCCGTAGATGTAGAAGAAACTTCTTTATCCGCAGGAACACCTGTAGAGACTAAAACATTAGCAGTATAAGGAAATGTATTTTGTACCAGAGACTGTACAGTTCCACAACTCACAAGAGCTGTCGAGGCAACCGCAACACTCAAAAATATATTTTTCATAATATTAAATTTTAAAAATTAGTTTACAGAAATTATACCAAATTATTGAAATTATTCTACACTTACCGTAAAATGACCTATATCATTCCCAGAAGCCATATTACTTTTCCCGATAATAAGCCAAACTTCACCTTTTTGTTTGATATCATAGGTGATTTCTCTTCCGAAAGGGCCGTCATATTCACCGTTTGGTAATTTTATCTGATTAAATCTAATATTAAAATCTTTTTCATCCGTAGAAATTGATGCTTTAAGAGTAGGATTGGTATAATTTTCAATTTTTAAAACCAATTCCTGATTATCTTTTGTGAATACTTCTCCAAATCTAAAAGGAAGATTTTCTGCGTCTGCAATCCTGATAATCTGACCTTCTTTTTTATTTCTCATGACTCCTTTCTGCAAAACCTGCTTCGTAATTGGAGAATTATTAATTATTGAATCTCTTTTTCTAAGTGCAACAGAATCTGCTCCTGAATCAGGATTTTTTTGTTCTGCAACAATTACAGAATCCTGATTAGAGTTTTCTATTATCGGAGCTTCTTTTTTACAAGAAATAATGACAAACGGAATTAGGAATAAGATTTTTTTCATAATAATTATTTTAAAATTCGGAAAAAATACTCATGAGTATACTTTGAATGCCAAAATTGTTCCATGCCCTTTTTATTTCAAAATAATTATGTGCTTATCTAATTGTTTGATAATATATTGCTTTTGAAAGAAAACTTTCATTTTTTTGAGGTTGTACCTTTTGCAGAATTTCGTTTTTCAATTCAATATCTTGCTTTTCTTCAGCATATTTCAAAAGTTGTTTTTTATTGAAATAAAATTCTCTTTTATGATAATCTAAGTCAAAATCACTTCTCTTCATATTGTATGAAGTAATAAATCCGCCCCAATTGATATGGCTTATCACCAAAATTGTAGCATAAAAATACCAAACCATTGTATTGAACAAAAATGCATTCTTTTTCCGCTTCTGAATCTTGATGAATGTGAGAATCAAACCAATCAACGATAAAATAAGAAAAGCATAAACACCCAATCTTTTATATGTCATACCATAATTGATAATATATTCCGTATTTTTTGCCATTGCAGAGAAAACCAAAATAGCATTAAGTACAATCCAAGTTTTAGCTAAAATCTTCATTAAACCAGCTTTTGAATCGAAATTGAAATTTGATTTAAAATAAAACATTATCACCAGAATTGCCATAATGATTGAACCTATCACTGCTCCTACTCTTTCATGCGTTTCTTCTGACAATTGGTTCGGAGTTTTAGCAACTTCATAAAACTGTTCATAATTAAAAGTAATGATAAAAAATATCAATAAAATATTTAATGAAAAGAAAGAAATTACCCCACTCATTCTTTCAGAATCTAAATCAAGAAAAGAATAGGTCGGTTTTTGAATTTTATCTTTTTCCTGAAAATCATTATCCAGAATATAGTTTTGTTTGTAAATATATCTTTCAACAACGTAATTCCAATAATTAAAAGCAAGAAAAAAACCTAAAATAGAAAGACAGAGAACCTGCCAAATATTAATATCAAGTTCATAACCATAAAAAAGGTTAGCAAAATGCTCACTTCCTGCAGAATAAATTCCAAAGAAAATACTAAGGAAAACCAACGGAATCAAAATAAAAGCCAGCGTTTTCTGCCAAACTCCCGACATATTTCTTTTCGGAAGCCAATCATCAAACCTGAAAAAACGACAGATAAATGTGAAAAAATTAATAATAAAAACAGGAACAATCAGGAGTGTTTTTGTTCTTCTGTTTCTGGATTTGAAAGACAGTAATAAAAGAGAACTTACAACAGCCAAAAATGACGGAAAATCCCCGTACCAGGCAAATGCAATACTCGATAAAATACTTGTCACAAAAAGCAATAAAAAAGTTTTGGTTCGGTTTTTCTCCAAGGTTTTGTACAATGTAAGGAAAGAATAAATCAATCCTAAAATTCCAAAATTTAAGCCTATATTTTCGTTATAAAATAACACGACAAACAAGGCTGTTGTAAGAAATATATAATGATGTGTTTTCATGTGTGTAATATTATCGGTATTAAAATGTAAAAAATTGCAATAGGAATATTCATAAGAATTAATATCATTGAATTTCCATGTGGTTTATTCTTTGGAATATCTATTATAAAGCCTAAAAGTTCATAAACGAAGGCAATAACATTGACCGCAAAAGCAATTATTACGAACCAAAAACTTAGTATTAACAAGATTTCCTCTCTTATAAAAAGAATTCCTAAGTAAAGAAGAGTAGCGATGAGCCATGTGTAAAAAAAGGCGTATTTCCCTACAACACTAAATTGAATCTTACTCATAACAAACTATATTTCAATATAAAACAAGTTTATTTTTTTGCTCAATAAAACTCTTCAGATGTTCGAAATTCTGCCACAAAAGCCCTTCAAAATCCCAGTTATGAAAAGCTTTCATATTTCTGCCTTTATGATAAGCCTTCAAATAATCTTTGAAATATTCAGGAAAAACAATGGTTCCCAAGACAAGCACACTCAAAAGGTAAGCACTGCGTTTGCCATTTCCGAACAAGAGATACTGCATTGCAATTTCATCTTGCATATTTGTTCCGAAGTCTGTAATTAGATGATAGACATCATGGTTTTCCATTTTTGGAATCATCCTAAAACCATGCTTTTCGTAAAATTCTCCTAAAATTCTTCCTAAAGAATCTGTATGAAATTCCAGCAACTGTTTTTCGTTAAACTGCCATTGCCTTTTTTTCTTTTTAAAATATTTTCTATAAAGTTTCTGTGTATTGTGATAAGCAAAAACCAAAAATTGAACGCGAGTTTTTTTCATATTGTATTTAAAGTTAAATTGAAGTAATGCTAAGTCCTATCAACGCATAAGCTATTGCAATCGGGATATTGACGAGAATTATCTTGACCGACTTAAGGCAAACATCAAGTTTATCCTTCTTTATAATTCCATAAACAATTAAAAATATTATAGCCATAAAATTCATAACAGAACCGAGGCACAGTAATAAATAACCATATATCGCAAAGTCAAGATGCTTTGTAATTATATATCCAAAGAGGCAGATATTTCCTAACATAAATGAAATCCAGAAAAATGATTTTCCGATATTCAAAATAGTTTTATCATTCATAGTTTATTTTTTAGGCTTGAGTTAAAGTAAAAACAGTAATTTCCGGACGAACCATAAATCTAACCTGAAAAGAATGCCCTAAAGCACGATTGATATACAACATTCTCCCGTCTCCCAAATCATATTCTCCAGAAACATATCTTTTGTTTTTTACAGGAAGAATTGGAGTAACGACACCCGGAATTCTACATTGTCCTCCATGTGTATGACCGCTCAAAATCCAGCCTTGATAACCATTCCAAACATCTTTATCGCACACATCGGGATTATGACACAAAACAATATTAGCTTTAGACGCATCATAATCTTTCATCACATGCATCGGATTAAAATTTGGCGACCATAAATCTTCAAAACCAATGAAATTCAGTCCATGACTTTCTTGTTGAGCATTATTAAGCATCGTAACCCCAAAACTTTCTAAAATATTACAAATGTTTTCTGATGATTTGAGGTTTTCCCAACGTTCTCCATAATCATGATTGCCCAAAATCCCAAATGTTGCAAAGTTTCCAAGAACTGCCTGTTCCATCACTTTCTTTAGTTTCAAATTATCCAAAACGCTTCCATGATTCACAAAATCTCCAGTATAGACCACAAAATCAGGATTATATTTTTTAGCTTTTTGAAATGACTCAACTAGAAAATTCCAATCAAAACGGTTTCCAACATGTAAATCTGAAATTTGCATTAAAACTTTCCCTTCCAATTCTTTCGGTAAGTTTTTTATCGGCAGTTTTCTTTCTACAAATTCTAGCCAAAATGGTTCTATTTGCCATGAATACAAAGCCGGAAACGCTCCTATAACAGAGATTTGAAAAAGTTTTTTCAGAAAGTCTTTCCTTGTCATTGTCTTCATTATATTAACTTCCCGCGAAAGGACTTCCGAAAATACCTACTGCCAATTCAGCCCAAATCAAAACAAGCAACAAGAGAATCGCCGCACAAATCATCACTTTGGAAGAAAAACGTTTTTGGGACTTAACTACAAGTCTAATACTAAATGCTGTTCCGAAAAGCAAAACTCCGGCAATGACAAAGTCAAAAAATGACCAATTAAATCCTTCCATAAAAAGATTTCCGAAAAATGCAGCAACTAAAAGCAAAGTTGGAACCGCAAAAATTAAAATGTTTGTTTGTTGTGTTTTCATATTTAAAATTTATTATTTAAAGTACTTTGAATTACAAAGTTTAAAATCAAAAAAATATAGCTTTATCTCCCTAATAATTTTTCCAGAGCATTCAGATGTTCCGTGAACGCTTCTCTCCCATTTTGAGTAACACGATAAGACGTTCTTGGTTTTTTACCAACAAATTCTTTTTTAATTTCGATGTAACCAACTTTTTCCAACGCATTACTATGACTTGCCAAATTACCATCCGTAATTTCCAATAATCCTTTCATTTCAGAGAAATCAACCCAGTCGTTTACCATAAGAACGGACATAATGCCCAATCTTACACGGCTTTCGAATTCTTTATTGAGTTGATTTATTTTTATCATTTTTAATTTAATTAATCCTCTATGCGTTTATGAACAACTTTAAATACTTTTCCTTTTTTAAAATATACTTTCAAATAGTGATCAACGAAACCAAAACCACCTCCTGTTCCAGATTCATAATCCCAACTATCATTTACTTTATTTCTTAAATCCGGATTCCCAATAATTGCTTTAATCTGTAGGCTATCTTTTCCTATCAGTATTCTTTTATCGATCAAATCATCTATCATTTCATATCGGCTTAATCTTTTTTCAATATCTTCACCCGAAAGAATCCATTTTTCTCGCTCAAATTCTCTAGATTTTTCTCTAAACAAAAAGTAAAATATTGAGCATGCAAATATAATATATACAAGTATTCCTAAAAAAAATGAAATAATAATATTCACTAACATTTTATATCTATTTCTCTTTATTTTAGTTTTAAAATAATTATTTATTATTACGTAAATAATTATAGTTAAGACTACAACAATGATTATAGCAACAATATCCATTACTTATACTTCTTATGCATTATAAGACCGTATACAATATGTAAAACACCAAATCCTACAGTCCAGAAAACAAGTCCCCATCCTAAAACAAATACAGAAATAAGTCCCAAAATTATTTCGCAATAACCAAGATATTTAACATCCGTCAAAGTATATCGTTCTGCACTTACCAATGCTAATCCGTAAAAAATCAATGTTGCAGGAGCAATCCATACAAATAAATGATGATAAAGAAGCGCTAAACAGAAAATTCCTCCCGCAACTAAGGGAACTGAAAACGTTACCAAAAGACGTTTTGTAGTGGCATCCCAAATCTTAAGTCCTTTCTTTTTACTTTTTTGAGCGGTAAAAATATATCCACTAAAAACAGCAACAATTAAAATCAAAATTCCCGTTATTACCAGTTCTCTTATCAAATCTGGAGTATAAATATTCCTATCCCCATCAAAATAACTGATTTTTGCTTTTTCTAATACAAAATATACATATCCTGCTCCTATAAGTGCAGCCAAACCAGCAAAAACACCTGATAAGCCACTCAAAGAAATAAATCTTGAAGAGCGTTCCATCATAGAACGAATATGCGATAAGTCTTCGTGATAGTTTTTCGAATCCATATAAAGAACTTTGAGATACAAAGTTAAAATTAAATTTTAATCTGCAAAATATTTTTGAAATATTTTTATTTCCCATCCTAACTAATTCTTAACTTTAGGAAACAAACATAGCTATATGAATAAAGAATATTCCCGATCGTTAATTTTCAGACATTTGGACGGTATTGTAACGGCTCCCGTTGTTGCTTCATTAATCAAAAAAGATGTCATATGCTACATTATTGATCAGGATGAAGTATCTCTCTCGAAACTTACAGAGGTCTTTAATGCAAATGAGGGGTATCTTAATGTAGCTCTACGAACTTTAGCATCTCAAGGTTTTCTAAATTATATATTAAATAATGAAACCGACGAAGTAACCATTTCTAAAAACAACCTTACACAATATCTGCAAAAATATTCACCTCTCTATCTAAAGGCGGTTTCTTTTCAAAAGGAAAACACAGATATTAAACACAAAATTACCGAAAGCTCATTTATAGAAGAATTTACACAACTTGCAGATTCAATAAAAAACAATTTTGGGATCATTCTTTCTGATGAACCTGATGAAAAAAAGGTTCAGGAACAGATATTAAAACATATTGAAGGTTGTATTATTGGCCCTATCATTGTTTATCTTGGAATGACGGGTATGTTTCACAAATATTTTATGGAAACTTCGTTTCAGGCTGCTGAATTTCATAAAAATTATGAAAACTTTGAAATTATTCTGGATTTTCTCACTCACCTTGATTGGTTTAAAAAGTCTAATAACAATTATAAATTTACCGAAACTGGACTTTATTTTGCTAAACGTGCTGCTTCGTATGGAGTAACCGTTTCTTATCTTCCTTTATTAAATAAAATGGACGAGCTATTATTCGGAAATGCCACCAAAATGAGAGAGATAGCAGAAGGAGAAGACGAAATACATGTAGATAGAGCGATGAATGTTTGGGGAAGTGGTGGAGCACATTCCAATTATTTCAAAGTTGCCAATGATTTCATTATAGAGATTTTCAACCGACCTATTCATCTTCAACCAAAAGGAGTTTTAGATATGGGTTGTGGAAACGGAGCTTTCATTCAACATATTTTTGAAACCATTGAAAGACATACCATACGCGGAAAAATGCTGGAAGAATATCCTTTATTTTTGGTTGGTGCGGATTATAATCATGCAGCATTAAAGGTAACAAGAGCCAACCTTATCAATAATGATATTTGGGCAAAAGTAATTTGGGGCGATATCGGAAATCCTCAAAAATTGGCTGAAGACCTAAAGGAAAATTACGATATTAATTTATCCGACTTATTAAACATCAGAACTTTTTTGGATCACAACAGAATATGGAAAAATCCGGAAAATAAAAACCCTCAAAGAATTAGCACATCCACAGGAGCATTTGCTTTTAAAGGAAAAAGATTATCTAATAATCTGGTTGAAGAAAGTTTAAAAGAACATATTGAACTTTGGCTTCCTTACATTAAGAAAAACGGGCTTTTAATCATCGAACTTCATTCGCTTGATCCAAAACTGACAAGTGAAAATTTAGGAAAAACCGCTGCTACAGCTTATGAAGCAACACACGGCTTTTCAGACCAGTATATTTTGGAAATTGATGTATTTATAAAAGTTTGTCAGGAAACAGGGTTGCATGTTGACAAAGAGCTTTTCCGAAAATTTCCAAATTCCGAATTGGCAACGGTTTCTATTAATCTATTAAAAAACTAAAAATGACATTTGAAACTATTGAAACAGAACGTTTATTGATTCAAAAACTGGACACTGAAACAATGAACCGAATTTTTGAAATAAATAATGAACACGAAATCAAAAAGACATTAGGCATTACCAGTGAAGAAGAGTTTGCCCGACAGAAAAAAATTCATCAGCAAGGTTATGAGTCTTACAACCGAAAGATGATGAATTTTCAAATTGTAGAAAAACAATCTAATACAATTATTGGAAACTGTGGGTACCATACTTGGAATCCTCAACATCATCGTGCAGAAGTAGGATATGCCTTGAATTCTGATAAATTTAAAAATAAAGGATTTATGAAAGAAGCGCTCAAGAAAATAATTGAGTTTGGCTTTCAAAATATGGAACTCAACCGGATTGAAGCTTTGATAGGTGACGACAATATACCATCGAGAAAACTATTGGAGCATTTTGGCTTTACAAAAGAAGGTATTATGCGCGGACATTATTTAATTGATGGAGTTTTTGAAAATTCTATTTTATATTCTCTGTTAAAATCCGAATACAAAAAATAAAGCGTTGAAAATTTTCAACGCTTTTAATTTATTTTGCTCTCAATCTTTCTTTAATAGATTCAATATTTTTCTTGGCAGAATCTTCCAGAATTAAACTTGCACTCATGTGAATTCTTGCAGGCATCAACTCATTGAAATGATCTGTACCTTCCCAAGAAACTTTTTTGATTAAAGCTAAAGCATCACTGCTTCTTGATGCCAATGTCTGAAGAAATTTTTCCAATTTAGCATCCATTTCCTCAATATTTTCTGAAACAGAGTGATAAATATTGTGCTGTTCTGCCCACTCTGCCGACCTGAAATCGGCATCAATCGCCATTGCTGAAAATTGAGATTTTCCGATTTTTCTTTCAACATAAGGTCCAATTACAAATGGCCCGATTCCTAAATTGATTTCAGTAAGCGCTAATGCAGAGTCTTTAGTAGCGAAACAGTAATCTGCACCACAAGCAATACCTACCCCACCTCCGGTAGTTTTTCCCTGAACTCTTACCACTACAATTTTCCCGCAATTTCTCATCGCGTTCAAAACTTTAGCAAAACCTCCAAAAAACTTTGTAGATGCCCCCAATTCTTCTATAGCCAACAATTCATCAAAACTTGCTCCTGCACAGAAAGCCTTTTCACCTTCACTTTTAACTAAGATTGCTTTTACTTCATCTTTTGCTCCCTCTTCAAGAATCGTTTGAGCTAGTTTTTCCAGAATAGCGCCTGGTAAAGAATTACTTTTTGGTGTTCCGAATGTGATTTCGGCGATGTTATTTTTCAGTTCTGAAACTACGAATTCGTTCATTTTTAAATTTAATTGGATTTAATACAAAAATACGAAATACACAGCTTTCTAGAAAAACTAATCCAAAATAAACGCATTCAGTATTTCTACGGAATGCACAATTTGGTATTATATACTCTACTTTCCCTTTTATATATGTTGTTCCTTTGACTTGTCAATAAAAACAAGACATTAAGGCGGAATCTGAAAAGCCAAAAAAGAGTAAGAAAATTTAATAACTGAAAAAACTATTATCATGGACGAATTTATGGGCATCATCAAATTATTCGCAGGGAACTTTGCACCAAGAGGCTGGATGTTCTGCGACGGAAGCATCTTAAGTATTCAAAGTAATACTGCACTTTTTTCTCTTTTAGGAACTACTTATGGAGGAAATGGCCAAACAACTTTTGCATTACCTAATCTAAATGGTCGTTTGCCAATTGGTGCAGGAAATACATCTACTACAGGAAAAAACTATCAATTAGGAGAGATGGCAGGAACAATGCAGAACACAATCCTACAATCAAATTTACCTTCTTTTGCGAGTCAGATGAAAGTAGCTAATGCTAATGCAAGTTCAACCGCTCCAGCAGTTGGCTCAGCAATTGCTATAACAGGAACTCCAGACGGAAGAGATTTTAACGCAATTCCAAGCTATGCTCAGGCTACACCAGACACAATGCTAAATCCTTCTACAGTAACATTTATGGGGCAAAATTTACCTCTTAATAATATGCCTCCGTATTTAGGATTGAATTATATTATCTGTGTAGAAGGAATATACCCTTCAAGACCATAATACAAATTTCAATTATTTACAATTGTAACGCTTTTGTAACGCCTATTACATTACTTAAAAAGATAAAATAGCTCAACTTTGTGATAGGATTACTCTAAGTATTCAAAAAAAATATTTCACAAGTAAATAAATTATGAAAACAACTATCCTTTTTACATTATGTAGCATTTTTCTGTCAATTTTGTCTTTCGGACAAACCAGTACAGAACAGTTTGAGACTGAAAGCCATAGTAGTAGTAGTTTTACGGATAATGGTGTTATTTTTAATATCTTATCTCATGTTGGTGGATTTGATATTCAAGCTAATTATCCTGGAACCGGGTGGAACGGAACATCCATAGATAACAGATATATTGATAATTCTGGAGCGGGAAATATTGCATCAGGTGCTTCATTCAGTATAAAAACAACATCAAATTTGTTCAAAGTAAATCGATTTTGGATGTTCTTATCTGATACATCATTAAATCAAACTGTTTCAGGAACTCTCACTGTAACAGGTAAATTAAGTGGTGTTACAAAATTCACTCAAACTAAAACTACTGGATTTGCAACAAGCTTGGGTAGCACCAACGGATATACCTTGATTGACCTAACCAACCTTAATGGACAAAACTACAGTAATATTGTAATTGATCAGCTTCAAATAACTCTAGGTGGTAGCTATGTCTATGGAGGTCTTGATGCCTTTACATGGGTAAAAGATTCTAATATGGTTCTTGGTACTAATGAAATAACGATGGCAAATATTTCAAAAGAACTTAGAGTTTATCCTAATCCAACAAATGGCAATTTCTCAATAAAAGCAGAAAACAGTTCCAAAGCAGAAATCTATGATGAAGCGGGTAAAATGATAAAAGCAATTGAAATAAAGAAAGGTGAGAATTCAGCTGACATTTCAGAATTACCAAATGGAGTTTATATAATAAAAACAAACTCTCAATCAACAAAAATTATCAAAAAATAGAAATTATACCCTGAAAACTTTATATTAAGTTTGAGAAACTCTCCTGAAATCAGGAGAGTTTTCTTGTCGTTATTCCCGAAATAATCAAAAATAAAAAACTCTCTTAATTTTTATAGTAAAAAATCTTTCATATAAATAATTTTATAGATAATAGCTAAAAATATAATCAACATTTACTTTTTTAACGTAAAACAGCCATCTTTTCTCAAAAAATATTTTAATTTTACCAAAACTAATAACTATTGAACTTGTTAAAAAAAAAATTACTCTTAGTATTTTTTTTCGTTTATTCCTTTACCACTGCTCAGAAATTAACATCTACCGATTTGTTAACTTCTTGGGCTGTACAAGGTAAAATGCAAACTATTGAAGCGGAAAAAACGTATGAAGATCTCAAAAACAATATCAATAAAGACATTTTTGAAAAAAGAATTCAGGAAATAAATAACAACCTGAAACAAAATCCGAATCCACGTATAGAGGTGAGGCTTGTTTTATATGAGTTTTTCGGGAACCTATACACTCACAACCCAATAAATAATAATCTAAAATATCGGTTAAAAAATTCTATTTCAATAGCATGGATGCTAAAAGATGAGCAATTACTCTCTGAAATCTATTCGTTATACTATGAACAGGGGTTTGGAGACCCTAATGAAAAGCTTTATTATGTTTCAAAAACAGTAGAAATTCAGGAAAGAATTGGGGCAAAATATTTTCCGAAACTCTATTTAAGATACTATAACCTTTGCTTCAGTTATTATTTATCTCAAGAATATCAAGTCAGCATTAAAAACGGATTAAGAGGTTTAGAATTACTAAAAACCCCACAAAAACAACTAGATATTTATTGTTTTTTTCTTGATCTAATTGGTGTCAGTTATTATGAAACCGGTCAACATACAAAAGGACTCGAATATTACAGAAAACTAAAAAAAGCAATTGAAGAATATCGGTCAGATTACACTCAATATGAAAACCAATTTTCTAAATATAACAAGACTTTTGCAGAAATTTGGGATGGAATTTCAGATGGAGGAATCGCCAGTGGATTATTGAATGAAAAAAAATATACTGAAGCCCAACAATTACTTTATAAAAACCTAGAATCTTCAGAAAAATACAATCTTCCAAACGACATATCGAAGATTATGAACCTTCTTGGTAAAATTCAATATCAACAAGGAAACTATCAACAAGCATTGCAACTTTATGAAAAAGCTCTGAAAAATGGAAGAAAAAGCAATGATAATAAAAACACTTTAACTGCTCTAAAAGGAATGTCTGATACTTACCGAGAACTAAATAATTATAAAAACGCTTATCAATTCAACATTGATTATTATAATCTGAAAGAAAAAATGGCTCAGGAGATTAGCCGAATGAAATTCATCAGCATATCCGAAAAATTAAATCAGGAAAACCTCAAAACTTCAATAGATAATGCTGAATTAACCATAAAAAAACAAAATACAACACGAAACATAAGCCTTTTAGTTTTTACAATTATTATACTCTTGTTATTTATTTTTTACACAAGACATTCTTATAAGCAAAAACTTCGCTACAATATCTCTGAAAACAAGCGAAAAAACACAGAAATACTTTTAGAACAAAGTAAGAAAGAAGTTAATGAGGCAGAAGAACAACTGAACTTATTCAGACAAAAACTATCTCAAAACAATAAAATAATTGAAGTTCTACAAAAAGAAAATACAGACTCAACACCTACTGAGTTTTCAATGCTAAGAGAAACAACAATTTTAACTAATGATGACTGGGAAAATTTTAAAAAACAATTTGAAAGAGTATATCCTGAATTTCTTTTTGAACTAAAAGAAAATATGCCAACACTTTCACAAGCAGAATTGCGATATCTCTGCCTTGCAAAACTAGAGCTTTCACCACAAGAAATAGCATCTGCAATTGGCGTATCTCCTGCTTCTCTGCGTGTGACCCGCTATAGAATTCGTAAAAAAACAGAAGAAAACAATACTCATTTAATAAATAATTTGCTTCAACATCCAGAGCAAAACAACCAATAAAACACTACAAATTAACAAGTTACAAATTTGTAACGCTTTTGTAACACTATATTTTCGGTTTATAATGGTAAACTGTTGCAAATTTGTAATGTAACAGTTTTTAAAAACCAGAAAATTACTAAAACTAACTTCCTTGAAAACTTCAGTATAATGACTGGAAACCTCTCTTGATTTTTTTCAGAGAGGTTTAATTTTTTAATGCCAATATGTATTTATCGATATATAATTGTTTTTCCTTCGATTTATACTGCTGAATATATCTTGGATGTTCCAAAACAATCATTTTATCAAACAGTTTTGCTTCATTATTTAATTTTGAAATAAAATCAGCATTTTTCTTTCCTAAAACAAAAACCTCAGAAGTATCAAGGTTTAAAGAAATATGCTTTTTTAATGAATCAATCATAAAATCTTTCACATTATTGAAAAGCTCTTTATCATCATAATAATTGGCATTCAGCCATCCGTTTTTAGATTTTCTTACAATCGCCAAAGGAAATGGCGAATTGATATAAAAATCTTTATAAAACTCTTCCACTCCTCCATATTCTGAAATCATGTCATATATAAAAACAGAAGATATTTCATGAGTTTTGGCAGATTTCATTTTTATTCCGCACACACTTTCCAAACGTTTTGTATCAGTAAAAGGAACACCCGTTACTCCTGCTCCGTGTCGGCTTGGATTAATCCCGATGATAAATTTTCTCTGATTTGAATCGTTATAAAATTTATGATAAAACTCTTTCATTACTACCATAGTTTCCGGATTATCCAAATATGGATTTAAAACCTGAAAATCAGAAGGAAGATTACCATCATACTTCAGGTTTCTATTAAGCTCTATAACTTTGTCTCCAAAGGTTTTCATCACAACAATATTTTCTCTTCTTTTTCAAACTTAAAATTAATTACCTCACCCATTTCCTGATATGCTCTGTATACTTATTTTTCCTAATAATAGCTTGAAATCTTAATTTCAACAATAGCTTTCTTCCTTCAATAGTCCTTGTAAAAATAAGATCAATATTACCTAACTTATCTTTCCATACTTTGGTAAAATATTCTGCGGATTTTTTATTTTTCCCAAAAATTTCTGGCATTGCATAATAGTGCTTTTTTAATTTAAATAAAAAACTACCTTTCGTTGCCAAAAGATATCTAGGATTATCAATTGGTGCAAACAATTCTTCTAAAGTGAGTATAAACTGAGACTTTTCATAATTCGTTCCTCCTGCAAGGTAACAGGTTTTGTCTCCTTTCCCATCCTGCATTACAACAATTTCTAATTGTTCTAGTGGAGTTCTAATAATTTTTTCTTTGATAAGTGATGCTAAAACTACTTCTGAAATTTTAAATAAATTTTTAGAGGCGTTTTTATATCTAAGATATTGTACCCATGACCTGTAAAAACGACCTCCGTAAGCCAAGATGCCAATAAAACCAAATCCCAAAATTGCCTGAGATAAATATTGAAATGAATGAACAGATTGAAAGTGTTTCAACAAACCACTAAAAAAATCTGCTCCAAACATAAGGACTGAAGATATTATTGCTCCCGAAAAGTTTCTAATACTACTTCCTATTGATTTTAATTTTTTTTCATTAAAATTTTCCTCCGATTCAATTCTAATTTCTTCAACCAAATAATTACCTTTTGAAAGCGCTTCATTCCATTTATCCAAAAGAAGTTTCTTATTCTTACTGAACTTAAACATTCTTTGATTGTTTTCTTCAAAAGATGCAGAAGATTCCATAGTGGAAATAGCCAACCTTTCAAAATTATTCTCAATTGTGGATGATTCATAATTAGAAATTCCAACAAAAGTTTTAAATCTTTTTTGCATTCTCTGATAATCGGCTCCACCATCCTGCGCCTGATCATCAAAACATACCAAATGCCAAATATTACTCGTTTTAAAAGGATCATCTCTATCTGTCCGAATGGCTCTTCCTCTCATCTGATTTGACAAAACAAAAGAACTCACAAAACTAGCCAACACTAAAGAATTAATTTTAGGAGCGTCCCAACCTTCTCCCAATAGAGATTTTGTACCTATTAGAATTAAAATTTCACCTTTTTGAAAAAGTTCAGTCACAATTCTTACCATTTGACTTCTATTTTGGTCATTTATTGAAAGCTGAACAAAATCTGCATCAAAACTTAAAGGAGAATATGTGAAAGTAATTCCTTCTTGAAATACATTTTGTTCTACAACCGACTTAGGCACAATTACAATACTTCCTGTAAGAACTCCGATTTTTTTTTGAGCACTTGCATTCCTTCTCAGTATTTCAAAAACAGGAATAGCTCCGATTTTATTTAATTCGAGATTATTTTCTTCTTCATTTATTAAAAATTCCTTTCTGATGAAATCTGTAAGAACTACCATTCTAAGATCAGTACCAAAATTTTCAAATTCCTGACTAGCAATCCGATAACCCCCTTCTAATTTCCCTATACTTGTATTAAGAATTTGATGAATATTTTTATTATCTATAAATTGTATAAATCTATTTTCAAGGAATCCGTTTCTCTTCAATCTATTTTCAAGTTCAAGCCTTTTATCATCATATTGCTTAAAATAGCTATCATGAGAAAACAAATAAAACTCCAATAGCTCTTCCAACCAAAAAAAGTTGAATTCTGGTACATACTCCTGTTCATCTCCAATAATCTTAAAATGTATCTTAGGAATTTCCAAAAGATTATGGTTCATAAACACCAGACCAGAAGTGTAAAATGAGATATTAGAATAAATCCATTCCAAATGTTGTTCTGGATTTTGATAAACGGGATGAGAGGAAATTACTTTCAATAAAAAAGCATCCTTATTCAATTCATCCCAGAATGATTGTGCCTTTTTATAAATATTTTCAATTTTTTGATGTTCCGTTGCTGTAGGCAGAGAAAAATAAACCAAGTCTTGATGAGGACACAAATCCTTTTCAATCATTAATTCAGGAACAGAAATTTCTATATCAACAGGTCCATTTAGTTCAATATAGTTTCGCCATTCATGCGGTGAAACATCCATTGGTGGAGTTGCTGTAAGAGCTATAGTATTAGGCTCTAGTTGCTGTTTCAGTTCGATCAAACTTTTAAACCATGATTTTTTAAGATGATGAGCTTCATCAAGAACCAATGTCTTTATTTTCTTATCTTTTATATTTTTGATAAAACTTTGTGCTCTACTAAAATCCAATGAATCTTCATCCTCTGAAAAACCTGTCATTGCAGAATGGATTCCTTGATAAGTAACTACCGTTACAAAACCAAGATTTCTAATATCATAAGAAACCCAATTAGGAGTAGTTTCTGTCTGTAAAAACAATTCTGTAAAACGGTGAATCCATTGTTCTTTAATTGCAATTGTAGGAGCAACAATCAGGGTAGGTTGATTGAGTCTCAACATCACCTCTAGTCCCAAAACCGTTTTTCCTGAACCCGGAGGTGCAACAACGTGAACATGCCCATCTGAAACATAAGAATCCAGCTCGTCTAGAAGTCTTTTTTGATACTTCCTCCATGGATATTTAAAGACAATGTCTTTAGGAAAACTTTTCATCATAATGTCAATAAAAAAACCTTGTCAACAGCAAAACTTTGACAAGGTTATGAAAATATTTTTAGAAAGAAAACTTTAAATCAATCCAAATTGTTCAAAATGATGCGTGAAATGCTTTCTATGCATCAGTTCCCACATCTCTTTATTCAATTTTCCGAATACATAGTTCATGTGCTCTGCTTCTGGGTTTTCTTTGTAATAAATAATAAATCTTTTCAGATTATCCATAAATGAAATTTTAGCTGCTTCTAAATTTTTATGAACTAAAACTGGTACAGAACCATCTTCCGGCATAAACGGAGCTTTATGATCTTTCGGCATTTTTCGGTGGGTATATAAAGAATCCTGCCATTTTTCTAAATGCTCTTCAGGAGTGTAGCAAATCTCAGCTTCAGGTTCGCCTAAACTTACCAAAATGGCCTGGTCTAAATGCTCAATCATTGCCTGTGGAGACATTTTTCCCCAAGCTGGCTGAGTAGATTCTGTAAGTCCGTTAATTAATTTCTGAATCTTATTCACATTCAACTCAATAAAAGGAGATTGTTTTGCAACCAACGTTAAAATTGTAGCTACACAAACGATTTCGTCTCTCTGATTTACTACCTCAACTAACCATTTCACAACTCCGGAAGGAATATTTCTTCCTTTTACTCCTCTGTTTATTTTTTCTTTTGCCGTTAAATAAACCGTGATGGTATCTCCTGCATACACAGGTTTGAAGAATGAACAGTTTTCAAGTCCGTAATTCGCAATTACAGGACCTTTTTTACCTGAAACAAATAGTCCGGCAGCTGCAGAAAGGATGAAATATCCGTGAGCTACAGTTTTGTCAAAAATGGTTCCTGTTAAACTTGTCGCATCAGTATGAGCATAGAAATGATCCCAAGAAACATTCGAGAAGTTTACAATATCTGCATCAGTTACTGTTCTTCCTGCTGTCTCCAAAGAGTCTCCAACCTCAACTTCCTCAAAATATTTTTGGAAAGGATGTTTATCTGAATATTTTTTCTCAGCACCTTGCTGATAAATTTTAGTAATAGCCGTCAAAATATCCGGAGAACCCTGAATTGCTGTTTTTTGAAGAAAGAAATGAAGACCATTCAAACCTCCCATTTCTTCACCACCTCCAGCTCTTCCGGGACCACCGTGCATTAATGTAGGAAGCGGAGAACCATGACCTGTACTTTCTTTTGCAGAATCTCTGTTTAAAACAAAAATTCTTCCGTGCTGAGAAGCCATTTTCCAGGAAGTTTCTGCAACAAATTTATCATCGTGAGAAACGATAGAACCTACCAAACTTCCTTTCCCTTTTTTTGCCAAAGCAGCAGCTTCTTCCGCATCTTTGTACGGCATGATTGTAGAAACAGGCCCAAAGGCTTCTACATCGTGAGAGATATTTTTCTCAAAAGGTTTGTCATTTAAGAATAATTTCGGACTCATAAATGCTCCTTTCTCATAATCGGCATCTATCAATTCATGCTTTCCATCATAAATTAACTCAGTTTCAGCTTTTAAAAGGTTTACTTTTCTTAAAACTTCATCATACTGTTGTTTTCCAACCAAAGAACCCATTCTAGTCTCCCTGCTTAACGGGTTTCCGATTTTTGTCTGGTCTAAAGCCTTAGATAAAGCATTCTGAACGTCTCCAATTAAGTTTTCGGGAACGATAATTCTTCTGATTGCCGTACATTTTTGTCCGGCTTTCGTTGTCATTTCGTTTCGAACTTCTTTGATGAATAAGTCAAACTCAGGAGTTCCAGGTTTTGCATCCAATCCAAGAATTGAGCAATTCAAAGAATCTGCTTCCATATTGAAACGAACAGCATTTCCTGCCACTGAAGGTAAAGATTTTAATTTTCTACCCGTATTTGCCGAACCTGTAAACAATACAGAATCTCCGTCCTGAACATAATCTAAAATATTTCCCGGCTCACCACAAACCAACTGAATAGCTCCTTCAGGAAGAATTCCGCTTTCAACCATATCCTGAAATACAGCATTCGTTAAATAAGAACCAAAAGGAGAAGGTTTCACAATTGATGGAACACCTGCCAATAATGAAGTTGAAAGTTTTTCCAACATTCCCCAAACAGGAAAGTTGTAAGCATTAATTTGAACTGAAACACCCTCACTCGGCGTTAAAATGTGAGTTCCCAAGAAAGTTCCGTTTGCAGAAATTTTCAAAGTTTCACCATCCACCCAAAACGGAGTATTCGGAAGCATCCTTTTTGCCAATCCTGAATAGGTGAAGAAAGTACCTAAACCTCCTTCAATATCTACCCAAGAATCAACATGAGTTGCTCCCGTTTTATATGATAATTCGTAATATTTTTTCTTTCTTTCTAATAAATACAGAGCTACTTTTTTCAACATCTCACCACGGTCGTAGAAAGTCATTGAAGAAAGATTTTTATACCCTACAGTTCTTCCATAATCAAGAGCCTGTTCGTAGTTTAACCCCTCTGTGTCAGAAACAGCAACCTGCTCTCCCGTTACGGCATTGTACAAAGGAATACCGTTTCCGTTTCCTTCCACCCATTGTCCGTAAATATAATTTTTAAGTTTTTCCATATTATTTTTCACTTTTTACTTGACTGTAAAACTTTTTTAATCATAAAATAAATAACAAATAAGATCCCTGCAAAATCAATAATTAGAACCAAATCAATAAATATTGTATACAGGAAGTCTTTTGCATTCAGGTTACGAATTACTTCTTCCGAATCCACATGTTCTAAAGCATCGGAAATCCCTATCGATTCTTTAATTAAATAAAAACCTAAAAAATTGATTAAAATGAAGATAATCAAAATTAAAGGCCGGTATTTTTTTATACGTTGATTCATTAAATAAAGATATCATTAACTTATTTGATGTCATCCCAAATGCTATAATCAACAATTTTTGTAGGGATCTGCTGAACGTATTCTGTAAAAGGTTCACAAGGTAGAATTGCATCTTTCCCTTCTCTTGCCAATTCCTGATACAGTTTGGTTCCTTCCGTTTTCCAATGAATCATCTCATCGGAAACATCGCGGATGACTTTTGCTGGACTTCCTACAATGAGTTTTCGAGGTTCACATCTAAAATTTGCAGGAACAAACGCTAAAGCACCAACAATAGACTCATCTCCGATGTATGCTTTATCCATTACAACAGCATTCATTCCAACCAAACAATTTTTACCAATATGCCCGGAATGGATGATCGCTCCATGACCAATATGTGCTGATTCTTCTAAAATAGTTTCAATCCCCGGAAAAACATGAAGCGTACAATTTTCCTGAACGTTTGCTCCGTCTTTGATAATAATTTTACCCCAATCTCCACGAATAACCGCATTTGGACCTATATAAACTTCTTCGCCAATTTCTACATTCCCGATAATCACCGCTTGAGGATGAATA
This sequence comes from Chryseobacterium oryctis, assembly GCF_025971925.1. Lineage (GTDB taxonomy): Bacteria > Bacteroidota > Bacteroidia > Flavobacteriales > Weeksellaceae > Chryseobacterium > Chryseobacterium oryctis. The sequence goes on from NZ_JAPDHV010000005.1 coordinate 50,926, forward strand.
TACGCCGAAGGTTTTATAATAGGACGAATTCCGTGGTATGAATAAATGTTCATAAAATTAATTTATTATTAAATTCTTTTGTCTTGAAACAAAAATTCAAATTTGTAAACTTTTATTCTAAAATTGAAAAATTTGCTTAACGTTAAAAGTTTAGAACTCATTTTTAGATACGTTCAATTACCATTGCATAACCCTGACCTACTCCGATACAAAGGGTACACAATGCATATTTTTTATTTTGTTTATTTAATTCTAAAGCAGCCGAACCAACGATCCTTGCGCCTGAAACTCCAAGTGGATGTCCGATGGCAATCGCTCCTCCGTTTGGATTTATTCTTGAATCATCATCTCTTAATCCTAACGTTCTTGCTACTGCCAAAGCCTGAGCTGCGAATGCTTCATTAAGTTCAATAATATCCATATCATCCAGACTTAGATTCAATCTTTTTAATAATTTGTTCGTCGCTTCTACCGGACCTATTCCCATGATTCTAGGCTCAACACCAGCAACAGCAGAACCTACAATTTTAGCAATTGGCTTTAAATTGTATTTTTTAACAGCTTCTTCACTGGCCAAAATAAGAGCAGCTGCTCCATCGTTCATTCCTGAAGCATTTCCAGCTGTAACCGTTCCTTCTTTTCTGAAAGCAGGACGAAGTTTCCCTAATCCTTCCATAGAAGAAGTAGGCTTAATGAATTCATCTGTATCGAAGATTTTTGGTTCGCCTTTCTTTTGAGGAATTTCTACGGCAACAATTTCTTCTGCTAATCTTCCGCTTTCCTGAGCCTTTGTAGCTTTTTGCTGAGACCAAAGTGCAAATTTGTCCTGGTCTTCACGGCTGATTTGGTGAATGTCTGCTAAATTTTCAGCCGTTTCTCCCATTCCGTCAATTCCATACATTTCTTTCATTTTAGGATTGATAAATCTCCATCCGAAAGTGGTATCAAACATCTGGCTGTCTCTGCCAAAAGCGGAACTAGGTTTTGACATCACATAAGGAGAACGTGTCATATGCTCTACTCCTCCTGCAATATAAATTTCACCTTCTCCCGCAGAAATTGCACGGAAAGCATTGGCAACAGCGGACATTCCAGAAGCGCAAAGACGGTTTACCGTTTCTCCACCTATTTTATATGGAAGTCCCGCTAATAAAAGTCCCATTCTAGCCACATTTCTGTTATCTTCACCTGCCTGATTGGCACATCCCATGATAACATCTTCAATTTCCTCTACAGGAACTTCAGGATTTCTTTTTATAATTTCTTTTAAAACTACCGCCGCCAAATCATCCGCACGAACCTCTGAAAGTCCTCCTGATAATTTAGAAATCGGTGTTCTTATATAATCTATGATGTATACGTTATTCATTTATTTTACTTTATGCTATAAGCAGTAAGCTTTGCCAATTTTAAGAAAAGCTTATGGCTTATCACTTATTTATAATTCTATTACTTTCTTTCCTATTTTATAAACCGTTCCGACGAATTTTGCAATCAATTCTTCATTTTGATTGGTAATTTTAATGTCATAAACAGCTGTTTTTCGGGTATCATTTACCAAAATACTTTCTGCTCTGAAAACATCCCCTTCTTTTCCTGCTTTGGTAAAATTAATAATACAATTCAAGGCAACGGCTGCATCTCCGGAATTATTAGAAGAAAATGCCAAAGCAGAATCTGCAAAAGCAAATGTAACCCCACCATGAACCGTTTTTAGCCCATTAATCATTTCTTTTTTGATGGGCATTTCTATTAAACAATAATTTTCTTTTACTTCAATCATTTTGATATTCATCCATTGGGAAAACTCATCCTGATTGAACATATATTCTGCTACTTGTCTTGGATTCATTTTAATTTACACTTGTTATTTCTACATATAATTCTTCGACAAATTTGTCATAAATATTCATTGTCTTACCAAGAATTATTTGTTCATATGATAGATTTTCAGAGTTAGACGAATTTTCAGATTGATAAGAGGCAGTCAAATCAATTCCGTTTTCCTGAGCCAATCTTTTGATAACTTCTCGATATTTTTCGTTAAACTTTGTTAGCAACCCAAGCCTTTCCTGATAATCACTTATCGACGATAACTCCTGAGCTATATATTCTTTTTCGGTGAGAAGTCTTGTTTCTAACTCTACTCGAAATCCATCTAAATCCATTTTTTTAATGTAATAATGTGAAAGTTTACTAATAAGATGCTTCGACAAGCTCAGCATAACAATAAAACTATTATCCTAGTCAACCGACACATTTACAATTTACGTAATAACGGGCTTTGTCTGTATCTTTCTTCCTGATATTCTTCGTAAAGATTTTGCAGGGTGTCTGAAATTTTATCGTACCCAATTTCTTTTCCCCAACTTAGCAAACCTTTTGGATAGTTGACTCCTTTTTGCATTGCCAATTCAATGTCTTCATCATTAGCAACACCTAGTCTTTTTGCTTCCACAGCCTCATTGATCAACATGGAGATAATTCTCATAAATATTTGTTGATACAATGCTTCATTCCTCTCCGCAACAGGTTTTTCCGCTCCTTCACTGTAATCATAGAATCCTTTTCCTGTTTTTCTACCATGAAGTTTCGCTTCAGACATTCTTTGCTGAAGTAGAGATGGTTTATATTTTGGGTCATAGAAATAATCTTTGTAAACAGTTGTTGTTACAGAGAAATTGACATCTACACCTATTAAGTCCATCAATTCAAAAGGCCCCATTTTAAAGTTTCCTAGCGTTTTCATTGCCTCATCAACCTGTTCTGGCGTTGCAATGTTTTCTTCCACAATTCTCAGTCCTTCTCCATAGTAAGGACGAGCGATTCTATTAACAATAAAGCCCGGAATATCTTTAGCTATTACCGGAGTTTTACCCCAATCTTTCATAAGATTGTAAATCTGTTCAGGTAATTTTTCTTCTGTAAGCAAACCAGGAATAACTTCAACCAAAGGCATTAATGGAGCCGGATTGAAGAAATGAATTCCGATAAAACGTTTTGGATTTTTGAGTTCTGAACTTAAAGATGTGATGGAAATTGAGGAAGTATTAGAACCTAGAACACAATCGTCTGAAATATACGATTCCAGCTCTGTGAATACTTTTGTTTTTATCTCTTTATTTTCGATAATAGCTTCAATGATAAGATTGCAATCTGCAAAATCTTTTAATTCTTTAGCTATCGAAATATTATTAAAAATTTCATCTTTTCTATCCGATGAAATTTTATTTTTTTCTACTAATTTGTTTAGCGTTTTTTCTAAACCCTGAACTGATTTTTCTGCTTGGTCAGCGTTGGCATCATATACCAAAACTTTACAGTTATTTGTTGCTGCTACCTGAGCAATCCCGATACCCATAGTTCCGGCACCGATAATTCCTACATTTTTCATGCTGTATAATGTAAAAAGTACAATGTAAAAAGTATTTTAGATGTACATGTTGTGTCTTGTACATTATACTTTCTACATTGTACAAATTTTTTATTTCCCTTTATATTCCGGTTTTCTTTTTTGTAAAAATGCGGTTACTCCTTCAGTAAAGTCAAAAGTTTCGGCTGCTTCCTGCTGTAATTCTGCTTCCATATTCAATTGCTCTTCCAAAGAGTGCTTGTAAGAATATGCAAATGCTTTTTTAGTAAGAGTGAATGCTCTGGTTGGCATATTGGCAATATTGTCTAATATTTCTAATGAAGAATTTTTAAACTCAGCTTCGTTGAATACCTCAGCTACCAAACCATAGCCTTTTGCTTCCTCAGCAGAAACTTTCTTTCCTGTGAAAGCTAAATATGTAGCCAACTGACGACCTAAAAGCTTGGGAAGATAGTAAGTACCTCCCGTATCAGGAATAAGTCCTATTTTTGAGAAGGCTTGTGAAAAATATGCTGTTTCTGATGCCAAAACAAAGTCGCAGATAAGTGCCAACATCGCTCCCGCTCCTACTGCAGGACCATTAACTAACGCAATTACAGGTTTTTTACTTCTTGTAATGGTAGTTACCATCGGATTATAATAATCTAATACGATTCTTTTGATGATATCCTTTTCATGAACATCTTTCCCAACCGTAAACGCCTCATCTAGGTTTTGACCAGAACAAAATGCTTTACCATGTCCTGAAATAGCAATACATCTCACTGTTTCATCATTGTTGCAGTCTTTCACAAAATCTGTCAATTCTTTGATGGTAATTTTGTTCAAGGCGTTCATAAACTGAGGCTGATTGAGGTAAGCTATTTTAAGTTTGCCATCAAAATGCGTTTCGATATCAAGTTGTGTATACATAATCTGTATTGGTTATTAATAAGTTAATATAAAAATGATTATTTTATAAAACTAATCATTTTTAATGACATTTAAAATAGTCAAAAGGTTCTAAACAGTCTAAACACTGATACGAAGCCTTACATAACGTAGACCCGAATCTGCTAATCTGTTTCGTATGCTCAGAACCACAACGAGGACACTTTTTAGGTTTTCCTATGTGATTTTCATCTGCTCCTTTTTCAGGAGGGGTAATTCCGTAAACACGAAGTTTTTCTCTCGCCTCATCTGTTAACCAATCTGTCGTCCAAATCGGAAACATTTTGGTTACAACCTTCACATCCCATCCGTTTTCTTTCATCAACTTTATGATATCCTCTTCTATATTGAACATAGCAGGACATGCAGAATATGTCGGCGTAATAACAACTTCACAAGTATTTTCACCTGTAATATTCGCTTCTCTTACAATGCCCAATTCCACAATATTGATTACCGGAATTTCCGGGTCTGGAATCGTTTCTAATAATTCTAAAGGATTTTTCAATCTCTTTTATTTTTTGTTTTTACCAAGTACAACCTGGATATGCTCTCTGCATATATTGCAATTCACAAAGAATATATCCGAAATATTCTGTATGATATCCCGTTCTGGATTTAGGCTGCATAAATGAATTTGTAGGATATTCTAATCCGAAATCTTGAAAATCTTTTTGAGTAATTGTTACAAATTCTTTGTACAACTCATCAACATTAGGAACGATATTTAAAGCTATTAAATCATCTTCTCCTTCTACTTTCGCAAATAAACCTTTGGTGTATTCCCAAATATTTTCAACAGCACTTACTAACCTTGTTTTACTTTCTTCGGTTCCCTGAGCAAAAATTTTCATCCAAGAATTTGCGTGAGTATAATGATACTTAACCTCTTTCAAGGATTTTTGAGCAATAGCAGCCAATTCTTCATCAGCAGAATTTGACAATGCCTGATACATCAATTTTTGATACACCGCAAAAACATAAACTTTAAGAATAGTCTGAGCATAATCTTCATTAGGAAGTTCCGTCCAATGCGCATTTACATATTCGTGTTCATATCTCAAAAATGCCAAATCATCTTCAGTTTGACCATTATCAGCAAGTCTTGAAGCATATTGATAGAAATTATTTGCCTGACCTAGTTCATCTAATGCAATATTCGTTAATGCAATATCTTCTTCCAGATATGGACCTTCACCGCACCATTCAGACAATCTTTGCCCCATGATAAGACTGTCATCTGCTAACTTTAATAAATAATTATATAGTGGATTCATTTTTATAAGAATTTAGAAATTAGAGGTTAGAAATTAGACTAAATTCTAGAATCTAACTTCTAATTTCTTTTTACATATTTTTTACATCGTTAGGAATATGATAAAAAGTTGGGTGACGATATAATTTGTCATCAGCAGGATCAAAAAACGCTTCCTGATCCATCCCTTCCGAACTTACAATATATTTACTTGGAACCACCCAAACGCAAGTTCCTTCTTTTCTTCTCGTATATACGTCTCTTGCATTCTGCAAAGCTAATTCTGCTGTTGGTGCCTGAACTGTTCCGGCGTGTTTGTGAGATAACCCTGGTTTAGTCTGAATAAACACTTCCCACATATCTAAATTTGCCATAATTAAATTTTAATTTAACAATTTATATTACTTCAGTTTGTTGTTTTTTTGCAAAAGCTACTGCTGCTTCTTTTACCCAAGCATTTTCTTGCTGAGCTTTTACTTTTGTCTGTAATCTTTTCTTATTACAAGGTCCGTTTCCTTTCAAAACTTCCATAAATTCGTCCCAAGGAAGTTCACCAAATTCATAATGACCTGTTTCTTCATTCCATTTTAAATCTTTATCCGGAACTGTTAAGCCTAAAAACTCAGCCTGAGGAACCGTAACATCAATGAAACGCTGACGTAGACTATCATTACTTTCACGCTTCACTCTATAATTCATAGAAATTTTTGAGTTTGGAGAACTATCATCATTAGGTCCGAACATCATCAAAGCCGGCCACCAAAAACGATTCAAAGCAGCCTGAGCCATTTCCTTTTGTTGTTTTGTACCTCGGCAAAGAGACATTAAGATTTCATATCCTTGTCTTTGGTGGAAAGACTCTTCTTTACAAATTCTCACCATCGCTCTGGAATAAGGACCATAAGAATTCCCCATCAACATTACCTGATTCATAATAGCGGCACCGTCTACCAACCAGCCTATAGCACCAATATCCGCCCAACTTAATGTTGGATAATTGAAAATACTTGAATATTTTGCTTTTCCAGAAAGCATATCATTATAAGTAGCATCTCTGTCTGCAGAAATAGTACCGTTTCCTAAAGTTTCAGTAGCAGCATAAAGGTATAATCCGTGCCCTGCTTCATCCTGAATTTTTGCTAAAAGAGCCATTTTTCTTCTTAGAGAAGGCGCTCTGGTAATCCAGTTGGCTTCAGGCAACATCCCTACCACTTCGGAGTGTGCATGCTGCGAAATCTGACGAACCAAAAGTTTTCTGTAATCATCCGGCATTACATCTTTTGGTTCTACTTTGTTTTCTTCGTGAACGTATTGAACAAATTTTTCTAAGTCCATAATTTTTTCAATTTAGCAATGTATCAGTCTAGCAATGTACCAATGATTGTTACACTGGTAAATTGTTATATTGTTACATTAATTTTTAAACATCATAATTAAGCATCACCACATTCGTAGTCGGGTGACATTGGCACGTCAGAACATAGCCTTTGGCTACTTCATCTTCGGTAAGAGCAAAGTTTTTCTCCATAAATACCTCTCCTTCTAAAACCTGTGCTTTACACGTACAACAAACTCCTCCTTTACAAGCGAAAGGGACAGGAAGTTGGTCTTTCAATGCTTTATCAAGAATACTTTCTTTTTTAGAATTAAGATGGAACGAATATTCATCATCATCAATGATTACCGTAACCATACTTTCAATATTCGCAATTGCTTTGAATTCTTCACTCATTTCCTCAGAGTTTTCCTCATCCGGCGCAGTGAAATATTCATATAAAACCTGAATTGCAGGTACTTTTTTGTCTTTCTTTAAATAATCAGAAATACCTTTAATCATTTCTGCTGGTCCGCAGATAAAATAAGTTGAATCCTGAACATTAATATCTGAATATCTTTCAAATAAATGCTCCAGTTTTTCCGGTGAAATTCTACCTTCAAAAACAGGGTCTTCATGTTTTTCACGGCTTACAAGATAAACAACCTTCAACCTCCCGTTGAATTTTTCAACCAACTGATCAATTTCAGCCTTTTTCATTACATGATTCATGCTTCTGTTACTGTAAAACAGATATGCATTAGAATTTGGCTCCTGATAAAGGCTTTCTTTAATATTTGATAGAATCGGGCTAATACCACTTCCTGCTGCCAAACCCACATAAGTTTTCGCATTCGAAGGGTGATAATTTGTATTAAAACTTCCCATCGGAGGCATTACTTCAAGGATTTCATCCATATGAAGATGTTCATTGAAATAACCAGAAACTTTTCCTCCTTCCAACAATTTCACCAATACTTCCAAGGTATTATTTTTTTCACTCGGAGCATTGCAGATAGAATAAGAACGTCTTTCTTCATTTCCGTCAATCATTAATCGGAAATTAAGATATTGACCTTGCTTAAATTTGAATTTATCCTTTAATTCTTCAGGGATTTCCACCGCCACATTTACTGCATCCGGAGTATCTTTCTGAACTTTTACAGTTTTTAGTTTATAAAATGAATTCATTTTTTCTTTAATATTCTATTAATTTTTCCACCTTCGCATTTAGGAAGGGTATCTTGACCATGAATTTTTACTTTAGTTGTAATACCAACTCTTCTTTTAATTTCAGCCTCTACTCCGTGACCAAAATTTTCTATAAAAGTAGTATATTCTGGGCTATTGAGTTCCAAATGTTGTGCTTTTAAAAAACCATCCTCTATTTCTACGTCTACATCCAATGCTACACACATCTGTTCCTTTTCAATAGGAGTTAAATAATAATTAGGAACCACGCCTTTCACATGAGAAAAAGCATCTTCAATCTGACTTGGATATACATTTACCCCTCTTACAATCAGCATATCATCTGCTCTTCCAAGAATAGGTTTCATTTTCACCATTGTTCTTTTGGCATTCTCATCATAATAAAGACTGGTAATATCATTCGTCCAATAACGCAATAAAGGCATTGCTTTTTTAGTTAAAGTTGTAATTACCAAAACGCCTTCTTCTCCAAAAGGAACAGGTTGTTTTGTTTCTGGGTCTAAAATTTCAGGATAAAAATGATCTTCCCAAATATAAGAACCTCCTTTTTCCTCAAAATCCTCCATTGAAACACCAGGTCCGATGATTTCACTCAACCCGTAAATATTAGTTGCATGTACACCTAATCTTTCTTCAATATGCTGTCTGATAATTTCCGTCCAAGGTTCTGAACCTAAAACTGCATATTTTAAACTAATTTCATCTGCTGAAATTCCTCTTTTACCAAATTCGTCAGCAATTGTCAAAGCATATGAAGGCGAACAACATATTACTTCAGGTTTAAAATCTAAAATCAAATCTACCTGTCTTGTTGTCATTCCTCCGGAAATAGGCAACACACTCATTCCTAATTTTTCAGCTCCATAATGAAGACCAAGTCCGCCTGTAAAAATACCATAACCATAAGCATTATGCAACTGCATTCCTGGTTTTGCTCCGGCTGCATTCAAAGATCTTGCTACTACTTCACTGAATAAATCTACATCTTCCTTAGTATATCCTACAACTGTTGGCCTACCTGTTGTTCCGCTTGAGCAGTGAATTCTCTGCAATTCATTTTTAGGGACGGTAAATAATCCGAACGGATAATTATTCCTTAAATCTTGCTTATATGTTATCGGTAATTTTGAAATATCTTCAATTGACCTTATTTCCTGAGTCGATATTCCTAATTCATTAAATTTATTTTTATAAAAATCTGACCTATCCGCAAGATAACCGACCAGATTTACCAATCGCTCAGATTGAAGCTGCCTCAACTGAGTAAGCTCTAAATATTCAACTGAAAAATCCATACCTTAACTAACTAACATTTGTTAGGCGTAAAAATAAAAAGATTTTGCTGGTCTCACAAAATTTTTATGATTTTTGTCATATTTTGAATAATTCTAAATTAGGTAAATATATAGTACGAATATGATATTATTCGAAATAAAAAAGTCTTTAGAGGAGAAAACCCTCGACAGTAAATACAATTTCGTCTGACATTCAAAATCACTTCTGATTTCCAAGTAACCCAAAAAGAACTTTATCTCTAATTTCATTGGTAATTTCAGAAGTAGATTCAGTATTTCTTCTAAACCAAAAATAAGAGTTATTTAAGGTATGAAGGATAAACCTTGTTGTAAATGCTGGAGACTTCAATTCCCAATTTTCTGATTGATAAATCTCAGAAATTAATTTCTCAACTTCTAACTGATAATTCCTTCTTAGTTCCACAAATTCAGAAAGTCTTTCTTCAAGATGCTTCCACTCATTAGAATAGATATGGGTAACATCTCTATTCTTATGAACCACCGACAAATGCTTATCTATGAATAAATTCAGCTTATCTTTTGGAGGAATATCAGTATTCTTAACTTTTTGAAGTTCAGCAAAGAAATCATGAGCAATACCGAAGCAAATCCACTCCAGAATTTCTTCTTTTGAATGTATATGCGCGTACAAAGAAGCCGCCTTAATATTAAGCTTTGTCGCTAAATCCCTTACAGAGCTACCCATATAACCTTTCTCCTTGAAAAGTTCTACAGCAACATCCAATATTTTCTTTTGTTTTTCTTTTAGCTCCATCAGAACGCAAAAGTAATTATTTTGATTTAATCTCTGATTTTTTAACATACAAAAGCAATAATAATTTAATCTTAACAATTAAAACTGACGATTTTTCCATTATTTAAAATAATATTTATAAAAATCGGAAAATTTGTCAACTAAAAACTACCCAAACAATACAATATTCGGAAAATTTGTCTTTTTATTTTAAAAATTTAATAATTGAATAGTTTTTGAGATACAGTAATCGAATTAAATGATAAATAATTGATGGCATTAAGAAACTAAGCCTGAAAATTTGGTTTCTTGATGTTTCAAAAATCTGACCAGACTAATTATTGCAAAAATTCTAAAAATATGAACTTAAATCAATATACCGTAAAATCACAAGAAGCCATCCAAGCAGCACAACAGGTTGCAATGGAATTTGGCAATCAGCAAATTGAACCTCAACATTTACTTGAAGGAATATTTCAGGTAGATGAGAATATATCCCCTTTCTTACTAAAAAAATCAGAAGCAGATGCCGCTTTGATAAGAGAGCGCAATCGTGAAAACCTGGAAAGACTTCCGAAGGTACAGGGAGGAAATATTTACCTTTCACAATCAGCCAACAAAGTTTTGCTTGATGCTCCGAACATTGCTAAGAAAATGGGCGATGAATATGTAACGATTGAACATTTATGGCTTTCTCTTTTAGAAACCAATTCAGAAGTTTCAAAAATGCTGAAAGATATGGGTGTTACAAAAAATCTTTTGGAAGGCGGGATTAAAGAATTAAGAAAAGGAAGTAAAGCCACTTCTGCAAGTTCGGAAGAAACTTATCAATCCCTAAATAAATATGCTAAAAACTTTAACGAATTAGCCGCAGAAGGAAAACTCGACCCTGTTATCGGTCGTGATGAAGAAATCAGAAGAGTTTTACAGATTCTTTCAAGAAGAACTAAAAACAATCCAATTCTGATTGGTGAACCCGGGGTGGGTAAAACAGCAATCGCTGAAGGAATTGCACATAGAATTATCAGTGGAGACGTTCCTGAAAATTTAATGGACAAGACTCTGTATTCCTTGGATATGGGAGCATTGATTGCCGGTGCAAAATATAAAGGTGAGTTTGAAGAACGTTTGAAATCTGTTGTAAATGAAGTCATCAAATCTGACGGACAAATCATCCTTTTCATTGACGAAATTCACACTTTAGTTGGAGCCGGAGGTGGTGAAGGTGCGATGGATGCTGCCAATATTTTAAAACCTGCTTTAGCAAGAGGAGAATTAAGAGCAATCGGAGCTACAACTTTGAACGAATATCAAAAATATTTTGAAAAAGACAAAGCATTAGAAAGACGTTTCCAGAAAGTAATGGTGGAAGAACCTGATACCGAATCTGCAATCTCCATTCTTCGTGGAATTAAAGATAAATACGAAGCGCATCATAAAGTAAGAATTAAAGATGAAGCCATTATTGCAGCCGTGGAAATGTCTCAAAGATATATATCAGACAGATTTTTACCGGACAAAGCGATTGACTTAATTGATGAAGCATCCGCTAAATTGAGAATGGAAATCAATTCAAAGCCCGAAGAGCTGGATGTTTTAGACAGAAAACTGATGCAGTTGGAAATTGAATTGGCAGCGATTTCAAGGGAAGGAAATCAAACAAAAATCGACCATTTAAAAGAAGATATTGCGAAAATTTCTGAACAAAGGAACGAAATCAATGCAAAATGGCTGAAAGAAAAACAAAAATCTGAGGATTTAACACAGATTAAAAAAGATATAGAATCCCTGAAACTAGAGGCAGAAAGAGCTTCAAGAGCAGGAGATTATGCAAAAGTAGCTGAAATACAGTACGGTAAGCTTCGTGAAAAGGAGGAAGAACTTTCCAAATTGGAAATTGAAATGCAAAATCATCAGAATGAACTCATTAAAGAAGAAGTAACTTCGGAAAACATATCTGAAGTCATTGCAAAATGGACAGGAATTCCTGTTACCAAACTTTTACAATCTGAAAGAGAAAAATTATTAAATCTTGAGACTGAACTTCATCACAGAGTTGTCGGACAGGATGAAGCTATTACAGCCGTTGCCGATGCTATCCGAAGAAACAGAGCCGGATTAAGCGATGATAAAAAACCAATCGGTTCATTCTTATTCTTAGGAACAACGGGTGTTGGTAAAACCGAGTTAGCAAAGGCTTTAGCAGAGTTTTTATTTGATGATGAAAACAATATGACAAGAATTGATATGAGTGAATATCAGGAAAGACACAGTGTTTCCAGACTTGTTGGTGCACCTCCTGGATATGTTGGTTACGATGAAGGAGGACAATTAACTGAAGCCGTAAGAAGAAGACCTTATTCTGTGGTGTTATTGGATGAAATTGAAAAAGCGCATCCTGATGTTTTCAATACTTTGCTGCAGGTTTTAGATGATGGTCGTCTGACGGATAATAAAGGTAGAGTTGTGAATTTCAAAAACTCGATTATCATTATGACCTCGAATTTAGGTTCGCATCTGATTCAGGAGAATTTTGAAAATATTACCGATGAAAATCAGGATGAAATTGTCGATAAAACAAAAGATGAAGTTTTCGATTTATTAAAACAAACCTTGCGTCCAGAATTCTTGAACAGAATTGATGAAGTGGTGCTTTTCCAACCTTTGAGAAAAAAAGAAATCGGAAAAATTGTGACTTATCAACTGAGAGGATTCAATGATATGTTAGCAAAACGAAATATCATCATGACAGCCACACAAGATGCCGTAGATTATCTGATGAATAAAGGCTATGACCCTGTTTTCGGTGCAAGACCTTTGAAAAGAGTGATTCAGCAGGAAGTTCTTAATAAATTATCCAGAGAAATTCTTGCAGGAAATGTGAATGATGGTGACAGAATTACTTTAGATTATTTCGAAGAAACAGGTTTAGTTTTCAGACCAACCGAATAACAAATAGTTTTTTTTTCATATATATTATTTTTGTAAGTAAGTGACGTATAAAAACATACGTCACTTACTTTTTTTCACAAAATATAGAATTTATATTATTTATATAGAAGTTATTCTTACATTTACTATTACCAAATATTATTAACTAAAAAAATCATTATTATGAAAAAATTAAAAAGAAATTCGTTAAAAACTATTTTAGGAGGAAAACTTGATTGCAGATGTAACATGATAACTTATTGGGACGGCTCTACAAGTGGAGGTCCTTGTGCAACAGATTATTGTTCGGAAATAAGTATTAGCTGTGGACAACCCGAATGTCGCCCTACCCTTACTGTAGAATAATATAATTATCATGTTATGAAAAAATTAACCCGAAAAAATTTAAAAAAAATTAACGGAGGTGCAGCAATAACGGAATGCCAGATAGACATGACCTGTCCTCCCGGATTATGTTGTAGTACAGGATTTATCTGTAGAGACCCTAAAAAGTATCCTTGTATTTAATTTACTTAACTTAAATAAAACCTGAGCGATGGAAGTTTTTCCATCGCTTTTTCTATTACTAAGCCCTCTAAATCCATTAGTTTTAATTAAAACAAAGCAATCCGTAAAATCACGGATTATAAATAGGAAAAAACCGTATCATTTAACATAAAATTTTTACGAAATTTGTATCATTAACTAACCCCCTACTTTAAAAGCTAACATTATGAAAACAAAACCTATTTTGAATGTTGAAGATATTTCGGAAGTATCTGAACCAAGTGTTTTATCTACCGATTTTGTTCAAAACTTAATTAATAATTATCGTGCAAATCAGTTACAAGCAATTAATAACGAAATGCAAACATCCGATGCACATTCTATTTGGTTTAGCTTAGAAAAATTGAAAAAGCTCATCAATGACATTGAAACTGAAACTCAAAAAGTAGACGAAAATATAAAAACACAGGATTTAGGTATAAGATTTTACTACGGAGCATATCCTAAAATTGAAAATTGGGACACAATGGAGGGATATCCAATACCTGACACTTATGCCGGAAAACACACTCTCGTTATGATTCCTACGATAAGCAGACCAGACGAAGAAGGAAATTATCTGAACTTTGATTTCAATCCTTTAAATCCCAATTCATATAACCAAATAAGCAATGAAGGAGGTTCGGTAATTGCAATGGCTTCAAGAAATGCACAAATAGGAACCCTTGCAGAAAACCATGGAGCTTTAGTACCCCCAGAAAAATCAAATGCTGAAATATTCTAAATTAAAAAACAAATACATAATTTAAAATTAAAAAAACACAATGACTGAGTTCCAAAAATTAACGTTTGATCTCATGTATGGTATGGAAGGAATTTCTGCCATTACAGCATTAATATTCTTTAATCGAATAAAGAATCAATATTGGAAATATTTTGTATTTTATTTAATATTCATTTTTTTATGTGAATCTGTAGGAGCATGGGGAGATAAATTCATGCATTACAACAAAGTAGCCTTTTACAATTACCTCGTAATTCCGGTTCAGTTTATATTTTTTTACTGGTTATATGCAGCTAAATCTTTCGAAAACAAAAAACTATTTTGGGGATTATCACTTGTTTATTTACTCTCATTTATCCCTAGTGAACTTATATTTTCAGGTAAGAAAATTATGTTTTCATTAAACTACACTTTAGGTTGCCTTATGTTGATGATTTTAGTTGTGATGGAATACTATAAACAAATTAACTCCTCAAACATTCTAAATTTTGATAAGAACAGAATGTTTTATATCAATTTAGGAGTAACATTATTCTACATCGGAACTCTGCCGTTTTGGACATTCTTGGATTTCATTAGTGATTACCGCGAAATATTTAATATCTATTTCGCCTATTTTCTGATTTCAGGAATTATTATGTATTTATTATTTTCAATTTCATTCATATGGGGAAAACAGAGCTCTTAATAACACTCATTCTATTCAACATATTTTTTGTGTTGTTTGTAACTGCCGTGATGGTTTACATCCGAAAATACAAACAGCGTAAAAAAGAATACCTTAATGAAATTGAAGTAAAAAACGAAATTCACAAACGAGAACTTTTGGCTACTCAGCTGGAAATCCAACAGGCAACAATGCAGCAAATCGGGAGAGAGCTTCATGATAATATAGGTCAGAAATTAACTCTCGTTAGTCTTTACACTCAGCAACTTTTATATGAAAATAAAGTTCCTGAAGTAAACGAAAGAATAGACCAGGTGTCTCAAATTATAAATCAATCTCTACAAGATTTAAGAAGTCTTTCAAAAACTTTAACAGATGACAACATTAATAAAAAGGAAATCGTAACTTTAATTCAGGAAGAAGTTGACAATACCAATGCTTTTAAAAAGTGTAAAGTAAATTTTGAACACAACTTTAAACAGCTCGACTTGGGATTTGCTCACAAAAATGTACTCCTCAGAATTACTCAGGAGTTTATTCAGAACAGTATAAAACATGCCAACTGCAAGAACATTTTTATCAAACTGAATACATCTGATGAATATCTTTGGGAACTTAATATTAAAGATGATGGTATTGGTTTTGATAAATCTACCATAAAATCAAACGGAATCGGACTTACCAATATGAAAAACAGAGCCGAAATCATCGGGGCAAATTTCAGTCTCGAAAGTCAGGAAAATCTGGGAACTACACTCAATATCATTTTAAAAAGATAACCATGAAAAAAACTATAGTAATTGTTGATGACCACGTACTTATCGCAAAAGCTTTAGAAGGAATTATTGATAATTTTAAAGATTTTGAAGTCATTTATGTTGCCGAAAACGGAAAAGATTTAATTCAGAAATTTGAAAATAATAATAAAATTCCCGACATCATTCTTCTAGATATCAGTATGCCAATTATGGACGGGTTTGAAACTGTTCTTTGGCTAAAGGAAAACCATCCGGACATTAAAGTAATGGCGCTAAGTATGCAAGGAGACGATAAAAGCGTCATCAAAATGATAAAGAACGGAGCGAAAGGCTATATGCTAAAAAATACTCATCCAAAAGAATTAGAAACAGCCCTTATAAAACTAAATACAGAAGGATTTTTCTATCCGGATTGGGCTTCAAAAATTATTTTCTCCAATCTAAACAACGGTGACAATTCGGAAAGCACAGTAAGAATATCTGACCGCGAAAAAGAATTCTTGAAATACACCGTAACAGAACTTAGCTATAAAGAAATTGCAGACAAAATGTGCTGCAGTCCAAGGACTGTTGAAAGTTACAGAGACCAACTTTGTGACAAGTTAGATTTAAAAACACGGGTTGGACTTGCCGTTTTCGCCATCAAAAACGGATTCGCAAACTAAAAGTAAATTCAAAATTTAAAAATTAGCTGAGATGTAATTAAACATCTAAACGATTAGTACAATTCAGTATACATAATCCAAACAAAATACATATAACGTAATTTTTTCAAACTAAAATTCAATATTAAGTGAATAAAATACAAAAAACTATTGCATAGTATTCCGAAATAATATAATTTCACACTACCAAATTATAATATATCATCGTATGAAAAGACTATTGTTCGGAGCACTTGTGCTTAGCGTTATGTCTGCTTGTAACAGCGACAGCATTTCAAATCAGGAAGAATTACAAAATCCAGACATTCCTTCAAATGTCACCACATCAAAAAGAGCTTGCCCTTCGGATCTAATGAGGGAAAAAATCTTAAACAGCGACCCATCCGCTAGAGCTAGGGTGAATGCAATTGAAGAATTCACAGAAAATCACATCAACAACATCAAAATGGGAAAAGTATTGGCAGACGGTACAGTAGAAATCCCTGTAGTATTTAATGTTGTTTATAAAACTACAGCAGACAATGTTTCTGATGCAAGGTTACAATCTCAGATTGATGTCTTAAATAAAGATTATTCAGGAACCAATTCAGATGTAAATAACACTCCATCAGAGTTTGCTGCCGTAAAAGCAGGAGACACAAAAATAAGATTCAGATTAGAAAAAGTAGTAAGAAAACAAAGCAATACTTCTATCTGGAATCCGGATGAAAACCTTATGAAATCAGCAAGTACAGGTATTGCGGCTACCTCTCCAAATAATTACTTAAACATTTGGATTGTAAATAACATGACTGACGGCACATTAGGTTATGCTTATTATCCTGGAACTATTACAGCCGCATTAGACGGAGTTGTTATAGCTGCACCATATATTGGGACTGGTTCCGGAACCTCGGCTCCTTACAATTTAGGAAGAACAGCCACTCACGAAGTAGGCCATTATCTTAATCTTCCACACCTTTGGGGTTCTAGTAATACAGGATGTCAAACAGATTATTCTAATGATACACCTGTCTCCCCTGGTCCAAACTTCGGAACACCATCATACCCTCTTTATCGTACATGTAGCGGAGTTAGTCGCTCACAAATGTTCATGAATTATATGGATTATGTGAATGATGCCGCCATGTTTATGTTTACAACTAATCAAAAACAAAGAATGCAAGCTGTTGTTGCTTCTTCAGGTCCAAGATCAGGATTAAGAGTTTACTAAAAGAAATTTCTTCATATTAAAAAAAAGCCTTCTTCAAAATTCGGAGAAGGCTTTTATTTTTTTTTTAAAAAAACAGAAAAATCAAATAAATCATAAAAATAATACACCACATACCAAAAAATACAACAAGTACAATAATTAGAATATTTTTAATTAAAAACACACAATAAGTCAAAATAATAAATTATAACATAAATACAAACAAGATAAATAAACAATTCAAACAAAAAACCATCAAACAGTGAAATATTATCAAAAATATATTGCGTAATAATTTTTTAAAACATAATTTCACACCCTAAAACTTTATAAAATAATATTAATTATGAAAAAAATCTTATTTGGCGCTCTTATACTGGGCTTAATGTCAGCTTGTAATAGCGATAACATTACTGAGCAACACGAAAACGAAGCAACAGCTGATAACGTTTCTTCAGGTAACATCACAGCAAGAGGTTGTGCATCTGAAGAAGTAAGAAAAGTAGCTTTGCAAAATAACCCGGAATTGAGGCAAAAATTCAACGAACTGGAAGCCAACACAGAAAAATTTATAAACAATAAAGCATTAGGAAAAGTTCTTGCTGATGGTACAATAGAAATCCCGGTTGTGGTAAATGTACTATACAAAACAGCTGCAGAAAACATTTCTGATGCAAGAATAGCGGAACAAATAGCTGTACTTAACGCTGATTACTCAGGAACAAATACGGATGCCACTAAAATCCCAACAGAATTTCAATCGGTAAGTTCTGGAGATACTAAAATAAAATTCAGATTGGTAAACACTGTTAGAAAAGCAACAACTAAAACAGGCTGGTCTACTAATGACGATATGAAAAAATCTGCTAAAGGAGGTATTGACGCTACAAACCCTACCAATTATTTAAACATGTGGGTAGTAAGCAAAATGACAAGTCAGGGAAGAACTATTCTTGGATATGCTACATTCCCTGAATCTGCCGGATTATGGAATGACGGCGTGGTAATTGCTGCTCCATTTTTCGGAAAAACAGGAGCTTCATCTCCTTTCAACTTAGGAAGAACTGCAACACATGAAGTGGGGCACTACCTAAACCTAAGACACATCTGGGGTGATGCTAACTGCGGAAATGACCAAGTAGCAGATACTCCTACACAAACTACAGCAAACTACGGTAAGCCTTCTTACCCATTATATAACACATGTAGTGGCGTACAACGTTCTGTAATGTTCATGAACTATATGGATTATGTAGATGATGCAGCAATGTTTATGTTCTCTGCAGGGCAAAAAACAAGAATGCAGTCTGTCGTTGATGCTTCAGGAGCAAGATCCGGACTACGAGTTTACTAAAACTAATATTCTTCATATTAAAAAAGCCTTCTCTATAGTTAGAGAGGGCTTTTAACTTTTATAATTTAAAACTGTAAATCCACCAAAACAGGAAAATGATCCGAAGGATACAACAAATTCTCCCTTCTATCATTAATATGTCTGTGAGATTTTATTTTAAACCCTTTTACAAAAATATAATCGATTCTATCTTTAGGAATTTCACTCACGTTAAAAGCTGTAAAAGTACCAATCGGCCCGTAATGTTTTGTTTCAGAATGATAGAAGCTATCTTTCAAATTTTTAGAAAGAATTTTAATCGGTTCTGTATCATCAGTTAAATTAAAATCACCACTCAAAATTACCGGTAAATTTTTAGGATTAATTTCTTTAATTTTCTTTAGAATCAATTCTGCAGACTTTACTCTTGCTACATTTCCGACATGATCAAAGTGAAGATTCATCGCTAAAAATTCTTTTTTAGACTTTTTATCTTTAAAAACCGCATAGCTACAAACTCTATTATAAGCCGCATCCCAACCTTTTGAAGGTTTATCGGGAGTCTCTGAAAGCCAAAAAGTCTCCGACTCCAAAACCTGAAGCCTGTTTACATCATAAAAAATTGCAGAAAATTCTCCTTTTTCTTTACCATCATCTCTTCCAACCCCAACATATTCATAGTTTTTCATCCCGTTTTTAATATCTTTCATCTGTTCCGGAAGTGCTTCCTGCACACCAAAATAATCAGGATGGTAATAGTTTAATAAATCCACAACATCCTGTTTTCTCTGCACCCAAGAATTTTCTTTATCAGAATCTATCTGAAGTCTGATATTAAAACTCATTACTTTCAAATTTTGTGAAAACCCCATTGTAAAAAACATTAACAATACTATAAAAAATCTAAAACCCATATTATATCTTTTCAACGATTAAAACACAAAAATAAAACTTCTCTCAAAGAGAGAAGCGTTAAATAAGCAATTATATCGTAAAATTATCTTTTTCTTCTTCCACAGCGATAAAATAATCCTGAAAATCTTTCTGAGAAACCGGCGATTCACTCTCCAGCTTTACCACTCCTATTGTTTTGTAATGAGCCATCGATTTTATCTTCTTTTTTTTAAGCTCTTTTTCCAAAGCCTTAATATCAATTTCTTTCTTTAAAACGGCTAAATAAGTTTTCATAACTACGCTTGTATTAATCCGTTTCCGATATCTCTGTATTTTATACCTTCAATAGGTTTTGCTTTAGTTTCAATCAGTTCCCAAATTTCTTTTGCTGATTTATCAGGAAACTGCTCCATATATAACGCTGCAAGTCCTGAAACATGAGGTGTCGCCATACTTGTTCCGCTCATTGCATAATAATTCCCTTTTTTATTTTTAGAATTTACAGGATAAGAACTTATAATATCAACTCCCGGAGCACAAACATTAATACTTCCGCCAGTTGCAGGATTTAATCCTGCATTTGAAAAACTTGCAATTTTCATTTGTCCATCAATCGCAGCTACCGCCATAATAGATACAGCATTTGCCGGTGATGAAACAGGAAGCGGCAACGAAGGTCTACTGCTATCATTTCCTGCTGCTGCGATGATTAAGCAATTATTTTCTAAAGCCCTTGCTCCTACAGCTTCAAAAAGAGGCGACGGAATCTCATTGAGACCTACAGGTGACGCCAATGACATTGATAAAATCCTAAATTTCTTAGTAATTGCCCAGTCTATTGCATCAATAACGCTACTTGTCGTTCCTCTTCCTTTATTAGAAAGAACTTTTGCAATTTTTAGATTACAATCTTTTGCGATTCCATAACGATTTCCGTTATCAAGTCTAATGTTTCCCGCTGCAATTCCTGCACAATGTGTTCCGTGACCATTAGGATCATAAGACCAATCTTCACCATCAATAAAAGATTTCCCTTCAATTTGCCTTAATGAAAAATCGGGATGTGAAAGCTCAAGACCGGTATCTAAAATACAAATATCTATACCCTTTCCTGTATACATTGTATTACCAAGTCCTAGAGCCTTCAAGCCCCATTCCATCTCTACTAATGGTGTTTGTGGCAAAGGTTTGTTTATAATATATTTTTCCAGTTCGATGATTTTTTCTGCCAATTCATCAGACCTTTTTTTTAGTTCATTGATGATTGTCAATTCATCTGCCGGAAAAAAATCTCTTTCTTTTTCAAAATAAACTATAGGGTTTGAATCATTTTTCACAGAACTTTTCAGTTGTGCTTCATCCATATTTTCAACCACCAAAACGCCCAAGTTTTTATACAAAACACCGTTTTCATCATCAATTACTTCATACGAACGATTTTCTGATGAAAGAAACTCTGAAGAAGTAATGCTTACTTCCAGCTCTTTCTCTACTTTTCTGAGAGAACTCTTAGTCTGATCCTCAAGTAAAACTATGTATCTGTCATTTTCCATGGTAATTGTTTTTTTAAATTAGTTTCAAAAGCACTTTTTCCATAACGAGGAAAATATCTTCTGAAATCATAGTAAGTCTTAATTTTTTATTGATTCCTGAAATGGTTGCATTTTGCGATACAAGCGACATCCAGAAACCTTCAATTTCAGCAACAGATTTTAACTCTTTTACTTTTTCATCATCCAAAATTCCGTTCTGATAAAATGACACCAACAAACCTGAAAGTATTTCTTCAGCCTCATCAAGTTTCTTCTTTTCTTTAGCATACATTTCAGTCAAAAACTGATGAGCACTTTCCATTCCGTTGAATGAAAATCCCCAAACAAGTTCTCTTTTCCCATTAGTAATTCTCTCCATTTGAACAGGATTAAAACCCCTTTTCACAGTTGAAATCATGTTCATAATTTTCAATACTTCAGATTCATAAGTTGTATTGCCTTTTGTTCTGAAATATTCAAGCAATTCCTGAAGAAATTCATCAAAATTTGAATCAAAATCAAAAGATTTACTAAGATAAAGCTCCTGTACTTTATTAAAATGCTCAAGCAACTCCTCTATTTTCTGTATTGTATGATGAACTAGTTCCTGCATTACTCAAAAATTATTTGTTCTACTTCTTTACCATCTTTATCTTTATAAGACACTATCCTTATACCCTCCTCTTCCATTTCTACATGAAGATTAATAAACAATTTGTCTTTATCTTCAGCTGTAGTAGTATTAGGATCTATATATATCGTATTCAATTTGGAGTTAACCAATTTATAATGATTCAATAAAACGGAAGAAAAAATGCTTTTCAATTCTTCTATTTCCTCTTCTGCAGTACCACTCTGTGGACGAAAAATCCCGGAATGAAGAGCTTTTACATTAGATTTAAGATCAACCTTCAATATTTCAGCGGTCGGAAGTTTTCCATACTTCTGATCCATCGACTCCAATCTTTTGAAAAGGGTTTTAAATTCTTCGGTTTGAATATTTCTTTTATTAATTTCCGGAATATTCAATTGTTTCTCTTTATTCGCTATACGTATTTTATTGTTTACCGAATCTACAATTTGATCTTCATTCAGCTTAAAGTCATATTTTGCATCTGAATCAATATCAGTAATTTTGATCGGAATATCCATCTTTACACTAGGCAAAGAGTATCTAGGAACTTTAAAATACTTCAAATACTCGTGTTTAGCATATTCTTTTGCGACAGCCACCGCATTTTCATCTGCTTTTTTACGAGCCTGAATTATCTCATTGTTGAGATAATCCAGGTAATCTGATAACTTTATCATTTCTCGTAAAAGTTTTTATTGAGCAAGTAAACCAAGAACTTTTTCTAAACCTGCCGGCATTTCATCGTTTGTAGCACGAACCTTTACACCCAAAGAATATTCTTTCTCAATTTTGATTCCTGTAGCCGAAGATCTCTTGT
The DNA here is from genome assembly GCF_025971925.1 of Chryseobacterium oryctis. Lineage (GTDB taxonomy): Bacteria > Bacteroidota > Bacteroidia > Flavobacteriales > Weeksellaceae > Chryseobacterium > Chryseobacterium oryctis. The sequence goes on from NZ_JAPDHV010000005.1 coordinate 73,774, forward strand.
AAGAAACATCTACATTGAATTTCACTGGTCCAAAACCTCCTGATGCCCCAGCTTTAATGCCAAATTCGTCACTTACATCTTTAGTATAAGTTGAGTTTAATTTTACATTGAAGTCAACCTCACAAGTTTCAATTCTAAAGCTCGGCACATTTAGTAAAGCGATAAAAGGAACTGTAATTTCAACATCGTTTAGCTTTTGTTTCGGGTTTGTTGAACTCTCAGGTTTATCAGGATCAAAATCTGGGTTTGGCCCCATTTTTTTGTACTTAAATTCAGCCATACGAAGTTTATTAAGTCCATTTGAATCTGTTTCAAAACCAACTTCTTTAATGAAGTTTACAGTACTTACAGAAGCATTAGATTGAGCTTTAACACAAGCATCTAGAGGACCTCCAATGATTTTCGAAAAATCCATACTTCCGATTTCAGCAGCAAATTCTGCACTTTCTGCGCCTGATGTTTTAAACATTTCTTCATCAGCAGCCATTTTACCAGCAATAAGTTTCATAATTTCTGTAGAAGCTGAAGCGAAGGCTTTCTCCCATTTTTCATCATAGTTTTTCTTGAAATCTTCAATGATGCTTAATAAATCTTTGTTGCTAAGATTTGCCAACTCAGAAGTTTCAATTCCTGAAACTTTTTCATACACTGCAGGAGTTAACGATTTTTCTAATCCTGTTAAAAAGTCAATTAATTCATTTTTTGTTTTCTTGGTGTGATTCGATTCTAACACCGACTTTAATGTTTCCATGTTTTGATTTATTTTGGTTATTAAAATTTTGTATTGCAAATTTATACTGCGCTCCAACAAAACTTCTCAGTGAATCGACTAAACCTGTATCGTAAAAACCCCCAAATAAAAAAAGTAGATTTCCCATAAGAAATCTACTTTTCAGTTATTATTAATTGATAACTTGCTTTTAATTAGACTTTTTAGCCTTAATCATTGCTTCCAGCATGTCCCACATTTCCTGAGGAATTTCTTCAAGCATATTAAATTCACCTGCTCCCTGCAACCATTCTCCTCCGTCAATTGTAACAACTTCTCCGTTCATATATGCCGAATAATCTGACACCAAATAAGCAGCAAGATTCGCCAATTCCTGATGTTCTCCTACTCTTCTCAACGGAACCTTTTTTCTCATATCAAACTTTTCCTGCAAATTGCCTGGAAGAAGTCTATCCCAAGCCCCTTTTGTCGGGAAAGGTCCCGGTGCAATAGCATTAAAACGAATTCCATATTTCGCCCACTCAACTGCCAAAGACCTAGTCATTGCTAAAACCCCTGCTTTTGCACAAGCCGAAGGAACCACATAGGCAGAACCCGTCCATGAATATGTTGTTACAATATTTAAAACTGTTCCTGGAGTTTTTGAGTCAATCCAATGTTTTCCAATAGAAAGCGTACAGTTTTTTGTTCCTTTTAAAACAATATCCAAAATAGAATCAAAAGCTGAATGCGTTAATCTTTCAGTTGGAGAAATAAAATTTCCAGCTGCATTATTTAACAAAATATCAATTTTTCCAAACTCTTTTAAGGTAGCTTCTTTCATTGCTTCTACCTCATCCCAATTTCTTACATCACAAGCAACACAAAGAACTTTACCTCCTGTTTCTTCTTCTAATTCTTTTGCTGTATCCTGCAATTTCTCTAAGTTTCTGGAAGTAATTACAACTTTAGCTCCTAATTGAAGAAAATATTTAGTCATTGCTTTTCCGAGACCACTTCCTCCACCTGTAACAATTGCTACTTTATCTTTTAGAGCGTCTTCGCGCAACATGGGTTGTGTATATAAACTCATATGTTCTTTTTTGTAAAAATAAGTAATTCTATTTGGTAGATTTTAATTTCGAAAAAAAATTTAATGCTATAAATACAATAATAAGTCAGCACCTTTGGAAAGATGCTGACTTTTATAATGGTTTAACCTTGATTAATATCCGAATAACTCTTCAAGAGAAATTTTCTTCACCTCATAGTTTTTGCATTTCTTCCATTGGAACTTTCTTTTCTGAAGCGACAATAGCATAATAATCTTTTATTAAAATTTTCTATTATATTTCAAATAACAAACGTTCTCCAAATTTCTCTTCATTAATTTTTCCGTTATCGTAAGCCAGATTACCATTAACAAAAGTATGAGTTACTTTCGAGTGCAAATCAAAGGCTTCCAGAGGGCTCCAGCCACATTTATAAAGAATATTTTCCTTAGCAACCTTCCACTTTTCATCTAAATCTACCAAAACCAAATCTGCTTTATATCCTTCTTTCACAAAACCTCTTTTTTCAATCCTGAATAAAATAGCAGGATTATGAGCCATTTTTTCGACGATTTTTTCAAGAGAAATTTTCCCATTTTTATAATTTTCAAGCATTACAAGCAAAGAATGCTGAACCAATGGCGCTCCGGAAGGACATTTTGTATACACATTATCTTTCTCTTCCAACGTATGAGGAGCGTGATCTGTAGCAATTACATCAATTCTATCATCCAGTAACGCTTCCCAAAGTCCATCTTTGTCTTTTTGAGTCTTTACAGCCGGATTCCATTTAATTAAAGCTCCTTTTGTCTCATAATCTTCATTCGTAAATGTTAAATGATGAACACAAACTTCTGCTGTGATTTTTTTATCTTTTAAGGGAATATCATTTCTGAAAAGTTCTGTTTCTTTCGCTGTTGAAAGATGGAAAACATGAAGCCTCGCTCCTGTTTTTTTTGCTAATTCAATTGCTTTTGAAGAAGATTTATAACAAGCCTCCTCACTTCTAATCAAATGATGAAATTTCACAGGAATATCTTCACCATACTCTTCCATATATTTTTGAGTATTTGCTTTAATTGTAGCTTCATCTTCACAGTGAACCGCAATAAGCATTTTCGTATTGCTAAAAATATTCTCCAGCGTTTCAGGGTTATCAACCAGCATATTTCCTGTTGAAGAACCTAAAAACAACTTGATTCCCGGAACATTTCTAGGGTTTGTTTTTAAAACCTCCTCAAGATTATCATTAGTTCCTCCCATCATAAAACCATAATTTGCATATGCTTTCTGAGAAGCAATTTCATATTTATCCGCCAACAACTCCTGCGTTACAGCATTAGGAACGGTATTCGGTTGGTCAATAAAACTTGTCACTCCTCCTGCAATAGCCGCTTTTGATTCACTTTCAATATCGCCTTTATGCGTTAATCCCGGTTCTCTGAAATGCACCTGATCATCAATTATACCTGGTAAAAGATATTTTCCTGAACCGTCTATAATTTGGTCTGCGTTTTCAGAAATATTGGAATCTATTTTAGAAATCAGGTCATTTTCAATTAAAATATCGCTCTCAAAGATTTGCCCTTCGTTTACGATTTTTACGTTTTTGATTAGCGTCTTCATTTTTTACTAAGAAATTAGATGTTAGAAATTAGAAGTTAGTTTTGATTGGCAAACTCAGAAAAGTGTGAACACTATTTTTTAGCTTCTAATCTCTAACTTCTATCCTAAAAGCAAAAATAAGGTTTAAGAATTAATTTTAATCTCATTAATAAAAAATCAACTCCTAAATATTTACATTTGTAGAAAATTTTCAAATCTTGTATAAGAAATTATTAGGACAAACCCTTATTTACGGAATTGGTGCTATTGCACCAAGAATCATACTTTTCATTCTGAATCCTCTTTTGATTTACAAAATTCCGAATGAAGGTTTTGCAGTTTTCACTCAGCTTTATGCATTGATTTCTTTTGTTAATATTATTTTATCATTTGGTTTTGAAACCGCTTATTTTCGTTTTTCAGCAGAGAAAGGACAGGAGAAAAAAACCTTCAACACGTCTTTTTGGTTTCTTTTTGCAACCTCAAGTTTGTTTTTGATATTATGTTATATTTTCAACCAACCCATTGCAGATTATTGGGGATATCATAATAACCCTGAGTATATTCGTTGGTTTGCACTGATTGCCTTCTTTGACAATCTTTTAGTAATTCCTTTTGCATGGCTGAGGTTCAATAACATGCCCATAAAATATTCGGCTGTTCGAGTAACACAATCAGTGTTTCAGGCATTATTTACAGCTGCATTATTCTTTTGGATTCCTGAAAGTTTTTCAAAAAGCATAGGCTTAGACGAAAATGTTGACTATCCATTTTTCAGCAATCTGGCAGGAAGTGGTTTAGGAGTATTACTCTTATTTCCTATTATACTAAAAGTAAGGTTTCAGTTTGTATTTTCTCTATTCTCAAAAATGATTAAATATTCTTTCCCATTAATGTTGGCTGGACTGGCATTCATGGTGAACGAAAATTTTGATAAATCGATTCAACTAAAACATATTTCCCCGGAAGAAGCAGGAGCTTATGGAGGTTGTTACAAATTAGCGGTATTGATGACACTTTTTGTGACGGCTTACAGAATGGGAATTGAGCCATTTTTCTTCAAACAAATGGATAAAGGTGATGCTAAAAAAACATACGCAAAAGTCGCTGAATATTTTGCATTTTTCGCTTGTGTTGTTGCCCTAGGAATTATCGCAAATTTATCTTGGTTGAAAACCCTTTTCATTCCCAACAAATCTTATTGGATTGCTCTGGATATTATCCCGATTATTGTTATTGCCAACTTATGTTTTGGTATCTATTACAACTTTTCAACCTGGTATAAAGTTACGGACAGAACAGGTGTAGGAACCATTATTTCATGGATGGGAGCAGGAATAAATATTGGTTTAAATTGTCTTGCCTTAATGTATTATCATAGTATGATAGGTTCTGCATGGGCTACATTTGGAGCTTATTTCGTCATGATGACCACTTCCTATTTATTAGGTCAAAAATATTATCCAATTCCGTACAGAATCAAAAAAATGACATTCTTCATCGGATTATTGATGATTTTCAGTTTTATTACGGTGTATTTCTTTAAATATAACTTTTGGTTAGGAAATCTGTTATTTTTAATCTACGCCGGAATCCTTATCTACACTGAAAAAGACATGATTTTATCAAGAATAAAGAAGAGATAATATTTTGGTCTCCATTTTGCTGATAACAAAATCAATTTTAAATTAATCAAAAATTTAAAGATATAAATCATACTTCATTCAATAGTTTTAATTATTATCTTTAACAAAACAAAAAACATTCTTATATAATTTATGAAAATTATTGTTCCTATGGCAGGACGTGGTTCAAGATTACGTCCTCATACATTAACAGTTCCCAAACCTCTCATCCCTATTGCAGGAAAACCAATCGTACAAAGATTAGTTGAAGATATTGCCAAAGTTGCAGGAGAAAAAATTGAAGAAGTAGCCTTTATCATTGGAGATTTCGGCCCTGAAATTGAAAAATCTCTTATACAAATCGCTGAAAAACTAGGTGCAAAAGGAAGTATATATTATCAAAACGACCCTCTTGGTACAGCTCACGCCATCAAATGTGCAGAACAATCTATGACTGGAGATGTGGTGATTGCTTTTGCAGACACTCTTTTCCGTGCAGATTTTCAACTAGATAAAAATTCAGATGGTGTAATTTGGGTAAAAAGCGTTGAGGATCCTTCTGCTTTTGGAGTAGTAAAATTAGACAACTATGGCTTCATTACAGATTTCGTAGAAAAACCAAAAACTTTTGTTTCAGATTTAGCCATTATAGGTATTTATTATTTCAACAATGCTGAAAAACTGATGACAGAAATCAACTATATCATGGATAATGACATCAAAAATGGTGGAGAATATCAGTTGACAACTGCATTAGAAAACTTAAGAGCAAAAGGTTCAAAATTCACTTTAGGAAAAGTAAATGACTGGATGGATTGCGGAAACAAAAACGCAACGGTAGAAACAAACAGCAAAATTTTAGAATACGAAAAAGAGGAAATGTCTCACTATCCATCTTCTTCTGTAATTGAAAATTCATTGATTATTCAACCATGTTTTATTGGTGAAAATGTGAAAATTTCAAATTCTAAAATTGGACCCGGAGTTTCTTTAGGTAATAACACTATAGTTGTAAACTCAAACATTGAAAACTCTCTAATTCAGGAAAATACATTAATCAATCATGGAAACCTTTCCAATTCAATGATTGGTAATTCGGCTCAATATTTTGGAGTTGCAAGAGAAATTTCTTTAGGAGATTATTCTGTTTTAGACTTTTTATCAAAATAATAGGTTATCTTTAATAAAATATTATAAATTCAAACCACACAAAAATGTTTTGTGTGGTTTGGCGTTAATATTGCAAAGTATTTTTTAATCGAAAAGATAAATACATGAAAAATTGGATACCATTATTATTGTTACTTTTAATCTTATTGTCTTGTAAAACAAGAAATGCAGCAAACAAATCGAATAGCATTGTGCAAGACAGTACAGTTGTCGAAAACAATAATAATCCAAAAGACACGAGTGAACCTGTAAGGGATAAACTTACGTTTTATGAGCATGTTCTTATTCCTCCAACCTTTGAGCAGATAAAAATCAACAGCAAAGTAAATGTTGAAAACGGAGGTTTTATACCTACTTTAGATGCTACCATTTATATTGAAAACAATAAGAAAGTATGGATGAATCTTCAGGCACTTGTATTCAATGTAGCTCGAGGAATTGCTACTCCGGAAGGAATCAAAGGGCAGGATAAAACAAGTAAAACATATATTGATTCTGATTTTGATTATCTTAATAATTTACTGAACGTAAATTTCATTGATTACAAAGCTTTGGAGAAAATTCTAATGGGCAGAACTTTTGTAAAAATCAGCGACTCTCAATTTACACTTACAAAAAATGCCCAGGGATATAAAATGGTATCAAATGGTACACAAAAAATTGAAACTGACGAAAAGAAAAGAGAATATAAAATTTCTCTGCAATATGATGAAAATTACGACTTATTATATGTTAATTTAAAAGACGTTTTATCTCCCGATGAATTAGAAATTTCTTATACCAATTGGGATGAATATAGTGGAATTCGCCTCCCAAAAAATGTTAAAATAATTATAAAAGGCTCAAAAAGCAGTCAAATCTTACTGGAAAATACGAAATTTGATTTTTCTAGGATGGAAACACCTTATTCTGTACCATCTAGTTACAAGAAAATTGAGATTAAATGATTAAAAAATTTAGCTTTTTAATAGGCATTTTATTGTTCGGATTTTCAAACGGGCAAACCGGTAAAAAAGAACAGTTACAAAAACAAAATGCCGAACTTAAAAAACAAATTGCACAAATAAATACAGATTTAGCTAAAACAAGAAGCGAATCTAAACTTTCTATCGCCTATCTGGATAATGTTAATAAAAAATTAGCATTAAGAGAGAAAGTGTATAACAACACTCAAAAAGAAAAAAGATTTATTGAAGATGAGATTTATCTTCGTCAATTAGAAATCAACAAGCAAAATAGAGAGTTAGCCGTTCTAAGAAAAAATTACGCGGAAGTTTTAGTAAATGCTTACAAAAATAAAGGGGTACAAAATAAAGTAACCTTCATCCTTTCTTCTAAAAATTTAGGAGAAGCTATCAGAAGGGTTCAATATTTAAAACAATATTCTGATTATCAAGATAAAAAAGCAGCAGAAATATCAGATGCTGCTGCTAAAATCAAAAAATCTATCGAGCAAAAACAAAACTCTGTAAAAGAAAAAGCCAATCTTTTGGCAAACCAACAGAAAGATTTAGCAACAATCAATGTTGAAAGAGCCCAGAAAGAACAGCTTGTAACAGAATTTAAAAAGAATGAATCTAAGTTAACAGCAGAACTTAAACAAAAACAAACTCAGTCTAAAGCTCTTGAAGGTCAAATCAGAGCAATTATTGCTGAAGAAATCAGAATTGCCAAAGCAGAAGAAGAGGCCAGAAAAAAAGCCGAGGCTGAAAAAATTCGTTTAGCTAAAATAGCTGCAGAAAGAGAAAAAGCAAGAATCGAAGCTGAAGCAAAAGCAAGAGCTGAAGCATTAGAAAAAGAAAGATTATTAGCCGAAGCTGAAGCTAAAAAAGCGGCAGAATTAGCTGCAAAAAGAGCTGAAGAAGAAAGAAAACGAAGTGAAGAAGCAGCCAGAGCTGAGGCAACAGCCAGAGATGAAGCTAGAAAATTAGCCGCAAAAAAGGCATCTGATGAAGCCAATGCTAAAGCAAAAGAAGCATCTGATAAGTTAATAGCTGCAAGAGCTGCCGAAGCCGCCCTGAATAAGAAAAAAGAAGACGAGAAAAAGGCTGCGGAAACTAAGGCTATGACGAACTATGGAGTCACAACAGTAGCTGGAAGTAACTTTGCAGACAATAGAGGACGACTAGGATATCCTGCAGATAAAATAGGTCAAATTACACACCGATTCGGAAGACAACCGCATCCTGTTTTCAAAAATATTTATGAAGAAAACAATGGTATAAAAATATCAGTTCCTTCAGGTACACGTGCAAAGTCTGTATTCCCAGGAACAGTATCTTCGGTATTGGCCAACAATGACGGTACAAAAACAGTTATGCTAAAACATGGTAATTATTTCACTATATATTCTAATTTGGGCAGCGTAAGTGTTTCTAAAGGTCAACAAGTTTCAGCAGGAACACCTGTAGGAGTTATAGGTCAGGATTTTGATGGTTCTTACACTCTTGATTTTCAGGTATGGAACGGAACCACACCAGTTGATCCTTTAGGTTGGGTTTCTTATTAAAAAAGATTAACTTTGCAAAAAATTGAGCAATGAATACACTAACAATACTTGCCTTATCATGGCAACACATCTTAATCGTAGCAATACTTCTTGTGTTACTTTTCGGAGGTAAAAAAATCCCGGAATTAATGAGAGGTGTTGGTTCTGGCATTAAAGAATTTAAAGATGCTGTAAAAGAAGAAGACAAACCTGGTTCTGAAAACAAATCTTCTTCAAATAACACTAATACACCCAGCAACTAAAATTCTATAAGCTGATGAACTTTACAGAAACCGCATGGGAAATTTTCAATCAATCTATTGAAGATTATCATGTATCTGATGATATCAACACTCTAATTAATAACCCGTTCGAGAAAGATAGTTTGGAACGAATTTTGTATGCAAAGAACTGGATTGATACCGTTCAATGGCATTTGGAAGATATTATTAGAGATGAAAATATAGATCCTACTGAAGCTCTTGCATTGAAAAGAACAATAGATGCTTCTAATCAAAAAAGAACTGATCTAGTAGAATTTATTGATAGTTGGTTTCTTGAAAAATATAAAAATATCATTCCTAAACCTGATGCAAAAATAAATACTGAAACTCCTGCTTGGGCTGTAGACAGATTATCAATACTTGCGTTAAAGGTTTATCATATGTCATTAGAAGCAAATAGAGAATCTGCTTCGGAAGAACATCGTTTAAACTGCCAAGCTAAACTAGATGTTCTTTTAATGCAAAAAGATGATCTATCAACTTCTATTAATCAGTTGCTTACTGATATTGAGAACGGTAACGTTAAGATGAAAGTATACAAACAAATGAAAATGTATAACGATGAAAGTCTTAACCCAATCCTTTATCAAAAGGAGCAAAAATGAAACAACTATTTTTTTTCGGAATATTAATAATTGCGTCTTCTTGTGCTACGGAAAAAATAAATTTTTCTCCGTTGTCTAATAATTTTTATAGTGAATCAAAAGGAGATACAGATAAGAAATCAAGCAAAAGTATTGACATTAATATTAAAGAAAATGTAAATGCTTCGGAAATATCCAATCTAATTTCTTCTTTTCCTAAATTTAAGAATACAGATATAAACGAAGAAATTACTGAATTAAAATACAGTCTTCAAAATTATCTTTATGCAATTGACGCTGGTAATAATTCAGGAAAAAATAGAGCTATTAAAAGCTTTGAAAATGCTTATAAAAAGATTCAGAAAAAAAGAGAGAATCTGAGCAAAGATGACGACGAAGTTCTTAATAGATATTTAGTAAGATTGAAAACCAACATCAATGTTATTGAAGACTCTTTAAAAGGAAATTAAAATAAACCCCAGGAATAAATCAATGATTAAAATTCAGGCGGAAGCTAATGTTCCTACAGAACATGGCACCTTCCGAATGATAGCTTTCTCTGAAAACGAAAACGACTGGATGCCTCATATGGCTATTATAGCCGAAAATACAGATTTTACCAAACCTGTAAATGTACGTTTCCATTCCGAATGTATCACTGGAGAAGTTTTCCATTCAAAAAAATGTGAATGCGGTCAGCAATTAGATGCTGCAATGAAATACATCCATGAAAATGGAGGAATTATTATTTATCTTCGCCAAGAAGGAAGAAATATTGGAATAATCAATAAATTAAAGGCTTATTCACTACAAGAAAAAGGACTTGATACAGTAGAAGCTAATTTACAGCTTGGACTTCCGGCTGATGACAGAAACTTTGGAGTAGCCATCGAGATTTTAAATTTATTGGATGTAAAAAATATCAATCTTCTTACAAACAATCCTGAAAAGGTAAAATATGTAAAAGATAGCAATATTCATTTAAATTCAAGAGTTCCTCTACAAATTCCGGCAAATGAAATAAGTAAAGGATATCTAAAAACAAAGAAAGATTATTTTGGTCATTTATTAGATGACAATGATAAGTAAAAAAATAAACAAAACCCTTTGAAATTAATTTCAAAGGGTTTTTTAATTATAAAAAACTGAAAAGATATACTAATTTAGTTTGCTTTAGTAACTGGTACTTTAGAATCATCCAAACCATAGTACTTAATTACTGCATTATAGTCACTTGTGTCTACTCCATTTGCATTTTTACTTGCACTAGCTGGAACAAGCACAATTCTGAACTTTTGATTGTTTAAATATTGATTTTTTTCTGAAGAAGTAAGCTCTGTTGATAAATCAAAACTAGGATCGTCTATTCTGATTTGCACCTCCTGAGAATCAAAAACATAATTATAATTAAACACTCTACCTGTAGGCATACCTGTTACATTTGGTATATATTGATCTTTAGGAATCAATTGCCATGCATCTCCTAGGCTTCTATATACCAAAACTACATCTGTACTTTGAATATTGATACCTTGGGAAAACGCATAACTGTTAGCATTTGTAAAAGAGCCTGTTACATCCCTCATTTTAGAATAAGTATCACTATCAACAAAATTATCATTATCATTATTATCGCAGCTAAATAAAAATAGCCCTACGAATGCTAATAGAAAAATTGGAAGAATTTTTTTCATTTTTATAAAAGTTTAGTTATTATTTACAAAACGTATTCAAATCATATACCAAAAAATTCAAAAACCTTGTTTTCCTCATTTTTTTAATTGTATTTTTGTTCATATTTCAAAAAGTCATGAAGAAAATAGTTTACACTTCACTCTTTATATTATTATTTTTAAGTTCAAACATTACAGCGCAATATCAACCTAAAAATATCTCCAAGGAAGATTTAAAAAAAGCTAACCATTGGGTTAACAAAACATACAAATCTCTTTCGCAGGACGAAAAACTGGGACAATTATTCATCGTTGCTCTTTACACAAACAAAGGTGAAAGCGAAATTAATAACGTAAGAAATATTGTTATTAAAGATAAAATTGGCGGATTAATTCTAATGCAGGATGATGCAGCCAGAGAAATTAACTTAGTTAATGAGTTTCAGCAGAAATCGAAAGTTCCTTTAATGATTGGGATGGATGCCGAATGGGGACTTTTCCAAAGAATTGCAACGGCTCACAAATTCCCTTGGGCAATGACATTAGGAGCCATTCAGGATAAAAATTTAATTTATCAAATGTCTGCCAAAATTGCAGAAGACTGTCATAGAATGGGTATCAATTGGGATTTTGCACCTGTTGTTGACGTGAATACTAATCCCAACAATCCTATCATCGGAAACAGAAGCTTCGGTTCTGAAGTCGAAAATGTGATTACTTCTGCATTACATTATTCAAACGGACTTCAAGACAATAATATTTTAGCTGCGATTAAACACTTTCCGGGACATGGAGATACAAACACAGATTCTCATTTAGATCTACCTGTTGTTTCCCACAATTTGGAAAGATTAAACAATGTTGAATTAGCTCCTTTCAAAGCCTTGATGGACAAGGGAATCGGAGGTGTGATGGTAGCACATTTATATGTTCCAAGTTTAGAATCAAAAAAGGGAATTCCTGCATCTGTTTCTAAAAGTATTATCACAGGTTTATTGAAAGAGAAATTGGGATATAAAGGCTTAATCATTACCGACGCCCTAAACATGGGAGCTGTAGCCAATAAGTATAAACCCGGAGAATTGGATGCATTAGCATTCAAAGCAGGAAATGATATTATGCTTTTCTCACAAGGTGTTGCCGAAGGAAAAAAATTAATCCAAAAAGCAATTGAAAAAGGGGAAATTTCACAAGCTAGAGTTGAAGAAAGTGTCAAGAAAATTCTTTTAACCAAATACTTTTTAGGTTTGGATAAATACACTCCAAAAAATCCTGAAAATATTAATTCAGACCTGAATAATGATTCTCACAAAGTTTTGGTTCAAAACTTATATTCAAACGCTTTGACTTTATTAAAGGACGAAAAAAAATTACTTCCATTAGACGGAAAACAAATCTATTATATTCCATTGGAAGAAGCTCCTTATCAAACATTTGCTCAACAAATTGGTTCTAATGTTATTATCAAAAAAGCTAATGAAATCAATTCTATCCCTTCAAATTCAACAGTGATTGTTGGACTTCACAAAGACAATTCTACAGCTTATAAACCTTACAAAATTTCAGAGGCATCAAAGAAAACTTTATCTGATTTAGCGAAAAATCAAAATGTTATTCTGAACGTTTTCGGAAGTGCTTATGCATTGAAAGACATTGATATTTCAAAAGTTTCCACTGTTTTGGTTTCTTATGAAAACAACGACGACTCAATGACAGCAACAGCTAATGCATTAAATGGAAAAACAAAAATTTGGGGCAGACTTCCTGTTTTGGTAAACGAAAACTTAAAGGCAGGAATGGGAATAGATTTAGAACCTAAAATTGTTTCTACAAATACATATTCAGCAGTATTTACAACATCAAAACAACAATAAACCAATGAAAATAGGCATACTTTGCTATCCAACATACGGTGGAAGCGGAATTGTAGCAACAGAACTCGGAATGTCTCTAGCCAATAAAGGTTACGAAGTTCACTTTATAAGTTCTGCCCTTCCTGCAAGGCTGGACATCACCAACCCGAATATTTTCTTTCATAGAGTAAATGTTCAAACCTATCCTCTTTTCCAGTATCAGCCTTATGATATTGCGTTAAGCTCAATGATTTATCGTGTAGTAAATCTCTATAAATTAGATTTACTTCATGCTCATTATGCAATTCCTTATGCATATGCTGCTTTTACTGCAAAACAAATGTTGAAGGAAGATAATAATGATATTCCGTTGGTAACAACACTTCACGGAACCGATATTACTTTGGTTGGTCAACATCCAAGCTACAAACACGCCGTAGAATTTTCCATTAATCAATCAGATGCTATAACTTCTGTATCGGAAAGTTTAAAAAAAGATACTTTACAGTTTTTTAATATAAAAAAAGAAATTCAGGTTATAACGAATTTTATTGATAATTCCGAATTTGATGACTGTACAGAATGCCAGAGGACACAGTTTGCCAATCCTGATGAGAAAATTTTGATTCATGTTTCAAATTTACGCCCAGTAAAACGTGTCGGAGAAGTTTTGCAAATATTCAAAAACGTTGAGAAAAAAGTAAAATCAAAATTAATCATCATCGGCGAAGGACCGGATATGGAGAAAGTCAATGAATTTTTAGAAGAAAACCCTGAATTGATTTCGAAAATCCGATTATTGGGTAAAGTCAACGATTTATATAGAATTCTTCAGCTTTCAGACGTATTTTTATTACCTTCCGAACAAGAAAGTTTTGGTCTTGCCGCATTGGAAGCAATGGCTGCAAACACTCCGGTTATCAGTTCAAATGCAGGTGGAATTCCAGAAGTGAACATACAAGGCGAAACAGGATATTTGGCAGAAATCGGAAATGTAGAAGCGATGAGTAATTACACAATAAAATTATTGAGTAATGATGAGCTTTTAACCAAAATGAAGAAAAATGCGAAAGAACAAGCCATAAAATTCGATTTGAAAAACATTCTTCCTATATATGAAGAAATGTATAGAACAACCATAGAAAATTTTAAAAATGAGTTGACCAAAGCATAGCTTTTCTGCTATATTTGTGTTACACTCATGACGGAAAAACTACTTCAATATCTTTGGAAACATAAGATTTTCAACACCTTTAACTTCAAGGATATTGAAGAAAGACCCGTTGAAATATTAGACTTCGGAAAATGGAATACTAATTCGGGACCGGATTTCTTAAATGCAAAAATTAAGATTAACAATATTATTTTTGCAGGGAATATTGAACTTCACGTAAAATCTTCCGATTGGATTTTACATAATCACTCTCAAAATCCCAGTTATCAAAATATTATTCTTCATGTTGTTTTTCAAAGTGACATAGAAATTGAAGAACTTAAAAGTAGAAACATTCCAACATTGGAACTGAAAAGCTATATTGATGAAAATTTTCTGTGGAAATACGAAAAATTAATCATCGGAAATCAATTTATTCCTTGTGAGAATATTTTTTATCCCAGTGCAATTCCTGTCAACTTTCATGAAGAAAATGTTCTGAAAAAACTTGAAGAAAAATCTTTGGAACTTGAGAAAAATTTAGAGCAATTTAAAAACAATTTCGAAGCCATATTATTTCACAGTTTAGCTTACTCTTTTGGTTTAAAAGTCAATGCTTTTATATTTAAGCAAATCGCTGAAAGTATAGATTTTAGCATCATTAATAAAATCCGACAAAACGAAACTCAGCTCGAAGCCTTGTTATTCGGAATTTCCGGTTGGCTAGACAATCCTGAAGACGAGCAAATGAAAATATGGAAACGTGAATTTGATTTCATAAAAAGCAAGTTCCAAATCTCAGATTTAAGAATACATCCAAAATTTTTAAGATTGCGACCTCCGAATTTCCCTACCATTCGGTTATCTCAATTGGCTAATCTTTATCAACAACATCAAGGCTTATTTTCAAAAATTATTCAGGCTAAAAGCTTTGAAGAGTTATTTGAAATTTTCAGCAATGTAAAAGCATCTGATTATTGGAATAATCGTTTCAACTTCGGAAAAATTTCAACAGTTGAGCAACCCAAATATTTAAGCAAAGATTTTATAGAATTAATTATTTTAAACACAATTCTTCCTTTAAAATATACTTATCACAAATACCACAACGAAGAAATTGCAGATGAAATACTGAATTTCTATAAAAATATTCCTGCCGAAAAAAATTCGGTAACCAAGAACTGGAAAAATTTAGGCTTAAAACTAAACACAGCTTTAGAAAGTCAAAGCCTTATTTATCATTTTAAAAATTCGTGTGAAGAAAAAAATTGCTTAAATTGCAGTATCGGATTTAAAATTTTAAAAGAATCTTCAGATGTTTGATAATATTCGCCATAAAATGGAAAGAGAATGGTTTGGTGTTTTAACGAGAATGGGAGCCAAACTGGGAATTCCTGTATCTAAACTTAGAATTTTCTTTATTTATTCAACGTTTGCAACCGCAGGATTTTTCTTTCTTATTTATTTAGGATTGGCTTTTACCCTTTGGATAAAAGATATGTTTATCACACGACGTCCCAACGTATTTGACCTTTAATCATGGAATTTTTACAAATTACCTCTCCTGAAGATTATAGAGTTCAGGAAATTTTCAATTCATATTGCAGCACCTTTCCAGAAGATGAGAGAAGAGATTGGAATAAATTTATTCCGCTTTTTTCAAACCCAAAAGTGAAACTAATTTCTGTTTTACATGAAAATAAAAACATTGGTTACCTCATCATTTGGGAACTGAGCAATTATACTTTTGTAGAGCATTTTGAAGTCTTTGAGCAATTCAGAAGTCAAAAGTTAGGTTCACATATTACAGGGTATTTATTTAAAAATCATCCAAGAATAGTATTGGAAATTGAGCCTGAAAATTTAGGAGATGATGCCAAAAGACGTTATGCATTCTATCAAAAAAACGGGTTCAAATTAATTGATGAAAATTACATACAACCAAGTTATGGAGAAGGAAAAAATCCTTTAGACTTGTGGTTATTGGCAAATTATTCCCCTGAAAATTTAAAACAAATAAAAGAAGAAATTTACGATATTGTTTATCATTAAACTAAAAATCCGAAGGAATAATCTTCGGATTTTTTTATTATTATTTTTTGCAAATTAGATAGACTGAGCAGAAATTAATTAAAATTTAATCTACTTCATATTCCAATTTAATTGTAATACTCGCTTCTTTTTCTTTTGAAGAGGTATTAAAAGTACCTCCATAAGAATAATCTTCATTAGAATTGGGTGCTGTAATCTGAATAACACCCATTGTTGCTTTTTTTAGATTTCCTAAACTACTTCCAGAATTTTGCGCAATTTTTTCAGCTCGTTCTTTGGCATCTTTTGTTGCGGAAGCAATCATCTCCTGCTTTACTGTTGCCAATTTTGTATAGAAATAATTTGGAGACGAAGAGGTAAACTCAATTCCACGATTGATGATTTCTGTAATATTTCTTGAAAGATTTTCAATTTTAGCTACTTCTTTGCTTTCGATAGAGACTTTCTGAGAAAGATTATATCCCGAAAACTCTCCCTGAACATAATTTCCGTTTGAATCATTATAACTTCTAAATTGTTTCTGAATATCAACAGAAGAAAAAACGATTTCGCTTTGCTTGATTCCTTTTGATAATAAATAATCGTTGATGACTTTTCGGTCTAAAGCTAATTCATCATAAGCCGATTTCAAATCATAATTATTTTTAGAAAAACTTCCGGACCAGGTAATCAAATCAGAAGTAAACTGTTTCGTTCCTAAGCCTGTTACAGAAATCGTATTTTCAGATTTATTTCTGTTTTTAATGGCATTCCCGAAAAGCCCAAGACCAATGACAAATCCTAGAGCTCCGACTGCAACAGCAATAATATTCTTGTTCATAAAATATTGTGAATTTGTTTGATATAACTTTAAAACTGTTTTTAAATATATTCATTACATCAATTCTTATTCCAAATTTTAAGATTTTATTAACATTTATTATTGTTTGCTACTTTTTAATCTTTCGAGATAAATAGGTATAGCTTCTTCCATTCTCAATAAAACACCAGATAAGTTTTTGGCTTTTACGTACGTTCTCACATAAGGTTTCTCATAAAAAGAAAATTCTATAAATTCCGATATTTTATTTTCAGGAATTCCTGCTTTTGTAAAATATTCATCATCTACCCTATCTCGAACCCATTTAATATGTTCCTGCAAATCATCATATTTGTACTGGCGTTTTTGCCTTCTCGCTTTCCCACTGATTAAATCATAAACACCCTGAACATTCAACTGACCTAAAAGTATTGGAATCAAAACCTGCTTAACTTCAGCTGGTTTTTCTCTCATTTTTCCTACAGGCTGTGGCAGACCTACAGCATCTCGTACTTGTTCGCCTTTATCAACTTTTGCCACAGCTCGAGAATCCGTTTCTAAATCTCCAGTTGGTTTTTTGGAGACTTTGACCTCCTCAATAACCTCAGGAATCTTTATCATTGTAATCAATAAAAAAGGATTGGAATCATTAGTAAGAACTCTTCCTGAAATTCTTTCATAACCAACGCGGATAAACCTTAGTTCATCATTTTTTGAGGCATCGATAGAAAATTCTCCTGAAGTATCACTATAAGTTTTAGTGTCTGTATTGATGTTGATAATTGTAGTTCCGGAAAGAGCGATTCCGTTTTCATCTTTGATTCTTCCTGTAATTTTCTGTTGAGAAAATACACTCCCAAACATAAAAATCATCATTAAAATCAAAAAATGCTTCATGAAATCAAACTTATTGTTTTATACATAAGTCATACTAAAAATGAGAATGTTACATGTAAAATTCTCAATTTCCAACTTTATTAGTCTGAATATATTTTGAAAAAGCGATGCTCAATTCGGCTTTTATTTCAGCAACGTTAAAAGTTTTTCTGTATTTCTTGGATAATTCACGGGTTTCTTCCGCATATAGCAGAAAACTATCTATCTGCTCTTCTGTCATTCCATATTTTTTAGCAAAACTAAGGTCTAAAGATTTTACCCTATTGATAAAATCTTGAGTTTCTTTGTAAGTAGGCTTTGTAATTTTAGGTTCAGTTGCTTTTTTCACCAAACCTTTAGCAAGATTAAAAACACCAATCAAATCTGCCTGACCAACCTTGAAGTCATGCCCTGTAAATGCTTTTGAAACCTCATTCTTCGGCAGTGGTTCTTTTAAAGGACTTCTCATATAATCATTTAACCCGGATTTCAATGAAGCCAGCTTCTTAGAATCTCCGTAATGCTTACTGTCTCTTTCTAAATTTCCGGTCGGTTTATATGCTATCTTAACCTCCGGAATCAAAGTTTCAGCACGTAAAAGAAGAACATTCATCAAGCTCGTTATATTTTCCCCTGAAACTTTTCTGTCAGTTCTATAAAAACCCTCCTTTACGAAACGAATTTCATCATTTTCATTAGCTTCGACCGAAAAATTTCCAAAAGAATCAGAAAAAACAGTTTTATTATTCGTAATATTTTTCACTACTACTGTACTTAACGCCAAACCGTTATCATCAATAATCTTTCCGCTAATTTTTTGCGCGTTAATATTGATAAAAGCCAGAGTAAATAAGATAAAAAGAAGTTTAATTTTCACGGAAAGTTTTTTTTACAAGGCAAATCTAAAATTATTTTTACATTAAACTACAAGTTTAACCTCAGTTAACGTGTTTTAGCAAATCTTTTAGACTTTTGTATCTAAAACTGTTAAAATACTCAATCAAAATTGTTAAAATTTTCATCAAATTTTAGCTAAATTGCACCTTCAATTCTTCTCAAAAAATGCAAAATTCTTATACAGTCATCAACGCTTCTGCAGGTTCGGGGAAAACGTACGCGCTTGTTCAGAGACTTTTGATGATTTGTCTTCGATATCCTAATCAGCAACAATCTATTAGGAATATTTTGGCATTGACTTTCACCAATAAGGCAGCCAATGAAATGAAGGAAAGAATTTTGTCTTGGCTGGGTAATTTTGCTGCTGATAACTTTGCTGAAAATAATGACTTAAAAAATATTCAAAAAGCATTTGAAGAAGAAGGATTAAAAATCACGATTGATGAGCTACATCATCGTGCAAAAAAATTACTCGATTACATACTTCACAACTACTCTACGCTTAACATCGGAACAATCGATCGCTTCAACTCAAGGTTAGTGAGAAGTTTCTCGTATGAATTAGGATTGGCAAAAAATTTCAACCTAGAAATTGAAGCAGAACCCTTTTTGATTGAAGCCGTTGATAAAATGCTCGACCAAATCGGGGAAAATGAAATTATCTCAAATTCATTTATGGATTATGTAGATTACAGCCTTGAAAATAACGAAAGAATTAATTTAAATAAAAACCTTTACGATTCGGCAAAGGAGTTTGTAAAAGACATTCATTATGAACACCTTAAGGACAATAAAGACTTTGATAATACCAACTACGAAAATATCAAAAATGCACTCCGAAAAGAGATTGTTTCCAATAAAAAGCAGGCTGTTGATTTAGCCACAAAATCCATCGAGCTATTCAAATCCAGAAATATTGAAATTGAGGATTTTTCCGGTGGAAAAAAGAATGGACTAGGTTTATTCTTTCATGAAGTTTTAAGATTTAATAATAAAGAAAGAGATAAATTTCCTTTTCCAACAAATGAAGAAACAGCAATCAATAATTATCAAAAAATTGTTGCAACTAAATCAAAAAGTAAAGAATCTTTGGTTGGTGAAATTCTGGAACAGTTGCTGGAGAACAGAATGCAACTGATTCTTTTATATATAGAAACACAGAAAAAAGAGAAAATTTTATCTGCTCTTCTTCCTTTAAAAGTAAACAAGGACATCCAAGATGAACTGAAAAAAATTGAAGAAGAAAATGATTTGGTTTTGCTTTCAAAATTCAACATTCTCATCAACGAAAATCTTAAAAATGAACCTTCTGCCTTTATTTACGAAAAGGTTGGTTCTCAGTTTCAACATTATTTTTTCGATGAATTTCAGGATACTTCCGAGCTTCAGTGGCAAAATTTTGTCCCGCTAAGAGATCATTCTGTTTCTACTGAAAATACTTCTTTTACATTAGTTGGAGACCCTAAACAAAGTATCTATCGTTTTCGAGGTGGAGAAAGTAAATTGATGTTGGATATTATCAATAAAAAGGAAGTTTCGCCTAAAGAAGCAGAACTTTTAGTATTAAAAGATAATTGGCGAAGCGCGAAAAATATTGTTCATTTTAATAACGAACTTTACCAATTCCACTCCAGAGATTTAGTAGAAGAGCATAAAAATATTTTCGGAATTGATGCAGAGCAAAATCCGAAATCATCTATAGAGGGTCGTGTAAAAGTAAATCTCATTGAAAATTTAACCAACGAAGACTTCTACAATGATACAGCCGAAAGAATGAGAAAAAATATTCAGGAAAGTTTAGATAATGGTTTTAAGTTTTCCGATATTACCATTCTTTGTAGAGGAAACTTCGATATTTTCAGTTATTCCCAAAAATTGGGTAGTCTAAAAGTGAATTATCAAGGTGAAGAAACCAATATCAAAACAATTTCTGAAAAAGGTCTTACCTTAGAGTTATCCAATACTTTAAAGGCAGTTATTGAATTCCTAAAATGGGAAACAAATCCTAAAAACAAACCCAATTTAATCATGATGATGTATCATCTGAATTCTTTGGGAAGAGTTTCTATGAAAGATTTCACACTGGAAATGAAAGCAATTCTGGATTTAGATACACATGAAGAAATCCTTCAATTTATTCAGGAAAAATATTCCATCTGGTTAAAACTAGACAACTTTCCGAAGTTCAATCTATATAATTTTGTTGAATATTATATCAACGAATTTTCTGTAGAAAATAAAGAGACTGATTTTTTATTGAATTTCTTAGAAATGCTGTTTAATTTCACACAAAATGCCGGGGCAAGTACAAAGGAGTTTTTAAAATATTGGGACGAAGAGGCTTCAAAACATACCATTCAGGCGTCGGATAATATTGATGCCATTCAGATTATGACAATTCATAAAGCGAAAGGTTTGGAATTCCCAATTGTTTTTATTCCGATGATGAATAAAAACCGTGATACCGAATTCACCAACTGGTTTGAAACAAGTAGTAATACGGCATTGAAATCCGTTAATATTAACCAGTTCAACAAAAACCTGGAAGTGTATGATGAAGAAATTGAAATTTTCAACAAACAAAATTCTTATAAAAACTTTGTTGACCGATTGTGTTTACAATATGTTGCCACAACCAGACCTGTTGAACAACTGTTCTTTTATATTCAAAAAGCTAATAAAACGTCTAATAATCTAGAAATTCTAGAGTATCTTCAATCTAAAAACACTGAAAACCTTGACGAATTTGATTTGTATGATATTCATCCTGAAATGCTGAAAAAGCAATCAAAGGATAAGACATCTCATTTTGAAACAAAAGACATCCGAAATCTTAAAAATATCAACGAAAAAAGTACTTCAATAAAAATTGCCACTCCGTCTAAAAACTATCAGGTTCGTAACGAAAAGGTAAGAGTTGGGCTTTTCGTACATGAATTATTATCAAAAATCAATACTCAAAAGGATATTACAAAAGTTTTGGAAAGCTATGTTTTGGATGGACAAATTACTCTTGAAGAAAAAAATGAAATTCAGGAAACTTTAGAACAAATCGTAAAACAATACTCAGAATTTTTCGATGATAAATGGAAGGTCATCAACGAAAAAGATATTATGATTTCCGAAAACGGAGAAAGTAAAATCTATCGTCCTGACCGAATTTTACAAAGCAATGAAGGATACATCATTGTAGATTTCAAAACTGGTGAAAAAACAGAGAAAAACGAAAAACAGATTGAAAATTACAAATACATTTTAGAAAGTCTTGGCAGAAATGTTATTAAGACTCAGTTGATTTATTTATAATAATACGGCGGCACCTTTGGTGCCGCCGTATTATTATAATCTTATAAAAAATCTTCTTATGCCGTTGTATCAGGAGTGAAAACTCTTTGAGCCAATTCTTGGTCAAAAAGATATAAAGCCGATGGGTTATCACAAACCATTTTAATTTTAGTAACATATTGTGATGCACTTGCCTCTTCTTCTACCTGTTCGTTGATGAACCATTGTAAAAAAGAAGTTGTAGCGAAGTCCCCCTCCTCATTAGCATTCTTTACAATATTGAAGATACTTTTTGTAACTTTTTTCTCATGCTCCAATGCTTTCTCAAAAATATCTACAGCATTTTCAAACTCATGCGGAGGTTTTGCAATTTCTCCAATAATGATTTCTCCTCCAACATCATTTAAGTAATCAAACATTTTATCTGCATGCATTAGCTCTTCCTTGCTCTGAACTCTGAAATAATTTGCAATCCCGTCTAAATCTTTTCCTGAAAACCAAGCAGACATAGAAAGATAATATTGAGCAGCATATTGTTCGTGAGCTATTTGTTCGTTAATTAATTTTGCAATTTTCTCGCTAACCATAAGTAATAAATTTATACCCAAAATTAGTGAATAAAAGCCCGAAAACAAAAGTTTTTAATGAAAATTAATATAAAAAGGACGGAAATTCATCCGCCCTCTTAACATTAAAAAATCAAAATTATAAACTATTAATTTGTTTATTGAACTGGTGCATTCATTGGTTTCTTCATCATTTTTCCTCCTCTCATCCCTTTCTCTTTCATTGCTACTTTTCTTTGCTCCATTTTAGCTTTTCTATCAGTCTGCCATTTATCATATTGCTCTGGAGTTAAGATTTTTTTCATATCAGCATCCATCTGAGCTCTTTTAGCCTTTCTTTCTTCCATTTTAGCTTGTCTTTGTTCTTTGTTTTTCTCAAATTCAGCTTTCATTTCAGATTTTCTTTTTTCATGAAGTTCTTTGATTTGAGATACCTGAGATTGATTTAAGTTCAAATCTTTCTGCATCTGTGCTAAATGTTCCTGCTCTTTTTGTTGCATTTTTTGCTGGAATTCAGCTCTTTTTGCCTGTTTATCCTGTGGAGTTGTCTGTTGAGCCATTACAAAACTTCCCATTCCCATAAATGCTATTGCTAATACTAACTTTTTCATTTTAAAAATATTTAATTAATTGTTATACATCTTTTTGATTATTAGTTAAAACTAAAGTTAAACGGAATTTTTCATAAAAAATGTTAAATTTACTTATCGATATATAAAAAAATAAAAAGGACAAACCTCAAAGATTTGTCCTTCACACCACTTAAATATAATATATGAAAATTAATTATTCGCTAACCTACTTCTAAACCCTGAATTTCCTCTATTTTCATTTCCGTGTCCGCGATTTTCCTGTCTTGGAGCAGAATTCTCATTTCTTTGTCTGAACCCACCTTCATTATTTCCTCTGAAACCCTTATTTTCGTTTCTTGTAGGCGTTTCTCTTCTCATTTCACTGTTTCCTCCTCGAAATCCCCCATTATTCCCCCTATTACCATTATTATCAGCTCTTTCATTTCGGAAACCTCCATTATTTCTTATTCCGTTGTTATCTTTTCTGAATCCTCCTGAATTATTGTTTCTGTTGTTATCGGCTTGTCCACGAAAGCCTGAATTTCCATTATTTACAGAGCCTCTAAATCCATTATTAGGTCTATCACTTGTTCTTCTTACAATATTAAAAGTAGGATTATCCATTCTACGGAATTTTGCTCTATCAACTCTGTAAATATTAATATTTACGTTTCTATAACGAGGTATTGGTCTACAAATAGATGCATAATGAGTTCTTCTGTAGTTTTGGAAATACACTACAGGATGATATCCTCTATAATAATTGTTTTGGAAAACAACAAAAACTCTTGGTCCTAAAATCCTTTGCAATGCATAGAATCTGTCATAATACCATCTGTCTGGATTATATCTATAGAAATTATTCCATGAAGAGAAGCTTATGTACAGATTATTTAGTCTTAAAATTTGATTAATCTGCCAAGGAGCTAATCTGTTTTGTGTAAAAAATACATTCCAGTTTATATTTACAATACTATTTCTGTAATCATTATAATTACTTTGATAATAATCCTGAGGATAGTAATCTTGAGGATAATTGTAGTAATAATCATCAGGGAAATAATTCTGGTCATCCTGATCAGTATAATATCCATTATCATTCTGATAATACCCGTCATCATCCCATCCATTATTCGGATATTGCTGAGCAAACGACAAAGTCGTTAAACTCATTACAAAACCTATCAATATTTTTTTCATTTTCTTAGTCGTTAATTGGTTAATATATTAGTAGAATATCTCTATCCTGTCTTTTTGATATAAATAAAAAAAAGAAGTTAAATCTTTCGATAAAACTTCTCTTAATTTATATTTAAACAACTGATAATCAAATGTTAAATTTACGCCCTACCGCTATCTTTAACCCAATTTGCTATTTTTTGATTAAAGCTATTTTTATTAACTAAATCTTCAATATTCAGATGCATTCTGTATCGCCAATAATGTGGGAAAACAGCCGGATTATTAATTCTTTCGTTATCTATTTTCGGATTTGTAAGCTCTTTATCAGTCGCTAAAAACTCCTGAAGAGGGAAAATTGCCAACATTGCATCATTGTAAAGGTGTTGTTTCATAATGATTTCAGCTAAATGAGAATCAAGTTCTTCAGGAGCTTTTCCGTATTGAATGAGTTGCTGATTAAAATATTTTTGAGTGAGAGCAGGATCTTCTTTCCACCATTGTCTCAAAGTTGAACTATCGTGAGAAGAGGCTGTTACTACATTCAGATAACCTGCGTTTCTAGGGTTGTAAAAAGGAATGTTTTCTGAAGGCATACGCTGAACTTTCAAAGCAATAATTGCCAATTCATCCATTACAACAGGTACACAGTCTGGAACTAAGCCCAAATCTTCACCACAAATAAGCATTTTGGTAGCATTAAGAATCATAGGAAGCTTTTCCATTGCCTTTTCGTACCAAAGTTCGTCTTGCCTTTTGAAGAAATAATCATGATACTGCTCATAAATAGCTTTTCTCTCCCAATCCGAGAGATATTTATAAGAATCTGTATTATAAACATTAAATCTCGGATGATAAACAACTTGTCCGTTTCTTTCTTCTACCAAAAATAAAACATTAGCACAAAGAGAAATCAATTGTTCCTCAATCTGACCTCTAGGATTTTCTTTGAAAAAATCAGACAATTTTCTCTGCGTATCAAATTCTGGCTTGAAAGAATAGGTTCCATCATGATTATTACTGATAAACTCAAGTGCTTTTCCGCTATTTTCTCCAAAATAATTCCAAATAATTTGGTCATTAATAAAAGGTTTGCAATATCTGTCAAAATTAAACGGGATATGTCTTGCATTAAATTCTTCAAGAGTAATTGGAACGGCAGGATAAAAATATCCCAAAATTCCCTGAGTGGCAGAAATAGGCATTCTCCAGATTCTGAAAAATCCCAAAATATGGTCAATTCTCATCGCATCAAAATATTGCTCCAATGCTTTGAATCTGTTTTTCCACCATTTATAATTATCCGCTTTCATAGCTTCCCAATTATAGGTAGGAAACTCCCAATTTTGCCCTAGTTCTGTAAACTGATCAGGTGGTGCTCCTGCTTGAAAATCCATACCGAAAAGCTCCGGTTCTGCCCATGCTTCCACAGAATATCTATAAATACCAATCGGTAAATCGCCTTTCACAGAAACACCTAAACTATGAGTATAATCAATGGCATCTTTTAATTGCTTATGAAGTTGATACTGAACCCAGGCATGAAGCATTGAAGCATCATAATCTTTACTTTTTGCACTGAAAAAGGGTGCAATTTTTCCTGCGATATATTTTTTATGAGTTTTCCAATCGTTAAAATTAGGAGTTTTGTATTTATCTCTCAAAACACAAAAAGCAGAATAAGGGAGTAGCCAACTTTCATTGTCTTTAATGAATTTTTTAAAGTTTCTATCCTTATAAATCGTTTCCTTTTTATCATTAAAAACAGCTTTCAGATATTTCCATTTTCCGGAAATCATCTTTTCGTAATCAATAAGCTCCAAAGAATTTAATTCATCTTTTTCTTTCTTATAATCATCAACTAAATCTTTAGGTATATTAAAATCAAGATTTTCTAAAGAAATATATTGTGGATGCAAAGCATAGACAGAAACAGCTGCATAAGGATAAGAATCTGTCCAGGAATAATTTGCGGTAGTATCATTAATCGGTAAAATCTGAATAATCCCAAGCCCTGTTTCTTTATTCCAGTCTGCTAATTTTTTTAAATCTGAAAATTCTCCGACACCAAATCCGTTTTCGCTTCTTAAAGAGAAAACCGGTACAGCAACACCTGCTGCATGATACATTTGATATAGTTTGAATTTGAAATAATGATTAGATACAATCTGCAAAACATCTTTAGCGTGATTCGGTATCGTAAATCTGTTTTCACCTGTTTCTACATCAATCACCTTTCCTGCTGCTGTATCATAAATACAATATTTATATTGGATAAATTCGTTTTCAGGAATTTCTACAGAAGTTTCCCAAACGCCAAAATCGGTTTGAGACAAATGAATCACCTTCTCATAATCCCAGTTTCCTAAAGAAGTTGTACTCCCAAACAATACAATTTTCCAATTTGGATTATAAATTGGAGCTTCAATTCTGAATAAATGAGTATGTTTTTTTAAAACGGTAACCTTTTCAGGCTTAAATTGATTTAGTTTATTATAGAGAATTTTATTATTCAAATAATTCTCCGGGAAATTTTTATTATTCCATTCGTCAAAAATGACAAACTCTTTATAATTGTGGGGGAAATTAAGGTGATGCTGAACAAATTCTTCTCTCAAAATATTCCCCTTTTCATCAACCAACTGATAATTGTATGAAATGGATTTTGAAAAAAAATCAACTTCACATTTCCATAAACCATTTTCAGCATAAAGCATCACATGAGTTTGCGGAACAGCTCCTTCTTCATTGATTACCAACAGCAAAGTCTCTCCAACTTTTACGTTGTATCCTACATTAAAGTATAGCTTCATTTATATTTTTTTATAAAAGTACATTATAATCTCGAAAAACAAAACTTATTGAATATCAAATATTCATTAAAAAAACCTTTTCAAAAAGCATGAAAAGGTTTTAAGTTTAAGCAAAGTTAAAGATTATTCTACAACTAAAATTTTCTTATTTAATAATATTTTCCCAGATTCATCAGTAATATTAACCAGATATGCTCCATTAACTAGATTTTTCAAATAAACCTGCTGATGCAAAGAACCGTCTTTTACAGAAAAATCCTGATTCATTACATTTTTGCCTGATAAATCAAAAACATTCATTTTAATTTTACCTTTTATCGACTTATCATTCAGATTGATATTGATAAATTTTTCATCTACTCTTGTAGGGTAAATATCCAGATTCGCAAAAACAGAACCTGAAGTAGCTCTATTATTTACAAAATATTTACTCGCCAAATCATAAATATGTAAATTCTGCTCACCTTCAATTTGTTTTGCCTGTAATGTATTCAAATCTACCTCATATAAAGAAGCTCCTTTTGCACTTGCAATCACAACTTTTCCATTTGCATTTACCGCAGAACCATTTACAGAGTAATTTTCAGGAATTCCCGAAATTTTTCCGACAAATTTTGCTTTTAATTCTTTAGTTGATATTTTAAAAACATTTCCAGATGTTGCAAAAACATAAAAGTTATTTTCTGCATCAGCAATCATATCTCCACCAAAACCTGTTTCAATGGCAGTAAATGAATTCTTCCCGTTGGAAGCATCATCTTTAATTATTCCTAAATCATTAACAACATATTGACTTCCTTTTTTACTAATCTGTAAAAACTGCGTTCCTGCGTTATTGATCGCATAAATATTACCGTCATATCCTGTTGTCATTCTTGTCATGTGAGAATTAATATCACACGATGTTACTCTGGCAACATTATTTTCCACCAAAGTAATTTCTTTTGTTTTTTGATTTAAAACATAAATATTGGAAGAAAACATCGGCATATACACCAAATTGTTATTAGAAGAATCATACGCTAAAGTAGCCATTGTGATTGCCTGAGAATTGTTATAATTATTCTTATCCTCAGTTACAGATGCGTTTCTTGCTTGTGAGAAAATTTTTACAGGAGAATCTGCCGTGAAAATTTTTTCTCCGGAAGTTCCGTTTGTTGCATCAATGGCACGGAAATCACTAAAGACAATACTAGAGGTGTCTTTTCCTACCAAAGCAAAAAAATCTTGCTGTGCATGAGCATTTGCACCTAGCAACAGCAAGAATAGAGGGAATAAATGTTTTTTCATACATGTAGAATTTAGATTCGTAATCATTTTATTATTACTAATTTACATAATTTTTAAATTGAATTATAATTTTTTTTGATTAAGATTAAAACAAAGATTTCTACTTTATCAAAATGATAAAATATGGACATAAAAAAACTCCCACAAAATGTGAGAGTTTATCATAATTATTTCTAAAATTCTAATTCAAAACATAGGTTGTGCCATCCCTTCCGTCTTTCAGCTCAATGCCTTCAGCAAGAAGTTTGTCCCGAATCTGGTCTGAAAGCTCAAAGTTTTTAGATTTTCTTGCCTGATTTCTTAGTTCAATTAAAACCTGCAATGTTTGATCTAGCTTCTCATTATTATTTTCCTCAATAGTCTGCAAACCTAAAACCTCAAAAACGAATGCATTCAAAGTAGATTTTAAATCCTCTAAATCTTTAGTTGAAATAGTTTCCTTATTATCATTTAAGGCAAAAATAAATTTAACAACCTCAAATAAATGTGCAATTAAAATAGGTGAATTAAAATCATCCGTTAAAGCATCATAGCATTTATTTTTCCATTCTTCCAGGTTGAAGCCAGATTGTTTTTCATCGTTTGGAGTGATTGAATTTAATACTTTTACAGCTTCCATTAATCTAATGAATCCTTTTTCACTCGCTAACATCGCATCATTAGAAATATCTAAAACGCTTCTGTAATGAGCCTGTAAAAAGCAAAAACGTACAATTGACGGATGGAAAGGCTTTTCAAAGAAATCATTTTCACCAGTTACCAATTGCATTGGCAAAATATAATTTCCGGTTGACTTACTCATACGTTGAGAATTCATTGTCAACATATTAGCATGCATCCAATAATTTACAGGAGCAGCATCATTACAAGCCTTACCTTGTGCTATTTCACATTCGTGGTGAGGAAATTTCAAGTCCATTCCGCCTCCGTGAATGTCGAAAGTTTCACCCAAATATTTTGTACTCATTGCTGTACATTCAAGATGCCATCCCGGAAAACCTTCTCCCCAAGGCGAATTCCACCTCATAATATGTGCTGGAGATGCTTTTTTCCACAATGCAAAATCTTGTGGGTTTTTCTTTTCTCCCTGCCCGTCCAAATCACGTGTATTAGCAAAAAGTTCTTCTATATTTCTTTTTGACAGTTCACCATAATTCAAGCCTCTTTTGTTGTATTCTAGTACATCAAAATACACAGAACCATTGCTTTCATAAGCAAAACCTCTTTCAATCAATTTTTGGGTAAGTTCAATCTGCTCAACAATGTGACCTGTGGCTGTAGGTTCGATATTCGGAGGTAATAAATTGAACATATCCAGAACTTTATGAAAATCTACTGTATATTTTTGCACGATTTCCATTGGTTCTAATTTTTCAAGACGGGTTTGTTTTACGAATCTATCATTATTTACATCTCCGTCATCGGTAAGGTGACCTGCATCGGTGATATTTCTTACATACCTTACTTTATATCCCAAATGCATCAAACTCCTGTAGATAAAATCGAAAGAAAGGAAAGTTCTCACATTTCCTAAATGTACATTACTGTAAACTGTAGGTCCACAAACGTACATCCCAACATTCCCTTCTAAAATTGGCTTAAATATTTCTTTTTCTCCCGCAAGCGAGTTGTATATCTTTAATTGCATTTTTTATTCTTGATTTAATGATTTTTTTAAGTTTAATTTCAAAATTTTATAGTTAAAAATTCGAGGTCTTTTAACAACATCCTTTGCAACAACAAATAATCGTTGTCACAAAAATTTTATCTGAAACTTTTTTAAATTTAATCATTATTTATATTTCATTAAGCATTGACTTAATAATCTAATTTCGCATGGCTTCCTACATAATGCAGGAACTCTTGTCTTGTAATAGGGTTGGTTCTGAAAATACCACTTAATTCTGCTGTGATGGTAGAACTTGCCGTGTCTTTTATTCCTCTACAATTTACACAAAGATGTTTTGCATCAATGATACAAGCCACATCTTTTGTTCCTAATGCTTCCTTTAAAGCATCTACAATCTGCATGGTCAATCTTTCCTGAACCTGAGGTCTTTTCGCATAATAATCAACAATTCTGTTAATTTTTGAAAGACCAATCACTTCGCCATTTGAAATGTAAGCAACATGCGCTCTTCCTATAATCGGTAAAAAATGATGTTCGCAGAACGAATATACAGTAATATCTTTTTCCACCAACATTTGGCGGTATTTATATTTATTCGAAAAAGTAGAAATTCCCGGTTTGTTCTCAGGAAGAAGGCCTCCGAAAATTTCATTTACGTACATTTTAGCAACACGTTTCGGAGAATCTTTCAAGGAGTCATCAGTCATATCCAAACCTAACGTTTCCATGATTTCTCCAAAAAGCTCAGTGATTTTTTCTATTTTTTCCTGTGGCGATTTATCAAAAGCATCTTTCCTTATAGGCGTGTGTTCTTTTCCCGTGAAAACATCATCGTCGTTATCAGTAAAATCAACCATTTTTTTTATTTAATTTGCAACAAAAATACGGATAATATCCGTTTCATTTATTTGAATTTAATCGAAAAATATTATCTTTCACCTCTATTCTCATTTTACACTATGATTATTGCTGAAGAAGTACAGAACGAAAACCAGAAGAAGGAATTTTTAGAATTTCCAGCAAAACTTTATCAACACGACAAAAATTATATAAGACCTTTAAATAATGATATTGAAGAGGTTTTTAGCCCTAAAAAAAATAAATTCTTTAAAAACGGAGAATGCAAAAGGTTTTTATTTAAAAATAAGCAAAACCAAACCGTAGGAAAAGTAGCTGTTTTTATCAATAAGCTTTATAAACAAAAGCAACCTACAGGTGGAATTGGTTTTTTTGATTGTATCAACGACCAGGAAACTGCCAATTTTATTTTTGATTATTGTAAAAACTGGCTTCAGCAAAGAGGGATGGAAGCTATGGACGGACCAATAAACTTCGGAGAGAGGGATAAATTTTGGGGACTTTTAACAGACGGATTTATTGAGCCTTTATACGGAATGAACTACAATTTTCCTTATTACAAAGAACTTTTTGAAAACTATGGTTTTAAAGTTTATTTTGAACAACTCTGCTTTTCAAGACCTGTATTTGCAGAAGTTTCAAGGGTTTTCACTGTAATGCATAATAAGTACAAAAACAATCCTGCCATTTCTGCAAAACCAATGAAAAAAAATAATCTGGAAAAATTTGCTAAAGATTTCACAGAAATTTACAATAAAGCATGGGCTTCACATGGAGAAGGAAAGCAGATGGAAGAAGCTAAAGCATTAAAGATGTTCAAAATAATGAAGCCTGTTATTAATGAGCATATTTCTTGGTTTGTGTACGAAAACGATAAGCCGATTGCAATGTGGATTAATATTCCCGATTTGAACCAATGGTTTAAATATCTGAAAGGAAAATTCGGATTAATAGAAAAGCTCAAATTTTTATGGATTAAAAAATTCAAAAAAAATGAAAAAATGGTAGGTCTGGTTTTCGGAGTTGTTCCCGAATGGCAAAAAAAAGGAATTGATGGCTACATGATTTGGGAAGGAACTCAACATTTAAGAAAGCATACCGATTTCAAGGTCACCGAACTTCAATGGATTGGCGATTTCAACCCTAAAATGATAAAAATTGCCGAAAACCTTGATACCACGGTAACCAGAAAACTAGCAACTTACCGATATCTTTTTGACAGAACAAAAGAATTTGAGAGACATCCTATGCTGGGATAAGAATTCGGAGGCACCAAAGGTGCCTCCGAATTCTTTCTAACATTCCTAAAAAAAGTCTTGCTTTTGGCAAGACTTAAAATCAAAAATCATTTTACTTTATTAGAATAGCTCTCTAGCTACTTTTTTAATATTATCACTTTTTCCCATAGAATAAAAATGCAAAACAGGAACTCCAAAATCAAGTAATTCTCTGCATTGGTTAATCGCCCACTCTATTCCTATTTGTTTTACCGCATCATTATTTTTAGCATTTTCAACTTCATTAATAAGCTCTTCTGGTAAATCAATTTTAAAAACTTGTGGTAGAATTTTCAAATGTTTCTTTGTAGCAATAGGCTTAATCCCCGGAATGATAGGAACGGTGATCCCCATTTCTCTTGCACTTTTAACAAATTCTATAAATTTCTTGTTATCAAAAAACATTTGGGACACAATATAATCTGCACCTGCATCAACTTTTTGCTTCAGCCATTTCAAATCATAATTCATTGAAGGAGCTTCCATATGTTTTTCAGGATAACCGGCAACTCCGATGCAGAATTTATTAAGTCCATCATCACATTCTTTGTCGTCATGAAGATATTTACCTCTCCCTAAATCATTGATTTGATGAACTAAATCCATTGCACTGGCATGTCCACCTTTTGTTGGTTCAAAATACTGATGTCCTTTCATCGCATCACCTCTTAAAGCCATTACATTATCAATTCCAAGGTACATACAGTCAACCAAGAGATATTCGGTTTCTTCTTTCGTAAAACCTCCACAAAGCAAATGCGGAACAGTGTCTACATTATATTTATGCTGAATTGCCGCACAAATCCCCAAAGTTCCAGGACGCATTCTTGTGATTCTGCGCTCCATTAAACCATTTCCTTTATCTATATAAATATATTCTTCTCTCGAAGTCGTGACATCTATAAACGGAGGTTTGAACTCCATTAAAGGGTCGATATTTTTATATAAATCTTCTATCCCAATTCCCTTTTGTGGTGGAACAACTTCTAAAGAAAACAAAGTTTTTCCGTTTGCGTTTTTTATGTGTTCTGTTATCTTCATTTTATATTTTAGTTCTAATTTTTAATAGTATTCTATAATATATTCCGACTTGTTTTTCAACTGACCATTTAAAGTATTGTTTATCTCTATCATATTGTTTTTATCGTCATATTTTATATCATAAACACATGTAATTTTACCTGGATAGAAATTAATAGGAAAATATGTTGAATAACATCCGTTATCACAATTAATAATAATCGATTTCACTTTATTGTTATCTCCATAGATAATTTGGGTAACACTTGCTTTAGACTTATTTGATTCCGATATTTTACTTAATCTGTCTTTTTCGGCATAAGCATATTCTATACTTCCTTCATTTATTTCAGAGCCTTTGCCTTCATTCAGAATATAATCTTCTCTTAATAACTTGTTTTTACTGCTATATTTATAAAAATGTCTGTCTTTTAAAACACCAAAATAACGAACGCCTTCAATAGAGATACAATTATTTTGGCTGTCATATTTGTAGATGATATTATCCGATTCCCGTGTCTGATTTGGCTGCACCTGTATGGCATAATCCATATTAATCATGTTTACAAGTAAATTTTTATCGTATTTAAATTCGCTTTTTCTTTGAATCTTATTATTGAAATACTGTTCTTTCTTCACAATTCTATTATTTTCATAATAGAATTTATTTATGGTAGAATCATTTTTAGTTGTAGCATATTGACTTTTAATTCTTAACAATTTTCCGTCAGGTGTCATTTTTTTGGAAACAATGGTATTCTCTTTATCATTATTATATCCAATTGTAATTATTTCATCCTTATTTTTTGATGTAAGATATTTTGAGCCTTTCTCATAGTTACTTTCCACAACGTTTCCATCTCGTGAATATTGAAAAGACTGATAGAATTGCCCATCCATCAAATAAGTAATCTTTTTTATCTTATTTTTTGAATACCATTCCGGTTCTCTGTCTAAAACATGATCAAACAACAGTGGATTGAATCTTACATTCACCAAAGGAATATTCGTGTAATTTACATATCCAATAAAATCTTTATCGCTGTATTTTTGAGCATAACTTTGAACAAAAAAGACAATACAAAACCATATAAGAATATTTTTACCCATACGTCAATCTGCTAAATTAGGTGATAACCATTTTTTTGCTTCCTGAATACTACAAGCCCTTCTTTCAGAATAATCTTTAAGCTGATCTTCTGTAATTTTTCCTAAACCAAAATATTTCGCGTGAGGACTTCCAAAATAATACCCGGAAACCGAAGCTGTCGGGAACATTGCCAAACTTTCAGTTAAATAAACTCCAATATTTTCTTTTACTTTCAGTAAATCCCAAATGGTTTTCTTTTCTAAATGATCTGGGCAAGCCGGATAACCTGGAGCAGGACGAATTCCTTTATATTTCTCGGCAATTAATTCTTCATTGCTTAAATTTTCCTGATTTGCATATCCCCAATATTCTGTCCTGATTTTTTTATGTAAAAACTCGGCATAAGCCTCTGCAAAACGATCCGCCAAAGCTTTTACCATAATTGCATTATAGTCATCATTAGCTTTCTCATATTCTTCAGCCAATTCATCAGTTCCGAAACCTGTAGTTACACAAAATGCTCCCACATAGTCAGCTTTTCCTGAGCTTTGAGGCGCAATAAAATCACTTAAAGCCAGATATTCTTTTCCTTTAGAACGTTGTGCTTGTTGTCTTAATGTTAAGAATTTAGCCTGTTCTTTATTACTTTCATTAAAGATTAGAATGTCATCCGTCTCATTAGAATTAGCTTTAAAAATTCCAAAAACTGCTTTTGCTGTTAAAAGCTTTTCATCTAAAATTTTCTTTAAAATAACTTGAGCATCATTAAACAACTCTTTCGCCTGAACACCCACAACCTCATCTTCTAAAATATTAGGATATTTACCATGCAAATCCCAACTTCTGAAGAACGGAGACCAATCAATATATGGCAACAGCTCGTTTAAATCCTGATTTTCAATAACGGTTACTCCTAACTGATTTGGTGTAAAAATCTCTTCATTTTCCCAATCAATTTTAAACTTATTATCTCTCGCCTCTTCAATCGAAACATAATCTTTATCAACCTGTCTGTTCAGAAATTTCTCTCTGAAATCGGAATAATCGCTTTTTAAATCCTCAACATATTCTTTATTTCTGTCCCCCAGCAATGAACTTACTACATTTACCGCTCGGGAAGCGTCATTCACATGAACAACAGCGTTTTTATATTTCAAATCGATTTTTACCGCTGTGTGTGCTTTTGAAGTTGTTGCACCACCAATCATCAATGGAAAATCAAGGTTTTGTCTTTCTAATTCAGAAGCGATGTAAACCATCTCATCTAAACTTGGTGTAATCAACCCGCTCAACCCAATAACATCTACTTTTTCTTCAATTGCAGTTTGGATAATTTTTTCAGCAGGAACCATCACTCCGAGGTCAACAATTTCATAATTATTACAACCTAAAACCACACTCACAATATTTTTACCAATATCGTGAACATCACCTTTTACGGTTGCCATCAAAACCTTTCCGTTGGCTGGTTTGGTTCCGTCTTTCTCCGCTTCAATGAACGGTTGTAAATAAGCTACCGCTTTTTTCATCACCCTCGCAGATTTTACAACCTGTGGCAAAAACATTTTTCCGCTTCCGAATAAGTCTCCGACAACCCCCATTCCGGTCATTAGATTAATTTCAATCACATGGAGCGGTTTTTCTACTTGCAATCTTGCTTCTTCTACATCCTCTTCAATAAAACGGTCTATTCCTTTTACCAAAGCATGAGTAATTCTTTCTTGTAAAGGATGATTTCTCCATTCTAAGTCCTCAACTTTTTCTTTTTTAACAGATTTATGTTTCTCAGAATAATCCAATAATCTTTCTGTTGCATCCTCCCTTCTATCAAGAATTACATCTTCTACTAATTCAAGAAGTTCTTTATTAATCTCATCATAAACCTCCAACATCGCCGGATTTACAATTCCCATATTCATTCCCGCCTGAATGGCATGATACAAGAAAACAGAGTGCATTGCTTCTCTCACTGTATCATTTCCTCGAAATGAAAACGAAACATTACTTACTCCCCCACTTACAGACACATACGGAAGATTTTGACGAACCCATCTCGTAGCTTCAATAAAATCAACAGCATTTTTTCTATGCTCTTCCATTCCTGTTGCAACAGGGAAAATATTTAAATCGAAAATAATATCCTCTGGTGGAAAGTTTAATTGATTGACTAAAATATCATAAGACCGTTTTGAAATTTCAATTCTACGATCATAAGTATCGGCTTGTCCAACCTCATCAAAAGCCATTACAATTACTGCTGCACCATATCTTTTAATCGCTTTTGCCTGTTTTATAAACTCTTCTTCTCCGCCTTTCAAACTGATAGAGTTTACAACACATTTTCCTTGTGCAACCTGCAATCCCGCTTCCAAAATTTCCCATTTTGAGGAATCAATCATTATCGGGATTCTGGCAATATCCGGTTCAGAAGCTATTAAATTTAAAAATTTAATCATTGAAGCTTTTCCATCAATCAATCCGTCATCAAAATTAACATCAAGAATCTGCGCACCACCTTCAACCTGATGACGTGCAATATCTAAAGCTTCAGCAAATTTTTCTTCTTTTATTAATCTTAAAAATTTCTTTGAACCTGCCACATTGGTTCTTTCTCCGACGTTGATAAAATTACTTTCAGGAGTAATAATCAATGGTTCAAGACCTGATAATCGAAGGTATTTGGTGTTTGGTGTTTGGTGTTTGGTGTTTAATATTTCGTTATTGATTTTATTTTCCATTTTCTACTTTTTTAAAATAATTAATAAAACCATTTAACAGTTTTTTTGAAGTTTGAATTTCATCTGAAATTCTATTAAAAATATCTTTATTAATAAATTGTTGGTCTAATGCGAGATAAAATTGAGTTTCTAACTCGAATAATGAACCTCTTGAAATGTAAAGAAAAACCAGAGTTCCCTTGGCTGTATTTCGTCCAACCCCTTCTGCAATATTTGATGGAATAGAAACTACACAACGTCCCATTTGACTAGTTAATCCAAATTGTTCCGAGCTTGGAAATTCTCTAGTAATTATATAAACTGAATTGGCTAACTGTCTTGCAGATAACCAAACATCTAGTGTTGTAAAGTCTTGAAAACCCATAATCTATAAACTTTATACTAAATACTAAACACTAACTTTCTGGGTTCGTAATTTTTAACCAAATCTGCAATTGCCTTGATATGGTCCGGAGTTGTTCCACAACAACCTCCGATAATATTGATTAATCCTTTTTCCGCATATTCTTTAATCTGACTCGCCATATATTCAGGCGTCTCATCGTATTTTCCGAAAGCATTGGGCAATCCTGCATTTGGATATGCTGAAATATAAAATTCAGAATTATGGGCTACTGTTTCCAAATATGGCGTTAATTGACTCGCTCCCAAAGCACAATTGAAACCAACACTCAATAAATTCAAATGAGAAACTGAAATTAAAAAGGCTTCAGCTGTTTGTCCGCTCAATGTTCTTCCTGAAGCATCGGTAATTGTTCCGGAAACCATAATTGGGATTTTAATTCCTCTTTCTTCCTGAATTTCATCAATTGCAAATAATGCAGCTTTTGCATTCAGTGTATCAAAAATTGTTTCAACCAATAAAATATCAGAACCTCCGTCTAACAAAGCCTCACTCTGCTGCTTATAAGCTACGCGAAGCTCTTCAAAAGTAATGGCTCTATAACCTGGGTCATTCACATCCGGGCTTAAGCTTGCCGTTCTGTTTGTAGGACCAATAGAACCTGCTACAAATCTTGGCTTGTCAGGGTTTTTGGCGGTAAATTCATCACAAACTTTTCTTGCAATTTTTGCAGATTCATAGTTTAGTTCATAGACCAAATCTTCCATGTGATAATCTGCCATTGCAATCGTAGTTCCTGAAAAGGTATTGGTTTCAATAATATCAGCTCCCGCTTCTAAATATTTTCTATGAACCTCTTCTATTGCATGAGGCTGAGTTAAAGAAAGTAAATCATTGTTCCCTTTTACAGGAGATTTCCAATCCTTAAAACGCTCACCACGATAATCTTCTTCCTCGAATTTATACCGCTGAAGCATTGTTCCCATCGCTCCGTCGAGAACCAAAATTCTTTCGGATAATACTTTATATAGTTTTTCAGTATTTTTCATTGTATATTATTTTTTCATCATGGAATTAATCCAATGCTTGTTTTAAATCTTCGATGATATCATCCACATTTTCCAACCCTACGGAACAACGAACCAAACCTGCTGTAATTCCGACCTCATTTCTTTCTTCATCAGACAATTTTGAATGCGTTGTAGATGCAGGATGCGTCACAATCGTTCTGGTATCACCTAAATTGGCAGAAAGAGAACACATTTTAATCTTATTTAAAAAATTTCGACCTCCTTCTATTCCTCCTTTTACTTCAAAAGCAACGATATTTCCACCCAATTTCATTTGTTTTTTTGCAACTTCATAACTTGGATGAGATTTTAGGAAAGGATATTTCACCAATTCTACATTAGGGTGATTTTCTAAAAACTTAGCCACTTTTAAAGCATTTTCACAATGTTTTTCAACACGAATTGCTAAAGTTTCCAAACTTTTTGACAACACCCATGCGTTGAAAGGCGACATTGCAGGTCCTGTATTTCTTGCGAAAAGATAAATTTCACGAATTAAATCTTCCCTACCAACTGCCACACCTCCTAAAACACGACCTTGACCATCAATCAGTTTCGTTGCCGAATGAACAACAATATCCGCACCGTATTTTATAGGCTGCTGAAGGTAAGGTGTTGCAAAGCAGTTATCTACTATAAAAATAAGATTATGTTTTTTTGCAATCTGCCCGAAAAACTCCAAATCAAGTACTTCAATAGCCGGGTTTGTCGGAGTTTCCAAATATAAAATTTTTGTATTCGGCTGAATATATTTTTCTACATTCTCAGCATCTTCAGCTTTGAAATAAGTTGTTTCGATATTCCATTTTGGGAAATATTTTGTAAACAGAGTATGTGTAGAACCAAAAACTGATTGACAGCTCACAATATGGTCTCCAGCATTTAATAAAGTTGCAAAAGTTGAATAGATTGCGGCCATTCCTGTTGCAAACGCATAACCTGCTTCAGCACCTTCCATTTTTGCGATTTTATCTGTAAATTCCGTTACATTTGGGTTTGAAAATCGGCTGTATAAATTTTTAGATTTTTCTTCTGCAAAACTTGCTCTCATATCTTCTGCATCCTGAAAAATAAAGCTGGATGTAAGATATAGCGGAGTTGAATGCTCGTCAAACTGAGTTCTTTCTGTTTGAGTTCTTATTGCGAATGTTTCAAAATTTTCCATATAGTTTTAATTTGTCAATCTTACGATTGTATTTATTTGGTTTCACTTACTCTTAAAATATCTCCGAAAACACCTCTCGCCGTAACTTTTGCTCCCGCTCCCGCTCCCATGATTACAATTGGATTTTCGCCATAACTTTCCGTATAAATTTCAAAGATAGAATCTGAACCTTTCAGTTGTCCTAAAGCGGAATTGGCAGGAACAGAAATCAATTTCACATCAAGTTCTCCTTTATCCTTTTGTAAATCTCCGTGCAAATCTCCAACATATCTTAAAACATGTTCTGGTTCTTGATTTTCTTTTATTTTTTGATATTCTTCATCCAGTTCTGTAAGTCTTGAAATGAATTCGGTTTTATCAATTGAAAGAAGATGTTCCGGGATTAAATTTTGGATATTAATATCACTAAATTCATTAATCAAATCTAATTCTCTTGCCAAAATCAACAGTTTTCTAGCAACGTCATTTCCTGAAAGGTCTTCACGCGGATCTGGCTCTGTAAAGCCTTTTTCCATTGCTTCACCTATAATGGTTGAAAAGTTCTCATTTCTTACTGAAAAATTATTGAAAATATAACTTAAAGAACCTGAAAAAACCCCTTTGATTCTCGTAATATTTTCTCCTGAAAGGTGCAACAATTTAATAGTATCAATCAACGGTAAACCTGCCCCCACATTGGTTTCGTAAAGATATTTTTTCTTATTTTTTTCTAATGATTTTCTTAAACTTCTATAGCTTGAAATAGGGAGTGTATTGTAAATTTTATTTGATGAAACAATATCAAAACCGTTGTCAACAAAAGAATCATAATGTTTCACAAAATCTTTACTTGCTGTATTATCTACCATCACAAGATTTTCCAAATGATGCTCTTTTGCATACTGAATAAGATTTTCAACGCTTGAATCTGTTTGAGAATAATTGATTTTTTGTCTCCAATCGCTTCCGAAACCAGCTTTATTAAGAGCCATTTTTCTGGAGTTGGCAATTGCAACAATTTTCAATTGTAATCTTTTACGCTTTAAAATATCATGCTCTGAATCCAGAATCTGCTCTACTAAAGTTCCTCCCACATTTCCGTGTCCGATTAAAGCTAAATGAACAACTTTTGGCTTTCCGTAAATTTCTGTTTCGATGATATTTTTGGCAATTTCTGTCTGATTATCAGTTACTACAATATTTACTCTTCCTGCAGATGCAATTTGATTTAATAATAATGGGAAGATTTTATTTCGCTGAAGCTCAGAAAGAATTTTATTATAATTCTCTGATACAAAACCGATTACCGCAACATTATTAATATTATAAATATTACTTACAGCTCCTTTTGCTTTTTCATTTTTAAATTCTTCTGCAAGAACTCTCACTGCATCTTCTGCATCTTTTTCATCCACCAAAACCGAAACTCCGTTTTCAATTGCCTGTTGTGAAATTACTCCGACACTGATTCCTTCATCATTTAAAGTTTTAAAAATTCTGGAATCTACTCCGATTTGCCCAAGAAAGTCTTTTCCTTCAAAGTTTACCAGTGCCTTGTTTCGATAGATGTTTATCGTATCTGCTGTTGTCATATTTTAAGAATTGGTTTTATGATATTATTTAATTGTTCGTATTCCATTAAAAAGGCATCATGCCCATGAATTGATTTTATTTCGTGATAGAAAACATTTTCTTTTTTCTTTTTTAGATTTTCAAAGCACATTCGAATTTCTGAAGCTGGGAAAAACAAATCTGTATCTACAGAAACCAGATGTATTTGCGCCTGAATTTTCTCCAACAAATTTTCTTCAGCGTTAATGTTCATCAACAAATGATTCATCAGTTTGTACGCTTTTAAACTAAATCTATCGTTTAAAGCATTTCCGTGATAAATCAACCAGTCTTCCGATTCTAATCTCTGTTTTTGCTGATTATATTTATTTTGAAATCTATCATTTAATGACTCAGGTGTTCTATAACACAACATTGCATGAATTCGGGCTTTTTGTAGAGGCTCATCATTTTGGTTTAATAAAAATTTCTGAACCAGACATTGTGCATGAAGCCAATCGTGTGTTTTGAAATCACACGCAATAGGAATAAAAACTTCGGCAAGCTGTTGATTTTTCACCAACATTTCCCAAGCGATTCCGCCCCCTAAAGAACCTCCGATAATGGCATATAAATTTTTAATATTTAAAAATTCAAGACCTTTCAGAAATATATTGGCTACATCCGAAGCTGTGAAATCTTCATATTCGTCAATTAAAAAACCATCATAACCGTTTCCGGGAATATTGAAACACAGAACTGTATATTTATCTGTACCAATCACCTGATTTTCTCCGATTAGTTTTTTCCACCAGCCTTTTTCGCCTGAAACATCTGAGTTTCCGGTTAAGGCATGATTAACCAAAATAATAGGAGCAGAAAACAAGTCTTTCCCGAAAAGCTGATAGCTCAACGAGATATGATATTCCTTTTGGGAATGAGTTTGATACGAAAAATTAATATAGTTTAGTTCTGTTTTCAATTCTATTTGCTTTAAATATAATTGAAAATGCCACGAGAAATGGCTGAAAGAACTTCAGTAAGTTATCTGTCCAAAATAAATTGGTAGAACGTAGCACCTTCTTTGTCTGAGCAAAGGGTTGCTAAGGTTTCACAGGGTCTAATCCCTCAACCTTTCTTGATAACATTTTCAATATGTGAATGATCGAATGGTGCAAATATAGAACTTTTCTTTTAAATATTTATAAAAATTTAATTTAATCTCTAAAAGCCTATAAACAGAAAGTTTTCAAAGGATTAATAAAAGCTATCGAGGTGATAAGAATTGGTTTATTTTCCCAAAAAAACTACCTTCGTCATGAAAAATGGTGAAATATGAATGTTGAAAAACAAAGATTACAAGATAATAATTGGAAAAACTGGGGACCCTATGTAAGTAACAGACAATGGGGAAATGTACGTGAAGATTACAGCTCAAATGGAGATGCATGGCAGTTTACCAATCATAATATTGCGGAAAGCTACACCTATCGTTGGGGAGAAGAAGGAATTGCAGGTATTTCCGATTTTAAACAACTTCTCTGTTTTGCTCTTTCTTTTTGGAATAAGAAAGATAAAATGGTAAAAGAGCGTTTTTTCGGGCTGAGTAACCCTCAAGGAAACCACGGAGAAGATATAAAAGAAATTTTTTATTATCTGGATAATACACCAACTCATAGCTATATGAAGATGGTTTATAAATATCCCATCAATGCATTTCCATACGACAATATTCTTGAAGAAAACGGAAAACGCGGCAAAAAAGACCCAGAATACGAAATTATTGATACCGGAATTTTTGGC
This sequence comes from Chryseobacterium oryctis, assembly GCF_025971925.1. GTDB lineage: Bacteria > Bacteroidota > Bacteroidia > Flavobacteriales > Weeksellaceae > Chryseobacterium > Chryseobacterium oryctis. Next base: position 116,823 of record NZ_JAPDHV010000005.1, read on the forward strand.
AATGATGAATACTTCGACATCTTTATCGAATATGCCAAAGCCGACCATAATGATATTTTAGTCAGAGTTACAGTATGCAACAGAAGTGAGACTGACGCTCCAATTGTGGTTGCTCCAACAATTTGGTTCAGAAATAACTGGAAATGGGGCTACAATACCTATAAAGGACAAATAAATGCATCTTCTCACGAAAACTGCATAGATATTAATCACGACAGTATTTCCATTAAAAAACTTTACTCCAGAAATCTTAATGTGGAGAGTGTTTTCTGTGAAAATGAAACCAACATTTCTAAATTATATGGAGCTCCTCACTCTGAAAACACCTACTTTAAAGACGGAATCAATGATTATATCATCCATAAAAGTAACACCGTTAATCCTGAAAAAAGAGGGACAAAAGCCTCTTTCTTAATTGATGAAACTATTGGAGCTAAACAATCAAAAGTTTTTGATTTCAGGTTATCGCCTAATGATTTAGATGAACCCTTCAATCAATTTGACGAAATTTTCAATTCCAGAATTAATGAAGCTAATGAATTTTATAATGAAATTCAAAATGATGTAACAAATGATGATGAAAGAAATGTACAAAGACAGGCTTTTGCAGGACTTCTTTGGAATAAACAATTCTATCATTACAACATCGGAAAATGGCTGAAAGGTGATCCTAATTTTAAAGCTCCACGAGATTTTAACCATTATGTAAGAAATACCGAATGGAATCACCTTCACAATAAAGATATCATTTCAATGCCCGATAAATGGGAATATCCTTGGTATGCGACTTGGGATTTGGCATTTCATTGTGTTCCGTTTGCCATCATTGATGCCGATTTCGCTAAAAACCAGCTTCTTTTATTGACAAAAGAATGGTATATGCATCCTAACGGACAACTTCCTGCGTATGAATGGAATATGAGTGATGTAAATCCACCGGTTCACGCATGGTCTTGTTTCAGGGTTTTTAAAATTGATGAAAAGCAAAACGGAAAACCCGACCTTTTATTTTTAGAAAAAGTTTTCCAAAAGCTGCTTCTCAACTTCACTTGGTGGGTTAACAGAAAAGACAAAAACGGTAATAATATTTTTGGAGGAGGTTTCCTTGGACTAGACAATATCGGAGCATTTGACCGAAATATGGTCTTGAAAGACGGACAATATCTTGAACAAGCAGATGGAACAAGTTGGATGGCAATGTATGCATTAAATATGATGCGAATTGCTATGGAATTAGCTCAATATTATCAGGTTTATGAAGATATGGCCATCAAATTTTTTGAACACTATCTTTATATTGCTGAAGCAATGGAAAATCTGGGAGGAGGGACAAACGGACTTTGGAACGAAGAAGACGGATTCTTCTATGATGTGCTTCAGCTTGGAAATGGAGAAAGTGTTTCATTAAAACTTAGAAGCATTGTGGGACTGATTCCGATGTTTGCAGTGGAAATTATTGACCACCATCTTCTCGATAAAATGCCCAATTTTAAAACAAGAATGGAATGGGTTTTAAAAAACAAACCAGAACTTACCAAACTTGTGTCTCATTGGGAAGAAGAAGGACACAGAAGAAAACATTTGATGAGCATACTTCGTAAAACCAGATTAACGAAAGTCTTGACAAGAATGCTTGATGAAAAGGAGTTTTTAAGCTCTTACGGAATTCGGGCAATGTCTAAAGTCTATGAAGAAAATCCGTTTATATTTTCAGTTCATGGTAATGAGAATGTGGTTCATTATACCCCTGCAGAAAGTGACAGCAGAATGTTTGGAGGCAACAGTAACTGGAGAGGTCCGATTTGGTTTCCTATCAATTTTTTGATTGTTGAAAGTCTGCAACGGTTTCATTTTTATTATGGAAATAGCCTAAAAGTCGAATTACCTACAGGAAGCGGAGACAAAAAAAACCTTGATGAAGTTGCCCAAAATATAAGCAACAGACTTTGTTCGATATTTTTAAAAAATGAAAAAGGTGAAAGAGCCTTTAACGGCGGAAATCACAAATTCAATTTTGATGAAAATTTCAAGGATTATATAACATTCTATGAATATTTTCATGGAGATAACGGACGTGGAGTCGGAGCTTCCCATCAAACCGGCTGGACTGCAACCGTCGCCAAACTGATGAAACCAAGATTGACATTATAATTAAAAAAATCCGTCTCAAAAATTTGAAACGGATTTTTTTTATCATTTAATTAACCGATAAGTTTATATTTTCTCTCCATTTACATAAACTTCATATCCTATTTCTACATTCGGTTCTAATGTTTTAGAAACAGAACAATATTTTTCGAAAGATAGTTGAGCTGCTTTTTGCGCTTTTTTAAGGTCTATATTTCCTTCTAAAAGAAATTTTACATTAATTGTTTTAAAAGGTTTTGCATCATCTACAGGAACTCTTTCACCTTCTACTTCCGCTTTGAAATCGGTAATTTCCTGTCTTTGTTTTTTCAGAATAGAAACCACATCTATCCCGCTGCATCCTGCAACTGCCATCAAAACACTTTCCATCGGAGAAACCCCTTTTGCTCCCGGTTGCGAAGTATTATCTAAAAGAATTGAATTTCCCTGAGCATTGGTACATTCAAACAAAAAATCATCGTTAATTCTATTAAGTGTTATTTTCATTTCTTATTAATATTTTTCTTTATTCATAAATTAATCCTTCTGCATCCATTTCTTTCTTTTCCTCTGGACTCATAAATTTCCTCATTACTTTAATAGTATAAGCTCCCTTTACAACATTTTTATCATAATACATCCAGTCACTAATCCTTTCGACAGGTACTTCAACAGAATCACCTAATTTAATTGTTTTCACATCTACAGGCTCATTTTGAACAATTCCAAAATATTTTCCGTTTTTCAATTGTACTTCTCCGATCCAAATATGCTCTCCCCCACCGTCAGATGTATCAAATCTTTGTTTTAAAGTAAAATTGGAATGATTCGGATTATTGTCTTCCAATGCTTTTTGAAATTCAGACAAAGTCTTCTGTGCTTGTTGTACAGCCGAATTCATTTCAGCATCTGAGTTCTCAAAATATACAACATCTGGTTCGCCCTCTCTCTCAAGTTTTTCATGTTCTTTTTTTTCTTGACAATTTACTAGAAAAGTCAAAAGAAAAATCACTAATATTTTTCTCATTGGTAAAATTATAAAATTCCTCTCGCTTTTATCTCCAAATATTTGTTGATAACATCAATATTTAAGTTTTCAGGAAGTGTATACACCGTATAAATGCCATATTTCCGTAATTCCTGAATGATTAATTTTTTCTCAAATTCAAATTTCTCAGCGATAATTTCATCATAAATTTCCTGCATATTTTCGGGATTTTTATGAATGAGAGTCTGAAGCTCTGAATTTTTAAAGAAAACAACCACCAACAAATGGTTTTTTGCAATTCCTCGGAGGTATTTCAATTGACGATTTAGCGCATCTAAGGTTTCAAAATTAGTAAAAAGTAAAATTAAACTCCTTTGATTAATCGAATATTTTACATCTTGATACAACCTGTTGAAATCGCTCTCAAAAAAATTGGTATTAATATTATAGAGTGCCTCTGAAATTTTTTTCAATTGTCCAGATTTGTTGTCAGCAGCAATTTTATTTTCGGTTTTCTTTGAGAAAGTCATCATTCCTGCCCTATCTCCTTTCTTCAAAATAATATGAGAAAGAGCCATCGTCGCATTAATCGAATAATCTAAGAGACTTAACCCATTGAAAGGCATTTTCATGGTTCGTCCGGTATCTATCAGCATAAAAATACGTTGAGATTTTTCATCCTGAAACTGGTTTACCATCAATCGGTTTGTTTTTGAAGTAGCCTTCCAATTGATTGTTCTGATATCATCACCCGGAACATATTCTTTGATTTGCTCAAATTCCATGGTGTGACCAAGTTTCCTGATTTTCTTGATTCCACCCAACATAAATTCACTCTGAATTGCCATTAGTTCATATTTTCTCAAATGAATAAATGACGGATAAGACGGTAAATTAGCATCTTTCTGAAATTGAAATCTCTTGCTTACAAACCCGATTGGTGATTCTACATAAATATTTAAGTTTCCAAAATAATACTCACCTCTTTCTTTGGGTTCTAAAATGTATTGAAAAAAACTATTTTTCCCTGGCTCAATCTGCTTCTGAATTAAAAAATCCCTTTTTTGAAACTGAAACGGAATCTCATCAATAATTTTAGCGTTAATTTTAAAACTATAATTGTTTTTAATATCAATTTTCACAGGATTTTCATCACCATTTGATAATTTTTCGGGCAAAATTCTTTGAGCCAGAATTCCGTTTTTTTGATTAAAAAGCAGTAAATAATCAACTATCGCCGTAAGAGCACACAACAATAAAACAACGTGTGCAATCACCATAAAGAATGGGAAGAAAAATGCAAAAACATAAAGCACTCCCACGCAAATGAGTGTATAAAAAAAACGATTATTGAGATATAAGTTTTTCATTCTAATTGCTTTTATAACCCTACCTTTTTCAAATTAATTTGATAGAATAAAATATACATTTTTGTCTACTTTATCTCTCAGTATATAAAATCCTTCTTTTTTAATAATCTCAACATTTGATTTGTTAATTTTTCTTAAATCTAAAAACCAATCAGGTCTTAGATTTAAATTTCGCTCAACTTTATCATTCAACAAATCAAAACTTATTTTCTGATTTATTGAGAAAATGGAATCATAAGTTTCCGAATTTGTGTAAGTAAATTTTCCAAATGCACATAAGGGGTCTAAATATGAAATATTCCTCAATTTAGTTGCGTCAGTATCAATAATTTTAGGAAACCATCCTTTATTTCGTTCATTTTCTTCACTGAATTCATTAAATGTATTATACTTTTGCTCATACCCTTTTTGACAACTAAAAATTAAAATTGTCTGGATAAATAATATTAAAACTTTAATTTTATTCATTGAATTTATAGCTGTATTACCTTACCTTGGAATCTCTATTCCTTCCAAAATTTGTCTGATGATTTCATCTGCTGTTAAACCTTCCATTTCTCTTTCAGGCGAAACAATTACTCTATGTCTCAACACTGCATAGCTTGCTTCTTTTATGTCTTCTGGTGTTACAAAATCTCTTCCTCTTAGTGCAGCAAATGCTTTTGAAGCTGTTAACAGTGCTAAACTTGCTCGTGGTGACGCTCCCAGATATAAGAACTGATTTTCCCTTGTATTGATAATGATTTTAGCTATATATTCCATCAATTGAGCTTCAACAATGATTTCTTTTACCAAATTTTGGTAGTTTTTCAGTTGTTGAGCCGTAATTACACGATTTACGACTTCAGTTTTATCTTCTTTTTTACTTTCGTGCTGATTTTTGATGATGGTAATTTCCTGTTCAAGATTAGGATATCCTACATTTATTTTGAATAAAAAACGGTCTAATTGAGCTTCCGGAAGTCTATAAGTTCCTTCATGTTCAATAGGATTTTGCGTTGCGACAACTAAAAATGGTTCTTCCATTGTATAGCGAGTCCCATCCATTGTAATTTGCCTTTCCTCCATCACTTCAAACAATGCAGCTTGTGTTTTGGCAGGCGACCTGTTAATTTCATCAATTAAAATAAAATTAGAGAAAATAGGTCCTTTTTTAAACTCAAACTCAGAGTTTTTCATACTGAAAATCGATGTTCCTAAAATATCGGAAGGCATCAAATCCGGTGTAAACTGAATCCTACTAAACCCAACATCAATTGTTTTTGCCAGTAACTTTGCTGTAATTGTTTTTGCCACTCCTGGAACACCCTCAATCAAAACATGACCGTTTGATAAAAGTGCAGCCAAAAGATGCTCAACCATACTTTCCTGACCTACAATCACTTTTGCAATTTCAGTTTTTACCTTATCTAAACTTGCTCGAAGCTCAATCATATCAATTCTGGATTGAAATTCGTCTTCTCTTTTATTAAGATTTATAGGAGTTTGATTTTCTACGTTTTGATTATCAAAATTTTCCATATGATTTAGTTTATCTGTATGAATGCAGTTTTTAGCTACATTTTTAATTTATTAGGTTTAATTTATTTTAAAATTTCGTCCAAAAGTTTGTTCATTTTCTCCAAATCTTCCTTCATCACACTTGCATAAGGATCTTGTCCTTTTTTAATTAAAGCAATGGCTTCGTGAATCATTTCAATAGGCTTTCCTGTTTTTAGTTGCAGTTTTTTCGAAAATTCTTCATCCAAGTGCTGAGTATCAATTAAAAGATCCATTCTCACTTTATTCAGAAAATATTGGGCTTTTTTCGCCATCATATCATGAAAATCACCTTCTTGAAGATAAAGATTCCCGATACTTTTCACAAAATCTACTGAAGTATTCTTCAATGGTTCTATGACGGGAACAATACGCTGTTTTCTTTTTGCATTGAAGAAAATAAAAAGTAAAAGTCCTCCCAAAAAAACCCACCAAGCATACTTCAGGGCTGGTTTTGAAAGAATAAATCTCATAAAAAACTGTGACTCACTCGTTTTTCCTTCTACAAACCAAAGTGTTTCCTTGTCATCTAGATACGAAAAAACATCTTGTACATATTTTATGTTTCCTGGTTTCAGCAAGTAATAATTTGTAATAAAAAGAGGTTCGCTATGAACATAAAAATTACCTTTCCCGAATTTAGCTTTAATGAAATTAGCCTGTTCAGGATTATTTTTTTCGACTGTTTTCCCAAGAACTTCAACATTAGGTTTAATATAAGTAAAACCTCTTCCTGACGGAAATTTATCTAATTTGATAAAATCATTTTGAAATTTTTTATCTGTAAGTTTCAAAACATTTTGCTCTTCAAAAGAAACCGTAGAATCATAATAACCAATACTATCTGAAATTTCTTTTGGAATATTTGAAACAATCAACATTGCGTCTGAGCCTTTTGAAACCTCATCCATAATTCTATACCAAGATTCGGTGTCGATTTCACTTTCAACAACTAAAATGTTATGTTTTTCTTTTTTATGTTGATTATAAAACTCAAAAGGAGATTGCTCTATTTTTTTTAGATTATTTTTAAAAAGATGCTTTGCTTCTCCATTAAAAATAAACAATCCGAAAGGGGATTTTTGATTAACATCAAAATTTTTACGCCAATCCGTAACTTCTTTTTTGTTAACCTCAAGCAATGCCAATATCACCAAGATAATGATGAAGATTAAAGCATATATTTTGAAAGTTTTGTTCATGATAAAAAAGTATAATTACGGTTTAAATGATTGGAATTGATTTCTAAATTTCAGATAACTTTCTTCATCTATACTAAATTCACCATACCAAACATAATCGAAGATATAAGAAAGGTTATAAAATTCGTTTCTCAGATGAGTTGCCTTTAATTCCGCAACATAATCTTTGTTGGTTTTTTCAGGATTCCAGTTGATGATTTTTTTATCGCTTAATTTTTTAAGTACAAACAAAAACTGATAACGAACTGCCGAACGATAATCTCCCGAACGTTCAAATTGGGAAATACTTTCAGGGAAATTAATTTCGTGTATATTTTCGTGAAGTTCTTCATCATTGATATCGACTTTCTTATTTCTTTTACCGAAAATAAAATTCCCATTTTTTCCTAATAAAGTTTTAATAATAAAATATAGTAAAAAACCAACTAAAAGAATGGCAAAAAGACGTACAATAACCCAAGTTGCTTTGGCAGAAGTATCAAAACTTGTTTCACCAAAAATACTTTGCAAAATCTTTGCTATTTTTCTCTGGAACTTTTCCCAGAAAGATTCTCTTGGTTTTGAAGTGGAATAATCAAACTCCTTGTCTTTATATTTTGAGCTAAAATTTTCTTCAAACTTCTTAGGATAGGTTGAATTATCTGTAACAGGATTTTTAATCAAAACAGAATCTGCACGAAACATATTTCTATAATGTCCCGTACTCAAAGAATCTACATATTCCTCAACCACAGGTTCATCATAATCATCCTGCGCAAATGTAAATTCGAAGGAGAAAAAAATCAGTAAAAAAACAAGGATTTTATTCATTGCTTCCGATTGTATCGATTTCCGCTAATTCTACTTCTTGATGAAGGTCTGTTCTGCTGTCATAATACATCAACCCAATATTTACGTAAAGTACATTGAAAAGTATGAATGACAAAAGCAACGAAACTCCATACATGACAGAAATGAATATTCCCATACTTCCTGCAAACGGATTTTCTTCAAAACCCGCTGAAGACGGGTTTGTAAGCAAAGAGCCATACAAAAACATCATCGGTATGAACGAGAAAATAGTAGTAATTACATAAATCAGTAAAAATATGATTAAAGTTGCTCCCCAATATTTCCAAAAAGGAGATTTTTCTCTTCCGTTAGGATAAGAAAACTGCGCTCTCATCGCATAACTTAAACTTTCAAAAAAACCTCTTTTGGTATTGAAATAATCAAACATTAAAAATGTAGTCACATTAAAAATTGTCGGATAAACAAGCAATATCAACAATAAACCTATAATAATGAGAATCAAAGCATAACAAATCCCTAAAACAATAATCACTAAAGGTGTTACGATAAACATCATTCCCAAGCAAAGAATCCCGATTCTACCTGCATTATTTTTAAAATCTCCTAAAATATCATCTGGTCTTATTTTATTTTCACCACTGGCAAGCCTTCTCATATAAAAAACAGGATAGAGATAGTTCACAATCATTAAAATAAAAAACAAGAAGAATGTGATGACTCCAACCGTAATTAACATTCCTAAATTATCTTCAAAATAGCTTTCAAGATAAGTACTTTGTCCGCTCAGATTTGAGCCGAAAATCTGCATAAAAAGTTCTTTATATCCGAAAACGAATATTGTTACCATTAAAATTAACAGTAACCCGTTTAGAAGAAGAAAATTTTTGAAATAATTTTTACCATATAATTTGAAAAAAGCAAAAGTGTCACTAATGAAAGTTCCAAAATCTCTTTTTTTATAAAACTGCATCATTGATTTGGTTATTTATTTTTTTATTTACGATATATGGATAGACGAAGTAATAAAATCCTATAATTGCCAAGCATCCGAAAATAATAATAAGATTCAGGGCTAACGGCATTTTCAAGGCATATCTTGTAACATATCCTTCGATAATTCCGGCACAAATCGTAAATGGAATTGTACTTAAAAATATTTTAAACGAGTCTCTGAATCCATTTTTAAAAGATTCAAATCTTGAGAAGGTTTTAGGAAATAAAATTGATGCTCCTAAAATTAATCCGCACATCGCTTCCACAACCATTGCAAAAATTTCAAAAACACCGTGAAGCCAAATTCCTCTTGCACTTTCTTTCAAAGCTCCATAATCATAAAAAAAATACTGAAAAGAGCCCAACATTACACTATTTGAAAGTAATGCATAGAGCGTTCCTACTCCTCCGAAAATTCCGTAAGTATAAAGTTTTGCACCTACACCTATATTATTAAAAATAATCCCGATTGCACTTCCCCAAGTTGAACCACTTTGATAAACTCCAACAGCATTTCCTTTTTTTATATTTTCAATGGTTTCATTTACGTATGATTCTCCATTAGGAATTGTTACTGCTAAAAAATCCTTCTCATAAATCGCAGAAAGTACTCCAATACAAATAAAAAGAGTGAAAAACAAAAATGAATACAACAAATACATTCTATACTGAAAAACCAGCATCGGAACTTCTGTAGAAAAAAAATGGAAAAGTCTATTCTGTTCTAGCCTTTTCGTTTTATATATTTTTTGAAAAATTTGGGCAGACAAATGATTTAAGTAAACCGTAGTGTTACTTTTTGGATAATAAGTCTGTGCAAAAGCCAAATCATTGGTAAGGTTGATGTACAATGATGACAGGTCATCTGGATTTTTTTTTATTTTTCCTTGAATAACCTGCTCTATTCCCAACCATTTTTCTTTATTTTGTTTAATGAAATAAACCTCTCTCATAATTGTTAGGCTAAAGTTATAAAAAATATGTCTCAAATTGCGATTAATACCTCACAAAATGTAAACATTAATTTCAATATTTCAAGTGTTGGGGAAAGAATGCTTGCATTCATTATAGACATGCTTATAAAGATTGCTTATGTAATAATCACTCTTTACTTATTTTTCAAATTTTTCAACCTCAGTTATCTGCTTCACGATCTAGATCCTTGGTCCCAGACTGCAATTTATATCGCAATTACCTTACCTGTTCATATTTATACTTTAGTTTTGGAAAGCCTCATGGAAGGGCAAACTCCAGGCAAAAAAGTAATGAAAATACGAGTAGTAAAAATTGATGGCTATCAAGCAAGTTTCGGAGATTATTTGATTCGCTGGGTTGCCAGACTTGTGGATGTATTTGTTTTGAGTGGAGTTGTTGGGCTTATTTCTATGATTGTTTCTAAAAATAATCAACGTTTAGGTGATATCGCTTCAGGAACAGCAGTAATTTCTTTAAAAAACAGCATTAATATTTCTCATACAATTTTGGAAAACATTCGTGAAGATTACGCACCTTCTTTCCCACAGGTTATTGCATTGAGTGATAATGATATGAGAATCATTAAAGACAATTACACCAAGGCTTTAAAAGTCGACGACCGACAAATCATCACCAAACTTTCAGATAAAATTAAAAATATTTTAAAACTGGAAGTTGACCCTACAAAAATGACCGAAAGACAATTCATCGGTATCGTTATCAAAGATTACAATTATTATACAGGAAAAGACAATTAACCCAACAAGATTTCTTGATGTAGGTCAAATCTACACAGATTAGTTTTTTGTAACTTTATTAATACAAAAACATTGTTTATGAGATTTGAAAATAATAAATCAGGAAACGGAGGTGTAATCACTCTTAACAACGAAGTAAAAGAAATAGGAAGGCTTACCTATACTATTTTCCCTGAAGATAATAAATTTATAATTTCCTTTGTTCTGGTTCATACTGAATTTGAAGGAAAGGGAATGGGAAAATTTTTGGTTGAAGAAGCCATCAAATTTGCTCGAGAAAACAATTGGAAAGTATATCCGCATTGTTCTTATGCTCGTTCGGTAATGATGAGAATGAATGATGTTGAAGATGTTTTTTTAAAGAATTAATACCTCGTTCAACAAAATATCTTCAATATCATCAGGGTAGTTTACCTGAATATGTTTTTCAGAAGCTACCCAATTTTGAATTTCGTTTACATCCAGAATTTTAGAATTTGGAATTCCCATTTTATTCAACGCACAAGCATTACATTCTTGTTCATACTGATTATGAATAGGAATCACGAATAATTTTTTATCCATAAAAAGAGCTTCTGCAGGCGTTTCAAAACCAGCACTACATAAAATACCTTCACAATTTTCAAACGATTGTAAATACTGAATTTCATCGATGGGGAAAATTTCAATATTACCTTCTCTAAACTGAAGTTTAGTATATTTTGAAAACACCTTCCATTCAACAGGTATTTGCTTTAAAACTTTAATTATATTTTCATCAGAAAAACTCGGAAGATAAACTACATAAAACCCTTTTTTATCCGGACTCAAGTCTCTTATTTTTCTTCTGATAACGGGCTTTTTGATTTGTGGATGATAATTTTCGAAATGAAATCCTATCTTTCGTTTACTGGGAACATAATATTTTAAAATCAATTCACCAAAAAAGTCTTTTTTTTCGGGTTTAGGTGTTTCTTTAAAACTCATTGAAGCCTGATGACTCAGCTCAATCATTGGTAAGTTTTTCAATTTAGAAGCCCAACCTGTCAATGGTTCATAATCATTAATAATCAAATCATATTTTGACAAGTCTAAATTTTTAATAATTTTAACAGCTTCTAAAAATTTATTTTCGAAAAATGTTTTTCGGTAAGATAAACCACCTGTTTTATCATAAAGTAAAGAAATACCTTTAAATTGATAATCGAGCTCAAAAGTAGCCTTTAATTGTGATTGATGTCCACTAATTAAAGTATCAACAGAGACGTGTTTTTTAAGAATGGGAACAATTTCCTGAGCTCTGGCAATATGACCATTACCTGTCCCCTGAAATGCATATAAAATTTTCATTTAGTAAAGTTAGTTACTATTTTCAAAAGCTCGTAACTATTGATTTCCTGAATTTCTTCTGCATCGTCGTCTTTCAGCAAATGTTTGTGTTCTTCATAATAAAAAATTTTCCATTCTTTATCGTTGTATTCCAAAGCAGAAAGATTTTCAATCCAATCTCCGGAATTCATATAAACGCAAGAACCTTTTTTATTGACTACTTCACGAATTTGGGGTTGATGAATGTGTCCACAAACTACATAGTCATAATGATTATCAATGGCCAGTTCAGAAGCAGTGAGTTCAAAATCACCAATATATTTTACCGCTTTTTTTACGTTGTTCTTAATTTTTTTTGAAAACGAATATTTCTCTCTACCCATTTTCTCCAAAAACCAATTTACAACATTATTGATTACAATTAATAAATCGTAACCTTTTCCTCCCAATTTTGCAATCCATTTCGAATGCTGAACTGAGGCATCAAAAACGTCACCGTGAAAAATCCAGGTTTTTTTGTGATTGATATCTAGACAAATCTTATTACAGACTTTGAGTTTACCCAATTCGAAATCAGTAAACTTTCGGAACATCTCATCATGATTCCCTGTAATATAATAAACATCTGTGTTTTTGGTCGCGAACGAAAGAATTTTTCTAATGACCTTCAAATGAGGTTTAGGGAAGTAAGACTTTTTGAATTGCCAGATATCGATAATATCTCCATTCAAAACCAAAGTTTTAGGCTGAATAGAATTCAGGTATCTTAATAATTCTTTAGCCTTACATCCATAAGTTCCCAAATGAACATCCGAAATTACAACTAACTCAACGTTTCTTTTCATATTTACTGCAAAGAAACTAATTGAAAGTTAATTGTATATGAATGTTATATTATTTTTTATAGAGAGTTCATCATCTCTTCTGAGATTTCCATATTGTGATATACGTTTTGTACATCATCATCTTCCTCAAAACGCTCAAGCATCTTCATATTAGCTTTGAATTGCTCTTCACTTACTTCTTTTGTATTATTTGGAATTCTTTGAAGTTCTGCACTTTTTGCTTCAATACCAAGTTCATCTAATTTATGAGACAAAGAACCAAAGTCTTCAAAAGCAGTTGTAATCATTACTTCTTCATCATCTTTTTCTACATCTTCTGCTCCTCCGTCAATCATTTCCATTTCGAAATCATCCCACTCCATTTTAATTTGAGCTAAATCGATGGTGAAAATCCCTTTTCTATCAAAAATGAAAGCTAACTCTCCATTTTTACCAAGATTCCCATCAAACTTATTAAAAACGGCTCTTACATTAGCTACAGTTCTAGTTGAGTTATTTGTTGTACATTCTACAAAAAATGCAACTCCTCCCTGTCCGTATCCTTCATAAGTAATTTCTTCATAGTTTTCTGCGTCAGCTCCACTTGCCTTTTTGATTGCTCTTTCGACATTATCTTTTGGCATATTTGCCCCTTTCGCATTTTGGATACATCTTCTCAATGCAGGATTAGATTCCGGGTCTGGCCCTCCAGCTTTCACAGCCAATGCAATATCTTTACCTATTTTAGAAAATGTTTTAGCCATTTTATCCCATCTGGCCATTTTAGAAGCTTTTCTATATTCAAACGCTCTTCCCATTTTATTTTTAAATTTTCAACAAAATTAATTAAAAGTCAACGAAAAAAAAATACCTCCAAAAAATTGGAGGTATTTATTATTTAGAAAAATTAATTATTTTTTCTTTTTAACTACTTTTTTCTTAGCTGGAGCTTTTTTAGTAGCTTTTTTTACTGGAGCATCTTCATAATCTCTTTTCTTGATTGCGTTCCACTCAGCATCATTTTCGATAGCAGTTACAACTACTTTTCTGTCAACTTGTCTTTCAGCATCAGAAGCTTTTTCAGAAACTGTAGCTTTAGACTCACCAACACCGATTGATTTAAGAGCGTTAGCATCTACACCTCTTGCATCTAAAGCAGCAACTACAGCAGCAGCTCTTTCTCTAGATAATTTCAAGTTGTAAGCTTCAGCACCTTTAGCATCAGTTCTACCTTCTAATAGATACTTACCTCCTTCTCTCTTAATAAGATCCGCAGCTTTATCTAATGCTGAAGTAGACTCAGCCTTAATTGTAGCTTTATTAAAGTCGAAGTAAATACTATTAACTTGCTCTTGAAGTTCTTTCTCTTTAACTTTAGTTGGCTTAGGACATCCGTTATATTCTGGAAGACCTGGAACAGTAGGACAAGCATCGTCTTTATCTAAGATACCGTCATTATCTGTATCTGGCCAAGGACAACCGTTGTTTTCAGCAGGACCTGCAACTGTAGGACAAGCATCATCTTTATCGATAACACCATCACCATCTGTATCTGGCCAAGGGCAACCGTTGTTTTCAACTGGACCAGCTACGTCTGGACATTGATCGTCTTTATCTGGAACTCCGTCTCCGTCAGTATCAGGACATCCTTGGAATTCTGGTAAACCTGGTGTATCTGGACATAAATCGTCTTTATCTAAGATACCATCTTTATCTCTATCTCTGTTTCCGAATCTAAAGTTCAAAGAAGCAGAAGCTTGCCAGAAGTTAGCAACTGTAGATTTATCACCTGGAGTTGAAACATAATCACCTTGGATACCAAGACCAAAGTTTTTAGTTAACCAGAAGTTAGCACCAGCACCAGTAGCAACAGTAAAGAAGTTAGCTTTACCATTTTCGTTACCATTTTCTCCATTAGCAACAACTGTACCATTAACATCTGTTCTTGGGAAAGTCATTCCTGTATAGTCGTGTCTTAAATAGTTAGCACCAACTCTTAAATATGGGTCGAACCAAGATTCTTCATTCCATAAAAGACCAGCAGCTTTAACTTGTAAACCAAGACCTGTCATTAAGAAGAATTCTTTCCCCATATCAAATCTCTTGTTAGCAACATTACCAACAGTCGTTTGCCAATCTACTACAAAACCTTTAGCTACGTTTCTAGCTACTGTAAGTTTAGATAGTGGAGGTGTAATAGAGAAGTTGTTCGTATTGAACATTGTCTTCGTCAAATTTTTAGCAGAGAACGTATTACTAAAGTTGTTTCTAATAGCTGTATGGTTTTCCGCATGAGCACCAACTCCGATTAACCACGGATTGTTGGTAGTCTGAGCGAATACAGTAGAAGCAACAGTAAGTGCCAATGCTGAAATTCCTAATTTTAGATTTTTCATAGAATTAAATGATTAAATAATTGATAATGCAAAATAAATATAATTTTTCTTTATACACAAAGTTTTTCAGATGATTTTTAACTTTTCTTTAATATTCTATCCAAGTTTCGTTTATTTTCTCTATCTTTTATGCTCTCTCTTTTATCAAAAAGTTTTTTACCTCTTCCTAATGCTATTAAAACTTTAGCTTTACCTCTATCATTGATATATAACTTTAAAGGTATAATAGTATTCCCTGCATCTTTGAGCTTTTTTTCAAACTTGTGCAATTCTTTTTTGTGCAACAGCAATTTCCGTTCCCTTTTTGTCTTATGATTGTAAAAAGTTCCTAATTTATACTCATCAATCATCATATTAATTATATATAATTCCCCATCAATAAACTGACAGAACGACTCTGCAATTGAAGCCTTAGAAGAACGCAAAGATTTTATTTCAGTTCCTGTTAAAACCATTCCAGCTTCAATTTCCTCAAGAATTTCATATTCAAATCGAGCTCTTCTATTTAATATGTTAACTGTTTTTTCGATTTTCATAACTCTACTTAAATTCATTAATGAAAAGTACAAAATACCTTTCATTTAAAAACTTGAATATTACATTATTATAAAATACCCAAATTCTTTTCGTATTTTTGCGCCAAATTTACAAAACTATATGTTAACAGTATCTAACTTATCTTTACAATTCGGGAAAAGAGTTCTTTTTGACGAGGTAAACATTATGTTTACAAAAGGAAACTGCTACGGAATTATCGGAGCAAATGGAGCAGGAAAGTCTACATTCCTTAAAATATTGACAGGAAAACAAGACCCAACAACAGGACATGTATCTCTAGAGCCAGGAAAAAGAATGTCAGTTCTTGAGCAGGATCACTTTGCTTATGATCAATATACTGTTCTTGAGGCTGTTTTAAGAGGAAACAAAAAATTATTCGATATAAAAGAGGAAATGGATGCGCTTTATGCGAAAGAAGATTTCTCTGATGAAGACGGAATCAAAGCTGGAGAACTAAGTGTAATCTATGATGAAATGGGAGGTTGGACAGCTGAATCTGACGCTCAGACAATGCTTTCAAACGTTGGTATTACAGAAGATATGCACTGGCAAATGATGAGTGAACTAGAGAACAAAGATAAAGTAAAAGTTCTTTTAGCTCAGGCACTTTTCGGAAACCCAGATGTACTAATCTTAGACGAACCTACAAACGACCTTGATATTGATACTATTTCTTGGTTGGAAGATTTCCTTGCGGATTATGAAAATACTGTAATCGTTGTATCTCACGACCGTCACTTCTTAGACACGGTTTGTACGCATATTGGTGACTTAGACTACGCCAAACTTAACCTTTATACAGGTAACTACTCTTTCTGGTATCAAGCGTCTCAATTAGCAACAAGACAAAGAGCTCAAGCCAATAAAAAAGCGGAAGAAAAGAAGAAAGAACTTCAAGATTTCATCGCGAGATTCAGCTCAAACGTTGCAAAAGCGAAACAAGCTACTGCAAGAAAGAAAATGATCGATAAATTGAACATCGACGATATTAAACCATCTTCAAGAAGATATCCTGCCATCATTTTCGAAATGGAAAGAGAAGCCGGAGATCAAATTTTAGATGTAAAAGGTTTAGAAAAAACAAAAGATGGAGAATTATTGTTCTCAAATATTGATTTAAACCTTAAAAAAGGAGATAAAGTTGCTGTGCTTTCTAAAAACTCATTGGCAATTACAGAGTTTTTTGAAATTTTAGCTGGAAACACTGAGGCAGACAAAGGAACTTATGCTTGGGGAGTTACTACAACTCAATCTCACATGCCTTTAGACAATACAAATTTCTTCCAAGAAGATGTAAACCTTGTTGATTGGTTGAGACAGTTCACAAAAAATGACGAAGAGCGTCACGAAGAATTTGTAAGAGGATTCTTAGGAAGAATGCTTTTCTCAGGAGATGAAGCTTTAAAATCTTGTAAAGTACTTTCCGGAGGTGAAAAAATGAGATGTATGTTCAGTAGAATGATGCTTCAAAAAGCCAACGTTCTTTTATTGGATGAACCTACAAACCACTTAGACCTTGAAAGTATCACGACTCTGAACAACTCATTATCAAATTTCAAAGGAAACATTTTATTGGCTTCTCATGACCACGAAATGCTTCAAACGGTTTGTAACAGAATCATCGAGTTAACTCCAACAGGAATCATCGACAGAGAAATGACTTATGATGAGTATCTTGCCGATAAAAAAGTTAAGGAATTAAGAGAAAAAATGTATTCTTAATCTTAAACAAAATTTATTATAAAAAAGCCTCAATTAATTTTGAGGCTTTTTTTATTTGATACTCTATTTTGTAAGCTTTGTTTTTGGTAAAAACATGGTTTTAGGATCTTTCCATATCAATTTTCGAATAGTTTTCAAACTGAAACTTCATGATAATTGATCTTTAAATACTATTTTTTTCACTATTTTTGTAAAATGAGTCAAAAATGGATTTACAAGCCCGAACCCGATGAGGAAGTCGTGGATGGACTAAGTTCGTCACTTGGTTTTGGAACTTTTGAATCTAAACTTCTCGTTCTTAGAGGAATTGACAATTATCAAAAGGCTCGAGAGTTCTTCAAACCCAATATTACAGATATACATAGTCCTTTTTTAATGGCAGATATGCAAAAAGCCGTAGAGCGTATCGCCACTGCTATTGAAAATGGTGAAAAAATATTAGTTTATGGTGATTATGATGTAGATGGAACCACGGCTGTTGCCTTAATGTACCTTTACCTCAGCAAAATTGTTGAAAAAAAATATCTAGACTATTACATTCCAGATCGAAATTCTGAAGGATACGGAATTTCTACAGAAGGTATTGATTTTGCTAAAGAAAATGGTTTCTCATTAATTATTGCATTAGATTGTGGAATTAAAGCTACCGATATGATCAATTATGCCCGAAATTTGGGAGTTGATTTTATCATTTGTGATCACCACCTTCCAGGAGATGAAATTCCAAATGCTGTTGCAGTACTAGATCCTAAAAGATCTGATTGTAGATATCCTTTCAAGGAACTTTCAGGATGTGGTGTTGGCTTCAAACTTTGTCAAGGCTTAAATACAATTTATAAAATTCCGGAAGCAGAATTATTTGAACTCACTGATCTTCTGGCGATCTCTATTGCTGCCGATATAGTTTCTATGACCGGAGAAAATCGAGTTTTGGCTAAAATGGGACTTAAAGTTTTAAGAAAAACTAGAAATTTAGGTTTGCGTCTTCTTATCCCGGAAGATAAGCTTTCTCATTTCGAAATTTCAAATATTGTTTTTGAAATTGCTCCCAAAATAAATGCCGCAGGAAGAATTTCTCACGGTAAAGCGGCTGTTGAATTAATGGTTTCTGACAATTTGAAACATGCTCATCAGATTGTAAGTGATATTATGGATCTTAATGATGAAAGACGTGAGCTTGACATGAACTCTACTCTTTCAGCGTTGAATCAAATTATAGAATCTCAGCAAGAAACCAAGTTTACAACAATTGTATACCATCCTGAATGGAACAAAGGAGTAATCGGGATTGTTGCATCAAGACTTATTGAAAAATATTATAAACCTACCCTCGTTTTTACTGACGGAAACAATGGGGAAATGGTAGCTTCTGCAAGATCGGTTTCTGATTTTGATGTACATGAAGCCCTCGACCTTTGTTCAGAATATTTCTTAAAATTTGGAGGACATCATGCAGCGGCAGGACTTTCGATGGAGAAAGATAAATTCCAGGCATTCAAAGAAAAGTTTGAAAAAGTAGTTTCCGAAAAAATTCAGGATCATCAGAAAGAACCTTCCATTACAATAGATTCAGATATTCAGATTGATGAAATAAACCGTGAGTTTATCAATTTCCATAGAAAATTGGCTCCTTTTGGTCCTCATAATATGAAACCTATTTTTGTTTTGAAAGATCAAAAACTTTCGGGATATGTTAAAACAATGGGAAAAGATAATAACCACATTAAATTTTACATCAAACAAGAATCTACCGGAAGAAATATTGAATGTGTCGGTTTTAAACTAGGTCAATTTTCTGAAGATTTTAAAAATAAAAACTTTGATTTGGCTTTCACTTTGGAGGAAAATCACTGGAAAGGAAATGTAACTCATTATCTTAATATTAAAGACGTAAAATTTAGAGATTAGAAATTGAAAAAGGTTGGTTTATTCTTCGGTTCTTTTAATCCGATTCATATCGGACATTTGATTTTGGCAAATTATATCCTTGAAAATTCGGACATGGATGAATTGTGGTTTGTGGTAAGCCCTCAAAACCCTTTCAAGGACAAAAAATCATTATTGAAGGATAGCAACCGTTTGGATATGGTACAACTTGCCATAAAAAACTATCCCAAAATGAGAGCTTCTAATGTAGAATTTTCACTTCCAAAACCTAGTTATACAATTGATACACTTACTTATCTTCACGAAAAACATCCAAACTACTCTTTTAGTTTAATTATGGGTGAGGATAATTTAGAAGGTTTGCATAAATGGAAAAATTATGAGACTTTAATTAAAAACCATCATATCATTGTTTATCCAAGAATGTTTGATGGTGAGAAAAAAGATTCTGAATATTTGCAACATGAAAATATTTCTTTGGTAAAAGCTCCTGTAATAGAACTTTCTGCAACGGAAATCCGCAGTATGATAAAAGAAGGTAAAAATGTACGTCCAATGCTTCCGCCAGAAGTTTTTGATTATTTGGATGGTAGTAGTTTTTACAAATAATATTTCAAAAAATTAGCTCAGTAATTATGAATTTCATCGAAAAATTCTTTTCAAAATATCCTCAGGAAAAAGTCATCAAATGGTTTAAGCAAACTTGTTTAGCAGAAGCACTTTCCTGTATGCTATTATATGGGATTGCAATGATATGGATTCGTTATGATGAAAATTTGTACTCTATCATTTTCATAAGTGTTATTGGTAGTTTGCATGGGCTTTTCTTTACACTTTATCTTTTTCTTTGCCTTCCTGCAAGAAAAATTTATAATTGGGATGATGAAGATTTCGTTTTTGCACTTTTAGCTGCTTTTTTCCCTTTTGCAACCATCTGGGTCGACAAAAAACTGGCTCGTTTCGACAGAGAATAATTACAATTTTCAAAAAAATTTACAACTTGCTGTAACAAAACTAATGTTACAGTTGTCTTATTGTATAGAAAATCAAATTACTTTAAAGTTCCAAAATGATTTTTAACTACTGAAATTCAATTAGTTAAAAACCTAATAAAAATATTTTTAGTACTTTGTATTGCAAGATACTTAAATTATTATATATCTTTGCAATGTTAAATAATAATAAATACAAGCTATTTAATTAAACACTCTAAAAATAAAGTCATGAAAACGCCAATTCTTATTGCAGCCATATTTTTCAGCGGATTAGCTTTCGCGCAAAAAAAATCAGATTCAACACAAACTAAGAATATTGAAGCTGTTACTTTAACAAAAAAAGTTTTTAAAAAACAAAGTGACCGTTTTGTTTATGACGTTGCAGCTTCTCCTGTTGCAAAAGGAAATACCACTTTTGACCTTTTGAAACAAACTCCACTTCTATCAACGACAGATGATAAAACGTTAAAAATTGCAGGAAAAAATAATGCATTAATCTACATCAATGGTAGAAAAACCAATATGGATGCAGAATCTTTAGCTCAATTTTTAAAAAATACACCCGCAGAAAATATTCAAAAAATTGAAGTAATAACAGTTCCGGGAAGTGAATATCAGGTAGAATCATCTGACGGAATCATTAATATTGTTTTGAAGAAAAAAATGAGTGATGGCACTAGTGGAAACATGAGAATGTCTAATACTCAAAACAAATATAACTCTAGTAATGCAAGTTTCTCAGTAAATTACAGAAAAGATAAATTAGGAATCAGTGCTAATCTTAACGGTGGTGAAAATATTCAGCCTCAAACTTACATTCTGAGAAACGGAACCGATTTAGTAAAAAATGAATCTACAGGAGATATCGACGACCCAAATAAAAATATCGGAGGATATCTGAATATTGATTATCAGTTAAATGAGAAAAGCAATCTGGCTCTATCATGGAATTCCTGGGCAAATAAAAGTTACAATTCAACAATTGATTTATTTAATACATTAACAGTATATAATGCGGATGGAACATTAAATACAATTTCTCATACTAAAACAAAAAATAGAGAGGACGCTCGTAATTATAATAATTCGGTTAACCTAAACTATGAAATAAAACTAGATTCATTAGGAAGTAAATTGAATGCCAATGCTGCGTATCTTAACTATAAAAGATTTCAATACTCAGATAACAACACAATGGTTCCTGGGAAACTTCAGGATTACTTGACTCCGGGAAAAAAAATCATCCAGAATATTCCTCAAATAATCAACAACTTCTCCGGAACAGTAGATTATATTCAGAAGTTTAACAATGATTTAACGATATCTGTCGGAGGAAATTACAATAAAACAAAAACCGACAATGATACCAAGAACTTCACCTACTTATATGATGAAGATGGAAATGTAGAAAAAACTGAACAAGATTTCAATCATTTCATTTATGACGAGAATATTTATGGTGCTTATTTAACCGTGGAAAAGAAATTCTCAGATAAATTCTCAGGAAAATTAGGAGCTAGATATGAAATTACCAATAGCTTGGGAACTTCTGACAATGCTTCTCCTGAATATAGAAGAATTGAGAGAAATTATAACAACCTTTTACCTTATTTAAGCGTAAATTATGCTATCAATGACAAAAATAATATATCGTATTCATTTTCAAGCAGAATGAGAAGACCAAGCTTTTGGGAATTAAATCCTGTAAGAAATTATATTTCAGAATTTAATTATACACAAAACAACCCTTTTGTAAAAGCATCATCTACATACAATCAGGAATTGACCTATATGTATAAAAATTCTTATTTCTTGATTTTGAATCATTCATACTTTAAAGACCAAATCACACAGGTTCCTTTACAAGGATATGTAAAATCTCCTGATGGTACAATTGGGAAACAAAATGAACTACGTTACATCAGAACAAATTTTGGAGATAAACAAGAAATGTCTGCAATGGTTGGAGTTCAAAAAAGTTTCTTCAAACAATATTTGACAACCAATTTCAATATTGGGGTACAACATAATAAAAACAACGGAATACTGGCTGTAGACCCAACTTCTGGAGATACATTTGTTGATAAAGACGGAAAAGATTTAGTTTATAGAAATAACATAAGCTCTACAAGTTTTGTAATTCAAACCAATAACACTCTTCGTCTTGACAAAAAGAAAACTTGGTTTTTAGGTGTAAACTTCTTCTATATCGACAAGCAACAAATCGAATTGGGAATGCTAAAAGACTTAATGAGTTTGGATTTGAGCCTAAAGAAAAACTGGAATGACTGGACATTCGCTGTTAATCTAAATGATGTTTTGAGAACAAACATCGTAGAAGTTGAGGATTATCAGGCAAACGGAAACTACAATTTTGTAAGAAATGACCAATACAGAAGAGGCGTAACAGTAAGTCTTACTTATAACTTTGGAAACCAAAAAGTGAAAAAAGTAAGAAATATTGAAAGTGCTTCTGATGAAATCAAAAACAGAACCAGATAAAATTATCTTTCTTCATATTCAATTATTTTGTATTTAAAACTCACTGAAATCAGTGAGTTTTTATTTTTAATATCCTAAAGCTTTTTTAGCTTCTAATCCTGTTGTGTTTAATGTACTAAGACATTTATTAAAATTTTCAGTACTTCTCAAATCCCAAAACGGAAATAAAACAATGATTGAAACATCTGTATCAGGATCATAAGTCATCAATGATAAATATCCTTCTGTTGCACCATTGTGGCCATATCCAATCCCAGGAAACAGAGAGCATCCCAAAGCATAATTATTTGTTGTAGATGCTCCTTTACTTGTTTTCATCTGTTGAATACTTGTAGAATTTAGTACATTTTCTCCTTTCATCAATGTTCTGATATATTCTGTCAGCATTTCCATTGTACCTACCCCATTTCCTTCTCCAATATGCGCACTTGCATTTATTTTATCTGTAATTTCTGAATGATCGGCATATTTGATAAAACCTCTTATATATGAAACAGGCAGTTGCTGATCTGTTCCCAACTCAGGAAACTTAATTCCTAATGGAACCTTTGCACTAGATCCAACAATATGATCATACATATAATTTCCGTATGTTTTAGAAGCATTTGATTTTTGAGAATACACTCTGGAAATAATTTCTCCTAAAATAGAAAACCCCGTATTTGAATAATGATAAACAGTATTAGGTGCTCCGTATGATAAATTATGGTCTGTCAAAAGTTTTATATATTCTCCAGTAGAAAACTGATGATTGGGAGAATTACTAAGCATATAATCTGTATACGTTTCACCTCCTACATTATATTGAGAACTATCATTTGTTATATCATAAATTCCTGCATTATGTTGCAAAAGCTGACGGATTGTGATTTCATTTTTATGAGGAAAATTCCAGTCGGCTGTATTAGGAACATAAGGTGTCGATGTTCCCGGAATATTGGCTGTAATTTTATCATCAATATTAAGCCAACCATCCTGCATCATTTTCAAAATAGCTGTAGAAGTGAAATTTTTTGTATTACTTGCAAAACGAAAATAAGTTTTCTTACTTACCGCAGCTCCATTAGCTCCCAAAACAGAACTAAAAAATGTTCCTTTAGGTGAAACTACGTATACACTTAATGACGGAATATCTGTATTTAATTCTTTCTGAAGATTGTCATGAATGTTTTTGATAGCATTATCTAAATTTGTTTGATAATCATCTGCTTCATTAGTATTTTTACAGCCTAATGAAAGCAGTACAAATGATATTATTGATAAAATTTTGAGTTTTTGCATGGTTAAAGTTTTTTAGTTTTATTCTGATTTAAAGATTTCTGTTCTTTCTGAAATTCCATTAGCATTGAATGCCTCAATTTGGAAATAATATGCATCTGTTCTATCGGCTCCGGTAAAGAAATATTCATTTTTACCATAAACCATAATACTACCATACAATTTCTCCGGTGACTTTCCCCAATAAATTACATATCCATCGGCATCTGAATTCTGTTGCCATTTCATCCAAATGCTTCTTCTTTCACCATATTTTTTGGCATCAGCTCTTAACGGAACAAAGTTCTGAACTTTTGCAGGAACACTTCCATTACCTTTTCCAAATACTCTGAAACCACTTAGTGCAAATTTACCTGTTGGCATTTTCAGATTTTCCATTTTTAGGAATCTTGCTTTTACAGGTTTTTCCAGCTCTACATAATCATGAGGAACATCTTTTGTATTTTTGCTTTTATCTACAATTACGCTCCATTTTTTACCATCATTTGATCCGTAAATTTTGTACTGATGCATTTTGCCTAAAGTTTTTCCTAAAAACTCAACATCCTGATCTGCATAATTTATCTGAATAGCATTAATGGTAGAAATTTCACCTAAATCTGTCTGAAACCACTCTCCCGCATTTCCAGTTTTTGCACTCCAATAGGTTTTGATGTCCTCATCCACCGCATAATTTGAATGATAACCTCCCAAAGTTGAAGATACCTGAACCGGTTTATTATAATTAAGTAACATCCAACCCGCAAAAAGACCTTTGGTAAAATCTTTTCCCTGTGCAAACTGCGGAAGATATGTAGGATAATCACCATAAGCTGTATTACAATACATTACATCATCTTTATCAAAACCTGCAGGCCAGATTCCTAATCTTCTCTCAAAATTATTTTTCGTAGAAATAAAAATAGTAGAAACATGCCACCAATTTTTATAATTGTCCTCAAAGGTTGCTCCATGTCCCGCTCCTCTCGCAAAACCACCTGGTTTATATGAAAACGGATTGTGTTGCTGATATTCAAAACCTTCCAAAGGATTTTTACTCACATATACCCCATCTGAATATCCACTGAATTCTGTTGCAGGAGCTCCGTACTGCATATAATATTTGTCCTTATACTTTGTCATCCAAGCGCCTTCCACAAAGGGTTGTAAAAAAACATTATCATTATATTCTCCGAATCTTTCCCAACCATGATCTTCGGGTTTTAATCTCAAAATAGGTTTTACAAAACCTTCTGACTGTAAAGTTTTCACTTTAACTTCGGTTCCTAACAATGGCCATTCGTTGCTTGAGCCCCAATACAAATAAAGTTTATTTTTATCTTCATCATAATGAAAAGCAGGATCCCAAGCTCCAACTTTTAAAGTATCTACTGCAATATGCCAATCATCTTTGGTAGGATTTGTACTTTTCCATATCGGAAAATCCTGTTCCCAAGTAGAACCAAAAACATATAATGTATCTTTCATTGCCCAGACTGCAGGAGCATTTAAGTCATGGATATATTTGTTATCTCTAAGAAATTTTCTTTTCACAAACTTCCAATCAAGCATATCATCGCTATACCAATATCCTTCCTGATTAGTTGAAAAAAGGAACAATTTGTTTTTAAAATTAACGATTACCGGATCTGCTGTTGCACGGTGTTTACCTTGTTTTGAAAAAGATTCAAATGGAGTATATCCGTAATCAATATTAATCGGGTTGCAGAATGTTTTTTGTTGAGCATTATGATTAATCCCCAATAAAACAATCATCAAAAAAAAGTATTTATACATCTTCATATTTTTACTATAATCACAAATTTAGTTAACTTTTTTCGGTTTTTTCCATATAAAGCCATCTAATAAATAATGAGTCAACTGAGGAACAACCAACAATGGAACTAATACCTGAAACCATTTCTTAGAAAGCACAAAATCAAGCGAAAAATGTTCGCGCCAAATTAACGTTTCCCATAAAAACTCCTCAAAGAAAGCAAATCCGAGAATAACTCCTATAAATAAAAAAATCCCCAAAGATGATTTAAAAATCGAACGCTTTTTAAGTTCCTGCTCCTTTTTATGTTTAATTTCCTGAATATAAATTAATGTAATGTAGGGAATCCCGTGAGAAACAACATTCAGAAATGTGAATACCAGATCCTTATTAAAGTACACAATCCCAAAATACCAAGAAAGATATGTCCCCAGAATTATAAGATTTTTAGGAATATTTATTTCTCTGGTTTTAATAAGAAAATAAATTGTTTTTACCAACCAAACGCTCAGTATTGAAAAATAAATAATGGTAATAAAAGAAATATAATCTGGTAATTTTTGTAGCCAAACAAACTCCTTTTCAACAAACCAGGTAAAAGCTCTGGGCGTTTTAAACCAATACAACATCGGATAAATCGTGGCTGAATATACAGCTATTCCATCTATTGTTTTGCTCCAATTATTAGGTTCAAATCGAGCATAGATTCTCATGAAACCATATTGTTGACGTATGAAATGAAAAACAGCAATCAAAGCTAAAACAGACCAAAAGGTAAGACTTCCAAACTGATACAACACCAATCCTAACACCCAACTTAGTACAGGAATTCCCCAATACAAAAGTTTTCTTTTGCGAACTTCTTCTTTTACGAAATATGTTTTAAACAAAGTAGAATATACATGAGCAACATCTACAAAAACAATCAAAAACAACCATGTGTAAAAAGAATAATGATGTTCTAGACCTTGAATTTGCTTTTGAAAAAGAAAAATTATCAACAAAACCAAAAAAGGTGGTGATAAAATAAACCAACCGTCTGTCTTTGCATTATGTATCCAAGGTTGTTTCATACTATTTTGAAATTGATTTATTTAACACTTAAAGCATCTTTTTTGCAGCTCTCAAACCTTGATAAAATGCTTCTTCAAATATTGAAATTCCTGATAAATCAGAATGAGCAAAGAAAATTTTATTTTCAACCGGCATCCTCACATTTTCTGTTTCAAAACCAAAAATCTGATTCGGAACTGGAGCAATCATCGCATGACCAATTTTATGAAACTGTATTTCTACAATAAAATCTTCAATCAGAGGATGTGCCTTTTTCAAATCCTCCAAAACTAGAGTTTTAAGCTCGCTTTCTTTCAAAGCATACAATTTCTTTCTTGCCTTTTTACAGTCACTGGTAGAAAAACTTCTGTAATACGTAATGACTTTTTCGCCTAAAACCTGTGCCAAACTCTGATGTTGATCATAAATATACCCCAAACCATCCGAACCGTAAATAACATTATCCCAAGCTAATTCTTCATCACCTCCAAACTCATTCTTCAGAGTAATAGTCGTTAAAAGCCATGGTACATAATTAAAATTTTCTGCCCTCCTACTTCCGAAAATACGTTGATTTACAAACTGAGGTGTAGCAAACAACACCTTTTCTGCAATGATTTTCTTTGTCTTTTTCTGAACATTGTCATAACATAAAACCTCAACATTGTTTTCATCAGGAACAACATCAAAAACCAAATGTTCAGTTAAACTTTTTCCTTTTATATATTTTGAAAAATGCTTTGCTAATCTTGCATTTCCTTCCGGCCATGTAAAAACCTGATCCTTATATTTTTTACTCCAATTGTTCTTTCTACCTGCAAAATAATGGATTCCTGCCCAAGCTGAAACATAATCTACTCCCAACCCATAATCATCTCTACAAGAATAATCTAAAAGCCAAAGCAATTCTTCTGATTTAAAACTTTCTTTAGAAAGAAAACTTTTGAATGTCATCTTCTCCAACTGAATAAAATCAGGTTCCTCTAGGCTTGAATCTTCCACAGGAATTGCAAAAAAATAGTTTCCTTTAGAATCTTTCTTTTCACGAAACTCATCCATTCTTTTAAAAAAACGAATAAACTCATCTTGTGTTTCTTTAGAAATTCTTTTTTGTGGAACAATATCATTTTGCCAAGAATTTTTGTAGAAAAGTCTTTCCTGTTGAGGAAAACTCATTTGATATTCATCCAAAATCGGTTCTCCATCTTCATCATCACCCTGATAAATTCCGCATTCTCTTAAAAACTCTATAATTTCAGTATTTTCTTTGTTAGGTAAAGGTAAATAGTGCGCTCCTAAAGGAAATTTCGAAAACTTATTTTGTCCGTTGGATGAGTTTCCTCCCAAATGATTCTCCATTTCCAACAAAAGATAATCATTCTCATTATTCTGACTAAAAAATCTGCATGCGGAAAGCCCTGAAATTCCTCCACCCACTATCAAATATTTAGTATAAATTTCTTCGCTGGGTTTAGGAAAATCTTTTGCCCAAAGTTTATGCCCAAGAATATGATTTGTTCCGGTAATTTTAAGTAATAACGACTTCCCTTTCTTACTGCAATATTGCAAAAAAGGAAGCATTAAACTACCTAAAAATATAGTTTTGATAAAATCTTTTCTATTGTATTTTCCCCCACTCTTCATCAAAATAACGCACTAAAATTTGATTATCCAGCCTATTAACTTCTATATCTTTCGTTTTCATATCTTTAGAAAAATAGGAAAGTTGTGAAAAATTATAATCATAGTATTTCAAATTCGGAATTTTTCTGTAAACCCTGTTGTTAATAGGTTCAAAGGAAGCCATTGAAAAACCCCATTCCCCAAAAGACGGAACATAGGTGTGATATGCTGAAGTAAAAGGGAAAATCTGATTGATTGTTTTCTCAATACACCAGAAAGATTTTGGAGCAAAATAGGGAGATGTTGTTTGTACAACAATTTTTGTATCTAATGTTGTCAATCTTTCTAATTCTTTGTAAAACTGAACTGAATATAGCTTTCCTAAGCTATAATTAGACGGATCCGGAAAATCTATAATAATAACATCAAATTTCTCTTTATTTTCTTTTACCCAAATATAAGCGTCTTTATTAACAATTTTCAACTTACTATTTGATAAAGCGTTATAGTTCAATTGACGCATTGTTTCGTTGGTTTTAAAAAAATTCGTCATTTCTCCATCCAAATCCACCAAAGTAACGTTCTTTACTTCATTATATTTTAAAACCTCACGAGCGGCAAAACCATCTCCTCCTCCCAAAATCAAAACATTATCTACTTTCTTTGCCATTGACATTGCAGGATGAACCAATGCTTCATGATAGCGATATTCGTCTGTAGAAGAAAACTGCAAATTATTATTCAAATATAATCTGAATTCATGATCATTCCTTGTCAGTACAATTCTCTGATAAGGCGAGCTTTTAGTGTAGACTACATTTTCTCCGTACAATTTTTCTTCCGAAAATGATAAAATTTTATCTGAAAAAACGAAAAGTGCAATCAACAAAACAAACGCTCCAATTGATTTCACTTTTAGTGATATTGGTTTTGACAATTCTTTTTTAAGATAAAAACACAAAAATATTGCAATAGAAATATTAATCAAACCAAAAAACAAAGGTGTTTTTACAATCCCAAGTTTCGGAATCAAAACCAAAGGAAAAAGAATTGATGCCAATAATGCTCCAATATAATCGAATGCAAAAACATTGGAAACTAAATCTTTAAATTTAACTCGGTCTTTCAATATGTTCATTAAAAGGGGAATCTCAACCCCGACCAAACATCCCGTGAAGAAGACAAAAAGATATAATACGCTTTCAAAATGTGCCAACGTATTAAATAAAATAAACAGCACAACAGAGCTTATTCCGCCAACGATTCCTACGAGAACTTCAATCTCTATAAACTTATCAATAAGATTACCTTTAATAAATTTCGCAAAATATGAACCTACTCCCATCGAAAAGAGATATACCCCAATAATGAAAGAAAACTGTTTCACAGAATCTCCCAAAAGATAACTCGCCAATGCACCTGCAACCAATTCGTAAATCAATCCGCAGGTTGCGATAACAAATACCGAGAAAAGTAATAATAGCTCAAGAGGAATCCTCTTCTTATCCATGAATTGCGGCGCTTATAATAATAGAAATCCCAATAATAAATGCTCCGAAAATAATAGCAAGAGCTACATTTTTGTTCTGAGCAATCTCATGCCACGTTTTTTCAGGAGTAATTTTTTCAATAATCAAATAACAAACTAATAAAATAGCTATTCCTAAAAATGAATAAAGAATTGAATTGAATATCGGTAATAAATTAATATTGTCCATAGTTTAAAATTTTTATTTGTGATAATATCTGTAAAATCCTCTTCCCGAAGAGTGACTTCTTGTAGTTCCGTCACGATATGTTTCTGTTTTTTCACAATCACAAACCTGATTTCCTTCATAGGTAAGATATACAAACCAACTTAAAAACAGACCTCCTAGTAAACAAAGAAGCCAGTTTTCTCTAATATAATTTAAAATATTTGTCAGCATTATGATACAGAATAAGGTGAGTTAGAACTATTTTTCCATTTATTGACATTAAAATAATATCTTCCTGCATAAATTGCAATAAAGGTAACAACCATTAAGAATAAAATAATCCCGAAGTTCCAAAATGAAACAGGAAGCCAAGTTGCCTTTATTTTCACATATTTGTTATAAGAATCGGGGCTTGATGAAAGATTGTTTGCTTCGGTATTTATCAAAGAATCTATTTTGGAAGTTCCGAAAGATTCTCTCACAAGATTTCCTAAAACTGAAGAATCTTTTTCTAATGTTTTCCCATCCATAAAGGTAGTAAGCTGTCCTGTAGAATTATCAATGACATTCACAAGCCCTGCATTGTCTCTTGAAATAGATACTTTTGCATCTGGAGCCTGAAGGTTCGTTAATGGAATATAAACCCCTTCTTTTTCGGCTGAAATAACAAAATGATATTTCCCAGAGCTTACTCCACAAAGATTAAACTCTTCCGTGGTACTTCCTTCCGACCAACTCTCTCCGTCTTCATATCCATGATACTGCTCTATATCCTTTGAGGCATAAACAACTTCATTGGTACTCTCATTTACAAGGCTAAGCTGAATATTTGCCCAAGAATTATCAACTCCTGAAAAAGCATATATTTTTAATGGAGCCGAACCTCCTGAAAGGGTGAAACTATTGCTTACCAGTTCCTTATTTTTTACATCTTCAAAATTTATTTCTTGTTCGAAAACCGTAAGATTGGTTCTTGAAGTATAGACATACAATTGAAATACACATATCAAAAGTGCAACAATAGAAAAAATATTAATTGTCTGTGTAATATTAAAATAATAAGGCTGTACAATTCCTATCCCTGAATACCCAGGTAAACCAGATAGCTTGAAAGCTCTTTTGATTTTATATTTTGAAATATGTTTTCCAAAAAAGTACTGAACATTATTTTTTGATTTTTCTTCAGAAATCATTTGAGTTCCGTTCACGTATTCTTTGTAAGTGGCAACTCCAAAATCCAATTTATCTTCAAAAAAACCTTTTGCTGCATGAATACTGCATTGCGTTGTTTCATACCTTCGGTAGTTTACAGAATTAAACTCTACATATATTGTATTCCACGATTTTCTTTTTACATCACTTTTGTTAATAGAATTCAGTAAAACCCAATGTCCATCACTTTCACTTAAAAAAGCGTCTTCTCCTTTATTGTTTTTCAAATAATATTCCCTCCAAAAAATACTAGTTCCATACTTGCGGATAACAATCCCAATAACTGTATATTCTACTCCGTCTACTACTCCTTTTTGCCCAACATCCAAAACAACATTTTCTGTTGGAACTTTCAGATGCTTTGTCTGTTTGTTCTTTTCTACATCAATAAGACGAGAGCAGCTTTTACAAACATACTCTTCGATATCGAATGTAAGATCTAATTTATTTTCTGAATTACATGCAGGGCAGATATGATGCATTTTTATCTGTAAATTTTGTGTTTTTGAATGGTTTTAGCTTTAAAATACTGAATAACCTCATCAGCAATTTGTTCTACTTTTGAAGTATTATCCTGAGTATAGTTACAAAGAAAAACATCAAAAGTAAGTTGTTTAAACTCCGGCCAAGTGTGAATACAAAGATGGGATTCTTTAAGACAAACCGCCGAAGTGAAACTCTGATTTTCAAAAATGTGATTGGTAACTCCTACAATTTCTACATTTTTGGTTTCTAAAATATTTTTAACAAATGTGAGAAAACCCTCACTATTTAATAACAAATCTTCTGACTCCGTTTCCAAAGTCAGAAGAATATGTAAACCCTTACTGGTTGATGATTCCAACTGATTTTATATTTTGCGTAAATATAAATTATTTTTTTGGTAAGAACACCTCTGCCAACATACAACGTGCACTACCTCCGCCATTTACTTCAATGGTATTTAAATCTGAATAGATGATTTCACAGTATTTTTTTATAGCAGAAACCTGATTTTCTTGTAAAGACTGATAAGCAGTTTGGCTCATCACCAAAAATTTTTCACCTTCTTTATTTTGAACCTGAAGCATATTTCCTGCGAATTGTTGCATTTGCTCTTCTGAAATTTCGATAATTTCTTTCCCGGAATTTTTTATTGTTTCAACAACCTTGCTTCTTTCCAGCTCATCATCAATACAATCTAAACAAATAACAACAAATTTATCTGCCACACACATCATTACATTGGTATGATAAATAGGCAATCTTTCTTCCCCTACTGTCTGAAAGGAATGAAAAACAACAGGCTGAAACCCGTATTTTTCACAAAAATCTCTGAATAATTTTTCATCAAGCCTTAAAGAAACCGAACCATAAGCAATTTTATTATCATGGTCGAAAATCATACTTCCGGTTCCTTCCAAAAAGTGCCCCTGAATTTCAGAAAAAGACCAATCATCGATTTCAGCAACTTCAAACCCTTGATTTTTAATAGTTTCAATAATATCGTCTCTTCTCTCTACTCTTCTGTTTGATGCAAACATTGGATATAAAACCACTTTTCCGTCTCTATGAAAACTCACCCAATTGTTCGGGAAAATAGAATCCGGGGTATGAGGTTCTAATGTATCTTTTATTGTAATCACATTTATACCCTTACTTCTCAGCTTTTCAACAAAAATATTGAATTCAGCCAAAGCTTTAGATTGAATATCCGCTCCTTTTTGTTCGACCTGAAAGTAGTTATTCTCCGCCGTTTCTGCGTTGTAACCGAATGCTATCGGTTCTATCATTAATACTGTATCTGTTGTCTGCATTGTTTTGATTTAAAATTTAAGAAAGTTGATTTATTCTCTAACTAAAGGCATCGTTGAACATCTCAACAAGCCTCCCATTTTGGAAATTTCACGATATGGTATTTCTTCTACTATCATTCCCCATTCGTTTCTAAGATGATTATTCATTCTTGTAAATGCTTTATCTGAAACCACAATTTCCGGAGAAATTGAAAAAATATTCGGGTTCATTTCAAACATTTCTTCAGAAGTTACATGAAAACAGTTTTCTTCACCGAAAATATCAATGATTAAACGATAATCGCTTTCATCTACAAATCCATCTTTATAAATAATACATTTGTCTTTCCCTACCGGATTGAACGTACAATCTAAATGCAAAATCCCTTCATAAGGAATTTTATCATTTTTCTTTAATTCTAAATCAATGATTCTCTTTTTAGGAAAATATTCTTTTAAGATCTCGATAGCATATTCGTTTGTCCTTGCTGTTTTATAACTTCTGTAGTCTTCACTAAAACAAGTACCTATGAATAGAAAATCATCCCAAACAATCACATCTCCACCTTCAATATGGGCTGTTTCTGGAAGATTAATGATTTTTCGCCATTCTACTTTTTCAAAAATCTTTTTGTAAGCGCCTTGTTCATCTGCTCTGTCAGCAATTACATTAGAGATAATCATTTTATCATCTATTACAAAAGCTACATCTCTTGCAAAAACCTGATTATAATCCTTAATAATATTTGGTCGAAGAACTTCTACATCATATTTTTTCAACACTTCCTCAAAAGCATTCATTTCATTGATAATGTCTTCTTCTTTGGGATAAATATCGTTCTGAATAGAATAATAAGATTTGGCATCATAGCTTTCTTCTAATGTAGGAACACTTCCCATAGAATTCGGCTGACCCAAAACTACCGATTTTAATCTCCCTGTTTCGTTTTTAATGTTTAGTTTCATAAAGATTCATGCAATACTACAAATATAAGTAAAGGTCTGTATGTGGGAAACTTTTAAGGCTGTTTTAGGGTAAAAGCAGTGTATAATTCTATAAAATTCAAAATACACAGTTTTTACTTTAAAACTACTATTTATTATCAAATTTTATAACTGGAAAACCCCGTTTTTAAAGATATTTTTAACATAACAATTATCCACAATTAATTTATATTAAAATTAATATCAACATTTGAAAATAAATTCATAAATTAGTGATATATTTATTACAAATATTAAAACTTTATTGTTAACTAATCAAATCACAAAATCATGAACAAGAACAACTCAGTGCTAAAAAACGCACAAAAATTAGGTAGAGAAGAACAAAAAGCCATCAAAGGAGGCATCGGAAATGCAAACAGAAGATGCTGTGAATGGGATGAAGCAGGTAACTGCTATATCTGGACTTGCGACAGATGCCAATGCCCTTAATAGAAAAATAAAACCCAACAAAATAGTGCGGGTTACGTTTTATCAGTTTAGTTTTTAAAATAAAATCCCAAAGTTTGCTTTGGGATTTTATTGTACATAATAAGTTTCTGTTATCTGTTTAAGATATCAACATAGTCTCTTTTTTGAGCTCCTTGATATACTTGTCTTGGTCTACCGATTGGGTCTCCTTTCAATCTCATTTCTTTCCATTGAGAAATCCATCCCGGAAGTCTTCCTAATGCAAACATTACTGTAAACATTTCTGTAGGAATCCCTAATGCTCTGTAGATAATTCCTGAATAGAAATCTACGTTTGGATATAGTTTTCTTTCTACGAAGTATTCATCTTCAAGAGCTACTTTTTCTAATTGCATTGCAATATCAAGAGCTTTATCATGAATTCCTAATGCATTAAGAATATCATCAGCCGCTTTTTTGATAATTTTCGCTCTTGGGTCGAAGTTTTTGTAAACTCTGTGTCCGAATCCCATCAAACGGAAGCTATCATTCTTATCTTTAGCTTTTGCTACCCACTTGTTAACATCTCCTCCATCTTTTTCAATTAATTCAAGCATTTCGATAACAGCTTGGTTTGCTCCACCGTGAAGTGGACCCCAAAGTGCAGAAACCCCTGCAGAAATAGATGCAAAAAGACCTGTATGAGCAGAACCTACCATTCTTACTGTAGAAGTAGAACAGTTTTGCTCGTGATCAGCGTGAAGAATTAATAATTTATCTAATGCCTGAACAACAACCGGATCAATTTCGAATTCCTGATTTGGCATTCTGAATGTCATTTTGTAGAAGTTTTCTACATAGTTTAGACTATTATCTCCGTGGTTAAGAGGCAATCCCTGAGTTTTTCTATATGTCCAAGCACAAAGATGAGCAAATTTTGCAATCATCAACTCAGCAGCATGATCCATTTCTTCTTTAGAGTTCACATTAACAGCTTTTGGATTGAAAGCCGTTAAAGCAGAAGTTAATGAAGACAAAACTCCCATTGGGTGAGCAGAACGAGGGAAAGCATCGATGATTTTTTTCATCTCCTCTGCTACGAAATTGTAATTTTTAATATTTTGAGTAAAACTACTGAACTGATCTTTATTTGGTAATTCACCATGTAATAAAAGATACATTACTTCTGTGAAGTTAGACTTTTCAGCAATTTGCTCAATAGGATAACCTCTGTAAAATAATTCTCCTTTATCTCCATCTAAGTAAGTGATGTCGCTAAGTGTAGCTCCTGTATTTTTATAACCTAAATCTAGAGTAATTAAACCTGTTTGGTCTCTTAGTTTTGAAATATCGATCCCTCTGTCCCCGATAGTACTGTCTACGATTGGATATTCATAAGAATTACCATCGTAATTCAATATAACTTTGTTGTCTGACATTATAATATTTTATTTAATTTTAATTTTCTCTAAAAATATGCATTTTAAAGAAAAAGCACAACTATTTTTAGTTATGCTTTGCATTTATAATTTCAATCGAATTATCTTTTAATTTTAAAAGCTTCTAGTCCCGGGAAAATTGCTGTTTCACCTAAAGCTTCTTCGATTCTTAATAATTGATTGTATTTTGCCATTCTATCAGATCTTGAAGCAGAACCTGTTTTGATTTGTCCACAATTCATAGCTACTGCTAAATCAGCAATTGTAGAATCTTCAGTTTCACCAGATCTGTGAGACATTACTGAAGTGAATTTGTTGTGCTGAGCCATTTGTACCGCAGCCATTGTTTCAGAAAGAGAACCAATTTGGTTTACTTTTACAAGAATTGAATTAGCAATTCCCTCCTGTACTCCTCTTGACAATCTTTCTACATTTGTTACGAATAAATCATCACCAACCAACTGTACTCTGTCTCCAATTTTATCTGTAAGCATTTTCCAACCTTCCCAGTCATTTTCCTGCATACCATCTTCGATCGAGATAATTGGATATTTCTGAGTTAATTCAGCCAAGTAAGAAACTTGTTCTTCTCTTGTTCTGTGAGCCGCATTCTGACCTTCGAATTTTCTATAATCATAAGTTCCGTCAACATAAAACTCTGATGAAGCGCAGTCTAATGCCAACATAATATCATCTCCTGGTTTGTAACCTGCTTTTTCAATAGCCTGAAGTAATGTATCTAAAGCATCTTCCGTTCCTGCAAAAGTAGGAGCAAAACCACCTTCATCACCTACCGCTGTAGAAAGACCTCTTCCTTTAAGAATTGATTTAAGGTTATGGAAAATTTCAGTTCCTTTCCTCAAAGCATGTGAGAAAGAATCTGCTTTTACAGGCATAATCATAAATTCCTGAAACGCAATAGGTGCATCTGAGTGAGATCCACCGTTGATAACATTCATCATAGGAACAGGAAGTGTGTTTGCATTTACACCACCAATATATTTATACAAAGGCATTTTCAGTTCAGTTGCTGCAGCTCTTGCAGCAGCTAAAGAAACACCAAGAATAGCATTCGCACCAAGATTTCCTTTATTTTTTGTACCATCAAGGTCAATCATGATTTGATCAATAAAATTTTGATCATACACAGGAAGACCAACTAATTCCGGAGCTATAATTTCTCTTACATTTTCAACAGCTTTCAAAACACCTTTTCCTAAATATTCTGAACCTCCATCACGTAATTCTACCGCTTCATGTTCACCTGTTGATGCTCCAGAAGGTACTGCAGCACGTCCCATTGCACCGTTTTCTGTAAATACGTCTACTTCAATTGTAGGATTACCTCTAGAATCCAAAATCTGTCTAGCTTCAATGTAAGAAATATAACTCATTATTTTATTTTTTTAATTATACAAATTTAACCAATTTAAAGAAAGAAATATAAGATGTATGCATTAATTTTCATAACATTTACTAATCTCATCATGTAACCAAATTAAACATTGATCAAACGTTTTAAAGTTTTCATGTTCTGCAACCAGATTCGGAATAATTTCAATTTTCCTAATAAGATAATCCGGTTGTTTTTGTAAACCTACAACAAGAACACATTTACCTTTATTTTCTAAGTCTATAATAATATCTTCTAAGGTATACAATCCACTTTGATCTACGTAAGGAACTTTATCCATTCTTAAAATAATATACTCTGCTTCTTCCGGAATATGAGTATACAACTGCTGCAAATCATTAGTATAACCAAAAAACAGAGGCCCTTCCAGACGTTTTACGAAAACTTTTTTAGAAATATCCTCAGAAATTTCTTTCTCGTCCTCCCAAGGTAGCTCTTGTGTGATATCCAAGGGGGTAACCGTAGAACGTTTAGTATTAATATCTCCCATCTTTTTCATAAAGATTAAAGCAGAAATTACCAATCCTACTCCTACAGCAATGACTAAATCCACAAAAACAGTGAGCAACATTACTACAATCATAACAACTACATCCCAAATCGGCATTTTTTTTATCGCTTTCAATCCTCGGTAATCAAAAATACCAATACCTACTGTAATCAATACCCCCGCAAGAACACCAGCAGGAATTTTAGATGCTATCGGAGCAAAGAAAATTAAAATTACTAATAACAGTAATGAAGCAAAAATACCAGACAATCTTGTTACCCCGCCAGAGTTCATATTCACTAAAGTACGAATCGTTGCAGACGATCCTGGTATACCTCCAAATAATGCTGCCATACTATTTCCGATACCTTGTGAAACCAATTCTTGACTACTATTGTGCTGTGTTTTTTCTTTCGTGTCTACAATCACAGATGTTAATAATGAGTCTATAGAGCCCAACATCGCCAAAGAAACAGCTGCCATTAAAAACGGTTTGATAGCATCAAAACTAAAACCTGAGAAAATTTCGAGATGCATAGTCGGGAAGCCAATAGGGATTTCCTGTATTTTTAATAAATCAAACTCTCCATAAATTGCAATTGTAGACATGATAACTAATGCAATCAATGTTGCAGGAATTGAAGATGCAATCTTCTTTAAGCCATCAAAAAATTTGATTCTGCTTGGTAACCACCTCAGAACATACTTAAAACCATATATTACAATTACCGTACTTACAACAAAAGTAAATTCCAGCCAATTGATGTTTTTCAAACCTCTGTTAATATTTTTAATAATACCAGCTGGTGTTTTGACCTGCATTTTAGAAACAGCTTCTGCTTCCGCTACAATTTCGTCTTTAGATATTTTTTTTATTTCAGCAATATTTTTCTCTATAACTGCGACTTCATCTAAACCAATGGTCTTATCTTTTTTTATGCTCTGAAATTGTTTTGCTATCAAATTAGATTCTGCAACGATACGGTTTTTCTCTACCAGTTCTTGATCTTTATCTGCCACATACCCCATTAGAGGAAAAATCTGTCCCATTAAAATGATTATGGCAATACCATTCATAAATCCTGATATTACCGGATAAGGAATATATTTAATGTACTTTCCTACACCTATAATCCCCAATAATACCTGAAAAACTCCTGCAAGGAAAAATACCATTAATATGGAAGGCATTGCTGTAGCAATATCACCATTAAAACTTTGAATAATCTGGGAAACCACCACAACACTTACCGCCGTCATAGGAGCTGTTGGCCCACTAATCTGCTGTTGTGTAGAACAAAATAATGATGCAAAAAATCCGATAGCTATTGCTCCGAATAAACCAGCTGCAGCTCCTAATCCCGATTGCTCACCAAATGCCATTGCTAATGGCAATGCTACAATCCCCGCAGTAATTCCTCCAAAAAAATCACCTTTAATGTGCTTGAATGTAATGTAATCTTTAAACATATTATAGATAAATTTTATTTTAAGACCTAAATTTATTAATAAAATCTATAAAAAACAAATAAATTATAGATTCTATTAATAATTTAAGCATGAGTTTAATCACGTTTGTATGTATGCAAAAATCTCCTATGAAAAAATCATAGGAGAACAAATTATAAGAATATAAAATGATATTATTTTTTAACAAAAACGCTTTTTTTCTCTGAGTCTAACCCCCAATTGAGTCCCAAAAATGAAATAAGGTTATCTCTATCTCCATAGTTTTTACCAAATGAAGCATTAATATATATTTTATCTGAAACTTTATATGCTAACAACCCACTTGCTCTAAAGGTTTTTTCTAAATCGTTTACCCTATATATGTATTCACAGGAAACTGAAAATCTATTATAAACAAATTCGGCCTTCCCTCCAAAATCAAAACTTTTAGACTTAACAAACATTTGGTAATCATCCATATTGGTTCCATCTTCTAAATATCTAACAATACCATAAAAATTTAGGCTTTTGGTAACATCCGGAAGTTCTTTTTTCGTAAAATCAAACCCAGTATTGAGGGTGATCCAAAAACCAAGTTTCCCGAAATGGTTATTAGAAAACTTATTATCTGAAAAAAAAGTACTGTATCCTCCTGCGAAATCCAATGACAAAAGCGGCGGTGCTTCTAATAAATTTCTATAATAATGTCCGTCACTTTGAGTTATATATTTATTTTTTTTTATAAAAGCGTTCAGTCTATTTTCCAGTATTTTCTCACATGAATCCAGTTCAATATTATTTTTCATACATGAATCTAATATTCTTGTTCTTTCTTTTTTATACTCTTCCGAATTTTTAACGTCCTCAAGAATTTTATCCAATAGTTTTATCACTTTTTTGTTTTGAGCAATTATATCTTCTTTATTCTTTTTTGTTCGGATTTTGATGAGTGTACCTCTTGCACTGAAAGCAAAAGCAGGGTTTTTCATCTCATCATCTGCCCCAAGAGATAAATCTCTTACAAAACCAAGGGATAACGATGCTTTTTTTACTTCACTAAAAATATTTTGCTTATCACCTTTTCCAATTCCTGCAAATTTCAAAGCTGTCATATTTTTGAATGGTAATAGCCAAAAAGGAGTCACTTCAAACGCATAATTTTCAGGAATTCCTTCATTTTTTTTAAATGAATTAATGATATTAAAAACAATTGCTTTTTTCGATTTAGGTGTCTCAAGTTCTGAGGGTGAAATTCCCAATAAAATAACTGAAGGCGCTGTTGAAATCTGTAATTCTTTCAAATCAATTTCCCCACTTATCTTCTCTTGTGCAATAAAATATAGTGGCACAAAGAAAAACATTAATAACAAATATTTTTTCATGATACTATTTATTTAATTCGGATTAGTTTAACGGCTCCTATTCTATCATCTATTAGGTCTGCACTTGTTTTATTCTTAAATGGTTTCGTAGGACCCATCACAGAAATCAAACGATAGGTAATCTGGCTCTGCTGCATTGCATTATCTACATTCGCCTCCGGAATATTTTCAAAAGAAAAAATATGTTCTATCACAACAATCTTATTTTTAAGCTGGTTAAACTTTCCCAACAATACTCTTTCTTCATATTTAAAAGAAGGATTATTATCAATAGTCACTAATGTGCTACAGTTTCCTGTTGATGAAACATGTATTTCAAGATAAACATCATAGTTTGAATCTAAATCTAATTGTAATGTTTTTGATGATTTTAAAGTTTTCATAATTCTTATTTTATAATTTAATTACTCAAATTTCTCATTAAATGGAAAGTATGTCAATTACACAAAAGGGTGATTACAACACGAGCGGCATCATTGAATAATGATGCCGCTCGTGTTTCCGATTTCTATAAATTATATTTCTATCTTAAAATGTAAAGTGGTTCCTATGTCTGAAGAGGAAATTATACATTCTCCGTTTTGTTCCTGCATTCTGCGCTTCATATTACGAAGTCCGTTTCCTTCTGATTGATTATTAATACCTATCCCGTCATCCGAGATTTCCATACTGAATTCTTTCCCGTTACATAAAAACAGAATTTCTATTTTATTTGCTTGGCTGTGTTTATATGCGTTATTTAAAGCTTCTTTCAAGCATAAAAACATATTTCGTCTTAAGTCTGTAGAAATTGGAACATCTGCGTCAATTCCTTCTCCAATTTTAACTAAAAGTTGAATTTTACTTTTCTTTAAAAAACTTTCTGAATAGATTTTAGCATAATCAATAAAGTTTCCTAATGTATCGTTTCCTGAATTTAAGCTCCACAACATTTCACGCATGGAAAGATTCATTTCTTCTGATATTTTCATAAGTTCATCAATATCATTTTTCAAGTCTTTATCTTCGGATTTTTGTTTTAAAAATTCAGCCTGAAGTTTTAATGCAGAAATCCCGGCACCCAAATCATCATGCATATCATGAGATATACGTTCTCTTTCTTTTTCAATCAGTTTTTGTTTTTCAAGCTCTTTTTGGAGAAGCTGATTTTGATATTCAGTTTCTTTAAGCTGTTTTTCTTTTATATAAAGAAGCTGTCTCTTATTATACATTAACACAACAAAAACAATGAAACAGACAAAAAGCATCATTATTGAAATGGCGACTATGTAAGCCAATTTTATGTCATCCTGAATATGAGTCATAATCTTATTTGTTTTTCATGTTTTATTAAAGAGATATAAAACATAACATACATTCCTATATTGATAATATTCTGTCCTACTTTTAAAAATTGGAGAAATTCTTTGTCATTTTTAGCAAAGAAAAACATTGGAGTAACTCTAAAAAGAAAAAAACAACTCCACATCAACAGAGCCGTAGATATCCAAAAAACGGGATCATCAGTGATTTTGTGTTCATCAAAAAAAGATATTTTCTGGTAAAACCAAAGTAATGAGATAATTATATAAAACAGTGTAATTAATATACCTATCCGCTTATCAAAGTTATTATCAAAAAAATTAGTAAAAATAAAAATATATCCTAGCGACAGAATAGCTAAGAATAAAGAAATCTTCCGTAAAAACTTTTTAAAAATTTGGGAATAATATATATATATAAAAACTACACAAAATATGAAATAAATATTGTACTGGAGACCTACTTTCACATCAGGGTTTAACCGATCTCTAACAAATGCGACACATTCGTTTATAAAAGTGATTAGAAGATATATAAATATATAGTTTTGGGCAGAAAAGTAATATCTTCTACCCAAATAAAATGATTTTATTAAAGGAAATAACAATACTATTTTGTAAATGATTCCTATTAACATAAGATTTTATGGTTTTAAATCTCCGGCATCATAGTAAAAATCAACAATATCATTCGGCAGACTTGCTCTTGTTGTTCCTTTATCAAAATTAGTTTTTACCGCAAATGACACTCTTGACTCTCTATTTCTGAGATAATCTATTTTAGTTCCGTCCTTTCTTGTAAAATCTTTAAAACGAATATAATCAAACTGTAAGCTAAGAATTTTATACCCCGTAAAACCTTCGATTGCTTTTGTAACCTTTAAATAATTATTTATATCGTCAACTTTGTAAAGAATCATATCACATGGATCATTTTTACTCACAGTATCAACTAATACACTTTTGAAAGCATCAAATTCTTTCTTTTGATTTTCAAACTCACCAGATTTCAACACAAAACGACCTCCAGACTGAACATAAAGAATATCATTCTCATAGTCTAAATTTTCGTTATCTGACATCGCCAATCCTAAGTTTAAAAACTTGTTATTGTCTAAAAGGAAAAAAAACTTTGCATATTTTTTCTTGTCTATATTCACAATTTTCTCAAAATCATAATAATCTAAGGTAATACCCGGTTCAGCATTAAGCTCAAGCTCTTTAAAACCATTTTGCCCATTTTCAACTTCTTCATCAGTAATTCTATTCAAAAATTCTATATGAAAATTTCCTTTTGTTGTTTCTATTTTACTTTTAGTATAATCTGGCGGAGTTTCTTTATTATTCTTATTACAGCTTATAACTGCTAAAAATAAGATGAGTAGGTACCCTAATGGTTGTTTTTCAAAAATTGTTTTCATGACTGGTTAATTTTTTAAGTGGTTAAATTTATTTATTGCCTCTACTTTATTACTAACTTGAAGCTTTCGGTAGATATTTCCTATATGTTTTTTTACCGTATCAATACTTATGAATTTTTTGTCTGCAATTTCTTTGTACAAGAAACCTTGAGAAAGTAACTCAAGGACTTCTTTCTCTCGCTCTGTTAATTCATTAAGGTCTTTTAATTCTGGTAATTGTCTTTCAAAATGATTCAGAACACGTCTCGCAATAGAAAAACTCATCGGTGCTCCGCCATTATGTGCATCGCGAATTGCTCCTAATATTTTCTCCATACTTTCCCCTTTAATGAGATATCCAATTGCACCTGCTTTTAAAGAATTAAAGATTTTTTCATCGTCTTCAAAACTCGTACACATGACGAATTGGGTATTGGGTATTTCTTTACGCAATCTTTCAATAACTTCAATCCCGAGCATATCCTGCAACTGAATATCCATCATTACAACATCCGGAGAATAATCTGGTAATTTTTCTAAAGCACTATTTCCATCAAAAAACTGAGCAACTACTTTCAT
The DNA here is from genome assembly GCF_025971925.1 of Chryseobacterium oryctis. Classification (GTDB taxonomy): domain Bacteria; phylum Bacteroidota; class Bacteroidia; order Flavobacteriales; family Weeksellaceae; genus Chryseobacterium; species Chryseobacterium oryctis. The sequence continues at coordinate 161,002 of NZ_JAPDHV010000005.1, forward strand.
ATCATCCTGATAATCGATAACCTTCTTCAACGTATTGTTGTAGTTTTTCTCATCTTCTACTATGGCTATGGAAATACTCATGTTTGCATCTTTGTACAGTACAAATTTGGATAGAAAACAAAACAAAATCAATTACACTTTTGTGTAATATTAAAGTTTGAGTTTCCGTATATTAGCTTAGTTTTTTATTGTATTAAAATTAGTTAAAATTTTAATACATCCGAATAATTATTAAAATCGTTACATTAAAAATTAAGCATTATGAAAAAATGTTTCTTCATCGGGTTTTCATTAATTTCATTAGTATTGATAAATTGTAAAAAAAATGAAGGAGGGAATAAAAATATATTGAAATCTGACAGTTCCGGAATAGTATTGGCAGACAACGGAAAAGTAGATTCCACTATTCATTATGAAACGGATGTCAACGGAAAAAAATATATAAAAACCGATTATGTTTATAAAGCTACAGATGGAACTTTGGTAAAAGTAGTTTTCAATTACGAAGAAAAAACAATGAGTGTTAAAAGCAACAACAAAACTTTTATTTTAGATAAAGTAGAATCTAAAGGACATGAAACCATTTATGAAAAAATGGATATGAAAGCAACTGTAAAAGGTGACAGCCTGATTTTAGACCAAGGAAACAATATTATTGAACTTGTAAAAACAAAAATCTAAATAATAAAAAACCGTTCAGAAATCTGAACGGTTTTATTTATATCTGAATGAATGTTATTCTTCAGTTTTTTCCTCTGCAGAATCAGCAGCTTCAGCCTTAGGCTCTTCTACTTTTTCTTCTACTTTTGGAGCTTCAGCAACTACAGCTTCTTTTTTAGCACCTGTAGATCTTCTGCTTCTTCTTGTAGCTTTTTTCTCTTCAGCATTAGGATTGTAAAGCTCGTTGAAATCAACTAGCTCAATAAGAGCAGTATCAGCAGCATCACCTGGTCTGAAACCTGTTTTGATGATTCTTGTATAACCACCGTTTCTTTCAGCGATTTTAGGAGCTACAGTTCTGAATAACTCAGTAACAGCCTCCTTATTTTGAAGATATGAAAAAACAATTCTTCTATTGTGTGTAGTATCTTCTTTTGCTTTTGTTAATAGAGGTTCAACATATACTCTTAAAGCTTTCGCTTTAGCAACAGTAGTGTTGATTCTTTTATGCTCAATTAGAGAACAAGCCATATTAGAAAGTAAAGCACTTCTGTGAGAAGCTGTTCTTCCTAAGTGATTGAATTTTTTACCGTGTCTCATTATTAATTATTTATCAGCGTCTAACTTATATTTTGCAACGTCGAAACCGAAGTTAAGACCTTTTGAATGCACTAATTCTTCTAGTTCTGTCAAAGATTTTTTACCAAAATTTCTGAATTTCATCAAATCAGACTTACTGTAAGAAACCAATTCTCCAAGAGTTTCTACTTCAGCAGCTTTTAGACAGTTAAGGGCTCTTACAGAAAGATCCATATCTGCTAATTTAGACTTAAGAAGTTGTCTTGTATGAAGAGTTTCTTCATCATATTGGATAGACGCTTTTACAGCTTCAGTTTCAAGAGTGATTCTCTCATCAGAGAACAACATGAAGTGATAAATTAATATCTTAGAAGCTTCTGTTAAAGCATTTTGAGGACTGATGGAACCATCAGTTTCTATATCTAATACAAGTTTTTCGTAGTCTGTTTTTTGCTCTACACGATAATTTTCAATGCTATACTGTACTTTCTTGATTGGCGTGAAAATAGAGTCAATAGCAATTGTACCTACAGGTGCATTGTTTGACTTATTTTGTTCTGAAGGAACATATCCTCTACCTTTTTCAATATTGAAAGTAATCTCGAAAGTTACATCACTGTTTAGGTTGCAAATCACTAAATCCGGGTTTAGAACCTCAAATCCGTTGATAGACTTACCTAAATCTCCAGCAGTAATTACCGTTTGACCTGAAACTTTAGCAACTACCTGCTCATTAGCTTGGTTTTCTGCCGTAGCTTTTAATCTCACCTGTTTAAGGTTAAGAATAATTTCGGTAACGTCTTCGATTACACCTGGAATAGTTGAAAATTCGTGCTCTACACCTTCTATTTTGATAGATGAAATAGCGTATCCTTCCAGAGAAGAAAGCAACACTCTTCTCAAAGCATTACCGATTGTAAGCCCGAAACCTGGTTCTAGTGGTCTGAATTCAAATTGACCTCTAAATTCATCAGAGTTAAGTAAAATTACTTTATCGGGTTTTATGAATTGTAAAATTGCCATATTATTGGGTTGAGCAAAAATTTGATTAAAAAATTATTTAGAGTAAAGTTCGACGATAAGCTGTTCCTTGATGTCTTCCGGAATTTGGATTCTCTCAGGAGCAGAAACGAAAGTACCTTCTTTCTTCTCATCGTTGAATTGTAACCACTCATAATTTGACTTAGAAGCTAATGCATTTGTAACAACTTCTAGAGATTTTGACTTTTCTCTTACTGCGATTACATCACCAGCTTTTACCAAATAAGAAGGAATATTAAGAATCTCACCATTCACAGTAATGTGTCTGTGAGAAACTAATTGTCTAGCAGCAGATCTAGTTTTAGCAAAACCTAATCTGTAAACTACGTTATCCAATCTAGATTCGCAAAGTTGTAATAGAACTTCACCAGTTACACCTTTACTTCTGTGTGCTTTATCAAATAAGTTAGCAAATTGTCTTTCTAAAATACCATAAGTATATTTAGCTTTTTGCTTTTCAGCTAACTGAACTGCATATTCAGATTTTTTAGCACCTCTTCTTTTATTAGGACCGTGTTGTCCTGGCGGTTGGTTTTTTCTCTTTTCGAAGTTTTTGTCATCTCCGTAGATTGCAGCACCAAACTTTCTAGCAATCTTAGTTTTAGGTCCAATATATCTTGCCATAATGGGTAAATTCTAAAAATTAAACTCTTCTTCTTTTTGGTGGTCTACATCCATTGTGTGGCATAGGAGTCACATCAATGATTTCGCTAACTTCAATTCCTGAATTGTGAATAGATCTGATTGCAGATTCTCTACCTGCACCAGGTCCTTTTACAAACACCTTTACTCTTCTTAATCCAGCTTCATGAGCTACAGCAGAGCAATTTTCAGCTGCCATCTGAGCAGCAAATGGAGTATTCTTTTTAGAACCTCTGAATCCCATTTTACCGGCAGAAGCCCAAGAGATAACCTCTCCGTTTTTATTTGTTAAAGAAATGATGATGTTATTGAAAGAAGCTTGAATGTGTGCTTCACCAATAGCTTCAACTTTTACTTTTCTTTTTTTAACTACTTTAGTTTGTTTTGCCATAATTCCTAACGATTATTTACTAGCTTTTTTCTTGTTAGCAACAGTTTTTCTCTTTCCTTTACGGGTTCTAGAGTTGTTTTTCGTTCTCTGGCCTCTTAAAGGTAGTCCTAGTCTGTGACGTATTCCTCGTTGGCATCCTATGTCCATTAATCTCTTAATGTTCAATTGCACTTCAGATCTAAGTTCCCCTTCTACTTTTACGTTTTCAGAGATATAAGTTCTGATGGCAGCCAATTCATCGTCATTCCATTCGTTGACTTTCTTGTCTTCGCTGATACCGGCAGCTTTAAGGATTTCTGAAGAAGTACTTCTTCCGATTCCGTAGATGTAAGTTAAACCGATAACGCCTCTTTTGTTTTTTGGTAAATCAATACCTGAAATTCTCGCCATAATTTAATTTTAGCCTTGTCTTTGTTTAAATTTTGGGTTCTTCTTGTTGATTACAAATAGTACACCTTTTCTGCGTACGATTTTGCAATCAGCACTTCTTTTTTTAATTGATGCTCTAACTTTCATTTGAAATATTTATTTTTTTTACTTACAAATGGAATCTTACGATTTCATTTTGATAGTATTTATTTTTCAACAATAGCCAAATGGAACATTTATTCCATTTGGCGTTTGTTTAATATCTAAATGTAATTCTCCCTTTTGTTAAATCATAAGGAGACATTTCTAATTTTACCTTATCTCCAGGTAAAAGTTTAATATAATGCATTCTCATTTTACCAGAAATATGAGCAATAAGTACATGCCCATTTTCTAGCTCTACACGGAACTGGGCGTTCGAAAGAGCTTCCGTTATAACGCCGTCTTGTTCAATATGTTTTTGTTTTGCCATAAATTAATATCCAGTCGTTCTTGATAATTTAGACTGCATTAAGCCATCATAATGATGATTCAGCAGATAAGTATTAATCTGTTGAACAGTATCTAAAATTACTCCAACCATAATCAATAATGATGTTCCCCCGAAAAATAAGGCGAACGCATCTGTCTGAACAAAGCTTCCATGCACAATCGCTGGAAGGACTGCAAAGATAGATAAAAAAATTGCACCTGGCAAGGTAATTTTTGATAAAATATCATCTAAATAATCAGCTGTCTCTTTTCCTGGTCTTACTTTGGGTACTAAACCACCATTTCTCTTCAAATCATCAGCCATTTGGTTTACCGGAATTGTAATTGCAGTATAGAAAAACGAGAAGATAATAATTAATAGCGCAAACAATACATTGTATTGCCAGCTAAAAACATTCTTGAAACCTGCAAGAAAAGTATTAGACTCATCAAATTTAGTTAATAATCCTGGTACGAACATCAATGCCTGAGCAAAGATAATCGGCATTACACCAGCAGCATTAACTTTTAATGGAATCCACTGTCTTGCACCTTGCATAAGATTTCTGTTTACACCTCCTCTTGCCTGAGCTCTGCTTACATACTGAATAGGAATTTTTCTAACAGCAACAGATAACACTACTGCCAATAGAACCACCAACATCCAGAAAATCACTTCAATTAGGATCATGATAGATCCCATTCCTCCTTTACCGTTCTGCACGGCCATTTCCTGTACAAATGCTTCTGGTAATCTAGATAAGATACCAACCATAATAAGGATAGAAATACCATTTCCGATTCCTTTGTCGGTAATCTTTTCACCTAGCCACATTGCAAATACGGAACCAGCAACCAAGATTACAATACTTGGCAACCAGAACATAATAGAATTTGGCTCTACATAATATGCAGATTGGAATTGAGCATATGGTAAGAACAATTGAGTAATAGAAGTTAAATAAGAAGGTGCTTGTACTAGACAAACTCCGATAGTTAACCATCTTGTAATTTGGTTCAATGTATTTCTACCTGACTCTCCATCTTTCTGAAGTTTCTGAAGATAAGGAATAGCCATTCCCATCAACTGAACAATAATAGAAGCAGAAATATAAGGCATGATACCTAACGCCATTACGGAAGCGTGGCTGAAAGCTCCCCCCGTAAACGACGAAAGCAAGCCAAGGAGACCTGCTCCTTGCTTGTTACCGCCTTGATTTTTATAATGCTCTAAGAGATCTCCTACTTCCGCAAGATTAATTGCCGGTAAAGAGATATAAGATGCGAATCTATACACAAGGATAATACTTAAAGTAAATAGAATCTTGTCTCTAAGCTCCTTTAAGCTCCAAATATTTTTAAGTGTTTGTATAAATTCTTTCATTAGTAAGTATTATAAGGTAATTGCTTTTCCACCTGCTTTAGAGATAAGCTCTTCAGCAGATTTAGTGAACTTGTCAGCAGAGATTGAAACCGCAGATTTCAATTCTCCTCTACCCATAATTTTCACTAATTCGTTTTTAGAAGCTAAACCGTTTGCTACCAAAACTTCTTTTGTAATATCTCCAGTGATAGATTTATTCTCGATTAAAGTTTGGATAGAATCTAAATTAATAGCTCTAAACTCTTTTCTGTTTACGTTTTTGAATCCGAATTTCGGTAATCTTCTTTGTAAAGGCATCTGACCTCCTTCAAAACCGATTTTCTGAGAATAACCAGCTCTTGCTTTCTGTCCTTTGTGTCCTTTTGTAGAAGTACCACCTTTTCCGCTACCTTGTCCTCTACCAATTCTTTTTGAATTGAAAGTAGATCCTGCAGCTGGTTGTATGTTGTTTAAATTCATTTTAAAATTATTTTAAAAATTATTTTTGAACTTCAAGTAAATGACTAACTGCAGCTATCATTCCTAAGATAGAAGGAGTAGCTTCGTGTTCTACAACTTGGTGAAGTTTCTTTAATCCTAATGCTTCAAGCGTTCTCTTTTGGGTTTTTGTTCTTCCAATAGCGCTTCTTACTTGTTTTACTTTAATTGTTGCCATTGTTTATATATTAACCGTTAAACACTTTACTTAGTGAAACTCCTCTCATTCTAGCAATTTCTTCAGGTCTTCTGATATCCAATAACGCTTTGAAAGTAGCTTTCACCACGTTGTGTGGGTTAGAAGATCCTTTAGATTTTGAAAGGATATCGTGAATACCAGCAGATTCTAGTACCGCTCTTACCGCACCTCCGGCGATAAGTCCTGTACCATGAGAAGCAGGTCTCAAGAAGATATCTGCACCACCGTATCTAGCAGTAGTTTGGTGAGGAATAGTGCGGTTCATTACAGGAACTTTTACAAGGTTTTTCTTAGCGTCTTCAACTGCTTTAGCAATTGCAGAAGCAACCTCTTTAGATTTTCCTAATCCGTAACCGATAACACCATCTTCGTTACCTACTACAACGATAGCAGAAAATCCGAAAGCTCTACCTCCTTTAGTTACTTTTGTTACTCTATTTACAGCTACGAGACGATCTTTTAATTCTAATCCTCCCGGTTTTACTCTTTCTATATTATCTAGTCCTAACATATTTTCCGAAATTTAATGATTAGAATTTAAGTCCACCTTCTCTCGCACCATCAGCTAGAGCCTTAACTCTTCCGTGATATACGAATCCGTTTCTATCAAATACAATATTTTCGATTCCTGCTGCGATAGCTTTAGTAGCGATAGCTTTACCAACAGCAACAGAAACTTCAGTTTTAGTACCTTTTGCATCAACACCTTTTTCTCTAGAAGAAGCTGATACTAAAGTTTTTCCACTTTTATCGTCGATTAACTGAGCGTAAATTTCCTTATTACTTTTATATACAGATAATCTTGGCAATTCAGAAGAACCAGAGATTTTTCCTCTTACTCTTCTTTTGATTCTTATTCTTTTTTCTAATTTACTTAATGCCATAATACTTATAATTTATTAAGCAGATTTACCAGCTTTACGTCTAACATTTTCACCAACGAATCTTACACCTTTTCCTTTGTATGGCTCAGGCTTTCTGAAAGAACGGATCTTTGCAGTAACCATTCCTAGAAGTTGCTTGTCATGAGACGTTAAAGTAATAATTGGGTTTTTACCTTTTTCAGTCAATGTATCAACTTTTACCTCGCTTGGAAGTTCTAAAACGATACCGTGAGAGAATCCTAAAGCCAACTCAAGTTTTTGACCTGCGTGAGAAGCTCTATATCCTACCCCTACTAATTCTAATTGCTTAGTGAATCCTTCTGAAACACCAACAACCATATTATTGATTAACGCTCTGTATAAACCGTGAAGCGCTTTGTGTTGCTTAGAATCAGATGGTCTGTTTACATTAAGTTCACCATCTTTTTGTTCTAAAGTAATTCCTGCTGTAAGCTCCTGAGATAGTTCTCCTTTAGCTCCTTTTACAGTTACTACACCATCTTTTTCAGTGATAGTAACACCTGCTGGAATTGTTATAATTGATTTACCAATTCTTGACATTTTCCTCTGATTAAAAATTAATAAACATAGCAGATTACTTCACCGCCTACTTTCTCTTCTCTAGCTTTCTTGTCAGTCATTACTCCTTTAGAAGTAGAGATGATAGAAATACCCAAACCGTTTAGTACTCTTGGAAGTTCCGCAGAACCTTTGTACTGTCTCAAACCTGGTCTTGAAGCTCTTTGGATAGACTTAATAGCAGGTTTGTTGGTTTGCTTATCATACTTTAAAGCGATTTTGATCGTACCTTGAACAGCGTTATCTTCAAACTTGTAGTTTAAGATATACCCTTGATCAAATAAGATCTTAGTAATCTCCTTTTTGATTTTCGATGCAGGAATTTCCACCACTTTGTGGCCTGCGCTTTGTGCGTTCCTTACTCTTGTTAGGAAATCTGAAATTGGATCTGTTACCATTTTTCTTTTATAAATTATTGGTTAAAGAACAATCAGTATTGTAAAGACTTGAAGAGTAAAATATCAGACTTCAGAAATCTTCAGTCTGATATTTTTTATCTTTAGTATCTAGACAACTTAATTGTCCCGATTTTAATTAGTAATTATTACCAACTAGCTTTTTTAACTCCCGGGATAAGACCGTTGTTCGCCATTTCTCTGAAAGTTACTCTGGAAATACCAAACGTTCTCATGTATCCTCTTGGTCTACCTGTTAGTTTACATCTGTTGTGTAATCTTACAGGAGAAGCATTTTTAGGCAATTTTTGAAGACCTTCGTAATCACCAGCTTCTTTAAGAGCTTGTCTTTTAGCAGCGTATTTAGCAACTAGTGCTTCTCTTTTGCGCTCACGCGCTTTCATTGATTCTTTAGCCATTTCTTAGTTCTTTTTAAATGGTAAACCGAAGTGAGTTAATAATGCTTTAGCTTCTTTATCTGTTTTCGCAGTAGTAACGAAAGTGATGTCCATCCCTTGGATTTTTTTCACTTTGTCGATTACGATCTCAGGGAAGATGATTTGCTCAGTGATACCTAAGTTATAGTTACCTCTACCATCAAATCCGTCAGCTTTAATACCAGAGAAATCTCTAATACGTGGTAAAGCAGAAGAAGTAAGTCTGTCTAAGAACTCATACATTTTATCAGCTCTTAAAGTTACTTTAGCTCCTACAGGCATTCCTTTTCTTAATTTGAAAGCAGCTTCGTCTTTCTTAGAAATTGTACCTACAGCCTTTTGACCAGTGATGTTCGTTAATTCTTCAACAGCATAATCAATGATTTTTTTGTCTGCAGTAGCATCTCCTAACCCTTGAGAAAGGATGATTTTTTCTAATCTAGGTACTTGCATTACTGATTTGTACCCGAATTCTTCCATCATTGCAGGAACAATCGTTTCTTTATATGCTTTTTTGGGTCTTGCTATATATTCCATGTGTTATTTAAAATTATAAAGTTTCACCCGTTTTTTTGTTGATTCTTACTTTCTTATCTCCTTCGATTTTGTAACCTACTTTGATAGCTTTTCCGTCTTTACCAACTAAAGCTACGTTTGAGATATGAATAGAAGCTTCTCTTTCAACGATTCCTCCTTGAGGATTTGAAGCTGAAGGCTTAACATGTTTTTTGATGATGTTAAGTCCTGCAACAACTACTCTAGGGTCTCTTCCTTCTTTTTTGATCACTTCAATAACTTCACCAGTTTTACCTTTGATATCTTTCTTACCAGTAGTAATGATTACGTTATCTCCTCTTTTTATTTTTAACTTTGACATTTTCTTTAAAAATTTTAAAAATTAAAGTACTTCAGGAGCTAATGAAATGATTTTCATATATTCTTTGTCTCTCAACTCACGAGCAACTGGTCCGAAAACACGAGTTCCTCTCATTTCTCCTGCTGCGTTTAGTAATACACAAGCATTGTCTTCGAATTTGATGTATGAACCATCTTTTCTTCTAACTGCTTTTTTAGTTCTTACCACTACAGCTTTAGATACCTGACCTTTCTTTGCGTTTCCTGATGGTGTAGAATCTTTGATAGTAACAACGATTTTATCACCAACTGAAGCATATCTTCTTCTGGTTCCTCCCAGAACTCTGATAACTAATACTTCTTTAGCACCTGTGTTATCAGCAACTTTTAATCTTGATTCTGTTTGTAACATTATTACTTAGCTTTTTCAATGATTCTTACTAATCTCCATCTCTTGTTTTTGCTCAAAGGTCTAGTTTCTTGGATAAGAACTGTATCACCTTCTGCGCATTCGTTGTTCTCGTCGTGTGCAGTATATTTTTTCGTTTTCAAAACGAATTTACCGTACATCGGGTGTTTTACTCTTGTAGTTTCACTAACAACAATAGTTTTTTCCATTTTATTGCTGGAAACCACTCCGATTCTTTCTTTTCTTAAATTTCTATCCATTGTAAAATGAAATTATTGTTTGTTAGTTAACTCAGTGTTTAGTCTAGCGATTGTTTTTCTCAAATCTCTGATTTGAATCGGGTTTTCAATTGGGCTGATTTTGTGAGCCAATTTCAATTTTGAATATTGAGCTTTAGCTTCAGCTAATTGGTTTTGAATATCTCCCGCGCTTAAATTTTTAATATCAGCTTTTTTCATTGTATTCAAAGATTATAGAGGTTTAACAAAATCGTTAGCAACTACAAATTTAGTAACTACTGGTAATTTTTGAGCTGCAAGTCTAAGTGCTTCTTTCGCTACTTCGTAAGGAACACCACCTACTTCAAACATAATTTTACCAGGTTTTACTACAGCTACCCAATATTCCACAGCACCTTTACCTTTACCCATACGTACTTCCGCTGGTTTTTTAGTAATTGGTTTATCTGGGAAAATTTTGATCCATAACTGACCTTCTCTCTTCATATATCTTGTAGCAGCGATACGTGCAGCCTCAATTTGTCTTGCTGTAATCCAAGCACCTTCTGTAGCCTTGATCCCGAAAGTTCCATAAGCAAGTTGATTACCTCTTTGAGCAATCCCCTTCATTTTCATCTTATGAACTCTACGGAATTTGGTTCTTTTTGGTTGTAACATAATTTCTAAATTTTAGATTTTAGATTTTAGATTTTTTATATTTTAAAAAAGTAACGGTAATTTAAAATTCAAAATTTCTAATCTAAAATTTTTAATTATTACTGTTATTATTGTTGTTTTTTCTAGGTCTTCTGTTGTCTCTGTCTCCTCCTCTGTTTCCTCTGTCTGACTGACCTCCTTTTTTCTGTTGTCCCACTAGAGGAGAAAGTTCTCTTTTACCGTAAACTTCACCTTTCATGATCCAAACTTTTACACCTAGCTTTCCGTACTGAGTTAATGCTTCACCAATGTGATAATCGATATCAGCTCTGAAAGTAGACAATGGAATTCTTCCTTCTTTGAAAGATTCGCTTCTTGCCATTTCAGCACCGTTCAATCTACCAGAGATTTGAACTTTGATACCTTCTGCACCCATTCTCATTGTACCAGCCATAGCCATCTTAACAGCTCTTCTGTAAGAGATTCTGTTTTCGATTTGCTTAGCGATGCTATCTGCAACTAATACTGCGTCTAGCTCAGGTCTTTTGATTTCGAAAATATTGATTTGAATATCCTTTTTAGTAAGTTTCTTCAATTCTTCTTTCAACTTATCAACTTCCTGACCACCTTTACCGATGATAAGTCCTGGTCTAGCTGTAGTAATAGTAACTGTTACTAATTTTAATGTTCTTTCAATATAAATTCTTGAAATTCCACCTTTAGATAATCTAGCTTCAAGGTATCTTCTGATTTTGTAGTCTTCAGCGATTCTGTCTCCATAATCGTTTCCGCCAAACCAGTTAGAATCCCATCCTCTGATGATACCTAATCTGTTACCAATTGGATTTGTCTTCTGTCCCATACCTTGATTAATTTTCTTTATTACCTAAGATTAATGTAACGTGGTTAGATCTTTTTCTGATTCTATACCCTCTACCTTGTGGAGCTGGTCTTAGTCTCTTCAATTGTCTTGCACTATCCACGAATATTTCTTTAACGATAAGGTTTGCTTCTTCAATATCAGCTCCTTCGTTTTTCACCTGCCAGTTTGCCATAGCAGAAAGAAGTAATTTTTCTAACTTGTTAGATGCTTCTTTTTTAGAATATTTTAGGATATAAAGAGCTTTATCTACCTGCTCTCCTCTAATGATATCAGCAACTAATCTCATTTTTCTAGGAGAAGATGGGCAGTTATTTAATGAAGCTTTAACAACATCTTTGTTAGCTTCTTTTCTTGCGATTGCGCTATCTTGTTTTCTTGATCCCATGATTATCTGCTTCCTTTGTTTTTGTTACCACCATGACCTCTGAAAGATCTTGTTGGAGAAAATTCGCCTAACTTGTGACCAACCATGTTTTCTGTAACGTAAACTGGGATAAAAGATTTCCCGTTGTGAACAGCAATAGTTTGTCCTACGAAGTCCGGAGAGATCATAGATGCTCTAGACCAAGTTTTGATAACTGTCTTCTTACCAGACTCTATATTTGCCTGAACCTTCTTATCTAAAGTATGATGAATGAACGGTCCTTTTTTAAGTGATCTTGCCATAATTATTTTCTTTTAGATACGATGTAACGGTTAGACACTTTGTTTTTCTTTCTAGTTTTGTAACCTTTAGCTGGTTTACCATTTCTAGATCTTGGGTGACCTCCTGAAGAACGTCCTTCACCACCACCCATTGGGTGATCAACCGGGTTCATTACAACCGCTCTTGTTCTTGGTCTTCTACCTAACCATCTGCTTCTACCCGCTTTACCTGATACCGTTAATTGGTGATCTGAGTTAGAAACTGAACCAATCATTGCCATACATTCAGTAAGGATCATTCTAGATTCTCCTGAAGGCAATTTAATGATTGCATATTTTCCGTCTCTTGAAGTTAATTGAGCTGAAGAACCAGCACTTCTTGCTAAAATAGCACCTTGACCAGGCTTCATTTCAACACAAGAAATTACAGTACCCAATGGAATATTTTTCAATTTCATTGCGTTACCTACATTAGGTTCTACGTTCTCACCTGAAACTACTTTTTGATCAACTTTGATACCATTTGGAGCGATGATATATCTTTTCTCTCCATCAGCATACTCTAATAAAGCGATAAATGCAGTTCTGTTTGGATCGTATTCTACAGATTTTACAGTTGCTTCAACGTTAGCTTTGTTTCTTTTGAAGTCAATAATTCTGTATTTCTTTTTGTGTCCACCTCCGGTGTAACGCATGGTCATTTTACCTGTGTTGTTACGTCCACCTGACTTTTTAATACCAACTGTAAGAGATTTCTCTGGTTTGTTGGTAGTAATTTCCTCAAAATTGTTTACAATTCTGAATCTCTGTCCCGGGGTGATAGGTTTTAATTTTCTAACAGACATTACTATTATTTATAATTAATAATTAATTTACAGCAAAAATATCGATAACCTCACCTTCAGCAAGTTTGATTACCGCTTTTTTCAATTTGTTTGTCTTTCCTACTTGAAGACCTTTTTTAGTGTATTTCGAAGAAACCTTCGGAGCATAAATCATTGTATTAACGTCTGCTACTTTTACACCATAAGCTTCTTCAACAGCTTTTTTGATTTGGATTTTATTCGCCTTAGTATTCACTAAGAAAGAATAAGAACCTCTTAAGTCTGTAAGGTAATTAGCCTTTTCTGAGATAACTGGTTTAATAATAACTGACATGATTTATTTCTTTAAATTTTCCTGGAATTTTTCAACTGCACCTTCGAAGAATACAATCTCACCTGCATTTACTAAATCGTAAGAGCTTACTTCGTTGAAGTTCATTACTTTAGTTTTAGGTAAGTTTCTTGAAGATAAATACACATTCTTGTTAGCTTCAGGAAGAATAAACAAAGATTTTTTACCATTCAATGTCAATGCATCTAATAAAGTAATGAAATCTTTAGTTTTAGGAGCGTTCAAGCTCATATCTTCTAAAACTCTGATGCTGTTATCTCTCATTTTCTGAGATAAAACAGATTTTTTAGCTAATCTCTTAAGAGCTTTGTTTAATTTGAATCTGTAGTCTCTTGGTTTTGGTCCGAATACTCTACCTCCACCTCTGAAAGTTGGAGATTTAATATCACCATATCTAGCAGAACCAGATCCTTTTTGCTTCTTAAGTTTTTTAGTAGAAGCTGTAATTTCGCTTCTTTCTTTTGATTTATGAGTCCCTTGTCTTTGTGCTGCAAGGTACTGTTTAACTTCTAAGTAAACCGCATGCTGATTTGGCTCAATTCCGAATACTGATTCGTCTAGAGTTACTTTTCTTCCGGTCTCTTTTCCTGATGTATTTAATACTACTAGTTCCATTTTCTGATAATTACATAAGAATTTTTAGCTCCCGGAACAGCACCTTTTACTACTAAAAGATTTTGTTCTTGATCAACTTTTAACACTTGAAGGTTTTGTACAGTTACCTGCTTACCTCCCATTCTTCCAGCCATTCTCATCCCTTTGAATACTCTTGAAGGGTCTGAACCAGCACCGATAGAACCTGGAGCTCTAAGTCTGTTGTGCTGACCATGAGTAGCCTGCATTACACCTCCAAACCCGTGTCTTTTAACAACACCTTGGAATCCTTTACCTTTAGAAGTACCTGTTACGTCAACATATTCACCTTCAACGAATAAGTCAACTTTTACTTCTTCTCCTACTTTTACTTCATCAACGAATTCTCTGTAGAATTCAACCAATTTAGCTTTAGGAGCAGAACCAGCCTTTTTAAAATGACCAGCTAACGCTTTACCAACGTTCTTCTCACTCTTGTCATCGAAACCTAATTGAACTGACTTATACCCGTCTTTTTCAATGGTTCTGACCTGTAAAACCGAGCATGGACCAGCCTGAATAACTGTACAAGGAATGTTTTTTCCTTCTTCGTTAAACAAAGACGTCATACCGATTTTTTTACCAATAATACCTGACATTGTTTATGTTATAATAAAATTTATCCTTTATTTATCATCATTTCAAGGAGGTCTGAAGTAATTTCTACGTTTGATATAGGCATACCACGCCCCTAAAATGAGTGTGCAAATTTATGAATATTTTTCTTACCCACAAATATTTACAGCAAAATATTTTGATTTTTAATCATTTAGATACTTTTGAGAAAAACAAACCAAAATTTCCAGGAAAATATTTTTGAAATGTAGAAAATTTAATAATAGGCTAGTTTTTATTTAACAATAACACTCACTCCCACTTCTTCAAGTTTAGCTTTATCTTCATCCAGAATTTCATTATCCGTGATTAAATAATCAATTTTATCTAAATCAGCAATCTTTCCGAAACCTTTCACATTCAATTTAGATGAATCTGCAAGAATCACCACTTTATCAGAACATTCAATCATCAATTGATTTAAATGAGCTTCCGCAGCATTTGATGTACTGATTCCAAACTCCATATCAATGCCGTCAACTCCAAGAAATAATTTATTACAAGAAAATTGCTTTAAAATACCTTCCGAAATAGAACCCACAATAGAAGTTGAACTTTTCCTCACCTCACCTCCCAGCTGTATAATATTAATATTAGGATTATTACATAGCTCAATGGCAACCCTTAAAGAAGATGTTAAAACCGTGAGCGGACCAAAATTAACCAGCATTCTCGCTAAATAATGCATCGTTGTTCCTGAAGCCAGAATAATACAGTCATTTTCCTGAATCAAAGACAAGGCCGCTTTCGCAATATTTTGTTTTGCCTCAACATTAATATTCTCTTTTTCCCGCACATTTTTTTCATACGCATATCTCACATGTTTACTTGCTCCCCCATGATTTCGGAAAAGCAAACCAAGACTTTCAAGATAATTTAAATCCTTACGAATCGTAACTGATGAAACATTAAACCTTTCACACAAATCCTGCACCAATACATAATCCTTCTCATCTAATTCCTTTAATATATCATTATGTCTTGCTATTAGTTTTTCCATTTTTATTGTTTTGTCAAAAATAAGATTTTCATTTTGATTCGAAAAATTTCATTTAATTTCTTTTTAGTTTCGTTTTTAATTTATATTTTTGAAAACGAAACATAACGAAATATTATGAAACGAAACGAAGAACTCAGCAAATTAACTACCATCAAGGAATGGGACTTTATTGTAATCGGAGGGGGAGCAAGCGGTTTAGGTTCAGCATTAGATGCAGTAAGCAGAGGATTCAAAACATTACTGTTGGAGTCTCACGACTTCGCAAAAGCGACTTCAAGCAGAAGCACCAAATTAGTTCATGGTGGCGTAAGATATTTAGCTCAGGGGGATATCGGATTAGTAAAAGAAGCATTAAAAGAAAGAGGATTACTGGCTAAAAATGCAGCTCATGTTGTGAAAAACCAGTCTTTCATCATTCCAAATTACACATTGTGGGACGGACTATTCTATAAAATAGGTCTTTCTATCTACGATTTTCTTGCAGGAAAATTAAGCTTAGGAAAAACCAAATACATCAGCAAATCAAAAACAATTGCTAAACTTCCCACTATCGAGCAGAAAAACCTTACAAGTGGCGTTGTTTATCAGGACGGACAATTTGACGATGCAAGATTGGCAATCAATTTAACTCAAACAATAATTGAAAAAGGAGGAAGCGCTATTAATTATATAAAAGTAATCAACCTTATTAAAAACGACTCCAATAAAGTTATCGGGGTAATAGCAGAAGACCAATTCACCAAAGAACAAATTGAAATTCATGCCAAAGTTGTCATCAATGCAACAGGAGTCTTCACAAACGATATATTAAATATGAATAACCCAAAACACGGAAAATTCGTAGTTCCAAGTCAGGGAATTCATTTGGTTTTAGACAAATCTTTCTTGAAGAGCGATGACGCGATTATGATTCCTAAAACTTCTGATGGAAGAGTTTTATTTGTTGTTCCTTGGCACGACAGAGCTTTAGTAGGAACTACCGACACTTTACTTGAAAGCGAAAGTTTTGAACCGAGAGCCTTAGAAGAAGAAATCAACTTCGTTCTCAATACTGCAAGACAATATTTATCTAAAAAACCAACTCGTGAAGATGTAAAATCTGTTTTTGCAGGTCTCAGACCTCTTGCTGCACCTAAAGATGGAGGCAAAAGCACTAAAGAAGTTTCAAGAAGTCATAAAGTAATCACCTCGGAAACAGGACTTGTTTCAATCATTGGCGGAAAGTGGACGACTTTCAGAAAAATGGCAGAAGACACTATCGACGAAGCTATGAAAGTTCACAATTTAGGAAGTACAACTTCCAAAACAGAACACCTTTCCATTCACGGAAATGTAAAACCTGAAACTGTTGACAGAAGCAATCATTTATATGTATACGGTTCAGATATTCCGAAAATCAAAAAACTACAACAAAGCAATCCTGAATATTCAGAAAAAATACATCCTGAACATCCATACACTATTGCTGAAGCAGTTTGGGCTATCCGAAACGAAATGGCAGAAACCATTGAAGATATTTTAGCACGAAGAGTTCGTCTTTTATTTTTAGATGCAAGAGCAGCAATTGACAGTGCACACAAAGTCGCATCTATCATAGCAAAAGAAAAAGGATATTCCGTAGAATGGATAACCCAACACGAAAATGAATTTATCGAATTGGCAAAAGGATATTTATTAACCCCTTATTCACCAAAAAACGTCTAACTTTAATCCAAATGTATGAGTGACCAATTAATTCTCGCTCTAGACCAAGGTACAACATCATCAAGAGCAATTTTATTCAATCACAAAGGAGAAATAGAATATATTTCTCAGAAAAGTTTTGAACAAATCTTTCCCACTCCGGGATGGGTAGAACATGACCCCAATGAAATCTGGTCTTCGCAAATCTCCGTTGCAGCGGAAATAATTGCCAAAGCAGGAATTTCAGGAAGAGAAGTTGCCGCCATCGGAATCACCAATCAACGAGAAACCACAATCGTTTGGGATAAAGAAACAGGCGAACCCATTTACAATGCCATTGTTTGGCAAGACAGAAGAACATCAAAGTATTGCGATGAATTAAAAGAACAAGGTCACACCGAAAAAATCAAAGAAAAAACAGGACTTGTTTTAGATGCATATTTTTCTGCAACAAAACTTAAATGGATTTTGGATAATGTAGAAGGAGCAAGAAAAAAAGCAGAAGAGGGAAAACTTTGTTTCGGAACTGTAGACACTTTCCTTGTATGGAAGCTGACTCGTGGAAAAATGTTTATCACAGACGTTTCGAATGCGAGTAGAACAATGCTTTTAAATATCCATACACTAGATTGGGATAATGATTTGCTGGAACTATTCAATATTCCAAGAGCCATTTTACCTGAAGTAAAACAAAGTAGTGAAATCTACGGAGAAACAGCCACCACTCTATTTTCAACAAAAATTCCGATTGCGGGAATTGCAGGAGACCAACAAGCTGCTTTATTCGGGCAAATGTGTACACAACCGGGAATGGTAAAAAACACCTACGGAACAGGATGCTTTCTTTTAATGAATACAGGAAAAGAAGCTGTTTTATCTAAAAACAATCTGCTTACAACTGTTGCCTGGAAAATAAATGGAGAAGTAAATTACGCTCTAGAAGGAAGTGTGTTTGTGGGAGGAGCTGCAATTCAATGGTTAAGAGACGGTCTTAAACTTATCGATTCGGCTGAAGAAATAAATTCATTAGCACAAACTGTTGAAGATAATGGTGGAGTTTATTTTGTTCCCGCTCTTACAGGCTTAGGCGCACCGTATTGGGATCAATATGCACGTGGCACTATTGTAGGAGTTACACGAGGAACAACAAACGGACACATCGCAAGAGCAACTTTGGAAGGCATTGCATTTCAGGTGTATGATATCGTTAAAGCAATGGAAGCAGATTCAGGAACGGAAAGTATGGAGTTAAGAGTTGACGGAGGTGCTTCTGCAAGTGACTTATTGATGCAGATTCAGTCTAATTTATTCGGATTCAAAATCACAAGACCTAAAACTTTAGAAACAACCGCATTAGGCGCAGCTTATCTTGCCGGACTTGCTGTTGGATACTGGAAAAGTATTGACGAAATTCAATCTCAATGGATTGTAGATAAAGATTTCCATCCAGAATTGGAAAAAGAAAAAGTTGATAAAATGGTCTACACCTGGAAGAAAGCAGTTAAAAGCTCTCAAAATTGGATAGAAGATTAATTTTACCATAAATCACATAAAAATATGACTCCATTTATAGCAGAACTAATAGGAACAGCTCTTCTTATTTTATTAGGAAACGGCGTAGTAGCCAATGTTATTTTAAAAGATACAAAAGGTAACAATTCCGGTTGGATTGTAATAACCACAGCTTGGGCATTGGCAGTTTTCGTAGGTGTTACTGTTTCAGAACCAATCAGTGGTGCACATCTGAATCCGGCAGTAACGTTAGGATTAGCCACAGCAGGAAAATTTTCATGGGATTTGGTTCCATCATATATTGCAGCCCAAATGATTGGCGCAATGATTGGTGCTTTTTTAGTATGGCTTTTCCACAAAGACCACTTTGCCATTACAGAAGATGAAGGAGCAAAATTAGCTTGTTTCGGAACTGCACCCGCTATCAGAAAACCAACGTCTAACTTGATAAGCGAAATCATCGGAACTTTCGTTCTTGTATTTGTTATTTTCTATTTTGCTGAACCAGCTCTTACATTGCAATCAGACCCTAATGCAAAAATAGGACTAGGAACAGTAGGAGCTCTACCTGTAACTTTTCTTGTTTGGGTAATCGGTTTGTCTTTAGGAGGAACTACAGGATACGCCATTAATCCCGCTCGTGATTTAGGTCCTAGAATTATACATGCAATTCTTCCGATAAAAGGAAGCAGTGATTGGGGGTACGCCTGGATTCCTGTTATAGGTCCTATATTAGGAGCGATACTTGCAGCTTTGTTATTAGGAGCTTTAAGCTAAAAAACAATTATTCAATGAAAAAAATATTAATTTCTTGTCTGGTTTTTCTAGGCATGGGTAATCTTTTTGCCCAAGAAATCACCGAACTTAATGAAGACAGCAGATTAGATTTCTCTGTAAACATTCAAAACAATCACCTTTGGAGAGGACTAATTATTACAGATAAACCTGTTGTAATGGGAAATCTTTCTTACGCTTTGGATAAAGATAAAAAATGGAAATTGGGAGTTTGGGGAGCATCTTCTTTAGCAGACGATAAAGATGGAACCCATTATAAAGAAATCAATTATTATATTCAATATTCGAACGGAAGATTTTATATCGGATTATGGGATTTGTTCAACTCAAGAAACATCAATACCGAAGTTGCTTCTGAAGATATTTTCCATTATTCAAACCGAAGAACAGCTCACATTATAGATTTAAGAACCAATTATACTTTTGGACCTTCTTTTCCATTAAATATTGAAGCAGATATCTTACTTTACGGAGGTGCAAATGCAGGTGAAGTTGTGTTAGAACCAGACGGCACTTATAAAAAGAACAAATATTCAACGTATCTACAAGCAAGTTATCCTGTCATTAAAGATAAAAAAGTAAACCTTGATGCTTTTGTAGGAGCAGGGTTTGCACTAAATGACAATAACTTTCTTTACGGAAACGAAAAAAACAGTTTTGACATCGTAAACGTGGGATTGAAAGCGAGTAAGTCTATCAAAATCACAGACCACTACAATCTTCCCGTACATATGATGGTAATGTGGAATCCTTCAAACAAATTTGCAAGAATTCAATTAGCAGCGACAGTTTTCTAAATATACATAACCCGTTAAAGCTAATATTTGCCATTCCTGATTAAAGGAGTGGCTTTTTTATTTAAAATTCACACATTTAATAGTGAAAATTATTTATTAAATTCTACCTTTAAACAAAACTAATTACTTCATAAACCATTTTAAAATTTAAAGATATCTGAAATCAATCCAAGCGCAATGAAAATATTTAGGTTTATATTATTTCTGTTTATTATACAATCTTGCACATCAAAGGAAAATCACAACTACACCTTTTATTACTGGAAAACCAAATTAGCTTTGGACAAAACAGAAAAGGAGGCGTTGAATAAAGCCACAACTCCCTATTTATACACCAGATTTTTTGATGTAGATAAAATCGACGGAAAATTCCAACCTGTCGGAGTTATTATCAAAGACAAAAGTTTTGAAACAAACAAACAAATTGTTCCGACTGTTTTCATTACCAACCGAACATTCCTTTATATCACGAAAGAAGAAATCACTTTTCTTGCGGAAAGCATTTATGATTTGATTCAAAAAAAATCCGGAGAATATCAATTGAAAACCAACAACGAAATCCAAATAGATTGCGACTGGACAGCAGGGACTCGTGACGATTATTTTAAATTTTTAAAGGAATTAAAACGAATTTCAGGGAAAGAAATTACCAGTACACTTCGTTTGCATCAGGTAAAAGATAAAAACCAAGCGGGAATTCCTCCGGTAGAAAAAGTATATTTGATGTGCTACTCCACCTCCTCACCTTTGGAAAATTCTGATAAAAATTCAATTCTGGATATTAATATTCTAAAAAATTATCTTTCAAAAATTGAAGATTATCCTATCAAAAAAATTGAAGTTGCCTTACCAATATATTCTTGGGGAATTGTTACGAATCATCTAGGAAAACATCGATTAATAAATGCTTTATCCAAAAAAGATTTAAACAATCCCAATTTTAAAAAAATATCTGAAAACGCAATCGAAATACAAAAAGACGGATTTTATTTCGGAAACTATCTCAATAAAGGATTCAAAATAAAAGTTGAAGAAATTTCTGACGAACAACTTCAAGACGTTATCAATTTTTTAAATAAAAAAATGCTGCGTTACAATATTATTTATTATCAATTAGATAGTAAATTTGTGAATAACCAGAATTTTATTTTTTAAAACATTATTAAAACTCAAAAAAAACATCATATTATATGAAAAAATACATTCTTTCATTTGCTGTTCTATCTCTTTTTTATACACAATCAGAGGCATGTGCTTGGTCTGACCCTGATTATGATTATTTTAATCTCTTCACACAGACTATTATTAAAGACAAATCTTATTTACCATTTCTACATAGCTACTCAACAAGATTTTATGGAGATTACAACCCATCTTTAATTCCTGATGAAAATATAGAAGCATGGAAAAGATATTTTAATAACGAACTGAGCTATTCAGAAACATCATTTTTGGTCAACAAAATGAGTATGAATGATTTGAATAACCTAAAAAAAGGTAGTCCTAATAATCAGTTACTAAAAAAACTTGGTTTTGGTTTTTATCAAAAATATGCAGAAGGAATTGACTATCTTATTGAAGCGAAGTATCTGGAGCCTTTCATGAGAATCAATTATGTCGAAAGTCCCGATTCTTTCTATTACGGAGGTGGAGGAAATGAAAAAAACGCTACTAATCTAGACTACAACAAAACAATCACTGCCCTAACATCATTATACAACGCAGCCAAAAATCCGGAAATAAAACAGCGTTACGGTTATCAATTGGTTCGTTTTAACCATTATACAAGAAATTATGAAGCTGCTACAAAAGCTTTTAACACTTACGTTGCACCTATAAAATCTAAAGGAGCTCCATACATTATGGCTCTTGACCAATTGGCGGGTGCACAAAGAGGACTGGGAATGAACAGTGATGCCAACTGGAATTTCTTTCAGGTTTTCAAAGACAGTAAAAGTCGTAAAGAATCTGCTTTTATTTCAATGAAACTTTCAGACACTGCTTCTTTCAACAACATTTTGAAAAGAGCTGGTACAGATGATGAAAAGAACATGGCTTATTTCCTTTTAGGATATGAAGATTTTACTAATCCTATTCCTTTGATGGAAAAAATGTATGACATTAATCCCGATTCTGAAATTCTGAAAGTAATGGCAGCCAGAAGTATCAATGAATTGGAAAGAAGCTATCTTCCTACCTATTATTACACTTCCGAAGAAAACAACAAACCATCTGTACAGAATGAAAAAACAGGAGAAACAAATTCCGGTTCAACAGTTCCCCCAAAAAAAGAAGAGCTTTCTTTTTGGCAAAAAATTGTAAGATTTTTCAAAAATTTATTCGGAGGTTCAAAATCTGAAAGTGGAGAAATAGAGAACAAAGCCGACCAAAGTGATGACGAATTACTCAACAACCCGAACAGAATACCTACTTATTCTAAAAACAACAATTATTATTGGTATGGAGACGAAAAACAAAAAGATTTCCTAGACGATTTAGAAAAATTTACCGATAAAACAAAAGAAAAATCTAAAGACGAATTTTGGCAAATTGCAGATGCTTACCTGAAGTTTCTTAAAAAAGATTACAACGAAAGTTCGGAGATTTTAGACAATATCAAAACAACCAATTCTGAATATGCTGAAGAAATCAAAAGAATGAAAGTTCTGAATGATATTGTTTCCCAGCCTAAAATCACTGCTGAATATGAAAACCATTTAATGAAAAACTATTCGGAATATTTCATCGAAAAAGAAGTAAAAAAAGATACTGCAACTACTGATTACGATTTTTACGGTTCTGTTCCATCCACAGCAGATTTTCTAAAAGATGTTTTGGCAAACCGTTATTTTTTACAAGGCGAAGACGGAAAGTCGTTCTTAATGAACAATAAACTTTCTGACCTTCAGTACAACCCCAACTCAAGCTTGGTAAAAAGTGTTGAAGATTTTTACAGAAAGCCTAATAAAACCCAGTTTGAGCAACAAATCATTGCTAAAAATATGGATTCGGTCGGAGATATTGATGCGTTCTTCAACGTAATTTATGGTGACAGAGCAATGAGGCTGACTGATTTTGAAAAAGCTAAATCTCACTACGAAAAAGCTCAAAACTTCACAGGAATTCCAAGAGTTGATTATGATTGGAGCGATAACGCCCAAAAAATTACTCCCAGAAAATATGCAGCGACTGAATATAATGGTTTCAATAATATTTCAAGCCTTATTTTCGGGCATAATGTATGGGAAAGTTTCCAAAGTTCACCAGACCAAAGTATGCAAGCGGAAGATTATTCTGCATTTCCGTTCATTAAAAACACTATGAATAAACTTGAATTAGCAAATGTTTTAATTCAACTGAAGAAAATAGGCAACGGAACGGACGAGAAAGCAGCAAAAGCAAACCAACTTATCGGAAATCTTCTTTATAACACATCTATTTTGGGATATTACAGAGAAGTTTTCGTGATGGATATTGATAATAGCAATGGAGGCAAATATGATTTTTGGAATACAGACATAAAGAATCCGTATAAATATTACTACAAAAACTTCCTAAATACAACCTATATAGAACCTGATAATTTTGATTTAGCGATTAATTATTACAAAAAAGCTCTTCAGTATTCGAATAATAAAGAAGAAAAAGCGAGAGTTCTTTTCCAAATGGCGAGTGCCGAACAAGGAAAGTATTATCAATATGAAAGCAAAAACCCTTCTAATATAGATTATTCTGACCCAAAATGGAGCGAAAAAACAGATGCATACCAGAAGCAACTGAATGACATTAAAAACCAAAAATACAGAACTTATTTCGCTCAGTTAAAAACTCAATATGCAGAAACAGAAACAGCAAAAAACTTAATGGGAAGCTGTTCCTATTTTGGATATTTTATGAAGAGATAACTAAACATTTTATATAAAAAAAGGAATCGAATTGATTCCTTTTTTTTGTTTTTGATAGAATATTTTAAAACATTTTAAGATTAAGTTTAACCTTTAATTTTTCTAAACCTGTGAAACCAGAATATAAAACCTGTAATAGGCAACGAAAACCCAATCAAACATACGATAAAATAGAGAATAACACTTTTTAAGCCTAAAATTTCGCCTGTATGAAGTGGTTTTGCCAAAGATGTAAATTGTTTATTTAATGGCTTTTCTGAAAACAATTCTTTTGATTTAAAATTTCCTTTTTTATCAAAGGTAATTTCGTCAGGAAGCATTGCTCCCAACCAATTATCGGTGTTGATTTTAGTTACCACAAAACGCGGATTTTCTTTGTTCGGAAGTTCAAGCGTAGTCACAGCATTGTACGGAAGAATTTTATCTGATTTATCCAAAATTTCCTGTAATGAAACTATTTTTTCTTCCTTCAGTTGAGATTTCTCTTTCTGACGGCTCAACATATCATTGAATATACTGTCAAAAGCATCAGAATCTTCCTTCGAATCTACTCCCGAAATATTGGATATTGAATCTCCTCCCAAAGAAACAATCAGCATATTTTTCACCCAAGGATAGGTAATGTACAATCCTGTAACCGCCATGAAAAACAGAATAAGAAAGGTATAAAACCCCAGTGTATTGTGTAGGTCATAGTTTAATCTCTGGAATTTCCCGCTCCATTTAATTGTAAGCGCCTGTTTAAGCAACTTCAGTTTCTGAGGAATCCAAAGTACAAAACCCGAAAACAGAAGAACACAAAACATAAGTACTGCAACTCCATTTATTTGTCGTCCTACATTTCCCATCATCAAATTTCTGTGAATATCTAAAATCACTTCAAAAAAGCGACTCATACTTACATCTGCTGTTCCAAGGTCTTTTCCTGAATAAGGATTTATATAAACAGCTTTATCTAAACTATTTTGGCTATAGGAGACCACATAACTTCTGGATTTATCAACAGGAATCGTAATACTTGTAAGTGTTTTGACTTCATCATTCAATTTCTTCTGAATGTATTCTGCGGACATCTTTTCACCTTTAGATTCTTTTACAAACACCTTGTCTTTATTAAGTAAATCCGTAATCTGATTTTTGAAAGCATATATACAGCCTGATAAACAAACTACAATAATCACAACTGAAGAAAGTAATCCCAGCCAAAGGTGAATCAATCCCATAATATACTTAAAGCGAGATTCGTTCTTTCTTTTTTTGCGGATGAGCGATTTTTTTAATCCTGAAACTTTCATAACTATACTCAACATAAAAGCATTAAAGCAAATATTGCTTTAATGCTTATTTTAATTAAATTCTATCATTATTATTTTCTACCCTTGAACTGTTGATCTTTTACAAGATCCAAGAATATGGTGTACTGCTCCGGAGTAAGAACCTTTTTCACAGCTTCTTTTCTCTGATTGTCAAATTTTTCCCAATATTCTTTTGCTAGATCATTATTCCCATGATACACATCATGTGCATCGTTAAAAGATTTTTCAAAAGCATCGTTTGCTGCATTCAACATTGCAAATTGATCATCTGAAAGTTGTAATTCTATTTTGATTTTCTCCAGCAACTGATTGTTATATCTTGGTCTTTTTCTAGAGTTTTCATCTACAAATTTGTTGAATTTTTCCATCTGACCTGCATCAAGAATCTGTGTCATTTCCTGAGCTTGTTTATCTCTCAATTCCTCACTTTTAATACTCAAAGCAACGCGATCCATTTTACCTCCTTGCGCTTTTGCTGCTTCAAAGTTTTCTTTTTGAATTTTCTGATATTTTGCAACAATTTCGTCAAACTGTTTTTCTTTATCAGCCGCCAACTGAAGCTCTTTTTTTAATGGAGTGAAATCTATTCCTTTTCCTTTTTTGTCACCTCCTGAACATGCTGTAATCGCAATAGCAAATAACGAGAATAATATAAAATTTTTAATTTGTTTCATTTTGAAAATATTAGAATTTATAATTTAATTGTACGGCAAAATTTCTTGGTTGTATTTGGTCGATATACCCACCTCGGAAATATGAATTATAACCAACAGCATCAAATATATTGTTGAAAAACACTCTTATACCCAATCCTTTTTTAAATGCATAACCAACCTGAGCATCAACTGTTGTATATTCCTTCATCATGAATGGCTTTAAACCGGGAGTTACACTATTTACGTGTGCTGAAGTATATGTAGATTGAGTCCATTCATCAACCGGTCTTTCTCCAACGTAATAAATACCTGCTCCAATATCCAATCCATTTAATAATCCTTGATTGAACTTATAGTTTAACCATCCGTTTGCGGTATGCTTTGGAGCGTTCATTGGTGCTGAACCATTTACATAAGATGGACTATTTTGATATTGAGCATCTAAATAAGCCCAACCTGTCATAATTTGTAAGTTTGGTAAAATTCTACCAATTAATTCAACTTCAACTCCTTTTCTTTTTAAATTTCCAGCTAAGCCATAAAGAGTATTTTTATTCTCATCCACAATAGGTTGATAGTTTGAATCCAATACTTCATAAGAAAGATTATCTGTATTAATATTAAAATACGTTACATTAAATCTTAATTTCTCTCCCAACCAATCTGACTTAATTCCAACTTCCCATTGTTTAGTTTTAGAAGCTCCAACATTTCCTCCGCTCAACAATATATTATTAGCAGAACGAAGAGATGTGGTAGTTGTATATGAACCAAATACATTTAGATTTTCTGTAGGAAATAGCATTAACCCAAAAGACGGATTCCAAGCATCAACATCAACTTTATTTGAAGCATTAAGTCTACTATATCTCAATCCTAAATGCGCTTTTGCATATTTACCAAATGATAAAACATCTTGTGCCATCAAACCAAATGTTGGAGTAATCACAGCGTTGCTTCTTGTTCCATTCCAGATAATATTATATGGTAAATTATTGTCTATATCAGCCAAAACATTCATTCCTTCATTGATATATTTATATTTTTTCGCTTTTGGATCAATCAAGTTTTCCTCAGCAATAAAGTCTTTATAAGCTTTATAAGAAATAGTAGTTACATTCGTTTCTTTCCAATCAAAACCAATCTGAAAAGTATGCTTTATAAATCCTGAATTTATTTCCTGTCCTATAAAGTCAAATTGGAATACCTTATTTAAATCTTCTCTACCACTTCTACCAATACTTCTATTTCTAAATTCATTTGGATTCTTAGAATCTATCGGAGAAAGAGAAGCTCCTATATTATCTTGTGTATAAGAAGAGCTCATGAAAGCTGCTCTTAATTTTAACTTATCTGTTAACTTTCTTGTAGCACTTGTAGAAAAATTAAATGTTTTTGTTTCCGCATTATCTGTAGCAAAACCAAGAAATTTTCCTTTAGGCATTTCATACAATGCATTAATATCACCTGTTGCTAAATTTACCGTTCCTCTGTCTGGCGTAGTATCATTATGCATGTAATCCATCTCTACAACAATTTCTGTTTTGTTATCCGGACGGAATGCAACCGATGGATTCACATAAATTCTTTCTGTAGAAACATAATCTCTGAAAGATTTGTTATTTTGATATGCTGCATTAAACCTTACCGCAACTTGACCTTTCGAATCCAAAACTCTCTGGAAATCTAAAGTAGGTCTGTAAAAATCCCAGCTTCCATATCTAAAGCCAACATTTCCCCTGTTAATAAACTGAGGTGTTTTAGTAACTACATTAATAACTCCACCCGCAGAACCAAGACCATCACCAATTCCCTGTGTAACAGCAGCAGAACCTTTAATCACCTGAATACTTTCTACTCCCTGCATATCAGTCAACATAGAACCCGTTCTAAAATCAGAATCCATCATCACTCCGTTTTTCAAAACGGGAACCCCTCTATACCCACGAATAGACATACTTTCTTTAGTACCACCGTAGCTTCCAAATTGAGTAACTCCAGGAATATTTTTAGCAACATCAGTTACAGTAAGTCCCCCTAAATCTTCAATCACTTTATGAGAAATAACAGATATACTTTGAATTTGTTCTCTAGTTTTTAATGGTAACCTAGTAATCACTTCAAGTCCTTCCGGTTGTTTATTTGTAACACCAAATAATTCAACCTCTTCGATATCCTTATGTTTTAATGAGTCTTGAGTTACTGTTTTTTGCTGCGCCTGCATCACAACAGCTCCTAATGCTATAAGAGAAATTGTTGTTAACTTTTTCATAGATTTAAAATTTCGCTCAAAATTAACTATTTTTATTAATTCTAAATAGCAATAGAAAATGAGAAATATCAGCTTTTATTAAATTTATTCTAAATAAAATCAATTAGAACGAAAAAATTACAGGCCATATTAAAAAATACGACCTGTAATATCTATCCTTGAGAAGTAAACTCCCTCAATGTATGACTCTTAATTATCTAATAGTATGGTACATTAAATTACAACTTTTTTAATAGTGTATTGCCTTATCAATCTCAATTGGATTATTGTTTTCTTTCATATGCTTTCGCAACTTATCTGAAAGTTCCTTGATTTGCTCCGGACTTTTTACTTCAACTCCCATTACCATAAAACGGGCATTAGGGTCTGTATTATTCTTGTAATGAGTCTTAAAATCTCGAAGAGGATCATTATAATTATCAATCATCATTTTTCTAAGCCTTTCCTCAGTAATCTTTACCGGAGTCTGACCAGCAAAATGTTCAAGTATACTTGAAGTATCATAAGTTTTAGAAAGCTTATAACTTTTAATAAGAGAAAATTTAAAATTATCCTTATCATCATAAACCTCCATAATGAGTCCTGGTAATCCTTTAAATTTATAAGGTCCTTCATTAAAGACAATATCTTTACTAAACCATGCTGTCCAAAAACGTCCTCCATATTTTGACGTAGCCTTTTGCAAAGTATATGTATCCACAACTTTTGTTTCATCATGAAGTTTCCAGCTAATAGCATCATTTGTTTCTATTATAAACATATTTTGAAGGTGTATATAATTAGCATTCGTATTGCTATTTCTCTTTCTAATAAGAGCAGGAGTATCATCCCATACTATATTATTGCTTCCGGTTTTTTTATTAACTGAGTCTGTAACTACAAAATCATAATTGTAAAATTTAACATTTTGTGGATTTACATCGAGTACCATATTAACTTTCCGATGTTCCTTCGATGTAGAATCAGTTTTAAACTTATATTCATAAATAAATCGGTGTGTTTGTGCCATCATAGATACTGAATACATCAGCATAATAAGAAGTAGTTTTTTCATAATATTTTTTCACAAATATACAAAACAAAAAGAACCTTGCAATACATAATACTAAAAATAACAAAATACAAATTATTAAAATTAAAAATCCCCTTTCGTATTGAAAGGGGATTCTCTATAATCATAGCAAAGTATGCTAGTATCACACTTTAATTTCTACGTCTACACCGCTTGGCAACTCTAATTTCATTAGAGCATCCACAGTTTTAGAAGAAGAAGAGTAGATATCCATCAATCTCTTATGAGCAGAAAGTTGGAATTGTTCTCTTGCTTTTTTATTAACGTGTGGAGATCTCAATACAGTGAAAATTCTCTTATTTGTTGGTAATGGGATAGGTCCGTTTACAACAGCACCTGTAGCCTTTACCGTTTTTACGATTTTCTCTGCAGATTTATCTACTAGATTGTAATCGTAAGACTTTAGTTTTATTCTGATTCTTTGTGACATTTTAATCTAAATTTAAAGTTGACCTTTTGCTTTAGCGATTACTTGTTCTGCAATATTCTGCGGAGCTTGCTCATATTTTTCGAACTCCATAGAAGAAGTAGCTCTACCAGAAGAGTTAGTTCTAAGGTCAGTTACGTAACCAAACATTTCAGAAAGTGGTACAAAAGCTTTAATAACTTTTGCTCCGTTTCTATCATCCATACCATTTACAGTACCTCTTCTCTTGTTAAGGTCACCTACGATAGTACCCATATATTCTTCAGGAGTAACAACTTCTAGTTTCATAATAGGTTCCATGATAACTGCTTTTGCAGCTCTACCTGATTCTTTGAAACCTAACTTAGCAGCCAATTCGAATGATAACTGATCAGAGTCTACTGCGTGGAAAGATCCATCCTTCAATGTAACTTTCATAGCTTCAACTTCAAACCCAGCTAATGGACCATTCTTCATAGCTTCCTTGAATCCTTTTTCTACTGAAGGAATAAATTCTCTTGGAATATTACCACCTTTAATTTCGTTAATGAATTCAAGACCAGTTTTACCTTCATCAGCAGGACCAATTTCGAATACGATATCCGCAAACTTACCACGACCACCAGACTGTTTCTTGTAAACCTCTCTGTGGTTTGCTACTGCTGTAAGAGCTTCTTTGTATTCTACCTGCGGCTGACCTTGGTTAACTTCTACTTTAAACTCTCTTCTCAAACGATCTACAATGATATCTAAGTGAAGCTCACCCATACCAGAGATGATTGTTTGACCAGAAGCCTCATCAGTTTTAACCTGGAAAGTAGGATCTTCCTCTGCTAATTTAGCAAGAGCATTTCCTAATTTATCTTGAT
The DNA here is from genome assembly GCF_025971925.1 of Chryseobacterium oryctis. GTDB lineage: Bacteria > Bacteroidota > Bacteroidia > Flavobacteriales > Weeksellaceae > Chryseobacterium > Chryseobacterium oryctis. The sequence goes on from NZ_JAPDHV010000005.1 coordinate 191,884, forward strand.
CTGCTTTTGTTTTAGGTTCAACAGCGATACCAATTACGGGATCTGGGAAAATCATAGACTCAAGAACAATTTGTTGTTTTTCGTCACATAACGTATCCCCTGTTTTAATATCTTTAAATCCTACAGCTGCACCAATATCTCCAGCTTCAATATATTCTACTGGATTTTGCTTGTTAGCGTGCATCTGATAAATTCTAGAGATTCTTTCTTTACTACCAGATCTAGTGTTCATTACATAAGAACCCGCATCTAATCTACCTGAATAAGCTCTAAAGAATGCTAATCTACCTACGAATGGGTCTGTAGCAATTTTAAATGCTAATGCAGCAAAAGGTTCATTTACATCTGGCTTTCTGAAAATCTCAGCTTCAGTGTTAGGATCTGTTCCTTTGATATCATCTTTATCCATTGGAGAAGGAAGATATTTACAAACAGCATCTAACATAAACTGAACTCCTTTGTTCTTAAATGAAGAACCACAAGTCATTGGTATAATAGAAAGGTCAATAGTAGCAGCTCTTAATGCAGCATTAATTTCATCTTCTGAAATTGAATCTGGATCTTCGAAGAATTTCTCCATCAAAGTTTCATCGTAAGCCGCAACCGCTTCTACTAATTTTTCTCTGTACTCATACACTTCATCCTTCATATCATCAGGAATAGGAACTACGTCAAAAGTTGCCCCTTGAGTGTCGTCATGCCATACAATAGCTCTATTCTTGATTAAGTCTACTACCCCTTTGAAGTCTTCTTCAGCACCGATTGGCAATACAATTGGAACTGCGTTAGAGCCTAACATATCTTTAACTTGGTTTACAACGTTAAGGAAGTTAGCACCTTGTCTGTCCATTTTGTTTACGAATCCCATTCTCGCAACTTTGTAGTTATCAGCAAGTCTCCAGTTTGTTTCAGACTGAGGCTCTACTCCATCTACTGCAGAGAATAAGAAAACCAATCCATCCAATACTCTCAAAGATCTGTTAACTTCTACTGTAAAGTCAACGTGTCCCGGTGTATCAATGATATTGAAGTGGTAAGGTTTAGTTTCAGGTAATGTTTTACCTTGATCTGTTGGGAAATTCCAGTTACAAGTAGTCGCAGCTGAAGTAATTGTAATACCTCTTTCTGCTTCCTGCTCCATCCAGTCCATTGTAGCGGCACCTTCGTGAACCTCACCAATCTTGTGAGTTTTACCTGTATAGAATAAAATTCTTTCTGTAGTGGTAGTCTTACCTGCATCGATGTGAGCAGCAATACCAATATTTCTTGTATATTTAAGATCTCTTCCCATTTCAGATTAGAATTTGAAGTGTGAGAAAGCTTTGTTAGCTTCCGCCATTTTGTGAGTATCAGTTTTCTTTTTGAAAGCAGCACCTTCTTCTCTTGAAGCCGCTACAACTTCATTAGCTAATTTCAAAGCCATAGACTTATCATTTCTAGCTTTAGAATATTTGATTAACCATTTCATTGCCATAGAAATTTTTCTATCAGCTCTGATTGGCATCGGGATTTGGAAGTTAGCTCCACCTACTCTTCTAGAACGTACTTCTACGTGAGGCATTACATTAGTAAGTGCATCTTTCCAGATTTCAAGTGCAGTTTTTTCGTTATCTCCTTTTTTAGTTTCTACGATATCTAATGCATCATAGAAAATTTTGAATGCGATTGACTTTTTACCATCAAGCATTAGGTTGTTAACAAATCTAGTTACCAATTGATCATTAAATTTCGGATCTGGTAACAACGGTCTTTTTTTCGCTTTCGTCTTTCTCATTGTCTTATTCCTTATTTAATGATTATTTTTTCTTTCCTTTTGCTGGTGCAGCTGCAGCTTGACCTGGTTTAGGTCTCTTCGCTCCATACTTAGATCTTCTCTGTGTCCTTCCATTTACACCTGCAGTGTCTAATGCACCTCTTACGATGTGGTAACGTACTCCCGGTAGGTCTTTCACCCTTCCGCCTCTTACCAATACTATCGAGTGCTCTTGAAGATTATGTCCTTCGCCCGGGATGTAGGCGTTAACTTCTTTACCGTTAGAAAGTCTTACCCTTGCAACTTTTCTTAGTGCAGAGTTAGGTTTCTTCGGTGTAGTAGTATATACTCTCGTACATACACCACGTCTTTGTGGACAAGAATCAAGGGCAGCCGATTTGCTCTTCTTGGCAAGCGTGGCTCTTCCTTTTCTTACTAATTGTTGAATAGTAGGCATTTAATTGCTTTTTATTTTAGGGTGCAAAAATAATAATAATTTTTTAATCTACAAGCAGTTATATAGAAATAATCTTTTCTTTAACAATTTATAATATTAATATTCGCTTTATTAATCAATTATTTCAACTTTTACATTTTTATTCCAATTAAAATTTTTAATATTATTTTTTAGTTGATCATAAATTTTAGGATTAATTGAATAAATAACAACATGATCTTGTGCCACCGAAATAGTGTTGCTAATTTTTAATATTGCAACTTTTTTCCAATTCTTTGGAACACGCCCATTCAGCCACTCTTCATACACAATTACCAATTCATATTTATTATCAATAGTATATTTTGTAAGGAAATTTTCAAAATCCTGACCAAATTCTTTTTCATTTTTATTATATGGAATTGCCTCCACTGAAGCTAAACCCGCAAAATCGAAAAGATGAATATCTGAAAAATAGCAAATAGCCCCAATATCATTGGCAACAACTTTTGAAGTATTATAGTATTTATTCAAAAATTTTCCTGACTGAATCTGTTGCTGATAAATATCATCACTACCACTAATAATCATCCTATGTCCGTATCCTGATTTATAAAACATTAGCATTATATTCCCAAGAATCAAAACAGTCATGATCCAATCACTTTTAAAATATCCAACCGGATTAATAAAAAAGGATATTATTTTGGGAATAAATACCATTGCAAATCCCACCATTAGATAAGCTTCATACCTAAAAAAGCCTCTAAAATTTCCAAATACTCCATGTAAGAGTAATGTGATGGTGAAAACATATAGAAGGAAATTATTTTCAATCATTTGCTTTAAGGAAAAACCTTTCTTATAATCTCTAAAAGTAAAAACGACAACCATAAGCAAAGGAAAAAATCCTATTTTATAAAAAGTTACATTTAGAAATATTTTTGATAAAAAATGGGTAATTTGCAACATATAATTTCCAGAAAAATCAATAGAAGTCCCCTTCACTACTACCGAATTAGGAAAGAAATACCCATCCTCTTGGTAATTAAAAAATCCGAATATCAAAATAGGAATAAAGCCAAACAGAATAACCAATAAGGCATCTTTAAACCTTTTAAGGCATACAAATAAGAAAGCAAATGCAACGAAATAAAACATACTTTCAAATCTTACAAGCCCTAATAAAGCAATTGTAAAATAAAACCAATATGCAGCATTTGAACTTTCAAAATCCTGCCTACTCCATTTTTGAAAAAAGAAAACATTGACAATAATTATCAGACATTGTAAAACATGTTCCATTCCCGATAGAATCTGCAATTGAACAACTGCAAAGAAAAGAGTAAAAAGAGAAGCGATTACTACATTCCTATTTTTATCCAGATATTGAGAATAGTATTTATTTAAATAATAAATGCAAAAGACAGAGCATATCAGATTAAAAACCAAAGGAATCAGTTCATTATTTCCAAAAATATAAATCAACACACTTAAAATAAAAGTAAATATTGGAGACGATGATGATGATGAAAAACGATAAGGAGTCATTCCCCAAACTTTATGTATTGCAAAGTTTTTCGCAATAGCAAGATGAATATATGCATCATCCAATATATAAGTAAAAAAATTTTCGGTTGTAGATAGCATTATCAATATATAGATAAAGCAAATTCCTAAAAAAAGACCTAGAGTTATAAGCAAACTTTTCATACCATCCAAAATATTAGGCAAACTTATTCTAATTATTTTATATAAATCGTATCATAGTTATGATCTATTACAGGTTAAAGGGTTTCGGCACGATATTTCCTACCTTTACTATATAAAAAATAAACTTATGAAAAATGCTGGTATTATCGGTCTAAAAGAAGCCGATTGCAAAAAAATTTCAGAAAAATTAAATATTCTATTAGCTAATTATTCGGTATTTTATCAAAATACAAGAGGTTCTCACTGGAACATTAAAGGTGACCAATTTTTCACTCTTCATCCAAAATTTGAAGAACTTTATAATAACTTAGTCCTAAAAATTGATGAAATTGCTGAAAGAATCTTGACTTTAGGAGCCACACCTGCTCATAATTATTCAGATTATCTGAAAGTTTCTACCATTAAAGAAAGCAAAGAAGTAAGTGACGCTACCAAAAGTGTTGAAAATATTTTGAGCTCCTTCAAAGTTGTTATTGATTTACAGAGAGAGCTTTTAGATATTACAGACAAAGCAGGAGATGAAGGTACAAACTCCCAAATGAGCGACTATATCACAGAACAAGAGAAAGAAGTTTGGATGTACAATTCTTATTTAGGAAAGTAATAATAAAAATTTTACTTAGAAATATAAAAAATCGCCTTACATTTAGGCGATTTTATTTTTAATTATTATATTTGCGTATAAATTACACAATTATGAGCAACGTACGATTAAATTCAATATTAGATAATGATTTCTATAAAATAACTATGCAGAATGCTGTGGTAAAATTATTTCCAGGCACAATAGTAAAATATGAATTCATAAACAGAGGAAAACACCAATTTCCTAAAGGTTTTGATGTTGCTTTAAAAGAAGCCGTAAATAAAATGGCTGAACTTAAATTAACAAAAGAAGAAAAAAGGTTCATGGCAAAAACCTGCCCGTACATAGATTTACCCTATTTAGATTTTCTTGAAGGTTATCATTATGACCCTTCTGAAGTAAAAATTTTTCAAACCGGGAATGATTTGAGTGTAACTGTTGAAGGACTTTGGTACAGAACGATTCTTTGGGAAGTTCCATTATTAGCTTTAATAAGCGAACTTCATTATGAAATGAATCACATGGAAAGAGATTCTAACGAAATCGTAATGAATAAGACCCTTGAAAAAGCAGATTCTTTACAAAAACTGGGAGTGACTTTTGCAGAATTTGGAACAAGAAGAAGACATTCACACAGTGTTCAAAATTTAGTCATGGAAGCTTTAACTCAGAAAAAAGATTCTACGTTTATAGGAACTTCAAATGTTTATTTTGCTATGAAATACGGCGTAAAACCAATCGGAACTCACGCTCACGAATGGTTCATGTTTCATGCAGCAGAATATGGTTTCAAGATGGCAAACGAATTAGCCCTTGAACATTGGGTTGATGTTTACAGAGGAGATTTAGGAGTAGCACTTTCCGACACCTATACTACGGATGTTTTCTTCCAACAATTTGACAAAAAATTTGCAAAACTTTTCGATGGAGTTCGTCATGACAGTGGCGATCCTTTGGAATTTGCTGACAAAACCATTGCCCATTATGTAAAAAACGGGATCAACCCTTTATTCAAATACATCATTTTCTCTGATGGTTTGAATCTTGAAAAAGTGGAAGAAATTACAAATTACTGCAAAGGCAAAATTGGCATATCTTTTGGGATTGGAACAAATCTCACCAATGATGTAGGGCTAAAACCAATGAATATTGTGATGAAATTAATTGGAGTTCAGGCTCCAAACAAAGAATGGATTCCTACTGTAAAACTTTCTGACGAACACGGAAAATATACAGGTGACCCAAAAATGATTGAATTAGCAAAAGAATTTTTAAGAATAAAAGATTAATATAATGACAAAAAAATTTATTGTAACACTTTCTCTTTTTATTGCAATACTTTCATTTGCACAAAAGACAAAAGAAACACCTAAATTTAATCAGGAATTAGCTACAAAATTAGGCGCAGACCAATATGGAATGAAACATTATGTAATTGTAATGTTAACACCCGGAACGACTAAAATTGAAGACAAAGCAAAAAATAGCGAACTAATGAAAGGGCATTTAGCCAACATCGGAAAATTAGCAGATGAAGGCAAAATTGTAGTTGCAGGACCATTTTTTGAAGAGAACAAGCAAAACTTCCGCGGAATGTTTATATTCAATACAAAATCTAAAGAAGAAGCCGAAGAATGGGTAAAAACAGATCCGGCAGTTCAGGCAGGCATTTTTGGATACGAAATTTTCCCTTGGTATGGTTCGGCTGCATTACCGATGTACCTGGAACATCATTCTGAAATAGCAAAAGAAAATCCTTAAAATATAAACCTCGCAAAATTGTGAGGTTTTATTATTTTTATAAAAACAAAACACCATGAAAACAATAGAAGAAGTTTTAAAAAAACTTGATGAAATTATCATTTGGGCAAAAGAAAACAAAAGTCCTGTCGGGTATTTTGCCTGTACTTACAGAATAATGACCGCACAGGTTCTTAAAGGAATTCAGCAGAAAAAATTTGAGGACAATCTCAGAATGACTCAACTTGACATTGCCTTCGCAAAACGTTATCTCGATGCTTGGGATTCTTATTCGAAAGGACAAAAATGTACAAATTCCTGGTATTTAGCCTTCGAAGCGACAAAAAACAAAGACCTTTTAATCTTACAACATATTTTTTTAGGGATGAATGCACATATCAACCTAGATTTAGGAATTTCAGCAGCATCTATAATGCCTTACCGAAAAATCAATCCTTTGAAAAAAGATTTCGAAAATATAAATACCGTCATTGCTTCCATTAACCAAAAAGTTCAGGATTCTTTAAATAAAATTTGTTATCCCATCGACTTGATTGATAAAATTTCCAGTGGAAAAGATAACGCAATTTTAGATTTTGCCATTTCAAAAGCAAGAGAAACTTCATGGACTACGGCAGTTATCGCTTCAAACACACCCAATTTCCTAAGAGAATCTGTCATCAAAATTGTTGATTATGCCACAGCAAAAGTATCTTCTCAAATAATCAGCACAAAAATCCTGACTCCTACTTTACTTAAAGAACTGAAAAAATGTGAAAACAGTGATGTTGTTAAAAATATTGAAATATTGGCATCAACAAAAACAATTTAAAATTTCTTTTAAACTATAAAAACGTTACGGTTTCCCATAACAAAAATGAACTTTTCTTTTTGTAATTTTGGAAGATGGAAATAACTTATTTAATTATCGGATTTATTGTTGGCGGCATTCTTGGAGCTATTCTTATGCATTTTATGCAAAAATCAAGCACTGTTTCAAGAAGTTCTTATGATGAATTAAATAACTTACAAATAAAAGCCAAGTCAGACTTAGAGAATTCAAATCTTAAAATCCAGGAACTTAGCCAGGCTATCAATACAGAGAAAGAACTCAATCAACAGCAATCTGACATTTTAAATGATCTAAAAAATGAATTTGCAAAAATTTCAGCAGAGCACATTTCTTTGAGCATTCAGTTTTCAGAACAAAAGCAAATTAATTCAAAACAAACCAACCAGATTGAAAATTTAATATCAGAGAAACAGCATATTTATGCAAAAAACTCAGAGCTTTCTGCTCAAAATGAAAATCTTCAAAAGTTACTGGAAACACAAAAAGAGGAAATCACCAAAATTCAAGAAGAAGCAAAACTGCAATTTGAAAATCTTGCCAACAAAATTTTAGAAGAAAAATCTGAGAAATTTACAGAACAAAATCAATTAAATATCAGAAACCTTTTAAATCCTTTGCAGGAAAAAATCAACAATTTTGAGAAAAAAGTAGAAACTACCCATAAAGAAAGCATTGATTACCATGCAGCTTTAAGAGAACAAATTATCGGACTTAAAGATTTGAATGCTCAAATGAGCAAGGAAACCATAAACCTGACTAAAGCTCTAAAAGGAGACAGCAAAACACAAGGAAACTGGGGCGAATTAGTTTTAGAAAGAGTTTTAGAAAAATCAGGTCTTGAAAAAGGAAGAGAATACGAAATTCAAAAAAGTCATTTAACAGACGAAGGTAATCGTGTACAGCCGGATGTAATCATCAATCTTCCGGACGGAAAGAAAATGATAATCGACTCCAAAGTTTCTTTAGTAGCTTATGAAAAATTTGTGAATGAAGAAAACGACGAATTAAAAAGTCAATTTTTAAAAGAACATATTTCATCTTTGAAAAGACATATTGAGCAATTGAGTACAAAAAACTATCATACTCTTTATGAAATGGAAAGCCCAGACTTCGTCTTATTATTTATTCCTATTGAACCTGCTTTTGCAATAGCTTTAAATGACGACAATCAGTTATACAACAAAGCCTTTGAAAAAAACATTGTCATTGTGACACCATCCACATTATTAGCAACTCTGAGAACCATTGACAGTATGTGGACAAACCAGAAACAACAAGACAATGCTATTGAAATTGCTCGTCAGGCAGGTGCTTTATACGATAAATTTGACGGATTTGTCACCAACCTACTCAAAGTAGGCAAGAAGATGGAAGAAGCGAAATCTGAATACGAAGGCGCAATGAATAAACTTGTTGACGGAAGAGGAAACCTGGTTACAGCAGTACAACGATTAAAAGTAATGGGAGCAAGAGCAACAAAAGCCTTACCAGAAAATTTAGTTGCACGAGCAAAAGCCAATGAAGAAATTTCCGAATTAAGGTCTATTGATGAATCTCAAGAAACTTCGGAAGAATAAAATAAATTAATGAACCTCAGATTAACCTCTGAGGTTTTTTGTTTAGTCATTTAAAAATAAATTTTCCATAATTTTGCGCTATGTTAATCGAAAGTTTTCAAAACGATAAAATAAAAAACGTCACCAAACTTCTTACAGACAATAGATTTCGTAAAAAATCAAAAGTTTTTGTAGTTGAAGGGCAACAGGAAAATGAAAGAGCTCAAAAATACGGTTTTGAGCCGGTCGAGTTTTTCATTTGTGAAAATATTTTCAAAAATAAAATTCCACAAGCTAAAATCCATTATGTAAGTGAAAAAGTCTATGAAAAAATAGCTTACAGAGGTACCTCCGAAGGAATTATCGGAGTTTACAAAACTAAAGAAACAGATTTATCCTCTTTTAAGCCTAAAGATGACTCAACCATAATTATTGTTGAAGGTGTCGAAAAACCAGGAAATTTAGGAGCAATATTAAGAAGTTGTGAAGCATTTGGAATCGACGCATTAATCATTACCGACACAAAAGCGGATTTTTACAACCCAAATGTTATCAGATCAAGTGTAGGCTGCCTATTCGGAATGGAAGTTTTTCAGGGTGAAAATGAAGAAGTTTTAGATTTTTTAAACAGAAACTCTTTTAACATCTACACAACCATCATGGACGAAAGCTCTGAAAATATCTTCAAAAGAGATTTTAAACAAAAATCTGCTGTTTTATTTGGAACCGAGCATTCGGGTTTAAGTAATTTCTGGTACGGAAAAGGTAAAAATACATTAATACCAATGACAGGAAGCATAGATTCATTAAACCTAAGTAATGCCGTTGCAATTACCTGTTATGAAGCCTTAAGACAAAAATCATAACAATACAATAAATTACTCCATAAAAAAACCGTTTCACTGAGTGAAACGGTTCCTTTATTTTAGTAAGTAGTTACTAATTATTTTTTAGCTTCAGTAGCAGCATCTTTAGCAGCTTCAGCAGCTCCTTTAGCAGCATCAGCAGCACCTTCAGCAGCAGCAGCAGTTGTAGCAGCAGCATCTTTAGCAGCATCTACAGTAGCAGTAGCAGCAGAATCAACTACAGCAGCAGCAGAATCAACTACAGCAGCAGCAGAATCAGTAGTAGCAGCAGCAGAATCAACAGCTCCTTCAGTAGCAGTAGCTTCAGTTTTTTTACAAGCAACTAGAGAGATTGCAGCGATAGCAGCTACGAATAATGACTTTTTCATAATAAATTAAATTTAATTTTGTTAATATTGTTTTATAAAATTATTCTCTGTTCGTTTATTTGAACAAGACAAAGGTATAGCAGATAGAAAATTTGTCTAGGCAAAATAATTGTAATACCTTTGTAAAATAGTTTTACAAAAAAACGTAACTGAAAATCAATAATTTAATTATTTTAAATAGTTTGACTGATTTAGATCTATTACATTTTGAGCAACTAAAAAAAGATGTACAGGCTCAATATTTAAAAGAATACACCCCTTCTTATAATGATATTTCAAAATGGAAGGGAATTGACATCATATACTTTCAAGAAGATCTTCGTAAAAAAGCGAAAGGCAACATCAGCGAAAAATCTTTTTATACTTATTTCAAAAACTCCCCTGTAACAAAATTACCAAGAATTGACATGCTCAATTTATTGAGTATTTATGCGGGTTATGACTCATGGTATGAGTTCAAGAAGCAGCATCTTTTTGCTGGCGAATTGCTACAAGATGAACAAAATATTAGCGAAGAAGAGGAAAAAGAATTGGAAAAAATCATTTCTAACATCACAAATACACCAGAAAACGATTTTTCACCTAAAAAATCAGAGTTCAGCACTCCAGAAAATCCTATTTTACAAAAATCAAATACTGATAATCAGAATATTAGCATAAATTCAAATCCTACTGAAAAGTCTCAAAATTTTGATTCTACAACAAAGAAAAAGAATTATCAAAAGACCGCTTGGTTTGCGATTACTTCCACTTTTGCTGTTTTGTTGGGAGTTTTAGGATTTAAAGATGAACTTTTTTCGAAAAAATATAAATACTGTTTCACTGATGCAGACAGAGGAGCAAATGTCATTAATACTTTAGAAATAAAAGTTGTTAAAGAAAATGAATCTCCAATTCTTTATAAAATAAAACCAGGGGAATGCTTTATATATTCAACCAAGGATAAAAATCTGAAAATGCAGATCACCGCTCCTTTTTATGAATATCTTGAAGTAAACAGAAGCCTTGAAAATGCTCCCGAAGAGGAAATGATTGAATTGAAACCCGATGATTACAAAATGGCGGCTTATTATTTCTCCGTTAAAGATGTTACAGGAGCTCCCAAAGAAGAGCAAATGAATCTTATTAAGCAGAAAAGAAACCAATTAGAAAACTTAATAAGTGACAATGCAATCATTTACCAGGTCTACGACAGTAAAACATACGGTATTGAAAGATTAGACAAACAAAAATATATTACACTGGTAACAACACCAACCACTTCCCTAAAAAACCTTAGTGTAATAGAAATGAAAAAAGAAAAAGGAAAAATTATATCAATCAAATTCAAAATAGCAACCACAGATGAAACAAATAAATAAATTTTTAGCTTTTACAATTTGGGTTCTTCTTTTTGTTTCATGTAATAATAAAAAGACTGAAGTAAGCGATCTGGATAAACTTAGAAACAGCAACAATACGAAAACCTATCCTGCGGTACAAATGGACAGTATGCAGGCTGTAAATTCCATTACTAAGCAAAAAGTACAGGAACTTTTAGACCTGTCTACTTTATATCTTTCCGGGAATAAAAACACAGAAATTGACACTGTAATCTATTCTCAAATGCAAAGCTATTTTCACAAGCCGGATTCTACTACTTTCAAAAATTTATTCCGAGAATTGGATAGTTTAAAGGTAAAAAGCGTGAAAGTAAACAACCTTGAGGTATATAAAGACTATTACAAAAAGGACACTTTAGATTTTGCAAAATTTGTTGTTGAATACTTTGACAGTAAAAACAAATCGCTGGGAACATATAATAAAAACGCACAATATACTTTACTATCAAACCAGAAGGAAAGCAAAGAATTTAAATTTTATTTCATAAATTTTTATTCTAAACCTTTGAAAAAAGACAGTACATCTGCAGGTGTTACCAAATAATCAAGAGGACTATCATTTTCCCAAACATCATCGATAACTTCGGAAGGATTGAAATAATTGACTCCAATTTTTTTGGATTCCAAGGAAATATTTTGAAAAAAAACATCATAAAAGCCTTTTCCGTAGCCTATTCTGTTCCCTTCCTCATCGCAATAAAGCAAGGGCGTAATAACATAATCAAAAAAGGCCTCATTTGAATCTTCATTAGAAACAGGCTCAGGAATTCCCCACTTGCTGGTTTCAAATTGAGTATTTTCAGAAATTTCGATGTTAATCATTCTACCATCAATTACTTTGGGTACAAAAACACGAACTTGATGCTCTAAAAAATATTTAATAAATATCTGAGTATTGATTTCTTTTCGTTCTAAAATAGGAAGAAAAATATGGATCTTCATTCCTTCTTCTAGTTTGAAATAATTAATAAAATTTTCAAAAATTTTTTCGGATAACAAGAAAGCCTCATCAGTAGACAAGGCTTTTCTTTTTAGTATATATTTTTTTCTAAGCTCGGCTTTTAACACAATTAAATCATTTTTACTGTAATAATTTTAACAGGACAAGCTTTCGCTGCTTTATCACAAGGTTCAAGAGCTTCCGCATTCGGAATTTTTAAAGTATAAAATCCTTTTTTATCAATTGTCTTTAACAATACAGATTTTCCATCTTTTTTAGACATTCTAAAATATTCGGGAGCAAATTCTGCACAATAATTACATCCAATACATTTATCCCTTTGAAGCGTAACTACAACCATACTCTAACTTGATAAGCAAATTTTAGTGAGAATAAGCACCTTCCTCCACATTATTTTGCTGAGTTCCCGGCTCTTCTACTTTTACAATTTTATACAATTTATCTGACGGACGCACTCTAAAATCAGTTTTAAATGTAATCACATCAGATTTAGTTGCTTTTGTAGCCCCTTCTTTTTCATCCACCTGCATAGATTCAATCACCATTTCCTGAGAACCTGTGGTAGGACCTTGAATTAAAACTTTATCACCTATCGTTAAATCATAAGCCTCAATTAAAAATTCAGCAATATTTGATTTTGGGTAATAATGTCTTCCTTTTCCTATATAAACTTTTTTCTGAGTAGCACTAGAACCTGAATTTGAAGACCATTCCCCTAATTCCTGACCTAAATAGTAACCACTCCAGAAACCTCTGTTATAAACAGTTTCTAATTGAGTCATCCATTCTGCAACTTTCTCCTGAGAGAATGTTCCATCAGCAATAGAATCAATAGCTTCTCTATAACATTTTGTAACAGTTGCTACATATTCCGGAGCTCTACCTCTACCTTCTATTTTTAAAACTTTAACACCTGCATCTGCAATTTCATCCAAAAAGCCGATAGTACAAAGGTCTTTTGGAGACATCATATATTCGTTATCAAGTTCTATTTCAAAACCTGTTTCCTGATCAATGACCGTATATTTTTTACGGCAATTTTGTTTACAAGCCCCTCTATTTGCAGAAGAATTCGCAGAATGTAAACTCAAATAACATTTACCGGAAACCGCCATACATAGAGCTCCATGCCCGAAAATTTCAACCTCAACCAAATTTCCCGAAGGTCCTTTCACCTGCTCTTTTTCTATTTGAGAACAGATTTTTTTGATTTGGCTGATACTCAATTCACGGCTCATTACCATTGTATCTGCAAAAAGCGCATAGAATTTCACTGTTTCAATATTCGTAATATTGATTTGTGTGGAAATATGAATCTCCATGCCAATTTGTCTTGCATACGCAATAACAGCCTGATCCATTGCAATTACAGCAGTCAGATTAGCTTCTTTTGCTTTATCTAAAAGAGTTTTTATAATGGATAAATCATGATCGTATATAATAGTATTCAGGGTAAGATATGTTCTTACGCCTTTTTCAGAACATCTTCTTGAAATTTCAGGCAAATCATCTATCGTGAAGTTCATTGTAGCTCTCGCACGCATATTCAACTGCTCTACCCCGAAATATACAGAGTCTGCACCATTATCTATAGCTGCCTGTAATGACGTAAAATCGCCAGCAGGAGACATTAATTCTATTTTTCCGCTTTTTGTCATTCCTTTTTAAGAAAATTTTTGCAAAGATAATCATTTTTCAATTGAGTATATTTATTGGATAAAATCACAACCTCTATGATAATGAATATAGCATGACTAATTTTTAGCTATTCTTCAATCAGAATTTAACTTTTAGTACCTTTATAACATCTTATATTATGACATATTGTCTTTAATATAATTTTAATCTTAGTTAATTTCAATCTTAACAATTGTGACATAATGTGCAAATTACCACTATTCCTGTTAAATTTTAGTTAAAATTGAAACATTGCATACTAATTGCACACCTATTTAGCATTAAATTTGTTTACTGTAAAACGAAAATATTAAATTAATAATAAAGAAAGATATACAATGAAGAGTACTTTAAAAAAACTATTACCATTTGCAGTAGTAGGAGTTATCTCAGGAGCTACTACCGTTGGAACGATACAATATTTTGGTCACAATTCTAATAATAATGAAGACCAATCATATTTTACAAAATCTTCAAACGTATCATTCGCAGGGATGAATTCAGCTGCAGTGGGTGATGATTTCGTAAAAGCATCAAAAACGACAGTTCCAGCTGTAGTTACTATTAAAAATTATCAAAACAGGTCTTCAAGCAGAGCCTCAGAACAGGATTTATTTGATTTCTTTTTCGGAGATCCTTTTGGTGGAAGAGGACAGCAAAGACAAAGACAACAGCAAACTCCTGACAATATGCCCTCAGGAATGGGTTCTGGTGTAATCATATCTCCTGACGGATATATCATCTCCAATAACCATGTTGTTGCTGGAGCAAACAAACTAGAAGTTGTATTAAGCAACAAAAAGTCTTATATCGCAACATTAGTAGGAACTGACCCTAATACCGATATTTCTTTACTAAAAATCGAAGAGAAAGGACTTCCTTATTTGAATTTTGCAAATTCAGATAATATTGAAGTAGGACAATGGGTATTGGCTGTCGGTAACCCACTTGGATTAAACTCCACAGTTACTGCAGGTATTGTTTCTGCCAAAGGTAGAGGTATCGGTATTCTAAGCTCTCAAGGAAAAGCAGCAAACCCAATTGAAAGTTTTATTCAGACGGATGCAGCTATTAATCCTGGAAACTCAGGAGGAGCATTGGTGAACACAAATGGAGATCTTATCGGTATCAACTCAGCAATTCAGTCTACAACAGGATATTATCAAGGATACGGTTTTGCTGTTCCTTCAAACTTAGCTAGAAAAATTGTTGAGGACATCAAGAAATTCGGAATTGTACAAAGAGGCTTCTTGGGTGTACAATCTTTAGATTTATCTAATGATATGCAAGTTGCAGCTTACAATCAACAAAAGAAAACAAATATCAAATCTGGTGCAGGAATTTACGTAACAGGCTTCGGAGATAATAGCGGCGCTGAAGATGCAGGATTGAAAGTTGGAGATGTCATCACAAAAATAGATGGTACAGCAATTACTGATTTTGCAGATTTATCAATGGCAATCGGAAGCAAACGTCCTGGAGATAAAGTTCAAGTAGTTTATTTAAGAAACGGTAAAGAAAATACAACAACTGTTACCCTAAAGGATCAAAAAGGAGGTACTTCTACAAGATCTAAATCTGAATTAACTGTAACTGAAAAAATAGGTTCAGATTTCGAACCACTAAGTGACAGGTTTAAAACTGATTACGGACTAAACAGTGGTGTAGTTGCTAAAAACGTTGCAGAAGGCAGCGAAATGGCAAAAATAGGTATTGTAGACAACTACATCGTGATTGAAATAAACGGAAAACCTGTAAACTCTCAAAAAGACGTAGAAAAAATCTTAGAAAAATACCAAGGAAATGTACAAGTGAAGTTTGTAGATGAATATGGTAGAATCTATACAAAAGGATTTAAAATGCCTTAAAATAAACCAGCAAATAAAAATTCATATTAAAAAAAACCGCCGTAAAATTTACGGCGGTTTTTTTTATTTTAAAATAATGTTTTAAGATTTATTATTCATTTTCTCAGCGATTCTTTTTTTCTTGTTCCTTTCGTAAATAACCTCAACTATCTTGCCTCCAAGCCAGGAGAAAGGAAAGAATGTAAGAAAAATGGATATTTTATAAAATGTAGGATGATAAGGAAAAATAATAACATCCAACATTGCTATAAAAAGCATTATAAACCCAATAAGAATAGCATAGGCAACTTTAGCATACTTTACAATAATAGCAGTTGCAATACCTCCTACCGTACTTCCTAAACCAGAAATAAACAACAGGAAGCCAAAGAAAGCCTTATCGTCTTTCATACTAAAAAGAAACCTCTGCCAATGCTCAAACGGAGCAAAAGCCTCGAAAGTAACCCATTGCGGAAACGCTCTTATACCAAGAGTAATAATAAGCCCGGCAATACCAAGCCCTACAATAACCGCTAATGTATTTCTAAAGAAGTTCATTAATCTTGATGTGCAATCATAGAAATTTCTATATCAACGTTTTTCGGCAAACAAGAAACCTGTACAGTTTCACGAGCCGGATAACTATCAGCATCTAAATAAGATGCATAAATATCATTCATTACAGCAAAATCATCCATGCTTTTAAGGAAGATAGTAGCTTTTACAACATTTTTAAATGTCATTCCCGCCTCTGTAAGGATAGCTTCTAGGTTTTTCATTACCTGATGCGTTTCTTTTTCAATTCCTTCTACCAATTTACCAGTTACAGGATCTACAGGAATCTGACCAGAAATATACAAAACACCATTCGCAAGGTTAGCTTGTGAATAAGGCCCTATTGCCTCAGGAGCATTAACTGTGTTAATTATTTTTTTCATTAGAATTTATTTTGGGTGCAAATATAAAATTTATATTCTATTTATCTCCTCAAATATTAACTCCGATATTAGAAAGGTGAATTTGGCTGCGTAAAACTTCTGTCTTTATACTTTAAAGCATCACTTAAAATATTAGCTTTAATTCCGATAAAGAAATCATACACCTTATACTGACCAAACGGAACCCAGTTAAAATTAATTGTAAAACTTCGCTGATCTCTCGCAAAACCAATTCTTGTATAAGCCAATTGTTTCGTAACAATATCATAATGGGTACTTCCGTTGATATTCCAATATGGTGTAAGTTTAATACTTCCATCCAAACCTACAGAAGCAATCTTATTCCCTTCTCTGGTTAAATTTCGGGTATAAGCATAGTTCGCATTGATATTCAATGTCCAAGTCTGACCAAATCTTGAATAATTATCATCATCAAAATAATAATTTTCATTTCTGATTTCTCCTTTTTGCGAATACTTTTTAGCATAATCTGTTTTCTCTCCAAAAATCTCACTACTTAAAGGATAAGACAACTGAACATTAAACCCTTGAACACTAAAATGTCCAAAATCTTCCGTTCTTACTCCACTATCTTGTCCCGGAATAAATACAATTTTGTACGGATCTAATGTTAAACTGGTGTTTACGCTCAATTTATTTTCGAAGAAAGAAGATTGCCCACTAATTGTAAAAATAGACCAAGGATGGGTTTTAGCAGCAAAATTATAGCTTCCTGAAAGGTTCAGTGATTCAAAAATTTTCACTTTTTTTACTCCTGTAGAATCTTTTTTAGATTTTACTTTCATTTCAATATTGTTTCCAATATTAAAACCTAAAGAACCTACCATTCCGCTTGTTGGCTGCCCTACAATTCCTTTTTCAAATATAGAATAGGTAGTCAAAGCTCCGTTTGCGTTATAATAATTTTTAAAATATCCAAAATTAGAACCTCCGAAATCCGGCGAATAAGTAAACCCGATACTAGGCGTCATCATATGTCTTACAGCTTCAACTACAGACCCTTTTTTGAATTTTAACATTCCATAAAGAGTTGTTTGTAAACTTGCTGTAGTAGAAAAAATAGAATATCCTGCTAATTTTTTATTAACAACGTCAATGTCCTTATTTATAACAGGGTCATAATATTTAGTAAGAGTTTTAGTTGTTAAAGCATTATCAATAGTTGCTCCTAAACTGAAGGTAAAAAATTTAGCAATTGTGGTATTTGTACCCAACGAAATATTATTTTTTAAACCGGTTTGCAATTTATCCCACATTGCAGCCGTAAAAAGCTCTCCTTCTGTCGTCGTTACATAATTTGACAAGTTAAGACCTGTATTTACGGTAATATTTTCTAGCAAACCTTGTCTTACACCTGTTTTCGATTTAAATAAATAAAACTGATTAATTGCTACATTCATCTGGGGTAAACGTAAATCTGAATTTCCTGTTGCAAAGTTTTGAGAGTACGAAGCCGTTCCGGTAATTGTAACAGGCAGTTTCAAGAACCTCTTAGTCACCGTAACCGTTGAGTTTTGCTGAGTATTTAATACATTTTGATTGAAAATATAATTATTATTAATGGTATTATTATAGAATCTGTTGCTTACTATATCAACTGAAGCCGAGAATGTAAGAAAAGGATTCGCTTTTGTATCCTGTGTATGCCTCCAGGCAATTCTATAGGTACTTGTCTTTCCATAATCGTCAAGACCTTTAATTCCTCTTACTGTAGTTCCTATATCCGCTGAAAAATTACCACTATATCGATATTTTTTCACATAATTCATTTCTGGTCTGAGATTCCAGCTGCCTTTAGTATAGATATCTGCAAGAATTTTCACATCAAAATGTTCTCCGATTGGCTGATAATATCCAATACTATTTAAAAAGAAACCAACATCTTGTCTTTCCCCAAAACTCGGAATAAGAATTCCAGCGGATCTTTTATCAGAAAAAGGCAACACAGCAAACGGCATCACCAAAGGAGTGGGAACATCTTCTATATACATTTGAATAGGCCCCGTAACAATTTGAGATTTATTCTTAGTTTTTACTAATTTAATATGTGGAGCCAATAAATAATAGTCAGCAACTGTATCTTTTTTCTTTAAGAAATATTCATCCGTAGTATACTTACCACGCCTCATAAAGAAAACAGAATCATTGTATTTTTTAGTTTTCTGAGCCACAATCACTCCCTCACTTTCTTCCGTTCTTGCGTTGTAAGCAATTGCCTGTTTTGTTTTGTAATTATAACTAAACTCAGTTGTTTCATATTTTTTACCTGCCTGAGTAGTGATTACAGGTTCTATAATCTTCTTTCCTAAAGAATCCTGCTTTCCACGTGCAAACATGATACTTTTCTCTTCATCGATAGAAATATAATCTGCATCAATCTGCATATCCTGATATTTCACCTGAGCATTTTTATTCAGATAAGTCATCTTTTTTGGGACATCTCTACGCATATCATCAGCTTTTGTCTGAAGAATATCATCCAAAGATTCCTTTTTTACAACAATGGTATCTTTTTTGGAAATAGTATCATTAACCGCATTTTTAGGCAATTTTTCAGGAGTTTCCTGTGCTAAAAAATTGTTAAAAATTAGGATAATTAAAATTTGTAGTATATTTTTGAAGACGGTTTTGACCAATTTTTATTTATATTTATTGTATCTAATTAAGGCTCAAAATTAATATAATTTTTAAAACTGTAAGATGCACAAACAAAATTTTAAAATAATTTTATCATTTCTTCTTATACTGGTTTCCAATTTTATTCTCGCTCAAAAAAAATTCACGGTAGTTTTAGATGCCGGTCACGGAGGTAGCGATCATGGAGCCTATAGAAACTATGCAGACATAGGAAGAGTTGCCGAAAAAGACGTCACGCTTGCCATAACATTAAAAGTTGGAGCAATGCTTGAAAAAAATAAAGATTTCAAAGTAATTTACACTCGTAAAATTGATGAATACCCTTCTCTTTCTGACAGAACCAACCTAGCAAATAGAAGCAAGGCAGATCTTTTCGTATCAATTCACTGTAATTCATCACAGAGACCAACAGCATACGGAACAGAAACTTATGTGCAAGGCCCCAACCAGAATGACACTAACTTAGAAGTTGCTAAGAGAGAGAATGATGTAATTTATCTTGATGAAAAAGATAAACAGATATTCGGTTCTTACGACCCAACTTCTCCTGAATCTTTAATAGCCTTAAAACTTCAACAAAGTAAATATTTAGAATCAAGTCTTCTTTTGGGTGGTTTGGTAGAAGGCAACTTTGTAAACAGAGACAAAAGGTTTTCAAGAGGGGTATTCCAGAAGAACCTTCACGTTCTTCGTATGAATGCAATGCCTTCCGTTCTTATCGAAACAGGATTCATCAATCATCCGGAAGAAAGTCATTATTTAGCATCAGAAAAAGGTCAGGACGAAATTTCTCAAAGTATTTACCTAGCTATCATTGACTATAAAAAAGCTATTGACCGAAAATCAGGAGGTAATTCTTATGCAACAAAAAAAGTTGAACCAGAAAAACTAGCAGAAGTTCCATTAAAAAATGATTTCAGAATTTTACTTATGAGCTCTCCTACTAAATATAATGATGGAGATCCCGCTCTTAAAGGTCTAAACTACATTCTTACTATCAAGGAAAACGGACAATACAAATATTATTACAGTGTAACCAATATGGCATCTGTAAAAGATATTAATCTAAAAACAGCTAAAGATGCAGGTTTCAGAAATGCTTACGCTGTAGGTTTTATGCCTAATCAAAAATTGAGTTCAGGATATTATACTTTAGAAGTATATACCGGTGATAAATTAAACGCAAATTCTTTTATTATCCAGACATTAAAAGATGTTGAAAGGAATAAAGAAAATGGAGTATTTTATTACACTTACGGAAAGGTCTACACCTTAGAGGACGCTGTAAAACTTCAAAAAGAAATTGAAGCAAAAGGAATTAAAAATACAGTAATTCAGAAGGTTTACAAATAACTCTAAAAAATAATTTTGAAGTTAGAAAGTTAATTATTACTTTTGCAACCTCAAAATTCGGCCTATTCGTCTAGTGGTTAGGACTCAAGATTTTCATTCTTGCAACAGGGGTTCGATTCCCCTATAGGCTACTAAACTACACACTCAATCCCGACCAATAAAAGGTTCCGGGATTTTTTTATTCCAAAAGTATCAACGGAACCATAATATCACGGATATAAAATCTCATACAAGGTTAAAATCTTAAATACACTTATCCTTTAACACATTTTTAACAAAAGCTATTTCATTTCACCTGTTTGACTACTCCCTTTAGCAATTTGAGTTTTGATTATTTTCAATAAAAAGCAATAAATTATATATTCATAAATTCTATTATTTGCTCTAACAACTCTTATAATATGCATATGAAATACACTTCCTAAGTATGAAAAAAGCTCCTTTTTAGAAGAATAATGAACTTTTCTTAAAAGGTCAAGAATCTCGAATTGTATGTTTTTCGACTCTTTTAATAGACTCTTCCTATTAACAAATATTTCTTGTAAAATATTTTTATTATTATTATACTTCAAATTAATAGACCTGGTGGTATGTTTGTTTGATTTAAATTCGACATCATAGCTAATTTTCATAAACTCGATGAATTCTAGAGCTACATTTTCATCATTGAAATATTCAATAATAATATTAAAAATATACTCTGCACAAAATAACCAAGATTGAATCCCTATTTTTTTAGAATTTTTAATAAATTTCAAAGATAGTAAACTGTCTTTGAAAAATATTTTTTCAAAATTTTCAATTTGAGAATATCCATACCGATCTAACTCTCTTTCATATGTTTCAAGAGAGTATTTATGAACGATCCTACTTTTTTTCCATTTTTCTAGAAAGGTCGAAACTTTGCTAAAAACTATCGCAAAATTTTCAACATGAGTTAATTTTAATCTTAACCTTAACTGAAAAGAATCTTCCACATATTTAATATAAAAAAAGGAATTAATTAACCCTTTGCCAATCATTTCATGAATTACTTTATCTATTTTAACAAGTAAATCATCAATAGCTTTATTCCCTATATAAACTTTAAAATACACCCATTCGGAACCTGGGGAAAAAGATTGCTGAATATTATTTTTTTTAGGGATAACAAGAGAATTTTCGTTACAATCAATTAGATTTTTCTTGCAGAAAATAACCTCATTATTTAAATTTTGATTACCTACTCTAACAGCAGAATTAAATTCAGATAAAAGATACTCTCTTAAGATTATACTCTTTTTCTTTTCCAGCTCCTTTAGCAATATCTCCAAAGTATACTCATTATCAACATCAATTAATAATTCATTATCTCCCTCTCCAAATGTTACATATCTTTTAACTTTATAATCAGATAGCATTTTTGCTAATTCTTTAATATCTGTATTTTTTAATTCGGAAAATTTAATTATCCAACTCGACCTTCTAACAATAACATCTTTATATTCAATCCTCGGAATATAGTCTATAAATTGATGATATTTATCAATGTTAAAATTTTTTGAGTTTGTATAATCATATTGATATTTAATATCTGTTAATAATTCAAAGAAAGGTAAATTTTTAGGATGATTAACATTAAATGCATTAGAATAAAATGGCATAATATTTCTGTTATTAGTATCTGTTAAGATAACTTTCCCATTTCTTATAGATACATATATATCTTGGATATTAATATTGTTTTTAAAAATAGAATTAGCTAGGTATGAAATATGATTTTTTCTAAATTGTTTTCTTAAAATAACATTACCAAGAGTTGACTCAGGTATATAATCTATTTCCGCACATATAAAATCCTTAAAATACTGTTCTTCAAAAGCCGCTATCTCTTCTACAAGATCATTAATTTTTTCATTACTATTAGTAAATCTACCTAACAAATTAATTGGAGAGCTTCCTATTCCTTTAATATGAAAAACATTTTTATTTTTTTCTGCATTTTTATATAATTCCCCCAAAAAAACAAAAGTGGCTCCTTTTTTCAAATTTTCAGGCACTATTTTTTTTAAATCTTCATATTCTAGCCTAATAGAAGTATCGTTATTTTTAAGACCACTCTTAATTAGAGAAATTAAATAATTATCTTTTGAAAATATTTCTATATTATTTTTATATTCAAATACTGAGTTTTGGAGATTAAATATTAAAGGATTGTCATCTATTCCTCCACTATTTAAAAATTCGCCATACCCTATTCCTGATTCCGCGTCTAATACATTTGTTAATTTTTGAATGGAATCACCATATTTTTCTAAAAAAAGCTTTTTAAACTTAGTAATCCGTAATTCTTCAACACTGTTTTTATCACCAATCCTATCTAATACAAACAAAGCATCTTCCATGAACTTATTGTAAGATACAGGAATACTATTTTTTGTATTATAATTAATCTCTTTATGTAAAAAAATATTGTTTCTTTTATTAGGAAATTTGTTTTTTAATAAAATCTCTAATTCACTTGTTGTTTTAAGGGATAAAAATTGATTATGACTATCAATACTTTTTCCTTGAGAAATAATACTACTCAAGAAGTCAATCTTTTCTTTAATTAGTTGAATTTTATTTTTTTCATAAATCTTTTTTAATTTATTTAAAAATTCTAATTCTGGAGGAGAGCCTATAGAAGATTGACTCAATTCTGAAACAATTATTTGAGAAGAAATTAGCTCATTTATATATTCTACTGCTTCAATTTTTTCATATCCAAAATTCACAATATATTCTATCAAGTAGCTGTACTCTATTCCTTGAAAACATTTATCAATAATTTTCTTTAAAATAAAATCCTTTTTTACTTGTGTTAATGCATATTTTCTTCCACTTTTTTCATCATAGCTAAATTCAACATACCTATAAGAATTATTATGAGCATATAAACTTGTATTAGTATAATATTTAAGAGACGGAAGAAATCTTATGTCTTTTTCAACCTCATCATATAACATTTGATAGAGATTTGAATCCAAACGAGTATGGATCTCAAAATCTAAGCTTCTATCTATAGTAAAATCAGATATATTTTGCTCATTCCTATTTTCAACAACTAAATTACCTGAAAAAAGCCCAAAAGGAGTACAACGTGTAGATAATCTCGTAAGATACTTAATACAAGTTAAAACCATTTTCTGATTCTTGGAAAAACTAGTTTCATCTAGTTTAATAAATTCAGAATATAAGATTGGAGAAGCTGTATTTAATGCATTTAAAAAATAATCATCATGTATTAAAGCCTTAAAAAGTTCCTCTTTTTTTAAATTAATTATTTTTTTATAATACTCATACGTTCTTACAGGTGTCCTAATGACACTTTTAGAAAATAAATCACTCATATAAAAACAACTTTAACCATTTATTATTATTTTTATTTCTTTGATAAAGTAAATTTAAGGCTATTCCTGCCACACCGGTTAATACTCCCCAATCCTTTTTATATAATAGGTCATTCCCTGTACATTTTTTAAATCCAGCAATATTATCATTTCCCTGTATTTGTGTCACAATCAATTCCATAAAATAATTATAATTTTCTAAAAATTGAGAATCACCTGTAATATCATACCATTTTTTATTAAAAAAAGCAACACTTGAAACTCCATGACAAAAAGAAAAATCATAATAAAGAGGATTACCAAGAGCTTTAAATATATTGTTTCTTAATTTCCAATGGTTGGAAATTTCATAGGCATGGTTTAATAATTTTTCAGAATTCAAAAATACACCCAATTTATATAACGACATCGAAATAGTTTGGTCTCCATAACACCATCCTAACGGGTGAAAAGATGATGCTTTTCTTTCAAAATCTCTTTCATTACTTATACTTGGATAAAGAGAAAGATTAGAAAAATTAACATCCGCATCTAAATATATTTCTTCTATTAGCTTTAAAAGCATTAAAGAACTAGTCTTACTTGAAAACGCATCAATTCCTTTAATAATTACATGTATATAGGAACACATACCATGCGCTAAACCATAATTAATCGAAACATTTTCATTTCTGGCTATTTGTAATTTTTTTAATAAAGATAAAACAATATTATCATAAAACCCTTCTGAAAAGGCAGGCCTCACATTAAAGGTCATTAAGTAATGTAAGACTCCTAATTTCCCATGCAAAAAGTCCAAAGAATTAAAATCATACAAAACATCAGAATAATTATTATTAGATTCAAGAATAACATTATCAATATCTATCAATAATTGCTCTACGTCATAGTCATTATCTGACAGATAATCCTTACAAACTCTTATAAGAAAAGCTACACCAACAAGACCATCACAATAGGTTAGAGTGTAATCATCTTCATTCAATTTATCATAAATAACATCAAAAAGTTCAAAAAAGAATTCTTTATCTTTTCCAGAACATAAGTCTGAGTGTATTTTTTCATAGAAAAATAATGCCACCCCCCCTAAACCCTCAAACAAAGATAAATCATGCTCTGAAGGAGCAAAATTCTCGATATAGCATTTTGAAATTTCATGAATTTTCTCATCAATTCTACAAGTTAAATCCATTTTCATTTTATTCCATAAAACAACAATGCTCTGCACACCCGCAAAGCATTGTCTAATTTGTAAATCACATAAATTATCTTGTTGGAAACGGCGAATTAGTTGTATACGTTGGCTGTGTAGTCAAATTAGGATCATACGTAACAGTACCTCCGCCTCCGCCTCCGCCTGTACACCAACAGCAAGTGAAGTCATGATTAGAACTACCAGCGCTACCAGCAGCTAAATCATTCTCTAACTGTGCAACTCCGCCTTTAATAGAGTCCATGTCTGATTTTGTCAATGATGTAATTTTTTCTTTCTTCAATGATAATTTTTTTTTGCTCATAAGTTAAAATATTATAAAGTTAAAAACCATTTATTTCTCAAATGCAAGAAATATTTCATTCCTCAAATATAAAAATATTTTAATAAAAAAATACATTTAATTTATTTATTTATAAATTATTTTAATATTTTTTCTCAACCTTCAAAACCACCCCTATAAATCACTACAAAAAAATACACCATGAAAGTTTGTTCTTAATATATTAAAAAAACAAAACTCTTATGCAAAACTAATAAGTTTCTATCCTCCCTGAGAAACATAAAATTACGTTGACAATAACACAACTTTTACAACGCATTTCTTAAGATTTCAACATCATATTGTTCTGATTTACATAATTTTCATAACCTCCTCACCATTCAACCTTATAAGACACTGCAATTTTTCATGAAAAATAAATTACACAGGGTAGGAATTTCATAAAAAAATAACTATTTTTGCATCCGAATTCTTCTGGAAAACGTTAAGAAATCTGACAAAGCTTTCTTAATAGAAGAATCAAATGATTGAATATTAATTTATTACGTTTATTTGGGTAATAATCCAAATTATATATCATGCCGGATTTAAAAATACAAGAAGCTAAATTGCTTTTTAAGAAAATCCACTCTAACCCAAAAAGTTATGATTTAAAGATCAATGAAGATGGGATTACAGGCAGAGATGATAAAATAAGTTTCAGACTTTATAGGAAAGGAGAAAGGTTCGCTTTTGAAGTAACGATTGATGAACTCACCTTCACCAACACTACTGGAGAATGGAACAACGCTATGGTTATGCTTACAAGCACAATCAAAAAAATAGAAAGAGAAGACGAGAATATTAAAATAGAACAAGCAATCGATAAACTACGAAAATATTTATCAGAAGAAAATTAAAAAAACTTAAAAATAAATTTGGTAGATAAAAAAAAAGGTTATACTTTTGCACTCACATTTGAACGATATGGCAAATCATAAATCAGCATTAAAAAGAATTAGACAAAACGAAGTAAGAAAACTTCGTAACAGATACTACCACAAGACTGCTAGAACAGCTATGAAGGTATTAAGAAATGAAGAAGATAAATCTGCTGCTGCAGAACAATTGCCAAAAGTTATCTCTTTGTTGGATAAATTAGCTAAGAAAAACATTATCCACAAAAACAAAGCTGCTAACTTAAAAAGCAAATTAACTAAGCACGTTAACAAACTAGCTTAATAAGTATAGTAGGCCCGTTCGTCTATCGGTTAGGACCTCAGATTTTCATTCTGGTAAGAGGGGTTCGATTCCCCTACGGGCTACAAAACTAAGAGTTGATAAACTTATAAAAACAAAACTAACACACTTTTATTAGTGGAAGATAGAGGGCCCGTTCGTCTATCGGTTAGGACCTCAGATTTTCATTCTGGTAAGAGGGGTTCGATTCCCCTACGGGCTACTTAACAACAATTAAAAAACTCTGATAAATACAAGTATCAGAGTTTTTTTGTTTTGAATGTTTACGAAATTCTTCCGATTTTCCGAAATCTCCCTTACACAATCTTGTACAAAGCGAATTTCCAAAATCTTTTTTGATTTCTAAAATTTCTTCTTTCCTTTCTTTTCTTTTTGTTATATATTCAACTCGGAAATCTTTCATATAATTTAGATCAGGAACTGATATATCGTCCTATTTTCGGAAGGATTTTCACATTGGATTTCTTTGTCTTTATTAGTTTTTTGGTCATTTTAAATAAAAAACTTACACGTATATATTACCATATAATGTACTCTATCTAATATTAATCAAAAAACTGAAAACTCAATTGTTGTTCTTTCAATGGGTGAAATGTTCCAATAATCATAAATGGATTTTTTCCTGTAAAGTGAAAAAGTTGTGATGTTCCAAGGAATAAATGCAAATCTTTTGTTTTAGCAAAATTGTCTAGGTATTGTTTTTTAACGTCTTGAACCGCTTTGTTTTCATTGCCTTCATGTTTTTTTAAACAATTCCAATATAGCTGTCCAATTTCCCAGTCTTCAATCATCATTTTACTTTGTTTTCCATTACTGTCTTTAATGATATAAGAAAACTTATATGGTAATTTTTTGACAACTTCAAAAAGATCTTCATCTTCCTGAGCAAATAAGTTGCTACTCCTGTCTTGTTTTAGTTTAGCCAATTTATTTTTATCCCATTCTCTTTCCACACTCTCTATTGTAAAATCAACAATTTCAGTTGGAAAAAACACAGCCAAAGAAGTCATAATTTCTTTATTTTTTGCTTCTTTGATTAGCTCATCAAGATCAGTGTAAATTTTATTCTTAAACACAATTTCTTTCCTTAGCAACCAGTTGCTTTTGGTATCTAAATGGTCTAAAATTTTTATCTCAGTATCATAAGAAACTGGTCTGTAGCTTTCTTTCCTAAAATCAGAAGCATTTTTTACCAAATCAATCTCAATCCAATCATATTTCTTATATTGTTCACCAAAAGATTTCTTCCGAAATTGAATAGGATATATCCTTATCCAAGAACCATCCTCCAAAAATCCCGCAGTACAAACAAGTTCATCATATTTTTCTGAAATTGCTGGATAAGTTTTAACGGTTATTAGTACTTTTGTTTTAGCCATATTATTTAGATATGCTTAATCTCATAGATAAATTCAGGATTATCAGAAATTGCTTCAGCTAAGTGTTTTCGATGACATTGACAAACGTCTGCTTCAAAGCAAGTCAAAGCAATTCTTTTTTTTGTTTTCAACAGAACAAAGATTTTGTTTTGATCATTCACTGTATGAGGCAAATTATTCTTTCTATAATTATCAAATAACTTATCATAATCCTCTTGTGAATTTAATTCTTGCCTTTCTTCAGATTGAATCCCAACCTCAGGGTAATGGATATATTCAATACCCATTGCATTGCAATATTTTATCAAAGAAGACTTACTAAATCCAAATTTCATGCTTAATGGGTTTCTTCTAACATCAACCAAGACTTTAACATCATTTTTCAATAGTTTGAGTAGATATTCTTCCAAAGATATTCCTTCATAACCTATTGTATATAAAATAGTACGATCAATATTTGGAACTGAATTTAAAACTTTTTGATATTGAACTTCATCAAGAAGCTCTTTTGCCTTCAAACTTTTTGTTGCCCAAAATGGATAATTAATATATGTATGCTTCATCAATGAATTAGCATTCATTCTTCCATATAAGGCTTTTAGTTCTACAATTTTATTTTTATCATTACTTTTTAATAACTTCAAATAATCTGTAGCATCATTTTTTTTGAAATGAGAATTTGTCTCAATTAAAATTCCTTTGTTAACCATTGCTATTAAATCAGCATTAGCAGAAAAAGAATAACAACCGTATTTATATGGAACAAAATCGTATTCAGATGTTAGCTTGTGCATACTAAGCAAAAACAATAGCTTTTGAAGTCGAATTTTATCTAATTCATTTTCAAAAACTTGTAAAAGTGCTAATATAATTTTTCTTCTGTAAAACATTCTGCAAAATTACAAATTTGATTTCAGACTATTCATTTATATTTCCATATTCCTTTTTGTAGAATCTATTAACATTAATTTTTGTCATTTGATTTGTAAATGTATTCTGGATACATGGACAAACGTATTTAGAGGTCACGTCAAAACTTGACGTATTATTTTTATTTGTCAATCTGATTTGTTCTTCCAAATTTCAATGCTACCAATCTGTTTACTTTATCATAAATAAACACATTGTTTTGAGCAGATACATTCATACCCTTGTTGAATTTGAAATCTTCGGTAAACAAATCATCAATAAACAAAAGATCACAATCAAAATAAACACTGTCTAATTCCTGACCGTTTTCAGAAAAGGGAGTGATTTTTTTGATTTCAAGATTCTGAACCTCTACCTTGTTTTCAAGCATTCCTTTCAAATCATAATCTACCTGCTGAATTGTTGTTCTTTTGGAGCAGGAAAACAGGAAGAGAACAATTGTTGATATTATAGTGATCTTTTTCATTCCTCTTCAAAATTTATTCTGACGACTTTCTGTGATTTCACATTTTCCTCACTGGTTTTGTTGACTACCAAATAAATTCCTTGCTTCTGCATTTTTGGGCTTAGTTCTTTGTACAAGTCTGAGGATTTATCAAGCGGTTCTTTCATGACAAAGTCTTTTGAGGT
The DNA here is from genome assembly GCF_025971925.1 of Chryseobacterium oryctis. Lineage (GTDB taxonomy): Bacteria > Bacteroidota > Bacteroidia > Flavobacteriales > Weeksellaceae > Chryseobacterium > Chryseobacterium oryctis. Next base: position 221,616 of record NZ_JAPDHV010000005.1, read on the forward strand.
TGATGTATCGTTGAGTTTGTAGTCAATATCAACGTAGAATTTTGGATTGGTAACTTTTCTCAAATTTCCCTCTCCATCTGAATAATACAACTGCTGAACAAATGAAAAGGGTTGTTTGAAATAGGAAATACTCACTACTTTTGCATCAATCATCCAATCACCATGAGGTATTCTATTCCCGTCATAGTAAACTCCCTGCTCTCCTTTGAAATACTTTGGTGCTGGTATTCCTGCCACTCCTCGCTTGTTTTTGATGATGAGTGTATCTTTGACAGTGTAAGGAAGACCTTTGTCTAAAAACACTTGTACTACATATTCTTTCGGGATTGTTCCGTCTGGATATGATATGTTGTTTTGAGGTTGATTAGTGGTGTTTGATTGTTCTTTTGTCTGGGATGACTTGTCTTTTTCGATTGGTTCTAAAGAATCAAACAAAGGAAAATCCTGAATATTCGTCTGAGAATCAAATCCTGATTCTTCAACAGCATAGGATTCTGAAATTTTGCCAGTTTTTATGTTGATATTTTCCTGTTTTATCAATCCCCTGACCTTAGAATAGTATTCAACTGTTTTTTCAGGGAATTGCTGCCTTCCTGACATTTGTCGTTCAATGACAAGAAATTTTTCTTTGTTGTTGTTTTCCTTCCAATAACACAGACCATAATAGATGGTTCCGCTATCATCTGCATAGCTCCATTTGGTTGTTCCGATTGGAGCAGGGAGCTTGAAATAAATGTTATTTTTCCCAAAATCATGTTCTTCTCCACCCGAATCAATTGAAGCTCCGTCTTTTGTCCTAATCAATGAAATCTCATCATTCCCGATCTCAAAGAGTTTCGCACTCGGAATTGAGTTCATAAACCCAATTTCAAGGGTTGTTCCGACAAGCTTGTCTGAAATTTTGAAGTAATTGATCCTGAAAGAATCTTCTGAATTTGTTTTGGATTTCAGTCTCAGGAAATTGTTGTTGGCTGGAAAAATCCATTGTTCCAATTTTTCTGTTTCTTGTCCTTTTACCCTTTGACAAAAAACCGTCAAACTCAATAAAAGGAAGAAAAAACCATAATTGTTTTTCATATTGTTACTGTTTTAATCTTCAATGATGTGATGAAGTCTATCGTAAAACAGCTTTTCTGAAAAAAAGAAAAGCAAGTGGTTCTCACATGCTTTTAGTCTTGAAGGCTCTGCAAAGCCCATGTTACATAAAAACAGGATAAGCCACTTGCCCTATGGGGACAAGCGTACTCAAACTGTTTGCATTTTGTAACATTTAAGAGTTTGTTATACAATCTCTCCGAATTTTGCAGATTCTCAAGACAAAAGCAAAAGTTTTACACTTTTATTTTCCGATAAAATTTGAACTGCAAAGATAGAAATTTTTCTAATTTCTTTCTCTGTTTCGCTTCAATAAAAAGATTTTCAAGGATTTTGACATTTTTTCTTTGATCTTCCTTGTTTCCTTTTAAAAAACACAAAGTAGGTCAACAATGACCTACTTGACTAATTTTTGAGCTGTTTCTGGCATTTTGAAAATTTGTTTCAAACCCTCAACATACATTCTTCTCACTTTATGAGTGAATTCAATCGTATTTTTATCAAATTCGAATCCCAGATCAGAGCTCAAAGCAGAATCAAATTGTTTAAGCTTTTTTGACTTATCACTCGATGTCAATAAACCTTTATCAACTCCTTTCTTTAACAAAAACTCAATCCTATCTCTACCAAACTCATAAATAAGATACCTCTTCATAAAAACTTCAAAGCCTTTCAATCCTTTTAGATCAGGATATTCTAACAATGATTTTTTATGAATTTTATTATACATATCAAACCATAATTTAAGAGCCTTTTTACAGTTCTCCGCTTCAAATAAATCTTTGACTCTTAAATCCGGAATCTTCAGAATTTTTGAAGGGTTTGATTGTATCATAAATTCATATCGAACCAAATTATGAAAAGTATCAATGAATGATGTGTCATCTTGAATCAGTTTTTTATTTTTTGCAGCAAACTCTTTTTTCTTATCATAAAAAACTAAGTTTCTTCTTCCACTATTTGAATAAAACCTCAAGGTAGTTTTTTTCGAGGCATCTCTCTGAAAATATTTCAAATAATATAGTCCAAGGAAGTAATTTGAAACTTCATTTTCCAATTCAAAATTTGCAGCAATATCAAGTCTTCTTACCCTAGCATTTCTTAAATCAACTCCTAGCTCATCACTTAATAACATAATAGCAATTGGAAAAGACCTAAAATCAAAGTTTTCAATATTGTTATTATTCAAATATTTTGGTATGCTTCCGTCAATTCTGATCATTTCATCATTAACAAATACCGCCATATTTCTAATCATTCCTGTTGGTTTAAAATTCCCTCTGACATATTTATCAGCAGGCATCAAGTTATTTTTAATTTCATCTGTATTCCAAGGTACTTCAACGTCTTTCGGATATAGTGCTAAAACATTAGTATCAAACATAACTTTATTTTGTTTTTAAGGTGAACAAAAATCAAACGGCAAAATTGCTTTGTATTAATACTCTTCTTCTTTCTTTTTTCGGAATATTAATACGCTTTTTATTTAAAATCAGATAATTTTACCGATACTTTTGATAATGTAATTTTCAATTTCTGAAAAGAGAAATTATTTTTTCCGTTTGACTAAATTTTCTTTGGATTTTGATTACTTGCTTCGGATTTAATCTCTTCAAGGGTTTTGACTTTTATTGCCGTTAACCATTCGTCAATCTCAGATTTTCTGAAGAAAATACTATTTCCTCCAGGTGTTTTGTAGTGAGGAATTTTCCTTTTGCTTGTCAATTTGTAGATATATGATTTTTCATAACCTGTGTAACTGCAAAGCTCGTTGAGATTCAGGATTTCTTTTTGATTTCTCAATAGCTCTCTAACTTCTAAGAGAATATCAATGAAAGTTTCTTTTTTCATAATTTAATCCGCTAATATGTTTGGTAATTTATTGATGGCTTTGGTTTTTGAAAGCTCAGCCGTTCTGACATAGATTTGAGTTTGCCTCAAATCTTTATGACCTAAAAGCGATGAAACCATATTGATTCCAACATCTGCAAAAATCAAAGACGTAGCAAAAGTGTGTCTGGCACAATGCCAAGTGATATGTTTATCAATTTCAGCTTTTTCAACCCATTTCTTCAAAATACCCAAACAACCTGTATGAGAGGGCAAATCAAAAACAAGAGACTTCCCATGACCTTTTTCTCCCAAAAGTTTAATAGCATTTTCATGAAGCGGCATAACCACCTTTTCCTTTGTTTTGACCTGAACAATTGAAAGAATATTTTCATTATTGATATTGCTCCACTTAAGTATCTTGACATCACAAAAACGCAAACCTGTCAAGCAACTGAAAAGAAAGGCTCTTTTGACATTTGAGTTTGAACACTCTGTCATAGACAACAAAAAAGCCTCTTCAGAAGTGAGAATATCTTTTTCAGCGGAAACTCCCTTTGAATTTTTGATATTTAGAGCAGGATTTGTTTTGAAATATTTGGAAATTGTAGCCTCCTTTATAATCCTCTTTAGCTTTTTGAAATAGTTGAACGGAGTACTGCCATTCAATGTTGAATCCAAATAATCTTTGAAAGAAATCAAAAATTCCTCATCAATTTCAGAGCATGGTAACTTTTTCTTTTTTCTGAAAGCTTTAAGCTTTGTAAGCATTGATTTGAATGTACGCATTTCACTATGCTGAGCTTTTCTTTCAATAAATTCATCACAGTATTCAAAAAAATCCTTTTCTGTTTGATAGCCTTTTTCATACAAATCATCAATTCCTTTCAGTTCAATGTTTGCTACGATTTTTTTGACTGCTTCTTTCCTTTCCTTATTGATTTCCCTTTCAAGAGGCGTTTTGGGATATTTATAGTATCGAATATCCAACATTTTCTTTTTTCTTGTACCATTGTTGTGGATGTCCAATTGAATTCCAATCAGATTATTTTTCAGTTCCACTTCACGCACTTTAATTGTCATACTTATAAATTTTTATATCAGCTTATAACAGATGTCTAAAAAAAGAATCGGAATTTTAACAGATTTTAACAAATATTATAAAATATTTACGAAAATCTTCCGAATACAAGTATGAGGAGGAGGTCAAACAAAGAAAATCAGAGTCAAGAAATCTTTGGTTTTTCTAAATATCTCTGAAAATTTATACTCAATTTTTTGAAAAAGTGTTTCCCCTACGGGCTACAAGAGACTTTTTTAAAGTCTCTTTTTTTTGTTTAATATCTTTTCTTCTCATCAATTATATAAAAAAACAACTCATTCCATTCAAAAAATTTAATGGAATGAGTTATTTTAAATTTTACTAGATTCCAAAATTTAGAAAGATACTAAAGCGTGATTTTGCTTCAATATCTCCTCCAGCTAAATTAGAATAAGTAGGAAGCATAATTTCACTTCCTAAACTGATTTTTTTGAAAGAAGTTTCAAAACCAACCTTTCCGTACAAAGCACTTCCTGCAGTATTTTGTAAAACCTCATCAAATTGTTTATTACTTCCATACACTTCACCCTGAAAACCAATCTTACCTGAAAAATTGAATTTTTCGTTACCTGCAATCTGATAAAAACCCGTTACAGAATAGTTCCATTGATTTCCAAAGCGGTAATGTTTTTTATTCTCTGTTTTCAAGGTGTAATCTGTATTTACAATAACCGCAATTTTATCCTTTTGGAATTTGTAATTCAAAACCATCTGATAATCCCAGCTTCCTGTACCTAATTGAAAACTCGGGTTAACTCCCGACGCTCCTTTCTCATCAAATTTTCCTATCGGAACTTTAACTCCAACTCCACCATTCAATTGATGAATACTATCTTTAGAATCCATCAGCTGATAAATCCCCAACAAGTTTAAATCTCCGATTCCATTGATTTTAATATCCCCCTGTAATGTTTTCTTTTCATGAAAGTGAAACGGAAGACTTGCGTAGACGCTTAATTTTTTAGTAAGGGGAATTTTTCCCCAAAGCTGAATAGTATTAAAATATTGGTCTTGAGTTAAATCTTTTACAAATAAATTCTCTTTCGCTTTGTAATGCTGTGCAAAGTATTTTACACCAATAAATTGAGGATTCAACAAAGATTCGAAACCTGAAGAACCATTTCCTGCAGCACATCCACAAGCATCACAATCATCAAAAACAATTGATTTAAAATCATTTGAAATATAAAGACTGTCATTGACTGTTTTTGCCTGATTCATATTAAATAAAACCAGGCCTATCATAAAAAATACCTTTCTCATGTTTATATAAATTTATTCCGCGAATTTTGGATTAGTAATAAAGCCTTTATCAGACAATGTTCTTAAAAAAGCTATAATAAATTGCTTCTCTTGGGAAGTCATAGCAATTCCAATATGTTCGTTTTGTTTAAGCTGAGAATCTAAATTGGGATTATCTTCAACATTATCAGAATAAAAATTTAGGACAGCCTCCAAAGTATAAAATCTTCCGTCATGCATATAAGGTGCAGTAAACTCAACATTTCGCAAACTTGGCACACGAAACTTCATCCAATCCTTTTGCTCAAGCGTTACACGATGTAGTCCGGCATCTTTAAACTGAGTATTATAATACATTCCGGTATTTCTAAAGCTTTCATCAGTAAACAATTCTCCACTATGGCATGAAGCACATTTCTGTTGAAATAAATTCATTCCTTGTGATTCTTCAGAGGTAAACTTTTCTTTCCCTTGCCTGAATCTGTCATATTTAGAATCTGCGGAAACCAATGTTGCCATAAATTGCGAAATCGCTTTTAAAACTCTTTCACCAGTAATATTTTCATCTCCGTAAGCGGCTTTAAATAATTTTTTATATTTCGCATCTGAATTCAGCTTTGAAATGACTTCAGGCATTGAACTATCCATTTCATTTTCATCGGTAATAGGAATTATTGCCTGCTCGTTTAAATTATGAATTACCCCATCCCACATATATCTCTTTAAAAAAGCCATATTCTGTACAGGAGGAGCATTTCTTATCCCGATTCTGTCATCAACACCATGACTTACCGTATGACCATGATGTGTAAATGCATTTTCCTGAATATGACAAAAACCACAAGAAATAGTATTATTTCGGGATAGTCTTCCTTCATAAAATAGTTTTCGACCCAGCTCTACCCCATTTTTTGTAATAGGATTAGCTGATACATCAAATGTCATCTCGGGAAAATAACTTGGAACCTGAATATTATAGGCTTCATCTTTTTCTAAAGGCTGAATCACCTCATCGGAACATGAAACAAGATTGAAAAGAAAAACTGAAATAAATCCTAATTTAAAAATACGCTTAATCATTGTGAACATGGTCTACTTTAAACATTTTTGTAAGATTATCCGTTACATCAACCAAATGTTGACTTGATCCCATCATCATATCATTAGAAGAATCTAATGAAAGAGGGTTTTCTCCGCTTAAAAACTGATTTAAATCTGCTAAAATGTGAATAGAAGGTTGAATTTGACCTGTAACTCTTGCTGTGGTAGGAAGATTGAGAGTAATTTCACGATAAAGGTCAGGAGTTCCGTTTGCTACAACATCCCCCATATTTCCTGTATGATTCATAAATTCTGTATTGGGAGAATTTATCCCGTATTTCCCCTCCAACTTCACGAAAACATAACCTGCTGCCCAAGACCATGACATTCCTTTTTCTTTGGCTTTGCTCCAAAATTCAGCTTGTCCGTCTTGTCCAAATAAATAAGCTTTTTGACTTATTCCTAACCCGAACTTCAATTTCTTGTAATTACCTTTCGGGATATCCTTAAGATTCATATATACAATTCCGGCAACGGCATCCGCCTGGTCTATAATAAAAGCTCCTTTATCCGGATTATTCTCATTGAACTTAAACTCTTTTCCGTTTTCATCTATTAAACTGATGTTACTGATAACATATTTTAAAGTAGAAAACTGATGTTTTTGCCCTTGAGCAGAAGTTTGTGTTGTTTGATTTAAAACGATATTTCCAAGATTATTAAATCCGTTTTCAAATTTTATCTGAAGATTTCTGGGTGTATCGACACCAGAGTCATCATCGTCATTGCTTTGGCAAGAAGTGAAAGTAAAAAAAGTAAACGCAAGAAAGAATAATGATAAAAATTTATAAATTTTCATTGTTGATTTTTTAAGTTGTTTTTGAATTTCGATAATAGAAATGCTGTTGAATGTGAATTGCATCCAATATTTCAAACTATAAAACATACTTTGTTTCAGTAGTTAATAAAATGAACTTAAAAAATAGGAGGATGGAAAATATGTTTTAAAAACATAAAAGAATACTTAGATTCATACAGAAAAGTAAAATTTGAAGTGATTCTTTTTACTGTTTCCTGTATTTCTGTGATTTCAGGAAGAATATAGATATCTAAAACTTTCTGTCCAGAATTTTGTGATTTATGTAAAGGAGAAGAATCTGTATCATTAGAGACTGCAAGTTCTTTGCTAAGATAACATTTTCCTTTACAATGTACTTGTGGTACATTTTTATTGATACATAAAACTTCCGAGATATATGTATAATTTACAGCATAATCCACCCATGGTACCAAAGGTCTGAATACCACAAATAAGGTTAGAAATATGCTGCAAACTACATTCATTGATAAATTATTTTTTACTTAAAGCCTCATCATATCTTTTGCTAATTTCCTTCCAGTTGGTAACGTTCCAGATTGCAGTAAGATAATCTGCTCTTTTGTTCTGATATTTTAAGTAATAAGCATGTTCCCATACATCAATTCCGAAAATCGGAGTTCCTTTTTCCTCTACTACATCCATCAACGGATTATCCTGATTCGGTGTTGAAGAAACAAATAATTTCCCGTTATTGTCAACTGAAAGCCAAGCCCATCCAGAGCCAAAACGGTCTGCTCCGGCTTTACTCATTTTTTCTTTAAAAGCTTCCATACTTCCAAAAGCATCGTTAATGGCTTTTGCTAATTTTGCAGATGGCTGTGTATTTTTTTCAGGTGTAAGAACTGTCCAAAATAATTCATGATTGTAATGCCCTCCTGCATTATTTCTTACAGCGGGACTTAGTTTGGAAACATTCGACAATATTTGAAATAATGTTTCTTTTTCCTGTGGAGTTCCTGCAATTGCCTTATTCAGATTATTCACGTATGCTGCTGCGTGCTTAGAATAATGAATTTCCATTGTTTGGGCATCAATATTTCCTTCTAATGCATTATAAGCGTATGGCAAAGGAGTTTGTTTAAATTGTGCAAAAGCAAACTGTGCTGCAAATACTGCACTCAAAGCTGCTATCTTTAAAATTTTCATACCTTTTATTTTATGTTAAACAATATTTATTTTAATAATTTCCTGATATCTTCAATAAGTATTTCTCTATCAGGATGGTATTTTCCTGTAAGTTTTGGAGTTTTCCCTTCAGGATCTTCATAGTTTAATCCCGAATAATAAAGAATAGGCATATTATCTTTATTATAACGACAACGAATATTTCCTTCTTTATCAACCAACGCAATCATTCCGCTATGATTAAGGCTTTCACCTTCATCTTCTTTATCTCCGACATATATATCAAACTGGTCTGCAATTTCACCAACATATCCTCTGTCACCCGTTAAAAAATGCCAGTTTGGAGATTTTGCACCAATTCTTTTTGCATGTTCTTTCAACGATTCGGGAGTGTCATTTTCAGGATCAATACTTATGGAGATTATTCCAAAATCAGGATTATTGATTTCATCCTCAATATGCCTCATATTAGTATTCATTACTGGACAAATCGTAGGACAGCGACTGAAGAAAAACTCTACAAGATACACTTTGCCGAGCATATCTTTATTGGTGATTTTTTTATTATTCTGATCCGTAAGCTCAAAATTCGGAACCTTCATTACAGTATAAAGGCTTTTTTTGAAATATGCCATTCCCACGCCAATGCTCAGAAAAAGTAAAGCAATAATCACAACAGGAGTAATCACTTTACTTTTTGAGCTTTGTTTTTTATTTTTTGGCATATTTTTCAGGATTTTTTTTGAACTCATCCTTACAATAAGTACTGCAAAAACCGTACGTTTTATTTTTATAGACTGCCGTATCTTTCATATCATCTTCCGTTTTCATATTACAGATAGGGTCTATTGCGTTAACAAATTTTGGGCTTTTGGTATTTGACTTTACAGTAGTTTTTGTCTTTTTTTGCTTTACTTTAGGTGTTTCCTGAGCACAAGCCATTATTGAAACAGACAATAATGCTGTTAAGATAATTTTTGATTTCATTTTAATTTACAAGTTTAAAGATATTATTATAATAGAAAGTTGATTTTAGTCAATATCTATACATATTAACTAATTCATCGCAATATATACAATTCTTATTCTACATTCTAAACTTCTTACTTAGTAAAAAGTCCTAATATTGAATAATAGAATATAAAATAATGCCAAGATTAATTTAACTAAATATTTAGTTAACAAATAATAATTAAGCTAAAGGAGGATGAAATATCCTGGAGAAAAATTCTGATGTATGAAAATCTATAAATTCTGAATGAAGATTTTTTACAACATCAAAAGATTTATTATTTAAAAAAGAAAGAATATCGTTCGATAAAAAAACATCTAATCCTGTAATTTTTACCGTCTGATTATTGTTAGATTGTTTTTCGGTTTTTGCCAGCTCTTTTCCAACATAGCATTTTCCTTTACAGGTAGACTGAGGAATGTTTCTGTTTTCACAAAGGTTTTTTACAATATAATCATAATTAATTACATAATTAACTAATGGCAAAACCGGACGTAATGCTATTGTAAATATGATAAATATGGAAACGAAAAACTTCAATTGTTAAATTCCTATACTACAAATATACTACTCAAATTGCTTTTATAATCCGTTTATGATGAAAGTCATTGATATTTTTAAGTTGATAAAAATAAAACCTCCGTCAAATCTTTAACGGAGGTTTTACCTATAAATGAGATAGATTTATTTTAGTTAAATTTCATTTTCTGAATTCGCACTGCATTCAGAATAGCCAATAAAGCTACACCCACATCTGCGAAAACCGCCTCCCACATTGTTGCTAAACCTCCTGCTCCGAGAATTAAAACCACTGCTTTTACAATGAATGCTAAAGCTATATTTTGCCAGACTATTTTCTTCGTTTGTTTCCCAATATTAATTGCCATCGGAATTTTACTCGGCATATCATCCTGAATAACAACATCCGCAGTTTCTATTGTAGCATCACTTCCCAATCCTCCCATCGCAATTCCTACATCACTGAGCGCAACAACAGGTGCATCATTTACTCCATCTCCCACAAAAGCAACAGTTTGATTTTTTGCTTTAATATCTTTTACCTTATTAACTTTATCTTCAGGAAGCAAATCTCCATAAGCATTTTCAATTCCTAATGCATCTGCAACATATTGCACAACTGACGCTTTATCCCCACTTAACATGGTGGTTTTTACATTCAATGATTTCAATTTATTAATGGTTGATTGTGCATCAGCCTTTATAGAATCTGCAATTGTGAGATAGCCGACAAATTTTTGGTCATAAGCTACAGCTATTAATGTGTAAACAATATTTTCAGGTCTAATATCACAATTGATATTGAATCTATCCATCAATTTAAAATTTCCAACTAATATTTCTTTCCCTTTAATATTTGCTTTTAACCCATGTCCTGCAATTTCTTCAACATTATCTAACTGAATATTGTTATCTACTTCTCCGACAAAATCATGAATTGCAGTTGCAACAGGATGAGAACTCTTACTCTCCAAAGCATTAACCCATTTTAAAATTTCATTCTTATCAAATTCTGATTTGAAATTAACCTCCTGAACCTTGAAAACACCTTCTGTCATTGTTCCGGTTTTATCCATCACAACATTTTGGATATTGGCCAAACTATCTAAAAAGTTACTTCCTTTGAATAAAATTCCGTTTCGACTTCCCGATCCAATTCCCCCAAAATACCCTAAAGGAATAGAAATTACCAAAGCACAAGGACAAGAAATAACCAAGAAAACCAAAGCTCTATACAACCAATCTCTAAACTGATATTCTTCAACGAAAAAATACGGTAAAAATGTAATTCCTATTGCCAAAAAAACTACAATCGGAGTATAAACTTTAGCAAATTTTCGGATAAAAAGTTCTGTCGGAGCTTTTTGAGAAGTAGCATTCTGAACAAGTTCCAATATTTTACTCAACTTACTGTCTTCATAAGCTGTTGTAACTTTCACCTCACTTAAGGTATTCAAATTAATCATACCGGCTAAAATCGTTTCTCCTTTTGTTTTAGTATCCGGTTTACTTTCCCCTGTTAATGCAGAAGTATTAAAAGATGCCTTTTCAGATAACAATTCTCCGTCTAAACCTAGTTTTTCACCCGATTTTAATTGAATTATTTCACCAATTTTTACAAATTCAGCTTTTACAATTACCGGTTTTCCGCCTTTTATAACAGTCACCTCATCGGGACGCTGGTCGAGTAAAGATTTGATATTATTTTTAGCTTTTGTAACTGCCATCGCCTGAAAAACTTCACCTACAGAATAGAAAAGCATTACTGCAACACCTTCAGGATATTCTCCAATCGCAAAAGCTCCAACAGTAGCTATTCCCATCAAGAAAAATTCGGAAAAAACATCTCCTTTTGTAATGCTTTCATAAGCATCTTTCAAAACTGGCAATCCGACAGGGATATAAGCTATTAAATACCAAACAAGACGGACCCAACCATTGAACCAATTGGTTTTTAAATAATTATCTAAAACAACTCCTACAAGTAATAAAACAAAGGAAACAATCGCAGGAAGAAACATCCTGAATATAGATTTATCTCCCGTATCATGCGCATGATCATGACCTTCATGATTGTGATTTTGCTCTTTTTTTGGCTTTGAACTGCAACATTCTTCCATAACTTAAAAATTTTAACCAAATTTAAGTTTAAATGGAATGCAACACTATTGCATACTTTCCAGACAATTTTCGCAAATACCTTTGGCAAAAAGTCTTATTTCATCTATTCGGAAATTTGTCTGAATATTTTCTGGGAAAGAAATATCTTCTTTACAAGTTGTTTGTTTGCAAATTTTACAATAAAAATGAAGATGCCAATCTTTGTGAGTGGTTTCATCACAACCATCATGGCAAAGTTTATATTTTGTAGTTGTATTCTCCTGAATACTGTGAACGATTCCTTTTTCTTCAAAAGTTTTTAACGTTCTGTAAATTGTTGTTCTGTCTGCATTTTCAAAATGATTTTCGATTTCAGACAACGACAAAGCTGCTTCCTGAGAACTTAGAAAATCATACACCAAAATCCTCATGCTGGTAGGTTTTGTGTTTTTATTGATAAGTTTATTTTCTATTTCTGTTTTCATATTCTCAGATTCTAAGTAAAATATTTCTTACTCAAAGTTAGGTATTCTAATATATTTTATTGTTGACTTATCTTAATAAAAAAAGCCATTACAAAAATGCAATGACTCTCTTTCTATGGAATTTAAAAACTATATTACAAATTTGGGTTATTCTCAATCTCCTTTTGTGGAATGGAGAATAAATAATAGTTGGAATTAGGAGTGAAAGAAGACTGATCAGGAAAGGCAAAAATGGTATGACCTCTTCCGTTTACGCTTTTCACTGTTCCGTTAGGAGTTGTAATTTGCACCTGAATTGCTGTTCCATCAGGATTTGTAAATGGCTTTCTCTCTACCTTTCCCTGTGTTCTTATAATGTCGGACAAAGAAAAACCTTCTCCAAACAATTCTTTTCTTCTCTCAATTAAAACTTCTTTAATGACAGCATCCTGAGCTAAAGAACCTGCATAAACATTAGCATTTCTCGCAGATTTTAATTGATTTAGTACAGCAACAGCATTTGAAGTATTTCCTAATCTTGCTTCTGCTTCCGCTTCAATGAGATACATTTCGGCAGCTCTCATGTACACAATATCGGCAATTAAATTAGCTTTAAACTTAAACTTAGCATATCTCAAAAGCCCTTCTCTTCCTGGAAGTCCGTCCCATGAAAATAATGAGTAACGGATATCATTGGTATCAAACAAATCTTTAAAATATGGGTCTGCCATAAAGCTATAATAATAGCTACCCGATGAAGAAACATCTAAATAATGAAAAGCATAGCTTTCACTAGATTGTTCCTGAGTTTGTCCGTGCCCCCAAATCCACTCTCCGTTATTAATATCATTGAATCCTTCTTTATATTTTTCAGGAGCCATTAATGGATATCCTGCTCTGGCAACTTTTGCCGCTTCTGCCGCTTTGCTCCATTCTCCTGTATTTAGGTACGTTCTCGCCAGCAATCCGTTAACGACAGCTTTATCTATTTTATCTTTATTATTTCGGGTATAATTTTGAAGTAGCTGATTGGCATCTGTTAAGTCACTTTTAATTAAATTATAAATTTCTTCCAAACTTGCTCTTTTTTTCGGAAGAGAATTAGTGGTTGTAGGCTCTGTATAAATAGGTGCCGTTAAAGCTGTTTTATCTTTCAAATAACTAAACTGATAGAAACTCGCTAAATTCAGATAACAAAATGCTCGAAGTGTTTTTGCCTGACCTTTAACTTGATTTTTCTTTTCCTGACTTCCTTCCGCTCCATCAATTTTAGCAATAACATTATTCATATTATTAATTGTGAAATATAACAAACTCCAAATAAAAGAAGCTCGACTACTTGTATTATTACTCAAATCGGAAAATGTGTAGGCCGTAGCAAAACCATATTTATTGGTTAAAACCGCCACATCGCTTCCCATTGCATCACTTGCTCTCAATACTGTAGAATAACCTATGTTGGCATATGTGGTTCCGTCATCATTAAATTTAGCCCAAGTTCCGTTAATAACAGTTTCTGCATTATCTGCTGTTTTAAAAACCTCAGCTTCATTCGCCTGATTGGTTGGCGCTGTCTCTAAATCACGTTCACAACTTAACAATGAAAATGCAGAGATTATCGCAAAAGATATATATTTTAATTTTTTCATTTTTTAATTTTAAAAAGGTTAAAGAGTTGCCTGAAGGCCAAATGTTACTGTTCTCATTGCTGGATATCTGTAATATGTAGTTCCATCTAAAGTTTGCTCAGGATCCATTCCTTTGTGTTTGTAGAATGTTAACAGATTTTCTCCCTGAACATAAATTCTGAACTTTTTCAATCCTAATTTTGCAAAATAATCTGATGGAAGTGTATAACCTATACTCAAATTTTTCAATCTTGCATAAGTAGCAGAATATAAAAATCTTGAAGACGTTGATGTCCAGTTATTCGTAGTTGTGCTTAAAGCTGGTACATCTGTATTCGGATTTTCTGGTGTCCAACGATTAAGTATTTCCGCGCTCCAAGCTCTTCCTGCTAAATTCCCGTTTGACATGATGGTTGTATAATCATTATCAAGAACTTTGCCTCCTAATCTAAATGTCAATAAACCTGACAGGTCAAAATTCTTATAACGAATGCTTGTACTTACCCCTCCAATTAATTTAGGAAGTGATGAACCCTGAATTTCTCTTGTTGCTTTAGCGTATTCGGAAGTAGTTCCTTCTACCGTTTGTCCGTTAGTGTCAGTTGTAATGGTTTTCCAAAGTGGTTTCCCGTTACTAGGATCTACACCAACCCAAGTCGGAATATAAAAATCATATACAGAACCACCTACAGTCAAAAGTTTTGTTCCGCTAATAATAGATCCTTGCGGAAGTTTGGTAATTTTATTTTTTAAAGTACTCAAATTCACATCCACATTCCATTCAAAATTATCGTTTCTAACAGGAGTTGTAAATAATGAAAACTCAAAACCTGTATTTTGCAATGTTCCAACATTAGCCTGATATCCTGTAAACCCTAAAGAAGGAGCCAATGGCTTTTCAAAAAGCAAATCTTTACTTTGACGTTTAAAATATTCTATATTTCCTTTAATTCTGTTATTGAGAATTGCAAATTCTAATCCTACATTAAGGTTAAGATTGGTTTCCCACTTCAAATCTGGTGTTGGTAGTTTGCTTGCTACTGTTCCTGGTTCTCCTAAATTATTATAAAATCTGTATAAACTTTGATATGCATAATACGTTGAAAGTTTATCATTTCCTTGTCCTCCATAACTTGCACGAAGAGTTAACTGATTAAATGTATTTAGATTTTTAATAAAATCTTCATTTGATAATTTCCAAGAACCTCCTACTGACCAAAAAATTCCCCATCTGTTTTCTGGTGAAAATCTTGAAGACGCATCCGCTCTTACCGATCCTGAAACGAAATATTTATTCTGATAATCATACTCTACTTTTCCTAAGAAACTTAGCAATCCCAGCTTATCACTATATCCACTGAAACTCCCTAATAAAGCAGCTGCATTCGGTTCATAATAATAAGGAAGTGAAAACTGGCTTCTTGACCCAGAAATTGTCTGGTATTCATAATGATAAAATTCCTGCCCACCTAAAAGGTTGATATGATGTTGTCCAAATTTTTTATCATAGGTAAGAATATTACTTGTGGTATAAGAAAGCGTTCTTGAATTTGATTTATTTACAGAACCTCCTATCTCAGTACCCTGTCCTAATAACGGATTGGTATAGTAATGACCATTATAATTCACCAAATCAGCTGAGAAACTTGACTTAAACTTTAACTCAGGTAAGAATGTAAAATCCAAAAATCCTTTTCCCGAAAAATTGTCTTCTCTGTTTTCATTTTTGTCTAAAGGCAAAGTCGCTGCTAAATTATCATTTTGAAAAGCACTTGTTGGTCTGTACTTTCCGAAATCAAATATTTTCTCTCCATTTGCATCTAATCTGTACGTTCCATCTGGATTTCTTTCATAATATGGATAGAACGAAGGAATAGCTCTTGTTACGAAAATAATATTTCCGCTACTGGAATCTGAAGATTGTGGAGCTAATTGTATACTATTCGTATAGCTAAGATTTGCTCCTACATTCAGCCATCTTTTAACCTCCGAATTTAATTTTAATCTCGTACTGTATTTTCTGAACCCAGATTCTATGGCAATTCCTTTATCATCCAGATATCCTAGAGAAAAATAATAATTACTCTTTTCATTTCCTCCACTAAAATCTAAGTCAACCTGATTTCTAGAAGCAACACGCTGAAGGACATCTGCCCAATTATCATTCCATAAAGCCTTGGCTCCTGGTAATAATTTACCATCAGTTCCTACAGGTTTTGCATAATTTGCTCCATAAGGATTAATTCCCAGAGCATTCACAAGACCATCTGTTGCCATTTGCGCAGCCTGTTGCGGAGCAATTTTATTAGCAACATATCCGTTTCTTAAAGCCTCCCAATACAGCTCAAAATATTGATCTGTATCCACCTGAGCATAATCTTTTACCGCTCTTGAAGAAAATCCCTGACTAACATTAAAGTTTATTCTTGATTCTCCTTTTTTACCTGATTTAGTAGTAATAATTATGACTCCGTTCGCACCTCTTGAACCATACAAGGCACTTGCTGAGGCATCTTTCAAGACACTTATAGATTCAATATCGTTTGGACTGATTGTGTTGATATTACCATCAAACGGAATTCCATCTACTACATATAAAGGATCACTTGAAGCACTCACCGAACCAATACCACGAATACGAACCGAAGCTACAGAACCAGGTTGCCCCGATGAACTTACCGCCTGAAGCCCGGGAACCTGACCTTCTAAAGCTTTTGTAATGTTTGTAACCGGCCTATTATTAATTTTTTCATTGGAAATTGTTGAAACAGAGCCTGTATAACTTGTTTTCTTTGCTTTTCCATACGCTACAACCACAACTTCATCAATATCTTTTTCGCGAAGTGTATCTTTTTTTACTTCCTGACCATTTACTGTAATAATCCCCAAGAAAAAAACAGCTACCGTTGGAACCAGAATTTTAGAATTAAAAATATTTTTGTTAACCATAATCAATTTCATTTTACATTAATTAAAATTTTACCCTTTGCAGAAAAGACAGCAAAGGGTATTCATAAGTATGATTAACCTAATTGCTTATCTTTCCTTGTTAAGGCTGAATGTAACACCTTGCATTTGCAGGTTGTCAAGATTTCATTGGGTCAGTTCCCTCCATCTTTCTTTATAAGCCGATCGAAATATGGTTGCAAAGCTAAAAACAAATAGTCTATAAAACAAGTAGACTATTTGTTTTTTTATTACTCTTTTAATCTTCTTTTAAATACTCTAATACAAAATACTGAAATACAAACAATTACAAATAACATGAAATAGTAAAATATGACATATATCATGAAATGACACAAAAAAAGAAGAGCCATTAATAAAATAGCTCTTAAAAAAATCAATATAATCTTTGAATAGAGAGGAATATTTCTCATGTATCATCAGATGTTGAAGAGGTATTTTATTACCACTCTTAGCACAGACACTTCAAATAATATATAAAATCTATTATTGTAAACAAATCTTAACTTCATTTATACTAAAAATATCAAATCTATTTATATTTTTTTCAATAATTTTACAGCACAAAAATTAATATTAAACACTAAAAAAACAATTTATCATTAAAAATAAAACATAATTTGTTTAATTTCCTATGAGAAAATTAACATGAAAAATAAACATGAAAATGATTAAAAAAAAACTAATAATCAAAATAATTAATAAATCATTTTTGAATTTCATTCTAACTTCTATGAAATAGCTTATGGATGAAAAACATGAACTAATAGAAAAAATAAAATTTGAACTAATAGATAGATATGTAGTTCTTATGAGTATTATCTTAGGAATTTTTACTCTTATCTTTACATTCTATATTCATGATGAAGCAATAGTTTGGTATTTAGTTGTGGGATTACTTTTTTTAGACTACACCTATATCCTTATACGAAAAAGGGGTTCTGTTAATAATCTTGTTCATTTGTATTTAATAGTTGCCCCATTATACAATCTATATATCTTATTGGTTTTTTGGGAATATTCTGTGGCAAGTATTTGTTGGCTATTACCTATTACTTTAGGTGCCTATGTCTTTTTCACAAAAAAAGAAGTGATTGCATATACCCTTTATTCTTTATTTATAGTTTTAATTGGGTATATATTAGCAAATAATCTAAACTTTGATTTTCCAAAGCGTACACAAAAGGAAGTAGTCTTAACAGATGCTATTCTAATTATTTCAAATATTTTAGTAGTAACATTACTAATTTATTACAAAGATAAAATCCGGAAACAGGAAATATTATTACAGTCAAAAAAAGAAAATATTTTATATACGGAAGAAAGGAAAGAAAAGATAACGATAACTGATATTTCCTCAGAAGAGAATGAAGCCGAAAATGAAAACATGGAAAGACTTTTTTCCAGAATTGAAGAAACAATGAAAGAAAAAATGCTTTTCAAGGACGCTAAATTCAACCTTTCAGCACTGAGTGTTGAATTAGAAGTAAACAGCGCCTACATTTCAAAAGCCATCCGTTACAAAGGCTTTCCAAATTTCAACAATTATCTTAATATTTATAGGATTAATCATGTAAAAGAACTATTTACTGAAGTAGATTTTCAGAAAACAACATTAATGTACATTTATACGGAAGCCGGATTTTCAAACCAATCAACGTTTAATAGAGTTTTCAAGCAGATTGAAGGAAAGACACCATCAAATTATTTTCATAAAAACATGGAAAACAACAAAAAGGCTACTGTTTAAAAAATATTATCTTTGAATAAATTATTTTTAATGAAAATCCTTATCGTCAACGGCCCGAATCTTAACTTATTAGGAACCAGAGAGCCGGAAATTTACGGAACAGTTTCTATGGAAGATTATTTGGAAAATCTAAAATCTGAATTTACTTCTTATGAATTAAAATACTTTCAGTCGAATATTGAAGGAGAACTAATTAATCGTATTCAGGAAGATGATTTTGATGCTTTAATCATTAATCCGGGAGCTTTTACTCATTATTCTTATGCCATTGCAGATTGCTTAAAAAACATTCAAAAACCAAAGGTAGAAGTCCACATAAGTAATATATACAAAAGAGAAGAATTCCGACAAAAATCTGTAACAGCAGCAAATACAGATGCTGTTTTGTCTGGTTTCGGAATGAATGGCTACAGATTGGCTATTGTAAGCTTACAATAAATTCAACATCCATAAATAACTTGAAAATAAATAAAGCCTCATCAAATTGATGAGGCTTTTAGATTTATAAAATTTGTTTATTTATTATAATTGAGGACCAGAAGCAACTAATTTTTTGCCTTCTTCTGTATCACAGTACTGCTCAAAGTTTTTAATATATTTCGCAGCAAGGTCTTTTGCTTTTTCTTCCCACTCAGCTACATTATTATAAGTATCTCTTGGATCTAGAATACCTTCAGAAACATTTGCCAATGCTGTAGGAACTTCTAAATTCATAATCGGAATTATTGTTTTAGGAGCATTTTCAATGGAACCATCGATAATTGCATCAATAATTGCTCTTGTATCTTTCAAAGAAATTCTTTTTCCTGTACCATTCCAGCCAGTATTTACAAGATAAGCTTTAGCTCCATGTTCTTTCATTTTCCCGATTAATGTTTTAGAATACATTGTTGGGTGCAAAGTCAAGAACGCTTCACCAAATGCAGGTGAGAAAGATGGTTCAGGAGAAGTAATTCCCCTTTCAGTTCCAGCTAACTTCGATGTATAACCGCAAAGGAAGTGATATTGAGCTTGTTCTTCATTCAAAACAGAAACCGGAGGCAATACTCCAAATGCATCAGCAGAAAGATAAACAATCTTTTTAGCGTGTCCTGCTTTAGAAGGTAAAACTATTTTGTTAATATGGTAAATAGGGTAAGAAACTCTTGTATTTTCAGTGATTGATCCATCAGTATAATCTGCAACACCATTATTAATCACAACATTTTCAAGAAGTGCATCTCTTTTAATGGCTCTGAAAATATCTGGTTCTTTTTCCTCAGAAAGGTCAATTACTTTAGCATAGCATCCTCCTTCATAGTTGAATACTCCATTGTTGTCCCAACCATGCTCATCATCGCCAATCAGGTATCTTTTTGGATCTGCAGATAAAGTTGTTTTTCCTGTTCCTGAAAGACCAAAAAACAAAGCAACATCGCCTTCTTCTCCTACGTTTGCAGAACAGTGCATTGAAGCCATACCTTTTAATGGAAGATAATAGTTCATGATAGAGAACATTCCCTTTTTCATTTCTCCACCGTACCAAGTTCCACCAATAATTTGCACTTTTTCAGTAAGGTTGAACATTACAAAGTTTTCAGAATTCAAACCTTGAGATTCCCAATTAGGATTCGTTGTTTTAGATCCGTTCATTACGATGAAATCCGGCTCACCGAAGTTTTCTAATTCATAATGAGAAGGACGAATAAACATATTCGTAACGAAATGTGCCTGCCAAGCCACCTCTACAATAAATCTTACTTTCAATCTTGTGTCAGCATTTGTTCCACAAAAAGAATCTACAACATAGATTTTTTTCGCTTCAGAAAGCTGGTTTAGCACTAAATCTTTACATGAATTAAAAATTTCAGGTGTTGTAGGTAAATTTACTTTACCATCCCAAAAAATTGTATCCCTTGTAACATCATCCTGAACAATATATCTGTCTTTAGGAGAACGACCTGTGAAAATTCCCGTTTTTACTGATACGGCGCCTGATTCCGTAAGTTCAGCTTTTTCAAAACCTTCATTTTCAGAAGAAATTTCTGCCTGATACAACTCTTCGTAAGAAGGATTATATACAACTTCAAAATTTCCTTTAATCCCTAATTTTTCTAAATCCTGGATGATTTTAGTGTGTTTCATTTTACTTATATTTTCTATTTCTTTTTTTAGCTCCAACAAAATTAATATTAATTAATTGTTAAAGGAGGTTAAATATAATGATATAAGTCAGAAATACAAATAAAAAAATAAGCCAATAAAAATCTGATTAACAAGCAATTATATCAGAGTACTCAAAAATAGTATTAAAACCTTTTCCCCAAAAATAGTCTTTAAAGCCCCCAAATTTTGCACTCATAACGAAATCTCCACCCCATGCGCCTAAACTTTTAACGAAAACAGGGCAATCATTGAAATATTTACTTTTAACTGTTGGAATCTCAATAAAATTTGATATTTTATGCTCATGAGTCAACATTAACTGTGAAAAAACATCCAATTCATTACAACTTAAAACATTTTTTGTAATATCTGAAAATTCATCAACAAGTTTTTGAGATTTTACTTTTGATTTGTATAAGTTTATACCTTCGCGACTATCCTGTTTCTGATTTAGGTGAATAAAAATAAGCTCATTTTTAAAAGAAGGATTGAAATTTGCCTTTTCATATTTTATTTCAGGTTTGCTCTGGAAAAGTACAGCAGATTTTTCTTTAGCAACCGCAATATCATATCCGCTCCCTCCTAAACTTATAGAATTCAAATAAAAAGGGTCGATTTCAGCCCATTCAGCAAGATTATTCATCAAAGTAGAACTACTCCCCAAACCGTAATCTGCAGGAAACTGAAGGTTGGTTTTTAAATGATAGGTAAAATTATTTTTGAATTTAATTGTAGAAAGTGCCTGAACATTTTTCAATGTTTTTAAAATAAACTCAGCACTTGCAGGAATATTAGTTTCTAAAATCTGCCACTGTTTATAATCAATGACACACTTTAGCCATAATTTATTTTGATGATAAGCTTCCCAAAAAATCAAGGATTTCTCATCGTTTTTTTCTTCAAAAAAAAACTCTTGTCCGAGCTTGGTAGGTACCGCTAAGACAAGAGCTCCGTCCATAGCAAAATATTCTGAAGTAAGCATAAGCTTTCCCGGTGAAAATATCTCGCCCATATTGTTATTAATTAAATTGCTGATGCAACATCAACGGAAGAATCAATTTTCTTGATTAATCCTTGAAGTGTTTTACCAGGACCAACTTCCACGAAGTTATTTGCCCCGTCTTTAATCATATTTTGAACAGATTGAGTCCATTTTACAGGACCTGTTAATTGTGCAATAAGATTTTGTTTGATTTCTTCAGGATTTGTAATCGCTGTAGTTGTAATATTCTGATAAACTGGTATTGTTGCTTTTCTGAATTTTGTTGATTCAATAGCTTTTGCCAATCTCTCTTGTGCAGGTTGCATCAATGGAGAATGGAATGCTCCGTTTACAGGTAATAATAATGCTCTTTTTGCTCCTGCTTCCTTCAGTTTTGCACAAGCCTCTTCAACTGCAGCTGTTTCACCTGAAATTACCAATTGCCCGGGACAGTTATAATTCGCAGGAACTACAATCCCGTTGATTTGAGCACAAATTTCTTCGACTTTAGCATCTTCAAGACCTAAAATTGCAGCCATAGAACTAGGATTTGCATTACATGCCTCCTGCATTGCTTTTGCTCTTTCAGACACTAACTTTAGTCCATCATCAAAAGATAGAACTCCATTAGCAACCAAAGCCGAAAACTCTCCTAAAGAATGTCCTGCAACCATTTCGGCTCCAAGACCATTTACTGCTTTAAGCGCAGCTACTGAATGTATAAAAATTGAAGGTTGAGTAACTTCAGTTTTTTTAAGATCCTCGTCCGTACCATTAAACATAATAGAAAGGATATCAAATCCCAAAATTTCATTGGCAGATTCCATCAAGTCCTTAATATCTTTTCTAGAATCATACAATTCTTTTCCCATTCCTACGAACTGAGAACCCTGCCCAGGAAATACAAGTGCTTTCATTTACTATTTTAAAATATTTTGCAAATATAATTATAATTTAAGGAACCAATCTAATAACACGGTAACCGGTATTTACATAAGCTCCATTTGCTTTAGATTTTACAAACTCAAATTTTGTAGCCAATTGAGTCTGAACTTTATTCATTTGTTTAAAAATTTCTCCTTTTTTATTTTCTCTGGTCAACATATCGTTTACCACATCAAAACCAATGATAGCATATTTAGGAGGAGTTTTACAGTACTTACCTTTATAAGCTGCTAAAATTTCTTTTTCAAAACTTCCGTCTGTATTGATTTTTCTATCCATCAAGTACACCAAATTAGCCTGACTCAAATCATCTACTTTTTTCTCAAAAACCGGAGAATAGTACATACTGAAAGCTTTCATACCCTGAACTTCTTTAGATAAAGAAATTACTTTATTTGCATAAGCTTCACCAACATTATCATTACTATTTGCCAAGATTGTGATAACCGGTGCAGACTGCCCTGTCATCATATTTTGGTCTAACTGAATTTCTGAAGGTGAGTTAACAATATTTATAGTTGGATTTTTAAGAGCTTTCTCCAAACCTGATTTAATGTAATTTGCATTTTCTTTTTTACTATCTGCAACTACATAAATTTTCTGGTCAGAATAAGCAGCTTTTACTTCATCAACAATTTTATCAGCATATGTTTGATCATTAGTTTCAATAATAATCAAATTACTATAGTTGTATAATTCCGGAGAGTTGGCAAACGGCGCAACAATCGGGATTTTCTGATCTTTCGTAAAGTTTAAAACATCAACCACATTTGATTTAAAAAATGGTCCAATAATTAAATCTGTATTATTAGGATTCAATTGAGTTAATGAATTCTTAAACGTTGCTTCATTTCCTGAATCTACTATTTTCACTTCAAGTTTCTGTCCATTTCTGGCATTTCTTTCAATGGCAAGTTTAGCACCTGTTAAGAAATCCATCGCCATAGTTCTGTATTGAGCTTCGTTTGTACTATACCCAAAAGGCAACATAAGAACAACACTCAAAGCATCACCACTTTTCTTCACATATGCAGGATCTAGTTTTTTAATTTTTAAAACCATTCCTGTTTTTAAACCATGTGATAAATCAGGATTTAAAGCAATTAATTCATCAATGGTAATTCCATACTTATTAACAATAGAAAAAACCGTATCTCCAGCCTGAACTGTATAAGTTACAAACTCATCTGTTGCATTTGTAGTAGTACTCGAAGTTCTATCATTTCCTGAATCTACTTTTTCTTTTGAACTTGAAGATGACTCAGAAGCAGTATTTGAATTTGATTTTTTTATTTTGATAATTTCTCCCGGCTTCAACCCTTTCTCCTCCAATCCTGGATTCATAGCAAAAAGCTCTTGTTGAGAAATATTAAATTGCTTTGAAATTCTGTAATAATTATCTTTCGCCTGAATAACATACGTTTCTCCATCTGCAATAGGAGAAGGAGCCTCAACTTTTGTCTGTTCAACAGGTTTTGGAGCAGTAACAGCTACAGAAGCCTGTTCGCCACCGTATTTTTTTATTTTGTCAAGAGGTAAGGTAATCTCATCCCCAATTTTCATGTGAGAATCAAGCTCAGGATTTAACTTTCTCAAATCAGTCTCAGAAATACGATACTGTTTTGTAATACCATAAATGGTTTGTTTTGGCTGTAAAACAATTTTCCCCAATTGAGAAGTTGAAGTTGTTTTTGGCTTTTCAGCAACTGTATTTGTTTTAGGTACTGATGTTATAGATTTTTCACCTTTCACAGATAAAACATCACCAATTGCCAATTTTCCGTCTTTAAATTTCGGGTTGAGTTTTAGCAATTCATCCACAGTCATACCATATCTTTTTGCGATATTGTAAGGGTTATCCCCTTTTACAACGGTGTGTGATTTTTGTGCTGACACACCCAAAAACATACATAAACTGGATAGAATAAAAAACCTCTTTATCATAGTCGATAATTATATTTTACAAAAATACTTCTTTAAAATTAAATGGCAACAATTATTAATTTTGATTCTTGAACCACCATTTCTTCCCAACAATTTTCAAGCCACGAATACCCATCGTCTGCAAAGAAAACACTAAAATTAAAAACTCTTTCCTGCCAAATTTTTGAAGGATGTATATCTAAAAATAAATTTTCCAGTCTTTCCAGCATTTCACTTTGCTTTATTTTTTCTGCATGAAGTAGACGTTTTTTCATTCTTTTAAAAGATTTCAACTGCCTTACTTCTTCAGCTTTCACCATATTTCCGAAAGATTTTTCTGTGGTTTCGGCAATGGATTTTAATTCAGAGAAATTGTTTTTTAACAATTCTTTTTTCTCTTCTAACAACTTCAAAATGGGACTATCTTCTAATACTTTTTTATTGGTGATTGAAGCAAAATTTTGAAAGAAATCTTCAACTTTTAAATTCAGTTTTTCAATTTTACCCAACGTTTTTCCCTTGATAAACAACATTGAATTCCTTGGAATCAAAATCGGGAAAGGAATATTTATTTTAGAGAAGTAATCTTTCAATTCGAGCCAATACATGATTTCGGCGTTTCCTCCGATATAAGCCAAATTTGGCAATACGGTTTCCTGATAAACAGGTCTCATTAAAGCATTCGGACTGAATCTTTCAGGGTAATTTTCCAATTCATTTAAAATTTCTTCCTGAGAAAACTGAATATTCTTGTCTACAATAATGTATTTCTGTCCGTCAAAATCAATTCTGTCTCTTGTTTCCAACAAATAGAATAAATTAATCTCACGAGGATTTACCTGTACTTTTCCATACTTTTTAGTAAGGAAATCGACTTTTTCTTTTGATTCTTTATATAGACTTAAATTAATTAATTCGTCTTTAAAAGTAGCCTTAATTTGATTTTTCAGTTCTTTAGAATCTCCGTCAAGAATTAACAATCCAAATTCGGAAAACAAACGATTAACTAATATTTTAATAGCCTCGGTAAGAGTATTTCCAACCTTATAGGCTTCTTTGAGCATTAAAATCAGTTCTGTTCCAAAAACAGAATCCTTGAACTCCTTTTCAAACTCAGAGATGAAAAACGTATCATTAATTTGAATTCTTCCTACCGCTCCTCCCGACTTTTCATTAATCTCGTAGTAGTTGTTTTCAGTTTTAAAATGATTGATTTCAGCAAAATCATGATCTTCTGAAGCCATCCAATACACTGGAACAAAATCAAACTCGGGAAAATTTTCTTTTAAATATGCACAAGTCTTTATTGTTTGTAAAATCTTATACACAAAAAACACAGGACCGGAAAACAAATTCAACTGATGCCCGGTTGTGATGGTGAATGCATTTTGCTTTTTTAATCTTTCTATATTCTCTTTTTGCTTTACCGAAAGATTAAGATTCAAAAGTTGGTTTTGAAATACATTAAACAAAACTTCTCTTTGTTCCGAAGTAAATGAATTCTGCTTTAAATGTATTTGTTTTTTTAAATTATCTAAAGAAAATGTTTTCTCTTCAAATCCCTCAATATTTTGGTTCAAGAAATCTTTTACCAACTGAGGTATGTTTTCTATATCATTAAACGATATCTTATTTATAGTTTTCAACTTGACTAATCTTTTAGTTGAACATATACCATACAATTCCAATGTTTAATCTAAAATCATAAACAGGATAATGTGGAAAAGCATAAGCCTTATTATGAGAAAGAACAGTTCCTACTTGTTGCCCCTCAATAAAGAAGAACATCTTTTTAACTTTCATATTAAAATATACATCAACAATAGGTTGCCCTCCAATTGAAAATGAATTTGCATTTGGTAAAATACATTCATTAATAATCGGGAAGTACTCTCTAGAAGCAAATTTTGAGAAATAATACACTTTAACTCCTGTCTGAATTTCCGCAGCGTTCTTAAACCATTTTCCCTGATAGAAAATGTTTGCTCTTCCTATAAAACCAGGCATAGGATATAATTCTTTATTCGTCAAAGTGTTTTGAAACTGCACCCGTGTATTCAAATGGAAATTTCCGTAGCTGAATGTCGCGTCACCTCCGATTTGAGAAATATTAAGTGAACTACCACTTTGTTGAGGCTTTGCATCACCATCAAAATAAGTATAATTATCAATTCTGAAATAATTAGCAAATAATTGTGTCTGGAACCATTTCAGATTAATATTACCTCCTATTTCAGTAATTGACTGGTTTTTTGCATCCTGTAAATAATAATTGTATTTGTTATAAACGGAAGTATTCAAAAGATAATTGAAACTAGGATAAACGCTTTGGAAGTTCACTTTTGCATTTACAAAATAATCTTTGATAGGTTCAAATTTTAGATTATTTGTAGTTTTTAAATAATTTCCAAACTGGCTCCCTTTAGAAAATTCCACAAATGAGTTTAACTGAACTTTATCAAAAAGTTTTACTTGTAAATTCCCAACCGCTCCAATTCTGTTTTCTTTAAATTCTGTTGGATAAGTAAAGTCATCAATCGTAATTCCGTTTTCTACTCCAAACTTAAGCATTTGATATCTAACTCCTGCATCAAGTTTGAATTTTTCATTATCAAAAACCAAACTTACTGTATTACTCAAATTATCTGAAAACTTTTTAGTTCCCAGAAAATAGCTATTTACTAACTCATTTGGGTCATTATACCAATATGATTCTACTCCATTTTGGTGGTAGAAATATTTATTTCCTTGATGAAAAATTGTATGCCTTATTCTGAATGGAAATTTTTCTGAATTGAAAGGCGTAAACTGATGGCTTAAATAATATCTTCTATAGGAAAATTGAGAACTAGAACCAGACAAATTTACCTGCATATTTTGTCTATTACTTGAGTTACTGTCACCAGATTGGAAAAGTTCGTCTTCAGCAATACCCCCATTCTCCTGATTGTTTACGTTTTGATGTAAATAATGTGCAAATACCTCATAATTCCCACTTTTAGTAATATAATGACCAGAGAATAATGTATTATTATTTGCAGCCAATGAATTTCTGTAAAGTCCCTGAGAACGAAGTCCCATATATTCAATCGCGAAGTTAAATCTCTTACCTATATTCTGAGTATAAGTTGACTTCAAGGCCGCCCCATTTCTCATCGTATTATGATAAATAAAAGTAGCTGTTGGTGTTTTTACATCATAATAATGAATATCATTAATTCCTAAAATACCATAAGATTTATTTGTTGGAAGTAATGATAAATTTTGTTCAGTATTCACCTCATAAGATAAAGGATTGAAGCCTGAACCTACATTAGCGAATTGAACCCTCCCAAAATTATCTTTGTTATTGTATTGCGTAAAAATAAAAGTTTTATCGAAAGTCATCACAGTATCAAACACCTTTTTCTCGGAAAATTGTATTTGATATTGATAATCATTAATCGTTGGCTTAAAAATCTTTAAGGAATCTTTCTTTCCTGAATCTATGACCAGAGTATCTTTTTTTTCTGCAAGTTTTTTATCTAACCTATTTGAATCCGTTTTATTAACCACCTGTGCATTAGCCAAAAAACCTAAGAAAGTTATAACGAAAAGTATATTCCTCATTTTTCAATTTTGTAAAGCAAAAATAAGAAATAAAAGGAAATAAAAAACCCCGCTTTTGAAGCGGTTTTTTTATATAATGTCTCGTCCTGAAAAAGGTTGACTGAAAAACCACAAAACCGGTCATCCTTATGAAATCAAAAAAAAAACTCTTCTCTTGTACAAAATTACAGTGAAGCATTCAAACGACAAGTAGTGTCTGAATTTGAGCGGGGATTATATACCAAATCCCAATTACAAATCCGATACAATATTCGGGGGCATTCATGTATTCCCAGATGGTTAATAAAATATGGTAACTTTACTTATGAAAAGCAATTAAGTAAAGGCAGACCCATGAAAGATCCACAGAAACAAAAGATTAAGGAGCTTCAAGCCGCATTAGCTAAAAAGGAAGAAGATGTTAAGGTGTTTAAGAAATTTATAGAAATCGCTGAACGTGAGCTTAATATTGAGATTGTAAAAAAGTCTGGTTCCAATCAATCCAAGAAATAAGGGCAGTTACCATACTTTCACTGGAAAATATCTGTCGATTGTTTGGATATAGCAAACAAGCTTATTACAAAAGGAAAAACCAACCCTCTTTCTGTAATCATGATAAGAGAGTTATAGAATTAGTGTTATCAATTCGTAAAAAGATGCCTAAAATAGGAACTCGAAAACTGTATGTGTTACTTAAAAATGATTTTGTTAAAGAGAAACTTCATATAGGGAGAGATTGTTTATTTAAGCTTTTAAGATCAAATTATCTTTTAATTCCCAGAAGGCATAGTTACTTTAAAACAACAAATTCCAGACACTGGATGAAAAAATACCGCAATATTATCCAAGAAAAAGAGTTGAAATATTCAGAAACAGTTTGGGTTGCAGATATTACCTATCTGAAGACTAAAGAAAAGTGATATTCTTATCAGTATGACTGAAAATTTGGATCCTTATGAAAATGCTGTAGCGGAGAGAGTAAATGGCATTCTGAAATATGAATTTGGATTGATTGATATTTTTGAAAACTTTAAAAATCTCTCACAACAACTTGAGCAATCAATTTACTGCTATAATAATTTAAGACCAGATTATTCCCTGAACTACAACATCCCAAATCAAGTACATATGAAAAATAATGTAAAATTAAAAACCTACAAAAAACAAAATCAGAATAGGAAAATTCCTACTCTGATTTAAGTATATTTGAATTAGTAAACTAGTCAACCTTTTTCAGGACTAGTCATAACTATATTAAATATTAATTATACCCTGGATTTTGCTGAGCACTTGGATTCGCTGCAATTTCAGACAACGGAATAGGTAAAGTATACTTATAACTATCGTTTGTCAGGTTAGAAACAGCCACATTATCATCTGTCGGATTTCTATCCATAGTAACCCCCGCTCTTGTTGCGAGTCTTTTTAAGTCGATATATCTATGCCCTTCTAAAGCCAATTCAACTCTACGTTCCTTCAATATATCAGCAAGTGCTGCTTGTTGTGTAGCATAAGTAGGAGTTGTTGCTGTTCCTTTATAGTTTCTAGCAGCTCTAACTGCTTGTACATAATTTTGAGCTTGAATAAAGTCATTTTCCTCAACAGCACACTCAGCCAAAATAAAATACATTTCTGAAATTCTGAAAAGCTTAACGTCGTTTCTTGTTGTTGAACCTGTTTTACCTGGATACTTATCAACAATTAAAACATCAGTTTGAGTAGGAGAGCTACTTGTCAAATAATTAGCATCAACTGTTGAGCTTGGATCTAAGTATGCATAACGTCTAATATCTCCATCCGTATTATAGAAAATATTAAACAAATTACGACCCCAATACCACATAGGCACACCTGATGCTTGAGAAGCATTTGTATTCCAATATGTTCCAATTGAAGCTCCATTTCCTGAAGCCAGTCTATTTAAAGCAAAAATCACTTCTCCCCTATCAGTATCTGCCCATATTTTTCTATAAGGGTTAAACGGTGTATTTGAATAAAACTTAGTTCTCCATGCTGCTGTATTAATTCCATCACCATCTGGATCAATTGGCGTTGCTTGTGTTAAAGCTAAACCAGAATTAATTACAGCTTGTGCATATTGTTTTGCTAAGGAATAGTTACCTCTATATAAATTAAACCTAGCAGCAACTGCATTAACGAATCTTTGATCAACATGATATCGATCCGTCGAATTTGTTAAAATAGTTCTAGCATAATCTAAATCAGCGTTAATAAGAGCATATATTTCTTTATTAGCAACTCTTGGAAGTTTAATATCTGTTGTTGCAGGTACATTATCAACTAACATAACACCTAAAGCATTTTCATCTTTCATATTTGTAGAAAAATAAGTTTCAAGCTCTAAATATGCATATGCTCTTAAAGCTCTAGCTTGTGCGATGGTATTATTATATTTTATGGTTTCAGCAGCCGAAGTAGGTGTAATATTTTTAGCTCCTTCCAATAACCTATTTACTCTATTAATAACATTATAATTATAAAGCCATATTCTAGATGTATAAGTATCATTAGTATTCAAGAAAAATCTGTGTAACTGAAATTCTTGTCCTCCACTACCTTTGCCTGGCTTTACTTCATCTGTTAAAACTGCAGTTAAGTACATTCCATAGCTTGGTTCAAACCTAGCATAAACTCCATTAAGATATGTTGCTAAGTTATCTACATTGGTAAAAAGCACCTCATCAGTAACTTCGCCGGGCTGAATAATTTCCAAAGAGTCTTGACAACTGTTTAGTAAAAAAGGAGCAGATGACACTGATAAACAAAAGAGTGCAGTATATATTATTTTTTTCATTTTTTTTATATTATAGTTCAACATTAACACCTACTGAAACAGTTCTTGGATTTGGATAAATTCCTAAAGAATAATCTTTAATTGGTTCCGGATCATACCCTTTCCAATCTGTCCAAGTGTAAATATTTTCAGCTTGTAAGAATATTTTCAATGATTTAATTGGTAAATTTCTAAGCAGATCTTTTGAGAAATTATAACCTACAGATACATTTTTCAATTTAATAAAGTCTGTTTTTCTTAGGAATCTATCAGAAGAGCCTTCAACTCCAGCATTATAAGCATCTATAGCAGGAATATCACTATTTGAGTTAGATGGAGTCCATGCGTTTAATAGTTCTTTTGAAACATTTAATCCGTTTGCTGCATAATATGGATCCATTATCCAACTTTCTAAGTTATCATAAGACCAGCCTCCTGCTTGATATGATAAAAATACAGTAGCATAAAACCCTTTATATTCTGCATCAAGTCCAAAACCACCATGCCATTTAGCATAATAGGATTTACCTGTCAAAACTCTATCATCTGCAGTTGGAGCCTCTGTTATATTTCCATTTTTATCAAGAAATTGTTGCTCTCCTGTTTCATGATTTACACCAACATAACGATATAAATTCCATTGTCCTGCAGGACCTCCAATAGCATGAACCCAATCTCCTGAAAGATCTTCATTTTCCATTGAAAGAATCTTATTCTTATTGTAGGCTGTGTTAGCGAAAACTGAGAGTTTAAGATCTTTGTTTCTTAAAATATTAAATCTTAAAGCAGCCTCTACCCCTTTGTTTTCTAATTCGCCATTATTACCTGAGATATAGAAAGTAGGAGTTAAAGTACTTGTTGTTGTTGTAATAGCTCCTACAGCTCCAGAAACATTTACATCATTAAATAATCTGGTAGTCAATTTTCTATAAACATCAATACTACCCTCTATAAAGCTATTATAATTAAAATCTAAACCAATATTAGCTTGAGATTGCTTTTCCCATTTTAATTTAGTATTTGCAATTTTAGTATAATAACCTGGCAAACTCTGATAAGCAGGATTACTATTTGTATAAGATCCAACTAAATCTTTGAAATCATTAGCTTTTAAGAATATCGAATTACTATTATTTGCTGGAATTCCCAAATTTTGATTTCCTTGAGTTCCATATGAAGCTCTTAATTTTAACATTTTAAATTTAGATCCATCCATAAAACCCTCTTTATCGATGTTCCATCTTCCAGCAACAGACCAAAATGTCTCCCACCTATTCTCTTTGGCAAATCTATAAGAACCATCTCTTCTAATAGTAGCCCCAACACCATATCTACTTTTATAATCATAATCAAATGTCCCAAAATAAGCCATTGTACCTGCATTTATTTTCGATGCAGAAACACTCGGATTATAAAGTGTTGGTGTACTACTACTGAATGGAATATATCCAGTTCCAGCTCCAAATGACCAGTTAAGAGGATCCAAACCATTCTGAGTAAAAGCCTTTGACATATAATGAGCTTTAAAATAATCTAGATAAGCAGAAATAGTAATTGAGTGATCTCCAAACTGCTGGTCAAAAGTTACATTAGTTACATTATTAAATGTAAAATCTTTAATATTTGACTGAGTTTCTACTCCCCCGTATGCATTAAGTGGTCTAGATACAGCATTTGACAAATATCCAAATGGTGAACGAGCAAAAGTCCTGTCATATTCCTTATATTCAATCCCTAATCTATTACCTACTGACAAATAATCGGTAAGTTTATAACTTGCTTTCACATTAGCATTTATTGTAGTTTCAGCATATCTATTTCTTACCCCTCCAATCATATTATCATATAAAACCCATGGTCTAACACCTGTAGATGCACCACCTATGTCATTATACATAGCTGTACCATTACTATATGGATATGGCTCCAAACTTGGATCTGAAAGCAATGTGCCAAATAAAACATTTTGGATACTATTTGCCGCAATACCACTATTCTCCTCCTCATCAAACTGATTTCTCTTTGAATAACCTAAGCCGACCAAGGCAGAATAGTTGAATCTTCCATCTTTTGATTTTCCTACAATATTATTCCTGAATGTAAATCTTTGAAAATCAGTATTATTAAAAATCCCTTCATTATTCAAATATCCTAAAGATGAGTAAACTGAAATATTTTCACCTCCAAAACGTAATCCTAAATTATGTTGTTGAGACATCCCCACCCTAAAGAATATTTTACTCCAGTCAGTATCCGTTGCATAATTATCGATCTCTTCTTGCGACAAAGTAGCTCCGTATCCAGCTCCATAATTATTTTGAATCTGAAGAAACTCCTTCGCATTCGCCATATTATATTTTGTCCCAGGATATGTTGAAAAAGAAGTCAACATATCATAAGATAGCCTTAACCCGGAATTAAACCTCCCCGTTTTGGTAGTAATCACAACAACACCATTTGCTCCTCTGTTACCATAAATTGAGGTAGCCTGAGCATCCCTTAAGATACTTAGAGTTTCAATATCATTAGGATTCAAATTTCTAAATTGAGTTGCAGAAGTTGTCAATCCATCAATCACATACAAAGGATCTGTAGAAGCATTAAGAGAAGATATACCTCTAATCATAATATCAATCTTACCCGAACCAGGAGAACCTGAACTTGAATTAACTGCAATACCTGGAGCGGCTCCTTGTAATGAATTTAAGAAAGTAGTATTAGGACGATTTTCTAACGTTTCAGCAGAAATAGTCGTGGCTGCTTCCGTTGATTTAGCTTTAGTTGCCGTCTTACTATAACCAAGTACTACGACTTCCTCAATTTTCGTCTCCCTTGAGGTTGTGTCTTTCATTTTTTTCTGTGCCATGACAGTCTGCCCTCCAATAAAGAACATTACACCAGCACTTAAAACTCGCAATTTAACATTCATATTAACAAATTTTAATATATTTTAAACGCAAATATGTTAATAAATATTAACATTAACAAATTTTTTTTTCATTATTCTTCACGAAACATTAAAATATAGCAATATAGTTCAAAAAAAGAGTATTAAAAATATTTTAAAAAAGGAATTTACAAGAAAAAAAAACAAAAAACACACATTTTAACTAAAAATCCACATTCAGCAATATATTATTTATAATG
>NZ_JAPDHV010000006.1 GCF_025971925.1 Chryseobacterium oryctis
TAATTAAAATTATTATTATTGCAAATAAATTATT
Organism: Chryseobacterium oryctis; assembly: GCF_025971925.1. Classification (GTDB taxonomy): domain Bacteria; phylum Bacteroidota; class Bacteroidia; order Flavobacteriales; family Weeksellaceae; genus Chryseobacterium; species Chryseobacterium oryctis. Next base: position 35 of record NZ_JAPDHV010000006.1, read on the forward strand.
GTAATATTGTAAAATTGTATAATTTATTTAATATTAATTTTTCAAGATTGAATTAGGTGTAATTATTATATATTATAGATATTTTAAAGTAGAGTATAAAATATTCACTCTTTTATAATTTATATTTAGAAATGTTTTAAGCATAATAAAAATTCATTAAAGATCGGAGCTTTCAAATTGAAATAATCATATATTTGTTTCTTAAACAACTAATAAATTGAGGATGGACATTGATTTTACGACGGCAACTTTCAAAGATTTTGAAAATATTTCAAACTTTGATATGTCACAAAGAGCTGAGATTTTTTATGAATTTTTGGATTACATGAAATCCAACGGGCATATGAATTACAGACTGAAAAATAATTCAGGATGTAGTTCTGTAATGAATGTTGATATTAATAATACACAAAAAGATTATATTAGTTTTGTGTCAAATGATTATTTAGGATTTACACAACATCCGAAAGTAAAGCAAGCTGCTATAGAAGGAATTCAGAAATATGGTTCCGGCGCGGGTGCTTCTCCTCTTATTGGAGGACATTTTTCTTTTCATGATGATTTGGAAAAAAAAATATCCTCTTTTTTTGGCAGAAAGCAAGAAGAAGCAGTTATATTTACAACAGGATATACTGCTAATAGCGCAACTTTACAGATATTATTGCAAAAGGAAGATATAGCCATTGTTGATATGGCAGTACATGCAAGTGTGCATGAAGGTTGTGCTTTTACGAACACAAAAACATTTCCGCATAATAATTTGGATGCATTGGAACATATTTTGAAGACATCAGAAGGTAGATATCGTACAAAGCTTGTAATTATAGATGGGATATATTCTCAGGATGGAGATGTTTCGCCTCTAAAAGATATTTATAATTTAGTTAAAAAATATAATGCATATTTAATGGTGGATGATGCTCATGGAGTAGGAATTTTGGGGAAAACAGGAAGAGGTGCTTTAGAAGAAGCAGATCTTTTGGATAAAGTAGATATCATTACAGGAACGTTTAGTAAAACATTTAGTAATGTAGGAGGGTATATTATTACCGAGAAAAAACTGGCTGCTTTTATAAGATTTCAGTCTAGACAGCAAATTTTTTCTGCGACAGCTCCTCCTTCTACAATGGGTATCATTAAAGCTATTGATTTAATAGATGAAGAGCCAGAGTGGCGAGCAAAATTATGGGATAATATTAATTACTTTAAAAAGGGACTCAATGACATAGGACTTGATACAGGGAATACCTGTTCTGCAATAGTTCCTGTAAAAATTGGAGACCCTAATGTAACAGGAGACATTGGTAAGCTACTTATTGAAAGAGGTATTTATACAAATCCTATATTATATCCCGCTGTAGCCAGAAAAGATGCCAGAATAAGAATGGCTGTAATGGCAACTCATGAAAAAGATCATCTGGATAAAACGCTTAATGCATTTGAAGATATCAATAATAATTTGCATATTGCAAAAAAATAATAAACATGACTAGAAAAGTTGTACAAGGTCCGATTAGAGACAAGGAGAAAACTAAACAAAAACTACTCGCTGCTGTAGGTAAAATTTTAAAAACAAAAGGATACTCAGGTCTTAAGGTTAGTAAAATAGCATTAGTTGCAGGCTTTGATAAAAAGCTGATCTATGAATACTTTGGTAGTACAGATAAGTTAATTGATGAATACATCAAATCTCAAGATTATTGGAGTAAACTTAGCCCAAATGATATAGCGGAGAATATAGACCTTTCTGATGGTGGACAAGAACTTTCTAAAATAGCTCTAATTAATCAATTTGAGAGTTTAAAAAAGAATAAAGAACTTCAAAAGATTATTCTTTGGGAGCTTTCAGAGAATAAGCCTATTTTAAAAAAGTTAGCTGATGAACGTAAAGAGTTAGGAGATAACTTATTCAAAAATATTACAGATCCTTATTTTGGGGAAGAAAAAGCCAAAAAATTCAGAGCCGTTATGGCAATAATGATTTCAGGGCTTTATTATCTAAATATACATACAGCTACTAATGGAAGTACTTTCTGCGGACTTGATATGAAGAGTGCTGAAGGAAGAGCTGAAATTGAAAAAGCTATTGTTGATATTATAGATTCTAGTTACAAAAAATAAAGATGATTAAAAGTTTTCTTATTTGACTAAAAATGGTTTTTTATTGATAATTTGAAAACTTTTAATTTTCAAATTAGAACTATATTTCTTATTTTTGGCAAATGGAAAATTTTATTGTATCTGCTAGAAAATACCGTCCACAGGAGTTTGATACTGTTGTTGGGCAGTCTCATATTACAGATACTTTAGAACATGCGATTGAAGAAAATCAGTTAGCACAGGCTTTGCTATTTTGTGGTCCTAGAGGAGTAGGAAAAACTACTTGTGCGAGAATTTTAGCAAGAAAGATTAACGAAAAAGACGGTTCTGTCTCAGAAGATGGTTTCGCATACAATATCTACGAATTAGATGCTGCATCTAATAACTCTGTGGATGATATCCGTGAGCTGATAGATCAGGTTCGTTTTGCTCCTCAGGTTGGTAAATATAAAGTTTATATTATCGACGAGGTTCATATGTTGTCTTCTGCTGCCTTCAATGCATTCCTCAAAACTCTTGAAGAACCACCCGCTCATGCGATTTTCATTCTGGCTACTACTGAAAAGCATAAAATTATTCCTACAATTTTATCTCGTTGTCAGATTTATGATTTCAAGAGAATTACTATTGAAGATATTCAGAATCATTTAAGAAATATAGCTCAAAAAGAGAATATTCAGTACGAAGATGATGCTCTGTATCTTATAGCTCAGAAAGCCGACGGAGCTCTTCGAGATGCTTTGTCTATTTTTGATCGACTTTCTACATTTTCACAAAAGAATATTACTTTGGCAAAAGCCGCTGAAGTATTGAATATTCTGGATTATGATCAATATCTTAATGTTGTAGATTTAGCCAAAGAAAATAAAATTCCTGAAGTTCTTTTTGCTTTTAATGAAATAGTGAAGAAAGGATTTGATCCTCATATATTTATTGCAGGTTTAGGAAATCATTTCAGAGATTTAATGATGGCTCAAAATGCATCAACAATTGACCTGATTGAAGTAGGTGAAAAAACTAAAACTAAATTTGTAGAACAAGCCCAAAAATGGAATCCTCAGCAATTAATAGATGCCATTGAGATTTGCAACCATGCAGATATTAATTATAAAAACTCTAAAAATCCTAGACTTACAGTAGAAATAGCATTAATGCAATTGGCTTCTTTAACGGCTAATTTTGATATTTCTAAAAAAAAAAGTTTATAATATTAGCTCCGTTTCTTGATGAAAAACAGGAAATAAAAGTTTCCAAACCTCAGGAAATCAAACAGGAGAAAGTTGAGAAAGTGGTTGTTGAAGAAACTCAACAAGAATCAACAATTATAAAAACTTCAAAACCCTTGTCAAAATCAGGGATTTCCACTGGTTTCAGTATTAATTCTTTTTTAAATAAAGAAGAAAAAGTATTGGTTGATGAAACAGCCGTAATAAAGGACGAGAATCTGCCCCAAAAACACTTTACAGAAACGGATTTATTGACAGAGTGGAATATTTTTCTAAAACAACTGAAATTCAAAGAACCATTCGTCTTTAATGCAATCAAAGGCTTTAAGCTTGAAAAAACCGGAGAAAAAAACATCACGGTATCTTATCCCTCAGACTCGGCTAAAGTGGAGTTTGATAAAATAAGTGGAGAATTTTTCAATCATTTTAAAAGAAAAGTTAGCAATTATTCTATCGAGATAAATTATAAACGAGATTTTGAAAATCTAAAGATAGAAGTAATGACAAAAAAGAAAATTTTCGAAAAATTTGTAGAAAAAAATCCATTATTAAAAGATCTTGATGATTTAATGAAGTTTGATTTGACATAATTTTTATATATTTGTCAAAGTTTTTTGAAAAAAATAAATTTTTGACAAAAACAAATCAATCAGAAAAGCCTATAAATAGGCAATTCATATTATAAAGTGAGACCAATTACATCACATAAATTTAATCCTTTCGGATTTGCAACTGCTAATTATTTTAGCGGTTATTTTGGTTTTTCTTTTAGCTATTTTAGAAATTTCAGAAACTATTATCGATTTTATTGGTATTGTAACTGAATTTCTTTCCAAAAAAATAATACAGGAATAATTTATATGATTTTTAATTCCTGATTCCCTTAAACTTAAAATAATTTTAACGGCATTTTTTGAAAAGAATTATAAATTGAATTTTTATAATCAAATATACTATTGACTTAATTTAACAAAAAGAACAAAATAAATTTAAAATATGAACTTAAAAGACCTTAACAATGACTGGATTAATGAGTTCTCAGAACCATTAATGATTGCAGGGCCATGTAGTGCAGAAAGTGAGGCTCAAATGCTTGAAACTGCGAAAAGAATTAAAGAAACCAATGCTCAGGTTCCCATTTTTCGTGCGGGAATCTGGAAACCTCGTACCAAACCAAATGGTTTTGAAGGAGTGGGAGTTATCGGGTTGAACTGGCTGAAAAAAGTAAAAGAAGAATACGGTTTCAAAACAGCAACTGAGGTTGCCAATGCTCATCACGTCTTTGCAGCTTTAGAAGCAGATGTAGACATTCTTTGGATTGGGGCTCGTTCTACGGTTAATCCTTTTACAGTTCAGGAAATTGCAATGGCATTAAGAGGAACCGACAAGCCTGTTTTTGTTAAAAACCCGGTAAATCCGGATTTAGCATTATGGATTGGTGCTTTAGAAAGGCTTTTAGGACAAGATATAAAAAAACTGGGAGTTATTCACAGAGGTTTTTCAACGTATCAAAAAACAAAATACCGAAATAATCCAAATTGGCAGATTGCATTAGATTTTAAGAGCCAATTTCCTAATATTCCGATGTTGATAGACCCATCTCACATTTGCGGAAACAGAACAGGATTGGCGGATATTACTCAGGAAGCATTAAACGTGGGTTATCAAGGTGCAATTATTGAAACTCATTGCAATCCTGATGAAGCATGGAGTGATGCTGCTCAACAAATCACACCTGAAGTTTTGGCTGAACTAATAGGTAATCTTAAGATAAGAAATGCAGGTTTAGCAGGATTTGATGAAGAAATGGGACGACACAGAACTTTGATTTCTGATATTGATTTTCAGTTAATTGAATTGCTTTCTCAAAGAATGAAAATTTCTGGTAAAATTGGTAAGCTGAAAAAGGAAAATGATATTGCTATTTTTCAACCGGAACGTTGGAAAGTTATCACAGAATACGCAGTTCAAAAAGCTAAGGAAACAGGTATGTCTCAGGAGTTTATTGAAAAAGTTTTCAAAGCTATTCACGAAGAGTCTATTGAGGTTCAAAACAGCATAATGATAGACAGATAATCTATTTAAATATAATACTTAATAAATTTAGGGTTTAGGAAAAAGGTTAGTTTTATTACTGAATCTTTATTCTAAGCCCTAATTGCTTATATTTGCATCAGCTAAATATATGAAAGGAAAAGTCATTAAATCTACAGGAAGTTGGTATCAGGTTTTAGAATTGGAAACCGATAAGATTTTCGAAGCAAGAATTCGAGGCAAATTTAAGTTAATTAAAACAAGATTAACCAATCCTCTTGCTGTAGGAGATTTCGTGGAATTTCAGTTGGAACAGGATGATATCGCATGGATTACTAAGATTGAACCTCGTAGAAATTATATCATCAGAAAATCTGTAAACCTTTCCAAAGAAGCGCATATTATTGCATCAAATGTAGATTTAGCCTGTTTTATTTTCACTTTAAAACACCCTGAAACTTCACTTGGTTTTCTTGACAGATTTTTGGCATGCTGTGAAGCCTATAACATCACACCATTGATTTTATTTAATAAAATTGATGTTCTACATGGTGAAGAATTAGAAATTGTAAAAGATATAGAGTTTCTTTATCAGGAAATAGGGTATAATACACTGGAAATTTCATCTTATTCAAAGCTAAATTTAGACCAATTACAGGATATTCTGAAAGATAAAACATCAGTATTTTTCGGGCATTCAGGATGCGGAAAGTCAACTTTAGTGAATGCTTTACAACCAGGTTTGAATTTAAAAACCTCTGAAATTTCAGATACACATCTCAAAGGAAAGCATACAACTACCTTTGCACAAATGCACTTTTGGGACTTTGGGGGAAACGTAATTGACACTCCGGGAGTTCGTGAATTTGCTATGATTGATATTGAAAAAGAAGAAGTACAACATTATTTTCCGGAAATTTTCAAAAAAAGGGAAGGGTGTAAATATCATAACTGCCTACACATCAATGAACCCAAATGTGCTGTTATTGACAGTTTAGAATCGGGAAAAATTCAACATTCGAGGTATTCTACCTATATAAAATTAATGGAAGAGGCAGAAGAAGCGACTCAAAAATAACAAAATCTTAATATTTACAGAATATAATATATCTTGTTTAAAAAATTAAACGAGAGTTTAAACTTTTGAAAAATTGGAAGTTAGCTGATGTTTTTGGGAATTATGATAAATAAAAAACCCAGCCGAAGCTGGGTAAAAACTAATAACCATGAAAACTCAAATTAAACATGAGAATCGCAATAGAATAAACAATTACTGTGCCAAAGTTTATATTTGAAATTCTTAATAAAAGTTATTTTTGTGTTAAAGAAAAATTAAAATCAAAATCAAAGATATTTTTTGTAATTTTGCGCCATTAAAAAAATATACATTTATGTCAAATATTACATTTACAATGATTAAGCCTGATGCAGTTGCTGATGGACATATCGGAGCTATTTTAGGTAAAATCGCTGAAGGTGGTTTTAAAATCAAAGCTTTGAAATTAACTCAGTTGACTGTAGCTGATGCAAAAAAATTCTATGAAGTTCACGCAGAAAGACCTTTCTATGGAGAATTAGTAGAATTCATGAGCTCTGGACCAATCGTTGCTGCTGTTTTAGAAAAAGACAATGCGGTTGAAGATTTCAGAACTCTTATCGGTTCTACAAATCCTGCTGAAGCTGCTGAAGGAACTATCAGAAAAATGTTTGCTAGAAGCATCGGAGAGAATGCTGTTCATGGTTCAGATTCTGATGAGAATGCTCTTATTGAAGCTCAATTCCATTTTTCTGGAAGAGAAATTTTCTAAGAAAAAATATTTCAAAATAAAAAATCCGTAGAATTTCTACGGATTTTTGTTTTTTAAGCCAAAATGTCATAAAATAAATTATGTTATTTTTTAATAGCATGAATATTAACTGTACATGCTGTCATTAATTTAAATAAGTGTAAATACAGAATAAAAATCCGTGATTTTACGGATGTATAGTATTTTATTTATTCTGACCTTTACATCATCATTAGAATATGGAAATTTTAATCATTTGAAAGTCTTAAACAAAAAACTAATAACCACTATAAATTCAGATTTTCAATGAGAAAGGCAGCTAATTTAGCTGCCTTTGTTTGTTATCTAAAAACTGATTAATTAAATTTTCAGCAATTCAATTGTTCTTTCAGGGTTTTCTGATGAAAATACAGCATTACCTGCAACCAGAACATCAGCTCCTGCTTCAAATAATTTTCCAGCATTGTCAATATTCACACCTCCATCAATCTGAATAAGAGCTGTAGAATTATTACTTAAGATTAAATCTTTAGTTTCAGAGATTTTCTTGTAAGTATTTTCGATGAATTTTTGTCCTCCAAACCCAGGATTTACGCTCATTAATAATACCAAATCTACATCTGCAATAATGTCTTCTAACATTAATACAGGAGTAGAAGGATTTAAAACAACTCCTGCTTTTGCACCTTTGCTTTGGATAAGGTGAATTGTTCTGTGAAGATGAGTACAAGCCTCATAATGAACAGAAACTAAATCTGCTCCGTAATTGATAAATTCTTCAACATATTTTTCAGGCTCAACAATCATTAAATGTACATCAACAAATTTCTTTGCGTGTTGTTGAATAGTTTTCATTACAGGAAAACCAAATGAAATGTTTGGAACAAATCTACCATCCATCACATCAACATGGAACCAGTCTGCCTGTGAATTGTTTAGCATTTCAATGTCTCTTTGCAGGTTCCCAAAGTCTGCCGATAAAAGGGAAGGAGCAATAAGCTTCGTTTTCATTTTTACTTATATTTAGATTTTAGAAGTTAGAAATTAGAGGTTAGAATAAAACTAACTTCTAAAATCTAATTTCTAACTTCTTTTTTAATGATACTTCAGTTTCATTTCCGGTTTTATCTTAAGAAGAGTTTCATAGATAAGCTTAATTACATTTCCAACATCTTCTTTAGCTACCATTTCAACCGTTGTGTGCATATAGCGCAAAGGTAATGAAATTAAAGCACTTGGTACCCCTCCGTTTGAATGGGCAAATGCATCTGTATCTGTTCCTGTAGCTCTACTTGCAGCTGCTCTTTGGAAAGGTATTTTTTTGTTTTTTGCAGTATCTATGATTAATTCTCTGATGGTATGATGAATACTTGGCGCAAAGAAAACTACAGGTCCATCTCCACATTTTTGATCACCTTCTTTTTTCTTTTCGATCATTGGAGTTGTAGTATCGTGAGTAACATCGGTAACGATTGCAATATTTGGTTTAATAGTATCTGCAATCATATCTGCCCCATATAATCCAACTTCTTCCTGAACAGAATTTGTTATATATAATCCAAAAGGAAGAGATTTTTTGTTTTCTTTTAAAAGTCTTGCTACTTCAGCAATCATAAAGCCTCCGATTCTGTTATCTAAAGCTCTGCAAACAAAATATCTGTCATTAAGTTCAAAAAACTCATCAGGATAAGTAATCATACAACCAACATAAACACCAAGTTCTTCAACTTCTTTTTTTGAGGTTGCGCCACAATCTATGAAAATGTTTTCAATTTTGGGAGTAGGCTCATTTTGATTGGTTCTTGTATGAATTGCCGGCCATCCGAAAACACCTTTTACAATTCCTTTTTCACCATGAATATGTACTATTTTTGATGGAGCAATAGTTTGATCTGACCCTCCGTTTCTGATAACGTAAATTAATCCGTCATCTGTAATATAGTTTACATACCAAGAAATTTCGTCTGCATGAGCTTCAATTACAACTTTAAACTCTGCTTCAGGATTAATAATTCCATAGCATGTTCCGTAATGATCTACTTCAATTTTATCGACATATGGTTTGATATAATTCATCCAAACTTCCTGTCCTTTGTGTTCGTAACCAGTCGGAGATGATGTATTTAAATAATTTTCTAAAAATTTTAAAGATTTCTTTTCAAATTTCATAAAAAGGGAATGATTTTTGCGTTTAAATTTCCGTTCTAATACGCGTAAAAATAATGAATTTTAATAAGATTATTTGTCTTTTTCTCTTCTTTTTTGGGATCAGTATTTTTGGTCAGAAAGACTCTATAATTGCAAAACCACTGAGTCAATACCCGGCAGAATTGTTGAGAGTAGATGAGTTTGGCAACAAATATTATTACGACGAAAAACAGAAAGCTAAAATCTATGAAATAAATGGCGAAACTGTAGTGGTAATGGATGAATTGGTTTTAGTCAATAAGCCGAAATTCAATAATCAATTAGATAGAAATTATTACTATTTTTTGAATAAGAAATTATACAGAGTATATCCTTTATTTGTAACTGCTTTACAACAGTATAGAGATATTCAGGTAGAAATGAATAACTTGGATAGCAATGCAAAAAGGAAGTATGTGAAAGACAGACAAAATATGCTTGCAGATCAGTATGAAAAGCAATTGAGAGATTTGACGACAACGGAAGGACAGGTTTTCGCAAAACTGATGAACAGAGCAACAGGAAAAAACGTGTATGAAATAATTAAAGAACTGAGAGGAGGATGGAGTGCTTTTTGGTGGAATTTAAAAGGAAAAATGGCAAATATTGATTTAAAAGATCAGTACAATCCGTATAAAAACAGAACTGATGAGTTTATAGAATCTCTTCTTCAGTCAAACTGGAACTCTGGATATCTTCAACCTTATCCTGGAGCTAAAGATTTTAAAATAGTAAAATAAGTTAGTAGTAAATAATTTTCAAAAAAATTCCTGTAAAGCTTTTTTTACAGGAATTTTTCTTTTAGTTTATCAAATACTATTTTATCTATCGGTAAAGGTAAAGGGTTATCTGGTCTATCTATTTCAACCCATTCAGTTTTTTCAATACAAGGATCAAGTATTAAAAAATCTTCTTCATTGATGATGTTTACAATATAATATATGGTAAGTAGTTGTTCGTTCTCTCTAAAACGGGAAACAAGAAAATTCTCCTGAGTGTAAAAATGTTCAATAACTTCAACTTTTACATTCAATTCTTCATCAAATTCTCGATGTAAGCAATCTATTAATCCTTCTCCAAATTCTAATCCACCTCCCGGAAATTTCATTAAAGGTTCTCCTGCATATTCCTCAAACAATGTCAAAACTTTTTTGTCTTTTACGGCGCAAGCATAAACTCTAATGTTTATCTTATCTATCATATTTAAAAATTTGTAAAGCTAATGTAAGAAATTTTATATAGAATGAGGATAGCAATATTAGAAATTGAAATTAAATAATTATTAAAAGTTAATTGCTGATTTATCCTTATTATATGTATACAATCTATTTTTATAGTTTAATCGCATTAATCATTTCTCTTTTTCCTGGAGGTCCTTGTTTCTTTTCAACTTTGAAGTTAAGTTCCTGTAGAATTCTTCTTACGCTTCCTTTAGAAGAATAGGTTGTTAATAATCCGTTTACATTCATTTTGTCGGCAACAAGTTCGAATAAGGGCTTTTCCCAAAGATCTGGTTGTACTCTCGCCCCAAAACAATCGAAATAAACGAGATTAATTTTAGGCAACTCTATGTTTTTAAGGTCAAAAAAGTCACATTCAATTTTTTTTAAGTTGAAACCTTTAATAATTTCAACTGATTTTTCCCAGTCAACCTGATGAACTTTTTGATAAATATTTTTAAATTCTGGGTTATCAAAAAGTTCAAAATACGCCAAATCGTTAATTTCGGATTCATTTATTGGGTACTTTTCCAGTGAAAAATAATTTATAATATGATTTTTGTCAGTTTTTAAATATTCATTAATTGTAACCAAAACATTCAAACCTGTTCCAAAACCGAGTTCTAAAATATTAATTTCGTAATTATTTATTAAATTTAGTCCATTTTTAATAAACACATGTTCTGCTTCTTGTAATGCACCATGGTGTGAATGATAGTTTTCATTTAAATCATTAATAAACAGTGTTTTACTTCCGTCATTTGTGGTCTTAATTTCTCTTTTCAAGCTATTTTTTTACAAATTTACTTCAAAATTTTTATATTTAGAAAATTATGTTAAATTTGTAGAACATCATAAAAAATTTTAGAAATGATAATTCAAAAAACTGAAAACTCCAGAATTTCTACATTCGACCCAAACAATTTTTCATTCGGAACTACATTTATCGATCATATGATAATATGTGAGTATGAGAATGGAAAGTGGGGTGATGTAAAATTAGTTCCTTATGGTCCTATGCCTTTTACACCTGCAATGATGGGAGTAAACTACGGACAAGCTTGTTTTGAGGGTATGAAAGCCTATAAAGACAAAGACGGGCAGGTTTTCCTTTTCAGGCCTGAAAAGAATTTTGAACGTATCAACAAGTCAGCAAAGCGTCTTGCAATGCCTGAGGTAACGGAAGAAATGTTTTTAGAAGGATTGAAGGCATTAGTAGATGTAGACAGAGAATGGATCCCTCAAGGTGAAGGAATGTCTTTATATTTAAGACCTTTAATTTTTGCAACAGAAGAAGCCTTAAAAGCAAGAGTATCTGAGAAATATATGTTTGCGATCGTTGCTACACCAGCTAAAATGTATTATACAGAACCTGTATCAGTGAAAATTTCTGATCATTATTCAAGAGCGGCAAATGGTGGGGTAGGCTCTGCAAAAGCAGCAGGAAATTATGCAGCATCTTTTTACCCGACTCAACTAGCTATTGAAGAAGGATATGAGCAAATTATTTGGACAGATGATGCTACTCACGAATATTTTGAGGAAAGTGGAACAATGAATGTATTTGTAAGAATCAATGATACAATCTACACTCCACCAACATCTGAAAAAATTCTTGACGGTGTAACAAGAGATAGCTTTATTCAATTGGCTAAGAGAAGAGGAATTGAAGTAAAAGTTGAGCCAATTAAAGTGAAAGATGTTGTTGAAGCTCAGAAAAATGGAACGTTAAAAGAAGTTTGGGGAGTTGGAACTGCAGTAGTTACAACAGTTTTCCAGGCATTAGGATATAACGGAGAAAAATTAGCTTTACCTAAACTTTCTGATGAAGAAAGCTATGCAGTAACCCTTAAAAAAGATTTAGTTGATATACAAGCAAACCTTGCTGAAGATCCTTTCGGATGGAGAGTTTTAGTAGATCACGTTCTTGAAACTGTTTAATTTAAATAACATATAAGAATAATAAAAGTCGGAAATTTTTCCGGCTTTTTTGTTTCTTGTTAAAAGAAAGCTCTACTTATAATAACATATGAAGTCTTTTTAAAAAGTTTATTCATTAGTTTAATTTCATTCAATATATATATTAAGTTTTGTAATTGATTCACGAAATGTGTATTTTCGCAAAAGTTTATGAAAAAATTACTCTTCATATCAATATTGGGTTTATTAAGCTGCAATAGAAATACACAACAAGCACATCCTCCTGTAGGCGGTGTGTTGAGCCAAAATGATTTGGATATTTCAAAACAAAGAATGAAAAATCTAAATGGGGTTGAAAGAATACATATTCAGCATTGGATTGATAATCAATCTGTAAAATATTATCCAATGGCGCTTAATTATTGGGTGAACATAGATGGGTTTAATCAGAGAGAGAAAAGGAAAGATAATACTTTTATTTCTTATTCTTATGATTTGTATGATTTTGATCAAACCAAAATTTATGACTCACCAATACAAAGAAGAGAAGCCAGATTCGGACACTTTGATGAATTAAAAGCTGTAGAAGATGCTTTGCGTCATATAAAAGATGGGGAAGAAGTTACGCTTTTGGTTCCATCTTCTCTTGCTTACGGTACTTACGGAGACGAGAAGAAAATAGATAACGACGTACCTTTAATCATAAAATTAAAAGCATTATAAATGAAATTGTTTAACAAGAATATAATTCTGGCAGCGGCTAGTATTTCGCTGATGAGTTGTACACCAATTTATAAAAAAATGAACGTAGACAAAGAAACTTACGAAGGACTTAAAGATGGACTTTATGCTAATCTTCAAACAACTAAAGGTAATCTTGTTGTAAAATTTGAAGACAAAAAAGCACCTGTAACTGTGGCTAATTTTATTGGTCTTGCAGAAGGAAAAATTGATAACAAAGCTAAGGCTAAAGGAGTTCCTTATTATGATGGGACAATTTTTCACAGAGTTATCAAAGATTTTATGATTCAGGGAGGAGATCCTCAGGGAACAGGAATGGGTGATCCTGGATATAAATTTGAAGACGAAAGAAACGACCTTAAACATACAGGAAAAGGTATTCTTTCTATGGCGAATTCAGGACCTAATACCAACGGTTCTCAGTTTTTCATTACAGAAGTTGCTACACCTTGGCTAGACGGAAGACACACTATCTTCGGAAAGGTTGTAAAAGGAGAAGAAGTAATTGACGCAATAGCAAACGTAGAAAAAGGCGCTCAAGATAAGCCTAAAACTGATATTGTTCTTGAAAAAGTATCTATTTTCAGTAAAGGAGATGAGTACAAAAATTACGATGCAGCAAAAACATTCAATGAAGGAAAATCTAAAATCGCTGAAAATAACAAAGCTTTTTTAGCTAAAGAAGAAGCTGAGAAAAAGAAAAAAGAGGAAGAATTTAAAGCTAACCAATTGAAAATGGTTGAAGATTTAAAAGCAGGAATGCAGGTAACTGAATCAGGACTTTACTATAAAATAACTAAAACATCTACAGGGAAAGCTCCTAAAGCCGGAGACAATGTTTCTGTACATTATGCAGGTAAATTGGTTGACGGAACTGAGTTTGATTCTTCATTCAAAAGAAATGAACCAATTGATATTCCAATCGGGATGGGTAGAGTAATTAAAGGTTGGGATGAAGGTATCTTGTTATTAAAAGAAGGAGAAACTGCAACTTTATTGATTCCACCGGCAATGGGTTACGGAGAAAGAGGTGCAGGAGGAGTTATTCCGCCAAACGCATGGTTAGTTTTCGATGTTGAGCTTGTAAAAGTACACTAATCGAATCTTACAATATTTTTAAGGCTGTCCGAAAGGATGGCTTTTTTTATGCAATATAATTTGTAACGATTTTCACAAATCCTACGACATATTTATTTGAAATTTTAAACAATAATGAAAATCAAATCACTTCTATTTGTGTTCGTTCTGTTATCGTTTTTTTCTTTTGCCCAAACAAAAGTAAATTCTGATGATGCAGCAATTAAGAAAAACCTTGCCTATTTTGTAAATACAATTAAAACTAAACAGATTGACCAAGCCGTGAATTGTATTTATCCTAAATTTTTCAATGTTCTCGCAAAAGAACAAATGAAGCAAATTTTGGAGATGACATACAATAATCCGTTTATGAAGATAGATGTCCTTAATTTTCAATTGGGAAATATTGGAAAAACAGAACTGATAGATGGTGAATATTTTTCTATTGTTGATTATTCTATTAAAATGAAATGTAATGCTGGTTCAATGAGTGATGAGATAAAGAGTAAAATTAATGGAGTTTTGACCGCTAAATATGGTAAAAACAATGTACAATATCTGAGCAAGGAAGGTGCATATCTTATTAATGCTGTTATGAAAACTTGTGCCGTTTCTAAAGACAGAAAATACTGGAAATTTGTAGTTTTGGAGAAAGAATATAAAAAAGGGTTGGTAAAGGTTTTGCCTCAAAAAATTCTGGATAAAATCTAAAATGTAAGTTTGATTCGTAACTTACTATATAAAAACCCGTTTCAAAACTTAATTTGAAACGGTTTTTTAATAAAGTGAATATTCAAATTCACGTCCTATCTTAATCTTTTTTTTATCTGCATAGGATTGTTACTCTGTTTCAGTGAAATCATAAACAAAATACTGAAGCCTATGTAAGCACCTATTGCTATTAAATATATCATTATGTTATTAAAAGTTATTTTTGACAGGTAAACCAATACAGAAAATATGGCAAACCCAATCAATAATACTACACTCCAAATACGCATCTTTACAGATACTTCCTGAGTTCTTGTTCTTTCAACTAAATACTTCTTCATAATTAAACTTTTTTAAGGTTGTACGTCTGTTTTTTACTTCTTTTGGATAGAACGACGGTAGCGAAAACGTTCTTCCGTTTTTTAAATTCAAAATACATCATGGCAAAAAATACTTTTACATTGGCTAAGATCATGATATAGTTTGTCTTTATATTTTTCTCAGATAAGAATTTTCTAAAAGCCTTTTATTACAAATTCGCTTTTATAGTATATCAAAAAATGCTTTAAAAATGTCTTTAAAACACTTCTCTTTATATTATACAAAGATGATTCTATATGTTTTGCTAATCAAGACATCGTTTTCAGATACATCAGTTATCTGAATTTGATACAGTAAAGCCTTTGGAAATCTACTGAGATTTTTATCATTTGTGTTTGAATAATTTTTTTCAATATTTCACACAGCTATTTTAATGCCAAAGTGTTAAAAATCAATGATTTTAAATATTATTTTTAAATATAGTAATTAGGTAATTTTAAAAAATCGTTAAGAAAATTGTTTATTCATCGGAGATAGAACAGGTTTTACTTCTACAAAATATAATATCAGTTTGTAGATTATTTTTTTACAATATTTATATTGTTTTTCTACCGTTTATCTATTGGTTATTTTAAATACAGATTGATCAGTGGGGAAAGTTTTACAAGCTCAAACTTCATGATTATCCATAACTTCGATTTTTGTACAAATGAATCCGTATTTTTAATTTTTTCTTTATACTTTAAAATAACTTCATTTCTTTTTTTCAAATAAAAAGTAGATTGAAATTTTGGTTTTGGATTATAGATGATATTGGTGTTCATGTATAAAAATGTTAAGAAATTAATTTTTTATTTATAAAGTTGGGGTGCTGTTATTCCTTTTTTTAGCAAAATTTCTTTATTCATTTCAAAATGCATTTGCGTCATATTATTATAATATTCTTTGAATGGAGGCAGTCCATATTCAGCTCGTAATTTTTCAATATTAATACTGTCAATTAAACCATTTCTAGGAATGGCTTGACCGTTTTCATTATAGCTAACCTGAGAACCAAATCTCTGCTTCTGATTTGAATTAATGGCAACTCTGTCTTCCAACATTGCGTATTCGCTTTTGAAAGCATTATTGTATTTAATCTGTTTCTTCAGCTCTTTCAACATTTTTTTCTGAAATTCCACTTCATTATCTGCATGTTGTATCGGAAGCCAAAATTTTGATGAATTTTCTTTTCCAACTTCCTTAAATCCTAAATATCCATATTTTGCAAATAAGGCTTTTATTCTCTTCTGATTATCATTTCCTATACTATCCCTTTTGAACTCATAAATTTTCCAGGCTTTTTCTTTGCCATATTTCATTTTGAAGCTCTCAGAGGGAATTCCTGCATATTCTTGGTCAATATTTTTGATATAATCCAGTTCAGCAATGATTTTCTCTCGTTCAATATTGGTTATTTTTTGCTTTGTGGTACATCCGATTAAGAATAGTATGGAAAATGTTGTTATATATTTCATTGGTGACTTTATTTTGGATTAATTTTTAAACGACGATATGCTTTGAAATTTCCAAAACTTAAAAACATAGACAATAGTCCAAAAAAAGAAAACATACCAATACCTAGATAATTATTCGTTGTTTTCGGTGCATTCACTATATCCAAATCAATATAATCGTTGTTATTTATGTCTTTCAATTGCTCTACCTGAATTTTCGAGAAATGAAAGTATTTATCTTTCAAATTTAAAGGTTTATTTTTTGCAATTTTCTTGTCATATTCTTCTTTATCTATTCCGATAATAATTGTTCTCCCTTTACTGAAATTTTGCATCAAATTAGTTTTGTCATAAATTGCATCATAACTATTTCCTTGTATTCTAAACACAAATTGTGACTGATTAATCAATTCAAATTCAAAAAAAACGGAACCTTTACTTCTTTCTATAGTTTGAATATCATTCTTTAAATAACTTTTATAAAACGCTAATTGATTATTTTCCAGTTTGGTGAAATCGTAGAAAAAACTTGAAAAATAAAAGAGTAGAAGCGAAATAGTCCCGCAGATAATAGCATATTTTAAATATTTTGGCTGAGATAATTTGGCATTTAAGCTGTTGTCTTTTTTTATTTTGGATTTGAGTTTTACAAAAAAATCTTCAAAATTTGAATATTCCTTATCTATAAGAGTAATTTTTTCGTTGCTTTTTAGGACTAGATAATACTCCGTCCATGAATTGTATTTTCCCGAAAAGTATTCTGAGTAGTACGTTTTTACTTCAGAAAAATAATATTTTTTGGTGTAAAATAAATTTTTTATTTCAAAATAATCATTATAAATAAAAAATCTTTTTTGATTAAAAAAATAGTATATGAAATAGATAATTAAGCCTCCGAGAACTGTCATTCCTATCAACTTCAGGTCATTTTCATATTTATTTTTTGGATTAAAATTGATCTTGAGTAAGTAGATGAAAAGAGAGCATAAGATTATTCCAATCAAAACAATTATAGCATTTGATGTACTCTTTTTTGATTTAGAAATTATCTTATTTTTCATTTGTATTTTTCAATAAAACTAAATTACAAAAAAGTGTAAAACTGGAAAATATAATTAAAGTAGAATCTGTTTTCAGCTTTGCTCTTCACCCTGCATTTTGCCAATACTATGTGCTAGCAAAAGTTTTTTATTTGAAAGCATCTTCAATTTTTCCTTTATATTCAATTAGATATTGAAGTTTTTCGTTTTCATTATCTTCCAACCATTCCAAAGCGTCGTTATATCTTTTCCAGTTATTTTCGAAATATTTAAATGTATATTCATTATTTTTTCCATTATAAGAGAGATTTATTAGAAGTTTATCATCATTTAATGGAATGTAATCAAAATCAAACATATTTGTTGAATTTAATTTGATTTCAATTTTTTCGAGTTCAATATCTTCAATATTTAAAGGCTTCTGATTGAAAACAGTTTCTCCTATTCTCCATCCTTTTTTTCTTCTATAAATTATCCAATAATTTACTGAATCAATAAGCTTTGATATATTGCAACTACAAAATTTAATTTCATTTGAAACTTTACACATTTTCTTATGCGATGTTGGTTATAAAATTTCTGCTAACATTGTATTGGCGAAGTGCGGACAAAAATGTAACTGTAGTTCGATTTTGGACTAATCGTAGCCAATATTTTTTCAATAGAACTAAGTTAATCAAAAATGTGGAATATGAAAATATTGGCGGTTAAAAAATTTAGACTTTAACCTCGCATTTTGCTAATACAATGTTATGTGCATTTTTTTAGTATCCATAATCTTTCATTAAGTTATCTCTTAATTTATTTGTCCACTTTTCAATTTTGTCAGTTAGCTTTAATAGCTTTATTTCATCTTTAGTTTCAAACAGGTCTTTATTCAAAGTATTTAAAGTTAAATTGATTGAAAAATAACCAGATTTGTGATTCAATATTAAATATTTTTGATTTCGATCCATTATTCCAAAAACATTAATATCATTGTAATAATTCTTTTTTAAAACTAATTCTTCTTGAAAAATGCTACTAATTTCATTTCTGATTTTAAATGGTACTTTAGCGTTTTGGTAGAGAAATATTCTTGCTGATTTTCCACTCTTTTTAAAATCAATCATATTTTTTTCGTGAAAAAATAAAAATAATTTATAGTTAAGTTGATTATCAATAAGTAAATCTACTGAACATAATTTATCATAAAGTCCAGGGGAAAAGCTATAATGAATTAAATATTTATTTTTTAGAATTGATTTATTATTTTCATTCCTATAGAATTTGTTTAGATTAAAAAGCATTTAAGTAATTTTTATAAAAAATGAATTTGGGTATCAATTTTTGAAAGTAGTTTGGGAAAATGTCACATAACGGAAAAAGTAAACTTTAGTTCGAGTTCAGACCAATCGTAGCTAATATTTTTTCAATAGAACTAAGTTATACAAAAATGTGGAATTGGAAAATATTGGCGGCTAAAAAAGTAGAGTAGTTCATTTTAGACTTTAACCCCGCATTTTGTCAATACAATGTTATCTACAGTTGGAATGATTTTCAAATTTCCAGTTAATATCAAACTTTTCATTTTCTCGATAATTCATTGGTAAATTGATTTTAGAATGAATCATAGCTTTTTCATTTATAATAATTTTTCTATATTCTAAATCTAAAGAGGTTTTGAGAAAATATTTAATATCGATTATAGTTTCTTTTAATGTTGATTTGTAGATATATAAATTAATATCATAAATCTCATCATAATAATTTATTAATTCTTTTACTGCATCATCATACTGAATTGGAATTTTTTTCTCATTTTCAATAACTCCAATTTTTGCTTGTTCAAAAGAATTTAGTTCATTATTTCTTATTTCACTAATAATAAATTTAAGATTACTTGAATAATTATTAAAAGTATAATCTTTTGCAATTAAAAATAGATTTGTAATTGCAATATTTAGTTCAGTTTTAAGTTCTTGAAAATCCAAATTTTAGTAATTTAATGTAGAATTGTTATCCAATTGCAGCTAACGGAAAAAGTATTGGCAAAGTGCTGGAAAAAGTAAACTTTAGTTCAATTTTAGACCAGACGTAGCCGATATTTTTTCCATGAAACTAAACTAAGAAAAATATGTGGAATGGAAAAATAGGGGAGGGTAGATTTCTAAATCATCCTTTATGAGCGAATTTTCAGCATGAATTAAACTTTCAATTTTTTTAAAAAAAATTTTTTAGGGTATAAAAAACAACTCCGTAATGAAGCTGTAATGTTGTCGTAATTTTTTGATTTTTGAACTTTTGAGGAGTTGTGCAACGGTTACCAATGTTAGCAGAATTGTTATTCTTTATTAAGATATTCAACTGCTTTTTCTATGAATGTATCCTTACCGTTTTTAATGCCTTCAAGATTATAGTCAATAATAATATCTGGTTCAAGCCCTAATCCATGAAATTGACTTCCATCTGTATTCCTAACTTTCATTCCTGTAAAAGAGTATGTCATTCCGGTGAGCAGATTTACATAATTTATATTTCCATTTACACCACCAGTTCTTCTACCCATTGTCGTAACAAAATTATTTGCTTTTAGATATTGTGGGATTGATTCTTGATAACTTCCGTTTCCTTCATGCATTAATAAGACTATTTTAGCATTCAATTCATGTTTTTTTTTATAATTCCAGCCAAAAAAATCAGTAAAAATAACATTTTCAAAAAAAGGATTTTCAATCTTCGGATACGCCATAAACTTCACATTATTTCTATCCCAAAAGAAATTCCTTATCATTGAATTTGCACCACCTTTTCCTTTTTTGGGGTATCCTCTTAAATCTAATATTATTTTTTTAAATGATCTTATATATTCAATATTGGATTCTACGTTTTCTGTTGTAAGATTTTGTAAGTTTAGGTAAAGAATTTCTTTATCAAGTTCTTTCATCTCAAAAGAATTATCTTGATTGAAGAATTCCATATTTTGATTAATTTTGTAATTTCTTTTTAATGTAATTAATTTTCCATCTTCCAAGTTAATGGAAAGCTCAGTGTTTTCCTTTCCTTTGAATAATTCGCGGAGTGTGTTATTAATATTATACTGGTCTGAACCCGACCAATATTCTTTAATACTATCAATAACTGCTTTGGTATTTTCTCCATTTATTTTGGTAATAATATCTCCTTTTTTTAAATTCGGAACATCTCCTAAAATATTGGTTACTACTAGTTGGTTTGTATTTCTGAAAAATTGTGTTTTTATGCCAGGAGAAAACGAATTAATTTGTGAATATTTTGGATAAGTAATCCACATATGCCCATCATTAAAATAATGAGAGATTTTCCTCAAAGTAAACATATTTTCTTCTTCTGATTTATTTTTAAAGGTTGCCTTGATACCTTCAACCAGTATTTTATCCCAATCTATTTGCATTTCATCTTGATATGGAAAAAAATGACGTAAGCCAGACCACATAATAATAAAATTTGCAATAGCAGTATTTTTGTCAAAAGTATTTGGACCTAGTTTAGTAAACTTTTCAATATTACCTTCAGGTATCGTTTTTCCATTTATTTCGTACACGATTAAAGGAATATTTACGTCAAAATTATTTGAGAGTTTCAGTTTGTAAACCTTTTCAGGAATCGGTAAATCTTTAATTTTTAGGTTGAATTCGTCTAAGTTTTTTCGAAATCTTTTATAAGTTTCACCTTTAGAACCGCTTGCAAGTCCCATATTACACCAATAAACTGGCCTTGTATCTTGAGCTTTCCATTGATGTTCTTTTTCACCGAATGTTATAGAAGGTGCAATTGGAAGAAAAAGTTCTTTTATCTTATCTTGGAACTCCTTTTGATTTTTAGTTTTTAAAATTTCTTCAACACCATACACTGCAAAAAAATCCCATTTCATTTTAGCAGATTCATCACTTGGATGAAAATGACGAATGACAGAATAAATATTAGCGAAATCTTTAAGATTTTGAATTTCATCTTTTGTTTGAGCAAAAATTAAATTGGTTAAGAGTGTAAAAAAAAAAAGAAATTTTGTTTTCATATTTTGTTTTTCAAATTAAACTTGGGGCAAATAAAAAGTAAATAATCATAAAAATTCGCTTCAATGATTATAAAAATTTCGTAAAGTTTGTTTACAAGTGTTAATTTGTATGCGAGAGTTTGGTAACATTTCTGCTAACATATATATTAGCGAAATTAATTTAAAAATATAATTAAAAACTACCAATTCTTATCAATCATAAAAATCATTTGAGTCATTGCAACAGCACCCAATAAAAGCTCTCTCTTATTTACTTTATCAAAAGTATCTTCTACAGAATGATGGTAATCAAAATAACGTTGTGTATCGACAACCAATTCAGCTAAAGGAATATCCAGTTTTTTTAATGGAGAAATATCTTGAATAGCTTCTGTTTGCTCAAAATCATAAACACCGTAAGGCAGAAAATAATCTTTCCATCCGAAAATCAGTTTTCTTCTTTGCGGAGACATATCCAACGAAAAACCTCTCGGTGAATATCCTCCTGCATCGGTTCCTAAAGCAAAAATGTGTTTTTCATCTCTCTTTTTTACATAAGATGCATACATTTCCCTTCCTTGTCCGCCATTTTCACTGTTTGCATATAAAACAACCCGAATGGTATGGTTGTTTTCAATTCCGAGAGCTTTCAGAGTTCGCAAAACTTCAATACATTGTACCACTCCTGAACCATCGTCATGAGCTCCTTCCGCAAAATCCCAAGAATCTAACTGCGCTCCCAAAACAATAACTTTAGAATCTTTTTTACCCGGAATTTCAGCAATAATATTAGGGTTTGTAGTTTCGCCTTTTGATTCAGCGGACATATTTATTTTTGCAGTTACTTTTTGCTGTTTTAGTAATTTTTCAAGTTCATCTGCTGATCTTACACCAATTGATAACGCAGGAATTCTTACTTTGTCATCTGGTTCATAATATATCATTTTAGCATGAGGAGTATCATCCTGAGCTGTCGTTAATGATCTTATAATTAATGCTTTTGCACCTGTTTTCGCAATAACAGAAGCAGAAATCAGTTTAGATTTGGCTGTTATCAAATAAGAATCACTTGTATTGATGATTTTCGGATCCATAGGAAGGTTTACAAAAACAATTTTATCCTTCAATTTTCCTACGGAAAGAGCATTTAATTCAGATGTGCTATTAATGATAACAATTTCGCCAACAAGATCTTTTCCACCTGTCCCTTCAGAGTTTCCAAAAGAAAGCATTTTTATGTTTTTCCAATCTCCGTTTCCTGCTTTTATCTGTAAAGATTCTTTTCCTCGTATCCAAATCGGGGCTTTTGCTTCCTGCCTCCAAATCATTTCAATTCCTATATCTTTCAGCTTTTTCTCCGCCCATTCTACAGCTTTTGTGTATCCTGGAGTTGCACTGAATCTCGGACCGATACCTTTTGTGAGTTCACCAAGATTTTCATAGGCCTTCCCGTTGGTCATGATTTCGTCTGAGATTTTTTTGAACTCATCATGATAATTGAATTTGGCAACAGCTGTTTTTTTTGTCGTTTTTTTCTGAGGAGTTTTTTGAGAAAATAAAAATCCACCCAAAAAGAGTGGAATTATAATGAAGATTTTTTTCATTTCTTATTTACCTTTTTCTTTTCCGTTGTTAAAATTAGGGAAAAATTAGGAATATTTTATCTGTTCTTTACGAGTTCTTTCATATCATAAAAGTTTATTGCCTTTTGTTTTAATGGATTTTTACTCCATTCTTCCCACTCTCCAGTATAAGGATTATAACCACATTTTAAAGGTTTTGATGTGTCAAAACCTACATTACTAATATGGGTTCGCTCTGTATAAGCACGGCAGTCAGTACAAATGTAGCGAAATTCACAATCTTTACAGACTTCTATATTATCTTTGGTAAGATTCCAGTATTTTTTGAAATCTTTGTGTTGTAACGCTTCTTCTAATGTTGTATCTCTTATATTCCCAAAACTTTCTGACATAGAAGGGCAGTTTTTTATATTTCCATCTTTGTCGATCGATATTTTTTTGTGAAGACAGGAGTTGTGATTGATAGCTTCTAGAACTTTTGGGAGATTAGTATTAAAATACTTTAAATCTACTTTTCCGCAAGAATTTAATTTTATTTGTTCTTCTGTGAAAGTCACAACGAATTTATATTCATTCTTGGGTTTAAATAATTTTTTTTTACAACAATAAAATATTAAACTATAAATTCTACTACAAAATTGATTAACACCAGCTAATAAACTTTCGTTAACATTATCAGAGTATAATGAAAATATTTCCAAAGTTGTTACAGAAGAGTTTTTAAAGTAGTTTTCAATTTGCATAAACTGTTCTAGAGACAATTCTTTGTCATAATGAATAACAACTTGCTCACAGCCTAAATCTGAAAGAACTACTATTATTTTTTCAAGAATATCTATATTTTCAATTTCTAAAAAAGCATTTGCAATTTCATTTGGGGTGGAAAATTCATACGAAAATGGTAGAAAATTATGATCCCAATTACCTTCTGTAATAAAACCAAATTCGTTTTCTAAAAGTACATTTATATAGTCTTTTATAAAATTTTGCGATTCTAAATCATAAGACTCCATAATATCTTCAATAGACTTTTCTTTAAATTCTTTTATAACATCATAAAGTTCCAATGGAAACAATTCGGATACATTTCTTTGCAGATCTGAAATAATGATTCTAGTTGCACCTTTTGTTATCAGTATATCACTAAATAAATTAAAATATTTCATAACAATCTTGTAAGAGATTTATACGGTTTTACTTGAGTAAGAAAATCTGTTTGATATTTTTTGTATGAAACGTAATTAACTCCATTATTTTTATTGTTAGAATTTCTAGTTCTAAATTCTGTTATATATTTAAATGTAAGAGGTAATAATCTATTTCCAATATTAATTTTTCTCATAAATATTGTGCTATTTCTTTTTCTAATGAATAATTGCATATAGAAGAAACTCCTAAAAAGTGACCAACAGAATTTACTTCCAGAAAATAATATTTATTTCCGCTTTTTATAAAGTCTAAAGAACCACAATTTATATCCAGAGTTTCCATAAGTAAGCATATTTTTGCTTCTATTTCTTTAGGGAGAACGTACCTCACATTTCTATTAGGTTTATTGTGATTGTATATTCTGAAATCCGTTTTAGTTTGCTCATCGTTTTGTGAAATGATTGCTGTTGACCAAATTTTTCCATTCAAATAAAAACTCCTGATTTCAAAATCTTTCTCTATTTTTTCCTGAAAGAATGTTATAAAAAAATCACTTTCTTCAAACTCTTCTACAATAGTAGTATACATAATTCCATCTGAATGCTGAGTAATAAAATCAAGCGTAATATTTCCGGTTATAGGTTTTATGATAGTTTCATTTAATGCTACATCATTTGTATTAGATGCTAAAAAAAAATCAGGAATATCTAAACCTATTTTTTTTGCCTCTTCAAGTACTAAAAGTTTATTTACATGGCTATTGCTTTGTTTATTAATAGTTTTTTTAGATTCTATTTTTTTTAAAACATAATCTTCCAGCCAATGCTGATGCTCATCCATATGATTATTAACAGATTCATTTTCAAAATGTGAGCGATTGAATCGTAAACCACCTCTTCGATACCAAGTACTGGTTATTTCATCCAAAAAGAACCTGTTTCTTGAGCTTTCTAAGAATATTCTTTTTTGGAATACTTTTATTTCAAAAACTTCATCTTCATGTACACGAATGAATTTTTTCTTCATCAAAGAAAGCCACTTAACAACTTCATTGGTTGTAGTTTCTTGATTTTTAGAGAGGATTAATATCATTTTGTTTTTTTAGCTTGGATAAAAAATCTTTTCTAATTTTTGATGCATGTTTCAGACTAGGAAGTCCAATACTTTTTCTATTTCGGTTAATTTGGGTAGAATCTTGGGATTCATTTCGATAATGAAATCTTGAGGCGGTATTTTTATGACTATCATAAGTGTCAGCCATAAGCGCATAATCTTGCGGTGATAAATCCCCCAATTTTAAATATTCAAATGCTTTATTTTTAATAATAGGATAATTTTCTGACCTTACCATATGACTTAATAAGGTAGGCATTGCAATAAAGAGATCGTTATTACCTAACCTTCCTATTATTTGATTTGATGGATAACCATAATTATCAAATGTCCAAAGTAAAAGATTAGCATTTTTTTCAACATTTTTTTGCGCTAATACTTTATTATAAGGTCTTCCCTCCTGATCCCGAATCATAGCTATTGTAAAAGAATCTATAAGCTGTTTATTCAAGCTTTTCTTCCAATCTGCAACTCTTTGATTTACTTCAATACTATCTATCCCGTATTTTTGATAAAGATTGAATAAATCTTTATAACTATTTCCATAAGGAGCAATCAATGGAAGCAGTTTATAAAGACTTTTTTTACCCCCAAAATTTTCATGATATTGGTCAGACAAAATGATATATGTAGCATATTCTTCAATACGTTCCTGATTTTTAGGTTCATATTTTTTAAATAACCTTTTGTATAGCTTTATAGCTTTTTCTGGTTGATTTGCTATTCGGTAAATGCTATCAATTTTGTTTGTCTTGTTATAGTATGTAATATAATTTTTTTCACTAGTACATGAGGAAATGGAGTGACAGCTAAATAAAAATGCTGCAATAAGCTTATAAATATTTAGTCGGATAACTTTTGCCTTCATATATTGTATATTTTAATATAGGTTAGAAAAAGTAAGGCTGTTTTTATACATATAAAAACAGCCTTTTAAACTTTATTGGTTAGCAATAAGTGTCTCTTCTAATATATGTACCTCCCGGCTTGTCATACACATCAAATTCTGTGCAACCTTCTCCAACATCTACATTGGATTGAACTGCATAATTACCACCTTTAATAGCTTCTAAATCTGTTAGTTTTTTGTTTTCTAAAGAAGAGAAATCTCTCTTCATACCAGCTAATTTTTTCATAATGTTTGTTTTTTTTAAAAATTATTATTAATTTTTGACATATAATCCCTGGCATCGGTTTACTGATCAGTGTTTTATAATTATTATTGTACTGTGCACTATACAAAATAACTATTGTTTATCAATTGATAAATCAAATATATCTAATGATTTTGAATTATTATACGTGCTTTTATGAAAATTCTATGAAAATATTATGCACATATTCTTCATAAAATAATTACATTTGTTCATATTAAATTCTATAAATGATGGCCACAAAAACAAAACTGCAGGAAACTCGTATAAAAAAAGGATTATCTCAAGAGCAGATTGCAAATATGCTTGGAATGACACAATCAAACTATAGTCGTAAGGAAAACGGAAGCTCAAAAATATCACAACGTGAATGGGAAAAATTATCCAAAACATTAGAAGTCCCTATGGAAGATATTTTTGAGAATGATGACAGTCATATTTTTATTTTTCAGGATCACTCAACAGGTAATTACAAAGGGATAAATAATATTTATTCTATTCCTGAACATATAGAACAACTTTTAGAAACTCAAAGAAAATATATAGATAAACTTGAAGAAGAAAACCAAACTTTAAGAGAAGAAATAAATACATTGAAAAGAAGCTAGACAAAATTGATTTTCTATCTTTATAAAAACAACGTCTTCATAAGAAGACGTTGTTTTTATTTTCATAAATGGTATTGTACAATAAAATAAGATGAATTTTCCTTTTCCGTTGTTAAAATTAGGGAAAAATTAGGAATATTTTATTGTTTCATATCATACATTAGCAATGCTGTAACCAATTTTGGCTCAATAAATGTACATTTTGGAGGCATACTCAGTTTTAAATCTGAAATTTTAATCATATCATTAAAGCTTACAGGATAAATTCCAAAACCTACAATACCTTCTCCGTTATCTATTTTTTCTTTCAAAAGGTTTATTCCATCAAGGTTAGAAGAACCTTTTACATAAGAAATTTTATCTGAACTGTCAGAATTTTCAATTTTTAAAACATTCTTAAAAATATACTTATCTAAAAGGTGATGATCAAGATTATCCAAAGACATTTCCTGAGAACGAAGGTCATGTTTTACATGCAGAGAATAAAATTTCCCATCCATATACATCGAAATGTGGAATTTCTGAGAAGGATAATAAGCAGTTTCGCCTTTTTCGTGAATTAAAAAATATTGTTCTAATTCTTTTAAAAATTCTTGAGGAGACAATCCGTTAAGATCACTTAAAATTCTGTTGTAATCATGAATTTTAATAGACTGATTGGAAACAATAAAGCTATAAACAAAATTATAAGCCTCAGTTCCGTTATGTCTTTTATTTTTCTCTTTGTGACGTTTTGCATTGAGTGCCGTAGAACCGATTCTGTGGTGTCCGTCTGCAATATAAAATGAATCAATTTGATCAATAACTTCTTTAAACTGCTGAAGTTTTAAACGGTTATCAATTCTCCAGATTTTATGTCTGATTCCCTTAGAATCTACATGATTGAAAATCGGAACATTTTTTTCCTCATGATTCATCAGCAATTCAACTTTAGAATTGGCAGGGTAGGTAAGTAGCACAGGTTCTGCCTGTAAATTTACCTTATCAAGATAATGTGCCAATTTTTCCTTTTTATGAGGAATTGTACTTTCGTGTCTCTTGATTTTACCGTTCCAGAAATCTTCAATACTTGCTAAACCAAGAAGTCCTCTGAAAACCTGTTTATTAGGGTAGATTTGCTCATAAAGATAATACGCAGAATTATCCTGAACCAAAGTATTTTCATTCAACAATTCTTCAAACGTAGCACGGATTTTTCTCAAGTTCCTATCAACATCTTTAGATTTACTTACAACATAAGGTTTGATCATATTGATATAAGTATTTTCAACTTGAGCTTTTTCAGCAATCTCTTCCTGTGTAAAATTATCCAAAGGGTGAGTAGGGAAAGTGCTCTCAAAATCTTTATGAGGTCTTACTCCGCGGAAAGGTCTAAAAACAGGCATATTTTATTTTATAGTTTCTTTTTGTAGCTTAATAATTTGTTCTGCAAGTTCAACTCCGATTTTCTCCTGAGCATCAACAGTGTTTCCTCCAACATGAGGTGAAAGTGATAGAGCTGGGTTCATTAATAAAGGAAGTTCCGGATTGGGTTCGTTTTCAAAAACATCCAAAGCCGCTCCTGCAACTTTTCCTTCTTCAATAAAATCAATCAGAGCAACCTCATTAATTATCCCACCTCTTGCTGTATTTACAATATAGACTCCGTCTTTCATTTTTTCAAACTGAGGTGTGTCTATAATATATTCATTTGTTTTTGGGGTATTAATACTAATAAAATCTACTTCTTTTAAAAAGGCATCCATATTATTATCAGAAGTGATTTCAAAGTTAACAGACTGCCCATCGAAGAAGTTTAAAGTAAGAACTTCCGTTTTAGGTTTTCTTGTTAAAACTTTAACCTTCATACCTAAAGAGATTCCCATTTTTACAACTTCCTGACCAATACTTCCAAAACCGATTACTCCTAACGTTTTTCCTGAAAGTTCATAAGCATTGCTAAATGATTTTTTCATAGCATTGAAATGACTTTCGCCCTCCAAAGGCATCAATCTGTTGGATTCATGAAGGAATCTTGCCAAAGAAAAGAAATGTCCAAAAACCAATTCTGCAACTGATTTTGAAGAAGCAGTAGGAGTGTTGATTACACTAATTCCTTTGCTTTTAGCATATTCAACATCAATATTATCCATCCCGATTCCTCCTCTTCCTATAATCTTTAAAGTAGGACAGGCATCTATCAAATCTTGTCTTACTTTTGTTGCACTTCTTACTAAAAGGACATCTACATTATTTTCGTTGATGAAATTGATGACATGATCTTGTGCAACTCTGTTGTCCAAAACCTCAATTCCTGCATTTTTCAATGCCAGTTCTCCTGCTTTCGAAATTCCGTCGTTAGCTAAAACTTTCATGGTTTTTTTAATAATTTAATAATTTGAAGATTTGATGATCTTAAAATTTTAATGGTGGCGCAAATTAAGAAATTTTGAAATAATATTAATTTAGATTTTAATCTATGAAAATCAATACTTTAAATTATTTTATACTTTTCATTACATTTACCAAAACCTGTACGCTTTCAATTGGTAAAGCGTTATAAAGACTAGCTCTGTAACCGCCTAAACTTCTGTGTCCATTTAATCCGCTAATTCCGGCAGCTTTCCATGCGTTATCAAATTCTTCTTTTTTGCTTTCGTCTGTGATTTTGAAAGAAACATTCATCAATGAACGATCTTCTTTTACACAAAACGTTTCAAATAACGGATTGTTATCAATCTCATCATATAAAAGTTTAGCTTTTGCTTCATTTCTTGCTTCAGCAGCAGCAATTCCTCCGTTGTTTTCTAAATGCTGTAAAGTCAATAAAGATGCATAAATCGGAAATACAGGTGGAGTATTATACATAGATTCTTTTGCTATATGCTGAGAATAATCCAACATAGAGAACATATTTTCTCTTCCTGTTTTGCCTAAAATTTCTTTCTTAACCACAACTAAAGTTACTCCTGCAGGTCCCATATTTTTTTGAGCTCCAGCATAGATTAAATCGAATTTAGAGAAATCCAGCTGTCTTGAGAAAATATCAGAACTCATATCACAAACCATCAAAGTATCAACCTCAGGGAAAGATTTCATTTGAGTTCCATATATCGTATTGTTAGATGTACAATGGAAATAATCGTATTCTGAACCTACAGTATAGTCTTTTGGAATAAAAGAGTAGTTTTCTTCTTTTGAAGACCCCAAAACATCTACTGTTCCAACTTTTTTAGCTTCTTTAATAGCACCTGCAGCCCAAGTTCCTGTATCTAAATAAGCTGCTTTACCACCAACTTTCATTAGATTATAAGGAACCATCGCAAATTGTAAACTTGCGCCTCCTCCTAAATACAGAACTTCATAATCATCACCAAGATTCATTAATCTTTTTACAATTGCACGAGCTTCGTCCATCACTGCTACGAAATCCTTGCTTCTGTGAGAAATCTCAAGAAGAGATAATCCGATTCCGTTAAAATCTAAAATTGCCTGAGCAGATTTTTCAAATACTTCTTGTGGTAAAATACATGGTCCTGCGCTAAAGTTGTGCTTTTTACTCATATTCTTATTTTTTTGGTATCTGTAAAAAAATTAATCCTACAGTTTTATTTTTAGTTTGTTTTTGATTTTTAAAAAAAATGATGATATAAAAAACCGCCTCACAATGAATGAGACGGCAGTTTTTATTCTCCGTGTAAGAATGCTTTTTTATTAAGCAATGCTTCTTCCGATTCTACATGGTCTTCATCCGGAACACAACAGTCAACAGGGCAAACTGCGGCACACTGTGGTTCTTCGTGGAATCCTTTACATTCTGTACATTTATCTGTTACAATAAAATAAACATCATCACTTACCGGTTCTTGAGGTGCATTTGCATCAATCGTAAGTCCCGATGGTAGAGTTACAGTACCTGAAAGAGTAGTACCTTCTGAAGCTTTCCAATCTACGGCTCCTTCATAAATTGCGTTGTTTGGACATTCTGGTTCGCAAGCCCCGCAGTTTATGCATTCATCAGTTATTTTAATAGCCATCGCTAATTTTTTTTAAATTTGCACAAAATTACAAAATATTCCCCAATTTTAAAGTAATTATGAATATTGAAAATCAAGTTTTAGGACTTACCAAATTAAGCGATTATATAAAAGCGTTTTTATCAAAAAATCAGGAGGCTTATAATGAAAATGATTCAGACTTTGAACTTTTATTGAAAAAGTCTGAAATAGAGAACCCTTGGTTTACTATTGAAAACCAAAAACACGCTTTACAGCAATGGGCTGACTTATTAACGGAAGAAAATATAAAGAGCTGGATTCAAGAATATTCCATTTCAAAAATATCAAAGAGAGTAGGATTGATTTTAGCAGGAAACATTCCTTTGGTTGGGTTTCATGATGTAATTTCTGTTGTTTTGAGTAATCATATTCCAGTTATTAAACTATCTTCTAAAGACAGATATATGATACCATTTTTACTAAGAAAATGGAACGAATTTTCAAATAATCAGGTTGAATTTGAATTTGTTGAGAAATTAGAAAACTTTGATGCTGTAATTGCAACAGGAAGCAATAATACAGCAAGATATTTAGAATATTACTTTAAAAACCATTTGAATATCATCAGAAAAAACAGAACTTCAGTTGCGGTATTGAAAGGTGATGAAACAGATGAAGAGCTTCAACTTTTAGCTAAAGATATTTTCCAATATTTTGGATTAGGTTGCAGAAATGTAACACGACTTTTCATTCCTCAGGATTTTGTAATTGACAGGTTATTTGAAAGTTTTTTAGGATATCAGGATGTTATTAATCATAATAAATATGCAAATAATTATGACTATAACAGAGCCGTCTATCTTTTAAATCAGGAAAAATTTTGGGATAATAATTTTGTAATGCTGAAAGAAGACGATAAACTTTTTAGTCCGCTTTCGGTAATCAATTTCAGTAGATATTCTTCTTTGGATAAAGTTAAAAACTTTATTAAAGAAAATGAAGAAAATATTCAGTGTATAGTTTCAAAAGAGGATTTAGGTTTTGGAGCAGTTTATTTTGGTGAAGCTCAAAATCCTAGCCTTAATACTTATGCAGATAATGTAGATACAATGAAGTTCTTAGAGTTAATTTAATTCTTTGTATCTTCATCGTCTATTTTCACCAAATCACTCAAATTATATGAAAAAAATAATTCTGGTTTCTACCATTTTCATTGCACAATTTGCTTTTTCTCAAACGGTAAAAAGCTTAAAAATAGAAAGCGGTGAGAAAAAAGAGCAGCTGACTGATCTTACAAAAGAAAAAATTGCTTCTTACAATGAAAAGTTTCTGCAGTTTATTAATACTTTGAAAATTTCAGACCGAAAGGCAAGTGATGCTTTACTGTCTGAAAAGGCAAAGATGGTTGTTTCCGATAATGTCTATAAAAGGCTTTCTACAGACATTGATTTCAGTAAAAAACTTGAGATTTATAAATCAGGTTACAAAATGGTGAAAGACGGAAATATGTACCCAATGATTCAGTACAAATACGCCGATGATAAATCCATTAATCCTCAACATATTATTACGGCTGTTTTTGAAGAAAACGGTAAAATTTTAGGAATAAAACCAGTAAAAAACACTTTGAATAAATAAAAAATAATTATGATAACAGACGATTCATTAGTAGCGCTTTCTTCCGAAACAGAAAGAGCTGATTTTTACAAAAAAACGTATTTACACGTTGCTTTATCAATCCTTGCATTTATTGGGGTTGAAACTATTTTATTAAAAACTGTACCGGCAGAAATTATAGGTTTGATGTTTGGTCAAAAATATACATGGCTTTTAATAATTGGTGTTTTTTGGTTGGCTTCTATCTTAGCAAATAAATGGTCATTATCACAAAGTAAATCTACTCAATATATGGGATTAGGATTTTATATTTTGCTGGAAGCTGTGATATTTTTGCCTCTAATTTATATAGCTGTTGCCAATGCAGGTGGAGTAGTAATTTATCAGGCTGCAATGCTGACTATTGCAATGTTTGCCGGGATTTCGGTGGTTGCTTTTACTTCTAAAAGAGATTTTTCTTTTTTAAGAAATATTATCGTGATTGGAGGTTTTATCGCAATAGGATTAATTGTTGCTGGTGCTATTTTCGGATTCGACCTTGGACTTTGGTTCTCTGTAGGAATGGTAATTTTGGCTTCTGCAAGTATTTTATACGAAACAAGTAAACTTAAAAACACTTATACAACCAACCAATATGTTGGTGCTTCTTTACAGCTTTTTGCTTCCATTATGTTGTTATTCTGGTATATTCTAAGAATATTAATGAGCAGAAGAAGCTAGACTTAGAGTGAGTTATGAATTATAAGTTATGATTCATTTTTATAAACCCAAAAAATCCTGATGTGTTTCATCGGGATTTTTTATTGTAAGAATTTTACTTCTTAAATATTTGTTTTTTATTTATCAATTGATCCTAAAACCTTTTGAGCAAAAGAATTTAAAGCATCTTTTTCGCTCATTCCGTTTTGTACATTAGCATGAACTTCCAAAGCTCCGCAAATGTTTGTGATTAGTTCTCCTGCAACATTAAGATCCTCTTCACTTGTTCCTCTGAATTCGCAAAAACTTTCTAAAACGTCTAACGTCTTTTCAAGGTTTTCAGGAGTTTGGTTTTGATAAAACTGTCTTATTACGGGTAGTTTCATTATAATTCGTTGAATAAATTAATTAAACTTTCAGCTTGGTTTGTCTGAACCTGATTTACCAATTCCCCATTTTTGAAAATTGCAAAAGTAGGTAAGTTGTCAACTTTAGCTAATTTTCTGCTTTCAGGTAGTTTTTCAGCATCTACATAAAGGAAAGGAATGCTATCATTTTCAGAAGCTAGTTTCTTGAATTTTGGTTTCATGATTCTGCAGTTTCCACACCATGAAGCACCATATTGTACTACAACTTTTTCATTATCGCTTACAATATTTTGTAGCGTATCTTCTGTTAATTCTGTATACATGATTTTATTTTAAATATTGAAAATTTAACAATGTAGTCACGTGACTACATTGTTAAATTATGTGACTATAATTAGTTTTTAGCTAAATATTCAGCAGTAGAAGTTCTATCAGCTTTCATAGCATCTTTTCCTTCTTCCCAGTTTGCAGGGCAAACTTCACCGTGCTTCTGAACGTGAGTATAAGCGTCGATTAATCTTAAATATTCTTTTACGTTTCTTCCAAGAGGCATATCGTTTACAGACTCATGGAAAACTTTCCCTGTTTCGTCGATTAGGTAAGTAGCTCTGTAAGTTACGTTAGAACCCGTGAAAATTTCTTCCCCTTCTTCATTGTATTCGAAATCTTGATCTACAATTCCTAGAATGTTTGCTAATTGTCTGTGAGTATCAGCTAAAAGTGGATAAGTAATCCCTTCAATACCTCCGTTGTCTTTTGAAACGTTTAACCAAGCAAAGTGCACCTCATTTGTATCACAAGAAGCACCGATTACTTTAGTATTTCTTTTTTCGAATTCACCTAAAGCCTCTTGAAAAGCGTGAAGCTCAGTTGGGCAAACGAAAGTGAAATCTTTTGGATACCAGAATAAAAGAACTTTTTGTTGGTTTGCTGTTGCTTCTTCAAAGATGTTGATTCTAAGATCATCACCCATTTCAGACATTGCATCTACAGTTACATTTGGGAATTTTTTTCCTACTAAAGACATAATTTTTTCGTTTTATATTTTGATTAAAATTTTCTAGTGCAAAGATAAGAATTTTATCTATCAATAATTAAAGTTTTGATAAATAAAATCTATAACAGTTTTAGGTTGAAAATTACCTAGAATACCTTTAATATCATGTATATCATCAAGTTGGCGATTCAATAATATTGATGAATTTTATATAGAAAATTAGACTAAATAAAAACTAAAGATTTAATAGGTTTAGGCATATTAAAATTTTGAAAACAAATTAATTAAACTTCTCCAGTAATTCTTTAATCCTTCTCATTGCTTCTCTCAAATCTTCCTCAGAAGCAGCGTAAGAGAATCTGATACATTCCGGACTGCCGAAAGATACACCTCCTACACAACCAACTTGAGCATTTTCTAAGATAAACATTGCAAAGTCATCAGAATTATTTATTTCAGTTCCGTTTAAAGTTTTTCCGATATAATAAGAGATATCTGGGAAGAAATAAAATGCAGCTTTAGGCAATACAACTTTGAAGCCTGGGATTTCTTTTATCAACTCATATACCAAATCTCTTCTTTTTTTGAATGCATCAATCATGTATTTATATTCAGAAGGATCTGTTTTTAAAGCCGTGATAGAAGCTCTTTGAGCCATTGTATTCGCACCGCTTGTCATTTGTCCCTGAATTTTTTCACATGCTTTTGCCAACCATTCCGGACAGGCAGAATAACCAATTCTCCAACCCGTCATTGCAAACGCTTTAGACATCCCATTGATAACAGCAGTCTGTTCGTAAACCTCAGGAAACTGAGCTATAGAAGTCGTTTTTGTTTCATAATTAATAAACTCATAAATTTCATCGGAAATAACCGTAACATGAGGATATTTAGCAATAACTTTAGCCAGAGATTTCAATTCATCATAGGTATAATATCCACCTGAAGGATTACACGGAGAACTGAACAAGATAGCTTTTGTCTTTTCATTAATAGCTTCTTCCAATTGTTCAGCAGTTATCTTAAAATCCGTAACATAAGAGGTCGGAAGCATTACAGAATTTCCACCCATCATTTTTACCATTTCATCATAGCTTACCCAATAAGGATTAGGAAGGATAACCTCATCACCGTCATTGATAATTGCCGCCAAAACATTTAGAATAGCCTGTTTGGCTCCATTTGAAACACAAATCTGTGTAGGTTTATAGTCTAAATTGTTATCTCTTTTAAGTTTATATGCAATGGCTTCTCTAAGTTCTAAAAATCCAGGAACAGGAGAGTAGTGACTAAAATTTTGGTTAATTGCATCAAATGCGGCTTGTTTTATATTATCCGGAACATCAAAATCCGGTTCTCCAAGAGTTAAGCTTATAACATCTATTCCGCTGGCTTTCATCTCTCTGGCTTTATTAGACATTACAAAAGTTTGTGAGTATCCTAATCTTTTTACTCTATCTGAAAGTTTATCCATAAAATTTTTTGCATTTAAACAAAAGTAGATAATAAAAACTTAATTTGAATACAATATGAAATAAAACTTATTTTTGCCTTTTATAATATTTCTCATGTCTACAACAATACTATTAAAATATTTTCCGAATCTTACAGAAACACAGATTAATCAGTTTAATCAGTTGGAAGGTTTATACAATGAATGGAACGAAAAAATCAATGTTATTTCCAGAAAAGATATGGAGTCTTTATATGAAAAACATATTCTTCATTCATTAGGAATTGCAAAGGTGATGGAATTTGCTCCTGGAACCAAGGTTTTAGATATTGGTACAGGAGGTGGTTTTCCTGGGATCCCTTTGGCTATTCTGTTCCCTGAGGTAGAATTTACTTTAATTGATTCTATCGGAAAAAAAATAAACGTTGTAAATGCTGTAGCAGAAGGAGTAGGGCTTACAAATGTAACTGCAATTCATGGAAGAGCAGAGAAGTTAAAAGAAAAATTTCATTTTGTTGTAAGCAGAGCTGTTACTCAGATGCCAGAATTTTTAAGATGGCTGAAAGGAAAATTTGAAAAAGAGCAATTCAACCCAAAGCATAACGGGATTTTATATTTAAAAGGAGGAGACTTAGCAGAAGAATTGGCGGGACTTAAATGCGAAATATTCAACCTTAAAAACTACTTTGAAGAAGAGTTTTTTGACACTAAAAAGGTTGTTTATTTATCAAAAGGTAATTTTAATTCTTAATTTAACATAATTAAGGAATAATTTTTGCTTAAATTTACGTTAATAATCATAAATTCATGAAGCTATGAAAAAGTATATCAATATTGGATTTTCTGCTATAGTTTTAGGGTTATTTTTAACTTCCTGTAATGATGATGAAGGCTATGAAACAATTCAGTCGATTGCTAAAGTGAAAATTGACAGTGTAAAAATTATTAATGATACGATGGATGTTTTCACCGTTCAAAGCATCAAAACATATTCCAATTATTCGTCTCAATGTCAGGGTTTTTATGGTTATGATTACATTTATGGAGATAATCTTACAAGAACGGTAACATCATACAAATATCTTACGGACGGAAATTGCGCTCAAAATAATCATGTTGTTGCAAGTCAGATTAATTTTAGTCCGCAACAGATAGGAACTTATACCTTTAAGTTTTGGAATGGTGATAACAATTGGATTACCAAAACAATTGTAGTTGAATAAACTATACAATTCAAACAACTTAAATAACGCTTGAAATTTTTAAATAAAATTATCTCGGAACTTCTTGCTCAAAACACAGATTTATCTGAGTTTAATATCATTTTACCAGGAAAGAGACCTATTGTTTTTATCAAACAAATTTTAGAAGAAAATAACTATTCAGGCTTTCTTCCAAGTTTTTTTACCATTGAGGAATTAATTGACAGGATTGCAGATAAACAGCCAATTCAGGGGATTTCTCTTTGGCTTTTTGCATTTGATGTTTATAAAAGTCTGAATCTTATTCCGAATGATGATTTTTCCGATTTTTTGAAGTGGTTTCCCACTTTACAGAAGGATTGGGATGATATTTTAAAATTCTCTGAAAGCGACCAAGCTGTTTTGCAATACATGTTTGATGAAGAAAGAATAAAAGATTGGGCGCAAAATTTAGGTGATGATGAAAACATTCCAAGAAAAAAATTCCTTAATTTCTGGAAAAACATGAATGTTTTTCTTCCTGTTTTAAAACAAAGATTACAGGAGAAAAACTGGGCAACCTCAGGAATGATTCATGAAACGGCAAAATCTAAAATCAATGATTTTGCTAAAACCACTTCAGAACAATTCGTTTTTTGTGGCTTTAATGCATTTACTCCAGTTGAAGAAAAATTGGTAAGAAGTCTTTTGCAGTGGGATAAAGCTCAGTGTTTTTTTCAGGTTGACCGATATTATTTTGATGACGAAAGACAAGAAACCGGAAGATTTCTCCGAAATCATAAAACATGGAAAGAATTTAATGATAGCAGAGCTTTCAATTGGATAGAAAACGACTTCAATCAGCCTAAAAATATAAAAGTTTACGAAGTTTCAGGGAATATTACTCAAACGAAAATTTTACCGGAAATTTTTAACGAAATAGAAAATAAAACCTATTCTAATACAGCTGTCGTTCTATTGGATGAAAACTTGCTTCCCGCAAGTTTGGATGTGATGCATTCTGTTGAAAATATTAACATTACAATGGGGTTTCCATTGAAGAATTTATCCTTTTCAAATGCTGTAAAACAATTATTCTATCTTCAGAAACAATTAGAAAAAAATAAGTCATCATATTATTATAGAGACATCTTTCCAATACTTGAAGAACTTCCGAAATCTATTGATGATGAACAGATTATCAATAGTTTTAAATCTAAAATAGAGGAGAGGAATATAGTTTACATCTCCAAAAAGTTGTTTTCGGAACTTCTAGGTGAACTTTCCTATTATCAGTTGCTCCAAAAGGCAAATTCCACGAGTGAATATTTAGATTTATTGATAGCTTTCTGTCAGCAAATCAAATGGTTGGATATTGATGATATTCAGTATGAAAATATTTCTCACTTCGAAAATGCTTTTAGAATAATCAAAAACCAACTTTCACCTTATCAATTTGAAATTAAGATGGAAACGCTGGAAATTTTAATTAATCAACATATCAATTCCGAAAGTATTGATTTTCAAGGTGAGCCTTTGCGAGGACTTCAAATCATGGGACTTTTGGAGACCCGACTTCTGAATTTCGAAAATGTGATAATGCTTTCTGTAAACGAAGGAAAATTACCGCTCGGAAATTCTCAGAATACTTTTATTCCGTTTGATATTAGACGCTATTTTGACCTTCATACATTTTTGGAAAATGATAGTATTTACGCGTATCACTTTTATCGATTGATTCAGGATGCCAAAAATGTACACTTGCTTTTCAATGCATTAAGTTCAGGCGTAAATACAGGTGAAAAGAGTAGGTTCATTACCCAAATCGAAATGGAAAGTTCTCATCAAATAGAACATCTTATTATTGAAAATTCTTCAGAACCGATTATTACCCAACCTGTAGAAATTCAGAAAACAGATATCGTTCTTGAAAGGCTCGAAAAATGGAAGCAAAAAGTTTCGGCTTCCCACCTTACAAGTTACCTCTATAATCCGATTGATTTTTACCTTTCAAAGATTTTAAACACTTCAGAAACCGACGAAATTGAAGAAGAATTGTCAGTTAGAAATTACGGAAACTTGGTTCATTATTCACTTCAAGAAATTTATGAAGTATTAATAGGTAAAATATTAAAAGAAAGTGATTTAAAAGAATCAATTAAAGCAATTGATAAATATATAGAAATAGGTATTGAGAAGCTAAAACATCAACCCGAATTCTATGAAAAAGGAATGAACTTCATTCATAAAGCCATTGCTAAAAAAGTGATTGAAAGCATTTTGAATCATGATTTGGAATTGGTCAAAAAAGGAAATAAATTAGAAATTGTTGCCATCGAAAAAAGATTTGAAAACATTGATTTTTATCTTGATGAAAATACAAAAGACAAGATTTCATTTTTCGGGTTTATTGACAGGGTAGATAAACTCAACGGAACGCTAAGAATTATTGACTATAAAACTGCAAAAATCAAAAATTTGACAGTAAAAATAGATGCAGATAATGCCGACGAATACTTCCATAACAATGACAGAAAACAAGCTCTGCAATTGTGTATTTATCAGTATGTAATCCAAAGTATGCCCGAATTTTGGGGATTGCCTGTAGAAACAGGAATTTGGAGCTTTGCAGAAGCAAGAAAAGGAGTGGTTTCTTTACAGTTTGAAAAAGGAGACATTAACAATGCGATGGAATCTATCAAGAGTCTTATCCTTGAGGTTTTAAATCCTGATATCAATTTTATTGAAAACATTAAGTCTTTTTCCAACTAAAAAAGCACTTCAAAAATGAAGTGCCTAACCTAAAAGTTTAAGAATTGTATTGAGAAGGTAACTTATAGTTTTACTTTTTTGCTTACAATTTTACCATTGCTTTTCGTTACCTGAACTACGTATATTCCTGATTGTAATGATTTAGATTCAAATTCAGGTCGTTTTAAGTCTTGATTTTCAACTAAACTTCCCGAAACACTGTATATTGCAACATTCTTGATTTCATCTTCCGATTTAACGATAATTTGGTTGTTTTTAGCGAAAATTTCCAAACTATTATTTGAATTGGTCGGATTATTCAAACTTTTATTAAACTGAAGATTATAATAAGGCGTAACAACTTCAAGTGTAAGGTTTTGATTTTCAATATTATTTAAATCAACACCTCCTTCTTTTGTATAGTCAATTTGAGAAATGGTTTTAATTAAATTTTTATTTTCATCAAAAATATTAATGTGAGAAAGTTCAGTTTCATCAATTTTCAGTACTAAAATATTATTGTTTTCAGATTTTACAATTTCATTTTCAGCTATTGTTTTTGGAGTATTTTTAATGTATGGGATTATTTTTTCTTCATTATTTTCGGCAACTTTTAATAAATAAACTCCATTATTTAACTTAGATAAGTCATTGTTTGTTGTTGATTTGTTTTCCGCTTTCTCTTTATTGAAATCAGTAATTTCTTTTAATTCTAAACCATTAAGGCTTGGATTTATTTGTGAAGAATACAACGGATTTATTGCTTTTTCAGT
The DNA here is from genome assembly GCF_025971925.1 of Chryseobacterium oryctis. Taxonomy (GTDB): domain Bacteria; phylum Bacteroidota; class Bacteroidia; order Flavobacteriales; family Weeksellaceae; genus Chryseobacterium; species Chryseobacterium oryctis. Next base: position 41,333 of record NZ_JAPDHV010000006.1, read on the forward strand.
TTTGGAATTGGCTTGTTTTGAAGTTAAGACTGCCCATTCATTAAATAAACCACCACTTCTCAAAGTATTAAATTTGGCATTAGAAGCCAAAACAAACGGAACAATTCCCCCGATATGCCCTAAAGGGCCCCAATAGAAGGAATCTAATTTATATTTATTCAAATCCCACCAAGGATAATAACCTCTTTGTGTATTGAGTGTTTTTGAGGTATTTTCAGGATGTATAGCCAAGTCAACCGTAGAATGTCCTAATGTTGTAGGAGTTTTGTTATACCAATCGTATACATCACTTACTTTTAAACATTGTCTGAGTTTGCTATTCTGATTATTAACAACATCATTCACAAAATTTGTTGTGAAAAGATTTCTCCAAACCAGAGGTCCCCAAAGTAAACCACCGTTATCTTGAACCACATGATAATTATATTTATCTAAATATTCCAGGGAAATTACCTCTGAAATATTATTGGTATATGTTTTATAATCTAAATTATTACAAGTATTTACAACATTAGCGAGAAAAGAAGTAAACGGATAAATATCCTTTTCTATAACTCCTTTTTGAAGTGTTACACCTGAAAAATCATAAGGACCGTCTCCCATATACGCATATTTGAATTTCAAATTCTTGGGATTTGAAATACTCAAGCTTTTTAATGTCGACATTGCTGCATGTGCACCTTGAGAATATCCTGCTATAAAATATTCATCATAACGTTTTATGTTTAATTGTGATAAAACTTTGTTAGCTGCGGTTATAAAATCAATTGTAGCACTCGCTTCGGTAGGATAGTGTACATATGGATGAACTCCGTCTCCAGAACCCATTCCGACATAATCAGGAGCCATTAAAATATAGCCATTCAAAACATAAGAAAGTTCTACCACAAAACCTGCGGTCATTACACCTTTTAAATTTGATGGTACATTATTTCTATTATCAGTTGTTCCGTGCTCAGAAACAACGGTAGAAAGCTTATAATTTACATCAGGATACATTAATAAACCAGTAGCTTTTACAAGTACATTATTCTCATTTTTGGTATAATAAGTGATTTTGTAGCCTTTTACTCCTAAATGAAAACTGTTCAGATAATTTACAAAATCTGGCGTATTCTGCTCACCAAGATTATTTGAAATGAAATCTGATAAACCTTGTGGGGTAAGATTGAGTTTTTGCTCAAAATTAACAACATCTCCAGCTTGCTGTGCAAAGTAAAATGGCGCAGTAAGACCTAGTAATAGAAAAGTAAGCTTTTTCATATTTTTATATTTTGGTTGTTAACAAGTTATTTTTTTTCTACAATATTCACAATATTTTGAATAATCAACAACTATTCATTGAATACAAGTTTTCTATTATTTCCTTTAAAAACAGATATAAATCAATAAAAAAAGCCCGTTCAATTTGAACGGACTTAAACTATATATAAATATTTTCGTATTATTTTTAGAAAGCGTTGATACCTGTAATATCTAAACCTGTAATCAGTAAATGAACATCATGTGTTCCTTCATAAGTAATTACAGATTCCAAGTTTGCAGCATGTCTCATCATCGGGAATTCACCCATAATACCCATTCCTCCAAGAATCTGACGAGATTCTCTAGCTATATCTATCGCCATTTTCACATTATTTCTTTTTGCCATAGAAATTTGTGCAGGGGTTGCTGTGTGAGCATTTTTAAGATTTCCTAACTGAAGGCAAAGCAACTGAGCTTTTGTAATTTCAGTTAAAAACTCGGCTAATTTTTTTTGCTGTAGTTGATAAGATCCAATAGGTTTTCCGAATTGTTTTCTTTCTTTAGAATACTGAACAGCAGTACAATAACAATCAATCGCTGCACCAATTACTCCCCAAGAAATACCATATCTAGCAGAATTCAAACATGATAAAGGTCCTTTTAATCCTGTAACTCCAGGAAGTAAATTCTCTTTCGGAACTTTAACATCATTAAATACCAATTCACCTGTTTTAGAAGCTCTTAAACTCCATTTATTATGGGTTTCCGGAGTTGTGAAGCCTTCCATACCTCTTTCAACAATTAGTCCTTGTACTTTTCCTTCTTCATTTTTAGCCCAAACTACAGCAATATCGCAAAGAGGAGAGTTGGTGATCCACATTTTTGCTCCATTTAAAAGATAATGGTCTCCCATATCTTTAAAATAAGTCTCCATAGAGCCCGGATCTGAACCATGATTAGGCTCAGTTAAGCCAAAAGAACCAATCATTTCACCGACTGCTAATTTTGGCAAATATTTTCTTTTCTGTTCTTCCGAACCAAATTCATTGATAGGAAACATCACCAAAGAACTCTGAACCGATGCTGCAGAACGAACCGCAGAATCACCTCTTTCTAATTCTTGCATGATAAGACCATAAGAAATCTGATCAAGACCAGAACCTCCATACTCAACCGGAATGTAAGGCCCAAGCGCACCTATTTTCCCTAATTCACGCATCAAATTTGGGATATCTGTATGATTTTGGGCTGCTTGATCTATTTGTGGCATTACAAAACTTTCAACCCACTCTCTGATTGACTGACGAATAAGTTTGTGTTCTTCGGTAAGTAATGCATCTATTCCGTAATAATCCGGGATGCTTGTAAGAGGATAATATGACATGTTTTTTTGATTTGTTTAAAAATAACACTTTTCGTGTTGTCTGAGAAATTTTTTTTGAATTCCTTTTTATATATTGTCTTTCAATACAATAAATTATTTTTAAATAGAAAAATTTTCAATATTCTACGTATTATACTTCCTCGTCATTGGTGATAGGGTACTTGTTGGTAGAATTATGAACTTTATTTTTGAATTTATATAAATATGGAGCTTTATTAGCTGATCCATCATAAAACTTTTCTAATCTGTCTAAGATATTTAAGCTTAAAATTTTGCGCTGAAAATTATTCCTTCTGAATTTTTGCCCTAGAATAGTCTCGTACAAACATTGAAGATCTTTCATTGTAAACTTTTCGGGAAGGAGATTACTTGCTGCAACTTCTGTGTTGATATTCATTCTAAGGTATTCTAAGCCGGTTTCTATAATTCTGTCGTGATCAAATGCCATTTCCGGAAGGTTGTCAACTTCAAACCATTCACAGGTTTCATTGAACGCATCAGGAAAAGTATTGGCTAAGGAAAAATCGATAAGACTACAATATCCTACCGTTATAAACCTCTGAAAAATCCAGTGATCTTTAGGAACTTCAATACCCTTATTATTAAGCAAAATCTGATGAACATTATTTTCCGTTCTATCTATCCTTCCAAATGTATGAAATTGCTTTAGGAAAATATTTTTCAAATGTGTTCTTTCGTACAGAACCCGTTCAGCAGCTTCTCTAAGATCTTCATCATTGAAAACAAAACCTCCAGGAAGCGACCATAAATTAAGATCATGATACTTTAAAAGTAAAACTTTCAAAATATTATCGTGAAAACCAAATATGGTGCAGTCAACAGAAATATGGGATACAAAATCTTTTGTATCAATAAGTTCCTGAAGGGTTTCTTTATTTTTTTCGTTATTGATTTTCATGGAAGTAAAAATAAAATTATTTTCTATATTTTTTTCTTTACACTGTGAAAATATGTTAAACTTATTATAAAAAGCACAACCACAGCAAGTAAGATATACAATGAATAGTAATTTAATAAACCTTTTGCAAACAAAAGCGACATCGTTATAGAACTAATAGAACTGCCTAGAGAAGAAAAAATGACTATCAGTGAAGTAAAAAGAGTTATTTTATCTTTATCAATCATTGCAATCATTTTTGAATTGATGACAGGATAAAGAGGTGATAAAAATAAACCAATTACAGGAAATAAAAATAAAAGAATCTTTGAATCTTCTGAATCCAAAAATTGTATTCCTAAAATAATACACAATACAAGTATTATTAAGGAAAGACAAATTGTAAAATATTTTGACAATGAAAATCTTTGAATAATATTTGCTGTAATTGTTCTTCCGATATAAGAGAATAATGCCAGAAGGGAGGACGCCTGTATAGCAAAAAAAGAATTGACTTTCAGGTGATTTTTATAGAAAGAGGGTAGCCAGGAATTAAAGCTTTGCTCAACAAATACAATAAAAAAAATAACACCTAAAAAAATAATAACAGATTTATTCACAAATTTTGATAGATCTGCAATCACACTGGTTTCATTTTCTTTTACTGATTCTGAAATTTTTAGTCGAGAAAATAATACAATTGCAATAATAGAAAGAAGTGAAATTGACAAGAACCCGAATTTCCAAAAACCTGAATATTTGCTCGAAATAAGCCAACCAAAACCTATATTAACTGCAAAAACGCCTATCATAAATGATGCTTCAACACTATTCATCATTTTTGCGAGGTATTTTTCTTCTCTAGTACTATTGCGGATAATTCCAAAAACACAAATTTTACCAATAGCAAAACATGCTCCGATAATAGCAAACCATAACTTATAAAACCAAAAAACTTCAACAAAAGGTAAAATACATGAACAAATCCCAACAATGGCTAATGCAGAAATTAATGCTTTCTTAGTCCCTGCTTTATTAATAAACTTGACTGCAAAAAGTGAAATAATTGCAATAGGCAAATCTTTAAATGATTCTAATAATCCAAGTTTTTCATAAGTAATTTTAGCTTCCGAAAGTTGAAGAATCACTATCCCCATGCAGTTTAGCACCATAGAGAAAATTAGAAAAGTTAGCTTGAGGGGAAGGCCAATTTTGGAGAGCTTACTATTCATTTTAGGGATTTTTTTATTCGGAATTTTGACTTTTTCACAAGTTATTAAAGATATTTTAACGCTTTCAGCCCCCAAAAATAAACGAAAAAATAAAATATTTATTAATTTAATGTTAAATAATAAAAAAAAATATATTTTTATTGTCTCAATTTGAGAATTAAAAACTAACTGTATATGAATGTAAAAAAAACAACAAGTTTAGGGATGATTGCTGTATTGTATTTTACAGCAAACTTTAATGCCCAAAAAACGACAGACACTCTTCCCAAAGAAAAAAAAATAGAGGAAGTAGTACTTATAGGATATGGTTCAGTAAAAAAATCTAACCTTACAAGTGCTGTTTCTACTGTAAAAGCCGACGCTTTCGATGATCGACCTATCTACAATGTAGGACAAGCATTGCAAGGACAAGCAGCAGGAGTAAACGTGATACAGGCTTCAGGCAAACCGGGTGCAAATATTGACGTAAAAATTAGAGGTAACAACTCTATTTCGTCAAGTGTAAGCCCACTTTATATTGTTGATGGAATTCAGACTAATGATATAAGCGGAATTAATACTGATGATATTGTAGATATGACGATCCTAAAAGATGCATCATCTACAGCTATTTATGGAACGAGTGGTTCTTCGGGTGTTGTGATTATCACAACTAGAAGAGGAAAATCCGGAAAGCCACAACTAAATTTCAATGCTTATTGGGGAATTTCTAAAGCAGTAAAGAATATTGATGTTCTAAACCTGGATCAGTATAAAGAATTGATGAAAGAAATAAATGTTTCTTATTACAACACTGCAAACAATCCTAGATATGACGGAATAAATACAGACTGGACAAAAGAAGTTTTCCGTACAGGTTTCGACCAAAATTATAATGTAAATTATTCTTTTGGTGATGAAAATGTAAAAGTATATACAGCGTTGGGATACCAAGATATTGATGGTATTATAAATCCTGCAAAATTCCAAAGGACATCTACTAAAATAAATTTAGATGCTAAAATATTACCTTGGTTGAAATTAAATTCTTCATTGAATTATTACAATACAACTCTAAAAAATACTAATGACAATCTAAGTACAGCGAGAGGAGGTGTAGTATTAAGTGCATTCAATACACCTAGTTTTTTGCCTGTTTACGGAGAGCAAGTTAATTTCATTTCTACCGATCAGGCAGTTTATGATCCAGCTACAGGAAATATAAAAGATGGATATAAGCCAGGACAATTTGCTCCCAATCCATATCAATCTTCTTGGGAAAATCCTGTTGCTTACCAATCCAGATTAGATAAAACAAATACTCATCGTTTTTTAAGTAATTTTGGATTAGAAGTTAATATTCTTAAGAATCTAGTTTGGAAGCCAACTATTTCATTTGATATGATAGATTCTCAGAACACCAAGTTTGTAGATGGATATCAAAGTAGTTACGGACGTGAGAAAAAAGGGATAGGTTCAGAAAATAATTACTTATTTCAAGAGTATATTTTTGGGAATACTCTAAATTATACTATTAAAAAATCTGTTCATGATTTCTCATTGTTAGGAGGTTTCGAAATGAGAGAGAAAAATGTCCAGTATAGATCATATAATGGTGAAAATTTCACCGAACCTTTAACTAATTTTAATTATAATTTAGCTACGAATCAGGGGTATGATTATCATAAAGAAATATTAAGAGGAGTTTCATTTTTTGGTAGAGCACTTTATACATTCAACGAGAAGTATACCATTATGGGTGTTTTTAGAGGAAATGCAAATTCTGCATTGGCTTCTGGAAATAGATGGGGCTTTTTCCCAGGAGTATCTGCTTCTTGGTTAGTATCTAAAGAAAATTTCTTAGCAGACAGTAAAGTAATTAGTGAATTAAAGTTAAGAGGAGGATGGGGACAAACAGCTAATGTTTCAGCTATTCCTGCATATTCTAGTTTCAATCTATACGATCCTTATTGGTCTAATGGAGTTGTTACATATAAGTCAACTCAAGCAGATAGTAGAGATTTGACATGGGAGACAACTACTGATACAAATTTTGGACTTGATTTAGGATTATTAAATAATAAAATAAGATTTGCAGCAGATATTTATAAAAGAAAAACAGATAATTTGATTATCCCTTTAGTTATGGGAGACTTAACTTATCCTATTTATAGAAATTTTGGTTCGCTAGAAAATCAAGGGCTAGAGCTTTCTCTTAGTACCACAAATGTTAAGAAAGAAAATTTCTCTTGGAGTTCTTCATTTAATATAGCTTTTGCTAAAAATAAGGTTTTGAATTTTGATTATGTAAATACCATAGATGCCGCAGCTATTGAAGGCATGGGAAGTTTGGTTCGTTTCGGAGTTGGTCAACCTCTAAGTATGTTTTACGGATATCAGATAAATGGAGTGAATCCTCAAACAGGAGATTTAGAATATAAAGATCTTAATGGTAATGGGTATATGGATTCTTTAGATAGAACTTATATTGGTAATCCGAACCCAGATTATACATTTGGATTCTCTAATAATTTTACTTTGAAGAATTGGTATATGGATGTTCTTGTAACAGGATCTGTTGGTAATGATGTCTTCAATGCAACACGTTTTGATTTAGAAATGATGAATGATTACAAAAATCAATCAACAGCTGTATTAAACAGATGGACAACTCCTGGGCAAATTACCGATGTTCCAAGAGCAGGGTCTGCATCTTCTCTTAATATTTCTGATCGATTCGTAGAGGATGGTACATTTGTAAAGATAAAAGCAGTAACCATTGGTTATAATTTCAAGCAACCTTTCAAAGGAGTGAATAAACTGAACCTTTATCTTACTGGGCAAAACCTATACACTTTCACAAAGTATACGGGTATGGATCCTGAAGTTAATGCTTTTAGTTCTAGTAGTAATGCTACAGCGGGTGCTTCTAATGCTGTGATGGGAATAGATTACGGTACTTATCCGCAAGTAAGAACTATTATTTTTGGAATTAAAGCAAATTTTTAAACTAAACAATTATTATGAAAATAAATACATCAATATATTATTTATTAGGGATTTCATTACTTACTACGAGTGTTTCATGTAGTAACTTCTTAGATACAGAGCCTATTACGGAACAACAGATAGATCTTACAAATCCGCTAAAAACAGCTACAGATGCAGAAAATAGAATGAATACAATCTATAATGCATTTGGAAATGAATATTGGCAGCTAGATTATTTCTTCAACGGAGACGCGCAAACAGATATTTCTTATGCTGGGGCAGATAATGTACAGAACTTTCAGCAGGATGAATATAGAATATTAGCAACTAATTCTAATGTTCTTAGAGATTGGAAGTATTTATACGGTTTTATTAATGACTGTAATATGATTTTGAACTATGTTGACGAAATCAATGATCCTTCACTTACATCTGCACGTAAAGCACAAATGAAATCTGAAGCAGCTATTATGAGAGCTCTTTATTATTTTCATGCTGTACAGCTTTGGGGAGATGTTCCAGTGGTAACTAAAGCTGTAATTGGGGTTAATTCGGCAAATTTTGATGAAGTTTATAGTCAGGTTTACCCTGCCAGAAAACCAATACAAGAAGTTTACGACCTAATAATTTCAGATCTGGAAGGCTCACTTGCTAATGCTCCAGCTGGTTCAGAAAAATATAAAGCTAACAAAAACTTTGCTTATGGATTATTAGCTAAAGTTTACGCTACAAAGCCTAATCCAGATTGGGCAAAAGTAAAACAATATTGCAACAACATTTCAGGAGTAAGTTTATTGGCAAATTATGATCATTTGTTTGATGGGAATCATGAAGGTAATGCAGAATCTATATTTGAAGTTGATGGCAACGCAGGAAGTGTATGGGCGTGGGGAACTTCAATGTTTACAGGCACAGACTGGAAAAAATTCAATGTTCCGTCTAATGATTTGGTAAAAACATTTGATGATGAAAATGATCTTGTAAGAAAAGCAAGTACAATTAAATTTTCAACAGTAAGTTGGTCAGATAATTTTTGGACAAGCAACAATTATCCTTTCATGAATAAAATGAGGCAAACGGATGGAAAACAAAATTTTTATATCCTTCGCCATGCAGATATTCTTTTATTACAGGCTGAAGCAGCAGTTAGAACAGCAGATTACACTGGTGCAGCAGGTTATATTAATCAGGTGAGACAAAGGCTAAGTTTGCCAACTGTAACAATTTCGTCAGAATCAGATGGAATAAATAAAGTATTAAAAGAAAGAAAATTAGAATTAGCTTTTGAAGGTCATCGTTGGTTTGACCTGAAAAGAACGGGTAAGGCAATTGAAATATTATCACAACAGAAGGATGGAAATGGCAGTATATTGTCTTATGCAGGAAATATTAATCAAGATAGATTATTATGGCCAATTCCTCAGGGACAAAGAGATAACAATCAAAATCTGACTCAAAACCCAGGTTACTAATATGAAATTCCACAATTTATATAGTTTCTTTTTACAAAGTACTACACTACTATTTAGTGGTGTGGTACTTTTACCTTTATCATCTTGTAACTCAGTTCCGAACACAGGAAATGAAGTTCAGTATTGGCTGACAAAAGGAGATGAAAGTGTAAAACTTCAACAACAAAACTCTATCATTTTTGTAAATACCCCTAATAATCTTCAAACTATTGAAATTGATGATTCTCAAAAGTTTCAATACATTGACGGATTTGGATATACATTAACCGGAGGAAGCGTAGAAGTGATCAATAGGCTTTCTCCTTCAAAAAGAAAAGCATTACTTAATGAACTTTTCGGAAATGATAAAAATTCTATCTCCGTAAGTTATTTAAGGTTAAGCGTCGGAGCATCAGATTTAGATAGCGAAGTTTTCTCTTATAATGATTTGCCTGAAGGACAAACTGATCCTTCGCTTTCAAAATTCAGTTTAGCAAGAGATAAAGATTTGATTGCAATGTTGAAAGAAATTTTAGCAATCAATCCTAAAATAAAAATTATTGCTGCACCTTGGTCTCCGCCAACTTGGATGAAAGATAACGGAAAATCAAAAGGAGGAAGTTTAAAACCTGAATTTTATGATGTTTATTCAAAATATTTCGTGAAATATATTCAGGGAATGCAAAAAGAAGGCATTATCATAGATGCAATTACTCCCCAAAACGAACCTTTGCATCCTGGAAATAACCCGAGTCTTTTGATGCCTTCCGATCAGCAAAGAGATTTTATAAAGAAAAGTTTAGGTCCTATTTTTAAGGCTAATAATATAAAAACTAAAATTGTTGTCTATGACCACAACTGTAATAAACCTGAATATGTAACCAATATTTTGAGTGATCCGGAAGCTGCTCAATATATTGATGGTTCTGCTTTTCATTTATACGAAGGTGATATTTCAGCTTTATCAACCGTTCATAATGCTTTTCCTAATAATAATCTGTACTTCACAGAACAATGGACCGGTGCGAAAGGAACTTTTAACGAAGATTTGAACTGGCATACCAAAAACGTTATCATTGGTTCTATGAGAAACTGGAGCAAAATAGCTTTAGAATGGAACGTGGCAAATGACACAGAATTTAAGCCTCATACAGATGGAGGTTGTACTGAATGTAAAGGAGCAATTACAGTTTCAGATAGTGAAAATTTCACCAGAAATGTTTCATATTATATTATTGCACACGCTTCGAAATTTGTTCCTGCAAATTCACAAAGAATTGCTTCTACTGAGACCGAAAATCTTTCATCAGTAGCCTTTAAAACTCCATCGGGAAAAACAGTTTTGATTGTTCAGAATAATAATAAAAATTCTGAAAATTTCAATATTAAATATAATCAGAAAACAGCTCCTGTTACAATTTCCGGAAATTCAGTTGCAACCTATATTTTTTAAATTATGATATGAAAAAAGCTTATTTCTTTTTAGCAATTACAGCATTTGGAATAAATGTATTTGGGCAAAAAACAATAGATCAAAAAGTTTCTGAGCTATTGTCTAAAATGACATTAGAAGAAAAAGTAGGACAGCTTGTTCAATATAGTGGCTTTGAATATGCTACAGGTCCACAAAATTCCAATTCTGCAACCGTTTTAGAAGAAATAAAAAAAGGAAAAGTAGGTTCAATGCTCAATGTAACGGGTGTTGAAGAAACCAAAAACTTTCAAAAGCTTGCTCTGCAATCCAGACTTAAAATACCATTATTATTCGGGCAAGATGTTATTCATGGTTTTAGAACAACATTTCCGATAAATCTTGGTCAGGCAGCAAGCTGGGATTTAGCATTAATTGAAAAATCAGAACGCATTGCAGCAACCGAAGCCTCAGCTTATGGAATTCACTGGACTTTTGCACCAATGGTTGATATAGCAAGAGATCCGAGATGGGGTAGAGTGATGGAAGGTTCAGGTGAAGATACTTATCTGGGTACTCAAATCGGTTTAGCAAGAATAAGAGGTTTTCAGGGAAAAGGACTTGGAAATATTGATGCAATTATGGCTTGTGCAAAACATTTTGCAGCATACGGAGCCGCTGTTGGAGGAAGAGATTATAATTCGGTAGATATGAGTTTAAGACAATTACATGAAATCTATTTACCTCCTTTCAAAGCTGCCGCAGAAGCTGGTGTTGCCACTTTTATGAATTCTTTTAATGATATCAACGGAATTCCTGCAACTGCCAACAAATATATCTTGAGAGATTTATTAAAAGGAAAATGGAACTACAAAGGTTTTGTGGTTTCAGATTGGGGAAGTGTTGGTGAAATGGTTCCTCACGGTTATGCAAAAAATAATAAAGAAGCTGCCGAAAAAGCAATTCTTGCAGGGAGTGACATGGATATGGAAAGTCGTGCTTACATGGCAGAGCTACCAAAATTAGTTCAGGAAGGTAAAGTAGACTCCAAATTTATTGATGATGCAGCAAGGAGAATTTTGGTTAAAAAATTTGAAATGGGTTTATTTGATGACCCTTACAGATTCAGCAACGAAAAAAGGCAAAAAGAACAGGAAAACAATCAGGAAAATAGAAAATTTGCTAGAGAATTTGGTTCAAAAAGTATCGTTTTACTTAAAAATGAAAAGAATTTACTTCCGCTTTCAAAATCTACTAAAACAGTAGCTCTCATTGGTCCTTTCGGAAAAGAAACTACTGCTAATCATGGTTTTTGGTCAGTTGCATTTAAAGATGATAATCAGAGAATTGTTACTCAGTTTGACGGAATTAAAAATCAACTAGATAAAAACTCAATTTTATTGTATGCAAAAGGTGCAAACGTTGACGACCAAGACAAATCAATGTTTGCTGAAGCCATAGAAACAGCAAAAAAAGCCGATGTGGTGATTATGACATTAGGAGAAGGCCATGCAATGAGTGGTGAAGCTAAAAGTAGAAGTAACATTCATTTCTCTGGTGTTCAGGAAGATTTATTAAAAGAAATCGCAAAAACAGGAAAACCAATTGTATTGATGATTAATGCAGGAAGACCTTTGGTTTTTGATTGGGCAACAGACAACATTCCGGCAATCATGTATACTTGGTGGTTGGGTACAGAAGCAGGAAATTCTATTGCAGACGTTCTTTTTGGAATAGTAAATCCTAGTGGAAAACTTCCGATGAGTTTTCCTAGAACAGAAGGACAAATTCCTGTCTACTATAATCATTACAATACGGGAAGACCTGCTAAAAATAATACCGACAGAAACTATGTTTCAGCGTATATCGACTTAGATAACGATCCAAAATTCCCGTTCAGATATGGCTTGAGCTATACAAAATTCAAATATTCTGAAATGAAATTAAGCTCAACTAATCTCAAAGGAAATCAAACATTAAATATCAGTGTAAATATTACGAATACAGGAAATTATGATGGAGAAGAGGTAGTACAACTATACATCAGAGATTTGGTGGGGAAGGTTGTAAGACCTGTAAAAGAATTAAAAGGCTTTCAAAAAGTATTCATTAAAAAAGGAGAAAATAAAACAGTCAACTTTACCTTAACCCCAGAAAATTTGAAATTCTATGATGATGAATTAAATTTCGACTGGGAAAGTGGAGAGTTTGACATTATGATAGGAACTGACTCTCAAAACGTCCAGACAAAGAGGGTTAATTGGTTAAAATAATATTAGTTTACAAACTGAGAGCGGGATAAAACCCGCTTTTGGTGGTAAAAGACTAAAAGAATGATAAAATATAACGTTTATCATTATAAAAGAAGTGAAGCGTAATGAAGAATCTCTAAAAAGTAATCTTGAGATCCCTCGTTCTTAGGAATGACAAACTTTGGAAATAATCTTAACCTAAAATTTTTACGCAAAGATTTGTTCAAAGAAGCGTTGATTTTAAGTAGGCAAAGAATAATCAATAAAGTTGATTTGATGAAGCTAACGTTTACCATAATGCTTCATCAGCGACTTGTTGTCACCTTTACTCACTAAATATTTTGTTTAATTAATAAATCTTTGCGTTAAAATATAACACTAAAACTGTAAACTTTGAAAATAAAATTCCAACATATTTTTAATTTAATCATCGGAGGAACTTTCGTTTTTTCATCATTAAATTGTGCCTCACTCAAATCAGATTCAAGTAGGAAATTAATTTGGAGTGATGAATTTAATTATAACGGATTACCTGATTCTTCAAAATGGAATTATGATGTTGGAGGTGATGGTTTTGGAAACAACGAAGACCAGTTCTACACTAAAAACCGATTGGAAAACGCCCGAGTTGAAAACGGAAGCCTTATAATTGAAGCCAAGAAAGAGAATTGGGCTAAGAATAAATATACATCTGCCAAACTTTTAACAAAAGGAAAATTTTCTTTCCAATACGGAACGATAGAAGTAAGAGCAAAACTCCCAAAAGGAAGAGGAACTTGGCCTGCAATCTGGATGATGAGTGAGAATATGAAAGAGTGGCCTGATGACGGAGAATTGGATATTATGGAACATGTAGGTTTCAATCAAGGATATATACATGCTTCTGTTCATACAAAAAAATACAATCATATTCAGGGAACGCAGAAAACTGATACTTTAATAGTAAAAGATGTAAGTGAGCAATTTCATGTCTATAAAGCAGATTGGAGTCCGGAAAAAATTGATGTTTATATTGATGATCAAAAATTTTTCACATATGAAAATAAAGAAAAGTCATACGAAGCATGGCCTTTTGACCAGCCTTATTATATTATTTTGAATTTGGCTGTCGGAGGTTTTTGGGGAGGAAAAGAGGGTATTGATGACACTATTTTTCCGCAGAAGTTCTTTATAGATTATGTAAGAGTCTATCAAAACAAATAATATACATTGCTAGATTCCCCTCCTTTGGAGGGGTGGATAAATTTTCAAGGAAAATTTAGACGGGGTGGTTTAATATAGAAAAAGAAGAATAAATAAATGAAAAAACTAATTGTAAGTTGTTTTGTTGTTGGAGTTATGTCTAATGTAAATGCACAAAACTACTGGAAACAGAATAATGGAAAAACAGCAAAAGTTTTTATCACCAACTCAAAGACGAATGAGAAAATGGCAGATAAAGGCGTTGTGAAGTTTGAGAAAATGGGACAACCAAAAGAAACCGATGCCTGTATATTTGTTGATCCGGATTTTAAATATCAAAAATTAATCGGGATAGGAGGTGCAATTACAGACGCATCCGCAGAAACTTTTTATAAGATGCCAAAAGACAAACAGAAGGAAATTTTGGAGGCTTATTATGGTAAAAGTGGAATAGGATATACAGTAGTTCGTACCAATATGAACTCTTGTGATTTCTCAAGCGATTCTTATACTTATGTTCAGGATAATGATACTTCTTTAAAGTCATTCAATATATCGCATGATGAAAAATATAAAATTCCGATGATAAAAGAAGCTCAAAAAGCTATCGGTAAAGATTTTACATTCTACTTTTCACCCTGGAGTCCGCCAGCTTGGATGAAATCAAATAAAAGTATGTTGAAAGGCGGGAGATTAGAAAATGCTTTTTATCAAACATGGGCAGATTATTATATTAAATTCATCAAAGAATACGAAAAAAGAGGAATTAATGTTTGGGGGTTAACTGTTCAGAATGAACCAATGGCTACTCAAACTTGGGAATCTTGTATTTATACAGCAGAAGAGGAAGGGGAGTTCTTAAAAAATAACTTGGGACCAACTCTTTGGAAAAATGGATATAAAGATAAAAAAGTGATGATTTGGGATCATAATCGTGACTTGATTTATCAAAGAGCAACCACAACATTAAGCGATCTAGAAACTTCAAAATATGCCGCAGGAATCGGATATCATTGGTATGAAACATGGAATAACAAAACCCAGCTTTTTGATAATCTTTCAGAAACTCAGAGAGCTTTTCCGGATAAGTTTTTGGCGTTTACGGAAGGATGTAAAGAGAAATTTGATATGTCTAAAATCTATGATGTAAGTCTAGGTGAACTGTATGGAAGAAATATGATTAATGATTTTAATAAAGGTACTGCTTTATGGACTGACTGGAATGTTCTTCTTGATGAAACCGGAGGTCCAAATCATGTTGGAAATTTCTGTTTTGCACCAATTATCGCAGACACAAAAACTGGTGAAGTTCATTATACTTATGAATATTATTATGTAGGACACGTTTCGAAATTCATAAAGCCAAATGCCCAAAGAATCGGAAGCTCGTCTAATAGAGCAGCTCTTATTTCAACAACTTTTATGAATGAAGATAAACAGTTAGTCACGGTAATTATGAATGATTCTGATGATGATATCAGCACAAATCTGTGGATTGAAGGGATGGCAGCTAAAATTTCTGCACCTGCACATTCTATACAAACAATAATTTTATAAACTTCATATTAATATTTTTTATAACGTTCGGCGAGACCTTTGGTCTCGCCGAACATATTTTAAAGATTCTATTTCAAAATTTATGTGATATTTTAACAATAGAAAAGCCGAAAATTTCTTTTTCGGCTTTTCATTATTTTAAGAATAATTAATTTAATTACTCAACATCATACTTGCTGATAACTTTCTGAGTAACACCAGAACTGCTGAAACCTCCATCGTGGAAAAGGTTTTGCATCGTTACTTTTCTGGTCAAATCAGAGAAAAGAGTTACACAATAATCTGCACATTCAAGAGCTGTAGCATTTCCTAGCGGAGACATATCTTCTGCATATCCTAAGAAACCTCCGAAACCTTTTACTCCGCTTCCTGCTGTAGTTGGAGTAGGAGACTGAGATACTGTATTCACACGTACCTTTCTTTCTCCCCAATAATTTCCGAAAGTTCTTGCAATACTTTCCAAATATGCTTTGTTGTCAGACATATCATTATAATCAGGGAATGTTCTTTGTGCAGCAATATAAGTAAGCGCTAAAATACTTCCCCATTCATTCATACAGTCTTTTTCCCAAGCCACACGCATTACCTTATGGAAAGAAACAGACGAGATATCCCAACCTTTTTCTAGCCATTCATAATTCATTTCTGTATAATGTTTTCCTTTTCTTACGTTTATAGACATCCCGATTGAATGAAGAATAAAGTCGATTTTCCCAAATTTTGCAACCGCAGCATCAAAAAGTTTCTCAAGATCCTCTATAGAAGTTGCATCTGCACCAATAACTTCTGAACCTGTTTTTTCAGCTAAACCATTAAGTTCTCCCATTCTCAAAGCAATAGGAGCGTTTGATAAAATAAATTCAGCACCTTCTTCATGACATCTTTCTGCAACTTTCCATGCAATTGAATGTTCATTAAGGGCTCCAAAAATAATTCCCTTTTTGCCTTTAAGTAAACCGTATGACATAATTTTTTAATGTTTATTAATATACAAATGTAGCAATAATTTGTGTTTAGAGCATAATAAAAACGGAGCCTTCTCTAAAAAGACCCCGTTTTCTTGAAATATTTATACGACTTAATTTCTTTTATTAACTTCCTTACTTTATTATGACTATATACTATCTTGACGTTTTTAAAGATTTACCAAAATTTATTTTATCTTGCTTTCAATTTCTATTGATACTAATATTCTAACAATAATTATTCCTAAAACATTAGTTTTTTGTTAAACTTTTCATAATCTTTTGTTATATTTTCACAAGACTATTTATCTTTAAATAAATTCTGAATATTACATTATGGGAAAATTACATTGTTATTTCCAGATATCAGGAATGGTAAATAATTATATTGAAGATTATGTCATTAATATTTACAAAATACTTGGACAGGTTTCGTGTAAAAATGGATGACAAAGAGTTTTTAAAAAATGTGCAGATTTGATTGATTATAATAAAGAAGTAACCAAACAATCAAAAGATTTTGACAAAAAAGATAGGTTGCCTTATATTTCTCAAAAAATGCTTATATACGAAATGAATTTATATTTAGGAATTATAAAAAAATACGAGAAAAACAGCCCTTAACAATATAAAAAAGAACATGAAAAAGGGATTTCAAATTTTGAAATCCCTTTTGATTTATTTAATGATTCTATCCAAAACCCATGTAATAAGATTTTGCTCTGAAGCATGATGATCAGCTGAAAATTCGCCACGTCTTCTGTTCGCAATAACATTATTCACGGTAATTGCTTTATGACCTAGTAGTTTTGAAAGTGCATAGATTGCAGAAGTTTCCATTTCGAAATTGGTAATTCCTAAATCATTTAAAGTCTCAAGGAACTTATCATCAACAGCTTTTAAACGAAGCTGTCTTCCTTGTGGAGCATAAAAACCAGGGAAAGTAGCAGTATTTCCGTGGTATTTTGCGTCTTTATAATAATCTGCTATCTCTTCTGCCCAATCTGCAAAATAAAGCATCGGCTTAATTTTAGCATAAGGGAATTTTTCTAAAAAGTTCTTTGAAAATTCATTTTCAAAATCATAATCCTGATAAAAGTGCATCAACCCATCAAGACCTACAACATTTTGAGTAACAAGCATATTATCGACCTGTACATCCGGGTTTACACTTCCGCAAGTTCCCATTCTGAATAATTCCAGTGATTTATGCTCTGTTTTAAACTCCTTATTTTTAAGATCAATATTGACAAGAGCATCAAGTTCGTTCATTACAATGTCAATATTTTCTGTTCCGATTCCTGTTGACATTACAGTAATTCTCTCTCCGCGAAGAGTTCCTGTATGAGTATAGAATTCTCTTTTATTTTTTTTGATTTCTACTTTATCGAAATATTTTGAAACTTTTGCTACCCTGTCTGGATCTCCTACAAGAATGATTTTATCAGCAATATCTTCCGGTAAAAGATTCAAATGATAAACACTACCGTCTTCATTCAGAACAAGCTCTGAAGCTGCTAGTTTATTTAGCATAATTATGATTTTTAAAGTTTAATTATTAATAATTGTTTCATTAAAATTATCAATATAAAAAACGACAATTTTACCATAATAGTAAAATGCACATTATTTCAGAAATTGTTTATGATTTTGATAATTTTAAATTTTCCCTCAATATTCTTCAGTCATTATTTAAAATAGGTTGTCACAGAATTTTCAACCTTTACCTAATGAATTTAGATTTCGGGGTTTAAAATTAATAAAAAATACTTTAATTAAAACGTAAACAAAAATTAAAAACGAAGTTTTAGAAACTAACATTTTGAAATTTACCCACCAACTCTTTTGGTTTTATATCCCATTTCTTTAAGGATATTCATTATTTTATCACGATTATCCCCTTGAATAATAATTGTTCCATCCTTCTCAGAGCCTCCGATTCCCAAAGTGGTTTTAATTTTTTTTGAGATTTTCTTTAATTCTTCTTCACTGCCTTCCCAACCTTCAACAATTGTTACAGGTTTTCCATTTCTTCCTTTTTTCTCAAACTTGCATACCAAAGGCTCTTTTTGTTTAAATTCCTCTTCTGGCATTTCAAAATCCTGCTCTTCATGGTCAGGAAAAAGGTTTTTCAATTGATCTCTTAAATCCATAAAACAAAATTAATAATTTATTTGAAGTATTGATAACATGAGAAAATTAAGTAGACTAAATTCTTCAATTCATTCGAAATTAGGTAAATTTGTAGTACAAAATTTCATACAAAATGTCGAAAAAAGCAATATTGGCAATCCTTGACGGATGGGGTTTGGGAACGAATCCGAATGTTTCAGCAATAGATAAAGCAAATACACCATTTATAGATAGTTGTTATAAAAAATTTCCACATACTACACTTGAAGCAAGCGGTTTAGCAGTTGGGCTTCCTGCAGGACAGATGGGTAACTCAGAAGTTGGGCACATGAATTTAGGAGCGGGAAGGGTAGTTTACCAAAATTTGGTTAAGCTAAATATGGCTGTCGAAAACGGTACTCTGGGGCAAGAAAAGGTAATCCAAAATGCTTTTGAATATGCTAAAAATGAAAATAAAAAAATTCACTTTATCGGTTTGGTTTCCAATGGAGGGGTACATTCGCATATTAACCATTTAAAAGGTTTATTAACGGCAGCTCATGAATTTGGTTTAAATGAAAATGTTTTTGTTCATGCTTTTACAGATGGTAGAGACTGTGATCCCCATTCTGGATTAGGTTTTATTGATGAACTTCAAAAACACATGGAATCCACTACCGGAAAATTGGCAACCATTGTCGGTCGTTATTACGCAATGGATAGAGATAAAAGATGGGAACGTGTAAAATTAGCTTATGATGCTTTAGTAGAAGGAGTTGGTGAGCAGACAACTAATGCTTTAGCTTCAATAAAGGCTTCTTATGATAATAATGTGACTGATGAATTCATCAAACCTATAATTTTAATGAATACCACGCAAACTGGAAATGTAGTTCCTGTGGCTAAAATTATAGATAATGATGTGGTAATTTGTTTCAATTTCCGTACAGATAGAGGAAGAGAGATTACAGAAGTTCTTTCTCAACAGGATTTTCCAGATTATTTCATGAAAAAACTAAACCTTTATTATATTACATTAACCAACTATGACAAAACGTTCAAAAACGTTCATGTAGTTTTTGATGAAGAAGTTTTGCATGAAACAATGGGAGAAGTTTTGGAAAAAAACGGAAAAACTCAAATCAGAATTGCTGAAACAGAAAAATATCCACATGTTACTTTTTTCTTTTCAGGAGGAAGAGAAGCGGAATTCAATGGTGAAAGAAGATTGCTTTGTCCGAGTCCAAAAGACGTTCCTACATATGATTTAAAACCGGAAATGTCTGCCTACGACATTACCAATGCCATTGTTCCAGAATTGGAAAACGGAACTGCGGACTTTGTTTGTTTAAACTTTGCCAATACCGATATGGTAGGGCATACAGGAGTTTTTGAAGCAGCCGTAAAAGCAGCTGAAACCGTAGACAAATGTATTGAAAAAGTAGCTACGACTGCTTATGAGAACGGGTATGCTGTTTTTATTCTGGCAGATCATGGTAATTCAGATGTAATGATAAATCCGGATGGAACTCCAAATACACAACATTCAACGAATCTTGTACCTTTTATTGTAATGGATAAAGATCATACATGGGAATTAAAACCTGGTAAATTGGGAGATGTTGCCCCAACTATTTTAAAAGTAATGGGGGTAGAAGCTCCAGAAGTGATGACAGGAGATATATTAGTTAAATAAAATCTTTAGATATAGTAAAAATCATGCCGTTATATTAAAAATGACGGCATTTTTTTATAAAATTACGTTAAACACATCTGTTATCATGCTATAAATAATAAATTAATACTATCTTTGCTTCATAAAAATTAAATTTGTAAAATGTATCAAAAGCTTGTTAGAAAAGAAGTAATGGCGACATTAGAAAAGGAGGTTACTTCTTTTTTAGATAAATTTTTAACACCAATAGAAAAAATTTGGCAACCGTCAGATTATCTTCCTGATCCTTCAAGCTCAGATTTCAAATACGACTTAGAAGAAATTCAAACTTTTGCTCGTGAAATGCCTTACGATTTATTCGTAACATTAATCGGAGATTGTATTACTGAAGAAGCTCTTCCTTCATACGAATCTTGGTTAATGGGTGTTGACGGTATCGACCAGGAAGAGAAAGTAGGTTGGGCAAACTGGGTAAGAGCTTGGACTGCAGAAGAAAACAGACACGGAGATTTATTAAATAAATACCTTTATCTATGCGGAAGAGTAAATATGAGAGAGGTAGAAGTTACAACTCAATATTTAATTAATGATGGTTTTGATCTAGGTACAAGTATGGATCCGTACAGAAATTTCATCTATACAAGTTTTCAGGAAACAGCAACTAATATTTCTCATAGAAGAGTAGGTACTTTGGCAAAACAATCAGGAAACGGGAAATTAGCTAAAATGTGTGGTGTAATTGCAGCAGATGAAGCAAGACACGCTAAAGCTTACAAGCATTTCGTTGCAAAAATTCTTGAAATCGATCCATCTGAAATGATATTGGCATTTGAAGACATGATGCGCAAAAAAATTGTAATGCCAGCTCACTTGATGAGACAATCTGGTCAGAAAGCAGGTGAACTTTGGGGACATTTTTCAGATGCCGCACAAAGATGCATGGTTTACACAGGTCAGGATTACATCAATATCATGAAAGATTTGTTGGATGAATGGAAAATCGAACACGTAAAAGGACTTACTGAAAAAGCTGAAAAAGCTCAGGAATATTTAATGAAACTTCCTGCAAGACTACAAAAAATTACAGACAGAGTTTCAACTCCGGATTTACAATTTCAGTTTAGCTGGGTTAAAAGTTAATTCTATTATTAAAATATAAAACTAAGAGTGCTAGAGTTTTTTGGCACTCTTTTTATTTCTTATCTTTGCAAAGCTAAAAATAAACAGGATGTTAAATAATAAAAAAATTGCTGTTGATTTCGACGGAACTATTGTTGATGATGCTTATCCGGCAATTGGAAAGCCTAAAATTTTCGCATTTGAAACATTAAAAAGACTTCAGGCTGAAGGTTATAGATTAATTCTTTGGACATACAGACACGGCAAAACGTTAGATGAAGCTGTAGAATTTTGCAAAGCCAACGGAATTGAATTTTATGCAGTGAATTCTAGTTTCGAAGGTGAAGTTTTTGATGCTCAGACTCAATCAAGAAAATTAGATGCAGATTGGTTTATTGATGATAGAAATTTAGGAGGTTTTCCAGGTTGGGGTGAAATTTATAATATAATCCAGGAAAGAATAGAGTTCCGAGTGGAAGGTAAAGAAGTTTTAGCCTATTCAAAACTGAAAAAAGAAAAGAAAAAAGGATTATTCTGGTAGGATTATAGAAGTTAGAAATGAGACATTAGAAATTAGTTTTAATGTTGAGTTTAATTTGGCTTATAATAATATTCAGATAAAATTTTAGAATTGGAAGTTTAGGATTAACTAGTTTCTCAATTCTAATATCTAACATCTAAAATAAAAATGATTCAATTAAAAACAATAGACGAACTTCGTCTGATGAAACAAAGTGCTCAGTTGGTTTCTAAAACATTAGGTATGTTGGCAAAAGAAATCAAACCAGGGATTACCACTTTATATTTAGATAAATTAGCTCATGATTTTATTAAAGATCATGGTGCAGAACCTGCATTTTTAGGGTACGGAGGTTTTCCGAATTCTTTATGTATTTCTCCAAACGAACAGGTTGTACATGGTTTTCCAAATAATGATATTATAAAAGAAGGTGATATACTTTCTGTTGACTGTGGAGTCTTCATGAATGGTTTTGTAGGAGATCATGCCTATACTTTCGAAATTGGAGAAGTAAAGCCCGAAGTAAAAAAATTATTGAAAGTTGCTAAACAATCTCTTTACAAAGGTATTGAACAATGTATCAGAGGAAAGAGAATTGGTGATATTTCCAATGCAATCCAGATTCATTGCGAAAAAGAAGGTTACGGAGTAGTAAGAGAACTTGTAGGTCATGGAGTAGGAAGAGTAATGCACGAAGATCCTCAGGTTCCAAACTATGGACGACAGGGAAGTGGTAAAGTAATCAAAGATGGTTTAACGATTGCCATTGAACCGATGATTAACCTTGGAACAGAAAAAGTAAAATTCCATAATGATGGATGGACGGTAACAACTCTAGACAACCAACCTTCTGCCCACTTTGAGCACGATGTAGCTGTAATCAACGGAAAACCAGTATTACTTTCTACATTCCAGTATATTTATGATGCTTTAGGGATCGAAACAGACGAAGAGAAGCCTTTCCAACTGGATTTTTAATGAAAAAAGTAACTAAACTTTTATTAAATAAAATTCCGCGTCCAATGCTTATCAAAATGAGTATTTGGGCGAGACCTCTTATTTATCAGTTTTTCAAGGGAAATAATTTTTATGATCCTATTGACGGGCGTTCTTACCGAAAATTTCTCCCTTACGGATACGGAAGTCAGCGTGAAAATGCTCTTTCTCCAGGCACTTTAAGTCTTGAAAGACACCGTCAGATGTGGCTATATCTTCAGAATGAGACTGATTTTTTTATTAAAAATTATAAAGTTCTACACATAGCTCCGGAGCAGGAATTCTTGAGAAAGTTCAAGAAAATGAAGAATCTTGATTATATTTCGGCAGATTTATTTTCTCCTATTGTAGATGTAAAAGCAGATATTCTTGACTTACCTTTCGCTGATGAAAGTTTTGATATTGTTTTTTGCAACCATGTTTTGGAACATATTGAAGATGATGCAAAAGCAATGAGCGAACTGTATCGTGTGATACGTAAAGGAGGATGGGGTATTTTTCAGGTTCCGATGAAAAATTCTTTAGAAAAAACCTATGAAGATTTCAGTATAAAAGATCCGAAGGAGCGTCAGAAACATTTTGGGCAATACGATCATGTTCGCTGGTACGGAATGGATTATTTTGAAAGATTAAGAAGAGTAGGCTTTGAAACAGAACCTAATTTTTACTCAAAAAACTTTACAGACGAAGAAATCAAAAAATATGGTTTAAGACATAATGAAATCTTACCTGTAGTTTTCAAAAAATAAAAGAAACCCGTCTTTAACTGACGGGTTTTTATATTTTATCTCCTAGTGAGAAACAGCTTTCAGTCCTACAACCGAACCAATTAGAGTTACAATAAAAAATATTCTCCAGAAGCTCACAGGATCTTTAAAAAAGAAAATTCCCATCAGTGCTGTTCCTACAGCTCCAATCCCTGTCCATACGGCATAGGCAGTACCAATTGGCAATGTTTGCGTAGCTTTTATCAGTAAAAGCATACTTATTGTGAGAGAAATAAGAAACCCCGCAAACCAAAGATACATTACGCTTCCTGATGTTTCTTTTACTTTTCCTAAGCATGAAGCAAATGCCACTTCAAATAAACCTGCAATAATTAAGATAACCCAATTCATTTTTTAAATTTTCTGATGCAAAAATCCCAAATTATTCTCAGAAAAAATTTTACAATTGTTAAAAAAATGAATTTATTTAATTTCTGCCCGAATTCTGCTTAAACTAACCTGTGTAATTCCTAAATAAGAAGCAATATGTCCTAATTGCACCCTTCTTAAAAGACTGGGTTTATCTTTCATCAAATCTTTGTATCGGTCTAATGAGGTCTTAAACTGTCGAGAAATTATAAGTTCTTCAGTTTTTACCAATTCTCTTTCCGCAAACTTTCTTCCCCAATTTGCAATATGAATATCTTCATTAAATAGTTTTCTCAGATTATTAGTTTCTAGTTTATAAAGCTCACAATCTTCCAGAAGCTCAATATTTTCGTAACCAGGCTTATTTTCCACATAACTTTTCATTGAAACAACGGTTTCTCCCTCATTTCCAAACCAAAACGTGATATCATTTCCATCTCTTGAAGCATAGGCTCGTACAATCCCTTTTTTTATAAAATAAATATGCGGAATCACTTTATCTGCCTCCATCAGGCAAAATCCTTTAGGATGAAAAACCTCTGTTATATGCTTTTTTAATTCATTTTTAGAGTTTTCAGGTAGAGTATATATGTTATCAATTATCTGGTCAATATTCATAAACTAAGACTACGAAATTTCAAAAATACATGTAATTAGTTTAATCTTCACTATTTATTCAACAAAAAAAGGAGGTTAAAACCTCCTTTTTTTGTTGTGTTTTTAGAATCTTATTGGGCTTTTATTTGGTCTATAGTAAAAAATACCTTTGTTGCACCACATTTTCCATCAGGACAATTTGTGACATTCCCAACATTTGAAGGTGTGGAAGATCCCATCATATAATATAATTTGTAAAAAGTTTTATCATTGCCATCATTTGTAGTCCAAGAATACAAACGTTGTTCAGGCATTCCTCCTGCATATGTTTCGGGATCTCCCCAATATGGGTTTGTAGATGCAGTTTGTATTCTTGCTCCAGTTGTTGCATCAATAAGCGATGCGCTTGAGGTTGCATTATCACCAGCCCAAACTCCCGCAGGTAGTCTTAGTCGGTTTTGTTGATATCCTCCTGCACCACTCCATAAATAGTGACCATTAGAAATAATTTCTACAGAAGTAGTCGAATTATTTCGTATTTGTAAATTAACTTGTGAAAATGCTGTTTCTTCAGGTATAAAAGTTCTTACCGAAAATTTTCCATCTGGAGTGGTTATGGAGGTAGCATATCCCGCTCTCCCGTTATCTGTAGTAGCAGATAAAGGCCCCATTACAGCAATAGTTTCGACATTGGCTATATTTGTATTTCCAGAATTGTTATTGTTTCCTGAAGAAGTATTAAAAACCCTCCACTCAGAACCATTCCAAAAATAGTAGCCTGGTGATAATATAGGTCCTGTATTATAGATAAGTAGACCAGTAGCATTAGGGTTACTACTCAATTGCATTGTTGCTGATGATAAACTTATTCTGGGTCCTAAGATCCCCTTATCACTTGAAGTTACATCTAGAATTGCAGATGTATCAGGAGCGGTAGTTCCAATACCCACATTCCCATTATTTGTCACAATAAAATCATTAGATTGCTGTGCCGAAGATGGGACTCCTGTATTAGGATTATCTCTTGCACCATCTATATGAAAAATATTTTGTGGGTTAGCTGTATTTATTCCTACTTGGGAAAACACAAAACTTGAAGTAAAAAATAAACCTGATAATAAAAATTTAGCTTTCATGGGTAATTAATTAATATGATTAACAATTATACAAAAATAAATACATTACATTGAAATATTATTTCAAAAAATTACATATTATTATCAAAAATATACTTATAGTTCGATTATAAAATATAGAATTCAATCGGCTATGTATTTATAAAATTATTAATCTATTTTATAAAATTCACACCAGTTTTTTATTAATAAGTTTTAGGATTAATCGAAGAAGACAATTTTGTTTTATTAACTTTGCACTTCGTAATAAAATTTTTATGCACAAAGCTGGATTTGTAAATATAGTTGGAAAGCCCAATGCCGGAAAATCTACCTTATTAAATCAATTAATGGGAGAGAAATTGGCAATTGTAACACAAAAGGCACAGACAACACGTCACAGAATTTTTGGAATTTATAATGAGGATGATCTTCAGATTGTCTTTTCAGATACACCTGGAGTACTAGATCCTAAGTATGGTTTACAGGAAAAAATGATGGATTTTGTAAAAGATTCATTACAAGATGCCGATGTTTTTCTTTTCATTGTAGATGTTACAGATAAGGCAGAACCTTCAGAATTTTTAATAGATAAATTAAACAAAATTCCGGTACCTGTTTTATTGTTATTAAATAAAGTAGACCAAACGAATCAAGAGGGGCTCGAAAAACTGGTTGAAGATTGGCACAATAGAATACCAAAGGCAGAAATTCTTCCAATTTCTGCGCTTAATGCATTCAATACTGAAATTATTTTACCTAAAATAAAGTCTTTATTACCCGAAAATCCTCCATATTACGATAAAGATCAATTCACAGACAGACCCGAAAGGTTTTTTGTAAATGAAGCTATTCGTGAAAAAATACTTTTAAACTATGAAAAAGAAATTCCTTATTCTGTAGAAGTTGTTACTGAACAATTCAAAGAAAAAGAAGGAATAATATTCATTGATTCAATCATTTATGTTGAAAGAGACACCCAAAAGGGTATTATAATAGGTCATAAGGGAGAAGCAATAAAAAAAGTAGGGACTGAATCAAGACTAGATCTTGAGAAATTTTTCGCAAAAAAAATTCATTTGAATTTATTTGTAAAAGTGAAAAAAGACTGGAGAAAAAACGATAGAGATTTGAAAAACTTTGGTTACAGATAGACTAAAAAGTCAATATTCATCGTTGTATTAACAAGATTTTTATTATCTTTAATTAAATTTTCACTTGATGGATCGTTTCAATTCAAATTCCAACACGATATTTAAAGATGTTGCTTTGCTCGTTGTAAGAGTATTTATTGGTTTTGCTATGTTATCTCACGGATTTCCTAAACTGCAAATGTTATTAGACGGCGGAAAAATAGAATTCTATGATTTTCTTGGGTTAGGACCTCAGATATCATTAGGACTTACTGTTTTTGCGGAGTTTGCCTGTTCTATATTCCTTATTTTGGGGTTATTTACAAGAATAGCATTAGGATTTTTGATGTTTACAATGGCTTTTGCTGGGTTTGTAGTTCATGCAGGTGATCCTTTTGATAAAAGAGAAATGAGCTTGATTTACTTATCAATTTTTCTGCTTTTAATGGCTTTCGGTGCTGGAACGTTTTCAGTTGATTACATGATTGAAAAACGGAAGAGAGCTTCAGATTGGTAATTTATCTAGAAAACTTATAAAGAAAGAGGTATCTCAATTTTTTGAGATACCTCTTTTGTTACTTACGGTTTACAAGGAGACGAAGAAGGAATGCAGTCCCAGATAGGAATATCATTATCCGTCCAACCTACAATACATGCTCTGTATCCCGAGCCACATGCAGGAGCATTACCTCCAATAATACTTCCCAATTCCTTCCTAGACACTTTTTTTAATTTTTTCATAATGTTTTAATTTGGTTTGAATTACTAAAATATAATTATTTCTTTATAAGACAATAAGGTGAATGATATATTTAATTTTCTACTTAAAATTCATTAAATTCGTTGAAAAATGAAATATAATGAAGATAAGATTAACTATCTGCCTGCTTGCATTTCTTAATTTTTATGATGCACAGGAAAATATTACATACCAAAAGCCATCTGCGGAAATTCTTAAACTTGCAGATTATGAAAGACCTCCAAGTGTTTTGATGAACAGTAAAAAAGACTGGATTGTTTTTACCTACCGACCAACCTATAAAAACTTGGAAGACCTGAATCAGCAAGAAATGAAATTAGGAGGTCTAAGAATAAATCCTGTCACCAATATTTCAAGTACTGTTACTTATTTGAATAACCTTAAAGTGAGAAGAGTAAGTGAGAAAAACGAAATTCAGGTTAAGAATTTACCTTCAAATCCTAAAATTTCCAACACTTCATTTTCTCCGGACGAAAAAAAATTAGCTTTCACCAACACAACCAGTAAAGGTGTAGAATTATGGATTGTAGATCTTGAAAGTGCTACAGCAAAGAAAATTACAAATGATAATTTGAATGCAAATTTAGGCTCACCTTATATTTGGTATAAAGATTCTCAGAGTTTTTTAGTTAAAGCTCTTCCACAAAACAGACCTGTATTAATTGATTCAAGTAAAGATTTACCTACAGGACCAATAGTTTCTACATCTGACGGAAAAGTATCTCAAAATAGAACCTATCAAGATCTTCTAAAAAACCCTCAAGATGAGAAAAACTTTGAAACACTTACAAGTTCAGTAGTCTATAAAGTTGATTTAGATGGAAAACTAACCAAAATAAAAGATGCTGATTTATATTCTGGTCTAAGTTTTTCTCCGGACGGAAATTATTTAATGGCAACAACTATTAAAAAACCTTTCTCATACATTGTTCCTCTCAATAGGTTTCCGATGAGCACTACCGTTTATGATATGAATGGAAATATTGTAAAGGTAGTGAATGAAGTTCCCCTGAACGAAATAATGCCTAAAGGATTTTCTTCTGTAAGAACAGGAAAAAGAAATATGGGGTGGAGAAGTGATAAACCTTCAACCTTGACTTATGTAGAAGCATTAGACGAAGGAGACCAGGCGAAGAATGTGGAGTATAGAGATGAAATTTTCACTTGGGATGCACCATTTAATAATGCACCAAAATCTTTCTTCAAGACAAAACAAAGATATAATGGTATTGAATGGACAAATGACCATTATGCAATAGTAAGTGAATCTTGGTATGATACAAGAAAAGTGAAATCTTTCTTGATCGATCTTAATAACAATCAGTCTAAAGTAATTGATGACAGAAATTATCAGGATGTTTATAGCGATCCTGGGAATTTCAATACTACAAAAAATGAATACGGAAGATATGTAATTGATATAAAAGGAGAGAAAGCATATCTTATCGGAGAAGGCTTTACCAAAGATGGGCAACACCCTTTTATTGATGAAATGGATATGAAAACCCTGAATAAGAAAAGATTATATACTTCTCAATTAAAAAATGAAAAAGAAGACATTATAGATATTTTAAACCCAAGTAAAGGTGAAATTTTAACGGTTCAGCAATCTGCAAGTCAATATCCAAACTATTTTAAAAAGAATATTAAATCAAACAAAACAGAAGCTGTAACCAATTTTGCCAATCCTTTTGAAAGCATCAAAAATGTTTATAAAGAAGTAATTACTTACAAAAGAAATGATGGAGTTACGTTAACGGGAACTCTTTACCTTCCGGCAAATTATGACAGAAAAGCTAAAAATGAAAAACTACCTTTACTAATTTGGGCTTATCCTACGGAATATAAAGACAAAAATACTGCTGGTCAAAATACTCAGAATCCAAATGATTTTACATTCCCAAATTACGGTTCTTTCGTTTATTGGGCGGCTAAAGGGTATGCCATTTTAGATGATGCGGCTTTCCCCATCATCGGTGAAGGAAAAACGGAACCGAACGATACATTTATTCCTCAATTAGTTGCTAATGCTGAAGCTGCAATAAATGCAGTAGACCAGTTAGGATATATTGATAAGACTAAAGTTGCGGTAGGAGGGCACTCTTATGGTGCATTTATGACAGCAAATCTTCTTACACATTCCAAACTTTTCGCTTGTGGAATTGCCAGAAGTGGAGCTTACAACAGAACTTTGACTCCTTTCGGATTCCAAAGTGAGCAAAGAAACTATTGGGATGTTCCTGAAGTTTACAACACAATGTCTCCGTTCATGAATGCTGATAAAATGAAAACACCACTTTTATTAATTCATGGTGATGCAGATAACAATCCAGGAACGTTCACATTACAAACAGAAAGATATTTCCAGGCATTGAAAAATCTTGGAGCACCTGTAAAAATGGTTCTTCTTCCAAAAGAATCACACGGTTATGCTGCCAAAGAAAATATATTACATTTATTATGGGAACAAGACCAGTTCTTAGAGAAATGTTTAAAAAAATAAATTCATAAAAAAACTCGTTCAATTTTGAACGAGTTTTTTTATCAAATCAAATGTTTAAGGATATCATTTATTTGAGGTAATTCAATGAATTTTTCATGTACTAAATTATTTTCAGACTGTTCATGTGCCCAAGTTACATGATATGGAATGTGCGCTGCATATCCGCCAATTTCCAAAACAGGCAAAACATCAGATTTAATGGAATTCCCCAACATCAAAAAATTTTCAGATTTGCAATCCAAATGTTTCAACAAAGTTTCGTAGTCCAAAATCTTCTTATCACTCATAATTTCTATATGATGAAAATAATTCTGTAATCCAGAGTTTTTTAATTTACGTTCCTGATCCAACAAGTCTCCTTTAGTTGCAACCACCAATCTATATTTTCCTTTTAATTGTTCTAATGTTTCAGTAACTCCGTCTAAAAGAACAATAGGTTTTTGCAAAAGTTCTTTTCCTAACTCAATAGTTTTATTTATTAATTCTAAAGACGCTGTATTTTCAGAAACCTTACTTATAGTTTCTATCATGCAAAGCATAAAACCTTTTACACCATAACCATACAAATCTAAATTTTTCATTTCGACCTTAAACAGCTCTTGAGAAACAGAATGTTGAGGAAGATAATCTTCAAGAAGTTTACAAAATTCATGTTCTGCTTCCTGAAAGTAAGGTTCATTAATCCAAAGGGTATCGTCGGCATCAAATGCAATAGTTGTAATATTATTCATTTTAGTTTTGTAATTTTCTGCCAACAAATTTCATTATAAAAAACAAACGGAGAAAGGACATTTGTCCCTATTGAATTATGCTTAGAACCAATCAGTTATTTTTAAACTATATAGATGAACTTTACGAAAAACAAGAACGCAAAGAAGATATTGTATTGAAAAAATTCTTGAAAGGTGAGCTGATTTTAAAACAAAATGAAATTTCTTCTAAAGTAATGCTCATTAAAGATGGTATAACAAAATGTTATTTTATTGAAAAAAACGAAAAAGAATATATCATCGAATTTTTAAGTAAAGGTGAAATTGTTGGCGAAATAGAATTGATAAGAAATATACCATGTTTATGCAGTATTGAAGCATTGACGGAAGTCTATGTTTATGCATTATCAAAATCTTATTTTCAATCATTATTAAAAAGTGATTTGACTCTAAATAATCTCTTATTAGACGTTTTTGCAGAAAGAATTGTAAATACTTCTAGAAGGGCTTCTTATCAACAACTTTATACAACTGAACATACTTTACAGCAGTTATTAGAATTACAATCTCAGCAAGATATTAAATTATCAAAAGAAGATATGGCTGCTTATTTGGGAATCACAGTCAGAAGCCTGAACCGAACTTTTAAAAACTTGAATAATAAATAGAAAAGCAGTCTTTTTCAGACTGCTTTTAATTTTATGAATTCTGCTGAATTCTTTTTGATGACATATTTAGAAACCTAAATACAAGGAAAACTGCTGAGATTGTTAATCCTAAACCTAAGGCAATCCACATTCCGAAAGCTCCCATTTTTAAAGTTACACATAAGAAATATCCTAAAGGAATCGTAAATATCCAATAAG
This sequence comes from Chryseobacterium oryctis, assembly GCF_025971925.1. GTDB lineage: Bacteria > Bacteroidota > Bacteroidia > Flavobacteriales > Weeksellaceae > Chryseobacterium > Chryseobacterium oryctis. The sequence goes on from NZ_JAPDHV010000006.1 coordinate 73,122, forward strand.
CAATAAACGTATAAATAGAAGGGATTTTCACATCCTGTAGCCCTCTTAATGTACCTAATGCCGTAACCTGAATACCATCTGAAAGCTGGAAAAGAGCCGCGATAATCATTAATTTTGATGCTAAAGCAATTACCTCTATTTCTTCCTTCTTGGTAAAGAATGTCGGAAGAATATTTCTACCTAAAATAAACACAATCCCGCAGATAAGCATGAAAATAAATGCTATTTTCAGGTTATTAATTCCTACTTTTCTTAATTCAACAAAGTTTTGCTCTCCCAATTTTCGACCAATCATTACAGTGGAAGCAACACTGAAACCTACACATAAATTAAACGTGAAAGAAGCCATACTCAAAGCTATTTGGTGAGATGCGATATCATGAGCTGAAATCAATCCGCAAATGAAAGCTGCACCAGCAAAAGCCGTTACTTCAAAAAACATTTGTAAAGCGGTTGGTAAACCTAGTTTAATCATTTTATCAAACATTTTCTTCGAAAAAACTTCAATTTTTAAACTGAAATCTTTGATGTATTGTCTCGTTTTCTTTTCATTCAAAAGAACAAAATATAAGAAAACAACCATGAAGATTCGGGCAATTAAACTGGCTAAAGCAGAACCTTTAACACCCATTTCAGGGAAAATCCAAAGTCCTTTAATGAAAACATAATTTAAAACAATATTAATTACGTTAGCTATAATTGTGGCTTTCGTTACACCAATTGTATAAGATAATCCTTCAGAAACCTCTCTCAGAGTCTGAAACGCCATAAACGGAACAATGCTTATTGCCATAATGGTTAAGAAATCTATTGTATCTGGTATAATTTTGTCTGGTTGCCCCGATTTGTAGAGTAGAGGCATTGCTAAAAACAATAAACCCATCAAAATAATTCCAACTGTCATATTAATAACAAATCCGTGGCTAAATACTGAATTTATGGTTTTGTGGTCTTGTTGAGAATGAGCTTCAGAAACCAATGGTGGAATAGCAAAAGAAAAGCCTAATGCCAATACAAACATTGAGAAAAACACAGCATTTCCTAGAGATACAGAAGCCAAAGCGTCTGCTCCCAACAATTTTCCGACAATAATATTATCGAACAAATTTACTGAGACCTGCCCAACCTGCGTAAGCATTACAGGAAGAGCCAAAGTCAAACACTCCTTAGTATAATTTTTATTTAAAAATTTCATAATAGTTTAATATTCATAGATTTTGTCAAAAAAAAATTTGCAGTAGAGTTACTGCAAATTTTTATAATTTATATTAAATAATAGTTAAATTATTTCCTTACAAAACTTGCAACGTCTTCGGCAGAAACCGTAGTTCCTCCTAAAATGATTAATCTTTCAACAACGTTTCTTAATTCTCTGATATTTCCAGTCCATGAAAGAGCTTTTAAGGCATCAATAGCCTTATCATCAAATTTTTTAGGTGCATTTCCGTGTTCATCAGCAATTAACCCAGAAAAATGCTCTACCAAAAGTTTGATATCTTCTTTTCTTTCATCAAGTGGCGGCACATAGATTTCAATCACAGAAAGTCTGTGATAAAGGTCTTCTCTGAATCGTCCAGCCTCAATTTCCGTCTGCATATTTTTGTTGGTTGCAGCAAGAACTCTTACATCAACTTTTATTTCCTTATCGCTTCCTACAGGAGAAACTTTACTTTCCTGTAAAGCTCTTAAAACTTTTGCCTGAGCAATAAGACTCATATCTCCGATTTCATCAAGAAAAATAGTCCCTCCGTTTGCTTGTTCAAACTTTCCTTGCTTATCCTTTATAGCTCCTGTAAATGAACCTTTTACGTGTCCGAATAATTCAGATTCAATTAATTCTGAAGGAATGGCAGCACAGTTTACTTCTACCATCGGACCTTTCGCACGTTCACTCTGATTGTGAATAGCATGAGCAACTAATTCTTTTCCGGCTCCGTTTGGTCCTGTAATAAGAACTCTGGCATCAGAAACTGCAACTTTCTCAATCATATCCTGAATTTTTCGCAAAGCCGCTGATTCACCAATCATTTGGTATTTCTTATTGACCTTTTTCTTTAAAGTTTTATTTTCAGTTTGAAGATTTTTATTCTCTTTCTTTAAAGTTTCTTTAGCTAAGGCATTTTTTACGCTTGTAATCAAACGGTTGATATCGATAGGTTTAGAAATGAAGTCATAAGCACCTTCCTTCAAACAAGATACCGCTGAATCTATGTCTGCGTGTCCTGAAATCATAATGAAAGTGGTTTCTGGTTTTAATGCTAAACTTTGTTTCAATAGTTCAGTTCCTGAAAGTTTAGGCATTTTAATATCAGAAATTACCAAGGCAAAATCTTCTTTTTCTACCTGTTTGTAACCTTCAAGTCCGTCTTCTGCGACAACAAATTCATAGTCAGTAAGTTCATCGGAAAGAATACTGTGTAGTACTCCTGAGATTGCTTTTTCGTCTTCTACGATAAGGATTTTTTGCATAGTTGCAAATTTAGATTTTTTGATTCAATTATTAGCAAAAACTATACCTAAATAATCTATATTGTGTAATTTCTGTTTCCGAAAATTGCAGAACCTACTCTTACAGAATTAGCCCCGCATTCTATAGCAATAGGGAAGTCATCACTCATTCCCATTGATAAAGTTTCCAGTGTTGTTAGTTGATTTAATTCATCAAAAACCTTTTTTAAAGTTAAAAATTCGCTTTTAACTTGGTTTTTATCATCTGTAAAAGTTGCCATTCCCATCAAACCAGTAATTTCAACATTGGGAAATTCTCCGCTTAAATATTGTTGGAATAACTCTTTAGCTTCATTTATTTCTAGTCCAAACTTAGAATCTTCTTCGGCAATTTTTACCTGAAGTAAAACTTTAATTTTTCTATCATATTTACCTGATTCTTTATTGATTTCAATAATTAATTTTTCCGAATCTACACTTTGAATTGTATCTATAAACTCGGCAATATATTTCACTTTATTAGTCTGCAAATGACCAATTAAATGCCATTGTATATCTTTCGGAAGGAGAGGGAATTTCTCCATAAGTTCCTGAACTTTATTTTCGCCAAAAACTCTTTGTCCTAGTTCATAAACCTCCTGAATTGCAGAAACAGGATGTGTTTTAGAAACAGCTACCAATTCTACATTTTCCGGCAACTGTTTTTTTATTTTGTTATAATTTTCCTGAATGCTCATAATTGCAAATTTCTGAATTTTAAATGCAAAAAGCTAATTTATTTTAAAATTTGAAGTAATAAAAAATCCATCTTAGTCTGAACAACCAAGACGGATTCAACTTTTAAAGAATTTTATATTTAATTTAGAATCTCATTGATTTTTGGATAGTCAGAAATTTTTCTAAAAACAAACCTATTCGTTTTCTGGAGCTTCTCAATGAATAAATCTAATTCATTAATAGAATCTGCATCTGTTAAATATTGGTCGTGAGTAAGAAAAACAAGATGTCTTGAAGTTTTTTCTAAGTCATTAAAGAAAATACTGTCGACTTTCTTCAGCATAGCTTGATGATTTCCCTTTAAAGACATTTTATTGGAATGTTTCCATTCCAAATCCCAACCAACAACTTTATAACCTGCCAATTTCAGCTTATCTGCTGCTTCGGTTGAACTTTTCAGGTCTGTTACGTTAATATTTTTAAGTCTCCAAATATTTCTTCCAGGTGTTCTGGCGATTTTATCATACAATTTCAAACTGTCTTTTGCCGTATCAAAATCATGAACTACCGCATCGGGGTTTTTATAAAAATCTGTGTATTTATTATTTGCGTGTGTAAAGCTATGATTTGCCAGTTCAATAAGAGGATTTTTTCTTAAAAGTTCCAGATTATCTTTTTGCTTCTTACTTCCATATACGTGTTTTCCTACTACAAAAGCGGTTGCACATACATTTCTTTTGTTCAAAATTTTGAGAAGGTTCTCAGTCCCTTGATTGGGACCGTCATCGAAGGTAAGATATATAACTCTTTTGTCTGAAGTTACTTCTTCATCATCGATTTTGGGGACTGTTTTCGCGACGGGATGTTCTTTGCGAATCAGTTTTTCTGATTCTTTTTTGTCGTTTTTACGGTTACAACCGTTAAATAAAATTGAAGTTGCACTCACCAATGCAAACATCCCAAGAAAAGTCTTGTTTATAGACTTTTCCGCAAAAATTTTTCTCATAAATTAAAGTGGAATTTTAGTTGTTAAAAAATGTTAAATTTTCCAATTGATTTTTAACAAATTATATGCCACATTTTCTTACTTTTTCACTTTTTAAGGATATTTTAAGGTTGATATAAAAAGATTTAAATCTTCTTGTTAATTAACATCTAAATCTACAGAATTCAATCTCAATGAATTCAAAATCACAGATAACGAACTAAAGCTCATTGCTGCTGCTGCAATCATGGGAGATAATAATATTCCGAAGAAAGGATATAATAATCCGGCAGCAATTGGAACCCCAAAAACATTATAGATAAAGGCAAAAAATAGATTTTGCTTAATGTTTGTCAACAATTTTTCACTCAGTAGCTTTGCTTTTGCTACTCCTAAGATGTCGCCTCTCAATAAAGTAATTTCAGAACTTTCAATTGCGACATCTGTTCCTGTTCCCATTGCAATCCCGATGTTTGCCTGAGCCAGAGCAGGAGAGTCGTTGATTCCGTCACCTGTCATGGCAACTATTTTTCCTTCTTGCTGAAGTTTTTTCACTTCATTCAGTTTGTCTTCAGGATGACAATTGGCTTTAAAATGTTTGATTCCCAACTCATTTGCAACAGCTTTTGCGGTATGTTCGTTATCTCCGGTCATCATTATAACGTCAACACCTTCTTTTAGCAACTGTTGAATCGCTTTTTTGGATGTTTCTTTAATTTTATCAGTAAAACTAATGAATCCTAAAACTTGATTCTCCTGAGCTACATAAGAGATTGTATGCGCTTTAGATTGAATTTCAATAGCTTTTTGTTTTATATTTTCGGGAATCAGAATTTGATGAGAGTTCAACAAACTTTCATTTCCTAAAAAGACGGTTTTTCCTTTTACAGTTCCTTTTACGCCTTTTCCTGAAATGTTTTCAAAATTTTCGACTTTCTCAGGAAGGATGTTTTCTTCTTTTGCTTTCTTAATAACAGCATTTGACAACGGATGTTCCGAATTTTGATTTAATGAATAAGCTAATTGTAAGATTAAATTTCTATCATTATTAACAGTTTCTACATATTCTACAGAAGGTTTTCCTTCGGTCAAAGTTCCTGTTTTATCTGTAATTAAAACGTTTACTTTATTCATTTGTTCAAGAGCTTCAGCATTTTTGATGAGAATACCATTTTTCGCACCTTTTCCAATTCCTACCATTAAAGACATTGGAGTTGCTAAGCCTAATGCACAAGGACAAGCCACAATCAGAACTGCAACAGCATTTACAAAAGCAAATAACGTTTTTTTACCTTCAGGACCAAAAAACTGCCATAAAATAAAGGTTAAAACCGCAATGAAAATAACCGTCGGAACAAATATTTTGGAAACTTTATCCGTTAGTTTTTGAATCGGAGCTTTACTTCTACTAGCTTCGTTCACCATTTTTATGATTTGTGAAAGCAAAGTTTCATCACCTACTTTTTCAGCTTTCATTATGAAAACCTGATTTCCGTTAATCGTTCCGGAAGATACTTTATCACCAACATTTTTTTCAACAGGAATTGGTTCTCCTGTTATCATACTTTCATCTAGATAAGAGTTTCCTTCTGCAATTTTTCCGTCTACAGGAATTTTTTCACCTGGCTTTACTTTCAAAAAATCTCCGATTTTCACCTGTGAAAGCAAAACTTTTTTTTCTTCACCATTTACCATGAGATTGGCTTCATCAGGCGAAAGGTTCATTAATTCTCTAATGGCATTTCCTGTTTTTTTATGAGCAGCAGCTTCCATCAATTGCCCTAAAATCACCAATGTTAAAATTACACAAACAGCTTCAAAATATAATGGAATTTCATGATTATGACCTCGAATTTCATGCGGAATTGCACTTGGAAAAATTAACGCAACAACACTGAAAAAAAATGCAGCGGAAACTCCCAAAGCAATTAAACTAAACATATTAAGATTCCAGGTTTTAAAAGAAATCCAACCTCTTTTCATCAAAAACCAACCAGAATAAAATAAAACAGGCAGTGTTAAAATAAACTCTACAAAACCTTGAGTTTGATGAGCAAATGGAAAATCAATAAACATTCCTCCCATCGAAAGAATAAAAACAGGAAGAGTAAAGACTAAAGAAATAATGAATTTTCTCTTTAAAATAGTATATGTTTCATCTTCGTCCTCATTTTTATCCGGCATTTTTACTAAATCCATCCCGCAAATAGGACAGCTTCCCGGTTCGTCCTGAACAATTTCAGGATGCATAGGACAAGTATATTTTGCAACTTTTTTTTCGGGATATTTTACCAAATCCATCCCACAAACAGGACAACCAACATTACTGTCATAAACTTTATCGCCTTCGCAATACATCGGACAATAATATTTTCCTGCCATATCATCTGTTACTTTTGGAGCCTCGTGATGTTGATGATGTGAATGAAATTCAGCATTTTTTACCAAATCTTCGGTGATTTCTTCCAAATGCATATGACAAACGGGACAATCTCCTTTTTCGTCATAAATTTTATCCTTTTCACAGAACATGGGACAATAATATTTTCCAATATTATCGTTGAAATTTTCAGGGAGATTTGTTGAAGAATAAGTCGGTTTATGATTCGGGTCTTTTGCTAATTTTTCCTCTATCGGAACTAAGTACATATTACAAACCGGACATCGTTTTCCTCGCTGGAAATATACCTTTTCGTCCTCACATTCCATCGGACAATAGTAAACGGAAGATGGAGAAATTCTGTCTTGAGGTTTAACAAACGTTTTTTCCGGATTGTTGGGATCTTCCAATTTATAATTGCCAATTTCTTCTAAGGCTTTATTTAAAATATTCAGTTCAATTTCTTTATCTGAATGTATGTTTGCAATGTTGTTTTCCAGATTTATGTTTGCATGTACTCCTTCAATTTCGTTCAATTTTTCAGATATCTTTTTCTGGCATCCTGAACACGTCATTCCAAGTACTTTATATTGCTTTTCCATGATCCTTATATTTATACAACAAATTTCCAAAATACAAATGGATGCTTGTTATAAATATAGGGATAATGTTTATAGAATTTAGTTTCCTTTTATCAATTACTATTAGAGACTTAATAAGAAACAATAAAAACTAAAATCCTATCTTAAACCTTATCAAGTGGTTTTCTAGTATGAACTTTCAGCTTTTTGAATTCGGTAGGAGTGAAGCCTGTGCTGTTTCTGAACTGTGAAGAGAGATGCTGAACACTTTTATACCCAAGTTTCCCCGCAATTTCTGTTAAAGTAAACTCATTATATAAAAGCAGTTCTTTTACTTTTTCAATTTTTTGAAGGATAAAAAATTGTTCTAAAGTAATATTTTCGTTTTGTGAAAAGGTTTTGGAAAGTGTGCTGTAATCTTTATGAAGTTTCGAGATTAAAAATTCAGACAAAAGAAAATTTTCATCAATATCCAGTTCACTTATTTTTACAATAATCAATTTCTTGATTTTCTCAATAAGCTGATGAGCGGAATCTTTAATTCTTTCAAACCCAGTTTCCAGTAGGCTTTTTTCTAAAACTAATAAATCGTCTTCTGAAATTTCAGATTCTACTTCCACTTCGCCAAGATTAATAGATTTAGTCTTAATATCCAAATCATTAAAAATATTCTGAACAGCAGATATACATCTACCGCAAACCATATTTTTTATAAAAACTTTGGTCATAGATTTAAATTGTTTAATCTGTCTTTTACATATTCAACCTTTGTTTTTCCGTGAGGAGCGGGATTTCCGTTTTCATCAAGATTAACCATTACAATTTTATCAACAGTGATAATGGTTTGATGAGTCATTTTATTTCTGACATCACAAGCCAGAGTAAGAGAAGTAGAACCGAATTTCACGACTTCTATTCCAATTTCAATAATATCTCCTTGTTTTGCAGAGCTCACAAAATTAATTTCTGAAATAAATTTTGTTACAACTTTTGTGTTTTCTAATTGAATTATAGCGTAAAGCGCGGCTTCCTCATCAATCCATTGCAATAATCTTCCTCCAAAAAGTGAATGATTTGGGTTTAAGTCTTCAGGTTTTACCCATTTTCTAGTATGATAGTTCATATTTTATGTTTTTTGTGAAACAAATTTAGTATTAAAAAATGGCTTTAACCGTAGAATAATATTCAGTTATCTGAAAATTAATATTTATTTTCTCAATTATTTTACCTGTATTAAATAAGAATATTTTAATTATAGTGATTTCAATACTTCAATCACAATATGCTTGTGAATTTTTATTTTCTTTAGAAAATATTCATATATAATTCACTAAAAATTAATACTTTTTAACAAAATAAAAAAATAATTAAAAATTTTACCAAAATAAAGTGAAAAAAAATTTTGTTTTGTAGTTTTTAATTGTACCTTGCGATAGTTTATATTTGGAATCAATATTTGTTCATTAATTTATGTTGCTTTTCTCTTATATACCAATTTTTTATTAATTTTTAATTTTTTATTTAAAATGAACATTTTTGTTTCAAACATCAATTACGCAACTAAAGAATATGAGTTGCATGACTTATTCGCAGAATTTGGAGATGTATCTTCTGCTAAAATTGTATTAGACAGAGAAACTGGTCGCTCAAGAGGATTTGGTTTCGTAGAAATGGGTGATGAAGAAGGAACACAAGCTATTGAAGCTTTAAATCAGAAAGATTTCAACGGGAAAATTCTTAACGTTTCTGAGGCTAAGCCAAGAGAAGAAAAGCCAAGAAGAAGTTTCGATAACAACAGAGGTGGTTATGGAAACAGAGGCGGAAACGGTGGAGGAAGCTACGGGAACAACCGTGGTGGAAACAACGGCGGAGGAAAACGTTGGTAAAAATATAAGCGGCTTTTGAAGCCGCTTTTTTTTTATTCATATATTTTAAAAAGATTAATTAAAAAATTAATCTTTTTTCTTTTTCTTCTTTTTATCTTTCTTTTTATCCTTTTTAGGATTCAAAATTTCATTGGCATATTCAAGTTTTGGTTCTTTAATTTTGGCTGGTTTTAATTCTATCTTCAAATCAAAATATCCTTTCAAATCATCCTGAGAAATCAATTTTTCATTAAATAAAAACTCCAAAATTTCCTTCCCTGAATCATTAAATAAATTATGAGAAAGCTCCCTTAAAAGAAATTTCTTGTATTCATCAAAAGGAACAATTACAGTATATTTAAAAATTCTCCCTTCCTTTTCTGTAGATAAATATCCTTTTTCAACTAATATCTTTAAGTAAGTAGAAACTGTATTTTGATGTGGTTTTGGTTCAGGATGATGCTCCATAATATCTTTTAAATAAAAGGATTCCAGCTTCCAAAATAATTTCATTAAGTTTTCCTCAGCAGATGTAAGATGGTTTATTTTCATATTAAATTCTTAATGTTGAAATTGTATATTGCAATATAGGTAAATAAAAGATATCATAAAAGCTATTAAAGCACCCATCAATACCTCTTTTGGTGTATGTCTTTTCAAGATAATTCTTGTTATTCCGACCAAAAATGCTATCCCAAGCCAAATGATTCCCATTTTCCAGTCAAGAACAAAAAATAATGCTGCAACAAATATATTGAATGCAGTGTGCATAGAGCTTTTAATGAATAAATTACTAATCTGTAAAACAAAAACTAAGATTAAAATAAAAAGCATTAAAAAATCGACATAATCATTTTTCACATAATTGTACACCAAATACGCCAGTACACATATTGCAATAAAAACATATAAGGTTTTTCGTTGAGTTCTGTCAGAAACATCCATATTGGTATATCGTCCGGTTTTCACATGCCAGGTAATCCAGATAACAACAGGAACAATAATCATTAATAATATAGGAAGAAAGTATGAAACTGAATCTTTAAAAGAATATTCCTTTATGCTCATGTATATAAAAAATATAAACAATGAAACTAAAGGATTAAAAAAATCAGATATAATTTTTGAGATTTTATGGATAAATAGAGACTGTTTTTCGTTCATGTTTCTGTTTGATAATGTAAATATAATACTATAACCAAAAAAACAATTAATATGTATACAATAAAAACAAAGTTTTTTTTATAATTTTGCTCAACTATTTCATAATAAATAAGCAAAGGCTAACACATGAAAGAATTTTCTAAAGAGGTATACCTGAAGTGGTATGAAGATATGACAATGTGGAGAAGGTTTGAAGACAAATGCCGTTCTCTTTACCTAAAACAAAAAATCAGAGGTTTTTTACATTTATATAATGGTCAGGAAGCAATTCCTGCAGGTTTCACTCATGCAATGGATTTAAGCAAAGATAGTATGATTACAGCATACAGATGTCACATTCATCCAATGGCGATGGGAGTAGACCCTAAAAGAATCATGGCTGAACTTTGCGGAAAAGCAACAGGTACATCAGGAGGAATGGGTGGTTCTATGCACATCTTCAGCAAAGAACACCGTTTTTATGGAGGGCATGGTATTGTAGGAGGACAAATTCCTTTGGGAGCAGGTATCGCTTTTGCAGATAAATATTTTGACAGAAAAGCTGTAAACATTTGCTTCTTCGGAGACGGAGCAGCAAGACAAGGTTCATTACATGAAACATTCAATATGGCAATGAACTGGAAACTTCCTGTAGTATTTGTGGTTGAAAACAACCAATATGCAATGGGAACGTCTGTAAAAAGAACAGCTAACCACGAAGATATTTATAAACTAGGGTTAGGGTACGAAATGCCATGTCTTGCAGTTGATGCAATGGATCCTGAAAAAGTAGCTGAAGCCGCTTATGAAGCAATTGAAAGAGCAAGAAGAGGGGACGGACCAACTTTCATTGAAGCAAGAACATACCGTTACAGAGGTCACTCAATGTCTGATGCTGAACCTTATAGAACTAAAGAAGAAGTTGCTCTTCATAAAAATGATGACCCAATTGAGCTAGTTAAACAAAGAATTTTATCTAATAGCTGGGCTACAGAAGAAGAATTGGAGGCTATGGATAATAAATCTAGAGATTTCGTAGAAGAATGTATTGAATTTATGGAAAACTCTCCATATCCGGATGCAGAAAAAATCTATGAATATGTATATGCTCAAGAAGATTATCCTTTCTTAGACAAATTAGAAAACTAAAAAAATAATTTGCTGATGTGCTCATTTGATTTTTACATAAACATCATCACATCACCACATTAACAAATTAATAAATTAAATTATGGCAGAAGTAATTACAATGCCTCGCCTTTCCGATACAATGACGGAAGGAAAGGTTGCGAAATGGCATAAAAAAGTAGGAGATAAAGTAAAAGAAGGTGATATTTTAGCTGAAATCGAAACAGATAAAGCAGTTCAGGATTTTGAATCTGAAATAGAAGGTACTCTTTTATATATTGGTGTAGAAGAAAATGGTTCTGCAGCTGTAGATTCAGTTTTGGCTATTATTGGTAATGAAGGAGAAGATATTTCTGGATTAACAGAAGGTGTAACACCTACTCCCAGTAATAACTCTGAAGAGAAAAAAGAAGAACCTGCAACAGAAAATAGTACAGCTTCTGCAGAAGTTCCTGCAGGGGTAGAAGTTATTACAATGCCTAGACTTTCTGATACAATGACGGAAGGGAAGGTTGCGAAATGGCACAAAAATATCGGAGATACAGTAAAAGAAGGTGATCTTCTTGCTGAAATAGAAACAGATAAAGCAGTTCAGGATTTTGAATCTGAATTCAATGGAGTTTTATTAAAACAAGGCGTTGAAGAAGGAGGTGCTGCTCCTGTAGATTCTATATTGGCAATTATTGGTCCTGCAGGAACTGACGTTTCAGGTGTTGGAGCTCCAAAGGCAGCTACTTCATCATCAGAGAAACCAGCCGAGCAAAAAGCAGAAACTAAAACTGATGAGAAAAACACTACAACTGTTACTTCTTCATCTACTGACAGAGTTGCAATTTCTCCTTTAGCTAAGAAAATGGCACAGGAAAAAGGTGTTGATATTAATAGCGTTCAAGGTTCTGGAGAAAACGGAAGAATTGTTAAAAAAGATATCGAAAATTATCAGCCTTCTGCTAAACCTGCGACAACAACTTCAACTCCGGCAGCAAGTCCTGCAGCTCAAGTTGCATTAAGCTTTGTACAAGGTGAAGATACGGAGACTCCAAATTCACAAGTAAGAAACGTAATCGCTAAGCGTCTTTCTGAAAGTAAATACTCTGCGCCTCATTACTATCTGATGGTAGAAATCAATATGGATAAGGCTATTGAGGCAAGAAAAGAAATTAATTCTTTACCAGATACCAAAATTTCTTTCAATGACATGATTATTAAGGCAACAGCTGTTGCTTTAAGAAAGCATCCTCAGGTAAATTCTAGCTGGGCAGGTGATAAAATCATTCACAGAGGAAACATCAATATCGGGGTGGCTGTTGCAATTCCTGACGGATTGGTAGTTCCTGTACTTAAAAATACAGACCAAATGAACTACACTCAAATTTCGGCTGCTGTAAAAGATATGGCTGCAAGAGCTAAAAACAAAGGCTTGAAAGCAAACGAAATGGAAGGTTCTACATTCTCGATTTCAAACTTGGGTATGTTCGGAATTGAAACATTTACAAGTATTATCAACCAACCCAACTCTGCAATCCTTTCAGTAGGAGCAATTATTGAAAAACCAATCGTAAAAGATGGTCAGATTGTAGTAGGTAACATTATGAAGCTTTCATTAGCTTGTGACCACAGAGTTGTAGATGGTGCTACAGGTGCACAGTTCTTACAGACATTAAAAACTTATTTAGAAAGCCCATTAACTTTGTTACTGTAATTTTCTAATTTATAAAATATAAAACCTCTCGATATGAGAGGTTTTTCTTTTAATATTAGTTTAATATTTTTTTGTAAAATCAACAATATGTTACTATTTTTGAATCATGATTAAAGCAAAAAATGTCCATAAATTTTATGGTAATTTAGAAGTACTAAAAGGGGTTGATATCCACATTAAAGTAGGAGAAGTTGTATCTATTGTTGGAGAATCTGGTGCAGGAAAATCTACACTTTTACAAATTTTAGGAACATTAGACCAACCTACAAATTCCAGTAAATACGGTACAGAACTGGCAATTGCTGGAGAATCATTTATCAATATGAATGATAAGCAGCTTTCTAAATTTAGAAATCAGAATATTGGTTTTGTATTTCAGTTTCATCAATTACTTCCTGAATTTACAGCAATAGAAAATGTTTTATTACCAACAAAAATTGCAGGAGCTAATGAAAAAGAAGCTATAGAAAAAGCTTATGCATTATTTGAAGATCTAAAAATAGAGCAAAGAATACATCACAAACCAAATCAATTGTCTGGTGGTGAGGCACAAAGGGTAGCTGTCGCCCGAGCTTTAATCAATTCACCTAAAATAATTTTCGCAGACGAACCAACAGGAAATTTAGATTCAAAAAACGCTGATGATCTTCACAGATTATTCTTTGATTTAAGAGATAAATACAATCAGACATTTGTTATTGTAACTCACAACCCTAATCTTGCTGAAATTACGGACAGAAAACTTGTAATGAAAGACGGAATGATAATAGAATAGACTTCTGTACATGATGAAAAACTTTATTTTATTATTCTTTTTTATAATTTCCTGCTCAAAATCTGAGGCACAGAAGATAAATGCAGATTTCTTACCCCAATCAAGGGTTACAGAGGTTAAAGATTATATAAAAGGAAAAAATTACAATCAGGATTTAGCTGTATTTATCAATTTTAAGATACCTTCAGGAAAATATCGCTATTTTGTTTATGATTTAAAGAATAATAAAATTTTGCAAAAAGCCATTGTTGCACATGGTGAAGGTTCTGTCGTTAGAAACTCAAACAGTTTACAATTCAGCAATGTGGATGGTTCTCATCAATCTTCATTAGGGAAATATGAAATTAGAGAAAGTTACATCGGAAAATTTGGTAAAGCCTATCGTTTGAAGGGGTTGGATTCTACAAATAGTAATGCAATGTCCAGAGCGATTGTTTTGCATTCATACTATTGCGTTCCGGATAAAGAATCTACAGATTTAACTTGTTTAAGTTTTGGTTGTCCTATGCTTTCTGCAAACGCATTTAATGAAACAGCTAAGTTTATTGATAAATCCAAACAACCCATAATTTTGTATGCTTTTTATTAAGGTATAAGCCAATCATTCATAACTAATAATCTCAAAATGTCCATAAAATTCCTTGCTGAAGATGACAGACCTCGTGAAAAGTTTTTATTAAAAGGTAAAAACTCACTTTCTGATTCAGAATTATTGGCAATTATCATGGGAAGCGGAAACAGAGATGAAACTGCAGTAGAATTGGCAAGAAGAATTTTGTCTTCCGTGGACAATAACTGGCATCAGTTGAGTCTTCTTTCTGTAAAAGATTTGATGAAATTCAAAGGAGTAGGAGAAGCAAAAGCCATTTCCATCGCAACAGCCCTTGAAATTGGAAGAAGAAGAGCCAGTCAGGAAGTTTTGGAAAAACCAATAATTTCTAGTAGTAGAAGTGCTTATTCAATTCTTAAAAACCACTTATCAGACCTTAGAACAGAAGAATTTTGGGCAATTTTCCTGAATCAAAGCAATAAAATCATTCATATAACTCAACTTACACAAGGAGGAATCAATCAATCTATTGTAGACATCAGAATTTTATTCAAAACTGCTTTAGAACATTTTTCAACAGGCATTATTGTAGCACATAATCATCCCTCAGGAAATTTAAAACCAAGTACAGAAGACCTTACTATTACTCAAAAAATAAAAGAAGCCGGAGAACTTTTAAACATTCAGCTTTTAGACCATTTAATAATTATACAGAATTCATATTTTAGTTTCTCAGACGAAGGATTATTATGATTAGAAGATTGAAATATCACGAAATTGATTTCAAAAAATATACTGATTGTTTGGAAAATTCTGAACAAAGAAAATACTCTGCAACCAAAGATTTTTTAGATATCACTTCAAAAAAGAATTGGGAAGTTTTGGTATATAAGGATTATGAAGCTGTGATGCCTATTCCGTATGTCAAAAAGTTGGGTTTTATAAAACTTGTTATTAACCCTAAACTTTGCCAACAATTAGGTATATTTTCTAAATATGATAACATTGAACTTAATGATAAGTTTTTAAATTATTTTAAGAAAAAATATAACATTTGGTATTACGCTTTTAATGCTGAAAACAAATTCTCTACGAAATTAAATCAAAGACAGAATTTTCTGATTTATCCTGATAATTATGAAAATGTAAAACAAAAATATTCCCCGAAAAGAAAAAGAAAACTAAGACTTGATGAAGAAGTTCTGCAAAATTCTGAAGTAAGAGAAGTTACGATGAATGAGGCAATAGGATTTATTTCTGAAAATACGATTGGTGCTAAAGATGAAAAAGATAAGCATGAGTTTTTGCAGACATTTTCAGATTTTGAAAAAACAAAACATTTAAAACTGACTGCATTTTTCTATCATCAAAATATCATTAACGCAATAGCTGTTTATTCAGATGATAAAACTTTAGCTTTATTAGGCACATTTAATGCCAAAGAATATATAAAACTGTCGGGTTCATCGGTTATTATTGATCATATTATTTCCAAAAACATTGAAAACAAAATTTTTGATTTTGAAGGAAGTGATGTACCTGCGATCGAAGAATTCTTTAGAGGTTTCAGACCAGAGTTACAGAAATATTCGATGATTTTAAATTCCAAAAAGGATATTTTAAAAAGAATTCTGAAACTTTCATAGCTATTCTAGCTTATTGGCAAACAAAACAAAATTTTCTTCAAACTTTACCTTAAAATCAAACGGTTTCAAATCATTATGAAGATTTTCTCTAGTATAAGGTCTATGAATTTCAATAATAATATTGTCAACATTCGTTAACCATGAATTATTTTTACTCAACAACTCAATTTCTCCGCCCTCAATATCAATTTTAAGTAAATCTATTTTGGCAAAATTATAATTTTTCATTAAAGTTTCAACAGAAACAGCCTTAGTCTCCCTTCCTTTTTCAGAAATACTTTGATTATAAGAAAGTTTATCGTTACCGAAATAAACAGTTCCATCTTCAAAATAAGCTGCCGCATTAATACATTCAATGTTTTTAAAAGAGGATGTGTTTTGCTTGAGCATTAAAAAATTTTCTAAAGAGGCTTCAACTGAAATAATTTTAGCATTAGGATATTTCAATGCAAAATAGATTGAAGTCATCCCAATATGTGCCCCTAAATCTATAATAACCTTAGGTTCTTGACCCAATAAACTTAAATGTTTATCATAGGTTTTCTTCCAAAATATTTCATAAAAAATATCAATATCACCTTTAAATGTCCTCAAATAAAGGTCAAATTTGCTTTTGTTTTGTTTGAAATTATAAATAAAAGTTTCGTTATTATTTAAATCAAGCTTATTTTCTTTAAATTTAGAACTGTATCTTTTTGAATTTACAATAAAAGCGACAAGCGTTTTCAAGTTGCAGCTCATTTCTCTGCTGAAAGATAATTTTGATATATAGTTTTTTAAAGACACTCTCTTTTTATTTAATTAAACTGCAAATTAATGGTATTTACATGTATCAAGTAGCATATTAAGATTAAAAAATTTAATTTATAGCCATAAAAAGAAGAATTGGTAAAAACTTATTTAAAAACTACCAAATTATTAGTAATTTTGCACATCAAATTATGGCGAGTCTTTCAGAATACCTACCGTACGCATTTGCATTAATCATTGCAATACCTTTTTTGGTTTTGCTGAGACAGTTTGTACATTCATATATAAATCTTAAAAATCAAGAACTTAAGCTTCTTTCCGTAAAGTCCAATTCCGAGAATAAAGCTCAGGCATATGAAAGAATGACTCTTTTTCTTGAGAGAATAAAACCGTCAAATCTTATTCAGAAGTTTGATAAAGGTTTAGCCATTCACGAATTTATTTTTCTGACAGAAAAAACAATCAATGAAGAATTTGAATACAATTCTTCTCAACAGCTATATTTAGGCAAAAATTCTTGGCAAAATATAGTTGATTCAAAATTAGCCATAATAGATTTACTTCACAAAACTTACGAAGGTCTTAGCAACGAAGTTAATCTGGAAGAATTCAAAACCATTTTATTAGTAAACTATATGAATGGTAACGACTATATTTCAGCAACAATTGAAGACCTGAGAAGAGAGATTTTAATAGTAGCATAAAATTTAAAAAATAAATATAAATAATGATTCCAAATTTTAAAGCACATCCATGGCATGGAATTTCTGCGGGAGAAGATGCGCCAAATGTTGTTAATGTATTTGTGGAAATTGTTCCTTCAGATACCATCAAATACGAAGTTGATAAAGAAACTGGTTTTTTAAAGGTTGACAGACCACAAAAATTTTCGAATATTATCCCTGCATTATATGGTTTTGTACCTAGAACATACTGTGATAATGCTGTAATGAATTTAGCAATAGAAAGAGGAGCAGATGATGTTACAATGGGAGATCATGATCCACTTGATATTTGTGTTTTAAGTTCACATAATATTCACGCAGGAGGTTTATTAATGGAAGCTATTCCAATCGGAGGATTCAAAATGATTGACGGAGGTGAGGCTGATGATAAAATTGTTGCTGTAATGATTGGAGACCACGCTTTCGGGCATTTCAGAGATATTTCAGAATTACCTGAAGCTGAAGTTAAAAGATTAATGCATTATTTCTTAACATACAAAAACTTACCGGATGAACCTGCAAAATGTAGAATTCAGGAAGTTTATGGAGCAGAACACGCTAAAAAAGTAATTATAGCTTCTCAGGAAGATTATGCAAATAAATTCGGAGGATAAAATCTTCTTAATTAAAGATATTAAAGGATAAATGAGTTTTTCATTTATCCTTTTTTATTGAAGAAATGTGATAAATCTCAATTAAGCCTTTTATACTTTTAAATATTAATTTTTAAAGAGTTATGAATATTTTCACTAACTTCAAATAATTATTTTTATTTAATTTTTCTATTACCAAAAAATATTAAACTATGGATCTATTCGTATTAGTACCAATTTTTGGTGTGATTGCTTTGCTTTACACATTTCTTCAAAGTAATTGGGTAAATAAGCAAAATGCCGGAAATGAGAAAATGAAAATTATCAGCGGACACATCGCTGACGGTGCAATGGCTTTTCTAAAAGCCGAGTACAAGATTTTAACCTATTTCGTAGTTGTTGTAGCTATTTTATTAGCAGTAATGGGAATGAGCAATTCTAACTCTCACTGGAGTATAGGGATTGCATTTGTAGTTGGAGCAATATTTTCAGCTTTAGCAGGTTTCATCGGGATGAAAATTGCAACCAAGGCTAATGTCAGGACGGCAGAAGCGGCAAAAACTTCTCTTTCAAAAGCTCTCAAAGTTTCTTTTACAGGAGGTTCTGTAATGGGAATGGGAGTTGCAGGATTGGCAGTTTTAGGATTAGGTGCTTTATATTTAATTATAAAACAGATTTTCGCCCCTGATGCTACTGTAGATTCTCACGAAATGGAAAGAACCATAGAAATTCTTACAGGATTCTCATTAGGTGCAGAATCAATTGCCCTTTTTGCAAGAGTTGGTGGCGGTATTTACACAAAAGCCGCTGATGTAGGAGCAGATTTGGTAGGAAAAGTTGAGGCAGGTATTCCGGAGGATGACCCTAGAAATCCTGCAACTATTGCAGATAACGTAGGGGATAACGTAGGTGACGTTGCAGGAATGGGAGCTGATTTATTTGGTTCTTATGTAGCAACAGTATTAGCAACAATGGTTTTAGGAAGAGAAACTATTTCTGAAGATTCATTCGGGGGTTTTGCTCCGATTCTTTTGCCTATGCTAATTGCAGGAACCGGAATTATATTTTCAATCATAGGTACTTTATTTGTCAGAATTAATGATAATGAAGGTTCATCCACTTCAAGTGTTCAAAATGCTTTAAATCTAGGAAACTGGGGAAGTATTGTTATTACAGCAATTGCATCTTATTTTTTAGTTACTTATATCTTACCGGAAAAAATGATTTTGAGAGGTCATGAATTTACCCAAATGGGAGTATTTGGAGCAATCATGGTAGGATTAGTTGTGGGGACTCTAATGAGTATCATCACTGAGTATTATACGGCAATGGGTAAAAGACCCGTTTCTAGTATTGTAAGACAATCTTCGACAGGTCATGCTACCAATATTATTGGCGGACTTTCTGTTGGTATGGAGTCAACTTTACTTCCAATCATAGTTTTGGCTGGTGGAATTTATGGTTCTTATTTATGTGCCGGACTTTATGGAGTTGCAATTGCTGCAGCAGGAATGATGGCTACAACAGCAATGCAATTGGCTATTGATGCTTTCGGACCTATTGCAGACAATGCGGGAGGAATTGCTGAAATGAGCGAGTTACCTAAAGAAGTTCGTGAAAAAACAGACATTTTAGATGCTGTTGGAAATACAACGGCTGCAACCGGAAAAGGTTTCGCGATTGCTTCTGCAGCTTTAACCGCTTTAGCGTTATTTGCAGCTTTCGTTGGTATTGCGGGAATTGACGGAATTGATATTTACAGAGCAGATGTTTTAGCCGGATTGTTTGTTGGTGGAATGATTCCGTTTATATTTTCTTCTTTGGCCATTACTGCAGTTGGACAAGCTGCAATGGCAATGGTAGAAGAGGTGAGAAGGCAATTCCGTGAAATTCCGGGGATTTTAGAAGGAAAAGCACAGCCTGAATATGAAAAATGTGTAGCTATTTCTACCGATGCATCTATCAGAAAAATGATGCTTCCTGGTGCTATTGCTATTATTTCTCCACTTTTAATTGGGTTTATTTTTGGTCCTGAAGTTTTAGGTGGATTTTTGGCAGGAGCTACCGTTTGCGGAGTTTTAATGGGAATGTTCCAGAACAATGCAGGAGGAGCTTGGGATAATGCTAAAAAATCTTTCGAAAAAGGAGTTGATATTAACGGGCAAACCTATTATAAAGGTTCAGAACCGCACAAAGCTTCTGTTACGGGAGATACTGTTGGAGATCCTTTTAAAGATACATCTGGTCCATCAATGAATATTTTGATTAAATTAATGTCAATTGTATCATTAGTAATTGCGCCTACTTTAGCCGTTTTACATAAAGATAAAATAGAGGCTAACAGACAAACTAAAATTGAAAATTTAACAGGAATAAAAGCCGTAATAGATCACAACGGAGGAAATGGAAGTATCCAGCAAACAGTCTTGTCTAGAGAAAATGCAACTGGCCATCTCAATGAAGACGGTGACTTTGTGTATGAGACCGGAAATATTGAAGAAATCCAATTAAAAGGAGGAAAGAAGATTTCCATAGGACAAGGAAGTCAATTATTTGGAATGTACAATGCTATCAAGCAAAAAGATCAATCTATTCTCGATCCTAATAATTGGTATACCATTGAAAATCTTTATTTTCAGACAGGTTCAAGTGATTTAAAAACAGGCTCAGAAGTTCAACTGATGAATTTAGCTGAAATTATGAATGCTTATCCTGATTTGAAAGTAAAATTAGGAGGATATACAGATAATACAGGAAATGAAGAAAGCAATCAAAAACTTTCAAATTTAAGAGCTCAGACAGCCAAA
This sequence comes from Chryseobacterium oryctis, assembly GCF_025971925.1. Taxonomy (GTDB): domain Bacteria; phylum Bacteroidota; class Bacteroidia; order Flavobacteriales; family Weeksellaceae; genus Chryseobacterium; species Chryseobacterium oryctis. The sequence goes on from NZ_JAPDHV010000006.1 coordinate 93,917, forward strand.
CTTAAACTTTTGGAAATGGGGATTGCAGGTGATAGGATAGAAGCAGAAGGTTATGGATCGCAATATCCTGTGTGTGAAGCAAATGATACCGAAGAATGCAAAGCAAGAAACAGAAGGATTGATGTAAGAGTTTTAGCTCTTTAAACAATCCAATTAATTAAAATACAGCACTACAATTTGTAGTGCTTTTTTATTGTATCAATTTATAACACCTTTCTCAAATGCTCCAAAGCCTGAATAATTACTTCATCTTTTTTGGCAAAACTAAATCTTATATAATCTGAATTTTTTTTAGAATTATAAAAAGCAGAAAGCGGAAGGCAAGATACTTTTTTATCTATAGTAAGCCATTTTGAAAACTCAACATCTGACATTTTTTTAGAAATATTCCGAAAATTAACAACCTGATAAAAAGCACCTTCAGAACAATTTTCAATTATTAAAGGGGTATTTTTGACCAATTCACAGAAAAGATTTCTCTTATTTTCCATAATTTTTTTGCTTTCTACTGTATCAAAAATAGTAAGATATTGAGCAATAGCATACTGAGCCGGTGAATTCGTACTAAAAGAAATATATTGCTGATGTGCTCTGAAATTTTCCAAAAGCTCTTTAGAAGCAAGCAAATAACTTACTTTCCAGCCTGTTGCATGAAACATTTTTCCAAAAGAAAAAATACAAAAAGTTCTTTTTCTAAGTTCAGGATGATGAAATGAACTGTAATGCTCCACACCGTCATAGCAATATACATCATAGATTTCTTCTGAAATGAGATAGATTTCCTGGTCTTTAATTAAATCATACAGTTGATTCCAATCAGATTCAGTCCAAATTTTGCCTGTAGGATTTTGTGGAGAATTTACAATAATTGCTCTAGTTTTTTCAGAGATACAATTTTGAAGTTTTTCCCAATTTATTTTAAAATCATTATCAACATCACAATAAACAGGAATACCTCCATTAAGGATAATTGAAGGTACGTATGTATAATAAGAAGGTTCAATTACAATTACTTCATCTCCCTGATTCAAAACAGATTTAAGGGAAGTATATAAAGCAAAAGTAGAACAGGGAACAACATTTACCTCTTCATTCTTAACAGGCAGACTGTTTTTTCTTTTAAAATTAAATTTCACAATACTTTCAATAAGTAAAGGATTTCCTGCAAGTGGCTCATAACTATGTGTTAAAACATCCGCAGATTCTTTTAAATAATATCTTAATTGTGGATCAATTTCATAATCAGGTACTCCTAGAGATAAATCAAAACTATTATGCTTCAGAGCAAGTTCCGACATTTCCGAAAAAAAATTATAATGATCAAATTCATAAATTTTCCTCATATCTTTTGTAATTATATCAAATATAATAAAATTTACAATCCATAATAGATTAAATAAAATTTGTTATTTTTAAATAAAATTATTTTTGAAATGAAAAAAATACTCATTCCGCTATTTGCTGTTACTTTAATGGTGAGCTGCAATACAGCAAATGTCTCTAATAACAATAATAAAACAGAAAATTCATCTTCTCAAACTGTAAAAGGAGATAAAGACTTTCTTTCTGCATATAAAACAATTAAGGCTGATGACTTAAAGAAAAACTTATATGTAATTGCATCAGATGAAATGGAAGGTAGAGATACTGGAAGCCCCGGACAGAAGAAAGCCGGTGAGTATATTGTAAATTACTATAAAAATCTGGGAATAGCTTTTCCAAAAGTTTTGGGTTCTTACTATCAAAAGGTTCCGTCAGATTTCATGAAAAAAAGAGGAGGAGGAAACCTTCCTGATTCCGAAAATATTTTAGCTTTTATTGAAGGAAGTGAAAAACCTGAAGAAATTGTAGTTGTTTCTGCTCATTACGACCATGTGGGAACCAAAAATGGAGTAGTATATAATGGAGCTGATGATGATGGAAGTGGAACAGTTGCTGTAATGGAAATTGCAAAAGCTTTTCAAAGTGCAAAGAAAGCTGGAAAAGGACCTAAAAGATCAATTCTTTTTCTTCATGTAACAGGAGAGGAGCATGGCTTGTTTGGCTCTGAATATTATACAGACAACCCTGTTTTTCCTCTAAAAAATACTGTTGCTAACCTGAATATTGATATGATTGGTCGCGATGATCCTGAAAACAGAGGAAAACAATATGTGTATGTAATTGGTTCTGATATGTTGAGCTCCCAATTGAAAGTCATTAATGAAGCTGCAAACAATAAAACAAATAATCTTGAATTAAATTATAAATATGATGATCCCAATGATCCACAAAGATTATACTACAGATCAGATCATTATAATTTTGCAAAAAATAATGTTCCGGTCGCGTTTTTCTTTGACGGTATTCATGAAGACTATCACAAACCAACTGATGATCCTGAAAAAATTGATTATCCTTTATTGGAAAAAAGAACGCAGCTTGTTTTTGCAACAGCTTGGGAAATTGCAAACAGAGCAGAAAGAATTGTAGTGGATAAAAAATAGTTCAATAAAAATATTTAAACCTATAAGATACAGTTTCTTATAGGTTTTTATTAAACAAATACTCCATACAAATTATGGTACAAAATGTAAGATCAATACGTCCATTTATTGGTTCTCAAAACTTTGCTCTTAGCCGTAACTTTTATAAAGATTTGGGTTTTGAAGAAGTTGTTTTGGAACCAAAATTATCCTTATTCAAATGGCAAAATATTGGGTTTTATCTTCAAGATGCTTACGTAAAAGATTGGCTTGACAATACAATGCTTTTTATTGAAGTAGAAAATGTTGAAGAATTCTGGATCAATCTTTTATCATTAAATCTTACGGAAAAATATGAAAATATAAAACTGACGCCAATAAGAACCATGCCTTGGGGAAAAGAATGTTTCGTACATGATCCTTCAGGAGTTTTGTGGCATTTTGGACAGTTTTTTCACTAACCATGAGAAATGATTTACGCTTTCGATACCTATTATTACGATAATTACGCTCAAACAATCTGCATAGCTTTTGAGGATTGGAGCTCAGAAAAAGAAATTAAAATATTCAGTGAAAAAACACCTGTTCTTTCTGATTATGAAAGTGGATCTTTTTATAAAAGAGAGCTACCTTGTATCTTGAGTTTATTGAAAAAGATTGATTTAAAAGAAGGAGACATCATTATTGTTGACGGATATGTAACTCTGGATGATACTGGAAAAAAGGGTTTAGGTGGGTATCTTTTTGAAGCTCTGAATAAACAATACCCAATCATAGGCATTGCCAAAAATGAATTTAAAAGTAAGGATTCTCAAAGAAGAAATATTTACAGAGGAAAAAGTAAATCACCTTTATTTCTTACAGCAAGAGGAATTAATGTTGATGAGATTAAGACAAGAGTAGAGCAGATGCATGGAAGTTTTAGAATTCCTACATTGTTGAAAAAAGCTAGATCGGTTGACTAGAACTTTATTATGATTTTGGCTTAATTTATTAATTCCGATTTTTTTCTTTAAAAAATATAAAAGATTACCTTTAATAGTAGTCTTTTTTGCTATATAATATCTTTTATAAAATACATATTATCTCAATATATAAGTGGCTGATAAATATCATTAGAAATATTATTTTTATTAATTCTAAATAAATATAAATTTGTAATCAATAAAAATAAAAAAAATGAAAAAACTCTATTTGATTTTAACACTTAGTATTTCTATCACAGCTTTTACTCAGTCACAATATTGCAAACCTACGTTTCAATACGGTTCAGACGGTAATATGATAACACAGATTATTTTTGGAAACATTAATAATACTTCACCTGCTCAATCAGGAACAACTCCAATATACGAAGATTTTACTGGTTTATCAACAGATGTACAAGCTGGAAGTGTTAATTCAATTTCTATAAAAGGACCGTCAAGCACTTTTCCAAGTGATGTTGTAGTATTTATTGATTTTAATAGAAATGGCTCTTTTGACGACTTAGGTGAAAGTTTTCACATCGGTCGTTTGGCTGCAGCAAATCCAGCAAATGCTCATACCATAAATGGCAATATTATAATTCCATCTAATATTACAACAGGACCAACAAGAATGAGGATTCTTAAAAATACCAATACAGCAGCATATTCTGACCCAAACGCTCCGAATTCTATCTTAAGCTCATGCCAAAACCTCAGATCAGGTCAGGCAGAAGATTATACAATAAATATTGTAGGAAGTAATGCAACTTTTCCAGCACCTTATTGTGGAGACGAAGGTATTACCACACTTTCTGTAAACGAAATCAGTCAAGTAGAATTTGCAGGAATTACACAAAATAGTACAATTGATGGAAATTCTCCAGTAATAGAAAACTTTACCGGAACTGTTTTTAATGTAAATAAAGAAAATACTTATCCTATTTCTATTACAGGAGGAACCGATGAACAATCAACTGTTTCAGTTTATGCTTATATAGATTTTGATCACAACAATACTTTTGAGCCAAACGAAACTTTCAATTTAGGATATTTAGATAACTCAAATCCTATTTCAGGTACAGCATCTGGAAAGCTTTCATCCCAAATCACAATTCCTGATACTGCAATGCTTGGTGAAACACGCTTCAGAATTGTAAAGGCATATGAATCTAATTCATGGATGGGAGTATTACAGAATCTTCCTTGTCCAAGAGATTGGTTTATTGGTCAGGTAGAAGATTACACTATCAATATTTCACCTTCTGCATTGTCAACAGTAGAAACAGAGAAAAATAATCTTAAAATATATCCAAATCCTACAAACGGATTGGTAAATATTCAAACTTCTGATAAAATAGAGAAATATGAGATTTATAGTTTAACTGGTCAGAAAGTAGCGGAAGGAAATAATAATACAATTAACCTCTCTGATTTTCCGGCAGGAACTTATTTAGTGAAAATTCAATTTAATAATCAAAAAATAGTTACGCAAAAAATTATCAGAAGATAAAGACACAAATCATATCATATCCATATCAATTTTTGTTTTTTTTAAACCGACGGAGAGCCATATTCCGTCGGTTTTATTTTATTAAATATTACGCCATGTTATTAGCAATCGTTCATTTCATAGTTTACCTGCTCATATTTTTCATCATAAGGCTGAATGGTTTTAGCATTTGTTTTAACTTTTTGAAGGTTTACATTCAGCTTTTTGTTTCCGTCTGGTGAAATCCAAAATCCTTTCAGATTATCACCTGTTTTCTTCACGCTGATAATTCCTGTAATACCACCTTCAACCATTACCAACTTATCATCTTCATTGTCTGAAATTTCCAGATAAAGCCAATTACTAACCTTATCATATTTATACATACCCGAATAATGTGTAGTAGGACAACCGGAAATTTCCTCAATAAGAAATAATGTTACAGGTAGCTTATCTATAGTTCCTTTATACAAATATTTATGAATTTCTTGTGCTGAGAAATTGCTAAAGCACATCAAAAATAGAGTAATTAAGAAAAATTTGTATTTCATATTAAAAATTGTTTTTATTTTTTGAATAGTATTTTATGTAAATCGAGTTCATAAGAAGATTCATCTTCGTAGGTTATTTTTAAGGTATGCTCATTGATGAATTCAATGCTTTTATTACAAAAATGAGCACAACTCTCAACAATGACAGGAAAATATAATTTTTTAATTTTATCATAAGCAATTATATCCCCACGAAAATAGGAAACTACCAGATAATTTTCATTTTCAATTTCATCAGGAACTCCACCAGAAAGCTCAAACAAATTTTCTTTGTAATAAGTGGAGTAGATTACAGACATTTCACCAATATTTCCTGCCCCAAAATGACTATCCGTTTTATTATCAATCTGCCATTTTTCATCATAATTTTTGTAATGACTAATATTTTTCTCGGCAACATTCGGTTGATAAATCATTTTAGATTTTTTTGCAAAATCGTAAAGTATTTTTTTAACTGATTGATTGCTGTTCAATTTTTTATTTTCAACAAAATCTCCCTTTATACATTCTGTACAAAGATTTGAAGGATAACCTGAGTATAATAATTCATAATTATCATCAACATTAGCTGTATTAATTGCCCAAAATTGCACTATCTGATCCGGTACAGCTTTTCCCATATTCGTCGTATTGGCTGAAATAAGAAAGTATTCTTTTCCATTAAGTTTTTCGGTTTTAATATTGCTACTATCAATTTCAAAATACGACCATTCGGTTTGAGCTAGATTTACAGTTTTTAGTTTCGAAAACTTATTATTCTCAAATGCGTATTGTTCGGCTTTTAAAATATTTAGTGTATCTGAATAGAAATATTTTCCTCTCGGCTCTTTACTTTGAACCCAAATTCTGAGAACCCCTTTTTCATTTTTACTTGTAAATAAATTATTCTTAGAAAGACTATCAGGAATTTTAAAACTTACAACAGAATCATGAGTATTCTCTTTGGCTGAAACTTTTTCTTTTTTCTCACATGAAAACAGCAGAAGAAAAGATAATAAAACAAAAAAATATTTTTTCACTTTGTGCAAATCGGTTAATAATAAATTGTAGCTCCACCAAGAATCGAACTTGGATCTAAAGTTTAGGAAACTTTTGTTCTATCCGTTGAACTATAGAGCCATAAAAAAGATAAAGTTATTAATTTACTCTAAATTCTCAAATATAATATAAAAGAATCCGCTCTTTAGAAGCGGATTCAGTAGATAATACATCTCATTTTTTTAATTAGACAACAATAAAAAAGCACAGCCGACAATGCTGTGCTTAAATTTTTATAAATTTAATTGCAATTTCAAAGTTGAAAAAAGCAAAATATGTTTTCACCTCAGTTTTATTACATAGTAAATGTAGTAATAAATTCCTTACAAACAATTAATTAAATGTTAAAACTAACAAGTTATCCACATTTTTTTGTGGAAAAATATCATCTGCTAAACTCATTAAATGAAAAGTAGTGACTTACTAATTTTCCAGCTTTTCCTTAATATATTTCGCAGTATGGGATTTTTTATTTTTAATTAAATCTTCTGGTGTTCCCATAAAAACAACTTCTCCACCATATTTTCCTGCTTCAGGACCAATATCTATGATATAATCTGCACATTTAATAATATCCGGCTGATGTTCAATTACAATTACGGAATGTCCCAAATCAATTAAAGCTTGTAAAGACTTCAACAATTTTTGAATATCGTGGAAGTGCAAACCTGTAGAAGGCTCATCAAAAATAAACAATGTTTTATCTGTTGTAACACCTTTCACAAGGAACGAAGCCAACTTCACACGCTGCGCTTCACCACCTGAAAGGGTAGAAGAACTTTGCCCAAGTTGCAGATATCCTAAACCAACATCTTGTAAAGGTTTTAACTTAGTAAAAATTTTCTCTTCTTTATTATCTTTAAAGAAAACTAAAGCCTCATCAACAGTCATATGAAGAATATCCGAAATATTTTTCTCGTCATATTTCACTTCCAAAATTTCACTTTTGAAACGTGTTCCTTTACATGCTTCACATTCCAGCTCAATATCTGCCATGAACTGCATAGATACATTGATTACCCCTTCACCTTTACATTCATCACATCTTCCACCATCTACATTAAAGGAAAAATGTTTAGGCTTATAACCCATCATTTTTGCCATTTTCTGCTTAGAAAACAAATCTCTGATATCATCATAGGCTTTAAGATAGGTTACAGGATTGGAACGTGAAGATTTCCCGATAGGATTTTGGTCAATCAATTCTATATGCTTGATTAATCTAAGAGGAAATTCCACCGAATCATAATCGCCTTTTTTACCACCCATTCCAAGCTGAATCTGGATATCATTCGTAAGAATTTCTTTCATCAATGTAGATTTTCCGCTTCCTGAAACTCCGGAAATCACCACAAGACTTTCTAGAGGAATATCAACATCGATGTTTTTAAGATTATTCTGTCGTGCTCCTTTTATATGAATCCACTCTTTAGCTTTTCTTCTCTTTTCAGGTACTTCAATTTCTAATCTGCCTGTAAGATATTTTGATGTTAAAGTATCTGCATTTTTCAGCTCTTTATAATCTCCTGCGAAAACCAATTCACCTCCAAGATATCCTGCCTCCGGACCAATATCAATGATATAATCCGCGGCTTTCATTACATCTTCATCGTGCTCTACAACAATCACGGTATTACCCAAATCACGAAGATTTTTCAAAACCTCAATTAAATTTTCAGTATCTCTTGAATGAAGCCCGATTGAAGGCTCATCCAAAATATAAATAGAACCCACCAAAGAACTTCCTAAACTTGTAGCAAGATTAATTCTTTGGCTTTCACCTCCTGAAAGGGTATTTGAAGTCCTGTTTAAAGTTAAATACCCTAAACCAACCTTTAATAAAAACTCAAGGCGGGTTGTAATTTCGTATAATAATCTTTTTGCGACTTCTTTATCGTGATCGGATAACTTCAATCCCTTTATTAATGGAAAAAGTTCATCTAAAGGAAGTTCAATCAATGACTGTATATTGTGACCATCAACTTTCACCCAACTCGTTTCTTCACGCAATCTCAATCCTTCACAGGTAGGACAAAGCGTTTTTCCGCGATATCTCGAAAGCATCACTCGATACTGAATTTTGTATAAATTTTCTTCAACCATGCTGAAGAAATTATTGATGGAAGGGAAAGTACTTTTTCCGTCACCTTTCCAAAGATAACTTTTCTGCTCTTTTGATAATTGATGATAAGGCTTATGAATAGGGAAATCTTTTGCTTTTTTAATGAAGTCTTTTTTCCATTCGCTCATACTTTCGCCTTTCCACGCCGCAACAGCATCTTCGAAAACAGATAAAGTCTTATTCGGAATCACCAAATCTTCATCTATTCCAATTACTTTTCCGTAACCTTCACAAGTAGGACAAGCTCCGTAAGGATTATTAAAACTAAAGAAATGTACATTCGGCTCAAGAAACTCTATCCCGTCAAGCTCGAATTTATTCGAAAATTCTTTTACTTTTCCAGTATCAATATTTTTTAAATAACAATATCCTCGACCTTCATAAAATGCCATTTGAATAGAATCTGCCAAACGTTGAAGAAAACTTTCATCTTCCTCGTAAGAAAAACGATCGATGACAAGATTGATTATCATTCCTTTTTCCGGAGTGAACCCAAAACTTTCCAAATCTTCTATCCCAGCAATATTTCCATTGATTTCCAGTCTTGTGAAACCTGCCAGTTTTAAAACCTTCAGATTTTCATCAAAAGCATTGATATCATATTCAAAAGGAGCTGTCAATAAAAATGAAGTATCTTTTTTTGATGCCTTAATAAAATCTACCACATCAGACACCGAATCTTTTTTCACTTCTTCCCCTGAAACAGGAGAAAATGTTTTTCCGATTCTGGCAAAAAGAAGTTTAAGATAGTCATAAATTTCCGTAGACGTACCTACTGTGGAACGTGGATTCGATGAAATTACTTTTTGTTGAATAGCTATTGAAGGAGCTAAACCTTTTATATCATCCACTTTTGGCTTTTCTAATTTACCCAAAAACTGACGTGCGTAAGAACTCAAACTCTCAACGTATCTTCTTTGTCCCTCTGCATAAATTGTATCAAAAGCAAGAGATGATTTTCCACTTCCGGAAACTCCTGTGATAACAATAAGTTTATTCTTTGGAATAAGTACATCTATGTGTTTCAGGTTGTTAAGATGTGCATTTTTAACAAAAACCTGTTTCTTTATATCTATTTCTGTAGTTGAAGCCATAGTAAAATTAAGACCCACAAAATTACAAATTTTTAGCCTACCTTTTTGATTTATTTATTCTCCCAAAATAGCAAATTCCAAATCCAGACCATTAATAAAATTTCAATTTATATTGATTATTACAAACTAATAATCAATAAATCACACATAAAAACACTAAAGTAACATTTTTTAAAAGTGTAAATGTTAATATTAAATAAGACTTTACACGAGAAAAAAATAAATAATTTCAATTAAAAAAAACAATTTATTACACAACATTCACAACCAGTGATGATTTTCATGATTTTATTCAGTTCTTTTAATCATGCTCTTGTTTAGTGTCTTAAATTTATTTAAAATTGCATTAATAAATATGTAATATAGAAATGAGAAAGTTATTCAGAGATCTAGTTACACATTTAATGAGAAAAAGATAATTTTACAACTACTCCCACATAAGATGCAGAAAAACTGCATCTTTTTTTATGATAATTATCATTTTCCAGTCTTAAATAACTCCACTACTTTTGGAATTTATTAAAAGAAGAAACTAACACCCAACAAACTAGTTAGCATGCTAAAAAAAACAGGAAGCATTTTTTTCTTAGGATTATTTTTTTTCATTAATGCTCAGGAAAAATCTACAGACATTGAAACAATAGAAATTCAGGGAAAATTTATTTCCACACCTTATAAAACAGCTAATCAGAATATTACTGTTATTACAAAAGAGGAAATTATAAATTCACCTGCAAAAAGTATCGATGAAATGCTTCAACTAGTTGCCGGAATGGACATCAGAAGGAGAGGAGCCAATGGAGTACAAAGTGACGTTTCTTTTAGAGGAAGCTCTTTTGAACAGGTTCTTCTTCTCATCAACGGAATCAGAATGAACGATTCTCAAACCGGACATAATTCTCTAAACATTCCCGTAGACTTGGAAGATGTAGAAAGAATTGAAGTAATAAAAGGGCCTGCAGCAAGAAGGTTTGGTCAAAATGCTTATGCCGGAGCTATTAATATCATCACTAAAATCAATCTTGGAAAGAATGTAAAAATAAGTGCTAATGCTGGAGATTATGAAACCTTTGGTTTTGGTCTTAATGCCAATTTAGGAGGTGAAAAGTTTTCAAATTCTTTGAATATTAATTCAAACTCGTCTCAAGGTTATATGCATAATACGGATTATGAAATTCGTAATATTTTTTATCAGAGTCAATTGAAAATAAAAGAGGGAGATGTAAAGCTACAAGCCGGTTTTTCTGAGAAAAAATTTGGTGCAAACGGATTTTATTCGTCTTCAAATGCAACAGAACAGTATGAGGAGCTTCAATCATCTATTGTATACTTCCATTTATTTTAATATCAGGTTTTGCTCTCGCTCAGGAAAAGCAAGAAGAGTCTCAAAATAAACTTATTGATACTTTGAAAGCTTACAAAAAGATAAACATTAAAGAAAATAAAAAACGAAATCTTTATAATATGCCGGTGGCTAAACCAAAAGATTCATCGATTTATTCTGGTCTGAAAAATTCTAAAACAGATACTACAGATTACAAAATTTTAAATGCGACTCCTCCTGAAAAGAAAAAAATAGCAAAGAAGGATGAAAAAAATAATTAAAATCTTATTGTAATATTTTAAAGAATTTTTCATTCATTTTTTATTTTTGTAATCTATTTCCAATAGAATGACAAAAGAAGAACTACTCAACAGAGCAATAAAAATTGCTGATAAAGCCCACAAGGGACAAACAGATAAGTATCACGCACCATACATTGCTCATGTTATGCGTGTAATGGAATACGGGAAAACGATTGACGAAAAAATTGTCGGGGTTTTGCATGATGTTGTAGAAGATCATCCCCTAGAATTTAGTCTTGATTATTTAAGAAGTGAAGGCTTTCCCGAATATATTATTTTTGCTATAAGTTGTCTTACAAAATTTGATCCTGAAGAAGATTACGATGATTTTGTAAAAAGAACCGAACGTTCTCCCCTTGCTGTAGCTGTAAAATTAAACGATTTGCGTGATAATATGGATTTGCGTAGGGTAAATCGAGAGCTTACCCCAAAAGATATCAAAAGATTTAACAAATACCTGAAAGCATATAGATATTTGATAGAAAAATATTAATCAGCTCCAGGGAAATCATAAGATTTTACAGGATGATTAGTCTCGTCAATATTGATGTTTAAAGCAAGATAAACGAAATGTAAATTTTTATTTCCTGTTGCTTCAAATTCTCTTTGCCAAAGATAGCCAGTTGCAATTCCGAAATAGTCATCAATTTGGTATCCGAGACCGCCATAAACCCTGTTTCTTGCAAAAGTGGGTTTCATTGGGGTTACAAAGAAAATTTCATCATAGGCGTTGGCAAAGATGGTTCCTTTTTTTACTTCTTTAGAATTTAAAGGGACACTTACGTTTAGACGATAACGATAACGCATTCTTTGAGATGTTTTATCTAAATTAGGCTCATAAAACCAGCTTTTTTCAACCCGAAAACGATTTTCAAATTTTATAATACCTTTTTTTACATCGATCACGTCCTGAAGCCATACCCTGAATTCTTCTTTATTTAGATCGTGTTTTTTGTAATTAACATATCTTCCAAGTCCTACAAAAGGTTTATGATTTTTGGTAAGGTTATATCCAAGCCCTCCTTTTATTTCATAATAATCAGGATAGGTGTAGTCTTCATTTCCTCGTAACTGACCTTCTGCATAGATGAAAAATTTTGGATGAAATTTATAGGTTAATGTAAGTGAATTAAAACTTGAAATATGACTCTGTGCTTTAGAAAAAGTAACAAGAAAAAGTAAGCTAAGACTCCAAAAAAGTTTCATTTTTTTAGTAAAATTTTTTGCAAAAATAACCTTATTTAACTATTAGATAATATTAAGTTTACTTAATATTAATATTATAAGAAAAACCAAGATGAAACCATCTGCTAGGCATTTGAACACCAAAAGCTTCCGTATATTTCGTATTGGTAATATTGTTAATTAAAACATAAACAGAAAAATCTTTTTTTGCATAGCTAATTTTTTCATCCAGAAGATTATAACTCGTCAAATTTAAGCGGTCATTATATCTGTAAACAAGCTCATTGGTGAAATACTTCAAGAATTTTGTCTCCAATTTTGCTGTAAACTGATGTTTTAAATTATCTAAAGTATATCTTGAAATAAAGTCTTTAGGTTCTTTAAAATCATTATCTAGATAGGTATATCCTACGGAATATTTCAACCAGTTTAATAATTGATGATTTACTTCAAGTTCTATACCTTTTATTTCTGTATCACCAACGTTTTGAGCATACCAAATGGGATCATTTACAGAGGTTTTTATCCAATCTATTGAGTTGTTTGAACTTCTTAAAAATCCGCTTACTTTTGCTAGAATATTTTTAGTCTGAAACTGATATCCAATTTCTGCATATACTGCATTTTCAGGCGTTAGAAAAGGGTTTCCCTGTTCTGTTTTACTTACATAAAATAAGTCTGTAAATGTGGGAACTCTATGTACTTTAGAAATATTTCCATAGACTTTATTGTTTGCATTGAAATTGTATCCAACATCTAACCCAGGATAAAAGAAATTTCCTTCATTAGAATAATTTGCCCACGAAATTCCGGGAGAAATATTTAGTTTATTATTGAAAAAGGAGAAATAATGTTCCAAAAATACTTGTGAAACAAAACGCTTCCTGTTTCCTAAATTATTACTTGCCAAAAATTCTTTCCTCAATTCAACGCCTAAACCTGTTGTTCCTAATCCCCATTTATAACTAGAATTTACTTCACCTCCTACATTATTTCCAATGTGCATATTTCTATAAATTTCGGGCTTTTTACGATTGTATAAGTACATATCTTGCCCTCTTCTCCAATAGATATTTGAGTTGAGTTTAAATTTTCCGAAACTTTGTCTGTGAGCCAAACTTACATTTCATCACTAATTTTTTATAAAGATAAAAAAAACGTCTCATTTCTGAGACGTTTCAAAATCAAATTTATGTTATAAAGACTAATAATTTCCTTTTTCAATATAGTGAGCAGCAATTTTTTCAGTCAATGCAACTACATTAGGATGATTAGTATACTTCGTAAATCTCCTTAATCCTGAAAGCATCATTCTTTGTTCATCACCTTCAGCAAAAGAAACAATTCCTTCTTTTGCAGCTACAATGATTTTTTCTACTGCTTTATAAAGATTTAATTGAGCCATTGCAGCTTCTACAGAGTCCGGAGAGAAATGTTTTTCAGCTCTTAAAACTGCAGATTCAGCCATGTAGATTTGGTTAAGAATCTCAGAAGCATTTAATAATAAATGTTGTTGTTTCTCAATATCCATCATATATTTCTGAAGAGCAGCACCAGAAACCATTAAGAATACTTTCTTAAGATTTGCAATAATTGCTTTTTCTTCGCTCATGAAAGCAGAATAATCCGGAACTTCAAATGAAGGAATTCCCATTAATTCTTTACTGATCGCCATTGCCGGAGATAATAAATCTAATTCTCCCTTCATCGCTCTCTTAATCAACATTCCTACAGAAAGAAGTCTGTTGATTTCGTTAGTTCCTTCATAAATTCTTGAAATTCTAGAGTCTCTCCATGCAGATTCCATTGGAGTGTCTTCAGAGAATCCCATTCCTCCGTATACCTGAATTCCTTCATCAGCAGTGGTTTGAGCTAAATCAGAAACAAAAACTTTAAGAATTGAACATTCTACCGCAAACTCTTCAACACCCTTCAATTCAGCAGCCTGATGATCCATTCCTCCAGCTACTAATTCATCAATTTTATCCTGAACATCTTTAGCTGCTCTGTAAGATCCTGCTTCACTTACGAAAGTTCCTGTTGCCATTTCAGCAATTTTCTTTCTGATAGCTCCAAAAGTCGATATAGAAACGCCAAACTGTTTTCTCTCATTTGAATATTGAATTGAGTGATTCAAAATTCTTCTTTGTGCATCAAGACAAGCAGCAGCCAATTTAATACGACCAACATTTAATGCATTTAAAGCGATTTTGAAACCGTTGTTTCTTTCTCCTAAAAGATTCTCAACAGGAACTTTCATATCATTAAAGAAAACCTGACGAGTAGAAGATGCACGAATACCCAATTTGTGTTCTTCTTCACCAAAAGTTAAACTTTCAGGGTTCTCAAGCTCAGATCTGTTGATAACGAAACCTGTAATATTTTTATCATCATCAATTTTAGCAAATAATGTGAAAGTATCCGCAAATCCTGCGTTAGAAATCCACATTTTCTGTCCGTTGATGATATAATGTTTTCCATCTTCAGAAAGTTTAGCTTTTGTTTTCCCTGAATTTGCATCTGAACCAGCATCCGGCTCAGTTAAACAATAAGCACCAAATTTAGTTCCTGCAGCTAAATCAGGAAGATATTTTTTCTTTTGTTCTTCTGTACCGTAAAGTAGGATAGGAAGCGTACCAATTCCCGTATGTGCTCCATAAGCTGTAGCTAATGAACCTGTAGCTCCTGAAAGATAATCACAAGCAAGCATGGTTGTAACGAATCCCATTCCTAGACCTCCGTACGACTCAGGAACTGTAATACCCAACATACCCATTTCTCCCAGTTTACGCATTACTTCTTCAGTCAATGCATAATCTTTCTTTTCAAAACGTTCTTTTTGTGGAACAACTTCTCTGTCGATAAATTCTTTCGCAGAGTCACGAAGCATCTTTTGCTCTTCTGAAAGTTCTTCAAGTGTGAAAATTTCGTTTGCAGGAATTTCTTTAATTAGGAATTCTCCACCTTTTAATGTAGCCATATATTTTTTTGTTTTTTTTAGATTTAAGAATAAAGAGAAAAGAATAAAGACTTATAATTTTAAGTTTTTTTGAAAGCCTGAAATCATTCTCTGTAATTCTGTGATTTTATTTTCTATAGTTTCAAGTTTTGATAACTCAAAATAATTTCTGTTTGAGGAAATTATAACCTGAGTTTGTAATTCATAAAGAGAACCAAGACTTATTTCTAAAAATCTATTAAAATCTTTATTTGAGCTTCTGATCGAGCCTTCCGCTATGTTGGAAGCAATAGACACAGAACATCTTCTTGTTTGAGACTTTAATCCGAATTCTTCACTTTTTGGAAAAGCATCAGTAAGAATGTAAATATCATTAGCTAATTCTATTGATAGCTTCCATATATTCAAATTCTTAAAATTATGCTTCATCTTGGTCTTTTCTCTTTATTCTTTGTTCTTTTCTCTTCTAAAGAAGTTCAAAAATAGATGCAGCACCTTGCCCTGTTCCTACACACATAGAAACCATACCATATTTATTTCCGCGTTTTCTCATTTCGTCAAGAAGCTGAACGGTTAATTTTGTTCCTGTACAACCAAGAGGGTGACCCAATGCAATCGCACCTCCGTTTACATTCAAAATATCCGGATTTAGACCTAATTCTTTCTTGATCGCAACCGATTGAGAAGCAAATGCTTCATTCAATTCAATAAGATCTATATCATTAAGTGTAAGTCCTGCTTGTTTTAAAGCTTTTGGAATAGCATAAATTGGTCCCATTCCCATAATTCTTGGTTCAAGACCTGCTGCAGCATAAGCTACTAATCTCGCTTCGGGCTGTAATCCTAACTCTTTTACCATTTCCTCACTCATTACCATGACGAAAGCTGCGCCATCACTCATTTGAGATGAATTTCCAGCAGTTACGCTACCTCCATTGGCAAAAACAGGTCTTAATTTAGCCAAACCTTCCAAAGATGTATCTGCTCTAGGACCTTCGTCTACTGAGAAATCAAACTTTTTAGTTTGCATTTTCTGGTTTTCATCCAAGAAATTATACTCCACAGGAATTGGAACAATTTGGTTTGCAAATTTACCTTCCTGATTTGCTTTTAAAGCTTTCATATGAGATTCAAATGCAAATTGGTCTTGCTCTTCTCTCGTGATATTATATTGCTTAGCAACTTCTTCAGCAGTATAACCCATTCCCCAATAATAATCAGGGTTTGTTTTCGCAATATCTGTTTCAGGAACAGGTTTATAACCTCCCATCGGAATATAAGACATAGATTCTGTACCTCCCGCAATAATACAATCAGCCATTCCTGCCTGAATTTTTGCAGAAGCAATTGCAATCGCTTCACTTCCAGATGCACAATATCTGTTTACTGTAACTCCTGGAACTTTGTCAGTATTTAGCCCCATCAAAGAAATTAAACGAGCAACATTCAATCCTTGTTCTGCTTCAGGCATTGCGTTTCCTACGATAAGGTCGTCAATTCTGTTTTTGTCTAATTGTGGTAGTTCAGCCATTAATTTTTCAATAACTGTAGCCGCCATTACATCGGGTCTTGTAAATCTTAAACTTCCTTTTGGTGCTTTACCAACGGCAGTTCTGAACCCCTTTACTATATATGCTGTCTTTGACATTTTAATTCTTAATTATTAAATGATTAGTTTCTAAGTGGTTTCCCATTTTGAAGCATGTACTGAATTCTTTCCAAAGTTTTTCTTTCTCCACAAAGCTGAAGGAAAGTTTCTCTTTCAAGATTTAACAGATATTGTTCAGTTACAACTGTTGGTTCAGAAAGATTACCTCCTACCATTACATTAGCAAGTTTATCTGCAATTTTCTTATCGTGCTCAGAAATATAGTTTCCTGTTAACATTTGGTCTGTTCCTACATAGAACATTCCTAATGCATCTTTACCTAAAACTTTTACTTTTTGCTCGATTGGTTGTGTATAACCATGGTCAGCCATTAATCTAGCTACTTGTTTTGCTTCAGCAATCTGAGTGTTTCTATTTACAGCAACGATATCTTTATGCTCTTCGAGAATTCCCATATCAAAAGCCTCGTAAGCAGAAGTAGCAACTTTACCCATTGCAATATTCATGAATGCATCACGAAGTCTGTTTGTTTTAACATCATCATTGTGGAAGTCTCTAGAAGTTCTTAATGTGAACTCTTTAGTACCACCACCTCCAGGAATAACACCAACACCAACTTCTACAAGACCGATGTAGGTTTCTGCTGCTGCAACAACTCTGTCTGCGTGCATTGTCATTTCGCAACCACCTCCTAAAGCCATTTGGTGAGGCGCAACAATAACTGGAATAGAAGAATAGCGAACTCTCATCATTGATTTTTGGAAGTAAGCGATTGCCATATTCAAATCATCCCAATCTTGCTCAATAGCCATCATCATAATCATCGCTAAATTTGCACCAACTGAGAAATTTGTTCCTTGATTTGCTATTACTAAACCATCATATTCTTTTTCAGCTAAATCTATTGCTCTATTTAATCCGTCTAGAACTTCTCCTCCAAGAGAGTTCATTTTTGAACGAATTTCGAAATTGATGATACCATCACCTAAATCGATAATTGACGCACCTGAATTACTCCAAAGTGTTTTATTCTTTCTAAGGTTATCAAGAATGATGAAGGCATCTTTTCCAGGGATTTTAGAATAATTACCTGAGTTTTTCTCGAAATAAGTTGTTTGACCTTCTTCAGAAACTTTATAGAATGATTCAACATTTTTAACCCAATCAGAAACTTCATATCCCGCTTCTTTAGCCAATTCGATACCTTTTTGAGCTCCTACAGCATCCCAAATTTCGAATGGCCCATTTTCCCAGCCGAAACCGGCTTTCATCGCGTCATCAATTTTGTAGATGTCATCAGAAATTTCAGGAACTTTATGAGAAACGTAAGCGAACATTGCTCCGAAAGAGGCTCTGTAGAATTCTCCGGCTTTATCTTTACCTCCAATAAGAACTTTGAATCTGTCAATTGGTTTATCGATAGATTTTGTTAATTCCAAAGTAGGGAAGGCAACTTTACCTTGAGGTTCATATTCATTCGTATCAAGGTTTAATCTTAAAATTTCAGATTTACCTCCTTCACCTTTTACTTTTTTGAAGAATCCCTGTCCTGATTTAGAACCTAGGAATTTATTCTCCATCAAGAATTCAATATAGCTTGGCATTGCAAACTGATCTTTGAACATATCTTGCTCAACACCGCTTTCGCGAACTCCGTTTGCTACATGAACTAAAGTATCTAATCCTACAACATCAGCTGTTCTGAAAGTCGCTGATTTTGGACGCCCAATAACCGGACCTGTTAATTTATCAACATCAGAAATATTCAATCCTAATTTTTGAATAGTATTGAAAATATTCATAATTCCAAATACACCAATTCTGTTGGCAATAAAAGCTGGAGTATCTTTTGCCAAAACCGTAGTTTTTCCTAAGAATTTTGCTCCATAATTCATGTAGAAATCTATAACTTCCGGAGCTGTATCATTAGTAGGAATAATTTCTAAAAGAGGCAAATATCTTACAGGATTAAAGAAGTGAGTTCCTGCAAAATATTTTTTGAAGTCATCGCTTCTTCCTTCTGTTAAGAAATGAATAGGAATACCAGATGTATTAGAAGAAATTAAAGTTCCAGGTTTTCTGAATTGTTCAATTTTCTCATATACAGATTTTTTGATATCAAGTCTTTCAACTACAACCTCAATAATCCAGTCTGTATTTTTTATTTTCTGTAAATCATCGTCAAAGTTTCCTATTTTGATTCTATCAGCAAACTTTGGTGAATAAAGCAATGCCGGACTAGCTTTCTTTAGTTTTTCAAAGTTTTCGGCAGCTATTCTGTTTCTTACTGCTTTATCTTCTTTGGTCAAACCTTTTTTCTGCTCAGTTTCAGTTAATTCAAAAGGAACGATATCTAAAAGCGAAACTTCTACTCCTATATTAGCGAAGTGAGCTGCAATACCGCTACCCATAATTCCTGAACCAAGAACCGTAACATGTTTGATTCTTCTTTTCATTTGATAATATTTATTTTCTGTTATTTAAATCTGTTGCAATTTTCATTATTTCATGCATCACTTCCTTGAAAATTTCTAGTCTTTCAGGAGCAATTTTTTCCATTACTTTTTTATTGAAGTTAACGACAACTTCTTTTGATATATTTCTGGAATTCAATCCTTTGTCCGTAAGTTTTATAATAACTTCACGTTTATCTGTTGTCGTTTTTTCTTTATAGATGTATCCGTTATCCTCTAAGAGTTTAATAATTCTCGTAAGAGAGGTAGGTTCAATAGCCATTTTAGGCCCCAGATTCGTACTTCGTGTTCCTTCTTTAGGGTCAATTTTAAGAAGTGTGAGAGCTTGAACAGCCGTAGAATCATGTTCTTGTGCAAGTTCTGTGTACATTTTAGAAACAGCCAACCAAGTCTGTTTTAAAATTAAATCTACATTTTCTATTTTTTCTTTATTTTGAGCCATCATTTTTTGGGTAATGGTTTTATCCAAATTTAGTAAATATTATGCATGCATAGCATTATTCAACGTTAAAATTTGTTAACAAACTGATAATAAAGCAATTAAATTATATGACAAGCATAATACTATGCATGCATAGTATATAAAATAAACAATAAAATAAGAGTATTAATAAATGATTTTCACTAAATTAATAATTTCTTCGAAAGATTCACATTTCCATTCTTGAGAATCTCTAGAAATAACCCAAATATTATCATGAAAATCAAAATTGAAAGAAGAAAGATCCTTTTGAAAGTTTTTTTGAAGTAATGAGTACAACATTTCCTTATAAAAATTGGGAGCGATAATCTTAGGTGCTACAAAATTTTCGTTAACCTGAAATAAAGACGCATTAGTAAGTTCAGAGTGTTGCAATAAAACATCTTCGACAATTCCGGAAAACAGTTGCTTATCTTTCACATACCATATTTTGTCGGCAAACTCTTTCGCCAAACGCCAATCGTGTGAAGAGAAAAGTATAAGCTTATTCTGTTCTTTTGCTAATTTTCTAAGGGTTTTAAGAATGATAATTTTATTTTTTTCATCTAAATGTGTTGTTGGTTCATCAAGAATAATAATAGGGGAATTTTGAGTTAAAGCTCGACCAATAAATGCTTTTTGCAGATTTCCGTCTGACAGATTTTTGAGAAGTGTATGTTTATATTGATCTAAGTCTAATTCTTCAATAATACCCGAAACTTCCTCTCTATCTTCTTTCTTAAGTTCAAAATAAAAAGGATAATAAATGTACTTTCCAAGGGAAACAAGATCTTCAACAGTATAATTTTGCGGCACAATAGATTTTGAGAAAACCACTGCAATATTCTCTGCAACTTCTTTTACAGAAAGGTTTTTAATATTCTTATTATTGATGAAAACTTCACCATTCAATAAAGGAATCTGATTCAGAATAGACTTAATTAAAGTCGTTTTGCCCACACCATTATTACCAATTAACAAACAAACTTCCCCCAAATTCAAATCAGCATTCACATTTGAAATTAAGGTTGTACTATAACCGATATTTGTTTGTTTGATCTGTAAATACATTGCAAAAACTATTAAACTTTATTCTGTTTCAAAAGCATCATTAAAATTACAGGAATTCCGAAAACCGAACTTATTACATTCAAAGGAATTTGTGTTGTCTCCGCAACAATTGAAAATAACAACATCATCAACATTCCTAAAAACATGTTCAAAATCCATTGCTGCCAAAGCTTTGAAGGATTGTAAATCAGTCTGCAAAAATGAGGAACAATGATTCCAATAAATAAAATCGGACCTAAAAAGGCTGTAATTGAAGCAGAAAGTAGGGAAGAAGCAACAATTATCAATATCTTCAGCTGTGTAAGATTTACACCTAAACTTTGTGCATATGAAGTTCCTAAAGAATTCCCAATCAACGGCTTTATGGTCTTAAAACAAATGAACAATCCTATTAAGACAAGAATAAATAAAACATAGATTTGATTTCTCGTTACCATATTATTGGCTCCAAAAGACCATAAAATAAAGTTTTTTAAACTTTGATTTTCTGCATAAAACTGCAGTAAAGAAACAATTGCACCAGCAAATGCAGATACTAAAAAACCGAAAATAATTAAATAAGATTTATCCTGAAATTTATTGGATATAGACAACAAAACCAGCATTAACAATAAGCTTCCTGCAATAGCTGCCAAACTTAAAAAACTATTTTGAAGAAACTCCGGAAGCAAAATATCATGTGAAAAGAATATATAAAATGCAACCGATAAACTTGCTACGGATGTAATTCCTAATATATCAGGTCCTGCTAATGGATTTTGAAAATATTCCTGCATCAAAAAACCTGAAGTTGGGATGGAAATTCCTGCCAAAAGCATTACCATCACACGATTAACCCGAATTTCAGCAATTTGACTATTCGAAGAATCCTGAAAAAAATCCTGAAAGCTTAAACTTAAAAATCCTGTGTTCAGATTAAGAAGCGCGGTTAAAATAATTGCGATAAATAACAAAAAACACAGGATTTTAAACTTATTTGACATTATAAAGTCTGAAAAGTTTTATTTTAAAAGAGTATTAATCTTATTATTCAACTCATCTTCTGTCATCATTCCTAGAAACTCTTCAGTTTTAGCTCCTTTTCTAAAGAAAGTAAAAGGAATAGAACCTCCGTCCCATTTTTGAAAGTTTTTAGGAAAAAAATTAGCATCAAGTTTTTGACCATCAAGCAAAACGATATTTTTAGCTAAATCATGCTCTTCAGCAAAGTTTTTCACATCGTCATTCCATACCGTTCTTTCATCCAAGCTCACAAATGTAAATTTTACAGGTTTTCCCTTCAATTCCTGCATTTTATTCTTAAAATGAGGTATTTCTCTCATGCATGGTCCGCACCAAGTAGCAAAGAAATTCGTAACATACAGAGTATCGTTATTTTTAGCCAGATAATCCCCTATTTTTTCAGGAGCTATTTCCGGAGAAATAAATGTATTGTTAACAACATCAGTATTTTCCGTTACAGAAGTTGAGTCTATACCTGTTTCGTTATCATTTTTAGGTTCTTCTTTTTTACAGCTTGATAATGCTAATAGAACCAACGTGGATAAAATTATCTTCTTCATAAATTATTTTTTGTCTATTTTTGAATTGAAGTATGGAACAACAAATCTATAAAGGGAAACTTACACAGTTTCATTGGCTAAAAATAGCGAAAAAGGAAGAACTGACCAAAAATACTTTTTCTCTGGAGTTTGAAATTCCTGAGAATTTGAAGGAGAATTTTAAGTTTGAAGCGGGTCAGTTTGTAAGTGTAAAATTTCAATCAAACGGTCAAGAAGTTATTAATGATTATTCAATGACTTCAGCTCCGTATGAAAAGAAAATCACTTTAGGAATGAAAATAAATTCTTCTAGTGGAACGACTTCACAATTGTCTAGAAATTACAATGTAGGTGACCAATTACTGGTAAGTGAACCTAGCGGAAGATTTACCTTAATCTCAAAACCAAGTGAATTCAGAACTATTGTTGGTTTTGCTGCCGGAATTGGAATTACACCAATCTTAAGTCATTTTAAGGATATTCTTCATAATGAACCAAGAACACGAATGTTCTTATTTTTTGGTAATAAAAGTTCAGAAGATATAGCTTACAGACAAGATTTAGAGAATCTTGCAAAAAAATATAGTGACAGATTGCAAATTTTTTATTTCTATTCACAAGAAAAAACTGCCAACAATTTCTTCTATGGAAGGCTGGATGAGAAAAAATTAAGTTTAATAATCAATCAAATTCTTCATTTGGATGATACGGACGAAGAATCTACCATTTGGGATGCCGTAGATGAAGTTTTAATTTGCGGAAAAGGGGAGATGATTAAAAATCTTGCCAACGCATGTTATCATCACGGAATACCTAAAAAGAATATTCATTTTGAACTTTTTGAAGAATTTAATGATGACATTTATCCTATTGAAAAAGAATTTCCGTTAATAGAAAACGTAGAAGTTGAGTTTAAAATGCTTGGAAAAGAATATCAAACAGAACTTCCAACAAATAAAGAAAAAATTTTACAACAATTATTAGTTCAAAAATTTCCGGTTCCATACTCATGTAAATCAGGAATTTGCGGAAGCTGCGAATGTATTTTAGAAGAAGGCGAGGTTGAACTTTTAGAAAATGAATATTTAACGGAGAAAGAAGAGGAAAAAGGACACATTTTAGCATGTATGTCTATAGCGAAAAGTAAAAAAATAAAGCTTAACTTTGACTTGAGTTGAGAATTATAAAAAACATATTAAATCTTGCTTTCATATCAATTGAAATTGGTATCTTATTGATATGCCTTTGTAACGCCTGGGTTTTTGGCCTTACAAACGGTAGAACCTATACTAAAATATCAAAAATTCCTCCAAGAGAGGTAGCTCTGGTATTGGGTACTTCGCCTAAAATGAGGTCAGGACTTTCAAACCCTTATTTCACAAAAAGAATGGATGCTGCATCTTTGCTTTACCATCATGGGAAAATAAAAAAAATTATAGTAAGTGGTGAGAAAAGTAAAGGATACAATGAGCCTGCCGCTATGAAAAACTACCTGATTTACCAAGAAGGCGTACCAGAAGATATCATTATTGAAGATCCTAAAGGTTTTAATACTTACAAAAGTATTTTACGTTGTAAAGATGTTTATAACCAAAAAAATGTAATCATAGTTTCACAAGGCTTTCATAATCTTCGTGCCTTACTTTTTGCAAGAAACAAGGATATGAACGCATTAGGTTTTGATGCACAAGACGTAACCAAACCCGAAAGCTACTACAGAAACCAATTTCGGGAAATACTTGCACGAACTGTTGCTGTAGTATATTTTGCTCTAGGAATTTCTCCCGATTAAACTTAAAAAATTAGAAGAAATTAGAACGGATATCCAAATGCAATGTTTAAAGTAGGTTTGAATGGGTTAAAATTATTAAATCTCCATTTTTCACCAGAAGGTTTATTTGGATCATAAATTTTATAGGCTAAATCGAGCCTCAATGTAATGTACGCTACATTTACCCTTAAACCTAATCCACTACCAATTCCCATTTGTCCTAAAAATTTATTGAATTTAAATTCGTCTCCATAACCATCATTGTAATTTTTAAGACTCCAGGTATTTCCTATATCTGTAAATAAAGCACCTTCATACATATCATTAAAAGGAACTCTAAGCTCAATGTTTGTAGTCAGCTTTAAATTATTTGTCATATAGGTACGAACTCTTTCATCAACCTGAGAATCAGCAGGTCCCAAACCTCCAAAAGCAACCCAAGCTCTAATATCATTTGAACCACCATTAAAGTAAGACCTCACAACAGGCATGTCTTTAGAGTTTCCGTATGGAATTCCTATACCTATAAATTGGCGTAAAACCAGTGTATTTCTATTAAATTTAAAATATTTTCTAGTATCAATATCAAACTTCACAAATTGAGCATAAGGAACCCCGAAAATTGTTCTTTGAGGACTCGTTACAATACCTCCTTCATCTCTCTTTTGATTAAAAATACTTAAAAGATTACCTGCTAATTCTACTTTTCCGTTAAAATAAAAAGCATTGGGATAATCTTTTTTACCAACTTCATTATATACAAAATTGTAAATCATTGAAGAAATAAGAACATCCTGTGTTTGTCTATCTTTATTTACCAAAGTACCGATGAATGCTGTATAAAGATCTGCTCCTTTAGAATCTAGCCCTCCCTGATATTCCAAATCTTCTGTAATATATTGAGACACCTGATCTCTGGTTAATTGCCCTGTCTCAAAATCTTGCTTAACATCCGGACGATATGCAAAATAATTACCAAAAATCTCTTCTCTTATTGCATTATCATTCACGAAATAATCATAATAAGCAGACTTATTTTTAGTTAAACTCAATTGAGTATTAAAAAGTGTAAGCTTATGATAAACTTGGTCATTTACGCTTGCCTGAAAATTAAGACCTGTATTAAAGTTTACTCTTCCCAAGCCAATATTATTCTGAACAGAAGCTCCTAAAAGAATAGATGAAGTAGGAGTATATTTTTTAGGAATTAATTTATAATAGTTAAACGGTAATAACAATCTTGGGAAATTAAGTGAAGCCTGAGCTGACAATTCATATGCTAAAACTCTTTTATTAATATCCTGAGTACTTCTTATTGAACCAAATGTTCCAGATAAACTTGTGGAAAGATTTTCCATTCCTCGAAATACATTTCTGGTTGTTAAATCAATTGAAGGAGAAACACCAAGATTCAAAATCTGAGAATAATTGATATCTGTTCCGACTTTCAATTCATATTTGTCCAGAGGTTTTAATAAATATAAAACATCTACAATACTATCGTTAGGAGTTGTTCCGCCTCCTTGTCTTAAAGAATCTCTAGCTTTCAGAATACTAAAATTGTTAGTTGCTAACAAGTTCCTTTTTGTTACATCAAGCTTTTTTTGGTCATAAACCTGTTTACTATCAACAATAATAGATCTCCAAAGCGAAGAAATTTTATATCTATCATCCATTTTATGGAATCTTATTCTTCGTAAGCTATCTTTTATTGTATTTCTGGGAAAATCACTTGCCTTATCCACTATAGCAACATCAATATTTCCAATGGTCGCAACTTTATAAGGAGAGTCAATAGAATCTTTATGTATTTCTAATGTTAAAGGAACCTGTTTTGTACTTTTCAAAGAATCAGCAATAAAATAAACTTCATCATTAGAACTATTAAATCTATAATATCCATTTTTTCTCATCAGATCAGTAAGCCTTGTAACTTCTTTTTCAAGAACTGTTTGATCCAGAATTTGTCCGGATTTCACATGTGTCTCTCCAATAGAATATTTATAAACATTCTTAATGTTTTGATCAGGAATATTATAATAATAATCTTTTATATAAGTTGGTTCGTTATGCTTTATAAAATAAGTTACAGCCGCTTTTTTTGTAGCAGAGTCTAAATCATGCTTAAATTTCACTTCTGCATCCCAAAAACCTTTGTAAGTAAGCCTTTTTTCAATTGATTCTGCACTTTTTCCTGTTCTTGACTGATCCAAAATAACCGGAGGAGTTCCCCAACTGTGATATAATCTATCTAAAAACAAACTTTTACCCACACTGCTTTTCATATTATATTTAATGAATAATGAATCTCTCAATTTCTGATCTCTCATTTCACGAGGATAGGTCATATATTCATTAAGAATAGTATCATATTTCGGGTTTGCAGCATTATAGAGCAACAAACTTAAAGGCATGAAAAGAAGTTGTTTCTTATTAGGCTTTTGCTGAACGTAGCTTTTTAATTCTTCATCAAAATTTTCTTTCTTATCTTCAAACTGAAAATTGTTCTTTGCAAGTAGATATTCACCTTCAGGAACCTTCTTTGTTGTACTACAAGCGTAAAGGAGACCAACAAATGTTGCAAATGAAATAATTTTATAATATTTTTGAGGAGAATTCTTATAATGCTTACAGCTCATACAATAAAAATTTTACAGTCTTTAGATAAAAAGAAGTTCAGACAAAAATACAACTTGTTTTTGGTTGAAGGTAATAAAATCATTTGTGAACTTTTTAATTCTAACTTTAAAATTAAAGAAATATTCTCTACTGATCCACAAAAATTAGACCGCACTAGTGTACCTATCACTCATATCTCTGAAAATGAGCTTAAAAAAATTAGTTTTTTGCAACATCCAAAAGATTCTGTAGCAGTTTGTTGGCTCAATGAGAAAGAAATACAGGAAGATAAAAATATTCAACTTGTTTTAGACGGCATTCAGGATCCAGGAAATTTAGGTACAATTATACGTTTGGCAGATTGGTTTGGAATAGAACAAATCATTTGTAGTGAAGACACTGTTGATTTCTATAATCCTAAAGTAATTATGGCAAGTATGGGCTCTTTTACAAGAGTAAATATCGTTTATACTAATCTGATAGAATACCTTTCAAATACGCAAAACGTGAATATTGGAACCGACATGGAAGGAGAAAATATTTATACTTTTCAGAAACCTGAAAAGATTAATTTAATTCTAGGAAATGAAGGAAACGGAATGCGTACCGAAACAGAAAAACTTCTTCAAAAAAGCATCAGTATTCCAAGGTTTGGAAAATCACAATCCACAGAAAGCCTAAATGTTTCTATGGCTGCAGGAATTATTTTAGGGCAGTTATTTTCAAAATAAAAAAATTAAGAGATTAGAAATTAACATTAAAATAACTAATTTCTAATCTCTATTCTTAATATTTTGCTTAATAAATCTATATAAGCTGTTCCAAACTAGAAACACTTTTATTTTTTTGATAAGTTTCTAATTTTTTTCTTACAAATTTTAATGCAACAGGTGCTAGATATATTAAAGCTGCTCCCAAAAGTTTTTTCTTCCAGTTTGAGCTTTTAATATTTTTTCTTGCATAATTACCCACTAATGCGGTCACTCCCAATCTTACAACATTATCTAAAGCGTTACCTGTAAGCGCAGTTCCGGCAATTCCTAAAGCTGTATTTTTACTGATTAGCCTATCTTTTACTTCAGATGCAACCTGTTTTGCAATAACATCTTTTCTCAGTACAATTTTTTCATCACCATTTTCATCCACTTTTTCTTGCAGATATTGGTCTGTCAACCCATTTGTGAATGCACTTAAGCTTTCTTTTGTATTTTTAAACGTCAAAAGATCCTCCAGCTCATTAATTTCTCCCTTCAAGAGTTTTTTCTTTATCCTTAACTCATTTAAACTTTCATAATTTCTCCCCATAGTTAGTGGTTTAAAAATTTAATAACATTATCTGCAACAGAATTCACTATCTTATTTTTAAAGATAACAATAATAACCATGATTACAAAATAGAATGCTGCTACAATCAGGAAACCCCATGCCGTACTGTCTAAGGCTTTACCTATAAGAAAGGCAATTCCGAAGTTGAATAAAACAATAAAAAAAGCAAACGCAACAAGCAATACTACAAAATAGGTGATAAGCCCCGCAGAAAGAGAAGATTTTTCAGTCGCCTCTATTTTCAATAAGTCAATTCTCTTAGATGCGTATTCTTTAATAGTCTCTATCATTGTTTTTTTTTAAAATTACAAAAAAAGGAACTTTTATACCCAAAGTTCCTTCTATAATTTAATAAAAAAATTAAATTATTTATTTTTTAAGATCATTTAATTCTGCTTCTACATCTTTTACAACATCTGTAGTTTTAGAAACAATTTGATCTTTATATTTATCATAACCATCTTTTACTGTGTGAGCTACGTTATTAGCTGTTTCTTTAAAAGTAGATGAAATATTACTATATTGATCTTTTACCTTTTCAGAAACTTCACCGTATTTATTTTTAGCCTGATCTTTTAAATCATTAGCTTTAGTTTTGATTTTTTTTCTGGTTTCTTTACCTTCTTCAGGAGCATATAACATTCCTAAAACCACACCTGCCGCAGCACCTGCAAGAAGTCCTGCCAATATACCTGCTGTATTTTTTCCTTTTCTAGACATTTTTTGCTTTTTTAATAGTTAATAAATATTAGTTTTTTACGATAATAAAGGTACAATTAATATACCAAAAGGTAAAGTCATCCTATTAAAAATTGTTAAATCTTTTCAACATAGGACAAAATACTTTCTATTGTTTCTTCCTTTGTAAGATTTGTATTATCTATTACAATAGCATCTTCTGCCTGTTTTAACGGTGAAATTTCTCTTTCGCTATCAATTTTATCACGCTCAATAAGATTTTCTTTCACTTGCTGCTCATCTGCTTCAATACCTAAACTTAGGAGTTCATTATATCTTCTTTTTGTTCTTTCATCAATACTTGCAGTAAGAAAAAACTTATAATCTGCATTGGGTAAAACAACTGTTCCAATATCTCTTCCATCCATAATAATTCCTCCTTTTTCCGCTAAAGAGCGTTGAGACTGCAATAAAAAGTCTCTCACTTCTTTTTGTTTGGCTACCAAACTTACATTATCAGACACCTCATTAGTTCTGATTTGCTTTGAAATATCAATATTATTAAGGAAGAGAATTAGCTCTCCATTATTATTTTTAAATTCAAGATTGATTTGGTTAAGAGAAGAAAAAAGATTATCAAAATCTATTAAGCCATTTTCATTAAGACAATTTTGTAGAGCAAACCAAGTAACCCCTCTATAAAGAGCACCTGTATCTAAATGAATAAGACCAAGTTTGTCTGCAATGACTTTAGATATTGAACTTTTTCCCGTAGATGAGTACCCATCAATTGCTATTACTGGTTTTTTCATTTCACAAATTTCCTGAATTTTTCTTAAAAACCAAGAAACCTTAAGAAAATATCTTAAGGTTTCCATATATATTTTTATTGTTTAAGACCAAAACTATTCCCCACGATGACTGCTAAGATCCACAGAAACACCAATTTGATTTACATTTGAAGAATTATGATATCTGATATGAGCATAGTCTAAACGGAATCTTGAAATTTTAATTCCAAAACCTCCCGAAAGACCTGAAAAGTTTCTTTGATCTGCTACAGCAAGTTCATTCCCTCTCTTTACATTATATCCTAATCTTATATTGAAATTTTTCTCAGGAAACAGTTCTGCACCTACTGAAAAATGATCTGCAATTTTCCTTCCGACATTTACTTCCTGTCCGTTTACATTATATTCCGAAGAAATATCAAACTTTTGCAAATCATGAGCTGTAACAGTAATAGCAAGAGGAATTGCCTTCAAAATTTTTGTATATCCTAAATCTATTCTAAAAGGAAGATTTTCTCTTGTTCCGTTGAAAGATTTAAACTGATATCCAAAGTTTCTTAAAACTAATGAAGCGACTTCTTTACTTTTCTTATTATGATAAGTAATACCTGCGCTACCTGCAATAGCAGAAGAAGTATAATTATCAATTTTTGAAGTGATGAAGTTTAGTCCACCTCCGATTGTCCAGTCTTCTTCAAACTGATAAGCATATCCGGCTCCAATGGCTACATCTGAAGCGGAAAAAGTTCCGTTTTCAAAACCACTTTCATCCGTTCTTGGTATACTTCCATAACTCATGTACCGTGCATTGACAGTAGCCATATGACCATTATCAAAATCTTTGGCATAAGCAATTGTTCCGTATTTAGAGTCTGCCAAATAAGCCGCTCCGTTGATTGAAAGCTGTTTGTCTGAATCTTTATTCAACAAAGCAGGGTTTGCAATAGCAAATGATGCATCATAATCTCTTATAGTAATTGCATCTCCGCCTAAAGCAGCCTGTCTGGCAGATACAGGAATATTTAGGAAAGGATAAACATTTGTTCCCGTTTGTGCAAAAGAAACAATTCCTGATAGAAATAATGAAAAAATGACAATTTTCTTCAATTCAGTTTATTATTAATGCAAAAATAATTCTTTTTCGTACTTTTCAAAATATTTCCTACATTATTTATACTTAAATATTTTTCTTTTATCAATATTTTTAATGATTATATTTGCAAAGTCAAATTTTTGACAAGCTAATCTAACAAAAAGTTATTTAATATAAAGATGAAATACAAAAGAATCCTTCTAAAACTTAGTGGTGAGGCCTTAATGGGGAACAGACAGTACGGTATTGATAATGAAAGATTGCAAGAATATGCCACTGAAATAAAGAAAGTAGTTAATAAAGGCTGCGAAGTTGCTATTGTAATTGGAGGAGGAAATATTTTCCGTGGAGTAGCAGGTGCTGCAAAAGGAATGGATAGAGTACAGGGAGATTATATGGGAATGCTTGCAACAGTAATCAACGGAATGGCTCTACAAGGTGCTTTGGAAGATGCAGGGATTAAAACAAGACTTCAATCTGCTATCGAAATGGATAAAGTAGCCGAACCTTTCATCAAAAGAAGAGCTGTAAGACATCTTGAAAAGGGCAGAGTAGTAATTTTCGGAGCAGGAACAGGAAACCCTTATTTTACAACTGATACCGCTGCAACATTAAGAGCTATTGAAATTGGTGCCGATGTTATTTTAAAAGGAACAAGAGTAGACGGAATCTATGACAGCGATCCTGAAAAAAATGCAGATGCTGTAAAATATAATTCTTTATCTTTTGATGAAGTTTTCGAAAAAAATCTTAAAGTAATGGACATGACTGCATTTACTTTAAGCCATGAAAATAAATTACCAATCATTGTTTTTGATATGAATAAAGATGGTAATCTGGAAAAAATCGTAGACGGAGAAAATGTTGGTACTTTGGTTGATTTGTAATTAAGACTTTACTACTACTTATCAATCAACAATTATATAAATGTGTAACCTTTCAAATTTTTATTATATAATGGAAGAATTAGATCTTATATTAGAATCTGTAAAGCAGGACATGGAGGCAGCTGTAAAGCACTTGGATCATGCATTTCAAAGAATTAGAGCAGGACGTGCTTCTACAACAATGGTTCAGGATGTGATGGTAGAATATTATGGAGCAATGACTCCCATCAACCAGGTTGCTAACGTTTCTATTCCGGATGCAATGACAATTTCTATTCAACCTTGGGATGCAAAAGCAATTAACGATATTGAGAAAGCAATCATTAATTCAAACTTAGGTTTTGCTCCTTCTAATAATGGTATTAATATAATTCTTAACGTACCACCTTTAACAGAGGAAAGAAGAAGAGATTTAGCAAAACAGGCTAAAGGAGAAGCAGAAGACACTAAAATTGTTGTAAGAAATGCAAGACAAAACGGATTAAAAGAACTTAAAAAGTTAGAAGGCGTTTCTGAAGATGTTGTTAAAGGAATTGAAGCTGAAATCCAAACTCTTACTGATAAGTATGTTAAACTTTGCGATGAACAACTTAAAGTAAAAGAAGCTGATATTATGAAAGTATAATTTTCAGTTTTGAAAATAAAATATTTAAAAGAGATTTCAACATTGAGATCTCTTTTTTATTTTGAATAAATCTTAAAAAATAAAAAGATTCAGAAAAAACTGAATCTTTTTATTTATAGATATTTTAGTAATACTACTGATACCTTTTATGTTCTTTATTTTTACTAAATCTTCTGGTAATAGGTTTAAATAACGCTTTGTATTTCTCCGCATCAAACAATTGAGAATCTGTAAGTGCTTTATAAGTCATCAAAACCCCAAAAGGAAACAAAATCATATTCGGAAGCCAAGCTGCTAGATAAGGATTCATTTTCCCACCCCAAGCTACGTTTTCAATACCTAAATTCATCACATAGAAAATAATAAAAATTACAATCGCAATGATAACCGGAACACCCATTCCTCCTTTTCTAATAATGGAACCCAAGCTCGCCCCAATCAAGAAGAAAATAATACAGGTAACCGAATAAGAAAGAATTCTTTGCTGATAAATAACAACCTTACTGAAATACTTTACATTTTGTTTGATTTCCGTAGTTTTTCCGTCTAAAGTGGTTTTAAGATTCTCTAGTCTATTATGAGCATTGTAGATCATTTCAAGCTTTTTGTCTGTTTTTACAGTATCAATTTTTACTTGAAGTTTGGGTTTTGCTTTAGTTTTGCTTTTTTCCATATAGCTAACCACAGAATTCGTCTGATTCAATGCATCATTGGTTGTATTTTCAAAAAACTGTTTGTTATCTTTTTTAATATTCGCAATGGTTGTATTAAGCTCATTGAATGTATTAAAACGATAATCATCAGTAATTTGTTCTTTTTCAATAGCTTTATTAATGATTTCACTAATATCAAAATGAGAAACTAAAGTATCAAATTTTATTGCCTGATCTGGTTGTCTTTCACGAGCATTTCCTCCTTTACCCTCCAAAGCATCTTCATAAACATATCCGTTGTGCAAAACCAATTTCAAAAAATTCTTATTTGCTGCAGGAACAAATTGTCCTTTTTCGGCAACAATTGATTGTTGACTTTCAAAAGCACTGGATTTCTTATGAACAAAAACACCTTCTATATTTTCACCATTTTCACCATAAATCTTATCAAACTTCACCATATATCCTGGAATCTGATCTATAAACTGCCCTGGTGTAAAATTCAGTGCCGGTTTAGTTTGAGCAATATTAAAAAGCATATTCTTTGCTTTCTTCTGAAAATCTGGAATAATATTATTTGAAAAGAAATACAGCATGATTGCTAATAGAGTAGTAACTCCCAATAAAGGCAACATCACTCTCGTTAATGAAATTCCGGCGGCTTTCATGGCTGCAAGTTCATACCGTTCACCAAATTCTCCAAACGACATAATACTTGCCAAGAGAATAGTAAGCGGAAGTACCAAGCTTACCACACTTACTCCCATATAAAAAAGAAGTTTGAGGATTTGCCAATAGCTCAATCCTTTTCCCATAAATTGCCCCAATTGAACCCAGATAATGTTTACAATAAATATGAAAAACAATACACTGAATATAAAGAAAAACGGTCCGAAGAAGGTTTTTATGATATATTTGTCCAGAATTTTTAACATGCGCCAAAATTAATGAAAAAGCCACAAAGTTTTCTTTGTGACTTTAATATTTATTATTTTTTTAAGATGTGAAATCTAAAATTCAGTTTACAACTCGGTAATAATGTAGTTTTTGAATTTATTTTTATCGAAAACAAACATATTCGGGTCTAAGTCCTGATTTTCTTTGTATTCTTTAATGGCAATTACTGCAACATCTTTATTATTTCCATGCTGTTCGAGTTTCACCATTTGTTTTTTTGAAGAATCAACAAAAAGGTAAACATATTTTAATCCGTTTGCTTTCACTGGAGTAAGTTTAATAAAATCTGTACTTACACCATTCACGGTTTTCTTACCGTTATATGTTACATTGTAATCATTTCTATAGGTTGTAAGATAGTTGATAGGGGAGAACATTGTAGAGCTTCCGTTTGGCTTAGCAATGGTAACTTCCATATCTTCTGCATTAATATTATAGATTTTATTTCCATCAAAAATCTGTTCTGTATCCATGATTTTCAACTTATATTTATCTCCGGCTGCATAATATATTCCCGGTTCTGTTTTTTCAACCTGACCATTTACACCACTTCCAAAAGAAAATTTGAAATATGTATTCTTTTTAGAATTGTAGTTTGCTGTGATATCATCTAATATTTTCTTTGCTTTTGCATCTATTTTTTGTGCATTTGAAAAACCAATAGCTCCTACAACAAAACTTCCTAATATAATTTTTGAAACAATTCTTTTCATTTTATTTATTTATAATTCTTAGACATCCTTAATTCATAAAAGTTAAACCTGAAATGTCTGTTTATCCTTTATCCACGCAAATCTTCCAAAAACTGTTCCAAAGAATGAAGGTCGCTTATTAAAACTTCTCTGGCTTTTGCCCCATTAAATCCTCCAACAATTCCACTTGCCTCCAATTGATCCATAATTCTTCCTGCTCTGTTATACCCTAACTTCAATTGTCTCTGAAGCATAGAAGTAGAACCTTGTTGAGTAGAAACAATAATTCTTGCGGCATCTTCAAACAAAGCATCTTTTTCGTTAGGATCAAATGCACCTACAGTACTTGTTGAATCTTCAGAAACATATTCAGGTAGCATAAATGCAGAAGCATACCCTTTTTGCTCACCGATATATTCTGCGAGTCTTTCAACTTCAGGAGTATCTACGAAAGCACACTGAAGTCTTAGAATTTCATTTCCGTTGAAATAAAGCATATCTCCTTTACCAATCAACTGATCTGCTCCCGGAGAATCCAAAATTGTTCTGGAATCTACACTTGAAATTACTCTAAATGCAGCTCTTGCTGGGAAATTTGCCTTAATCATACCCGTAATTACGTTTACAGAAGGTCTTTGTGTTGCAACAATAAGGTGAATACCTACTGCTCTTGCTAACTGAGCCAATCTTGCAATCGGTAATTCAACTTCTTTTCCTGCAGTCATAATCAAGTCTGCAAACTCATCAACCACCAAAACGATATAAGGTAAATAACGATGTCCGTTTTCAGGATTTAATTTTCTTTCCGCAAACTTTTTGTTGTATTCTTTTAAATTTTTACAGAAAGCATTTTTAAGCAAATCATATCTTGTATCCATTTCGATACAAAGAGAATTCAGTGTATTAATTACTTTATTGGTATCTGTAATAATTGCTTCTTCTGCATCCGGTAATTTTGCCAGATAATGTCTTTCAATTTTAGAATATAAAGAAAGTTCTACTTTTTTAGGGTCAACCATTACGAATTTCAATTCGCTTGGATGCTTTTTATAAAGTAGGGAAGTAAGAATAGCATTAATACCAACCGATTTACCCTGACCTGTTGCACCCGCCATCAATAAGTGAGGCATTTTTGAAAGGTCTGCCATGAAGATTTCGTTAGAAATCGTTTTACCGAAAACAACTGGTAAATCCATATCTGTATTTTGGAATTTTTGCGATGCAATTACTGAACGCATAGAAACCATTGTAGGATTTTTTCTCGGAACCTCAATTCCGATAGTTCCTTTTCCCGGCATTGGTGCGATAATTCGGATTCCTAAAGCTGAAAGATTTAATGCTATATCATCTTGTAATTTTTTAATTGCAGCAACTCTGATTCCCGCTTCGGGTACAATTTCGTATAATGTAACTGTTGGACCGATTGTCGCTTTAATTTCAGCGATACCGACATTAAAGTTTTTAAGAAGTCCAACAATTTTGTTTTTATTTTCTTCTAATTCTTCTTTGTTGATTGAAATTTCTTCGTTTCCGTAATCTTTTAAAAGCTCGATAGTCGGCATCTGGAAATTTGCTAAATCCAATTTATGATCATATAAGCCATGCTTATCAACCAATTCTTGAGATTTTTTATCCGAATCATCCAAAATATCTACAACCGGAGCAACTTCTACGTTAAATTTAATATCTTCTTTTGGTTCAGAAGAAAAAGAATTTGATGATTTGATATCGAAGGCTTGTTCTGGAGATGATGTAGGAATACTTGGCTTTGTATTTATATTTAAATTAACTGATTGTGAAAAATCGTTCTTATCATTTTCAAAAGAAGTCTGGTTAGGAGTTACAATTGTATCTAAATTAGTTGAGACAGGAACTTCAGGAAACCCTTTAGGAATATTTACAGGTTCTGGCTCTGTAACTTTTACGGTAGGTTTAGGTTCTACCTCTGTAATGGTAACTTTTGACTGACGCTCTTCGGTATTTTCATTTTCTTCAATTAATTCTTCATCTGCTTCAAAATTTTCATCAGAATTAGGCATCATAGATTTTACCTTTCCGATGGTATTTTCATTAATTTGATTTAGTTTATTTTTGATAGAACTCGGTCTCAAATTAAACTCCAAAATAAAATACAAAAGAATACTTGCTACCAAAACTAACCAAAGCCCTACAGTTCCGATAATAGCATTCATAGAATCCATAATTTGATAACCATAAACTCCACTCAAAACTCCCTGACCTTTCGTAATAGCTCCGAATAAAATTGGAAGCCAACAAATAAAAAACAGAGAGTGACCAACCGTTTTCCATGGCTTGAAAATTTTCTTTTTCAGAATTAATGTTCCGAATACAAAAAATAAAAATGCGATTATAAATGAGGCAACTCCTATACTTTCAAAAATGAAAATATTGCCCAACCAATCACCTAATTTCCCAAAAATATTTGAAGATTTAATGGTTTTATCGAGCATGGTTCCTGCCTGACTTTGATCTGCCTTCCAATTTGCTAAATATGAGACAAATGAAAAAGTAAGAACTAAAGAAAAAAGTATAAAAGTAAGCCCGAAAAATACTCTCGGCTTAGATAAAAACTTGCCTTTTTCAGGCGATTCCGGCTGTTGTTTTTGTGTCTTTTTGTCCATAATATCAATGTTCGCAAATTTAATGTTTTTTCAACATTAAAGAACCCTTTTTAACTAAAAAGAACGATTAAACATTCCTTAAATATTTACATATTTCGTTTCCAATCGATTTAAAATGAGAAATGATAATGTTTAATTATAGAAGCATGGAGAAAAAACACATTCTCAAAAAATAAAAACAACGAATCCGAAAAATATTTTTTTCGGATTCGCTATAAAATGAAATATTAAGATTTTCTTAAAAGAGCTTGTGTACTACAACGAAAAGCTCCTCCAAAACTTCTGCTAATAGAAAAATCAACATATTCAACAGTTACTCCTTCTTTTTCTATTTCTTTTCCTATATGTTCGAAGGTAGGATCAGTTATATAGACTTGAGGTGAAACTGGTAAACCATTTGTTGCCAATTTCGTTGCTTCTTCAAACGAAACTTTGATTTTCTTCCAATTTTTAAATGTTTCAGGAATTCCGTCTAAAAATGCTTCTTCGCAGACAACCATTAAACCTTCTTTTACTAAGCCTAATGCACAATCCAAATGCAGTATATTGGGATGCAATCTTACAGACTCTACTGTATATCCCTGTGGTTTTAATAATTTAGACAACCACGAAATGCCTAAATTATTTGATGCTAATCCTGAATTTCCTACAAAGATTTTATTACCTAAAACCAGCACATCTCCTCCTTCAAGAAACGGACCGTTTCCCAAATCTTTACTTGTCAGCTCCGCAACTTCGGGTTGAGGAACTGCCACATACCAACAATCTTCAGGATATACATTTTCATTAAGCAAATTTCTAAGCGGAAAAACTTCTCCACGCCTGTGCAAAAAACGCAAAGAACCTTCTATAACAAAATTACCAATTGTAAAAAAGGGATCTCTGGCAAAAAAATTTGAATATCCTTTTGAACCTGTAACCTCTTTTTCTATAGCTGTCAGTTTTCTTGGCCGAAGAACTTCTACATTATATTTTTCAAGAACCGATTTTAAATTGGCTCGTTCCTGTTCCCATTGTTTTTGAAGAATAGGGAATGCTTCTGAAAAATCTTTTCCTAGATTTTCCTTCCCCATACTTTCTTCTATTAGCGATTTATCTAAAAAACGCAAATCATCTTCTCTTAGTTCTTTTGGGTAACCAAATTCAGATTGGGCAAGAACTACTTTTTTCAACGGCGCAAATTCGCTTTCAACAAAAATCATAATTGTACTATTTTTATGGTTCAAATTAAAATACAAGCTGTTTATTCACTCACTAAAATTCCCTTAAATAGATAGGTGTAAGTTACTGATAAAAATTCACATTAAATTGAAATATATAAAAAATTGAAACACTTAAAAACAAACCAGCTGAAAATTCTATTTCAATAATTCTTATAATAAAACATTATATATTAAAACTCATAAAACATAGACTGATCTCATAACGATAATAGATACTATAAATCTCTTTTGGCATCACATTTAAAATTAAATATTTCCCAATAAAAAACGTGTTATTAAGAATCATTCAAAATAACAAAAAGAGGCTCTAAAATGATAAAAAACATCTTTTTTTATATGCTTTATTGTTTATCATCCTTATTTTTGCAAGTCAAGTAAAAAAATCATGAAGAAGCTCCAGGATATTATTATCTCAACCAGAACAATGGCTGTGCTGTTATTGGTGTATGCATTTGCCATGGCTTATGCAACGTTTTTAGAAAACGATTACGGAACACCAACAGCCAAAGCCTTAATTTACGAAGCAAAGTGGTTTGAACTTATCATGTTCTTACTGATTCTCAATTTTATAGGAAATATCGGGAGATATAGACTTTGGAAAAGAGAAAAGTGGCCGGTTTTGATTTTCCACCTGTCTTTTATACTAATTTTTATTGGTGGTGCCATTACAAGATACATCAGTTTTGAAGGTACAATGCACATCAGAGAAGGTGAAAGCTCAAACGAAATTGTAACGGACAAAAATTTCTTTAAAATTCAAATTGAAGAAAAAGGCGATGTTCTTAATTATCAAGACATTCCTTATCTGATGTCTCCACTACATAAAGACCTGAAAGCAACGTACGACTTTCATGGGAAAACTGTAAAAATTGAAGCAAAAGAATATATTCAAAGAAAAAAAGACAGTTTAATTGCTCAAGCAAATGGGACTGAATACCTTCATTTAGTTTCAACGGGAAATACAGGAAGACAGAACATCTACATCAAACCAGGTGAAACAAAATCTATTAATGGTACTTTAGTTACCTTTAACAGAGCCATTGAAGGAGCGGTAGAATTCAGAAATGACGGAGGAAAATTGATGATAAAAACTCCTGTTGATGCGTCTTTTATGACGATGGCAACTCAA
The DNA here is from genome assembly GCF_025971925.1 of Chryseobacterium oryctis. Lineage (GTDB taxonomy): Bacteria > Bacteroidota > Bacteroidia > Flavobacteriales > Weeksellaceae > Chryseobacterium > Chryseobacterium oryctis. The sequence continues at coordinate 133,655 of NZ_JAPDHV010000006.1, forward strand.
GCTACTGGAAATACAAAGAAAGATGAATTTCAACCTTTAGTATTAAGAAGCTTATATACAATTAACGAACTGAAACTTGTTGTTCCGGAAGGTCTAAAAAAAGGGAAACTGATTGCCATTGAAGGTGACAGAAAGAAAGACCAAAATGTTCCTGACATGCTAACTATTGAAATTCAGGGACCAAAAACAAAGCAATTAGTAGATTTATCTGTAGAAAAAGGAAATCCAAACGCATACAAACAAGTAACAATGGATGGATTGAATATCATGGTTGGTTTCGGACCTAAAATTTATAATACTCCATTCTCACTTAAGTTGGATGATTTCGTAATGGAAACTTATCCTGGAAGTTCATCTCCAAGCGCATATGAAAGTCATGTAAAAATCATTGATGAAGGAAAGGAAACTCCCTATAAAATTTATATGAATCATGTTTTAAACCATAAAGGATACCGTTTCTTCCAATCTAGTTTTGATCCTGATAGAATGGGAACCGTTCTCTCTGTAAATCATGATTTTTGGGGAACTTTAATTTCTTATATTGGTTATGCCTTTTTATTCATTGGTATGTTCATCATTTTCTTCTGGAAAGGAACTCATTTCTGGAAATTAAATAAAATGTTGACTGATGTTAGCAAAAAGAAAATGATAACTGTTCTTTTATTGTTTTTAAGCCTTGGGTTAAATGCTCAAAAGATAGAAACACACGGAACTACAGACGGAAGCAGAGAACATATCCATGTAGAAGGAGACGGTCACACTCATGATGCAGCTCCGCAACAACAACCTAAACAAAACTCTTTAGCAGCTCCATTAAACAAAATGAGAGTTATCTCTCCTGACGAAATTATTGCGAGAAATAAAATCAGTGCAGAGCATGCTGATAAATTTGGATATCTTTTGGTTCAAAATTATGACGGAAGAATTGTTCCTATCAATACTGAAGCTCTTGACGTTTTAAGAAAATTATACAAAAAAGACGAGTTTAAAGGAACTGACGGGAAATCTCTTACTGCGAACCAATGGTTTCTTTCAATCAATACAGATACTCCAAGCTGGACGATGGTTCCAATGATTAAAATAGGATCGAAAGGAGGTGATGAATTGAAAAACAAAACAAAAGCTAATGAAGATGGTTACACCTCTTTAATGAATCTTTTCCCAGCTGATGCCAACGGAAATTTATCTTATATTCTTGAAAATGATTACAATATTGCATTCCGTAAAAAACCAGCAGAACAAACAAATTACGATAAAGAAGTAATTGCTGTAAATGAAAGAGTTCAGATTTTTAATGAATTTTTCAGTGGCCAGTTTATGAGAATTGTTCCTGTTAAAAACGACCCAAATCATACTTGGCATTCTTGGTTAGACCAAAAATTTGAACCGGATATGGAGTCTCAGCAAGTAATGGGACCATATTTTGCAGAAGTTTTACAGGCTCAACAATCCGGAAACTGGGCAAAAGCCGATGCTGAATTGGCAAAACTTTCAGATTATCAACAAAAATGGGGTAAAGCAGTGGTTCCTGCAAAATCTAAAGTTGATTTAGAAGTTTTCATGAACAAAGTAAACATTAACTTCAAACTATTAATTTTCTATACTTTAATTGGCGGATTGTTATTGCTTTTGGGCTTTGTTGAATTATTCAAGCCCAACAGAATTTTAAACAAAACCATCAAAACAATTATTGTAATTGGTATTGTAGGATATGCTTTCCACTTCCTTGGATTAGTTGCAAGATGGTACATTTCTGGACACGCACCTTGGAGTAATGGATATGAAGCAATTATCTTCATCTCTTGGGTAGGCATTACAGCCGGATTATTGCTTTACAGAAATTCGAATGCGCTAATTCCTGCAGCCGGATTTATGGTAGCTGTTATTATGATGGGATTTGCCCACGGAGGTTCGGCTCTTGACCCACAAATCACACCGCTTGTTCCCGTATTAAAATCTTATTGGCTGATTATTCACGTTGCAATTATTACGTCAAGTTATGGTTTCTTTGCATTGTCTATGATTATTGCTGTAATCAGTTTGGTATTCTATATAATTTCAAACAAAAAGAACTACAAACTACATCACGATACAACATTAAAAGAATTAGCTATTGTTTCCGAAATGTCTTTAACAATTGGTTTGTATGCTTTAACAGTAGGAAATTTCTTGGGAGGAATTTGGGCAAATGAATCTTGGGGTAGATATTGGAGCTGGGATCCTAAAGAAACTTGGGCATTCATTTCTATTATGGTTTATGCTTTTGTATTACACATGAGATTAGTTCCTGGATTAAGAAGCCGATGGGCATTCCACGTTGCGACGATGTTTGCGTTTTGCTCTATGGTTATGACATATTTCGGAGTTAATTATTATCTGAGCGGACTTCACTCTTACGCAGCGGGAGACCCTGTTCCTGTTCCGGCTTGGGTATATATAGGATTAGCAACCATGATAACTTTAGCATCAATATCTTATTTTAAATTTAAAACTTTAAACAGAAAATAGATTTTAAAATATCAATAAATAAAATCCCGAAAAAGTTATTTTCGGGATTTTTCATGCATTTACATTATCTAAAGTATAGAATCGAAGTTAAAAAAAAATAATAAATCATGAAGTATAACTCAAAATTTTATTATATCTTTATGATATCAAAATAATATCAAATTCTTAAAAAACTTGTCTATGGAAAAAATCTTAAAACCAATGTCGGGATACCTTACTTTAGTTATCTGTCTGGGACTTTTTGTTGCAGCTGTTTATCTTTTTATTACAGGAGTTGACAACAACATCACATTTGTTATTTTAGCTGTTTTATGTTTTATTCTTTCATGCTTTTTCTTGAAAGGGTTAATGATTATTCAGCCTAACCATTCAAGAGTTTTGAACTTCTTCGGTAAATATGTAGGAACTGTAAAAGAAAACGGATTATTCTTCATTAATCCATTGTATTCATCGCAAAAAATAAGCCTTCGTTCAGAAAACCTGCAAGGTCAAACTTTGAAAGTAAATGACAAAATGGGTAATCCCATCGAAATTGCAGCTGTAATTGTATGGAAAGTAGGAGACACTTATAAAGCAGCTTATGAAGTAGAAAGGTACACTGAATACGTAAGAATGCAGAGCGAAGCAGCTGTAAGACACTTAGCCGTAAGTTTTCCTTATGACAATCTTGAAGATGAACATGCAGACATTACACTAAGAGATGGAGGAGACCAGGTAAACAAAATCTTGGAACAGGAATTATTAGAAAGATTAGCACCCGCAGGAATTATCATTCAGGAAGCGAGAATTACACATTTAGCTTATGCATCAGAAATTGCAGGAGCAATGCTTCAGAGACAACAGGCAACCGCAATTGTAGCAGCAAGAACCAAAATTGTAGAGGGAGCTGTAGGAATGGTAGATTTGGCTTTGAAAAAACTTTCTGAAGACAACATCGTTGAACTTGATGATGAAAGAAAAGCAGCAATGGTAAGCAATTTAATGGTGGTACTTTGTGGTGAAAAAGCCGCAACACCTATCCTAAATGCCGGAACTCTATATAATTAAAACGTAATCAAAAATTAAGATTAAAAGCCTTTACGTTAAAAAAACAGAATAAAATGAAATCAGAAAAAGCTCAAAATCCTTCCGAAAACAAAGGCAAAAAATCTTTTGTCATAAGGATAGATGAGTCTACATACAAACTTCTGGAGAAATGGGCAAATGACGAATTCAGAAGTGTAAACGGACAGATTGAGTATTTACTTCATCAAAGTTTAGTAAGTTCCGGAAGAAAAAAGAAAGAATAATTTATGATAATCAATATTTCAATTAACCTTTAACCAACAAAAAAGCAGAGAAAATATCTCTGCTTTTTCTTTCCTCATATATCAATTAAATTAATCAAATATCGTCGTAAAATAATTACTAATTACGCTCCAAAAATTTTTTCCTAGAAAATAAATAAGAGTAGAAGTTATGATTCCTTTTACAGTAAAGAATATTATTCCGCCAATTCCGAACTTTTTCACCCATTGCTTCCATTTAGAATTTTTCTTTTCTTCTGTCGGTTTGTTTATCGTATTGTTATTTTCCATTTCTGAAACTCAAATGATTACCTTACAAAGATAAGTATGTTTATAATCATTCCAAATAAAAAACATACAAAAAAAATTAAAATTTTGCGGTTCGCATAATATTTTTAACTTTATAGAAAACGAAAAGTAAAATTTTTATGTCTAAAAAAGTAAAGGATTTTGGAATCGAGAAAACACTCAAAAATCTAGGAATTAAAGATGAAAACAAAGGAACTTCAGTAGGTGGAAAATATTTTGCGTCAGGAAAAACAATAGAAAGTTTTTCGCCGGTAGATGGTAATTTGATTGCTAAAATAAAGACTTCTGGTGAATCCGATTACGACAAAGTAATTGAAACCGCTGAAAAAGCCTTCAAAGAATTTAGATTGATTCCGGCTCCAAAAAGAGGGGAGATTGTAAGACAGCTAGGTCAAAAATTAAGAGAATACAAAGACGATTTAGGAAAACTTGTTTCTTATGAAATGGGTAAATCTTTACAGGAAGGTTTAGGTGAAGTTCAGGAAATGATTGATATCTGCGATTTTGCAGTAGGAGTTTCAAGACAACTTCACGGTTACACAATGCATTCAGAAAGACCAGGTCACAGAATGTATGAGCAATATCACCCTCTTGGAATCGTAGGAATCATTACTGCATTCAACTTCCCGGTTGCAGTTTGGTCTTGGAATACAGCATTAGCGTGGATTTGTGGAAACGTTACTATTTGGAAACCATCCGAAAAAACACCACTTTGCGCTATTGCATGTCAGAATATTATGAATGATGTTTTAAAGGAAAACAATCTTCCTGAAGGAATTTCAAGTGTTTTGGTTGCTGATCATGAAGTCGGACAAAGATTAGTTGATGACAAGAGAGTTTCATTAGTTTCTTTCACTGGTTCAACAAGAGTTGGAAGAATGGTTTCTTCTAAAGTAGCTGAAAGATTCGGAAAATCTATCCTTGAACTAGGAGGAAATAACGCCATCATCATTTCTCAGGATGCAGATATTAATATGTCAATTATTGGTGCTGTTTTTGGAGCTGTAGGAACTGCTGGACAAAGATGTACATCAACAAGAAGGCTAATTATTCATGAAAGCGTTTATGATGAAGTAAAAAACAGACTGGTAAAAGCTTACGGACAGTTAAAAATCGGAAATCCTTTGGACGAAACCAACCATGTTGGGCCACTTATCGACGTAGATGCAGTAAATCAGTATGAAGAAGCTATCAAAAAATGTAAAAAAGAAGGAGGAAAATTCATCGTTGAAGGCGAAGTTCTGAAAGGAAAAGGCTATGAATCGGGATGCTATGTAAAGCCAGCCATTGCTGAAGTTAAAAATTCATACGAAATTGTTCAGCACGAGACTTTTGCCCCAATTTTATATTTAATCAAATACAAAACTTTAGAAGAAGCGATTGCAATTCAGAATGATGTTCCACAAGGATTATCATCTGCAATTATGACTCAGAATTTAAGAGAAGCAGAATTATTCCTTTCTCATGCAGGTTCAGATTGCGGAATCGCCAACGTAAATATCGGAACTTCAGGTGCTGAAATCGGAGGTGCTTTTGGTGGTGAAAAAGAAACAGGAGGTGGTAGAGAATCAGGTTCAGATGTATGGAAATATTATATGAGAAGACAAACAAACACTATAAATTACACAACACAACTTCCTTTAGCACAAGGAATTAAATTTGATATTTAAACTTTTAATTTAATTAATAAAAAGATTTGAAAATTAAAAATTAATAACCAAGAATGCTTAATTTTTTAATCATTCAATTTTCAAATCACACACAAAAAATATGGAACAGACAATTGATATAAAAGCAAATAAAGTAAAAGAAATAGTAGGTAAACACGTTTTGGCAGATGGTTTTGATTTCGTGATGGACATTGAGAAATCACACGGTTCATGGCTATATGACAAGCTTACCAACAGAGAATATTTAGATATGTTTTCGATGTTTGCTTCGGCATCTATCGGTTACAACCACCCTTATTTAGTTGAAAAATCAGCTTGGTTAGGAAAAATGGCTGTCAACAAACCAACATTGGCAGATGTTTACTCTGAGGAATATGCACAATTTTTAGAAGTTTTCGAAAGAGTAGTTATCCCAGAAGAATTACAGTATGCTTTCTTTATTGAAGGCGGAACTTTAGGCGTTGAAAATGCAATGAAGGCATGTTTTGATTGGAAAACCCGTAAAAATTTCGAAAAAGGATTAGATACAGAAGCAGGAATCTGCATTCACTTCAAACAGGCATTTCACGGAAGAAGCGGATATACACTAAGTCTTACAAATACGTCAGACCCAAGAAAATACCAGTATTTTCCAATGTTTGAATGGCCTAGAATTTTGAATCCTAAATTAACTTTCCCAATTACAGAAGAAAATTTAGAGGAAACAATCAAGAATGAAAAATTAGCTTTAATTCAAATTGAAGAAGCCATTTTGATGAACCCAAATAAAGTAGCTTGTATAATTATCGAACCAATTCAGGCTGAAGGGGGTGACAATCATTTCAGAGACGAATTTTTATTAGGTCTAAGAAAGATTTGTGATGATAATGAAATCTTGTTAATTTTTGATGAAGTTCAGACTGGTATCGCCATTACAGGAAAAATGTGGGCTTTCCAACATTTTACAGCAAAACCAGACATCATTTCTTTTGGTAAAAAAGCTCAGGTTTGCGGAGTTTTAGCTAATAAAGAAAAATTTGACGAAATTCCGAATAACGTATTCAGAGAAAGCTCAAGAATTAATTCTACTTTCGGAGGTAACTTTATCGATATGCTTCGTTTCCAATTGGTAATGGAAGTCATTGAAAAAGAAAACCTTGTGGAAAATGCTAGGGTTGTAGGAGATTATTTATTAGAAGGTTTAAAAACATTAGCTGAAAGGCATCCTGACTTAATTTCAAATGCAAGAGGAAGAGGTTTGATGTGTGCAATAGACCTTCCATCTCAACAACAAAGAGACAAATTAAGAGAAGAACTTTACAATGACGGATTAATCATCTTACCTTGCGGAGACCAGTCACTTCGATTCAGACCTCACCTTAATGTCACAAAAGAAGAGATACAGCTTGCTTTAGACAAAATTGAAAACAATATTAATAAAATTTAAAGATTATTGTTTGTAATTTCTGAAAAAAGTCATACATTTAGGTACTCAAAATGAAATAGAATATGGAAACAAGTACAAGAGTATCAGTTTTTGAAAGTGACAAGCCTTCAGAAATACAATTAATAAAATCCAAATTGGATGATGCACAGATTGTAAATGCCGTTGAAAACAGTTATCTTACTTTTACGACAACGCCAACCGCAACATCGCTGAAAGTAATGGTGGATTTAAAAGATGAGCAAAAAGCATTTGAAATTATTGATGCTTATCTTCAACAAAACGAAAATTATAAATAACAATTTCATAATTTTAAATTTTACTACTTCGAACCGAAAATTAATTTTAATTAGTTTTCGGTTTTTTAATTTAAAATTTCAATATTTTTAATAACAATAGATTATTTTTGAAAATTTAATTTAACTAAACACTTAAAAAAGCATCCTATTTTCAACATAATACCTATCACATCATATGAACTCTACAGAAACTAAATTAAGAAAAGCTGAAACTGAGGATAAAAATATCATTTGGGGCATTCTACAACAAGCAATTGAAAGAAGAAGGCAGGACGGAAGTACTCAATGGCAACAAGGTTATCCGAATTTGGGAACTGTTGAAAATGACATTGAAAAAGAGGCAGGATATGTAATGACAATAGATGAGGAAGTAGCTGTATATGTAGCTTTGATTTTGAATGACGAACCAGCTTATAACAATATTGAAGGGGCATGGTTAAGTAACGGCGAGTTTGTAGTTGTACACAGAGTTGCCGTTGATGAAAGATTCGCGGGACAAGGAATGGTAAAAAAACTTTTCGACCATATCGAAGAATTCACAAAATCGAAGGGGATTCAAAGTATAAAAGTAGACACAAACTATGACAATACAGCTATGCTCAAAATTCTCGAAAGTAAAGGATATGCATATTGTGGAGAAGTTTTTCTGGCTGGAGGAATTAGAAAAGCCTTTGAGAAGATTATAATTTGAGCAAAAAGTTAAATCGAATCTCATTGAATTTTTAAAATACTCTTTATTTATAAACTCTATCAGTCCATGTTCGGTTAGTTCAGAACTAATTTTTACTTTTGCTAAAATTTATATACGATGCATAAGAGTATAGAAATTGATGAAAAAATTTTTCAAGATGCCGTAAAATTCTATGGTAGCATCTTTGGCATCCCTCCTTTAGCTTCCAAAATATATGCCTACTTACTTTTCGATTACGAAAAAGTAGGTATCACTTTTGATGAATTTGTTGAAGTTCTTTCAGCTAGTAAAAGCTCTGTTTCTACAAGTATTTCACTTTTACTTAATGCCGAACTTATTATAGATCACAACAAAATGGATGAAAGAAGGCGTTATTTTTTCATCAATGAAGAATATAAAAAAATAAGGTTTGAAAAAATTGTAAAAAAAATGCAAGTTGAACTCAAATTATTGGATGATTTTAACAATTTTAAAAAAAGCAAAGATCAGGAATACAATGAGCGAATAGAAGCCTATAAAGCCCTTTTAAATAAAAACATAGAAAATATTCAGGAATCTCTTAATAAACTATAATACATAATGAATAATAAACTACTTATACTTTCCATTGCTGTGCTTTCTCTTACAGCCTGCAAGAAAGAAGCTCCAAAACAGGAGGGGCCAAAACCATATCCTGTAGTAAACGTTGAAGCAAAAAATATAATAGGCTATCAAACATTTCCAGCTACAATACAAGGTAGAGTAAACAATGATGTCCGAGCCAAAATACAAGGGTATATTACCCAAGTTTTAGTAGATGAGGGTCAATATGTAACTAAAGGACAACCTTTATTTCGTCTTGAAACCAACATTTTAAACGAAAATGCAGCTGCTTCAAAAGCCGGAATAGGTGCTGCAGAATCTAATATTGCTGCCGTTCAAGCTGCTGTAAATGCAGCAAATGTGGAAGTAAATAAGCTAAAACCTCTTGTCCAGAAAAATATTATCAGCAATGTTCAGCTACAAACTGCTCAGGCAAATTTGGCTCAGGCTCAGGCTCAGCTTCAACAGGCAAAAGCTGCTAAAAGTCAAGCCGTTGCTAATTACAAAGGAGTAGAAGCTAATATTGAATATTCAATTATTCGTGCTCCTATCTCTGGAGTTATTGGAAAACTTCCTTTAAAAGTAGGTAGCTTGGTTGGGCCGACAGATCAAACTCCTTTAACTACAATTTCCGATACATCTCAGATTTATGCTTATTTTTCAATGAATGAAAAAGAATATTTTGATTTCCTTGAAAAATCTCTAGGTGCTTCAATGCCTGAAAAAATAAAAAACCTTCCAATGGTAGAATTACAACTGGCAAACGGAAGTTTATATCCTGAAAAAGGTAGAATCGAAGCTGTTACAGGACAAATCGATCCTACAACAGGAACTATTCAGTTCAGAGTCGGATTTACGAATGCTCAAAAATTATTAAGTAATGGTAACAGCGGTACAATAAGATTCCCACAACATTACGATAACGTCCTTGTAGTTCCTGAAAGTGCTACATATGAACAACAAGGTATAGTCTATGTCTACAAAGTAGAAAAAGATACCGCTAAAAATGTCGTAATCGATGTAATTGAAAGAATCGACAATATGGCTCTTGTAAAATCTGGAGTAAATAAAGGAGAAACTATCATTGCAGCAGGTATTGGAGGGTTAAAGCCTGGAACTGCCGTAAAACCAAAACCAATAAAAATGGATAGTCTTGTTCAATCTATAAAACCGAAATTCTAAAAAATGATTAAAAATTTTATAAACAGACCGGTTTTATCCACCGTAATCTCAATTTTAATTGTGATACTCGGTGTTTTAGGACTTATCGCTTTACCGGTTACCCAATATCCTGATATTGCTCCGCCTACAGTTAGTGTTTCGGCAAACTATACGGGTGCAAACGCTGAAACAGTAATGAAAAGTGTTGTCGTTCCTTTGGAAGAGCAAATCAATGGGGTTGAAGGGATGGACTATATCACTTCTTCAGCTGGAAACGATGGTTCTGCACAAATTCAGGTATTTTTCAAGCAAGGAATCGATCCTGATATTGCTGCTGTAAACGTACAAAATCGTGTAACAAGAGCTACACCGTTACTCCCAAGTGAAGTTACACGTTCTGGGGTTGTAACACAAAAGCAACAAACCAGTGCACTGATGTACATGTCTTTCTATTCAGAAAACAAAGATTTAGATGACGTATACCTTCAAAACTTCCTGAATATCAATGTTATTCCGAATTTAAAAAGAATCAATGGAGTAGGTGATGCCAATGTTTTCGGAGGCAAAAATTACTCGATGAGAGTATGGCTAGACCCCGCAAAAATGACAGCTTACGGTATCTCTCCAACTGATGTTACCAACGCAATCAATGAACAGAGTAGAGAAGCTGCGGCTGGTTCTATCGGACAAAACAGTGGTAGTTCTTTTGAATATATCATAAAATATGTGGGTAAATTCAACAATAAAGAGCAATACGATAACATTATCATTAAAGCTCTTCCGAGCGGACAAAATTTAATGCTTAAAGATGTTGCTAAAGTAGAATTAGCTGGTCAATCTTACTCAGGAATCGGAGAAAACGGAAACAACCCTTCAATCAGTATGGGTATTTTCCAAACTCCGGGTTCAAATGCACAGGAAATTATCAAAAACATTAAAACATATCTGAAATCAGCGGAAGGAAGTTTTCCGGAAGGAATTAAATACACGTTCAACTTTGATACTAATGAATTCTTGGAAGCTTCAATAGAAAAGGTTATCCATACCTTACTTGAGGCATTTATCTTAGTGTTTATTGTTGTATATATTTTCCTTCAGGATTTCCGTTCAACTTTAATTCCGGCAATTGCAGTTCCTGTTTCTATTGTGGGAGCTTTCTTTTTCCTGAATTTGTTCGGATATTCCTTAAACTTATTAACACTATTCGCTTTAGTACTTGCCATTGGTATTGTTGTGGATGATGCCATTGTCGTCGTCGAGGCTGTTCATGCCAAGATGGAACATGGTATTGCTGATGCAAAAAAAGCAACAGTAGAAGCTATGGACGAAATTACAGGGGCAATTATTTCAATTACATTGGTAATGGCATCTGTATTCATTCCTGTAACGTTTATTTCTGGACCAACAGGAGTTTTCTATCAACAATTTGGTATTACTCTTATTGTTGCAATCGTGATTTCTGCAATCAACGCATTAACACTGAGCCCTGTTTTATGTTCATTATTTTTAAAACCTCATTCAGAACATCATAAAGAATATCAGAATCTAAATTTCCTTCAGAAGTTCTTTTATAAATTCAATATTGCTTTTAGAACTGGTACAGAAAGATATGGAAGAGGATTTGTTTTTCTTTTGAGACATAAATGGGTTACATTATTAATCTTTGCAATTACAGGAGGAATTTTATTCTGGACAAATTCTACCATGAAAAAAGGATTTGTACCTACAGAAGATAGGGGAATTATCTTTACAGACGTTCAACTTCCACCGGGTGCTTCAATGGAAAGAACTTATAATGTTCTTAAAACATTGCAGACAAATGCAATGAAAATACCTGGAGTACAAAATGTTACCCTTTCAACAGGTAGAGGTTTCTTATCAGGAACCGGAAGTAATAATGGTCTAGCTTTCATTAAATTAAAACCTTTTGAAGAAAGGAAAAAAGATAATCTTACATCCGAAGATATTACTAAAAAGTTATTTGGTATTGCAGGTAAAGTACCTGATGCCAGAGTTGTGTTCTTCCAACCGCCAAGTGTACCTGGTTTTGGTACGAGTGCAGGTTTTGAGATGGTATTACTCGATAAATCCGGTGGTGAATATGTTGATTTGGATAAAAAAACCAACGAATTCATCGGAAAACTAATGGAAAGACCTGAAATTGAATTTGCACAAACTTCATTCAATACAAGATATCCTCAGTATGAAATGAAAATCAATGTCCCGTTAGCAAAACAATTGGGAGTTTCAGTAAGTGATATTTTGGCAACAATGCAAGGATATATCGGAGGTATTTATACGGCTGATTTTACGAAATATGGTAAACAATTCAGAGTAATGGTTCAGGCTCTTCCTGAAAACAGGCAAAATATTGATAACCTAAATGAATTGTATGTAAAAACAGGTTCAGGTTCTATGTCTCCAATTTCACAATTTGTAACCTTGACTAAAGCGTACGGACCACAATCAGTAAGTCGTTACAATCTATTTACTTCAGTAAAAATTACAGGCTCAAACTCGGCAGGATTCAGTTCCGGAGATGCTATTACTGCAGTACAACAAGTTGCTAAGGAAGCGTTAAATCAAAACTACGATGTAGAATTCACTGGATTAACAAGGGAAGAATTAAATTCCGGTTCACAAACTCTTTTGATTTTTGGGCTAAGTTTAATCTTCGTTTATTTTATCCTTTCCGCACAATATGAAAGTTATATTCTTCCGCTAGTTGTTGTAACTTCTCTACCTCTTGGGGTAATGGGAGCTTATTTAGGACAAAAAGTAATGGGCTTGGAAAATAATATTTATTTCCAGATTGCATTGATCATGTTGGTCGGCTTATTAGCCAAAAATGCCATTTTGATTGTCGAATTTGCCGTTCAGAGAAGACATCACGGTGAAACAATTGTAATGTCCGCCATTAATGCTGCAAAAGCCAGATTAAGACCAATTTTGATGACCTCTTTCGCGTTCATCTTTGGTCTATTACCATTGGTTTTAGCAAGTGGAATTGGTGCAGTAGGTAACAGATCTATCGCAACCGGTGCAGCAATCGGATTATTAATAGGTACTATTTTAGGACTTGTTGTTATTCCTGTATTGTATGTCATTTTCCAACATTTACAGGAAAAAATAAAACCTATTAAAAAAGAGGAAATCAATTTAGCAGAATAATTTAAAAGTTAAAGAAATTAGGAGTTAGAATTATAAACTAACTTCTAATTTTTAGACTCAAATTTCTAATTAAATCAAATGAAGAGTTTATTAAATATTATAAAAGGAATAACTTTTTCAGTCACAATTCTTGCAGCTGTTTCATCTTGTATGGCTCGAAAAGAATATGAAAGACCGAATAATGTTGTTGACGAAAAGCTTTTCCGTACAGATATGCTTCCTTCAGATAGTACAAATGTTGCCAATATTTCTTGGAAAGAAATTTTCACAGATCCAATACTTCAAGGGCATATTTCTAAAGCTTTAGAAAACAATTTAGATATAAGAATTGCTCTGCAAAATATTAATTCGGCAGAAGCTTATTTAAAGCAAAGTAAAGCGGCTTATGAACCCACCATTACTGTTGGTCCCGGATATACTTTCCAGACCCAGTCTTTAAATACCCAAACCGGTAGATTATTTGGAGACAGAAGATACATCAATCAGCTTGATATTACCGCAAGTATTAGCTGGGAAGCAGATCTTTGGGGAAAACTAAAAGCTCAACAAAAAGCTCAATTGGCTACTTATTTAGGCACTGTTGCAGCTCATAAAGCTGTAAAAAGTGATCTTGTAGCTTCCATTGCCTCAGCATATTATCAATTATTAACTTTTGATTCTCAGAAGAAAATAATTACAGAAACAATTGCTGTTCGTGAAAAAAATCTAGAAACAACTAAAGCTTTAAAAGCAGCAGGAACATTAACAGAAGTCGCTGTTCAGCAGAGTGAAGCTCTTGTTTTCAATGCAAAGTCATTATTAATAGATATTGACACGCAAATTCAATTACTTGAAAACACAATGAGCCTTTTGATGGGAGAATCATCTCATACCATTGAAAGGTCAACATTGGCAAACCAAAAAGTTCCGGTTGATTTAAAACTTGGATACCCAGCTCAATTATTGGCAAACCGTCCTGATGTTATGAGAGCTGAATTTAATTTAATGAATGCCTTTGAATTAACAAATGCAGCTAAAGCTCAATTTTATCCAACTTTAAAAATTACTGGTAACGGAGGACTTCAATCAATGGACATTGATCATTTATTTAATGTAAATTCATTATTTGCAAGTGTTGTAGGAGGTTTAGCTCAACCAATTTTAAACAAAAGAGCCATTAAAACCAATTACGAAGTAAGCTTAGCCAATCAGGAAGCAGCTTATCTTAATTTTAGAAAAACCGTTCTTACCGCAGGAAAAGAGGTTTCTGACGCAATCAGGGTATTTTCTGTTCAAGATTCTTATATCAATTTAAAAAGAAAAGAACTTGAAGCCTACAAAAAATCTGTGGATTATTCACAAGAACTAGTAAATTATGGTATGGCAAATTATCTTGAGGTTTTAAATGCAAGTGTAAACTCTCTAAATGCTGAGCTTAATATTTCAAACGCTGAATACAGCAAAATGAAAGCTGCTGTAGAGCTTTATCAAGCTTTAGGCGGTGGTTGGAAATAATTATTTTTTAATTATATTTTTTCAAAAAAACGTATGCTAAATAGTATACGTTTTTTTATGTATTCGCTCTTAAAACATCTTAAAAATTGATTATCACATACATATTTTCACATCTTATTAAATAAAATTCAATAAAATATTTGTATATGTGGTTTAAATACTTACTTTTGTAGCGCTTCGGTAGTATAAAACCACAAAAGGGGGATTGGCGCAGTTGGCTAGCGCGTTTGACTGGCAGTCAAAAGGTCATGGGTTCGAATCCCATATTCTCCACTTAATTGAATTTATTTTATAAAAAGAATATGAAAAAACTTTTTTTACTTTTATTAACAGCATTTTTGTTTATCGGATGTAGTTCAGATGAAGATACAATATATGATTACATTGGAACATGGTCGGGAACTTATGAAGGTGCAGACAAAGGTAATTGGAATATCGTAGTTGCTAGTGACGGAAAAGTGACAGGAACTATGCATTCTGAAGTAAACAATGAGAATTACTATATTTCAGGTCGTCTAAGTGAATCCGGAGAGTTGAATGCTGTGGTTGGAACTCCTGATGATGGTGAATTTAAAGGTACCCTGAATAGAGATGATAAAAAAGGTAACGGAAATTGGAGAAACTCTATCCCAACACCTATTATAACTGGTACCTGGAAAGGAGAGAAAGACAAAAAATAATAAAATTTGTTACAAAATAATAAAAGCCTGTAGTTTTACAGGCTTTTACTTTTTTATATAAATCCCATTCGGGTAATTTTCCCTTCTTTTTTCAAAGCAACAAAATGAAGAATTAAATCATCTTCATCAAAATGTTTTTCAAATATTAATTCTACTTTATTTTCTAAAAAAATATTCTCTTCAAATTTTTCAACCTGATAATTTTCAAAATCAAGTTTTAAAGTAATAAACTGAACTTCATCAAATGAAAATTGTTTATCAACCTTCAAACTTTTATTCCATAAATCTGAAGAAAAAGAAACTTTATTTTCGAGATTCAGTTTAGTTCCAAATTGAAAATTTGTAAGCATAGCTTGCCCTTTTTCGGTACGCAAACCTTTCTCCACCGTTCTTTTACCTCTTTCTGAAATTGTATCTAAATCTTTTATTTCCGTCATCAGTTTTGCAAACTTCTGATAGAGTAGAGGCTCTTCCGATTCTTTGATAAACTTATCCAAAGCCAATCTTATCATTTTCCCAACTTTAGAACAATGCCCAAATTCAGAACTGTTCTGACGTACTTTTTCATAAGTCGGACTTTTCTTAAAAGCAGTTTTATTAAATCCACTTTTCTTCCGAACAATATTTTTACCATTCAGATTGTAAAAAACAAGGTCTCCAACAGCTCCCTTTATTTTAATTATACTTTCATAAGTAGCCATATTCTAAAATTGAATCCAAATATAATGATAATTAAATTAATACATTATTTTAACATATATTTATAATATAGTTGTAGTATAATACACCTATAATTTAATTATAAATTGTATATTTGCTTAATATTTAGTTAAATGAGTTAAAATCAGATGAATATGACAACTAGATTTCTGCAAAAAAAAATAAATTTGAAAAAAGTAACTGTTTTAGTAACGGCATCATTATTTGCCATTTCTTGTGGTAGTTCGAAAAATGTTGTCACAAAGAAAAAAACAGGGACTAAAACAGTTGCTAAATCTGAAAATCTGAGAAAACTAGATTCAAAATTTGATGGAAACATCTCGAAATCTATCAACAAAATTTTAAAAGACGCTGAAAAATATATCGGAACTCCTTACAAATTTGGAGGTAATACATCTTCAGGTTTCGATTGCTCCGGCTTCACAGTAAAAGTTTTTGAAGAAAATGACTATAAATTACCAAGAAGATCATCTGACCAGGCTGAAACAGGCAATAAAATAGACATTAAAGATGTAAAGCCTGGAGATCTTTTATTTTTTTCTACTGCCGGAGGTAGCAGAGTTTCTCATGTTGGGATTGTTCATGATATTGCCAATGATGGTGAAGTAAAATTTATTCACGCTTCTACTTCTAAAGGAGTAATTATTTCATCTTTAAACGAAACATATTGGAATAAAACTTATTTACATGCTCAAAGAGTATTATAATTTCTGTTACAATTATCAATCTCCAAAAACGGAAAATTTCTAAAATATTAGACTTCACTTTTGGTTTATAATTATCTTCGAAAACATTTATTAAAGGTTAATCTAAATCATTTTTCACTTCTAAAATTTCAAAAAATTTGCACAAACTTTTTGTATCTTTGGCGATATATAATTTTTAATTTAGAAACATGTCGTTACAACAAACAATTGAAAACATCTGGGATAATAGAGATTTATTGCAAAACGAAGACAGCCAAAAGGCAATTAGAGAGGTTATTTCTTTATTAGATTCTGGCGAACTTCGTGTTGCTGAACCTACAGAAAACGGATGGCAGGTAAATGAATGGGTGAAAAAAGCTGTAGTAATGTATTTCCCAATCCAGAAAATGGAAACTATTGAAGTAGGTCCGTTTGAGTTTCATGACAAAATTCCTTTAAAGAGAAATTATGCTGAAAAAGGAGTGAGAGTTGTACCTCATGCTATCGCAAGAGAAGGTTCTTTTGTTGCTTCAGGAGTTATTATGATGCCTTCTTATGTAAATATCGGAGCTTATGTAGATTCAGGAACGATGGTTGATACTTGGGCTACGGTAGGAAGTTGTGCACAAATAGGTAAAAATGTTCACTTGAGTGGAGGTGTTGGTATCGGAGGTGTATTAGAACCACTTCAGGCTGCCCCTGTAATTATTGAAGATGATTGCTTTATTGGTTCCAGATGTATCGTAGTAGAAGGTGTACATGTAGAAAAAGAAGCTGTTTTAGGAGCTAACGTTGTATTAACAGCATCTACAAAAATCATCGATGTTACAGGTGAAGAACCAATCGAAATTAAAGGAAGAGTTCCTGCTCGTTCGGTAGTAATTCCTGGAAGTTATACAAAACAATATCCAGCAGGAGAATATCAGGTTCCTTGTGCTTTGATTATTGGTAAAAGAAAAGAGTCTACAGACAAAAAAACATCTCTTAATGATGCATTAAGAGAGAATAATGTTGCTGTATAAATCAGTTTCAAACTAATACCCAATAACTTTGAAAGAAAAATTTCTTAAGATAATACTAAACCCTAAATATATATTTGGGGTTTATCTTATTGTAGCAGTTGTGACTGCTCTTTCTAAATATTTTAGAGGATATCAGGCGATTAATAATTATATGATTTTTAAAAATGTATTTTTAAATACACTTCAGGAAAGAAATCTATACTTACAATACCCTGATCTCTATTTTGATTCAAATCATTATGGTATTTTCTTCAGCCTATTGGTCGCACCTTTTGCGTTAATGCCCGATTGGCTCGGAATTTCACTCTGGAATATTGCAAATACAGCAATTTTTCTTTACGCCATTTACAAACTTCCATTTTCTAATCCTAAAAAAGCTCTTTTCGGGTTGCTTTGTTTACAGGAGTATATTACAGCAGCAATAAGTTTACAATTTAATATTGCTTTGGTTGGTTTACTTATGTTATCTGCTATTTATATTTATGAAAAAAAGGAATTAAAGTCTGTAACAGCCATCATGATAGGAATTTTTGTGAAACTTTACGGAATTGTTGGTTTATCACAGTTTTTCTTTATTAAAAATAAAACTAAATTTATTCTTTCAGGAATCATTGTCGTTATTTTATGCTTAGTTATTCCTATGATATACTCAAGTCCACAATTTGTGTTTCAAAGCTATGCAGATTGGTATCATTCATTAGCTGAAAAAAATAACAGTAACCAAGTTCTTGGAAATATGCAAGATATTTCTTTGATGGGATTTGTAAGAAGAATTTTAGGGAATGCTTCAATTTCAAATCTTACTTTTTTAGCTTTTGGAATTCCTCTATTTGCTCTTCCTTATATTAGGATAAAACAATATAAAAATTATGCCTTTCAATTAATGATTTTAGCGTCTACTTTATTGTTTTTAGTACTATTTAGTTCAGGTTCAGAATCTCCTACCTATATTATTGCAGTGGCAGGAGTCATGATTTGGTTTACATTACAAAAAGAAAAAACACCATTAATTTTGGCAATGCTTATTTTTGTAATAATACTTACATGCTTTTCTCCTTCTGACTTATTTCCAAAATTCATCAAGAAAAATTATGTCATTAAATACTCTTTAAAAGCCGTACCTTGTATTATTGTTTGGTTAAGAGTGATTTATGAACTTTTAACCAAGGATTTTGAAAAGGATTATACTTTGAATTAGTTTTATGAAGAAAATTTCCATTGTCATACCCGCATACAACGAAGAAGGTAATGTTACCCTTATTCATGAAAAAATAAAAGAAATTTTTTCGGGGTTAAAAAATTATGATTTTGAAATTATCTTCGTAAATGACGGAAGTCGTGATAATACACAAACTAAACTTGAAGAATTATCTCAGAAATATGAAGAAATTAAGTATATAGAATTTTCCAGAAATTTTGGACATCAACCTGCCGTAAAAGCCGGGATGGATAATGCCAAAGGAAACGCTGTTATTTCGATGGATGGAGACCTTCAGCATCCACCAGAATTGATACCTAAAATGATAGAAAAATGGGAAGAAGGCTATGATATCGTTTTTACCATTAGAACTTATCCTAAACAAATATCAATTTTTAAGAGAAAAACATCCGACTTTTTCTATAAAATTTTATCCAGTTTATCAGATGTAAATCTTACAAAAGGTGGAGGTTCAGACTTTAGACTCATGGATGCCAATGCAGTAGAAGTGATGAGAAATTTTAAAGAAGATGACTTATTTTTGCGTGGACTTACAAGTTGGATGGGCTTCAAACAAACAGGAATTGAATTTACCGCTTCTGAAAGAGCTTCAGGAGAAAGTAGTTATAACCTAAAAAAAATGCTCACTTTTGCGTTTACAGGTATTACTTCATTTAGTGTAAAGCCTCTTTATATTGCAGCTTATTTAGGCTTTCTATTATCAGGATTATCAGTTTTTGGATACATTTCCTATGTGATTTATGCCTTTGTTGTAAAGACAGAAATTTCAGGATGGGCATCATTAATTATGACTATAGTATTTTTTGGAGGTCTTCAACTTATTATGTTAGGAATTATCGGTATTTACTTGGGTAAAATATTCAAACAGGTGAAAGAAAGACCCAATTATATTATTAAAAATAAAAATTTTTAAATGATTTTATTAAGTTTTGATATCGAAGAATTTGATATGCCTTTAGAATATAAGGGTGAAATTCCCTTTGATAGACAAATCTCAATATCACAAAACGGACTTGAAAATATTTTAAATATTCTCAAAAAACATAATGCAAAAGCTACATTTTTTTCAACAGTAGTTTTTGCAGAAAACAGCAAACATCTTATTGAAAGATTATTAAATGAAGGTCATGAATTGGCTTCTCATACATGGTTTCATTCAGAGTTTGAGGAAAAACATTTACAGGAATCTAGAGAAAAGTTAGAAGAATTATTTTCTACCAAAGTTATAGGTTTGCGAATGCCAAGAATGATGTCTGTAAGTAAAAAAGCTGTTGAAAATGCAGGATATACTTACAATTCATCTATTAATCCTACGTTTCTGCCAGGAAGATATAACAATCTGAAAGTCTCAAGAACCTATTTTAAAGAAGGAAAAGTAACACAAATTCCGGCTTCGGTTTCTCCGAATTTCAGAATTCCGTTATTTTGGCTAAGTTTCCATAATTTCCCACTGTTTTTTTATAAAAAATTGGCTTCAAATGTAATAAAAAAAGATAATTATCTAAATGTTTATTTCCATCCTTGGGAATTTTCGGATATTAAAGATGAAGCCTTTAAATTACCTGGTTTTACTGTGAAAAATACGGGAAAAGATATGATAAAAAGGTTTGATGAGTTTGTAGGATGGCTTAAAAGTAAAAATCATACCTTCGGAACTTTTCAGGAATTTCAAAAACAAATTACACTATGAAAATTGCATTTGATGCAAAGCGTTTTTTTCACAATACATCTGGTTTAGGCAACTATTCTAGAGATTTGGTGAGAATACTTTCAGAATACTATCCTGAAAATGAATATGTTTTATTAAACAAAAATAAATCTGAAAGAGGAAAAGATATTCTTGAAAAATCTAACGTTCATTTTATTGCCACTTCCAAAGGAAATATGTCTCGACAATTGAAAATGGGAAAAGATGCACAACGAGAAAATGCAGATATTTTTCATGGTTTATCTGGAGAATTACCTTTAAGATGGAACAAAAAACCAATAAAAAAAATTGTTACAATCCATGATTTAATATTCATGAGATTTCCTCAATATTACTCATTTTTTGACCGTAAAATTCACTTTTGGAAATTCAAAAAAGCAGCACATCTTGCTGATGAAATTATTGCTATTTCTGAACAGACTAAAAAAGATATTATTCATTATTTAAAAGTTCCTGAGAGGAAAATAACCGTTGTTTATCAAGGTTGTCACAAAGCTTTTAAAGAAAAACAATCTGATGATTTTATAAAAAAAACAAAGGAAAAATTTCATCTCCCGGAAAGATTCATTCTAAATGTAGGAACCATTGAAGAAAGAAAAAACCTGTTGAGTGTCGTAAAAGCTATTAAAGATACTGATATTCCTTTGGTTGTAGTGGGGAAAAAAACAAAATATTTTAAAAAAATTGAGCAATTTATCCATAAAAATAAAATGGAAAAACAAGTTCAGTTTCTTGAAGGAATTTCGATGGATGAACTTGCTGTTTTATACAAACTTGCTGATATTTTTATCTATCCAAGTTTCTTTGAAGGGTTCGGAATTCCTGTGATAGAAGCCCTTTTCTCAAAAACTGTAACCATTACGAGTAATACAAGTTGCCTACCTGAAGCTGGAGGTCCCAATTCGGTTTATGTTGACCCAAAAGATTATTTGGATATTCAATCAAAAATA
Organism: Chryseobacterium oryctis; assembly: GCF_025971925.1. Taxonomy (GTDB): domain Bacteria; phylum Bacteroidota; class Bacteroidia; order Flavobacteriales; family Weeksellaceae; genus Chryseobacterium; species Chryseobacterium oryctis. The sequence goes on from NZ_JAPDHV010000006.1 coordinate 155,234, forward strand.
AAGTTTTTATGGGATAACGAAGCCGAAAGAAAACGTCGTGCTGAAAAGAGTTTTGAGTTTGTTCAGAAATTTAATGACAAGCTTATTTCAAACAACTTAATGAAAATTTATCAAAAAAATAATTAAAAAATTGTTTTTAGTTTAAAATTTTATTCTACATTTGTATCACAAATTTCAACAATGAAACCGAATTTTTTAACAGTACATCATTATCATCATTATCTCTGCTAAGACGGAAATGATTGATATATACCTATGTTAAAAATCAAAATAATCAAAACCGTCTGAGTAAATAGACGGTTTTTTTGTTTCTTATAATTCCTTAGAAATTTTTTAATCAAACTTTCATTTACTCAGACTAATTAAAAAGAAATGAGTAAATTAAAAATTGCAATTCAAAAAAGCGGAAGACTTTACGAAGACTCTTTACAACTCTTGAAAGACTGTGGAATTTTTGTAAATAACGGAAAAGACCAGCTTAAAGTTTCTGTAGAAAATTTTCCAATGGAAATCATGTACTTGAGAAACTCCGATATCCCTCAATATCTGGAAGACGGAGTAGTAGATATTGCTATTGTAGGAGAAAATTTATTAATAGAAAAGCAAAAAAAAATTGAAATTATTCAGCAACTGGGATTTTCAAAATGTAGAGTTTCTTTGGCTGTTCCCAAAGAAATAGAAACCAATAACTTAGAATATTTTCAAGGCAAAAAAATAGCCACTTCTTACCCGAATACACTAAAAAACTTCCTTGAAAAGAATAATATTTCAGCTGAAATTCACATTATATCTGGTTCTGTAGAAATTGCTCCAAACATTGGTCTTGCAGACGGTATTTGTGACATTGTAAGTTCAGGAAGTACATTATTCAAAAACGGCTTGAGAGAAACCGTAACCTTATTAAAATCCGAAGCGGTTTTAGCCAAAACTTCGAAATTGAAAGATGAAAAAATTAAGATTCTGGAAAAATTTTTATTCAGAATTAAAGCTGTTTTAAAGGCAAAAAATTCAAAATATATTTTGATGAATATTCCTAATGAAAAAATTCAGGACATATCAAAAGTTCTGCCTGTTCTTAAAAGTCCGACTGTAATTCCTTTAGCAGAAGAGGGTTGGAGCAGCATTCATTCTGTAATTGATGAATTCAGGTTTTGGGACGTTATAGACGAACTCAAAGAAAAAGGTGCACAAGATATTTTAATAATTCCAATCGATAAAATGGTCATTTAATATGCTAATCAATAAATATCCCCAAAAAGAAGAATGGGCGAATCTCGTACAACGTCCAACTTTGAAAAGAGAAGAAATTTCAAAAACTATAGAAGATATCTTTACTAAAGTTCAAAAAAATGGAGATCAGGCTCTCATCAACTTTAATAAAAAATTTGATAATATTGAGATTCAAGACATTGAAGTTTCAGAAAATGAAATTATTAAAGCTGAAAAACTTATTACCGAGGATTTAAAAAAAGCGATTCAACAAGCAAAAGAAAATATCACCAAATTTCATGCTTCACAAATTGTTGATATTCAAAAAATAGAAACAACAAAAGGTGTTATTTGTTGGCGAGAAAACAGAGCTATTGAAAAAGTAGGTATTTATATTCCCGGAGGAACGGCACCTTTATTTTCCACCGTTTTAATGTTAGCGATTCCTGCTCAATTGGCAGGTTGCAAAGAAGTCATTCTTTGTTCTCCACCCGACAAAAACGGAAATATTAACCCTGCAATTCTCTACACCGCTCAACTTTGTGGTGTTACTAAAATCTTCAAAACTGGTGGAGCTCAAGCCATTGCAGCCATGACTTTCGGAACAGAAAGTATTCCAAATGTTTATAAAATTTTTGGTCCGGGAAATCAATATGTGGTTGCAGCTAAGGAATTTGCTCAAAATTACGGAGTTGCAATTGATATGCCTGCAGGACCAAGTGAAGTTCTGGTTATAGCAGATGAACAAGCCAATCCTGATTTTTGCGCAGCAGATTTGCTCTCACAAGCAGAACATGGAAGTGATAGTCAGGTAATTTTTCTTTCAACAGATAACGATATTTTTAATCAAACTATTGAAGAAGTAAACCAACAAATTAAAGCTTTACCAAGAAATGAATTTGCTAAAAATGCTTTGAAAAGCAGTCACTTTATTCTGATAAATACAATTGAGGAAGCTATCGACTTTAGCAATATTTATGCTCCTGAACACTTAATTCTTGCTGTAGAAAATTTTGAAAATTATATTCCTTTTATCCAAAATGCAGGTTCTGTTTTTCTCGGAAATTATTCATGTGAAAGTGCGGGAGATTATGCAAGCGGAACCAATCATACTTTGCCAACCAACGGCTTTGCTAAAAACTATAGCGGAGTTTCATTAGATAGTTTTGTGAAGAAAATTACTTTTCAAAATTTATCAAAAGAAGGAATTCAAAATTTAGGAAAAACTATCGAAATAATGGCTGAAGCCGAAGGTTTAACCGCTCACAAAAATGCAGTTTCAATCCGTTTAAAACAATTAGAAAATGACAAAAAATAGCAACAAAAATTTAGTAAGGAAAAACATTTTAGGTTTGCAGCCTTACATCAGTTTCAGAGATAACAATGAGTTTAATTCGCCTGTTTTGTTGGATGCAAACGAAAGTCCTTTTGGAAAATTCAATCGTTATCCTGATTCTACTCAAAAAAAATTAAAAGAAAAATTATCTCAATTTAAAAACATACCTCCTAATCAAATTGCTGTTGGGAACGGAAGTGATGAATTGATTGATTTAATTATTAAAGTTTTTTGCGAACCAAAAGTAGATTCAATCTTAATGATGAATCCTTCATTTGCGATGTACGGATTTTATGCATCTATTAATGAAAATAACGTTATAAAGCTAGATTTAGATAACAATTTTGAAATTAATAAAAAAGATTTCTTGAAGGTTACGAAAGATTTTAAATTAAAAGTTTTCTTTCTATGCTCTCCTAATAATCCAACGGGAAACAGCATAGAAGAAATTGAGTTTTATATTCAAAATTTCAATGGAATTATTGTCGTAGACGAGGCATACATCGAGTTTTCACAACAAAATTCATGTTTAGACTTGATTGACAAATATCCGAACCTTATTGTCCTCCAAACTTTCTCAAAAGCATGGGGAAAGGCGGGAGCCAGAGTAGGCATTGCTTACGCTTCAGAGGAAATTATACAGTTAATTAACTTGGTAAAAGCACCTTACAATGTCAATTCCTTGAGTCAGGAACTGATTATTGATTGTCTTGAAAATGCTGATGAATGTAATGAAAATATTAAAAATATTCTAGCTGAAAGAGAATGGCTTGAAAAAGAACTAAAAACAATTTCTTGCATTCAAAAGATTTTTCCTACAGATGCCAATTTCTTTCTGATTGAATTTAATGATGTTGAAAAAGTCTATACTGAATTACTTAAAAACGAAATTTTGACAAGCAAAAGAACCCCCTCAATTTCGAATTGTATCAGATTAAATGTGGGAAGTAGAAAAGAGAATGAACAACTTCTAAATATTCTCCAAAATATCTAATCTTATGAAAAAAGTACTATTTATAGACCGAGATGGAACTTTGATTATTGAACCTCCAACAGATTTTCAGGTTGATTCTTTGGAAAAATTAGAGTTTTATCCTAAAGTTTTTCAAAATCTTTCAAAAATCGCTAAAGAACTGGATTATGAGTTGGTTATAGTAACTAATCAAGATGGTTTAGGAACGAAAAGTTTTCCTTACGAAAATTTCATAAAGCCACACGAAAAAATGCTCAAAGCCTTCGAAAATGAAGGAATTATTTTTGAGGATATTTTAATTGACCGAAGTTTTGAACACGAAAATTTACCTACCCGAAAACCAGGAGTTGGATTACTTGGAAAATACATTTACGGAGATTACGATTTAGAAAACTCATTTGTAATAGGAGACAGGGTAACTGATATTCTGTTGGCTAAAAATTTAGGTTCAAAAGCTATTTTTATTAATTCAGTTCAAAATAAAGAAGCAGAATTTACAACTGAATGTTGGGAAGATATTTATCAATTTTTAAAACAAATTCCAAGAAAAGCCAAAGTTTCAAGAAAAACCAATGAAACTGATATTGAAATTGAAGTTAATCTTGATGGTAAAGGAAATTCAGAAATATCTACAGGTTTGAATTTCTTCGACCACATGCTTGAACAAATTTCAAAACACGGAAATTTAGATTTAAAAATTAAAGTGAATGGAGATTTGCAGGTTGACGAACATCACACGATTGAAGATACAGGGATAGTTTTGGGAGAAGCAGTTTTAAAAGCACTAGGAAAGAAAAAAGGAATTGAAAGGTATGGTTTTCTACTTCCAATGGATGATTGCCTTTCTCAAGTTGCTCTGGATTTTGGAGGCCGACCTTGGCTCGTTTGGGATGTTGATTTTAAAAGAGAAAAAATTGGTGACTTGCCTACAGAAATGTTTTTCCATTTTTTTAAATCTTTTACCGATTCGGCGAAATGTAATCTCAATATAAAATCAGAAGGCGAAAATGAGCACCATAAAATTGAATCTATTTTCAAAGCATTTGCCAAAGCCATTAAAATGGCAGTAAAACAAACCGATACTAATTTCAATTTGCCTTCTACAAAAGGAAGTTTATAAAATGATAGCAATTATAAAGTACAACGGAGGAAATGTAAATTCAGTCCAAAATGCATTAAACAGACTTAATGTAAAATCAATCGTTACAGATGATTTTGAACTTATTCAAAAAGCCGATAAGGTAATTTTCCCTGGTGTTGGAGAAGCTTCTTCAACAATGAATCTTTTGAAAGAAAAAGGCTTGGACTTGCTTATTCCTTCTTTACAGCAACCCGTTTTGGGAATATGCTTGGGTATGCAATTGATGTGTAAAGATAATGAAGAAGGAAATACTACAGGATTAGGAATTTTTGATATTAAAGTACGAAAATTTCCAGCAAAAAATATTGTTCCACACATGGGCTGGAATACTATTTCAAATTATCAATCTTCTTTATTTTGCAATGTTGAAGATAAAAGTGATGTATATTTTGTGCACAGTTATTATTGCGAATTGTCTGAAAATACTACTTCTGTATGTGACTATATTTTGCCTTTTAGTGCCTCATTACAGAAAGATAATTTCTTTGCAATGCAGTTTCACCCAGAAAAATCAGGAAAAATTGGAAGTGAATTGCTCAATAATTTTTTAAAACTTTAAATATTAAATATGAAAATTATTCCTGCCATAGATATTATTGACGGAAAATGCGTTCGTTTGTCAAAAGGGGATTATGACACAAAGAAAATATATAATGAAAATCCTGTAGAAGTTGCCAAAAAATTTGAAAGTTTCGGAATTAAATTTCTTCATCTCGTAGATTTAGATGGTGCTAAATCAAAACATATTGTTAACCAAAAAGTATTGGAAAATATTGCTAAAGAAACTTCATTGCAAATAGATTTTGGAGGTGGTTTAAAAACAAAAAATGATATTGAAATCGCCTTCAATTCCGGAGCTAACCAAATTACCATTGGAAGTATTGCCGTTCAAAACCCAGAATTTTGCTATGATATCATAGAGAAATATAGTTCGGATAAAATTATTCTGGGAGCTGATTGTGATAACAGAAAAATAAAAACATCGGGTTGGCTTGAAGAGACTGACAAAGATTTGATTGACTTCATTCTTGAATATAAAAACAAAAAAATAGAAAATGTTATTTGTACCGATATTTCTAAAGACGGAACGTTGCAAGGTCCTTCAACAGATTTATACAAAGATATTTTAAGCAAAACCTCAATTAATTTAATAGCCAGCGGAGGGATTTCTAATATTGATGATGTCTACGAAATGCAAAAAATTGGTTGTTCAGGAACAATTATAGGAAAGGCAATCTATGAAGGTAAAATCAATATGAAAGAACTTCAAGATTTTATTGAAAAGACTCTCATCTAAAACAAACAAAATGCTTAAAAAAAGAATTATTCCTTGCTTGGATATCAAAGACGGAACAACCGTAAAAGGGGTTAATTTTGAAGATCTTATAAACGCTGGAAACCCTATAAAATTGGCCAAGAAATATGAAAAAGACGGAGCCGATGAACTCGTTTTTTTAGATATTACGGCAACGATAGAAAAGAGAAAAACGTTCGTAGAATTGGTAAAAGATATTGCCAAAGAATTGAGTATTCCTTTCACCGTTGGTGGCGGAATTTCTTCCATCGAAGACGTTAGAAAATTATTGGAAGCTGGAGCCGATAAAATTAGCATTAATTCTTCTGCGGTTAAAAATCCACAATTAATAAAAGATCTTTCTAATGAATTTGGCAGTCAATGTGTGGTTGTTGCAATTGATACAAAATTGGTTGACGGAATAGATTGGGTTCACATCAAAGGAGGAAGAGAAATTACCAATTATAAAACAATAGATTGGGCTAAAAAAGCTGAAGAATTGGGAGCTGGAGAAATTCTCTTAACCTCAATGGACGGAGATGGAACCAAAAAAGGCTTTGATCTTCGGGTGACAAAACTCGTTTCTGAAAATGTAAATCTTCCTATTATTGCTTCCGGAGGAGCAGGAAATACCAAAGATTTTGAAGATGTTTTTTCACAAACAAAGGCAACAGGAGCTTTAGCTGCAAGTATTTTCCATTTTGGAGAAATATCGATTTCTGAATTAAAACAACAACTAAAACAACAAAAAATTTCCATACGATGAAACCCAATTTTAATAAATCAAACGGATTAATTCCTGTAATTATTCAGGATGAAGCAACTTTACAAGTTTTGATGCTTGGCTATATGAATGAAGAGGCTTTTGAAAAAACTAAAAAAGAGAGTATTGTAACCTTTTACAGCCGTTCAAAAGAAAGACTTTGGACAAAAGGTGAAGAATCCGGGAGTTTTTTGAAAGTAAAAAGTATTCAGATTGATTGTGATAATGACACCATTTTAGTTAAAGTACAACCCAAAAATATTGTATGTCATACAGGCAGTTTTAGTTGTTTTGGAGAAAAGGAAAACAAAGGTTTTCTTTATGAATTAGAGCAAAAAATCTCACAAAGAATCAACGATAAAACAGAAAACTCTTACACTTATTCTTTATATCAAAGAGGGATAAATAAAATGGCTCAAAAAGTAGGAGAGGAAGCCGTGGAGCTCGTGATTGAAGCAAAAGACAATAATGATGAACTTTTCAAAAATGAATCTGCAGACTTATTGTATCATTTTTTAGTTTTATTGAAAGCCAAAAACTTTTCATTAGAAGATATTGAACAGGTATTAAAAAATAGGGTTCAATAAAAAAGCAGTCCCAACAAAGACTGCTTTTTATTTATTTTTCAATTAATATTTTTCGAACAATTTTTTCTGAACCAATAGTAATTATTCCTAAATACGCTCCGTTGGTTACCCCTGAAACACTAATTTTTGATTCATTGTTTTTCTGTAATAAAACTCGCCCTGAAAGATCCGTTAATTCAAATCTAAAATTTTTAACCTTAGAATCAGGAATATCAATATTCAAAATATCTTTTACAGGATTAGGAAAAATATTGGTAGACTCCAACTTTCCGGTTTTTGTTTCATTTACTCCCAAAGTAGAAGTAGCAACGGCAAAATGTTGTATTGCGCCTAAAGAAGCCTTTCCTATATTAAAAATATATACGGGATCTGTATTGGCAAAAGTATCATTTACTGTATGAGGATAGCTGCTTCTTATTTTTTCAAAATATCCTGTAATTACTTCTCCTTTAGCTTCAAATGGCATATAATCAGTAGATTCTGCAGGATCAATATCCGTCAATAACGGAGAATAAAGCTGTGTACAAGTTACCAGTTCTTGAGTAACTGCGGCCGAAGCAGCATTATTACTTGAGTTCCCACCTAAATCCTGATCACAGTAAACTGTATTATTGTTATTACCCATTTTACCACCAACCTGGTCAAGATTGAATACCAACTTTATATCCAAAACTCTATTTGAACCTTGATAAGCTACATTATTAGCATAATGATAACTCCCTTTTAAACCTTGTTCTTCACCAGAAAAATGAATAAATTTAATAGAATACTCAGTAGGAACATCCTTTAAAATTCTTGCAGCTTCCAAAATAATAGATGTTCCACTGCCATTGTCATTAACTCCGGGACCGACAACACTATCAAAATGTCCGCAAACAATAACATATTTATTAGGATAAACTGTTCCTGTCTTGGTTATAATTAAATTTTTAGAACTCGTACTTCCAAAAGTGAAAGGATCTTCTTCTATCTGACTCGCTGAATATCCATAAGAAAGATATTTATTTTTAATCCAATTCAAGGTATTGGCATTGGCAACAGAACCGGTAGTTTTCACCCCTAAATTACTAAACTCTTGTAAGTTAGTTGTAATATTAGTCTGTGTCACCATATTAGCTCTATCCTGATAAGCCTGTTTAAAAGTTTGAGCATTTATATTTAAAATTATTAAAGAAAACAGCAACGAAATAGTAATTTTTTTCACTTTTATTATATTTTTTATCTTTTTATTAATATAACAAATTTAATAATAAAAAAATCCTAAGCAAGTACTTAGGATTAATTATCATCAAATAATAATGAAAATTTATTTTTCTATAATTATTTTTTTTGTCACTATATCTTTATCTGTCTTTATTGTACACAGATAATTTCCATTTTGAAGATTTGAAACACTTAGTCTTGTTTCGTTTTCAGCTTTTAATAATGTTCTGCCAGCCATATCAATAAGTTCCACAGAAAACTGCTTTACATTATCTGGCAAATCAATATTTAAGAAATCTTTTGTTGGGTTCGGGTAAACATTTGCAGACTCTAAAGAAATTGCTTGTGTTTCATTTACTTTTAAAATAGTAGTCGAAGCAACCGCAAAATGCTGGAGAGCTCCTACAGCAGCTTTACCAACGTTAAAAACATAAGTCGGATCAACATTAGCAAAAGTATCATTTACCGTATGTTCTACATTGCTTGGTGTATTTTCATAAAATCCGGTAATAATTTCGCCATTTTCTTCAAAAGGCATATAATCTGATGAGTATGCATTAGACATCACTGTTTGAAGTGGAGAATACAAAGCAGTACAAGTCGCCAATTGTTGTGTAATTGCTAATGAAGCAGCATTATTACTTGATAGACCGCCTTGATCACTTTCACATTTTATTTTATCATTTGTATTTCCTAATCTTCCTCCAACTTGGTCCAAGTTGAAAACAAGTTTAACATTCATTACACGAGTCCCGTTTTGAAAAACCACATTGTTTGCGTAATGATCACTACCATACAAACCTTGTTCTTCCCCTGAAAAATGAATAAATTTGATGGAGTATTCTGTTGGCACATCTTTTAAAATTCTTGCAGCTTCCAAAATGATAGATGTTCCGCTTCCGTTATCATTTACTCCTGGTCCTACAATCGTATCAAAGTGACCACAAATTATAACATATGTATTAGGATATACAGTTCCTGTCTTCGTTACAATTAAATTTTTAGAACTTGTGCTTCCAAAAGTAAAAGGATCTTCCTGAATCTGACTTATAGCATATCCCATTGCTGTATATTTATCTTTAAGCCAGTTAAAAGCAGTTGTATTTTGTGTTGTTCCTGTTTTTTTTATTCCCATATTACCAAACTCCTGTAAATAAGTAGTAATATTTGGCTGTGAAACTTGGTTGGCTCTATTTTGATAAGCTTGAATAAAAGATTGTGCCTGTAGACCAAAACTTGTTAATGAAAAGAGTAGAAGTGTAGTAATTTTTTTCACTTTGAAGGGGAATTTTAAATATTCAGTAAATTTTAGCAAATGTAAATAATAAAAAAATCCCGAGCAAAAAACTCGGGACTATATTGATAACAAAAATTCTACATTATTTTACTTGATCTACAACAGCTTTGAAAGCTTCAGGGTGATTCATTGCTAAATCTGCTAAAACTTTTCTGTTAAGCTCAATGTTGTTCTTTTTAAGAGCTCCCATAAATTGAGAGTAAGACATTCCGTGCTCTCTAGTTCCTGCGTTGATACGCGTGATCCAAAGTGCTCTGAAATTTCTTTTCTTCTCTTTTCTACCACGGTAAGCATATTGCATTGCTTTTTCTACCGCGTTTTTAGCTACAGTCCAAACATTCTTTCTTCTTCCGAAAAAACCTTTAGCTTGCTTAAAAATTTTCTTTCTGCGAGCTCTTGAAGCTACGGCATTTACTGATCTTGGCATAATTTAAATTGTTTTTTTGAAATGTGCGGCAAACTGTTTCATTACACTTAGGTGCACCATTTCAGGGTTAAAATTTTGAATTGTTTTGAATTCTTATAAACCGAATATAGATTTATAAAAACTACTTAATTGCTAATTGACGTTGAACACTTTTCTCGTCCACTTTAGCTACGTAAGAAGTAGTAGTAAGATTTCTCTTCTGCTTAGTTTCTTTCTTAGTTAAGATGTGGCTTTTGTAAGCATTTTTTCTTTTGATCTTACCAGTTCCAGTAAGAGCAAAACGCTTTTTAGCACCTGATTTCGTTTTTAATTTTGGCATTGTTTTGCTTTTTTATGTTTTGTTATCAATATAAGCATGCAAAGATAGGAAAAATATAAATATATTTTTCACTTCATTAGACAATTATTTATCTAAAATTCTATCTTTTGATATTCTCATGTAATATGAAAAACAAAAACCTCAAAAAATTTTGAGGTTTATATTATAGTTGACGAAAAAACGTCAAATTTACTTATTTAGCTGGTTTTTTAGGACTCATCATCATGATCATTCTCTTACCTTCAAGTTTAGGCAATTGGTCTACTTTTCCTACATGCTCTAGTTCCTGAGCTAGTTTTAAAAGAAGAATTTCTCCCTGATCTTTAAAGATAATTGAACGTCCTTTAAAAAATACGTAGGTTTTTAGTTTTGAACCTTCTTCTAAGAATTTCTCGGCATGTTTTTTCTTAAATTCATAGTCGTGTTCATCAGTCTGAGGTCCGAAACGGATTTCTTTCACAACTACTTTTACTTGTTTTGCCTTAAGTTCCTTCTGTTTTTTCTTTTGCTCGTATAAAAACTTTTTATAGTCTAATACTCTTGCAATGAATGGTTCGGCCTTATCGGAAATCACTACTAAATCCAATTCTTGTTCTGTAGCAATTTGTCTTGCTTTATCAATTGGATAAACTCCCGGCTCTACGTTGTCTCCCACCAAACGAAGCTCTCTCACACGAATTTTATCGTTGATCAAGTGAGCGTCCTCTTGTGCAGGACGTCTTTGTGGGCCCCTGTTGTTAAATCTTTGTGCTATTGTCTTAAATTTTATTGGTTAACTTTCTTATTTACAGCTCAATTTTAATTATATCGCTGCTTCATTTTTAAAATAATTGACGAAATCTTCTATGCTCATCACTCCAAGATCTCCTTCTCCACGTCTTCTTACAGAAATTGTGCCATCATTTTGCTCATTTTCACCGACTACCAACATGAATGGAATCTTATTTAATTCTGCATCACGAATCTTTTTACCCGTCTTCTCATTTCTATCATCAATCTGACCGCTAATATCGTGATTTTCTAAAAATTGTGAAACTTTTTTTGCATAATCTACATATTTTTCACTGATTGGAAGAATGATAAACTGATCAGGGCTTAACCAAAGAGGGAAGTCACCTGCAGTATTTTCAAGTAGAATTGCAATAAAACGCTCCATAGAACCAAATGGTGCTCTGTGAATCATTACAGGTCTATGTTTTTCATTATCATTTCCTATGTAGTGAAGATCAAACCTTTCTGGTAAGTTATAATCAACCTGAATAGTTCCAAGTTGCCATTTTCTACCTAGGGCATCCTTCACCATGAAATCAAGTTTTGGACCATAGAATGCTGCCTCACCATATTCAACAACAGTTTTCAAATTTTTGTTTTTTGCTGCTGTGATAATTGCGTTCTCTGCTTTTTCCCAGTTCTCATCAGAACCGATATATTTATCTCTGTTTTCAGGATCTCTTAATGAAACCTGAGTTACAAAATCTTCAAAACCTAAAGATCTGAAAACGTACAATACCAAATCAATCACCGCTTCAAACTCTCCCAACAACTGATCCGGAGTACAGAAAAGATGGGCATCATCCTGAGTAAATCCACGAACTCTTGTTAATCCGTGAAGTTCTCCACTTTGTTCATATCTATAAACTGTTCCGAATTCTGCATATCTTTTCGGTAAATCTCTATAACTCCATTGTGAAGTTTTATAAATTTCACAGTGATGAGGACAGTTCATTGGTTTCAGCATAAATTCTTCTCCCTCATTAGGAGTTTTAATAGGCTGAAAGCTGTCTGCTCCATATTTATCCCAGTGACCTGAAGTTACATATAATTCTTTAGCTCCAATATGAGGAGACATTACAAATTCATATCCTCCTTTTTTCTGAGCAGCAGAAAGGAAATTCTCTAATTTTCTTCTTAGAGCTGTACCTTTTGGCAACCATAGGGGTAAACCTGCACCTACTTTTTCAGAAAAAGCAAAAATACCTAACTCTTTACCTAATTTTCTATGGTCTCTTCTTTTTGCTTCTTCTAATCTTTCAAGATATTCTGTTAATTCTTTTTGCTTAGGGAAAGAAATACCATATACTCTTGTTAATTGAGGATTTTTCTCATTTCCTCTCCAATAAGCACCAGCTGCATTCAAAACTTTAAAAGCTTTTACAATACCTGTATTGGGGATATGACCTCCACGACATAAATCTGTAAAATTATCATGAGTTACAAAAGTAATTTCTCCATCATTAAGGTTAGAAATAAGCTCTATCTTATATGGATTATCTGCATATACTTTTAATGCTTCTTCTTTAGAGACAGGATATAATGAGAAAGTTGAGCCTTTTTTAGCATTTTCCAATACTTTTTTCTCTATTTTCTCGAAATCTTTTTCAGATAAACTTTCGTCACCGAAATCTACATCATAATAGAATCCGCTTTCAATTGCAGGACCTATCGTCAACTTAGCATTAGGATAAAACTCAAGGATAGCCTGTGCCAAAAGGTGGGCAGAAGAATGCCAGAATGCTTTCTTTCCAAGATCATCATTCCAAGTCAATAATTGTACTGTAGAATCCGTGGTGATAGGCGTGGTCGTCTCTACTTGTTTGTCATTAACAACTGCGGAAATGGTATTTCTAGCCAATCCCTCGCTTATAGATTTTGCCACATCTAGCGGAGTAACTCCTGCTTCGAATTCTTTGACACTATTGTCTGGAAGTGTAATTTTTATCATTTTTTACTAAGAAATTTTTAAGTTGCAAAAATAGGCATTTTTTGAATAATATACTATATTTTAGAGTATATTTGACCTGAGATTTAATACTAAACAAACCGGCTCAATTGTTTTTTTAACTATTTCACCAAATCTTTTTCATAAATCAGATCAGATTCTTATTCTATACTCCAAAAAAAATTCCACCTCATCAAGAGACAGAATCTTTTTTTTCGAATTTTTATACTTAAAACTTATAACCCTAAAACACCTAATTTTCCTGTTTGGTCTTCGATGGTATAATTCAGAGCTTTTGCCAAAACAAAAATATTATTAAGGTTTTCCATTAGCTGCTTCCGTCCCTCATCTCTCAATCTATTTTGATCAATAGATTTCATTGCAGCGTCTTTTGCTTTTTGAGTAACGTTTTTTATGTCTTTTTCTGAAATTCTGTTAATAAATGAGTCATCCATAGACTGAATCTCAACGCTTGGAGTAATTCTTATATCTGCATTTGGCAATTCTGTAATGATTAATTTTTTATTAATAGAATCTACCTCAATTTTCATTTTATTTAAATCATAAGAAACCTGAGCATTTGTTTTAGTATAAGTGATAATACTATTACTTGATACTTCTTTCCCTAAAAACTCAATGCCCATCTTCGTTTTCTGCATTGAAGATGTATTTTGCTCCAAAACCACCATCTTATTCATTTTAGAAATCTGATTAGTCAATATATAATAATCTGACTTTTCATTTTTCCCTCCTATGTTCAGGCAAGATTTAAGTCCAAAAAACAGAAGCACCATAAAAATAGCCCCTGCAAAAAACGGTATAATAGTTTTATAATTTCTCAATATTTACTTTTTGAATATTTCTTTAAAAACAGATGAATCATCTTTTTTAAGGATATCAACCAAATCCCTTTCAATATATCCGGTTTTCGGCATCTCTATAATTCTTCCAAGTTCTTTTCCGTATTTTTCAACAATAATAGTCGGAACCTTCTGAATATTATAAAGCCCTTCATCTCCTGTAGGAGATTCTTTTTTACGATTAACGGCAATGATTGTAAGCTTATTTTCAGGATATTTTAACTCTTCCAAAATTTTCATCAATCTTGGAAAATCTCTGTGACTATCTTCACACCAAGTACCCATGAAAACCACAAGATTATAAGAATTAATCTTCGCTTTTTTCAATTCAGCTATTGCTTTTTGGTCAATTGCATATTCATCACGCTCTTTCACATACCAATCTGCGTAAGGTTCTTTTAGAAACTGTTCTTTCAACTGATGTCCCAAAAGCATTTTACCATCATTTGTAGTTTCAACTTCACGGTTTACTACTACTTTTTGAGCATTCAATTGTTGAGATGCCAAGAATAAAGCTGAAACAGCAATGATATTTGTAATAAATTTTTTCATATTATTTTTCAATAATTGTCTTCAAATCAGCAGGAGAGTAGTATTTGTTTTTCAAAACCTTATGGTCTGCTTTTCTGTAAACATTATACTTTTCGCCTGATTTTTCATAAAAAGATTCAACATCTTTAGCTTTGTAAAATTCAACAGTTTCCTCTGCCTGTTCTTCACTGTCACAAGCCTTTGACATATTAGAACGCTGAACTTCGTTGAATAGTTCTACAAATTTGTTGCCAAGTCCGAATTCTAAAACGGCTCCGCTCAAAACATACTGTAAATCACAAAGAGCATCAGCAATTTCTACAATATTATTATCAGCAATTGCTTGTTTTAATTCATTTAATTCTTCCTGTAAAAGTTCTACTCTAAGATTACATCTTTCAGGAGACGGAATTTGTGGGGTATCTAAAATAGGGGCTTTGAAAGTAGTATGGAATTCTGCTACTTGGTTCAGACTATCAATTTTATCCATGAATATTTTTTATTTAAGGCAAATATAAAATTTTTAAAAGTCAGAAGCTAAATATTCAAGGTTAGATTTTTTTAATCAAAAAAAAATACCTCATCAGTTTTTTTTAAATTCTTAAAATAAAAAAGGCCGCTCGTTTTACAAGCAGCCAATATTTAGTTTAAACTTAAATGATTATTAATCTTTAAAAAATCTTTTAGAAACTTCACCAACCTGAATCATGTAAGCACCCGTTGCAAGATTACTAACATTCACAGTACCTCTTTCAAGTTTTCCTGAGCTGATTAGTTTTCCACCCATATCAAAAATTTTAAAGTCTTCAGATGTTGTATTTGAAATATTTAGAATATCTCTTACAGGATTCGGATATAATTTAATACCTGTAAATAAATCTTTTGTATCAACGATATCTCCTCTTCCAGAAGAAACAATATTCAAAGTATAATCTTCAACCTGTCCGTAAGTATATGCTTCACAAGAAGATGTAGGAAGGCTGCTGTATTTCATCATTACTCTCATTCTTGTATTTCCGGAAGTTGCTGTTGAAGGAATCGTAATTGAACCGGTTACTGGAGTTGTTGTAGAACCGGCTTTAGACCAAGCTAATTCTCCACTGTCTGTAAAGTCTCCATCGCCATTATAATCAATATAAACCGCATAAGCTTCGTTATAAACTGTAGATGTCCAAACAGGAGTTATTGAAATCGTGTACGTACTTCCTTTTGTAACATTTGTAGAAACAGATGTAAAGTTTTCATATCCTGCCGTTCCTGTAGAAGTATTATTTATCGTTCCAAATTTTACATTTCCAATTCTTTCATCTGCAGTATTTGAAGCAGAAGATGAACAGTAAGAAACCGTACTTCCTGCAAGAGTGGTAACACTTACTGTATTACTGGAAGTAGAAACATTTCCGGCAGCATCTTTCGCTTTTACCGAAAAACTATATGTTGTTGACGGAGATAAACTTGTTACAGTATAAGAAGTTGAAGCTGTAGAACCAATTAATGAAGAGCCCTGGTAAACATCATATCCTGTAACAGCCACGTTGTCTGTCGCTCCTGACCAAGAAAGATTTGTACTTGTAGAAGTAGTTCCCGAAGCAGAAAGAGTAGGAGCTGTTGGAGCAATTGTGTCTGTACCCGAAGAAGCGTTTACTGTAATATTCACATTATTCACATCAAAGAAAATATGATTCGAGCCTTTTACCATAATTCTTCCTGTAGTTGTAGATACGTTTGGAATCGTTACTGCTTGAGAACCATCATTAGGTGTTTCTGCAAGTAGAGTAGTCCAAGTATTTCCGCTATCTGTTGACCAAAGAATATCTACATTTGCTGCGTTTACTCCATTTGCTGTAGTTCCTGCCACATTCCAGGTTACAGTTTGAGAAGTTCCACCTGCATATGTAGTTGCGGAGTTTTGAGAACTAACATTAAAAGGTCCCGCCGTTCCATTTACAGTAATTACAGCATCATCTGAATTATTTCCTGAACCTCCGGCTCTATTATCTCGAACTGTAAATCTGAAATTATATGTTCTTGCAACATTTGATAAAGCCTCAACTGTAATCTCTGAACCCGCAGTCGTTGTAGCTCCTGCTAAAATTGAAGCCATTCTAGGGAAATACCTTGTAGGAGAAGTAGTCGGAACCCAAGATCTAAAAGTTGGACCTGAAGCTTTTGTAGCACTTGCTGCAGAACTAGCCCCTGTTTGAGAAGAAGAAGCATTATCCATCTGCTCCCAAATATATGTCAAAGAATCTCCGTTTGCATCTGTCCCCGTTCCTGTTAACATAAAAGGAGTCCCTTTTGGAATTGTATAATCTAATCCAGCATTCGCTGTTGGAATTGAATTACCTGTACTTGTGCTTACTGGGCAAGTTTTAGCTTTAATATTATTAGTAATTTGCTGAATACTTACTGCATGAAAAAAAGGATCTGAATGCGCCTGAATATCCTGACTTGTAATTCCGGCATATCCCATGATTGTAGAACCTGAGCCAGGTTCCATATTCACACCTGTACCTTCATTTCCATGAGAGAATGTATGATTTCCTCCAAATTGATGCCCCATTTCGTGAGCAACATAATCGATATCGAAATTATCACCAGAAGGAATTGCATCCGCCGGAGAAGTATAGCCGCTTCCTTTTGAACCATTGGTACAGATACAGCCTATACAACCTGCGTTTCCGCCACCGCCGGAAGCTCCGAATAAATGCCCAATATCATAATTAGCTTCACCAATTACGGAAGTCAAGGTACTTTGAAGTTGAGAATTCCAACTGCTCATTCCTGAAGCAGAAGAATAAGGGTCTGTGGAAGCATTAGTATAAATTACAGCATCATTGTTTGAAATCAAAACCATTCTAGCTGCAAAGTCTTTTTCAAAAACCCCGTTTACACGAGTCATTGTATTATTCATAGCAGCCAAAGCATTGGCTTTTGTTCCTCCAAAATAAGCTGTATATTCACCTGTACAAGAAAGAGCTAATCTAAATGTTCTCAATTTAGCATCATCTGCATTAGGTCTTGCAGCAAGATTTGAGCCTGTAACTCCTTTTTGAGCAACATCAATTACAGTACATTCAAATTTATTAAGGTCATCTTTTTTATCTGATTTTTTGTAAACAACATAAGATGATAAATCTTTAGTATAAGGCTCTATAAAAACAGCAGATTTATCTCCATAAATTTCCATAGAAGAAAGACCAAGTGGAGAAACACTAAAATACACTGTTGCATTCGGATCTCCTAAACCTTCACCTACATAAGATTTAATATCCGGATATTTTGCAGCCAGTTGAGGATCAAAGTTTGAATTTTCTCGTACTTTGAAGTTTTCCATTTTCCCCTCAGAATTTGGGAAAGAAATAATAACTTCTGACTTTTCTCCTGCCGCCAACCTTTTAGGTGCTTTTAGTAAAGCGTTTTTCAATCCGTTAATATCCAGGTTGTAAACCTTAGGATTACTAATACCTGTTTTGTTCTCAAATATTTCTGAAGAAGATTTTCTGTTATCTTCAGACCAAAGACGATCTGTCTGCGCGAATGAAATACCCGTGATAAGAAGCATTCCAATCATTGATAATTGTTTTTTCATATAAATAAATATTCCGATTATGGTATTTCAAATGTAATAAAAAAAATATAATGAAAAACAAAATTTTAAATATAATTTTTAAAGATTAATTCAAATTATAACCAAAAACATTAAACATTACATAAAGTTAAAAATATCAAAAAAAGAAAATAACACCCGTAAAACACGAGTGTTATTCACTTTTTAATGATATAATTCTAATTTACTAAAAACTATCGTCAGCAGTTGGGCCGTACAATCCTGGAACCTTATTTCCCGTTGTTCTAAGATAAACTATTAATTCTCCACGATGATGGTAAAGATGATTGAATAACATCCCTCTGATTACTTGAATTTTTGGGGTAGCTGGGAAAACTTCATTTCCTCCCATTGTCATTCTCCAGGGAGTCATCATTGTAGATTCATCGAAATTTTCTAAAACCTGTTGTGCTTTTTTTACATTTTCTTCAAATTTTGCAACAATATTCTCCGCTTTCGAGATATCACCTTTATCATAACGATAGGTATCCATTGCAAACTCATCAGAATTAAAAGTAGCTTCATACCAATTATATACTTCTGCAATATGCGAAGCGAGCTGAGCAGTTGTCCAGTTTTTTTCGGAAGGCTTCCAATCTAATGCAGAATCAGGAATTGCCTTTAATAATTTTCTTGTATTTTCTGCTTCGTGCAAAAATTCACCTAAAAGAGCTTGTTTTACCATAACATTTGTTTTTTATTTTAAGTAAATTTAAATCCTTTTTAAATATGAAAATTTATTTTAATCATAAATATATGTTAAATAAAAAACACCCTCAGGAAAGGGTGTTTTATTTATATTTTATCTTGAAGTAATTATTTTGTAATATCTCTTCCGATAACTAATCTTTGGATTTCTGAAGTACCTTCACCAATTGTACAAAGTTTAGAATCTCTATAGAATTTCTCAGCAGGGAAGTCTTTTGTATATCCATAACCTCCGAAAATCTGAACCGCATTGTTCGAAATTCTTACACAAGCTTCGGATGCATATAGTTTTGCCATAGCTCCTTCTTTTGTCATTTTTTGCTTAGCATTTTTCAGCGTTGCAGCTCTTTGAATCAGTAGTTCAGCAGCATCAATTTCTGTAGCCATATCAGCCAACATAAAATTAATCGCCTGGAACTCTGAAATAGATTTCCCAAACTGTTGTCTTTCTTTCGCATATTTAAGAGCAGCTTTGTACGCTCCTCTCGCTGTACCTAAAGATAAAGCAGCAATAGAAATTCTACCTCCATCTAAAATCTTCATAGCTTGTTTGAAACCTTCTCCAACTTCTCCTAAACGATGAGAATCCGGAACACGAACATTATCAAAGATTAATTCAGCTGTTTCAGAAGCTCTCATCCCCAATTTATTTTCTTTTTTACCAGAAGTAAAACCTGGCATTCCTTTTTCTAAAACAAAAGCTGTTGAATTATTTTTAGCTCCTTTTTCTCCTGTTCTTGTCATTACAACAGCAATATCTCCAGAAATTGCGTGTGTAATGAAATTTTTAGCACCATTAATAACCCATTCGTCACCGTCTTTTACAGCTGTAGTAGACATACCTCCAGAATCTGAACCTGTATTGTGTTCTGTAAGTCCCCAAGCTCCGATTACTTTTCCTGAAGCTAATTGAGGCAGCCATTTATTTCTTTGTTCTTCGTTACCAAATTCATAAATATGATTAGTACAAAGAGAGTTGTGTGCAGCAACTGAAAGACCAATTGATGGGTCAACTTGAGAAATTTCGTCAAGAATCGCAACATACTCATGATACCCAAGACCAGAACCACCATATTGCTCAGGGACTACAATTCCCATAAATCCCATTTCACCCAACTGATGAAACAAATCTTTCGGGAAAGTCTGACTTTCATCCCATTCCATAATATTTGGTCTAATATTCTTTTCAGCAAACTCTTTTGCTGTTTCTGCTATCATTTTAATGTTGTCAATAGTCTCTGTGTTCATATAGTGTAATAGTTAATTCCCAAAGATAAATAAATTGCACGAACGTTCAAAAAATTATTTCTACCATAGCTCTTTTATCTGCAAAACTTTAATTTTCAATTTTTTATATAAATATATTTAATGATATTTTAATAAAATTTCAGAACTTTGAAGTAATTATTTTACTATTTTAGCCACCCAATTTTTAAAGCATGAAAAAATTTCTATTTCCTATAATTCTGATTTCATCCATATATTCTGCACAAGCTCCAGCTGGATATTATGATGGAACAGCTGGACTTACCGGTTATGCCTTGAAATCTAAGCTACATGACATTATTTCTTCAAAAACCATCAACTGGCATTATGGAGATCTTCCTGAGTTTTACAATCAAACCGATTTGGATAAGTATTATGATCATGATGCAAGTAATACAACCATATTACTAGACATATATTCGGAAATCCCCACTGGACCTGATGCATACGAATATACTTCGGCTAATATCCCAAGTAGTGTCTCAGCTGAAGGAGCAGGATACAACCGAGAACACATGATACCTCAAAGTACGTTTTATAGTAATTATCCAATGTATTCTGATTTATTTTATATAATTCCTACAGATGCATACATTAATCAACGCAGAAGTAATTATCCATACGGAATTGCAGGAAATACAAATTTTTATACATTTTCCAACACTTCGAAAATCAGTAACAGTACCATTCCCAACTGGTCTTATACGGGAAGAGTTTACGAGCCAATCAATGAGTTTAAAGGTGATGTAGCGAGAAGTTTATTATATTTTGCGGTAAGATTTGAAGGAAAATTAGGTACTTTCAATTATAACAACAGTTCAAATCCCGCTTCTGATACCAATCCATTAGACGGAACAGAAGAAAGGGCTTTCGATCCTGCATACATAGCAATGCTTCTTCAATGGCACCAGCAAGATCCTGTTTCTCAAAGAGAAATTGACAGAAATAATGCTGTGTATAATTTACAAAAAAACAGAAATCCCTTTGTAGATAATCCGTCATGGGTAACCGCAATTTGGGGACAAACTCCTGATTCTATAGCTCCACAAACTCCTACAAATTTAACGGTAACGCAAAATAGTGCTTATTTCACAACATTAAGCTGGACACCAAGCTCAAGCACAGATGTAATTGGCTACAAAATATATCAAGACGGAAATTTGGTGGCTTCAACGAAGGAAAATTCAATCAGCATTGATCATTTAACACCTTCTACCACATATAATTTCACAGTTAAAGCTTACGACAACGGATATTTACTATCTACAGAGAGTAATACAGTTTCAACAACAACTCTGGCTTCAGATATTTATGCTAAAGACTTGTTTGTTTCAAAATACTTAGAAGGAACATCAAATAATAAAGGACTAGAAATAACCAATCGAACAGGACACCCTATTAATTTGAATGATTATAGACTTTCTATTCAATTTCCGAGCGGAAGCAATTATTATTTCCCTGCTCCTTTTGAGCTAGAAGGAACTGTTCAGAATAATGAAACATTCGTAATTCTACATCCTGAAGCGAGTTTTTCATGTTATACAATTGGTCAGGCAAAATTTGTGACTGCAGCTCCTCAAATGACTTTTTCTGGAAGTCAATATATAGAACTAAGATATAAGAGCACCACCGTTGATGCTATTGGAATTCCAAGCCAAAATAACTCAACAACTTTAGGTAATGTATCTTTATACAGAAAAGCCAGCATCAATCAACCAACAACAACCTTCAATATCTCTGAATGGGACTCTTATGCAAGCAATTATTGCCAAAATCTAGGCGTTTTATCTACTACAGATATTGTTCTTGCTAAAAATGAAGAAATTAAAATTTACCCAAATCCTGTTAATGAAAATATTTTTGTAAGCGGGAAAGTTGAAAATATAAAAGACGCTCAGATCGTAGACTATTCAGGAAGAGTAATTTATACAGAGAAATCACCTTTTAAAAACAAGAAAAATATCTCTGTTCAGAGTATAACAGCGGGATCTTATCTTTTAAATCTTGATGGTAAATCATATCCGTTTATTAAGAAATAAGATTAAACTTAAATATTAAATTTCGGTTGCAAATTACTTAATTCTCAACCATTAATATAAGCAGATTCACTAATAATCAATATCTATAAGTGTTTCTGCTTATATTTTTTATTTATAAGTATTTATGCTTATATTTGCAAAATGATAGCGGTTATTACCGGTGATATTATAAACTCACAACATGCAGACACTGAAGTTTGGATTACCAAGCTTAAGAATCTTCTCGAAAAATGGGGGAGCACACCTCAAACATGGGAAATCTACAGAGGTGATGAATTCCAGTTCAAGTGCAATATAGATGACGTTTTTTGGCGTTTCTTAGCTATCAAATCCTTAATAAAAAGTCAGGAAAATCTAGATGTAAGAATTGCTATTGGCATTGGTGATGAAAACTTTTCTTCTGAAAAAATCACAGAATCTAATGGTTCGGCTTACGTAAATTCCGGAAGATTATTGAACGATTTGAAAAGTGACGGTCATACTGTTGCCATCAAAACATCCAACGAACCTGTAAATAGAGATTTGAATATTCTATTAAAATGGTCTTCCAAAGATTTTGACAACTGGACGATGGCAACCGCAGAAATTATCCATGAGATGATTATGAATCAAGACATAACTCAGGAAGATTTGGCTAAGAAATTTAATATTTCTCAGTCCTCAATAAGCCAGAGATTGAAACGAGCAAACTATGAGCTAATCGTAGAAACTAATCAATATTTTAGAAAGAAAATTTCAGAATTGTAGACATGATTTTTACTAAACTCATATTGGCACATCTACTTGGAGACTTTATTCTTCAGCCGAATTCTTGGGTTTTAGATAAGGAAAAGCATAAACTAAAAAGCAAGTTTTTATACATTCATGTTCTGATTCATATCATTTTAAGCTTTATTTTCCTTTGGAATCTAGAACTTTGGTGGGTAGCTGTTTTAGTCGGTATCACACATTTTATAATAGATGTTGCAAAACTTAACTTTCAGACTATTAAAAACAAAAAAAATTGGTTCTTTATTGACCAGCTATTGCACCTTTTGGTGATTGCGGGGGTATCTTTTTATTTTAAAGAATTTAGCTTTGAATTTTTTCAAAATAATGATTTCTTAAAAATAGTAATGGCTGCGTTATTTTTAACAGTACCAGCTTCAATTTTCATTAAAACCTTATTGTCATCATGGACTCCTGCTCCTGACACAATAAATAATATACAGACCGAATCTTTATCAAATGCAGGAAAATATATTGGTATTTTAGAACGTTTACTCGTTTTTACTTTTATTTTGGTAAATCATTGGGAAGGAGTAGGTTTTATGATAGCTGCAAAATCTGTATTCAGATTTAGTGATTTGGCTCAGGCAAAACAAAGAAAGTTAACAGAATACGTATTAATCGGTACACTTTTGAGTTTTGGAATGGCTGTTTTAACAGGAATTTTAATTAAATAATATAAATAAATCTAACTAATAAGTATTTAGAAAATGGAAAAGAAAGAAATGTTGTACGAAGGTAAAGCGAAACAAGTATTTGCTACCGATAATCCTGATCAGGTGGTAGTACGTTTCAAAGACGATGCTACTGCATTTAATGCTCAAAAAAGAGGGTCTGTAGATTTGAAAGGCGAAATGAACAACGCTATCACAACTCTTATTTTTGAATATTTAAATGAAAAAGGGATTAAAACTCATTTCATCAAACAACTAAACGAAAGAGAGCAATTAGTAAGAAAAGTTTCTATCATTCCGTTGGAAATGGTTGTAAGAAACTATTCTGCAGGAAGTATGGCTCAAAGATTAGGCGTTGAAGAAGGAATAAAATCTCCAGTTACAATCTTCGACATCTGCTACAAAAAAGATGAGTTGGGAGATCCGCTTATCAATGATCACCACGCTGTTTTCTTAGGAGCTGCGACCTATGAAGAGCTTGACGAAATGTATGAATTAACTTCAGATATCAACGAAATTCTAATTGAATTATTCGACAGAATGAATATCATCTTGGTTGATTTCAAAATTGAATTAGGTAAAACTTCTGACGGTGAAATCATCTTAGCAGATGAGATTTCTCCTGATACATGCAGACTTTGGGATAAAGATACAATGAAGAAATTGGATAAAGACAGATTCAGAAGAGACCTTGGTGAAGTTACTGAAGCGTATGTTGAGATCTACAACAGATTGAAAAATGTGCTTGGCAAATAAATTTGAGAAACTAGAAGTTAGATACTAGAGGTTAGTATGAAATCACATCGCATAGAAGATTTAAAAGTTTGGAGTAAATCAATGACTTTAGTAAAAGAAGTTTATTTGGTTACTGCAGAATTACCAAATGAAGAAAAATTTGGTTTACTATCTCAAATCAGAAGATGTGCTGTTTCAATACCTTCAAATATCGCAGAAGGAGCTGGAAGAAACAACAAGAATGAGTTTTATCAATTTCTAGGAATTGCGTTTGGTTCAACCTACGAATTGCAAACTCAATTACAATTATTAATAGATTTAGATTTTATTCCCGAAACTAAAATAGTTCCTTTAAAAGAACTTCTGGCTGAAATACAAAAAATGATTTATTCATTAAAGACAAGTTTAAAATTATAATTGAAGTTAACTTAGACTAATTTCTAATCTCTAATATCTAACTTCTAATATAGAAAAAATAGAAATGAAAAGTTTAGACATTCATAAAAGTGAATATTTAAAACAGTTTGAAAATCAAACCTACGGAAGAAATCTTTTCAGAACACAGGAAGAGGAGAGGCTTGATGCTCCAAACGAGGAGTGTGGTATCTTCGGAATGTATTCTGATAATGATTTAGATACGTTTTCACTTTCACAGTTTGGTCTTTTTGCGCTACAGCACAGAGGTCAGGAAGCTTGTGGTATTTCCGTTCTTAAAAACGGAAAAATCACCAATCTGAAAGATGAAGGTTTGGTTTTGGATGTTTATAAAGAGATCCAGGATCCGGAAGCTTTTATGGGAAATTCTGCAATCGGGCATACACGTTATACCACTGCAGGAGATAAAAAGAAATATAATTTCCAGCCGTTTTTTGCTAAAAACGAATATGACCAAATTATACTTTCTATTGCGCATAATGGTAACCTTACCAACGCAAAAGAATTAAAAACTCAATTGGAAGCTGAAGGCGTTGTTTTCAGAGCAACTTCTGATTCTGAGGTAATTTTAAGATTAATTCAAAAAAATCTTGATTTAGGTCTTCGTGGTGCTATTAAAGCAACCATGGAAAAAATTGAAGGAGCTTATTCGGTTGTCGGAATGACAAGAAATAAATTCTTTGCCTTCAGAGATTTCAACGGAATCAGACCTTTGGTTTTAGGAGCTATCGACGAAAAATCTTATGTTGTTGCTTCCGAATCTGTAGCTTTGGATGCAGTTGGAGCGCAATATGTGCGTGATATTTTACCTGGAGAAATTATTTATACTAATGAAAATGAACCTGGTAAACTTCATTCTTATATGGTAGATGAAGAGAAAGGAAAGCAAAGAATCTGCTCTTTTGAGTACATTTATTTTGCGAGACCAGATTCTACTTTAGAAAATATCAATGTTTACGAAATCAGAGAAAAATCTGGTGAAAAGATTTGGGAACAAGCTCCTGTAGATGCCGATTTAGTTATTGGAGTTCCGGATTCCGGAGTTCCGGCTGCCATTGGTTTTTCTAAGGCTTCAGGAATACCTTTCCGTCCGGTTTTGATTAAAAACAGATATATCGGAAGAAGTTTCATCGTTCCGACTCAGGAAATGAGAGAAAGAGTAGTTAACTTAAAGCTGAATCCTATTATTTCTGAAATCAAAGACAAAAGAGTAGTTATCATTGATGATTCTATCGTTCGTGGAACAACTTCTAAAAGATTGGTAAAAATATTAAAAGATGCAGGTGTAAAAGAAATTCACTTCAGAAGTGTTTCTCCACCAATTATTGCACCTTGCTATTTAGGAATTGACACTCCATCAAAAGATGATTTAATTTCTGCAAATATGACAACTGAGCAGCTTAGAGATTATTTAGGAGTAGATTCTTTAGAATTTTTGAGTACAGAAAACTTAAAAGAAATTTTAGGTTCTTCTAATCACTGTTTTGGATGCTTTACAGAAGAATATCCTGTGGAAAAAGGAGAGGAATTAGAATTATTTAATTAAATTTAATATAAATAAAAAGGTCAAACTCACTGTAATTTGACCTTTTTCATTTCACTATCACGTTCTAAAATAAGTTGACACTAAATCTTATTTATGAAAGTTCAAGAATTATTAAAAAGAGAAAAATTATCTACAGGTGAAAATTCTTGTGATGAAGATTGTAGTATTTAATTATTAAAATTTACGTTTAAATTTCTATGATAAAAATTAATAATGAAATAAAATTTCCTCTTTCAGAGACACTTTTTGTATTTGCCTTAGACTCTGAAGCTGGAAAAGAATTTGATGATAAGAATAAGTTGATTACTGGTATAGGAAAAGTAAATGCAGCATTGGAACTCACAAAACAGATTTATAGTAAAAGACCTCAGTTGATTGTAAATTTGGGTTCAGCAGGAAGTAAAACTTTTGGAAAAGGAGAGGTTGTTTGTTGCACAAAATTTATCCAAAGAGACATGGATGTAAGAGGTTTAGGGTTTGCTAAATATGAAACTCCATTGTCCGGAATTCCTCCGTTGCTGGAGTACGGAATTTCATTAAATGGTTTGAAAGAAGGAGTTTGCGGAAGTGGAGATAGTTTTGAAATGAATCATTCTGAAGATGACTATAATGTGGTAGATATGGAAGCGTATCCACTGGCTTTGATTGCGATGAAAGAAAAAATACCGTTTCTGTGCTTGAAATATATTTCTGATGATGCTGGTGATGATGCGGCAGATGATTGGTCTGTACAGGTGCATTTAGCTGCTGAAGCTTTTAAAAGAATTTTATTCTAGATAAATCAAACAGCTTCCAAAAATTTTTGGAAGCTGTTTTTTTATAATTGTAATATTGCTTTGTCGAGATCGTGATAAAGTAATATCTTCCAATGATTTTCTTTGGCTTCTTTTTGCCATTTTTGTCTCAATTCCATGGCTTTTCTTCCGTCAAAATCACTTTTATAAGAAACATGATACTTCAGATATGATTCTTGAGGAAGATTATCTGCACCATAAAAAGCAGTTTCTCCATTTTCTTGAATCCAGAATACCTGCATGAAAGGCGTATGTCCACCTACAACTTCAAAAGAAATTTCGTTGTTGATTTGTCCTTTGTCTTCATTCATCCAAATAATATTGGGTAATTGAATGAGTTTTTCTAGTGTATTGAAGTCAAATGAAGGATTTTGCTGATTTTCTTTGGCGTAATCTAGCTCACGTTTCTGAATATAAATTTTAGCATTCGAGAATCTTGATTCAAAGCCATTTTCGGAAGGTTTTATTACACCTTCAATATGGTCTTTGTGTAAATGGGAAAGAAGAACTTTAGTGATTTTTTCAGGATTGATGTTTTCTTTTTTAAGAATTTCAAAAATAATTAATTCTCCCTTATTATTTTTCCATCCAACACCTGCATCCAAAATGATATGCTCGGTATTGGTGACAATAAGAAAAGGCTGAACCGACATTTTTATATCTTTTGGGTTATTGAAATTTTCTTCTGTCAGTAAAGAGAAGTTTTTGGTTTTAGTAACGGAAAAGTTACCTTCTTTTAGTGGGATTATTTTCATTGAGAATAATATGAATCTTATATGCAAAGTTCTTTATAATTTTTAAAATGTAAAAATGCTTTTCTCAATTATCCTCATCGTGAAAACTGATTGGTTTTGCAAAATGTGATTATTCTTTTCTAATTTGAAAAGTGGTCGCTTTTTTTGAGGGACGCGTGGTTCTGAAGTAGATCTTTATATTACAAAAGTAGATGAAATTGAACGGGGTGTTCTTAGAAATAATGGTCAGTAAAAACAAAAGCCCCCAATAGAATGGAGGCTAAAAAAACACAAATGATGAAAAAAAATTATTTCGTACGCCAAATATAGGAATTATTGCTTATTTCAGAAAAAAAAAGTGATGTTTTTTTTATTTTTTTTATAATGCTCATATTTTCAATAATTTAAAATTTTATTAGATCCATTTTTTATATAAAAATGACTTTGTTACGTCTGTTTTTTGTCTGTTTTTTGGTGGTATTTTTACCAATGTTCAAGATTTGCGACTTTTTTTTGTCTTTTCACATGTTTTTAGTATGTTCTGAATTAATAATAATTTATATATAATTGATTATTTTAATCAAATTCATTGTTATTTTGGTGCTAATTAAATTTAGTTTTTATAATCAGAGATTGTATGTAATATTATCTACTTATTTAATAGTACAATTGGGACATTTTTATTTAAAGTTCTTAATGAATCAAAATGATAAAATAAGTTGTGTTTGATTTAGTTTGTTGTAAATTGTGCCTTTTAAAATGATGTAGAATGAAAAGTATTTTAAAAATATCTTGGGTTGGTTTAGTTTTCGTATTGTTTAGTTGTAAATCAATTAACTATAATGAAATGTTTTATAGAGATTTGCAGCCCGAAAAGATTTCAGATAAGTTTAGCTTTACGGAAGGTCCATCATCGGATACAGAAGGAAATGTATTCTTTACCGATCAACCCAATGATAAAATTTATTATTGGGATTGGAAAAACAATGCAATAGTTGAGTTTTTAGATAAAACAGGTAGGGCAAACGGAACTCATTTTGATAAAAATGATAATTTGATTACGTGTTCTGATGATAAAGGTGAAATTTGGAAGATATCGAAAGATAAAAAAGTTCAGATTTTGCTTAAAAGTTTTGAAAATAAAAGATTAAACGGTCCGAATGATGTTTGGAATGATGAGTTCGGAGGTATGTATTTTACAGATCCTTTGTATGAAAGAGATTATTGGGTAGATTTTAGTCAAGAAATTCCAGATAAAAGTTTGTACTACAGAAATAAAGAAGGAAAAGTTACGAAACTAGATACTTTCACACAGCCTAATGGAATTGTAGGGAGTGAAAAAATGAAAAAATTATATGTTTCAGATATAGATGCAGGGAAAACGTATATGTATGATATTTTAGGAGAAGGAAAGTTGTCTGAAAAAAAGCTTTTCTGCGAAATGGGTTCAGACGGAATGACGCTAGATATTCATGGGAATCTTTATTTAACAGGAGAGGGTGTTCATGTATTCAACCGAAAAGGTAAAAAGATTTATCATATTCCGATTGATGAAAAGTGGACTTCAAATGTTACTTTTGGTGGAAAGAAAAATAATGTATTATTCATTACAGCCTCAAAATCAGTTTATATTTTGCCAACCAAAGTGAAAGGAATTAAATAAATTCACTGTTTCAATATAAAAAATGGAGATTGCTTAATAAGCGATCTCCATTTTTATTTTTTTGCCTTTTAGTTTTTCAGTGCTAAGTTTTTTCAGAACAATGTTTACTTTACTTCTGGAAACAGCAACATATGATGTAGTATCTTTTACTTCAATTAAGCCTACGTCTTCTTTTTGAAGTTCTCCTTTTTTTATGAGGTATCCCACAATATCTACTTTATTGACCTTATCTTTTTTTCCTGCACTTATATAAATGGTTTGAAAGGGTGTTTTTTCAGGTGTTTTATTAAATCCTACAACACTTTCTTCGGGAGTGTTACTTTTAATAAAAGGGAAGTTTTCTTCTTCTGTCATGATTAAATAAGCAAAACCTTTTGCATTCATTCTTGCGGTACGTCCGTTTCTATGAATGAAAGCATCTTCTTTCGGTGGAAGCTGATAATGCACAATTGATTCAACTTCAGGAATATCTAAACCTCTTGCTGCTAAATCTGTTGTGATTAAAATTCTTGCAGAATCATTTCTGAATTTCAGCAAAGCTCTTTCTCTTTCGTCTTGTTCCATTCCTCCGTGGAAGGTTTCTCTATCGATTCCTTTTTGGCGAAGAAGCTCAGAAATCCGGTCAACAGCTTCTCTATGATTACAGAAAATAAGGGTTCTTTTGTTTCCTATTTTACATATTAAATTGAAAAGTGTATCCAGTTTTTCTTCAGAAATGGTCATTACCTTTTTTAGCTGAATGTTGGGTTTTGTTTCATTTAGTTTTAAGAAATTAATGATTTTTTCATTTTTCAACCCTGTAAAATTTGGAATTTCATCCATTGAAGTCGCAGAAGTCAGAATTCTTTGAGAAACATTTTTTAAAGAATTAGAAATAAACTCCATATCATCATGAAAACCAAGTTCCAGAGCTTTATCAAATTCATCTAAAACCAGAGTTTGAATTGTTTTGGGATCGAAATTGTTGTTTCTTAAATGGTATACAACTCTTCCGGGAGTTCCTATTAAAACAGCAGGAGCTTCAATTAAATTATTGATCTCAATTTTTTTATCGTGACCGCCGTAGCAAACGGAAACTTTAAAGTCTGTTCCCATTGATTTGAAAACCTGTTCGATTTGTAGTGCTAATTCTCTTGCAGGAACTAAAATTAATGTCTGAATCCCCGAAATGTTTTTCTTTAAATTCCTCAAAACTGGAAATAAAAAAGCTAGAGTTTTCCCTGAACCAGTAGGAGAAAGAAGAATTATATCTTGTTGGTTTTCGGTAGCTTTGTATGTAGATTGCTGCATTTGATTCATTTCCTGAATCTGTAGCTTTTTATAAATTGATTCTAATTCCATTTTGCAAAGGTAGTGAATTTAGCTAGGTGGTTTTAGATGTTTGTTTGTGGAAATTAAGTGTATACATATTTTAGGACGAGTCACAATTTTCTTTATTCGTTCATTTTATATAAATTATCAAAAACTTAATATTTCTGTATTATACAGTATACATGTGAGCTTTAATTTTGTGAAATCAAATTTTTCAAATATGAGAATCACTGTCTTTACAGGTTTATTTGTGGTATTAGCTCAGCTATATTCTGCCCAATCTTTCGATAAACAAGCGCACAGAGGAGGAAAATCTTTATATCCCGAAAATACAATTCCGGCAATGAAGAATGCCTTAAAAATGAATGTTACAACATTGGAAATGGACTTGGCTATTACAAACGATAAAAAAGTAATTCTTTCTCACGATTCTTTTCTTTCTCCAGAATTGGTCACAAAACCAGATGGAACTTCTATTCCAAAAGATTCCGGATTTTATTATAAAATTTATGATATGCCTTATTCAAAGATTCAAACATTTGATGTAGGCATGAAAAAACTTAATAATTACCCTGACCAAAAGAAAATGAAGGCTCAAAAACCTCTTTTCTCAGAAGTTATTGATGCATGTGAAAGTTATTCTCGTGAATTGAGCAAACCTTTACCTTTCTACAATATAGAAACAAAAACTCGCCCTTTCTCTGACAATATTTTCCATCCTGAACCAAAAGAATTTGTAGAGCTTATGATGAAAATTATTTTAGAAAAAGGAATTCAGGATCGTGTAATTATTCAGTCTTTTGATCCCAGAACGCTTGAAATTATCCATAAAGAATATCCTAAAATAAAAACAGCATTTCTTGTAGAAAAAGTCGATGAGGAAAAATTGACAGAACAGCGAACTCATTTTAAAAATATATCCGTTGAAAAATTCAAACAATATCCTAATCATCTCAATGGAGTAGCAGGAGATATGAAATTTTTAAGTTTTATTCCTACAATATACAGTCCGGATCACAATCTTGTCACTCCGGAGCTTATAAAAGAATGTCACAAATTAGGAATGAAGGTTATTCCATGGACGGTAAATACCAAGGAAAGATTACAGAAACTAAAAAATATGGGAATAGACGGAATAATCACTGATGATCCCAGAATATTTGAATAGTTTTTTTTCATACTTATTAATAAAAAACGGTCGGAAAATTTATTCCGACCATTTTGTAAATGCAAAAATTGCATTTTGGAGTTAAAAAATTGATTATATCTTAAAACTTATAGTTTAATCCTAACTGGAAAACTCTGTTTGTATTGATATTTTTATCTTCATCTGCTAAACCTGAATTATTAGCAATATGCGTCAAACTATTTACATATCTTGCATTAATACCTAAATTAGGTGTAAAGTTGTAACCAAGACCAAGACCTAAACCAATATTAAACTTCTTGATAGCGTCTTTATTGATACTTTCAGAATAAGATTCTGTTTTTGTAGTTGTGCTACTTCCTGTAGTTGTCGTGATGATGGTTTCACCTTTATTTTTCCCATTTATGAAATAACTGAATTCGGGACCAGCTTCAAAATAAAAGTCTTTAGTTGGTTTGAACTGAACCATCAACGGTACAGAAATATAGTTTAAATAAGTTTTATCATCAGATTGTGTCTTTATTGTCGTATCATCAATTGTTGACTCTGAAGAATAAACTACATTTTTTGCACCAAGCTGGTTGTATAAAACTTCCGGCTGTAATGCAATTTTCTCAGCTAAAGGAATATTAACAAAAGCTCCTGCATGGAATCCTATTTTCTGGTTTTTAACGCTAACTTGTTGCTCACTGAACTGAGAAGCATTACCTCCAGCTTTAATACCAAATCTGATAGGCTCTTTCTCTTTTACTACGGTTGTAGTTGCTACCGCAGTCGTTTTAGTTTCTTGCGTTTCCTGAGCAAAAGATAATGTGCCAGTGACTATTGCCAGTCCTAGAAATAACTTGTTCATAATTTTATTTTTAAATTTTACTTTTATACTTCTGTCTAATTATTCAATCAGACCCAGTATAGTTTACAAAATGCTTGCCAAAAAACAAAAACACTGCATACAAGGCTTAAACAAAGGATTTTTATGTTAAAAAAAATCATTAATTATTGAAATATTTATGAAAAATAGGTTAACAATTATTAAAAAGTCTTAAAGCTGAGCAAACTAAAAGTTGAATTTTATAATAGTAAAAACCGCAACTTTTATAAATGAAAAGACCAGGTTTAAAATAAACCTGGCCTTCTCTATTGAAATCAAAATTTTATATTATTTGAATTTGTAAGCTAAACCTACTTGGAATACGTTGTTTTTACCTTTAAACTGATAATCTCCAACTTTCTTAGCTACATCTGTGATACCAGCAACATATCTCGCTGTAACACCAATGTTTTTAGTGAAATAATATCCGGCTCCTAAACCAATACCAAAATCAAATCCTTTGAAATCGTCAGAATCTACAGTTACATTCTTTCCTTTATATTTAGAATCTAATAAGAAACTAAATTGTGGACCAGCCTCTAAATATAAATTTGGTAAAGCATTGTATTGGAACATTACAGGAACTGAAAGATAGCTTAAGTTCATTTTATCATCACTTGAATTATCAAATTTTGCACCGGCTCCGTTGAATAAAACCTCTGGTTGCACACTGAAATCCTTAGCAACAGGAACATTTACAAAACCACCTCCGTAGAATCCAGCTTTAGCTTTCACATCATCATGAGAGATAGAAGAAACGTTAAGTCCGGCTTTTAAACCAAATGTCTGAGCAAAAGTTAATGAACTTGCAACTACTGCTAATCCTAATAATATCTTTTTCATAATCGAAATTTTAATAATTTATTTTTTACTTCTTTACACCTATTACGCAAATTGCTTGCCAAAAGTTAAATTATGATTAAATTCATGTAAAAATGTTAAAAAAACAAAAAAGCCAGATAATACAACCTGACTTTCTATTGAATTTTAAAATTTGTTACCTATGAAGTGTTATTAAACTCCTTATTAGAACTTATATGCTAATCCAACTTGGAATACATTGTTTTTCACTGCATCAGAACCATTAGGTCTGTCTTTAGCAATATCCGTAAGACCTGCTACGTATCTTGCTGTAATTCCAATATTCGGAGTGAAGTAATATCCTGCACCTAAACCGATACCAAAGTTAAAAGTATTTAAATTATCTTTAAAGTCGTCTGTTGTAGAAGAATTACCACTTGTTTCATTTTTAACCTTGTTTTTTGCACTTAGCATAAATCCGAATTCCGGACCTGCTTCTAAGTAAAGGTTTGGAAGTGCATTATATTGAAACATTACAGGTACTGTAAGATAATCCAAGTTAGTTGAAGAAGAATATTTATCTCCTAATAGTTTATACTCAGCTTTACTACCATATTGAGAATATAATAACTCTGGCTGAACGCTGAAAGAGCTAGCAACAGGAATATTAGCAAACACACCTGCGTTGAAACCTATTTTAGATTTTTGGTCATCGAGATCTTTATCTTTAGATAGAGAAGAAACGTTCATACCTGCTTTTACTCCAAAAGAAACAGGAGATGAAGATTTTGTAGTTTGCGCAAATGCAAATGTACTTCCTATTACAGCTAATCCTAAAATTACTTTTTTCATAACCTTAATTTTTTAATATTTTACTTTTTTTAATTTTAAATTTTACTACTTGTCTGTATTTCAATTTAGACGCATGGTATCTTCCAAATTGCTTGCCAAAAATTATTTTTTTGTCTAAAAACAATAAAAAAACCATCTAAAAACAGATGGTTTTGAAAATTTATTCAACTGATTATCAACAATATAAAACACTAATTAAATGTTTGTTTAAAATTTTAAAAAAATTCTCAGAAATATGAATATTTTGACTTAAAAATCATTCAATTTTCTATAAAAATTTATGGAATCAGTGATATTTTGTTGACTGCATTGATGATCAAATACACAAGAACCAACTCCTGAGAGCAGAGAAAAGTTGATTTTACTGTCAACATTCTTTTTATCATTTAATAACAATCCGAAAATGTCTTCATCTTTGAAATCATTAATATCTATATAAGGATAATATCTCTGTATATTTTCAATAATTATTTTAGAATCGTCTTTAGAAATTAAACCTTCCAAATAAGACAAATGTGCTTCACAAATCAAACCTATGGCAACTGCTTCTCCATGAAGAATAGGATTTCCCTGATTCAAGCATAAACTTTCGATGGCATGACCTATTGTGTGGCCAAAATTCAGCGTCTTTCTGATATTTTTCTCATGAAAATCCTTTTCTACCACTTCCTGCTTGATATCCATCGAAGTTTGAATATGTGGCATAATACTTTCTACATTCAATTTAGAAATAGAGATAAGGTTTTCCCAATGTTTTTTATCTGCAATTAAGCCATGCTTAAGCATTTCTGCAAACCCGCTTCTTAATTCTTTAAACGGAAGAGTTTCTAAAAATTTTGGATATGCAAATATTTTCTCCGGAAAAGTAAAAGTTCCCACCATGTTTTTATAATGCATCAAATCAATCCCCGTTTTTCCACCAATAGAAGCATCACACATTGATAAAAGGGTAGTCGGAATATTAATAAACTGAATTCCTCTCTTATAAGTAGAAGCTACAAAGCCTCCCATATCCGTAATGACACCACCACCAAGATTAATAACAAGAGCTTTTCTATCTGCCTGCATCTCTGTCAGGATTTCCCAAAGCTGATTTGCAGTCTGAATATTTTTCATTTCTTCACCTGCTTCTATCTCAAGAATTTCAAATTCTATCTCTGTCTCCATATTTCCCAAAAGAACAGGAAGACAGTACTCGTGGGTATTTTCATCAACCAAAATAAAGATTTTACTGAAAGTTTTTTCGTTTAAAAAATCATTTAGCTGAGAAAAATTATCGTTTAATATTGTTATCATTTTTGGATTTTCTATAAAATTAATTGGAAAACTATAATGCAAAGTTATGATTCTTAATTTTTAACTCGTAACTAAATTACTATCTTTGCAGAAATTTTTAGAATGAGCAGAGATAATAACAATTCAGAAAGACCAAAGAGACCAAGAATTTCAACCAAGAAAAATTCTGATAATTCTCGTGCTTCTAGATCTGGAAATTCTTCAGGTTCAAAACCTTTCAACAAATCTTTTCCTAAAGCAGGAGAAAGAAATTCTGATTCCAGAAAGAGCGGTGGCACAAGTTACCAAGATAGAATGGATAAGAAATTTGGAAAAACTGAACAAGAACCTTTTATTACCAATTCAGGTGAAGGAAAAAAAACTTTTGGAAAATCTGCACCGAAAAGAGGAGGCAGCAGACCTAACAATTTCGATACAAGAGATAAATACGAAAGAGGTAGCCTAAAATATGGCAGAAGACCCGGAGCAGAAAACAGAGAAGATAAAAATAAATCTTTCGTACAAAAAAGAAGATTAAACAAGATTGATAAAGATATTCATAAAGATACTATCCGTCTTAATAAATACATTGCCAATTCAGGAATTTGCAGCAGGAGAGAGGCAGATGAATTAATCACCCAAGGTTTAGTAGAAGTAAACGGAAAGGTAGTAACCGAAATGGGATATCAGGTTCAGAAAACTGATAAAGTAGTTTTCGACGGACAGAATATCACTCCAGAAAAACCAGTTTATGTACTATTAAACAAGCCAAAAGGTTATATTTCTACTACAAAAGATGATAAAGCGAGAAAAACAGTAATGGATTTGGTAGCAAATGCTTCTCCTTACAGAGTTTTCCCTGTCGGAAGATTAGATCGTTCTACTACTGGAGTTATTCTTTTAACGAATGATGGTCACATGACAAAAAAACTGACTCACCCATCTTTCGACGCAAAGAAAATTTATCATGTAACGCTGGATAAAAAATTGACTCACGAAGATATGAAGCTTATTGCGGAAGGAATTCGTTTGGATGAAGGTGTAGCTGTAGTAGACCAAATTTCTTTCATTGAAGGTAAACCCAAAAATGAAGTAGGAATTGAAATCCATATCGGATGGAATCGCGTTATCAGAAGAATTTTCCAAAGATTAGGATACGAAGTTGAAGCTCTTGACCGAGTAATGTTTGCCGGTTTAACCAAGAAAAACATCAAAAGAGGACACTGGAGAATCTTAACAGAACTAGAAGTTAATAATCTTAAAATGCTTTAATAAGTTTTTAAGTAAAAATAAAAAAGACGTTGAAAAATATTCAACGTCTTTTTTTGTATACATTTGTCATTCTGAATTATCCCAAAACAGTTACTCCCTTCTGAATCAATTCATAGATTGCATCTCTTCCGTTATCTGGTTTTACATTTACAGCGCGGGTTCCATTAAAATGCAGACAAGTCACATATCCGTTTGCAACAGCATCTGTACATGTAAACTTCACACAGTAATCAAGTGCTAAACCCACAATTTCAACCAATTGAATATCATGATATTTCAGAAAATCATCCAATCCTGTTTTCATAAAATGGTTGTTGTCCTGAAAGCCACTATAACTATCAATTTCAGGGTTTTTACCTTTCTGAATAATATGAGTTACCATATCTCTGTTCAAATCTTTATGGAATTCTGCTCCAAAAGTCCCTTGAACACAATGATCAGGCCACATAAATTGAGGAACTCCGTTTAAAATAATGCTTTCACCAACTTTTCTACCATTATTACTAGCAAAACTTTTATGATTTGATGGATGCCAATCCTGAGTTAAAACAATTTGGTCATATTCATTTTCTTCCATCAGAAGATTGATATAAGGAATAATTTCATTGGCTCCAGGAACTGCCAAAGCACCTCCTTCACAAAAATCATTCTGTACATCAACTATTATTAACGCTTTTTTCATATTTAGATTTCTCGAATTTTTGATAAATTTACAAAAAACTAATACTCAAAAAACTGTCCAAAATATAATTATCGGACAAATCGGCAATATAAAAGTTAAAACCAAATACAATGAGTCATTTAGAAAATTTAGAAGAAAAGAAATTTCCAATCGGTCAATTCCAAGAACTGGAAAATATCTGTGATATAAAACTGGACGAATACATAAAAGTAATCAAAGATTTTCCCGGAAAACTAAAAAACCTCGTTGAAAATTGGTCTGATGACGAGCTAGATACACCGTATAGAGAAGGAGGATGGACGGTGAGACAGCTTATTAATCATATTGCAGATAGTCATATCAATAGTTTTATGCGTTTCAAATTAGCCCTTACAGAAGAAAACCCTACCATAAAACCATATGATGAAGCAAAATGGGCAGAGCTTCAGGATAGTATCAATATGCCTATAAAACCTGCTTTGAGAATGATAAAAGGTACTCATCAAAGATGGAATACTTTATTAAAGAGTCTTACTAATAAACAATTTGAAAGAACTTTTCGGCATCCTGAGAAAACTAAGGATTATGATTTAAGATATTACGTTGCTTTATACGCTTGGCATTGTAATCATCATTTTGCGCATATTGATAATTTGAAGAAAGAAAAAGGTTGGTAAAAAATCTTCATAATCGGGTTTACTTTAATGAAATCATTGAGAGAATTTCACTCCTCTCTGAAAATTCACAGAGAAAATGGGGCAAAATGACCGTCTCACAAATGCTGAAACATTGTGATTTAATTTTACAAATCCCGTTAAAAAGAATTGAAATTCCGAAGATTAATATTTTTTTTCAGTATATCGGTATTCTTACAAAAATAGAAATCCAGATTTTTAATAACGGAATTCCCCATAATATGCCGACTTTTCAAAAAGTAATCGTTACTTTTGAGTGTGATTTTGAAGAAGCAAAGCAAAATCTTTTAAAAACATTAGAACAATATTGGGACGCTTATCAAAATGAAAACTTACCTGAAAAGCATAATCTTTTTGGTAAAATGAATGAGAAAGATTGGGGCATCCTGGAATACAAACATCTTAATCATCATTTAAAACAATTTAATGTATGAGTATTTTTGATAAAATATTTGGCGGAAAACAGGAAAGCTCTGAAGAGAAATCTTTCTGGAACAAAATAGAATCTGAAGAAGATTTAGAAAAAGCTATTGAAAATTCTTATAAAAACAAGATTGCAATTTTCAAACACTCTACAAGTTGCTTCATCAGTAAAACTGTATTGAAAAATTTTGAAAAAGAGGTTGAAAACTTTGATGGAAAAGTAGATTTTTATTACTTAGATTTATTAGCTCATAGACCAATTTCAAATAAAATTGCGGAAATTTTTGAGATTCGTCATGAAAGCCCTCAATTGATAGTAATAGAAAACGGAAAGGCTATAAACAACGCTTCACACCAACATATATCTACAAGCATTATTTAATGAAGAATATTAATAATTATCTGGCAAAAGTATTAGATGTTCCACTTGAAAAAGTGAGTCTTTGTAGTGTGCACTATGAGGTAAAAAAAATTCCTAAAAATCAGTTTATCTTGCAATACGGAGAAGTTTGCAGACACATATATTTTGTAGAGAAAGGTCTTTTGAAGATGTATTCTATCGATAAAAATGGGAAGGAACATATTATACAATTTGCTCCTGAAAGTTGGTTGATTTCGGATAGAAGTAGTCTTTATTTCAATGAAAAGTCTGTCTATTACATCGAAACCGTAGAAGATTCTGAAGTAATTTTACTACAGTCTGATTTTATCAGCAAATTGATAGGAGAGTTCCCCAACAGCGTGGAAAAAAGTGATATTTTGGTTCAAAAACATATCAAAAGCCTTCAGGACAGAATTAATTCTCTATTAGCTGAAACAGCAGAAGAAAGATATATGAAATTTATCAAAATGTATCCAGATTTGCTTTTGAGAGTTCCACAATGGATGATTGCGTCTTATCTTGGTATAACACCCGAAAGTTTAAGCCGTGTAAGAAAAGAGCTTGCCAGAAAAAACTTCGTTCCGGATAAATAAATTAAAAGGTTAATCAAAAAGTGAGTTGGTTAGCCTTTATTAATTAACAATTAGAGAATAAAAATAAATTTCTAATTCAATATATCTCCTTAAAGTGAAAAATAAGTAATTATTTATTTTTAAGTTTGCAATTTAATTATTCCAATAAAAAAAAATTATTTTATTTTTGAAAATAAATAAACTATGAGAAAAATTTTAATTCCCGTTTTTCTTTTAATAGCGGGTTTAGCTTCTGCTCAGGAGACCAAAAGTGAAGCTCCGGTTGTTGACTCAACAAAAGCATGGAGTATTGAAGGGCAAAATACATTAATGTTAAATCAAGCAGCATTTTCCAATTGGGTAGGAGGTGGAGCCAATAATGTTGGGTGGCTTGCCGGAGTAAATTACAATCTTACATACGAAAAAGGAAAAGATCTTTGGGAAAATGTTATTATTCTTGGTTATGGTCAAAATAATACAAAGGGTATAGGTACAAGAAAAACCCAGGATATTATTAATCTTTCTTCAAACTATGGGCGTGAGTTTGCAAAACATTGGTATATATCAGGTGGTGCAAGTCTACAGACTCAATTTGCAGCTGGTTATGAAGACGGAAATAATCCTGATGCTGCAAAAATTTCAAATTTCATGGCTCCAGGCTATTTAAGCATGGGAGTTGGAGTTACCTACAGACCAAATGATAATTTTACAATGACATTGCGTCCAGCCAACGCAAGATGGACTTTTGTATTAGATAAAGACCTACAATATGCGGGAAACTATGGATTGAAAAATGATGGAGATTCCTCATTATTCCAATTCGGATTCTTGGGAACAGCTATTTATAAGGTGAAAATTATGGATAACATCAGCTTAATAAATACAGGTTCAGTATTTTCAAATTATTTAGATCATCCTGAAAGATTAGTGCTTTCATATAGTGGAGTTTTAAATATGAAAATCAATAAATTTATCTCTACAAATGTAACCTTAGATTTATTATATGATCATAATCAAATCCAAAAGACTCAGCTAAAACAAACTTTAGGAGTTGGTTTTGCTTATAATTTTGATAATGGTAAAAAACGTTCTGAAAACAAAGACAACCAATCTTGGTTGAATAAATAACTCAGATTTAATTACAATAAAACAAAAGACCAATTCAAAATAATTGGTCTTTTTAATTTCCAGAAAGTTTAAATTAGAATTCCAAAAATAAATACAATTTAACATAATATAAATTATAGGATAAATTAAATATTTTATGAAAACCATATCCTTTCAATTATTTACTTTTTGTATTTTAGAATTATAAAAATTTCATCATCAACAAAATAGAATTCTTATGAACAAAAAAAAACTAACCGCTGAACAAAGCTCAGAGCTTTTAAAAACTTTAAAAACAAGATTCATAAAGAATATAGACCGTCATCAAAACTTAGACTGGGAAAAAATTCAGGAAAAATTAGAGAAAAATCCTGAAAAACTCTGTGCACTAAACCAAATGGAAATAACCGAAGGTGAACCTGACGTAGTTGACTATGATAAAAATACTGACCAATACATCTTTTTCGACTGCTCTCCTGAAAGTCCTAAACGAAGAAGCCTGTGCTATGATTATCAGGCTTGGGAAGCTAGAAAAGCAAATAAACCAGAAAATAACGTCATAGATACAGCTACAGAAATGGGAATTGAAATTCTGAATGAAGAGCAATATCGTAAACTTCAGGAATTGGGGAAATTTGACCTAAAAACTTCGAGTTGGATAAAAACTCCTGCAAATATAAGAGAATTAGGTGGCGCTTTATTCTGTGATCGCCGTTACAACACAGTTTTCACTTACCACAACGGTGCCGATTCATATTATGCAGCCAGAGGTTTTCGTGGCTGTGTGAAAGTATAATTTTTAACTTTCAGACTATTTGAATTAAATAAAAAATCAATAATTATGTTAAATTACTTTCATAATTCTTAATTTAGCATTGTAGAAATTTGATTAAACTTAATAATTCAGAATATGAAAAAATTAGTTTTATTAGCCTCATTATCAGTGTTTTTGTTAAATTGCAACAAAAAACCTGAAGCGCCTGTTGCTGAAATAATTCCTGTTGATACAGTCGATACCGCAGAAAAAGTAGTTGATACCCTTGGAGCTAAATCTTTTTGCTATATCGGCGTAATTGGAAAAGATACTGTTTTTGTAAGCATTGATGATAATTTAGGAACAATTACCGGTAAAATGGCAACGAAAAACAATGAAAAAGACAGTAATAAAGGTGATTTGTCAGGATTTAAAGCTGGTGATACTCTCAAACTAACATACGAATTTTCTTCTGAAGGTAAAAAAGATAACAAAAATGATATTTATTTCTTGCAGACAAAAGACGGCTTAAATGAAGGTATTGGAGAAAAAGATGCGGAAACAGGAAAATATGTGAATGAAAAAAACATCAAATATTCGGGAGGCAGAAATTTGAAAAATGTCGATTGTAATGTTGTCGCAAACGTATTAAAATAAACTTACAAAAAAATGCAACCAATTGGTTGCATTTTTTATAATTCACTTTTTATAATTTCTATAAAATCATTTACTGCTTTATCTCCTGTATTCCATGAAGTAATGAGACGGATTGCTGATGAGTTTTCATCAATTTTTTTCCAAATATAAAACTCAAATTTCTCAGATAATTTTAGAATTAAATCATTCTTCAAAATCGGAAAAATCTGATTGGTAAAGGTCTCGGAGAGAAACTGCATTCCCCTTTCTTTCATTGCATTTTTCATTTTCATTGCCTGTACATTAGCATGTCTGGCCAAATCAAAATACAAATCGTCTTTCAGTAATTCTAAAAACTGAATGCCCAACAACCTTCCTTTTGCCAACAACGCTCCTTTTTGTTTTATATTAAAAGCAAAATCCTGTTGAAG
Source organism: Chryseobacterium oryctis (assembly GCF_025971925.1). GTDB lineage: Bacteria > Bacteroidota > Bacteroidia > Flavobacteriales > Weeksellaceae > Chryseobacterium > Chryseobacterium oryctis. The sequence goes on from NZ_JAPDHV010000006.1 coordinate 198,055, forward strand.
CTCCTGATTATTAATAACAATCGCCTCTCCTATCAAAGCTCCATTTTTGGTTCCTCCCAAATAAAAAACATCTGTGAGCTCAGCTACTTTTTCCAGAGTCAAATCACTGATTTCAGAAGTTAAACCGTGTCCCAATCTCGCGCCATCCATAAAAAGATAAAGGTTATTATTCTTGCAAAAAGCTGATAACTCCTCCAATTCTTTTAAGGTATAAACAGTTCCAAGCTCTGTAGAATTCGAAATATAAACCAACTTAGGCATTACCTGATGTGGTACATTTTTATGATTTTCCAAAACTGGAATAATATCTGAAGGATTTAACTTTCCGTCCTCTTTTTCTATACTCAAAATTTTATGTCCTGTTGCTTCAATTGCTCCTGTCTCATTATTTAGAATATGACCTGTGGAAGCAGAAACAACACATTGATGTGGTCTTAAAATAGACGAAATGACGATTAAATTTGCCTGAGTTCCTCCTGAAACAAAGTATACTTCAGAAAAATTTCTTTTAATTTTTTCTTTGATTAAAGCTTTAGCCTCAAAAGAGTAATTATCCTCTCCGTATCCTGCCTGTTGATCTAAATTATGCTCTAAAAGTGACTGTAAAATGCGAGGATGACATCCCTCCGAATAATCGTTTTTGAATGAAAATTTCATAGAGTGAAATTAAAAAAAGTTAAAATAACAACACCTCTTTATTAATATTATTTTGTTAGATTTGTAATGAAAATCATCTAACATTTTGAGAACTACACTTACAGAAGAGAATTACCTGAAAGCATTATTTCATCTGGTTGATAATGAAGGGAAAGTAACGATTAACGAATTGAGCAAATTTTTGAATGTAAAAATGCCAAGCGTTAATAACATGATGAAGAAGTTTGCTGAAAAAAGCTGGGTAATTTATGAAACCTACAAGCCTCTTCGCGTCACAGAAAAAGGAAGACGGGAAGCTGCTTTGGTAGTAAGAAAACATAGACTTACAGAAATGTTTTTGGTAAAAAAGATGAATTTTGGGTGGGAAAATGTCCATGAAATTGCAGAACAGCTGGAACATGTGCATTCTACCCTATTTTTTGATAAAATGGATGAAATTCTTGATTATCCTAAATTTGATCCACACGGAGAACCTATTCCCGATAAAGATGGAAATATCATTGCTCAGGATTTACAAAAATTAAGTACCTGCGAATTAGGTGAAACTGTAACTTTTGCATCCGTAACACTTTCTGACGATGCTTTTCTTAATTATTTAACGGAAAGAAATTTACTCTTAAATAAGAAAATCAAAGTCTTAAAAATCGAAAGTTTTGACAAATCTATCACCGTAGAAGTTGACGGAAAACAAGAAGTTCTCAGCAGAAAAGCTACAGAGAAAATCTTAGTTAAAAAATAAAAAAATCCCGTTTAAAATGACGGGATTTCTATTTTATAAATTAATTCTACATTAATCTAAAACACTCCAACCTCTCTTCGGATTATTGTTGTTTGATACTTCCTGCTCATTAACAATAATATTTTCTTTTTTCTGACCGATATAATCAAGTTCGCTAAGTTTAGAAAAAATAATTTCCAAACTTTTCAGCATTTGCTGAATGTAAAGAAGGGGTTCTCCACAATTATGATGGTCATAGTTAGTTTCAGCAACGATTGATAATTGATTAAGTAAAGTATGTGGTGCAATTTCACTCCATTCCAAACTGTAATTCAGCATTTCTTCTAATTCTGCTGGAACTAAAACCTGAGTCGAATTGTATAAACGAAGCGCCAGTTTCGCAAAAGATTCAATCAAAAATACAGGCGGTTGATAAGGTATAATATTTCTGAATTGGAAATACATATCCCCAAATGTCGTAACCATTGTATTACACAAGAACTTTACATTTTGTGCTAACGCGGTATTCTGATTTTTATGTGATGCCTTTTGAATGATTTTAAAAGCATATTGCTGCAAATTTCCGATAGATTTTGCATAATTATTATAGTAATCCAGCAACGCAGGATGACTCTGAACCGATGTACAAGGCGGAATAAAATTAGAATCTACCTGCGCAATATTACCTTTCAAATCGACTTTACCAATAATCAGATAATTTCCTCCGGAATAACTGCTGTTCAATGAAGTTACGGGAAGAAGTTCTATATGATGATTGGGATGTGTATTGGGATGTCTAGGTGGAATTTCTTCAGGATCGATGTCTCCGAAAGGAATTTTATCAAACGGATTTACCGATATCAAAATATAGTATTCACCATCAGCTTGTTCTTCGTTCATTGATTTTGCCAATGATTTCACGCTCACTCTCCTATCATTCAATTCTATTCTGTATCCTGCAAGCGTGATGGCGCTGCAATGTTTGATTACCAACTGAACATCATTTGTTGCCGTATTATGAACATCAAAAATAGTTCTGTCCGTAAACTCATTTGAAATAGGCAAAAGTCCGAAATTGTATGATGTAATCCCAAGTGAATTGGAATCTCGAATGGTATCAATTAAAAAATTATCCTGATCATTGAGGTGTCTTTGGGAAACCTTCATCCCATCTACCCAATTGATCGCAAAATGTTTAATAGGCTGTATCATATTAAATATCTTTAAAATTTGTGTGTTTGTGTGTTATGCTTTTCTTACTCCTTCTTCTTCATGCTGAATCACTCTTTTACAAATGACGACTTCGTTTTCAGAAATTCCGTTGGTAATAATATCCTGCTCAAAATCAATATATTTTCTAAAACTGAAAAATGATTTTTTGGTATAGAAAATCCAATAATAAGGTTCTTTTTCCTGATCAGAAAGGTGAATAATCGAACTCGGGTTTTTGTGATTATAATCATCTACAACTCTGTAAAACCAATCCCCAAAAGTAACTCCTGTTGGTAAAGTTTTAGCCTTGATTCTAAATCTGTTAGAATCTTCTAAATTTTTACTTAATTCTACATTCAGAACCATTAATCTGTCAAAATCGGCTCCGTCAAAATCTGGAAGTTTCTGATCCGGAGAATACCTCCAAGTCTTATATATATCAAACGGAATGCTTATAAACTGAATATAACAATAGTAGAAAACCATCGGAACCAGGAAAATAAACATACTCGTCGCTGCCATGATTGGGTACCCCATTCCTCTACTCATCCATTCGAAAATAAAATAAAAAAGATATCCCCCGAAAGCAATACAGGTAAGCGAAAGTATAGATTCAAACAAAATACTCATTCCGAGAGAATCAATATGTTTTCTAAAAAATTTATGTAATAAATTAACGTGAATTATCCCCAAAATAAGGTAAATAATCTGTGAAATAAGATACCAATAAGGATTAAAAAGATTTCCCGCAAATCCAAAAATACCCGGGATTGCAAGACATAAACTGCACAGCAGTACGTATATAATAATTGTTTTGATTTTAATGGCAGGCTTATTTCTTCTGATTACTCCAAGAATAACCATCATAATAATTGCAACTAATGGCATTAAAATATACCTAAAAAAGATTCCTTTTACTGAAGAAATTTCCATTTGTTTCTTTTCTAATTAATATTTTGTTGGTGATTGTAAATATAGTAAAATATTCTACAGAAAGGTTGAGTATCCCAAACGGTTGGCGTTTCGTTCATCGTCTGCTAAAGCAAATGAATATTCTTTCTTTTCTGTGATAAAATTCTCCTCGATGTCTACACTTACAGGTAAAAAATAATCATACATTGCCTGAAGTACTCTTCTAAAAGGGCTTCCGGAAATATATTTTTCCATATCAGAATAAGGAATCGGACCTATGTTCACCACCCAGTTTCTCTGCCCATCCATATGCCTTCCACTTGGAATATACGTTACTCCCAATCTTGAATTTCCTAATAGCATAGAATCATCCTCTTCTTCAATATCATCAATAACATTCGGTACAAAGGTAATTTTTACAGGAACCTGCAAAAAAGCAGTCATACATCTTTCAAACCAATGCTTATCTCCTCTTATTTGGTGAAAAAAGGGCAAAATATAGATAAAAATATAGGCATTTTGTTTATCCAGTAAATTAATCAACGGCCACAGCTCACTTACCGTATCAAGCAAAGCGTCTGTATCGCTGCTGATATCAAAATCAAATTCTTTAAGTAAAGAACTTATTTCCGTAAAAAATATCTCCAACTCAAAAGGTTTGAAAAATTTTCGGGCATCTTCTTCTACTCTTTTCTGCTTACGTATTTCCTTTACTACACTTTCTACATTTTTTCTAGTTGCCCCTAATGAAGGCGGATGAAACAAACCTTCAGGAAGATAATCATAAATACCTTCTCTATACGTTTCTATCGTAAAAACTTCCTCATCAAAACCCAAGTAATTGCTGGAAATACTTTTAATATCCTTCAAATAAGCACGATCATTAATACCAACTCTTTCAATAAAAATATTATTTACGGCTCTATGATATTTTAAAAGATTAACTGCTACAGATTCAGCCTTAAAATCTGTCTGTAGTTTATTGTAATTCATGTCTACAATACTGTTTTCATACATAGTGTTTGGTGTAATTATGGCATGTAAAGATAATATATCTCTTATTATTGAAAAAAATATTTTTAAATTATTTTATCTTAAAAATACTAAATTATTGTTCAAAAAAAGAATTCCATACATCAATATCCGTAAAAATACGGAAAATTATCAAAATCAAAAACCTTGATAATATTGGTTTTATGAATAAGTTAAATTTGTAAACATCCTCTCTTAACCCTAAATTAAGTGTATCTTTGCACCCTGAAAATGTTATTAAAAAAATGAAAAGTATTTATTCTAAAATTCTGATTTTAGCATTCATTACATCTTCACTTTATTCTTATGCGTGGGGATTAACAGGGCACAGAATCATTGCAGAAATTGCAGAAAATCACCTTTCCGGAAAAGCAAGAAGGGAAATAAAAAAAATCATGGGTAAAGAACGCCTTGCTTATTGGGCAAACTGGCCAGATTTCATTAAATCTGATACTACTGGTGTATGGAAGCAGGCTTCTGAGTGGCATTATGTAAATGTTGATCCTCAGACAGATTTTAAAGCATTTGAACAAAACCTAAAAGCTCAAGCCGGAGCTAATCTTTATAGCCAGGTTAAAACACTTTCAAGTCAAATAAAAGACGGAAAAACATCAGAAAAAGACAAAAAAATTGCTCTTATTTTCCTTATTCATATCATGGGAGACTTAGCACAACCTATGCATACAGGAAGAGCCGGAGATTTAGGAGGAAATAAAATTAACGTAACTTATTTTGGAGATAAAACAAATCTACACTCAGTTTGGGACGGAAAATTAGTAGATTCTCAAAAATACAGCTACACAGAATATGCAAAACTTCTTGACATCAAATCTAAAGAAGAAGTAGAACAAATTCAATCCGGAACATTAGAAGATTGGCTGTATGATTCTCATAAAATTGCCAATAAAATCTATGCACAAACTCCAAACGATTCAAAATTGTCTTACGATTATCAATACAAATTCAATGAAACAATGGAAAGACAACTTTTGTATGGAGGGTTAAGATTAGCAAAATTATTAAATGACTTGTTTTAAAATATAATAATTTCTACCATATAAAGTGAGGCTTAGGCTTCACTTTTTTTATTCTATCAAACCAATAAAAACCTTAAAATCAATATTTACAAAGTCATAGAGCTTTAATTTACAATTTATTTTTCAACATCATTTTAATTAAATAAAAAATAATTAAAACATTTGTAACCTTTTCAGTTTTCATATCGTATAATATATGGTAACTCTTTTTTGAGGATAAAATAAATGAGACAATTAAAAATCACTAAGCAGGTAACCAACAGGGAAACTGCTTCATTAGACAAGTATCTGCAAGAAATTGGTAAAGTAGAACTTATCACAGCAGACGAAGAAGTAGAATTGGCACAAAGAATACGTGCGGGCGACAGAGCAGCACTTGAGAAATTAATTAAAGCCAACCTTCGTTTCGTGGTTTCAGTATCTAAACAATACCAAAATCAAGGTCTTTCTCTACCCGATTTGATTAATGAAGGTAATTTAGGATTGATGAAAGCAGCAAAAAGGTATGATGAAACTAGAGGTTTCAAATTTATCTCTTACGCGGTTTGGTGGATTCGTCAGTCGATTTTACAAGCTTTGGCAGAACAGTCAAGAATTGTAAGATTGCCATTGAACAAAATCGGTTCTATCAACAAAATCAACAAAGCATACGCTCACCTTGAACAGGAAAACGAAAGACCACCTTCACCTGAAGAATTGGCTGAAGTTCTTGATATGAGTGAAGAAGATATTAAAGAATCTATGAAAAACTCCGGAAGACACTTGTCTATGGATGCGCCTTTGGTAGAGGGTGAAGATTCTAATCTTTATGATGTATTACGTTCAGGAGAATCACCAAGTCCTGATAAAGATTTGATGCTTGAATCTCTTCAAATTGAGATTGAAAGAGCATTGAATACTTTGACTCCTAGAGAAGCTGACTTGGTAAGATTATATTTCGGATTGAACGGAAAACATCCAATGACTCTTGAAGAAATTGGTGAAACTTTCGATTTAACAAGAGAGAGAGTTCGTCAAATCAAAGAAAAAGCAATTAAGAGATTGAAACATAATACCAGAAGTAAGATTTTGAAATCTTATTTAGGTAAATAATTTTTATCGGAAAAATTTCATAGGCGGAGTCTGTTTCAGACTCCGTTTTTTTTGTAACAAATACACTTATTTCTCCAACTAATCAATATTATAAGATTCAATTATTTTCAATAAATACCAAAAACAAATTATGAAGAAAATATTTTTTACCTCTACTCTATTTTTATTACTTTTCTCATGCAATAGGAACCAGTCAGAAAATCCCCCTCTTATAGAAAACGCTATTGATAACACAGAATCATCTATTAAAGGTTCGTTTGAAAGTGGTCGGGATGATAATATGATTGACAAAATTTATTCTGAATTAATTAAAAACGATAAAAAACTATCCGCTCTTGATAACAAAATTTTAAAAACTTATGAAGCTTCAAGAAAAGCTCTTCAAAATTTTGAACATATTCTTTATAAATCAGAATCTTATTATCGTGAAGCAAATTATCATTCAAAATCTATAACTGATTCATTATTAAAACATCAAATAGAAAATCAGATAAAAAAAAGTTCAGAACAATACGAGTCAAAAACAAAAAATATAAGAAATATCATCTCCCTACTGAATAAAAATAATGAAAAAATTAGCAACTTGTATACAGCTTTCAAAATCAGAAAAACCCTTCCTGAGATTGAAAAATACCAAAGCGCACACCCTCTGAAAACGGATAGTCTCACTCAATTTATCAATAAACAGAACAAGCTCTTGGAGGAATTGAAAATATTAAAATAAACACCAACATCTCATGAAATATACTACAAAATGGCTCACAGATAAAACCCGCACTAAAGAACTCATTGATTTTTTTATTGCTCATAAAACAGACACTTATATTTCCCACGGCGAAATAATTTCAGGAAGAGCCATAGATTCTCATCATTGGAATCCCAACCTTGAAACAATTTTGACAGAACAACTGAATACAGATTTTAATTCTGATGACAATTTCCAACTACAAATTCTGATAGTTGAAAATGAAAATGGAAAAATTGTTGGAATGATGATTTTCAGTATCATCAAAAGTCCTTTCAAAAAATACGCAATTTTAGAAGATATGCTTCTGGATCAGTCAGTGAGAGGGCAATCACTTGGAAGTAAACTTTTGAAGGAAGCAATAAATGAATCTAAAAACTGGGATATCAATTTTATTTTGTTGGAAAGCGGAGTCAATAATCATGGAGCACACAATTTTTTCAGTAAATATGGTTTTAAAAAAGTTTCTGAAAGCTATATGCTTACATTATAAAATTATTTTGACACAAAACGAAAACTTGTTAAAGTATAAAAAGTAAAAAGACTGTCTTGTTGAGACAGTCTTTTTTATTTGTTTTTTAAATTAATAAGTTAAAGTAATACCTGCTCCCCATCCCATCTCATTATCATAATTCCCGGAAACAGACAGATATTTTTGCAAAATATATCGTAATCCTGTACTGAATTCACCATCAGAGTTTACACTAAAATTCCCTCTCAACCTCCTAGAAAGTGGGATATCTTCCCTACTCAACTCCAGCAAAACTTTTCCGTTTTGGTCAATACTAGCATCTGCGGTAATCAACATCGGCAAAACATATTGCATTCCGACAATAAAATTGGCTCTATTTTTTGATGCCTTCTGTTGACCAAACCATGTTTTCTTGCCATGAAAATTCATTCCCATTTCTTCAGCCATTTGTCTTTCCATTATTTCATGATTTTTCTGAACTCTCAATCCTGCATAAGGTAATGCCCATTGAAATTTCCCTAAAAATCTTCCTGCTTTAAAATTTCCATCAAAATGATTGAAATCCCAATTTGAATGAAATTCATTAAGGTTTGCCCATCTCGGACCAAACATCGTCATTGTTTCAGCATGAATTTTATTACTTTGAATATCCAACATCGCCATAGAACTTATCATTCTGTTATCTTTCATAAAATCTTTCCAAGCCAACTTTCTATTCGGAAGTTGTGGATTAGGTTTTGAATTTTCATAACTAAAAATTCGTCCCATCCCTGCCATCATATGATACAAAATATGACAGTGGAAAAACCAGTCTCCATCTTGATTGGCTGCAAACTCGAGGGTTACGGTTTCCATTGGCATGATATCAACCACATTTTTCAATGGTGAATATTCTCCTTTTGAATTAATCAGCCTGAAATCATGACCATGAAGATGCATCGGATGGCGCATCATGGAATTATTATAAAGTGTAATTCTCAGAATCTCTCCTTTTTTTATCAGGATTTTATCCGTTTCTGTGACTGTCTTATTATCCAATGTCCATAAATAATGGTTCATATTTCCTTCCAGAGTAAACTTCAATTCACGAACATCTTCTGTCGGAAGAATTGTTTTTTCAGGAGACTTCAACATATTATAAGACAATCTTTTAATAGGCTTTTCTTCCTTCATTTCCACTTCAGAATGATTAGAATGATTTTCTTTTTCATCTTCCTTAGTTTTAATTCCCATCATTTCGTTCATGTGCTTCATCGTCATTTTTCGTTGATTTTCCGAAATTTCGGGATACATTACCTCATTCATATCCATCACTTGATTGCCCATCGTCATATTCATCGGTTTCATATTTCCGCTCATTTCCATCATACCGTTCATCATTTTCATTCCTTCAAACAGCATTAATCTCGGTAAACCAGGAGCTTCAACTCTTTCACCAGAACCCAGCCAAAGCGAGGTATGCCCAATTCTATCTTCTGAAGTCGCCCGAAATTCAAAACTTTTGTTTTCAGGAATCGTTACTTCAATGTCATAAGTTTCCGAAACTCCTATAATCAGACGGTCAACTTCCACTGGAACAACATCATTTCCGTCATTAGCAATCACTTTTATTTTCCCGCCTCCATAATTCAGCCAAAAATAAGTGGATGAGCCTCCGTTTGCAACCCTCAAACGAACCTTATCACCAACTTTCAAATTTGAATAATCTGAGCTTGGCTGTCCGTTAATGAGAAATTTATCATAATAAACATCACTCACGTCCATAGCTTCCATCCTTTTCCATTCGTTCAACAGTTTTGTTCCAAAATTCCCGGATTTTATAGCTTCCCAATAACTTTGCACCGCATTTTTTTTGATTGCATACCAATCTGTATTAGCCATGTGAAGCCTTCTTGCAATCTGCTTCGGATTTTCGTCCGTCCATTCTCCTAATAATACAGGAATTTCTTTGGTATATTCTATTTTAGATTCTGCTTTTCTTTTTTGGAAAATTAAAACCCCATTCATCCCGATTTGTTCCTGCAGCCCTTCATGTGAATGATACCAATAGGTTCCGTTTTGCGAAACTTTAAATTTATATAAATGAGTTTCTCCAGGCTTTACAGGCTTTGTTGTAAGATAAGGAACTCCATCATGCTCATTGGGTAAGATTACACCATGCCAATGAAAACCTGTATTTTCTTTCAGCATATTGTGAAGATAAATTTCCGCTGTATCTCCTTCTGTAAAATATAACGTCGGAGCTTGTAATTTACCGTTAACAGCAATTGCTCTGCTATTTTTCCCTGTGAAATTAACAATTGTGTCTTTTACATATAAATCGTAGCGAACCGTTTTTCCACCAAAACTTACTTTTCCGTTTTCAGAATTTCTTTTTAAAACAGAAGCTTTCGCTTGAACTTCAGATTTAATCTTTGATTTGGAATCATCCTCCATTTCAACCAAACCCATTCCGCATTTTGGACATCTATCCTGCTTATCTGAAATAATCTCCGGGTGCATCGGGCAAGTATATTTTTTTTGAGATTGAAGCTCAGATTGAGGTTTAGATTTTGATACAGTTTTATCCTGGAGCTTATTGTTAGAATTCAAATCAAGCTTATCTATACTTGATTTCTTATCTGTATTGATGTTTTTTTTGTTTTTTACATCAATTTTCTTTTCTACTTTATTCTTAATTTCTGCTGATTTTTTCTCCGTTTTTGGTATAGATATCTCTTGAGGTTTTGCAATAACTTTTGGTTTTATAACAACAGTTTTTTTTACCAACGTCATTTTACATTTCGGACAATCTCCAGGTTTAGAAGAGATAACCTCAGGATGCATTGGGCATGTATAAAACGTTTTTATTGTTTGTGCTAACGAGAAAACAGAAAACAAAAGCATCAGAAATAATATCAACTTTTTCATAATATTTCAAGCTTATATAAAGGCCGTATATCTTATTTAATACACTCATTGATTAACAAATAGAAACCTAACTTGCCATATCGATGAGAGAAAAATACAATTAGAAATAACTCTAATTAAAACTATACAACCAATTATTAATTAATAAAATACCATCTATTATTTAATAGTTGACTTAACACTTCCGCATGAAAGCATAGAGCTTCCGTAATAAGGATTTACAATTTTAGCCTCATCGCTTAACCAACTTCCGTCTGCCATAGGACAATACTGAATATAAACAGGATTTTCAGAGAGCTTGAACTCCTTAGCCAGAGCAATCATATTATCAGAAAGATTAAAAAAAATTTCTCTTTGAGTATTTATATTTCTAGCTTCTGAAATTGCTGTTGCATCTTTTCTGAGAATATTAAGATTGCCTTCCGAAATCAATTTATAGTCAATTGCAGAAGCTGTTTTGATAAATTCTGTCGCAGCTTTTGAAGTTTTGTCCGCGTCATCTGAAGCCAATGCTGATTTTATCGCTATATAATTTTGATATAGCTTAGAAATTTGCACATCCTTCTTAGATTGTGCCGAAATTGAAATGATTGAAAATATTGAAAATACTATTGAAATGATATACTTTTTCATTGCTTTAAAATTTAGAATTAATAGAATATTTTAACTATTTAAAAATATCGTCGAATGCGATAAAACCGTGTCGTTAATAGACATAAAAATATCAAACGACTTACCTCTCCTAAATTCTAAAATTACAATGATTTATAAAAATCGGAACCGACCTATTTTCAGGTGGTGCATTGATTTGAATTTGAATAAACTTTACAGAAGAAAAAGATTTATCCAAAAAGAAAAACTCATGGTTTTGAATGGTTGAAATTTGTTTTAAAAAATCAACTTTAAGCCAATCTGACTTTTGAGAATCATCAACTTTTATGACCTTAATTTCAGTCTTGCAACATCCTTTTTTCTCTTTAACACCACATTTACTGCAAATATCATCTACTTTCTGACTGACTGAAGCAATTTCTTTCATGCAATAATGAACACTGAAAACAGCTCCGGAAGAAAACCCAAAGTAGAAAACAGAGAATAATATTGCAAGAATCTTTTTCACTACAAGACAAAGGTAGAAATATCTGCTAAATTGCTGTTATATAATTTTGTATAAGTGTTATAAAATTCGGAAAAGAAAAAAACTCCTGAATTTCAGAAGTTTTTGTTTATATCAATAGATTTTTAAATCTTCAGATTATTTGATTTTAAACTCAAGTTTTACATTAAAGAATCTGCCTGTTAAACGAACAGGAACAGGATAAGACAAGTTTGTACTTGCATCGGAAACCCATTGGTTGGCAACCGTATTTCTAATATTAAATGCATTGAAAACCTGTACTCCCAAGGTTAATTCATCAAAATTACTCCAGAATCCATAGGATGTTTTCTTTTGTTTAGGTTCTATAAAAGCATAAGAAAGTCCTAAATCTACTCTTTTGTAAGCAGGTAAAGTTTTTTGATATGAATAAGGGTCTGTAAGAACAGGAGCTCCCGTTGGTAATCCCATTGCGTAAACTAATGTTAAATTCACACGCATTTGAGGGAATTTTGGCATATAATCCTGATAAAACATGGCAAACCTGAATCTTTGGTCTGTAGGTCTTGGAATATAACCCTGTCCGTCAATATTTTCATAAACTCTTGCGTAACTTGCAGATAACCAAGAGTCAACACCTGGAACAAATTCACCAAACAATCTTGTATCAATTCCGTATGCATATCCTGTAGCATTATTTTTTCCTGCATAACGAATTCTTACGTTATCCATGTAATAAGGAATCAGGTTATCCATTTTCTTATAATATGCTTCCGTTGTTAGTTTAAACGGCCTGTCATACATATAGAATTCATAATCATTAGCTAAAATTAGCTGCAATGAACGCTGAGATTTGATATTTGAATTGAAATTTCCATCTAAATCTTTAATTTCTTTATAAAATGGCGATTGATAATAAATACCACCCGATAATTTGAACAACATATCAGATTCCCAATCCGGCTTGATGGCAAACTGGAATCTTGGAGAAAAAATAGTTTCTTTATTAAAACTCCAATTAGAAACTCTGGCTCCGGCATTTACAAAAACCTTACTTGCCCCCCAGAAAAACTTCTGAGAATATTGTGCATAAGCAGAAATTCTAGTTGGTTCAATATGATTTTTTCCTGCAATTCTGTAATATAAATCAAGGTCTGAAAAATCTCCTATCCTAGGATCATCAATTGGTCTAGGCATACTATACCCTGCTGAATCCACCAATTTCCATTCATTGGTTAAATCTTTCAGGTTTTCTTTTTCATATTTAAAGCCAACTTCAATATCCGTATTTACATTTGGCGAAAATTTAGTTCTAAACTGTGTACCATATGTTCTTACAAACAAATCATTTCTGGCATGTTCTATTTGTCCGCCCGCATCATAAGAAGTCACAGGATTTCCTGTAATCGGGTCAAATGTCTGCAAAATATAAGAAGAACCAACCGAATAATACTCTCGTTCTCTATTCTGATAAGAAAAAGCATCCAAAGTAAACTTCCATTTATCCGAAGGCTTGTAATTTGCAGATAAAGTACCCATCATATTCTTATACTTATCATCTTCCTTACCGTTGTAATAAACAGTTAGGTTAAGAGGCATCTGCAAACTTCCAAAATCTACACTCCTTTCTTTAGGAATCATTTCATAATCATTTTTAGAATAATATCCTATGAATGACAATGAGAATTTTGGACTGAAATGATAGTTGAGATACGTCTGAAAATCCATATATCTTGGATTAAAATCTGTATCTTCCTTTAAAGTATTAAGAACAAGGTTTGTATTTCTGTATCTTCCTGAAAATAAAGCCGTAAACTTTCTATTATCATCAGAATCTTTTCCTGCTGCAAAACCTGCCGTTAATCTACCTCCAATCAAACTTCCTTCTCCTGAAAGTTCAAATTTCTGAGGTTCACGATAATAAATATTCAAAGCAGAAGACATTTTGTCACCATATCTTGGTTCAAATCCTCCCGCTGAAAAGTTTACTGTAGAAACCATATCAGGATTAATAATACTCAAACCTTCCTGCTGAGAATTTCTAATCAGGAATGGTCTGTAAATTTCGATATCATTAATATAGATAAGGTTTTCATCATAGTTTCCACCACGAACCATATATTGTGAAGACAGCTCTGTATTTGAGTTTACAGAAGGTAAGGTTTTAATAATACCTTCAATACCTCCTGAAATACTCGCTACATTTTTAGCATCTTTTGCCGAAATTTTTACATTAGTAAGGTCATTGGTTTTCCCGGTTACTTTTTTTTGAAAAACTACCTCTTCAATACTGGTAGTTTTCATAGTATCCTTCTTTTTAACCTGAGAGAATACTAACATGGGAACCATAAGGCTTAGTGGTAAAACTAGTTTTTTCAAAAGAAATATTTTAGAGTTTCTAAAATTAATATTTTTTTAACAATTACAAAATGGATTCTCTTATTCTTGTCAATTTTTGTAACAAATCTTCCAATAAATCCAGTCTCAACATATTTGCACCATCAGATAATGCTGTTTCAGGAGTTGGATGTGTTTCAATGAAAATACCGTCTGCTCCCACCGCAATTCCTGCCTTTGCGATAGTTTCGATTAAATCCGGTCTTCCTCCTGTAACCCCAGAACTTTGATTAGGTTGCTGTAGAGAATGTGTAACATCCAAAATCACAGGTGCAAACTGTTTCATTGTAGGAATACCTCTATAATCAACAATTAAATCTGTATATCCGAAAGAATTTCCTCTTTCAATAATAGCTACTTTTGGGTTATCTGAATCCGTTACTTTCTGAACAGCAAACTTCATAGATTCAGGAGAAAGGAATTGTCCTTTTTTTAACGAAACACATTTTCCTGTTTTTGCTGCAGCTACCAAAAGGTCTGTCTGACGAACCAAAAATGCCGGAATTTGCAACACATCAACATATTGAGCAGCCAAAGCAGCGTGTTCGTTTTCATGAATATCCGTTGTTGTCGGGATATTAAAAGTTTCACCTACTTTTTTAAGGATTTTCAAAGATTTTTCTTCGCCAATCGTTGTAAAAGAGTCTACTCTACTTCTATTGGCTTTCTTGAAACTTCCTTTGAAAATATAAGGAATATTATATTTATTGGTAATCTCAATTACTTTTTCAGCAATTCTCAATGCCATATCTTCTCCTTCAATAATACAAGGACCTGCAATAAGAAAGAAATTTTTGGAATCTTCATGTTGAATATTATCTAAATACTGAATCATCTTTATTTAATTAAAAAGTTCAGTAAAAATACTGAGAAAGTTTCTTTAAAAAAAATTCCCGAAGAGGGAATATCTTCGGGAAGGGAATATTGTTATAAAGAATTGCAATTTTTCAAATTATAATTCTTTCTTTTCACTGTTAACCTACATTTTTCACTTTTGATCACCTGGCTTATGTTTATGAGGTTTTAAATCTGGATGCTTTGGCTGAACCTCTGGTGTAACTCTTCTTCTTTTATCAGGAGTTCCATCTTCTTTTTTAGGTTTTGGACCTGGTTTAATAGCTTCGATTTTAGTCATAATTATTATTTTAGTTTGAAAATTATATATTTACGTTTCCTTTAAAAACAAAGATAATAACGTAATTTTACTATTTATTACGGGAAACCGTATATAATACAAATTTTATAAAATATAACTAATAAATCATCCGTTCATCTTCTTCAAAATCTTCTCAAAAGTATTGATATTCCTGCTGGTAAATTGGTCTTTCAGGCTTTTCTTACCTAAAATTTTACCAAAACTGGAATCTAAAGTACTCCCTTTCGGAACCTGCCAATAAAAAACATCATCAACAATTTGAGCTTCTTCGTTTTCTGTTTTTGAAGCTTTTTCAAATTCATCCATCAAAATATTTTCAACACCATCATTTCCGACAAAAGCATAAATATGAAAATCGTCTTTCTTCTCAAAAGGATTTCCGTTCCAAAAATTGGCTGTCTCTTCCTGAGATTTTATGAACAAAAAGGCTTCATAAGAAAAGTAATCAGACATTGATTTTTCAAGTATTTTCTTTAATTCATCTGCTTTTTTATCAGAAGAAAAAACAATATTTCCGGATGCTAAAATGGAAACAACATCCGTCATTCCAGCATTCTTAAACACTTGACAAACGTCTACCATTTTCATAGTAGTTCCTTTCACATTCACACCTCGAAGAAAAGCACAATATCTCATAGTTTTAGTTTTACCAATAATAATTTCCGATCAACTGCATAGCAAAAGTTTGTAATAAACAAAGAACATATAACGTATTTAAACTTTCAGTTTTCAACTCTTTTAAAAATAATACAAAAAATGGTACAATATATAAACAAGCTCTTGCTGTTTCACCAGTTCCGTAAGCTCCCGTCAAAAACATTACTCCTAAAGCTATCAATCCTGAAAAAGAAAAAGCATTAAGCTGTTTATCTGTAAATAGATTGAAGTTTTTATTTTTAAAGCTAAAAAAGTAAGCTACATACGCAAACGATAAGAAAAACAAAATTTCGCAAATATCTTCAAGTCTTGTAAAGAAATAAATAATTGGAGAATGTAACAACATAAAACCTTTCGGATTTTCAGAGTGACTTGCCTCGAAGAATGTCGTTAAATGATTACTTCCTGTATATTCATAACTTCCATAAAAGAAAGCAACCATTAAAACAGTACAAATAAATGAAGCGATGGCAACCGAAAATTGCTTTTTGAATAAAGTAAATAATGCTAAAAGTCCTAAAAATGCCAATAAAAATAATCCTGAAAAAGATAACATATTGGTAATAATCAATCCGACCGAAGCCATTACAATTCCAAAGAAATTTAATTTATTCGTTAAATAAATTTTTGAAATTCCACATAAAAACAACAATGTTGAAGTAAGAATTATCGCATCAATAGTAACCAATAGATAAATATTCACAGATGGTATAATAGCAAACAATAATAACAAAAATTTTCTTTTTGTTTTTTCGATATTAAAGTTTTTCATCAACAAATTCATCAACGGAAAACTTAGAACCGAAATCGCCAAAAAACCTAAACTCATTCCTAAAATACTTCCATTAAACAATTCTAAAAACGCATAATGAATCAATGTTGTATAAGGTGGATGAGTTTTTGTATGAAGCTGAAAAGATTCAAGATTATTATTAAAATTTAAAATCCAAAGTTTCCAATCTGTAATGTTAACTGCATCGGCATAATATTGCCTTCCTTTGTAATAAAAAGGCTGTAAAAAAGCAATATCTACGCTTCCTTGTCCCATATTTCCAAATACAATCAATAAAATGCATACAAGAAATACAGCAAAAAAACTTAGTTTCTGATGGTAATGATATGCTAAAAAACCGGTTCCTAAAAATAATAGGCAGAATAAACTGCCTATTATTAAAAATGAGGATGGATAGATTACCGAAAACGGAAATAAGAGATTGTTTCCGGTAAACACCACATATTTATTGAGTAAAAAAATGCTTACTGCTAAAAATATCCATACAAAAATTGCTATAAAAAAAACTTTTAAAGGGAAATTTGTTTTTTCTAAATATTTCATCATTCTTAAAAATGTTTATTATTGTGTTGCTTTAATAATTGCTGTTGTAATCTGCTCTTCTTTTTCTTTTGAATAAGTAGAATCGAAAGGTTCCATAATATCAAATAAATACTGATAAAACGGAGTAATTTTCTGTACTTTTTCAGATTCACTTACGGCTTTTTCTTTGCCCATTTCTTTCAGATTTCCAACAAAAGTATTAAACTTCTTATCAATTGGTTCAATAGATCTCACAAGATAATCGTAAGCCTTATTTTTTTGTCCTGTTTGATTATAAGCATCTGTAACAGCCTTTACAACCATTGAATATTCGGCAGGTTTAGCACCCATTGCTCTTCTCAGATATCTTTGTTCCGACTCTTTTAAACTTGCATAATAATCATATTCTTCAAAAATTCCTTTTTTAAGAACTTCAGCAAGTTCCAATCCTTTTTTCTCTTGTCCTGCAACGATGTATCCGTAAACAATTGAACTTAAAGAACGAGGATCATTGTATTTCTGAGCAGGAATTTCTTTTGCTGCCAAATCTAATAATTCAAGAGCCTTCGCTTTTTGACCATTCATTGCCAATGCCGCCGCCGCTCTACTCGCAGAACTTCTATAACTCATAATGTTTGAAGTTGCCGTTTCATCAAAATGCATTTTCTCATTTTTGAAATTACCCCATCTGAAATTTTTAACGGTATTGTAAAGCGAGTTTGCATCTACTCTTCCCATTTCTCCATCCGGAGTTTGTGGTGTATGAATCGGAATTAATCTATAACTAAAACCATCAAACTGAAGATAATCATCTAGGTAGAAAATATTTTCGCTGTCATAAACACCTCCTGAAGAGAAATTAATTGGTCTCTTCCAGTCAAAATTTGCCAAAACATCAAACATCATCAGGTTGTTTTTATAAAGTGTGTTAGCTTTATAATCAATCATAATCTGATTTGCTGTATTCGGAAGATCTGCCTGATTGATAATACCCGCTGCTAAAGCATTATTTTTATTTACAGGTAAAATGAATTTTTTTACAGGTAAGAAATTATATTTTTCATATCTCTCTTCTCCGAAAATCATTTTAAGAACTTCGTCTTTCTGAGGAGATTTCTGTTTTATAAAGTTTACAGCCTCTTTCAAAGTCATTGAATCCTGAGTAAGATATTTTGTAAATCCTTGAAGTTCACTTTCAGGTACTCCCTGTTCTTTTAATGAAGCAAAAATTCCTTGCCAGTCTTCTTTTTTCATTAAATAAATCTGATCATTCACTCCATCCCTGTAATCATCATGCGTCAACTGACCAGGAATAGCATCTGCATTGTACGTTTTTCTTTTTACCTGATCAATATTCCAAGGGGTTGATAAAAGTGTGAAGTTTACTACTTTCACATCATCTCTAAACTGTTCAGTCTCCTGAATTGCCCAAACCGGATAAGTATCATTATCACCATAAACAAATAAAATATCGTTTTTAGGTAATGTTTTTAAAATTGAATATCCATAATCATATGCCGTATATCTGTCACTTCTGTCATGCACATTATAGTTTTGTAAGCCCATCATAAAAGGAACTCCTAATAAAATAACACCTAAACCTATATTGGCTGCATTCGATTTCACTTTTGATTGTAAAAACCAAAGAATTGCACCTGCACCAAGACCTATCCAAATTGCAAAAGCATAGAAAGAGCCAACCATTGCGTAATCTCTTTCTCTTGGTTCAAAAGGTTTTACACCTGTATAGAAAATAATACCAACACTTGTAATAATAAACAAAGACAGAATTGCATAAAATCTTCCGAAATCTCTGTTCATTTGGAAAAAGAACCCGATTAAACCTAATAATAAAGGTAAAAAGAAGAATTTTACAGTACTTTCATTCTTGAATTTAGCAGGCATTTTATCCTGACTTCCCAACAAAGCATCATCAATGAAAGATATACCTGAAATCCAGTTACCTTTAGTGCTTTCCATATTTCCTTCAAGGTCATTTTGTCTACCTACATAATTCCACAACAAATATCTTACAAAGTAGTACCCGTTCTGAAAAGTAAAGAAATAATCCATATTCTGAGCAAAAGAAGGCTTCTGAACGGTAATCAAATTGTATGGCTTTACCTTTAAATAATCTGAAACCGTAATTGTTTTATCTTCATATTTTGCTCTTAACTCATCAAATATTTGTTTAGCTTCAGGATTATCTGCAATATCTTCATTTCCATAATTGAAAGCAAAATCAGGTGCTCCATACATAGAAATGTAGTTGGCCATGACTCCTTTATCTTCATTAAACATTCTTGGCATGAAGCTCACATGAGACTTATTGAAAACATAATTGAATCTGTCACCAGTTTTTCTATAGGTTCCTGTTTTTTCGTCTTTTTCGTAAATATCTCCTGTTTTTTGAGTTTTGTAGCTTCCATCTTCGTTTTTCTCG
Source organism: Chryseobacterium oryctis (assembly GCF_025971925.1). Taxonomy (GTDB): domain Bacteria; phylum Bacteroidota; class Bacteroidia; order Flavobacteriales; family Weeksellaceae; genus Chryseobacterium; species Chryseobacterium oryctis. The sequence goes on from NZ_JAPDHV010000006.1 coordinate 217,906, forward strand.
ATACCATTTGCATCAAGGAAAGCTGTGTAATTTTGACCATAAGCTGTAGGCCAGTCCCCATATTGTACCCTGTTATAATAATCCAGCATTCCGATAGCATTATCCGGATCGTTAAGGTTCATTGGAGGATTTGCATTTGCTCTGATAGGAATAACCATCCAACAAGAGAAACCTATAATCATATATACAACTGATAATGCTATAGTCTGGAAAATATTTTTCTTTGCTTTTCTGGCATACTTAATAAGGAAATAACAAATTGCAACCATTAAGACAAAACCTGCAATAGTTCCTGAATGGAAAGGTAATGATAAACCATTCACAAAGAAAATTTCAAGTTTTCCGAACATTGTCATAATGAAAGGGAAAATACCTTTAAATACAATCGCAAGAATAATTAAAGTCACAACGTTTGCCCATAAGAAGTTTTTCCAGGTAAACTTGTAGTTTCTTGCATAGTATACAAAACAAACCGCAGGAATAGCCAACATACACATCATGTGTACTCCCACAGAAAGTCCTAAAATAAAGAAAATAAGAATAATCCATCTTTCATTGTCTTTTTCCTGATATTCGTTTTCCCATTTAGTAATCAACCATACTAAAAGCGCAATGAACATTGATGCCATAGAATAAACTTCCCCTTCTACAGCCGAAAACCAAAACGTATCTGAAAAAGTAAAACATAAAGACCCTACTAATCCAGCAAAAAGAATTGAAATTTCCTGATGCTTTGTAATTTCATCAAAATCTTTGTTTAAAAGCCTTCTTACAAAATGAGTGATTGTCCAGAACAAAAACAAAATCGTAAAAGCACTGAACAATGCAGACATTGCATTGATAACGAGAGAATAGTTTTCACCTTTTCCTAAAGCAAAAATGGCTGCCACAGCACCCACAATCTGGAATAAAGCCGCTCCCGGAGCGTGCGTTACTTCTAATTTTACCGCAGAAGAAATGTACTCACCACAATCCCAAAAACTGAAATTGGGTTCTATGGTGGACAAGTACGTGAAAAATGCAATGACGAAGACTACCCATCCCAAAATGGTATTCCATTGCCTAAAAGTCCAATTTTTCATAGTATTAAATCAATTATGCGAAAATAAGGCTTTTATCTTATTTTAGACCGCTTTTAACAAAATTTAAAAATTTTGGCGCGTTTTTTGAAAAGTATTGTTTCCTTATTGATTGCAATTAGAAAAAATAGATTTGATTTAAATCAGTACTTAGAAATCAAACAAAAGTTTAGTAATTATTTATTTTTTTGTATTTTTGCGGTCAGATTTTTATTGAAAATAACAAACTAATGAGTAATGTTTACGATAATATCCTTGGCCTAATAGGAAATACTCCTATGGTGAAGCTAAATACTGTCACAAAAGATATTCCTGCAACCGTTTATGCCAAGTTAGAGTCATATAATCCTGGACATTCCACTAAAGATAGAATTGCACTTCATATTATAGAAAATGCTGAGAAAAAAGGTTTATTAAAAGAAGGATCTGTAGTTGTAGAAACTACATCCGGAAATACCGGTTTCTCTATCGCAATGGTTTGTATCATTAAAGGATATAAATGTATTCTTGCCGTAAGTGATAAAACAAAACCCGAAAAAATCGCTTATTTAAAGGCTCTTGGTGCAACTGTTTATATATGCCCTGCTAACGTACCTGCGGATGACCCAAGATCATATTACGAAGTAGCTAAAAGAATTGCTTCTGAAACACCTAATTCTGTATACATCAATCAATACTTTAATGAGTTGAACATTGATGCACACTATCAAACTACAGGTCCTGAGATTTGGGAGCAAACTGAAGGTAAGATAACTCACCTTTTTGCTTGTACAGGTACAGGAGGAACTTTATCCGGTTCAGCAAAGTTTTTAAAAGAGAAAAATCCTGATATCCAAATTATCGGAGTGGATGCAGACGGATCTATTCTTAAAAGCTATCACGAAACAGGAGAAATCCACAAAGAGGATGTTCACCCTTATCAGATTGAAGGAATGGGAAAAAACTTAATCCCATCTGCTCTTCTTTTTGATAAAGTAAATGAATTTGTAAGAGTAAATGACGAAATGTCTGCTTATAGGACTCGTGAAATAGCCCTTAAAGAAGCTATTATGGGAGGTTACACAACTGGTGCTGTTACACAGGCATTAATACAATATGCACAATCTCATGAGTTAACTAAGGATAATGTAATTGTTCTAATTTATCCAGATCACGGTTCCAGATATATTACCAAAGTTTACAGTGATAAATGGATGGCAGAACAAGGATTTATAAACAATTGTGTTCATAACTATGATGAAGTTTTCAAAACAGAATTCATCAAGTAATTATAAATAAATTATTATACAAATCAAGCCTTTTTTGTAGACTGCACAAAAGGCTTTTTTACTTAAAAATCACTAAGACAATGTTGGATATTTTTGAAAGAATAAAAGAAAATCCTGGTCCTCTCGGACAATTTGCGGATTATGGTGAAGGTTACTTTATTTTTCCTAGATTAGAAGGACCGATTGGACCAAGAATGCAATTTCAAGGGAGAGAAGTAATTTTCTGGAGTGCCAATGATTATTTAGGACTATGTAATCACCCTGAAGTAATAGAAGCTGATGCTAAAGCAGCTGCAGAATACGGGATGTTTTATCCGATGGGAGCCAGAGCAATGTCAGGAGAAACAGAGCAACATTTACAATTAGAAAGAGAATTGGCAGATTTTGTACAAAAAGAATCTGCATACTTATTAAACTTCGGCTATCAAGGTATGGTTTCTACCATTGATGCTTTGGTAAACAGAAATGATGTTATTGTATATGATGTAGATTCTCATGCTTGTATTGTTGATGGTGTAAGATTACATGCCGGAAAAAGATTTACGTATAGACATAACGATATCGAAAGTCTAGAGAAAAATCTTCAAAGAGCAACCAAAGTAGCTGAAGAAACTGGCGGAGGTATTTTAGTAATTACAGAAGGTGTTTTCGGAATGAGAGGGCAACAAGGTAAGTTGAAGGAAATCTGTGCACTAAAATCAAAATATCAGTTCAGACTTTTAGTAGATGATGCTCACGGATTCGGGACACTTGGTAAAACAGGTGCCGGAGCTGGAGAAGAGCAAGGATGCCAGGACCAAATTGATGTTTATTTCTCTACTTTTGCAAAATCAATGGCTGGTTTCGGAGCTTTCCTTGCAGGAGATAAAGAAATTATAAGATATTTAAAATTCAATTTAAGATCTCAAATTTTCGCAAAATCTTTGACAATGCCAATGGTAATCGGAGGTTTGAAAAGATTGGAATTATTAAGAACGAGACCTGAAATCAAAGCAAAACTTTGGGAAAATGTAAATAAATTACAAAATGGTCTTAAAGAAAGAGGCTTTAATATTGGAGACACTAATACTTGTGTTACACCAGTAATGATGCAAGGTACACCTGTAGAAGCTACTCTTTTGGTAAAAGACTTAAGAGAAAACTACAGAATTTTCACATCGGTTGTTGTATATCCTGTAATTCCTAAGGGAATGATTCTGTTAAGATTAATTCCTACAGCTTCTCATACAGATTCTGAAATTAATGAAACTCTTGCAGCGTTTGAAGCAATCCATGATAAATTAGTAAATGGTTACTATAAAGAGCAAGAACAAAAACTACTACAAGAACAAGGGTTGAGTTTTAAACCAATCTAAGCAATAAAAATAAAAACCACTGAAAATTCACTCAGTGGTTTTTTTATTTCTAAAACTATAATCCTATATAACGTAATGTAAGATTAGATAAACTACCATTTGGTGTTATAATACTATTAACAGTAGAACCTGTATCCCTATAATATCTATTGATTGAAAATATTATTCTATCATTAGCATTAAGTGTTACAAATCCAGACATAGCACTATTACTATCAAATGTAAGACCTCCACTAGGGAATCCGTATGCTGTTCTAATATTTGGTGAAGGCTCTGCACCATTTACAAAAATTTTAGCTTCATAAGAATCTCTTTGGTCAGAATTTGCCGTTGTTGAAGAACTGCTATTAAGCGAAACTACTGCCTGTACATGATAAGTACCAGCTTTTTTTACCACCAACTCTCCCGCTGCATTTACCTCAAAATTTCCTTCATCATTAGCAATAAGACTTGAACTGTTAAAACCTAAAGTTCTTAGATTTGTAGATGAATATGTCAGATTACCTTCATTAAAACTGTTTTTACAGCTTACATAGGTAATCGTCTTGTCTTTTTTCATTTTATTCATTGAGAAAAAAGGAATCCAATTTTGTGTATTATTATTCCACCAATAAAAACCTCTTTCAATTTCTTCTGTTGCAGGATTTTCATAATCTAAAAAAACCAATAAACCGTGCTCTTTAGAATCTGCCAAATTAAGAGAAGTTACTCTTGGAATGATAACACCGTCTGTTTTCAACGGATTACTAATATCTTTTGTTTTTACTTCTAATGTAGTAAGCGGTACATTTGTATTTATACCTACCTGAGATGAGAAGCATGTAAAAGAATTTCCTACTATAGCTAATATATAAATAATATTTTTCATGATAATTAATCTAAGTATGATAATGTAAGTGTATAAATTGATGCAGGAAATACATCAGTACTAGAATTACTTGTCCTTCTAGTTTGAATTGATATCCTCTGACCTTTTGTTAAGGTTATAATACTTGAAATAGTGTGGCTGGTACTTCTATTTGCATTATCCGCTGATGGAATAGGTGACTTAGAAATAAGTGTCGGGGTTGTTGAGTTATTAATAAATACTCCTACTTCGGTAGATGTGGCACCAGTTTCTCCAACTCCTTTAGTTATACCTCCTGTAAAAAGCAAAGAATAATTACCTGTTTTTCCAATGATCAAATCTCCATTACTCAATGTATAGTTGGCATTGGGAGCTTCGATTGTTGAAAATACAGTCTTATACCATATATTCGTACTAGCTGCTCCAGAAGGGATGGTCGGAAAACCAGGGGATGTTACCATAGTTTTGAATAAATTTTTGTCCAGAATTTTACTTTGGAATATATACTGCCATGATTCATTATTATTATCCCAAAAATACAATCCTTCAAAACCAGCTCCTTCGTTATTGTTATCTAAAAAAACAAGCATTCCATTTTGATCTGCACCAGGAGTATCTGATGTAAAATGATTTACTGTAGGAAATAATATCCCTGCAGAATTTTCCGGGGTCTGGATTGACTTGGAAGATATATCTAAAAGAGCCTTCGGACTATCAGTATTAATTCCTACTGATTTTTGAGCCGCTAAGCTGGAAAATGCACACACTATGAATATATAAAAGGTACTAATTTTTTTCATAATTCAATTATTTATTAGTCATTTAAATACGTTAAAGTAAGACAATTGGTTCCATATCCAACATAATCAGTACTTCCTGTCTCTGTCGTTTTCTGCACTGTAGCACTCAACATATCATTTTGTGCTAAATCTAAAATTCCACTTACGGCAACACTACTAGCAGTTGTCGCTTCATTTGGTATAGAGTTAGATGTTGATAAGACCATGCTACCGTTTTTTTTAATTCTATATGTATATATAGCTCTATTAGCAGTTCCTGCATCTTTTTTCAGTGCAGAATTAAAACTTACCAAATATTTTCCACTTTTACCAACTTTTACCTGATTACCAGAAACAGTGAAGCCCGTAGTATCATATCCTTTTATGGTATTAAATAAAACATTATTTTCCGTATCTCCTGAAGCTGAATATCCAACTCCGGTTACTATATAAATACTATCATCATATGTACGTACAAAAGAATTAAGAAATACCACCCATTCATCACCGTCCCAATAATAAAAATTATCCGGTAAAGAAGCATGTCCTGTTAAAAACACAATATGTCCTTTAGCTTGAGCTGTAGGAAAATTATTCACTCTAGGAACTAATATTCCATCCTTACCAGAAGGTGATGAAGCATTATTAGGCTCCATATGGAGGCTTGCCTGGGGATTTTGTGAATTTATACCTACCTGCGCCTTTATACTGAAAAAGCTGGCAAAAAGCATAAAACCACTTATAAAAAATTTTTTCATTTGTCCTTAGTATTTAAATTATTATTTAGCCTTAATATAATTATGATTATTATAAACTTTACCAAAAATAAATTTCATTAAAATAAAAAAAGTAAAGTTTGATTTACTAAACTTATTATTTTCGTCAATAAGTTTAGCAAAAACCGATAGCTACCTACGTGAATTTTTATAAATGAGTAGAGGAATTAATCTTTGTTTAGGGAATTTCATTATATATATTAT
>NZ_JAPDHV010000007.1 GCF_025971925.1 Chryseobacterium oryctis
CCCCCTCTTACGATAGAAGATGGTCTTCCTGTTGGGTCGGTCTCCTGTAGCATTCCGAAATCTACAGCAATGATGTTGCGCTCTTTCCCCGCAACTTTGAATTTTGCTTTAAAGGACATAATTAAATGTTTTTAAGGTTTAAAATAATTAATATTACCAATAATGGAATATGTCGTAAACACCTGTTAAAAGGTTATTTATATTAAAAATTGTATGTATTATTTCTGTTCGTATTCAGTTTCCCACTCGTTACCATCTGTTCCTTTATGCCCATCCATTTTGATTAGGAAGTTTTTCGCCGGGAAATATGGTTTCATGTGAATATCTAAATGAATTTTATCTTTCTGAATAGGATCTTGCTCGAATCTTTTGATTTCAAAATTTTCAATCAGTTTTCCTGGTCCTGTGATGCTATCCAAGAAACGAACAATTTGATTCATAATTTCTTTTCTGGTAACAGCCGTGAAATTTTCAAAAGCTCTTCTGTTTAAGAAATCCATCAAAACTTTGGTTACATAATCGAAAACTCTTACTACAGAATATGTCTGAAGACCAAGATTATCTCCATTGAATAATGTTTTTCCTGAGAAAGCCATTACTTTACCATATTCATTTACCATTGGGATAAGTCCTAGATTTTCTAAATTGGCAATTTCACTCTTTTTAAGATCGAATTTCACTCCTTCAACCTCGTTGATACCTCCGAATTTTTTACCTGCAGTCACCTGAGACATTAATGTCTTATAAATTTTACCAGCTAAAGCTGCTGAAGGTGGAATGTATAGATCTTCAAGCTCGTCAATTTCCTCAAATCTACCTCTACCAACAAGCCAGTTACAAGTCATCAAAACATTTGATCTGTAAATATCTCCTCCTGTAAGATATGCCTGATCAAACATTTCCATTACATCATCCGGTTCATCAAGATGTTCAAAGTCAGTAATCAACATTGTTTTGTTTTCGTGAGCCATTTTTGCCCATTTTTCAACTACTTTGTTAGACCCTAAATACCCAGGAATTACCAAAATACCATAGTTGCTTTTTAAGTCTAATCTATCATAATTATCAGCTAATTCTGCATGAATTGTATCTATAAAACGTGTATTATCTAGGTCTTTCAACTGTTCAAGAGTAGAGTTTACAATCGTAATATTTTTTACTTTATCAGACTCTGTATTTTTATAGAACAGGGCTGCCGTTCTATAATTACCCTCTAGCTCTCTTGTTGCCTCAACGGCTCTCGAAAGGTTTTTAGAAAGAAGATCTTCTGCAGATTTTCTCTGAGTTTCGCAATCTGCAACCATATCTGTTAAAGAACTGTTTTTATTGATTACATCAGCCCAAAGCTCTAAAGTTTTCTTTAAAGTTTCTCTTTCTTTTTCTTTTCCTTTTTCTGTTAAGAAAATTTTTCTTCTTGCTTTTCTGTCCGGATTGATATTTTGAACATTTTCAATTGATGTTTCCAGCAGATCAAAACCACCATAACGAGCCAGTTTATCTATCAATTTATCTATTCCTAGCTGTACCTGTTTTTTAGGTTCTAAAACTGGAGTTTCTGTTGCTTGTGGAGCAGCTTGCGGTTGTTTATTATTATTGTTCATGCTATTTTGTGTTTAGGGTTATTTATTTTCTTCTAATTCTTTAATTAAGTTCTGTAAAGTATCATAAAGTGCTTTTTTAGCATCAGCATCTTCCAAAGCTGCTTTTAATATTTTATTTGTCTTTAATTGTTTAATAATTTTCTGATACTGATCTTTTTCGGTTTCAAGGCCTAATAAGAATTTACTTTGATTCGTAATACCTTTTGTTCCAAAATCTCCTAAATTTTTGAATTTTAGGTTTTCCATTTTCACAGCTCCGTTTGCATCTTCAAAATCAACTTTTACTTCCGGTTTGAAATGTTCGAAAACTTTTTCTATCGTAGTTAAACCTTCCACCAATTCAGGTTTTACCGGATCATTTGCTGTCAATTTTTGTGCTAAAAGCGTTCTGTTTTGAGGGATTTCAAATATTGCCTCACTTGCGTCTAATGGAACTTCATTTCCACCAATTCCTTTGTTTGTTAACATAGTGTTTTTATTTATTGATTATTAATATGTTGATGATTGTTATTTTTCAAAAATCCTGTAAGGATATATATTTGCTGATGCTTTTTGTAATTTTAAAAGAAAACTCTGTCTTAAATATTCCCATTCAGATTCTTTTAAATCTTTCTCTGAATTCCGAACTAAGAATATGTCTATTGTTCTGCTGAAACCTCCTTTTAATGAAACTTCTTTTTTTGTTCCTTTCTGAACCTGAATGTCTTTAATTGTGCCTTTAAAATGACTCATTCCGAAAGCCTTGATGTCTGCAACAGTTACAACTCTTCCTCTTGTAAGCAATGAATTTCTATATTCTAATATTTTTTCTTGAGCAGAAAGACTTTTCCTACCTCCAACAGAACTTTTTATCATTACTGCGGTCTTATCCAGAACAGATTTTTCAGAATCTTCTACCATAAGAACAGTAGCCGGTTTAATATCATTACCTTCTTCAGCCAGTGTCAACCAATACGAAATATTACAGGCAACTTCTGTATCCTGAAGATCCGAATTGATTACCAGATAAGGATTGTTTGCCTGAGAAAACTTCTTCTCTTTTGCCAACTGATGCAAAGCTGCTACATTTTGATTGATCTGTCTTAAAGTTTCTTTTGCCGAGTCACCACCAATTCCTGAAAAAGCAGCAGTTTCATCTTTAATTAACTCTAAAAGATATTGCATAAGTTCGGAAGCACTTCTTTGATCGAATCTTGAAACACCTCCTCTTCTTAATAAAGCTGTAGTTCCATTTTTTTCTGATGAATAGTCTTTCAAATCAAATCTTTTTCCTCTATCATCAGATACATAGTCAAGATCCAGAAAGAAATCATTAGATTGAATTGGAATAATATTCAGTTTTCCTGTAATTCTTCTATAGACTCTTTCATTGTAGGTATTGATAACCGGAATACAATTCAAAGAAACACTTACATTTTCAAGAACTTCCCCCACAACAGCTTCAGAAAATTTGAATTTTAGCCAAACTATCTCTTCTTCTTTTGCAAGTGCATTATCTATTATAAAATATCTAGTAAACAGTTCCTCTTGCTGCGGTTTTTCAGAATATCTGATTTTATCTTTTAGTGTGAAAAAATTACCAAAATAAAACTGATTAACATCATTATAAATATGCTGTAAATCCGAATAATTTTTGGTGATAATATTCTCCAGATTTACATCTTCCTGATTTACGTTATACCCTTCGTGAAGAGTAAAATCTTTATCTCCGAAAGATATTTTAGCCTGTTTTAGATAATAGAAAAATAATTCTCTCTGATAATTGTTATTAATGTCTATGTAAAACATTAAATTTTCCAAATCAGCCTTTTGTGGGCTTCTAATGCCAATCCACATTTCACCAGAAGGAATATGATTTTCGCTTCTTGCAATTGTATCACTGAAAAAGAAACTTTCAATTCTGTTTAAAGTATTTCCATAAGCAATATATTCTATTTTCGCAGTTGTAAGCTCAGCTTCAATAGTCGGACAAAAGAAAACATCTTTATTGGTAGTTTCCGTAGGATTGAATACATTATGAATTCTTTTACTTGTCTTGAAATGGTTATAAAATGATATTGTTTCGCGATTTTCTAACGGAAATACCTGAATTAATGACCTTGAAGGAACCACACCCGAAACTTCTTCCGGAAACATAATTTCAAGAATACGCTCAATGATTCTGGAACGCGAACTTTCAAGCTCAAAACCTAATTTTTCAAGCTCAGAAGCCGTCGCTGAAAGAAGCAAACCAATCACCGGGTCGAAAGATGTTTCCGCCTCAAGTTCGTTGTATCCCCACAATCGGGCTGCTCTTCGCAGTATTCTGTCTTTTATTCTTTCTTGATTCATGTTTTAATATGAAAGAGGTCCTACAAAAAATGAATTTTGGAAAAGAAAAGGTCTGTTGGTTTCCATTACCTGTCCTTTCACAGAAATCACTACTCTTTTTTTCATTCTTCTTTTTCCGATGCTTCCCAGATTAAAATCATTAACGGAAACTTCCACATCTTCTAAAAGAAGTCTTTTTTCATGCATTGTAATTGCTTTTTTCATTGCATTTACAATGTATTCTTTCAATTGGTTATCGCTTTTCAATAAGTCAAAATCAAGCTCCCAAATTTCTGTACCGAATGTTTCATCAAACTTACATTCTCCCAAAGCCGTAGTTGCAATAAGGAAAATCTGCTGTCCGATAGAACTGTCGATAGAGATTTTTTCGGCGTCTTTTTTATTTAAAAGACCTTCAAAATCCATGGGTATTTTGTAATAAATTCCTTTCATCTGACTGTTTATAAATAAATTGTTCTTTTAATATTTCCTTTATCATCGTATTCGAAATTCTTCGGAACCTGTTTACGACGAATGATTTCTAATTCTACTCTCGGAGTAAGTTTTAAAAACTTTTCTCTATACAAAATGTTTCCTATGAAACTTTTACCTCCATCTTTATCTACCACAATAAAATATTGAGAGACCTCATCCGGTTTTTTAAACTCATTAATATCTCCAGCATAAAGAATAACACTTTTATCCTCATTTTTCAGATGATAAGTCAGTTCTTCATGAGACAATTTTCTATGTCTTGAGATATCAAACTTTTCAATACGTTCCAAAGCAGGTTCGTACGGTATATTTTCGTATAGATAAGATGTTTTATCAAATTTTTTAAATCCAAAAAAGGAAAGAAAACTTCTTTTTGTTTTAGTTTTTGTAAAACTTAAAGTATCACGAGTAACTTGATAAACTTCCGTTTCATTAGTTTTATCATCAGTTACCGTTAGTTTATAGGTCGGAACTTCAACAACTTTTTCACCAATTTTCAAACTGATTTTCCCAACCTCCTGATCAGAAATCACAATTGAAATTGTATACTTACTCAGACCTGAATTGGTTCTCACAATAATTTCTCCGTCTCTATTTTCAACGGTTGAGTGAGGATCTTTCAGTATTCCAAGACCTAGATTAAGTTCCGGAAGAGGACTCATTTTTTTCTTCTTTTTTTGTGTTTTTTATTTTTATTTCATCTGTTTTTTTCACCTTGTAAACAGCCAAACAGTTTAGCTGATTATCAATATCATAGTTTTGAGATTCGCTCACATACAACTCATAATTTTTCTCATAAGCATACACTTTCATTTGGGTAATCTCATTATCTTTTAGCTTTAAAAAGTCTTTTTTACTCAGCTGCTTTACAAAATATCCTTCACAGTTTAAGGCAAAATCATTTTTAAAAGTGATTACCTCTCCTGATTTAAAAGAAATGTCTAGTACTTTCTCCTTTTTTATACAGACATTTTTATCAGCAATTTGGATATACATGAAAATTTTATCCTTTCTTTTACCAAACTGCAATGTTGCATATGCATATTCTACATTGTCAACTCTCAGATGCATCATTGGAGTGCTTGCAAAGTACTGCTTATCGAGTTTTTGTTTTGTTTGCGTAATCTCACAGTCAAAACTTGCAACAGCTCCACTCTCATCTTTATCAGCCTGAGCTTTCAATAGGCAAAAACTCAGTAAAAAAAAACTAAAAAAAACTTTAAACCCCATCATAACTATTGAGCCTGATACAACTGTCTGCACACTTCCAAATCGGTTTTCATTTTATCATATTCCGCCTTCAGTGCAACATTTATTTTACTCAAACTATCCATTGTAGCCTGATTTCCGGAAAGTTGCTTTATCTCTTTCTTCGCATCTATCAAATCTTTGAAAGTCATGATAGTATTATTATACATCACTTTATTTTTTAAAGTATCTTTCGGCAGTTGCTTATACATATCGGCAAGAATTGATAATCCTAATTTTTCGTTGAAAAAATCATTTTGCCCGGGAACACCTATGGAATCTACCGCTGATTTCACTTTTTCTAATTGAAAAGAGAATCTTTCTTGGGTTTCCATTTCTTTTTTCATTTTGATGTTCTCTGTTTTAAGTAAGCTATTTTCTTTAAATGGGAAATATGCATTAAAGAAAACTGCAATCACAAGTACTGTGACCGTAATAATAAAGAACAAAATGAAAAATGAAAAGGCTATTGATCTTTCTTTCTTATTAAGAACTTCCATATTTTTTCTTTGTGTTTTATTTAATTAATCTGCAAGAAAAGTTCGACTTCGTTTAGCATGAATAACAGAATCTCTGTCATCGGTATTTTCGGATACAAAGATGCTTCCGTCACGTTTTTTACCTATATAATCAAGACGGTTCAGTACTGCAAACAGCTCTTCTAGCATTTTCATAAACCTAACTACTTTTGCTACGGTAATATCAATTTCATTGTGATTGTAATCCGAATTAATGGCATCTGAAAAAATAGTTTCAAAATCTCCCTGACTCACATTACACCATTCGGCAAAATAATTTAATAATTCTTCTTTTCCTGATCCAGATCTTGCATCAATAAAGTTTTTTAAAACTCTTGCCATTCCCACAACAGACAGAAGCATATTTGCCGGTGATGTATGAGGAGATAACCATCGGAACTTATTAATTTCTAATCCTAAATAATTCAGCGTTTTATCTGCCAAATACTGCATCATGACCGCAAGTGAATTAGACTGCTTTTTTACATGAATTTTCTGCTCGATTTGAACTGCATACAGCTCAATCTGACCATAAAAGCGGTCTATTTCTACATACAATTCCTGTAATTTTTTGTGACTAGAAACACTTACACAAGACGGAATATATTGGTCATCAATCCTAGATTCTCCTGCATTAACAAGGATTTTTCCTATCGTAAGATAATTAATCCCAAAACCTAAAGTATTTTTCAATTCTTTCTCAGGGATAAGACTCAAAAAATATTCGGGCTGTGTAAATGGATATCGAGGAGGATTTTCTTCCGGATCAGGCTCTCCAAAAGGAGTTCGCTTAAAATGGTTTACAGAAAGACATGCTAAAAGTGTTATACTTTCGTTATCTTTAATTTCATAAACAGCTTCCGGATAAGGAATTGATAAATTTATTGATTCTGAAGTTCCCTGTCCAATATCTATTCTCGAACCACTCGGAGTAATTGCATGACACTCTTCCACTCTTATTCTCAACAACTTATGATTATCTATAATAAGATTCATTTTGATGGAATTTTCCACAGGTAGAAGTCCGTAATTGATCATTGAAGTATGCACTCCAACAGAATCTCTCACAGAATCACTCACAAAATTTTGAACATCGATGAAATGATTTTTATTTATTTTCATCCCATCTATCCAATTTACCGGAAAATGGTTTAATTTTTCTATCATTGGTTTTTTAATTTTTATTCACTTATTACTCTTTGATTATCTCGTTCTGTACTATATTCAAAATCAGGTTCGTCATCTGGCTGATCTTCACGAATATTCATTTCACTCGTTCTCATACAGAAAATAACACTGTTTTCTTCGATCCCATTCATGTAAAGAGTAAGGTCAGGATCAATATATTTTGTACTTTCATACCACTTCGGCTGAAGGAAAAACACCCAACTGTAGGTTCCGTTTTCTCCTTCTATTTCTATCCTATCTTCGGTATGTCTTTCATTATAATCAGAAACGAAATTGTAAAATAATCTTCCAAAATCAATTCTTGTAGGACCTTTTGCTCGATAAACACTATATTTTTTAGCATAACGGTCTTTATCCATCAATAATGTAAATACCACAAGATCTCTCATTTCATCATCTCCAACTCCTGTCAATTCTCTATAATTTTCCGGAAACTGCCATGTTTTATATACTTTCGGAGGAATTGCCATTGCTTTATTGAAAGTATCATTCAAAAATGTAGGAATAAAGAAAACAATATAATGTCCGAGCATTAAAAATGTGAAATCTATTCCGTTTAAAAACGTATAAATCAACATAAACGGAATAATGGAATATGCTACTGTAATTAAGGCAAATAAATATTCGGTTCCTGCATTATTCTTACTCTCAAATTTGTTGAAATAAGAACGATACATATAGCAGTGTACTATCCCAATAATCAATGAACTAACCTGATAAAAGATAAACTCATAAAGATTATTATCCAAGAATAATTTATTATAACCCAAAAACGCAATTACCGAGTATACAAAAGCAACAGAAAAACAATAGATATAGAATTTTGCTCTGTATTTTTGCTTAAAACCAGGTGTTTTTTGAGAAAAAATCATAGTAAGAATTATGATAATTGCTAAAAAAATCACACTTGCAGCCAAGATTTGGGGCTCTAATAAATTAATAAAGTATTTTTTCAGTTTCATCATATGCGTGTGTTGTATCCTAAAATTGAACTTTCCTCAGACACAAATTCAAAATTTTGTTTTTCTTCAGCTAACAGAATTGTTGTTTCAATTTCCACTTCAATAGGGAAAAAATATTCATAAAATAGATCCAAAAACTTCTTCATTTTACCCTCATGGATATAATCAACGAAGTTTGAGTTTTTCAATGGTCCAATCTGTATATTAAAATGGTTTGAATAGTCATCATAACTGTTTCCTGTAATAAAATCAAGACCCAATCTGCTATCTCCCAATATTATACTTTCATCTTTATCTGTATATTTTTGATGAGTTTTATTATTTATTATCACATTCTCTTCAAGAAGATTAGCTAAAATCTCACTTGCCAATTCTATATTTCCTACAATCTTGTACGCAAAAGGCAGAACTCTGATAAATTTTGATATTAATAGCTTCGGAAAATCTTTACTAATTCCCCAAAAATCATAAAACATATCAGCAACTAAAGAACCATTCAATTCGGTCAAAAAATCTCTCTCAAAACCTTCAATAGCTACTCCATAACCAAAAATTTCATTTTCAAACGGTTGAAAAAAAGTTCTTGCACCCTTTTGTTGTTTTTTTTGATTCTTATGTTCACGAATCATTACATCAACATCCTTTTCAGGAGAATCATTTCTTACGTTATGAACCATATTTTCAGGTAACATATCGTAGATACTATCTCTGGAAAGGCATATTTTCAGAATCTGGGTTGCATCAAAATCATAATCAATTACATCTGCATCGAGTATATCAAACCGGTAAGCTCTCGAAAACTGACCTTCTTTAGAAACAATATACTTCCCGTCTGAAATATCATTATTTTTAAGCAAATCATTTACAACAACTTCCGCACGAATATCATGCTTTAAAGAAGTAATATGACGAGCAAGATCTGTAAGCCTTTCCATAAATTAATTATTATTAGGTTTCAATCTTCCTGCAGCCACATATCTCAACTGGAAATACTCATCATTAAAATTATAAATATTGAGTCCGTTTGCTGTACATGCTAAGATTCTATCGTTATGTAAATAAATTCCTACATCTGAAATAGGATGAAATTTATCATATCTAAAAAATAAAATATCCCCTTCCTTCAAGAAAGTTCTTCCAGTAAAAAGCTGAATAGATTTTGAGCGAAAAATACCGTCTGAAGTCTTAGGAAAAGTAATATTAAAAACATCACTATAAAGAGCCTGTACAAAGTAAGAACAATCTACCCCTACATTTTCTTCCAATTTCTGTGATTTATACGGAGTTCCTAACCATTTGTCTATATAAGAGTAAAGCTTATAATTCTGAACTTCCTTTGGCATTACCTTCAAAATGATAGAATATTTTTCTTTAATCCTTAAGTCTTCATCACTCAATCCCTCTTTATTGTCATCAACAACAGTATACCCATCACCCATACCCTCCTGTGCGTTCTGAGTATTATTTAATTTATCTGATGAATAGTTATATGGGATATCTGTAATGTATTTTTTACTATTACAAGAAAGTGTAAATAAGTATAAAAGCGGTATAAACCAAACTTTATATGCAGGGCATATATAATATTTCATCATGTTGTGTGTTGTGTTTTCAACAAAAGTATATAAAATAATTTATCTGTAATATATTTTTCTAAAAAAAAATTTATTTAAATTTGTGAATTCACAAAAGCACAATGAAAAAAAATATTTCAAACCTTATGGATAATAAGGTTCTTATAAGTTTAGGAGTTGTTTTATTGCTCAGTCTGTTTTATCTATTATATCAGTTTACCCGCCACGTTGATTGTGAAAATGCAAAATTTATAGTGCATTCCGATGACTTTATGATCAATAATGTTGTGGAATTCTTTGATAATACAGAAGGTGCTAAATCGTGGGAGTGGGATTTTGGAGACAGCACAGCCATTGATGTACGACAAAGAACTATCCATACCTATAAAAAGCCGGGTGAATATATTGTAAGATTAAAAATAAACGGAAATTGTATCCACGAAAAACTAGTAACAATTTCAAGTATCAGCCAACAATCCGGTTATCTTCCTATCATTTCCAGTCCTAATGTTGTAACGGTGGGAGAACCTGTATTTTTTAACGCAGAAAAAGATGGCGGTGAATCTTGGGAATGGAGCTTCGGGGAAACAACAAGAACTGATGCCCTAGGAAAAAGCCCAACCTACACATTTAAAACAGTTGGAGACAAAAAAATCACCCTTATTGTAAATGGAGACGTAGAGCATACAGCCGTGAAAACCATTTATGTAGCTCCCAAAACGATTAAAGCTAAACAAAAAATCGATATCAAATCTTATGAGTTTGAAAAACCTCATTCCTCATTCTCATTGCCTATGGGAAGCGCACAAAAAGATCCTTTAGTTGATATGCTTCAACACATTCCGGTTTCACCGAGATCGAAAAGCAAAAAAGATTCTCTCATTGCA
The DNA here is from genome assembly GCF_025971925.1 of Chryseobacterium oryctis. Lineage (GTDB taxonomy): Bacteria > Bacteroidota > Bacteroidia > Flavobacteriales > Weeksellaceae > Chryseobacterium > Chryseobacterium oryctis. Next base: position 10,784 of record NZ_JAPDHV010000007.1, read on the forward strand.
GACAAAAAAGCTCCCGAAATTTCAAATGAACAATTTAAAATTCTCATTAAACAGGTTGCCGCAGAAGCAAAAATAAAAGATGACTTTAAAGAATATCTATGCGGAAATTTTGATATCCCGGTAGTTGTAAATAATAATAAATTAATGCCTTTTGATCAGTTCTGCCAGTATATTGCCGGTAAGAAAATAAAAATTACGGCATTGAGAGTCAATAAAGACGACAAAAACTGTATCCAAAATATTAACATTCAATATAAAGTAAAAAAACTGATGATTTGGATGAATGATTAAAAACACACAAATGATGAATCAACAAGAAATTATTTACAATCAAGAAGTTACCAAAGCTCTTGAAATTGCTCAAAAAATAGGTAGAGAAAATTTAAATTCCACATTTACAGGAGCCCATCTTTTAAAAGCAATGTTAAACAGAGATCTTTCTCTTTTAAAACAGCTTGAAAGCCTAGGAACAGACGTTTTTTATCTTGAAGAATGGGCAGAAGTACGCATGGAAGACCTTCCTAAATCACCAAACACTTTTTCGTGCGAACCGGATGAAATTATAGATGAAATTTTTGCGGAAGCAGACTCTGTCCGAGAAATGTTAGGTATAGAAGACATTACACTGTTTACATTAATTGTTGCCATTAGTTCACCTGGTGTAGCCTTTTCATTTGATCAAATGAAAACTTTTCCTGTAACAAGAAATGAACTGCTGAAAGATATTTCTGTTTCTGACAATAAAGAAAACGTGGAAAATGCAGCTTTTTCAAAAAAAGCAAACAAAGGCTTTATAAAAAAGTACTGCATCAATAAAAATGAACAGGTAAAAAAGAAAAACAAAAAAGAATTACTTGTAGGAAGAGATTCGGAAATCAATAAAATCACCGAAATATTATCCCGATACAGCAAACAAAATGTTTTAATCATTGGTGAACACGGTGTCGGGAAAACAACATTGATAGAAGGATTCATTCAGAAAATATTACTAAAACAAATTCCCGATGCTCTTTTAGGATTAGAGGTTTTTGAAATTGATATGGGAGCCCTCATTGCAGGAGCTTCTTATAAAGGAGAAATTGAAGACAGAATAAAAAATATTGCTCAGGAATTAAAATCAGTTCCCAAATCATTATTAATTATCGAAGATATTTCTTCAATTTTAGGTGGTCATGGCTCAGATTCCGGAGTTTCAAATCTTTTAAAAAGTGAGATTTCAAACGGATTGACCTTACTTGCAACATCAACAATTGAAGAATACAGCAAAAAAATCGAAAAAGATCAGGGATTTGCAAGTCTGTTTGAGCTTGTGAAACTAGAAGAATCTACTGATGAGATTCATTTCAGAATGCTCAAACAAACCTTAATTGACTATCAGAATCATCACAAAATCAATATCGACGACAATGCAATAAAAGAAGCAATAAGACTTTCTCAACGATATTTGAAAGAAAAAAGCCTCCCCGCTTCTGCTATTGATTTAATTGATCATACCATGGCTGTTCTAAAAACTGCCGGAGAATCTTTTATCAAAGAGAAAAACCATCTTCTGACTAGCATTATTCATCTGGAAGATAATACAAATAATCTTTCTGAAGATGAACGGAAAATGCAGGCAGAATGGTTATTAAAAGATCTAACTGAAAAAACAAAATATCTCATAAGCACTTCTGAAGAAGCCGAAGAAAAACAACTTCCTGAATTTGAAAATATTGATGAACTTTTAGATTTTTCAAGAAAATTAATCGAAAAAACAGAAAAAATAGCTCAGGATAAGAGAACTAATATTACAGATTTTGACCTCGCCCTGATTATTTCCCAGAAAACAAATATCCCAATCGGAAAGCTTAAAGAAGAAGAAAAACAAAGACTTAACGAAATGGAAAGTGTTCTTGCACGACGAGTTGTAGGGCAAGACCATGCCATTGAAACCATTTCGGAAGCTGTTTTGGAAACCCGTTCAGGATTAAGCAAAGCAGGACAACCCATCGGTTCGTTCTTCTTTTTGGGACCAACAGGAACAGGTAAAACAGAATTGGCAAAGTCGTTGGCAGAATTTTTATTTCAGGATGAAAATGCAATTATCAGGTTTGATATGTCCGAATTTAAAGAAGAGCATTCTGCCGCATTACTTTACGGAGCTCCTCCAGGATATGTAGGATATGAAGAAGGCGGATTATTAGTCAACAAAATCAGACAAAAACCCTACTCTATTGTTTTATTTGATGAAATTGAAAAAGCTCACGCCTCTGTTTTTGATGTTTTTTTACAGATTATGGATGAAGGAAAACTTCATGATAGATTAGGAAAAGAGGGCGATTTCTCAAATGCTATTATCCTTTTCACTTCAAATATCGGTTCAGATTTTATTGTAGAATCTTTTGGAAAAGGTGAAATTCCTCAATCTTCAAAATTATTGGAAATGATGAGTCGTTTTTTCAGACCTGAATTTTTAGGAAGACTTACGGAAACGATTCCTTTTGCTCCGATAAGTAAAGATAATGCCCTGAAAATTTTTGAAATTCATCTTAAAAAAGAACTTCTTGATTTGGTTAAAAACTTAAATATTAATCTTGAAATCAGTCAGGAAGCAAAAGAGCTTCTCTCTATAGAAGGTTATGATATAAAATACGGAGCAAGACCACTAAAAGGTGTTATAAGAGGAAGGTTAAGAAGACCTCTTGCCAAAAAAATTGTATCCGGAGTGTTTAAAGAAGGAGATAAAATTAATGTAGATATAAAAGATGGAGAACTCATCTGGACTGCAAACCAATTTTAAATTTAATTTTTGTAAAAATCCCAGCCTTTTTGGCTGGGATCATTGTTTGAATAATAAGCTAACAAAATGTTCAAACAATATAATTGAGTATATGAATGTTTAGTGTCTTTGTCTAATTGCAAATGGTGAGAAAACTATGATTTTTCATATGCAATTGTATTTTAGCTTCAGACTTTAAAGTGCTGTAAGAACTGAATTCGAAAGCCTCAACAGCTTTCAGTCTATAATCAATAAAATCAGCAATTCTGACAATGGAAAAAAAGAAATTTCTATATAAAGAAATATCAACCGTACAGCCAAAATTCGGTAAAAATGCTTCTAAAAAAGGAATCGTTTTTTGGTGTTGGGTATAATCTAAACAATAACCTGTCTGCTCTTTGGACGTAATAATTTCATAATTATTGATGTAATCAAGAACATTTTCTTTGGTTTTATCCAATCCTTTTTTCTGAAAATATGTATTGATTTTATCCAAAATATGTTGGGCATATTCCATCATGGTAATGGTTTTCCATTCTGATATATTGTCAATTTTAGATGATACATCTTGAGTTCTTTTGCCGTTCTCAACATCTACACAAAAGGAAATTCCGAAATTTTCAAAATAAGGGAAGAAACAATTTTTCACTTTAATTACAGCATCCGTCTGCAATTTATCCTCCGAAAAATTATAACTCAGATATGGTCTGTATAGTTCTGCCTGACTTTTTAGGAAGTCAATTTCATTGGTATTGTCGTAATGTTCAAACCATTTTTCGAGATTGTCGTAATATTCTTTTTCAAATTCTCTGAAACTTAAGTAAAATGGTAATTTCATAGCTTTAATGATTTAATACCGCAAAGCTATCTGTGTAAAGCGACAAAACTTGACGTGTTATTTTTAATTAAAAAAAAATTTCAAATAATTTTAGATTTACTACTAAAAAAAGGAGCTAAGTCCTAAGACACAGCCCCTTTTTTAGTAACGATTTAAAAGTTACTCTCTACTTCCAGCCACCTCCTAAACTTTTATAAATATCAACAACTGTACTTAGTTGTTTTTCTTTAGCTTCCACCAACTCCATTTTAGCATCTAATGCATCTCTCTGATTCATCAAAACCTCCAAATAATCTGCTCTCGAATTACGGAATAGTTGATTCGCAATATCAATCGACTGGTCTAAAGCATGGGTTTCTTCAGATTTTAATTTATAATACTGGTCTATATTTTTGATTTTCGACATCAAATTAGCCACATCCAGATAAGCATTTAAAATCGTTTTATCATATTCATACAAAGCCTGAATCTGTTTGGCATCGGCAGCCTGAAAATTAGCTTTAATTGCACTTTTATTAATCAATGGACCCGCTAATTCTCCCACCAAATTGTAAGCGACCGATTCCGGCAATTTAACCAAATAAGATGGTTTGAATGCCTCCAACCCTAATGTTGCAGAGATTTCCAAAGAAGGATAAAATTCTTTTCTTGCTGCTTCAACATCTAGTTTCGAGGATTTTAATTCCAATTCAGCTTGTTTAATATCAGGACGGTTCGACAATAATTGTGAAGGAATCCCTGTATAAACGGTTTGAGGAATCATTGTCATAAAGCTTTCTTTTGTTCTCACAATCGGCTGTGGATATCTTCCCAACAAAGCATTGATCTGATTTTCTTTTTCTGTAATCTGCTGACGAATTGTATATTCTGCGGCTTTTGATTTAGCCAATTCAGCCTCAAATTTTTTCACTGCCAGTTCAGTTGCAGCCGCTGCTTCTTTCTGAATTTTAGAGATTTCTAAAGCCTTCTTTTGAAGTTCAATATATTTTTGAATAATTTCAAGCTGATTATCAAGTGATAATAATTCATAATAATTATCTGCAACCTCAGCAATTAAACTTGAAAGCACAAAATTCTTCCCTTCAACAGTCGAAAGATAGTGAGCAACAGCAGCTTCTTTTTCGGTTCTCAATTTTTTCCAGATATCAATCTCCCAGTTTGCCATTAATCCTCCTTCAAAATTCCCTAACGGATCCGGCATTTCTTTTCCAGGCTCAATATCAGTATTGGCATCACCTGCTCCCTGACTTGTATATCGACCTACTTTTTCTACTCCAGCCCCTAATTTTGCAGCTACAGTAGGCGATAGCTTCCCTTTTTTATAAAGAACATTACTTTTTGCAATCTCAATCTCCTGCAAAGTAATCATCAACTCCTGATTATTCTTCAATGCCGTTTCAATTAAAACGACCAAATTAGCATCAGTAAAAAACTGTCTCCACGGCGTCATTCCACTGTTATTATTAGCATCAGCCTGTTCTTGCTGATTAAAATTCTGAGGAATGTTTTGCTTTACCTCATCTTTTATAACGGTTGCCATAGGAGCTTTACAACTTGCTAAAACAAGCGATATCGCAACGGGTAATATATATTTATTATAAATCTTCATGTTTGTCATCGTGTTGATAAGGTTCTGTTTGTTCTGTTAAAGGATTTTCTTCTTCATATCTTGCCAATCTTGATTTTTCAGCAATTGTTCCGAAAATGTAATACAATCCAGGGATAATCATTAATCCGAAAATAGTTCCGATAAACATACCACCTGCTGCCGCTGTACCAATCGTTCGGTTTCCTATTGCCCCGGGACCAGTTGCCATCACCAACGGAATCAAACCTGCGATAAATGCAAATGAAGTCATCAAAATCGGACGAAAACGGATAGCAGCCCCCTCAATTGCAGCCTGTGCAACAGGAATTCCTTCTTCTGCCTTCTTCTGCACAGCAAATTCTACGATCAATACCGCATTTTTACCCAAAAGCCCAATCAACATTACCATTGCAACCTGAGCATAAATATTGTTTTCTAATCCTAATAATTTTAAGCATAAAAAAGCCCCGAAAATTCCCGTTGGTAACGATAAAATTACAGGCAAAGGAAGAATAAAGCTTTCATATTGAGCAGAAAGAATAAGATAAACAAATCCTAAACATACCAAGAAAATGAATACTGCCTCATTCCCACGACTTACCTCGTCTTTGGAAATACCTGCCCAATCGATACCAAAACCTCTCGGCAAAGTTTTATCAGCAACTTCTTTAATGGCAGCAATAGCCTGTCCTGAACTATATCCAGGTGCAGGAGTTCCACTCACCTCCGCAGAATTATACATATTGTGTCTCGTAATTTCTGATAAGCCATATACCTTTTCCAAATGCATGAAATCTGAATACGGAACCATCTGTTCTTTATCATTTTTAACATATAGCTTTAATAAATCACTTGGCAAAGCACGATATTGAGGGCCTGCCTGAACAATAACTTTATATGGCCTGTCAAAACGAATAAAGCTCGTTTCATAGTTGGAACCAATCAATGTAGACAAATTATCCATCGCATTCTCAATCGTCACACCTTTCTGTTCTGCCAAATCATTATCAATCTTCAGCATATATTGGGGGAAACTTGCAGAATAGAATGTAAATGCAGAACCCAATTCGGGACGTTTTTTCAGTTCCCTTACAAAATCGTTACTTACTTTTTCCATTTTTTGATAATCCCCGCTTCCCGCTTTATCTAAAAGACGAAGTTCAAAACCACCTGCAGCTCCGTATCCCGGGATAGATGGGGGTTGGAAAAACTCTATATTCGCCCCAGGAATATTTTTGGCTTTCTCTTCCAGTTTTTCAATAATTTCCGCAGCAGATTCTTTACGTTCTTCCCAACTTTTAAGATTAATTAAACAAGTCCCTGAATTAGAACCTGTACCTTCAGTCAAGATTTCATAACCTGCCAAAGAAGAAACTGATTGTACACCATCAATATCTTCAGACTCTCTCAATAATTCTTTGGCAATCTGATTTGTTCTCTCCAAAGTTGACCCCGGAGGAGTTTGTATAATTGCATAAATCATCCCTTGGTCTTCAGCAGGAATAAACCCAGAAGGAAGTGAATTGCTCAAGAAAAATGTACAAGCACAAAAAGCCAATAATAGCGGAAGTGTGATTGTTTTCTTTTTCACTGTTTTATTCAGCATTCCCTCATACTTCCCTGCTCCTTTTGTAAATAACCCATTGAATTTATCCAAGAAAATGGTAATCGGAGTTCTTTTTTTGGCTTTCCCATGATTATTTTTTAAAATTAAAGCACATAAAGCCGGGGTCAATGTCAACGCTACAACTCCTGAAAGGATAATTGCAGAAGCCATTGTTATCGAAAACTGACGGTAAAATACCCCAACCGGACCAGACATGAATGCAATCGGAATAAATACAGAAGCCATTACCAGAGTGATTGCGATAATTGCTCCGCTGATTTCGTGCATTGCTTCTTCTGTAGCCTTCAACGGAGATAAATGTTTCTCTTCCATTTTGGCATGAACTGCTTCAATTACAACAATCGCATCATCAACTACAACCCCGATTGCCATTACCAAAGCAAAAAGTGAAATCATATTCAACGTAATTCCGAAAGCGGACATAACTGCAAAAGTTCCGACCAGTGAAACCGGAACAGCCAAAGCCGGAATCAAAGTTGAACGCCAATCTCCTAAGAATAGAAATACTACAATTGCCACCAAAATAAACGCTTCAAACAAGGTATGAACCACCTTATCTATTGATGCATCCAGAAACCTTGAGACATCATAGCTTATATCATAGTGCATTCCTTTTGGGAAAGTCGTTTTTTGCAATTCTGCCATTAAAGATTTTACATTTTTGATAACATCACTTGCATTAGAACCATATGATTGTTTTACTGTAATTGCAGCAGAAGGTTTTCCATTCAATGTAGAATAGATATCATACATCGAAGAACCAAACTCAATATCTGCAACATCTTTTAATCTTATAAATTCTCCTCCAGGTTTTGCTTTCAGAATAATATTTCCGTAATCTTTTTCATTATTAAAACGACCTGGATATTTTAAAATATATTCAAATGACTGCGAACGTTTCCCTGAACTTTCCCCTGTTTTCCCGGGTGATGCTTCTAAACTTTGTTGATTTAATGCTTCCATTACTTCATCAGCGGAAATACTGTAAGCTGTTAACCTATCAGGTTTAAGCCAAATACGCATAGCATATTCTCTTGTTCCCAAAATATCTGCAAAACCAACTCCACTTACTCTTTTTAGTTCAGACATTACATTGATATCTGCATAATTAAAAAGGAATTTTTGGTCTGCCTTTGGATCATCACTGTACAAATTAATATACATCAACATGTTGGGCTCTTCACGGGTAATTTTTACCCCTTCTCGAACTACCAACGGCGGAAGTTTATTAACTACTGAAGACACACGGTTCTGAACATTTACAGCAGCTACATTCGGGTCAGTTCCCAAATCAAAAACCACCTGGATAGATGCTTCTCCATCATTTCCGGCATCAGAAGTCATATATTTCATTCCAGGAACACCATTTAAGCCTCTTTCTAACGGAATAACTACGGATTTAATCAACAACTCATTGTTGGCTCCAGGATATTCTGCAGTGATATTCACTTTTGGAGGTGAAATGGACGGAAATTGAGTAACGGGTAATTTAACTAGCGATAAAACTCCCATAAATACGATAATCAAAGAGATTACGATAGACAGAACAGGTCTGCGAATGAATTTCTTAAACATACTACTTCATTTAAAGAGTCTTACTCTGCTTTTAATTTCAATGATTGAAGAACTTTTTTAGGCTCCTGGAATTTTGTCTGAACTTTTTGATCATCTTTTACCTTCTGTACCCCTTCAAGAAGAATTTTATCTCCTTCAGAAATACCGGAAGCAACAACATATAAATCAGGAAGTTCATAAGCCACTTTTATATTTTTAGATTTTGCAACTCCATTTTTATCAATTACAAAAACATATTTTTGATCCTGAATTTCATACGTCGCTTTTTGAGGAATGATTAAAGCATTTTTCAAAGGAAGCGTCATTTGTACTTTCCCCGTTTCTCCATTTCTTAATAATTTATCAGGATTCTGAAATTTTGCTCTAAAAGCAATGTTTCCCGTTTCATTATCAAATTCACCTTCAATTGTTTGAATTTCTCCTTTTTGAGGAAAAATATCTCCGTTTGCCATAATTAAAGAAACCTGATTACTTCCTCTTGAAGCTACATTTCTTTGATAGTTCAGATATTCAGGTTCTGAAACATTGAAATAGGTATAAACATTGGTATTATCTGATAAAGAAGTCAATAAATCGCCTTCATCAACAAGACTTCCCAATTTCAAAGGAATCCTGTTAATAACTCCAGAGAACGGAGCTTTAATATTAGTAAACGACAAATGAATCTGAGCCAATTTGGCTTCTGCATTAGCTGCATCTAATTTAGCCTTTGCCATTGCCCTTTCGTTTTTGGAAACAATATTATTATTTGCCAAAGTATTTGCATTCTTCAGTTCAATCGTGGCCTGTTCTACTTCAGCTTTTGCTTTCATTAATTCTGCCTGATATAATTGAGGCATAATTCGAAACAATGTTTGCCCTGCATGTACATACTGCCCTTCATCTACATAAATTTTTTCCAAAAATCCTTTTTCCTGCGCACGAACTTCAATGTTCTTTACAGATTGAATTTGAGCTACATATTCTTTATTAATCACCGTATCCATCTTTACAGGAGACGTAACAGGATACACTGCAGCTTCTTCTTTTTCTTCTTTTTTATTGTTACAACTAACAACCAATAAGAGACAGCTCAGCATCATGCTTGCGACAACTCTTTTCACCATAATTTTAGAGTTTAATATTTTTAAATCGGTTATGAAAAATTTGAAAATGGTAATAAGTATTCTTACAATGTGATGCTTACCAACAAACACAACGCATGATATTTCCCGCCCAAATAAACGAGCAGAAAATTATTTGAAAAGAATAAAATTTTAAATTCTAATTGAACGAATCAGAATGAATCTTTTTACAGAAGAAAAATTAGTAATAAGCCCATCAAAGGCTGTTTTTGGCTTTTTAAAGCTTTTTAAACCAAAAATATAGACCAGACTAAAAACACTTGCAAAAACAACAATTGTCTGAAATGTATCTGAAAGTTGAAAGTCATCTTCAGCAATTTCTAAAGAATAAGTATCTCCCGAATTATCCGGAGTTTGCTGAATTGAAAGTTTTTCGTAAGTCTGATTTAAACGATTTACCCTTTTGGGCATGTTTTGAGAAGAATGAGCAGTATAATTATTTTGTAAAGTTTTTACATTAATCCTGCTTTCTACTACAAATAGCAGAAAAAGGCACGTAAAAAAATATACTATATAATTTCTCATTTTGAAGGCACAAATGTACATTTAGATTTATATACTATCATAGTTGATTAACAAAATTTAACTCTCCTTTAATTTAGCTGAAAAAACACAATCACTCTTAACTTAAAGTTTAAAAATTAAATATTAAACAGTAAAAAAGTTCACCATTGCTCCTGATTTTAACCAGAGATGACCATATACGGTACAAAATTTGTTATTTTATGAAAAATTAACATATATGATTAAAAAAAATTGTAATTTTATTAGACCAAAACAAACCACAAATCATTACATATTATCATGAAAAAATTATTATTACTGGCAACCATGGGAGTTTTTACTCTTTCAACGATATCCTGTAGGCACTCAAAAGAGTCTGAAATGAATGTCATTAAAGACGATGCTCCTTCTGTAAACAATGATGACATCTCAAAAAATGTTTTTACTGATGAGAATGGAGAACAAATGGAGGTAGTAGTAAACAACACAAAAAATATAGTTACAATTCGATTAGAAGGCAAAACTTATGAATTGAAAAAAAATAACCAATTACCAGAATTTACGGCTACTAATGCAGAATATCAATATTCAAACATAAGAGGAAAAGTTACATTGCTAAAAAAAGATTATAACATGGTATTATTCCAAACTAAAAAAGTATCTAAATCTATTGGCAATAACATGGCTTCATATTAACTAAAAAATGATCTTGACTAAAATTTTTTACTACATATTTTAAAAACACATCAATATAAAGAGCGCTTTTACAGTTTGTAAAAGCGCTTAATTTTTTAGTTGAACCTTTCCAATGAAACTTCTTCATGTATAGGAGTGTTGTTTTCAATAAAATCATATAAATTTTTGGAGAAATAACAACCGTTTAAAATTCCTCTTGCACCAAGGCCATTAAAAACATATAAATTCTTATATTCATGATGCCTTCCTATAATAGGTCTTCGGTCTTTTACAGTTGGTCTAAAGCCAAAATTCACTTCTCTTACTTCAAAATCATAAGGATAAAATTCAGATAACCCTTTCACCAACTGCTCTACCGCAGAATCGTCTATGTGATTATATAATTGATCTCTGTCATAAGTTCCCCCATAAAAGTACAGATCATCATTTGTAGGAAAAAGGAAATGTTTTTTCTTAATTGTAATATTTTCAGGCATTGAAGTCGATAACTTTACTTTAATGTGGTGTCCTTTATTTGGATTTACAGGAATTCCAGAAAAGAAAGGATTATCTTTCACCCCAATTCCTTCACAAAAAATAATATTCTTAAAATTAATATCCTTATAAACAGATTCTTTAGTATTAAGACAAGAATAATCAAATTTTTCTTTAATTAATTTTTCATTATTTTCCAAAAAACTGAATAAACCCTCGAAAAATCCATTAACATCAAGTCTGGCAGACTGATTAACCTTTCCTGTATTAAAATTGTTTTTTACAACGTCTAAATGAGTGAAATTTTCATTCAAAAAATCTTTGAGTTCATCATTATCTGATTTTTTGAGCCAAAGCTTCTGTTCATTTTCATCATGAAAAATTCTATGAATAGGAAATTCAAGTAAATATTTTTTTCCTGTATAATCTTCAATTTCTTTCAATGATTCTTTCAAGAAATCTATTTGCTCCTGAGCTTTCCAAAACGTAGTAAACTTTTTGAGAACTACAGGATTTACAATTCCTGCTGACACTTGGGATGCACTTCTCCTTCCTTCAGAAAAAATTACAAAAGATTTATTATTTGTTATCAATTGATGCGCAAAGAAAAGTCCCGCATATCCATCCCCTACTATTATATAATCTACATTTTTCATAATAAAAAAAACCTGAGTAAAATTACTCAGGTTTTTTATAAATATCAAGTGAAATTTAGTAATTCCACATATCATTTTCCATTTGAAGAATTTGCTCCTTAATTTTCTCGCTTTCTTCTAATTGCTCTTCAGCATTTCTAGGAATATAATCTTTAATAGTTCCATCTCCAAGTCCTGTTGAAGACTTGTAAATAACAGAAGAGAATCTTCTTGCATTGATTAAGTCATCAAAAGACAGATCAGCAGATGAATTCTTTTTGTTATAAACATAGTTATTTGCTAAGATATCTCTTGCACTTGGATAGTAAATCCAGAATAAATCGATAAGTTCATCTGATCCGGCTAAAGGTTGACCGTCTGGTCCTGTTCTACCTTGTACAGCAGGATCTGGTCCCATAGCAGCAATACCAAGAGGTCTGTACTTCATTTGTCCATCTCTTTTATCAATGAACCACATTCCCATTATTTTAAGAACTTTAACCTTCTCAGTAGTAGTTTTAAAAATATCTGTATATTCTTTTTTCTCTTGCTCTGTTAATTGTCTACCAGAATTAAGAATATCAATAGCCGCATCAGAAACTCTTACACTCTCTAGTCTCTTTTGAATTCCTTCAGGTGATAATTTAGTAACAAAGTTTTCATCATCATAAACTTCCTGAATCTGACCAGAAATAGCAGCATCTAAAAGTAATTGGTACAAAGATCTTGTCTGTTTAGCTAACAACCCATCCGGATTATCATAATAGAATGGTTGATTAATTTTATCATTCATATCAATAATCTCCCAAACCATCATGCTTTTCAAGATATCTTTATCTTCAACATAACCGTATTCTAGAGGCTTTACTTTGTTATCAATAACTGTATCGCCAACTTTTTGCTTATTCTCAGCTCTCATTCTTCTGAACTCTTCCGGAGAAGATGCGTTTAGAATAGTCTGGGAAAACATTAGTCCAGAAACTAAAACTAAAAGACTACCTATATATTTTTTCATAATGTTATTTTAATCTATTAAATTATTGAACATTGATTACAACAGGTGAAATATTTTTCAATGTCTGATTACCTAATCCAGTAGCAGTAGCCTTAATATCAAATACATATACTACATCTCCTGTTCTCAAATTTTTAACCAATCCTGCAGCTTCATCTAAACTACTACCTTTGATTAATAACGCTGCTCTACCAGGAATCTTAACCATGAACTGATTAACAGTAAATGATACAGGGAAATCAAAATCAGGAATAGCTGCCTGTACTGTTTGATTTGGAATCGAAGTAGCAGGAATATTTAATACTGTCTGACCTCTCATTTGCCCTTGTGGCGCTGGTACATTCTTAATTCTATATTCAAAAACCTGAGAAATTGTTTTACCATATGGATCAGTACCTGATAATGTTAACTTAACACTATTCCCTGTACTAGGAGTAACAATCCATTTACCTGCACCTGCACTCTTAACAACTGCACCCGGAGCAGACAATGATAATTTTGAATTATCAGCACCTAAAATAGAACCAGATACAGGGTTTTCAAGTCCTCTGTACATTACATTCATTTTATCAGCAGATAATAATAAACCTTTCTCCATTTTCACTTCTCTTGGTCCAGCGATTACATTATAAGTATGTGTCCAAGGGAAACTTTGTGGTTTACCAGAAGCATCTGTTAATGTAATAGTACCACCTAGCTTATGTTCTCCAATACCATTACCAGAAATAGCAATCGTACCTTTCCCATTTTCAACTTTACTTACACCAGTTATAGAAATTTTGTTACTGTTAGAATAAGTTCCTAACATAACTTTAACTTCTGCTTGTTTACCAGCCTGAATATCAACTGGTCCAGAAACGATTGGCTCATAGCTTGAAAACTTAATACTAGCATCTACTTTTTCTTGTAGTAATAATGCCAATGCATCAGATTGTACGTTTCTCGCATCATTCTGAATAATGCCAAGATTTGATATTGCTGCAATAAGAGACTGGTGAAAGAATTTATTCTGAAACCATGTCTTTCCATTTGGAGACTTTCCTTTAGGGTACTCAGCAATGATAGACTTGTTTGCTCTATCTACTAAGTCCTGAAGTTGAGGATTTTTTCCAAAAGTGGCATTAATATAATTTCTTACATCATCCATTTTAGCTTTCAAATCCAAAGCTTCTTTAGTAGGAGAGTTTTCGTCTCCTTCTTTGAAGAAGTAGGCCATTGTAGCTTCATTATTGTTAAGTGCTGCAAAATTCTCACTTACATCAATATCTTTTCCTGCTTCGTCTTTTTCCTGAAACTCAGATTGTTTTTTAAGAGTATTTTTAATTTTTTCGGCTGAATTTACTAAAATATCAACTTTGGCCTTTAATACTTTATACTGTTCCCAAGGTGTTGCATAAGTATCTGGAACCTGTTGAGCTTTAGCCTCTAAAGTTCTTTCGAAGATTTTTTCATTTTTCTTTTCAGTTAAAAATCTTGTTTCGTTAAGAGCCGTAGTAGAGTCATAAAATGATCTGATGATTTCTGCATCAATATTTAGAGCCATCATAGCGATGAACACCAAATACATAAGATTGATCATCTTCTGACGAGGTGTCTGTTTTCCTGCTGCCATTTTCTTTGTTTTTTTTGATTAAGTAGTTAAATTTTAGAAATGGTTTAGGGAATTAAGACTTCATTGCAGTTAACATACCGCCATAAACTCTGTTTAAGTTATTTAAGTTAGCTGTTAAACCTTGTAATTCTTGATTGAATTTTTCTGATTGTTCAGCAGATTTTTGCATGTCTGCTACATATTTGTTTGCAAATTCTGATTGTCTCTTACCACTTTCTAATTGCATAGCATATAAAGCATTCATACTCTCCATGTGTGAAGCAGCTTTATTTAATTGATCATTATACTTATGAGTAGAAGCAGAAACATCCACAGTTTGATTAATTTGATCTACTGAACTTGAAAATTTATCAATACCTGTTCTTAATCTTTCAAATAATTGCACATCTAATTTAGCATCCTCAAGCATTTTATCTAGTTTAGATGAAAGAGAATTTTCTAATTCAGCAAAAGCTGAAGCAGCATTATTTTTAGAAGATATATTAGAATGTAATGGGTTAGGATTTGCATGTTTATCTAACAATTCAGGATAAACATTTTCCCAAGCATAAGATTCCTCAGATTTTGGCGGGTCAAACGCAAAAATGATAAAGATAATAGCTTCAGTAATAAGCCCCACAGTAAGTGCTATATTACCATTGATAGGTCCCAAAGTAATGTGTGTAATTTTAAGCCAAGCTCCAAGAATTACAATTGCAGCACCGAATGAATAAAAGAAGTTCATCCACGCATCTTTAGTCTTAAACATATAAGTTAGTTTTTTTTAATGTTAATTTAAGTTAATGATTTTTTACCAAAAAATGTTTTTATCTGTTTACTCTTTTAGGTTTAACAGCAGCTTCAGGAATATCCTGTACCGTTCTAAATCCAATATAGCTTCTTGCAGAATCTTTTCTTTCCCAGTCTCTTGCACCTGTCATAAGCATATATCCTACATCTTTCCAAGAACCTCCTCTAACAGATTTCTTAGTATCTGTTTTATCTTTAGTAGAAGGATTTAGAGTAGAAGAGAATCCGTAAGAAGAATTATTATACCCTGATTCTGTCCATTCAGAAACGTTACCTGCCATGTCAAATAACCCAAATCCATTTTTCTTAAATTTCTTTACTGGAGCTGTATATGTATAAGTACCTTTTTTCTCATCCTCCATATAGTTACCTCTTTTTGGCTTGAAGTTCGCCAAGTAACAACCTCTATCATCCATTAAATAAGGACCTCCCCAAGGGTAAGTTGCATTTTGCAGACCTCCTCTAGCAGCATATTCCCATTCAACTTCAGTAGGTAGACGGAATTGTAATGGTCTTTGTTTTTTTCTTTTTAAACTTTCGTTATAATCCGATTTTAATTTAGATCTAAAGTTACAATAAGCTCTTGCCTGATCCCAAGTTACACCAACAACCGGATAATCTTTATAAGCTTTATGCCAAAAATATTGTTCAAATAATGGTTCGTTATAAGCAAAATGGAAATCTTTCACCCAAACAGTTGTATCTGGATAGATAGCAATACTTTCACTTTTCAAATAATTTACCCCTCTCTCATTATCAGCAATTGCAGCATCCATATCTCCCCATCTGTAAGTATATTTCAATTTACTCACATCAAGAATTCTTTCATTAGCAATTCTAGAAGAAGCTGGTAAATACATAGACTCTAATACTTCAGCGTATTCTACATCTGGATATTTGCTAGTATTCCAATGCAAAGGCACTTTCCAGTCTAGTCTTTTATTTGGATCATAACCTTCGTCTCTCCCTCCTTGTCCTTCTAAATATTCTTGATATGGTGTTAAATTATCTTCTTTTTTTGCCAGATAAGCGTAATCACCTATCCCTGTTCCTTTACCTTTTCCATCTCCACCTTCTCCGGCAGCTTCCGCAAGTAAAGTTCTAGCAATGGAATCTCTTACATAATTAATAAATACCCTGTACTCCGCATTAGTAGTTTCTGCCTCATCCATAAAGAATGAAGAAACAGTCACAGTTTTCAATGCTGCTTTCTCAGGAGTGTCTGTCATATCCTGGTCTGCTAAACCTACAATGAAAGAACCTGCAGGGATACCTACCATTCCGTATGGTCTTTCCGCAACAAATGATTTCGTTTTTTCTCTTGGTATCAATTCTCCTTTTGTTCCTGGCTTCCCTACAGAAGAGCTACCACCACCTGAACAAGATACCGATGCTACCGACGCAGATAATAATAAAAGAAATATCCTTTTCATGTTAATTTTTATAATTAAGCCGTAAATATATAATTTTTTTAAGAAACTTTTAAGATTTTTTTTGAAATAACGAAAGAAATCTAATTTTATTTTATTTCAACTATTTTTTTATTCCACAGTTACAGATTTTGCAAGGTTTCTCGGCTGATCCACATTCGCACCTCTATAAACAGCAATATAATACGCAAGTAGCTGTAAAGGCACTGATGCAACGATTGGAGAGAAACATTCTGAAGTAACCGGAATTTCAATTACATAGTCTGCCATAGCACTCACCTGTTCATCTCCTTTATTTACTACAGCTATAACTTTTCCTTTTCTGGCTTTAATTTCCTGAACATTACTTACAATCTTATCATAATGCCCTTTTTTAGGAGCAATAATAACAATTGGCATATTCTCATCAATTAAAGCAATTGGTCCGTGCTTCATTTCAGCAGCAGGATAACCTTCAGCATGAATATAAGAAATTTCTTTAAGCTTCAAAGCACCTTCTAAAGCAGCAGGATAATTGTATCCTCTTCCTAAATATAAGAAATTTGTAGCATTAATGAAATCTTTAGCTATATTTTGAGTTAATTCGTGAGTAGTATTTAATACTTCTTCAATTTTCTTTGGAATAGCTTCTAATTCTGAAATCAAACTCATAAATTCAGCATTTCCTAAATTACCATTGTGTTTTCCTAATTTAAACGCAATTAAAGTAAGAATAGTAAGCTGAGCTGTAAAGGCTTTTGTAGAAGCAACCCCAATTTCAGGTCCTGCATGAGTATATGAACCAGCATCTGTAATTCTCGCAATAGAAGAATCTACTACATTACAAATACCATAAATGAACGCTCCTTTTTCTTTTGCAAGTTTTAAAGCTGCCATTGTATCTGCCGTTTCTCCTGATTGAGAAATTGCAATAACAACATCTTTATCTGTAATAATTGGATTTCTATATCTAAATTCTGATGCATATTCTACCTCAACAGGGATTCTTGCATATTCTTCAATCAAATATTCTCCAATAAGACCTGCATGCCAAGAAGTTCCACAAGCAATAATAATAATTCTGTTTGCATTTTTGAATTTCTCTATATGATCCCATATTCCCGCCATCTTGATAATTCCTTCATCCACAAGAAGTCTCCCTCTCATTGTATCATGAACAGATTTAGGCTGCTCAAAAATCTCTTTAAGCATAAAATGCTCATATCCGCCTTTTTCAATCTGCTCTAAACTCAATTTAAGCTCTTGAATTTCAGGCTTTATTTTAGAATTATCATTAATTGTACGAATATCAACCCCTTTTTCTAAAGAAATTGTAGCCATATGACCTTCCTCTAAATAGATTGCCTCTTTTGTAAATTCAACAAAAGGAGAAGCATCTGAAGCAATAAAATATTCTTTTTCTCCAATACCAATAGCCAATGGAGAACCCAATCTTCCTACAACCAAAATACCAGGAAAATCCTCATGCATTACAGTAATAGCATATGCACCGTAAA
The DNA here is from genome assembly GCF_025971925.1 of Chryseobacterium oryctis. GTDB lineage: Bacteria > Bacteroidota > Bacteroidia > Flavobacteriales > Weeksellaceae > Chryseobacterium > Chryseobacterium oryctis. The sequence continues at coordinate 28,945 of NZ_JAPDHV010000007.1, forward strand.
CTTCATTTAAAGCATATCTTACAGCTGTTGGGAAATCAGTTTCTGAATCAAGATCCATAAAGTACTGAACTAGGTTTACCAAAACTTCAGTATCTGTTTCGGATTTAAAAGTAAACCCTTTATTTGTAAGCATTGTTTTAATAGTATCATAATTTTCAATAATACCATTATGAACCAAAGCTATCTTTCCGTTATTAGACAAATGTGGATGAGAATTTCTATCACTAGGAACGCCATGAGTTGCCCAACGAGTATGCCCCATTCCTATTTTAGCAGTTCCTTTTAACTGACTGGAAATATTGACCAAATCATCAACTTTTCCTTTAGTTTTTTCAACTTCAAATTTATTAGCTGTACTTTCGAGAACAATCCCTGCACTGTCGTAACCTCTATATTCTAATCTTCTAAGACCGTTAATTACGATATCGTAAGCGTCTTGAAATCCTGTATAACCTACTATTCCGCACATATTTTTATCAAGTGTTTTTAAAATTTATTTTGTTCCGTAGATAACTCTTAATTGAATTCTATTTGCATTACCTGGTTCTGTTCCTACGAAAACAGCCCTATCTCTAGTATATGCTCTTGAAGTATATTGCTGCCCTGCAAGTGTACCTGAAGCTGTCTGAAGGAAACTTCCCATGTCTATCTTCAAATATTTATCAGCATATTTAGCCTCTCCTTCCACTATATCTTTTACTGATTGAGTAACAGTAAAATCGTAGTACGTAGGGTTTTTATCTAAATCATATGCTTTATAAAGAGCAAAACTGCCTAAACCTGAGAGTTTCAACAAGTCATTTGTAAATGTAAACTTCTCTTTACCATCAACAATATCTCTTTGAGTAATTGTAAATGCTGTTGGTTTATAATATTTACTTGTCCAAGCATTAGAATCTGTATATATTCTAATTTTAGCACTAATAATTGCAGCTTTATCTTTTTGGTATAATTCCTTCAGCTGATTGATTGTTGTTTCTGGGAATTTAACACCAATTGATGCACCACCCATACCTTGAGTATACAACCTAGCATCACCTAAAGTAGGATTACTTCCTTCAATTGCTGTTTTTGCAGGCGTTCCTATTCTATTGTAAACATAACTTCCAATATGAGTATTTCCAGCACCTAAATCAAATTTATATGTTGTTTGAGGCCTTGTCGTAGTGCCATTTTCAGTTTTATCATATTTATAATACATAACTAACTCCAAATCGTTTGGCGAAAATTGCATTAAATAACCATCATCTTCTGCTACAGAGATTCTTAAACCTCTAAAATATCTGATAAAGTTTGAAACATCCTTTAGCTCAGGTTGACCTTTCTTTGCAATAATTTTATTCTGAAAGAATGTTGGATCTAGATTAACTCTTACACCAACTGCTGATGAAGTATAAATTGAAGAAGCATCTGAATCTTTAGTAATTGTAACTAAATTCACATTACCATCAAATACTTTTGAACCAATTTCCGAACCTACATTATATATAGTTCCAGAACTTGCTTTATCTGTATATCCATCTAAGAAATCACTAACCTCATGTACTTTGATAGTCATTGATGTTTTAGCTTTCCCATATTTATTTGCAGGGTACGTATTCACCACTTTTTTAGCAGCAATATTGCCTGCAGGATCTGGATGCATATAATCTTCATTCGTAGTTGTTGTCACAGAATCTGAAGCATATGTTGGCTTGACAGCTAAAACCACAGAATCCACAACTGCATTAGCTCCAAAATCAGGATCATATGTTGAAAGCCTTAATTGAGTAAGATATGAAGCTTTCTGCATACCAAACTGACTTTCATTAAAGGCTCCAAGAACAGCAGATGTTAATTTTGAAGCATCACTTTGAATGGTATCAAGATTATTTATATTATAAGCTATAAGGTCAAAAGATTTTTCATTTCCTTGGGCAGCGCCGTCTAAAAATAATTGTTCACCTAATGAATCCGGATCTGGTTCGCAATTATAAAGCAATGCACTTCCCATAATCGCCAAAAACAGTACGGCGAAAGTTCTTTTAATAGTATAAGTCATTAAAAATGTGTTTTTAATAAATTTTATTTATTGAATCTATATCTAAATATTCTGATTTTGTAGTCGCAGTTTCGTTGAAAGCTTTATCTAAATCCTCATTTAAAAACTCGTCACCCTTCACTACTACATCTACATAATTCATACTTTCAACGACAAAACTTTGAAAGCTTGGTTTATCTAACGCTTTTAAACCAGAAATATTATCAAACTTCAATTTCTCATCAACATTTTTACTCAACGAAGCATCTTTCTCATTATATAAAGAAAGAACAATCTTTGCATCTTTAAAATAAGTATCAGATTCGTAGTATGTTTTGAGATATAAAGGAACAAATGAAGACATCCATCCATTCAAATGAATAACATCAGGGACCCAATTTAGTTTTTTGATCGTCTCAATTACCCCTCTGGCAAAGAAGATAGCTCGTTCGTCATTATCATCGAAAACCGTTCCGTCTTCTTCAAAATAATATTGTTTTCTTTTGAAATACTCTTCGTTATCTATAAAGTAAACCTGAAGTCTTTCTCCTGGAAGAGATGCTACTTTGATAATAAGTGGCTGATCCAGATCATTAATAATAATATTCATCCCTGAAAGGCGAATAACTTCATGTAACTGAAATTTTCTCTCACTTATTTGTCCAAATCTTGGCATAAAAACTCTTACATCATTGCCCTCATTGTGCATCTTAAGTGCCATTTTATTTACGACTGCAGCCATATTTGTATCTTCTTGATATGGATACATCTCTGTAGTAATATACAGTATCTTTTGATTCGGCATAAATTTCTATCTAATTTTGTAAAATTGCTTTAATGTGCAAAATTACAAAAAAACATCCAACATTAATTTAATTAACATTTTTTTACGAAAATTCTCATTTTCAAATTATCAAAAACACACTTTATTAATTGATATTTTTAGTATTTTTGAATTGTCATTACAATAAACTATGGAAGTTTTAAAAAACAAGAAAACCCTTCAGGATTTCATTGAAAGACAGAAGGAAATGGGTAAAAAAATTGGCTTCGCCCCTACTATGGGAGCTCTACACAACGGTCATCTCTCACTATATAAGAAAGCAAAAGAAGAAAACGACCTTGTTATTTCTTCAATTTTTGTAAATCCTACTCAATTCAACAACGCAGAAGATTTAGAGAAATACCCAAGAGATATCAACAGAGATATTTTAATTCTTAAAAATTCTGATTTAGTTGATGCTGTATACATCCCTGAAGTTGTCGACATCTACCCCGAAAAGGCAGAAAGCCTACATTACGACTTTGACGGACTGGAAAACGAAATGGAAGGAAAATCAAGACCAGGACATTTCGATGGTGTAGGAACCGTTGTAGAAGAACTTTTCAGGCAAGTAAAACCAGACAACGCCTATTTCGGAGAAAAAGATTTTCAGCAATTAGCCATTATAAAAAAAATGGTTGAAAAGAAAAAACTTCCTGTTAAAATACATGGAGTTTCAATCTACAGAGCTGAAAACGGACTTGCATTAAGTTCAAGAAACCAACGCCTTCACGAAAACAGAAGAGAAGCCTCAAAAATAATTTACGAAACATTAAAAAAAGTAAATGATTGGTTCAGGGTAATTACAATTCCCGAGATAAAAGAAAGAGTAAAAGATATTTTTGAAAGCCAACAAGGAATGCAATTAGAATACTTTTTGATTGCAGATGAAGACTCTTTAAAAGAAACCGATTTTTTCTATAAAGACAGAAATTTCAGAGCTTTTATAGTTGTAGTCGTAGACGGTGTACGATTAATCGACAATATGCATTTAGATTAATTTAAACCAAAATTAATTTTCAAACAAAATAACAAGTGCTGCCTCTTTGATAATGAGCAGCATTTTTTTATTATATATGCAACATATTTTCTATATAAATAAAAAAATCAAAGGCCTCCGAAGGAAGCCTTTGAAACACCAAATCACAAAATATTAATATGAAAAAAATTTACTTTTCAGTAAACTTGTGACCCGGCTGGGATTCGAACCCAGGACCCATACATTAAAAGTGTATTGCTCTACCAGCTGAGCTACCGAGTCGGTCATTATTAATATTGATAAATATAAAACATTTTTTTATAATATCAATAATAATTAATTTTTATTTTCTGCAGTGTGCCTGCGACTGGACTCGAACCAGCACATCCTTAGGAAACCACCCCCTCAAGATGGCGTGTCTACCAATTTCACCACGCAGGCAATAAAATTACAAAAATCTAGTAATTCTCTTGCTTGTGACCCGGCTGGGATTCGAACCCAGGACCCATACATTAAAAGTGTATTGCTCTACCAGCTGAGCTACCGAGTCGGTCACTTTATTCATCAAGGTTTCATTTAAGTAATGTCCCTTGTTTTAAGTGGTGCAAAGATAGGACTTTTTTCATTATCTCAAAACTTTTTTGCAAATTTGTTTTAAAAAAATTCATGATAATTTCACTGGTCGGATACATGGGGTGTGGCAAATCTCACATTTCCAAAATATTAAGCGAAAAATTACATTTTAAATTAATTGACTTAGATAAAGAAATTTCTAAGAGAAATAAATTGACTATCCCTGAAATCTTCGAAAAGAAGGGAGAAATCTACTTTAGAAAGCTGGAAAGAGAAACATTGGAAGAAATATTAGCAGGTGAAGAAAATGTTGTTTTGAGTTTGGGTGGAGGAACTCCTGTTTATTATAACAACATGGAAATTATTAATCACAATTCGAAAAGTATATTTTTAAGAGCTTCTATTGGTACTTTGACTGAAAGACTCTCCAAACAAAAAGAAAAAAGACCGTTAATAGCCAATATTTCTGATGAAAACCTTCCTGAATTTATTGCCAAACATTTATTTGAAAGAAATGAATTTTACAATAAAGCACAGTTTAGCATCAGTACAGACTCACGTGACCCGGAAGAAATTGTTTCAGAAATAATAGAAAAGCTCTATCTCTAGAGCTTTTCCTAATCTTCATCATCTGAATTATTATCTGTTTCTCCGAAAAAATCATCCCAATCTGTGAAATCTGATGTTATATCATTTTCTGTATATTCATCCATATCACGTCTGTCTTTTTTAGTTGGTCTCCCCTCTCCTTTTATCCTGTAATAATCCTGAGACATTTTGCGAAGCTTCAATAATTCGTATTGTTCTTTATCCGTCACATCCTTTATATGCAGAGGAACAAGCTTAGCTCCTATCCTACTTTTAGGAATTTGAATAACTTTAATCTTATAATCAATCTGATTCTTTCTGATTTTAATAATATCTCCTTCTTTTACCTCTTTTGATGACTTTACGGTAGATTCTCCTATGGACACCCTATTCTTTTTAATCTCCTCAGCTGCAATATTTCTTGTCTTATAAAAACGAATGCTCCATAAAAATTTATCTATTCTCATATTTTTTTATACTTTTGCCGTTATATTATTTGTAAAGTAATTAAAGTTTTTTGAAATGAAAAAAATATTTTTATATATCCTTGCAGGATCATTGTGTTTCACTGCTTGTAAAAAAGATGGCGATGACACTCCAACATACGTAGAGCCAGAAGATATTGCAACGCAGAATTCTTATGACGATCAGTCTATCCAAAAGTTTTTAGATAATAATTATTTAGATTCACAAGGAAATATAAAGGCATTCAGCAGCACTGACACCTCAGACGATAATGAGAAAAAATTATCTGAATTAAACCCTATTACACTTCCATCAGGGGTTGTATATATTGTAAGAGCTGGAGCTCAACCCGAAGATTCAAGTCCTCCTGTAACAGGAACTACTATTGGAGAAAAAGATATTTTGACGATTTTATCAAAAACCACTACCTACTTAGCTGCAAATACTGATGGAAATGTTGCTTTCATTGCAGGTACAAGTATGTCGGGCTACAGCCCTCTTGAAGGAAGTGGCTCCCCATTTAAAGATCCTATGTTTTACTATGTGAAAAAGAATGTATTAACTAGTGATACCAGCAAAGATAAAAACTATTATGAAATAGAAGGATTTCAGGAGGCTATAAGAAAGTTTAAAGCATTCAATCAAGACAATGGAGCTCCTTACAATTTACAAGGTGTAATTATAGTTCCATCAAGAGCTGCTTTTGCAAGAGATGCACACTACAATTACAGTGGATATTCTTTCAGAAACAGAAGTTTTGTTTTTAACTTTCAAGTTTACAAATCAGAAACACGACCTGCCGATCAAGAATAATTCTTATTATATTTAAAATACAAAAAACCACTTCGCTTGAAGTGGTTTTATTTTTGATTGATATAAGATCTTTTTTTTAAGATCTTGCTTTTTGTTTTACATTTCCTAAAATATCAGGGAAGTATAAATCTGCAAGATGATCAAATTCATCACCTCTCATAAACATTGTTGCATCTACTTCTTCGTAAGAACTTTTACCTGCCGCAGCAATGAGTTCATTACATGTATGAAGCGTATTTTTATGGAAATGATACACTCTTTCCGCTTTATCTGTAACATCCAATCCTTTAATCAACATTTTATCTTGTGTTGCAACACCTGTCGGACAATTATTGGAATTACATCTTAATGCCTGAATACAGCCCAAAGAGAACATGAACCCTCTCGCATTGTTACACATGTCCGCGCCCATTGCAATTGCTCTCAAAATATCTAAGCTTGTTAAAACTTTTCCACTTGCAATTACTCTTAATTTATTTCTTAAATTATAATTATTAAGGGTTCTGTTAACAAAAATCAAAGCAGGTTCCAAAGGCATTCCTACTCCATCTGAGAATTCCGGCGGCGCAGCTCCTGTTCCTCCTTCCGCTCCGTCAATTGTAATAAAATCCGGATAAATTTTAAGAACATTCATCTGAACACAAATATCTTCAAATTCCTTAGTATCTCCGATACATAATTTAAATCCAATTGGTTTTCCACCTGAAAGTTCTCTTAATTGCTGAACAAACCTCAATAGTCCTGCTGCATCAGAAAAGGCTGAATGTGAAGGCGGAGAAATAATTGTCACACCAGGTTGTACGTGTCGGATTTTTGCAATTTCCGGAGTATTTTTCACTCCAGGTAAAACCCCACCATGTCCAGGTTTTGCACCCTGTGATAATTTAATCTCAATCATTTTCACATTCGGAAGTGTGGAATATTTTGTAAATAATTCGGGATTAAACTTTCCTTCATCATCTCTACATCCGAAATATCCGGTTCCAATTTGCCAACATAAATCACCTCCTTCCAAATGATAAGGAGAAATACCTCCTTCTCCTGTATTATGATAGAAATTACCCTTTTTAGCACCTCTATTTAAAGAAATTTGAGCTCTGTCACTTAAGGAACCGAAACTCATAGCCGAAATATTCAGTAAAGAAGCATGATAAGGCTGAGTACATTGCTCACCTCCTACCCAAACTCTTGGAAGTTCCTCTGAAGGAGATTTAGCATAAATAGAATGCTTAATTCCTTCATATTTTCTATGATTCACTTCAAGCTGAGTTCCAAAAGCTACAGTATCACTTAAGTTTTTAGCACGTCTGTACACCGCAGAACGTTGATTTCTTGGAAATGGTTTTCCATCTGTTTCTCTTTCTATAAAATATTGCTGCATTTCCGGAGAAATACTTTCAAAAAAGTATCTGAAATATCCCAAAACCGGAAAATTTCTTAGAATGGCATGTTTTGTCTGGTAAGCATTGTAAACTCCCAACACATAGATTGCGGACAAAAGAATGGGTATCCAATAATGCGCTCTGATTAGTAATGCCACTATCCATGTAGCAATCACTAATACAATTCCCCAAGATAAAAACTTATCTCTCATGAATGTAATATTTAAAGTTTAAATTAAATTTAGTAGAAATTTTGCAAAGAAACTATGCCTTTGCTAAAAAACTTTCGTAAGAAGACTGCACAGAAACCGTGCCATCTGACAGTATTTTTTCTAAATTCAAGAATTCTATTTGATTTACAGATGCCTGGTCAAAGTCTTTTTGGACTCTCACATAGTTTTCTGTGAAGCCAAACATCTTACCATCTTTGTTTTCGTGTTCCCAAAGTACAGGAAGCGTTTTTCCAAGCTGGGTCTGATAAAATGCCATTTTTTTCTTTTCAGATAAAATTCTTAGCATTTTATTTCTTTTTTTTCTTTCAAGAATAGGAACAACACCTTCCATATCCACAGCTTCCGTATTTTCTCTTTCAGAATATGTGAAAACGTGCAAATAAGTAATCGGAAGTTCATTAAGGAAATTATATGTTTCCAAAAATTTCTCTTCTGTTTCTCCCGGAAATCCAACGATAACATCTACCCCAATTGCTGCATCAGGCATTACTTCACGAATTTTCGCAACTCTGTCTTTATACAATTTAGTAAGATAACGACGCTTCATTTTTTTCAACAAATCATCACTTCCCGATTGTAACGGAATATGAAAATGAGGTACAAAACTTTTGCTTTTAGAAACAAGTTCTATACTTTCATCTTTCAAAAGATTCGGCTCAATAGAAGAAATACGAATCCTTTCAATTCCTTCCACTTTATCAAGCTCCGAAATTAAATCTAAAAAGGTATGCTCATGTCTTTTGTTTCCGAATTCTCCTTTTCCGTAATCACCAATATTTACTCCGGTAAGAACAATTTCTTTGATATCTTTTTCCGCAATCTCTTTTGCATTTTTCAATACATTTTCAATAGTATCGGAACGAGAAATACCCCTCGCCAAAGGAATTGTACAATAGGTACATTTGTAATCGCAACCATCCTGAACTTTCAGAAAAGCTCTAGTTCTGTCACCAATGGAATAGCTTCCGATAAAGAAGTCTGTTTCTTCAATTTCACAAGAGTGAACAATACCTTGATTTTCTGATTTTTCCAAATCATCAAGATAGCTCAAAATATTGAATTTTTCTTTGGCTCCTAAAACCAAATCAACCCCTTCAATTTGCGAAATTTCTTCAGGTTTCAACTGAGCGTAGCAACCGACAATAACCACCAAACCATCGGGATTGGCTTTCATTGCTCTTTTCACATGAAGTTTACATTCACGGTCTGCATTTTCGGTTACAGAACAAGTATTGATTATATAAACGTTGGCTTTATCATCAAAACTCACCTTTTCATAACCAGCATCTGTTAATTGACGGGCAATAGTAGATGTTTCCGCAAAGTTTAATTTGCAGCCAAGTGTATGAAATGCGGCAGTCCTGTGAAAAGTTGACATTTGTGTACTCCTGAATTTTATGGGTGCAAAGATAGTAATTTTAATATGATTTTTAAACTGATTAAAACTATTGTTTGTATTCATCTCGAACTTCAGGACTGTTTTGAAAGCAAACAGGAGAAGAATTACAGTTAAAATCTTCTTCCGAAGAATTTGTTTTAATCTTTTCTACATCTTGTTTCTGTAAGTCCTCAATACATTTCTCCCGAATTTCCCACACCTCATCCAATGTATATTTTATTCCTTTTTCAACTAACCATTCTTCAAGATACTTTTTATGAAGTAATATTTTCTCAGAGCTTATCTGATTGTATTCTATTTCGGTTTCAAGTAAAATTTTTTGCTCAAAATTTTTATAACTTGAATTAGGTTTAGTAAAGTCAAAATACTGATTATCAATTTTCAAATAATTGTGTGCTTCAGGAATGTATTTAAGCTGATATTTATCTAAAGTATTTTTTATTGAAGGAGCATATTCTGCATCCATTTTAAAAATTCCAAGCATTAGTTTTACATTTTCCTGATTGTTTTCAAGTGCTAATTTTCTTAATACTGCATGTTTTGTACTGCAAGTTCCTCCGTTATCATCAAAAACACATGTTATATTATCTTTATTCTGATTTCTTTTATAGGGCAATTCAGCGATGAAGTTACAAGCAGAAGAAAATTTAGAAATATCGAATTCCGAGAATCTTTTAGAAACAATTCCTTTATCTTTATCTATGTTAAAATCATTCATTATCTGTTATTTTTCTCCTGAAATTTTATTTTTCATTTCATTATTAAAGTCCTCAGATTTATTTCTTGCAATAGAAAGAGTCTTCCAATCATCATCTTTCAACATTTTTGCAATATAAACAATCTGCCCGATGTGATACGGATAATGAGCCAATTGACGAAAAATCGCATCAATCACCGAATGTGGTTCAGTTCTTATATAAATCGTCGAATATAAATTTTCATCATTGATTTGCTCTAGAGCATCAAAAAGACATTTCCAACCTTTTTCCCAATATTCTAAAACTTCCTGTTTTGTTTTAAAAGTATTTATAAATTCTTCATCACGGTTTCGCCATGATTTTTCTCCATCTTCTGTCAGAAAATTCGTCCATCTTGACAGCATATTTCCCGCAATATGCTTTACAATAATAGCTATCGAATTACTTTCTTCGTTATACTGCCAAAAAAACTGCTCATCTGAAAGTTGCTTAAACGACTTATCACCAAGTATTTTATAATACTCAAAACGTTTTATGAATAAATCTTTCATAATTAAAATTTAGCTATTCAATTTAAAAACTTTAAAAATAAAAAACCGCCATTTTTATGACGGTTTTTCTATCTTAATTATAAATTTAATCTCTATTCTTTACCATTACCCATCCGGAATATTTAATTTGGGTATTCTTTTTATCATTTTCATTCCATGATATAGAATACCAGTATGTTCCTGTCGGAATTTTCTTTCCTGCCATGGTTCCGTCCCATTTGTATCCGCGGAATTTATCCACGTGGAAAACTTTATTTCCATATCTGTCAAAAATATCAAACACAAGATTCTGCTTATTTCCTAAAGCTGAATAATCAATAATATCATTTACCCCATCTCCATTTGGCGTAATGACATTAGTAAGATTTGGCACAACAATGTTTACATTAATAGGCTCACAATCATAAGCGTCTTTTACATAAACGATATGATCTCCTCTTGAAACATTATTAAACACATTAGAATCTTGCCAGTTTACATTATCCATAGAATATTTGTACGGCGCAGTACCACCAATTACATTTACAGTCACGGTGTTAGTTGAAATATCAATGCTTGAAATAACAGGTTGTTCAGAAGGATTCACTTTCACGGTTTGTGTAACGACACAATCTCCTGTTTTCAGTTTCACCCAATAGATTCCAACCCCAACATTGTCGATAGATTGAGTCGTTGCTCCTGTACTCCACTGATATCCATTAAATCCTGGCCCTGCATCCAATGTAGTTTTGTCTTCAATACAAATCGTTTTGTCTTTTAATACAGAAGAATAAACTGAAGGTATCACATTTAAAGTTACTTTGGCTATAGCATAACATCCGTTTCCGTTGATTACTTTTATATACGCTACACCATTTGGTGCAATATAATTCGCTGGTGCCAATATTTCGTTTGTTCCATTAATCGCATCGGCTAATGATGGATAATATTTTTTCGTCATTCCTATTTGCGAATTCACTAAAGCCGTCGTAAGATTGAAAGAAGCTGTTGAAGGATTATTTTCTATAGAACAAGACCTTAAAATAGCCTCAGTTACAGTAACAACAGGATGAAAATTGAGAGTAATAACCGCAGTTCCTACGCATCCGTATTGAGATGTTATTTTCACATATGTTGCTCCTTCCGCAGAAACATATGATGTTGGCGTCAAAATCTCATTAGTTCCCGCATTAAGGTCACCTAATGAAGGGTAATATTTTTTAGTTGCCGTAGGGTCTGCAAAAACAGCCGCCGTTGTAAGATCAAATGTTGCAGTTCCTGCATTGTTATTATTACAACCATACATCGTTACATTAGTTCCTGTAATCGTTCCTTGCTTAAATTTAAAAGCACCTACCTGTCTACAAGAATTAATAGGATTATTCGGGTTTGCCGGATCCTGATAATGTATGCTATAATAATATGTTGCAGTTGTACTTACTGTCTGTGGAGTTAAAATAGGATTAGCTCCAGAAAGCGCATCATTTTGAGAGGTATGATAACTTATCACAAAATTCGGATTTCCATTCAAAATACCTGTTGATAAGCTATTAAAATCAAAAATTGTAGGATTGTTACACACAATTATTTCTCTCGGATCTGCAGGATTAGCCGCCGGATTTCCTGGAGGACTAAAAGGATGTGGCTGGATTGCAGGATCTGTGAATGGCGATGCCAATGTTGCCGTCCCTCCCCAAGTTAAAGAGAACGGAGCGGTTGTAGTACTTCCTGCTCCCACCCAATTATCTATGTACAAATAATAAGTTTGTCCTGGCAAAACATCCAGATATTTACAATAAGGAGTCAAAGAGCCACCTGCCGCATTGGTAATTGTGCTCGTCAGATTTAATCCTGTAGAAGCACCAACCCCGATGACTGTTGCTGCATTACAACGTATTGGGGCTCCCAAACTTCCGCAGGTAACATTCGGACCGTAAATTGCCCAATCATAATCTGCACCCGGATCCGTAGGAACCAAATCAAAAGTCAGTGTTCCACCAGTAGCGATAGTAATTTTATACCATATTGAGTTATGCTCACCCGTTGATAAGCACCCACCTAAGCTTTCATTTACAGCACCAATTCCTGTAGGAGAATAGGTAATACTAGAGTTTCCACAAACAGACAATGCAGATGTACAATCTGCCTGTGAAAAAAATGTTTGCGAAAGAAGTAATAGGAAAAACAGTAAAGATTTTTTCATATATTTTTCTCAAAGGTTATTAAAGTTTATGGTGTATAATGAATATCAAATATAAACATTTTTCAATAAAAAACAATAATACCCAGAAAAAGCAATGAATTAAAGCGTAAAATATAAAAATTATTAAAAATTCAAAAACAAAACAACGAAAACTATTTAATACTTATAATATTTCCACATAGATTTTCTAAATGAAAAATTTTATGAAAAGGGCTTTTCACCTCACGCAAATGTTCTTTATTTTGTATAAAAGTGTACCGTGATGCAATAGAGTTCATATCCGAAACAATAACCAGCCAACATTCGTCAACAGAGCTGTCATAGTAAGGAAATTTTTCATTTTTCTTTTCAATTAATTCCAGAATTTTCTCCGAACACAACTCATCAAAAAGATTCATATTATACTCATGGGTAATAAAAACATTTCTACGATGGAAAGATTTTCGCAAACTTTTCACACAACCAATGGCTTTTCTTTTTTTGATGCTTTTGTAAATATTCAGGATAATTTCTTCATGATTTTCCAAAGTATCTAACTTAATATTGGGGTAGAATTCTAAAAAATAAACACCACGATATTTCGTAGTGTCTTCTTGCTCTAATAGTATTTCTGCCTGACGGAAAATTTTATTCAAATTGCTTTCAACCTTTTTCATTTCAAGGTGATTGATAACTTCAGTTAATTCAATTCCTATTTTTTTATCGTTGAATTTTGCAATAAAATCGGGGCTCTCACAAGTTAAATTCTCAAACTTAACTTCCGGAAAATGGTGCATAAAAGAATTCAGCAATAAAATCTCTGCCTTTTTCTTGTATTTATCACGATCATGGAGCGGAGATTCATCTATTGTACGATAATACTTCTCTATCGGCTTTTTTTTCAAATGTCGATTCAGATAGTATAAACTCAGATTCTTGATTAAATCTTCATCAGAAAATGCTTTTTTCATAATATGAAGTTTTTGATTATCAAAAATTTACACCTTAAAGTTAGTTAAAAAAACTATTCAAAGAATGCTTTTTAAGTTAATTTATCATATAATTAATGTAGAGTTTATTTCTGTAAATTTATACCTTTACCCCCTCAAATTTTAAACTACATTTTATGGATTTTAAAAACTTTAAAATACCGTATAGTATTAATCCTCAATACTCTAAAAAAGTTGCTTATTTTTCAATGGAATTCGCTATTGAGCAGGTTCTAAAAATATATTCGGGAGGTTTAGGCTTTTTAGCAGGTTCTCATATGAGAAGTGCTTACAACCTTAAACAAGATCTTATCGGAATCGGTATTCTTTGGAAATTCGGCTATTATGACCAGGCAAGAAATCACGACCAGACTTTACAGCCGACATGGACTAAAAAAATGTACAGCTTTCTTGAAGATACAGACATAAAATTCCAAATTGAAATCCACAGCGCACCTGTTTGGGTAAAGGTATGGTATCTTGATCCCGAGATTTTCAATACAGCACCCATGTTTTTCCTTTCTACAGATGTTCCTGAGAACGATCATCTTTCAAAAACAATCTGTCATAAGCTATACGACGCCAACGAATCTACAAAATTAGCACAGTACATCTTATTAGGAAAAGGAGGAGCAAAATTATTGGATGAAATGAATATTGAAAGAGACATTTATCATCTGAACGAGGCTCATGGACTACCTGCCGCTTTCCATTTGCTAAAAAAATATAATGGAGATTTAAACCAAGTAAAAGAGAAACTGGTTTTTACCACTCATACACCTGAAGAAGCCGGAAATGAAAAACATAATTTAAAATTATGCTACGATATGTCTTATTTTTCGGGATTCAGCATGGAAGATGTTAAAAACATTGAAGGAGCAGACGACGACCGTTTCAATCACTCGCTTTGTGCTCTGAAAATGGCTAAAATCGCCAACGGAGTTTCTCAGCTTCATGGTGAAGTTTCAAGAGCGATGTGGAGTAAATATCCCGGAATCTGCGAAATAAAATCAATCACCAATGCTCAAGAATTTAAATATTGGGCAGACAAACCACTTTACAATGCTAAAGATGAAAATAATGAAACGTTGTTTGATTATCGCAAAAAGCATTTGAAAAAGAGACTTTTCAAAATCGTAGCCGACCAAACAGGAAATTTATTCAATCCTAATATTTTCACCATTGTTTGGGCAAGAAGATTTGCAGGTTACAAACGTGCAGATTTTTTACTGCAAGACAAAGAAAGATTCTACCGATTATTAAACAATCCTAAATATCCCGTACAAATTATTTGGGCAGGAAAACCTTATCCAATGGATTATTCTGCGATTTCTACATTCAATACATTGGTTGAAGAAAGTAAAAATCATAAAAATATGGCTGTGCTTACAGGCTATGAACTTTCATTAAGCAAATCATTAAAACAAGGTTCAGATTTATGGCTAAATAACCCAAGAGTTCCGAGAGAAGCTTCAGGAACTTCAGGAATGACGGCTTCTATGAACGGTTCGGTAAACCTTTCAACAGACGACGGATGGATTCCTGAATTTGCAAAACACGGAGAAAATTCATTCGTTGTTCCCAAAGCAGATTATATGAATATGAGTGTTTACGAGCAAGACAACTATGATTTAAACAAATTATATGAAATCTTAGAAAATGAAATTCTTCCAACATATTACGACAATCCTGATAAATGGAGAAAAATTCAGTATAACGCAATGGTTGACGTAAAAGATCAATTCAACAGCGACAGAATGGCTGACGAATACTATACAACGCTTTATAGCTATTAAATTAAAAAATCCGTGAAAAATTTTCACGGATTTTTTATTTTGATTAGTATAAATCTTTTCTTTTTATATTCTCACCCAAAACATTTTATTTTATGCAAGATAAAAACTTTAAGGTTTTGGCAATGCAACTCCTATTTCATAGACTTTAGCATGTTTTAGATATTTGGACCGTTCTCTGGAAGTCACCGATTCAAAATGATCATTTTTAATCACAATAATAGGATCTTCTACATTCTCAATCTCAAAATTAGCAAAATATCTTTCTTCGAAACTAGCTTTGTCTTGATTGGCTTTTATTTTCTGTAATTCATCAGCATATTGCCTAAACCCAGGATCTGAAGAGTGAATAAATTTATACTCATTACCTGCATCTACAAAATAATGCAGCTTTTTCTCTAAAAGTCCTGCTTCATTGGTAATCTGAGGATTATCATTTCCATCCTTAAACCCCACTTCTACAAGTGTACCACCTTTTGCTTTGGCACAGTCTTCAGCATCTTTAAAGCCGGAAAAACCCGTATAAACAATCTGATTATTTAATTCATAACGATTCAACTTCTGATTATATGCATTTGTTTCCATAATTATATTTTATTTGATTATCACAATATTATGATCAATTTTTTTGCCAAATATTAATAAAAACAGAACAAACACATGTAAATATTCAATCTTTTCTCTGAGGAAAAAAAGATTCTTTCTCAATTGAGGGAAAAGGAAAGAATCTTTAGGTTGTGTTTTTAGAATCTTGCGGAATATTAATTATTTTTTCATCTATAAAGCCGTGTAAGTAATAAATATCGTTGAACCAGGCGCCTCTTTGTACTGCTCATTTGCGCCTCGAGAAAGTGCACTCTTCACTTCAATTGTTGCATTGGCAGATAAAATCACAGTTTTAGTAATATTAGATGTACCAGTAGCGCCGTTCCACCTTGAACCAATAAGGCTTACTGTATTACCTCCTGCTGTCAATTGTAAAGCAACTCCCAAACGACCATCAGCTCCTCCTCCCTCATTTAGCACAGGAATTTCAGAAAAGTTGCCCCAAACCTCAATAGTATAAATACCAGCTTTTACAGCTTTAAAAGTAGTATTATTCACTCTTACAATATATTCATTATTAATTTTGTCTGTACTCTGAATAGCCAATGGTCTGAATGTATTATCTGCGTTTCTGGTTATGGTCTGCGTACTGGTAGCATATAATGCTAACGATGGTAATGTGATATTAAACTTTTTCAAAACTCCATCACTTGTAATTCCCAAATACCTATCATTATCTCCCAAATTACCTGAAGTCACAGACCTAAATCTTGCATTTCCATCAACGTCCAATTTATTTTGAGGATCAGTCACTCCTACACCTAAATTTCCAGAAATAAGTCCACCTCCCTGAACATCTAGTTTTGCAGCCGGAGTACTTGTTCCAACTCCTAGCCTCCCTGAAATGAGTCCTGTTCCCTGAACATCAAGCCTTTCTGCCGGAGTGCTTGTTCCAAGTCCCACCCTGTTATTTGCAGCATCTACAGAAAATGTAATACCATCAACAGAAAATCCATTAACAGCGTTTGATCTAAATGCTAATGTATTATCACCTTGTGTAACTATACGATCTCCTGAAAGAGTTCCATTAGAATTATAAAGGTTAGTATCTTTATCAGTAATTGTTCCTGCATTTAATTTTACCCATACACTTCCGTTAAAATAATAATACCCTACAGAATCTATGTTAGCCGCCGTTCCCGCTTGTGTACCTGATGCTATACCATTTATGTAAATTAAAGTAGATGTAGCCACATCAGTCATTGACTGCGCTCTTTCTCTATTCACTCTCGGTACAAGTAAACCTTCCGGTGTTGAAGATGTACCTGTAGGATTTTTCGCTACAATATCAAAACTTGCTTTCGGAGTTGACGTATTCACTCCAATTTGAGAAAACAACGGCGTACATACCCATAGACATCCCATGAGAAAAATTTTCTTCATCATTTATTTTTTTAGAATCTTAAAATTATTTGTGTTTTTGTAATAATTGATTATAATTTAGTGACGATTAGATAACCATAATTATCACTCCCTGCAGGTAAATTCATCCTACATGATTCTGTATTGTAACTATCCCCACCTGCATAATTAATAAACAATGCCACTTTTTCGTTCACTGAAGTACTCTGATAAGCTACCACCATTTTTTGGGGATTTGCGTAAGCATAACTGGAAGAAGTAATTCCTCCTGAAGCATTTCTCCTAGCAATAACATAGTCTCTAAAAATGGTATTAGTAGAATAAGTAGAACTTCCACTAGCAGCTGTTGCAAATAGTGTATTTAAAGCTATCTGCCCTGTATCTCCCACTGTTGTTGGTAAGCCACTACAAAAAGCAGTCTGATACATTTCAAAAAGATAAACACCTGGCTCTGGTACAGTTAAATAACTTACGTTATTTACAGATTGTCCGTTTACTGTAGCCGAAGTATCTGTTCCAAAACTAAATCCTACTGTATTTCCCTTAATATCAGAATTATTTTCAAAAGGGATATTAGTATAAGAATTGGTATTAGAAAGAGTAAAATCTCCAAATGATGTACTTCTTTTGAAATAAAAATATTTTGTACTTGTAAACTGAGCCTTGGCTGCCCCTGCGCCATCTACCGCAAATAAGCTATATGGAGCAGATAAAACCGGTAAATCCTCATGTTTCACATCTGCTTTCACATGTAATAAATCTGTTGCATTAGACGTTCCTATATTAATTCCTACATTACCATTATCATGTAGTTTCATCATTTCCAAATCTGTAGAATTATTAATCTCTAATGCTTTTGTTGTTGGGGAACTCGTTTTTGAAATAACATCTAATAGTGCAGAAGGTGAATCTGTATTTATCCCGACTTGACCGAAAGCCTTACCGTAAACTAGAATAAAACATATCAATATTTTCGTTTTCATAATTTTTATTATTATAATTTTGAAATATTCATCGTTACTTTATTAGACAGTCCCGGAGGTGTTGCAAAAGAACATACATTAGTGGTAAATGTATCCCCAAATCCATAGTTAACAAAAAGAGCTATTTTTTCATTAGCTGTTGTTGTTTCAAAAATCAAATATACCGTATGCGGAAGTGCAAAATTATAAGGATCTGTAATCACAGAACCAGTACTATTTCTTCTTGGCAAACCATTATAACGAACTACCGCCTGCCTTGTGTAACTAGTACTACCCGCATTAGCTTTAAACAAAGCCGTACCAATACCAAGCATATTACCTGAAGCAGTTGTTGGCTCTCCTGTACAAGATGTATAATAGTTTAAATTTATCTTATAAACCCCTGGTTCCGGAAAGGAAATGTATCTCACATTCGTAGGAGGAGTAGTAACATTTGTACCGTCTACCGATAAAGAAACCGTTGCGTCTGTTCCAAAAACTGCTGCAATAGTATTTGTCACAGATTGTGTTGCTGTGAGCGGAATATTAGTATAAACGCCAGTGTTTGATAATGAAAATGCAGTAGTAGTTGTTGTTGATGCCAGTTGCATATAAAGATATTTAGTAGGTTCCGGGGTATAAGTTCCAACAGTCCCATCCGATTTTATAGCAAGAGGAGATACACTACCCGTAACTGAGGGAAGATCTTCATATCTTACACTTCCCTTTGTATGAAGTTTTGCCGTAGGATTAGCAACATTAATTCCTACATTCCCATTATCAAGAACAGTAAGCATTTCTGTTCCGCCTGAATTATTAATTTCAAGAGCCTTGGTCGCGCTTGTATTTCCTTTTGACTTAATATCCAAAGTTGCCGATGGATTAGTTTCATTTATACCTACTTGAGCATATATAAGTGCGGTAAGTAATACATTAAAGAAAAATAATAAACGTTTTCTCATTTTAGTTTAGTTTTAGTGTTAAAAAGGAGCAAATAATATATTCTCTCCTAGTCATAAAATCATAATAACCTAATTTAAATTACTAAAGCATTAAAGTTTTGTCTGAAATCTATTTTGTATGGTTAACAAATAGTATTAAGAAAAAATTGGGGGAGTCTTTTATACATTCAAAGTTCTCTGTTAGTAGTTTTTATTTTATATACAAATCTATCGTATAACTAAATCAAACAGCACTGCATTCACACTGCATTTACACTGCAATAAATCAAACAGATTGATTTTCAAATCAAAAACACCTATTTCCAATACTCCTATTTATACTTTATCTGAAACTTTTTTACTTGCTTACCAACAATCTTCTAAAATTTTGACAAAGTACTTCAATTAGTATATTTTTCATCCCCAATTCAACAACTAACTCATTATCATCTTTTTCCACTTTGCTATCGTATTTCTACTGAGTTTAAAATGGCTAGCCAATTGAGTATTATTTAATTTATTTTTTATCTGATATTCTAATATTTCCTGAATAGCCGAACGATTGTAAGCCTTATTTTTTTGATTAAAAGCAATACACTCTCTGTCTCCCGAATCAAATATTAATGAATTGAGTTTAATAATATCTAAAGCAGACAATTGCTTCTTCAAAAGAAAAGATTGACATTTTTCCTTTTTATCAGGATGCTTTTTTATAATGATATCGTTATATATACGTCTGTAATCCGGACGACTCATTTCTTGTATTTGCTTGTCCATTTATACAAAGTAGTTTTTGGGATTTTATATTCATTTATGATTTGTTGTTTAGTCTTTTCTCCACTTTCAATCAATTCTAAAATAAAATCAATCAATTCTTTAGTATAAATATTCTTTCTGAATTGAGGTGAATTCTGCTTCTGATCAGAAGCAGAATTTTTAGAATGACCTTGCGGAGAATATAAAATCAGATGCTGAGAATATATCCTAAAAAAATCATATCCAAGCAGTTTACTCCAACGCAGAAGCGAATTGGTATCAATGCTTTCTGCACGGTATATATTTTCTACATCTTCTATTTCACATTTAAAGAATTTGCATATACGGTCTATATCTACCCCATATTCTTTAACTCGCTGATGAATCTCTGAGCCTATATGAATGTATTTAAATTGCATAATAGTGGTTACTTTGTGTTTTTTTATTTTTACTTTTTATTTTTTTATTTATTGTGCTGTAGACAACTGCATTAGTGAAAAGTTTCTACTTTCTGTTAAAGATGCAGGTGCTCCAATTCGTACTTCTGTAGTTGGTTTATTTAATGCACCCCAATTCATAGTAAGATACACTTTATCACCAGCATTAAGAGGCACAATACAACTTACATTAATTGGTGTAAACCCTATGGATGATGTGTCATTATCAAAATTAGCCCTATTACCACATATTATACTTGAAATTGCCGTCCCGTTTTTAGTAACATTTAAATTGATCCCAGTAAACGCTCCATTCCCTGTAACAGCTCCTCCACTTCTGAAATAAGAATAACCTTCAATTTTGTATATTCCAGACTCTAAGATATTCCAATAATCACCTGAATCATTCCAATTTGCAGACCCTCCTTGATTTACTATAATATCCGAAGATGAAAATGGAATAATTTGAGGAATACTATTATTAAAATCTGTAAATGAACTTCCTGTAATAGTTATCAAATCTGAAGCACTCAATGCAGCTATAGTAGGAGTTGCTTTATTTATTAAAATTGCCACTTCCCATGTAGCTCCACTCGTAGTTCCTTTGCTGATAAGCATTGTATATCCTCCCGGAGTAACCGTCACACTTGAAACACCTGCTCCTGACTGATTATCTATAAGCTCAGAGCCGTTAGCTTTAATAGAAAGATTAGCTGTTCCTATATTTTTTATGTAGTAAACCCTACCTTTTATATTTCCCGCTGCCGGATATGCTGCCGCTGCTGCAGGTAAAGTAAATGTTCCTGCCGAAGAACCGTCAAATGCCGTATAAAAATCATTACTCCCAAGTGTTGTGGAAGTTGATACATTTTTATACTGCCCTGCAATAGAACCACTTACAGTAAGAGTACTACCAGGTAAAGTTGTATTAATACCTACATTTCCTGTTTGGGCACAGCAAAACCCTGATAATGTGAGCAATGCTGAAATTAACAAATTTTTCATGATTGAATTATTTTAAAGTTGGGATAAAACGCTTAAAAATGATATAGCCCAATATTACAATGAGCTATATCTGCTATTGATACTTCAGATCAATTAACTTTTTTTCTTCTTTAGTTCTTCTATTTCCTTTTTCAGCTCTGCAATTTGTTGTTGCTGTTCTTTTACTGCATTTACCAATATTTTAGTAAGAGCACTTTCGTCAAGTTCTCGTTTATCTTTCAAACCGCTTTTTTGAGTATCATCAATAATACTAACCATATATGGAGCAGCTTTTTCCACATCCTGAGCTATGAAACCAACATATTCTTTATTCAGGTCTTCATAACCAGATTTTTCATTGTATTTGTAGGTTACAGGAGTAAGTTTATTGATAACATTCAAACCATCTTTAAACTCTACAATGTCTTTCTTCACTCTTCTGTCTGAGAATGTACCCCAGCTTCCACCTCCTGGTTTGTCAGCAGAACCATTTACGGAAAGTAAAGATGTAGGAGACTGCGTTCCAATTCCAAAATTACCGGCAGAAGTTATCGTCACTCTTGTTGTGTTATTAGTAAAAAAGTACATAGGCACGGCAGTTTTGCCACCTATATGTATAGAAGTCAAATTACCAAATGCTGCCCACTGAGCTGCACTACCGTTATCAACAAACATATCGAAATAAGCATCCCCTCCCATTGTTCTTATATTTCCTCTTGTCGGACTTCCAACCCTTAGGTTTCCATAAGAACTAGTATCAAAAGAGATACTATTATCCCCGTTAACAAATGACAGCGTTCTACCTGCCATATTCACAGTCCTATTAGAAGTAAGCGTTCCATCAGCATTATATATATTTTTCATTGCTGAAGATAAATCTACAGTACTACCTGTAACTCCATTTACCGTAGTTGATAGTAAAGAGCCATTCAAAGTATTGCTTACAGAATTTACCAAAGTTACATCCGGTGTTGCCGTAACTCCATTTACGGAAGAACGCAAAGTATTGGTTGTTGGTTTAGTCAGTGCATTAGAAGTAATTATTGAAGCAGTAGGAGCAATACCATTAACATTAGAAGTCAGTGTATTACCTGAAGTAGATAATGTATGTGTAGTTCCGGCTGTAATAGCAGGTTTCAAATCTACCGCACTTCCTGCAACTCCATTTACAGATGTTGACAAAGAAGAACCACTCAATGTATTACTTACAGAGCTTACCAAAGTTACATCCGGTGATGCTGTAACTCCATTTACAGAGGAGCGTAAAGTATTAGTCGCAGGTTTAGTAAGCGCATTAGAGGTAATTATTGAAGCCGTAGGGGCAATTCCATTTACATTCGATGTTAATGTATTCCCAGACGTAGATAGTGTATGAGTAGTTGCAGCTGTAACAACAGGTTTCAAATCCAACGAGCTACTAGAAACTCCATTTACAGAACTTGTAAGATTCGTACCTGATAATGACAACGTATTCGTATTTATTGCTGGGGCAGTAGATGCTATCCCATTTACTGTAGAAGTTATAGTGTTCCCAGAAGTACTTAATACGTTAGTCGTAGTAGCTGTAGCCGCTCCTCCTTTACTCAGCACCCATTTAGTTCCGTCATTGTAATATAAAGCAGGTTGTACATCATTCACTGTTGCAGTATTATACACTATCATCCCGGCTACATGAGCAGATAATGGAGATGGCGAAGTAGTAGAGGTAAGTGCCATTCTTGGAGTCAAAAAGCCTTTATTGGTAGAAACCACATCCAATACAGCGTCAGAATTAGGTGCAGGAGTATTAATACCTACACTTCCACTTTGGGCAGAATAAACTCCATACAAAATTAGCCCTAAAAGGGTAGTAAATTTTTTCATTTGTGTTTTTTTAATCCTTAGTTAATATTCAATTTCACTTCAATTTTGTTTTCATATACTCAAACCAATTTGAGCACTTTAACAATAAAAACTAGTGAGCAAAACTAATGCTTTAACAGAAAAACTTACATACTGCATTTATACTGCATTAACACAAACAATTGACTATCAAGAAAATAAAATAATTAAAGACACATATAGAATCATAAATTTCACTTCAAAAAAAAGAATTGTGTTATTAATGTGTCAATACCCATTTATTAAAATCTATCTCCGTTGAAAGACCTAACTTTCTTCTTAACCTATATTTTTTTGATTCAACAGTACGAATAGAAATACAATCATATTCCGCAATTTCTTTATTAGAAAAATTAAGCTTTATATAAGCACAGAGTTTAATGTCATTTGGGGTAAGCTCCGGATACTTTGAGGTAATATTTTTATAAAATTCAGGATAAGTTTCTTTAAACCTGGTAATAAAAGCAGGATCTGCATTTACTGCAAGTCGTATCACTTCTTCATAAGCTTTATTAAGCTTTTTTCTTAAAATCTCCGCCTCCTGTTCCTTCTGATTAATAACCAAGTCTTTCTGTTTTTGCCTTTTTAAATACATTTTTGCAATAAATAAAATAGCCATACCACTCCCTAAAACGACAATAAAAATGAAGATGTAAAAGTCTTTTGTATCCTTATTTTCACTTTTTGTGTTACGCTCATTTAGAAATTTTTCAATAGGAACATTCAAAATGCTTCTTTCAACCTGAATAATGCTATCATTTAATTCAGAATATTTTGTCAGGTATTCATTTTGATGCTGCACATCATTTAGCTTTTTATATGCTTGGGAAATTAGTTTATAAGTTTCAAGACTTCTTTTCTTCTGCCCCATTCTTTGTGAAATCTTCAAGGACTCAAAAAGATATTCAAGAGCTTTTTGACATTCTTTCTTTTCAATGAACAGTTCTCCATAAGCCCTCAAAACATTAGCTTTACCTTCGGCGGGAGCTTTTTTTGCCAATACAAGTTCATTAGCTTTATTTATATAGTACTCTGCAGAATCTATATTTTGAGGTAAATGTCTTTTAGCAATTGTTATATAAAGCATTGGTCTTGGTGCTTTCATACACTTGCGCTCATTACTGATTACAGAATCCATCTTATTGAGAAAAGCAAAGCTGGATCTTTTCCAGTCATATACCTCATACATTCGCCTATCCCTTTCTTCTTTTTCTTTAATTTTGTAGGCAAATTCTAAAGATTTGTCAAAACTCTTAATTGCCTGCTGATGCAATCCTAGTGAATGATAATTAATACCATATAAAAAAAACAATCGGGATTTTAAAAGATTATCGGTAGATTTTAGAAGTTTTTTCTCTGCAATGTCAAGAAAATAAAAACTATCTTTATTTCTATCCAATGCCTTTAATGCTTGTGCAAGATTGAGATAACCATTAAGCTCCCCTTTAAAATAATTTATCTTTTGAGAATATTTAATCAGTTTTTTTTCCTGCAAAACAATCCCCTTAATATCACCAACATTTGCTAATCTTTTGTGCTCTTTCTTTTGTAAACTGTCTATTTCAGATATAGAAAAGCCTACCTGCGCACTGGTTAGTGAAAAATAGAAAAAAAACAAGAGACCAAAAAGATCTTTTATATTTTTCAAAGTCATCATTTTAATCATCATTTATATTTTTTACAAATTTAAATTTTTGCGACTAAAAAACAATCGTCTAATTTAAAAAAAATAAATATTATAAATCAATATTTAAATATTGATAAAAAATTACCCCATAATATCAAAATACAGTGAATAAATTACAAATAAAACATCAATTTTCTATCACACTTTATAAAACTCGTCAGATCGTAATTTAAAAACATTTCAATTATTTTATATCTTTGATAACCTATTAAAATGAAAATGAAAAAAATCTTTTTAGCTCTAGCTGCTGCTGTTGCATTTCAAAATTTTTCGGCACAGGAAATTACTTTAGATAAAATATATTCAGGATATTACCGTGGAAAAGGTATCGCTGGAATAACATCTATGAAAAATGGTGAAAATTACCTCGTTATCGAACAAGGCGGAATTGCAAAGTATTCTTACAAAACATCTCAAAAAGAAGGAAATATCGTAGATGGGAACTTTGAAAGTTACGAATTCTCCGATGATGAATCTAAAATTCTTTTGTTAAAGGAAAGTCAACCCATTTATAGACATTCTTTTTTAGGAAATTTTGATGTAAAAGATTTAAAATCAGGAAAAGTTATCAGCTTAAATAATGGAAAGCCCGTTCAAGAACCAAGATTTTCTCCTGATGCAACAAAAGTCGCTTTTGTTTTCGAAAATAATTTATTTTTCCAGGACGTAGATTCAGGAAAAATTACACAAATAACAAATGATGGCAAGAAAAACTCTATCCTCAACGGATTGGCAGATTGGGTATATGAAGAAGAATTCGGACATGCAAGATTATATGAATGGACAAAAAATTCTGATGCTATTGTTTTTGTAAAATCAAATGAAGCCGAAGTTCCTGAAGTTTATATCCCTATTTATGGGAAATCACTATATCCGCAGGAAATGCGATTTAAATATCCAAAGGCAGGAGAAAAAAATTCAGTAGTTTCAGCACAATTATACCGTATTGATTCAGGAAAAACAACTCAGCTAAATTTAAGCTCATTTAAAAATTATTATATTCCGAATGTTATCCAGACTGCAAAACCTGATGAAATTGTTTTAATAACTTCTGAAAGAATTCAAAATGCATCTGATGTTTTAAAAGTAAATACAAAAACAGGAACCGTACAAAAACTATTTACAGAAACAGACGAAAAATGGGTAGATACAGACAGCCCTACTCTTGAATTTTTAGAGGACGACTCATTCCTTTGGGGTTCTGAAAGAGATGGCTATAGACACCTATATTGGTATGAGAAAGATGGAAAATTAAAAAAACAGGTAACAAAAGGAAATTGGGAAGTAACTGATTATTATGGATTTAATCCTAAATCTAAAGAAATTTATGTTCAGACAACTGAAAAAGGAAGTATCAACAAAGTAATTTCTAAAATCAATATTGAAAACGGCAAATCTCAGTTAATTTCAAATACAGAAGGAAATAACTCTGCCAACTTCAGCAAAAATTACAATTATTTCATTGAAACTTCCTCTACAGCATCCCAACCTTATACTTTTGTTTTAAAAGATGGGAACGGAAAAGTTGTGAAAGAACTTCAAAACAATAATGAACAGCTTCAAAAATTAAAAGCAGATAATTTTGTTGAGAAAGAATTCATCACAATTCCAAATGAAGCAGGAGACCTGATGAATGCATGGGTAATGAAGCCTAAAAACTTTGATAAAAACAAAAAATATCCGTTGTTTATGTTCCAATATTCAGGGCCGGGTTCTCAACAGGTTTCAAATTCTTGGGACAACGGAAACACACTATGGTTCAATCATTTGGTACAAAAAGGATATATTGTAGCTTGTGTAGACGGACGCGGAACCGGTTATAAAGGAGCTAAATTCAAGAAAGTAACTTATATGAATTTAGGAAAATATGAGATTGAAGACCAAATTGCAGCCGCAAAATGGTTCGGAAACCAATCTTATATCGACAAAACAAGAATTGGAATGTTCGGATGGAGTTTTGGAGGTTACATGACGAGTTTAGCCTTAACAAAAGGAGCTGATGTTTTCAAAGCTGGAATTGCAGTAGCACCAGTTACCAATTGGAGATATTACGACACTGTTTACACCGAAAGATTTATGAGAACACCTCAGGAAAACCCAGATGGATACGATAAAAACTCTCCAACTGAATACGCTAAACTATTAAAAGGTAATTTTTTATTGATCCACGGAACAGCTGATGACAACGTACATTTCCAAAATTCAATGGAATTTTCAGAAGCTTTAATTCAAAACAAAAAACAATTTGAATTCATGGCTTATCCTGACAAAAACCACGGAATTTATGGTGGACAAACAAGACCTCAATTGTATCAGAAAATGACAAACTTTATTTTAGAGAATTTATAATCTTATTAGCTATAAACAATTTAATTTCTTAATACCACAATCCCTTTCAAACTTTTGGAAGGGATTCTTGCATTAATACAATTTATCGTTACGAGAAAGGTTCATTTATTTTATCAATTAAAATTAAAAACCTATTTTTGGGAAATTTGAAATTTGAAAATATGAAGACTAAACATCCTAAAGGATTGCCTTTCCTCTTCTTCACTGAAATGTGGGAGCGTTTTGGGTATTATTTAATTCTCGGAATTTTTGTTTTATATGTTATTGAACCAACTGGTCTTAAAGGAGGTCTTGGACTTCCCGACAAAACCGCAGACGACATTTTCGGAACTTATATCGCTCTGACATATCTTACTCCCTTCATCGGAGGTTTTTTAGCTGACAGAGTTTTAGGGTACATCAAATCTATTTATTTGGGTGGTATTTTGATGGCAGCCGGATATATTGGAATGGGTATTTTTAAAGATTTGACTTTATTTTATTCTTCATTAGCATTAATTATCATTGGAAATGGATTCTTTAAACCCACCATTTCTACTCTTTTAGGAAATCTTTATTCGGAAGAACCTTATAAAGCAAATAAAGATTCTGGTTACAATATCTTCTATATGGGAATCAATATTGGGGCATTTATTTGCAATATTATTGCTGCTTTTATGAGAAATAAATTCGGTTGGGGTGAAGCATTCATTACTGCGGGAGTCGGAATGTTAATCGGTCTTGTTATTTTTACCATCGGTAGAAAGCATTATATTCATGCAGCTCAAATGAAACCTGTACAGGAAGGTGACACAAAACTTTCTGAAATTTTAATTAAAGTTTTCTTACCTGCAATTATTGCCGGAGCAATCGGCTGGGTGATTCCAGGAAATATTTTTGGAAGTGATAATACGGACGCATTTATTTTTGCATGTGTCCCTGTCATTTATTTTTATGCTTCACTTTATTTCAAAGCAAAACCAGAAGAAAAGGCTTCAATCGGAGCTTTATTATCCGTATTCTTAATCAGTATGTTCTTTTGGGCAGTATTTAAACAAAACGGAACAGCCTTAACAAGATGGGCAAATTATTATACAGACAGAAGTGTTCCTGCTTCAATGGAAAAACCATTAGAAAGTATTTATATGGTTGACGGAAAAAGCTATGAAACAAAAGAAGTCCCTGTTTACGACAATCAATTCCAATCTCAAAAAGATAAAGAAGGAAATACAATCAAAGAACAAGGAAAAGATGTTTATTTTAAAAATATTTCTGAAGGACAGCGCACCGAATTGGAAAAAAATCCAGAAAATAAAGTTTATTTATACAATACGGAGCTATTCCAATCTATTAATCCGTTTTGGGTAATTGCCCTAACTCCTGTTGTTGTCGGTTTTTGGGCGTTATTAAGAAGAAAAGGAAAAGAACCTTTAACGCCTACAAAAATTGTTTTAGGTTTATTTATTTCAGGTTTATCATGTTTGGTAATGGTTTTAGCAGTTTGGGCTGGAGATAACGGTGCGGTAAAAGTTTCACCTTGGTGGCTGGTTGCAAGTTATGGAGTGATCACTGTCGGAGAATTATGTCTTTCACCAATGGGATTATCTTTCGTTTCCAAACTTTCTCCTGCAAGAATTACAGCATTAATGATGGGAGGCTTTTTCTTAGCAAACTCAGTAGGAAACAAACTTTCTGGGATTTTGGCAAGTACATGGTACAGCTACGACAATAAAATGAATTATTTCCTAGTAAATTTCGCTTTATTAATATTTGCTACACTTTTAGGGCTTTCAATGTTAAAAAGATTAAACAAAATCATGAAAGAAAAAGGTCATTAAACCTTATTTATGATAAATAATACCAAGCTACAGGATAATTCTGTAGCTTTTTTATTTAAATATAAAATTAAAACCTTGCCGAAAACACAAAAAAAACTATATTTGTCAGTCTTAACAAAAATTAACAATAAAATATGGATACAGTTCAGCAAAAAGGACATCCGAAAGGATTATGGGTTCTTTTCGGAACCGAAATGTGGGAGCGTTTCAATTTTTACGGAATGAGAGCGTTATTAACGCTTTTTATGGTAAATTCCTTATTAATAAAAGAAGCTGATGCAGCAATCATCTATGGTGGATTTTTAGCTTTATGTTATCTCACTCCTCTTCTGGGAGGTTTCATTGCTGATAAATATATTGGTAACAGAAATGCCATTTTAATTGGAGGCTCATTAATGGCAATCGGTCAGTTCTTGCTTTTCATCAGTGCTTCGACTTTTTCAGGAAGCTTAGACAGTGCGAAAATGTTTATGTGGCTTGCTCTTTTCATCATTATATTCGGAAATGGATTCTTCAAACCGAATATTTCTTCAATGGTGGGGAGCCTTTATCCGAAACAGGAAAAATCAAAACTAGATTCAGCCTTCACGATTTTCTATATGGGAATCAACATCGGAGCGTTCTTAGGACAATTTATTTGTCCATATGTGGGAGACGTAAAAGACGCAACAACGGGAGTGAGAGATATTTTCGCTTTCAAATGGGGATTCTTAGCAGCTTCTATTGCAATGGTAATTGGAACAATCACTTTCTTTATCCTTAAAAATAAATATGTTGTAACACCAGAAGGAAGACCTATCGGAGGATTGCCTAAAAATAATACAAGTGCAGATTTTGAGGAAGGAGAAACACAAACAGCAAAATTTTCTGGAGTAGCATTGGGCATTACAGGAGGTATTTTTATTGTTTTATTCTTTGCTTTCAGATACCTACTTGTGGGTGAATTTGGATTCAAAGCTGTTGAAATGGGACAATTAATCAAAGGAATTATTTATCCTTTCATTTATGCTGCGGGTATTTCCTTAGCCTTCCTTATTATGTCGTCTGCAGAAAACAAAGTTGAAAAACAAAGAATCTGGGTTATTTACATTGTATCATTCTTTATTATTTTCTTCTGGGCAGCTTTTGAGCAGGCTGGTTCTTCATTAACGTTTATTGCAGATAACCAAACTGACAGAAGCATCTTCGGATGGAATATGCCTCCTTCAATGGTTCAGATTTTCAACGGTATTTTCGTTGTATTATTGGCGGTTCCTTTCAGTTTATGTTGGGATAAATTAAGAGCAAAAGGAAAAGAACCGGTTTCTCCAATGAAACAGGCAATGGGCTTAGCGTTAATTGCTTTAAGTTATTTCATTATCGCACACAACGTAAAAGATCTTGGAAATTCAGGATTATTAGCGATTAAATGGCTAATGTTATTATACTTTATCCAAACTTGTGGTGAACTTTGTTTATCTCCAATCGGATTATCGTTGGTAGGAAAATTAGCACCAAAAAGATTTGCTTCATTATTGTATGGCGTATTCTTTATTTCTAATGCTGCTGGTTATGCATTGGCTGGTTCATTAGGAGCTTTGATTCCGGCTACAGGTGATAAATTCAAAAAAGCGGAGGAAATTGGAGTAAATCTTCAAGATGTATTAGATAAAAAAGTAACTCTAAATGCTGATCAAATTGCAGCTTTTGAAAAAGCTCAGCTACCTTTAGCAAACCCTACTTTTGTAGGCTTTGAAATCCATAACTTATTCGAATTCTTTATGGTATTCGTAGTTCTTTGTGGTATTGCAGCTGTTATTTTGGCTTTAATATCACCTATCTTAAAGAAAATGATGCATGGTGTAAACTAATTTGCATCAACAAAATACAATTAAACCTCTGTTAAGTCGGAGGTTTTTTTTATTTTCGTAAGTTATTTATTAAAATTTTCAATAAAATTTCTTAATTACAACTTAATCATATATAATTATGAGTTTAACTTTAGATGAAATACAAAATTTCAAAGGAAAATACCCAAAACAAATCTGGAGTCTTTTTTTCTCTGAAATGTGGGAACGTTTTTGTTTCTACGGAATGCGAGGAATGCTAGTTTTCTTCATGATTTCTCAACTTAACTTCCATGAAAAAGAAGCCAATCTTCAATACGGTGCAACACAAGCTTTTGTTTATGCTTTCACTTTTGTAGGGGGACTCTTTGCCGATAAAATCTTAGGATTCAGAAAATCCTTATTTTGGGGCGGACTTTTAATGATTGTAGGAAGTTTGATTTTGGCAACAGATCCTCACAAATTTTTCTTTTTAGGAATTGCATTTACAGTTGTAGGAACAGGTTTCTTCAAACCCAATATTTCATCTATGGTTGGCCAACTTTACAAACCTAATGATTCAAGAGCTGATGCTGGTTTTTCATTATTTTATGCCGGAATTAACCTTGGAGCTTTATTAGGTGGATATTTATGTATCGCCATCGGAAAAGGAGAACTTTTCGCTGACTACATCCCAGAAGAATTAAGATGGCATCTTGCTTTTGGTTTTGCAGCTATAGTAATGGTAATTAGTTTGATTAACTTTGTTTTTACTCAAAAAAGTTTAGGCTCTATCGGTCTTCAGCCAGGCCATCCGGATAATGAAGTAAAATCTGCACCAATTCCGAAATGGCAGGAATACGGAGTATATTTTTTATCATTAATTTTCGTTCCAATCATTATGACAATGGTTGCGAAAACAGAGTATACAGATTATTTCATGTGGATTATAGGTCCATTGACTTTAATCTATCTTTTCTATGAAATGACAAAAGTTACTCCGGCTGAACGTAAAAAACTTTGGGCTGCTTTAGTTTTCATTTTATTCTCCATTATATTCTGGGGAATTTACGAGCAAAGTGGAGGCTCATTAAGCATTTTTGCTGCTAAAAACCTGAATAAAGACCTTTTAGGTTTAGACCCAAATGGTGTTAATAATTCAGGAGGAGCATTTTTTATTATCTTCTTAGCTCCATTACTTGGATTACTTTGGATTTGGCTAAACAAAAGAAAAATTGAACCAAACACCATCATTAAATTTGGATTAGGGTTTATTTTTCTTGGTCTGGGTTATTACATTTTATTTGCAACAAGGCTTTTTGCAAATCTTCAGGGTATAACTTCATTAAACTTCTTTACTATTGCATTGTTGGTTATTACTTTAGGAGAATTATGCCTCTCTCCTATCGGGTTATCAATTATGACTAAATTGTCGACAAAAAACCTTCAGGGAATGATGATGGGAATGTGGTTTTTGGCTTCAGCTTACGGTCAATATGTTGCAGGAATTATCGGGGCAGGTTTAGCTACCGCAAAAGAAGATTCTACCAATTATGACGCTCTTATTACCTATACTGACGGATACAAACAATTGGGATTATACGCAGTAATTGCTGGTGTGGTATTAATTTTGATATCACCGTATGTGAAAAAATTAATGCAAGATGTAAAATAAAGATAAGTTATTAGGCTTATTTTTACTAAATATTTAAAAATTATGAAGAAAATTATAAGCATAATATTCTTATTTTGTTTTGTTGTCAGTTTTGCACAGGTAAAGTGGATGACCATTGATGAAGCATTGAAAGCTCAAAAAGAAAATCCGAAAAAAATCCTTATTGATTTTTATGCAGACTGGTGCGGACCATGCAAAACAATGGACAAAAATACATACGGAAATCCCGTAATTGCTGAAATTTTGAACGAAAACTACTACCCCGTAAAATTCAATGCTGAAGAAAAAAATGATATGGAAATATTCGGGAGAAAATTTTCAAATCCCAATACAGCTCAAAGAAAAGGAAGAAATTCACTGCATGAATTTACACAATACATGAATGTAGCAGCCGTTCCGAGCACTGTATTTTTAGATGAAAACGGAGGTCCTATTACCATTCTTCAAGGAGAATTGTCTGCCAAAGAATTGGAACCTTATTTAGGATTAATTTCAAACGAGCTATATAAGAAAATCCGTACCCGTGAACAATGGGAAGATTATCAGAAAAAATTCAAATCAAAAATAAAAGATTAAAACAAAAAAAGACTTTCAAAACCGGAAGTCTTTTTTAATTTCTATTTTTTCACGAAATTCGTATTTCTTTAATGACTCTAGAAACATCCATAGAATACGTCAAGGGCATTGGTCCCGAAAGAGCCAAACTCATCAAAAATGTGTTGGGAATTTCTACAGTGGAGGATTTTTTAAACTTCTACCCTATTCGCTATTTAGATAAAAGTAAAGTTCATAAAATCTCTCAGCTTAAAGATATTAATACTGATGTTCAATTAAAAGGAAAAATCACAAATATTCAGGAAGTACAGACTGGGAAAACAAAAAGACTTTCAGCCAAATTCAATGATGATACAGGCTCGATGGAATTGGTTTGGTTTCAGTATTCAAAATGGTTGAAAGAGCAACTTCCCATCAACAAAGAAATTTATATTTTCGGAAAAATAAATGTATTCAACAATCAATATTCAATGCCGCATCCTGAAATTGAAGTTGAAGAAAAAAAAGAGACAGAAAACCGTTTAAGACCAATTTATCCAAGTTCAGAAAAACTTACCAAAAGAGGTTTAAATCAAAAATTCTTTCAAAATATTTTAAGAAATATCTGCAAAGAGATTCCGAATCTTATTGAAGAAAATTTACCTGAATATTTAATAAAATCATTTAAATTTTTATCCCGACAACATACATTTTTAAATATTCATTTTCCGAAAAATTTAGATTTTTTTGAAAAAGCAAATTATAGGTTAAAATTTGAAGAATCTTTTTTCTTCCAGCTAGGATTCGGTTTAAAAAAACTCCATCACAAAACCAAATCTCATGGAAATCCGTTTCCGATAATTGGAGATTATTTCAATAATTTTTATGAAAATCATCTTCCGTTTGATTTAACGAATGCTCAAAAACGGGTTTTAAAAGAAATTCGTTTAGATATGAAGAAACCAATTCAGATGAATCGTCTTCTTCAAGGTGATGTTGGTTCCGGAAAAACAATGGTTGCCTTGCTTACAATGCTGATTGCAATGGATAACGGATTTCAGAGCTGTATGATGGCTCCCACCGAAATTCTCGCTCAACAGCATTATAACGGAATCAAAGATTTATTAAAAGATACAGGAATTAATATTCGTCTTTTAACCGGCTCAACAAAGGCTTCTGAGAGAAAAATTATCCATGAAGAACTTGAAAACGGAAGTTTATCAATTCTTGTAGGAACTCATGCTGTTTTGGAAGATAAAGTAAAATTTAAAAACCTTGGTTTGGCAATTATTGACGAACAACACAGATTTGGAGTTGCACAAAGAGCCAAACTTTGGGCTAAGAATAAAGTTCCGCCACATATTTTGGTCATGACTGCCACTCCTATTCCGAGAACGTTGGCAATGAGTTTTTATTCCGATTTGGACGTATCTGTAATTGATGAAATGCCTGTTGGAAGAAAACCCATCATCACCGCTCACAGACGAGAAAAAGACCGACTTTTTGTATATAATTTTTGCAGGGATGAGATAAAAAAAGGCAGACAGGTCTATTTTGTATATCCTTTAATTGAGGAGTCTGAAACTTTAGACTACAAAAATCTGATGGAAGGATTGGAGCATGTAATGCAATATTTTTCAAGCTATAATGTCAGTATGCTTCATGGAAGAATGAAACCCGACGAAAAAGATGCTGCAATGAATTATTTTGCATCCAGAAAAGCCGAAATAATGGTAGCAACAACGGTAATTGAAGTTGGAGTAAATGTTCCGAATGCTTCCGTAATGGTAATTGAAAGCGCAGAAAGATTCGGATTATCACAACTGCATCAGTTGCGTGGACGTGTTGGTAGAGGTGCAGAACAAAGTTATTGTATATTAATGACTTCCGATAAATTATCCACAGAAAGCAGAACCAGAATAAAAACAATGACGGAAACCAATGATGGCTTCAAAATTTCTGAAGTAGATATGCAACTTCGTGGTCCTGGTGATATTTTGGGAACGCAGCAAAGTGGTGTAATAGATTTTAAAAGGTTAGATTTAGTTAATGATTCGGAAATCATAAAAAACACAAAAAAAATAGTCGAAAAAATTCTTGAAACAGACCCTCTATTGAGCAGAACTGAAAATCAGATTATCAAGAATTATTACCTGAAATACTACAAAGGAAAAAATAAGTGGAGTAAAATATCATAAAAAAACCGCGAAAAGAAAAAATCTTAACGCGGCCCCCTTATAAAACTGTTATCTAGAAGAAATTATTCTCTACAATACTTAAACAATTATTTTAATAACGTGACAGCTTAATATTTTGTGATATGGTGAAAATATTTACTTTACTACTTGAAATGATGATTTTGCTACCACGCTATTAAAATAATTAAAAACAAAATGAATTAATTTTCCAACTTCTCTATTATAAAAACTAACTGATGGTTTGTTGAAGGACACTTTAAAATGAAACGATTAAGGTTATCCTTCAATTACTCCCAAGTTTTCATGATTGTACCGTTTTATTAAAGATCGTCTTCGCTTATAAATTGGATTTTAATATAATTCATTTTGTTTAACTAACATTTAGGTTTATAATAATATAATTTAGTTAAAAATTGAAATAACTTCATTCATACATTTTTGCTCTTATATATAAATGAATTTGTGTTACAATTTCTTATTACAAAAATGACAATATATTGTATAAAATATTTTATATCATTTCATTTTTAAGTTATATAATTTTCACACATTGGTGAATATTAAACTCAAAAAATATCGCTTCCCATTTAAAATGCAAATGAAAAAACTCTTTATTTACAATATCTTCAAGATAAAATTATCTTTATTTAATCCTGATGTATGATATTGCCAGTTAATTGCGATTACTTCAGAAAGCGCTTTTTTAAACTCTGTTTCATCATCTTTTATCTTAACGAAAATATTTCCTCCTTTGATAAAAAAATCTTCTATTTCACTCTCTGACATCCTGTCCGAATAAATTGCAGTAGATAAATTTTTAAATCTGCCATTCGTTTTAATCTCAAACAAAATCTTTTCCTCAAAGACATCATAATTAATAAATACAATTTCAGGTACAACATATTCCTCTTCATTTATACAATTCAATATATCATTAATATTCTCAAATATCTGAATTCTTGTACCTATTTTTATTTTGCTTAAATTATTTTTAAAAGAAGTTAAATTTTTATCATTATCATCTACAATTGCAATATTTAAAAACTCTTTATTCATCATCTTAAAAAGTTGCTAAACTTTGCACCTTTCTTCTTCTTTCAATAATCTTGAAAAACTGAGAAGGTGTAATTCCTGTTGTATTTTTAAACTGTGTACTCAAATGTGCTACACTTGAATAATTCAATCTATGTGCAATCTCTGTAAGATTTTGCTTGTTTCCTATAATGAGTTCTTTTGCGTACTCAATTTTCTGGAGAATAATAAAGTTCTCAATTGACGTAAAAGTAACCTCAGAAAATAGATTGGAAAGGTATCCGTAGCTGTGTTTCAATTTCTCAGAAATATAAATAGAAGCTTTTACAGGGATAATTTCCTCCGAAAAAACCAATTCAACGATTGTATCTTTTATTTTCTGAACTAAAGCATTTTTTTGACTCTCAATAATTTCAATACCGTAATCTTCAAGATTTTTTTTGAATTTATTGTGTTGTTCTTTTGTAAAAGTCTCATAAAACTCTACTTCACCGAAATCTAACAAGCGGTATTTTACCCCTTGTTCCTTCAGCTTTTCATCCAACACCTTTTTACAAAGGGCATTGAAATCAAATTTAACGTACATTCTCATCCTAATATAGTGTATAAAATTTTGAGTAAATATAAAAACTTTAATTCAAAAAAAAGTGAAATAAAATTACTTTTTTTATAAACTCTCATAAAAAAAAACTCCTGTATCATTCAATACAGGAATTTTAAACACTAAGGATGAAAAAAATATACTTCTAAAAAGCTAAAAAGCCAACAAAGCATATGAATGTAACATTATACAAATTCTATTCTATGAATTTGATTATTATATTACAAAGATGAAAAAAAATATACATCACCTGTTATAGAATTATAAGTTAAAATTATATAATTACAATTCATTAACTAGTGAAATAAATACTCCATCAAATAATCATCCATTACAAAATCATTTCCGATATCTAAAACCACTTCATTATATACTTTATATCCTTGTGATTCGTAGAATTTTTTGGCAGAATTATTTTTATTCACATTTAGAATAATTCTCTTATTTCCAAAATCCTGAACTTTTCCTTTCAAAAACTCCAAAGCTCCTTTACCAAAACCCTTCCCTTTACTTTCAGGAACTAAATATATTCTGTGAAGTTTTGTTGTTTCTTTCTCATAATTGTGCTCATAGCCCAAAAATCCTTCATAAGAATCATTATTTTCATCAAAAATCAGATAATAATGATAATTCGGATTCTGCAAATGTTTAGAAATCTCATCTTTGGAATACATTTCTTCCAACATATATTCAATCTGTTCATCAGAGATAATTCCTTTATATGCACTTTCCCAAGATCTCCTTGCTAAATCCTGAATCAAAGGAATATCTTTTTCTATTGCTTCTATTAATTTCATTACTTTAAATTTTATGATTAAAAAAAGTGAAAAGCTTTGAGCCTTCCACCTTTTGTATCGTTGTTTTAATAAGTCAACTTTCGATTTAAAATGTTACTACAAATTTTAAATAATAAAAGACACCCTTATTAAATTTTTGCCATTTCAGCTTTTATTTTTGAATAAAGACCTTCTGAAGCTGGAACTAATGGAAGTCTTAAATAGTTTTTAATAATTCCTTTTTCTGTCAAAATAACTTTTATTCCACAAGGATTTCCTTCTGCAAAAATAAGTCTTGTAATTTCTACCAATTTGTTGTGAATTTCATAGGCTTCCTTTACTTTTCCTTCAAAAGCCAACTGAACCATCGCAGAAAACTCTTTTGGATATCCTTGTCCAATTACAGAAATCACTCCATTCCCTCCTGCCAAAGTTACAGGAAGTGTGTATTCGTCATCTCCGGAAACCAAATTAAAACCTTCAGGCTTTTTTCTTAATATATCAAAATACTGAAGAATATTTGGTGCAGCCTCTTTTATTAAGAATAAATTCGGGAATTCTTTTGCCAAACGCAACGTTGTATCAGCTTCAATATTCTGTCCTGTTCTTGACGGAACATTATAAATAATAATTTTCTTACCTGTAGAAGCAAGTGCTTTGTAATGTTGATAAAGCCCTTCTTGATTTGGTTTGTTATAATATGGAGACACAGAAAGTACCGCCTCAAATGCAGATAAATCTGTTTCTTCAATCTGTTTTTTTACTTCAAGAGTATTATTTCCACCAATTCCTAAAACCAAAGGAAGGCGTTTATCATTAACCTTAATGATATGCTCAATCACCTGTTTCTTCTCCTCTGCAGAAAGCGTTGCAGCTTCCGCAGTAGTTCCCAAAACCACTAAATAATTGATTCCGTTTTCGATATTATACTCAACAAGTTTTGTCAAGCTATCAAAATCAACGGATAAATCTTCATTAAAGGGTGTCACCAATGCAACACCTACTCCTTTTAAAATGCTCATCTGTTAGAATTATTTTTTTCAAAATTAGCAATTTCTGCTAAGAATTTCTAATAAATAATAATGTTTTATTATACATATAATTATATTTGCATATACTAAAAGATATTATGAAAAATAAATTCTTGTTACTAGGAATTGCTCTGATTGCTCTTTCTGCCTGCAAAACGGTTTCTCCACTGCAGGTTTCGAATGTGCAGACTCAGAAAAACATTTCTATTAATAATGAGCTAAAGAATGATGAAGAGTTTGTAAAATTTATTGAACCTTATAAGCAAAGATTGGATAAAGAAATGAACCAGAAAATTTCCTATACCAATCAAGACCTTACCAAACAAGGTGACAATAGTAATTTGGGCAATCTTTTAGCAGATTATACATTCGATGGGGCTGAAGAATGGGCAAAAACAAATCTTAAAAAAAATATCGATGCCGCATTAATAAATATCGGAGGAATTCGAACAACAATTGGCAAAGGGGATATTTTATTGAAAAGTGTATTTGAAGTAATGCCTTTCGAAAATGAAGTTATTATTGTAAAAATGAAGGGTTCGGATTTACAGGGACTTTTTGATTATTATGCAAAAACTCAGGTAAACAACCCTGTTTCTCATTTATACATAGAAACAGATAACGGACAAATAACAAAAACTTTAATTAACGGAAAAACAGTAAACCCTACACAAGAGTATTTAATTGCAACCTCCGATTATCTGGCTCTTGGAGGAGACAATATGAAGTTTTTCTTAAAAGGAGAATCTATCCCAACAGGCATTAAATTGAGGGATTTATTTATTGATTACTTCAAAAAAAATCCTGAAGTAATTCCAAATACAGATGTTCGTTTAAATTTTATTGGTAAGCAGTAATGGATAGAAAAAGTTTTTTAAAAGCAATAGGTGGCGGAACTTTAGCTATGGCTTTAGCTCCCAATATGATGATGGCAGAAGAATTAAAAATTCTTGATTTAAAATCTGCTAACAAACTGACTATTCTACATACCAATGACCAACACAGCAGAATAGAACCTTTTGATTCAAGCTATAGCAAAAATCCTAATCAGGGAGGATTTGCAAGAAGGGCTAGTTTAATTCAACAAATCAGAAATCAGGAATCTAATGTTTTACTTCTAGATTCCGGAGATATATTTCAGGGGACTCCATATTTCAACTTCTTTGGTGGAGAATTGGAGTTCAAATTAATGTCAATGATGAAGTATGATGCCTCCACAATGGGAAATCATGATTTTGATAATGGCTTAGACGGATTTTTAAAAGTATTACCTAATGCAAAATTTCCGTTTATCTGTTCAAATTATGATTTTAAAAATACTGTTCTTGACGGAAAAACATCTCAATACAAAATTTTCAACAAAAACGGAATCAAAGTAGGAATTTTCGGAGTAGGAATTCAATTGGATGGATTAGTTGGTAAAAAACAATATGGAGAAACTATTTATTCAGACCCTATTGATGTAGCTCAGCATTACTCAAACTTGCTGAAAAACGAACAAAAATGTGACCTTGTAATCTGCCTCTCTCATATAGGATATGACTACAAAGACGAACCCAATAAAATAAGTGATAAAATCTTAGCTGCCAAAACTGAAAATATTGATATTATTTTAGGGGGACACACTCATACTTTTTTACCGGAACCTCAAACCTTTACGAATAGGCAAGGAAAAAATGTTTTGGTAAACCAGGTTGGTTGGGCTGGACTTCTTTTAGGCAGAATTGATTTTTATTTCGATACAAACAAAAATGTAAAACATATTTCCTGGAATAATCAGGTAATTGATAGCAGTATAATAGCATAAGCATGAAAAAACTTTTAATCTCTCTTGGTATTTTAGCATCCCTGCAATTTGTAAATGCACAGAATATTTCTTCAAAAAAATGGGCGGATTTATTTTCCTACAATAATGTTTTAGCCATGAAGGAAAGCAACGGAAAAATAGTTGCGGCAACAGAAAACGGGATCTTCTATTATACAATTTCAACGGGTGAGATTACGAAATTATCTAAAGCCAATGGTCTTCACGATGTAAAAATATCAGCATTTGATTATAACCCACAAACGAATATTGGTCTTGTTGGTTACCAAAATGGTTCTCTTGACGTTATCACACCCGAAGGTGTTACTTATGTTGTTGATATTCCTTTAGCAACAGGCTATACAGGCAACAAAAAAATTAATCATATATCCATTACTGGTAACAAAGCTATTATTTCT
The DNA here is from genome assembly GCF_025971925.1 of Chryseobacterium oryctis. Taxonomy (GTDB): domain Bacteria; phylum Bacteroidota; class Bacteroidia; order Flavobacteriales; family Weeksellaceae; genus Chryseobacterium; species Chryseobacterium oryctis. The sequence goes on from NZ_JAPDHV010000007.1 coordinate 70,069, forward strand.
GTAGGATATGGTGTCTCTGTTTTTGACTTAACAAAAAAAGAATTTAATGACTCTGCCTTCTTTATGAACGGAGGAGTATACGAAGCAAGTAATGAAGCGGCTTTAGTAGGAAATAAAGTTTTTTCTGTGACAAACTCAGGATTAAAAAGTCATGAGATGAACACAACCTTCCCTGTTTACTCTACCTGGACAACAGAAATGACGGGTTCATTCACCCAAATTGATTCAGAATCTGTTTTATCATTTGGTTCCTCAGCTGTTGCTTATTTATATAACAATGGAGTTTCTACACCTCTGCCTCAAAGTTTCGGGGGTATTCGTGATATTGTTGTGACAAATAATGATATTGTTGTGACAGATGCCAGCAGAATTTATACATTCTCAACTAACGGAACGACGACTGGTAATACGAGTATTGGAGAAGAATGTAATACTGCAACAAAAGTTAATGGAAAAATTTATGGTGGAACAAAATTGTCTGGTATAAAAACAGAAGATGGCACAATATTCAAACCTGATGGTCCATATAGTAATATTTCATATAAAATCTCTTTACTCAATGATCAAATCTGGGTAGCCACCGGAGGAAAAGTTGGCTACAATGATCCTACACCTGGTAGAAATATTGGATATTATCATTTTGATGGAAGTAAGTGGATTTATCCAGATTATTTTGCAAATAATCCTATTCAGTTTAACATTTTGGATGTAGTTCCTAATCCTTCTAATCCTTCTGAAGTATTTTTTACGAATCACATCCACGCACTGAATCAAAAAGGCATTTACAAAATGGAAGACGATGCTTTCAAGAAAGTATATAAAAACAATGATTCGGCACCAAATTTAAATAGAATTACAGGACTAACATTTGATGAAAACAATAATTTATTCGCTGCTGTATGTTTTATCGAAGGTGGATCTGCAAATACAGGATATTTCTTTTACAACAAATCTGCTGATGGCTTCACTCTTGTTCCTATTATTAATGCCGGAGGTTCTCAAAAACCAATTACAAAAGATGGGATTTTATATTTACCTTCTCCATTTTTTGATCCGGGAGGACTAATCATTAAAGAATATAGTAGCAATCCTACTTCCACTACTACTCCATACAAGATTATACAAAAAGGAAACGGATTACCCGCAAGTGGAACCGTATCTGCTGCAATTGATAAAGATGATAATGTTTGGATTGGTACCAGATTAGGTTTAAGAATACTTTCAAATCCAAAAGCAGCAATAACTGAACCTTCACCGCAAGCTGTTCCTGTAATTATTGAACAAAACGGAATTGCAGAAGAATTATTCAGAGATAATACAATATTACAAATTGAAGTAGATGGAGGAAATCATAAATGGGTCGCCGTAGAAGATGGTGGTGTATATTATTTATCACCTGATGGAGAGAGAACTATAAAACACTTTACAAAAGAAAACTCCCCTCTTCCAACCAATAGTGTGACAGACATAAAAGTTGATAAAAAAACGGGAAAAGTTTATTTTGTAACACTTGATGGTATTGTTACTTATCAAGGGGATGTTGCGGAGGTAACATCTGATTTCGGAAATGTATTAGTATACCCCAATCCTGTTGTTTACTCTAATTTCAAAGGTCTTGTTACCATAAAAGGTCTTGCTGAAAAAACAAACATAAGAATCGTAGATGCTGCAGGAAACGTTGTACATTCAGCGGTGGCAAGAGGTGGCTATTATGAATGGGATTTGAATAACCAAAAAGGAAAAAGAGTCGCTTCCGGAATTTATTTTGTTTTAATGACCAATGAAGATGGTTCAGACAAAGCTACCGCTAAAATAGGTGTCGTTAATTAATGAATTCACAAAACGCATTTTTACTTTCTTACTTAAAATATGGTGAAAATGATGCAGTTCTGCATTGTTTTACAAAAGAAGATGGCTTTCAGTCTTATTTTTTGAAAGGAATTTATTCCAAAAGAAATAAGAAAAAAGCCTTACTTCTGCCGTTAAGTGAAATCAATTTTTCATTGAATCCCATTAAAGGAAACGGAATACATACCGTTTCCAATTTTGAACTGATAAAAAGTAATGATATTTACACCGATATTAAGACCAATACCATTATTTTCTTTATTACCGATTTCTTGAATCAAAATTTAAGACATGAAAATCAGAATCTTAGTATTTATACAGGTCTTGATGAGTTTATTGATGAGTTAGCTCAAAAAAACTATCAGTCTCATTTAATTTTTTTGATTAAAATTTTAAAAATACAAGGCGTTTCTCCATTAATTAATGACGAAAGTTTTTTAGACCCAGAAACAGGAACTTTCACCCATGAAAAAACACACCAGCTATTCAATGACAATATTTCAAATATTTGGAAAGCTATTCTTTTGGCTGAAAACCCTTATCAAATAAGAGTTCATTCTTCTTTCAGAAAAGATTTTTTAGACAGTATTTTGGTATATTATCACTACCACATTACTGATTTCAAAACACCCAATTCATTGGAAGTTATTCAGGAAATTTTTGAATAAATTAATGAAGTTTCATTACAAAATTCATCAATAATTTAAAGTTTTTTATACATCAAAAATTGTGGTCCACTCCTTCCCATGCGTGTTTTCCCATCACATTGGTAACCCACTTTGAGGTAAAGATTATAAGCCGAAACATTGTTTTGATTAACCGCCAAAACGATTTCATTACAATTTTTAAAATGTTCTTGTATAAAACTATCAATTTCAGTCATTGCCAGTTTTCCTATTCCTCTGCCCTGCATTTGAGGATTTATAGACAATGAACGCAATAAAACTGAATGCATATTATCCGTTAAATCCAATTTATCTTCTCCAAAATCTAGGGTGAAAAATCCTGCAGATTTCTCATTTTCAAAAATCGTTACCGGAAATTCTTGATTTGTATTTCTGTCTTTGATTCTTTGCAATGCGAATTCTGCGGTAGAAGTATATTGAGCCTGAATTTCATCCAAAACATAATTTAACTCTGGAAAATCATCGTGTTTAAAAAAACGCAGGCTAACCATAAATCAATATTTTAATGATGATAAATATCTTCATACATTACACCTGCACGAATCTCAATTGGAAGTTTATTTTCTTCAGGAACAATCGGGCAATTGTAATCATAAGCATTATAAGCACAAAAAGGCTGGTAAGATTTGTTGAAATCTAAAACAATTGTGTTTCCTTTAGGAATCGTTAAATCCATATATTTTCCGCCTCCATAAGTTTCTTTTCCGTTGGTTGCATCACGAAAAGGCAGAAAAAGATAATTTTTATATTTTTTTTGTTTAATTAAATCTAAACTTTGGTACAAACTCAACGTATAAGATTTTCCGTCTAACTCAAAAGTAGCTTTTCCGTATTCTTTATAAGATTTCGTCTTTCCTGACGATGTTGGAAGCTCAAATGGTTTAGCATTTTTTGTTTTTACAAATTTTGCTGTGACTTTATATTTTAAAGCAAACGGAAAGAACGGATGACCTTTAAAATTAGTAAAATTATCTCCTCTTAAAGGCGTTTCAGCAGGATTCAGATATTCTGCATTTAGTTTTTCCTGAAATTCCTTTATTTCCATTATGTCTTGTGACACCATTTTTTGAGAAAAGGCAAATAATGGAAAAAGTAACAATATCAAAATATATTTTTTCATGAACGTGTCTAAATTACTTGTTAAAACTAAGATTTTTTACTGTAAATACTATTAATATTATATTACAAAAAATGCTCCAAATTAACAAATAGGCTAATTTTAATAATGTAATACAAATCTTAATTCAGGAAAAAAATAGAATACAGATATATCAATACGACTCTGAAATTTTCACACGATAAATATCCGATGAATTTCTTTTGATTGATTCAACATAGAAGCCTCCTTCTTCGGGAATTACTTCTTTCAAATCAAAACTTTTGCAATCTTTCGGAAGTCCTGAAAATATAAGTGTAAACCAAAAATCACGCATAAAAGGGACAGGCGTCCAGTTGGGAAAAATGGTAATATTTTCTGCGTGTATTAATTCACTTCTATGTTCAGAATGATTATCAAAAAGATATGTTGACTGCCAAATTCTGATAAGATTTCCTAAAAAAGGTGAAGCCGGAAAACAGCAATGCACAATCACTTGTTTCTCTTCTTCTACTTTTGTCTGAAGAGATTCTAAAAGTTCTTTTACAATGACAGGTTTTTCAATTGTTTCAGCCACAAGAAATATTTTCTATTACCTTGCAAATATACTTACTTTAAAATACTTTCTGAATGACAAAACCCATTCTTCCCCATTTAATTTCCATTATTAAACGGGTAAAATAAACTTTTCAGCTCAATAATTAATCTGGAATTTATAACTCATCAACCAAATATAGCCTTCTCCATTTTGTAATTGTATTTCTACTTAATCTGAAATGAGCGGCTAATTGGCTTTTGTTTAGTCTGTTTTTAGTTTGATATTCTAAAATTTTCAGAATATCCTCTTTAGAATACGCTCTTAACCTTTGATTATCTACACTATTGGTTTGAATTCCGTCAAAGATTTTTTCATTAATCTTAATAATATCAACAGAGGTTAATGTTTCTTTTTCAAGAATACTCTTACAAGATTGCCATTTGTGCGGAAACTTTTTAGCAATGATATCAGAATATATTTTATTATAATCGGGTGAGTTTTGAGGGCAATTCATTAGTTTCTTAATTGGTTTATTTATTTGACATTAATACTTTGGCTATTCAAATTATAAACAAAGGATGATGTCATAACAGATTTTTGAGACATAATATGAAATCGTATTCTATTACTTCTTTTATTAAAACCTATCGATAAATAAACAAGGGAAGTACACAAAAAGGCAAATGCTTTTTGGCAATTGAATTTTGTGTACTTGTTAGGCTAAATTTCTTTTCATCCTATGTTTTTTACTGCGGAATAAAAATTAGCAGAGGGGAAACTAATAATTAATTATTCACTAGCAATATTTCGACAAATATATATCAAGGATTTTTTTTATCAATATTTATACGTATCACACAGGTATCACCCGTATTTATACAATTGAAAAACAATTAATTAAAATAAATACTACAAACTAAAAACTATTTAATCTGAATTATATTATTGTATAAATGTTAACGTAAATGAAATATTCGCAGGTATAAATAGAGGAAAATTACTCTTTAGTATCTAAACTTCTCATCCAAACATTTAAATCCACCTCAGAAGGGATATTATATTTCTTTCTAAGTCTGTTTTTTCTGATTTGCACCGCACGTATACTTACAAACGTATATTCTGCAATGTCTTTAGTACTATAATTTAAGAATATCATCGCACAAAACGATAACTCAGAAACTTTAATATTCGGGTTTAGTTTTTTTAAATTTGATATAAAATCGGGATAAAGCTCTTTGAATAAAATTAGAAATTCAGGAGAATTTGCTCTTACTAACTGTATTAATTGTTCAAATTTATTTTCGTTTAATGTTGAAATTAATTCTTCCCTATCATCTTTCAACTGTGATAAATACTGCGTTGTTTTCTTTTTCTGATTTTTTATTTTTAAAAAAACGGCAATAGCAGCTATAACAATAAGTATAGACAAAGAAATAATTATCGTTCTGTAATAATCAATTTTATCTTTAGATTTGCTAATCTCGGTATTATTTAAGTAAGAGATAATATTAGAAGTGAGCTGCTGTCTTTCATTATCAACCTTTTTGCTTACTTTTTTAGATTCATTGTAATATTTTGTATAAAGGTTTTGTTTGGAAGGAAAATTCTTCAAATAATCAACCAATACAGAATATTGTTCTCTCTCCGCATTATCATATCCTAAATCTTTTGCATTTTGCAATGCATCTTCATAATATTTAATTGCTAAACCCTCATTTCCTTTTCTTGCATTTAAATCACCATATCTTTTCAAAGTAAAAAACAAGTAGTTAGACTTATTTTTATTCAGAAGATCTAGGGATTTCTTTAAATATTCTTCCCCTTTTGTTAATTCATTCTGGAAAATATACACTTCTCCAATTTGGGCATATGTTGTTGTAAAATTATACAGATCAGCCTTTTCATCAAATTCTTCAAGTATTTTCTCCTGAATTTTTAAATGAACCATCGCAGAATCATATTCCATTTGTTCTATAAATATCTGAGCAAGGTTCTGATGCGCCCAAAAAGAACTTAATCTTTTAGATTGCTCATCCAGTTTTTCCGATAACTTAATTTGTTTTCTAAACTCTTCTCTTGCTTTATCATATAAGTTAGTCTGGGAAAAGATAAGCCCTCGTAAACGATGATATTCAGATTGTATTATTTTATCTTTTTTAAAGAGACTTTCTTTTTCAATTTCTTTTAAATAAGAAAATGCATCATTGAATTTACCCACTTCGATCAAAGCTTTTGCAATGTAAATATTTCCTTTCGTAACTCCTAAAGAACTTTTACATTCTGTTGCCTGATTCAGAGCTTCTTGAGCCATCTTTACAGAAGACAGCATATCGAAATTTGCAAAGTAATGTTTTGATTTATCTAATTTATCAGCTATCTCTTTTTCACTACACTGCCCATTAAAAAAGCCAATACTTAGAATAAAACAAAAAAATAGAATAAATTTTTTAAGCATATAATTTTACATTCATCAATTGATGTAAGATCCATTTACAATTATTAAACCATAAAGCACAAAAATAAGAAATTTTATCAACTGTGATAGCAATGTGTTATGTAATTTATACCTAAAACTACATAAATTATGAAAAATACGAAATAAAACATAAGAAAATCAATTAAAATCCAGCATCTATATTAGAAAATACACCGAATCTCATAATTGTTTTTTTTAACATATAACATCGATACATTAATAACACAAATTTATCTCGTGAAAAGAAATATAGAATTTAAACCTATTTCAATAAAATAATTGACAATTGATAATCAATAATCTATATAATTGCAGTGCAAATGCAGTGTGAATATTTTTATACAAAAGCATTATTTTTGTCAAAATTTTATCATTTTCAATATTTCAATTCTCTATTTTGATTATTATGAGAACAAAATGAAAACTTGGAGATCAACATAAAATAAAAAACACATAAAATGAAAAAAATAATTCCCTTTTTAAAATTCCTTTCTCTGGAGGTCGTCTATTTAAACAAAAATATTAATGTAGGTATTAATACAAAACAGATAAAATTTCATTTCATCTGTTTTAGCCAACATTCTACATGAAGTTAGTAACAGAAAAGGTGAAAAATTGGTGCTCACATTACGTTCACTAATACAACTACATATTTCAATCTAGAAACAATTCGCTTTGTACTGAAAACTCAATTCCGTCTAAGAAAATAATATTCTAAGTGAAATTATTCATTCAATAATTATTCAGATTAAACGACAGTAATTTAATACAGACTCATTAATTATGAAAAAAAATATATTTATAATATTTTCTCTATTTATATTGAAAAACACATACGCCCAAGTAGGAATCAACAAGAACAACCCTACAGCAACCCTAGATATCCAATCTAAAAGTAATAGTATCTCAACAAAAGCAATTGAAGCCAATGATGCTACAAACAACGAGGTTTTTACAGTTTTTGATAACGGAAATTTACAATTTGAAGGAGCTTTGATGCCCAATGGAAATCCTGGTAAAAAAGGGGAATATTTATTTTCTAAAGGTACCGGTTACGCTCCAGAGTGGAAAGCTATTTTTCCTGAACAGACAAAACAGATTTATGACGTTTTCCAGGGGGCATATTTAGGAACTACAGGAACCCTAAATAATTCTGCCTCAACATGGATTAAAGTTGGACCTTCAACCACAAATATAATTAATTCTTCTATCGGGATCTGGAGTACAACAAATCGTGAGTTTACAGTTAGCAAAAATGGGGTTTATATCATATCCTTTTCATTAGAAATGTATACAGGAACAAATGAAACTCCTACTCAAGCTTTTGCTAAACTAACAGCAGGAGATGAATATGAGTTTTTTGCAGATGTAATACTAGGTTATTCTCCAGGTTTTGCTACCTACTACAATACGGTTGCAGGAGAAGTTGTAAAAAAATTAAATATTGGAGATAAAATATATATTTCAGGATTCAACGCCAACCAATGGAGAGAGACCCAATCTTCTCTGCAAATAAAATATGTAGAACTTTAAAAAACAAATATGAAAATACACACAACAATAATTACCTTTCTTACAACAGTTCAAGCCCTCATGGGACAAATTGGAATAAGAACAACCAACCCATCAGCTATGCTTGATGTAGTTGCTGATAACAATATCAATAATACACATATAATAAAAATAAGAGACAATAGTAAACAAGATCTAATGTCGGTCGGAAAAAACGGAAATTTATTTTTCAAAAGAAGTTTAATTGCCAACAATTCTTCCGGTACTAGTGGGTATGTACTAGGATCTAATGGAGCCAATACCTCCCCTCAATGGAAAGATGTTTCCAACTCTCCTCTCTATAAATATGTTGCAATTGCATATCATGCACAAAATTCATTAAGCATAAGCGGATTGGCTTCAAATTCAGACATTTCTATTGACTTTGGAACTTCTCCTACCATTAGCAGCTCTGTTATAGGAAACTGGAAATCTACAACAAAACGTTACACTGTTTTGGAAAATGGAATTTATGATATAACTGCTACAGTTCCTTTAAGTACCAGCCAATCATCCTCTAATCGAAAAGCAGTTATGACAATTAATCTTGGGAGTTATAAACAGCTTTATAAAGCTACCCGTAATCAGGGGAGCAGTTATAATATGACTTGCACAGGAAAAGTAACCCGTTATCTTACGGCAGGAACAGAAATATGGGTTACTGTACAAACCAGTAATTTGAATACTTCACAATCCACTTGGCAATATAAAGACGCTATACTCAACATCAACTATTCTCCTAAAACCAATTAACATGAAAAACATTTCTTTACATTTTATCATATTTATTTTGTTTATACTTTCCATAAATAAAATAACAGCCCAAATAGGAATTCACACAAATACTCCTACCGCTACATTAGATGTGGTTTCACAAAATTCTAATACCTCCGGAAAAGTATTAAAAGCAAGTAATTCATCTAATCAAATGTTAATAGATGTCAATTTATCCGGAGACTTGACTTTTGGAAAAGCAATTATGCCAGCAAAAAAACCCGGAAATGCAGGAGAATATCTAATTTCACAAGGTCCAGATACAGCACCGGTATGGGGTAACCTTCCCAAAGGGGCAACAGTACAAATTTTTAATGCTCAAAGAGATTCAAATAGTACCACTACAAATGCAATCTCTAGCTATGTCCCTATTTCTTTTCCTACAATTAATTCCAGTATAGATCCTGCATATGGTACCTGGAATAGTACAAGCAACAAATTTACAGTCGCCAAAAAAGGAATTTATACCATTACTGCAGGTTTTACTTCCTATGATGTCAAATGTGATATGTCAAACTCAATCGATTGGGAAGTATATGCTCCATTTATTTTTCTTGAAACTTCAGACGAGTATGCAGCCAATGGAGTCACTACTTTAATATACAATAGCTCATATTCAGCGTATATCACTAAAAGCACAGTGCTCGAGGCTAATTCTATAATTCAAGTATTAGCAAACTCTAACGCATGTTCTTGGAAACAAGGTCCCTCTTTTATCAGTATTTTATATAGTGAGATTCCTTAAATTTCCTGTAAAAAACACTGTTTATTTTAGTTATGATAAACACTAATGAGAATATAATTTAATTTAAAGCCATTCCCACCCCTTATTGAAAGTCTGTTGAAAAAACATTATGATCTTATAAATCATGTTAAATCATATTAAACTGTCTTTCCTCTTTTTCAAATTCTTCTTTTATACCTGCAAGAAGGTTTTCTTTTGATAGTGATGTCGCCTGATCTTCCAAGGCTAAAAGAGAAGCGTGCAATATGACGGAAACAATCTGGGCTCCGGTAATTTCATAATGTTTTCCGAGCAGACAGATCAAATCATGATCCACAGAAACATTTTTCGGAATGGCTTTTTCCCAAAGCTCAATACGCTCCTGCGATGTAGGTTTTTGAAATTTAATAATCGTATTGAATCTCCTTAAAAAAGCATCATCAATATTATTTTTAAAATTTGAAGTTAAAATAACCAAACCATTGAAGCGTTCTACCCTTTGCAATAAATAACTTACTTCCTGATTTGCATAACGGTCGTTGGAAGAACGAGTGGTTGTTCTTTTTCCAAAAAGTGCATCTGCCTCATCAAAAAGTAAAATCCAGTCTTTATATTCTGCCTGATTAAATATTTTTTCAAGGTTTTGCTCGGTCTCACCTATATATTTTGAAATTACCTGAGACAAATCTATTCTGTAAACAGGACGATTAAATTCCTTGCCTAATAAAGTTGCTGTAAGAGTTTTTCCTGTTCCGGGAGGGCCATAAAACAAACATCTGAAACCGGGTAATACCTGCTTTTTCATTCCCCAATCGTTCATAAGGGTTTGCTGATGCTTGATCCAAAGTTTGATCTGATTTACCTGTTTATGAATAGCTTCGCTCACGACCAGATCTTTCCATTCCATTGAAGTACTCACTTCTCTAGCCGGAAAATTGACCCCGAATTTTGGTTTAATATTTTCTCCGAAGCATAGAAGATGAACAATTTCTTTTGGAAGAACAAGTTTTCCGCTCATAACGGGTTCGCTTTCTTTCACTTCTTCCAAAACGACAATATTTTCTTTATAAAACCAATGATTGGTTGAAAAAATCTTCTGAATTCTGAGACGGTAATCCAGATCATTTTTTGCCAATATATACTGAATGGTCTCACCTGTAGGAATCATTCCTCGATGATTTCCTTCTCTTACCCCACCCAATTCCGGAAAGTCACCACCTTCAGGAAAAGCCTCCCGAATGACTTCGTCAAAAAAAGAAGGATAAACATGAGGCATTAAAGCCATCAACAAAATAAAGCCTTCTTCATGAGAAACTTCTCTTTTCAGCACATCAGAAAAAGTACTTTTAAAATTGACATCTGCAGGTTCATTCTGTCCTAAAGCATTCAGAATATATTTTTTGAGATTGGTAAAAAGCATTCTATTATTTTAAAAACTTATTATAATTCATTATAATGTATGTCCCCATAAAGGATCAGTTAATATTCCTGTCAGTCCGTAATCTATCATTTCCTCTGCAAAATCTTTGTGCACAATCGTATTTCCTTCATGGTTTAAAAGCGAAAACAGCTTTCTGTTATTGGTTTTAGATTCGTCTATTTCCATTTTAATCAGATCTCGGATTACTTTATTGCCTTTTGGTCCCAACTCTTCAAATAATTCGTACTGAGATCTTTCCCAATCAAAAGCATCTACCAATTCTAAAATATTGAGCAGAAAAAAAGGAGGTATCTTTTTATTTTGAAATTCAATATCAAAAAATTCAAAATAATGAGCATCTTCTGACTTCTCTAAAAATGATTTTGCTTTTTCAGAAACCACCAGTTTACTTATCCCCAATGAATATAAAAAATCGTTCTTTTCTCCAGATGCATTTTTTATTGTTGCTTTCGGATTGCACATTCCTTTAAGACTAACGCCCAAGTACATTTTTTTTTCAAAATCAGCATCAAATTTCATCTCTGAAATATACAGTTCTTCGGGCTCAAGTTTTGCGTAAAATCGTCTATAATCTGTCATAAAAATAAAATTAATTAAAATACTACATTATTTATATGTATTCCTCCTCCATTGCTGATTGCTGTTCTGGCACGACCTATTACGGCATCTAATCTCGATAACGCCTGAGCTTCCGTTATAAGATTCGCATCCAAAGCAGTTCTGATAGTCGTCAGTTCACTTGCCATTCTTGCCGTGTAATTAGGGTGTGAACCCAAATGTAATGCAGAATTTCCGAATTGGGAGGCTAAACTCGGGTTTAATGTTATTGCAGCAGCTCTTGTGGATAAATCTGGCGCCACCATGATTCCATTTCTTGCTCCATCTTCAATATTAAACCCAATCCTTGTAAAAAAGTCATCAAATGCTCCTCTCAACTCTCTTGGAACTATATGATGAGCCTGGAAATTGGCAGGCTGAACACCAGATATTCCTCTTCGTAAAGCAGCTGTAGTTTCTCCATTCTGAATAATTCTTAATCTGTCTGCTGCCGAAAGACGAGATCCCACAGAACCTCTTAAGCCTCTGAATTCATCAACTCTTGCTGAACGTGATAAGCTGCCTAACTCATCAACAAACCTGCTTGGTGTACGTTCCACTCCTACTATAATTCCTCTTGACGAACCGCTTCCGATAAGTACTTCATCCCCCAAACGCACTGTATCATCCAATAATCCGCCTCCTCCGGCTGGTCTTAGTCTGTTTTGTTCTATAAACTGTAATTCACCTGTAGCCAGCAATACCCAAGGGTTGATATAACCTTCTAATCTGAACCACCCTCTGTTGAAACGAATTCTAAAACGTCTGAATCTTACTCTTGAGAATAGTCTTTCTCCCAGTTCTTCAAGTGTACGAACACCCTGTCCTATTCTTCCTCTTACTCCGCTCATGATTAATCTTCCTCGGCTTACCATAGCTCTTGTGGTTTGCAGTACATAATGTCCTGCTTCAGTGATGCCTCTTACTAATCTAGCTCCTACCCTTCCTGTTCTTGCAATTACCCTACCTGTAGCGGAAATAGCTGCTCCTGCCAATTTTGCAGCACCTTTCGCACCATCACGAATTCTTCCCCAGAATGCTGAACTTCCCAACAATGCAAATATTGCTTCTACTGCCGCGACTGCAAAAGCTCTCGCTAAAGATTTACTAGCTCCCTGAATATCTCCTGCAATCGATTTATAGACATATTCTCCCAAATAGTAAGATGATCTTATCACAGCAACCCCAATCATGATGGGACCTAAAGCACTAAATATTGCAGGTAAAGCAGCTGTAATTGCACCTCCGGTTAATATTTCGACTAAAACAAGTACGATAATCACTCCTAATATTGCAGGAATCAGCCAACTTCTGTTACATTGCCACCAATGCCCAATTCCGTTATACATTTGGTTAAGCGTGTATCTTGCTCTTTGACTTCTGGTAAGAGGTCCGAATTTCGCAGCTTCAGGGAAAGCACTTGCTCCTGTTTCACGGCGACCTTCTGAAGAAGCTTCAGGCATCGTACATGGTTGTCTGGAAATTTCCTCAGAACTTTGAGCCATCATTTGTTGCAATCTTGATTCGGTCTCTTCTTCATGAGAAAGAGGAGCGGCATGAGAAACTCCACCATCACCTGTTGCGGAATCAGCTGATTCCGTTGTTCCTTCTTCACCACCAATCCCTCCTCCAGCAGGAATCATTTCAGATAAAATTCCGTGCACGGTTCTGGAGCTGTCTGTAGAATTACCAAATTCAACAGTTCCGTCTTCACCAGTACGACTCATGATAGCCTCCTGTAGTTGTTCACTCGGAGTAAAATCTCCTATGGAATCTACTCCGATATGCTGTTCTGTAAATTCTCTTCTACCAAATAATGCCGCATCATCGGGATGTATACTTTCTGCAATTCCAGATTCCTGAAGCTGATCACTTAATGCAGGAGTGGCTGCATCTACTGATGTTCTTTCAAATGGTAAAGGAGTGGTAAGATCAACGCCAATCAATTCTTCTTCCATTTGTCCTTCAAATTCTCCAGGAGCACCTCTTGCTGCGGCAACCTGATTACTTAGAAGCGTTAAGTCCATTTCAGAAACCATGACTGCAACCCGATTTACTGCGGCAGTTTTCTCTTCATCAGAAGCTGCAAACATTTCCTGAAGGAAAGCAATGATTCTACCTTTCACTTGAACCCACGTTTCACCAAACATTGCAAAATTCGGCATCGCTCTTAATACCCCGATCATTATTCTGAGTACAAAATTGATAATAGGAGGCTTAAAACAATCCGGTAAAATTCTCCAGTACCAAGCGGTAAGAACTATTGGTATAAGCCAAGGATAGGTAGCAAGGATTATCAGTTTAGCGACTATTGAAACAAACGGTCTTATAAGCGCCCAAACCCGTTGTGCAATATCTGCTATAAACTCACCAATTCTTATACATTGTGTGGCAATCCAAGAGCTGACTTCCTGTATCATGTTGGCAACAGATTGTACAATGCTTCTTAAAAAGGTAAAAATTGATGATTGTATCACGGCATTTACAAGAGACTGAAAAGCTGCCTGTAATTGCTGAAACACACTGTTTATCCATTGTAAAGCAGAATTGACAAGATTTCTAAGTTGCTCTATACCCTGCTGAATTGGGGTTAAAATATTTTGTTGTATATAATTTCTGAATCTTACAAATACCTCATTATTCCAATTGGTTCTTACCCATTGTACAGCTCTGTAAATACCATATACTGTGGCTCCAATCAGAACAAATGGACCTAAAGGAGAAAGCATTACTAAAATTCCACCAATGATCATTAAAGGAACTCTTATCGGCTCAATAGCTTCTTTTATCCAGTTCCATGCTTGTGTTGCTTTTTCTACAATCCAATCCCATACAGAATTTACACTCTCCCAAGCGATATTGAATATTCTTTTTATCCAGTTCCATGCCCTTTCAATAGCATTTCTTATAGGTTCTATCAAATCCCAGAGCCAGTTAACTTTTTCTACAATCCAATTCCATGCATCGCTTGCAAAATGTCTTATGGCATCCATTGCAGGGCGACCATACTCACTCCAGATAGAACTGAAAAAACTGCTCACCCTGTTGAATACACTTCTTAATCTTGCCAATGCTCCACTTCCTAATCTACTGATAAAATTGGATATTTTTTCGGCAATCTGTGCAAAACTTCGACAAGCATCAGCTATGGTTCCTTGTAAACTTTGCATTATACCATCTACAAATTCATGCAATATTCCGGAAAGACCTTCTTCCTGCAACCTGCTGAATAAACCTCCTGTAAGGGTATCCAATCCTCTTGCAATCATATCCCGGATAGGTTCCCAAATGCTGGATCTTAAAAAATTGAGCAATCCCGGTGCAATAGAGTTGATTATATCTTCTGCCCTGTCTTCCACCCATTCAATTACTCTTCCTCCGAAACGGATGACCGCACCTCCTGTATAATCCCACGCTGTAGAAGCTGCATCAGCAATTCCACCTCCTATTCTTGTTAGAATATTTCGCTGAATTTTCTGATCTTTTGTAGATTGTATAGGTAATTTTTTAATATTACTTCCGCCTTGCTGAATGGTATGGGTAAGCTCATGAGCCAGTAAGAATTTCCCAGAGCTTGTAGAAGGACTATATTCACCTTGATTAAAATAAACATCATTCCCAACCGTGAATGCTCTTGCATTGAGTTCCTTACTCATTGTACTTGCCTGGGAATCTGTATGAATTCTGACTGAAGAAAAATCAACACCGAATCTGCTTTCCATAAAGCCTTTAGTATTGTTATCCATCATCTGTCCACTTCCTTGTGAACTTCTGATCTGGTTTTCTAAATAAGATGGGGCTAAGGCTTCTGGTGAATTAAAATGTGAATATTTTTGTACAACATTTTGGGGCACCTCATTCATTTCTTTTCTTCTCATTCTTTCCTCTTCCTCGCATTGAGCACATTTTTTTTGTACCAATGGTGTTGTATGGGAAATTTTATGTTCTGAAGTGGAAATTTCTGACGAATCAATCAGTGATGATCTTTGAACAAAATGGGACACATCTTCTGCAAGAGGTTTTCTTCTCAATCTTTCTTCTTCCTCGCATTGAGCACATTTTTTCTGAACTAAAGGAGTTGCCTGTGTATTAAATTGATTAGTCTCTGAGGAAGTATTGAGTACTTTTTCCGCAACGGAATCTGCTTCTGCTTCAAAAACATCATTAGCCGTACCAATACTCAATTTTTTTTGAATAACTGGCTTGAAAAATGAAGAGTTACTTTTCTTTGAAAGTACCTTTTCCTGAGTAGATACAACTTTTTCCATAATGTTATTGAGTTCAGCACTTAAATCTCTTTAAGGCGCATATATTCTTGCGAAAAAAACATGTGCTTTTTCTTTTATATCCCACCATATTCCTGCAATTCTGACTGCTGCTTTTTCATCTTCTATTTTCCAATACATGAAGTCAACAGCTTCTTGAAGGATAGATAATTGTTTTTTATAATCTTCATCGATGTCTATAGTTGCCTTTTGTAGTATTTCCACATAATTTTCTTCCAAACTGCTTAATACAGGTTTAGTTTGAACAACTTTTTCAACATCTTCTATTTTTATATTTTCTTTAGCAATTTTTTCTAATTTTTCAATGAATTGATTTTGTTTCATTATTCATCTTATTAAAAAGTAATATTAGTTTTTGTATTTCCTGCTATGGAATCCCATCTTTCGGATACATCCCTCACCTGTTGGGTATAGCTACAGGTTGCAACCGGTGTTATTGGTCTAAAAGCGATGTCTCCGCTACTATTAATATAATATCCCCACTGTACACATGCAGATATCCAGTTTCTGCCTGAAACATCTGTACAAACAGCACAGGTATAAAATTCTTTACCCACATTTGTATCTGTACTCCAGTCTCCGGGAACATCCCAAAGAATTGCAGGAGAGGTTTCTGAACCTTCCTGCCCCACCCAAGTAGAGGTATAGTAAGGATTAGCAGATGTTGTAAGGGTATCAACTCTCCAACCTCTTGAAGGTGCTGAAGCATCACTCCAGCCAGATCTTTCTCTTCTTGTTGCGTCAGTAGGATCTGCCGTCTCCATATTTCCAGAACTATTTTGTGTTATATTTCTTAAAGTCTGAATTAATTTCATAGGTGTACATCTACCACAATACTGATTGTCTGCTATTGATGCTTCAATTTTCACATAAACTCCTTTTACATCTCGAGAAGCAGCCCGATAAGGATATGTTCCTTTGTAAGCTTTTGAAAACTTGAAACGCATAGAATAATTTCTCAATCTACAATTAGCAGTATATGTATTACCCATAATTGCATCCGCAATCATAGTTCCGTTGGTAATCCCCTGATCAACACCTGTCCCTGACTCAGCAGTTGCATCATCTACTTTTTGAATTTTCCTTCCGATCCCTCCATTTTGCTGTATAGTATGTGTCAGTTCATGAGCAAGTAAATGTTTTCCTGAATCTGTCTCCGGATTATATTTTCCTTCATTAAAATAAATATCATTACCTACAGTGAAAGCATGAGCATGTAATTCTCTACTCATTTGTACGGCTTCATTTCCTGTATGAATTTTCACTCCTGAAAAATCTGCTCCAAAACGGCTTTCCATAAAATCTTTAGTATTTCCATCCATCATATTTCCTTTTCCTCTGGTCCTATTTATATTATTTTCTATATGAGAGGGTGCAATTGAGCTTTCAGAAAGTGCTTTAGCATTTTTTTGTATAGTTTCTGCTAAAGATTTTGTCTGTATTTTTCTTTCTTCCTCTTCACAGTGTGCACATTTCTTTTGAATCATAGAACCTGAATGTGCAAAGTTTTGCGAAGAAGTATTTTTCATTTGTATGACTTTATCTGCAACATGATCTGCTTCTGTTTCGTATCTGTCATTGGAAGAACCCACACTTAGCTTCTTCTGAATCACAGGTCTGAAAAACGAAGTATTTTTATTTGATGAATTCGTTTGGTTTTCTCTAAATGTATTTTGTGATTCCATAGGATCAATTTTAGAGGTTCTTTTTTAAGTATATACTTTATTTTAAACAATTAAACCATTGTTCCGTTTGCATTTATCGGTTTAGACAAATCCCAGTTGTTATTGGAGATCTGCTCAGATAAGCATTTCGTTCTATATGCTGTTTTCTGTAAAAGCTTCTTTGAATGATTGATGAGCCATTTGTGGCGAGTGTCTACATATTGTTTAATCCATTTTTTTTCATCTCCTCCATTTAAAGGTACATTTTCCGGGAACCTTTCCCTTAAAAAAGAAGGAATACTTCCTGAATGTATATAGCTATCATAAATAACCAACATACTCAAAGCCTGCGTAAAAAGGTTTTTCTCAAAAAAATGTAATGCAGGCTGGTAATACAGAACATCAAAAAATTCGTCTTGGGTTGTCCGCATAATTATATCTTCTTTTGCCGATCTTTTTAGAAGTTTTTTGAAGTCTGCATCATCTACCAAAGCTACTTTTCCTATTTTGGAAACATAAGATTTAAAATCATTGGCAAATAGACCTTTATTAGCAATATATTTTTCAATAAGAGCTTTTAAATTACCTTGTTCCGTAGTCTGACTACGTCCGTAAGTGATTTGGCGTGTTCCGTTTTTTCCGTCAGGATATGTTACAAGAGTATCGTACTTCCCTTCTTTACTACCGGTTTCAAATACATTGATAACCTGCAGAATCTTATTTTTTTGTAGTTGGGTGATCATATTTAATTTTTTTGTTGGTTTATATCCATTTGCTCAAACTAAATACATCCAATACCGATTTCCTGAAATTCCGTATTCTTTTATATACACCATCTCCGTTACTGGAACCATCATTGTTGGTATTTCCTTCAATCGTAACAAAAGTATCGCCTTTGATATCCATAATAATAGCGGTATGCACCCAGTCATGAAGAGATTTTCTTATCAACAGAATATCACCTTTTTTTACAAGCCCTGGATCTTTCCGTATTTTTTCATTTCTAATCAAAGTGTTTTGGCCAATTCCGTAAGTACCTATGGTATCACAACTATAGGTTAAAGGCATTATTTTGGTAAAATCTCTTCCGTGTAAAGACATCGCCTGATCTATAATGGTTTGTACAAATCCCATACACCATAGCCAACTTGCACCTTCATTCCCTCCCATATAGCTTCTCACCCATGGTCCGGAATTGGATTGTTGACGAATATTCAATTCAAAGGGGAGATGCTTCAAATGATTTTCAGCAACCGAGAGTATGCTTTCTCTTATGGATGCTTTTGGAGCGACTCCTTCAAAGGCATTTTTCATATGAGAAGTAAATGCCATGAAAAGTGATGGTGTTACGACTCCGTTTGATGGAACATCAATAGATCTTTGATAGATTTTCACTGCATTTTCTGTGGCCGGTCCGAAATCTCCATCAATGTTTACCATTGTTCCCAATCCGGGATGCATTTTCTCTTGTAAACACAGCCAGGATTGTATTTTTTCAACATCCGATTTTTTATTGGCACCGCCTCTCTGTTGTGGAGCAGAAATGTTTAGTTCTTTTAAATATTGAGTTTTTTTCATGGTAATTTGTTTTATGATTGGTTATTATTGGTTCCAATTACAGGTGAGGTGATATTCCATCCACGGTGTTTTTACCATCGTGATTCCCCAAGGAATTTGTTCTAACAGGATATCATAGCCTTTTTCTTCAACCCATATTTCAAAACCTCGAAGCTGAATTTCCAGTTTTCCTTTTCTTTGTAAGAAAGTTCCTCGTAATGCATCCATAGATGAGCTACTCATGACCTTCCAATGCTGTAAAACAGCTTTAAGAAGGTCTTCACAGGCTTCTTTTTCTTCTGTACTCAGATTGATTTTTATATTAATTACCTCATTAACAGACAATCCGCAGATAATTTTATTCAGTATCATTTTATCTTCCTGAAACTCTGTATTTCCGTATACCAAGTAATGAAGCAATAAAACGGCTTTCTGAATATCTGCAGTTGTTCTCCATTCATTTTTTTCTGTGAGACCAAGCTGTTCAAAAAGCATCGGTAAAAAAGGATGAAGTATCGTTATTCCTGCATTTTCCACATAGAATATATATTCTTCCCTCAACAGATTATTTTCATTATAATCCTCAAACTTTGACATTATCTTTTCCTCTATCTGACTGTAATTTTCTTCAGCAACATCTGGAATTATTTTCTGAATTTTCAATTCTTTCTGTAAATATCCCTTCCAGTTTTCAAAGAACTTCATCTCATCATTTTTCAAGGTTATATCTGTATTGTCTTTCGTTTTTTCTTTTGTGATAAATTGTAAAAATTCAAAAATTTCTTCTTTTTTTATATTCCAATGTTTCTCTGTGGAAACAGATAAAAATCGGTATGTTATTTCAGCGGAAAATCCTGTCTTGATGAAAACAAACATCCATTTTATCATTTCATACCATTGTTTTTCATCAATTTCGTTTGAAAATATAGAAAATGAATATCGTTTCTCCCATTGTCTTTTCAATTCTGATATTTTTTGAAACTCATTCTGAAACGGCAAAAAAGAATAAATTTTCACTTTAAAATCTTCAGGAACGGAAAATATCCACCTCAACAGACTTTCCAAATTTTCTTTAAAAGTTTTTACTATTTCATCCGCCAGCTTTTCATTACCATTCAACTTAGAAATGATAGTTTCAATATCTGTAGCAAAAGAATTACTGATGATATATCCTTTTTTCAAAAAATCTAAAAACAAACTTTCTGCATGTACTTCTACCGGGTATATTTCAGAATTAAATGTTTTATTTAAAGCTATTTTCGAGGCATTCTCTTGAGGTTGATTAAGTTTAAGATAATATTCTATCTGTTCCAGTGATTTTCTTACAATTTCTTCTTTCCAATTTTCAGGAGAAATCTCTGAAATTTCAACAGGTAGCGAATCTATTTCCCAGATATAGCCTTCAATGGAATATTGATTCAATAATTTTTCAAGGCGTGGATAAAATTCCTTCTCAAGCATAGCAGACAAATTATTTTGCAGTTCTTTTCCAAAAGTTTCGGAAGAACAGTCGATATCCAAAATATGTTGCCTAATGAGATGCATGTTTTCTTAAACTTTCCCTAATTTAAACGGAGGACAATGAAATGATACTGAGGAAAAAGCATATCCTTTTGCAATTCCTAATTCAGAAAAGTCTTTGGTATAAATAATATTATTAAAATCAAAAACAATCATATTTTTCTCCGAAAAATAAATGCTTGTACTAAGCGGATAATCTAGTATTTGTTCACCATTAGAAATTGTATAAGGAATTACAAATCGTACGGTTGGAGAATTGAGAACTACGATATCTTTAAGGTACTGCAGTAATTTCTCATCCTTATTTTGGATGGGAAATGTAAAAACATTATCAAACATATTGTTGGTAGAAGCAGGGTTGCTAATATTAATTTCTACACGGAAGGTGAAATTAATCCATTGTCCTTTAATTCCTTTTATAGAATACCATAAAAGATTCCCCAGCTTATCTTTTACAGGATTTCCATCTGTCCAGAAATGAAAGAATTCTACATCCTGACCCGGAGGAAACGGCTGGTTTTCTGTATAGTTTAATAATTCTGTTAAAACATCCCGCACTTCCAGAGCGGTATTATTGCCTTTATCTTCTATTGCGGCAATTTTATTTTCTACGGATAATCTCGTTGCCATGTTATTTAATTTTTTTGGTTATCTATTGGTATTAAAATCTTCACTGTCAAAATCAGGAAAATCAAAATCTCCTACTTTTGGTTCTTCTTCTACTTTTCCGAGTACAAAATTGATGACATCACCTTCACCACAACATATATATGGAATGTAGAAATCTGCGATGACCGTCTTATCCGGAATGATATCATTATTTTCGACCACAAATTTGGGATTGAAATAATAAAATAAATATTTATTGAGTTCCAAAGCGTTTTCCGGATGGTAATACGCAATGTAATTCTGCATTTTCAGTAACGAATTTTCAATCATACTGCTGCATTCTGTACCGGAAACATCTACAGAAGCCTTAACGCCACTCGTTGCTTCGTTGGAAGCCATTAAGGTTTTCTCATTCCTTGCTGCACTAAGATTTCTTATAGCATCTATTCTCTGAAGTTTCTTTTTGGGTGGATTTTCTTTATACACAACAATGAAAGTTCCACCTTTTGTTACTCCGGCTTTGTGTTCTATTCCGGGATGCTTTTCTATGAATCTTTGTAAAGACAATCTTTTTCCCAGTTCTTTCCATTTTTCCTGTGCGGCTTGATACAACGCTCGAAATTCGCCTTTTTCACAAACCATAATCACCTCATCAATATGATCTATCAAATCCTCCTCAAATCTCAGATCCTCATTTCTTTTATTATAAACAGCTTCCCTGAATTGTATAGACAATTCTTCTATTTTCTCATAAATAGGGATAAACTGATGGTAAATTTTAATGAAAGCCGTGAAAGATTCTACCATAGAGTTCCTTCCTTTTTTCAGAAAACGGATATAGTTATTCAGAAAATTTAAATCTTTTATGTATCTATTTTCTTTTATGGTACCTTGATGATCTTCCAACCATTCTATTATTTTACCTATTACGTTTTCCCAATTTCTTCTTACAAGATCATAATCCGTTTCCAAATAACTCCAATTGGTTTCATCTGTCGCAAGATTTATCGGCAGATCAGGAAACTGAGTTGCATTCAAGGCAATTACTTTAAAAGGCAACTGATGGGTTTCCTGAATTCTTAAAATATCTGCCATTGCGTCCTGATAATTTTTCCCGATATGCCCTTCTATTCTGAAAAAATTATACGGTTCTGTCTCAAACAATAATGGTGCTTTTACTTCTGCCTTAGTCGTGTAATTATTTTGTAAGGAATGATAAGACAAAACAGTATCATTCAGTTTTTTTATAGTTAAATGAGGACTCCAATAATCCCGAAGCTCTAAAATTTCATCATAATAGAAAGGCAACGCTTTTTCGGAAAGTTTTACATCACCATATTGAGACGGGGTAATTCGGATATTTAAATTTTTCTCTATTTTAAAAGAACTTATGATATGAGCTAATTTTTCAAAAAGTAATTGAAGTTCTTTCAATTTTTTCTCGTTTTTCTTTGAAGAATTATTTGTAGAGAAAAACGGGGTTCTATAAGTTAAAGATTGAGCTGTACTTCCTCCCAAAACAACATGGAAAGGGAAAAGAGCTTCATTCACACAGCATAAGGAAAGCTCTGTTTTTTTTGAACATATCAACTCATTATATGCTGAAACAATGTCTGACATCCAATCCCAGAAATATTGTACATTGATGGTATCTTTGTATGCCTTTAAATTTTTATCTATAACTGTTTTTGCATCATTAAGAACATTTAAATTCTGATTCGTTATTCCTTTATATTCATTGTAGATTTTAGAAACTGCATCGGAAACAGATTTAATATAAGCAGCACTGAACGGCTTTACAAAATTATCAAGCACTTTTGCCGGAGTCGTGATGGTATTATACGGAACATTATATCTTGGAAATGTAAGCTTAGTAAATTGATAAGACGGATATTGAGGAAATAATTCTTTGAACCAATCTCCTGATGAAACGGCAATTGGACGTAGATTAAACTCCAACCTTTTTCCTTTATCATCGCAATTAGTCGTTACACAATTCTTCTGATCAATCAGGGTTACTTCCAAAAGAAGAATGATAAGTTTATCATCAAAAAAATCATTAGGAATAGGTTTTTTATCTGTATCTGAAGCATCAGAAGGAAGCAGGTCATAAATCTTTTTCAAAGAAGCATAGCTTTTTGAATATTTGAAAATAGCATCCAAATAAGGTTCATCTGTATAATCTGGAGCCAGAAACTGATCTGATAATTTGGTTTCTTTGTAATGGGTAAATAATTTTTCGTTCCAGTTGATCTGAAAACCCAAGGAAGTTACAGCAGTTCCGCAACTGATCTTCACTTGGTTTTTGGCAGGAAAAGCAAGTTCTAATCCACAAGTAATTCCTATTCCTGTTAAATTTTTTCTGGTAATCCTGTCCTGCTCTTCCAGATGACTGACTGCCATATTGAGATCTTTCTGGCTCAGAACCTGATCTGCTTCAAAAACAGGGTAAGATGAGGTATTATATGCTTTCATGGTCGTTTTTTTATAAGGTTCCTAATGATGTATTTCCAAGTATTAAAGGATTTTTGGTCTCACTTATTTGGCAATCGTATAAATTACCTTCCGGATAGATGGTATTAAGCTCTTTTAATGCTTTTAT
Source organism: Chryseobacterium oryctis (assembly GCF_025971925.1). GTDB lineage: Bacteria > Bacteroidota > Bacteroidia > Flavobacteriales > Weeksellaceae > Chryseobacterium > Chryseobacterium oryctis. Next base: position 94,039 of record NZ_JAPDHV010000007.1, read on the forward strand.
TAAATCCTGAAGGGTTTTTACATACGTTTTCTCTTCATTTATCGTTAAGGTATGATTGCAGAATTTTACACGATAATATCTGTAATCCTGCAGCCATTTCCTGTATGCTTTCTGAAATCCCAGCATATCTTCAGCATTCACCCAGCAAATTTTCAGTAGCGCATGAGCGGGAGCTTCCTGACGGAATATTTTATCGGCATATCTCCTGAAAATAAGATTTTTGAATCTCGACAAATATCCCGGAAGTACAATCGTAGCTTTGAAGGAATAAGGATCATCATTTGCTTCACTGCTGCAATCGTCATTTAAGCACACCGTAAGCAATTCTTCATCGGTAAAATATTTTGTATTGAATGGTCTTAAAAGAATATGTTCCAGGCAAAAAAAGTTTTCGTAATATTTATTTAAAATACCAATCATATATACAAGATAGTCGTAGGCTTTCTGCTCATCGTCAAATTTTTTCTCAAAACGAGCTATTTTTTTAGTATCATTCACCAGATATAAATAATATTTTCCGGAATAGGAATCTATTTTATAAAGGCTCTGATCTAAAAAATGCAGTTGAGACCACTCCCATTTTTCCAGAAGGTTGGTTCCCGGGGTCACTATTTTGAAAAGGAAATCTCCCTCGTCGGTTTCTACAGTCCATTGAGTTTGTGGTGAATCTTCGGTAACGATATCCCTCAAGCCAATATCATTGATTCCCAAAAGTTTTGCGACCCTTTTTTCATACCCTCCTCTATGATTGGTTTTCCAGAAAGGATGATAAACAGCTAAAGTAGAATCAGTATGCAGGTAATCTATTCCCAAGCCTCTGTTTTTGCTTATTTCCGGATAATTATTGACAAAATCCTGCTTATCTTGTATAAGATCTTCATTATCAAATGTAAAAGCTCCGGATGCTCCTTGAGTAATCTGATACATCGTGAAAACATATTCATTAAAACTCTCCGCAAATCTTGCAATAAGATGATCTAAAGCTCTGTTTCTACGATCATAAAATGTTTTTTTTGTCTCATACAATGATACACTTTCTTCATTGGGAATTCCTGACAATAACCTGTTTTCCAGATCAGGGCTGTATATTTCTTTTGAATAAAAATCTTTCCCTGTAAAATCATTTGTCTTTAGATATACAGGAAAATAGGTTTTTTTAATGGTTTCTGTATTGAGAAGGTTACCTGCATTATACAACTGGCTAAAAAAATCTGCCAGTAATTGTTCATAGAAATACAAATAGCCTTTAAGTTGTTTTACCTGTGCTTGTCTTAAAGGAGACTCTTTGTCTGAAAGATAATTTTTCCCCAATCCGTAATTGGCTGGGAAATCATCCTGAATACTGTAATAGCGGTTCACTTCAAAATGTTCTCCGTTTTCTATATAAAAATCTGTGGTAATCCCGTTCAGTTTTCTCTGTTGAATCTGAGTTTTGTACAAATCTACTTTCTGGTCAACCAACATTTGCTGGGTTTCTGTCAACAAAAAAGGAATATTTTTCTGGAAAAATAACAACTTTGATCTATGTGCATCAAAAACAGGTTTTACCTCGCCAGAAAGTTTCAGTACCCAGCTTTCATTAATGGAACCTGAAATAGGTTTTCCAAGGAGATTATAAGCTGTCATCATGAGATTTTTCACAGAATGAACTCCCGGAATTTCCATCAAAACAGCAATAATATCCGAAGCATAAATTTCTTTTAATAATTGTGCTTTTTCAAGCTCTTCATCTTTTATGAAACCATGCATTAATCTTGGTCCTAAAAATATATCTTCAGCATGATAACCTTCATTTACCAATTGGTTTAAAGTATAAAAACTGATTCTAGGATTAACAATCTTATCTATTGCAATCCGTACCTGGCTCATAACTTCCACAGGATCGGCTTCAGGAGCTAATTCTATATCTGCACAAACTCCTATATTTACTTTTTCTATAATTTCAACACAGAGATAATCTTCTGTGAAGTTTCTGTTTTTATGTAAAGTGGAAACTACCTTTGAAAAATTATCCTGAACTTTTTTTCTTTTTTTAGCGAAAAGCGAAATAAATTCACAAACAGGCTTTTCTGTATCGAAATGGTTCAAAATAATATCAAGCTCAGCAGGATCATCAGCAAAAATGCGGAAATGCAATTCGTCCGACGGTTTAGTATATCGATGCACAATAACATAAACAATATCTCCTACTTTTTTTACACTGTCTATTGAGATTTTTGAAGGTTCATTCATTTTCCTGAAAAGATCAGCTTTCGGGTCGTTCCAATTCGCAAACTGTGGTATTATCCTACAATTTACCCAGTGATCTTTTTCCCAAAAGGCAAATTCTATCAGCAAAGAATTTAAGTCACCCAATTCAGGATTTTCATCCAGCTCGATTTTTATTTTGTTCAGACCTCGAAGATGAAGTTCAGGGATTTTTTTCCCTTCTTTATCGGTATTTTTAAGGCTTAATTTATCTTCCAACCTGTTGATGTAGATCATTGTTTCGGTATCATTAGGAAGATAATAACCGTTGGAATCTTTTGTATTTTTTGTGGCAATTAACCATGCATTAGAAATATCATCAATATCAATCAACAGTTTTCTGTAATCATTAACCGTTAAAGGAGCATTGGTATAAATATTAGATGCTGTAAAAAAAGTTTTATTGTCAATAATTCCTTTTTTATTGGTAAGAAGATCCTGAATATCAAAATCTGAACGATATCCCAATTCGGTAATAGCATAGCACAATACATCGAGAATGGTCACTCCCGGATCATGAGGATTGTAATCGGTCCAGAACTTACTCCCGAGTTTCTCTACATATTCCAGCCCTGTTTTGAGCAGGAACTGGAAATCCTGAGATGGAGCCAATATCCGGTCTTTGCTGATGTAGTTTTCTGTTTCCATGTCCTGTTTTTTTTAAATCTCATGAATATTGTGCGTTTCTGTAGGTACAAACAACGTAAAGTCAGTCTGAGGTGTAATCTTGCTCAAATTTTTGATCGGATTTCCCTTGATATTATAGTTTTCATCCAGAATATACTGCGTCACCGTGAAGTCTGTAATATAATCTACATAATATTGATTATCAATAAGTTTTATCATGGTAGAAAATTCTATACTTTGAGCAAAATCGGCATCTTCCAGATCATAAGCCCATGGTGAAAGGAATGAATTGATGGTTTTGATGAGCTCCTGAACATAAATTCGGGTATCCATTCCCTCTTTTTTATGGAATTTTACATTAAAACTTACTTCTACTTTTTCTGCTTTTGGAGGTTTTACATTAAATCTTACATGTGGTGAACTTATTTTTTCCAGAAATTCTTTAATCACCTGCATTTTGTTGAGGCTTAAAAGAGGTTTCCAGTTGATGTTTTCCGTAGGTGAAGATTTTGCCACAGGAATAATGGTAACATACCCCGCCGAAACATTAGAAATCTGGGCAGAATCATATCGATAATGATTTAAAGTTTTCACCCTGTATATATCAGGAAATTCCTGTAACAGGATGTGTTCGTAATCCCAGGAAGTAATTGCCCTATTTTTATGTCTCAAACGCTCACTTGTTCTCAGATAAAGGTTTTGATCTTCTTCATAGGTTCTTCCTCCAAAAGAAGCATAAGGCTGTTTAATTTTTTTTACACCAGATATTACTTTAAAGCTTTTACTGATGGTTTCTTTTGGGGTAATTTCTGTGTATACTGTTCCTTTTTGTTCAAAATCAGTCAGAACTGCTTTCACAGCCTGTGCATGAATTCCCAAAATCCTACATACCGCCTGAATATTAGAAACAGATACTCTGATCCAGAAAAGATCCGGAGCAAAAAGTGTATTGGTCGTTGCCGAAAAATCCGGAATATTTACTGCCACGATTCCCGATTGGGTAAAAGAATAGGTTTCATCCGCAATGGTATTGTCTTCGAAACTTTCCCATTGATTAAGAGATAAATATTCCCATTTAATTATTGCTGGTGGCAACTGTGGATTGGCTGTTCCTTCTTCGAGTTGGATTAAAAAGCTGAAGCTGTCTTTAGGATTAGCCTTTTCAAAGCCTAAATACATGAAACCTTCTAAATTATTCAATGTTGAAAATTTCAGGAACTCATTTTGTATTCTCTTGTATCCGAAAGGCTGTATAATATATAATTCCGTATCAGAATCAGCGTTAGAAAGTGGGTTTAGGATCTCCTGTACATGATAATTAAACGTAAACTCCACAATCCGTGGTTTGTATGGGAATGTTCCTGTTTCCTGATTGGCTATTAAAGTACTTGCAGTAATATAATCCTCCATATATTTTTCCCCTGCATAGTTGGGATAGTTCAGTTCTATTCTGATTTTATGTTGAGTTGCAACGTCTTTAAAATTATATTCTTTAACTGAAAAATTATTGATAATGGTTGATAACTCATCAGAGTAATGGATTCTTTTTCCTTTATCCAGTAAAAAAGTTTTTACTTTATCATTCAGCCAATTGTATTTGCCGATAAGCGAATAGGTAGGTTCATAATAAACACCTAGTTCATTGAAATCCATCGAATAGCCCATATCTGTTATATTATCGGCTATCTTTTTTTGTTCGACGCTTTTCTTTTTGGAGGTAATATTACCTTCAGATAATATATTGCTTGTACCTAAATATTCAATAAAGTCAAAACCAGTATCCATCTCTGCAATAAACTCTGCTACGGTTTCTTTTTTCATAAAAAACTCGTTGGAGCTTACCATAAATCCGTTTCCGTTTTTAGGAAATTCACTGAAAGGATAGAAAGGTTTTTTAATATCAATATTTCCGGAATCAGATTCTAACGTATAGGATTTGAAGTTGTTTACTTTAACTTCTATATTGATTTCTGATACCGATGAAATAACATTTTTATTTTTAGGAACTATTTTAAGTACCGGAAATTGAGTGCTCACCACAATCTCAGGATGTTTTTTACTATCGTAAGGAACAATAGCTTTTTCGGTATCAGGAATGGTAAGTTTGATGTATTTTTCAGAAGAATTGCTGTTCTTTTTTTCGAAAGATTTTGTGGTAATTTCTATCACTTTTTTTTCTCCTGTAATGTAGAAATCAAACTGATTTTGATCTATATTCTGGTTATTAAACCGAAGGAATATATTTCTTTCTCCACTTTGCAAAAAGAATAAAGGACTTGCAATGAGAATGCCTTCTTTAAATTCTTCCTTATTTGCCCTAAAAGCATCAAAACTATCTCCTGCTCCATTCAACGGAATAAGATCTGAAACTTTAAAATACTGATTATTTTCCAGATGATAACTCGAAAAGTTTTTTAGCTTTATCTGATTGATAGCCTGATCTGTAGTGGAAGCATAGTATTTTTTTTCTCCCTCAGTATTTTTTCCGGCTAAGAAAACGGTGTTTTTAGCCAATAAAAAAGGATCAATTTTGTAAGGTTCAATAATAAGATATACCTGATCGGGTTTTGCTGCCTGATTTTCTGTACGTATTACATCTTTGTAATAAAAATCGAGGTGTTTTTTGGTAAACTCGTTCAGTTTTTCCTTAGCAAAACTCAATAATTTCAAGAATGTTAAAAATAATGCGTAATGAGGATGATGTTTGTCATAGTTATTCAATTGGTCATCAATCGCTGATTCCGCATATTTTCTCCAACTGGAAAGTAAACCGAAAAGCTGTTGCACTTTTTTCACATAGATATAGCTTTGGATAAGCTGAACCATGTCTGATGAAGGAATAATCTCCGTATCTATAATAGATTTTAATTGATTCTGAATAATCTGAATACTTCCGTTAAGACTTTCTTTTGCTATAATGCTATCATCTAATGAATCAACTTTATCTGCTAAATCTTTAAAACTGTTGGCTATCGCTGAAAAATATCTGGTTAAGATTTCTTTCTGGTCTACAGGATTTGCATTGAGCTGAACTTCTTTTTTTACAGATTCATAATTGCTCTGTAAAGTATCAACATTCCAAAGAGCAATACTGATGATAATGGAAGTGGATTCGCTTTCAAAAAAGTCTGACCAATCACCTTCTTTTATGTTATATTCCCCATAAAAATCAACATACTTAGAAAGTTTCTGAACAAACAAAATGAAATCTTCTTCTTTTCTCTCGTCTAAAAGAAAAAAATCTGGCAATAAGGCTGGATTCAGTCTTTCATTCTGTGTAGTACCGCTACCCTGATGAATTGACATTGAAGATGAACAGTTTTTCATTTTGAATGTTTATGGTTTTACAAATGTTCCTTCTTTTATATAATAAGGGAATACATAGTTTTTCCTTGAGTTTGTCGCCCTTATTCTATAGGTCACTTCTATATTAATCACTCCGTTATTCGTATCTTCAGTAAAAAACTGTACGTCTATTAAATCTATTCTGGGCTCATATTTTAGAATTGCGTCTGTAATGATCCCTTTAATTTTGGTAAGGAGTGTGATGGTAATGCTCTCGTACAGCATGGAAGTCAGATCGCACCCAAAATCAGACCGCATGATTCTCTCTTTCAACTGTGTTGTAAGCAATATATGAAGACTCTGAAACACATCTTCTTCATCCGAAACAGTTTCTACAGTTGCCTCCAGTTTGTTGAACGTAGGTGGAAATGCCCATCCGGTTCCAAGAAAAGTTTTTATTTTCATGGATATGAGTAGATTTTAGAAGTTAGATTTTAGACTTTTAGCTTTAATCATTTAAAATATTTCATTAAATGATTGTCAGAAATATTGAAACGCTGAGATTCAGCCACCAATATTTACTGTAGAACATCCTGCTACGATAACACCTCCATGTGCTGTACTATCTCCCATTCGGACTGCCTGTTTCCCGCCAATCATTACCGTGGAAGAACCCATTACCACAGAATCTGGAGATCCTGTACAAATACAGCTGTCACCTACAACCGCCGCAGGCATTCCTCCGATCATTACAGTGGAATTTGATCCCGGTATAATCGGACCTCCTACATGAGGCACAGTTCCGTTTACCATAGGACATGTGTGCATATCTGTTGCACGAGCTGCTATTCCCATAATTATTAGTTTTTAACAAAATTATTACTCGTCAATTATCATTTTTCATTTATTAATTTAAATTGATCATTGCACCTTTCAAATCCATATTTCCTGATGCATTTCCTGCGATTTGTACACCTTCAATTTTGACGTTTCCTGTTGCTTTCAGGTTGAGATCTTTATAGCTTTCAATAGTAATTCCCTGATCATCCATTACAATTTTATTATTGTTTTCATCCTGCATAGTAATGCCTTTCAAGTCATCGCTGATGGTAATTTTATTCCCTTTTGCCGTGCTTATCTCAATGCTTTTCTTTTCGTCATCCATGATGATTTTTGTACCTTCTTTGGTAACAAATCCTCTTTTGTAGTTTTCTTCTGCGATGGGAAAAGGCATTGCTCTGTTGCTACTGTACAAACTTCCCAAAATAACGGGTGTATCCGGGTTATTCCCAATACATCCTACAATCACCTCATCATTGATATTGGGAATGAAATAACTTCCCATTTCATTGGCTGCGTTTAAAGTCGCTAATCTTGCCCAAACTCCTTCACCGTTTTCGGATAAAACAGGAATTCTTACCTTAATCCTAAACTGATTATTAGGATCTTCCACAATTTGTGTAACAATACCTATCTGTAATCCATTTACAGAATTTGAATGTCCCAATTCGGCATTGGCATTGTTAATCCCTGACGTTGTATTCTGTGTGAAAGACCTCTCATTCTCCAGCCCATACGTAAATTCTGTTTTCCAGCATCCGTTTTCTATAATGTGTTCTTCTGTGGTGATAAGAAGCTCTTTACCGTCAATTTCGGAATTTACTTTATTGAAAGTTATATATTCCCCGATTTTGGCTTCCAGATTTCCAAAAGTGGCTACTTTTCCGCTGATAGAAGCAATCCTACTTTTAGCAATAATGGCATCTGCTACTTTTTGCAGAGTTTCTGGTTGTAAATTGGTTTCACTTATCCTTAGCGTATGTGGATTTTCTTCTGCTTCATTTTCGGAAGTGATTTCGCTTACCGATTGGCTTTCAATATCCCAATGCTGAATGGTTACTGAAGATTTTATCACATCAGGATCTATCCTTCCGTTAAAAGCAAAAACATTAATCCCGTTTTCCGCATTATACTTGACCTCTTTTTCTCCATTAATAATATCTACACAGGTAAATTCTGCATTTCTTAAAACCACAGGTAACCCTATAGAATCTAAAAATCCGACAATATAATCCCAAGGAACGGTAGAACGGTTGTGAGTAACATGTTCCTGTCCCCAACTTTGACCACTAAGATCGCTGCTCAATGTGAGATTACTGATAAAACTGGTTAATTTATCCTCAAAAGTTTCACTATCATTCTGTTCATCAGTAGAAGACTGTAAAAGGTTTAGCGCAATATCTTTACATTCTATTTTAGCAACTACATTGCAATTTTCATGATGTAAATCCAAAGATTTGATGACTCCTTTAAAAATGGTTTTCATCTCTTTTTTATAGGATATTTTCACCTCAATAGGTAATGGAGAAGCACCTTGCGGTCTGTTTAAAGATTGTAAAGGAGAATTGTTTCCTTCTTTAAAGTCTTCATCGGAACAGATAAATGTAAATTTGGCAAACGGAATTTTATTGACTTCAAAATGAACTTTCCCCTCAGACAAAAGATTATCCAGCCCCTGATTTTCATTATTGATCAGGAATTCTAACTTAAGCAAGGTTTCATCCGGATAAAAAGGTTTCATGTCTGGCATTTCTGTTGTCTATTTAATGGGTGGAAATTGTATTTTTTGTCCTACATCCAACTTTCTGAATGTGAGCAGCCTATTGTTTTTAGCAACATCTATATAATAATTTTCATTTTGATAAATGTCCTCTGAAAGTACCGTCAGCTTGTCATTCATTTTAGCCATTCTTTCATGGGTAAGATCGGGAGAACTTTTATTCTCTTTGGCGATCATTACTTTATAGTCTACCGTTCCTTTGAATGTACATTTCACTTTTGCACGAATGGGTCTTCCGTCTTTTCGAAACAGAGTATATTCTATTTCCATGGTTTTGAGCCTACAATCGAGGCTGTAGCCTCCCCATAAAATTCGGAGATAAGAGGTTTCATGAGTTTCCCCATCATATCCCATCAATAGTTTTTTGAACTCCTCCACATCCTTTTCTACGGTTTCCACTTCTACAAAAGGATTTACCATTGCGGGTTTTATGGCATTAGCAATATCACCCACTGCATCAAGAAGAGATTCTTCACCATTTCCGTCTTTTATTTTCCCAGGAGGTACTACTCCAGAACTATCAAAGACAAAATCAAAACTCACCTCTTCTCCTTCTATCTTGTTGAAAGTTAAATCTGTTCCCGACGTTCCAATAGCCTGTCCTTCACAAAAGTTTACCGAGTGATGCAGAGTATATTTTTCAGGATTAAGCTGAACAAAGATGGTTTTCTTGGGAGGTTCTATGTATTCTCTGGTAGGAAAAACCTCGATACGCATTTTATCAATAATGCCTAAAAGTCCTGATATCATCTTTCTGATTTTTCTTTAATTTTTTCCAGTACTTTTCGTATACATTCGTTAACGATTTCTGTTTTCATCTCCTGAAATTTTGAAGTATTCATTTTAAGATGATCAGGAAATCCGCTATTTTGAGGCTCGCTGACATTTATTTTTATTTTCAGCTCTTTGATCTCAATGGCCATATTAAGTAGATGTTAGAAACTACATGCCAAATATTCGATGTGAAATATTAGAAGAACACTCACACATCAATTATCATACATCAGTTATCACTTATAATAAGAGTAATTTTATCTAAAATCCGGGAACCGGTATTTCTTTGAAAAAATTGTATCTCAAGGTAATAGTTTCAATCACGATTTTGTTTTCTTCCGCGTTGAAATCTCCCAATTCATAACTCAACGGGATTGCATGAGAAACATACCATACTTTTACGGGGTTTCCATTTTCGTTGAGAAGAGTAATAATGAGATTTGCAGGAGAGAATATAAAATCTTCCAATGCCTGTGTACACCACATAGATATACCCGACATATCTGAGGTAAGACCTCTTTTCAGTACCAGATCCTGATATCCTGATCTTACGGGAAGGCTATGTTTGAATCTGTTTTGTCCGCCCTCCGTATAAGATTCTGTTTCCATGGTTACTTTCAGCCCTGTTACGCTCTGGAACTTAGTATCTACAGAGAATTGTGGGATCAGCTCGAAAATAACTGAAAAATAAAACCCTACTATTGGATTGCTATCAGACATGACGCTTATTATTTATATTCTATAGTAAAACCATGATTGGCAACTTCTACGGTATCAATAGCTGCTTCGTTAGCATCTGCTTTCATGTCTGTACATTTTAGGGAGACAATGAAACAGTCTTTAACCGTCCAAACTACTTTTGGCTCATGATTTTCGTCTAATAATGAAATAATAAGGGTTCTTTTTTCCACGGTATTGAGAGCCACAGTGTTGTACCAATCAAAAAATTCATTATCTCCGATGAAAACCCCTCTTTTGAGAGTGATATTGCTTACTTTCTGTAATCCCGGCATTTTCTTTTTAAAAAATTCCGGACTGGATCCTACTCTATGTTCGATTACATCCATTTCTTTATTAAGTCCTGAAACTTCTGTAAAGGCTATTTTACTTCCGCCCCAATCTACACTGAAATGAAACTTTGGCAGTGGAAAATCCATATTTGGCATAGCTATAGTTTTTAAAGGTTATTAGTTTATGATCTTTGTTGCATTTGTTTAAATTCAAGAATGATGAATTCTGCAGGTCTTGACGGTGCATAACCTATTTTTACGATCATTCTTCCTTCTAAAATGTCTTGTGCAGACATTGTCTCATTCAAACCAACAGAAACGAAAAATGCATGCTCAGCTTTACTTCCAGCCAATGCTCCGTCATTCCATAAAGTGGTAAGGTAATTATCAATCATTCCTTTTACACTTACCCAGGTTTGAGAAACATTAGGCTCGAATACGTATTGCATACACGCTTTTTTCACAGATTCCTCAATCATATTGGCTAATCTTCTTACGTTGATATACCTCCAGTCATTACTGTTTCCGGCAAGAGTTCTTCCGCCCCAAACCAAGAATCCTTTTCCTGAGAAGCTACGGATTGGGTTGATGGATTTGCCTGTCTCATGGATATTCATACTTTCCTGATCAGAATCATTAATATCTGCCGTAACTCCTATAATTCCGTTGACACTAATGTTAGCAGGAGATTTCCAAACTCCTCTTGTAGCATCAGTTTTAGCATAAATTCCTACGATTGCTCCTGAAGGAGGAATTGTATTCATACACGATGAAAGTTTTGTAATAATCGCTGAATAGAACGGAATCTGAACAACAAGATTGTTTTCTTCAAACAACATGAAATCATACATTTTTTTCATCATACCATCCATTGTATTAATTATACCGATATGTAATTTTTGTATAATGGCTTGTATATTCACAAAATCAGGTTCATCATGTGCAGGAACAGCAGGCGGACCAGCATCAGCAGGTATACTTACTTTTATCTTTGTGTCAAAAGGGTTTGGAGTACTTTCGGTATAGGTTGAAATATTTCCCCACACACTTTTGAACTTGGTATCATTATCCAAAGCAGAAAGATCATCAACATCAGTAACCCCATCAGTTTTTTTCAACTTTTCATAAGATTTTTTAAAGTCTACTAAATCCTGTGCGTGTGTTTTTAGGAAATTACTGATTAAATCCTGTAAAAATGTTGCGAATTTTGTGCTAGTGATATCAGGAATATCGGGTTTGCCCACTATTTCCAATAATTTCCAGCATTTGTCTACAGCTGTTTTCAGTTTTGCACCATCAGTAATAGCTTGATGCAACTTTTTCGGATTTGTAGCATCGGCGGGAGCCGGACTAGGATTCCAAGCCGTATTAATCGTATTGTAATCATTAATTAGCTTTTCATAATCCTCGATAGATTTTTTCAAATCTGTATTGGTTGAAAAAATTCCTTTAAAATTTACTTTACCCGCTGTATTTCCATTGATATCACTAAAACGGAAATCATAAGGAAATGCGCATTGCAAATAAGGATAATAAGCAGAGCCATATTTAAGATTCTGATTCCCTACCTTATCTCTGAAATTTGAGCTGTCAGTTTCTAATCCGTTTTCAGACTTTACATCCATCACCGTAAAACGATCCATAAGATCTGCACATTGCAATAGAGCCTGCTGATGTAACAGCCCTAATTTTGCAACATCCAGATTAATGGCATCAGGAAATAATAAAAGAGTGGGCTCATCAAATTTTCTTAACAAATCTAATCCATTAATGAAGGCTGCTTCACTCGTAATGGCAGATTTATACCCTCCAATAGAAACTATATAACATACACCTCCACCATTTGCATAGAACAACTTCATGCTATTGTATAATTTATACTGACTTTCTTCTACACTGCATGTGTCTTTCGGGGTATTATTTTCGTCTAGCTCTACAGTTACATTTTTTGGTGCGGGCGCCCCTCCAAAAGTCTGTTCAAATTCCATAAAAGATTTAATTCTTGTAGGAACAGTAGGTCCTTTTTCCGTGTATCCGATAAAAGCAGGAATTGCTGTCTCTACCTGAGCAACTGAAGGCGGGAACGCATCAATTTCATTGATGTAGACTCCCGGGGTTTTGATAGAACTTACATTCATGGCTGATAATTGTTTTTAGTTTTTATTTATGTTTCTCCTTGAAATTCGCCTGATTCTATATCTCCGATCAGACTGTTTTTATCATTCTCCCATAAGTTGATCTTCACTTTTTTAATGACTTTATCCTCAATTATAGGAGACTCCTGAATCATACATAACCTCATTTTATAAAGCATGGAGGGCATGTATTTTGATCCCAAATAAGACCACATTTGGTTCAGCTGCTCTGAAGTAAGACTTACGGTTTCCATTGTAATCTTATAGTAATGTTCTTTTTCCAGATTATTCTTTAATTGATAATTTTCATAAGAAATAAGTTCCGTATCATCATCTTTGTAGTAAAAAGAATTATTCTGCTGAAAATAAACTATAATGTTTTTAAGTTTATCTATTCCATCCAGATATTTAGTCATATCCTTATTGTATGAAGCAAATAAAAGAGACAATATCAAATATTGAGCGGGGTTTTTGTATTTTGAAATTTTTTCCTTGTCATTCGTATTGTTAAGATATACCGTTTGATTTTTAAGCGTTTTATCTTCTTCTATATTAACAATAGACAGGATAATCGGGGACTTAGTGTTTAAAAATTCGTCCCCATCATTTACCGTAGATATGTTAACAGTATCAATAATAGAACTGTTAGGATCTACTAGTTTACATAGTAATTCTATTATTTTTCGGAGATTCATGGGTTAGTTTTAGTCATATAAAGTTACCTAATATTTTAATACGAACATCCGTAAAATCCCTAAATTTTATATCCGTATTTTCACTAACCCCTGTAAAGTATTTTAAACAGGACTTATTTTATATTTTAGAGCTTGGTAAAAAAATCACATCTAGAAACTGTTTATGAGGAGAATTTCTATTAAAATAATATGCACAAAACCAATAGTTGATTTATTATTACAGCAATGAGCTAATGTGGAAGATTTTAAGTTATTTGATAAATAACCACAAACAAAAAAGTCGCCAAAATGGCGACTTTTTTGTTTGTGGTCCCTCTCGTCACATTCTCGAACTGCTTTGAATTGTTTCCCAACATATTACACTAATCTTCAAACTCTTACTGGCTCGAAACAAGTTGATTTTGAATTCGAATATTCGAAACTATTTTTTAGTTTTTTAATTCTTGGATTTTGATTTAATTTTGTTGTAAAGCACAAATGAATCCATGCAAAAATATAAAAAGTATCATTCTGATATTAAAGTCTGCTATGCTCTTGGAATCCAAAATGAAATCCTTCCTGAAAAGTTTGTAAAAGAAATTCCCGGTTCTACTTCATTTTATTGGAAAGATATTGGTGCGAAAAAGTTTGTAGGTTCTGAATTTGCTTCCGTGGTCCCTCTCGTCACATTCTCGAACCGCTTTGAATTATATATCAATACATTACACTAATTTACAAACCCTTACAGGGCTCGAAACATTTTCTTTCTTTTGATTGATGACGAATTTTCGTCAGACGTATTTTTTATTTTCTTTTGACATTAAAATGGATTTTTCTTTCAGTATTTTTGTGTTGATGAAAAAATACAACAGATATCATTCAACTATCAAAACTTCCTACGCTTTAGGTATTCACCAGCTGATTTTACCTGATTCTTTCACATCTTCAATTCCTCGTTCTACTTCTCAGAATTGGAAGGAACTCAATCCCGAAAAATTCGTAGGAAATGAATTTGCTTCTCAAATTGAAAACGATTTGGAGAAAATAAAAGTGATTCTTGATGAAAGAGTGAAGAAAATGACCACCGCTTTTCATACCTTTTGCCGTTTGTATTTAGCCATTCTCGAATTTATTGGAAAGAAAAATTTCGATAAAATTATTCTTCAGAATAGAGAATCGGTCATTGATATGGTGTCTAACCTTCCTGTTGAGTTTGATCGAAACTTGGTCTGTAAATTTCTGCAAATCACTCCACATCAATTTAAGATTTGGAACAGTAAACGGAGTTTTAAATGTCCGGTTTCATTAACCGGATATTGCACCAAGCGTTTTCCCAACCAAATCTCACAGCGTGAAATTAATGTTTTGAAAAGTTTGATGTCCCGAAAACGATTTTCTACGTGGAGTATTGCCTCGATTTGGGGATATGCCATCAAGAAAGGTCATATTTCAATGTCCCGAACTTCTTGGTATCGGTATTGTCTTCGCTTGGGCGTTACCGAAAAACGAAAATCCAGTAGAAAACTTAGAAAGAAAATCTCCGTAAGAGCATCTCGTCCCAATGAAATCTGGCATGCTGATGTTACTGAATTTGTTACTTCGGACAATGTAAAATTCTATATTCACACCGTTTTGGATAATTTTTCCCGAAAAATTATTGCATATTCTGTTTCTCGTGATAAAACAGCTAAAACAAGACTCGTTAGTTTGAAAGAAGCAATTCTTTTACAATTTGGTCAAATTCTTTCTCCTACTGATTTAGATCTCATTGTCGATGGTGGTTCTGAAAATAACAATTTTCGAATCCGAAATTTCATCCGGCATTGCCAAGTGAAAATTCACAAGAAAGTTGCTTTGAAAGATGTGCAATTTTCAAACTCGATGATAGAAGGACATTTTAAAATCTTAAAAAAGTTCTTTAGAAGTTATGGAGAAATTCACTCCAAAGATATTCATAAGGTTATGGAATATTTTGTAAAGGATTATGATTGTATTCGTCCTCATTACCAACATCAGTTTTATACACCTGACGAAATTCATAATAACCCAGAACTCGCTGATGTCAAACCTATACTAAACCGTATCAACAAGGAACGATTGGAAAACAATCGGAATTCCTGCTGTAAAGCGGCGTAAGAATTGGCGGAAAAATACGGTTCAGTAAGTATTCCTTCTATTCTATTTCCTGATCTCCATTTTACATTAAAGCCAAAGAGCTTTTTTCTCTTTTGAATTGAACAAAAATACCAAAATTTTGCTCTTTATACAATCCAAAAATTTCTTTTTTGTATTCTCACTACTTTGCACGAATACTCGTACATGCTGATTGTGAATTAATTACATTTTCAAAACCTAATTAATAAAAGAATTTTCCCTATTTTTTCTCAACATCATGTCTTGGGAGGGAGCCCTGCTACTCTTCTTTTGTAATTGATAATTCTTACCATTTTTTTGATTTTTGAGTTAGAAATAACACTATAAGAAGTTATATTGTACAGCACACGAAAACTCAGCTTTCAACTTGAATTTATAATTGTTCTGTAAAACTTTTGATTCTTATAAGTGGTATGGGGGATATTTTTGTTCTGAAAGTGGTGAGGGCCTTCAGAACATGGGGCTTTATGCATAATTTTTTTTCAAAAAAAATTTAATTAAATATTGATTGAATGTAAGTATATTTGCATTAAATGCTAATTGATATGAAAAAAAAGGCAATTAATAGATTAAAAGTTGTATTAGCAGAAAAAGGAAAAACAAATAAGTGGCTTTCACAACAACTAAATAAAAATGAAACTACTATTTCAAGGTGGTGTACTAATGAAAACCAGCCGTCTATGGAAAACTTAATAGAAATAGCTAAGTTGTTAGAAATTGATGTGTTAGAGTTAATTAACTCCACTAAAATCATTAGATAGAATGCAGATTAAAACAGAAAAAAAAACCATAAAATTAATTTCAAAAGAAAGAAATGCAAGCTTTTCACCTGAAGATAAAGTAAGAACAGAATATGTGAATAGGTTAATAAAGCACTACGGTTTTTCAATTGATCAAATGGAGCAAGAAGTTATTGCTATTAGTTCAGATAAAAATATAAAAACGTATGCTGATATCGTCATATGGACATCAAAAAAGGAGAAAGACCATGGTTCCGAACCTTTAATAGTAGTTGAATGCAAAGCTCAACAAGTTACAATAAGAAAAGAAGATTATTATAAAGGAGCTGAATTTGCCTCAATGGTAGGAGCAAAATTTCTTGTTACCGCAAACCAGAAACATGCAAAAGTATTCTCTAAAATATACAAAGTTGACAAAAAAAGATCCTCTTTTGATCTTGAAGAAATTCTAAATATTCCAAAAGCAGATGCAATCAATGATGAGAAAGAAATAAACGCTTTATTAGGTCAAACAATTGAGTTTGCTCGTGATGACTTTAGCCGCTTGCTTTTTAGATGTCATAACATTATTAGAAATAATGACAAATTATCTCCAGAAGCTGCATTTGATGAAATAAGTAAAGTATTATTTATAAAAACTCTATATGAAAGGGAAAATGAAAAAGGATTAATATATTCTTTAGAAGAATATCGTTCAGAAAAAAGTAATTGGGATAAAATAAAAAATGATGAAGACTTACCATTTTATAAAAAACTATTTGACAAAGTAAAAAGTAAGCACAAAAATGATGATTTATTTGAATCTAATGAAACAATTAGGATTAGAGAGAATAGTTTTGAAGCTATTATAAAAGAATTAGAAGTTTATAATCTTTCTACAACATCTGATGATATAAAAGGAATTGCTTTTGAACAATTTCTTGGTAGAACCTTTAGAGGCGAGTTAGGGCAGTTTTTTACACCAAGAACAATTGTTGATTATATGGTTGAAATCCTTGACCCACAAGAAAATGAAACCGTTTGTGATCCTTGCTGTGGAAGTGGAGGATTTCTAATAAAAACATTTGAATATGTCAGAACAAAAATAGAAGAAGATATTCAGCATGTAAAAGAAGAAATAAAAGATAAATATTATGGAAGCAATTTTATAAACCTAAGTGAGAAAGAACAAGAAAAAATAGATCATACTGTAAACGAATACTTTAACTTTCTTAATGCTGAATTAGATATATATAATCCTAACAGTAGAATTCGTAAGTTATCTTTCGATTGTATCTTCGGAACTGATGCTAATCCAAGAATGGCAAGAACTGCGAAAATGAACATGATTATGCACGGTGATGGTCATGGAGGTGTACATCATCATGATGGCTTGATAAACGTTAATGGTGTTTATGATGAAAGATTTGACATCATTTTAACCAATCCTCCATTTGGCGCAAGGGTAGAAAAAACATTAAGAATTATACCGTCTGACATACCTACAAATGAAAAAATTGAAGTTTATACTGCAAAATATGGAAGTGATTATGAAAAAAGGGTAATAGAGCCATTAAGAGAGTGGGCTGAATATAATAACGGAGAAAATCAACCAAAGGGAAAATCAGTTTTAAGTTTATTCAAAACAGGAGAAGTTAGTAGTTTAACTGAAGTTTTATTTATTGAACGTTGCTTAAATTTACTAAAGCCTGGAGGTCGAATGGCTATAGTTTTACCAGAAGGTGTTTTAAATAATGCAAAACTTCAAAAGGTCAGAGACTATGTTGAAAGCAAAGCTAAAATTATCAATATTACATCTATTCCACAAGATGTTTTTATTGCATCTGGCGCAACTGTAAAACCAAGTTTACTATTTTTTAAAAAATTTACAAATGATGAAGAACGTTTATATAATTCAATAAAAGAAGAAGCATCTAAAAGCATAAACGAGAAATATAAAAACGAAGTAAAACGGATAGAAAAAAAATTAAAAGAAAAAGGTCTGGATAAAGAAGAAAAAAAAGTATTAAGGGAAAAGCTTAAACAAATCAATCAATCAATCGAAGATGATATTAAATTTCAAGTTAAAAATAATTTTAATTATGAAATACCAATCATTGAAGTTGAGAAAGCAGGTATAAGCACTACAGGAGCGGCGATTGAAAATGAATTAGAACCTATAGCTAAAGAGTATAAAAAATATCGTATTAAAAATAAACTCTGGAAGGAAAACTATATTAACATAAAGTATAGTATTTTCAATAATAAGTTTCAAAGAACAATTGGTACACAACAACCAGAAGTATTTTACATAGAAAATGCAAATGACAATTGATAGAGAAAACACCAGCTCTATAAAATATGTTAAATTCCATGATATAACAATGTGGGATGTAAAAAGATATTCTTCCGAAAAAATCAAATCTGATTATCCTATAGTTAAACTTGGCACTCAAATTCGAGAGGAAAGTCATAGAGTAAAGCTTTCTGCTTTTCCAGAAGATGATTTTGGAATACTTGGAGTGAGTAATAAAATTGGGATTTTTGATGCTTATCAGGAAAAAGGAAAGAAGATCAATCAGCCATATAAGAAGATGGAGATAGATTGGTTAGCATACAACCCATATCGTATTAATGTGGGTAGTATTGGAATGAGAACAAAGGAGCATTCGAACAAATTTATCAGCCCTGCTTATGTAGTATTCAGTTGTAAAGAATCACTATTACCTGACTTTTTATATAAATTATTTAAGACACAACGATTTAACAAAATAATCAAAGAAAGCACAACAGGTTCTGTCCGTCAAAATTTGACGTTTGATATATTAAAAAGTTTAGATATAGCTCTACCACCATTAAACGTACAACATGCTTTATTAGCATCATACTATAATAAGATAGATAAAGCTATAATACAGGAAAATGAAGCAAGAAATAAAGAGCAAGAAATAAATGACTTTTTACTTAGTGTATTAGATATAAAATTCGGCGAAAACAAAGAAAAAAAGGCATTAACATTTGCAAAATTTAGCAATATAGATCGTTGGGCTATAGACTATTTATTTAATTTAGATTCAATAAAAGGCATCACAGAAGGGAAATATCCGGTCAAAAAAGTTAAAAGCTTTCTTTTATCATATCAATACGGTTTATCAGTAAAAGCTACAGAAATACCTATAGGAATCCCAATGCTAAGGATGAATAATATTTATAACTCAAAACTTGATTTAAATGATTTAAAGTATATCAAACTTAATGATGAGCAAAAAAGTAAGGTATTATTAAATAAAGGAGATTTACTTTTTAATAGAACCAATAGTAAGGAACTCGTTGGGAAAACTGCTATATTTGATTTGGATGATGAATATACTTTTGCTTCATATTTAATTAGGCTAAAACTAAATACAGAAATTGTTAATGTCCATTATATAAATTATCTTTTTAATTCTTTGATTGGAAGATCTCAAATAGACAGCATTAGTCGCCAAGTTTTAGGACAAGCAAATGTAAATGCACAAGAGTTACAGGATTTTGTGTTTCCTATCCCTAATTTAGAGATACAAGAAGATATAGTTTCAGAAATTAACAAGATTAAACTGAAAGCAGAAAGCTTGAAACAAGCAGCAGAAATTAATCGAATAAATGCAATTAATGAGTTTGAAGAGGCAATTTTTAAAAATTAAAAAATGAAAATAACATCTCTATACATAGATGATTACAAATTACTAAAAAATTTTACTATTGATTTTAAAAAAGACATTTCAGTACTTATAGGTGTAAATGGTTCTGGAAAGTCCAGTATATTAGAGTCAATAGCACAAATTTTCAGTAATGTTTTTCTAAATCAGAAATCAAAGTTTGGCTTTAGATTGATTTATGAATTGCGATTAGAAGAAATTTTAGAGCAAACAGCAACAACAAGTGAATTTAGAACTGATTATATTAAAGTTGAGATATCTGCACTTAAAAAAAATACTGATCTATCTTTTAAAGTTTTTGTAGAAGATAAAATCTTAGAAGATAAAGATAGTATTGAAAAACGATTCAATAGCTTTCAAAAAATACTACCAAGCAATATTATTATTTACTATTCTGGGCTTTCTGAGATTATGAAAAAAATTTGTGAACCACATGACCAAGTTCTTTCCAAACAATACAGAGATGGGAATATAAATATTCAGAGACCATTTTTTTATTTTGAACCTGCTTTATTCGAAATAATTTTAATTAGTCTTCTATCTTATGAGTTTGGAGATATTCCAGATTACTTGGCTGAAAGGGCAAAAATAGATCAGATTGAAAGTATTACATTTAGATTAAAAAAGCCCACTTGGGCAAAAGGTAAAGCTATTAATTGGTGGGGTGCAGATGGAAAAGTAAAAGATTTTTTAGATTTTCTTGGTAGTATTGGGAAACCGTTAATTATAGATGAAAAAATATCTTCAACAGGCAGACCTGGCAATGTTATCATAGAGGCTTGGCAAGATGAGATTTTAATAATTACAATTATTGGTCAGGAAAAACTATTTGAAATACGTGAACATTTCGTAGAAGAAAAAGCTTTATTTAAAATTCTTAACACCCTTTATATTGATGGTTTATGGATTGATGCCAAATTTAATTTTATAAATAAAGGTGAGAAAAAAAAATTCTCTGTTTTGAGTGAAGGTGAGCAGCAGTCTATTATAATTAAAGGTTTAATAGAACTTGTGACAGACGAAAATACATTGTTCTTATTTGATGAACCTGACACTTATTTACATCCGTCTTGGCAAAGAAATTTTATTGAGGAAATAATCAAATTTACAGAAATTAATCAAGCGGTATCAAGTCAATTCTTGATTACAACTCATTCACCTCAACTATTGAGTAATGCTATCCCTGAAAAGTCAGATGTCC
Organism: Chryseobacterium oryctis; assembly: GCF_025971925.1. Lineage (GTDB taxonomy): Bacteria > Bacteroidota > Bacteroidia > Flavobacteriales > Weeksellaceae > Chryseobacterium > Chryseobacterium oryctis. The sequence continues at coordinate 115,183 of NZ_JAPDHV010000007.1, forward strand.
AAATATTAGAAGATGGAGAAATAATTAAAATTACACCCAAATACTATGGGAGGGATATAAGCACTATTTTGTATGAATTAATGGGAGTTGAAAGAAGAAATAAGAAGGTAACAAAGCAGTTAAGTAAGCTTTTTAATTTGATTGAAGATGAAGAACTAAATAAAGCCAAAGAAGAATTTTTAGTAATGTCAGAATTACTTGGAGAAGACGATCCCGCTATTTTAAGAGCTAAAACGCAAATTGATTATTTGGAAGAAGCTATAAATGAAACAGATAATTAAAATTCAAGAGCCAAATTCTTTGATTAAACACAGAGCAAATCAACCTGCCTTTTATGATGGATTATCTCAGGAAGCTAAAGAAGAACTACGAAAAAATTTACTTACTGAGCAAGGGCATATCTGTTGCTACTGTATGAAAAGAATACCTGAGAATACAAGCCCATATATGAAAGTAGAGCATTACAAATGTCAAGATTATAATGCCGATTTACAACTAACATATTCAAATTTATTTGGAGCTTGCGCTGGTGGCGAAGGAAAACCCAAAAAGCTACAGACTTGTGACACCCAAAAAGGTAACCAATCACTAACAATAAATTTATTAACAAATGCTCCAAATTGTGAGACACAAATCAGATATAATGCAAACGGAGAAATAAGCTCTGATAATGATGAAATTGATAGACAATTAAATGAAGTCTTAAACCTGAATATGCAAACACTGAAAGATGGACGAAAAGAGATTTATTTAAGTGTTCAAAAAGAGGTTGAAGCAAAGAGTAAACAAATTGGTAATAAGCAATTAAAGCTAAAATATTTTCAACAAGAAAAAGAAAAGTGGCTAACAAAAAAGGATAATAAATATAGGCAGTTTTGTATGATAGCAGTTTATTACTTAGAAAAAAAAATTAGGCAAAATCAGAATTAGTATCATCCCAGAATTAACTGGGATGATTGCCACTAACTCAAAAACCAATGATAATCAGAATTACCATTGAGACTTTGTTGAATACCTTTGGTAAAATCAAAAGCATTCAAATTTCTATCTAAAAATGTATCTATATAACTGCTTTTATTGGCTTGCGTAAAAAGATTGTAGAGACTCCAAAGATTTATATCTCCATCATTATTTCTACAGAAACTTTCATCTTCATAATAATCTTTTGTAATGGTGTTGATATGACCATCAGTAAATTGGAGTAATGGTATCTTTAATTTCTCTTTTTTAGGTAAATGCTGATATAACCTTGTTCTACCTAATAATTGAGCAAACTGACGTTCAGTTAATGAGTAATCTGCAAGCTCTTTCATTTCAGATAAATGTTTCTCAGCATTATAATTGTTAAGTACCTGGAAAAGGTTAGATTGTAGTTCTTCATAAGAGCTAACCTTCAAATCATCAACAAATCCATCACTCCATACACAGAGATTACAGCATACTTTATTCTGAAAACCAACAAAGAATTTAAACTTCTCAAAAGTTTTCTTATTGTACAGATTCTCCCGATTATAGGCTCTAACTCCACCAATTGTTAATGACAGTTCATTACCGTTAATAATATCTGTTATTGCAGGTATTTTAACAATAAAAGCCATCCTTTCATAATAAATAGTTTTCTCATGGTCTAACAAATCCTTCACATTCTTATAAATAGCACCTGGAGTCCTACCTTTGATTTGATGAGAAACCCTTATTTCAGGCTCACTGATAGAATGGTTAGGAAATACATTGGAAATACAATTTTGAGATATTTCTATAAACTCCTGATGACTAATAGTCTTTTCGTTATCCTTGCTGAATACAGGTATAATACATTCATTTTTTAAATGTTGTAAATTAATTTCCTGTGTATTAGCTTCTATGAAAGGTTTATTTTCATAAGTTGAATTTTGAGAAAAATTCACAACCCTACCAATATCTTTAATATTATTATTTATTATATTTTCTTTCGGTAACTCTATTATGTTAGCACTTTTTGCTGGTCTTAAATCAAAAGCCTGCTCTAATGTAGCAGGCTTAATGTGTCTTAGTGTGTCCATTTGTTGAATAATTTTTAGGATTGGATAGTTGTATTAGGAAACTCTTTTTCTCTTCATAATGAGGTTTTAGGTTCTCTTGATATTCAGGATATTGCTTATATAAAGCCAGTAATTCAGCTATATCATTACAATACTGGATTTGTTGAATTACCTGCTGTTCATTAAGAACATTTTGATTTCCAGGTACGCCACTATTACACCAATCTAAAATCTGCTTCCCTGTCAATTCACTTATCTGAAATTCAGGTTTTCCCATAAATAAGCCTGTTCTGTCTTTACTTGACACAGCATAATGCTTAATGTCAATATCAAAAACCAAAGTAAATTCGTAGTCTAATCCATCTCTTTGAACTGATTTCAGACCTACTTTTTCAGGAGTGTATTTACCATCTTTTTGGTTCAATACATAGTCCTGTTTAGTTCTCATAGTGGCAATGATATGAGCATTGGTTTGAAGGATTTTATCTACAAATGCTTTCTGTCTTGGAGTAACCTTTGCCCAGTTAGTAAAGCTGTTTCCCGCTAATTTGGAATGAAAATCCAACAATTCATCCCATTCATGAGAAATGGAATCTATAACAATGACTTCCATTCCAGCTTTTTCACAAACTTCAATAGCCTTAATGTAATTCTCAGGTGTGAACGGTGGTGTCATTGTCAAGACATTGTAATTACCTAAATGAGCATATAAATCAGCACTTCCATTTTCTGTATCAATTACAGCTACCTTTGATAAATCGCCATTAGTCAGTCCTTGTGCTATAAGTAATGAGGAATAGGTTTTCCCTGTTCCTGATGCACCTTGTAGAGCCATTTTGATTTTGGCTCTCTTTCTTTCGCTTTGTCTTAATTGCATAATATTTTTTGTTTAATGGTTAATCTTAAAAATTTAATTATTATGTAGTTCTAATACATATCTATCACTGTAGTATTTTATCATTTATCTTGATTTTAATTTAATACCTCAATCACCAATACCAAATTGATAATCATCAATTTATGATATTTTAGAGGCTTTATATTTTTTGTATATTCATATAATTTTTGTATATTTAAATGTTGAAATTCTTTGAATAAAACATGAAGCAAGGATTCATTTTAGGAGTGTTGGTGGTTCTACTCTAAAAATCTAATCCAGCCTAATTCTCAGGAATTAGCCCTTTCTTCTGAAAGGGGTTATGTTGTTAAATAATACAACACTAAATACCACCAAGAACCATCTTGGAAGTGAACCCAGAAAAAATCCTGATGAGGTATTTCAGGTAGAAGCATGTAAACAGTTTCGTGAAACTTTTCCTGTTTATATTCCCAATAATTTTGATATTACTGGATTAGTTAAACAGAATCCCCCTAATTTTAAGTATCACAAAGACTATTTTCTTTATTTAGTGCATCTTGTTACTGACATTCAGTCAAAAAATAAAGATGTAGAATACGATTTTATTCCTTTTTACAGTCCTCTGATTCAAAGAAGAGTAAGAAAATATAGGGACTATCTAAATTACTTAGTGGAGAATAAAGTTCTTGAAGAAAAGAGACAGTATGTAGTGGGTAAGCAATCAAGAGGATTCTGTTTTACATCAAAATACCAAACAGAAGTTAAGCTTACTTTTATTACTAAATCAACTTTAATAAAATCCATATCAGAATTTATTAGAATTAAACCAAAAGAAACTTGTGAAGATTCAATAAATTTTGAACCTGAAAGCAACTTAGGTTATCTTCTTAAATGGTATAATCATAAATTGACAATAGATTTTAAAGGTGCTAAATTATATTTAGAGGATTTGAGAAGTCAAGATGAAAAACATTTCCTTGATAAGTATAAAGCAATGTCAAGATTTAATAGCAGATACATTGTTTTGTTAAAACTACAAAGGCAAGAATTTATTCATACTATTGACTCTACAGCAGGCAGGCTTCATACTGTTTTAACTCAACTCAAAGGTGATTTAAGACAGTTTGTCAAATATGATGGAAAACCTTTAGTGGCTATTGATGTAACCAATTCTCAACCCTATTTATCTACTGTGTTTTTCAATCAGAATAAATATAAAAGCAATAAACTTTTAGAAAGAATCAGATTGTACAATAAATCCTATAAAATAAATATGGAGCATGAGAACTTTGTTCCTTACTTTTTGGAAAAGAAGATTAAAGAATTTGCTAAACTTGATGATGTTGTTAGCTTTATTGAAATTGTAAAATCTGGTCAGCTATATGAGAAGTTTGGTGAACTGCTAACTTCTAAAGGCTTAATTAATCAAGAGAATCCAATAAGAAAACAAGCAAAGGAAATAATTTTCAGTTCAATATTTAGTCCTAATCAATCCATAGCTTATAATCAGCCTATGCAGATTTTTAAAGAAAACTTCCCCAATGTTTATGAGATTTATAGGTCAATAAAACAGAGTGAACACAGAACGTTAGCTTGTGTATTACAGAATCTTGAAGCTGATTTAGTTTTACATCAAGCTTGTAAAATCATTTCAGAAACAAGACCAAATGCACCATTATTTACATTACATGATGCAATTATTACAACGGATGAACATAAAAATTTTGTTAAAGATGTATTACACGATGTATTATTAAATGCAATAGGTATTCCACCTACATTAAAATTTGAAGAATGGAAAAAGGTAGCTTAAAAACTACCTTTCCAACTTCTTACTTAATTTAATCATCTGTTCACTCACTTTCTTATTTACTACTTTAGCATAATGTTCCTGAGTAATGGTAATTTTAGAATGCCCTAAAAGTTCACTAACAATTTCTATAGGCACATCATTATACAATAAAACAGTTGTAGCAAAAGTTTTCCTTACTATGTGATGGGTAAGATTCTTCTGAATACCTATTATCTCTGCAATTTCTTTTAAATAAGAGTTGAATTTCTGATTACTTATTTTAGGTAATATTCTATTGATATTTCCTATTTTCTGATATTTCTCTATTATGTTAGCACTTTTAGACAGAAGAGGTATAGAGATTTCCTTTTGAGTTTTCTCTCTTATCATCTTAATCCAATAATTTCCATCAAATCCCTTAACAATATGTTTTGCTTCCAGGTTTGACATTTCATTATATGCCAAACCTGTATAGCAACAGAAAATAAACATATCAGCTACTTGCTGTAATCTGAATTGTGAAAATTGATGCTTTTCAAGTGATTCAAGTTCCTCTGTAGTAAGATAAACAACCTCTTTCTTTATTAATTTAACTCTGCAGAGAATAAAGGGGTCTTTATCAATTATTCCTTCTGAAATTGCTATTCTAATCATTCTTCTGAATCTTTGTATTGTTTTATTAACAGTTGCAAGAGCTAAGTTCTTTTCATATTTTAGATAAAACTCATAATCTTGAACAAACTTCAAATTCATATCTTTGAACTGATAATCATTCTTATTGTACTGGTGCTTTAAATAGTCTTTCAGTAATTGTTTTGCCTGTTTAAACTTCCAAAGAGTACCAATTGTATAGTCTTTACCAACCAGCTTTTCTAACTTATCATTATGTTCGTTAAAAACATGAAGTACTGTTTTGTTTTTTTTGGGAATTCCCCCCTTATATTGTAGAAAAATATCTTCTACATCAAAAGTCTCTTCATTAACCTGTAGAAATAAAAAAGCCTGATTAATTTCATTCTTAATCAGACCTAATTGTGTATTAATAAAACTGTTTTCTTCATTGGGTGGTTTAGCCTTCTGCTGTTTACTATTCCAATTATTAGGATTTATGAATAACCCTAAAGAAAACTCTTTTCTATCTTGTTGAAATGTAATCCTACATCTTATAGGACACTTTCCCTGTTGATTAACTTTTACTTTTTGTAATAGAAAAAGTATTGATAATTTATTGTTATTCATTGATTTATAGTTTAGAATATGGTACACCAAAATAGAAAAATGATACACCTAATTGAATGCCTTTTAGACATTCAAATTAATTTTAAAATTGATAAAATTTAGAGTATTTAAAAATTCAACAGTATAGTAAACTATTGAAAAACAGTATATAAAAACAAAAAAGCACCTACATTACTGTAAGTGCTTCTTTTATTGTGGTCCCTCTCGTCACATTCTCGAACTGCTTTGAATTGTTTTCCAACATATTACACTAATCTTCAAACCCTTACTGGGCTCGAAACACGTTGATTTTGAATTCGAATATTCGAAATAATGACTTTGAGAATAGATGTGACTTTTTCCAATTCCATTGTGGAAGATCCTTACAAGATTATGAAATCCTATTATTTTCGTTCCAAGGAAATTCTCTCTACGACAATCTATCAAGAATTAAAATTCTTTATTGAAGATTACAATTTCAACCGACCTTGTTACAAACATAGGATTTACACTCCCAATGAAGTCCATGAAAATCCTGAACTGGCAAATTTCAAACTCGTCTTACAAAATTCTAACCAGCAACGACTGGAAGAAAACCGTAAGTCCTGTTGCAAGATTTCGGCATAATATGGAAATTCCCCATCCTTCTCTCCTATTTTGAATATTCGAACCAATATTATCAATGAACTTTTCTCTTTTTGAAATCTCCTGAATAAATCAGATGTTCAAATATAATTTTTCTTACTATTTTTTCACATAAAATAATGTCTAGCATTCTACAAACCTCAATTCGAATTTTCGAATCAATTGATATAGAATTACTTGAATTACTCCATCTTTGTAACTCACTTCTTTTCAAGTTCTTACTCATTTCTGAAAAAAAACTTTTTTTCAGCTACTCAAAGAGGGAGCCGTCTAACCAATCTAAAAATGTAGCATAAAGTGTATATGAATTTTGTCTCAAAAATAGTTGCAAGTTCAATTACTTTTGTAAAAGGTTACAGATAGTTTTACCTGTAACCTTGTACATCATTTATGGTTCTAGAATCATTGATCAGGGCTTCCAAAAACTCCATACTGTACCATTATAAACTGCTAACTGTTTGGACGTTGTATCATACACCATCATTCCTGCAGAAGGATTTATAATGTTTATATGGGGACTTTCAACTTTTGGTAAGACCATTGCTTTATCTGTATCAGTAAGCACTAAAATTCCTACAGTTGTATCGCTATTTCCATTTATACCAATTGCTACTTTTGCATTTTCCTCCTCTTTTACATTATCTTGTAACGAGGAATCAATATTACTTAAAGCTGTATATGTAATATCATTGTTAGAGGCATCTTTTAAGCTAAGAGGAAATTCTGGATCTCCTGTAAGATCAAACCAGCTCCCCCCTTTCATATACTTCATCTTCTTATCAGACAAGTCAAAAATTATTGTGCCATCCACAACCATCCCCTGCATCCCTCGATAACCAGCACCTGTAGTACTGTCATAAGCTACTGGATTATTAGGAACAGTAGATACCCATGGAACAACAATTCCTTTCTTATTATCTGGAGAATCATAAAACTCTAGCGAAATGTTAGGATGAGGAGTTATACCATCCGATAATGGGGTTATTTCTTTTTTGCCTATTGCCACTTGCGCAGAAGCATGAGAGGCAATAAAACACGTAAATACTAATACTATCTTTTTCATTATATTCAATGTATGTTTAGATAAACTTATCAGAGACTCTCCTTGTATTGGATAAGCCTCCAAAAAGTTCTTTAGAATAATTTGTTACAGTTATAATTAGTCTGGACAAGCTTTTGTGTTGAAACATTGCCAACTATATGAGTTACCATCCACGGTGGTATAAATCTTCAAACAATCTGCCTCTTCATCATACACCATCATCCCTTCTATAGGATTGGCAATTGCTAAAACCTGTGCAGTTGTAGGAATTCTATTTACCACAAACCCTTTTTCTTTAGATTCTAGGGCTGTCCACGCCCCCTTACGTACCATTGGCCAATTACCATTATCGATACCTGCTCTGCCAAGAGCTGTAATACCTTGATTGGTATTTAGTACTGTACCGGAGGTGTTTGCTGGTTTGTAACAATGACAACTAATTGCACTTACACTTACAGATACGATGCTGGAAGTAGAAGTTCCCTCGCAATAACTATCTGCTACAACTACATAATAATAGGTAGTACCAGAGGTGCTGGTAGGTGGAGTGTACGCAGCAGATGTAGCTCCCGCTATAGCTGTACCTCCTGTTGTACTATTGGTAGTATTGCTATACCATTGGTAGCTTAGGGTACCATTACCTGTGGCACTCGCCACTAACGCTTGTGGGCTTCCGCCAAGACAAACACTTTGGGTAGGAGGCGTTACAGCATCTATATCTACCACAGGAGCACAAGCAGTACAGATATTTCCTGCTAAAGTCTCCAGATCAATAGAAGAAACATCGAAAGTAGAACTAGCTATGAATCTACGAGGCTTTACCCCGCTCCCCTCAGGGTCTCCTGCATTAGCCTCCACATTTCCTGTATAGTTCCCACCGACAGATGCAATAGCTGCGGCAGCACTTCGGGCAGTAGTATCATTAGCAGCACCCAGTCCTGTAGGAGCATGCAAAACTACAAAGGTAGCACCTCTCTCTGCTTTAAAATTATTATAAGTTTCAAATGCAGGACCAGTGCCTGTGGATACTAGCCATGAAGAACCTTGACCTCTACTAGCATCAGTAAATAGAAAAATTACAAGACGATTGGTAGACTGTTTATTCAATTTCTTCTGCGAACTGACAATTCTACTATCATTAACTCCGTCTAAAGCATTGCCTATTCTAGAAAGTGCTAGTGAAGCATAATCAGCCGTGCCTAAACTACGTCTATTAAAGTTTTTTACTGCTGTAGCATCATTGCTAAAATCTGCTTCAATATATATTTTAGATGATTCCCCTGGTGCTGAACCATACTGTACGACTGCAGCTCTGTTATAGGGGTTGCAATTCAAAATTTCATCTATTAAAGTTCTGGTTGACGCAGTCATATTTGACCATTCCGTTGCATCAATAGAACCAGAGGTGTCCATCCAAAAAATAACGTCTACCCCTTGTGCACTAAGGCGACTTGTAAATAATGATAATACCAAAAGGGAGAATACTAGTACTTTCTCTTTTAGTGCTTGTAATAATCTTTTATTTTTTATTTGCATTTTTAATGTTTTAATTACTTTATATTTTTTTCATCTTTTGTATTTATACGATACGAGAAGGTGGAGGGCGTATATTACAACTGTTAGGATATTGAGTTTCTGTATATTTATCAACTACTTCTTTTTTACATATAGCCATAAGTGTAAAGCACTTATTACTGCACTGATGTTCTAGAACAGCCAAATGTTTTATCGGATTCTGTGGTACAGGGAGTACTTTAGAATTATCTTCCACCAATCTGAAATCTATAGAATTACCAGACTGGTAGACATATCTATAATCTTTTTGCGTAGGAACTATTCTCTTTGCTTTATGTTTGGCAGAAATGCTTCTTCCTTGGTTCGTTTTACCTGATTTGGCCTTTTTATAACTATTGTTACCATCTGTATCATGAGACATACTTTGAAAACCAATTATTGTAGTTTCCTTAGTAAAAGAAAGTCCAGCATGATGTATTAGAGATTTATCTTCTTTTCTTTTTGTTGGATGGGTCTGAAATGTAACTGTAGCGCCACCAGTAATATATATTTGTGCAACAGAAACTTCATGTTCGATTGCCTCAATTACATTATCCTCTTTTGCCATTTGCGATAAAGTATCACTGGTTGATTGAGCATAATATTGAACTTTAGTAAAAATAAAAAGACAGCCAAATAGGCAAACAACTCTTCTTAAGAAAAGTTGTTTTACTCTATCTGACCCCTTTTTTTTATCATTTGTGTTCATTAGAATAAATCTCCTAAATAGGAGACTACTTGGTGGAAATGTTTTGCAATATTATTGTGAAGTGCTGATATACTAAAGCAGTATATGTAAGAAGTTCCGAAAAAAATGGGCTAAAACCTTACTTCAATTTTAGCTTTATAATAAATTAATTAAATTGAATTTACACACTGATTAACAACACATTAAAATTATATATATTTGTAATGATTTCCGAATATATCACACTAATGAATAGTGCCAATCCCCGAATAAGCATTTCTTTTGCAACTCAAAAACAATACAGATGACTAAGCATACTTACCTTTTAATTCTCTTCGTCCTGCTATTCTATAGTTGTGTAGAAAAAGAGAAAAGTACATCTACTGCGGACAGAATGATTAGTATGGCAAAGGCCGAATACCAATCTAATCCTGAAAATGCCATTGTACTTGCTAAACAAGCCAATGCAATATCTAAACAGATTAAATATTCAAAAGGGATGTTACAATCCAACAAAATATTAATGAAATTATTTCATGACAAAGGAGAAGAGGAAAAATCACTTTTCCACAGTAATGAAATGATAAATATAGCAAAACAACTTAACGATAATAACTCCCTCGCAGAAGCTCATATAGAAAGAGGAAGAATTTTCTCCGCACTAGGACTTTATGAAAAGCAAAAAATAGAAATTGAAGAATCTATCCGTTATATCCAATTAGAAAGAAATATAAACAAACAGCACTATAACCTTTCATTGGCCTATCAAAATCTTGCTACAGATTATTATCAAAAAATCAAAGCGCCTCAGGATAGTGTTATGACATATTTAACCAAGAGCCTTGAAGAAGTTAACAAAATAAAAGACAACAATGATGGGGTTGATACGGATTCCAAATATGACATGATTTCCTATTTACACATGAATATCGGTATGTTTTACATTAGTATTCACCAACCTCAAAGACTTGACTTAGCACAACAACACCTCGAAAAGTCGTTAGCCATTGTGGACAACCACCATTTTGCAAAGTTAAAAGTTGACCGTATCCCTATTCTTACAACCTTGGCTCGTTTCCATGAGATCAGCGGGAAATACGAGGAAGCTATTACAAAAGCTGAAGAGATATTAACTATTGAAAAAAAACAAAAATCTCCGTTTGACAGACTACTAGCCTTCAGGATCCTCAGTAATTCTTATGAGGGGCTTAACCGCCAAGACAGTCTTGTAAAATATCTTAATTTATATACAAAACTTTCCGATAGTCTTAATTACGCTAGAACTAAACAAGCAAATACAACATTAAAAAATATAGAACAAGAGACTAAAAGTTCTCACGAGAGAGATAAAAAGAGCATCATTTTAGTATCGGCTGGTCTAATTTTATTACTAATTTTTGGTATATGGATATACTGGAAAAATTATAGAAAAAAATATCATAAACGATATCTAAACATAATTGAAAGACTAAAGCAAAGACGGTCTTTCCAAACAAACTTTAGTAGCATAGAAAAGAATCAAGAAAAGGTAAATACTATCCCTAATGATACATTGAACTCTATCCTAAACAAACTTGAAAAATTTGAAAACTCAGAAAGATTTACCAAGAAGAATATTAGTCTTACCTATCTCGCAAATTCTTTTAGTACCAATACACGTACGCTCTCAGAAGTTATTAAACAGCATAAAGGTAAAAGTTTTAATGGATATCTGAACAGCCTTCGAATAGAATATATTACTAGAAAATTATATGAAGACCCTATTTTCCGAGAATATAAAATAAGTTATCTGGCCGAAGCCTGTGGGTTTTCCTCCAGAGAGGTTTTTGCCAATATCTTCAAGAAAGAAACAGGAGTTACTCCCTCCTATTTTATAGAACAAATAAAGGCTGATAATATTAATGATATTTTAAGTATAAAAGAGACCGAAAACTGAAGATTACAACAATTCATAATCTAGATAACTCCAACTATTTTACATTACAATTCTCGATAATTTTCGATAAATGAAAAAAGATAAAAATATACCACAAAAAAGAAGCGCAGAAATAGTAAAACAATATTTTGAATTTTTAGACCACCACATCAACGATGTTATAAGCGGTGAAGTTCAAGAATTTATGGAACTAAACCAAATTGCGGCATCACTGGCTATTTCCCATAATCATCTTGCAGACACCATTCAAAAAGAAACAGGAAATCATCCTTGTCATTTCTACGACCTTAAAATTATTGAGGAAGCTAAAAAGATGCTTACCGAAACGGATAAGTCAATCGCTGATATTGCAAAAATTTTAACATACGACCCATCTAATTTTTCAAAATTCTTTAAAAAATTTGTAGGAGCCACACCCGGACAATTCAGAAAAATATCAAAAAAATAAAAAGTTCCAAAAAGTTCACCATAGATTTTAGTTTTTGCATTACCATATTTGCTTTAGAAAATTTTAATCAATTAAAAATCAAACAAAATGTCAAGAAACGATGTAAACGGAAAGGTAGTATTAATTGCAGGTGGTGCAAAGAATTTAGGAGGTTTATTGAGTCGCAATTTTGCAGCTAAAGGAGCAAAATTAGTGATTCATTATAACAGCGAAAGTACAAAAGCTGATGCTGAAAAAACATTAGCAGATGTACAAGTTGCAGGAGCTGAAGCTATTTTGGTACAAGGTGACCTTACCAACGTGGCTAATGTAACCAAGCTATTTGATGAAGCAGTAACAAAATTTGGTGGTATTGATATCGCTATCAATACGGTTGGTAAAGTACTAAAGAAGCCTTTTGTAGATACAACAGAAGAAGAATACGACAGTATGAGCGATATCAATTCAAAAGTAGCTTATTTCTTTATTCAGGAAGCAGGTAAAAAATTGAATGATAACGGGAAAATTTGTACCATTGCCACTTCATTATTGGCTGCATATACAGGTTTCTACTCTACTTACGAAGGATTGAAAGCACCTGTAGAGCATTTTACAAGAGCTGCTTCTAAAGAATTTGGAAATCGTGGAATTTCGGTAACCACTGTTGCGCCTGGTCCTATGGATACACCATTTTTCTATGGACAAGAAACTGAAGATGCGGTTGCTTACCATAAATCAGCTTCAGCTTTAGGAGGTTTAACTGATATTAAAGACATTGCACCTCTTATTGAGTTTTTGGTAACTGATGGTTGGTGGATAACAGGACAAACCATATTCGCAAATGGCGGATACACAACGAGATAGTAAAAAACTGTATATTTATAAAAAGGCAAATGACTTCTTGATTGTTTGCCTTTTATTTTAAATCTAAATTGATGGTATTAAAAATCCTAAACTCAATTTTAATCCTTTTTGCCGTGTTTATGGGAACAAAACACGGTTGGAATATGCTTACCGCTAAACCAGAAATGTTAGAAATGTTCACCAAATGGAATTTTAGTAAAAATGCTGTTGTGATAAATGGAGCAGTAACATTGTTAGCATCTGTTTTGATATTATTTCCAAAAACGTTTGTTTGGGGAAACTTCCTGATGGCAGCTGGTATTTTAATGATTATTTGTCTTCAACTTTTGAGTAAAGATTTAAAAGGTGTAGCGATAGAACTTCCTTTCTTATTGCTTAATTTGGTTATCATTTATTTACAACATCCATTAAAAACAGGAAATTAATGAGCTTGAAATATATAATTATGCTTTTTACTATTTCCCTTTCTTTGACTGCTTGCGGTCAAAATAAAAGAGGAGATTTACAATCTGAACCAAGTAAGAATCAACTATTAAACAACAATCCTGAATTAGAAAATATGGACTTATCAAAAATCACAAACGAAAATGTAAAGAAAGCTATTGAAGCATTACAAGCCAACGATAAAAACGCTTGGTATGCTTATTTTACTGACAATGCTACTTTTACTGATGACGGACGAACCTTAGATTTCAAATCGTTTTTTGACAACGCATTTGCACATCAAGAAAAATTTCTTACCATCGATAAAGTGAAAAATGATAGTAAAGATATCTACGGAAATTTCTATGCTGGACAGTGGGGAACTTTTAAAGTATACTTTAAATTTCATCTAAATTCTGAAGGAAAATTTGAACGATTGGATATTGGACAGACTCGCTATTAATGAGTAAATATACACGATTATTGCAATCATTTACGCACCTATCAGCCTTCACTACTCCACAGTATTGGGCTGATTTGGGTTGTGGTAGTGGTGTTTTCACAGAGGCTCTAGCAAATTTATTGCCAGCTCAAAGCAGAATTGTGGGTGTTGACAGAGCGCATCATACGCTTAAAATAGAAATGGGGAATCGAGTAAACATCACTTTCCAAAAAGCCGATTTTGTTTCAGATGATTTGTCCTTTATAACAGTAGATGGTATCCTTATAGCAAACGCCTTACATTTCGTGAAAGACAAAGAAAATTTAATTAAAAAATTAGAAAAAAACTTTAAGATTGTATCAAGGTTTATTATCGTTGAATATGAACAATACACCGCAAACCCATGGGTGCCTTATCCCATTACTTTTTCAGAACTAAAAAATTTATTTCATAAATTGGGTTATCAGAATATTACAAAAATGGGCGAATTAAAATCAGTATATGGAGGAATAATGTACGCCTGTTTTTGTGAAAAAACTCCAGAATAAAATTAATATTGCTTATGCACCACACTTTACTATTGATACTTGGTTTATTGTTTGTTATATTCCTTTTGGTAATGTTGGCACAACGTATCAAAATTGCGTATCCTATTTTCCTTGTTATAGCAGGTTTAGGAATCAGTTTCATTCCCAATATTCCTCAATTGCACCTTGACCCTGAACTGATATTTTTAATCTTCCTGCCACCACTATTATACGAAGCGGCTTGGTACACTTCGTGGAACGACTTTTGGAAATGGAAACGCCCGATTAGTTTATTAGCTTTCGGTTTGGTATTTTTCACGTCTATGGTTGTAGCTTATGCTACATCATCTATTATTCCTGGCTTTACATTGGCATTGGGCTTTTTATTGGGTGGCATTGTTTCACCACCTGATGCCGTAGCTGCAGCCACAGTTTTAAAAGGAATGAATGTTCCCAAAAGGGTTATGACGATTTTGGAAGGTGAAAGTTTGGTAAACGATGCTTCCTCTTTGATTGTTTTCAAATTTGCTTTATTAGCCATTCTTACCGGGACATTTTCTATGCAAGAAGCTGTAGGACAATTTTTCTTAGTGGCCGGAATGGGAATTGTAGTTGGACTTGTAGGGGCACATATCATGTATGTTATTCATCGCTTTTTACCTACAACACCTGCTATTGATGCAGCACTTACGGTAATGACACCCTATATTTTGTTTTTGGCAGCAGAACATTTTCACTTCTCAGGAGTAATGGCTGTAGTAAGTGGCGGTTTATTTATGTCATACCGTGCACACGAAGTGTTCCAAACCGGAAGTACTCGAATGAATATGCTCGGCGTATGGACAACGATGATATTCGTGATGAATGCATTGGTGTTTGTTTTGATTGGTCTGGAATTACCTGAAATCATCAACGGGCTGGGCGATTATTCGATTGCTGATGGAATCAAATATGGATTAATTGTAAGTACCATCGTAATAGTATTGCGTTTTCTTTGGGTATATCCTGCGGCACATGTTCCCCGTTGGTTGAGTGCCAAAGTCAGAAAGGATCCATCCCCTGGTTGGAAAGGTCCGCTAATTATTAGCTGGGCAGGAATGCGAGGGGTAGTGTCCTTAGCAACAGCACTGTCTATCCCACTGCTGATGACAGACGGTACGAATTTCCCGCAACGCAATATGATCGTCTTCATCACATTTGTAGTCATCTTTGTTACCTTGGTTTTTCAAGGTTTGAGCTTACCATTTGTTTTAAAACTCATAAAACTAGAAGAGATAGACAACTTAATTCCCGAAGAAGAACAACAAGTTGGTATACAATTAAGATTGAATAATATTGCATTACAATTGTTGAACGAACGATACGCTGCTTACCTATCAGAAAATGAATTAGTGAAATTTTACAAATCCAATTTAGAAACCGACATAAGAAACATGGGACTACAATTACACTCATTAGAATGTAAAGAATCTCAGCAAAGAGATATAGAAGTCTATCACAAAATTTTACTAGACACCTATACATTGCAACGAAAAGAGCTATTTCTACTACGTAAAGAACAGTTTTTTAGTGATGAAGAAATCAGAAAAGCCGAATTGCAATTAGATTTGAATGAATTGAAAATTACTGGAACAGGACATTAATTATGAATACTGCAAGTCATTATAAACTAAAACATTTTATTCCTTGGACGAAACATAACATTATCAAAATGTTGATTTTATCCGTAATTCCTACTTTATTATTTTATTTTCTAGGATGGAAATGGTTGGCCATTCCTTGGGTGCCAGTGGCATTGATTGGGACGGCTACCGCATTTATTTCAGGGTTCAAAAATACACAAACCTATAACCGAACTTGGGAAGCTCGTCAGATTTATGGAGCTATTATTAATAATAGTCGAAGTTTTGGTATTATGATTAAAGATTTTGTTCGTGATGATGAATCAGAGAAAGTATTGCATCAAGAAATCATTTACCGCCATTTTGCTTGGCTTACCGCATTGCGTTTTCAATTGCGTGAAGTTAAAATTTGGGAAAATATCAATTCTAAGCCCTACAACCGAGAATATCTGAAATATTACAAAGTTCCCGAATGGGAAAGTAGTTTGGATGAAGAATTAAAGTCCTATCTTTCAGAAACAGAACGACTGTACATACTTTCCACCAAAAACAGGGCAACACAAATTTTAGCTCAACAGTCAGAACAATTAAAAGAGCTTAACAAACAAGGATTTATTTCGGATTATAATTATGTTGCTTTGGAAAAGCAAATCAAAGAATTGTATGACCAACAAGGTAAATGTGAGCGTATCAAAAACTTTCCTTATCCACGTCAGTTTTCCAGCATTAACTTGTATTTTACTAATGTACTTTGCTTTTTAATTCCACTTGGATTCATTGGAGAATTATCTAAAAATATTGAAAATTATGGAGATTGGATAATATGGTTGACTGTACCTTTGAGTGTCTTGGTGGGATGGATTTTTTTGGTATTAGAACAAATTGGCGAAAGCACCGAAAATCCTTTTGAGGGTAATGCCAACGATATTCCGATTACGCAAATTAGTCGCAATATAGAAATTGATTTAAGAGAAATGTTAGGAGAAAAAAACTTGCCTCCTGCTATTCAACCTCAAAATAATATTTTAATGTAAAATTATGAATAATCAACATATTGAAACTGTAAGGAAATGGTATCCGAGAGCATTAACATCCATTGATACCGTGAATCGACTTTTAGACACAATAGAAAGAGAATTAGAACTAAAGCCTAGCCAACTTATGCACGCAGACAGTATGTGCTGCGATGACGTGAATGCTATTCAGTATCCTCCCCGAGCAATGGAAATGTTAGGACCCTTTCATCTTGGCGGTTTAAATGGCTTTCCTTTTGCTGGAATAACTGGAATGAATGCATTTGCACATCACGTACCCGAAGATGGCGCTGTAATCATCTTTTACGCTCCCCATATAGGTATTACCAAAAATGGTACAATAGGTGAAATAAGTCGAATTGGCCAAAGTAAAAATTCTGCTTGTTGCGGGGCGGCAAAAGGGGCGTTGAGCAGATTAATTGAAGGTAAAATTATAGAAGGAAATATTTCCTCTCTGGATTTTCAGATGAATACCATTGAACAAATTTTTCTTCATCAAAAAGAAAGAATTCTGAATGCCGAAAGTCAAAGTTTTGAAGCAACCGAAGTGATGTATGAAGCCATTGATGAACGCATTGAAGTGTTGGTAAAAGAAACACACTACCCTTGCAAATACGTTTTGCTAGCTGGTGCGATTTTCATTAATGGAGATAAAGATATGGGGTCGTTTTGCCAATACAAAAAGTTTGACTGCCTAAACCTAGAAACTGGTGAAAGAAGAAGTTTAATGAATGAATATTATCAGTAAAAAATCAGAAAAATCACATTGCTACTCGCTACACTGATCCCTCTCGTCACATTCTCGAACTGCTTTGAATTGTTTTCCTACATATTACACTAATCTTCAAACCCTTACAGGGCTCGAAATAAGTTGATTTTGAATTCGAATATTCGAAATAATGATTTTGAGAATTATAGTATTTTTGCTAAAACACAACGATGCAAAAATATAAAAAGTATCATTCTGATATTAAAGTCTGCTATGCTCTTGGAATCCAAAATGAAATCCTTCCTGAAAAGTTTGTAAAAGAAATTCCCGGTTCTACTTCTTTTTATTGGAAAGATATTGATGCGAAAAAGTTTGTAGGTTCTGAATTGGCTTCCCGTATCCATGAATCTTTAGATGACACAAAAATATTTCTGGACAAACGGTTGTATTTCTCTCGAAAAGCATTTGTTCAATTTGCCCGATTATATCTTACCTTAATTCATTTGCTTGGGAAAGAAAATATTCGGAAAATCATCAAATCCAACAGAAATGTTTTTGTAGATTTAATAGAAAACCTTTACAATGATTTTCCCATCGCCAAGAAAGACCTTCTTCGGTTTCTAATGGTTTCAAAAAGACAATATGCGTTTTGGATCAGTGACAGAAAGTTTGCCTGTAATCAATCTCTCGTTGGACAATGTTTCAAACGAAGACCCAAACAAATTTCCAACAGGGAAATTTCGATTTTGAAGAAATACATGAATAAATCTCAATATAAAACATGGTGTATTCGTTCTATTTGGGGAAAGGCGATTCGTGATGAGGTAATATCTATGGCGGAGTCAACTTGGTATAAATACGCCCGGAAACTCGGATATTCTGAAGCCAGAAAACCTATGAAAAAGAATAGAAAGAAAGGTTCTTTCAATGCTTCCTATCCAAATGAAACCTGGCATATGGATATTTCCCAATATAAAACTTTGGATAATATTACCTTCTACATTTACACCGTGGTCGACAACTTTTCTCGAAAGATTCTGTCTTGGGATATTTCTACCAAGAAATGCTCGAAGATCAGAACTGAAACCGTAAAAAAAGCCATCAAGAATGAATTTGATGTAGATCTCAAAGATCAAAATCTTGAACTCATTGTAGATGGCGGAAGTGAAAATAATAACAAAACTATTGCTCAGTTCATCAAAGATTGTCATGTCAACATCAATAAAAAAATTGCTCTGAAAGATGTGACTTTTTCCAATTCCATTGTGGAAGGTCCTTACAAGATTATGAAGTCCTATTACTTCCGTTCTAAAGAAATTCTTTCAACCACAATTTATGAGGAATTGAAATTCTTTATCGAAGATTATAACTTCAATCGTCCTTGTTACAAACATAGGATTTACACTCCCAATGAAGTCCATGAAAATCCTGAACTGGCAAATTTCAAGCTCGTCTTACAAAACTCCAACCAGCAACGATTGGAGGAAAATCGTAAGTTCTGTTGCAAGATTTCGGCATAATATGAAAGTTCCCCATCCTTCTCTCCTGTTTTGAATATTCGAATCAATATCGTCAATGAACTTTTCTCTTTTTGAAATCTCCTGAATAAATCAGATGTTCAAATATAATTTTTCTTACTATTTTTTCACATAAAATAATGTCTAATATTCTACAAACCTCAATTCGAATTTTCGAATCAATTGATATAGAATCACTTGCATTACTCTATCTTTTGTAACTCACTTCTTTTCAAGTTCTTACTTATTTCTGAAAAAAAACCTTTTGAGAGCTACTCAATAGAGGGAGCCTATTACCATAACGGATACCATAATTCTCCTCAACAGGATAATATTTTACTTCTTTAGCTATTTCTTCTACTATATTTTTTGATGTTACATTAGCATTCTGTATGATATTTTCTTTTTTTTGTGAACAACTTTGTAAACTGATTCCCAAAAAGAAAAATAACAAATATTTTGAAAATTGTGCCATACTAATACACTTTAAACTCTGTTTCGCCTTGTGGAATGTAGAAATATCTATTTAAAAATAATGGTCGTAATCCTCCATCATAATCTACTTTTGCCCAAAGAGCCGTATTACCTCTGAAACGATTGTCTGTTGTATCTAACATTAATGCTACCATTTTTCCTTCTGCAAAAAACTCTAATTTATATTTTTCTATGGGTTGCATTTGGAAAGATGGACTTTTGTAGACATTATAAAAAACATCCCAGTTTTCTTTTATTGTTTCCTTAGATGCGTAGTTAGAAATAAAAAGATTTTTTAGCATGTCATATTCTATCCTTGCAATGTTGTCTGATTCTTTATTTTGGTATACACTCCATATTTCTTTGTATTTTGTCAATAACTTTTTCTCCAACTCTTTTTTATCCATTTTACGTAAATCCTGTGCGTTTTCAAAGGGAGGATGTAATTCGTAAGGCACGTCTACATTAATATCAAAACTTCCTTCGTAATAGGTTTTTCCAGTGCCCTCAAATTTATACGTTGAGTAATTTGGTGTTACTTTGGTTTCAATTTTTGGAACTTCATATTTCAAGTGTTCTATATCATCTGCTCCTTTATTCTTTTTATCATATGAATATAAATCAAATTCTAAAATAGAATCATCTACAAGAGTGTATAGAGGTTTCTCTGGATAATGTTTTTCCTCCTTTAGCATTGGATACATTTTATACGAAACAGTATGTTTTCCAGATTTAAAAAGTAAATGGTTGATTTCAACAGCAGTACTTCCAGTAATTATACTATTTGACTTTTTATAAACTCTAACACCATCAACAAACATTTCAAAATAACATTTGTCATTAGAATATCCTAATCCATATATTTTCTCTGATGCATAGTGTTTTATTTCTTGAGAAATTTCTTCTACAATATTGTCTGCTGTAATATTTGTGTTTTGCATAATTTGATTTTTTTCTTGTGAACAAGCCAGGAAACTTGTAATAATAATTACACTTAATATTAATTTTTTCATATTATTTAAGATTTGAATAATTGGACTTCATATAAAGGAACCTCAAAAGGTTCTATTAAAGTAAAAGGAGTTGGTTTACCTTCATTTGAAGACCAATCAAAAATGTCTCCAAACAAATTGTCTTTCACTGAAAGGCTTCCCAAATAATTTCCTTCTACCCCCGAACAATACAATGATTGGGCGACAAATAATCCTCTTCCTCCTTTGGTATCTACACCATATTTTAGTTTTACTCCAACTGCTCCTTTTGCAGTGAATTCTACTTTAGCTTCAATTGCTGTCTGTAATTTTGCAAATTCAAAAAAACCTCTATATTCACCTGTTACTACAGCAACAAAACTAATCTGTTCTTTGATAATTTTCTCATTTTGGGCATGAGAAACTAGATTTCCTAATTTGTCGGTAAAGCTATAGGTGTTGGTAAGAAAGTTATACTGTATTTTCTGCTCAAACATGAGGTCTCCTCGTACCTCTATCGTTCCTTTTATTTCGGAAACTCCTTTGCTTTTAAATAATTCGGCAATTTTATTATTATTCTTATTATTACGCTCCAATTTCTTTTGTACCTCCGAATCTTTAGGGTGTTTCGCATTTTTAATTTCATTTATCTTTTTGGTGATAAGCTTAAGTAAATCAAATTCCCTCTTAAAGTTAACGGCTACTAAAGGATTGGCATTTAGGTTGGCTTCATAAACTAATGCCAATCTGCCGTCTTTCTGTTTTTGATAATACATCCCCGCATTTATTGCTATAGATGGTGGTATCAGCTCTACTCCGGCGTCATCCATCTTTTTCAATATAGATTCTGCCCGTTTTGCCATTTTAGCAAACTTTTGAAGTTTCGTTATCACGTTTCTCCCACGGGTAAGGTATATCAACAGTAAGTCTATCACAATCCCTACGACTACAAACCCATATATAACCCCTGCTGCAAAATATTTGGTATATTTCGTTTGGGTGATAAGATTGGTTTGTGTGCCTACAAGAGAAAGGTCTTGTCCGGTTTTTTCCAGCGTTCTATTATGAATGGTATGAATGCCATAGGTATAATCCCGAGCTTGGCTTTCTATGTACTTGAGAAGCGTTTCCTCCACAACGAAATTACCAGGTAAAATTCTCCAAATTTTATAAAAAATGGTGTTTTTTAGTTCATTAAGAACATCTGTAATTCCCGTTGTTAAATCATTAAAGTTTTTGTTATGGAAGAAATAGGTTCCAGCATCTTTGTAATTATACTGAAAATGCCCAATCCAAACTACATCAGGATAGGTTCTTACCTCCAGTGTTGCTTTATTTTTATTGGCATAGTAAGCACAACTGTTGATATGGAAACCAAAAGGGTAATAAATGGGCTGAACAAGGATAGTACGACCAACATTGATAGGCGGTAAAGGATTTAAAAATTTAAATAACAGCGATGCATAGTTTTTAGGAAACTCGAAATAGTTAGCAAATACCTCGTGTGAAATAGCATTTCCTGATTTTGCATGTTTTACTTTCCCATAATCATATACCAAAACCTCCGTTTTCTTATGTTTATCTTTACGAAAACAGGCTTTGTCTTCTCGATTGAGAATATTTACAGTAATTTTTCTCGGCTTATCCAAATTGGAAACCACTGTTTCGTACACCATAGCATCTTGATTGTACTCTAAGTAACTGAAATCTATCTCTACTCTTCGGTTTTTCTTATAGACTTCTTCAGTTTTTCCTGCAACCAAAGGATTTACTTCTCCAAAGCCTCTGGTCTTGATTCGGTTTTTGTCTAAACCACCATTTACAAAGAAATCCTTTACTGCAGTTGCTCTTCTTTCTGAAAGCGACTGATTATAGTCTAATGTACCTCTGTCATCTGCATGCCCAGAAAGATTCATATCCAAATGTTGGTTAAAAAGTAAAAAATCCAGAAGATATTTTAGCACGACTTTGGTATCAGGACGTATATCAGATTTATCAAAATCAAAATGTACTTTGAAATTGGCAAACTGGGTTTCTGTACTTACTTTTTTCAGCAATGTATTCCCTTCTTTGAATACAGGGAAAGTTTCTCCGTTATCTTGCACATTAATCTGCTCAAATTTGCAGAGATGGGAATTCTTTTTATTTTTATCTGGTTGTCCTACTTTAGTAGGTGTATTATTAGTAGAGGTTTCTATTTCTTTACTTACAACCTCATTTTTAATTCTTAGAAAACGTGCATGTATGGTATCTTTACCATCGTTTACATATTTCCCGGAAGCGGTCTTTACTTTTACATAGAATTCTTCTTTAGACTTTGGCTTTCCTATTTTGCCATACCATTGGTAAGAGTTTCCTATTTTCAGATTGATTTGCCCGTCTATAACCTCAACATTTGTATAGGTGAATATTAGTCTGTCATCATTAGTTCCACCTCCACCTTCAACGACTTTGTAGACATCTACCGTTACTTTATCTCCATTTAGACCTTCCGTATCGAGATACAAATAAATAATATGTCCATAAGAAAATGTATAAGTTTTTCTTACGTCATCTCCTCCTTTTTTTGTACACCATTTGCTGCTTACAATTCTAGGTTGGCACCAACCCTTTACATATAAACCAGTCGTATTTTTAAAGTCTCTTTTCCCAGACAAACTTGCTTCTATATAATAATGATAACTTCCCGAAAGTTGTTTGGTTATTTTAAACATATATCCTGTTGTAGACACAAGTTGTTTAACTATTACTTTCCTATCATTACTTTGACGCATCCATTTGATTGGCTTTTTCTTATCTTCTGGTGTTGTGCCAGAAAGCCATTCTGCAACGTCAAAAATTATTTCTTTCTCTGGTTCGATGGTTATTCTTTTCCCATAAACAGACATATCAGGATAGTGTGATCCTTTAACGTATTTAATTTTTTTTACACCTTTTGCCATAACTTTCAGTTTTTATGCCACACCATCTTTACCCCCTTCATGAGTAGGTTGTTCCTTATACATTTCTTCAGGGTTTACCAACGGATTAATCTGTTTATGCACCTCCTTATTGGCATTCTTAAAATTCTGCTGACTTGCTTCCGTTCTTTGCCCATGGTCGATAATCTCTATACAAGGCGTTCCTGCAATGGCACAAACCGCTTTGCTATCTTCTAAAATAATATTACCTCCATTGCTTAAGGTAACTTCTTTATAAAAACCTTTCCACTCTGTAATCATGGGTTTGCAGGGTGGTGGCGGATTGCCCATTTTCGGACAGTTGCCAAAGGTATTTTTCTCCAGTGTTGCGCCGCCTATTTCTTTGGTGGTTACAATCAGTTTCTTGGAAGCATTTTTGTCATTGGCATATTCTTTCTTATGAGACAAAACTTTTATCTTATCCGGAGTCTGCCCAAACTGACACTTACACATTGCTCCCTGTACTACAATATGTTTTTCAGCCATAATTTTATTTCTTCATTTGTTGTTTCATTATATTTCTGTGTTTTTCCTGAAAATATTCGGGGTTATCCATTTCCTTCAAATATTCTTTTACTCTTCCCCAAAATCCGACTTTTTCGGTTGCTTTTCCTTCCACAATTGTTTCCTTACTTTTTGCCCTTAATGTTCCTGTCTCAGATAAATTGGCTATGACAACCGTTATTTTCTTCGTTTCATCAAGTTCTATGCTACATTCTAAGTGTAATGCTTCAGGAATACCGGATTTGGGATTCAAAAATCCTTGTATTGCAATTTCTCCCAATGACCGATTGTCAATGTCTTTTTGTTTTTCATAATTATTGTTAAATGCAAAAGGTCTCTCATTTATAAAATCTTCTTTTGACCGCTCGTCATCCAAAACGCCCTCCAACTCAATATTGATAAGATTATATTCGTCCAAATAAGGATCTACCTTTGCCTGTATTTTATAGCGGGGTTCTATACCGTTTTCTACAATAGGAAATGTAATGTGCTTTTCTGCGGTAAAATCTTTTCCGTAATTAAAGCAATATCCTAGAAATAGTGTTCTAAGGAAAAAATCACCCAACATATAGAAATTGATTTGCTCGGGAGTTTCCAGTATCTTCTCAATTTTTTGAAAATAATTTTCTACCATTTCCCCTTCAAATTCTTTTTGGAGATTACTTTTAATCGCCTTCCACCGTTCCGGATACTTGTTGTACTTGGCTACTTCTTCCCAGTTTCCGTCTTCGTCCACCACGATATGCATCGGGAAAAGCACTTTAGAGGTTTCATAAGCCAGTAAATCAGCAATATCATTGACTTCCTCTTTATTGATATATATTTTAGAAGTCCGGTCAATCTCAAAAATGTGAAAATCTCCGTATTTTTGCAACCATTTTACGGAGGTTTCGTATTTGAGCTCGTTTTTATCCTCTCCATTTTCTAAAATAATCATTACTCCATATTTGTAATGGGTGTTTACAGGCGAATATGACAATTTATTATTAGGGGCAAAACTTACTTTTTTGCGTTCTTTTTCTTTAGGAGTTTCTTCTGAATTACCTTCTTGTCCTAATTTTGGAACAATGAGTTCTTTTTGATGCTCTATTTCACGATTTAATAAGTCTGGAAGTTCGCAATAGCGGTTATGATAATTGCGGAGCTCTTCTGCCGAGATTCCGTATTGCTTGGAAACGCTTTGTAGAGTGTCCCCTTTTTGGATGGTATGGATGTGATGATTAGTCATTTATTTATTTTTCTTGCCAATAATCTATTTCCGGAAACGTCAATTTCTCTCTACCTTCCCATTTTGGAAAAACAAAACCTTTGGGAAGGGAATAAATTACCCGATGATCACTATTATTATAAGAATCAAATTTGAATTTCATTATATCCTGTTTCCCCTTAAAATTTAATAAATAAAGATTACCAAAATCATCATCTAAAGTCTCAATAATTAAGCGGTTTTCACCAAAATCAAATTTAGATTCAAAATCTTGTGGAAGTACAATAATGCTTCTGTAATAATAATTGGAGGAATTTCGTTTTTTCCATTTTAATTCCATCTGTACTGGAAGTTTATTCTTCTTTTTTAAGTTATTATTGGATAAATTTTTATTTGAAGAATTAGTTAAGGTATCTATACTATATATCGATGTGGATTGATTAAAATATTGAAAAATACTCCCATCCTTAGTTATTATGTTTGTTATAGAAGGATTAATTTTTTTGCTTTTATCAACAAACCCAATATCATAATTATACTCTTTTTCCCCTTTCTCCCAAACAGAATAAGGGATGCCGTGAAGATTTCGAAAAATATTAGCTTCTGAATTGATGAAATCCTTAGAAGACGCTGTTTCTTTTTCTCCTTTTTGATATTCTTTATCATTCTCTTGCCACACCCCTTTATTGGGAACTTTAAATTTTTCAATTTCTTTATTTGTTGTTCCTCCTTGCATCCAAATACTAACATTACCTCCTGGAGCCATACCTGCTACAATAAGGCTATAATCTGCTTTTGCTCCTGTATAAGTATCTATTGTTTTTTCTTTAAATAGACTCAGCATTCTCTCTCTTGGCAGTTTTTTTCCTCCTTCATAATAATAACCATCTGCTGAACAAAGCCATTTTACATATATACTGTCAGGAACATCTTTGTAAATGTCACCTCCTGTATAACCACCGCTGGTAATTCCCCATCCAGGATCTGCTCCTATATTTGCGGATGTTCCTGCTATACTTTTACCTTTATAAAAATATTCTACAAATGGAGATGCTCCGTAATATTTGGGAGCTGACCAGCCTGCATTCCAACTGAATTTATCCTTCGGTTGGCAACTTAACAGACTTAAAAATAGTAGTAATAAATAACACGTTCTCATATTAATGTGGGCTATGGTAGATTTCTCGTTGCATTTTCTCTATTTCTCCTGCCAATAATCTATTTCCGGAAACGTCAATCTCTCTCTACCTTCCCATTTTGGAAAAACAAAACCTTTGGGTAGGGAATAAATTACCCGATGATCACTATTATTATAAGAATCAAATTTGAATTTCATTATATCCTGTTTCCCCTTAGAATTTAATAAATAAAGATTACCAAAATCATCATCTAAAGTCTCAATAATTAAGCGGTTTTCACCAAAATCAAATTTAGATTCAAAATCTTGTGGAAGTACAATAATGCTTCTGTAATAATAATTGGAGGAATTTCGTTTTTTCCATTTTAATTCCATCTGTACTGGAAGTTTATTCTTCTTTTTTAAGTTATTATTGGATAAATTTTTATTTGAAGAATTAGTTAAGGTATCTATACTATATATCGATGTGGATTGATTAAAATATTGAAAAATACTCCCATCCTTAGTTATTATGTTTGTTATAGAAGGATTAATTTTTTTGCTTTTATCAACAAACCCAATATCATAATTATACTCCCTTTCTCCTTTCTCCCAAACAGAATAAGGGATGCCGTGGAGTTTTATGTACCTTAGTATATCTTTAGCTTCTTCTCCAGTAGATGTCCATAGAGTAATTAAACTTTTATCATATCTATCATCTTTACTAATTATGTTGGCTTTAAATTTATCTATTTCTACATTTTCACCTCCTCCTTGCATCCAAATACTAACATTACCACCTGGAGCCATACCTGCTACGATAAGACTATAATCTGTTGTTTTTCCAGTATTAGAATCTGTTGCTTTTTCTTTGAAAAGATTTAGCATTTTTTCTCTAGGCAATCTAAAGCCTCCCTTATAGTTTACCATATCAAATCCGCAAGTCCAACTCACAACCGCACTATCGGGAACATCTTTGTATATATCGCCTCCTGTATAACCACCGCTTGTAACTCCCCATCCTGGATTAATCCCAACACTAGAAGAAGTTCCTCCTATACTTTTTCCTTTATAAAAATATTCTACAAACGGACCGCCTGCAACATAGTTCTTAGGTGCAGAAAACCCTGCATTCCAACTGAATTTATCCTTCGGTTGGCAACTGAATAGACTTAAAAATAGTAGTAATAAATAACACGTTCTCATATTAATGTGGGCTATGGTAGATTTCTCGTTGGTAACTTACTTTGTCATCTTTTATAGTAGGTTCTACGGGTTGGTTTAGAAAAAGCATACTTTCTAATAAATTATGATCTCCTGTTTTCACCGTAAGAAAATCGTTTTTGAATCCACCAAAGTGTGCAGAAAGATGTACATATTTGTTGCATATATGACTGTACATTTCTGTAGGCATACTATAGGAACCATCTTTATCTCTGTTCTCCTCTTTAGATACATTCTTCATCAACTCAAAATATTTTTGAAGTATTTCATCATTCGGTAATTCATACTCAAAAAGCATATTTTTTTTAACGAAGGGTGAATCAGATGCTTTACTATAAAAAGGCACTTTATTTTCAATTGCTTTTTCCAGCATTAGGTACATAGGGATTAAAGCATATTTGTTGGATATATATCGGCAATCTTGTAAAACATAATGATCTGACTCTTTGGTTTGATACACCTGATAATAGGGATCTTTTGAAATTGTTTTTCCCTCATCCGGAAAATCATTGGGTGCTTTTATATCCCTGTTATAAATACCAACTCCCATAGACTGAGGCTTTATTGTGGTTTCGGTAACGTGATCATAGGTATTTGTGAATTGTATACCCGTATTGGTATTATTATCAAAACTCTTACATACCCAACTAGAAATATAAAATTGCTTATATTTTTCCATATCCGCAAGAGTTTTTTGATCTCCGGTCTTCACATCAAAAAACGACAATACGGGTTCATATTTATCTAATTCTGCATAGCCTCCTCCTATATCCGAGTGAGCCCCCAGCATGCCTAGCGTATATCCCTGCTCGGAAGGAGTAAAAGGAAAGTTTTTCCGCCATTCTGTTTGTGCTTTTATATGAAAAACCTTACCAATTCTTATTCCGCTCAAATTGGTTTTAATGTCTTGTAATGCTTCCTGTGCCAAAGGAGCAAAACTAAGTATTGGTAAAAGTACCCCACCAAAACCCGCCTTATATCCCATATTTTCTTTTACAATCATATCAGATATTACGGTATCAAATAATCCTAAAAACCTTATTTCTATGGTGAAACTTTCTGCTGTAGGCTTATATCCTGCATTTTTGAGCTCTGTTCCCAAAAGACCTCCCGCATGTTTGGTAACTTCTAATTCTGGTGAAAGTATTATTGCTTTGCTTTCATAAGGATCTTTTATGCGTTTATGCCGATACTTCGCTTTTCCGCTTACCTCATTACAAAAATGCCTTGCAGCCGTAGCACCACGACTAAAGCCAAAAACATCAAATACAATTTTATTGATTTTTTTATCTTTAGAGATATTTTTAAACTGATCTTTTACTAGATTTTTAATACCTTCTTCCACGCGGCTTATCACTCCCCAGCTACCTCTGGCAAGCCCCGAGCCTTCCATATCATCTGCTTTGTCTCTTTTGGTACCTATTCCTTCAACATATTGCTTTAAAATATAATAATCTCCCCCCATTTCTTCTTTACTATCCATATCTTTTATCTCTTTGTATAGGTCAAAAAGTTTAGCGACATTGGAGTAGGGATTCCAATAGCTGTCACGGTCTGTATACTCTACTTTAACGTTTTCTTCTTTATCTACATCTTTATTGACCTTAGTATAAGATGCCTTTGCAGGAATAGACTCTGCTTTAATCTTCCCTCCCTGCTTGGCAAGCTCTGTATAATAAATAGTGTCAGAGTTAAACCGGTTATTCCCTGTTCCATCGAAGAACATTCCTACATAAATATTAACAGATCCTTCAGGTTGCTTACCTTCTTCTCCCGAAGAATAGTTCCCAAACTTATTACTTGTTCCCACGAGATATTATTTTCTTATTACTTGCCAAAACCAGATTTTCTTTCTTTGCTTCTACATTTATCTTATCCGCAATTTTTTCAAGCTTTCCCCCTACTGTTAAATTATAATCACTTTTTACAGTAATTGCCATATTCTTTGCCGTTTTTCGTATAGCCATAATCCTATAATTTATACTTTAGAAAAGTTTAGACTTTTCGGTACTATTAAATTCTACAATTTTCCCGCTTTGTACTGTCATATTTTCCTTCTCGCTGAACATCGAAACTTCTCCCGCTATTTCATTAGAAATTTCGGATTGTCTTTTAAAGTCTTTTTCTACCATTTCGGTTCTCATATCAGAAGTTTCTCTTATCTCTCCAGAAGCCGTCTGTACAATATCCGTTCCTGCCATAGAGGTAATATTATCGTTGGCAGAATTAGTAATATTTTCTCCTGCACTTACCGACACATCTTTACCTGCTGTCATTATGATATTCTCGCCAGCATTTACAGTAAAGCTCTTCGGTGCATTCACATTGATATTTCCTTGCCCATCCATCAGATAAGTATTTCCGCTTGGATCTTCGATGAAGACACTTCCTTCCGCATCATTCAGAATAATCTTCGTTCCGCTTCGTGTATGAATCACTTTCTTATCATTTCCTGAAGTGTGGTAGGAACTTGTTTCGCTACCGTTATAATGCGTTCCCATGACAAAGGGTTTCTCGGCGTTTTGAGATTCAAATCCTACCAAAACTTCTTCGCCGATTTCGGGAATGAAATGGAATCCTTTTCCGCTTCCGGAATGCGGCTGAATCAATCGCAACCAAGGAGTTTTCTCACCTTTCTTTTCCTGCCAGGGAAATTGTACCCTTACTCTTCCCATTCCCATCGGGTCGTTATTATCGACTACTCTGGCAGGTTGCTCCTCTCCAAAAGGAATGGCTTCATCGGTCTGATAAGGAGCATTGAATAAATCCGGAATTCCTACAAACTCATTATAATAGGTATTGCCGTCGTGATAATGCTTGATTTCAATAATACGGTAGGTTTCCATCGCTTTTCCGTTGATGTCAATCAGTTTTGCTCGGCCTCCTATTTTTAGTTCAGGGTCTTTGCTTTTTCCTTTTACCAAAACCAGATTTTCCCTGTTTTCTTTTTCTCTTCTTACCGATTCTTTCAGTTCTTTATCTGTTCCTTCAGAAATTCCGGTATGGTTGAAATGCATTTCGGGCGTTTTCTTGTATACATTTTTCGATGCATTGATGGCAACTGCCTGAAAAGGATTTTCCTTGAACTGAACCTGTGCCGATGAGGACTGATTATCTACCTTGCTTCCGCCTTGGGCATCATATACTGAATAATTAAACTCCTGAGGTTTGATGTTCATTTCAAACTCAACCTCTATCAAATCTATATTTTCTTCCAAGGTTACAATCGGCTGTACTTTGTTTCCGAAAACCAATTGCTGTCCGTTAT
>NZ_JAPDHV010000008.1 GCF_025971925.1 Chryseobacterium oryctis
CAAAAGATGTTTTTTGAAAATCAAAAAAAATGATGATGTATTAGAAAGAGAAATTAATTTAATTCAAATATTAAAGGAATTTGAATACTTACTAGAAATAGATAATACAGATGATAATTTTACTATAAAAAATAAAATTGTAAGTGATTTAAGTTTATTTTTAAATAATAAATCTATAACCCTACGTTCAAAAAAACTTTCAAAACTTTATATTGAGTATGAGACAGGTTTATGTTATCCAATTCTAAAAGTTATAAATTGGACTAAGAGTTATATCATAACATTCGATAATCCAGAATTTATATATTCAAACAGAAAACTATTTAAAGACAATAGATTACTTGGAAATTTGGATGCTACATTAAAAATATTCATAACTCATCCAGAACTTGAAAATGTAACATCCGAAAAAGGTATATTTCGTTCGGATTCCGAAGAATTCGATACTCAGTCGGTTTTTGGATTTGTAGAAAATAAGTTTAAAACAAAATATGAATATTTTGTTTGTGATGATCTTTCAAAAGAATGGGCAGATCATATAGGATTAGATGAAGAATCTATAGCATTTTATCATTCTAAGTATAAAAATTCTGCTTTTTCTGCTTCGGATTTTCAAGATATCGTTGGCCAAGCGTTAAAAAATTTAGGAAACTTATCTCCATCAGATAACCAGTGGGATATAAAAGAAAACCTTTGGAATAATTTATACAATAATGATTCTGTGCAAACTCAAATAAATAGAATTCGTACAGGTCAAAATTCAAATGATACAATTGCATATTTTAAAAAGGTTAAGGGTTATCCGAATATTAAAAAACAAGTACATATTGTTATAAATTTTATCTCGAAGTCAGGCTTAGAAAACAAACTACAACAGTTAAAGAATGGAGAATCATTTCGTGAAAGAAATGAAGTAATACAAATTCTATGGTTTATTTCTTCTCTAATTTCTAGTTGCTTTGAAGCAAATACAGAAGTTTATATTCATTGTAAGCCATAAAAAACGTCGTATAACATAGTATTGGCAAAATGCGGGGTTAAACTCTAAGTTGAACTACTCTACTTTTTTAGCCGCCAATATTTTCCAATTCCACATTTTTAATTAACTTAGTTCCATTGAAAAAATATTGGCTACGATTGATCTGAACTTGAACTTTCGTTCAAATTAAGCCCGCACTTCGCCAATACTTTTTCCGTTCTTGCGACATCTCCCTTCGGTCGCTGTCGCAAAGCCGAGCCAATCGTTAGCAGAAATAATCTCCAAACAGAACACAAATGCTATCAAACAACGAATTAACACAACAAGATTTAGAAAGAAAACTGAAAGAGCATATTCAACTAATCGAAGCATCAATTCAAAATTATGATAATGGGCTTGAAGCTGAAAGTATGCGATTAGCAACTTCAATAAGAGTTTTAGTTCATGACACAAATCAATCAAAGTCATTACTTAAGCATCTTGATATTAAAGATAAAATTGCATATTTCGATAGTGTTTTAATTAATGAATTCGTTGCTCCAAAAGTAAAAGAGGCATTATTCCCAAATTTCTCTCACACTTTTACAAATGATACAATAAAAGTTTCTCCTATATCATTTGATAAAAGTAAAGTTCTAATTAATAATTTTGAAAATTGGTGGAATGGAATAATAACTAAATGGAATAACAATGTAGAAATAAGTCGTAAAGAATTAGTTTTAAACATCGTTAATAAAGATGGAGGTGCACATATTGACAGTGATTTAAAACTAGGAACAAAATATGCAAATGTGACACGAGGTGGACATTTACAATTTACTGGTTTAGATTCTAATGGAAACTCAATTGAACAAGAAAATTCGCCAGAAAAACCGCTTATTTATTTAATTGCAAAAGAATTAATTACATCAATAAAAGAATTCCTTATTACAAATCAGAATAAGAATGAGGAAATAAATCATATACACAGCTTAAAAACAGTTCCAAAAGAAATTACTTCAACAGATATATATGACAAAATAAGAAATGAAATTAAACTCCATATTGACCCAAATTTAGTTCACATTTTGGATATAGATATTTTAAAATGGGAAGTAAGTGACATTAATTTTTTAATTGCATTGAATATTCAAAATTCACATGATTTTGAACAAAGACTTATTGAAGCATTTCCAAAATTTAGAATTTCATTAATAAAATTTATATACCTTTTCCCAAACTATAAAATTTCACTTGTATTTTTAAACTATTTGATTTTACTACTTATGTTTGAAAACAAAAATATACTTTGCGAGATAGAAAATAAAACCTTGGAAATGATAAACATTCTAAAAATGGATAAAACCATTACATTTACTGAAATGAAATATTACTTCCGCTAACATAGGTTTTGCAAAATGCGGGGTTAAGTTCAAAGTTGAACTAGTTTACTACTTACTTCAAGTCTATCATTTTAATTTATGCCAAGGTAAAATGAAAAGAAAACTACGAAGAATAACGATTGATAATTTAGAATATTTGTATTCCGTTACCGACAAATATCATTTAGGAACCGAGACGAGTACACTAACGGTAAAAATATATTTAGAAGGACAAAAGCAAACACCTTTAGTGATTGATTTTCTCACTCTTGATCATTATTTTATGGGACAAATTTTAAAGTCCGGTGTAAAATTAATGAACAGAATAAAAGGGATAGAAGAAATAGTCAACATTAATGAACCTAAATATATAAGAGAACTCATTTTGCAGGGACTAAAAAACGGTTGGGTAGGAACCAATAAAATAGAAAAACAAAACGGATTGGGTTATCTTGCTGAGTTAGGCTATGAAGTTGATATTTTATTGCCAAATAAAGACTAAGGCATTTAAAAGAATTAATAAAAAAATATTTGCGTTGCTTTTCTAATTCAATCTATTTGCGGTACTTTGACACAAATAAAAACAATTATGAAAATGATGTATGGATTATTCTTCGGAGATAGCATTACGTATGGTGAATATGACGGAGTTTTTGGAGGTTGGGTAGATATTCTGAAAAGATTTGCGTTGCAAAAGTTTCACGAGGAAAGTAATGAGCTTATACTTTTCAACCTTGGAATAGGAGGGGAGACAACAGAAGGTTTAAAGTAAAAAATCAGGAAAAGATTGATAAAGAAAGCTAAGAGTTCAATCTGAAAATTTCTTTCATTTTTAACCATTAAAAACACACCCTTGAAAGCATTCAAAAAACTTTTATGGATGGACGGTTTTCGCATGATTTTTTTACAAATGTAATATAAGTTTTTGGATATTGTTTGTTGAATCAATTATCTTTGAAAAAAATAATAATGAAAAAGAATTTATTGGTCGGAATGCTTACTTTGATGTCATGCTTCACCTTTTCTCAAGAATATAAACAAAAATTCTCTCGTGAAGTTTGTGAATGTATAAAAAGCCTTGAGGGTACAGGTAAAACAAAAAAAGAGATGAGTACGCAGTTTGGGTTATGTGCTTTTAAACACTCTACGCCTTATAAGAAAGAACTTAAAAAAGATTTTGGGATCGACCTAATTGCTGATATTGGCAATGAAAAAAAAATGGAAAACTTTGGTGTACAGGTTGGAATGATGATGGTGAATGAATGCCCTGAAGTCTTTTCAAAAGTAATGGAGGATGAAGAAACTGTTACTGAAACAGAAACTTCTCAATTACTGATTAATGGAATAGTTTCAAAAATTGAAAAAGATAATTTTGTTATATTTCACATTGTAGGAGATAATAAAAATTTAACTAAATTGTATTGGGTTTCAACTATAGAGTCTAATCTTGATTTACCCAAAGAATATGGCAGTCTACTAAATAAGAAAGTGAATATCAGCTATTATACAACTGAGGTTTTCGATATCAAAATTAATGACTATAGAAATCTAAATATTATTTCAAGTCTAAAAACAGATTAATGATGGTTGTTAATAACTCTCATGATTATTCTTTTCTATCTGTTTTCTATTTATTATATTTGTAGAAACTTATTTTTAAATCTATGAAATTTATTATTTCAAGTGGTGAACTGCAGAAAGCGTTACAAACTGTAAGTGGCGTAATATCAAGTTCTCAATCGAGACCGATTTTAGAAAATTATCTTTTTGAGTTAAACGAAAATAATGTTACCATTACAGCATCTGATGGCGAAACAACTCTTGTAACTTCTCTTGAGGTGAAGTCTGATGATTCAGGGAAATTTGCTGTTCCTGCTAAGATTTTTCAGGATTTTATCAAGACTTATGGCGAGCAGCCTTTAACGTTAGCTGTAAAGGACAACGCTGAAGGAACCGGAAGTCAGCTTGAAATTTTGGATGAAAAAGATAATTTTGCCGTAGCATTAGACAATGCTGATGATTATCCGGAATTGCCTGAGTTTGATGCTTCACAAAGTGTTACAATGCCTGCAGGAGTTTTGTCTGAGGCGCTTACCAATACACTTTTTGCAACCAGTAACGACTCTCTTCGTCCTGTAATGACGGGAGTTCTTTTCCAGTTTGGAGAAAATGAAACGAACTTTGTTTCTACAGACTCTCACAGATTGGTGGTATACAAAAGAACGGATTTAATGAATGCCGAACCAATGGAATTCATTATGCCGAAAAAACCTTTAAATATTTTCAAAAATATTTTAGCAAGTTCAAATGAAGACGTTACAATCGACTTCAATGAGAATATGGCTAAATTTACTTTTGGTAAACATATCTGGATTTGTAGATTAATCGACGGGAAATACCCGAATTATACTGCGGTTATTCCTAAAGAAAATCCAAACGTATTGACAATCAACAGAAATCTTTTGTTGGGTGCAATTAAGAGAGCTTCTATCATGTCAAACAAATCTACGAATCAGGTAAGATTCAAATTGTCTGCAAATATTCTTCATCTTCATGCAGAAGATACAGAATATGCAAACAAGGCAGATATGCAGATTCCATGTGATTACAATGGTGAAGATATCAATATCGGATTTAGTTCTAAATTTTTAACTGAAATGTTAACGATTCTTGGTTCAGACGATATTACAATGAAAATGTCTCAGCCAAACAGACCGGGAATCATTGAACCATTGGATGGGCTTGAGGAAAATGAAAACATCTTAATGTTATCAATGCCAGTAATCGGATTGTAATAATTATACAAAGATAAAAAGGAGAGATTTTAGAAATAAAGTCTCTCTTTTTATTTATACATATTCTTGTGTGGTAACCTGAAAGTTATCGGTTTCCTGAAAGTAACCCATAGTGGTTGACTTTTTTAAACATTGTACTTTTGAATTAGTTAATACAAAATAATTAATAATGAATACAACAGTTTTAATAGCCCAGTCATATGGTTCAGCAGATAAAGTTTTAGAATTTTATACTCAGGAGTTGCCTCCATTAAATTCTGATATGGCCAGGATAAAAGTGAAAACAGCAGGTATAAATCCTATTGATGCCAGAAGAATGACAGGAGAGTTTAAGCATGGAAATATGCCCCAAACTTTCGGGACAGAGTTTGCAGGGGAAATTTTGGAAATAAATTCTGATAACAATCAATTCAAAGTGGGGGATGCTGTTTTAGGATCCGGAGGAAGTTTTACACACGCTACAGTGATTGATGTTCCAATAGGAAATTTGATTTCTAAACCAGAATCGATGAGTTGGGAAGTTGCTGGTTCATTGGCAGGAGTCTCACAGACTGCTTCTACAATTTTAGATGAAATTGGAGATATAAAATCACTTTTAATACATGGAGCTTCAGGTGGGGTAGGTTCTATTACAATTCAGTTGGCAAAAGAAAGAGGAATTGATGTTGTTGCCACTGCTTCCTCTAAAAATCAGGATTATTTAAAGAAATTGGGAGCTGTTCCTGTGATTTACGGTGAAGGATTGGTAGATCGTTTAAAAGAAGTTCATCCTGAAGCATTTGACGCATCTATTGATATGTCAGGAACTGAAGAAGCTACACAGGCGTCTTTAAGTACAGTAAAAGCAGATGGTTTTATAGGTACGATTGCAGGTAAACTTGTTTCTTCACCTCGTGTAAAGCCTGTTTGGGTGAAAAGAAACGTGAATAACCTAAAACATGTGGTTGAAGGTGTTGCAAAAGGTAAGTTTTATTGGGAAGTGGACAAGGTTTTTCCTTTTGAAAAAGCAGCCGAAGCATATACTTATATTCTGGAAGGTCATACCAGAGGTAAAAACGTATTGCAATTTTAAATACCATAATTCTTTAAAATATTATTATGAATAAAAATGTTGTTATTACAGGAGCGGGAAGTGGATTAGGACGTAATATGGCTTTAGAATTTGTAAAACGTGGATATCAGGTTTTTGGAACGGCTACAGATGATGAGCAAATTAAAGAATTACAAGAGTTATCTGATGGTAATGTGAAACTTATATTGTGTGACCTTACTAAAGATGAACAGATTTTAAGTTTTGCATCAAAAGTTAATGAATTATCTAATGGAAGAGTTGATGTTTTGGTTAATAATGTGGGAATCCTTACACCAGGACCTTTAGAAATAATCAAGAAAAATGAGATTCAAAAAGAGTTTGAAGTAAATACTTTCAGTGTATTAACCGTAACCAATGCTTTTATTCCGTCATTAAGAGCTACTAGAGGTAGAATAGTGCAAATTAGTACCGTTAGTGTTGATTTTCCTAGTCCGTTTAATGGATTGTCGGCTGCAAGTAAAGCGGCAACAGAAGCTTTAATGACTGTTTATCGTGCTGAACTTGCGGAATTCGGAATAGAGGTGATAATTGTTGCGCCAGGTAATATGCTTACAGGAGGACCTGCAAAAACAGCTGCAGCTATTGACAAAGTGCGTGATTCTTTTACTTCGGAGCAAGCAAAAAACTATGAAGCTACTTTTAACAAATTTGCTGAGCGTATGAATTCAGGACAGGCCCAAGGTTTAGATGCAGATGAAGCAGCTAAGCAGATTGTAGATATTTCTGAACAAAACCCAGCACCTATACGTGTAGCAGTTGGAGAGGATGCTAAAGGAATTTTAAAATATATTAAAGAATCAACTCTTGAAGAACAGGCTGCTAAACGTTTAAAAACTATTCAATAATCTCACTAAAAAAATAAAATATGGAAATTATTATAAATCATAATGATAAAGAAGCTGTAAGAAATTCAAATTCTTTGTTAGCATTGTATGAAGAAATGATCAATAAAAAAGAACCTCTAAAATCAGTTAGAAAATACATTGTCCCAGAATATATACAACATAACCCTTTTCTTCCTACAGGAGCAGATGGTACTGGTAAAGCTTTTGAGGATAGACTGGTAGATTTTCCAAATATGAGTGTTGAAGTTTATAAAATTATTGCTTCAGGAAATTATGTTTGGGCACATGTGAAGTTTAAGAATATTTATAGTAATGATACTAATGATCTTGGTGTTGCTGGTGTTGATATTTTTAAATTTAATCATGAAGGTAAAATAACTGAACATTGGGATGTTTTACAAAGTGTTCCGGAGTTGGCTCAATCAGCAAATACTAACGGAATGTTTTAATGATTTATTCTGCCAAGTTATAATCAAGTTATAATTAAATATTAGGTGAAATGGATGTTATTAAAATAATTCATGTAAAAGATGAGGATAAAGGAAGATTTGTTGTATTTGTAAATGATATTGAAGCAGGATATATTAAATACGAATGGATGGAAAACGGGAACTTCAATGCTAACGGAACTCTGGTGTATGACGAGTTTAAAGGTAAAAATATCGGAAAACAACTGTATAATGCATTGATGAACTTTGCCAGAGAAGAGAATGTTGAAATTTATCCTACTTGTCCGTTTGTAGTCAAAACAATGCTTAGAGATAAAGCGGTATATGACTTATTGGATGATGACTTCAAAAAAGAGAATGATTTATAAAATAACGAAAAGTTTTATAGTTATTGATTTAATTTGAAAGAGGCTGCATCTATTGATGTAGCTTTTTTAATATTTTCATTACTATCATAAAGTCAATATTAAGGTTCTGATTTTCGTTAATGAAGACAATGAAATTTCTTTTTATATAGATTCAAAATTAGTAAATTATAACAGTCTGCATAAGGAAATTTTCAAAAAAAACACGATATTTGTAGCTCGAAAAATTCAAATAAAATTTTCAAAATAGATGAAATGAAACCGAAAGGTTCCATCTGTCCTAAAAAATAAATAGAAATTATCAGATGAAAATATCAAACAACTGGCTTAAAGATTATATCAAAACGGAATTAAAAACTGAAAAAATTGGTGAATTCCTTACTGACATTGGTCTTGAGGTTGAAGGGATAGAGAAATTTGAAAGCGTAAAAGGAAGTTTGGAGGGTATTGTGGTAGGTAAAGTTTTAACTTGTGAAAAACATCCGAATGCTGACAAATTAAAGAAAACAACAGTAGATGTAGGTAACGGAAAAGTGTTGAATATTGTTTGTGGAGCTCCTAATGTTGAGGTTGGGCAAACTGTTCCTGTTGCAGTTGTTGGTACTAAAATTTACGATAAAACCGGAAACTTTTTTGAAATCAAAGAAGCAAAAATAAGAGGAGAAGTTTCTCAGGGAATGATTTGTGCCGAAGATGAGCTTGGTTTAAGTGATGATCACGGAGGAATCATGGTTCTTGATGATGAAAAATATGAAGTTGGGAAAAATTTTGCAGATTATTTTGAATTATCAAACGATGAGGTTTTTGAAATTGGCTTAACGCCGAACAGAACCGATGCAATGTCTCATTACGGTGTTGCAAGAGATTTATATGCTTACCTTTCAACAAATCAGCAAAAATCTGAATTTGAAAAAATTTCTTCTGAAGCTTTAAATAATGAAGGTTCTCATGATTTTTCTTTAGAAGTTGAGGATGCTGAATTAGCTCCAAGATATATCGGTGCTGTCATTGAAAATGTGAATGTTGCCGATTCACCAACCTGGTTGAAAGACAGATTAAAAGCAATTGGTTTAAGCCCGATTAATAATGTTGTGGATATTACCAATTACGTTCTTCATGGTTTAGGTCAGCCACTTCATGCTTTTGATGCAGACAAAATTGCAGATAAAAAAGTAAAAGTAGGAACTGTAAAAGAAGGTACAAAATTTACGACTTTAGATGGTGTTGAAAGAACTTTAAATGGTTCTGAAATTATCATCAAGGACGGAAAAGATAATCCAATGTGTATTGCCGGAGTTTTCGGTGGTACCAATTCTGGTGTTTCTAATGAAACCAAAAATATTTTCTTAGAAAGTGCTTATTTCAATCCTGTAGCGGTAAGAAAAGGAGCTAAATTCCATGGGCTGAATACTGATGCTTCTTTCAGATTTGAGAGAGGTGTAGATCCTAATATTACAAGAACGGCAATTACTCATGCTATTAAACTGATTCAGGAAATAGCAGGTGGAAAATTGGTAGGAGAGCTATTGGAAGAGTACCCGAAGAAAATTGAAGATAATTATATAATCATTAGATTTTCTAAAATTGAGCAAATTCTGGGAACTAAAATTCACAGAGAGAAAGTAAAAGAAATTTTAAAAGCTCTTGATATTAAGGTTTTAAATGAAATCCAGAACGGGTTTGAAATTTCAGTTCCAGCTTACAGGGCAGATGTAACCAGAGAAATCGACGTTATTGAGGAGATTTTAAGAATCTACGGTTACAATAAAATTGATGCTCCTCAAAAGATTTCCTTCACTCCTGTAAGGTTAAATGCCGCGGATCAGGATGAATTAGAGAATAGTTGGGCAAGAACTTTACAAGCTCTAGGTTTCAATGAAGTAATGAATAATTCCTTAACATCTGTAAAAGATGAAACTGATGCTGTGAAATTATTGAACCCTTTGAGTGGTGATCTGGCATTTATGAGAAAATCTTTGATGGAAGGTCTTCTTCAGAATGCAATCTACAATATCAATAGAAAAAATCAGGATATCAAATTCTTTGAATTCGGGAAAATTTATCATAAAAGAGATAAATACGAAGAAAGAAAACAATTGGCTATATTGATTTCAGGAAGAGATGTTGCTGAAAACTGGTTGCAACCAAAATCTGTAACAAATTTTTATAATTTAAAGGCTTATGTAAAGGTTTTATTAGAAAGATTATCGATTGATTATAAAGAGGTTGCATTAACGGATGAGAGATTCTCTGATGCTTTAATATATGAAGCTGACGGAAAGGCTTTAGTGAGAATAG
Source organism: Chryseobacterium oryctis (assembly GCF_025971925.1). Lineage (GTDB taxonomy): Bacteria > Bacteroidota > Bacteroidia > Flavobacteriales > Weeksellaceae > Chryseobacterium > Chryseobacterium oryctis. Next base: position 10,186 of record NZ_JAPDHV010000008.1, read on the forward strand.
GTAAAGTTGCTCCTCAAATATTAAAAGATTTTGATATTGATCAAGAGTGTTTTTATGCTGAAATTGAATTAGAATTGGCTCAGCAATTACGTTCTAATAATGAATTGAAATTCAAAGATATTCCTAAGTTTAACAAAATTAGAAGAGATTTGGCTTTATTAATTGATAAGGATGTTAACTACCAGGATTTGTATCAAACAGCTAAGAAGAATAAATCTCCTTTCATTAAAAATATCAATTTATTTGATGTTTATGAAGGGAAAAATCTTCCTGAAGGTAAGAAATCTTATGCAATGAGTTTTGAGCTTTTAAATGAAGAAAAAACACTTGAGGAGAAGGAAATTGCGACGGTTATGGATTCTTTGATTAAATCTTTCCAAAAAGAATTTAATGCTGAATTGAGAGGATAATTAAAAAAATAAATATAACTATAGAAACGGACTGAAAAGTCCGTTTTTTGTTTAAAAGCTAAAAAATGAAATAGTAAAATGGGTGTTAAAGAGTATTAAAAATGCTTTGAAAATCGGTCAAATAATAATATTTGCGTAAATTTGATTAAATCAAAAAAGAAAAAAATGAAAAATCTTTTTTTAAGTATTTGTACGGCAGCAGTTTTGGTATCTTGTGGTACAATGTCTAGCCCGTCTGCATCAAAAGTTGGTAAAGCTCAACCCTCATTGGCCAATACAAAATGGACGCTGGTTGATAATGTGAAAGGTAAAATTCCGACTTTAAATATTGAAGGAGAAAAAATAAGTGGAAATGCCGGATGTAATAATTATTTCGGAACGGCGAAAGTAGATGCTTCAACAGGTGATTTTGCAGCTGGGCAAATGGGTTCTACAAGAATGGCTTGTGATAATATGAGTGTGGAACAAAACTTTTTGGATATGATGGGAAAAGCCAATAAGTATGTAGTTTCAGGAAATACATTGGAGTTGTACAAAGACAATCTCTTATTATTAAAATTCAATAAAGCTGAATAAAAAATAAAAGGAACTCAATTTGAGTTCCTTTTTTATGTTTTTAGAGTTATTAATCTTCCTCTTCTTCATCATATTTAGCCAACTCTTCGTCGCACCATTTAAACGCAGCTTCTACTACTTTTGTAGCTTCGTCAGCCATAGTTTCTTCATCGTCACCTTCCAAATCATCTAGCCACTCAACTTCTTCTTCCTCAACGTTTAAGATAAATCTTGGATATTCTGTATGTACAACGAATAAATCCTCAGGAAATTCCGAATTATCTGCTAATAAAAACTTTGGTAATTTCATTTTTCTAATGTTTTAACTTTGAACCAAAGATAATAAAATTATTGATATTTGTTCTTGTCAATCTTGATTTTTTGCAAAACTTTATATTGGGTGAGCGTTGTTTTTTGTAAACTGTCTTTGGGCTTAAAAGTTATTCTGACTTGGGGATTTATTGTGCTTATCAATTCGGCAATCTGTATTTTATCAAGGTCTTCTTCTTTTTCCAGATAAAATTTTAAAGGAACTTTGTCTAAGTTTTCAGATTGTAAAAATTCGGTCATGATTTTTCTGTTTTCGAGGTAATTTCCTTTTGATAACCAAGTGAAAACCAAGCCTGTTATTAAGCTCAAAAATCCTATTGCATATACTTTTATATCAAAAATTTGGAATAATTTATTGAAATACACCAACCAAATAGGAAAACTGAATGGAGCAATTAATCGATAGTCAATAGCATTTACAGAATAAAAATACTGAACAAAATAAGAACAAATGATACCAGAAACCCCGATTGTAATAAAAAAGGATTCTACTTCTGTCAGTTTTTTTCTTATAAAAAGGAAAATCATTAAAAGAATATTTAAAAATCCGATTCCGTATATTCCATAATTGATAATTCCACCTGCTGGATTGGCAATATGAACAAAAGGATTGAAAGAGGTGCACATTCCTTGGAAAAACTCAACCAATAATTTGGGAGTGGAATGTAATCCAATATTTAAAAATTGGTCAACATAGCTTTCATTAAAATAATCAATAAAAATGAATTTATATAAGACTATAAAAATAAATCCTACTATCCCTGAAATGATGAAACTTGATGAAAATTTTCTTTTCCAAAACAGCAGACCAAAAAGTCCGGTTCCGCCAACAATAAATAACCCGCTATACCTGATGTTATAAATGGCAATCAGACTTAAAGAGAGATACAATATACCTTCCCATTTTCCGATTTTATCTTTAATGACAAGCATTGCAGAATACAATAAGAGCAGAACGAAAGGTAATGTAAGAGCCTCACTCATTGTATAAGAATAAATGGAAAGAAAGCTGAATAAAGCACTTAAAACAATAGATTCTTTGTAATAAAATTTCTTCTTCCAGGTGAAGAAAACAATAAACAGGAAAGCTAAAATTCCAATAACCTTACTGCTCCAGAATTCATCCAATCCAAAAAAAGTGAAAAACTTTATAGCTGCAGGATATCCTAAAGGTGTTGTGGTATTATCAATTTCAGGTAATCCATGAGCAAACCTCATGTATCTTATAGAATCGGGGTTTGTTCGTCCTTTTTCGTTAAGCAAAAAACGTAAAATGGTCATCACTAAAGTAATGATGACCATTGATATTTGAATATATTTTTCTTTAAATCTCATTAAAGTTGTAGTTATTGATTACAAAATTATAATTTATAACTCACAACTCATAATTTGTAGATTTATTTTGAAAACATTTTTGCAACTTTTTCAGCTTTTTTACTTTCAGAGTAGTCGTAGAAACCTTCTCCTGATTTTACCCCTAATTTTCCTGCCATTACCATGTTTACCAATAATGGATTTGGAGCATATTTAGGATTTTTGAATCCGTCATACATTACGTTCAAGATGGCTAAACAAACATCAAGACCAATGAAATCCGCCAATTGAAGTGGTCCCATTGGATGAGCCATACCTAATTTCATTACCGTATCAATTTCTTCTACTCCTGCAACACCATTGTAAAGAGTTTCGATAGATTCGTTAATCATTGGCATTAAAATTCTGTTTGCCACAAAACCAGGATAATCGTCTACTTCTACAGGAACTTTTCCTAAAGTTTTACTCATTTCATATATCGCATCAAAAGTTTCTTTTGAAGTAGAGTAGCCTTTGATGATTTCTACCAATTTCATGATTGGCACAGGATTCATAAAGTGCATTCCGATTACTTTATCTGCTCTTTTTGTAGCAGCTGCAATTTTTGTAATAGAAATTGAAGAAGTATTGGTTGCCAAAATACAGTTTGCAGGTGCGAACTCATCCATCTGACCAAAGATTTTTAATTTTAAATCCTGATTTTCTGTTGCTGCTTCTACAATTAGATCTGCGTTTCCTACAGCATTTTTAAGCTCTGTAAAAGTGGTAATATTTCCTAATGTTTCAGCTTTTTGTTCTTCTGTAAGGTTTCCCTTTGCAATTATTCTGTCAAGGTTCGTAGTAATGGTTTTCAATCCTCTGTCTAAAGCATCTTGAGATACATCTACCAAGTTTACTTTAAATCCGCTTTGTGCGAAAGTGTGTGCAATACCATTTCCCATGGTTCCCGCTCCGATAACTACAATGTTTTTGATCATTTTTCCTTATTTAATTTAAATTATTTTTTATAGATAGTTAAGTTTCTTGTATTAGCTAAATCTTGTTTGGTTACAGGAGCTGTTTCCTCAAAATTTACAGTACCATCTTTGCTCGGATTTCTTTTTGAATTTTGAGTAAGAATCACTTTTTGAAGCCCTTTTATAAATGCAGATTTTTTAGTTTTTGAAAAGTTATCAGTGCTAATATATAGATTGAATTCCCCCTCTCTTCCAAGTCCGGATTGAATTAAAACCTCAATAGGTTTTATTTTATTTTTTTTCTGAAACTGATTGATATAGTTTATTACCGGGTCTGGTGATAATGTTCCACAACACATGCTTGAATAACTAATTTCCAAATAATTTTGTCCTTTTTGAGCAAATGAAAAGGTGAAACAAAATATAGTGAAGGTTAATAATATCTTTTTCATGATAGGTTTTAATTTCAGTCTTTAAAATTAAGATTTAAATTTTATTTATTAAAATAATCCCAGACAACCTTTGAAATGTCGGATATCATTCTGCAATTTACAGCTTCAGCTTCAGTAGAATTGTTTACAAATACAACTATTGAATAATGTTTGCCATTTGGAAGAGTTACTATTCCTGAGTCGTTTTCAGCTATGGTTAAATTTTTTACTTTGCCTGAAGACCCAGTTTTGTGAGCAATAGACTCTTTAGGCAATTGTTCCTTTAGTTTATTTATTCCTGTTGATGTTTTCAACATGATGTTGTACAAATAATCAGTAGATTTTTTTGATAAAATCTTGTTATTGTAAAAATTATAATAAAGTAAACTCAAAGAATTGGTAGTGGTATAATTTTCATACAAAAATTTTGCACCTTTATGCATTTGTTCTTCATTGTTTTTAATCTGAAAATCTTTCACTTTTTTACTATTCATAAATTTCTGAACAGTTTGTGTGCCTCCAATTAATCTCAATAAAATATCACAACCATTATTGTCGCTCCACGCAACAGTGTAATTAATGATTTCATCTAAAGTGAGTTGAATATTTCCGTTAGGGTATTTTTCTCGAATGGGAGACCAGGTATTTTCGAGTAAATCTTCTTTTTTTACTAAAATTTTCTGATTTAATGAAAGTTTTCCTTTATCTACAAAATCTAAAACAGCACATGCAATATGAAATTTAAAAACACTGAGCATCGGAAGTTTTTTGTCTCCGTTTTTATTGTATTTAAAACCATCTTCAAAACCTAAAACAGAAACTCCGACAGTAGCTTGTTTATCTTTAATAATTGAACTTATTTTTTCGTCTAAAACAGAATTTTGAGCAAAAATGTACCCAGATATCAACATCAAAATAAGTCCTAATTTTTTCATAATCGTAAGTTTATAAATAAGTCCCTTTTACAATCTAAAAGGGACTTGCAATTTAAATTATTTCTTAGTTTGTTTAAATTATATTTTTGAATTTTCTTCAGCTAATCAGTTTCATAATCTCCAAAGCTACTTTTAATGCTTCCGTTCCATCTGCCAAAGAAACTTCTACATGCTTATCTTCTGTAATTGAATCAGCAAAAGAATTCAATTCATCTAAAATAGCATTATTGGGCTGAATATTAGGGTATTCAAATAAGATTTGGTTCTTTTCACCTTCGGCATTTTCAATAATCATATCAAATGGAGTAGGATTTTCAGGAGCATCTTTCATTCTGATAACTTCTGCTTTTTTCTCTAAGAAATTAACAGAAATATAGGCGTCTTTCTGGAAGAAACGGCTTTTTCTCATTGCTTTCATCGAAATTCTGGAAGTAGTAAGATTAGCAACACAACCGTTTTCAAATTCAATTCTTGCATTCGCTATATCAGGTGTTTTACTTACTACACAAACACCACTTGCGTGAATGTTTTTAACAGCAGATTTTGCGATACTTAATAAAATATCCAGGTCATGAATCATTAAATCTAAAACAACAGAAACATCTGTTCCACGAGGATTAAACTCTGCCAACCTATGGATTTCGATGAACATCGGGTTTTTGATGTATTCTTTAGTTGCAATAAATGCCGGATTGTATCTTTCAACGTGTCCAACTTGTGCTTTAATACCTTTTTCCTGACATTTTTGAAGGATTTCTTCAGCCTGTTCAAGAGTTTGGGTTACAGGTTTTTCAATGAAAAAATGAAGCCCTTTTTCAATTGCTTTTAATGCGTAATCATAATGATAAATTGTAGGAGTTACGATATCCAGCATATCGATTTGCTCTAATAATTCATCAAAATTTTCAAAATATTTATATCCGAATTCAGCCTCTAGCTTTTTTCCGTTTTCTACATCTTTGTCATGGAAGCCTACAAAATCGTACTTATCTGATTGATTTAGAAGTTTTAAGTGTATTTTTCCTAAATGTCCGGCACCTACCAAACCTGCTTTTAACATAGCTTTATTAAATTTTTGTAAAGATAATAAAGAAGTTAGATTTAGGATATCAGAAGAGAGTTTTTTTGTGGATAAATCTTTTTCCGAATATTTAAGATATAATCTGCAAATTCTTATTTTTGTGGCATGCAGGATTCGTTTGTACATAAAGGAAAAAGAAAGAATTTAGTTGATTATCTTCGAAACAGAATCGGGATTTCGGATGAAAACGTACTTTCAGCAATGAATGAAGTGCCGAGACACCTTTTTATAGAAAGTATTTTCGAAGATTTTGCTTATGAAGACAGAGCTTTCCCGATTTTGGCGCATCAGACGATTTCGCATCCTTCAACCGTTGCAGAACAATCTGAACTCTTACAGGTAAAAGCTGGTGAGAAAGTTTTAGAAATTGGTACGGGTTGTGGTTATCAGACAGCTGTTTTGATAGCAATGAAAGCTCTTGTATATACTGTGGAAAGACAGAAAGATTTATTTGATTTTTCTAAAAGAAAACTAAGGGAACTTAATGTGATTCCGAAATTTCAAAGTTTTGGAGATGGTTTTGCCGGATTGCCGACTTTTGCTCCATTCGACAAAATTATTGTGACTTGCGGAGCATCTGTTTTACCGACAGAATTGCTTAAACAGCTAAAAGTGGGAGGGAAAATGGTTATTCCGTTAGGTCCGACGGATGAACAGGTACTGTACAGATTCACGAAAATATCCCCTACAGAATTTGAAAAAGAAGAGTTTGGAGCTTATAAATTCGTTCCGATGTTGGGAAATACCAATCAGTGATTTCATTAATTTAGATAGTGACAGGTTTCGTATTAATGATTAATTTTAATAATTAAAATGAAACGATGAGTACTGAGATTCAAAAATATAACAATAACCTGTCTGATACAGATAAATCTATCTGCTTCAAATTATCTGAAATTATCGATGAGAACTTAATTGAGGCTGAATCTAAGATTTGGCATGCGCATCCTGTTTGGTTTTTGGAGGGAAATCCTATTGTGGGATATAGTAAACAAAAGAAAGGAATTCGGCTGATGTTTTGGAGTGGTAAATCTTTTAATGAAGAATTTTTGAATGTTTTGGGTGAAAAGTTTCAGGATGCCTCGGTTTTTTATAATGACATTTCTGAAATTAATGAAGGAGACATCATAAGAGCTCTTGAAAAATCGGAGAAAATTCAATGGGATTATAAAAATATTGTCAAGAGAAAAGGTGAACTTATTCAGCTCAAAAAGTGAGGGTAATATTGGAAAATGTTGTAAATTAATACAAATATTTTTTGAATTTATAACTAAAAACTAAATTTCATATCATGGTACCAGAAAACAATCCTAAAGAGCAGGAAAGAAGATTAGAACAAATAAATTACGATTCCGGTGAAGATATTTTTAATAAAGAAAAGCATATTTCATTAGACGGAGATGGAAATCCTATTCTTAATGAAAATTTAGACAATGATAAATTAGATAAAGGACTAGATATTCCCGGAATTGAAGATGATGATGCAATGGAAGAAATAGGTTCTGAGGATGAAGAAAATAATTATTGGAGCCTGAGTGATAATAATGATGATAAATAATGTTTAATTGTAATTTTTATTAATATAACAGGAAGCCTTGCAATTTTAGCAAGGTTTTTTATTTTAGAATAAAGGTTTAATTTTATGTGAAGCTTAATTTCCCTCTTTTGGAGGGGTGGATTCGACCGAAGGGAGAAGACGGGGTGGTTAAAAAAACAAAAAGCACAACAAATGGATGAAATTTTAACTGAAATTAATGGAACTTCTATTCGGATTAATTTTGTTGCAAACTTGCCATATAATCCTCATTTAAAAAAGTTGTTGAGCGGAAAACGAAAAGCCGGAATTCTGAGTGAAGTATTATTTTGGCAGCAGGTTCGTGCAAAAACATTTCATAATATGGATTTTGACCGACAAAGAATTATTGGAAATTATATTGTCGATTTTTATGTGAAAAAACTTGGACTGGTTGTAGAGATTGACGGTTGGAGTCATGATGCGAAACAGGTTTGTGATGAAGAAAGGCAACGATATCTTGAATCTTTGGGTTTGAAGGTTTTCAGAATAACTGATTTTGATATGAAGAATAATCTACAAATTGTAATGAAAGATTTGGAGAATTTTATTATTCAACACTATAGATTTTAAAACCACCCCGTCAAAAATTCTTTGAATTTTCGCCACCCCTCCAAAGGAGGGGAACTGCTCATCACATGAATTTTTCGGTATTTGTTGCATTGTATTTTCCAATTTGAATATCTTTAAAGAATCAAAAGAATTTGATTGTAGAACATTGAACTTAAAATAAAATATGACATTTCAAGAACAGATTCAACAAGGTATACCCAATCAATTACCACAAACAAAACCATACGAAGCAAATATTAATCACGCTCCAAAGCGTAAAGAAATATTAAGTGAGGAAGAAAAAAAATTGGCACTGAAGAATGCTTTGCGTTATTTCGAACCAAAATTTCATGCGGAATTATTGCCTGAATTTAAGGAAGAATTAGAAAAATACGGTAGAATATATATGTATCGTTTTCGTCCTGATTACGAGATGAAAGCGAGGCCGATTTCTGAGTATCCAGGAAAATCTGAACAGGCAAAAGCTATTATGTTAATGATTCAGAACAATTTGGATTATGCAGTGGCGCAACATCCCCATGAACTGATTACTTACGGAGGAAATGGTGCGGTTTTTTCGAATTGGGCACAGTATTTATTGACAATGAAATATCTGTCGGAAATGACAGACGAACAAACTTTAACGATGTATTCCGGGCATCCGATGGGATTATTTCCTTCACACAAAGATGCACCGAGAGTTGTTGTAACCAACGGAATGATGATTCCTAATTATTCTAAACCGGATGATTGGGAAAAATTCAATGCTTTGGGTGTAACTCAGTACGGACAAATGACCGCGGGAAGTTATATGTACATCGGTCCGCAAGGTATTGTTCACGGAACAACCATTACTGTTCTGAATGCTTTCAGGAAAATAAATAAAGAACCAAAAGGCGGACTTTTCGTGACTTCAGGTTTAGGCGGAATGAGCGGTGCTCAGCCAAAAGCAGGAAATATTGCAGGTTGTGTAACGGTCTGTGCAGAAGTAAATCCTAAGATTACAAAAATTCGTCACGACCAGAAATGGGTGAATGAAATTCATGAAAACCTTGATGAATTGGTAGAAAGAGTAAAAAAAGCTCAGGAAAATAAAGAAACGGTTTCTTTGGCTTATCTTGGAAATGTAGTGGAAGTTTGGGAAAAGTTTGATGAAGTTGGATTGAAAATAGATATAGGTTCAGACCAGACTTCGCTTCACAATCCTTGGGCGGGAGGATATTATCCTGTCGGACAAAGTTTTGAAGAATCCAATACAATGATGGCTGAAAATCCTGAATTATTCAAAGAAAAAGTTCAGGAAACATTGAGAAGACATGCTGCCGCCATCAATAAACATACGGAAAAAGGAACGTATTTCTTCGATTATGGAAATGCATTCTTATTGGAAGCTTCAAGAGCCGGAGCCGATGTAATGGTTGAAAATCCTACGTTGGGAAGAGAATTCAAATTCCCTTCTTATGTTCAGGATATTATGGGACCAATGTGCTTTGATTATGGCTTCGGGCCATTCCGTTGGGTTTGTACAAGCGGAAAACCTGAAGATTTGAAGAAAACAGACGATATTGCATGTGCGGTTTTAGAAGAAATTCAGAAAAACTCTCCTGAAGAAATCCAACAACAGATGAAAGATAATATCCAGTGGATAAAAGGAGCACAGGAAAATAATTTGGTGGTGGGTTCACAGGCTAGAATTTTATATGCCGATGCAGAAGGAAGAATGAAAATCGCTGAGGCTTTCAACAAAGCCATTAAAAATGGGGAAATAGGACCTGTTGTTTTGGGTAGAGACCATCATGATGTGTCGGGGACGGATTCGCCTTACAGAGAGACTTCCAATATTTATGACGGTTCGAGATTTACAGCGGATATGGCGATTCACAATGTGATTGGTGACAGTTTCCGTGGTGCGACCTGGGTTTCTATTCATAATGGAGGTGGAGTAGGCTGGGGAGAAGTGATCAACGGGGGGTTCGGAATGTTATTAGACGGAAGTGATGATGCTGACAGAAGGTTGAAATCTATGTTGTTCTGGGATGTTAACAACGGAATTTCAAGACGAAGCTGGGCTAGAAATGAAGGTGCTATTTTCGCGATTAAAAGAGCAATGGAAGTAGAACCAAAACTGAAAGTTACTCTTCCGAATTTTGTGGATGAAAGTTTATTTTAAAGCGTCATTGCGAGGATGAAAGACGAAGCAATCTGCTGGATTTATGATATTATTTTGAATGGATTGCTTCATTCCTCGCAATGATAAGCCATAAAGAAAACCTGCTGTGAGGCAGGTTTTCTTATCTTGTTTCTTATTATTTTATATGTCCGAATTTTTCGAAAAATTCTTGTCTGCCCTTTTTGCTATAAACATATGGTTCTGAAAAGGATTTATCCCAATTTTCAAGAATCGATTTGAAATCTTTTCCAATAAACTTCTCAAGTTCTGATTTTCTTATTGAAATTTCATAAACTTTTTTGTCATACGGTAAAATGGTATTTACTTCATTTACAAAAGGTAATTTTCGCATTATTCTAACTGAACCATCAATTAATGTCTTTTTAATAGCGTCTCCAGATTCCCAATACGCTTTTAATTCTGACTCTGTTAAGCTTGATTGAGGATTTAGTTCTTTATATTCTTTAAAATTAGAAACATATTTAATAGTTGCTTTTTCATCAATTAACTCTACAGTTTTAATTGAACCTCCTGCTCTTAATCTTGAAGCTTCTATTTTAAGTTCTTCAAGTTTTGTATTATTCGTTAGTAGTTTTTCACTTGAAACATCTTCTTTAAGATTGGTTTTATTTTCTTTATTCCCACAACTAAATAAAACAAATGATATTACGATTAAAATTAATAATTTAAGTTTCATATTTTATCAAGTTTAAGTTAGAACCATATTTATCTAATTTTTTTTTAGTGGAATGGAAAAATAGCGGTGGCTAAAAAGGTAGAGTAGTTCAGGTTAAACTTAAACCACCATTTCGGCAATACGATGTTAGCAGTTGTTTTTATTTAATTTCCCATACTTCTTTGACAATTTCATAAAGCAACCTACTTCTATATTCCAATGCGTTATTATCAAAGTTGTCAATAGAAGTGAATTCTAATCCAGTTTTGTTTTTAAAGTCAGAATTAAAATTTGCAAACCTTGAATTTGTTTTATGATAGAATGTGTCTATAAGTGTTCTCCCCCAAACTAATCCATTATTATAGGTTTTTCTTTTCCCATTGTAATATTGTTCGTTATTTGAAATGATATTATCCATATTGTAAAGGAGTAGTAATCCGCCAAGTTTGTTTCTTTTTAATTCGAATTCTTCTTCGGTTCTAAAATAATCTTGATTTTGTTTGTTTCTTGATAAAATATGTTCAATATGATAACCTGTTTTGTGGCCTGTTTTTGTTGAAATATAATGAACAGAGTTTTCCATTTCTTTATCAGTAGAATCACAAATAAATTTTTCAATTCTAGCAAAGAAGTACCTTAAAGGTCGTCTATCAATATCTTCGTATCCTCTCATTGCAAATTTATCGTATTCAAGAACTGAACTTACTTCTGTTACATTTCTTGCTTCCTTAATTTTTTCAATTATTTGATTGTCAAAAATATTTCTAAATCCAGATGGATTTATATTTAGAAGTAAGGCATTAAGATTATATTGAATTTCAGTAAAATCATTACTACTATAAATTCCATTTAAACGCAAGAGCATATAAAGTCTATCAATTTCTTTTGAAATTGTTTCGATTTTTTTCTGCTCTTGTTTGTCATTTACTTCACAAGCAGCCAAAATATTTTGATATTGACCAGATAAATCGTTTATATCATAGTTGTAACTTAAGTATAAATAGTCATTTTGCTTAATTCTTGAATAAAGGTCTGTGTAATAAACAAGATTATTTTCAATAAATGATTTAATATTCTTTAAATGGTTGTCGTCTTTTTTTCTGAATCCCAATTTATTTGCAATTTCATTATCAGCAAAAATGTATCGGTGATATTCATTGTTGATAGCTTTTTCTATTTCAGCATTTTTTTTGAAAATAAATTTACCTTTTAAGTAGTCAATAAAAAAAGCATCCTCATTTCCTCTTATCTTATTCAAAGATTTTTCCCAAATCTCACTGTATTTGTCAGTGTCGTCTTTGTCTAAAGCTCCAACTAATTTTCCTTTTAAAATTTCAAAAGGTTTCAATGCGACACCTCTGTCATTGATTACTTCAAAGACCATAGGGGTATCATCTTTTTCGATTTTAAGTTCTACGAGAACAAGTCTTTCTAAGAAATACATAATAAATGCTTGAAGTTTTTCTTTGGTAAGTTTTTTATCTTCAATGTATTTATCAATATCTGAATATCGGTTAAGTAAATTTTCTTCTGTAGTGAATTTTAATGGTTTAGTGTAATCATCTTTAGGGTTAGAAATTATATGTTGCATTACACTTCCTCTTTTTTCATTATCAATCCAAAAAATATTTCCTTTGTATTTGTCTTTTCCAAACACACAATCTTTAAGTGTATCTAATATATTTTCAAAATAATCTTCATTCTCACATGCCAAGTGATATAATTTAGTAGCAATCAAACAAAGTGTAGTAAGTCTTTGTTGACCATCTACAATATATTCTTTTCCCTCGATTGTGTTAGTAATATAAATATTTAGATAATACCAATTATATTTCGCAATAATTTCAGGTGTTAAGTCTTTTTCTTTATGTTCCTCATAAGCAAGATCAAATGAATAAAAAATATCGTCAAGTAATATGTTTACAGTTTCTTTATTCCAGACATATTCTCTTTGATAAAAGTCAATATAATAAGTTCTTTGTTTTAAACACTTCTCAACAGTTTGATTATTTGGTTGTATGTTCATATTTAATTTAAGTCTTTCGATTATGTGTGGTGTTTAGGAAAAATAGCTGCTATCGTCACAATTGACGCAATATATTAAGTTAAAATTTTTTTCGTAAATATAAAATACTAATATTATAAATCCTTCCGTATTTTTACGGAAATATTTTCAAATATAATTCGTATTATTTTCAAAATATTACGGTTTTCCGTAATCAGAAATCTTTCACTTTAAAATATCTTGTTCACAACTTAAAATTTTATAAAGATTGAATAAGTCCATTGTTTTTATAATTATACAAATTGTGTAATATTTTAAAAATTTACAAATACCTGAATTGTGCGGATATCTGGGTTTGGACTTAACATAATATTAAAGTTTTAAAAAAAATATTTCTAAATTTTATTGATTTTAACTTTAAATATGTTAAAATCTTACTTATATTGTTGAAAAAATGTAACAATTTGTAAAAGTTGCTACTAACTACACAGGGTATAAGCTATGTCTTCACTTGAAAAGGAGTTTTTAGATAAGATTGAAAAACATAAAGGTGTTATTTTCAAGATTTCTAAAATGTATATGGACAATCAGGACGATCAAAATGATCTCTATCAAGAGATCATTTATCAGGCGTGGAAATCATATGGAGATTTCCAAGGGAGAAGTGATTTCTCTACCTGGCTATACCGAACAGCCCTCAATACAGCAATTGTATTTCTCAGAAGCGAAAAAAAGCGTAGTTTTATACAAAATCAAAGTTTTGATAATCTCAATGTACATCAGGAAAATTATAATGATTCTTATGATGTGAATATGAAGATGATGTATGATGCTATTCATCAATTGAGCTCTATTGATAAAGCTCTTATTTTTTTCTTTTTGGAAGATTTTCCGGGTAAAGAGATTGCAAATCAGTTAGGAATAACAGAAGGTAACGCAAGGGTGAAGCTCAATCGTGCAAAAATGAGGCTGAAGGAGATAATTGAAAAACAGAGAAATATTTTATAATCAAACACTTAAAAATGGAGTTAGAGAATTTAAAAGAACTTTGGAAAAAAGATTCGGAACAGGTTCCCCCCGAAATTTCTCTGGAAAAACAGACAGAGATACATTCACCGTTGCAGATGCTCAGAATAAATATGGAGACGGAGTTTTGGCTCATGGTTGTCACATTGCCTTTGCTTTTTACAGGGTTACCTGCTGTGACAAGTAATGCTAATATTAGAATAATAGCAATATTAGTTTCTGTTTTAACTCTTTTAATTATTATTTATTATTATTCAAGGTTTCTGAAACTTTATAAACTGCTCAGAAAAGGGAGTATCAATACCAACTATGACTTATTTAACCTGAAAACCCAGCTTTTAATATCGAAACAAATCTACATTTCTTATTATATATCCTATATTCCGTTAGCCTTTTTACTGTCACTGATTCAGATTGATTTCCACTTTGAGATGGAGTACAATTTGGCCATTTTTATTGTTTCTCTATTGGTGATATTGTCATTGGTCTGGTTTATTTTAAAGTATTGGGTATATTATATGTACGGAAAATACATTGATGTTGTCGTGAACCTTGTGGATGAACTCAACGGAATAGAAGTGGAGCCCAAACTTCCAAAGAAAAAATCTTGGTTTGAGCGTTCTCAAAGTTTTTGGATTAATAAATTAGGAATTAAAGGGAATATCATTAATACAGTTATCTGGTTTGTGTTCATGTATTTTTTCAGTATCTTTTTCTTTACAGTAATTATTGTTACATTTATTATAATTGGAGTAAAGCTTGATTTTATTGATCTACCTGTTCTGCAAAAAGCATTAAATCGTATTCCATAATTAGGTTTTATAATAATTAGAAATGATAATTGTTGATTTTTTTAAATTTTATGTAACATTTTTAATGTTTCTCTACTAACTGTGAAATATTAAAGTAAAATATGAAAAAAATCACTACTATTATCAAAACCTTGGCTTTTACCCTGGCCTTAGGTATTGCTCCTTTATCAATAGTTCAGGCTCAAAACAGAGATAATCAAGAGATTTCTGTTAAAGATTTGCCTAGAATCAGTAAAACTTCTGTGATGGGGAATTTTAATGCAAACTTTAGTGGATTAAATATTCCTTCCGGTTTTTTAACGAGTCACTTAGGTGAATGGCTGGGCACAGATAATGATCATTCTTATAAACTGGTTAAAGAAACCAAGGATGAGTTAGGAATTAAACATTCTACTTATGAACATTACTATAAAGGAGTGAAGGTGATGGATGATATGGTTTTGGTACATGAAAAAGATGGTAAACTCATTTATGTAAATGGTGAAATAATTACGAATATTAATCTTTCTCCTAAACAACAGCCAACTTCTACGAAAATAAAATCAATAATTGCTTCTGATATTAAAGCTCAAGGAAAAATAACGGTTTCAAATGTAGAAGAAGTTATTGCTAAAGTAAATAAGGGGCGAAGTGCAGAAACATACCATACCTCTAAAGTTGAAGCATTATCTATGAATCCTATACAGGCTTATACCTATTATATAGATAATAATACAAGCGCAATCATAAAAAAACTTTCAAGACTGCATGATGCAGATACACCTTCGGTAAGTGCAACTTATTATAAAGGAAATCAGTCAATTACTGTAGATTCTTATAATGGACAATATCGTTTGAAAGACAATACAAGAAACATTCATACCATGAACGGGACAAATCTTGATATCGATACTGTGAATGGCGGAATTATCAATGTTGAAGAATATATCAGCCCTACGGCAAATTTTACAACAGATGCAACGAAACCGGCAGTAGAAGTTCATTGGGGAATGAAAACCGCTTATGATTATTATATAAACAAGCATAATAGAAATAGTTATGACGGTTTAGGTTCTAAAATCGATAATTATTATAATGTTGATTTTGGTCCTAGTGCTGGAGGATTAAATGCGGGAGCTTTAGATACACCTTTATATGGAGGAATTGTATGTATGTTATACGGAAACGGAACATTTTACAACGGTTTGTTTAGTCTTGCCAATCCGCTTGTTGCAGTAGATGTTGCGGGACATGAATATTCACATTTAATTATTGGAAGAAATGGATTGGGAGGTTTGAATTATGAAGGAGAATCAGGAGCAATCAATGAATCTATTGCAGATATGATGGGAACTGCGATTGAATTTTATTCAAATGTAACTCCAAACTGGACAATGGGAGAGGGTATTACAAAACCGTCACTATTTGATGCTTCACCAACACCTCATATTAGAGATTTGTCAAACCCTAATAATGCGCAGTCGTTGTTGGGAGGTCCTCAACCGGATACTTACAACGGAACACATTGGGCAGATCCTACAGATTTGAATACAGATAAAGGAGGTGTTCACACCAATAGTGGAGTAGGAAATTATTGGTTTTATTTATTGTCTGCAGGTGGTTCAGGTACAAATGATATCGGAAATACATTCAGTGTAACAGGAATAGGTATCGATAAAGCTGAAAAAATTATTTACAGAGCGTTAACAACTTATATGACTCCGAATACAAACTATATGGACGCTTATAATTTTACAAAACAAGCAGTAACAGATTTGTATGGAGCGAATGGAAATGAACAGCTTCAAAATGTAAAAGCTTGGTATGCTGTGGGTATCGGGGATGGAGCTTTAGCAACAAATGAGGTAAACAATAATAATAAGGATCAGTTTAAAATCTATCCGAATCCTGTTAAAAATGGAGTGTTTACTATTGAAAATAATCTGAATGATGCATCATTTGAGATTTATGATATTTCAGGAAGAATAGTAAAACAAAATCAAAAACTGAATAAAGGAACAAACAAAATTGAAATTAATGGAGTTCAAAAAGGAGTTTATTTAGTAAAAGTAAATTCAGCTAAAAATACAATTTCAAAGAAAATTGTAGTGGAATAATCAAAAACTTTGTGTTTTTAAAGGCCCCCTAGAAGCCTCTTGAAACAAGGTTTTAATTTAAAAATTAAATTTTATTGGATTTTTTAATATTAAAGTGTAACATTTCTACTTTTTTTCTACTAACTGTGAAACATTTAATATAAGAAGGTTAAAGCCAGATTAATTCAGATAAAAATAGTTTCGAAAAAAGAGGGGGATATAGATGGGGGCTAAAAAAACACACATCAAAACCGATAGGAATTTTTCTATCGGTTTTTTTATTTTTATTTATAAAAGTTGTAACAATTTTTTGAGGAACTAACTAACTCTTTAGAGTATGAAATCATGAGCTCATTTGAACAGGAATTTTTAGATAAAATTGAAAAACATAAGGGAATCATTTTTAAGATTTCTAAGATGTATATGGATGAGAAAGACGACAGGGATGATCTTTTTCAGG
Organism: Chryseobacterium oryctis; assembly: GCF_025971925.1. Lineage (GTDB taxonomy): Bacteria > Bacteroidota > Bacteroidia > Flavobacteriales > Weeksellaceae > Chryseobacterium > Chryseobacterium oryctis. The sequence goes on from NZ_JAPDHV010000008.1 coordinate 27,547, forward strand.
AGATAACTTTTCAGGTTTGGAAGGCTTATCCTAAATTCAAAGGAGAGAGTGAATTTTCAACATGGTTGTATAGGATTGCTTTGAACACAGCAATTATTTTCTTTAAAGCTGAAAAAAGGAGAAGTTTTATAGGAAATGAAGATTTTACTAATTTGAATATAGTAGAAGATGAATATAATCATGAAAGGGAAGAAAAATTTGCAAAAATGTATGGAGCGATTCATCAATTAAATCCCATCGATAAAGCTTTTATTTTCTACTATTTAGAGAATTTTTCTGGAAGAGAGATTGCAGAACAAATGGGTATTTCGGAAGGAAATGTAAGGGTAAAAATGAATCGCGCCAAAAATAAATTGAAAGATATCTTAAACTCGAAATAAAAAAATGTTCAGGATTTTTATTTCATGATCTGAACTTAAGAATTGTAAAAACATTAATTTTTTAAATCCACAACAATGAATATAGATGAATTAAAACAAGCATGGAACGAAGATGATGCTTTAGGAGAAACTCCGGAAATCAGCATCGAACAAAGAGATGAAATCAACCTTCCATTAGAAAAAATACGTAAAAATATGCGAATGGAATTTTGGTCCACAGTTGGGGTTTTTATTTTTGCTTTTGGGTTGATTTTAGTATGTGAAGCTCCTTTTAAGTTTAAGTTTTATATTTCAATACTTATAGCTTCAATGGTTTTTGTTACATTTTTCTTTTTTAGTAAGTTCTTCGGGCTGTATAAAGATATGTCAAATACCGCTATGAAAACGTATGACGGATTGCTCGATTTGTTGCATCAGCTTGATTTAAACAAACAATATTATCTTTCGTTTTATGTTGCTTTTGCTCCGTTTTTGGTTTGTGAGTTAATAATTGTTTTAGAGTTTATCCCACGTCCTGTACCATTGTCTGATTTGCAAATTGCATTAACGACCATTATCACCCTTTTGGCGACTTTATTTGTTTTGTTTTTGTTTGGTAGATGGTGGTTTGAAAAACTGTACGGAAGATATATTAAACAGGTTGAAAACCTTGTAGAACAATTGAAAAAATAAAGTTTCGGCGGGCTAAAAGCCCGCCGAAACTATTTAAATCATTTATTTCCTTTCTCTTTTTCCTTTGCTATTTCATTTTTTACCCAATCTAGTTGCGGGTCTTTTTTATCAATGATATCCTGTATCCCTTCCGTTATTGTAACATCCGGAATTACACCTCGTTTGGTATTTGTAAAAGTGATATTAGGTTGTACCAAAAGAAGGCCGATGGGTAGCTTTATTTTAGAGTTTGGAAGTTTTTGGTAAGAATAAAAACCAGCAACAGTACCATCGTTGGCTCCTCCTGTTTCCTCACCTACAAGAGTTACTCTTTTATCGTTTTTAAGTTTAGACGTTATGATTGAAGATGCTGAAAAGCTTCCTCCATTTATTAAGACAAAAACTTTTCCTTTAAAAGCATTTTTATTGGGTTGAGTTAGTTTACTTGCTTTCATTTTATAATACACTTTTCCGTCTTTTTTGTAGGTGCTGAAAGCTTGTGAAATGAAATAACTTGGATAAAAAATACTCTTTATGGCATACTCAAAAGGTTTACTTTTTCTGAAATAATTAGTTTTTAATGGAGTCGTTTTTGATGTTAGCTGAGACGGTTTTATCAAAACGTATGGTTCGGGAGCGAGATAAGAGTATAGATTATTGATTTCATCTAGTGACCCTCCGTAATTATTGCGAACATCAATAATAAGATAAGAAGATTTTGCATTTTTAATCTTTGTAAAAGCTTCTTTATAAAACTTATCAGAAAATTCTCTTGAGAAGCTTTTTATTTTTATGAAAGCGATTGTACTGTCTTTGTCAAGAAACTTAAAATTTCGGTTATAGGAATTGTTGTAAGCTACAAAGTCATTTATTTTCTTTTCCTGATTCCTTTTTTTTAATTCTTTGTCTTTTTCAAGTTCATTTTTAGACTTAACTTCTCGAGTTAGGGTATATGTCTTTTTTTCTCCGTTGTATAATGTTTCAATGGTAGCTTTGTCTGTAAGTCCGTTCTCTGAGATATAGAAACTAAAAAATACATCTTTCAGAAAATAAGGCTGAAAGGTATCGTTAAACCCATCACTATTGATTAATGATTTATATTTTTTCATATACTTAGAAACCGGAACATTATTAATTGATAAGATTTCGGTTCCAGGTTTTATATTTTGAATAGAATCTCTATTTTCGATAATGTACAGATGATCATTGCCTACATAGTAATCAAAACGGCTAAACAAAGGTTTTTTATGTTTTAAATTTCTAAACTCTCTTTTTGTAATTTTTTTTCTCGGAATTTTAAGCGAAAGGTGACCTTCTCTAATGCTTGTAATAACAGGTTGTAGCTTAAAATAAAACTGAAGTGGTGTTAATGGCTGATTTATGGTCTGTTTAACGCTGTCAAATTTATGGTCTAAACTTTCCTTTGAAATGTACCAATATAGATTTGGGTGCATTTTTTTTAGTTTAGAATAAGCGAAATCTACATCTTCTTTCAATTTTTCTGGGGTGATGAAAGATGCTCTTTGTTCATTATGTTTTTTTACGGAAACACATGAATTAAAAATTAAAAAAAATAGAATAAGGATGTATTTTTTCAATTATTAGAGATTTGGTTGTCAAATTTATAAAGTTTAAGATTATGTAAGAACTAATAAGTGATAAATTATTTTAAAAACGGCATAATATTAGTTAAAGAATAGCAGTTTTATTTTCAGTTTTATTATTTTAATCCTGGAATTTTTTGGTATTTATTCATTATTTTCTATATAGATGATATATTCAGTTGTTATAATAGTTACTTTAATAGTTTTAGCATATTTTATTATTACAAGTCAGGAAGCTTTTGGTGCAGAAGCGAAAGGAAAACGGCTTGAAAGAATGAAGCAGTCTAAACATTACAAGAATAATCAGTTTCATAATCTTAGCTATACACCATCTATTGCGGAAGGATATAGTATGCCAAAAGTGATGTATGATTTCTTCTTTGGTAAGAAAGATCCGCTTTTGAAACCTTTAAAAGATATTCCTTCTGTTTATACGGATTTGAAAAGTATACCAAAAGAACAGGATATTTTTGTTTGGTTGGGGCATTCTTCTTATTATATTCAAACTGATGGGGTATCTTTTTTGATCGATCCTGTTTTAAGTTTATATGGTTCTCCGTTTAAGTTTTTTAATAAAGCTTTTGCTGGAGCAGATATTTTTAAGCCTGAAGATATTCCTCATATAGATTATCTTGTTATCACGCATGATCATTATGATCATTTGGATTATCCGACTGTAAAATCAATTAAAGACAGGGTCGGAAAGGTAATTCTACCTTTAGGTGTAGGTGCTCATCTTGAAAAATGGGGCTATTCTGAAAATCAGTTGATTGAGGAAGAATGGGGTGCAGAAGCGGTTTTAAAAAATAATCTTAAAATAACTTTTACTCCGGCAAGGCACTTTTCGGGGCGAAAAATGAAAAGAAATCTTACTTTGTGGACTTCTTATGTTCTTGAAACTCCAACGAAGAAAATATTTTTGGGAGGAGATAGCGGATATGACACTCATTTTAAAATGATCGGAGATAAATATGGGCCGTTTGATTTCGCAATTATGGAGAATGGGCAATACAATGATGCATGGAAATATATTCACGCGTTACCTGAAGATGTAATTCAGGCTAGTCTTGATGTGAATGCAAAAAATATTATCCCTGTTCACTCTTCAAAGTTTGCATTGGCTCTTCATGCATGGAATGAACCTTTGGAAAAAGTCACAAGTCTTGGGCAAGCTCAAAACTTAAATATTATGACACCCATGATTGGTGAACCGGTTGATTTGAATAAACCAGAAAAAAAGTTTAAAGTTTGGTGGAAAGGCTAAATTAAGCATGCCAGATATCTTTATATCTTGCAGGATGATGCTCAAACTGTTGTTTTACAAAATCGCATTCAGGATCTACAAGAAGATCTTTTTCTTCGGCATAGCGTACCAATTCATCCAAAAGCATTTTAGCATATCCTTTCCCTTCACGTTCTTCATCAAGTTTCGTATAATACACGATTAATAGTCTACCGTCAACTTCTATAGACATATAACCTACCTTTTTTCCATCAATTAATATCTGCAATTCATCTTGATATGGAGATACTTCAAATTTTATATTTTCCATAATTATTGATATTGAGTTGAATTAATAATGCGAGTTAAGATTCTTTTTTGAATCTCTTTTCTTTAAAATTACAAATTAAAAATGATATTTGGATTTAATTTATAATTTTTTAAAAATAATTATTAAAAAATTAAGAAATGTAAATGATTTGTTGAAATTGATGAGTCTTTATTTTAATATCAAATGAAAGAGATTGATGAATTTGTAATAAAAGGATAATTTATTTATAAGATTATCAGTTAGTTGTGATAAATTTAACAAACTTTGGGATTGGTTGAAATTGATTTGGCATTTTAATTGAAAATGTTAGATTAATTCAAAAGTGAAGCAAAATGAAAAAATTATTTTTAACAGCATTATTACTAGGAACATTTAGTTTAAGTTATGCGCAGTCGGATTACTATAATGATTACAGAAGAAGTGTTTCAGATATTAATTGGCAAAATGTAATCGTTGATTTGGTATTATCAAAAACTCAGGCAAACCAGATTTATGCTTTAAATGACAGATATTCAAATTATGATTCTTGGAATAAGGTATATGTACATAATCCTGACGGTTGGAGAAATGATAGATATTCTGAATTAGAAAGAATTTTGGGACGTGAGAAGTATTTGAAGTTTAAAAATAAATACTATAAAGGCCAAAATCCGGTTGCTGTGTATAACAGAAATAAAAATAATGACAAAAGATATAAACATATGGCTCATAAGTCAAAAATCCATAAGAAAGATTTAGACAAAAAGCATCACCATTAAAACAATTATCAACTATACATTCAATTTTAAAAAATGGCTGGTCGCAAGATCAGTCATTTTATTTTATCAATCGTAATTATTTTATAATATAATTGTTGTTTGAATTTTATAATTTTGAATTATGGAATCATCAGAATCAATACAAGACTTTTATCAACGGATTCAGGCAAAGGTTTTTCCTTCTTGTCTTTTGAATTCAGGATTGGGGCATTTTAATGTGTTCTCAAGGGATAATTGCTCATTGTCAACACCTTATAGTAGGAGAGATTATTATAAAATTTCATTGATTTTAGGTACTGGAACTCTTCATTATGCAGACAAATGGCTGAAAATCGATAGACCCGCTCTGCTGTTTTCCAATCCTGTTGTCCCTTATTCCTGGGAAGCTGATAATGCTGATCAAAAGGGGTGGTTTTGTCTTTTTACTGACAAATTTTTACAAAACGGAAACCGATTGGGAAATCTTCAGGATTCACAGCTTTTCAAAGTGGGAGGCTCGCCTGTTTTTTTTGTTGATGAAGAAATGATATGCTCTATGTCACATATTTTTATGAAGATGATGGAGGAGATAGAGTCAGATTATATTCATCGATATGATATGCTGAGAAATTATCTTTACATCTTGATGCATGAAGCCATGAAAATGCAGCCTACAGATAATTACGAGCCGTATCAGAATGCTTCACAGAGAGTGGTGTCTTTGTTTATGGAGTTGTTGGAGAGGCAATTTCCTATTGACAGTCCTGAGAGAAATTTAAAATTGAAAACTCCCACCGATTACGCAGAAAGTCTTTCTATTCATGTAAATTCGCTGAACCGTTCTGTAAAGGAAATTACTGGGAAAACCACAAGTCAGCAGATTAGTTCAAGAATTATTCAGGAAGCTAATGCTTTATTACAACATACCGACTGGAATATTTCTGAAATAGCCTATGGTTTAGGCTTTGAAGAACCTGCCTATTTTACAAATTATTTTAAAAAACAAACAGGAATGACTCCAAATATGATTAGAAATTCTATTGTTTGAATTTTATAATTCTTCGTTTGAATTCTATATGTGATTACACAAATCTCCGTTTTAATTTTGTTCTATAAATTTTAAGTCACAAATAATTATGGAATTTAGAAAATTAGGAAAAACGGGACAAGGGTTATCTGCTATTGGTTTGGGATGTATGGGGATGAGTTTCGCTTATGGTCCTTCGGACGAACAGGAAAGTATTAATACGCTTCATAAAGCCTTAGATTTAGGTGTCAATTTCTGGGATACAGCAGATATGTACGGAAATGGGGAGAATGAAAAACTTATTTCAAAAGTTTTAGTACCCAATCGTGATAAAATATTCATTGCTACAAAGTTCGGATTTAGATTTAAAGGAGAAAAAGCAAGTCATAGTGCAGATTCGGGAACTTATTTTGACGGTTCTCCGGAATGGATAAAAAAAGCAGTCGATTTTAGCCTTCAAAGATTGAAAATTGAAGAGATTGACCTTTATTATGCACATCGTGTTGATAAAAATATTCCTATTGAAGAAACTGTAGGTGTTATGGCAGATTTGGTGAAAGCCGGAAAAGTAAAATATCTAGGATTGTCCGAAGCCTCTCCCGAATCCATCAGAAAGGCAAACAAAATTCATCCAATTACGGCTTTACAGTCAGAATATTCTATCTTAACAAAAGATGTTGAAAACGAAATTTTGCCTACCATTAGAGAGCTAGGGATTACTTTAGTACCTTATTCTCCATTAGCAAGAGGGTTTTTCTCGAATATTAATGAGATTCAGAATTTTGCCAACGAAGATTTTAGAAAAACCTTACCTCGTTATCAAGCTGAATATCTTGAAAATAATAGAAAATTAGCAAAAGAAATTAATGATTTTGCTGAATCAAAAGGTATAAAAGGAACTCAGTTGGCATTGGCTTGGGTTCTGAATCAAGGAAATGATATTATCCCAATTCCTGGAACAAAACGCATCAAATATTTAGAAGAAAATATTGCTGCTGCAAGTATAAAACTTTCTAAATCAGATTTGGAAATAATTGATTCTATACTGAAAAAGTATCCAAATGTCGGAGAAAGATATACCGAAGGTTCAATGAAATTAGTAAACAACTAAAATTTATCATCAAAAAAATGAGATTTTCAGATTTATTTTTGGAAATCAGCATTTTTATTAACTTTTGAATAGCAAAATGAATACTCTTAAAGAAAAGAATAAATTTATAGCTACTATTTTGGCATTTGCTATATTTCCGATGTCTGGTTTCGCTACAGATATTTACCTCCCTTCAATGCCGAGTATGGCGACAGAATTGCATCAACCGGAAAGTAATATTCAGCTTACATTATCTATATTTTTGATTAGTTACGGTATTACCCAATTTTTTGCAGGAAGTATTGTTGATTCATTTGGAAGGTATAGAATATCGTTGGTTTCATTGGCTTTGTTTGCAGTTACTTTTTTAATTACAGCAACTACGCAAAGCATTATGGTGATTTATGCAATGAGGGTTTTACAGGGTGTTTTATCGGGTTTTGTGGCAGTTTCGAAAAGGGCTTTTTTTGTTGATGTGTATGAAGGTGAGGAAAGAAAACATTATTTGAGCATAATGACGATTGTATGGTCGGTTGGTCCGATTGTAGCTCCGTTTATTGGAGGATATTTACAAAAAATCTTTGGTTGGCAATCTAATTTTTATTTTTTGGCAGGGTATAGTGTATTGGTTTTAATTTTTGAATTAATATTCTCTGGTGAAACACTGAAGAGGAGAAATCCTTTTCATCTTGAGTTTTTAATAAAAGAATATGAAACAATGTTCAGAACTAAAGACTTTTTCTATGGTATGCTAATGTGCGGATTAAGTTATGCAATGGTATTCTTTTTCAATCTCTGTGGAGCTTTTATCATTGAGCACAAATTGGGGTATCCACAAGTAGCAACTGGTTATGTTTCGTTGTTTCTTGGTTTTGCATGGATGACAGGTGGTTTTTTAGGAAAAGCACTCATTAAAAAAGAATTTTTACCAAAGATTAGGTATGCCAATTTTATCCAGCTTGGCTTGATTGTTTTGATGTTTGTAGAGTCATTTTTCATTAATAATATTTATAGCTTGGTAGTTTTTGCTTTTGTAATTCATGTAACAGCCGGATTTATTTTTAATAATTATTATGCCTATTGTGTTGGTAGATTTCCAAATTCCGCAGGTATTGCTGGAGGTCTCACAGGCGGAGTGGCTTTTATCATTACATCGGCGGTAAGTTACGGAGTTGCAAGTATAATAAAACCTGAAATTCAACTACAGGTTGCAGAAGGATATTTTGTAATAGGAATTCTAGGATTATTTATCCTAAGTATGATTAAAATTAGAAAAGCACACATTTAAAATTATGAACAGAAGAGAAGTTATTAAAAGCGGATTATTGGCTGGTACATTGAGTTTGGTACCTTTTTCAAACGCTTTTGCAGGAATAAAAAAGAGAAATATTAATCCAGAAAATGATTTTTCAGGATATAAGAAATTGAAATTGGGAGAATTAGATTTATTCATTCTTACGGATGGTTTTATTCATGAGAAAAATCTGACTTCTTTTGCGCCAAGAGGAAATGTTTCAGAATTGAAGAATATTCTTAAACAAAATTTTCGAGCTGATGATTACATCGATATGGCCATGAATATTTTGCTGGTTAAAACAAAAGACAGGCTTATTTTATTAGATACAGGAATGGGGATTTTTGCTGATTCTACGACTGGATTTTTATTGAAAAGCCTTGCGAAAGCTGGTTTTTCTCCAAATGATATTACAGATATTTTTCTTTCTCATGCTCATCCTGACCATATTGGTGGAGTAGTAGATAAACAGAATAATCTTGTTTTTCCGAATGCGAAAATTTTTATTTCTAAAATTGAATATGATTTTTGGCTTCAGGCAACAATTAAAGATTTCGGTAATAGCGCATTGAAAGAGCAACCTGAATTTTTGAATCAGATTATTCCGCCTATCCAAAATATTTTAAAAACAATCAAACCAAAGTTGAATTTCTTTGATTTGAATCAAACATTATATGATAATTTCAGATTTCAATTAGCTCCGGGACATACACCTGGTTTAACAGTTATGACTATTTCTTCAGGAAATGAGAAGTTGCTTTATATTGCGGATTTGATACATTCAGATGTTGTTTTGTTCCCACATCCTGATTGGGGATATTTTGGAGATACAGACTTGGATATTGCAACTAGTTCCAGAATAAAACTTCTTGAACAATTATCTGAAACTAAAGCAAGAGCTTTTGCCTATCATTTGCCTTGGCCGGGTTTAGGTTTTACTAAGAAAGAACCTTCTGGTAAAGGATTTAGATGGTTTCCTGAAAGTTTTATGATGTAGATATGGAATTGATGATGTTTTTATTAGTATTCTCTTTCCTTTAGATGAGTTTAAAATAAAAACGGATTTTTGATCTATTTTCATTTAGAATAATCTTGCATTTAACTTTAGTGAAACTAATTTTCCGGAATATATAAAAGCCCCTTACAAGAGGGGCTTTTGGTAGGAAGGTTAATTATTAAAACGATATTTTAAACTGAATCCTGTAAAGAAATAGGCTTTACTTGCTCCAGGTGTAATATCGGTGTAAACAGCAGGATTGTTATATTGATTGTCTTGATCCGAATCATTGATATTATTTCCATAAAAAAGAAATGTGTAATTGATTTGATTAGTAAGATTATTTCCAGCTAAAAATATATCTAAATCCCATTGGTTGAAGGTATGTTTATAACCTATTTTGGAGTTTAAAAGACCAAAACCTTTCACTTTGTTGGTGTTGGCAAAATCTGTATAAACACTTCCGATGTAGTTATAAGTATTCTGCCAGTATAATCCGATTTTAGTTTCAAAATCAAGTCCCAAAGATAATTTTGTCTTAGGAATTCCGATTACATTTTTACCATCATATACATAAACGTCTGCTTTTTTACCGTCTTCTTTTAAATAAGTACTGAAATTTGAATATTTAAAATTATTATAAGTGAAGCTTATAAACGGCTGAATTTTTGAAATAAATAAATTTTCCGGCTTGTGAGAATACCCTACACTTATTTCCATACCTTTATTTTTTTGATCTCCGGTATTTGCCCAATAAGTATATGGTGTCTGTTCAGCATTAGGTATTCTTCCTCCTAGTTGGGTAAGTTTATTTTTGATATTGATATTAAATAAAGAAAATTGATAATCTATGGAGCTGTCTTTTATCAATCCTTGAATACTGAAGTCCCACATTTTGGCTTTTTCTGCAATAAGATTATCGTTTGTCACATTCAGGCCACTTATAAAAGCTGTAGCTGAAGTAGGGGCGTTGTATCCTTCACTGTAGCTAAGATTAAATATCTGGTTTTTCCAAGTTTTCTGTAACGCGAAATGAGGGCTGGCTACTGCTTTGAATTTTTTATCAAAAGATAAGTTTTTATTGTAATAATCTTTACCGTTGATTACGAATAATCCAGGAAGAGCCAAAAGATCCTCTCTGTTGTATTTGATTTGATTAATGCTTACCCCTGCAAGAAACATTAAATCCCAAGGTTTGTAAGTGATTTTTTCAACTGCAAAATAATTGGATTGATTGTTTGTATTCTTTAAATACGATCCATCATACAGAGGTCTTAAAACTGGTTCTTCTGTATTTTTTACACTTTTATAGCGGTAATTGGTAATGTTAGATTGTGATTGTTGAACTTCAATTCCGAATTCCGTTTGATTTTTGAAATGTTTCCAATCTTTATTAAAGTTGAATACAGATCTGAGACCATAATTAGAAAAAGATGAAGTTTCATTAGCTCCTGCTGCAATTCTTTCACCGTTTGTACCTGTATAAAAAACAGTTGTATTATTGTTGAAATTTGGAGTGATTTTCCAATCATGACCAATTCCTACTCTGGAAGTGATAAATTTTGTTTTCGCTCCACGCCTTATATATGCAAAATTTCCATTATCAATCCCATTATAGTAATCATCATAAGAAATTTGACCCGAAACCTGCTCTAAGGAGTTACCATGAGAGGCTAATAAAGATATTTTTTGATTGGGATTGAGTTTGAATTCTCCTGTAATATTATAAAAATTTTTGATACTTTTTCCATGAGGGCGGTATCCGTCACTACCTATGTGACCATAGTTGGCAGTAATTGAGTGGTTTTCTCCTACAGAGGTTGCAGAAGTTGAACTTTGGAATAGTCCGAAAGAACCGGTATTAAACTGTTCTGAAATAAATACACCTTTTTTGCTTTCAGGTTGCATATATAACCTAACGGCACCACCTGAACCTCCTCCGTATAATGTTGCTGCAGGTCCTTTTATAACTTCTATACGGTTTATTAGTCCGAAATTGATATCATCCAGGATGGTAACTCCATCTGCTCCGGTAAGAGGAATATTGTTAAGATACATTTTGACTCCCCAATTGTTGAATTTCTGGTCGTTACCATATCCTCGTATTACAATTCTCTGACCTCCCAATTGGGTTCTCTTTTCTACCTGAACACCAGCCATTGTTCCAAGGCTTTGCTCTATGAATGCGGGATTATTACGGTTAATTTCGTATTCAGAAATAATTTCAGTGGATTGAGCGTGTTTTTTAAATTCTTCTCTTTCTTTTGTTACTTTCGATCTTGCATGGATTTCAACTTCATCAATGTGGTTTTCGTTTTCCTGTGCATTTGCAAAACCAATCATTGATAATGAAAGAAGAATAATGTAGTTTTTTTTCATTAAAGATTTTATAATTTTGCAAACATATTGAAAAAAATAAAAAATAATTAAATATTCCGTTCTAATATTTTAATGGTTGTTAATTTAGTTATGAATAATAATTAACCAATAAAAAAGCTCCTCTAAATAAGGAGCTTTTATTTATTAATTGTAAAGAAATTAAATTCCGTCGATAATTTCGTTCAACACAGTGCTTGGTCTCATTGCAGCATATGTTTTGTAGGTATCTGGTTTGTAATAACCGTCAATTTCCTGAGGCTTACCTTGAGCACCGATTAATTCTTGGTTGATTACTGCTTCGTTTTCCTGCATTGCCTGTGCAACCGGAGCAAATTGTGCTGCTAGTTCAGCATCTGCAGTTTGGTTTGCTAAAGCTTCTGCCCAATACATTGCTAAATAGAAATGAGAACCTCTGTTGTCGATTCCACCAACTTTTCTTGCAGGAGATTTATCAGTTGCTAAGAATTTAGCATTAGCTTCATCCAATGCATCAGCTAAAACTTGAGCTTTAGTGTTGTTTTGAGTTTGAGACAAATGCTCTAAAGAAGCCTGAAGTGCTAAGAATTCACCAAGAGAATCCCATCTTAAATATCCTTCTTCAATAAACTGTTCGATGTGTTTAGGTGCAGAACCTCCTGCTCCTGTTTCGAATAAACCTCCACCATTCATCAAAGGAACGATAGAAAGCATTTTAGCAGAAGTTCCAAGCTCTAGGATTGGGAATAAATCTGTTAAATAATCTCTCAATACGTTTCCGGAAACTGAAATTGTATCTTTTCCTTCTCTTGCTCTTTTTAATGTCTCAGTCATGGCATCTTTTACATCCATAATTTTGATGTCAAGACCTGTTGTGTCATGATCAGCAAGATATTTTTCAACCTTTTTGATGATTTCTCTGTCGTGAGCTCTTCCTTTGTCTAACCAGAAAATAGCTGGAGTGTCGGATAATCTAGATCTGTTTACGGCTAATTTTACCCAGTCTTGAATTGGGGCATCTTTAGTTTGACACATTCTGAAGATGTCTCCTGTTTCTACATTTTGAGAAAGAAGAACATTTCCTGCTTCATCCTGAACTTCAATAGTTCCGTTTCCTGTAGCCTGGAAAGTCTTATCGTGAGATCCATATTCTTCAGCTTTTTGAGCCATCAAACCAACGTTTGGAACAGAACCCATTGTTGTAGGATCTAATTTTCCGTTTGCTTTCATATCATCAATAACTGATTGATAGAAACCAGCATAACAACGATCCGGAATAATACAAACTGTATCTTCTTCGTTTCCGTCCTTGTTCCACATTTTTCCTCCACCTCTTACTAATGCAGCCATAGAAGCGTCAACAATAATATCAGAAGGAACATGGAAATTGGTAATTCCTTTGTCAGAGTTTACCATTGCCACTCTTGGTCCGTTTGCTAATGCTGTTTCAATATCAGCTTTAATGTCAGCTTCCTGAGCATTTCCTTTGATTTTTTCAAAAAGATCAGCAAGACCGTTGTTTGGGTTAATATCTAAAGACTTGAAAGTCTCAGCATATTTTGTAAATACATCTTTGAAGAAAGTTTCTACAATTGCTCCGAAAATAATAGGGTCAGATATTTTCATCATTGTAGCTTTCAAGTGTGCAGAAAGAAGTACATTTTTGTTTTTAGCCTCATCAATAGCTTTTTGAACGAAAGATTTTAAAGCATTTAGGTTCATTACAGAAGAGTCGATAACTTCACCAGCCTGAAGGTTTGCAAAATCTTTTAATAAAGATTCAGAACCATCATTTCCTTTGAAAACAATTTTATATTTTGTAGCATTTTCAAGAGTTGTAGATGTTTCAGTTCCGTAAAAATCTCCATTGTCCATATGAGCAACGTCAGTTTTACTGTCAGAAGTCCAATCACCCATTCTGTGAGGATTTGCTTTTGCATAGTTTTTAACGGCTTTTGGAGCACGTCTGTCAGAGTTCCCTTCTCTTAATACGGGGTTTACGGCACTTCCTAAAACTTTAGCATATTTAGCTTTAATAGCTTTTTCTTCTTCTGTTTTTGGTTCAGAAGGGTAGTTAGGAACTGCAAAACCTTTAGCTTGTAGTTCAGCAATTGCTTCATCTAGTTGAGGTGCAGAAGCAGAAATGTTTGGTAATTTGATAATATTTGCATCAGGTTGAGTAGCTAATTGACCTAATTCAGCCAAAGCATCACCGATTTTTTGGTCATCTTTCAAAAATTCAGGGAAGTTTGCTAAAATTCTTCCTGCCAAAGAAATATCCGGAACAGCAATCTCAATGTTTGCAGATTTTGTAAAAGCCTTTACAATTGGTAAAAAAGAATGTGTTGCCAACATTGGAGCTTCGTCCGTAAGGGTGTAATAGATTTTTGATTTGTCTGACATTATAGTGTAATTTATTATTTGATTTTTAAGACTCACAAATTTAGTAATTATGATTCTTTTTCAACTCATTTTAAATAAAAAAAGAGGCTTGTGCCTCTTTAAATTTATATTTGTGTAATTGTATAAGTTCCAGTTCCGTCAAAGTTAATGTTAAATTCGACTTTGAAGTTTTTTGGAGTAGTTGTTAGGTTCGGGATCATAATATAAGCACCTTCTATATCAAAACTGCCATCACTTAAATTATCACCCAAAAGTTCTTGATTTGTACTACCCCCTCCAGGTAAAAGAATATTAAACCCAGAAAAATTTGAGGAAGTAACATCCGTTATATTTATTGAAAATTTATTGGTTGAAGTATTATAAGTTGTGGTAGAGGTTTGAGGAATAGTACTGCTTCCATTATAATTTAGCTGAATAGTAGGATTAATATTCAATACTTTTACTAGGATTGATGGACCATAGTTAGCAATGTGAATTTTGTAAAAGCCATTAGAAGAAGCGTTAAAGTTTCCTCCATTAATAACTAATGAACTTTGACTGTCTGAACCATATACTTGTGCAGAAGTATTTTGACCAGCAATAAATTTAATTTGTGTATTAGAAGGTAAATATTTATACCCTATTTTTTCAGATCCATATAAATTTCTCAATAATTCTGATGAGTTTGCATTAAAATTGTTATATGAGCCATACATATATAGGTCAGAAGGGAAATTTGGGTTTGAACTTGATGTAGTTGGGAGACTTAAGTTTCCAGAATTATCTACACTCAAAGTATAACTTGTCCCATTGGGAGACGTGAGGGTAATTCCTTGTCCTGCACCAGTTACAACAGTTTTACTTACTTGAGCATAGGGAACACTCATTAATTGGTTTACTCCAATATTTGTATAATTAGAACCTCCTTGAGGATCAAGTTCAACTTTTACAAATTTTGTGTTTGTTCCCCAGTTGATGTTTCCAAAATTTCCTGTTGTAGCCGTTCCTTGTCCTATATTAAGATTTACTAAACCTTTAGAGTTTGTTGTTTTATTATGAGTCTCTGTATATAAAACTGTTCCTGTAGCAGAGTTTTCCAAAATACTTACTCTTAATGATACATTTCCATTTGCGATTGGAGCACCAGAAACATTGAAAGCAATGGTTTGATAACTAAAAGCTTGTGGAACTTGTGCACTAAATAGGGAAGAAATAGATATTCCTAAAATAGCGTATAATTTTTTCATAATTTGAATAATTTTAAGGTTTTTTAATAATTTTAATTGGCTTTAAATCTGAGTTCTTGAAAGAAATGAAGTAAACTCCTTGATTTAGAGGTCTTAAATCAAGCTTATCAGATTCTATTTTTGCTTTTAGAATAAGCCTTCCTGTAGTATCATGGATTTCAGCTTCATCAATTTTTGATTTGGAATTTAATTTTATATAAACAAAATCCGTAGTAGGATTAGGGTAAACTTTTAAAGTTTCTTCTTTAACTTCACTTACTCCTAAAACTTGTAACACTGTTTGATAAAGTATTCCCATTGTTCCAGAGTTATTTTGCTCAGGATCAATTGGAATTACATAGATCTCACCAACGGAATGACTGAAGTTATCTGAAGAAACGGCTCCTGAATTGATGCTCCCAATTCCTGATTGCGCGAATCCTAAAAATGGGACTGCTAATAGAAATAAAGTAATTTTTCCTCTCATGTTGATTTTTATAAAAGTTAGCAAATATAATTATATTTTTATTCTTTTCTTGATATTTCAAAATTTATCTAGAATATTATGAAGTATGACATTTTACAAGATTTATTATAGTAGATTTAAAGGTATATGATTCAGATTTTTCCAAATCAAAATACGCTTTCAGAATTTCTGAAAGCGCATCTTAAATTTTTTTAGTTTGGATATCCAACACTCAAAGGAAGGCATCTCTAATATCCCAGATTCCCATTTTTAGGAGGGTAATAACATTCGATTGGGCCAACACAGTACATTCAGGCTAGTTATTATCTTTGATTTATTTTTATTAAAAACAACTATCATTAATTAATTTTAAAAGAAATCATCTTTTAAAATTTCTAAAAGAGGATTTTTTAACAGATTTAAATATCTAAAGTGCTATTTATAGTAAAAACTAATTTTATAAACCAATATTCTTACTAGGCTTTAATTGTTTTAAAATATTCTTCGGAATAGAATTCTTGTGAACTAAAATTGCAGTTGATTTGTATTCAACATAAGGTTTTGTTACATAAATATATCCTGCAAAATCATTCGTTATACCCCAAGAGTTTTTAACCATATAATATTCTTTCCCCGATTGATCTTTTGCTAATCCTACGATATGCATTCCGTGGTCGTCTGTTGTAGAAAGATTATTAAGAGCTTTCTGGCGCATATCTTCAGTGATGGTTTTGTCTTTTTTAGGCTCTGTAAATAGATTTCCTTTGTTTTCTGCATTGATTTGGTCTAAATCCATATCAGGAACATAAGCTACACCATTTTTGTATGAAAAATAAGGCTCCGAAACATCTGTTGCCCAACCTACAGAGTATCCTTTGTTTACAGCATTATCAATGATAGCTGTTAAATCTTTCATGGGTACATTCCATACAGAATCGTGACTCCAGTTATCAGGAATCGGGATGACAAATTTTTGGAAATAAGGATAATCTTTATATGATGAAATTTCTACGTAATCCTCAGTATTAATACCTACAACTTCTTGAGCAAAAGTTTTTGGAGTATAATTTTTTCCTTGGTAAGTAAAGTTTGAAGGTACTTTTCCTAAATATTCATCTAAAATAGCATCTACAGAAGCCATCCAGTTGTCAGAAAGTTTAACTTTTGATGAAGCCTGAACCAAACTATCTAAAACTGGTTTTAATTTTCCCTGCATTTCTTTGAAATTATTCAAAGTTTGTCCTTTTTTTAACCCGGTGTAAACCTCTTGAGGTACAGCTCCGTACTTTTTGTACATATTGATTACATCGTGAAGTTCACCTCCATCTCCCCAGCTAATAGCTCCATTATTCAAAACATATAGTTTTGCTTTTTCATGATAAGAATTTCTTGCCGTGAAAATTTCAGCTA
Source organism: Chryseobacterium oryctis (assembly GCF_025971925.1). Taxonomy (GTDB): domain Bacteria; phylum Bacteroidota; class Bacteroidia; order Flavobacteriales; family Weeksellaceae; genus Chryseobacterium; species Chryseobacterium oryctis. The sequence continues at coordinate 44,719 of NZ_JAPDHV010000008.1, forward strand.
AGTCTACAGGTTTTTTACCCATTCTTTGCATTTCAGACTCAAGGAAAGAATTTCCTGAATAACTCCAGCAAGTTCCAGAAGAACCTTGATTTTTTACCGAAGTTGCACCTACATCTTTGATGGTAGTGAACTGGAAATTAGCATTTTGAGATTGGTTGTTTTTTAACTTATTGATTAAGTCATCTTGAGCAAACATCATACTTCCTGCAGACAAAACAAAAAGTAATGATACAAATTTGGTGTTTTTCATTACTATAACGTATTATTTGATTTAATAGTCGTTGGTATTAAAGATTTGTTACAGACGAAAAAGTTAAATATTGAATACAATTTTTAGATTAATTTTAAAAAAAGTTTAAGATGTTTCCAACCATTGTTAAAATGTGTGCATCTATAATAGTATAATCCTTCATATGGAAAGAGAATTATTGTTAGAATGTCAATGCAATAACCGGAATGCACAACGGAAAGTTTACGAGAAAATGTCAGGTAAACTTTATTCGGTTTGTAGGCGTTATCTGAAAAGTGAAGAAGATATAGAAGAGGTATTGGCAGATGCTTTCTATAAAATTTTCACAAAGATGAATCAATTGCAGAATCCTGATACTTTTGAGTTTTGGGCAAAAAAGATTGCTGTGAATGAATGTCTTCAAAAATTGCGCGCTAATAAAGAACTTTATATTTCTTTAGATGAACATCATTTTGAGAGTGCTGAAATAAACGGAGACAATATTTCTTTTGAAAAAGATATTTTGAACCTTTTGAATTTTCTTCCGGAAGGTTGCAGAGCAATTTTTAATCTTTTCGCTATTGAAGGCTATCCTCATAAAGAGATTGCCGTAATGCTTTCTATTAGTGAAGGAACATCTAAGTCTCAACTCAACTTTGCAAGAAAAAAACTGCAGGAACTTTTGATTAATCAAAACATTTAAACATTTACAACAATGGAAAATAATCACGATATCGATAAAACTTTTAATGAAGCTTCCAAATCTTTGGATGAGGCTGAAACTTTTCCTGGGTTTGATAAAGTTTGGGGTAGAATAGAAGAAAAATTAGATAAAAAAGAAGAAAAAAAGAAAATAATTAAGAACTGGTTTCCTTACGGAATTGCTGCAAGTTTACTGATTTGTACAGGGATTTTTTACTTTTTAAATAAAAAAGAATCAGCACCTGAAATTTTACAGAATGTAATTGCAGAGAATTTGGAAATTCAAAAACTTAATAAGGCTGCGGAAATTGATAGTATTGTAAAAACTAACATCAAAAAAGAATCTGCAAAATCTATTTTATCAAAAAATAATCAGGTTTTAGCTTATCAGGATGTGAAAAAACAGAAAAATGAGATTAATCTTTCAAAAAATCAACATCATATAAATTCTGAACAAATTTTGAAAGAGGTAGAAGAAAAAGTTTTCCCCAAAACCAAAGATACTTTGAAAGTGAAAAACATTGAAGAAGTAATAGCAATGGGAATCAAAAGGGAAAAATCTTCTGTAAATGCTTCTACGAGAATCATTTCTTCAAATGATATTTCTAAAAAGAATAATATAATTGAAACAGACACAGCAGAATCTTTATTTCCGCTTAATCGGTTTGATATTGTAAATGAGATGAAAGAACCTCTTGTAGCCGGGATGAATAGAAATTTTAAAAAAAATAGAACTTTTGAGTCATCTCCAAAATTAGCAGAAAATATGAAAGATAAAAGTATTACAAATTCTTTGCAAGGTTCTGTTTCGGGGTTGACCATAAGTCCTTATGGAAGTAAAGGTTCTGGGAAAGTTGATATTGTGATTAGAGGAAGCTCTTCAATTAATTCTAATCCTCCTCTTTATGTCATTGACGGAAAGATTTCTGATGCAGAAGGTTTCAAACAAATAAATCCTGATATAATAGAATCTGTAACGGTTTTAAAAGGTGAAAAAGCGGTTACTCTTTATGGAAATAAGGCTTCAAATGGAGTTGTTGTAATCGAAACAAAAGGGACGGAAACCCTTAAAAAAGTAAAAGATTCGGTGAAATAGAAATTTTCATATGTTAATCTTTAATATATAATTTTCACATAAATTATTGATAATGAGAAGGATTTACCTGTTGTTTTTTCTGGCTGCAAGCGTCTTTGTTTTTGCCCAGAATTCCCAATTATATTATTCAGGAACATTTTTAAATCATAAAAATAAACCTCAAAATTTTTTAAAAGTTTATAATAAAAACAGCGGTATCTACGAATTGACCGATGAGAAAGGTTTTGCGATTATTGCAGCGAAGCCTTATGATACCTTAGTTTGGAACAATGGCAAAAATAAATATGCTGTACTTTCTTATAATCTTCAAGAACTAAAAAATATATTAGATAGTAGAGTTGAAAAACAAAATGTACAAAATATTTATAGTAAAGATTATGATAATTCAATTACTAAGTATAATGATGATACATTCAGCATTGAAAACTCCAAAACTGTTTTAAGCAAAAATTCTGACAAGTATTATTATTCTGTTAGAAAACTTAAACAAAAAAATGATAGTCTTTTTAAGCTGAAAACCATACAACAAAGAGATTTATTTCTTAACGGAAATTTTACTACTTCTTTTGAAGTTAAAAGCAGAAATTCTATTCCTAAAACTCAAAATAAATATGTGCAAGGAAGAGCCGAAAACGGGAATTGGGTTTGGAGAGGACCAGAAACGAATGAAATGTTCAGCTTTGGTCCAGATATTTCTACCTTAGGTTTTGATAATCAATCTTATGAATTTGATGAAAATGGAAGTTTGGTGAATCTTTCAAACGGAATTTTACCTGCAAAAATCTATAACGATGATATTTTTAAGACAACAGTTGGGTTTAAAAATCAACTGAAAGTTAATGCTTTTATTAAAGAAGGATATCAAGAAAAAATTCGTTTGTCATTAGATTTGGGACAGCAAAAAGACCAGATGTATTTTGAAGACCAGTTCAACATTGTAAATACTATTGATGGAAGACTGAATTTTAATATAAATGGTTATTTGCTCAATTTCGGATTAAATTACAACGAAAATAAAGCTACAAATACTAATAGAATAGCTTTTTTTAATAGAGTTTATCAAAATTATTTACTGACTCCAATCTCGTTTTCCAATTCACAGAATATTTTTTTGAGTAATCAGCTTCAAAGAAGTTATAGTAGCAATGCTGATAATCCGTTTTATCTTTTTAATCAAGATAAAAAATATAATTATAAAAATAACCATCGTCAATATAATGCTGAGTTTAGCAAAAAATGGAGAAATTTTAAACTGAATTTAATTCAATCTTACAGAACAGAAAGATATTGGAATTATGATCATTACCAACCTTCTACAGTTGGGTTTAATGGAGGTATAAATAATGAAAGAATACAAAATAATAGTTTTTATAACTCTAGCATTTTAGGAAATTATTCATTAGGAGATTATTATTTTAGAAATATCTTCACATTCAATTTTATATTGAATCATACAAAGTCGGATGTTTTTAATAGTCTGTATCAACTTAGCAACCAATATCAGCGTACATCTCAGGATTATATTTTCAATTATGATATGGAAATCAATGAATCTGATTTTATGATGGGATTAAATTTAGGGAACTCTTTTTATGTTTCAAATACTTCAAACAATAATAAATATTGGCTTCCTAAAGCAAATGCTTTCGTTTTATTCAAAGATATTTTTCATTGGAATAACTTTAATTTCAAAGTATTAGGTTCATATACTCAGCTGAGTTCAGAGCCGGAAATTACACGTTCTTATGCATCTTATTTTACGACCTTGCTTAATGCACAGAATGCATTTAAATATTTTCCTGCAAGTGAAGTTCAGGGTTTTAATGGGCTTTCAACCATTGATACAAAGGAATGGAAAGCCGGAATTGCCCTAAAATTGGGGTATAGAATAAATATAGAAGGGGAATATTTTAATAGAAAAATAAATAATGATGTATTTCCTGTGTTTGAAAATCAACAGTTACAATTAAAAAACTTAGCAAACCATACTTATTCAGGATATGACTTGAGTTTTAATTACGAAAATGTAAGGCTTTTTCAGAATATGTTTATGAATCACAGAATTTCGTTTTTTTCCTATAAAGATATTGTAAACAAAGTTGTTTCAGGATATAATAATTTACCGATTTCAGGATTTAATGATATTTATAAAACCCTTTCTGGTGGAAATCCTTTGGGTATAGTAATGGGAAGTTATTTTGATAGAAATAAAGATGGACAAATGATAATTGATGAGAATGGTTTTCCAAAAAAAGCGGATGGATTTAAAATTATAGCCAATCCAACTCCTGATTTCATTTTAAAATTCAATCATAATTTCAATTATAAACGTTTTTCATTGGATATCAATTGGGAGTGGAAAAAGGGAGGAGAAATTTGGAACGGAACAGAGGTAGTTTTAGATTATTACGGAAGGTCATTTCAGTCGGGCGAAGATAGAAATACTAAAAATTATGTTTTTGAGGGAGTAAATTCAGAAGGAAATCTTAATCAAATTGCTGTAGATTTTTATAATCTGTCTCAAGATGTGTCTCAAAACAGATGGTCGAGGTACGGTTATTTAGGAGTTGCAGAAAATTATGTGCAAAAAGCCGATTATATAAAAATTAATAATATTTCTCTTTCGGCAAAGTTTCCTATTAATTATACATCGAGAATGTTGACGCTTACTTTCTATGTTAATAATGTCCTGTTGTGGCAGGAGAATAAAGGAGCAGATCCTACCCAAAATTTCTACGATACAGATAACGGAAGAGGACTTGATTTTTTTAATCTACCGTCTTTCAAAACTTTTGGTTGCATGGTTTCATTTAAATTTTAAGACATGAATTTCAGATTTACTTATATCATATTGTTCGGGTTGCTATTATTCATCAATCCTACCAAAGCACAAAAAATTCTTCAGGATTTTAGGAAAGAAAAAGTATATGTACAAACGAATCACGTCTTTTATAAGCCGGGGGACGAAATGTACTATAAAATTTACGTTGTTCAGGGAGAAAATAATCTTCCTACACAAGAAAGTCGTGTGGTTAATTTTGAATTGATAGAACCCAGCGGAAGTATTTTTAAAAAGTTGAAATATGAAATTAAAAATGGCTATTCAGAAGGATTTTTTTCTTTTGATAAAGACATGAAAGGAGGAATTTACAAAATTCGCGCTTATACCCATTGGATGCAAAATGAAGAAGGAAAAAATGCTTTTGAAAAAGAAATCACGCTTCAAAAAATTGTTTCTCCAAGAATTTTAATGAAGCTCGATTTTCCTAAAAAAGGATATGGAGCAGGAGATGAGGTGATTGCAGATTTTTCAATGAAAAGTCTTAGCAACCTTCCTATTCCTTTTTATGAAGCGGAATATACAATAATGCATCATGGAGAGAAAATTGTAGACGGAAAATTAATTACTGATAAAGAAGGAAAAAATCAATTGAATTTTAGACTTCCTGATGTTCTAAAATCTTCAGATGGTTTGCTGAATATTAAAGTAAATTTTGATGGCTTTACAGAGTCTATTTCCAGAAATATCCCGATTGTTTTGAATAACCTTGATATGAAATTTATGCCTGAAGGCGGAACTTTCATTAATGGACTTGAACAAAATATAGCCTTTAAAATTGTAGATGAGTTTGAAAAGCCTGTAGATGCTTCATTAGAAATTTATAACCAAAATCATAAAAAAATTACAGAAGCTACAGCTTACAACTTCGGGATGGGAAGTTTTACTATCATTCCGCAAATTGGTGAAACATATTATGCTAAAATCATTAAACCTGAAAATATAAAATCGATTTATCCATTACCTATTGCAAAAAATGAAGGTGTAGTTTTTAATGTAATAAAGAAAAACAAAAAATTAAGATTAAAAATTGTCTCTACAGACCCGAAAAATGTTCTTATAAAAAGTAGTTTTCGTGATAAAGATGTTTATGAAGAGACTGTTTCTTTGAAAAAAGGAGATAATGAAATTGAAATAAATGAAGATAACCTCCCAATTGGAATCTATCGGTTTACGATTTTAGAAAATAATATTCCTCTTGCAGAGCGTATTGTTTTCAGTAATGAGGATAAACAGTTAAAAATTAAAATCACTCCTTCTAAGAAAAACTATTTACCAAGAGAAAAAGCTATAGTAAATATTGAAACAACGGATGAAAATAACAAACCTATCTCTGCAAACTTGGGCATGAGTGTAATTGACGATAAACTTTGGACGTATGCGGATGATAAGCAAAATCATATTATATCTTGGCTTTTAATGGATTCTGAATTGAAAGGGAAAATTGAAAGACCTCAGTTTTATTTTGACAAAAAAGAAGAGAAAGCCTCAAAAAGTTTGGATTTGGTAATGCTTACCAATGGTTATCGATACTTTGAATTACTTCCTGAGATTATTAATAGCAGGAAATATAAATATTTACCCGAAAAGAAAAATCCTATCTACGGAATTATCGAAGATGAAAATGGAAAACCTGTAAAAGCCGAAGTATATTTGGTGGAAGAAGGAATTCAGAACCAAAAAATTCTCAAGCAAACAACTACAGAAAACGGATTGTTTTATTTTTCAGATTTAGAAAAATATACCCATTATAAAGTGATTGCTAAATCATTTAAGCCTAAACATAAAGTTAAGATAAGATTATTGTCCTATAAGCTGAATATTAACCCTTTGGTAAAACAAAAATTGAATAATATTGATGTTGAGGAAATTATAAAAGAAGCTGATATTAAAGAAAAACCCAACGAAAAAAAATATACTACAGATAACTTTTTTTATAAAAAAGGAGGCAAAAAATCAGATACTGTAAGTAAGGAGACAAACATAGAACAGGTTGTTGTTTTGGGCTATGGTTTACAGAGAAAAGAAGAAACGACAAGTTCCGTGACAACTGTGAAAAATTATGAAATTCAAAATCAGTCCCTAAGTTCTTTGTTAAGCGGAAAAGTAGCAGGAATAGAAGTTTCATCCATTAGTAATGAAAGGAATACTAATATCTTAATTAGAGGGATTTCTTCAGTTTCTAATAAAAAACCTTTATTTGTTGTAGATGGAGTTCTTGTGGAAAATTTCGACACCTCCATTAATCCAAATGATATTAATAGTATCACTGTTTTAAAAGATGCAGCTGCTACATCTATTTATGGAAGTAGAGGAGTAAATGGAGTAGTTATTATCAATTCATTGAAAAACAATGTAGCACAAACTAAAATTGATATTTCTCCTAAATCACAATTTGCTGTGTTGGCTGTTCCGAGAGATAGTTTGACTCAATATTCATACAGTCGACAGTTTTCATATCCTGTATATGAAACTACCAATACAGCTCATCGATTTGATTATAGAGAAGCTATCTATTGGAATCCTGTAGTTCAAACCGATAAAAACGGAAAAGCAAAGATTGAGTTTTATAATTCTGATGCGAATACTACATTTAGAATTCTTACAGAGGGTATTTCTGTAAACGGATTGGTGGGAAGAGATGAAACAACATATTCGGCACAAAGTTTAATAGCAATTGATACAAAAATTCCTCAATATGTTACCAGAGCTGATGAAATGCATATTCCGGTTGTGATTAAAAATAATTCATCACAAACAAGAAGAATGACAATGGATGTTATTGTTCCTAATCGCGTAAAACTTATTGAATTTGATAGTATTATTTCTCTAAAACCTCTAGAATCGGGAAGATTGTGGGTAAAAATGCAAACAAATGAGGTGGTTAATTCTAATATTCAGTTTGTTGTAAAGTCAGACGATTTTAGAGAATCAATGATTCTTCCTTTTAAGGTTGAAGAGAAGGGATTTCCGTATCGTTTTTCAATTATTAATAATAAAGAAGAAAATATTAAAATAGAAATTCCTGAGTTTATTGACGGAAGTTTCAAGTCATCATATTATGTATTTGAAAACAGGGCATTACAGATGTTTGAAGATTTGGAACGTCTTAAAAGAGAACCTTATGGCTGTTTTGAACAGCTTTCTTCTACGGTTTATCCTAATATTTTCATTTTGGATTATTTGAAATCTGTCCGAAAAATAGATAATGAAACAGAAAAGACAGTATTGAAAAACTTGAAAAAAGGCTTTGAAAAAATGTTGAGTTATAAGCATGAAGATGGAGGATTCGGATATTTTAGTGCTACTCAATCTAATGTTGCTGTTTCAGCTTTTGCTTTATTAGAATTTAATGATTTGAAGAAATATGTGAATATTGATACTAAAATTATTCAAAAATTACACTCGTTTATTCTTTCAAAGAAAGGCAAAAATGGACTTTTTGAAGTGAGAAGAGATTATGAAATCAACCAGCCCTATTCAGAATATTCTTGGTCCAGAAATATGTATGTTCTCTATGCTTTATCAAAAGTTGGAGTGAACCCAGAATTGTCTGATTCTTATGATGTAATGCTAAGAAAAGCTCTGTCAACCAAAGATTCTTATCAATTAGCTTTAATGGCAAATGTTTCGGCAAATCTTGGAAAAAACAAAGAATATGATATAATATTAAGTCTCTTAAATAAACAATACGAAGACAAAAAACTGAAAACAGGCGTTACATTTACAGGTTCCGGCGGATTTTCAGCGAATGCAGAAACATTATCACTTTATATGATGGCATTGCAAAAAGATGAAAAACTGAATCAGTTAAAAATTGCTGAGGTAGCCAATGAATTAATACAAATGAACGGATATTATGGTTATGGTTCTACTCAGGCAACAAGTCTAGCATTAGAAAGTTTATCAAGATTTTTCAAACAAAATGAAAAATTGTTTGGAAATGATAAGCCGATGATAAAAATTAATGGTTCTGACGTTTTCCCTAGTATGAGTATTGCTTCTGCTTATAAAACAGGAGAAAATAAAATTAACGTAAGTTATATTCATAAAAAGGGTTTGCCATATAAATTAGATTATGAATATTATACTTTAAAAGCTCCCAAAAGTACTGATATTCCTTTAACGATGGATTTGAGATTGAAATTTTCAAGGGCAAAAGTAGGAGAAACCAATAGATTAGTATTAACAATAAAAAACAAAGAGAACACACAATTACCAATGACTACTGCCAAAATTGGTATTCCGGCGGGTTTAACTTTACAAAATGCTTTGTTGAAAGATTTGATAGATAAAAAACAAGTTTCTTATTATGAAATTTTTGATAATTATTTAGTCTTGTATTGGGAGCACTTTGGAGCAAATGAAACAAAAGTCATTAATTTAGATTTAAAAGTGGAATTTGCAGGAGAATATACAAGTAAAGCGAGTAATGTTTACCTATATTATATGCCCGAGTCTAAATTTTGGAACGAAGGAATTCGTGTAAATATTGAGCCATAAAGTGTTTTTTTCAATTATTAAAAAAAATATTAATCATATTGTCAATTTTAATATTTTCACAGAGTAAAAAGATAAATACAGGCATTCAAAAGGATGTCTGTTTTATTTTAAAATTAATTTTCAAAAATTATTGAAAATTCAAAATATTTAATTATATTTGTAATAGCAATTTTAAAAACTAGATAAATGCAACTTTCAGAAGCTAAAGAAAAATACATTCAGACTTGGGGAACATTTGCTACGAATTGGGGAATCAATCGTACAATGGCGCAGGTTCATGCTTTGCTTTTAGCGAGTGACAAACCACTTTCTACCGATGAGGTAATGGAAGGGCTTGAAATTTCGAGAGGGAATGCCAATATGAATTTAAGAGCTTTGATGGATTGGGGAATTGTAAGGAAAGAGTTTGTAAAAGGTGATAGAAAGGAATACTTTGTTGCTGAAAAAGATGTTTGGTATTTGTTTAAGCAAATCACAAAAGAGCGTAGAAAAAGAGAGATAGAACCTGTAATTTCATTTTTAGAAGAATTGAAAGATATCGATGATAAAGATTCTCCTGAAGCTAAAGAATTTATCAAATTAATGGAAGATTTTAGTTCGGTGACAGGAAAAATCAATAACATAATGGATTTGGCGATTAAAAGTGACGACCATTGGCTTGTTGGTAAGATTACCAATTTATTGAAATAGGAAAGGACTTTAAAATCCTTTTTTATTTAAAATTAATTTTCAAAAATTACTGAAAATTTAAAATTAATAATAATTATGAAAAATTTAATCATTCATATTTTCTTAATACTCTACTTCGGTGGAAAATGAAAGTAAAAGTTAACATTTAAAATATATTAAGATGAAAAAGTTTATTAAATATGATTATTACGCACAGTTATTATTTCTCATAATAGGAATTGTTGTTGCTATTGTTGGTGGTTCGAATGGATGGGGAATTTTATTGTTCTATTTTATAGTTGGAATCCCCCAGTTAATAAGTTTTCTGATAAAGTTGTTTTTGAAGATACCAAAGTCGACAAGCTATATTATTTATGGGATTTTTATTCTTCCCGTTTGGTTGTCTTTTACAGTAATTATAGCTTTTAAACAATATAATGATATTACTAATTTCTTTGGTCTTATCATTTTAGCAGCCTTCTTTTACAGTCCATTATTAGCTATAATGTATGTATATGAAAATTATTACTCATATAAATCTTTAAATCCACAACAATGAAAACCCTCAAAAATCACACTCTTATTTACGATAACGAATGTCCAATGTGTAACATTTACTCAAAAGGTTTTATTAGATCAGGAATGTTGGACGAAAACGGGAGAGAAGCCTTTACGGAACTTAGTTTTCAGAATAAAAACTTGATTGATTTCAATCGTGCTAAAAATGAAATTGCTTTGGTAGACCACAACAAAAATCAGGTAATCTACGGATTAGACAGTCTATTGGTTATTATCGGAAATTCTTTTCCTTTTTTAGAAAAAATAGCCAGAATACCACCTTTTTATTGGTTTTTTAGAAAATTGTATTCTTTTGTTTCTTACAATAGAAAACAAATTATTCCTTCTGCAAAAGATAATACTGAAACATCTTGTACGCCAGATTTTAGTTTGAAATACAGATTGTTGTATATTGGATTTGTAGTGATTTTCTCATCTTATATTTTAAGTCTTTTTTCAGTGAAATTAGGACTGAATTTCGGTCAAAATTTTTCAAGAGAATTGATGATTTGTATTGGCCAAATCCTTTGGCAAACCTTATTTCTTAATGTTTATTTAAAAGATAGATTTTGGAATTACCTCGGAAATATGATGACCGTTTCTTTAATAGGAACAATATTATTAATTCCTGCTTTATTTACAAATTTCAATCCATTTTTCAATCTTATTTATTTTGGATTTGTCGTTTTCATCATGTTTTTAGAACATTTAAGAAGATGCAAAATCTTGAAATTAAATTTTCTTCCAACACTTTCATGGATGATTTTCAGAGTTTTAGTTGCAATTATATTAATATGCTTATATGTCTAGAATTTATCTTAAAACAATTATGAAATCAGATATAGAAACTGTGTTTGACTTATCAAGAGATATTGATTTGCATCAAAAATCAACTCAAAAAACTAACGAAAAAGCAATTGCAGGAAAAACTTCTGGCTTAATAGAATTAAATGAAACTGTCACTTGGAGAGCCAAACATTTGGGCTTTTATCAAAAATTAACTTCCAAAATAATCCAAATGGAAAAACCGTATCATTTTACGGATGTCATGATAAAAGGAGCATTCAAATCTATGAAACATCAACATATTTTTAGAAAAGAAAGAGAATACACTATAATGATAGACATTTTTGAATTTGAGTCTCCATTTGGAATTATCGGTAAACTCTTCAACAATGTTTTTCTGAAAAATTATCTGAAAAAGTTTTTGATGGAAAGAAATGAACTCATTAAAAGTACAGCGGAAAAAATGACGATTAATTGAAATTAAAAATAAGAATTGCTATGAATTTTTTAAAAGCAGAATGGCGTAAGTTGGCCATTATCAATTACGAAATAAATCCTGAAATCTTAACAAAATATCTACCGGAAGGTACTGAACTCGATTTTTATAAAGGTAAATGCTATGTGAGTTTGGTTGGATTTATGTTTTTAAATACAAAATTGTTGGGATTATCAATTCCATTTCACCGAAATTTTGAAGAAGTGAATTTGAGATTTTATGTGAAGAAAAAAGAAGGAAATGAGTGGAAGAGAGGTGTTGTTTTCATTAAAGAAATTGTTCCCAAACCTGCTTTGAGTTTTGTTGCCAATTCAATTTATAAAGAAAATTATGAGACAATGCCAATGCAAAATTTGATTCATGAGAAAGATAATGAGTTGTTGATTAAATATTCTTGGAAAGATAAAACTTGGCATTCTATTGAAGTTTGTGCTGAAAATGAACCTTTGAAAATGGAAAAGGACTCTGAATTTGAATTTATTACTGAGCATTATTGGGGATTTACGAAGATAGGAAATACAACTTCGGAGTATGAAGTTTGCCATCCGAAATGGAATTATTACAGAGTGAAAAATTATGAAATTGAAATTGATTTCAAAAAAATCTACGGAAATGATTTTGAATATTTAAATCATCAAGATCCTATTTCTGTAATGTTAGCAGAAGGTTCTGAAATAGAAGTGAAAACAAAAAAATATATTATTTAACCATAAAAATCAAAAGGATGAAAATCATAATTGCTGCAGGAACAGGGTTTCTAGGGAAAAATCTTGAAAAATATTTTATTGAAAAAGGAAATCAGGTTTTTATTTTAACCCGAAATCCTAAAAGAGAAAATGAGGTGTATTGGGATGCAAAAACATTAGGAGATTGGAAGAATTTGTTTGAAAATGCGGATGTTTTGATTAACCTGACTGGCAAATCAGTTGATTGCAGATATACAGAAAAAAACAAAAAGGAAATTTATTCTTCTCGAATCGACAGTACACAAATACTTCAAAAAGCTATAGATAATTGTGTTAATCCGCCTAAAGTTTGGTTAAATGCAAGTTCGGCGACTATTTATATACATTCCGAAACCCATTTGAATACTGAAGAAAACGGAATTATAGGAGATGATTTTTCAATGAATATTTGTAAAAGTTGGGAGAAAGAATTTTTTGAAGTAGAAAATCAAAAAATAAGAAAAGTAGCATTGAGAACCTCAATTGTATTGGGCAATAACGGAGGTGCTTTTCCGAAATTGAAAATGATTACCAAACTTGGTTTAGGAGGAAAACAAGGAAAAGGTAATCAATATATAAGCTGGATTCACATTGATGATTTTTGCAGAGCGGTTGAATATGTTATTAATAATGAAAATACTTTTGGAGCAATTAATATTACCGCTCCCAATCCGTTGCAAAATAAAGATTTCATGCAGATATTAAGAAAAAAAATGAAAATTCCGTTTGGGTTAAATGCACCTGTTTGGCAACTGGAGTTGGCTTCATTATTTCTTAAAACAGAAACTGAATTATTATTAAAAAGTAGAAATGTTTTTCCAGAAAAACTAATTAAAAATCAGTTCCAGTTTTCTTATCCGAATATTGAAGATGCATTGGAGAATTTGCTTTAATGAAAAATAATTTTAACAGTTATTAAGATTTTACTAGATTTGCCTAATTTTTAATAACTATGATGAAAATATTCTGTGTTGGGGCTTTTTCATTGGCTTCAATATATTATGCTCAGACATATCCGGCTTCTGCAATTCCCGAAGGTTTGAAAAAAAATGCTAATGTCGTTATCAGAAAAGACTTTACTACGGTTCAAATAAATAAGATTGACGAAATAAAATATCAAATTAATACTGTTACTACAGTTTTAAATAAAGATGGTAACGAAAAAGCAATGGCTTATATTCCTTATGAAAAAGGAGATAATATTTCAGATGTAAAAGTTACAATATACGACGAATCAGGGAAGAAAATAAAAAGCTTTTCCAAATCTGATTTTGGTGATTTTGCTAATAATAATCAAGGGGTATTTTATTCGGATAATCGAGTTTTAGCTTTATCTTATACGCCTTCTCAATACCCTTATACAATTGATTTTTCTTATCAGATTACAAACGAAAATACGGTTTTTATTCCTGATTTTGTTCCTTTTTCTACAACCAACACATCATTGGAAAATGGAGAATTTAGGATTATTAACAAATCTGGAATTGAGTTAAAAACAAAAACATATCCCTCAAAATATAACTATACTTCAGTGATTGAAAGTAATAATGCTGGAGAAAAAGTTTATAATTATAAAAACGTTCCGGCAATTGATGATGCATTGATGGTACCTAAACCTGTAAATATTTTACCTAAAGTAAGTTTTGCTCTGACAAAATTTAATCTTGAAGGCAAACAGGGAAGTATTAATACATGGAAAGATTTCGGAGCGTGGTATTATAATAGTATTTTACAGCCTGTTTCTGTTTCTTCTCCTGCTATTAAAGCTGAAGTTGCTGCATTAAATTTACAAGGTTCAACAGAAGAAAAAGTTAAAAAGCTTTATCAGCATATGCAGACAAAAACCCGTTATATTTTTGTAGCATTAGGGATTGGAGGTTGGCAACCTATGTTACCTGATGAAGTACAGAAGAAAGGATATGGAGATTGTAAAGGTCTTACAAACTATATGAAAACTTTATTAGATGAAGCAGGAATTCCATCATATTATTCTGTAATCAATTCTAATTCATCAGAAGTTTCCTTTGACCCTGATTTTCCAAAAATGGGAGGAAATCACGTTATTTTAATGGTACCTACAGAAAAAGGAAATATCTGGCTTGAAAATACTTCCCAACAATTGGCTTTTAATCATTTAAGTTATACTACAACAGACAGAAATGTTCTTTCTGTTACCAAAAACGGAATCGATATTGTAAACACACCTTCTTATAAAGCTGAGCAGAATAAAGAAACTCAGAAATTGAATATTAAACTTAATGAAGATAATAGTATTACAGGCGAAGGTAAATTTTCTTATACAGGAAGCCAGTATGATTATTGCTTAAGATTTGCATATTTATCTCAAAAAGAGAAAAATGAAGCTCTTAAAAATAGAATAGATGTCTTAAATTTTGAAAGAATCGAAATGAAAGATTTTATTAATGACAAAGATAATGCTGTAGGGAAATTTGATATTGATTTTAAGGCGAATAATTATTCTAAAAATATGGGAAGTAGTTTATTATTTAGAGCTGTGCCTATTTTTACAAATAATTTTTACAAAACAGAAGAAAGCAGAGAACTTCCTTTTGAAATCGGACAATCCTTTAATGATGAGTATGAAATTAATTTCATAATTCCTAAAAATTACAAAATTGATGAAATCCCCAATGATGTTACAATCAATTCAGAATTTGGGACTTATAAATTAAACTTTGTGAAAAATGGAGAGGAATTAAAAGTAATAAGAAGTATCAAAGTAAACAAAGGGATCTTTCCAAAAGAAAAATATAACGAATATGTCAGTTTCAGAAGAAAAACACTTAATTCTGATAACTCAAAAATCTTAATAACTAAAATTTAAGCATGAAAAAAATTATTCTAATTGCTCTTACTTCAGTAAACTTCATTTTTATTGAAGCTCAAAAGCATGAGTTTTTAAGTCCTCCAAAATTTAATGAAGCTGATCTTTCAAAAGTTAAATCTACATTGGATGAAACTGCTCCCGCAGAAATTTTATATAGATCAGTTCATTTTAACATTGATATAAATACAGGAAATCTTCGTAAAAGTACTTTTTACAGAGTGAAAATTTATGATAAAGATAAGGCTGAAGATTGGTTGAATTTAGAAATACCCCTTTATCAAAATGGTTCGAACGTAGAAAACTTACAAAAAATTAAGGCTTTTACATACAATTTAGAAAATGGAAATGTTGTTTCTACAAAAGTTGACAAAAGTTCTAAATATAAAAGTAAGGAAAGTAAATATGTTACAATTACAAAGTTTGCTTTTCCGAATGTGAAGAACGGATCAGTGATAGAATATCAATATGAGGTTTACTCTCCATTTCTCTATGCAATACCTCAGGTTTTAATAGAAACAGATACTCCGTCATTGTATACAGAATATGTGTTGGATGCTCCTAATAATGTATCTTACAATGTAAATTATACAGGAAGTCTAACTCCAAAACATCGAACAGTAGAAGAGCGAGATTTATACGGACTTTTGCATAGAACATATAGGTTTGGTTTCGTAAATGTTAAAGCTTTTAAAGCTGAAAAGTTTGTTAAAAATGATAGGAATTACAGAACCAAAATAAGTGCAGAGCTACATTCTACTAATTTTAAAGAGTTGAAACTACATTCTTCTTCTTGGGAAAACATTAGTAAGAAACTTTATGAAGAAGAAGATTTCGGAGGAGAATTAAAGAAAACAAGATTGGCAAAAGAAAATATTCCAACAGCTATTTCCGGACTAAAAACAGATATGGAAAAGGCAAATGCAATCTTTGATTATGTGAAAAATACCTACACTTGGAATAAAGATAGAGGAATTTATACAGAAAATGGAATTAAGAAACTGATAGAGACGAAAACAGGAAATGCTGCAGAAATTAACCTTTTTTTAGTAATGTTGTTAAGAGAAGCAGGGCTGAAAGCAGATCCTTTATTAATTTCAACAGTTGATAATGGACTTATAAATTTAGCTTCTCCAAGCTTATCCAGTGTTAATTTCGTGATAGCTTCTTTGAAGATAAAAGATAATGAGTTTCATGTATTTGATGCAACTTCAAAACAATCTTCGGTTGATAATTTACCACCAAGAGATTGGAATGATTTCGGTATTTTAATAACAAAAGATAAGGCTCAACAATTACAGATTTCAAATTCTAGCCCAAGTTTTACTTACCTGACTGTAAATGCGAAAATTAATGAAGACGGAAGTATTTCCGGAAATTATTCCGATAAAGATACGGGTGCATTTGCGATGTTTGCTAAAGAAAGCTTTGATGAAAATTCTGAAAAGTATAAGAAACAATATAAAGAAAACTTTGCTATTGATTTTAACAATGTTGATTCAAAAGTGTTGGAATCGGGGGATTTTGAAAGCACAATGAGTTTTTCTTCTGAAAATTTGATTGATAGAGTAGGTAAAAAGATGATTATCAATCCAATATTGTTTTTAAATAAAAACTCCAATGAATTTGACCAAGCAGAAGAAAGAAAATACAGAATTGATTTTTTAGCACCTTTTACAAGAATTAAGAAAGTAACTCTAGAAATTCCCGATGGATATGTCATAGAAGAATTACCAAAAAGTAAGAAAATTGTGACGGAAGATAAAGAAATCGAATATAGCTATGTAACAGAGCAAAAGGGCAATAAATTAGAAATAGTATCGACTACCAAAATTTT
Organism: Chryseobacterium oryctis; assembly: GCF_025971925.1. Lineage (GTDB taxonomy): Bacteria > Bacteroidota > Bacteroidia > Flavobacteriales > Weeksellaceae > Chryseobacterium > Chryseobacterium oryctis. The sequence continues at coordinate 62,004 of NZ_JAPDHV010000008.1, forward strand.
AAGTTCAGACTATCCTAAGGAATATTATCCTGCTTTCAAACAAATTTGGGGAGTTGCATCTAAATAGGAAAATCAGGTTATTAGTCTTGTGAAAAAATAGTAGTTCAATCAGTTGAAATTTAATTTCTCTAGATTAAAAATTAAAAAATATTTATAAAAACCATTCATTTTTGAATGGTTTTTGCATTGATATGAGAAATTAAAATTATGAAAAATATTTTTGTTTCTTTTACCCTCTCATTATTCTTTATTTTTTCTGCTTGTAAAAAGACCGAAAATAAGAACAATACAATTTCTAATATCGATACAGTTCAAACATTAGTTGTTGATTCTGTTCAGGTTAATGATTCTATTAAAATTAATGATTCTTTATCCGTGAAATATTTCTCTAAATATCTTGTCTTTCCAAGTATAAAAGATAAGAAACTTTTAGATAGTGTTTATTGGGGAAATAAAGGAATGAAAGATTATTCTAAACAGAGTTTACAGAACCTTCTACAAAAAGAAAAGAACGATTATTTTTTGGCTGTTAAAAATGAATCTAAAGATTGGGTTTCAAATATCGGATTTGCACAGACTTGGAATTCTGATTTTTCTATGAATTTAAAATCTAATGTGAATGATTATATGCATATTCAGTATTTAACAAGTTCTTATGAAGGGGGAGCGCATGGCAATTATAGTTTTTCGGAAAGAGTTTTTGATTTAAAGAATCTTAGAAAGTTGGAACTTAAAGATATTACAACAATGTCTTCTAAGAAATTGGAAGAGCTTTTGATGAAGAATATTAATAAAGTGCCAAGTGAAACTACAGATTCAGATGGAGAGGTTAAAAATTCTGAAATGCTTTTGGTAGAGATAATTCCTGCAACTGAAAATTTTTATTTTGATAATAAAAACCTGTATTTCCACTATAGTCCGTATGAAATTGCGGCCTATGCAGCGGGAGATATTGTGATTCCTGTTTCCTGGGATGAGCTGAAAGGTACTTTGAATCCGCAATTTAAAGAAAGAATGAAAATTAAATAAATTAATGCTTCCAAATCTGGAAGCATTTTTTATTTTTGTGCCAATGGAAAAAGTCGCTTTCATCATCAATCCTTTTTCGGCTAAAAAAAATTATCAACCTTTTTTGAATGAACTTATCAAAAAGGTTGGAAATCCTTTGTATTATGTTTCTGAATCTATTTTGGGAACAGACGAGTTTATCAAAGAAAATTTTAATAAAATTGATATTTTTGTTGCAATTGGGGGTGACGGAACAATTTCTACAGTTGCAAGAAGTTTGATTAATACAGATAAAATTTTAGCAATTTTTCCTGCGGGTTCAGGAAATGGCTTTTCTAATGAGACAAGGTTTAATAAAAACCTTGATGAGCTTTTAGAAAAGATAAAAGCCAAAAAATCCCGTAAAATAGATACATTTACAGTTAATGGTCTGCTTTCAATAAATGTTTCAGGAAGTGGTTTTGATGGTAAAGTAGTAAAGGAATTTGAAAAAACAAATCGTGGTTTTAAAAATTATATTAAAGTTTGCTTGAAGACATTTTTTAATTACAAACCGATCAAAGTTAAATTTTTTGACGAAAACTATCAAAAGTATAACGGAAAGTATTTGATGTTAAATATTGCAAACACCCGTCAATTTGGGAATAACGCTTATATTGCTCCTCAAGCAAGTAAAAGTGATGGCTTGGTAGATATGGTTTTAGTTAAAAAATTTCCATTGAGATATTCTGCACTTTTTGCTTATCGAATGTTTACAAAAAAACTGAAAGATGACGAGTATGTTACGTATCTTCCTGTTTCAGAGATAGAATTTAAAGTCAATACCAAAAATTGGCATCTTGATGGTGAATTCAATAAGATAAAATCACCGATTCATGTGAAGGTGTTGCCTTCAAGCCTAAATATTTTAATCTAGATTTTTTAGGAGCTTTTTCCCGCTTTTCGTTGCAATCTTTTTTTCAAAAAAAGGATTTCCACTGCAATCGGGGCTAGGAAAATATTGTTTTTTATAAAATTAGTTCATTTCTTTTTCAATTTCAGCAGGATGATTTAAAGAATATTGAAGTTGCTTTTTATCCAATTGCTTTTCCCAATTTGCTACAACTACTGTTGCTACAGAATTTCCAATAACGTTGGTTAAAGCCCTGCACTCACTCATGAATTTATCAATTCCTAAAATTAAAGTCATTCCGGCAAGAGGAATTTCAGGAACAACGGCTAATGTTGCAGCTAAAGTAACAAACCCGGCTCCAGTAACACCTGCAGCTCCTTTTGAACTCAACATAGCAACCAAAAGCAAAATTAATTGTTTTTCAAGAGGAAGGTGAATATTAAGAGCTTGTGCTATGAAAAGTGATGCCAAAGTCATGTAAATATTGGTTCCGTCAAGATTGAAAGAATATCCTGTAGGAACTACTAAGCCAACAATTGCTCTGGAACAACCTGCTTTTTCCAGTTTTTCCATGATTCCCGGAAGTGCAGATTCTGAAGAACTTGTTCCTAAAACCAATAGAAGTTCTTCTTTAAGGTAAAACATCAGTTTGAAAATATTGAATCCGTTATACCATGCTACAGCTCCTAAAACTAAAACAACAAATAGAATAGAGGTAATGTAAAAAGTTCCGACTAAAAATATTAGATTTAATACAGATTCAATACCATATTTACCAATAGTAAATGCCATTGCTCCAAAAGCTCCGATTGGGGCTAATTTCATCAACATATGAACAATTTTAAATACCGGAGTAGATAAATCGTGTAGAAAATCAGTGATTTTTTGACTCTTTTCTTTGGTTAAGACGAGGGCAACTCCCATTAAAATTGCGACTAAAAGTACCTGTAAAATATTGTCTCCAACCAACGGACTGAACAATGTTTCAGGAATAATATTCATGATAAAACCAGTCAATGTCGTCTCATGTGCTTTTTGCTGATATTGGGAAACATCTCCTGAAAGAGTGGAAGGGTCAATATTTAAGCCATGACCAGGTTGTAAAAGGTTTCCAACAACTAAACCTATTATCAATGCCAAAGTGGAGAAAGTGAAAAAATAAATCATTGCTTTTATGGCAATTCTCCCTACTTTTTTTAGGTCAGTCATATGAGCAATTCCTAGAGTAAGTGTAATGAAAATTACAGGAGCAATAATCATTTTTACCAATTTGATAAATCCGTCACCTAAAGGTTTCATTTTTTCACCAATTTCAGGGTAAAATTTGCCTAAAAGTATTCCTGCGATAATAGCAATGATAACTTGAAAGTAGATTTGGTGGTGTATTTTAGTTGTTTTCAAAACTTTCTTTGGATTTTAATAGCGGAAATTATGAAAATTTATTTTATTTAGACATGATGAAGTTCATTATAAGTTCGGCGGGGCTGAAAGCCCCGCCGAAACTAGATTTTTAATAATAGATTATTCCACAGCTACAGAATCATCTCCACGTCCGTCTGCAACTGCGTGAATATTCCCGTTTTCATCTAAAAGAATCATTTCTGTTCTTCCGATTTGATTCCATTTCTCAGCTTTGTACCCTAATTTTTCTAAATCTTTGATAGTAGTTTCAGGGAAGTTTTTTTCAAAAGCAATGGTTTCAGGGAGCCATTGATGATGGAACTTAGGCATATTCACCGAAATATTTGCATTTTGCTTAAAATCAATAACATTTACAATAGATTGGTAGACTGAGGTTGGAATGGTTGTTCCTCCGGGAGTCCCTACCACCATGTAAGGTCTTCCGTTTTTCAGTAAGATGGTAGGTGTCATCGATGAAAGCATTCTTTTGTTGGGCTGAATGGAATTGGCTTCTCCGCCTACAGCGCCAAACATATTGGGAACTCCTGGTTTTATAGAAAAATCATCCATTTCGTTATTTAAGAAAAATCCGGCTCCTGAAACAACGACTTTACTTCCATATAAACCATTAAGCGTTGTAGTAACCGCAGCCGCATTTCCTTCTTTATCCAGTACAGAAATATGGGTTGTTTCTGTTGATTCTTTGGGTTGTTTAATGATTTTTCCTACCTCTGAGCTTGGTGTTGCTTTACTAAAACTGAAACTTTTCCATCTGTTTTTTAAATAATTGTCAGAAATTAAATAGGAAGTTTTATCTTCTATAAAGTCTGGATCACCCATATATTCTGCTCTGTCTGCAAACGCTCTTCTTTCGGATTCCACCATAATCTGAACGGCTTGAGTTGAGTTTTGTTGGTATTTTTCAAGATTTTCATAGTTTGCCATTTTCAGCATTTGAGCTAAAAGAATTCCTCCACTAGAAGGCAAAGGCATAGAAACAACCTGATTGCCTTTGTAATCGAATTCTAAAGCTTTTCTTTCAACAACCTTGTAATTTTTTAAATCTTCTAAAGAGATGATTCCATTGCCCTTTTTCATTTCTGAAACTAGTAATTCAGCAGTCTTTCCTTCATAAAAACCTTTAGCTCCATATTTTTGAATGAGCTTTAATGTTTCAGCCAATTCTTTTTGAATCAAAATATCCCCTGTTTTCCAAGGGGTATCCTTTACGAAAACTACTGAAGATATATTGTGTTTTCTAAAATGTTCTTTATGAGAGTTGAGGAGATTGGCTTCCTGTTCGGTAATGGCAAATCCCTTTTCTGCCAAATCAATAGCTGGTTGAATGATTTGCTCCATTGGAAGTTTACAGTATTTCAGAGTCGCAAAAAAACCAGCTACACTTCCTGGTATTCCTACAGCTAATCTTCCGTTTTGAGATAAATCAGTATTTGCTTTTCCGTTTTTGTCAAGATACATATCTCTTGATGCTTTTTTGGGAGCTGTTTCTCTATAATCTAATGTAAATTTTTCACCGTTATTTTTTACACCAACTAAAAATCCGCCACCACCTATATTTCCTGCTTGTGGATAAACTACAGCTAGTGCATATTGTGTTGCAACAACAGCATCATATGCGTTTCCTCCCATTTTTAGAATTTGTGCGCCAGCTTCACTTGCTAATGGATGAGCTGATACAACAACACCTTTATTTTTAACTTTTACTTCTTTTACGATGTTAATATCTGTGTACTGAGCTGAAATTGATTGAGTTGTAAGGATAAGTACTAAAATAATTTTTTTCATAATTAAAAATTGTAATCGAATTTACAAATTTTGTTTTTGACAAGGGGGTAAAATCTTTATTTTTGCTTTATTCAACCAATAATAAGAAAAATGGAGTCTTATACGGAAAAAATATTGATTACCGGTGCCTTAGGACAAATTGGTACCGAACTTACGAACAGACTTGTTGAAATTCACGGGGCTGATAATGTAGTTGCTTCTGGCCTTGATAGATGGCAAAAAGGAATAACTTCGGCAGGGCATTATGAGAGAATGGATGTTACTAATACTCAGTTAGTAAGACAGGTGATTAAAGACTATGAAATCACTACTGTTTATCATTTAGCTTCGCTTTTGTCAGGGACTTCTGAAAAACAGCCAATTTTTGCTTGGAAACTGAACCTTGAACCTCTTCTTCATTTTTGTGAAATGGCAAAAGAAGGGCTTATTAAGAAGATTTTTTGGCCGAGTTCTATAGCGGTATTCGGGAAAGGGATTCCAAAGGAAAATGTTGAGCAAGATGTAGTTTTAAATCCGACAACAGTTTACGGAATTTCTAAAATGGCAGGAGAGAAGTGGTGTGAATATTATTTTGACAAGCATGGAGTAGATGTAAGAAGTATAAGATATCCGGGATTGATTTCATGGAAAACTCCTGCAGGAGGTGGTACAACAGATTATGCTGTTGAGATTTTTTATGAAGCTATCGAAGAAGGAAAATACACAAGCTTTATTTCTGAAAATACAGGAATGCCGATGTTATATATGGATGACGCCATCAATGCAACTTTAAAATTAATGGAAGCTCCAGCTGAAAATCTTACAGTTCGTTCGTCTTATAATTTGGGTGGAATGTCTTTTACCCCAAAAGAATTGGCGGAAGAAATTAAGAAAGAAATTCCTGAATTTACAATTGATTATAAGCCTGATTTCAGACAAGCAATTGCAGATTCTTGGCCTGCTTCAATTGATGATTCTGTAGCAAAAAAAGATTGGGGATTAACTTATGATTTCGGAATTTCAGAAATGTCTAAAGACATGATTAAAAATCTAAGAGTAAAGTTAGGTAAAAATTAAATAACTTAAATTTTACTTTAAATAAATATGTTTTTAACATCTGATTTTCAGTAAATTGTAAATTTTAAATAAAATTAACTTTAAATGATTTTGTTAACTTTCAATATTGCAAACATAGAGTCTGAACCTAAAAAAGGAATTCAGATTTCAAATGATGAAAGATTGAAAATCACAGAAAGCAATACTAAGTCTTTACTTAGACTTTTGGAAATTCACGATGTTAAAGCAAGTTTTTTTATTGAAATTTCTATAGTTGAAAATTTTCAAAATCTTATAAAAGCAATTTCATCCAAAGGGTATGAAATTGCTTTTTATAATAAAAATTCAAGCCTTCAGAAAATTGAAGAGGCAAAAAAACTGACAGAGAACTTTCTTGAAAAACAAGTTCGGGGAATTCGTCAAAAGGATTTTAAACATTCTCAGGAAAGTTTAAAATTGTTGGAGTTTAATTATGTGTCAAATATTGACAATGCCAATATTCTTTTTCCTTTTAAACGTTTGAAAAGAGATACTGAAATCAATGAAGAAAATGGATTGAGTATCGTTCCTGAAAGCATTTCGCCTTATAGTCAGTTGCCTTATAATGATTTTGTATTTCAGATTCTTCCCATGAAATATTATCAGAATATGGTTTTTGAGACCTTAAAAAATGAAGATTTTGTTCTGATTTATCTTAATTCCTGGCAGTTTACAGACTTTGAAAGATATCAATTTGATATTCCGTTTTACAGAAAATTGTTTTCTGGTAAAAAAATGGAGGACAAACTAGATGCCCTCCTTACTTTTGTTAACGAGAAAGAACTTGCTACTTCCCGTATGAAAGATTATATTTTTTAGTATTCTTCAATTATGAAAGTTCAAAAAGGGTAATTTCGGGTAAAACGCCAACTCTTCCAGGATATCCTATGACACCAAATCCTCTGTTTACGTACAATAATTTTCCTTCACTCTCGTATAAATCAGCCCATTTTGGATAGCGGTATTGAGAGGGAGACCATTTTATGTTTTTTAAATCTATCCCGAACTGCATTCCGTGGGTATGTCCGGAAAGAGTTAATTGAATGTTTGCAGGATGTTTTTTTACAATATGGTCAAAGTGGGTAGGGTCATGACTCAATAATATTTTTGGGGCAGATTCAGGTACGTTTTTTAGTGCATCGTCAATTTTTCCAAATTGCGGAAATGGTTTTTCTCCCCAGTTTTCAACTCCTAAAATATAAAGTTTTTCACCATTTTTTTCAATAATTCTGTTTTCGTTTCTAAGTATATCAAAACCTGCTTGTCTTTCGTAATCAATTAATGTTTCAAGGTTTTGTTTTTTTTCTTCAGGAGAACTCCAGGTTACGTAATCGCCATAGTCATGATTTCCAAGCACTGCAAACTTCCCGTCTTTTGCTTTAATTTTAGAAAATAACAGAATAAATGGTTTGAATTCGTCAGCAATGTTGTTTACCATATCTCCGGTAAATAGTACTAAGTCGGGTTTTTGTTTATTTATAAGCTCGATTGCATGCTCAAGTTTACTAGGATCGGAAAAGCTACCACTATGAACATCAGATATCTGAATGATTTTATATCCTTTGAAGCTTTTTGGAAGGTTTGATAATTTTATTTTTACTCTTCTTACTGTATGTCGATATTTTCCAAAGGTAATTCCGTCAATAAATAATGCGGAAAGGACTCCACCAAGCCCTAAACCTACTAAACTTAAAAATTTTCTTCTTTCGGGAAAGAAATTCTCTGTTGGTTTTGTAAATCCGAATAGATAGGTTGCAATTCTCACAATATCATCAATCAGTAGAAATAAAATGATTAAAATTTTAGGAAGGATAACAATCGTGAAAATAGAAATCAGTAAATGGAATTTCATGGGATTTTTACTGCCTTTCTGGATGTTTATTATTTCATAGGTGAAAATTCCGTATGCTGTTAAAGATACAGCCCAATAAGCTGTTTTTATCCAGAAATTATTTGTCAAGGTTCTTATTGCCTGATAAATATATAGTTCTAAAAGCAGAAAAATACCTACTATAATTAAAAAATTTCTTTGCATAAGTAAAGTTCAAAAAAAAGCACAAAGAATAACTCCCTGTGCTTATATTTTTAATATTATTATATTTTAAGGGAATCTGTAAACGATAGCATTAATGTTCATTCCGGCACCTACTGAAGTCATTACAATGTTACCTTTTTCTTTAAACGATTGACCTTCCATTTTTCCTTTAATTATTAAATCATACATGGTAGGAATGGTTGCTACAGAAGAGTTTCCGAACATTTGGATAGTCATAGGAGAGATTGCATGGTCATAATCTTTAACGTTGTAAAGTTTATGAAGTCTTTCAATCATGGCATAATCCATTTTGGCATTTGCCTGGTGAATTAATATTTTGTTGATGTTTTCAATAGATAATCCTGCATCATCAATGGTTTCTTTGATTGCGGAAGGGACGTTTTTAAGAGCGTACTCGTAAATTTTTCTTCCCTGCATTCTCACAAATAAACGGGTTTGGTCTGCATTTTTATTGATAGAAGGTTTATTTACTAAATATTCTAATTCGGAACCGTTGTCACAAATTGTATTGTGGGCGATAATGCCTACGTTTTCTTCATCAGTTGCTTGTACAACTACAGCTCCGGCTCCATCCGCGAAAATCATTCTGTTTCTGTCGTGTGGATCAGTTACGCGGCTTAGAGTTTCACCCCCTATTACAAGAATTGTTTTTGCTGATTTAGCTTTGATTAAATTATCAGCTAAAATCATACCTTCTACCCATCCTGGACATCCGAAAACCATATCGTACGTTACGCATTTCCTGTTTTTAATGCCCAATTTATTCTTTACTCTGGCTGCAATTGTAGGCATAAAGTCGGCGTATCCGTTCTCCGTAACTTCCCCGAAATTACTTGCATAAATGATGTAGTCTAAATCTTCACCATCTATTTTCGCATCCTCCAAAGCAATTTTTGCAGCTTCATAACCGATTTGAGAATTTGAAAGCCCTTCATCAATGAACCTCCTGTTCTCAATTTCTGTAATTTCTACAAATTTTGCAATAACTTCTTCAGTAGGTTTTTCAATTTTTTCACCCTCATCTGTATAGAATTCGGAATCTAAAAAATAATCTCTACCAATAACTCTATTAGGAATATAAGATCCAGAACCAATAATGATCGTATTCGGCATTCGTTTAAATGATTTTTTTAAAGATGCAAAGTTAATAATTAATATTAATAACGGAGAATTAAAAATATTATTAAATTTGCAAAAATTGTACTTTACAATCTATGAAAAACAATCCGTCGTTGAAAGGCTTACTTATTGCAGTTGTGGCGTTTATCATGGCCTTTGGTATTTATTTTCTTTTTTTAGCCAAAAAGAATTACTATGTAGTAGATAATCCTACTCCCAATACATATTATTATAAGATTAATAACGGTTCTGAAGGTGTTATTTCTGCAGGACAATTTGTAAATGTAGACTTAAAAAAAGGAAAAAACTCAATTAAAGTTTTTGACGCAAACAAAAAATTAATTTACGATTCTGCTTTTGAAGTAAATAAAGTTCGTGGACTTATCAATATTGCACATCAGGATTATTATATCAATGATCAATATTATGGTTACAATCTTAAAAAAGATTCATTACTTTTGGCGCTTGATAAAACTATCATTGACGGAAAGCCGTATTTCGGAGGTGCGAAACATTTCAATAAGCTCTACACCGAAGATTTTTACTACAATGTAGATGAAGATTATGATAAATTAATCAAAAATGTACAAAAGGTAGAATCTAGATCTAAGATATTTAGAAAACAGGATTACCTTAATTATTATAAAGAATATTATAAGTTTTAAGTTTTGACAAAAGATATTACCAAAGTTACTCCCTACAATTCTGATGCGACAAAGAAAAGTCAGGTAGAGGATATGTTCGACAATATAGCACCAAAATATGATCTTTTGAATCATGTTTTATCTATGAAAATTGATGTTTTATGGAGAAATAAATTGGTGAAATGGATGAAAAATGATAATCCACAGGAAGTGCTGGATGTGGCTACAGGAACGGGAGATCTGGCAATTACTATTGAAAAGGGAACAGGTTCAAAAGTAATTGGTTTAGATTTATCGCAACAAATGTTAAATGTTGGCGTTATTAAAATAAAAAAACTTAAATTAGACGGCAAAATTTCCATGCAAAAAGGAGATGCAGAAAATTTACCTTTCGAGGACAATAGATTTGATGCTGTTTCCGTTGCATTTGGAGTAAGGAATTTTGAGAATCTTACAAAAGGTTTAGCAGAGTTAAGAAGAGTAGTTAAAGATAACAAGAGTGTTTATATACTGGAGTTTTCAAAGGTTGAGGGTTTTTTAGGGCCATTTTATATGTTTTACTTCAAAAATATATTACCAGCCATTGGTAGATTGGTTTCTAAAGATAATAGGGCATATACATACCTTCCGGATTCTGTAAATGCATTTCCTTTCGGGGAAAAGATGAAGCAAATTCTTTTAGATACAGGATTTAAAAAAGTTGAATATAAAAAACTAAGTTTAGGTATAGCCACAATTTATAAAGCAACAAAGTAACCTATGAATAAATTTTTATTAAAAGCACTGGTTTTAGCCTCAGTAAATATTGCAATCTTTGCAGATGCGCAATTCAGAACCCGAAACAGAATGGATAAGTTGGAAGACTTTGACGAACAAAAATTCAGTTGGGGTTTTTATTTGAACGGGAACAGGCTAGATTACCGTATTGTTTTGCATCCAAGATATGGGATGCATGAGAATCAAAATCTTGTTACATCTAAAGAAAGTTACAGTTTTGGTGCGGGACTTATCGCAAAATGGAGACTGAATGATTATTTGGATTTAAGAGTTGAACCAGGCTTACAATTTGCTCAAAGGGAATTGACTTTCAATACACAATCAAATGATCAGTACGCAGCAGGAACTTTAACGAATGATCCTTTTATTCCAATTCCGTTAACAGATAAAGACAGAGTTAGACAAATAAAGTCTACATTGGTTGATATACCTGTGATGCTAGAAGTTCATGGACACAGATGGTATAATTCTAGACCATATTTTGCGGCAGGTGTGAACTATATTGTGAATTTACAGTCAAATGCAGATTCTACAGATGATAACTTGCAACAGGTTTTCAGATCTACAACACATAATTTTGCTTGGTCTGCAGAGATGGGTATTCAGTTTTATTTCAATAAATTTAAACTTACTCCGGCAGTTAGAGGAACATTTATTATGAATAATGAGCTTGTTGCCGATAATGCTACTACGCCTCCTTATTGGTCTTCTGCAATGTCAACATTACAGACTAGAGCGGTGATGTTTGTTTTGAAATTTGAATAGTAAATTAAGCTTAAATATAGTAAAGGAGGTGCATTTTGTACCTCTTTTTTATTGTCACATCAAAATATAGAGACTTTTATTTTTGTTAGTATTAATATTTTGTTATTTTTGCTATTAGTTAGAATATACAGAACCTGAGATGCTCCAAAATTTAGAAAATAATTTTTCAGAAATAGAGAAAAAGATTTTGCTTTTACAAAAGAATTACAAAAATCTTGCTGAAAAGTTCTCAGAATTAAGCATTGAGCATGAAGAATTGAAGAAGAAATATGATGAAGAAAGAAAAAAAGGTCAGGTATTAGCAGAAGAGCAAAAAAATATAAAACTTTACTCAGCAATATCAGGAAATCCGGAACATAACAGATTGATGAAAAATCATATCAACAGATTAGTGAAGGAAGTAGATTTCTGTATTGCACAGCTTCAAAACAGTGGATTATAATGGATGTAAGAAGAATTACAATTAACATTGCAGGAAGAGTATATCCGCTCAACGTACCGGCAGCAGAGGAGGAAACTTTGCGCAAGGTAGGGAAGCAAATTGAAAATATGATTAAAGATTTTGAACAAAATTTCGATGTGAGAGATAAACAAGATGCTTTAGCAATGTGTGCCTTAAAATTGGGAACTAATGCTGAAGTAGTATCTGCAAACTACGAAAAAACGATAAACTCTACCAATGAAAGATTATCACAGATTAATCAATCATTGAATGAAATTGGGAAATAGATTTTTTTTCCCAAAAAGACTGCCTACAATAATTCTAACACATTAAAGGTAAACTCAACGCTAAACAATTACCGAACAAATGTCCATCGAATGGCGTGCCGATTTTTCGGATTACAGACAATGGAAATCAGTTCAAATCGTGTTGATTAGGAGTTTACTCTCAATCTCTGGATTATTGTGGGTTTTTTTATTTGAAGATAAAGACAATTAAAACTTAATATAAATTATGACAACAGCCATTATAGTCGGCGTTATTTGCCTGGTAATTGGTGCAGTGATAGGAATACTTTTTTCTAAAAGCTCACTTAATGCGAAAGGGAAATTTATTATAGATGATGCAAAAAAGAATGCCGAAAACCTTATAGAAAAAGCTACCGTACAAGCCGAATCCATAAAAAAAGAAAAAAATCTTCAAGCTAAAGAAAAATTCTTGGAGTTAAAATCTCAGCACGATGCAGATATTCAATCGAGAGAAAAGAAAATGCAGGAGGTTGAAAAGAGAATTAAGGATAAGGAGAACAAGTTAAATGATGAGCTTAGCAAAACTGGAAAACTTGAGAAAGATTTAGACAAGCAGATTGCTGATTATGCTAAGAAAAATGAAATTCTAGAAAGAAAACAGCATGAACTAGAAACAGCTACAGCTAAAAAAGTTGAAATTCTTGAGAAAATTGCTAATTATACAGCAGATGAAGCTAGAGCTGAGTTGGTAGAGACAATGAAAGCTGAAGCTAAAACAAGAGCTCAGGCACATGTTCAGAGTATTATGGAAGAAGCTCAGCTGAATGCTAAAAATGAAGCAAGAAAAATTGTTATCCAGACAATTCAGAGAATAGGAACAGAACAGGCTATCGAAAACTCAGTATCAGTTTTCAATATTGAATCTGATGAAGTAAAAGGTAGAATTATTGGTAGAGAAGGTAGAAATATCCGTGCTTTAGAAGCTGTGACAGGTGTTGAAATCATCGTTGATGATACTCCGGAAGCAATCCTTCTTTCATGTTTTGACCCTGTAAGAAGAGAAATTGCAAGATTATCGCTTCACAGATTGGTTACAGACGGTAGAATTCACCCAGCAAGAATCGAAGAAGTTGTTGAAAAAACAAGAAAACAAATTGAAGAGGAGATTATTGAAGTAGGTAAAAGAACAATTATTGATTTAGGAATCCACGGATTGCATCCTGAATTAATAAAAATCGTAGGTAGAATGAAATATCGTTCGTCTTATGGCCAAAACTTATTACAGCACTCTAGAGAAGTTGCCAATATTGCTGCAACAATGGCCGCTGAATTAGGATTAAACGTGAAATTAGCTAAAAGAGCAGGTCTTTTACACGATATAGGGAAAGTTCCAGAGCAGGAATCTGAACTTCCTCACGCTTTATTGGGTATGCAATGGGCTGAGAAATATGGTGAAAATGCGGAGGTTGTAAATGCGATTGGAGCTCACCATGATGAAGTTGAGATGACGTCATTGCTGTCACCAATTATTCAGGTAGCGGATGCTATTTCAGGGGCAAGACCAGGGGCAAGAAGACAGGTTTTGGAGTCTTATATTCAAAGATTAAAAGATTTAGAATCTGCAGCGTTAAGTTTTGAAGGTGTTTCAAGTGCTTATGCAATTCAGGCAGGTAGAGAATTGAGAGTAATGGTGGAAAGCGGAAAAGTAAATGATGAAGTGGCTTCTCAATTGTCTTATGATATTTCAGAAAAAATTCAAAATGAACTGACTTATCCAGGACAAGTAAAAGTAACCGTTATCAGAGAAACGAGAGCTGTAAACATTGCAAGATAATATTAAACTAATATATTAGATAGAACCTTTCAAATTTTGAAAGGTTTTTTTTTTATGTGAATTAGTCAATACTTAAGAAAGGTTTTGTTTTAACTTAAGATTTTAAAATTCTAATTTCTTCTTTTAATTCTTCTACTTGTTTTTTCAGTAGATTGATATATTCTTGTTGATTCTCAAGAATAAATTCCGGAATATTGTAAAAGTGATTAATGACTTGATGGGTTGAATCATCTTCTTTGATTTCTTCTATTGTGGTATTCAGTGCTTTTGCCATGCGTTCCCATTCTTCATCAGAGATTTTAATTTCCCCTTTCTCCCTTCTTTGATATTGAGATTGTGTCATATGCAATATTTTAGCCATGCCTTCCTGTGTATATTTTTCCTTACGTGCTTTTATAAGCTTATTTTTTATCATATTTATGTTTTTTTTGATTTTGTAAATATATAAATATATCACATATGTGTTGAGATTCACATAAAATTCACATAAAAACTTTGAGATTATATCAATTATGCTTGATATATTTGATATGTCAATAAGGTACAAAACAATTTTAAAAAAATTATTATGAAAAATTTAAAGAAAAAAGACGAATTATTAAACAAGTTTCAAGCTTCAAAAATTGAAAGAGTTAAACTTGATAAAGTTTTAGGTGGACAGCAATTACCAACTTCTCCTACCGATATTCAAACAGGTCTAACATCGGATGGCAACCATGATAACATAAGTACTCCTGGAGATAATGGGTGGAAGGCTCTCTCTGATAACATTAATTAGAAATTATTCATGTAATAAGAGTTAAATCAACTTTGTCAAAGTTTTGGACTTTGTCAAAGTTTGTTCTTTTTTAGGTTTATTAAATATTACAATACAGTCTATAATCTTACTTTACAATAATGCTTGTAAAACTTAATTATATAATATTACTTCTTTTTCTTTGTTTTTCCGGATGTAAAAAATCGGATCAATATTCCGAAGTAAGAAAAACCTTGGAAAAGGTCTTAGAAGATGACCAAAAGTATAGAACTCCAATCTTCGATCGTATAAAACAAGCTCCCCTTGACAGAAAGAATGAGCAAATTGTGACCAAGATAATTGACAGTTTAGGTTGGTTGGGGAAAGATAAATTAGGCGAAGATGCTAATACTGCTTTGTTTGTAGCGATTCAACATGCTCGTGAACTATCAACAATGGAAAAGTACTTACCTATAATGAAAGAAGCTGTAAAAAAGGGAAATGCCGACAAAAGAAATTTGGCTTGCTTAATTGATAGAGTTGAATGGGCAAATGGTAGAAAGCAAATCTATGGAACACAATATTCAATGAGAGATAATGGAAAAGTTTTTATAGAAAATCTTATTGATTCATCAAATGTTAATGCGAGAAGAAAATCAATGAACCTGGATCCTATTGAAAATTATATTAGAGTATGTGATTCTTTAAACGAAATTGATAAAGCGTATATAAATAAAAAATGATAGTTATTTATACTGAAGATAATGACATAACCACAAACCTTGTGATTGACTGGCTTTCCATCTTATACGATGGGGAAATAAAAAGACTCAATACCGATTTTTTCAGGATGTCAAAGGAAGATTATTTCCTTGACATTAGTGAAAGTATAGGTGTAAAATCTATATGGTACAGAAGACCGGGAAGAAAACCACTGCCCATAAGAATGATACCAGAAAGATTATTTTCAGAAAACATTGCTAATAGAGACCTTGAATCAAGATTAATGCATTCTGCTAATAAAGAAATAGAGAATATTAATTCCTATGATATAACTTATAAATACAAAGCGGAAAATGTCTTGGGAGGTGCTTTAAAATATGAAGTTAATAAATTTGATGTTTTAAGGATAGCACATAGTATTGGAATAGATATTCCAAAATCTATACTCACTAATAGCAAATCTAAGCTAATTGATTTTTTTAATGAATGCAATGGGGAAATCATCTCTAAAATGCACGATATGTTGTTGTGTGATATTAATGAGACGCATTGTACCTATGCAACTTACACAGAAAAAATAGAATTAAGCTTTATTAATGAACTGCCTGATTATTTTTTTATCGGGCACTTTCAGGAAAAATTAGAAAAAGCCTATGAAATAAGAGTTTTTTATTTAGATGGAGAACTCTATTCCATGGCTATGTTTTCTCAAAAAAATCAACGAACAACGGTTGATTTCAGAAGATATGATAGAAAAAGAATGAACAGACGTGTGCCTTATCAATTACCCTCTACTCTGGAAGACCGTATTCGTTTGTTAATGAAAGAATTGAATTTAAATTGCGCTTCTTTAGATATAGTAAAAACAAAGGACAAGTATGTTTTTTTAGAAGTTAATCCCGTTGGGCAGTTTGGCTTTGTTTCCGGTGCATGTAATTATCACTTGCACAAAAAAATTGCCGAATATTTAATACGATAAATAATGAAAAAAATAAATAATAAAAAAAAAGAGTTTATTACTCTTTTTACAGATGAAAGCTATAAACACCTTCCAATAAATTATCATTTGATAAGAAATGTGTATTATACCAAAGAAGAAGTGAAGCGTTTTAATCTGCATTATTCAGCACACAGCCCCTTTCATCAAACAACAGTTTATGATATTTTTCATAATCATAAGCCAATAACCAATATCGTATGAATAGTTTTTTTAATTTGTATGCCAATTGTTTACCTGTTAAGGGTGGTGAGGAAAGTATAATCGTGGACTTACAAAATAATGAATACATCAATATCCCGAACCTGTTGGGCGAGGTTCTTAAAAAAACAAGCATTTATACAGTAAATGAAATTAAAAATTTCTTCAATAATGATCTGAATGATGGTATAGACCATTATTTTAAATATTTGAATACAATAGATTATGGTTTTTTCCTTGATAATCCTGAAAATTTTCCTGAACTTAATTTAGATTGGTATTCTCCTTTGAGGGTAAATAATGCAATCCTGGAAATAAACGAAAACTGCAACTACAATTATATTTCAGTAATTAAAGAATTAGGTTCTTTGGGGTGTTCAAGCATACAAATTAGGATTGGTAAATCAAATGTTGCTGATATTATCTCTGAAATTATTAATGTCATTCGAATGTCAAGAATTAGAAGCGTTGAAATTTTACTTCCCGAAACTTTGTTTGATATTTCTTTTGTAAATTATATGGAAGATATTGAAAATAGAATTTCTTTATTTGTGGTTCACAGTGCTGCTGACGAAAATTTAATAAAAGAATCATATAAAAAATCAAAATTTTATAAACAAAAAAAACTTTTGTTTACTTCAAAAATTGTAAATAGCGCAACAACAGACATAATAAGTAAAGAAAATTTCATAATTAATATGGATTTCTTTTGCGAAGCTCAAAAGTACAATGTTGCTTTAAATAGAAAAGTTTGTATAGACAATGAAGGAAATTTTAAAAATTTTCTTGCGCATAGAAATACTTTTGGTAATTTTAATAGTAAAAGCATTACAGAGTTAATTGAAGATTCTGATTTTACTAAAAAATGGTTTATTAATAATAATAGTATAGATATTTGTAAAGACTGTCAGTTTCGTTATATATGCTTTGATAATTCCGATATTGAATTTAATGGTTCTTCATGGAGAAAATTAAGTCAGTGTCCATTTGATCCATACACAAATAAATGGAAAACAACATAAGATATTATAAAAAGACCTTTCAAAATTTGAAGGTTTTTTTTGTTTTTAAAGGTGAAATCTATTGTTGAAAAAATATTTGGTATAAGTATAATAACGATTTTAAATTTATAGAATAAATAAAGTTTGTTTAAGAAATAATTATGATGTGTTTTTCGTTTAAGGTAAAATAAGTAATACAATATAAATTGATTATGAAATTTAAACTTAAGTTAAGTTTAAAATAATTAATATTTGTTTAACTTTGAAATACACTAAAACTATATTATTAATCTCAAAAAAATCAAATCATGTCACAAGAAATTTTGAAAAATGCCAAAAGATTAAAGAAAAACGACCTTAAAAACATTTCTGGAGGAATAATTATCGGGCCACCAGATTTATCTCTGTGCGGATGTAGCTGTACAGGAGCTGTTACAGGTCCTAAATATTGCCTAGACTACATTCGTTGTACACAAGTTATTACTTGCTAAATTGACGTTTAAACAGAATTATTTCAATTGAAATAAGCATTTCCACATTTATTATGCAAAAACCTTTTGGGATACCAAAAGGTTTTTGTTATTCTCATAAATCAGAAATATTTTTATTCTGATAACTTTCGTATCTTTTACTCTTTGCTTCTCCAATTTTTTGTTTTGAATAAATACTGCTATGTCCTGAAAACAAATAAGAAACAACACAAGCAATTGCTATATAAACTCCACTTTCTGCACCAAACAATTCAATCCCCATCAGCATACAAGCCAGAGGTGTATTTGTGGCTCCGGCAAAAACAGCAACAAACCCCATTCCTGCCAATAATCCGAAAGGAAGCGGAATAAATAGGGATAAAGCACTCCCTAAAGTTGCCCCGATGAAGAACAAAGGAGTTACTTCTCCGCCTTTAAAACCTGCCGAAAGGGTAATTATTGTAAAAATCATTTTTAAAGCAAAATCATAAACAGGAAGTTGTGTCTTGAAAGATTCTAAAATTGTCGGAATTCCCAAACCTATATATTTTGTAGTTCCTATCATAAAAACAGCAATTGCAACGATAGTTCCTCCAATTACAGGGTGTAACGGAGAGTATTTTATGTTAGATTTAAAAACTGTGCTTAACCAATGAAGCGTTTTGCTAAATGCAGCAGCACAGAATCCAAAAATAATACCTGCTAAAATGCTGTATAAAAAATATGAAAAATCAAATTTTGGAATGAAATCAATATGATAATGAGTATGTTTTACATTCCAGAGATTAGTTGTCCGGTCTGCAATAATTGCTGATGCAAAAGCAGGAAACATAGCATTGTAACGAATTTTGCCAATCAGAAAAACTTCAAGACCAAAAACTGCTCCGGCTAAAGGAGTACCGAAAACGGAACCAAAACCTGCTGCAATAGCAGAAATAATTAAAGTTCTTCTCTCGTTTTTGTCTAACTTAAAAGGTTTGGTAAATTGGTCTGCAATAGCTCCAGCCATTTGAAGTGCAGTTCCTTCACGACCTGCCGAACCACCAAAAAAATGAGTGACAATAGTTCCTAAATAAACAAAAGGAGCCATTTTGAATGGGATAGTTGCCTTTGGATTGTGAATATTTTCTATCAGTAAATTATTTCCGGCTTCAATGTCTTTCCCAAAATGATAATATAAAAGACCAATCAAAAATCCTGTAACGGGTAAAAATGCTATTAACCAAATATGTTTTTCTCGAAAATTGGTAACCCATTCTAATGATTGTAAAAATCCTGCTGATGCAGAACCGATTAAAACTCCAATGATAAGACTAATAAAAAGCCATTTGAAAATATAAGGCAGAGCGGGAAATTTTCGAAAGAAAATTTTAAACTGAAAAAAAACTTTATTGCTTATTGTTCTTTGATTTTTAGACATACTAATCCTGATTAATTACTGTTAATAATTTATTTAATCAGGCGTCATCAGCTTCTGAAAAGCGGTTGGGTAAGGAAGAGCACCATTTCCTTTTGTGATGCAAATATAAATATTATTTGAATTATTTTGATTTTTTTATAAAAAAGGTTTCATTTCATCTTCAATTTGAGTTCTTAGTTCCATAAGACGAATTGCATATTGTTCTTTTTGCTTGTCCTCTGTTGTTTCAGGAACCCATTTAGGAACAGGGAGCTTTTTTCCGTTTTCGTCTACCGCTACAAAAACAATGATGCAATGTGTTTTTTTATCAAATTTTGGCTGTTTCAGATTTCTTGAAAATACGTTGATGGAGATATGCATACTTGATGAACCTGTATAAATCACCTGAGCTTCAACTTTTACGATTTCGCCAATTTTTATCGGTTCGTAAAAACGTATTCCTCCAACATAAACAGTCACTGAATAATTTCCGCTCCAAGTAGTTGCGCAGGCATATCCAGCCTGATCAATCCATTTCATTACACTTCCTCCGTGTACGTTTCCTCCATAATTAACATCTGAAGGTTCTGATATGAATTGGAAGGTGATAGGTTTATTATCCATTTTCTGCTATTTTAAAAAACATACTTAATAATTTCGGATATTTTAGATTAAATCCTACTTTTGAAGCATTAAAATTATAAGTGAATTTAATAAATAATTATATAATAGATACAATGAAAAAAGTATTTTATCTTAATACTTGTGGTACCTGCAAGAAAATTTTAGCTGAATTTGACCTTACAGACTGGGAACTTCGTGAGATAAAGAAAGAGCCTATCACTAAAGAAGAACTTGCTGAAATGTATAAGAAAACAAAATCTTATGAAGCATTATTTAGCAAAAAATCTACTCAGATTAAATTAAGAGAGCTTGATGTAAAGTCTTTAGATGAAAAAGATTTTCAAAAACTGTTGTTGGAGCATTATACATTTTTAAAACGTCCGGTTTTTATTACTGATAAAGAAATATTTATTGGGAATGACAAGAAAAATGTGGAAGCCTTGAGATTGTTTTTTGGAGTGGAAGTAAAGGATTAATAGAAGTTATTGATTATAGATACAAGAGCTGTAGAATATTTTACAGCTCTTTTTATATTAAAATTAAATGATTTTAGAATTAAGTGATTGTATGTGTTTTTTCGGTTACAATATTATAAGTTTCTGAAAATACATTGTCTACAAATCTCCATTCAGCATGAGTACTTCCAGAAGTGAATTCTACATGTAGATATCCTCTTTTATAAAGATTAGCATACTCAAGATCGTCTATGAGTAACGAAAATGCCTGAGCCAGTTCTATAGCTTGTGTAGGATCGGAAGTAATACCAAGATATCCTTCCAATCCGGGAGAAGAAACTGAACTACATGCAAGTTCTGTCCCAATAAAATTTCCTTGAGCATTGGTAAGTTTTCCTAACCATGCATTGTGGGTATCTCCTGCAAGAACGACTACTTTTTTTCCTGCAAGAATAGAGTATAGCTGTTCTCTTTCCATAAAATAGCCGTCCCATGCGTCAAGATTATAAGGTAAAGTTGTTGTGATTCTTGCTATTTCCTGAGGTGTAAGAGTAGGATCTTGTTGTTGATATCTCATTTTGAGAATAATAAGCTGAGAAATTGTGCTTTTAAGTAATTGCATTGTAGAAGGCTGTGCGCTTCCAAACTGTTTTATTTCTGTCAGAATTTTATTTAATAACATTAGCATTTCTGCAGGAATCATCATTTTAGTCATTAAAATCTGCTGTCCCAAAACTTTCCATTTTGTTGTATCTGTATTGATTTGTGAGCCAAGCCATGACATCTGTTCATTTCCTATTAATTTTCTGCTGGTACTTAAAAAGTCTGTTTTAAATTGTACCTGATTAAAGTTTCCGTCAGCATCCAGATAATCTGAATATTCAAGTTGTTTATCTCTCGCTATAACCCTCGTATCTAACATATAAAGCGAAACAATATTTCCAAAATTGAAACTTCTGTATATTCTCAAATCCTTTCCTGTTTTCAAAGGAATGTATTCGCTGTAAGCCTGAAATGCTGCCATTTTTCTAGCCTGAAAATCACCTTCGTTAGGTTGATGGTTTTCCGCACCGGATTTATAGGTATCATTGGCAAATTCATGGTCATCCCACACGCAGATAAATGGTTTTTTCTGATGCAAAAGCATTAGGTTTTTATCTTCTCTGTATTGTCTGTATCTTTCTCTGTAATCGTTTAAGGTAAGAATTTCTCGTGCCGGTTTATGTGTTCTTCCTAGTTGATTGGTATAAGGATTTGTCCCATACTGTCCTGGAGCATATTCATAGATGTAATCTCCAAGATGAACTACTACATCCGAATCAGACTGAGCTATAGCTTCATATACATTAAAAAGTCCTGCCGGAAAGTTGGAACAGGAAACGACTGCCATTTTTACTTCATTTACTGAATCTGTTTTTGAAGGTAAGGTAATTGTTTCTCCTATGATACTGCTTTCTTTAGTTTTACGATTATAAAATCTATAATAATATTTTGTGTGGGAAGGAATGTTTTGTACATCTACTGCGACTGTGAAATCATTTAGAGATGTTACATTTGCTTTTCCTGTTCTTACAGTATCGGAAAAATTACTGTTTTTGCTTATTTCCCAAGTAATTTCGGCATCAACACCTACAGAATATCTTGTCCAGATAATCACTCCTGTTTCTGAAGGGTCAAAACTTGCTACCCCTGTATCAAATCCCGTGTTTTTTAGATCATTCGGAGTGTTTTCTGTATTGGTGAAATCGTTTATACAACTTTCAATTAAAGGAGCAATAAAAACTCCTCCCGCTGCAATTAATGAATTTTTAAGAAATTTTCTTCTGTTGATTGAATTGTTGTTGTCCATCAATTATTTTTTGTTACAAAAAAAGAAAATCGAAAGATGAAACTTATTAACTCATCTTTAATTATATCTTATGATTTTTTAACTTAATGAGGTATTAATGAGGGTAATTTTAATTATTGTTTGAAATGAATAGTGGGGTTTTCTTGTAAATTTCGATGGAAAGGATAACAAAAAAACCGCAGAAATATTCTGCGGTTTCTATATTTTAGTATATTCAAATTATACAAAAGGAGCTTTTACTACTTTTGCAGGGATATTTTTATTTCTTACCTGAATGAATATTTCAGAACCTAATTTGAAGTGTGGTTTATCAACATAAGCTAATCCTAAACCAACTTTTTTCATTGGAGATTGAGTTCCTGAAGTTACTTTTCCGATCACGTTTCCTTCAGCATCTACAACAGGGTAATCGTGTCTTGGGACACCTTTATCTGTTAGCTCAAAACCAACTAGTTTTCTTGTAACACCTTCCTCTTTTTGTTTAGCGAAAACTTCTTTGGAAACAAAATCTTTATCAAATTTAGTAATCCAACCTAGTCCAGCTTCAATTGGTGAAGTTGTATCATCAATATCATTTCCGTAAAGACAGAACCCTTTTTCAAGTCTTAAAGTGTCTCTTGCTGCCAATCCGCATGGGATAATTCCTTCTGATTCACCTGCTTTGATAATTTCGTCCCAAAGTTTTTCAGCATCTTCATTTTTGAAATAAATTTCAAAACCACCACTTCCTGTATATCCTGTGTTAGAAATAATTACATCATTAACTCCAGCAACAGAGCCTACTGTAAAATTGTAGTAAGGAATTTCAGAAAGGTTAGTTTCTGTAAGCTTTTGAAGAATTTCAGTTGCTTTCGGACCTTGGATTGCTAATAGAGACATGTCGTCAGAAGCATTCGTCATTTTAGCTCCAAAAGTATTGTATTTTGAAATATGATTCCAGTCTTTTTCAATGTTTGAAGCATTTACAACAACGAAATATTTATCATCTTCCATTTTGTAAACAATAAGGTCGTCTACAATGCCTCCGTTTTCGTTTGGAAGGCAAGAATATTGAGCTTTTCCGTTTTCTAAAGTATCTACATTGTTTGTTGTAACCAACTGTAAAAGTTCTTTAGAACCAGCACCTTCAATAAAAAATTGTCCCATGTGAGAAACATCAAATAATCCTGCTTTTTCTCTTACTGCAAAATGTTCTTCTGTAACTCCAGAATATTGAACAGGCATTTCAAAACCTGCAAAAGGTACGATTTTAGCTCCTAAAGAAACGTGTTTGTCGTACAAGGCTGTTTTCTTCATATTTAATTTTTATTTCTTTATTTTAAAACTGTTAAAAGTTTCGTTAAAAAGTGACATATAATTTCCGTTCCAGAATTTTTGACCACAATTGATGGAAATCAGATACAAATCTTTATCCTTTTGAAAAACTTTAGTTATCCAGAAGAGTTTATCTTTTTCATCAAAATATTCGTAAAAATACTCTGTATAACCTTTTTTTCCTTTGTTGCTTTTTATTTTGCTTTCATCGTCAGAAGATTTATAAAGAGCAAGGATGAATTTTTTTGTTTTCTCTTTCGGGAGAATCAAATCATGGTATTCAGAAATGGTAATTGCTCCGATTTCACTAGTAGGGAAAATGTTTACAATATCGTTGTCATTAGTAGATTTCCATCCATCAGGAACTTGTATTGTATAATTTTGTGTATCATAAGTTGTAACTTTTTGGGCAAAGGCAAAAAATCCCGCTAAAAATGTTAAAACTAATATTCCTTTTTTCATCATATTAATTAAAAATGGTGTTTATATTCTTCCAAAATGATTTTGAACCATTCTGTGAAATTTTCAGGATTTTCAGACATTTCGTTGTCTAAATCTTGCATAGAAATATATTTTACTTCTTCAACTTCATCTTTGTTTAAATTAAAATCATCATCATAATTTCCTACAAAAACATGGTCTAATTCATGTTCCCAAAGTCCACCACCAACATCAGCTTTATAAATGAAATTGAATTTTTCTGATAGTTCAGTTTCAATACCCAATTCTTCTTTCAGTCTGCGTTTGGCTCCTTCAAGATAAGTTTCCCCACTTTTAGGGTGTGAACACACGGCATTAGTCCATTTCAATGGTGAATGGTATTTATTTGCAGCTCTTTTTTGTAAAAGCATTTCACCTTTATCGTTGAATAAAAAAACAGAAAAAGCACGATGCAACAAACCATTAATATGAGCTTGTTGTTTTTCCATTAGTCCTAAAATTTCATCTTGAGGGTTTACTAAAACTACCAATTCTTCCATTTCTACAAATGTAAGTGTAATAAATGTATTTTGGAAATTTTTGGTTAAACATCATAAATTTTGTAGAAAAGAACAAGGGAATAAGATTTTCACTTGATATTAGATTGAAAAATTTGAGGATATTTGAAGGTGAATGTGATTAATTAAAAAAAAGAAAAATTTCAATTAGAATTGAATAAAACAGAATAAAAAGTTAATTTTATTCTTTAAAATATAAATTTTAATGTAAAAAAATAATTAAAATTAAGTTTCGTTATAGTTTTTGAAAGTAAAAAGCGTAACTTTGCAACTCAATTTTTTACGATGGAATTAGAGTACATAGAGCATATAAGTCCAATTCTGAAGGACGGAATAAAAAATTATCTAATTGACATAGATGGAACAATTACAGAAGATGTTCCAAATGAAGAGCCGGAGAGAATGGTGACTTGTGAGCCTTTTCCTGATGCGTTGGAAACTATCAACAGATGGTATGATGAAGGTCACCAAATTTGTTTTTTTACTTCAAGAACTGAAAATTTAAAACAAATTACGATTGATTGGTTGGATAAGCATGGCTTCAAATATCACAGTGTACTCTGTGGAAAGCCAAGAGGAGGAAATTATCACTGGATTGATAATCACTTGGTGAGAGCTACAAGATACAAAGGTAAGTTTACAGATCTTGTAGAAAAACAAGTTACAATTGAAGTTTTTAAAGAGGATTAAAAAAAATATAATTGAAGATTTAAAAATTAAAACGATTAAAGCAAATGCTTTTCTTTTAGTTTTTAAATCTTTTTGTTTTTAAATATATATTGGTATTTATGAAAGTTTTAGCAAACGATGGTTTAGATCAATCTGGGATTGATGCACTGACTGAAAAAGGATTTGAAGTAATTACAACTAAAGTTCCGCAGGAATTTTTGGTAGATTACATTAATGAACACAAAATCCGTACAATTTTGGTACGTAGTGCTACACAAGTAAGAAAAGACATTATTGATAATTGTCCTTCTTTGGAAATAATTGGTAGA
Source organism: Chryseobacterium oryctis (assembly GCF_025971925.1). Taxonomy (GTDB): domain Bacteria; phylum Bacteroidota; class Bacteroidia; order Flavobacteriales; family Weeksellaceae; genus Chryseobacterium; species Chryseobacterium oryctis. The sequence continues at coordinate 87,835 of NZ_JAPDHV010000008.1, forward strand.
GGAGGTGTAGGTATGGATAATATTGATGTAGATTATGCAAGAGAGAAAGGGATTCATGTTATCAATACACCTTCTGCATCATCAGAATCGGTTGCTGAGCTGGTTTTTGCACATTTGTTTTCAGGAGCAAGATTTTTACAGGATTCAAATAGAAAAATGCCTTTAGTGGGTGATACTGAGTTTGCTAATCTTAAAAAATCTTATGCTGCAGGTATCGAATTGAAAGGAAAAACAATCGGTATTGTGGGAATGGGAAGAATTGGTCAAGAAGTTGCAAAAATTGCTTTAGGACTTGGTATGAGAGTTATTGCTGCGGATAATAATGTTGGTAGAGCAAGTATTAAGGTGAAGTTTTATAATAATCAGTTTATTAACGTAGATATTGAAACAGAACCGCTTCAGGATGTTTTAAAACATTCAGATTTTATCACACTTCATGTTCCTGCTCAAAAAGACGGATATATGATTGGAAAAAGTGAATTTGAAATCATGAAAGATGGGGTAGCAATTGTAAACTGCTCAAGAGGTGGAGTTATTGATGAAGCTGCCCTAATTGAAGCTTTAGATTCAGGGAAAGTAAGATTTGCTGGGCTTGATGTATTTATTAACGAGCCAACTCCTTCAAAAGAGATTTTAAATCATGCTAAGATTTCTCTTACTCCTCATACAGGAGCATCTACTTTGGAAGCTCAAGATAGAATCGGACTTTCTTTAGCTGAACAAATTTCAAGTATTTTGCAGATTCATTAATCTGAAAAATCCGGAATTAAAAACATAAAAAACACCTCGAACTGAGGTGTTTTCATGTTTTATATGTTATTTTTACTTTTAAGTAAATCTCTGATTTCAGTCAATAACTTCTGATCTTCAGTTGGTCCCGCAGGAGCTGCTTCTTCTTTCTTTACAACCTTATTAGCTCCCTTTATGATCCAGAAAAGAACCATTGCAATACACAAAAAGCTAATTACTGCAGAAAGGAAATTACCATAAGCTACACCATTCCAAGAAAGTTTTGAAATATTTTCAGCACCAGCAGCTTTAAGAGCAGGATTTAATAGTAATGGAGTTACTACGTCCTCAACTAAAGACGAAACAATTTTTCCGAATGCACCACCGATGATTACACCGACAGCTAGATCTAATACATTGCCCTTAAAAGCAAACTCTTTAAATTCCTTGACAAATCCCATAATTTATATTTTTTAATTAATTTACACACAAAAGTAACAATTTAAAACTTTAATTTTCGATACTTTTGTTAGTTTTTCAATTTCACATTTACTGATTCGGAAAGAATGAGTAAATTTAATTTAATAAAAAAAACAATTTCTATGAAAATTTTCTCTGCAGAGCAGATTCGCAATTGTGATCAATATACGATTGCTAATGAACCCATTTTATCAATACAGCTAATGGAAAGGGCGGCTTTTGCCTGTGTTAACTGGATTTCCGAAAACTGCAAAAACCACAGAAATTTTGCAATATTTTGTGGTAACGGTAATAATGGAGGTGATGGTTTAGCTATTGCCAAAATGCTTTATTTCAAAGGGTTTGATGTTGATGTTTTTGTGGATTCAAAAGCAAAATTTTCAGATGATGCTAATATAAACTTTAGAGAATTAAGAGAAGTTTCAGGGATTTTAATAAAGAGTTTTAAAGATGTAGATAATTATCGTTTTGATAGTAGAACAATTATTATTGATGCCTTGTTTGGGACAGGATTATCTCGAAATTTAGAAGGCGAATTTAAAGATTTGGTTGATACTTTAAACTCGAAAAATAGTTTCAAAATATCAATAGATACTCCTTCTGGACTTTTTGCAGACAAAAATATAGATGAAAATTCAACGGTTTTTAGAGCTGATTATACTTTAAGTTTTCAGTTTTGGAAAAAGAGTTTTTTACATCCTGAAACAGGACAATATACAGGAAAAGTTGAAATTTTAGATATTAATTTAAGCCAGGAATATATTCTCCAAACAGAAACAGATGATTTTGTAATTTGCGATAGAGTAAATAATATTTTAAAGCCACGAAATGATTTTTCGCATAAGGGAACTTACGGCAAGGTAACGATAGTTGCAGGAAGTTATGGTAAAATGGGAGCTGCTGTCTTGGCTGTAAAATCGGCTTTGAGAACAGGTGCTGGATTGGCTTTTGCACATGCACCAAAATGTGGTTATGAAATTCTTCAGACTTCCTGTCCGGAAGCTATATTTATTGAAGGAGGAAACGAAATTGTAGATACAATTTCTTTACAAGAAGATTGTGTTTATGGAATAGGTCCAGGATTGGGAACAGATGAGAAAACTAAAGAAGCTGTTTTGGAATTCCTTAAAAATAATTCTAAGCCTCTAGTTTTAGATGCTGATGCATTAAATATCGTTGCTCAAAATCAAGATAATTTTAAGCTTATTCCTAAAAAATCTATCATTACTCCACACCCAAAAGAGTTTGAAAGACTATTTGGTGAAACTGAAAATTCATTTGAAAGACTGGAATTAGCAAAGAAGAAAACAAAAGAATTGGATATAATCATTGTTTTGAAGGATCATCATACTCAAATCATTACTCCAGAAGGAAGGGTTTATTATAATATTACAGGAAATTCAGGGTTAGCAAAAGGAGGTAGTGGAGATGTTTTGACGGGTATTATTACTTCTTTTTTAGCTCAAGGATATTCTGAAGAACACGCTGCAATTTTGGGAATTTACTTACATGGTAGAGCAGCCGATTTTGCCGCTGAAAAGTATTCTAAAGAAGCGATGCTTCCAACAGATGTGATTAATGAATTTGGAAAGGTCTTTGAAGATATCAACAGAAAGATAGAATCAGAATTATAGTAGAAAAATAGATACAAAAAAAGCAGATTTGTAAATTTTACAAATCTGCTTTTTTCTTTATTAATTTTAAAACTATTGAGGCTTTTCGTTTTCTGCCTGAGTTATTTTAAATTTTTTAGAAACAAACATAATCACAAAACCTGCAATCATAAAAGGAATTGAAAGAACTTGTCCAGTGTTTAGCCCTGCAAATTGAATAAATTCATCACCTTGAGGTTCTTTTAAAAACTCTACAAAGAACCTGATTGCCCAAAGAATAATAAAAAATAATCCGAACAGCCATCCTTGCTGATATTTTTTGTTAGTTTTTCTATACAAAATCCATAAAAGAACAAATAAACAAACGTATCCGAAGGCTTCAAATAATTGTGCCGGATAACGAGGAACTGTTAAACCATATTCGCTGCTTTGTTGTGGGAAAAGTAATGCAAAAGGAGAGTTGGGATCAACTTGTTTTCCGATGATTTCAGAATTGAAGAAATTGCCCATTCTTACAAAAGCTCCTCCTAATGCAACCACAATTCCTAATCTGTCGTATACCCAGAAAGGATTTTTCTTGATAATTTTATAGGAATAATATAATGTAGTGAAAATTAATGCGATTGTAGCTCCATGACTTGCCAGACCAGAAAAGCCAGTGAATTTTATACCATTTTTAGTGCTTATTGGTAAAAAGACACTCCAGAAATCTTCTTTGAAAAGTTCTGGTTGATAGAAAATTACATGTCCCATTCTTGCTCCAAGAATTGTCCCTATCAATGTCCAAGTGAAAAGAGGTTCAAGATATTTTTGATTTACATTATCAATTTTAAAAATTTTCGTCATTAAAACATATCCGAGACCAAATGCAAAAACAAACATTAAGCTATAAAAATGGAGTGTAAATGGTCCCAGTTTTATACCTTTTGAGGGATCCCAGATTTTGAAAGATGTTTCCAGTTCTACATTGTCTGAAGAAGCGATTGGCTTGTCAGATTTTACAGCGTATTTAAACTTTTCAGCATTTTCTTGTGAAGCAGGAACATCAATTAATTTAAAATTTTTATCAAAAAACTGGTATTTTGAGTCTTTTAGTTTATTTAATGTTAATATGTTGGAGTTGTACGGATTGGGTTCAACATTAGATTCATTCAATATAATTAAAGTATTTCCGTCAACTTTTCTGTCCGGGAAAATATTTAAGTCTCCAAGTTCGGTTGTAGAATATATTTTTACGGGAACGTTTGTAGAATTTACTTTCAAAGTTCCATCAGATAAACCTTCCGGATAGTTTTGCGCAAAAGTAAATTGCACTAAGAAGGCAAATATTGTGAGGTAGATTCTGAAAAAAATATTGTTCATATTTATTTTTTTTAGTACGTTTTTTATTAAAATTTATTTCTTTGGTGGAACTGGGTCGTAGCCACTTCCTCCCCAAGGATGACATCTTGCTATTCTTTTTAAACCAAGCCAAAATCCTTTAAAAATACCATGAACCTGCAATGATTTTAGCACATAATGTGAACAGGTAGGCTCATAACGGCAATTTTTGGGAAGTAAAGGCGAAATAAACCATTGGTAAAATTTTATTAAAATTACCAGAGGAAAAGTGATTATTTTATTGAATGTAAGTTTCAAAACATTGCAAAAATAGGGTAAAAAATTGAAAATTAGTTTAATTTTGTTATAAGTTTAGAGACAGTAAACAGGGGTTCGTCGGATATAATCGGGTGTTTGTCGATGAGGCGTTTTCAATGGTGTGAAAACTGGATTTTTAAGCTTTTTTTTTGAACTTTATATTGTAGTTTACTTTAAAATTAAATCAAAATCTTGAGTCAAAATATTCCTTTAGCAGAAAAATTGAGACCTAAAACTTTAGATGATGTTTTAGGGCAGGAGCATCTTACCGGAGAAAAAGGTACTATTAGAAAAATGATTAATAATAATACCTTGAATTCTCTTATTTTTTGGGGACCTCCCGGAACAGGAAAAACAACTCTTGCGGAGATTGTTTCTGAAAAATCGGGTAGAAAGTTTTATAAACTTTCGGCAGTATCGTCTGGGGTGAAAGATGTTCGGGATGTGATTGAAGATGCGAAAAAACAAAATTTGTTTTCAGGAAAATCACCAATTTTATTTATTGATGAAATTCACCGTTTTAATAAATCCCAGCAAGATTCTCTTCTTCATGCAGTGGAAAAAGGCTGGATTGTTTTGATTGGTGCAACTACGGAAAATCCTAGTTTTGAGGTGGTTTCTGCATTGCTTTCCAGAAGTCAGGTGTATATTTTAAAGGCTTTGAGCTATGAGAAGTTAGAAGAACTAATCGATATTGCTCTTAAAAGATATAATCAGGATGAAAAAACTGATTTTGAAATTGTCGATAAACAGGCTTTTATTCAATATTCCGGAGGAGATGGCAGGAAACTGATTAATTCTGTTGAATTGGTTTTGAACCAGTATAAAAATTCAGGTAAAAAAGAAATTACAAATGATGATGTGCTTGAAGTTTTACAGGAAACAATGGCGCTTTATGATAAAAACGGAGAGCAGCATTACGATATTATTTCGGCATTTATAAAATCAATGAGAGGAAGTGACCCAAATGGAGCGGTTTATTGGTTGGCAAGAATGATTGCAGGAGGTGAGGATATCAAATTTATAGCAAGAAGGATGGTTATTTTAGCAGCAGAAGATATTGGGTTGGCAAATCCGAATGCGTTGGTAATTGCTAATAATTGTTTTCAGGCTGTGAATGTAATCGGAAACCCTGAAGCGAGAATTATTTTGAGTGAGACTGCGGTTTATTTGGCAGTTTCTCCGAAAAGCAATTCTACCTATATGGCTATAAATGATGCTTTGGCTTTGGTGAAACAAACAGGTAATTTGCCTGTGCCTTTGCATTTGAGAAATGCTCCGACAAAACTAATGAAGGATTTGGACTATGGAAAAGAATACAAATATGCACATTCTTATGAAGGGAGCTTTGTGGAACAGGATTTTCTTCCTGAGGAAATTAAAAATGTTAAGCTTTATGAACCTGGAAACAATAGCACAGAGAAAAAAATCTATGAAGAATTAAAGAAAAAATGGAATGATAAATATTAAAAAAGGATACTCAATCGAGTATCCTTTTTTAGTGTATAATTGGAGAAATTATCTTAAAGTACTGATGAACAAAGATTTTTTACCATTGTTATCTTTTACTTCCATTTTCGCTAAGATATCACCAAAAACTTTAGTTTCAGTATTTGAAAATTCATATCCATCAATGAAAACAGGTGTATTGTTTGGTAATTGATATTGTTCGTTAAGCTGTGCAAGAGTTATTTTATCCAAGCCATCAAAACCATTTTTGATTTTATACTCCGTTAAACCTTTTTCAGCAATAGAACTGTATTTTTTAAGGTTTTGTGGTAGGTTGGCTGATGTTTTATAAACATTAGAGCTCTGTACAATGCTTTTTTTAGCATTAAACATATCTACTGTTCCGATGACATCATTGGCAACAGCAAATCGTGTTGTTGGGTTCTTCTGAGCAAATAAAGTTACAGAAGCAAATAATAATAAAGAGTAGAAGATTTTTTTCATAACTGGAGAATATGTATCAATTAAAAATTGCGATAAATATAGTTATTTTTTATAAAAATTGAATAGATTTTCCTATAAATTTAATAATTAATCATAAAATAAAGATTTTATTGAGATTTTGTATTCTTATTTTCAAGGTTTTCTTCTTTTTTATCTACCATATTTTTGATGATGTTCTTTAATCTCTGGAATGTAAATGAGCTTAAAAGCAAGATGATTCCTAAGATTATAAAAGCTATTATTCTAGAAACATTATCCATCTGCCAAACATCATAAGTGTAGAGTTTTAAAATCATAACTCCAATTAATACAAAACCTATTTTATTAAGTTCAGAAAGAGATTTTTTTAATCCTAAATAAATGAAAATACTTGAAAGAATCGCCCATATTATCGGTAAATATAGAATGCTGAAATGGCTTTGAAGATCATAAGATTCTGCAATGTTTTTTGCATTTGATAAGATATATATGATAAAGTTCAAAGCTTATAAGATTGATTATAGCGAATGATAATAGCCAATAAGAGAACCTGTTTTTAGTGAAATTTGATTTTGGAATAATTCTCCAAGTTATAAAAATGAAAGGAATTAAATACAAGAGATGAAAAGCATAAAAATCTTTCTGAAGTTTATTGACAAGAATAGAATCAATAACTTCTGATGAAACAAAAGCACTATTAATGATTATCAATAACATAAAGATGTAGATAATGGCTGTTTCGAGAAATTTATTAAGCTTTAGAATTTTTCTTAAAAGTAATAATATAAGAATGTAGCAAAGACTGTATAAAAAACTTATACTCAGAATCACAGAATATAGTTTTTCAGAGGTCTGATAAATGATTTCAAATAGTAAAGCAAGATAAATTACCCCATAACTTATAAAAGTGAAAAGGTCTTCAAAAAGATTAGTTTTTTCTTCTTTATCACTATCACTGAGTTTTCTTAATAAAATCAGATTAAAAAGTGTTGTAACTGCCGTTACGGAAGTTGTTAAAAATACTGGATTGAAAATAATATTTAAATTTTTTGAATTAAAATATTCTGTCCATGTAACTAATTGTGAAATGATAACCAATGGAAATAAAACATAGAAACAATTTTTGAAGATATTTTGTCTGGTTTTTTTCCAAATAAATAATAATAAAGAGGCTTCAATTGCCCAAACACTTGTTATTAAATGTGCTTTGAATTGTAGAGCTATGGTGAGTGTGACAAGACTGATTGTAATTGCTGTAAATACAGAATAATTTGTTCCAAAATCTTTCTTTTTATATTCTTTGAGAAGAAAAAAGCCATTTATGAGAGCAAAAATAAATGGGAAAATAAATATCGGAGTGTATTTTAATTCATTAAAAATATAAACCAACCCAATTATACTTGAGAAGTTGATTAATACTAACATCAGAATATCTCCTGATGAAAGTTTATTCGACTTAAAGTAGTTCTGTAGTGCATATGCGTAGAAAATAAGATAAGTCAGAATATAGAATAAGATGGAAAGGCTTTCTGTTTTATCAATAGTCCAATTGAAAAGATAAGCATTAGTAAAAGCAAAAGAAATCCAACCAACGCTTCTCCAGTTTTTGAGGAAAACGATGATGAGCATTCCTATGTTTAAAACCATTAAATAGGTAAATAGGAAAGGGTAGTTACTTTGACCTGAGCTTATCATTAAAGGAGCTAAAAAACCACCAAATAATGAAAAAATAATTAAAATTTCACTTTTGTAATAATAAGAAACTGTAATTGAAAGTAGGGTAGTAATACAAGTCAGGATAAATGCAATATTTTGGCTGAAAAGATGATATTCTCTAAATGCAATGGTGATTGTGAAATATAAGACTGCAATTCCGCCTCCGGTAATAATTGATGAGAAAGCGTTGTAATTCTTTTTTAGAAAATGCCCGATTACCATTATAATTGTTCCGGTTGCAATTCCGATTCCTACTCTTGTGGTTTCTCCAATCCAGTTTTTATCGATGGCATATTTTACAAAATACCCGATTCCTAAAACAAGAGTTATAATTCCGATAATTGTTAAAGCATTTTGTTTCAAAAAATCGAAAATTGGAGCGCTCCAATCTTTTTGAGGTGTCTCTGGAGTTTTTTTCCTCACTTGATTTTGAGGTTGCTCAATTTCAGGAAGAGTAGTCTTAAAAGATGTTTGAGGTTGTATGGGATTTGTCTGTTGAAATTCAGCTTCTGTTTTAGGCTCTGTTTTTTTTGAATCTAGCTGAGAAATTCTATTTTCCAGCTCATTGATTCTGTTATTTAGCCTGAAATAAATAAAAAGGATGATTATTATTAATATGATGATTGTGGCTTCCATTTATTGGTTTTATTTTTCAAATATACTCAATTGTAAAGTCTATAAATAATTAATCCATCAACAATTATGATGGATTAATTTTAATGGTTAAAAAATTAGAATGTTAAAAATCTAATTAGACACTTTGTGAACAAAGAAAGAACCGGAACTAGAACCTAAAATTGAGTCGTCAAGAAGTGCTGAACTTATCAGTCCAAATGAAATTCTGTCTCCTGCTTGAAAAGTATAAAGAGAGTTAAGGCTGCTCTCGGAAATTGTTACACTGAGTACCAGCGGAACATTTGCTCCGGCAAATGTTTGACTGTCAATAAGGGTTGCAACATTACTTCTAGTTCTCACGATTCCTATACCTGGTGAGTTTGCTAGAACAGAAGCTTGCACACCTGTTCCGTATCGAAAGTGATAACCTATTTCATATACTCCTGGGGACGGGATGATATAGGTATTATCAGTATCTGAGAATAAGGCGCTATTTCCAACAGTTTTTTCTGCAGTAAGAAAATTAACGGCTCTAAATCCACTTGGAAATAGAGCTAAAGATAATAAACTTATACCTGTTGTTTTTTTTGCTGCATATACAGAGATATCCGTATTCGCAGCATTAACTAACAGTTGAGGATCAATTTGGCTAACTTGGAAATCTCCGCCAGAATTCTGATTTACTGTTAGGATTTGCTGACCTGTGAGGTTGGTGACAATGGGAGTTTGTCTTACTTTCATTGTGCCATTTACATCTAACATGGCTGTAGGATTAGGTGTTCCAATCCCGACCTGAGAAAAAGCCGAAACAGATATTACTGCTCCAATAAGCTTAAAAATTTTGGTTTTCATAATTAAAACGTGGTATTTAGGCATTTTGAAATTACGCAAAAATTAAACCTTATTGTTGTAGAATTATTACTACGTTATTAATATGATGGTGTTTTTATTAAATTTATTTGAAATTAGTTAAAAGTCTTTTTGTTGTTGATAGTTGTTATTATATCAATTGTATGTGATAAAATATTAAGGTTTATAAAAATTAAATTTTGAAATAGTTTTATATAGAAAGAGAAATCCTGCTGGTTTTAGCAGGATTTATAATTTAACTTATTAAGTTCTTTAGCTCATTAAAAGAAATTCTTTGTAATTTCCAAGAAAATCTACTTCTACATTGATGGATTTTAATTCTTCTAAAGAATTATTATGAAGAACATCATCCCAGTTTCCAACTACATTAATATAAAAAAAATAGTTTCCAAGCCCTGTTTTTAATGTTCTGGATTCTATTTTACTTAGATTCATCTTTCTCCATGCGAAAACAGATAATACCTGATGCAGACCTCCGGCATGATCTTCAGGAAGAGTTATTAATAATCCGGATTTTTCACCAAGTATTGTAAGTTTATTGTTATTGTATTTTGTATGGTTTTTAGATATGATGATAAAACGTGTATGATTCTGTTCAAAATCCTGTATGTTGTGATTAATAATTTTTAAACCATACAAATTAGACGCAAACTGATTTGCAACAGCGGCAATTTTATTTTGCGGATTTTCAGAAACAAATTTTGCAGCAGCGGCAGTGGAAGAAAAATCTTGTCTTGCTATATTTTTATAATGCGTATCTAAAAAGTGGAAACTTTGAGCTAAAGCCTGTGGATGTGAATATATTCTTTCAATGTCTTCAATATTGTTTTCAGGATGTATCATTAGATGATGAGCAATCGGCATTACAGCTTCAGCTTCTATTTTGATATTTGGAGTTTTGTAGAGATAATCCAAAGTCATAGAAACGGTTCCTTCAATAGAGTTTTCCAGCGGAACAACAGCTTTGTCAACCTCTCCATTTTCTACTGCTGTAAAACAATCCAAAATATTGGCTTGAGGTAGAAATTCTTCGTCATAAAAAAGTTGTGCAGCTGCAAGCTGAGTGAAGCTGGCTTGTGGTCCCAAAAATGCAATCTTCATCGTGTAATCATTAAAAACAGATATGCAAATGTGCAAATAATATAATAAAACGGAGAATTGAATTTTTTAAATATTAATTGTAGTTTATGTTAAAATTTTTCTTCTTTCCAATTTTGTTCAATAAGCTTCATTAAAGCTTCAGGACATTTAATGATTTTTCCGGTTTTTGCCTCCAAAAAGAAAAGCGTGGTAGATGCTTCAGTGATTTTAATATGCTCTTCATTGTAAATCTCATATTCGAACTCAATTTTTACTCCTGGAATTTTTTTTATATAAGTATGTATTTCCAAATTTTGATCATATAAAGCTGGTTTTAAATACTTAATTTTATATTCTGAAACAGGCAACCAAATTCCCTGATTCTCAATCTCGTTGTAAGACATTCCTATGCTTCTGAAAAGTTCAACTCGGGCTACTTCAAAGTATTCTGCATAGTTGCCATAGTATACATATTTCATAGGATCTGTTTCTCCGTAACGAACTCGTATTGAGTGTGTTGTGTGTATCATTTTTATTTCTAAATTATACATACAAATATATTTTTAAATAATCAATACCTGCAAAATTTTTTTTTGAAGATAAAAAATGAGACCTTTGTCTTCCTTCCAAAAAGTACTAACCAAAGAATTAATCAGGGCATAAATTATGGATGAAAATTTAATGTTGATATGGCAGAAATGCCTTCAGTTCATGCGAGATAATCTAAACGCAGCTGAGGACAATTCTGATTTGAAAAAGCTTGAGAAATCTTTCGATTTATTGTTTGATAAAGTACAGCCAATTTCTTTGGTTGATAACAATCTGACACTAATGGTGCCAAGTGATTTTTACAAAGAATACATAGAAGATAATTATTTATCTCTACTTTCTGCTGCCCTGAAAAAAAATATTGGTAAAGGTGTGAAACTTTGGTATTCCGTAATGGAAAACAAGCCTTCTGGAATGGAGAAACCTGTTACTATGAATATGAGAGGGAAGAGTGTTCCTACTCCTAAAGTTCAGGAAACAATGCCTCAAGGTTTTTCTGCTAATATTGTGAACCCTTTCGTAGTTCCTGGAATCAAAAAAGTAAATATTGACTCTAACCTGAAATCTGATTTCTCTTTTGATAATTATGTAGAAGGTGAGAGTAATAAATTTGCTGCAACAGTAGCTCGTTCTATTGCCAAAAGACCTGGTGCAACGGCTTTTAATCCATTATTTTTATATGGAGGATATGGTGTAGGTAAAACTCACTTAGGTCAGGCTGTTGGTTTGGAAGTAAAAAGTCAGTTCCCTGATAAAGTGGTTTTGTATTTATCATCAGAAAAATTTATCCAGCAATTTATTTCTGCTGCAAAAGCGCATAAACAAACGGAATTTGCCAACTTCTATCAAATGGTAGATGTGTTGATTATTGATGATATTCAGTTCTTATCAGGTAAGTCTGCTACTCAGGATAGCTTCTTCCATATTTTTGATTATTTACATCAAAACGGAAAGCAGATTATCTTGACTTCAGATAAGGCTCCTGCTGATATTATGGATATTCAGGACAGGATTGTTTCCCGTTTCAAATGGGGACTTTCTGCAGAAATAAAATCTCCTGATTTAGAGACTCGTAAGAAAATTATTGTTGACAAGTTAAGCAGAGACGGTATTGTTCTTACAGATGATATGCTTGATTTCTTAGCTTCTGAAGCGAAAACAAATGTAAGAGAGCTTATCGGAGTTATTAATTCTGTAATTGCTTATTCTACGATTTATAAATCTGATTTGAGTCTTGAACTACTAAAAGAGACCATTAATAAGATTGCGGCAAACCAAAAGAAAATTATCAATATTCCTTATATTCAGGAAGTAGTGTGCGATTATTTTGGTATAAAAAGAGAACAACTTTTATCAAAAACAAGAAAAAGAGAAATTGCTCTTCCTAGACAATTGGCTATGTATTTTGCAAAGGAATTCACCAATGCTACTTTTACAAAAATTGGTGAAGAAATGGGAGGGAAAGACCATTCTACGGTAATGTATGCTTGCGAAACGATAAAAGACGTTTCTAAGATTGATAAAGAAGTGAAAAAGTATGTAAAGGAACTTACAGAAAAAATAAAGCACTAAAAATATATTTAATCAAAATATTAAAAAAAGGAGAATAATTTTATTCTCCTTTTTTAAGTTTACAGTATTTCTAATACTTAAGCTTTCGATTCTAATTAACAGAAATGAAATTATTTAGTTTTATATTTCCGAAAATCACTAACTAAAACTTATTGGTGTTAAAATTCTTCAGCAATCATAGATTCGTAAGTTGTTGAATTTATGCTTATTAGGGTTGTTGTAAGACGTATGATAGCTCCTGTTCCTAAATCATAAATATGCATAGTGTTGTATTCGTTTGTGCCTCCAGCTGGGTTTGAGGGGCTTACATTTGTCCAGGTATTCGGATTGATTGTTTGCAAGTTTCTTCCCTGCCATACTTGTCCATTAGCATTATTTTTCCATAAAACTCAACATCCCAGGTATTAAATTGTCTAGATGTACCATTATTAATTCTCATTTGCCAATAACCTCCGGCTGCATTTGAGCTATACCTGAATGAGTAATCTCCAGAACCGCTATTGATAACATTGGATGAGTTAGCAATAACTAAACGTTGTTTTGTTACATTAACGCCGGCAGTTTTTATATCCTGTGCAATAATATTTCCGTTTGCATCGGTAGATAAAGTATTGGCTTTGGGCAATTGTGTTATTTTTATGCCGGAAGTTCCGGCTATTTCGCTGTTTACTTCCAGGTTGTTTGTAGGTGTATTGGTGCCTACTCCCAATCTTCCTTGTGATGTTATCACCACATCATTACTTTGTTGTGCAGCCGTTGGTATTCCTGTAGTAACATTGTCTTTAGCTCCGTCTACATGAAACACAGCTTGTGGATTTTGGGTGTTGACTCCTACTTGTGCAAAGGTTGCTGTTGCTCCTAATGATAAAAGGAGCAAGGTCAAAACGCTTTTTTTCATTTGTTTAGGTTTTTTTAATTTGTGGGTTCAAAAGTACTTTGAAACAAAGATTTTTTATGTAATATTACATCTAGACGATTGTAGAATTAATACTAGGTTTCTTATTTTAGTAAACTGAAAAAGTATAATTTAAGATAGATATGAAAATATTAATGGTTTGTTTAGGGAATATTTGCAGAAGCCCTTTGGCTGAAGGAATTATGAAAAAAAAACTTCCTGAAAATTTTGTAGTTGATTCTGCTGGAACAATATCTATGCATGAAGGTGAGCACCCGGATAAAAGAGCAATAAAGACCGCTGCAAATCATAATATTGATATTTCAAAACAAAAATCAAGACCAATTACAAAAGAAGATTTTGAAACATTTGACAAAATCTATTGTATGGATAAAAGTGTTTATCAAGACGTTGTTTCAAAGGCACGAAATGATGAGGAAAGACGGAAAGTTTCTTTGTTTTTAGATGCTTTAGGAGATGATAATAATGTTGAAGTACCAGATCCTTATTGGGGAGGTATGAGTGATTTTGAAGATGTTTTCCAACTTTTAGATCGTGGTTGTGAAGCGGTAATGAACCAAATTTTAAATTAATTGAAAAAGCTTTTAACCTTATTCAATTTACCCGTAACTTTGCCAAAAATTTGAACTTAATATACTAAAATGCTTTTCTTACTTCCAGCTTATCTTTCAGAAAATACTTCTATCACTCATTTTTCGCCTGTAATAAAAGAATACATCATGCAAACTGATTATTTTTTCGTGGAAAATGAGAAAACAGCGAGAAAAGTTGTTAAGTTTTTTGCTCCGGAAAAAAAACAGTCGGATTTGAAACTCTATCTTTTGGATAAGTATACTGAAAATGCTGATATCAAAGAAGCTCAGGAACTAATGTTAAAAGGTCAGGATTTCGGATTGTTGTCTGAAGCAGGACTTCCTTGTATTGCGGATCCAGGGAATTTGATGGTGAAATGGTGTCATGAAAAAAACATCAAGGTTATCCCGATTTCAGGGCCATCTTCAATTATTTTGGCATTGATTTCTAGTGGTTTTAATGGTCAGGAATTTACTTTCAACGGATATTTACCAATTGACAAAGGAGAGAAAAAGAAACAGATTTTGCATTTAGAAAGTTTAGTTCAGAAAACAGGATATTCTCAGATTTTCATGGAAACACCTTACAGAAATAATCAGCTGTTTGATGATTTATGTAAGTTTTTGTCACCGAATACCAAACTTTGTATTGCTGCAAACATCAATGATCCGGAACAGGAATTTATTAAAACGAAAACTATAAAAGAATGGCAAAAACAAAAACCGGAACTTCATAAAATTCCGGCTGTATTTGTGTTGGGTAAATAATAAATTATTTCTTGGTTTTGCGTTTCCATTTTTTCCAAATCAGAATAAAGATAGGAAATAGTAAGAAATATGGCCAAAACGAAATTATTCCGAGGGAAAAAGAGACAAAGCTATTCCATCCTTCGGTAAAAGAATCTCCGAAACGACTTCCAAAGCCTATTTTTGATGTTGTTGAGCTTCTTATTTTCTCTTTATACAAAGTTAAATTGAAAGTGCTGTATTTTACCCTGTCGTCAATAAATCGGAGTCTACCTTCTGCAATGTCTATTTCATCTACCAATTCACGGATTTTCTCCTGAATTTCAATCATATCTTTAGTTGTAGAAGCAGACCTTAGCATATCCCGATATTTTTCAAGATATATTTTCTTATTGGCAAGTTTTATAGTTACATCTGTATATTCTTCCGTTACATCGTCAGAAGAGATGTTTTTTGATAAAATTGAGCCAACTCCATTTGAAAAAGAATCAATAAGAATGTCGAAATTTTTATGCGGAACACGAATGATTAGGTTTAAACTCTCATCTGTATCTGTATTTCTGAAATCTTCTTTTTGAACGTAAGCATTGCTTTTTGACAAGATTTCACCGACTTGTTGTTGAGCTTTTTTGATATCACCCACCTGAATGGTCATTTCCCCATTTTTGATGATTTTTTTTGAAATACTATCAATCTTAGAAGGATTATTAATTGAAGCAGATGAGTTGTCTGATAATGCTTTTTCAGAAATAGCTTGTGAAGGAGCTGGAGATTTAAGCTCTACATCTTCAAGGGCAACCATAGAACTTATTGATTTGTCATTAAGATTTTCATTTTTCTTACAATAAATAAGAGAAAAACAGAATAATGTTAAGAATAGTTTTTTCATATCTAAATATTTTAAGAATTATCAACAAATATTATACTTAAAATGATAGTTTTCAGTAGTTTTTTAAAGGTTGATTTGTGAATTTATAAAACCATCTTTTTGATTTATAAATTGAAATTATTTCCTAATTTTAATGAATGAAAAAAAGTCTTTTAGCAATTGTATTTTCTCCGTTTTTGATGTATGCTCAAGAAATTCCGAAACTTACGGATGAGATGGCTGTGAAATTATCAGAAAAACCACTTCATTGTATCAATCAGGAATATCCGAATAAGACGGCGCATATTATCAATAATGCAGGTGAAGTTCCTTTGAGTCCAAAAGATTTGCATCCTAGTTTTTATGGATGTTTTGATTGGCATAGTTCTGTACACGGACATTGGATGTTGGTTCGTTTATTAAAAACAAAACCTAATCTGTCGGTTGCAAAAGAGATTGAAAATATTCTTGAAAATTCCTTTAAAAAAGAAAACCTTCAAACAGAAGCTGATTATTTTACAAAATATCAATTGACAGGAACGTTTGAAAGAACCTATGGTTGGGCATGGCTGTTAAAACTTGACGAAGAATTAGCAACTTGGGATAATCCGAAGGCAAAAATCTGGCATCAGAATCTAAAACCTTTGACGGATAAAATTCTAAGTTCATGGAAGGCTTATTTACCAAAACAAACGTATCCTAATAGAACTGGAGTACATCCCAACACTGCTTTTGCAATGGTTTTTGCTCTAGATTGGGCAAGAGCAACGGGAGATGAAGATTTTGAAAATCAATTAACAGAGAAAGCAAAATATTTTTATTTGAGTAATACTAAAACTCCGGCATATCTTGAACCGGATGGTTCAGACTTTTTTTCTCCAAGTTTAGAGATTGCAGACTTGATGCGAAGAGTTCTTCCTCAGAAGGAATATGTAAAATGGCTGGATAATTTTTACGAAAAACGCAGTTTAGAAAATATTGAAAAAATTCCTGTGGTAAGTGATTTGAATGATTATCAAACGGTGCATTTAGTAGGATTATCTTTTACCAGAGCTTGGTGTATGAAGGGGATAGCGAAATCTCTTCCTGAAAATCATCCGCTGAAAAAAGATTTTCAGAAAACAGCTAATGTATTTTTAAATAACGGACTTCCTCTCTTATTCAAAGGAAATTATGGAGGCGACCATTGGTTGGCGAGTTTTGCGGTATATGCATTAGAAGATTAAACTAATATCTGATTCCTAATTTTTTAAGAATAAAACTTAAAAGCCATATCGGGCCGATTAGAAGAAACTGTAAATCTTTCAGAAAAGATGGTTTTTTACCTTCAATTTTATGACCAATGAATTGAAAAATCCAGGTTATTATAAAAACTGATAGGTATAAAATCCATGATTTTGTTCCGAAAGTTACGTTAACTAAAGAAACGAAATGTTCCATTAAAAGCATCACAAAAATCATAATGAATGCAATTCTCCAAGACAATCGCAGGTAAAAAACTGTGACTAAAATTATAGAGATAAAACTTGCAATACTCAAAAAACCAAAATATTTCAAATACATATTAGGCGTAGGAATATAAGAAATAAACCCTAAAATTGTCCAGAAAATCAAGGGAACACAAATCCAATGAATGAATTTATTGGTTGAATTTCTGTGACTTTCGCCATATTCTGCTAGTAATAAATCAATCTTTCTCATGGTTAGGAATTTGGAATACACTAAAATAATAAAATTTTGTAACCGTTCATGAGTTTGCTTACATTTGTATTATGTCTGTCTTAGAAAAATTCGGAGTTGAGATTTTTACACAGTTTAATGTATTCGAGAGGGTAGCTCTTGCAAAGCCTTTTCGTCCTGATAACCCGTCGTTTATGTTTGTGAAGTCAGGGAAAATGAAGTTGAGACAACATTTCAACGATTTAGAACTTTCTGAAAATATGTTTATGGTGACGGATCCACAAACTGTTTATGAAGTTATTTCTGTGAGTGATGATTTTCAATCGAGAATGGTTGCTTATAAAAGAGAGTTTATTTCGGCTTTATCTTTGAAGTTCAATAGGTTAATTACTTATCGTTATTTCAGGCAACAGATGAATATAGGTGTGCCATTTCACCCTGATGAGCTGGAGGTTGTCTGGAAAAGTTTGGATTTCATCAAATATATTTTGGATTCTCAGACAGATATGATTTACAAGAAAGATATTGTAAGGCATCTTTTCTCTGTTTTTTGTTATCAAATGGCTGGGATTATTTCAAAAGAGGATAATAATTCTATGACTCAGATGTCTAGGCAAGAAGAGATTGTTTTTAAATTTTTAAATGATGTTGCTTTACATCATCATACTGAACGTACAGTTGAGTTTTACGCTGAACGGCAGTCGATTACAACCAGACATCTTTCGTCTGTTGTAAAGGAAATTACAGGTAAATCTGCAAGCCAGATTATAGCTTTAGTGGTTCTGAATGAGGCAAAAGTATTATTAAACTCATCAAATAAGACTATTTCAGAGATTTCTTCTACTCTTGGTTTTAGTGACCAATATTCATTTTCGCATTTTTTTAAGAAACATGTAGACGAAAGCCCTTCACAATATAGAAATCAGTTTAAAAGTTAAAATCTTACATTTGAACATCTTTTTCCAAAAATTAAACATTTGTTTGATTTTGACGATGCTGTAATTTTGCATCTGTAAAACAAGGTAAAATGACAAATAATGTAAAAAAAGCACTATCTCTACTGATAGCAGTTTTTCCTGCGCTATTTTTCTCACAAGAAATAAAAAAGTTGACTGCAAGTGAAGTTGCAGAACTTGCGATACAAAATCACCAACAACTAAAGGTTACAGAACAAAATATTGGTATAGCAAAACAGAACACCAATGTTGCTAAACTTCAAAAATTACCAACTGTGACGGCCTCTACAAGTCAGTTTTATTTGGGGGATGCTGTAGCGATAGATAAAGATTTTTCCAATTCTACGACTATTCCAATGCCTCATTATGGAAGTTCTTATGCCGTTCAAGCAAGTCAGCTAATTTTCAAAGGAGGGTTGGTAAATAAATCTATTGAGATGGCGGAACTTCGTGAGCAACTTTCAGAGTTAGATTTAGAAAAGAACAAACAGGATGTTAAACTTTTAGTGATTTCTAATTATCTAGATATTTATAAAATTTTGAATCAGCAACAAGTTTTTGAAAACAATAAAAAGCTGGCTCAGGAGCGCCTGAAAAATATTCAGAAATTCTATCAACAAGGTATGCTTACCCGAAACGAAGTTATTCGTGCTGAATTAGCAATTAAAAATTTAGACCAAGGGATTCTGACTTTAGCTAATAATAGAAAAATCCTTAACTACAATCTAAATATTGCATTAGGATTACCGCCCGACACAGAAATTATTCCGATTGAAAATATAGAAAATAAAGAAAGCGGAATTGGGCTAGATTATTACATGAGTCTTGCTCATGAAAGCAATCCTTTGATGAAATCGGTAAAAACAAATATTGATGTTGCCGACAAAAATATAGAAATCATAAAAACCGATAAAATGCCAACTGTAGCAGGTTTTGGAGGATATACTTTACAAAGACCTGTTACGACAAGAAATCCTGTTTTGGATATGTATTCGGGAGGTTGGCAAACGGGAGTTTCTATCAGTTATAATATTGATAACCTTTACAAAACAAAGGAAAAAGTAAAATTGGGTGAACTTCAAAAGAATCAGGCAAATGATGCGATGACTCTTACTGCTCAAAATATTGATATGATGGTAAATGCAGCTTATGTGAAGCATCAGGAATCTATTCAACAGGCTGAAATCTTGAATGACGCTAAAAAATTAGCTGAAGAAAATTACAAAATTACCGAAGCTAAATATCTTAACCAATTGGCTGTACAAGCAGAAATGATTGATGCGCAAAATCAAAAATTACAATCAGAATTAGATTATGCAAATGCAGAAATCAATGTATTGTACCAATATTATAACCTTCTGAAATCTACAGGAACTCTTTAATTATTTTAAACTGAAAAACAAGACAATGGAAAATAAAGAACAAAATACTCAAAATACACAGGCAACTCCAGCTGAATCAAGTGCAGTGATTAAGAAAAAAGAAACTAAAAAGAATAGAATAAGAGCGATTATTTCAAACATTATCGTATTTCTGGTTCTAGGTTTCGGATTATTTTGGCTGGTTCGTGAGTATTTTCACATCGGGAACAAAACATATACAGAAGCAGCTCAGGTTGAGGAATTTATTAATCCAATTAATACGAGGGTTTCAGCTTACATCAAGGAAATTAAATTTATTGAACACCAAAATGTAAAAAAAGGGGATACTCTGGTGATTCTTGATAACAGTGAAATTTTAACACAATTAGGACAGGCTGAAGCTGCTTATCAAAATGCTTTGGCTCAAAGAGCAGCGACGAGTTCATCTGTAAATACGGTTTCTAATAATGTAAACGTTATGGAATCTAATATTGCAGGAGCAAAAGCAAGATTATGGAATGCTGAGCAAAATTTGAACAGATACAAAAATCTTTTGGCTTCCGAAGCGGTAACAAGACAACAATATGACCAGGTGAAAACCGAATATGATGCTCAAAAAGCAGCTTATGAAACATTGGTAAATCAAAAACAATCTGCCAATCTTTCTACCACAGAAGTTAAAAGTAAGTTCGGAATTATTGATGCGGAAATCAAAAGAACGAAGTCTGCTCTGGAAATGGCAAAAATTAATCTTTCTTATACAGTGATTACAGCTCCTTATGACGGAGTAATGGGAAGAAGAACGATTTCTGAAGGTCAGTTGATTCAACCGGGGCAACAGGTTGCTACAATTGTTTTAAACGAGCAAAAATGGGTAACTGCTAATTTTCTTGAAAGTCAGATGCCGAATATAAAAATAGGTCAAAAAATGACGTTGTCTGTTGATGCATTAGGTGGAGAAAAATTTGAAGGGGTAGTTACAGCAATTTCAGCAGCAACAGGTTCAAGATATTCTAATGTTCCGACGGATAACTCCACAGGTAATTTTATTAAAGTACAGCAAAGAATTCCTGTGAGAATAGAGTTTACAGATGCTAACAAAAAAGAAGACGTTGCTAAACTCCGTGCAGGAATGAATGTAAATGTAAACATCAATAAGTAATTAAAATATGTATAATAAAGGCTTATATCATGATTGGGTTCCAAAACCTGTACAGCTATTATTTATCATATTGCTGCTTATTGTAGTGATGCCTCTTGGAGGGGTTTATACAGGAAATATAAGCTATCTGGTAAGTGGAACCGGAGCGATGTCTGAATATTTCATGTGGGCAAATTATGCTACTACAATTGGGATGGGAGCGAGTATGCCAATTGTTCTCAGAACGAAAATGAGATTTAAGGTTCGTGATAAAATGGTTTTCCTCTTAGTAGCTTTAGGATTGTTGAGTTTTATTAATTCTACCACTTTAGAACCAATGATTTTCGTTTTTTCGTCATTGCTTATTGGTTTTTTTAAGATGATGACCACTATAGAATTGTTTTTACCATTAATGATGATGATTGGGAACAGAGGAATGTTTTATGGCGCTTTCTATACTTTTGTTTTGGTTATAAGTCAGATTTCGGGATATTATGCGGTTGAGATTTCAATCAAATACAATTGGCAGCATTTCTATATTATTATGGCAATAGGATGCTTTGCTCTTGCTCTTTTGCATTGGGTTGTTATGCATGATAAATATTTTGCCCTGAAAGTTCCGTTGCATTATATCGATTGGCTGAGTATTTTGCTTTTTGCGGCAACATTTATGTTTTCTGCCTATGTTTTTTCATTCGGAAAACAGCAGGATTGGTGGAATTCAAAGAATATCATCAATGCAAGTATTGCAGCTTTTATAAGTTTTGCATGTCTTACAATTCGTCAGTTGACTCTTAAAAGACCGTATTTGTCATTTAAAATTTTTACTAAAAATAATGTACAGCATGGTTTGTTTATGTTGTTTTGGATAGGAATGTTTTTGGGAACTGCTTCTATACAAAATACTTTTGCAATCGGTGTTTTAGGATACGACCAACTCACGAACGCAAAATTAAGTTTATTAATGATTCCGGGATTGCTTCTTGCTGGGATTGTGGCTTTATTTTGGTTCAAAAAAGAATTTCCGTTGAAAATGTACATTTTTTCAGGGTTTTCGGCAATGATGGGGTATGCTATCATCATGTATTTTTCGATGGTTTTGGAATTTAACTTTGAAGGCTGGTATTTACCGATGTTTTTGAAAGGTTATGGTATGTGTTCGCTTTTCATTGCGGTTTGGTTTTATACACTGGATAAACTTGAAATAAATGATATGCTTGCAGCAATCGGATTGGTTTTGGTTTGGAGAACTTTTTTGGCTGTCGGGTTTTTCTCTGCTTTTTACTCTTGGTTTCAGTATCGTTTTCAGGTGGTTGCGATAGGAGATTTGGCGGTTTATATGGACGGAATGACAATTACTCCGCAAACGGTAGCTTCAAATCTGAAAGCCATTCAGTTAAATGCCATTTTGGTAGCCAATAAGAAAATATTCGGATATATTATTTTAGTTGGTTTTGGAGTTTTGATTTATGTTTTCACTCACCACTTCGGAAAAGAACGTTTCCAATATTTAAGATTTATCAGAGTATTGGGCGGAAAATCAGTAATTGCCAGAAGAAGACTTCAGGAACGCAAAAAATTAATGGAAGAAATAAAGGACGCCGCAGGTCCTGCGATGTAAAAAAATACCTTGTTTTTCACGAGTAAAGTCAGTTCTTGTTCCTGAGAATTGGCTTTACTTTTTTATTAGGAGCTTTTTCCCGCTATCCACTTTTACTCCTCGCTCCAACGCTGTATCCTGCCTTTGCTATGGGGTAACCGTTTCTATCGGGGCTAATAAAATTTTGTAGCGAAAATTTTATTCCATAAAGGGTAATTTCAATGAAAACCCCCCGGAAATATCAGTTCAAAAACCATTATCTTTGTAATCATAATTACAGCTATGAAAGACTTAATGGGTAAGGCAATTTGGGACTATTACCACAATGAAAATCCTGAAGATTTGCAGACTGAAACTTCAATTTCGGAATTGGATGAACTTCCGGTACATTATCTTTTCAGAGATTTTGAAGAAATGAATACAATAGAAAGAAAGGCTTTAGAGTTATCTAAAGGAAAAGTTCTTGATGTTGGAGCAGGAGCGGGTTCCCATTCTTTATATCTTCAAAATGAAAAAGAATTGGATGTTACAGCATTAGATATTTCTCCAAAATCTATTGAAGTCTGTAAACTCCGAGGAATTGAAAAGGCTGTTTCTGAAAATGTGCTTCATTTTTCGGAAGAAACTTTTGATACTATTCTGTTATTAATGAACGGAACCGGAATTTTTCAAAGTCTTTTGATAATCGATATTTATCTTAAAAAACTTCATTCTTTACTCAACTCGGGAGGTCAGGTTTTGATTGATGGTACGGATATTTTATATATGTTTGACCAGGATGAAGATGGAGGATTTTATATTCCTGCAGAAGGGTATTATGGTGAATTAGATTATATAGTTCATTACAAAGGTGAATCTGAAGACCCGATAAAATGGCTTTATCTTGATTTTAATACGTTGAAAAATGCTGCTGAAAATAATGGGTTTAAAATTGAAATGATTTTGCAGGAAGATGATTCTTATTTAGCAAAACTTACCAAGAAATAAGATGAAAACCAGTTTTGATAATTAATAATGATTAAATAAAGTATTATTAAAGATATTATAATTGGAAGAATAGGAGACTTGGCTTTATAAGGAAGTTTTTTGGGTGTGAAAGTTACCCAAAATACAAGTAAAATTAATGAGCCAATACTAGAAACGAAAAATTCTGGACTGTATTTATAAGTAAAAAAGTTTTTGTTGGTGTTTTCATATATAAAAGGAACCAAGAAATTTTGAATTGGTAAGAAAATAAAGCCAAAAATTAAGGTTAAAGCAGCAGGGATATTTTTCTTTAACTTAATAAAATTGAGTGCTAATAAAATTGATCCTGGAATACTACCTAAAAATAAAGAGATAATTAAGATCAATTCTCTGGAATAAAGTCTTATGGCATTTGGGTCTTCTGTAATATGATCTTTCCAGAGTTCTCGCTCTTCATTGAGTTTGTCTTCTTCAACCTGTTTCTTATGCTGAATGATTTGCTGAATTTTAGCTTTTTCTTTTTCTGTAAAAAGGCGTCCTCTTTCTTCTAGGATAATCATGGCAATTTCTATCGCTTCGGGTACAAAACGATTCCCGTCTTTTACATATTTTTCTAATTCAGCATCGGAAAGTTTAATTAATGCACTTTTTTTGACCATGATTAAAAGAAAATGGGCATATTATATGCCCATTTATTATAGATCTGATTAAGATTTATCCTATTTCAATACCATTTTCTACTTTATCATCAGGAGTAACGAAAGATAGTTTTCCGTCTGATTTTGTTGTTAACAATAACATTCCCTGAGATTCAATTCCTCTGATTTTTCTTGGTGCAAGATTTAATAAAATCATTACTTGCTTACCTACGACTTCTTCAGGAGTGAAGCTTTCTGCAATCCCTGAAACTACAGTTCTTACATCTACACCAGTATCAACGGTAAGCTTTAGCAATTTATCAGCTTTTTCTACTTTTTCAGCTTCTAAAATTGTTGCTGTTCTCAAGTCGATTTTCGTAAAATCATCAAAAGTGATTTCGTTTTTCATAGGGTTGGCGTTAGGGTTTGTTTTTTTGTTATTTTGCTTTGTATTCTCCAGTTTCTGAATCTGAGCTTCAATTACATCATCTTCAATTTTTGAGAATAAAAGAGATGCTTCATTGATTTTGTGACCTGTTTCAATTAAAACATTTTTAGTTTCAATATCATTCCAGTTTGATTTTTCAACATTGAACATGTTTAGTAATTTCTCAGAGCTGAAAGGCATAAATGGCTCAGAAAGTTGTGCTAATGCCACAGCAATTTGAGCTCCCACAAATAATGAATGTGCTGCTTTTTCAGGATTATCTTTAATTGTTTTCCAAGGCTCTTCTGTCTGAAGATATTGATTTCCGAAACGAGCTAAATTCATTAATGCTGTTAAAGAATTTCTAAACTCATAATTTTCTAAGAATCCTGAAATTTCTTTAGCTGCTTTGTTGATTTCTGCTAATTCAGGAGTATTAGAATCTCCTTGAGGAACAATTCCATCATAATATTTATGAATAAGAACGGCAACTCTGTTGATGAAGTTTCCGAAAATTCCTACCAGTTCAGAATTATTCTTCGTCTGGAAATCCTTCCACGTAAAATTATTATCCTTGGTTTCCGGAGCAGATGAAAGCAGAGCGTATCTCAAAACATCTTGCTGTCCAGGGAAATCTTCTACATATTCATGCGCCCAAACCGCCCAGTTTCTAGAAGTAGAAATTTTATCGTTTTCAAGGTTCAAAAATTCGAAAGCAGGAACATTTTTCGGCATGATGTAATCTCCGTGAGCTTTCATCATTGAAGGGAAAATAATACAGTGGAATACAATATTATCTTTTCCGATAAAGTGAACCAAATCACTTTCTTCACTTTGCCAATAATCTTTCCAATTTTTTCCGTTCTTTTCTGCCCATTCTTTGGTGAAAGAAATATATCCGATTGGTGCATCAAACCATACATAAAGTACTTTTCCTTCTGCATTCGGAAGCGGAACAGGAACTCCCCAGTTCAAATCTCTGGTCATGGCACGAGGTTTTAAACCATCGTTTAACCAAGATTTTACTTGTCCGTAAACGTTGGGTTTCCAATCGTCTTTATGACCTTCAATAATCCATTCGTTTAGGAAATTTTCATATTCATTTAAAGGAAGATACCAGTTTTTTGTTTCTTTCAGAATTGGTACATTCCCACTTAACATTGATTTTGGATTGATAAGCTCTGATGGAGAAAGGGTGGAGCCACATTTTTCGCACTGGTCTCCATAAGCATTGTCATTTCCACAGTTAGGACATGTTCCAACAATGTATCTGTCAGCTAAAAATTCTCCAGCTTGTTCGTCAAAATATTGTTCGGATAGTTCTTCAGTAAATTTTCCTTTTTCATAAAGAACTTTAAAGAAGTCCTGACTTGTCTCGTAATGTTTTTTTGAGGTAGTTCTTGAATATTCATCAAAAGAAATTCCTAAGTCTGAGAAAGATTTTTTGATGATTTCATGGTATTTATCTACAATATCCTGAGGTGTGACACCTTCTTTTTTCGCTCTGATTGTAATAGGAATCCCATGTTCGTCTGAACCACAAATAAAAGCTACATCTTTTCCTAATCTTCTTTGAAATCTTGCGTAAACATCTGCAGGGATATAAACTCCTGCTAAATGTCCTATATGAACCGGTCCGTTTGCATAAGGCAAAGCAGCCGTAATCATCTTTCTGTTTGACATTTATAGTTGAATTTTGTTGTGCAAAGATAAGGATAATCCAGAAAGTATTGATACAGTTTTTTTATGCTTTTTAACCTTGTTTGAAGTGTGATATTAAATTTAGTTAAACGTATGTTTAACTTTTTATTAACTTTTAAATATCTTCTGTATTTAGGAATTTAATTTAACTGGTTGTAAAGCAGTGTTTTAATTGTTGGTTAGCAATTAATTTAAGAAAAATTATGTAAAAATAGATTAAAATTATGATAACTCTATTTTTTTTATAAATTGCAAGTCTGGTTTTTCACCAGATTATGGATAAAAGAAACTATATAAAATAAAAACAAGATTGTGAAAAATTTTACAACGGTATTAAAAATCGCGCCTGCATTTTTATTGGCTAGTACAGTAATTCATGCGCAAACTAAAGACTCTATCACAAAAGAGAAAAAAATAGAGGAGGTTGTACTGATTGGGTATGGTAAACAGAAGAAGACTGATCTAACGGGATCTATTACTGCTATTTCAGCTAAAGATTTTAATGAAGGGAGCATTAATTCAGCTGAACAATTAATACAAGGAAGGGCTTCAGGTTTACAAATTACTAATAATGGTGGTGCACCAGGTTCAGGGGCAACAATTAGGATTAGAGGAGGAGCTTCTTTAAATGCTAGTAATGATCCTTTGATTGTTATTGATGGTGTACCTGTGGATAATAATGGAATTAGTGGAGCGTCAAATCCATTGGCCTTAATTAACCCAAATGATATTGAAAGTTTCAGTATTTTAAAAGATGCTTCTGCAACGGCAATATATGGGAGTAGAGCATCTAATGGTGTAATAATTATTACAACAAAAAAAGGAACTTCAGGAAAAATAAAGGTTAATTATACAGCTACAACTTCTTTATATGAGAAAATGGGTAATATCAATATGTTATCTACAGAACAATTTAGAGATGTAGTCTTGAATAAGGCGCTTCCTTCCTATCAAGCATTGTTGGGTAATTCAAATACTAATTGGCAGAATGAGATTTATCAGAAAGCTTTAGGATTTGATAATTCAGTATCATTATCTGGAGGAATTAAAGGATTACCATATAGACTATCTTTAGGATATCTAAATCAAGATGGTATTATTAAAACAAATAATATTGAAAGAACCACGGCTTCTTTAAACTTAAATCCTAAATTATTTGATAAGCATTTGGATATTAATTTTAATATCAAAGGAACTTATGCAGAGAATAGGTTTAAAGAAGACGGAGCAATTGGTGCTGCTGTAGTATTTGATCCTACTAAACCTGTTTATGATTCTTCATTTACAAATTATAATGGTTATTGGGAATGGCTGAATTCAAATGGAGATGGGAAACCTAATACTAATGCTACGAAGAATCCTGTTTCTATGTTGAATCAAAGATGGGATCTTTCTTATGTGAAAAGAGTCTTAGGAAACATTCAGTTTGATTATAAATTTCATTTTTTACCTGAATTGAGAGCAAACTTGAATTTAGGATATGATTATAGTGATTCTAATGGAAATACCACAGTATTACCTTCTGCAGCAATGGTCTACTATAAAGAAGGAACTTATAGAAGATATACTCAGGAAAAAAAGAATAAATTATTAGATTTTTATTTTAATTATTTAAAAACAGTAGAATCTTTAAAGTCTACATTTGATGTAACATTAGGATATTCTTATCAAGATTGGCAAAAGTCTGAGCCTTTTGCTCCTACTATACTTGGGACGGGAATTTTAGAACCAGCCAGTGGTAATGACACATTCACTCAAAATACTATTTTATCTTATTTTGGGCGTTTCAATTATACATTTAATAATAAATATTTATTAACAGCTACTTTAAGAAGAGATGCTTCATCAAGATTTAGTAAAGATAATAGAGTTGGTTATTTTCCTTCGGTTGCTTTAGCATGGAAAATAGACCAAGAAAATTTTCTTAAAAATTCTAATGTAGTTTCAACATTAAAATTAAGAGCAGGATGGGGGCAAACGGGACAGCAGGAGATTGGGGGTGATTATCCATATTTAGCAAGATATATAATGTCCAATAGTGGTGCGATGTATCAGCTGGGTGATGAGTTTATTAATACTTTAAGACCCCAAGGGTATGATAAAAACATTAAATGGGAAACTACTACGACAACGAATATTGGGTTGGATTTTGGTTTTTTAAAGGATAGAATTAACGGTTCTATTGAGATCTATGAAAAAAAA
Source organism: Chryseobacterium oryctis (assembly GCF_025971925.1). Taxonomy (GTDB): domain Bacteria; phylum Bacteroidota; class Bacteroidia; order Flavobacteriales; family Weeksellaceae; genus Chryseobacterium; species Chryseobacterium oryctis. The sequence goes on from NZ_JAPDHV010000008.1 coordinate 116,404, forward strand.
TCTAAAGATTTACTTGCATTAGTACTTGTCCCAGCAGGAGCAAATCTTACCAATATATTATGGACAAATATTGGAGATTTAAAAAATAAAGGTATTGAGGCAAATGTAAATTTTAAAGCAATAAATAATTCTAATCTTACGTGGGATATCAATGTAAATGCTACACATTACAAGTCTGAAATAGTTTATATAGCAGGTACAAAATCTTTACATGGAGGAATTGGTGGAGGAACAGGTAACACAATCCAAGTACACACAGAAGGATATCAACCAAGTGCATTCTATGTGTATCAACAAGTGTATGATAATGCAGGAAAATCAATAGAGGGAGTTTATGTTGATAGAAACGGAGATGGAGTTATTAATAGTTCAGATTTATATGAGTACAAATCTCCTGCACCTAAAGTATTATTAGGGTTTTCTACTAAATTAGCATATAAAAATTGGGATTTAGGATTTACTATGAGGGCTAGTCTTGGAAACTATGTATATAATAATGTAGCTTCTCAATATGGAAATCTTCAAGGGATATCAAATAATTCTTATTTACAAAATATTCATTCAAGCTATTTAGATACTGGATTTGAAAGGGGGCAGTATTTTTCAGATTATTATGTTGAAAATGCATCATTTTTGAGAATGGATAATATAAATGTAGGATATAATCTTCCAAGTTTTATTAGTAAAAATTCAAAAATGAGAATTTTTGGTTCTGTGCAAAATGCTTTTATTGTAACTAAATACAGTGGCTTAGATCCTGAAGTGTTTAATGGTATAGATAATAATTTGTATCAAAGACCAAGAGTTTATTCATTAGGATTTAATTTTCAATTTTAATTAAAAGAATATCATGACATTAAGATATATAAATAAAATAGTATATACAGCTGGTATTACAGCAGCTTTTTTCCTTACTTCCTGTGAGGGAGATTTAGACAGAATGCCCGAAACGGAGGTTACTTCGGCTTCAGTATATGCCGATTTTTCGAATTATAAAGGAGTCTTGGCTAAAATTTATGCCGGGTTAGCAATGAGTGGTCAAGAAGGTGGAGATGGTAACCCTGATGTTGGAGGAATTGATGGAGGTACTTCAAATTATTTACGACAGTATTTTCAAATGCAAGAACTCCCAACAGATGAGGCTATTATTGCATGGAATGATGGTTCTTTGCCAGATATACATAATATGACATGGTCTGCTAATAATGAATTTATCAGAGCAATGTATTATAGAATTTATTATCAGATTGCAGTAGCCAACGAGTTTATAAGAGAAACATCGGATGAAAAATTAGCTTCTAGAAATATTACAGGACAAAATGCAGAAGTTTCTAAACTTTATAGAAATGAAGCTAGATTTATGAGGGCGCTAAGTTATTTTCATTCTATTGATTTGTTTGGGAATGGCCCATTTGTTACTGAGGCAACAGAGGTAGGGGTAACTCCACCACCGAGAATAGATAGAAAATCTTTGTTTGTATATATTGAAACAGAGCTAAAAGATTTAGAAAATCTTTTAAAAGATCCTAGAACAAATGAATACGGGAGAGCGGACAAAGCAGCTGTTTGGATGCTTCTTTCGAAATTATATTTGAATGCAGAAGTTTATACGGGGCAGCCTAGATATTCAGATGCAAGAGTGTATGCTGAAAAAGTTATTAATGCAGGATATTCTTTAATGGCAAATTATGGGGACCTATTTTTAGCGGATAACAATATAGGAAATAATGAAGCTGTCTTTTCAGTCAATTTTGATGGACAACACACTAGAACTTTTGGTGGTACTACTTATATAATTCATGGGTCTGTTGGAGGAAGTATGAATCCAGGTCAATTTGGTATTAATAGTGGTTGGGGAGGATTGAGATCTACTAAAAACCTAGTGAATCTTTTTCCAGATCCTAATGGAAACTTAGATAAAAGAGGAAAGTTCCATTCGGATGGTCAAAATTTAGAGATTAGTAATGTTTTCTCTTTTACGGATGGTTATCCATTAATTAAATTTAAAAATGTAAAAAAAGATGGTTCTCAAGGCTCTGATACAACAGGAGATTTTGTAGATACTGATTTCCCAATGTTTAGGCTTGCAGAAGCATATCTAATATATGCAGAAGCTGTTTTACGTGGTGGCGGTGGAAGCAATGCTACAGCTATTCAATATATAAATCAATTAAGACAAAGAGCGTACGGAAATACATCAGGCAATGTGAGTTCAATAAACCTTGATTTTATTTTGGACGAAAGAGCTAGAGAACTTTCATGGGAAGCAGCAAGAAGATCAGATTTAATCCGATTTGGCAAGTTTACTTCTGGTTCATATCTTTGGCCATTTAAGGGAGGAGTCAAGGATGGTAAAGCTGTAGAAGGGTACAGAGCTCTTTATCCTATACCTGATTCAGATTTGAATGCCAATCCCAATTTAATTCAAAATCCTGGATATTAATCAAAAAACACTAACTGAAAATGAAACATTTTTTTAAAATAGTATCCCTATTGTTTATAGGTTTTCTAATAATTTCTTGCGAAAAAGATGAAGAACAAGCGATTTTAGGACAAGGTACCATTCCTACTTTAAAGGCAGATAAAACAAATCTTATTTTATTGAAAGATAACGAAGCTGATATTGCTGTGAAATTTGATTGGACTAATCCAAAATTTGAAACACAAGTTGCTTTGAAAAATGCATTAGAATTTTCAATTGCTGGAACTAATTTTCAAAGTATTAAAAGTGTAGACGTATCAGCTGTAGATTTATCTGCAACTTATACTGTAAGTGCTTTAAATAAAATTATGCTTGATGCTGGCTTGCTTCCGAATGTTGCAAATCAGGTTGAAGTGAGAATGAAGTCCTCTGTGGGAAGCATTGTTTTATACTCTAATACTGTTGCATTAACCGTCACACCATATTTAACAGAATTTCCTTCCTTTTATTTGGTTGGTGAGGCATCTGCTGTAGGTTGGAATGCAGGAAGTGCTCAATTATTATATAAAAATGAAAGTACTTCTACAATTTATACATATCTTGAAAACGGTAAGTCTTTCAGGTTTTTAGGGCAACAAGATTGGAATCCTTTAAATTATAGTTTAGATGCAGCAGGAATACAAGATGCTAATAAGTACTTTAAAACCTGGTCTTCAAATTTCGTAGCTGCACCAGCTGAAAATATTCAATTTACTGGAGCTACAGGTATGTATAAAATTGTAATTAATGCAGACCCAACACTAAAAAGTATTGAAGCAACTCCTTCTGCTGTTAATAACTGGAATCCTACTAACTTATATTTAGTGGGAACAGTTAATGGATGGAATGCGGGAACTGCAATCCCAATGACAAGTTTAGGAGATGGGAAATTTGAACATACAATTTCTCTTTCAGCAGGAACTCAGATTAAATTCTTGGGTCAACAATCTTGGGGAGATTTAGATTGGGGTAATATTTCAGCTGATGGAAATACGGGATATCTGGGACCAAAAGGAAGTAATGGAAATATTACTTTTGATGGTACAGGAGGAAGTTACAAAATTTCAGTTGATGTAAAATTGGGAATTTATAAAATTCAACCATTATAATATTATTTGAATTTACATAGCAAAGTGTTGCTTTACGGCAACACTTTTTTTATTTTTAAAGTTTATAAATAGTCATTATGAAGAAAATTACAGTTGGAGCTTTTTTGCTCTCAATGATGTTTGTGGGTATTAATGCACAATCCTTAAAATCACCGGACGGGAAGTTTGAAATGAATTTCCAACTAAAACAGGGAGTACCTTATTATAATCTTAAATATAACGGAAATGTGGTAGTTGAAGATTCAAAATTAGGGTTGAGATTATTTAAAGATACTGCCATAAAATTTGCTTCTGAAATTGCGAAGCCGGAAGATTTAAAATTTGATTTAAACAATGGTTTTACCAAAACTGATGAAAAAAGAGATTCTAAAAACGAAACTTGGCAGCCTGTATTAGGTGAAAAGAAAAATTATATCAATCATTATAACGAATTAGCAGTTACTCTTAATCAGACTTCTTCAGATAGAAGTATTGTTGTGAAATTCAGATTATTCAATGATGGATTAGGATTCAGATACGAATTTCCTCAACAAAAAAATCTTAATTATTTCGTAATCAGAGAAGAAGATTCTGAAATAGATTTTCCGACTGATATGAAAGCTTGGTGGATTGTAGCTGATTATGATTCTCAAGAATATCAGTATCAGGAAACTAAAATTTCTGAAATTCCTGCAAGATGGGATAAAGCTTACGATTCTAATGCATCTCAAAAGTTAATTAAAAATGCCGTTCAATCTCCTTTGATGCTTAAAAAAGAAGGGAAAGAACCATTGTACGTTAATGTTGCTGAAGCTGCTGTTTTGAATTATCCTGCTTCTCATCTTGAAGTTGATGCTCAAAATTATAAGTTTAAAACTCATCTTACTGCAGATAGACAAGGTGCAAAAGGGTATATTCAAACTCCTTCTGTAACGCCTTGGAGAACAATAATTGTTGCTCCAAAAGCGGAAGAAGTAATGGATTCGAAAATGATTTTCAACCTTAATGAACCAACAAAATATACCGATACTTCTTATATTAAACCAACAAAATATATGGGAGTTTGGTGGGAAATGATTATCGGAAAATCTCAATGGGCTTATTCTACCGCTGAAAATGTTCATTTGGGAGTTACTGATTTTTCAAAACTGACACCCAACGGAAAACATGCTGCCAATAATACTAGAGTAAAAGAATATATTGATTTTGCTGCGGAAAATGGTTTTGGTGGATTGCTGATTGAAGGTTGGAACGTTGGTTGGGAAGATTGGTTCGGTCATTCCAAAGAGTATGTTTTTGATTTTATTACTCCATATCCGGATTTTGATATTAAAATGTTGAATGAATATGCTCATTCCAAAGGAATTAAATTAATAATGCATCATGAAACATCTGGTTCAGCTACTAATTATGAGAGATGGGCAGATAAAGCATTTCAATTGATGAATAAATATGGTTATGAGTCTGTAAAAACAGGTTATGTAGGAGATATTATACCAAGAGGGGAGCACCATTATTCTCAATGGACGATTAATCATTATTACAGAATTGCGGAAAAAGCAAATGAGTATAAAATCATGATAAACTCTCATGAATCTGTACGTCCGACAGGGGAAAGCAGAACATATCCTAACTGGATTTCAGCTGAAGCAGCTCGTGGTACCGAGTATGATGCTTTTGGAGGAAATAATCCGGATCATCAGACAATTCTTCCGTTTACAAGATGGATGGGTGGTTCTATGGATTATACACCGGGGATTTTCCAGACAAAACTTGATTATTATTTCCCTGGAGATACCCGTTTTGTGAAAACAACTTTAGCAAAACAATTAGCGTTATATGTCACAATGTATATGCCTCTTCAAATGGCTGCAGATTTACCTGAAAACTATAAAAAACATATGGATGCTTTTCAGTTTATCAAAGATGTAGCTGCGGATTGGGATGATACAAAAATTTTAGCAGCCGAACCCGGAGATTATGTAGTTACAGCAAGAAAGGCAAAAGGCACAGAAAATTGGTTTGTTGGAGGTATTACAGACGAAAATAAACGTGATTATACAGTAGATTTTTCTTTCTTAGATAAAGGACAGAAGTATGAAGCTACCATATATGAAGACGGAAAAGATGCTGATTATATTAATAATCCTCAAAATTATAATATCTATAAGAAAATCATTACAAGTAAGTCGAAAATAAATTTTAAAATGGCTAGAAGTGGTGGTTTTGCAATAACTATTAAAAAAATGTAATTATTTTACAAATTACTCTTGTTCGTGTGAAAAATAATTTCTATATTTGGTGAATTAGTATAATTTATTAATAAAAACTATTTTACCATGAAAAAGAAACTTAAAATCACAAGCAGTTTAGAAGAAAAGAACATTCTAAAAAAAGCAATGCAATCGTCTGAAAATGTAGATTTGTATAAATCTATTTTTGGAGGTACTATTAATTCCGGAAATATGACTCAAAATTGTAATGTTGCGGTTATATCAGGGGCTTCTGCGGCTTATAATAAAATTGATCAATTCTTGTTAGCTACTACCCCTACTAAGTAGTAATTTCTAAATTAAAAATTCATAGTTCTTCGTTGTAATTAATAACGGAGAACTATTTTTTATCAGATATAGTATGATTACATCTTTTGTGTTAAAGGTTGCAAGTAGGTGCAATCTTAATTGCTCGTATTGTTATATGTATAATTTAGGTGATAAAACTTATTTGAAGCAGCCTAAATTTATGTCGATTGATACAATAAAAACTTTCGCAACTAAACTTAATGAATATTGTCTAGAAAATAATTTGAATAATATACAAATTGTTTTTCATGGTGGAGAACCTTTGTTAATATCCAAAGATTTTTATCGAGATTCAATTAAAATATTTAAGGAAACTCTTCCTAATAATTATTTTGATTTTGTGATACAAACCAACGGTGTTGGGTTAGACGATGATTGGTATCAATTATTCAATGAATTGAATATCAGAGTAGGTATAAGTATGGATGGCCCTCAGGAGTACCATGATAAATATCGTGTTTTTCATAATGGAAAAGGATCTTATGAGGAAGTTAAAAAAGCTATTACATTAGGACTAAATTATGGACTTAACGGTATATTGTCTGTAATTAATATTAAAATTCCTCCTCAAGAACTTTATGATGAAGTCAAGAGTCTTAAAATAAATGGACTTAATATTCTTCTTCCGGATGGTCATTTTGATCAACTTCCAGATGGGATGGAAAAAGAACTCGTTAATACAAGAAATTACACACCTTATGCAGATTGGCTTATAGAATTATTTAAAATTTGGAAAAACGACAAAGATAGAGTAAGTATAAGATTCTTTAAAACTCTTATTGATTTGATTGTAGGAGAGGATGAAGGAGATCAGATTTTAGGTAAAAATATTAATGGTGTTGCTGTTTTGGAAACCAATGGCAATTTAGAGGTTGCAGACTTTATAAGAGCTTGCTATGAAGGGATAACCAGGAATGATATTAATATTCATACTCATTCTATTGGTGATGTTTTTAATGATAGACTCTTTAATGTTTATATGAATGCTCATGCTATGGTATCACAAAAATGTCTTAACTGTTCAATTTATGATTTTTGCGGAGGCGGATTTTTAGGAAATCGATATTCTAACGATAGAGGTTTTGATAATCCTACCATTTATTGTCATGACATGATCAAACTTATCACTTATATTCAGAATGACATTATTGATGGAATTCCTGAGGACACGCAAAAGGAGATGGAATTGTCAAAGGTTTCTTATGAAGATATTGTGAATGAATTGGAAGATAATAATGAGGATATTATGATTGATACAGAGGTTAAAGAGAAATTAATGTATTATCGTTTGGCATGAATTTGAAAAAAGGAATGTATTTAGTTGGGAACTCTTGTCCTAGTTTGAGACAACAGCTTAAAATTAATACTGGAGTTGTTGCCGAAAAAGTTATAAATACAGGAATTGAGTATTTTGATAATGCTTATTTACCTGTTGATGATTGGCGAGATCTTACCGATACGGAATACAATATTCTTTCTTGCTCTAAGCAGAAGAATAAAATGTTTAATACTTTAGGACTGGGAGAGATTCCGGATGAATTGAAAAAGCTATTTAAAGAAATAAAGCTGGAAGAATGCAAAACTCTTTTTGATGTTCAGCCAAAATTTCAGGAAAATGAAAAACTTACAAAGAAACTTAATGGAGTATTAAACCAGTTTCTTAATCAAAAATCTGATACTCAAAGATATCATTTTCATCGTATTACAAGAGCTTTACCTGGTATGCATACAACAACCTTTCATCTTCATAATAAAGAGTTTATAAAGTATACCGGGCTGCATATAGATCAGAGTACCAAATTTACTCCCAATACAGCATACAAATCAGACAATAGAATCTCAATTAACATCAGTGAGGAGTCTAGATACCTCTATTTTGTAAATTTAACTTTGAAACAAATTTATGCCGATGTGAAGAAACATTATAAAGAAATTTCTATTACTTCAGATAATATTGTAGAGTTATTTTTTTCATTATACCCTAATTATCCTATCATAAGAATAGAAATAAAACCTTATCAATATTACATTGCTCCGACAGATAATTTCATCCATGACGGGAGTACTTTGGGAAATGAAAAGTTTGATATAACAATGGTGTTTGTGGGAGAGTTTAATAATTACTAATAACTATGAAACTAAAATCAGGAATCAAGATATACGGAAAGAATTTAGATAATGTTTTGGAAATAAATTCCGGGGTTGTGCATCATTCAGAGCAGGAACCTGTGGAAATTGTATTTAACGATATTAAGTTCAAGGCACAATATGAACCGAATGCACATTTAGCTAAAAGAGACTGGAGGAAACTTTCTGCTCAGGAGCTTCATGTCATAAAAGGAGATCATGTTAATAAAAAAGACTATAATTCAATTTTTATAGGAGAAATTCCTGAAGAGCTTAAAGAAATTTTCAATAAATTAAACCTCCATTCTGCCGTTTCAGATAACGATGCGGTTCAAAAATTTGTTGAAAACAAAGAGGTGGTTCAAGAATTAAATTCTCACCTCAATACATTGTTGGAAGAAATTTCATTGGCTCCGTATAAATTTATGAGTATTGCAACCAACTATCCCAACAGTGAAGTTGTTTCTTTAAATAAAAGAAAGTTGCCGGAAAATTATACCTTTAAAGACATTAGATATATAGGAGTTCATAAGGATAGCTCAAAAGACATGACATTGCATACTTGTTACCAATACGGAAATAGGTTTACCATAAATTTAGGAGAGCAAACGCGTTATTTTTTGTTCATTAATCTTACTATGAAACAGGCATATAATATGTTAAAAGAAAAAGAGGAGCTTAAGAATATAGAGATAATTAATGAAAATATTACCGATTATTTCCTAAAATATTATCCTGATTATCCTATGATTAAGGTGAAGCAGGAACCCTATCAGTTTTATATCGCTCCTACAGATAATTGTTTTCACGATGGTACAACAATGGGTAATACTGCAATAGATGTTGTAATTACCTATTTAGGGAAATTTTGTATGTAATTTTAAATATTATTAAGGTATGAAGTCTTTTTTTTCTTTATTTGTTTTGGTTTTTTTTGCAAATTTTTCATTTGCTCAAAAAAAATTACCTATTCTGAAAGCAAATCAGCCTAAAGCTGTAATTCATGAAATAGATAACGGCTTAAAAACAGACTGGAATATAGATCCGAAAATTAAAACGGATGTATATACGGTATCCAAAATAAGTGCTTCTAAAAAAATAGTTACAATAAAAACAGATATAGATTCCCTTACTCTGCGTATCAAAAAAGGAGAAAAAAAAGACTTTATTATTCTTCTTAAAGGTAAAGATTCTGCACTCACAAGAATAGAATCTTTACCTCCAAAAGACTTTAGTAAAATATCTTTTAAAGATACATTGCAACTTCATATTAATGAACAAAATACCATATTTGTAAAAACAGTCTTAAACGAAATAGATACTCTTTTACTTAATTTCGATACAGGAACAAGTGATCTTGTTCTTACTCAGGAAACATTAAAAAATAAAATTAAAAGCTCTTTAAAATCAGAACTAAATATTCTGAAAATAGGCAAAAAAGAATATCAAGGCTTTAGTATTTATCCAGCACAGCTTTCTGGTCATGGTACAGATGGTAGGTTTGGTTGGGATTTATTTGATGGTATGATTGTAGAATTAAATCATGATAAGGGAATAATGGTAGTGCATTCTCAGCTTCCTTCTTATGTAAAATCTCAATATTCTCCGCTCCAGATGAGGTATTTTAATAATGTTTTTATGGTAGAAGTAGAAATTAAACAGGATAAATCTAAAAATAAAGACTGGTATCTTTTTGATACGGGTTATCAAAGGACAGTAATGTTAGACGGTCCTTTATTGAATGAACAAGGTTTTCCAACGGAAAAAATGAAGACCATAAAAAAAGTGATAATGAAAGGAGCTCAAGGTAACGAAATACCGGTTATTACATCAAATCTTCAATCTTTATCATTAGCAAATATAAATTTAAATGACATTCCTGCACAACTTCTGTCGCAAAGTAGATTGGTAGGAGGTTCCAGAATGAATATTTTAGGAAATGAAGTAATAAAGAGATTCAATTTATTTCTAGATTTTCAAAAAAACAAAGTTTATGTAAAGCCTAATAATTGGATTGATCGTACTTATATTGAAAGTAAATAAGTCATTTTTTTCTCATTATTTAAGATTATTTTTTTTATTCGATTTTATTTAATAATGTTGTGATTAATTATTACTTAACACATATTATAACTAAAGAATACAAATGAATAAAATATATGCAGTTATTGCACTTTCAGTAGCTTCAGCAGCTTTTTCTCAAAAACTTTTAGACAAAGTAGAACCTGCATTTTGGTGGAAAGGAATGAAAAATCCTGAACTTCAGATTCTCGTTTACGGAAAAAATATTGCCAATAATGAGATTGAGCTTTCAGATGGAATTCAGATAAAGGACATTCAGAAAGTAGAAAATCCGAATTATATTTTTCTTACTATTAATACCAATGAGATTAATGTTTCAAAATTTAATATCAATATCAAAAAAGGTAAAAAAAATATAGGTTCTTATGTGTATGAATTAAAGCAAAGACAGCCTAATTCTGCCAATAGAGAATCCTTTTCATCAAAAGATGTGATGTATTTAATCATGCCCGATCGTTTTGCAAATGGAGATGAAAAAAATGACTCAAGTCCTAATTTGATTGAAAAAGTAAACAGAAATCTTCCTAACGGTCGACATGGTGGAGATTTAAGAGGAATCATCAATAATCTTGATTATATTCAAAACCTTGGAGCGACTGCGATATGGCTTACTCCTGTGAATGAAGATAACGAAAAAGTTTATTCTTATCATGGCTATGCTCAGACTGATTTGTATAAAATAGATGAAAGATACGGGACGAATGAAGAGTACAAAGAGCTTTCCCAAAAAATGAACAAAAGAAACATGAAACTGGTGATGGACTACGTTACCAATCATTGGGGAATTTCACATTGGATGATGAAAGACTTACCTACAAAAGACTGGATTCATAGTTTTAGTGATGGTGAAAACGGTTTCAAACGTTCCAATTATAAAACGACAACACAGTTTGATACCAATGCCTCCGAAATTGATAAAAAACTGGCTCTGGATGGATGGTTTGATACCACAATGCCTGATATTAACCAAAAAAATCCTTTAGTTTTAAAATATTTAACGCAAAATGCGATTTGGTGGATAGAATATGCTGAATTAGGAGGTTTCCGTGTCGATACATATCCTTACAACGATAAAGAAGCAATGGCAAAATGGGCAAAAGCCATTACTGATGAATATCCAAAATTCAATATTGTAGGAGAAACCTGGCAGGGAACGGCAGGACATATTTCCGGATGGCAAAAAAATTCCAAAACGGGAGAAGCGGCAAACTATAATTCCAACCTTCCTTCTGTGATGGACTTTATGTTATATGGAGAAATGCCTAAAGCATTAAAAGAAAAAGAAGGCTGGGATACAGGTATGAATCGTATTTACAACAGTCTCTCAAGCGATTTTCTTTATCCTGACATCAATAATGTGATGATTTTCTTTGAAAATCATGATACAGAAAGATGGAACGAAATTTTTAATGGTGATTTGAATGCTTACAAAATGGGATTGACGTTAATTTCAACACTTAGAGGGATTCCGCAAATTTATTATGGCTCAGAAATCGGAATGAGAGGTGATAAAAATAAAGGAGGTGATGCTGATATTCGAAGAGATTTTCCGGGAGGTTGGAAGTCGGATAAAGTAAATGCTTTCAATCTTTCAAATCAAACCCCTGAACAAAAAGAATTTTATCAGTTTACTCAAAAATTATTGAACTGGAGAAAAGGGAAGGAGGTAATACACACCGGAAAAACTAAAAATTTCGCTCCTCAGAATAATGTTTTTGTGTATTTTAGATATGATGAAAAAGAAAGTGTGATGGTAGTTTTAAACAATAATGAAAAAGAAGAAAAATTAGATTTAAAACATTTTGAAGAATCTTTAAAAGGATTTACAAAAGGGAAAGATATAATTTCAGACAAAGAATTTTCATTGGAAAACAGTTTTATGATACCTGCCAAAACCTCGATGGTTATTGAATTAAAATAAATTATTAAACATGAAAAAAACTACAATATTCTTCACCTTCTTATTATTTATAGTAAGCTTTACAGCCATTTCTGCTCAGTCAAAATTCGATAAAGAAAAAACAGAAATCGGAGCAATGCTTGACGGATTTAATGTCGCAGCTGCCAAAGCCGATTTTGATACATACTTCAATTATTTTGCTGAAGAATCTACTTTTATTGGCACAGACGCAACCGAAGTCTGGAATAAAAAAGATTTTATGGTTTGGGCAAAACCTCATTTTGATAAGAAAAGAACCTGGAATTTTACTTCGTTAAAAAGAAATATTTATTTCAGTAAAGACGGAAAATTGGCTTGGTTTGATGAATTGTTGGATACCCAAATGAAAATTTGCAGAGGTTCAGGCGTGGTTGAAAAAATTAACGGAGAATGGAAAGTGAAGCAATATGTTCTTTCGGTAACTGTTCCTAATGAAGTGCTTGATAAAGTAATTGTAGAAAAATCTCCGATTGAAGATGAACTAATTCAAAAATTAAAAACACAAAAATAAATGAATCAATCTCACAATTCAGTTTCGAGAAAAATAAAACCTAACCTTTCCATGTTTCAAATCATCAATATGAGCATGGGATTTTTGGGAATTCAAATGGCATTTGGGTTACAAAATGGTAATGCCAGTAGAATTTTAGCTAATTTTGGGGCAGATGTTCATGAGCTTTCTTGGTTTTGGCTGGTTGCTCCCATTACGGGATTGATTGTTCAGCCAATCATTGGTCACTTGGGAGACAATACATGGAGTCCGTTAGGCAGAAGAAAACCCTATTTTTTAATTGGAGCAGTTTTATGCGCAATTGGTTTGGTGATGCTTCCCAACGCAGCTTCTGCAACACAAATGATGGCAGCAAACGTATTATTGTTAGCCGTAATTTTTTTGGCGATGATGGATGCTTCCATTAATGTTGCAATGGAACCTTTTCGTGCATTGGTAGGAGATATGTTGCCCAAACATCAGGGTACGATTGGTTTTTCTGTTCAGACAATTTTAATAGGAATAGGTGCGGTTATTGGTTCAGAATTACCCAATTGGCTTACAAAATGGGGCGTTTCTAATGTTGCTCCGAAAGGTTTTGTAGCAGATAATGTGATTTATGCCTTTTATATTGGTGCGGCAGTTCTGATTTTATCTATTTTATATACAATTTTTACGACTAAAGAATATTCCCCTGAAGAATTTGCCGAATTTGAAGGAGAAAATGAAGCCGAAAATCACAAATCAAAATTCTCAGATATTTTTAAAGATTTTAAAAATGCTCCTTCTCAGATGAAGAAACTGGGGGTTGTTCAGTTCTTTTCGTGGTTTGCATTGTTTACAATGTGGGTTTTTACGACAAGTGCTTTAGCAACTCATCATTTTGGGCTTTCTCCTGATGATACGCATTCGGCAGAATTTAATAAAGCTGGAGATTTAACGGGAAGTTTATTCGGAAGTTATAATCTTTATGCAATTTTCTTTGCTTTTGCTTTAACCCCGATTGCTAAATTTATTGGTAAAAAACAGACTCACGCTTTAGCTTTGGCTTGTGGAGGATTAGGGTTAATTTCCATGTATTTTATTAAAGATATCAATAGTCTTTGGATTTCCATGGTAGGATTGGGCTTTGCTTGGGCAAGTATTTTGGCGATGCCTTATGCAATGTTGATAGATTCAATTCCGCAAAAGAAAATGGGAGTTTATATGGGGATTTTCAACTTTTTTATTGTGATTCCGCAAATAATTAACGGTATTTTCGGAGGTCCGATTGTAAGCGGAATATTTGGAAAAATGGCGATTGATTACGTTGTTGTAGGTGGCATTTGTATGTTGATAGGTGCTGTTTTGACTTTAGTTTTTGTAAAATCCGAACACGACACACCAAAAGAAATTGAAGAAGAAATAAAACAGGTGCATTTTTAAATTCTTATATCTATAAAACGGACTTCAGTTCGTTTTTTTTATTTAAAAATGAAATAAGTTTAGCAAATACCAATTACTTTTTTAGCATGAATAAATTTTAAAAAACAGTATATCTTCAAAAGAAACTACAGAAAATTCCGTTTAATTCTTAAATTTGACGAATGCGAAAGAATTTTTATTTCATTATTATCTCATTTTCTCTTGTGAGTTGCTATACTTATCAGGCTAAAAAACAGGTTGATACAACAGCTGATAATAAACAAGAATCTAAAAAGAGGCAAACTCTTGTTAATAACACTGCTGTGAAAGCGGAAAACTTAAAGGCTGAATCTCAAAATATGAAATTACAGCCAGTCTCTGCTCCAGTTAGTATTCAGGAGAAACTTGCATCTAATAAAAATGTTAAAATTGAAGTTGATGGTAAAAGCTACAAGGTAATAGTTGACCGATGGGAAAGTGATAGTTTGGTTGTACATCCTGTTCATAATTCTAAAAAAGTTTTAAAATTTCATAAGAATCAGATTAATGCTGAGAAAATTGCTGAAAAAAGATTTTCACAGCCCATCGCGGATATTATAACTGTTGTTGCTTATGCTGGTATTGGTGTTGCAATTTGGGCTCTTGTGAAGTAAAAGGTTTTCACTCTCTTTTCACCAAAAATCCTTTCTTATCTTACATCAACATTTCCCCAATTTAACCTCCATACATTTGTACCATAAATAATCACAATATGAAAACAGTATATCATAAAGCAGATTCAAGAGGTCATGCAAACCACGGTTGGCTAAATTCTTATCATACATTTAGTTTTGCAGGGTATCATAATCCTGAAAGAATGAATTTTGGAGTATTGAGAGTGTTGAATGACGATACCGTTTCTCAGGGAATGGGCTTCGGAACTCATCCTCATAGAGATATGGAAATTATTTCGATTCCTTTGGAAGGAGATTTGGAGCATAAAGATTCTAAGGGAACAACTGCTGTTATCAAAAAAGGAGAAATTCAGGTAATGAGTGCGGGAACAGGTATTATGCATAGTGAATATAACAAAAATAAAGACCAGGCTGTAAAGTTTTTACAAATTTGGGTTTTTCCAAAGGAGTTGGGTGTTGAGCCTAGATATGACCAAAAAAGCATTAAAGAAGGAGAAAAAATCAACAATTTCCAACAAATTCTTTCACCGAATAAAAATGATGATGGAGTTTGGATTCATCAGGATGCATGGTTCAATTTGGCAAATTTCACAAAAGGGAACGGAAAAAATTATACGTTGAATAAAAAAGGTAACGGAGTCTATGCTTTTGTATTAAAAGGAAGTGCAAAAGTTGGAGAAAGAGTCTTAAATGAAAGAGATGGTTTAGGAATTTGGGACACACAAAGTTTTAATATTGAAGCAGTAGAAGACGCTGAAATTCTTTTGATGGAAGTCCCAATGGAATTACCTTCTTATATGAATAATAACTAAATTTGTGTACTTTAAATAATTAAATAAATGAAAGTTTTAGCAATAGCGGGAAGCAATTCAGGAGCTTCAATCAATAAACAGTTAGTAACATACGCAGCAAGTATTTTTGAAAATGCAGAAGTAGAAGTGGTAGATATGAACCAATTCGAAATGCCGATTTATAAACATGAAAGAGAGCTGGAAGGAGGAATTCCTCAACAAGCAAAAGATTTTGCTGCAAAAATTGATGGAGCTAATATATTATTAATCTCTTTAGCAGAACATAATGGCACATATTCTACTGCCTTCAAAAATGTGTTTGACTGGGTTTCAAGAATTAAAGACAGAGCTGTTTTTAATGAAGTTCCGATGTTGTTGATGGCAACTTCTCCGGGAGGTAGAGGTGGAGCAGGTGTTTTGGAAGCAGCAACTAAACGTTTTCCTTTGCATGGTGGAAATATTATAGAAACTTTCTCATTGCCTTTCTTTAATGATAATTTTGACAAATCGGCTCAGAAAATTTCTAATGAAGAGAAAAGCAGTGAATTAAAAACAAAAATTCAGAAGATTGCTACTCTGGAATCTATCCTTCAAAAATAGATTTGAATATTAATTTAAAATTAATATCTTTGCAAAAAGAAAGAAAATGAAAATTCAGACCTACCATAAGCAATGTTTTTCCAAGAAAGGAGAAGTTGTGGGCTCTGAAATTCTGAGATAAAATAACGGCCGATAATCAATGAGATTGTCGGCTTTTTTGTTTTCTAAATTTGAATAAAAAGTTTGAAATAAATTTCTAAAAGTAAACATGAGCAACACTTACAAATCAGCAGGAGTAGACAAAGAGGAAGGGTATAAAACCGTTGATAAAATCAAAAAAGCGGTTGGCGAAACTCACAATTCAAATGTATTGAATCATTTGGGTAGTTTTGGAGCTTTCTACGAAATCGGAGGTTATAAAAATCCTGTTTTGGTTTCAGGAACTGATGGAGTAGGAACTAAACTGAAAGTAGCTTTAGACTCTAAAAAATACGACTCTATTGGTGTAGATTGTTTCGCAATGTGTGCCAATGACATCCTTTGTCATGGTGCTAAGCCTTTATTCTTCTTAGATTATTTGGCTTGTGGAAAATTAGACTCTGAAATTGCAGCAGAAATCGTTTTAGGAATGGTGGAAGCATGTAAAGATAATAACTGTGCATTAATTGGTGGTGAAACTGCTGAAATGCCTGGAATGTATCAGCCTGGAGATTATGATGTTGCCGGATTTTGTGTAGGAATCGTGGAAAAAGACCAGATTATTGATGGTTCTAAAATCAAAGCAGGAAACAAAATCATTGCGTTACCAAGTTCTGGTTTTCATTCAAACGGATTTTCTTTAGTGAGAAAAGTATTCCCGAATTTTGAAGAAGAATTTGAAGGAAAACCTTTGTATGAAACGCTTTTAGTTCCTACAAGATTGTACTTTAAAGATATCCATAAAGTTCTGGAGGAAGTTAATGTTTGCGGAATAGCTCATATTACAGGAGGCGGACTTTATGAAAATGTTCCAAGAATCATTCCTGAAGGATTATGTGCTTCAATTGATGCTTCAAAAATTCAGATTCCAAGTATTATGCTTGAATTAGAAAAAAGAGGAGGAGTAGCTCGTGAAGAAATGTTCGGAACATTCAATATGGGAGTTGGTATGACAATCGTAGTTGATGCAGAACACGCTGAGAAAGTGTTACACCTTTTGGATGATGCTTATGAAATCGGTGAAATTACAGAAGGTAGCGAGAAAATCAATTTGAAATTTTAAATAAAAATAAGATTTAGGACTAGAAATTTTAATTAAACTAATTTCTAACGTCTTACTTCTAACTTCTAATTAATGAAAAACATCGTTGTACTCGTTTCAGGCTCAGGAACTAATCTTCAAAGAATCATTGATACTATTGAAGCTGGAGAAGTCCAAAATGCAAAAGTATCTTTAGTTGTTGCAGACAGAGAATGTTTCGGACTTGAAAGAGCGAGAAATCATAATATAGAAAATGTTCTGATTCCAAGAGGGAAAAATTTCAGTAACGAATTGAATAAAATCATCCCTGAAAATACAGATTTAATAGTCTTAGCTGGATTTTTATCAATTCTAAAACCAGAATTTTGCGAAAATTGGGAAGGAAAAATCATTAATATCCATCCTGCTTTGCTACCAAAATTTGGTGGAAAAGGAATGTGGGGAATGAATGTTCACAAAGCAGTTGTTGAATCCAAAGAAAAAGAAAGTGGGGCAACAGTACATTTTGTGACTTCAGGAATTGATGAAGGTGAAATTATCCTTCAAAAATCATTCGAGGTAACAGAAAATGATACTCCCGAAAATTTAGCAGAAAAAATTCATTTAATTGAATATGAAATTTTCCCGAAAGCGATTAATAAAGTTTTAGGAAACAAATAAAACAAAAATTCCCCTCCATTGGAGGGGTGTCAGAAATTCAAAGAATTTATGACGGGGTGGTTAACATAATGGCTTCGACTCCGCTCAGCCTGAAAATGTTACAAAAGAACAATTAGTATTAGAGATGTCATGCTGAGCTTGTCGAAGCATTTCTTTAATCAAATCAAAAACACATTTAGATTTTAATTATTTCGAAAACAATAAAAAATCTAACTAAAATAAAAGTAAAACCGGGGGTGAAAGACCGGAATACAGTTTGAAATGACTGTAAAAAGTAAAAATCGAAAGTAAAATGAGTAAAAAGAGAGTTTTAATCAGTGTTTCTGACAAAAGCGGATTAATTGAATTCGCACAGTTTTTGGAAGCTCAAAACTATGAATTAATTTCTACGGGAGGTACGTTCAAACATTTGAAAGACGCTGGTTTAAATCCAATTCAGATTGATGAGGTAACCAATTTCCCTGAGATGTTGGACGGTAGAGTGAAAACTCTTCACCCAAAAGTTCATGGCGGACTTTTAGCGGTACGTTCAAACGAAGAACACATGAAGACGGTGAAGGAGCATGAAATTGGTTTGATTGACATGGTTATCGTAAATCTTTATCCTTTCTTTGAGAATGTCAATAAAGATATTTCTTTACATGAAAAAGTAGAGTTTATTGATATCGGCGGACCTTCAATGCTTCGTTCTGCCGCAAAAAACTTTGATTCTGTTACTGTGATTACTGATGTTGAAGATTACGCAAAAGTAAAAGAGGAAATGGAACAAAACGGTGATACTTATATCGAAACTCGTAAGAGATTGGCAGGTAAAGTATTCAATCTTACCTCTGCTTATGATGCAGCGATTTCAAGAATGCTTTTAGATGAAGAATATCCGTCTTATCTGAATGCTTCTTACAAGAAAGTTTCTGATTTGAGATATGGCGAAAACCCTCATCAAACGGCAGCTTACTATGTTTCTACTTTCGAAAATGGAGCAATGAAAGATTTCGAACAGTTGGGAGGAAAAGAACTTTCTTTCAACAACCTTCGAGATATGGATCTTTGCTGGAAAGTAGTTACTGAATTTAAAGAAGAAATGGCTTGTTGTGCTGTAAAACATTCTACACCTTGTGGAGTTGCTATCGGAACTTCAGCTTTGGAAACATATCAAAAAACTTTTGAATGTGATCCTGTTTCAATCTTTGGCGGAATTGTTGCAATGAATTACAAAATAGATACTGCAACAGCTGAAGAATTAAATAAAACTTTCCTTGAGATTGTAATGGCTCCTGAATTTGATGAAGAAGCTATCGAAATTTTAAGAAAGAAAAAGAATTTGAGAATCATTAAGATAAAAAATGCTGTTTCTGATCGCCAAACTTGGGTGAAGATTGATGGAGGTATTTTGGTTCAGGATAATGATAGTGTTTTCTCTGATGATATTAAAGTTGTTACAGAAAAGCAACCAACAGAAGAGCAGAAAAAAGCATTGCTTTTCTCTCAAAGAGTGGTAAAATATGTAAAGTCTAATGCAATTGTAGTTTCTAACGGAATTCAGGCATTCGGAATAGGAGGAGGTCAGGTTAACAGAATCTGGGCAACTCAACAAGCTATTGAAAGAGCTAAAGAAAAATTCTCAGGAGAATTGGTATTGGCTTCTGATGCATTTTTTCCTTTCCGTGATGTGGTAGATTTCTGTGCTAAGGAAGGAATTACAGCTATCATTCAACCTGGCGGAAGTGTAAAAGATCAGGATAGTATAGAAGCAGCCAATGAACATGGTATTCCGATGATGTTTACTGGGATTAGACATTTTTTACACTAATTAAAATAGAATTAAAAAATAATTTGGGATTGTATTTATAGCATTCAAAATTATATATTTGTAAATTATAGACTAGATAATTAAAATAAGTATGAGAATATTAATCATAGGTGAAGGCGGAAGAGAATCTGCTTTGGCAGTGAAACTTCAGAATGATTCCAGAATTACTAAAATGTTTTTTTCTAACGGAAATGCAACTACCGATAAAATAGGAAAAAATGTTCATTTAACAGATATTAAAGAGCTGAGAGATTTTGCTATTAAAGAAAAAGTAGATTTAACAATCGTAGGTCCTGAAGCTCCGCTTGTAGCTGGTTTAAGAGACGAATTTAAGAAACATGATCTTAAAGTTTTTGGTCCGAATCAGAAAGTTGCTAGTTTAGAGGGAAGTAAGGCTTTTTCTAAGAAATTTATGCAAACCTATGATATCAAAACGGCAAAAGCTGTAGTATTTGATTCTTATAATGAAGCTAAAGAATATGTTCAGACTCAGGCTTATCCTTTAGTGATTAAAGCGAGTGGTTTAGCTGGTGGAAAAGGAGTTGTTATTTGTGAAACTCTTGAAGAAGCTGAAGCTACAATCCATGATTTTATGATTAGAAGAATCTATGGAGATGCCGGAATTCGTTTAGTTATTGAAGAATATTTACAAGGTTTTGAGGCTTCAATTATTGCTTTCTCAAATGGTGAAAAACTTTTCCCTTGTATCGCTGCTAAAGATTATAAAAAAGCAGGAAAAGGTGATACAGGACCAAATACAGGAGGTATGGGTTCAGTAGCTCCAAGTCCTGAATTTACTCAAGAGCATTATGCAGATTTCGAAAAAAATATCTTAGAACCAACAATTAAAGGTCTTAAAGGTGAAGGTTTCAGTTTTAAAGGAATTATCTTCTTCGGATTGATGGTGACTAAAAACGGAACTTACCTTCTTGAATATAATATGAGATTCGGAGATCCTGAAACTCAGGTATTAATGGCATTAATGGAGAATAATCTTCTTGATGTTATCAATGATTGTATGGAAGGTAAAGATATTGAGCTTAAGTTTAAAGACGAAAAGGCTGTTTGTCTTGTAATGTGTTCAGGAGGTTATCCTAGAAATATTGAAACTGGTTTCGAAATCGTAGGAGAAGATAAAGTGAAGCATAGTAAACTTTTATATGCAGGAGCAATCAAAAAAGGAGACAAAGTAGTTTCAAACGGAGGTAGAGTTCTGAATATTGTGGCTACAGGTGCTACTTACGAAGATGCTCGTAAGAAAGCTTACGAAGATGCAAGTCATGTACATTTCGATTACGGCTTCTACAGAGAAGACATCGGAAAGTTCTAAATAAAAATCAAGAAAAAAGATTTGGAGTCATTCCAAGTCTTTTTTTGTAAAATCAATGGTGTTGATTTTCAGGAGAAAGTCAATTTTAATAAATCCATTTTTGAGTTTTCTGAAACTCATCACTTATAATTTTATAACTCATAATTACAATGAATAACGGTATTATCATATTAGATTTTGGATCACAGTATAACCAGCTTATCGGAAGAAGAATCCGTGAGATGGGTGTGTATTCTGAAATTTTACCTTTCAATACACCTATTAAAGATATTTTAGAAAAACAACCAAGAGGAATTATCCTTTCCGGTGGACCAAGTTCTGTAAATGCAGAAAATGCCCATTTGGTTGAAAAAGAATTGTATGAACAAGGTGTTCCCGTGTTGGGAATTTGCTATGGAATGCAGCTTACAGCGCATCTTTTAGGAGGAAAAGTTCATAAAGGTGTAAAAGGAGAGTACGGTAAAGCTCATTTGGAAATTGTAAAAGAAAGTTCTTTATTAAAAGGGGTTACAAATAATTCTATTGTGTGGATGAGCCACTTCGACGAAGTGGGAGAATTACCTGCAGGTTTTGAATTGAATGCAAAATCGGGTGTAATAGCTTCAATTTCTAATGAAGATAAGAAAATATATTGTGTTCAGTTCCACCCTGAAGTTTCTCATACAGAGGAAGGTGGAAAAATGTTGGAAAATTTTGTTTTCGGAATTTGCGATGCTGAGAAAAACTGGAAACTGACAAATTATATTGAAAAAACGGTTGAAGAAATCCGTGAAAGAGTAGGTGACCAAAAAGTTATCTTGGGACTTTCCGGAGGGGTAGATTCTTCTGTTGCTGCGGTGTTAATTCATAAAGCGATCGGAGATCAATTAACTTGTATTTTCGTAGATACAGGTCTATTGAGAAAAGATGAAGGGAAAAAGGTGATGGATAATTATGGAGAGCATTTCCATATGAATATTAAAATGGTGGATGCTTCAGAAAGATTCCTTTCGAAATTGGCCGGTGTAGATGATCCTGAACAAAAAAGAAAAATCATCGGAAACGAATTTATTCATGTTTTTGATGAAGAATCTCATAAAATTGAAGGGGCTAAGTTTTTAGCTCAGGGTACAATTTATCCTGACGTTATCGAAAGTCAATCGGTAAACGGACCTTCTGCGGTAATTAAATCTCACCACAACGTTGGTGGACTTCCCGAAGATATGGAATTTGAATTGCTTGAACCTTTAAGAGAACTTTTCAAGGATGAAGTAAGAAAAGTAGGGGAGGAATTGGGTATTCCACATCATTTGGTACACAGACATCCTTTCCCTGGACCAGGGTTAGGAATCAGAGTTTTGGGAGCTGTAGATGCCGAAAAAGTAAGAATTCTTCAGGAAGCTGATGATATTTTTATTGAAGAATTGTATAAAAATGATTTGTACGAGAAGGTTTCTCAGGCTTTCGTGGTACTTCTTCCTGTAAAATCGGTAGGAGTAATGGGAGATGAGAGAACTTACGAATATACAGCGGTTGTTCGTTCTGCAAATACTATCGATTTTATGACAGCAACATGGAGTAAGCTTCCTTATGAATTCCTTGAAACAGTTTCTAATAGAATTATCAACGAAGTAAGAGGAATCAATAGAGTGGCTTACGATATTTCAAGCAAACCGCCTGCAACAATCGAATGGGAATAAAATTTGATTTGAATTTTTAAAATATAAATCCTGCCTTTGGGCGGGATTTTTTGTTTATTAAGATTTAGATATTATTAATTCACTTTTTATATAAATCAATATCAATAACTCTGATGTAGTACCATTTTTTTATGATAATTGTGTTAAGTCCAAAAGTAGATTTTCAGAACTGAATTTAACATTAAACTACTTTTGGTAAAGCAAATAGTTCTCCTGTTAAATCTTTTCAAATGAATTCTTATACTTAGATTTTTCCTTTCTATTCTGTTTGTTCCAAATCTTTTGGTTTCGTGAATTTCTTTTGGAATAAGGTATCTGTAATTTTTTAACTTATCAGTAAATATTTTTTCTGCATTTGCATTAGTCAGTGTTTTTAAGACAGTTTGAAGAGTTGTGTTATTTCTCTTGCCAATATAAAATCCTGTAACTTGTTTTGTGATTTTGTTTATTGCATACACCAACCACATCGGGTTTGTCTTCTTTCTGATGAAAAATCTCATCTCATCCATCTCATATTTCTGGTAGAATGGAATAATGGGAGGGGAAATATTTTTTGCAATAAAGATTAATCTTTTCAGAAGAGTAGAGGTAGATATTTTCAAGATCCTTGCAGTACTTCGTATTCCCAATCCTTCTTTTGTTAATAGGATGATTTGGAAATTAAAATCTTTTCTATAAGCATTGTAAGTGTAATAATCAATAAATCTCTTGTTACAGTTTTTACAGAGATATTGTTGTTTTTTATTTTTTGTAGTTCCGTTTTTGATGATGTTTTTCGAAGAGCAGTTTTTGCAGATTCCGGTATCACTAACTCTGATACACGAAGAATGATACTCAATCATTTAAGTATGTTTTTTTCTGCTAAAATAAACAAAAGCAGGAATTACCTGCTTCTGTTTTTGATTATTTAATTTGAATTTTATTTGATTTTCAGTTAGTTAATTCTTTAAAATACCGTCATCACTAACTTTGATACATTACCAGATTTCCATAGAAAAATTATTTTGTGCGATTTTTTCAACTACAAATCTAAAAAATAATTTCTAAAATCGAATAAAATAATTTTATTATTTCGCAAGTATTTTCCTTTTTCACACTTTTAACTATATTTGAATACAATATTTAAGTATTTATTGTAGTTAATATCAAAGTCATGAGCATCGGGAAAATCGTAAAAAAAATAAGAGAAGATAAAGGTTTAATGCAGAAAGAAGTTTCTGCTCATTTGGGCATTGGCAATAGTAATTATAATAAACTAGAAAACGGACACAGGGAATTGTCTGTAGAAGAGCTACTGAAGCTTTCTAAACTTTTTAATCTTACTACAGACCAGATTTTAAACTACGAAAATATTATTCCTGAAGAAGTAACAATCGAAGATAAGCCAGATTTTGAAAAACTACATTTAATAAACCAATTGGATGAAGAAGATAAATCTATCATCTTTAAAATGGTAGACAAAATGCTTACCACCAAAAAATTTAAAGACTTTTTTAATAAAAATGTAGCAACTTTATAAAACAAAAACCACTGCGAGAGCAGTGGTTTTTTATTGTTATCCGCTCAAAGTCAAAGACTTTGCAAAGCGGGGGGTAGTCATTTAATATATTTTGACAAAGGGATAAAACTTAAAACAAAAAAAGAAAAAATACCTATTATAATTCCTAAACTTATCCATGCCCATTTACGTCTTACTTTTTTGGACTCTTGATCAAATTCATCAAAATACTTTAAATATTTATTGTTTTTAAATAGTAATTTTTCATTAAGAATCCAAGGGGCAATCAATAAGATTGCTACGAATAACCATTTATATGAACTCCCTGGTTCCCAAAAAAATTGTATTAGTGATTTACCTAATATTGTTTGGAAAATATTAAATAATCCATACTCTATAAGAATGATTAAGCCTCCCATATGAATACCAGACATAACAATATTTTGACCATACGTACGATTATTTATTGCATTATCACTGGCTGCTCTTATCTCTTTTGGCGAACTATTTTTCTTCTTCAATGAATTAACTATAAAAGGAATTTTATAAATTAAATCAAAAATTAAAGTAATGGGATAGGTTATTATTTTGGAGGCTTTAATTTCAAATTGATAAATAAAATAATGAACATAGTTCCAAATTCTTTCCATAAAATTTCTATCTTAAAATTTTTGTTTATTTTATATAATCAGGTTTGTTTAATATCTTACTAGCCCATTCTTCAGCGTAGTCTCCACCATATACACCTCCTAATATTCCTCCTACAACACCACCAACTATTCCCCCAATTGCTGCTCCGGGTATTGCACCAACTCCTTCAAACCATACTCCTATCATGGCTCCTAACTCTCCTCCAGCTAGTGCTCCAGCTTTTGTACCAAGCCATGCTCCTGCGGTACCTCCAACTACGTTAGCAGTAGCTATTTTAGCTCTAATACCGAAATTTCCACCATCTTTATAGGTTCCATAGCTAATTTGAGCCGCACTAATTGCATACCCTACATATCCTGCTCTTTTAGCATATTTTCCAAACATTTCAGTATTTCTTAGGTAGTCACTTCTTAGTCCGATTAAAGATCCTCTGGCTCTTCCTGCATAAGCAGTACTTCTCATTTGCCCGAGATTATCAATCCAATATCCGCTATTGTAAAGAGCCGTTCTTTGCTTGGCAACATACTCGAATCCCCCACCCATAGCTGTAGCACCCCAGTCAGCCCAATTTTTATAAGCATCGAAAGGTGTATTAACTTTCGCTCTGTGTAAAGTAATTCCCCCTGTATTACCGGTTAACATATCGTCAATATCATAATACATATTACGATTTGCATCATCTAAAGTAGACCACATTGCGAATCCTTTATTGAAAGAAAGCCCATCCATACTTCCACCATTTGCAAAATACTCAAACATAGAGGCTGCATCATTTCCGGTAAAAGTGTAGCCGCCACTATAGCCGCCTCCGCCGTCACCATAGTTTACGCCAAGGAAATTGGTTGCATATTTAGGTTTGAAAGAAGAGCCCAGAAAACCATAGGTTTGTCCTGAGGTATCTGTAATATTTCCTGCATCATCAATCCATCTTCCGTCCGGGTCTATCAGTGAGATTGGGCTATTTACCACATAAGCAAATGGAGAAGTAGAGTCATATTTTTCTGCTAATTGGTCAATTCCGTTCCAACGACCTAAGTCAGGCATATATTGTCTCCAACCGTAGTCTAGCATTCCGCAGTCTGCTCAACTTTTTCCAAACTTCCTACTTTATTTCCAACTCGCGCGAACTTTTTATTTTTTCTTCTGCTCTGTTCACGCTTTTCTCAAAAGTAGGAATTTTGGACGATAAATTTCAGATTTTTTCAACTGAAAATAAAAATTCTGAGGAGTTTCGGATTTTCATTCTCCAATTTTTTTCTTTCAATTGAAAAAATAAATTTCATTTCTAAAAATGTAGAAAATTTCCAGTGTTGTCGCTGTTGTTGTAAAATGTTAAAATGTGGGTAAAATTGGTGCGGGTTTTAGCGTTGGGTTTATCCATATTTTAATATTTTTTGTTGTTTTAAGGGCTAAAACTCCATTCAGGGAACGCAGAGCGTAGGCTGTGGAATACTTTGTATGGAACAAAGGAAAGCATTTTACATAATCTCAAATTATAGGCAAAAATGCAGTTGGTTTGCGGTGGAACGAAGTTTTAGCGAAGTGGAAACGCACGTTTTGCACTGGCAATTTGCGTATAATTTCGATTATGTAATTTGCTGTGGCGTTTAAAGTTCGGTTTCCAGTTAGGGAAAGTGCTTTTCGAGAAGTTGAGAGTGATATTGTTTAATTCAAAAAGCAGTTGGTAGATTTTATTTTATACGTTTTTCTGCTGTTTGGGGATTTTGTTTTGTATGTAAAATTGCATGAATATAAATCGTTTTTTCTTCGACTGTATAATAAATTCCGTAAGGGAACTTTTTTGTAAAAGCGATTCTGATTTCGTTATATCTTTTCTGATAATGTTCAGGATTTTTTGATATTTTTTCTAGACTTTCATCTATTTTCTCCAAAAACTTTTCGGATAAACTTCCACTTTGTTCCCTGTACCATTCAATGGATTTTCTAATATCTTGCTGAGCTTTTGGCTTTACAATTAGATTATATTCCATATTCTTTTTTCAGGTCTTGTTTTAGTTCTCTCCATGATTTTCCTGAAGCTGGATTTTCTTTGTGTTCTTTTAAACGCTCGTCTAAAATTTCTTTATGCTCCGCACTTAATCCTTCTTCTTGGGCTTCTTCTGTTGTGATAATAGCATTGATAATTCTTAAAATCCTTTCATCGGCATGGTCGATAAATTCATGAATTCTTTTTCTGATATCTATTGTTGATTCCATTGTATGCATATTTCTTATTTTCAAAGTTATAAATAAAATAAATACTATAATTATTCTGTTTAAATCACTTCATGTATTTTTCAATTTCCTGTTTCAGGTTTTCGAGTTCTGATTGATTAAAATATTCGAGACTTCGAATACATTTAAATCCTGCTTTGTATTGTACTTCTCTTAAATTATATTGTTTTAGCCAGAGATTGATTCTGCTGTTTCTGATTTGCTGTAAATTTTGGATTTCTAT
>NZ_JAPDHV010000009.1 GCF_025971925.1 Chryseobacterium oryctis
CCCCCTCTTACGATAGAAGATGGTCTTCCTGTTGGGTCGGTCTCCTGTAGCATTCCGAAATCTACAGCAATGATGTTGCGCTCTTTCCCCGCAACTTTGAATTTTGCTTTAAAGGACATAAAAATATATTTTAAGGTTTAATATTCAATAATTCCAATATGGAAAATATATCCTTTTGTCTGTTATAATTTGTTATAAATATATTTTGTTTTAAAAATAACCAACTAGGGAATATATTCTAATCTTTAAAATAGTTCTTACAAATCACTATTGTGTAGAAATATTTATGGGATAAATGTAAAAATATTTTTTTACCCCACAAACGTTTGTAGCCCTAACTCATCAAACCAACACTCAGAAAATCAATTTATTATAAAAAACATTTTTAAAACATAAAACCAAATGAAAAACAAAATTTCAACATAAATAAAAAATAATAATTATTATTAACATTAATAAAACACTATGATTTAATTATTCGCAAAATGAAAATTTCGCAATTTATTTGCGTTTGTAGATAAAAATCTACAAAACATCTATAAAAACTGATGATTTTATGTTGAATTTGTTCCTGATTTGAGCTGAGTTGTTTATTTTTTCGAAAAAAGCTCCGATTGAAACCCCAATCGGAGTCCGTTTTTAATCTTTCTTACAGAATTCAGTAAGATAATGCTTAACCGTGTTCCAAGAGCTCCCTTTGTCACGATTGTGGTTTTTCATCATTTCGTACAATGCTTTTTCAAACCTTGTTCTGTCATAAAGTTCCTTACTCGATTGTTGTTCCAGCTCCTTTGCTTCCTGCTCGAAATGTTCTACTTTCCAAATGATTGCCGTTTCCAAATGTGCAATCCTGTCGATGAGTTCCTGATGTTCAAGATTCGGGAAAACCGGAGTTCCGACTTTCCTGGAAACGATACCAAGGATTTTACTTTCTTTAGGGGCAAACGGATTGTTAATCAATTGGGATGCTTCCTGATCATTGTCTGCATTGACCGTTCGAATTCGTACTTTACGAAATGAAATTTTGTGTTACTCATAACTTTTCTTTTTTTAGGTTAGAGCAGTACTATATCTACAAATCGAAAAAAAGCAAGGGAATTTTTGCACTTCGTCTTTTATTGAAGAACTATTTTCAAAGAATGGTTTTTATGGGTATATTTGTTTACAACCATCACATTATGAACGAAAAAAAGCATTAGAAAAACTACAGCTGATCGCCAATCAATCTGAAGATAGTCTTAAAAGATTTTTAACGAAAGAAATTCTGACGTATGACAATCCATTGGATTTCTTTTCAAAGGTGAAAAATTTCGGAATCGAAACGCTGTATCGTTATGAGGATTTGGAGGAGGAAGAAATTCAGTAAATCCTGAGAGATTATTCTAAAGAAATCGATCAGATGCAGTTGGATAATTCAGATAAACCGCTTTCAGATACAGAGAGGAGTTGGCGTATTTTGGAAAAAACAGCTAAAGACATTAGTGAAGATTTGGACTTGGAACGGTAAATCTTGCTGTAATTTCAATAATTTATATACGAAATTTTAGAAGATTTTCCGTCTATTTTTTCCTACCTCGAATTGTTTTATATCTCCCGTTTTAACCCATATATTTTGCTGACCTTGTGTATCGCATTGATATATTTGCTTTGCATAATAAGTATATCAATGAAGGTTTCAACTTCCTTTTGTGATAAGAATTGGTGTGTTAGTGTACCCCCTTGTGCCATCAATAGGAACTTATTACCTCACTTCGGTGAGAAAACATAATGCAGACCTGTGGTTTCGTTGGTTCGAAGTCATTGTTTTTTTATAATAAAAAATTCCGCCAAACCGAACCATAAACAATAACTGCCTTATCTCGTAATTGCTTTTTTTCCGCATTCCCACAGGATCTGTAAATAGATATTCCGTTTGCGACAAGATGCACTCTAAGTTTTCCTTGTCATTTCTTTCACGGTTCATCTTTTTCTCTACATCCTCTTTCAAGGTTTCAAGAGTAGCCCATTCTATTTCGAGTTTCTTAATGAGATTCTCATTGGATACGGATAGAATCTTATGTTCAATTTTATCCATTTTGGCTTTGATAGATAAGAGCTGTCACTGCATCTGCGGAATGTTGTTAGCTTCTCTTTTTTCCTTTTCAGCCCGTTCTTTCAGGATATATGATTTGAATGTATCAAATACTTCCTTCGGCAGTTTCATTTTTTCAATATACTGCTCGAATTCACTTTCCATTACTTCTTTGCGGATGTTGATCCTACCCTCACAATATCCATTTCCACAGGTATAGTAGTAATACACTCCACCGTTTCCTCTACTGGCATAACATCCGACTTTCCTTTTGCAACCTTCACAGGTAATCATACCTTTGAGCGGATGAAGTTCTAAGTTTTTATCTAAATTGGGAGAATTGGCTCTTGTTTTTTTACGGGTTTCCTTTTCCATTATCTTTTCTACAGTATCCAATGAAATCAATGCCTGCTGATTTCATAGAATAGGTGTGTCAATACCTCGTTCAGGATAGTAAATAAATCCGGCATAAAAATATAGTTTATAGTCTATGAATGTCTTTTCTATATAAGAGATATACAAATTGTCTTTACTTTGGTTGGTTTGAAGTCATTTTTCCACCCGAAATTTATGCAGTTGTGATTTGCTGAATAACGGATTATAGGCATAGAGTTCCAGTCCTTCTTTTATGATGGGTCATTTTACGGTATCTATGTCATCAACGTAGTCTCAATTTCCCGATCTGTTTCTAATATATCCTAATGGCGGATAGGTGAAAGGTCGCCTTCCTTTTTTTAGACTATTGAGTCTTCCGTTCATGGTTCTTCTTAAGATTTTTCTACGCTCCAGTCAGGCAATGGCATATTGAATCGTCTGAAGGAATTTTCATTCATCGGTTTCTGTATCTCTTTTGTTGTTCACCGTAATAATTTTAACTCAAAGACACTCAATGTTTTGTTCTAAAGTAAAGGCTTCCGCAATATCGTCTGGTCTTGCAATACGGTCGGCATCGGTCACAACAAAGTAGTGAATTTTGGTAAACTTCTTATTTTCTTTTTCCAAATATCTGATGGCTTCGTTCATCGCTTTACGGTCCATGAGTTTACCACTCACTCATTCTTCTCTGAAAACCTTTACGACCTCAATTTCAAGTCAGGGTTGTTTTTCGCACCGTTCCCTGCAAGCTGTTTCCTGCGATTCTAATCCGTTTCAGTGGGTAACCTGTCCTTCGCTGGATACTCTTACATAAATAACAGCATTAAGTCTGTTGGTTCAAAATCTTTCCTCATCGGTCTTTGGCATTACAAAATAGCCTGAGCAATTGTTTTTTTTTTATTTTTTTTGTTTTGGTCATCTTCTGAAAGCATAATAAAATAAAGTGGTTCGGAAGAATTGCACCTATTTTTTATTGCAAAATCAACAGTAAAAAGAGAGAAATTTATTCGCTCCCTTTTTCAAAGTCTCTGATGATTATTTTAGCCATAAGTTTAAAGGAATTAATCATCAGTTTTACTGTTTCCTCAGGAATAATCTCATCAAATTCCTTTCACAGAATCTTCCTGACTTTTTTCACCTCTTCTTCCATATTCATTTTACTTTTGTTTTAGATGATAAATTGGTTGTCACTTGATAGTTTTCGTTTGATAGTTTTTTGCATTTAATTTTTAATCTTGTTTTTTCTCTTTTTTCTTATTTCTCTTGTCATATTTCTTGATTCTAACTACTTGGTGCTAACCAGAGAACCATTGACGTTTAATTTCTTCGGCTATTCCTACCGTCATAAGTGGTGGCACATTCATTCAACAGACATAACGAACATCCACTCCGCAAAAATCAAAATCTGTAGGAAAACTGCTCATACGAATATATTCCAGATTATTAAGGTTGCGGACTTCATCATAATAGGCTGTTGTTCCTCACGATGTGAGTGTGGGTGCAACAATATCATCGTACAAAATATACGTGCTGAAAAACGCATTATACGTTAAGAGTTTCCTGTATTTGGCATCGGCAAATTTCATATTCTGGTCGCCTTTTTCTACATAAGGCCGTCTTTTGACAATAGAGCTTCGAAGAGGTTTATGGGTGTTGGAATTTCTATCCACAATTTCTCAATCTACAAATTTGCCTTTTCCTATCTACCACCAGAACAAGAACGTGATATTTTCTGTATTCTCGATGAATTCGACACTATGGGAGCTATTGGTGATTATTCTACCTTTATTTCCAATGCTCGTAAGTTTAAAATTCCACAACAAATTATTCTGCAATCCGAAGCATTGTTAAGTAAGTATGGTGAGAATTCTAAAAATATTCTTAACAACTGTAACGTAAAATGCTACTACGGAGGACTTGGAGATGAGGCTGCAAATCTTGAAAAAATACTCGGAAATTACGAATATGTAGAAAGCGGATATACGAAGCAAAGACCATTAATGACCAGTTCCGAAATCCGAGAGATGTCTAATGAATTATTGACTCTGCCTTCAGGACAGAAGCCCCT
Source organism: Chryseobacterium oryctis (assembly GCF_025971925.1). Taxonomy (GTDB): domain Bacteria; phylum Bacteroidota; class Bacteroidia; order Flavobacteriales; family Weeksellaceae; genus Chryseobacterium; species Chryseobacterium oryctis. Next base: position 4,515 of record NZ_JAPDHV010000009.1, read on the forward strand.
AAAAGTTCATGTTACAACAGTTTACAAACAACCTGAACTCGTCAGAAAATTAAATCTACGTTCACAAAATCCTCAGTATGTAGAAAACTTTACCGTCAGCTATATCGATTTGACACCTTACCGATAATACGACTACAAAATGCAAAGCGAACAACATGAAGTAAAAATAATCCTGCTGGATTATCTGACATCGGATACAAATCAGGATTTTAAGAGAAGATTACGGCTTGAATATTCTGAAAAGCAGTGCGAAATATTAATGGAAAAATTGGACTCATTCTCCTCGCACTGCAATAAGAGTTCATTACTGCTTTCCTTCCCTTACATCTGGGATAAAATAAAAACAGAAGCTATATCCATGACAAAGGATGAGGTAGCACATCTTCTGTGGAGTAAAGGGTACCAAAAATTAGGCGTTTCAAAAAAACAGTTAGGAGAAATCTGCTTCAGCTGGTTTGTATTTGAAAAAAAATTTTTGGAATTCAAAAAAGAAAAATTGTTGGAAACATCAAAAGATAAGCACCAAAATATTGATGCAGAACACGAACGATAATTTTTAATAACCTAAATACAATCACAATGAAACTAATTACAAAAGAACTGGAAAAACGATTTGCTGAGGTTGGTGATCAGTCACAAAGCTCAAATCCTTTAATTATTGCTAAGTTTTTTGCTCCTTCACATTCTGCGACTTGGTATGCCACAGAACTAGATGTTGAGAATCAAATCTGCTTTGGATATGTTACAGGATTAGCATTTGATGAATGGGGATCATTTTCCATTCAGGAACTTGAAAGTCTACAACTTCCTTTTGGACTACACGTTGAACGCGACCGATTTTTCAAAGAAATCCGCTTCAAAGAACTCATCAAAGAACACGAACAGAGTAATAATCTGGAACATTAATCTAAACTAAAACAATATGGGAACACGAAATCTTACAATGGTTATTCAAAACAATGAAACCAAAATTTCACAGTATGGACAATGGGATGGCTTTCCCGAAGGTCAGGGTCTTACTATTCTCTATTTTTTGCAGGAGAAAGAAAATATAGAAAAACTCAAAGAAATAATTCCGAAAATACGCTTCGAGAATGAGCAAGACATTAAAGAAAAATCTGAATTCTCAAAATCTATCGGTGCCAAAGAAGGCTGGGTAAATATGGATCAGACTGAGCTGTATGACAAGAAATATCCTCTGGATTCACGAAATATTGGTGGAGCGATTCTGGAAAAACTGCTGGAGTATCAAAAAGAGGATGAAATCGTACTCGTAGATGCTGAAGGTTTTGCAGCGGACAGCTTATTCTGTGAATGGGCCTACATTGTAGACTTGGACAATAACACACTGGAAGTCTACAGAGGGTTTAATGAATCCCGGCTCACCTCCAAAGACCGGTTTTACAATCTGCACAAAGTACATCAAAGGCTCTATCCCATTAAAATTCTAAAAACGTTTTCTCTCGAAAAACTTCCTGATGCTGAAAAGTTCGTTTCCGAATGCTATAAGGAATTGGAAAAAAATAAAAGAGTTTCCAAAAATAAAGATATTGAACAGGAATTGTAAAAATATTATGCAGCCCGAGCCGTGGACATATACAACTTTGCACGATTACCTGGATGATCTTTTCAGAAACAAAAAACCTGATACAGAAGAGATTATTCAGGCAAAGAAATCGTACTGGCGGAGTTATAACAAACGGCTCAAACAATTGCAAAGAAAAAAGCATAAAGAAGTCACGATTGCTCTTAACAAAGACAAAATGCAGTTGCTAAGTAGAAAATTAGAATATCAACAATCGGTAAGCGATTATATCAAAAAATTGGTAGTGGTTCATCTTGATAATAATCTGGCTACGCTTAATCCGCAGAATAATCAGAAAAAAGACCTTACCCAAATAGAACAGCAGCTTTTTACTCTCATTGATTACCTCGAAAGTCTAATCTACCAAAGACGTTTTGTCGACAAAGGTCAAATTATAAAACTCGAATTATATATTCAGCAACTACAACATCTACTGGAAAAAATGTAGCAATATATCTGTAGTTTAAAACCTAATTTCTAAAATCTAGCCTCTAATATCTAAGAAAATGATTATCAAAAGTAAATCCTATAAAACCACCCGAAGTTTTACAACGGTTCTTAATTATATCTTTCGGGAAACTGAGAGAAACAACGGATTTGAACTCTCCAAATTCATCAAAGGTAAAAACCTTTCTGTAGAAGAATTAAGCAGTCAATTCCTGTCCAATGAAGCATTTAGAATCGTCAAACGCAAAAATTCCGTAGTGCTGTATATGGATATACTCTCATTTCACCCAAGAGATGCAGAGCGACTCACCAACGACAAACTGCATCAGATTACACTCAAATATCTTTCACTTCGTGCTCCAAAATCCATTGCTGTAGCTACGATTCACAGAAATGAGAAAGACCATACGCATATACACATTATTTTTAGTGGTATTGAGTATAAGACTGGAAATTCCATCCGAATGTCCAAAGAAGATTTTCAAAATAAAGTGAAGTTGGAGATGGAAAAATATCAGCAGAAAACATTTCCCGAATTGATGTTATCTAAGATTAAGCACGAAAAATCATTTATTCCCAAGAAGGAACAGAAAAAGGATTCCGAAATAATAATGGAGGTCCAAGGAGAAATTCCGGAAAAACAGAAAATCCTAAAAGTGATTGAAGAAGTTTTTACAACTGCAACCTCAGAAAAAGATTTTTATCAAAAATTAGAATCAAAAAATATAAAACTCTATTCCCGAAACGGGAAAATTGTAGGTATCGAAGGCAACCGAAAATTTAGGTTTTCACGCCTCGGATACACTACCGAATTGTTACAGTCATTGGAGCAAAATCCAACCCAAAACCAGCGTCTGGAATGGCTTCAAAATATCAGAGAAAAAAGCCAGGAAAAAGAACGAAAAGGGTAAAATAACAACTCCCAAAATCAGACGGAAAATTGACAATAAACCCGAAGGGGGCTTGGGGGAATTCCCCCAACAGGAGGGCAATATGAGGGGAAGCAACGAAGTGCTGACCGTCATATTGCAATCCTGCAGTCCGTAGCCGGACAGGCAGTTTTTTTTAACTATTTCTGCCATACTCGTGTTCCCTTTTTCAAAGAGCTAAAGTTCTCTTAAAATTTGAAAAAGTACTTTTTAATGAACCATTTAAGTGTTAAGTTTCATGAAATATACACCCCGAAATAAAGCCCGAAATGAAGCGAAAAAACAACCCGTTTTTTCAGAGAAAATGATGCGGGAAATTCGGATAAAATTGAAACAGTTGGCGGAAATTGAGTTTCTTCTTTACAAACAAAATTCAGCTTCCAAAAAATAAAAAATGAACTGATGAAAAATGTTGTTATCTACACCAGAGTTTCCACGGACGAGCAGGCCGAAAAAGGATTTTCGCTCCGACTGCAAAAAGAACAGTTGGAGAATTATTGTCATCAAAAAGGGTATAGAATTCTACAACATTTTCAGGACGATTATTCTGCCAAAAATTTTTCATCTCGCCCTGAGTTTCAGAAATTGTTACGGTACGTTCAATCCAATCAAAAGAAAGTAGACGCTCTTCTATTTACCAAGTGGGATCGGTTCTCAAGAAATATTGAGGCGAGTTATACCATGATTCGAAGATTTCGTGAAATGAATATTGAAGTAAATAGTATTGATCAGCCTCTCGATCTTACTCAACCAGACTCTAAAGTAATGCTTGCTGTATATTTGGTAATCCCAGAGGTGGAAAATGACAAGATAAGTATTCGGGTGACAGAGGGTATGCGTAAATTAATGAAGGAAGGGTGTTTTCCTGCTACTGCCCCAAGAGGTTATCAAAATACTAGAAATACTGAAGGAAAATCGACACTTACTCCTGATCCAATTCTAGCACCACTTATAGAAAATGCTTTTAGAGATTATGCTCAAGGTATTTATTCTGCTGAGGAAGTCCGACAAAAATACTACAAAAAAGGACTGAAAATTTCTAGAAATGGTTTTCTGGCACTCCTAAAGAATCCTACTTATATGGGAAAAATTCAATTGAAACCTTATAAAAAAGAGGAAGCTATGCTTGTGGAGGGGCTTCATCCTGCTTTAGTAGATTCAGAAACTTTTGAACGTGTTCAATTGATACTTAAAGGAAAATACAAACCTCAATTTCGTACGTTAACTGAAATTGATGAAGCCCTACCCCTTCGTGGATTTCTTATGTGTCCTGTTTGTGGAAAAACTTTAACAGGTTCGGGAAGCAAAGGACGAGGTGGTATCAATACTTTTTTCTATTATCATTGTACCCGATATTGTTCAACAAGATTCAAAGCACGAGAAGTAAATGCTTTATTTGAAGAGTTATTATCTGAAATGAGCATCGAAGAGGAGCAAAAATCGGTGTACAAATCCATTCTTGCCGAAAGGTTTTCTGAAAGGCAGGAAGACAAAAAAACCGTTTTGGGTTCTCTTCACCGGGAGAAGGATAATCTCTACAAACGTCTCGAAATGGCGGAAGATTCTTTTTTTGAACAAAAAATTGATGCTTCTGCTTTTAATTCCATGAAGCAGCGAATTGACAACCGTCTTGCTGAAATCAAAATGGAACTGCAAGAAGCTCAACATAAAGAACGCTTCTTTGAAAAACATCTGAATGAAGGCATTGGTTTTCTGAGAGGCGTTGATACTGTTTATAAGTCCGGTTCTGCCGAGATTAAAAAGAAGATTATTCAGACTTTATTCTGCGAAAAGCTAATTTTTCACGGACATTATTTTTCTACCCCCAATCTTGAAGATACTATTGAAATGATTCTTTTTAGGGAAAGAAAGTTGAGGTTTTTGAGGGTAGTAAATGTGTCGAAAGTTGAAGGAATTTTTGTCGAATAAAAAATTATATTCTCATCATCAATATATTTTTCATTACAAAAATATAATCCAAATATTGCTCTTTTTTGAAATTATAAGATGCCATCAAATTTTTTTTAATAAAACATTTCCAAGATAAAGTAATGAAGTATGAAAACCCTAATATAAATGCAATAAACCTCAGAAGAATATTAAAGTTGCTTTCAGAATATTCTGATTTATTGAATAAACCTACAAACACCCCTATAATTAATAGAATATAATTTTTTCCAAAAAATTCGGTAACCTTTTCAAAATCACTAAAAATATCTTTATCAAGAATTTTTACCTGTTCTTCGGAAATTTCAATTCTTTTCTGAATAATATTTGAATCAATATTTTCATATTCTTGATATAAATATTTAATTCTTGAATTTTTAAGTTCTTCTGTTTTCCACTCATAAAAATTTTTAGAAACAGGAAGACCATTACCTTTTAATTCATTTCTTGCTTTTACAACTCGCTCTCTGTATATGTACAAAAACATTGCTAAACAACTTAAAGAAGCCAATGTTATTCCAAATATTTTGAACGTATCAAAGAGGGGCATCAATATACCTGCAATCATAAAGATTAAAGGGATAAAAAGGCATTTATCTCTTTTTTGGCTTTGAGAAGAATATGTATTTTTCAAATACAATTTTTCTAATGTAAAATTTTGTATAAAGTTTTTAAACTCTTCATCAAATGTGTTCATCGAAAAAAAATTAATGTTTTACTTCATTTCCTATCCAAACTCCAAATCGCTTGAAAAATTCGTACTTAACCAACCATTCAGAAGTCCATTGTAAAGACCTAAAAAGAGGTACATGTCCAAAATGGTCTTTTGGATAATATAGGCATAAAGATGTATTATGATACATGTGAATTTTAGGATGAAATTCAATTTTTGGATTTATTATTTTAATGTTTTCAAATCTAATTCCCTCCAAGAAAGGAGAGAATTTTACTTGAATTTCATATGAATTTTCACATCCTACGGGTTGCAATTTTCCCTTACCAATTAGATAATAATTTTCTTTGTGTTTGATTATTTTTAATCTTAACCATTTAAAATAATTTTCTGCCAAAACTTTTTCAATACACAGAAATGTATAAGGCATTTTTAACACAGATTTTAATCTAAATATCTCCAAAGTCTCTATGGCGTTCATTTTGAATACCTCTTTCAGTGTTTATATTTCCATATCTATCAGTTAAAGCATTCCCGCCTAAAATAATGCCACTTGTTTTGATGAGTTTATCATCAGAGATTTTACTAAAAAGTCGGGTTTGTTTTATCAACACATCTTTATAAATGGATTCTTTTGCACCAAATAACAAATCATAGGTGTCTGCACTTTTTGATAAATCCTGTTTTAGGGTCTGCCAATGTTTATAAAAATCTGTAATGAATTTTTTGAAATACTCATATAATATAGGTTCTGTATCCCATTTTTCAGAAAAATCCTCTTCCGGCATAATTGGATTTAAAACTTTTATTCTTTTTTGCCCATTCAGGTTTAGAATGATTTTATTTAGAATATTATCTATTGTTTCATAAATAGTATCTTCCCCAGAATATAATTGAGCTGCTAAAGTTGTCAAAATTATACTTGATGTTCTATACTCGGACATATTTTCAAAATAAATATCTCTTTGTCGTTTTATTAACTGTACCGCCCTTTGCAAAGGCTTTTTTGTGTAAAAACTTTCATTTGGTAAATCTTCGGTTTCTGCCTTTAGCATTATGCCTTCTGAAAATGCTTTTCTAAAATATCCCTCCAATATAGGAGCTACAACAGAATTTGCTCTTTCCAAAAACCATTCTGAATAATCTTTGGGATTTGTAGGAGTCCAATTAGAAAGTTTTTTATCAGGAACATGGAGTTTGTTTGGGTTAATAATTGTAATAATACATCCTGGCAAAATATCCATGTGGAAATTTCCGGCATAATTTAATCTCGCACATCTATTTTTCTGTTCAAGCATTCGAGAATAGTTTTCATTCTCTTTGAGTCTCCGTATTAATTCATTATAAATTTGTTGGGGAGTAAAGCTTGAATAAAGATGATTGAGGTGCAAAACTATGTCAAGGTCAAAATCATCATCGTTTAATGGTTTAACGGTAGTATATATTCTCACAGAGCCATGTGCATATATATCAATGTTTTTACCTTTAAAAAATCCTTCGTCTTTGTCGAGCCAATCACTTACAGCTCTGTAAGACTGTTCCATTTTCTCCCTTCTTGTTGGGTCTAATTCTAATTTTTGAGCAACTCTTGCAAGTATATCTTCTCGCTGTAATTGAAAATCGTCATAAAAATTTTTCATCTCTTTTTTATTTGTAATCTAATATTCGTTTTCCGTGTTTTCCAATTTTTGTATGTGAATCGTTGAAACACTCTTTTCTTATTTCGTCTGCTGTAACAAAGCCATATTTGTTGGTAAACTTGCTTTCATTATATAGGTTTCTGATTTCCTGCTCTTGTTCACTTGAAAGATTAACCTTAAAAATATCATATAAAATTGTGTGATATTTTTCATCGTTGAATCTATTTTCTTTTTCCATCATTTTGTCTTCAGTTCTCAAATAATCAACATCAATATGTTTAAATTTTTCGCCATTTAATATTCGTGTTTCGATTAATTCCTCTTGAAATTCTCGCCAAACGCCAAACTCTCTGTTTTTTCCCGATTTAAACCATTTAATAATATCAGGAATATATTTTGCCTTTGTGAAAAATCTTAAATCTTTTGGATTATCCCTATCTGCTTTTATTTCAGCTTCCCAATCAGTTTTTATATTTTTATCATTAAACACCCTATAAACACCACCAACAGGTTGATACTGATTAACTTTGCTTCCTTTTACCAATAAATATTTTTCTTCGCCATCAAGTTTTATCTGCAATAAGTAGCTTAATGAAACATAAACTTTACTATTAGGATAAAGAATTTTACACTTAATGGCTTCCCAACCATAAGTGCTGAATAATTGCCAAAATCCCCCTATACTAAATGTAATTCCTCCCCAAGCAAATGTAGAAGCGAAATCTTTGATAAAATCATTCGGATTTTCAAGAATAATATATCTGAAAATCAAAAAAACCAAACTAACTATTAAAACACCTGTGTATAATATTATATTATTTCTCGTACTCATCCTACTTTTCCTTTGTTATTCCTTTATATTTTCCACCTGTTATTTTAACATCAATGAATTGCCCTGTTCCCTTATCTCTTTTTACATAAAGATTTGTTTTAGTGTTTAATACTTGTGTTCTGTTTTTTACTGCTCCAATACGTCTGTTGTCGCCTGAAATTCCATTTTTTGCCATAATATTTTTACTTTTGTTTTACAAAGATATAAAAAATCTAAATATATCAAGAATAAATCTTGATTCAAATTTGATATTTTTAATTTTATTCTTGTTCGGCATGTGTTTTTTACTTATTTTTACGGAAATATTTCATTTATTATGGATACTTTAGGTACAACATTAAAGGAGTCAAGAAAGTCATTGGGATTTACTTTAATTGACGTTCAAAGTGAAACAGGAATTTCTAATGCTTATTTAAGTCAATTAGAAAATGATAAAATTAAAAGCCCTTCTGTAAACATTTTATCGAAATTATCTTCTATGTATAGGGTTTCATTAAAAGACTTATTGGCAAAAGCAAATTTGATTGATAGAGAAAAGGCGAAAGAGGAAGAAGTAAATTTCAGTTTTGCGCAACAAGTTGCCTTTAGGTCGGAGGATTTAACCGTAGAAGAAAGAGACCATGTTTTAAAATACTTGGAATTTCTTAAAACTCAAAAGAAAACATGATTGATGAAGTTACAAAGAAGGATATTGAAAAAATATCTTATGAATTGTTGAAAAGCAGTAAATCTTTGGACATATTTCCTACACCTGTTGATTCAATTCTCAATTATTCAGATTTTGTTGCAGATAACAAAATAGACTTACTAAATATTGAACATTCTTTTTTCGAGAAGTTTAAAGATAGTTCTATAAAGATACTACAATCCGGTATTTCTAAAGTTAAAGGAATGTTTGATAGGAGAGAAAAAACAATCTACATTGATATAGGTTTAGATAAAAATTTAGGAAAGAAGAATTTTGTTCAGCTCCATGAAATTGGGCATGGTGTTTTAGGGTGGCAAAATGAAATGATGTTGTGCTTGGATAATGATGATACACTATCCCCTGAAATTGAAGAGCAATTTGAACAAGAAGCAAATTATTTTGCTTCAATAACCCTCTTTCAACATGATAGATTTATTCAAGAGGCAGAAAAATTAAAATTGGGATTGTCTTCTGTCATGGCTTTAAGCAAGAAATTTGGGGCTTCTGTTCATGCTACATTAAGGAATTATGTTTTGAAGTCAAAAAACAAATGTGCGTTACTTGTTTTAAATCATCCTATAAATGAAAACGGACATACTAATATACTAACCACACGAGATTTGTTTTACTCCCCTTTGTTTTTACAAGAACTTGGAGAGCTTAATCTCCCTGAAAAATTTGGGTTTAAATGGGCTTTTGTTCAGGATTATAAATTCAAAAAAAGGTTTAATGATAATGGGAGCATATCTTTAGTTACATTAAACGGAGAAGAATTAAAAGCAAATTATCATTTTTTTAACAGCACATATAATTCTTTTGTTTTTATTTTTCCAAAAGGAGAAAAGAACAAGGCTAAAACTAAAGTCATTCTATCATAAACAATTTTAAATTTTTGTTTCTTTATTTTTGAGTAATCTAACATGAGTTCGACTTTGCGAAGTTTTTAAAAGAGAGCTTTGAAATTTTCTGCAAAGGCAACATTTGGTCGCTTCTCATAATATTCAATGCAGTCGAGCTCACGTTGATTCTGAAACGATCTTAGAAGTTTGCACATCAACAGTCGGTTTCACTTATATACAATTTGATTTGAATAATAAAATAATTATTTTCAATACAAACATTATTACACTTTTCAAATTAAAATTCATTATTATCCCCTTTGAATCCAGAAATTAGTCTTAAAATAAGTGGAAAAAACTACAGTCGAATCTATCATTTGAATATCAATACATTGTAAAAAACCAAAGCGGTTCGAGAATTGCCCCAAAAATTCCATAATTTAATTATGAACTTCTCGAACCCGTTTGTAAGCGGATACATCTTTGATTATCAAATAGTTAAAAACAACAAAGTCGCCGAAATGGCGACTTTGTCAGTTGGGTGGTCCCACCTGGGCTCGAACCAGGGACCACCTGATTATGAGTCAGGTGCTCTAACCAACTGAGCTATAGGACCTCAAAATTTGGTTGAATTTTGTGACTGCAAAAATAGCAAAATTTCTTTCACTACAAAACTTTTTATGATTTTTCTTGACAAAGTTCTACCAACACTCCATTAGTAGATTTAGGATGTAAGAACACAACTAATTTATTATCAGCACCTTCTTTCGGTTCTTCAGAAATAAATTGAAATCCTTCTTTTTTTAATCTTTTTACTTCTTCAATAATATTTTCTACTCCAAATGCTAAATGATGAATACCCTCTCCCTTTTTATCAATAAATTTTGAAATCGGACTTTCTTCTTTATTTGCTTCTAGAAGTTCAATTTTACTCTCTCCTGTTGAATAAAACGAAGTAACAACCCCCTCTCTTTCCACAATTTCTTTTTTATAAGATTCTTTTCCCAACAGTTTTGCAAAAAGTTCGTCCGAAACACCTAAAGATTTTACCGCAATACCAATATGTTCTAATTTCATAAATATTTAAAATAAATTAAGTCGTAAATTTGATACATACAACAATTTTCAAAGTATCAATTCAAACAAAAGTACTAAATTTGCACAACTTATGGAAAGTAACAGACAAAGAAAAGTAGCACAAATTATACAGGAAGATTTTGCAGAACTATTCCGCAAACAAGCATCGGAAAGCAACAAAAGTATTCTAGTAACCGTTTCTGATGTAAAAGTAACAGCGGATTTAGGCATTGCTAAAATTTACTTAAGCATATTTCCACAGGAATTTAGAGCTGCAATCATGAAAGAAATTGAAGAAAACAAATCTCAATACAGAAATTTCATTGGTCAGAAAATGGCAAAACAAGTTCGTGTAATTCCTAATCTTAACTTTTATCTAGACACAACTCTTGATGATGTTGAAAAACTAGAAAGAGAGCTGAGAGGAGAAGGTGACAATCCTGTTTTATAAAAATTTTGAAGAACATTGCATTTTATATAGCATCCAGATACCTTTTAGCAAAAAAAGGGAGCACTGCCGTTACGTTTATTACGTGGTTGGCTGTTGGCGCTATGACTGTAGCAGTAGCTGCAATGTTTGTAATTATTTCCGTTTTTTCGGGGCTTGAAGATTTAAACAAAGACTTAATTTCAAATCTTCATGCTGATTTAACAATCAAAAGCACTTCAGGAAAGACAATTAAAGATTTAGAAAAAATTTCTTCTATTTTAAAAAACAATAAAGAAATAAATAACTTTTCAAGAGTTATAGAAGAAAAAATTTATATCAATTATAACGGCAAAGGCGATATTGCTTTCTTGAGAGGGGTTGACTCTGCCTATACGAAAGTTAATCCTATTGATAAAAATGTTTTCTATGGAACCTATCCTAACTTCACCTATTCAAATGAAGTCTTGATGGAAAATTCTTTAGACAACAGATTATCAATTCCTGTAGCATCTTCAAGTGACTACGCAACTGTTTTCATGCCTAAACCCGGAACAGGAATTATCAACAAAGAAGAAGACATTTACAACAAAAAAGATATTCTTGTTACTGGAGTTTTTCCTGGAAATGACCAATTAGATAATTACATTATCTCCCCTATCGAATTAGCTGAGGAATTACTTAATCTTCCCAAAAAATCAGCTTATCAAATTGTTATTAAATTAAAAAATCCTGAAAATACAGATTCTGTAAAAGAAAGTTTACTTTCTTCTCTAGGTAAAAACATAGAAATTAAAACTAAAGAAGAAGAAAATGCTGCTTTCTGGAAAATGATTAATACCGAAAAACTATTTATTTATTTGATTTTCGCTTTGGTGATTTTCATTACCACGTTTAATTTGGCGGGTGCAATTATCATCCTGCAACTCGATAAAAAAGAACAGGCAAAATCATTAATTTCATTAGGTTTCCCTTTAAACCACTTAAGAAGAACCTATTTTTACACAGGTGTACTCATTGTAATTTCAGGAATAATCACAGGACTTATCTTAGGAACAGCACTGTGTTACTTCCAGCTTTATACAGAATTCTTTAGAGCAAACGAAGCACTACCTTTCCCGGTAAAAATTATTGGGAAAAATTATTTTATCGTAGTATTTACCGCATCAATATTTGGTTTCACAATTTCTTGGTTCTTTTCAAAAATCAGTAAAGAGTATATTATTAAAAATTAATATACTATTTTTTCATTTTTTTGGTAACTTTACCGCCCAATTTTATAAAATGAAACGAACTTTACTTCCTTTTTTATTGATATTTACATTTATCAATGTATTTTCACAAGCTCCTGCAAACTATTATAATGGCACCGCAGGTTTGAGTGGAGCAGCTTTAAAAACAAAGCTAAGCCAAATTATTACGGCAGGTCATATAGATAATGGCTATAATGGTTTATGGACAGCATACAGCACAACTGACCGTGATAAAACATATGAAAACGACAATACTATTTTAGACATCTATTCTGAAAATCCCAATGGTCAAGATCCATATACTTTCAATTTTGGCACCAACCAATGTGGCAACTATAGCAATGAAGGTGACTGTTACAATAGAGAGCATATCGTACCTCAAAGCTTATTCAACGACGCTACACCAATGAAATCTGACGTACACTTTGTGAGAGCTACAGATGGAAAAGTGAACAATTATAGAGACAGTTATCCTTTCGGACTAGTTGCAAATGCATCTTACACATCACAAAACGGTTCAAAATTAGGAACTTCAGCTTCTTTAGGGTATACAGGAACAGTTTTTGAGCCTATTAATGAATTTAAAGGAGATATTGCACGTATGATTTTCTACTTTGTTACAAGGTATGAAAGCAAACTTTCAACTTTTACTTCAGGAGATATGTTAGGAGGATCTGCATTCCCAGGGTTACAGACGTGGGAACTAAACCAACTTTTAGCTTGGCACAATCAAGATCCTGTTTCTCAGGCTGAAGTATTAAGAAACAATGCTTCTTATACTTTCCAAGGAAATAGAAATCCATTTATTGACAATCCTTCTTTTGTTGATTTAATTTGGGGTTCTCAAACTGTAGACACAGAGGCTCCAACTGCAGCTACAAACTTAATTGCTAATAACCCTACTTCAAATTCAATTGCTTTAAGTTGGACTGCTGCTACAGATAATATTGCTGTAACTTCTTACGAAATTTACGCTAATGGTATTTTAAAAGCTACAGTTTCAGGAACTTCAACTACAGTTACTGGATTAGCACCACTTACTCAATATACATTTTATGTAATTGCTAAAGATGCTGCAGGAAATTCATCCCCTCAAAGTAACAATGCAGTAGAGACAACACTTGATGGACCTGTAGGAGGAAGTTGTGGCACTGAAAATTTTTCAAGTATTCCTACATCACCTACTACTCCTGCTTATGACACAAGAACATGGTCTAATAACAATATAACATGGACTGCAACAGACGCTAGAATTGATCAAACAATCAATGGTAAAGCAATTAATATCCGAAATGGAAATCTTACAAGTTCTACTATTTCCGGAGGAATTGGTAGTTTAACAGTTACTACAAAACTACCATTTTCCGATACTGCTGGAAATTTGATTTTACAAATCAATGGAAATAATGTTGATACTATTCCTTTTAATACTTCAGTTACAACTACTACTATTAGCAATATAAATATCCCTAATAATATTGTTATTAAAATTGTAAATTCAGAAACAGGGAAAAGAATTTCTATTGATGATCTAAGTTGGACTTGCTACACCACTCCATTATCAACCTCAGAAACAAACAAAGAAAAATCAATTTTCACAATATATCCTAACCCTGTAAAAAACAACGAATTATTTGTAAAAGGTGAAAACCTGAACAAAATTTCAAAAGCTCAGATTTATGACCTATCAGGGAAACTTATTGAAACAATTGAAAGTCCTTTCAAAACATCAAATAAAATCAATCTAAAAGGTTTAGCGAAAGGCAATTATATCTTGAAAACAGATAACTCATCTACTAAATTCATCGTAGAATAAAATTTTACAAATATTTTATATTAAAGAAGACCGAATATGTTCGGTCTTTTTTTTAATTTTGATATATGGTTTCCAATAAAAAATTAGGCTTAATCGGAAGAAACATTTCTTATTCTTTTTCGAAAAAATTCTTTGAAAACAAATTTCAAAAATTAATGTTGAAAGATTACTCTTACAACATTTTTGATTTAAGCGAAATTCAGGAAGTTGAAAACCTATTTTCTTCTCCTGAACTTTTAGGCTTTAATGTTACAATTCCTTATAAAGAGAAAATCATTGATTATTTGGATGAATTAAGTGATGAAGCTGAAAAAATAGGTGCTGTAAACTGTGTTTTAATTCAAAATGGAAAGAAAACAGGATACAATACAGATGCTTTCGGTTTTGAAAAAACGTTACTCCTTCATAAAAAACCACAACAAGATTCTGCTCTGATTTTAGGAAACGGAGGAGCTGCAAAAGCTGTAAAATATGTTTTAGACAAACATGGAATTGCCTCAAAAACCATTTCAAGAAATTCTGAAATTAATTTTGAAAATCTAGACCAACAAACTGTTAAAAATCATAAAATCATTATTCAATGTACCCCTGTTGGGACTTTTCCGAATATTGAAGATTGCATAAACTTTCCTTTCGAAGGCCTTTCAAAAGAGCATTTAGCAATAGATTTGATTTACAACCCGAATTATACAAAATTTATTATCAACGCTTCGGAAAAAGGTGCGAAAACTGTAAATGGTTATTATATGCTTGAACAACAAGCAGAAAAAGCCTGGGAAATTTGGAATTTTCAAAAAAAATAACATAAATTAGTGCTTTATTTAGCTTTTTTAGCTATTAATTAATGCCACTCACATAAACGATTTGCTATGACTACAGAAAACAATCTTTCTGAAAACGAAGAAAAGAAAATTTCTAACGAAGTATCTCAAGAAGAAATATCTGATAACAATGTATCTCAACATGAAGCCTCTCAAGATGATGACACAGAGCAACATGATGAGCATATTGACACTGATATTACATTGACTGATGCTCTGAAAGAAATGGAAAAAATCATCAACACTCCAAATGCTGGTGAAAATTTCAAAAAATTCAATCAACTAAAAGAAAAAGCAAGTCATTACATTCATGATGAAGTAGAGGATAAAAAGCATGAATATGTTGAAGGAGGAAATGCTCCTGAAAATTTCAGCTACGAACATCCTTCTCAGGCAAAATTCTCTGCTTTAGTAAACATTTTTAAGGAAAAGCATGATGCTTACCAAAAATCTCAGGAAGAAGAGCAAAAGAAAAATCTTGAGCATCGCCAGAACATTATTGAAAGACTAAAAAATCTTTATACCAACTCCGAACCGGGAACTAACCTTTTCAAATCTATTCGTGAAATAAAAGAAGACTGGTCAACTGCAGGACAGGTTGCAAAATCTGAGTTTAAAATTCTTAATAATAATTACTTCCACCATTTGAATCAGTTTTATCAAATGTTGGATTTAAATAAAGAGTTCTTAGAGCAAGAATACAATCATAATCTTGAAAAAAGACAACACATTATTGCCCGTGCAAAAGAACTTGAAAATGAACCTGTAATTCAGAAGGCACTGAACGAATTACAATACCTTCACAAACTTTGGAAGGAGGAAGCTGAACCTGTTGCAGAAGAGTTTCGTGAAAAAACATGGGAAGAATTCAAAGAAATTTCTAATAAAATCCATGAAAGAAAAGCTGAGCTATCTGTAGCAATTGAAGCCGAGCAAAATGCAAATCTTGAAAAGAAAAATCAGATTATTGCTGAAATCAAGAAACTTTCTGAACCAGCTGAAAATCCTAACCACAATTATTGGCAAAATGCAATAAAAAAAGTTGAGGATTTACGCTCTGAGTTTTTAAAAACAGGAAGTGTACCTAGAAAACTTTCCAATCAAAACTGGAATGAATTCAAAACTACATTGAGAGGCTTCAATACAACAAAAAACACTTATTACAAATCATTAAAAGGTTCTCAGCAAACCAACTTGGAGGAAAAACTAAAACTCATCCAAACGGCAAAAGACAACCAAAACAATGAAGAATGGGATATTGCTGTTCCGTTGTTCAAAAAACTTCAGGAAGACTGGAAGAAAATTGGACATGTTCCAAAAAGCATGACCAATAAAATTTGGGATGAATTCCGTGATGCTTGTAATGCTTTCTTCAACAATTTCAGAGAGAAAAGTAATACTTCAACAGATAACTGGAAAGAAAATTATAAAAACAAAAAGGCTCTTCTTGAAGAACTTAAAACAGTTACTAATGAAGAAGGAAGTATTGAAAAAATTGAAGCTATAAAAACAGCTTGGAATAATATTGGAAAAGTTCCTAGAGATAAAATTTCAATCAACTCAGAATTTAATAAAGCTTTAAGAGAAAAATTGAAACTAAACAAAATCAACGAGTTAGAACTTAAAGAAGATGGATTGTCTGAAAATCAGTTAACTGATAAAGCACGAAAAATTAAAAGTCAGATTTCAGAATTAGAGTCTGAAATTGTAAAACTGGAAAACAATTTATCATTCTTCAAAAATCCGTCAAGAGACAATATTTTATTGAAAGATACCTTTGATTCAATTGATGAAAAGAAAACTCATCTAGAAACATTGAAACAAAATCTTCACAATATTATTGCCGGAGAATAAATAATAAAAAATCTAAAAAAGGCGGAGCAAAGAAATTTGTCTTCGCCTTTTTCATTCAATATGGAAGACGAATTCTACATAAAAAGATGCATTGAAATTGCTCAAAAAGCCTTAGGAAAAACCTACCCCAATCCTTTGGTGGGAAGTGTAATTGTTCATAATGGTAAAATAATTGGTGAAGGATACCATCATAGAGCAGGGGAAAATCATGCAGAAATAAATGCCATTAATTCGGTCAAAGATAAAAGTCTGATTCCCGAATCTACAATTTACGTTTCACTTGAACCTTGCGCTCATTACGGGAAAACACCTCCTTGTTCATTAAAAATTAAAGAATTAGGTTTCAAAAAAGTGGTAATCGGAGCAATGGACTCTCATGATAAAGTAAATGGAAAAGGAAAAAAAATAATTCAAGATTCAGGAATTGAAGTCATTTCCGAAATTTTGGAAAAAGAATGCATTGAATTGAATAAAAGGTTTTTCACTTATCACGAAAAGAAACGACCTTATATCATATTAAAATGGGCAGAATCTGAAGATGGATTTTTAGATAAAAATTTCAAGCCCTACTCTATTTCCAATTCTTTGGTTAACCAATACGTTCATCAATTACGAGCTGACGAACACGCTATTTTAGTAGGAACACAAACTACATTGAATGATAACCCTAGCTTAACTGTAAGAAATATCAAAGGAAATAATCCTGTAAGAATTTTGATTGATTTTGATTTAAAAGTTCCAAACAATTTCAATATTTACAACTCTGAAGCTAAAATTTTAGTTTTTAATTCTATAAAAGAAAGTTCTGAAGAAAATATTCATTTCATTAAAATCACAAAAGATAATTTCTTAGAAAACTTGATGAATGCTTTATATAAAGAGCAAATACAATCGGTAATTATCGAAGGTGGAGGTTTTACTTTACAGCAATTCATTAATGCTAATCTTTGGGACGAGGCAATTGTCATCAAAAATGAAAACCTGAAACTAGAAAACGGGACAAAAGCCCCTAAATTTGAATATAAAGTTGACAAAACTAAACATTTTAGAGATAATAATATTTCATTATTCAAGTTAAAAAATTCATAATTCTCAAATATTATCACATACATTTGAAATAATTTACTAATTTAGGAATACAATTAAACAACCAAACATCAAAATCATTATGAAAAATCTAAAAAAAATTTCAAGAGAAAGATTAAAAAAAGTTTCTGGAGGAATTAGACCTCAATGTTGTACTTTTTATCCACCAGAATTACAAATACAATGTTGCCCAAATCCTTCAAGCATGAGTTGTCCTCCACCTTGGGTTGAGGGGAGCTTTCCTTTAGCATGTTAATTTTTAAGAAATATTTAATTTACAAGAGCGGCAACGCTCTTTTTGTTTTATATAAAATGTAATTTTGCAACATCTTAAACTGTAGGAGACGCATGTTAGAGTATAAAACCATAGAAAAACCAATAGAAAATATTTTACTCAAAGAAAAAGGAAGTAAATTTATAGGATTTGCTTATCCTGTAAATAATGAAGACGAATTAAAAGATGCTTTAGAGAAAATAAAAGCAGAACACCCGAAAGCAACCCATCATTGCTATGCATTCAGAATAGGATTAAATGGAGAGAATTATCGTGCTAATGATGATGGAGAACCTTCAGGAAGTGCAGGATTACCAATTTACAACCAACTTCTAGCCAATGAAATCACCAATGTTTTGGTAATTGTAGTTCGATATTATGGAGGTACTAAACTGGGAGTTTCCGGCTTGGTGAAAACTTATAAAGAGTCTGCAAAAATAACTTTAGACGAAGCTAATATTATTACAAAAGAACTTGAAACTGAAATTGAAATTCAATTCAACTTTAATCAGCAAAACACTATTTTTACTCTGCTTTCAAAATTTGATGCAAAAGTTTTAAATTTTGACGCAAATGAAAACTGCATCCTTTCTGCATCGTTAAAATTGGCACAAAAAGAAAACATCTCAGACAAATTGTCCGAGATGCAATATGTTTCATATAAATTTATAGATTAATCTCTTCTTCCTCCCATCAACAAAGATGCCCAATAAAGAAGTTGTGCAAGAGAACCAATAGCTGCAACTACATAAGTTCTAGCTGCCCATTTTAAACTATCTTGCACCCCTACAAACTCTTCAGAAGTCACAATTCCTGTATCTTTTAACCATTTCATAGCTCTGTTACTCGCATCATATTCTACAGGAAGAGTTACAAAGGCAAAAATAGTCGTAAACGCAAACATTATAACCCCAATTGCTAGAACCAACGTATTTCCGTTCGGATTTTCAATTGTTCTTGTAGCTGCCATTATACCAATACCTGCAATCAATACAAATTGCATTAAATTAGAACTGATATTTACAATAGGGACTAATTTAGAGCGTAATTGCAACATCGAATACCCTACAGCATGTTGTACCGCATGTCCGCATTCGTGCGCTGCTACCGCCGCTGCTGCTGCATTTCTCTGCATATAAACTCCTTCTGAAAGATTTACGGTTTTATTTACCGGATTATAATGATCTGTCAATTGTCCAGGAACCGAAATTACCTGAACATCAGTAATTCCATTATCTCTTAACATCTTTTCAGCCACCTCTTTACCCGAAAGTCCGTTTCGAAGGTGTACTTTAGAATAGTATTCAAACTTAGATTTCAATCTTGAGGAAACCAACCAGCTTACCAACATTGAAATTCCAATAATAATGTAATAACCCGTCATCTCTAATAAAATTTAATATATTTCGTGGTTATTAATGTAAAAACTATGCCAAAGTATTACATTAATATTATTTATATTTGCTCAATAATTACCTTTGTAAAGCTATGTCAAAAGTTACAATTTCAGAAGTAAAAACACACAATGACTTAAAGAAATTTGTAAAATTTCCGATGGATTTATACAAGAACAATCCCTATTATGTTCCATCATTTATCAATGATGAAATTAACATCTGGAATCCTAAAGAAAATCCTGCACTACAATACTCTGAAGCAAAACAGTTTCTAGCTTACAAAAATGATAAAATCGTTGGGCGAATCGCTGTAATAATTAATCATAAAGAAGAAAAAGAGCTAGGCATCAGAAAAGTTCGATTTGGATGGATTGATTTTATTGATGACGAACAAGTCTCTCTAGCATTAATTCAAACTGCAATTGATTATGCTAAAGAAAAAAACATTGACAAAATCGAAGGACCAATGGGTTTTACAAACCTCGACAAAGCAGGAATGCTGACATTAGGTTTTGACAAACTGGCAACAATGATTGGTATTTACAACTATGAGTATTACCCAAAACATATCGAAAAATTAGGACTGACAAAGGAAAAAGAATGGGTTGAATTTGAACTTATCTTCCCTGAAGTTCTACCTGAGAAAATACATAAATTCAATGAACTCATTTCTCAAAAATACCACCTTAAAGTTTTAAGCTTTAAGTCTAAAGAAGAAATTTTAAAGTACGTAGACCCCATGTTTGATCTATTGGATGAAACCTACAAACACCTTTCCACCTACACTCCTATTTCTGATGAGCAAAGAAAAACGTACAAAGAGAAATATTTTCCACTTATCGACAAAGATTATATAGTCTGTGTTGCTGACGCTTCTAATCAACTGGTTGCATTTGCTATCACAATGCCTTCTTATTCAAAAGCTTTACAAAAATCAAAAGGAAAATTACTTCCATTTGGTTGGTGGCATTTTTTAAAAGCAGGAAAGAAAAATGATCGAGCTAATTTTTATTTAATAGGAATCCATCCTGAATACCAGCGACGTGGCGTTACTTCTATTATTTTTAAAGAAATCTGGAAACTTTTCAGAAAGAAAGGAGTAAAATACCTGGAAACCAATCCAGAATTAGAAGAAAATAAAAGTGTTCAGCTTTTGTGGCAGGATTATAACCCTATCAACCACAAAAGAAGAAGAACATATTCTTTAGACCTAAATAACTATTAAAAGTTTTCAAATTCAATCGTTTTATTTTAGAATCAGTAATTCATTTAGTAAGTTTGTATTATGAAGCCACAACTCGTAATTTTTGGTATTTTAGTCATCGGATATATCATTTACAACCTTTTCTTTCAAATTCAGGATGATAAAATCAACACCATATTCAACATAATCTATGCAAGTGTTATTTTTGCTTACATTTCATTCATGGCATATTCTCTTTTGAAAAAAATGAAGAAATAACCGTTATTTTTATTGATTCTAAATTATCAATTTTATCAATTTTCATCCTACTTTTAAGCTGATAAATTTCATGCTTTCTTGTTTATTCGTTAAATTTGCAGATTGAGATAATTTAGCAAAAATGAATTTACCTGAAAGTTATATTCCAATCCTTATACAGGCAGGTGTTGCGGTGGCATTCGTTGCAGTTTCTTTGCTTGGAGCTCATTTTTTAGGTCCAAAACAGAAAAAAGGAAATTCCGTAAAAAACCAAAGCTGGGAATGTGGAGTACCTGTAGAGGGAAACGCAAGAACGCCGTTTTCTATCAAATATTTTTTGACTGCAGTATTATTCGTATTATTCGATATTGAAATCGTATTTTTTTATCCTTATGCTGTAAACTTCAGAGAATTTGGAATGGAAGGATTCCTGGCTGTACTTACATTCGTAGCAATCTTCTTCATGGCGTTTTTTTATGTTTGGAAACGTGGCGCATTAGATTGGGATAAATAAATTTTAACATTAAAAGATTCAAGAATTTAAAGATTTAAATCATTACTAATTTTTAATCTTTAAGTCTTTTTAATCTTTAAATATTTATAAAAAATGTCAGATAAAAAACCAGTAATAAGAACAGATGCACCTGCTCCGGAAGGATTTGAAGGAGAAGGATTTTTCGCAACAAAACTGAGCAGTGTAATCGGGATGGCAAGAAAATTCTCTCTTTGGCCGTTACCTTTTGCAACCTCTTGTTGTGGTATTGAGTTTATGGCTACCCTAAACCCAACTTATGATGCTTCAAGATTCGGAATGGAAAGAAACTCTTTTTCACCGAGACAAGCTGACATGTTGATGGTTTGCGGAACTATTTCAAAAAAATTAGGTCCTGTACTAAAAGAAGTTTACACTCAGATGGCTGAACCGAAATGGGTGGTTGCTGTTGGAGCATGTGCTTCAAGCGGTGGTATTTTTGACACATATTCTGTATTGCAGGGAATTGATAAAATTATTCCTGTTGACGTTTATGTTCCAGGGTGTCCTCCAAGACCTGAGCAAATTATAGAAGGTGTAATGCAGGTTCAGGCTCTTGCAGAAAGCGAAAGCATCAGAAGAAGAGATATGCCTGAATATCAAAAATTATTAGATTCTTACAACATAAGTAACTAACGGAAATGACAAACGAATTTGTACTAGAAGCAATCACAAGAGAATTTCCGGAATCTGTAATCACAAGTTCAGAACCTTACGGAATGTTGACCATAGAAGTGAAGAAAGAAGATGTAAAGAAAATCATTCATTATCTTAAAGATTCATCTCTGGAAATCAACTTCTTGACAGATATCTGTGGAATTCATTATCCTGAATTTCCTGAGAAAGAAATTGGAGTAGTTTATCATTTACACAACATGATGACAAACTTCAGATTACGTCTTAAAATATTTATGTCCAGAGAAAATATTGAAGTTGATTCTCTTGTAGATTTATATGCTGGAGCTAACTGGATGGAAAGAGAAACTTACGATTTCTACGGAATTAAATTTAAAGGGCATCCTGATTTGAGACCTATTTTGAATATGGAAGATTTAGGATACCACCCAATGTTGAAAGAATATCGTCTTGAAGATGGCACAAGAACAGACAAGAACGATAGCATGTTCGGAAGATAATAGCGGAAGGCAATTAGCCAAAAGCAAATAGCTAAAAGCAAACATTATGAAAGATAACTCATTATCTAATATACTTAACCAATACGAAAGTAAGGAACAAATTGACGGACAATTATACACCCTCAATTTAGGACCAACCCACCCTGCAACGCATGGGATTTTCCAGAATATCTTAACGATGGATGGTGAGAGAATTCTTCATGCTGAGCAAACGGTTGGATATATCCATAGAGCATTTGAGAAAATTTCAGAAAGAAGAAACTATTCTCAAATCACAACCCTTACAGACCGTATGAATTACTGTTCTGCACCAATCAACAATCTGGGTTGGCACATGACGGTTGAAAAGCTAATCGGAGTTGAAGTTCCTAAACGTGTAGATTATATGCGTGTAATTTTGATGGAGTTAGCAAGAATCGGAGACCACCTTATTTGTAATGGTGTAACCGGAATGGACTCCGGAGCAATTACTGGTCTTACATACATGTTCATTGAAAGAGAACGTATTTATGATATGTATGAACAGATTTGTGGAGCAAGAATGACAACAAACATGGGAAGAATCGGAGGATTTGAAAGAGATTTCACTCCAAAATTCCATGAGTTATTAAAGGATTTCCTTAAAACCTTCCCACCAAGATTTAAAGAATTCTGTACTTTATTAGAAAGAAACAGAATTTTTATGGACAGAACCATCGGAGCTGGTGCAATTTCCGCTGAAAGAGCGTTAAGCTATGGTTTCACAGGTCCTAACCTACGTGCAACAGGTGTAGATTATGACGTGAGAGTTGCACAGCCATATTCTTCTTATCAAGATTTCGACTTCATTATTCCTGTAGGAACTGCAGGTGACACATATGACCGTTTCATGGTGCGTCAACAGGAAATCTGGGAATCAATTAAAATAATCAAACAAGCATACGAAAATCTTCCTGAAGGTCCGTTCCATGCGGATGTTCCTGATTTCTATCTTCCTGAGAAGGCGGATGTGTATCAAAAAATGGAAGCTTTAATTTATCACTTCAAAATTGTAATGGGAGAAACTGATGTTCCTAAAGGAGAAGTTTATCATGCTGTAGAAGGAGGAAACGGAGAATTAGGTTTCTATTTAGTGAGTGACGGAGGAAGAAGCCCATACAGACTTCACTTCAGAAGACCATGCTTTATCTACTACCAAGCTTACCCAGAAATGATTACAGGTTCTGTAATTTCTGATGCGATTGTAACAATGTGTAGTATGAATATTATTGCGGGAGAATTAGACGCATAAAAATTATAAAAGAACATTGTATAAACTACAATGTTCTTGAAAATATAAATAGTTAATAAATACTTTGTACTTTGTACAATGTACATTTTACAACAAAATAAAATGAGCGAAACAATAGCTTTTAAACCGGAAAGTTTAGCACAGGTACATAAAATTATCGCAAGATATCCTGAAGGAAGACAAAAATCTGCTCTCATCCCTGTTTTGCATTTAGCGCAAAAAGAATTTGGTGGATGGCTAGACGTTCCTGTAATGGATTATGTTGCAAGTTTATTGAGTATTAAACCAATTGAAGTATACGAAGTTGCTACGTTCTATACAATGTTCAATATGAAGCCGGTTGGTAAATATGTTTTAGAAGTTTGCAGAACAGGACCTTGCATGGTGAGTGGAAGTGAAAAAATTCTTAATCATATTAGAACTAAACTGAACATTAAGGATGGAGAAACTACCGAAGACGGTATGTTCACATTAAAACCAGCTGAATGTCTTGGAGCTTGTGGATATGCTCCAATGATGCAGTTAGGAAAATTCTTTCATGAAAATTTAACGATAGAAAAAGTAGATGAAATTCTGGATCTTTGTAGAGAAGGACAAATCGCTTTGGATTAATTAAAGATATACAATGAGTAAAAAACTTTTACTTAAAAACGCACATATAGAAGGTATTCGTTACTTTGAAACCTATCGTAAACACGGAGGTTATGAAGCAGCTGAAAAAGCCTTGAAAATGACACCGGACGAAATTCTGGAAGAAGTAAAAACTTCAGGACTTCGTGGTCGTGGAGGAGCAGGATTCCCAACTGGTATGAAGTGGAGCTTTTTGGCTAAACCTGAAGGTGTTCCGAGACATTTGGTTGTAAATGCTGATGAATCTGAGCCCGGAACCTTCAAAGACAGATATTTGATGGAATTTCTTCCTCATTTATTAATTGAGGGAATGTTGATTTCATCTTACTGTTTAGGTTCAAACGTTTCTTATATCTACATCCGTGGAGAATACTCTTGGATTCCTGATATTTTAGAAGAAGCTATTGAAGAAGCTAAAGCTGCCGGATTTTTAGGTAAAAACATCTTAGGAACTGGTTTCGATTTAGAAATCTACGTTCAGAGAGGTGGTGGAGCTTATATCTGTGGAGAAGAAACTGCGTTGTTGGAATCTCTTGAAGGAAAAAGAGGAAATCCAAGATTGAAACCACCATTCCCTGCTGTAAAAGGACTTTGGGAAAGACCAACGGTGGTAAATAACGTTGAATCTATCGCAGCAATTGTTCCAATTATTGATATTACAGGAGCTGAATACGCTAAAATCGGAGTTGGAAGATCTACCGGTACAAAATTAATTTCTGCATGCGGAAATATCAACAAACCCGGAGTTTATGAAATAGACATGACTATTACTGTTGAAGAATTCATTTACTCTGACGAATATTGTGGAGGAATTAAAGACGGGAAAAGATTGAAAGCTTGTATTCCTGGAGGAAGTTCTGTTCCGATTGTTCCTGCCAATTTATTATTAAAAACCGTAAACGGAGAGCCAAGATATATGAACTATGAATCATTAGCTGACGGTGGTTTTGCTACTGGAACAATGATGGGTTCAGGAGGTTTTATAGTTTTAGATGAAGATCAGTGTGTTGTAGAGCATACTATGACTTTAGCAAGATTCTATAATCATGAAAGTTGCGGACAATGTACTCCTTGTCGTGAAGGAACGGGTTGGATGTACAAAATCTTGAAAAAAATTGAAAACGGACAAGGAAAAATGGAAGATATCGATCTACTTTGGGATATCCAGAGAAAAATCGAAGGAAACACTATTTGTCCATTGGGTGATGCAGCAGCTTGGCCTGTTGCAGCGGCTATTCGTCACTTCAGAGATGAGTTTGAATGGCACGTCAAAAACCCAGAATTGTGTTTAACACAAAATTATGGGTTAGCGAATTACGCAGATCCAATTCCTGCAGTTGAAAAAAATGTTTAGATGAAAAAGTTACTTGTTGTTGGCGTATTGATGTCGAACTTTGTTTTCGGACAAGAAAAAAAAGATACATTAGTAGAAAGAAACGTAGAGCCAATTGCAGAACCGGTTTATAAAAAGGAAGTAAACCCTTTCAAAAAAGGTTCGGTAATGCTATTTTGGGGATGGAATAATTCAGCTTATTCAAATTCAGACATCCATTTTAAAGGTGACGGATATGATTTTCAGCTGAATAATGTTAAAGCTAATGACAGACAGTCTGCTTTTAGATGGAATTTATATTTTAATCCTGCTAAAGTTACTGTTCCTCAGGTAAATTATAGAGTAACGTATTTTATTAAAGATAATTTAGGAATCACTTTGGGGATGGATCATATGAAATATGTGATGCCGCAAAACCAGACTGTAGATTTTAAAGGATATATTGACAATCCCGAATATGCCTCAATGATAAAAGATGGAAAAGTAGATCTAAGCGATTCAAACTTTTTGACATTTGAACATACGGACGGGCTTAATTATATCAATATCGGAGCTCAAAAATATCTGAATATCTATGACAAAAAAAATATTGATGTTTTTTGGAGTTATGGAGGAGGAATTGGAGCTTTAGTTCCTAAATCTAACATCAAACTAATGGGAAATGAAAGAAGTGACAGATTTCATTTAGCAGGTTTTGGAGCCGATATAAGAACTTCCGTAAGTGTTGTAGTACTAAGACACATCGTATTACAGGCTGAAGGTAAATTTGGGTATATCAATATGCCGGACATTAAAACAACTCTTAATAACAAACCTGATAAAGCATCTCAGGATTTTGTTTACGGACAGTTTAATTTCGGAATCGGATATACATTTAATACAAAAAAGTATAATTAAAATATAGCTTAAAAGCTTTTAACAGCATAAGCGAAAAGCATAGAATATGAGCGAAGAGGTTAAAAAATTCAAAATAACTATAGACGGACAGACTACTGAAGTTTTGCCTGGAACTTCTATTTTGGAAGCAGCAAGACAAATTGGTGGAAAATCTGTACCTCCTGCAATGTGCTATTACAGCAAATTAGAAACAAGTGGAGGTAGATGTAGAACTTGTCTTGTGGAAGTTTCTAAAGGATCGGAAGCAGATCCTCGTCCTATGCCAAAATTAGTTGCAAGTTGCAGAACTAATGTAATGGATGGTATGGAAGTAAAAAATCTTACTTCTGAAAAAGCTCAGGAAGGTAGAAAAGCCGTTACTGAATTCTTATTGGTAAACCACCCATTAGACTGCCCTATTTGTGATCAGGCTGGTGAATGTCATCTTCAGGACTTAGGATATGAGCACGGTGTAGAAAACACAAGAACTGAATTTGAAAGAAATACCTATGAAGCCGACGATCTTGGTCCTCATATTAAATTGAATATGAATCGTTGTATTCTTTGTGCAAGATGTGTGTTAGCTGCAAACCAATTAACTGGTGAAAGAGAACACGGAATTCTTTTCAGAGGAGATCATGCTGAAATTTCAACGTATTTAAATAAAGCTTTAGACAATGACTTCATCGGAAACGTAATCGACGTTTGTCCGGTTGGAGCTTTAACAGACAGAACGGCTCGTTTTGCTAGTAGAGTTTGGTTTACAAAACCAATGAATGCTACTTGTAAATGTGATAAATGTTCAGGAAAAGCTGTTGTTTGGATGAAAGGAGAAGAAATAGTAAGAGTAACAGCAAGAAAAGACCAATGGGGAGAAGTTGAAGAGTTTATCTGCGATACTTGCCGTTTCGAAAGAAAGAGCCTAAGCGATTGGAATATTGAAGGGCCTAGACATATCGACAGACATTCAGTTATTTCACTGAATCACTATGAAAAGCCAAAAGACGAGCTAAGAGTTTTAGACAACCCTATGGCAAAAGAAATTAGTGAAAAAGACGAAAAATAAATTTAATAAGATACAGATTTCAGAAACAGGTTTAATCTAATTTCTAACTTCTAATATCTAACATCTATAAAAATAAAAATGGATTTACTTACATTTAAACTTATACTTGTACTAGCACTTTTCCTGCTTTCATTAACGATTGCGGCCTACTCTACCTGGGCAGAAAGAAAAGTTGCCTCTATCATGCAAGATAGAATTGGACCTAACAGAGCAGGACCATTCGGTTTACTACAACCTCTTGCCGACGGTGGAAAGTTTTTCTTTAAAGAAGATTTTACACCAGCTAATGCAGAAAAATTCCTTTTCGTATTAGGTCCCGCATTGGTAATGTTCATATCATTAATCACAGGAGCAGTTATTCCTTGGGGTAAAAGTTTAAATATTGCAGGTACTTCTTTTGATCTTCAGGTTGCCAATATCGATGTTGGTGTACTTTTCATCATCGGGATGGCTTCAATTGGTGTTTACGGAATCATGATTGGAGGTTGGGCTTCCAACAACAAATATTCATTATTAGGTGCAATTCGTGCTTCTTCTCAGATGATTTCTTATGAATTGGCAATGGGATTGGCTTTACTTTCTATCATTATGATGTCAGGAAGTTTAGATTTAAAAGAAATCACAGAAAGCCAAACAGGCGGAAAACTTTGGGGAATTATTCCTTGGGTTTCTGGTATGAACTGGAATATTTTCTATCAGCCAATTGCATTCCTTGTGTTCTTTGTAGCAGCTTTAGCAGAAACCAACAGACACCCTTTCGATTTACCGGAGTGTGAATCTGAATTGGTAACAGGATATTCTACAGAATATTCATCTATGAAGTTAGGTTTATATATGTTTGGTGAATATGTGAATATGTTTATTTCTAATGCTTTCATGGTTGTTCTTTTCTTTGGAGGATACAACTATCCGGGAATTGAGTGGGTAACTCAAAATTGGGGAGAAAACGCTGCCGGAATTTTAAGTATTGTAGCATTTTTAACAAAAACAGTAATTGGAATCTTGATCTTCATGTGGATCAGATGGACGCTTCCAAGATTCAGATATGACCAATTAATGCACTTAGGATGGAAAACTTTAATTCCTATGGCATTAGTAAACCTATTGATTACAGGTGCTGTAATTTTAGCGTTTGCAAACTAAGAGATAAGAAAATATTTTTAAATGCTGAATAGAAGTTCAGCCTAAAAAAATTAAAATAAATGAAACTTACGAACAGATCAAAAGTTGTTTCTAATAAAGAAATGACCCTTGCTGAAAAAATCTACTTACCTGCGATTTTTACAGGAATGGGGATTACATTTAAGCATGCTGTAAGAACCGTGATAAAAGGTGCTCCCGCTGTATATTCGTATCCGGAAGTTAAAAAACCGAGAGCTTCTATCTGGAGAGGTCAGCACGTTCTGAAAAGAGATGAAGAAGGCAGAGAAAGATGTACGGCTTGTGGACTTTGTGCGGTTGCATGTCCTGCTGAAGCAATTACGATGACTGCTGCTGAAAGAACCAAAGACGAAAAACACCTTTACAGAGAAGAAAAATATGCCGAAATATATGAGATCAATATGTTGAGATGTATCTTCTGCGGAATGTGTGAAGAAGCTTGTCCGAAATCTGCTATTTATCTTACAGACAGATTAGTAGATGTGGAAACAAACAGAGGTTCTTTCATCTATGGAAAAGATAAATTAGTTGAAAAAATAAATGAAAGGATTGATATCACTACAAGACAATCCGAGAAACAAAAAAATGCGGTAAAATAATGGATCAGTTTTTATTTTTCTTGGTGGCGTTTTTAGCAGTTGCAAGTGCTGTATATTTTGTATTTGCAAGAAATCCTTTATATGCTATTTTGTCATTAATTGTTACAATGTTTTCAATTGCAGGAATGTATATTCTTTTGAATGCACAATTCTTGGCAATTATTCAGATTATAGTTTACGCAGGTGCTATCATGGTATTATTCCTTTATATCCTAATGATGCTTAACCTTAATAAACAAGACGAAAGTAAGAAGAACAATACTTTAAAATTTGTTGGAGTTTTTACGGCGGGTCTTTTATTAATTGGTGTTTTAGGAGTAATCAGAGGAGTTCAGGACAACCATATTGTTGTGGAAAATGTAGACAGAGGGGTTGGTCTTACAAAAAACTTGGGTAGACTTTTGTTTAATGAATATGTTTTACCGTTTGAACTTGCATCCATCCTTATTTTGGCAGGTATTGTAGGTGCGGTACTAATTGGTAAAAAAGATTTATAAAATTATGGGAGAAGTAAATACATTTATACAAAGCATCCCTCTGAATTATTTCATTATTCTTTCATCAGTATTATTCTGTTTGGGAGTATTGGGAGTATTATTGAGAAAAAATGCTATTGTTATTTTGGGTTGTGTAGAGCTTATGCTAAATTCTGTAAACCTTTTATTGGCTGCTTTTTCAGCATATAAAGGTAACGGAGACGGACAACTTTTAGTTTTCTTCATTATGGTGGTTGCTGCTGCGGAAGTAGCGGTAGGTTTGGCAATTATTGCTATGCTTTATAGAAATACCCGTTCTGTAGATGTTAGTATATTTAATAAATTAAGAGGATAAGAATGGAGAATTTAGTATATGCAATAGTACTTTTACCACTTTTAGGTTTTCTTATTAACGGTTTATTTGGGAAAAGCCTTCCGAAAATATTAGTAGGTTCCTTAGCTACTGCGGTAGTTTTTGGTTCGTTCTGTATTGCGGTAAGTCTTTTTCTGAACTTCAGTTCAGAAAGCCAACCTGTAATTATAAGAGCTTTTGAATGGTTTAGAGTAAATGGTGTTCAAGTTAATTTTGGATTCCAAATTGATCAGTTATCATTAATGATGGTAATGATCATCACAGGTATCGGTTCTTTAATCCACCTGTACTCTATCGGATATATGAGCCATGATAAAGGTTTCTATAAGTTTTTCACTTATTTGAACCTGTTTATCTTCTCAATGTTATTATTGGTAATGGGAAGCAACTACCTTATCTTATTCATCGGATGGGAAGGTGTAGGATTGTGTTCTTATTTACTAATCGGTTTCTGGTATACCAACGAAGAATATGGTAAAGCTGCAAGAAAAGCATTCATTATGAACAGAATTGGTGACCTTGCGTTATTGATTGGTATTTTCATGATTGCAGGACAAACCAACGCTGTTGATTATCTTACTGTAGCTGAAAACGCTGGAAAATTTGAGTTAGACGGAAGCGTAATTATCTTTATTACAGCAAGTTTATTTATTGGTGCAACTGGTAAATCTGCTCAGGTTCCTTTATATACTTGGTTACCAGATGCGATGGCTGGTCCTACTCCTGTCTCAGCGTTGATTCACGCTGCTACAATGGTAACTGCAGGTATTTATTTAGTAGTAAGATCAAACTTCTTATTTACTTTAGCACCTACAGTTCAGGGAGGAATTTTATTCATCGGATTCTTAACGGCAGCTCTGGCTGGTTTTTATGCGCTTCGTCAAAACGATATCAAAAAAGTATTGGCATATTCTACAGTTTCACAACTTGGATTTATGTTCATCGCTTTAGGTCTTGGAGCGTATACTACGGCAATGTTCCACGTAATGACACACGCTTTCTTTAAAGCATTATTATTCTTAGGAGCAGGTTCGGTGATTCACGCGATGAGCAACGAACAGGATATGCGTTTCATGGGAGGCTTGAAAAAATATATTCCTCTTACTCATGTAACTTTCCTTATCGGAACATTAGCTATTTCAGGATTCCCTTTATTGTCAGGGATGATTTCTAAAGATGAAATTTTAGTCGCTGCTTTTGCTAAAAACCCTATTTATTGGGTAATCTTATTTGTTTTAGCAGCAATTACGGCAACATATATGTTCAGACTGTATTATTTGACTTTCCACGGAGAGTTCAGAGGTACAGAAGAGCAAAAACATCACTTACACGAAAGCCCTGCAAATATGACTTTACCATTAATCGTATTAGCAATTCTTTCTGTACTTGGTGGATTTATTAACCTTCCTCACTTCATCGGTCATGGTCATTACGCAAAATTAATGGAATGGCTGAAACCGGTTCTTACTGAGGAAAGTTTTAAACAAATGGAAGCAACTCTTTCTGGAGTTCCGTTTAATACTGAAATGATACTTTTAGGAGCAACAGTTATCATGTTCTTCTGTGTTTGGTTTATTGTTAAAAACACTTATGTTAATAAGAAAAAACAAGCACTTCCTGAAGAGCAGTATACCGGATGGGAAAAACTGTCTGCTAAAAAATTATATATTGACGAGCTTTACAATGCATTGATTGTAAAAACTGTTGAAGGATTAGGTCGTGGAGGAAAGATGTTTGATAAAGGTATTCTTGATCGTTTTGTAGACTTTGTGGGTGATGGTGCTGAAGATAGCGGAAAAGCTATGAAACGTATTCAGAACGGAAATGTTGAGAACTACATTCTTATCATGTCTTTAGCTGTGGGAATTATATTAATTGTTAACTTTTTATTACAATAATAATGTCTTGTTTGTTATTAACATTATTACTATTACCTCTAGTAGGTTCGGGATTAGTTTTTGCATGGAAGAGTAATTCCAGCAAATATTTGGCACTGGGAATTGCATTGGTACAAATGCTTGTAACGTTTTACATTACGGCGGATTTTGATTTTAATCCGACTGTAGACAGCGTTTTACAGCATGAAATCAATTATCCTTGGTCACAATTTATGAAGAGTTCTCTTCACTTCGGTATCGATGGGATGAGTTTGCTTCTTTTATTGTTGACTAATATTTTAGCGCCAATCATTATTTTATCTTCTTTTAATGAAAATGTAAGTTATAGAAACTCTTTCTACGGTTTGATTTTGCTGATGCAATTCGGATTGGTAGGAGTTTTCACATCTCTTGATGGGTTATTATTTTACATTTTCTGGGAAGTAACTTTAATTCCGATTTGGTTTATTGCCGGACTTTGGGGTCAGGAGAATAAAAGGTTTGAATTTACTACGAAATTCTTTGTATATACATTCGTTGGATCATTATTCATGTTAGCAGGTTTGATTTATGTTTATAACTACTCTGCTTCATTTGCTCTAACAGATCTGTATAATGCTCAACTAAACGAAGTACAACAAACAGTGGTTTTCTGGTTTATTTTCTTTGCTTTTGCAGTGAAATTACCGGTATTTCCTTTCCACACTTGGCAACCGGATACTTATACATATTCACCGACTCAAGGTTCAATGCTTTTATCGGGTATCATGCTTAAAATGGCTGTATATGGAGTAATGCGTTATTTATTACCAATCACTCCACTTCCAATTGCTGGAATTTCAGGACAGATTGTAATTATCCTTGCGATTGTTGGAATTGTTCATGGTGCACTTATAGCTATTATTCAGACAGATATGAAGAGAATTATTGCCTATTCTTCTTTCTCTCACGTTGGATTAATGGTTGCAGGTATCTTCGCTTCTGCTGTAATTAGCTTGAGAGGAACTTTCAATATTGAAGGTGCTGAAGGTGCTTTGGTACAGACTTTTGCGCACGGTATTAACGTGGTTGGGCTGTTCTACTGCTGTGATATTTTATACAAAAGATTCAAATCAAGAGACATTAGACAAATGGGAGGTCTTGCTAAAGTAGCTCCAAAATTTGCTGTATTGTTCCTGATTATTATACTAGGTTCAATGGGAGTTCCATTGACAAATGGATTCATCGGAGAATTTATTTTGTTGAAATCTGTTTATGATTTTAACGGATTGGCAGCTGTAATTGCAGGTCTTACGGTAATTCTTTGTGCCGTATATTTATTGAGATTCTACGGAAAAGCAATGTTCGGACAAGGAAATGATGAGGTTTTGAGCACAGCAAAAGATTTATCTGCTGTAGAATTCTCTGTATTGGCAAGTTTAGCGGTTTTTGTGATTTTACTTGGTATTTTCCCACAACCGGTAATCGAAATGGTGAATAGTTCGTTGAAGTTTATCTACCAATCAATGGTAAGTTAATTTGATATTTTAAGAAATGAGTGTTTTAATTATTGTTTTCCTAACGGCAGTTATTGCGTTATTTTCAGGAGTTTTTGAACAAGGAAAATTCGCAAGATACATTGGGATTTTGGGATTAATCATCGCATTATGGGTAAGTTTCATGCCAGAGTGCTCGTTCTTCGAACAGTACAGACACATGTACGACTATACTGCAAATACTGCGTTATTCACTAAGATATCAATTGTAACGACATTATTGTTATTCTTTTTAGGAGGTTTTGCGTTCAGTAATCACAGAAGTCACCAATCAGAACTATATGCATTAATGCTTTTTGCTCTTTGTGGAGGAATTATTCTTTTTGGATATCAGAACTTAGTAACGATGTTCTTAGGAGTTGAGATTCTTTCTATTCCTTTATATGTAATGGCCGGAGCTAATAAAACTGATTTGAGATCAAACGAAGCTTCTATTAAATATTTCTTAATGGGTGCATTTGCGACAGGTTTCTTACTTTTCGGTATTGCATTCATCTACGGAAGTGCAGGAAGTTTTGATTTGTATAAAATCCATGATTTCGGAGTTTCAAATCCTAAAGACGTAATGTTTATTTTAGGAGTTTTATTGATTCTTTGTGCGTTGGCATTCAAAGTAGCATTAGCACCTTTCCATATGTGGAGTCCTGATGTTTATTACGGTGCTCCTTCGTTAATCACAGCTTTTATGGCGAGTGTTGTGAAAATCTCAGGATTCTTTGCTCTCTTCAGATTAATGACAATAGGTTTTTCAGGAGTTACAGCAGATTGGATTAATGTTTTCGGAGTATTCTTAATCATTACTTTACTTTTGGCAAACGTTATGGGTCTTGCTCAGACCAATGCAAAAAGAATGTTGGCTTACTCTTCTGTTTCTCACGCAGGATATATTGGTTTAGTTTTCTTCGGAATGACAAGCCTTTCTACTTATAATTTAGCTTTCTATTTGTTTGCTTACTCTTTATCAACTGTAGGAGTTTTCATGTGCTTGATTTATGTAGAAAAATTAAAAAGAGAAACTTCATTCGGAGCTTTCAAAGGATTAGCAAAATCTGAACCTTTATTGGCAACAGTAGCGGCAATCTCTATGCTTTCAATGGCTGGAGTTCCTTTAACGGCAGGTTTCATGGGTAAATTTGCTTTATTCTCTCAGGCAATGAACGGTGCGGCTTTCTTAGTTTTAATCGCTGTTTTAGGTTCTGCAGTTTCAATTGCATATTACTTAAGACTAATTATTTCAATGTTTTTCTTTAAAGAAAGTTCATTTAAATCTTCGGAAAAAGTAACACTTACTTACAATATTGTAGCTGTAGTAATTATAGCATCAATCATTGCTTTAGGAGTTTTCCCAGATTTATTTGCAAAACAGTTCGGGTTGTAAAAATCAATCTAAAATAAAATATGGCACAGCAGAAATGTTGTGCTTTTTTTATAAATTTACTTCAAATTTCAGTTTTGTCAAATCTTTACAAAAAAGACTCCCCTTTTCAAGTTTATATTTCATTCAAAAAATATTTGGATGTATTGGAGCATATCCGCTACAACGACAGACTTGAATATCGTGCTAATTATGCAGAGTCACTTATTGAAAAGACTAAGAATTTTCAGGAACTGAGAGACGGTTTTCAGGATTTGAGTTTACTTGAAAAAAATAAAGACCTCATCAAGCTTCTTTTGGCCGATCTTTTCCCAACCGGTCTTACTCTTAACGAAATAAAAGCAGCAAGTATTCCCATTTCAAATATTACCTTCAATTATACGGAAAGGTTTAAAAATATTCTGAAAGATGCGGGGAAAGATTTTGAAATCGAACTAAGAAACATTAATGATGATGATTTTTATGTATTCTGCTGCTGTCTGATTTTACAGACTTATTTCAAGCGAGATATAAAAACTTCACAGCCTCTCTATTATGATATTCCAGACAAGCGAGGAATCATAAAGCATTATAAAATTACTGTAAATTCTGATTTCAGTGAGGTTTATCCTACAGAAGAGGTGAAAATTCCGAGTGATGAAATCATTGATATGCTACTCGAAAATCTAGATGATGTAAAACTTTGGAAAAAATACTTCCCATCAAAATCATGGATTTTGAGCGGATTCACAATAATTTCCTTGGTCGATTGCACTACAGAAGTAGCTCTATCAGATTTAAAGTCAATAATGATAAAAATTGATCCGGAAGATCTTACTCCTGATCAAAATTTAAAAGAAATTTTTAAATCCTATTTTGATGTCGCGGATCTGAATTTTGGCTTAATGCTTTTCAATAAAAAGGAAAAAAAATTAGAAAGAGTTCCTATTTATGAAAATGTTTTCACCAATCATATTCTTGATTTTTGGATCAATACTTTCGATGAAGAAGTTCAGAAAACCGCTTTTGAAAATTTCAATTACAATTCAAAACCAATTGTTATTTCAAATGTCAATAATCTCGATAATGAAGTAAAAAAGTTGCCTTCATTTAATATTCTCAAAGAAAATAACATTAATAGCTTCATGGTAATTCCTATAATGAAAGACAATGAATTACTTGCCATCATGGAGTTTACCTCACCTATAGCCAACAGTTTGAATGGTTTGAAGTTAAAAAAACTTGAATTTTTTGTTGATATCATTTTATATTCGTTAAACAGATTCAATTTTGAAAGAAATAACCAGATTGAGGCCATTATTCAAAGGGAATACACCACCATTCATGACAGTGTAGTCTGGAAATTCAGAAATGAAGCTGAAAAGTATTACAACGCTTTTCTTGCAAAAAAAATGTATACGCTGAAGCAGATTACATTCAAAAATCTGGCCCCTCTTTTCGGTTTTTCAGATATTCGTTCTTCATCTGCGATACGTTTTAACTTAATGCAGAAAGATTTATACGAGCAGATTTATTCATTGAAAGATGTTTTTTCATTTGTAAATTCTGATTCAAAAAAATTTCTTTCAATATTAGATATTTTTGAAAATGAACTCAAAAATGAAATTAAAGCAGATACAGAACAAAGATTTCAGAAACTATTAAAAGAGGAAATTCACCCTTTCTTACAAGGAAAACTTGAAACAAAAGAAACAAAGGAGGTTAAAAATAAAATCAAAAATTATTTTTCACAGATTTTCACCCAAAATCATTTATTCTATGCCCATAGAAAAGATTTGGATGAATCAATCACTTTGGTAAACCGAAAATTAGCCAATATGCTTGATGAAAGCCAAATTACTGCTCAACAGGTTTTTCCGCATTATTATGAAAGATTTAAATCTGACGGTGTAGAACATAACTTATATATTGGTAAAAGTATTTCTCCGGACTTAAATTACACTTCCAAGGTTGTTCATAAATTAAGGTATTGGCAATTGAGTACAATTTGCAAGATGGAGCTGGAGTTTCAGAAGTTCAAAAAAGACTTGCCAATTCCTTTAGATATTGCTTCGTTGATTTTCGTTTATAACGAAAAAATAGACATTCGTTTCAGAATGGATGAAAAACGATTTGATATAGACGGGGCTTACAATTCTTATTATGAAATTATAAAAAAACGTCTAGACAAAGCACACATTAAAGATTCTGATGAAAGAATAACCTGTCCCGGAAAAATCACCATAGTTTATTTCGGAATGGAAAATCAAAAAGAATATTTAGATTATATCAACAAGCTTCAGAAAAAAGGCATCCTTCAGAATGATACGGAATTCTTAAAAGTTGAAGACTTACAAGGAATTACAGGATTATTGGCTCTGAGAGTTTCTCTATCTTCTCAAAATTAATCTATAAAATAAGAACTAGGTTTAGGCAATTCACTTTGCGAAATTTCTGCCTGTTCAAAAATTGAGAATTCAATTGTTCGGCAAATGCTATTTAATGCCAAATCGTTTTCTTCTTCTCCAAAAGGCTCCCCAATTTCCTGAATAATTGCATCCAATGCAATAAAAGTATAGCTAATAAGAAGTACAATAAGAGGCATCATCCACTCCAAAGTATCAACCAAACCGAAAGGCAGCCAAAAACAATATAAATAGACCGTGCGATGCAAAAGAATACTGTAAGGGAAAGGCAACGGCGTATTATGAATCCTTTCACATCCTCCATAGATATTAGAAAACTGATTCAGTTGATGATCCATTTGAGCTAAAACAATGGTATCAATATTTCCTTTTTTATTCTGTTCATTCAGCCATTCTGCAATAAATCCTAAAATAATATTCGGAATAAACTTTTTCCCATCCAACTGCTTCACCCGCTCCGGAGAAAGTAATCTTAAAAGGTGTTCGTTTCCCGATTTCTCCCTCAATTCATAGTTTAAAGACCAACAAAATGCTGAAATTAATTTTACAATTTCTTGTTTTTCCTTTTTAGCATCGGGTGAAGAATTATTTACTAATGTCAGAATCTGCCTGGTAAGTGACCGTGTTTCGTTAACCAATAATCCCCAAAGTTTTCGTCCTTCCCAATATCTGTCATAGCTTGCGGAATTGCAAAATCCCATAAAAATAGCCAATGCCAAACCTATTAACGTAAAAATAGTCGGATTGAGATGAACTTTATAATCGAAAATCTTACCCTTGAAAATATATATTGCTAAAGAAAACATTGTGATAGCCAAAAGCTGAACAATGGTTTTCTTCAACACAGAACCTCTCCATACAAACAACATTTTCAGCCAATGTGTACGCTGTCTGACAATCATTTTATAATTGATTTAAAAATTAAAGACTCAGAAAAGCATACCCGAAAGACAATACAGAAATAATGATTCCTGCCATGAAAATTTTATAGGTAATCGACAAAAGCTTGTATTTTCTATCCAAAACTTTTCCCAAATAATACAAATCTTTCACCATAGAATCATAAATATAATCTTTGTCTTTGATTAAATCCCTCATTGCATCATTAAAATCATCAAAAAGCATCCTGTTGAAATTTCCAAAGAATAAAAGATTCACTTTTCTGTCTGCAATATCTTGGTGTGTAAACTTGTTTTTTGTGACGTTGGGTTTTGTAGATAAAATCGCAAAAATTATCGTTAAAACACTTGATAACAATAGTATAAAACTCGGAATTATTAAGTGAGAATTTTTCGGAGTATCTAATTTCGGAACCAAAACAGAAAGACAAACAGAAATGATAATGGCATTTACAGAAAGTAAAATATTGGCTTTGCTATCTGCAATATCGCTCAGTCTTGTATGATTATTCAAAGTCACTCTAAACAAAGTATCAACACTTCTATCTGACTTGGGCTCTTTCTCTTTTTTACTTTCCGAACTCTCTTTTTTATTCTCCTCTTTTTCCAATTTCTTTTCAATTTTTTTAATGTTTTTCTCTTTCAGAGGCTCCCAGTTCTCTTTTGCATAGTCTGTATAATATTTATGCTTATTTTTCAACATATCTATATTTCCCAAATTCCATTCATCATTAGAAAAACATTTTACATTGGTAAGCTCCCATTCTTTTCGTAAAGTATCAGAAATATCATTGTAATCATAGCTCGCAAAATGACTGCAATCTGCATCTTTTACAATCTTCTCAAGAAGGTTTTGAGGTTCATGGGTAATTTTTGTTGCCAAAATCAATTGGGCAACATCCTCAATATAATTTTCAGGATAATTTTCTTTTTGAAGAAAATCTTTCATTATAAGCACCCCTTTTTCTTCATGGCTCAAAGCACATTCTATATATCCTACATCATGAAACCAAAGAGCCAACAATACTTTTTCCTGATCTTCCTCAGAAACAGGTGTATATTTTATAATCTCTTCAGCCTTATTTACTGTAAACGTGGTATGAATGAAATTATGGTAAAAGTATACAGAAGATAACTTATCTTTGAATAAAGTTTCAACATAATTTTTAGCTTTGCTTAAAATGCTCATTCCTGAATTTTTGTTAATGTAAATTTATGAATTTATCCTTTAAAAAATATTTAAAAAAAACATCCATTCTCTTCAAAATATTCTTGTCTGTCGCGTTGTTTTATTCCTGTGCAACATACAACGTAAAAAAAGGTAAAAACTTATTTGAAGTAAAAAATTCTAATATATCTGAAAATGATTTTACAATTTTCTTAATTGGAGATGCTGGAAATGCGGATGAAGTTCAGTCTCAAAACACACTGAATTTATTAAAAGGTAAGTTAGATTCTGC
This sequence comes from Chryseobacterium oryctis, assembly GCF_025971925.1. Taxonomy (GTDB): domain Bacteria; phylum Bacteroidota; class Bacteroidia; order Flavobacteriales; family Weeksellaceae; genus Chryseobacterium; species Chryseobacterium oryctis. Next base: position 44,544 of record NZ_JAPDHV010000009.1, read on the forward strand.
TAATCAAAATTCTATACTCATTTTTCTAGGTGATAACATTTACCCAAACGGAATGCCCAAAGAAAACTCTAAAGATTATACATTAGCAAAACATAAATTGGAGAACCAACTTTCTGTTACTAAAAACTTTAAAGGTAAAACACTTGTCATTCCCGGAAATCACGATTGGAATAACGGATTGGGCGGATTAAAAGCACAGGAAGATTTTGTAAAAGCCTATTTCAACGATAAAAAATCATTCTTACCAAAAAATTCTTGTCCGATTGACGACATCAGTCTTGCTAATAACATCAAATTAATTGTTATTGATACAGAATGGGCATTGGTAAATTGGGACAAATATCCCGGAATCAACAAAAGTTGCAATATAAAAACCCGTGAAGACCTTTTCACGGAGTTTAAAGATTTAGTTAATAAAAATCAGGATAAAAAAATCATTGTTGCTCTTCATCACCCTATTATCAGCAGTGGTACTCATGCAGGTTTTAATTCTGCAAAGTCTCATCTTTATCCTCTGAAAAGCAAAATACCCGTTCCCGGTGTTTCTACTTTAATCAATATTTTGAGAAGCTCTTCAGGAGGAAGTTTAGAGGATATTAACAACCGACATTATGCAGATTTAGCAAACCGATTAAAAAGTATTGTTCAGGACAAAAACAATATCATTTTTGTTTCTGGCCACGACCATAATCTGCAATATCATGAGGAAAAAAATATCCGACAAATCATTAGCGGAGCAGGTTCTAAAACAGATCCTTCAACTATTATAGAAGAAACAGATTTTTCATATGGAGGAAATGGTTTCGCAGTTCTGAATCTTAGAAAAGATGAAAGTTTGGATGTAGAATTCTTCTCTACAAGAAATAATAAGCTGGAAAAACTGAGCCATATTTCAGTATTTTCAAAACCTGATACATTTATAAATAATTTCCCAAATACTTTCCCAAACAAAATTTCCTCAAGTGTTTACCCAAAAGAATTTACAGAAAAAGGAAAACTTTACAGATGGCTTTGGGGAGAACATTACAGAAAATATTATGGAATTCCTATTCAGGCTAATACAGCCAACATTTCAGAATTGGATGGAGGCTATACTCCTTTTCGAGAAGGTGGAGGAAATCAATCAAACAGTTTGAGGCTGAAATCACATAACGGACAAGAATTTGTAATGAGAGGAGTAAAGAAAAGTGCGGTTCGTTTCCTTAATAATATGGCTTTCAAAAAAAGCACTTTCGGAGATGAGCTTAATAATAGTTTTCCTGATAAATTTTTGTTGGATTTTTATACAACCAATCATCCTTTTACTCCTTTTTCCGTGGGAAATCTTGCTGAAAAAGTCAATATTTTTCACAGTAATCCCAGATTATACTATGTTCCTAAACAACAAGCTTTAGGAAAGTACAATGAAAACTATGGAGATGAAATGTACATGATAGAAGAGCGTTTTTCGGCTGATCCTAAAACATTAGAGGCTTTAGGTAATGCAAAAGATATTGTTTCTACAGATGATGTTTTGAAAAATTTAACGAAAAATTACAAATATTCCATAGACAAAGAATCTTATATCAGAGCAAGAATTTTTGATATACTCATCGGAGATTGGGACAGACATTCAGACCAATGGAAATGGGCAGAATATGAAGAAGGTGACAACATAATTTATAAGCCTATTCCCAGAGACAGAGATCAGGCATTCAGTAAATATGACGGCGCTGCTTTTAAAATTATCATGAATATTCCTGCTATTCGGCATATGAAAACCTTCAAAGACGATATTAAAAATATAAGATGGATGAATATGGAACCTTATCCTTTAGATTTAATTTTCTTAAAAGGTTCTACACAAGAAGAATGGATTGCCCAGGCAAAATACATTCAGGAAAATTTATCTGATAAAGATATTGAAGAAGCATTTAACAATTTACCTGAAGAAGTAAAAGATGAGACAATTATAGATATTCAAAATAAATTGAAATCAAGAAAGCTGAAGTTACAAAACTACGCTTCCCAATATTATGACATCTTACAAGAAAAAGTACCTCTTGCAGGAACTGTGAATCCTGATAAATTTGTGATTACAAAAGCAAAAAATTCCATTAATGTAAAGCAATATAAACTGGATAAGAACAAAGAAAATCCTGAACTTGTTTTCGAAAAAACTTACAACGATTCCAAAACGAAAGAACTTTGGATTTACGGGTTGGAAGATGATGACATTTATGAAGTGGGAGGTGATGGCAGACCAAAAACCACAATTAGATTAATTGGAGGTTACAATCATGACATTTATAGCGTCACCAATGGAAGCAGAGTGAAAATTTATGATTTTAAAAATCAAAAAAACACCTATTATTCAGGTACAGCCACCAAAAACATTTCAAGCGATTACAACATCAATACTTACAATTACAAACATCCGAAATATAATTTCTTTGCAGGATATCCCAATCTTAACTACAACCCTGATGATGGGGTAATTATTGGTGTACTTGCTAATTATACGGTGAATAATTTTATTCGTGATCCTTTTACCCAAAAACATACTTTAAGAGCTAATTTTTATACTGCAACTGAAGGATTCAATGTAGCTTATAAAGGAATTTTCAAAAAAGCAATATATGGTTGGGATTTTAATATCGATGCTTTCTACTCCACTCCTCGTTTTTCGGAAAATTTCTTTGGTTTGTCTAATGAAAGTCCATATGACAAAAAAAATACAGAACGAGAATATAATAGAGCCAGAATCTCGAAAATCTACTTTGCACCATCAATTTCTAAAAAAAGTTGGATGAATCTTGAACATCAGTTTCAACTGACTTTTGAAAATAATAAAGTTCAAAGAAAAGGAAACCGTTTTGTAGATATTTCTCCGGATGTGAGACCTGAAGTTTTCAACGACCAGCAATTTGCAGGAATGAACTATACTTTCAGCTTCAAAAACTTAGACAATAATGCGTTCCCAACATTAGGAATGGAATTTTTATTAAATGCCGATTGGAGAACCAACCTTTCTAATTTTGATAAAAACTTTGTAACCCTGAAAGGGACTTTAGCAGTTCACCACAGAATTGATAAAAAAGGGACTTTCGTGTTTGCAAATTCCAGCAATGCAATGTGGATCAACAATAACAATTTCGAATTTTACCAAGCTGCAATCATCGGAGGAAATAACGGAATGAGAGCTTTCAGAAATGACAGATTCTCAGGAAGATCATATTTTATCAACAATTCTGAAGTTCGTTGGGATTTTGGAAGAATCAGAAACAATATAGTTCCTGCCAACATTGGTGTTTTGCTAGGTTATGATATTGGTAGAGTCTGGAATGATCATGAGGATTCTACAAAATGGCATCAATCTATTGGTGCCGGATTTTGGATGAGTATTGTGGAAATGTTTTCCGCAAGAGTAAATTATTTCTACGGTTCAGACGGAGGAAGAATTTCCGCAGGAGTAGGTATGACTTTTTAATATCTGAATATAAATAACCGCCATAAAACATCCGCAGGAAAATTTCTCTGCGGATTTTTATTTATCTTAGTGAAAACTTATATACATTTCCTCCTTCACTTTTATCTTTTTCATCAGCTATCAAGAGAGTTTTATCATCAAGAAAAACAACGGCTTCTTTTTGAGAATTATGTTCTAAAGCTATCTTTTCAATCTTAGCTGAATTAAAATCATTGGCTGTAAACCCTGAAAGAATATGAATATTTTTGTGAGTCAGTAATACAATTTTATCTTTTGTACTGTTGATAGCTGCAGAGGTGATGGCTGCATCGCTGTATTTTCCATTCAATTTTAATTTGCCAATCAACTTTGCTTCAAAATCTCCTTCTTTATTAGGAATCTGGAAAACTAGAAAAGTTCCGTCAAAACCTTTGCTTCTGTTTTTTGTAAAGAGATAAAAATTTCCGTTCATTTCTACAAATGCTTCACAATCATACAACCAATTAGATTTTTTTGGAGGAAATTCTGTTTGACCTTCATAACGAAACTTGGTTGTCTGAAGCACTTTTGTATTTTTTTGAGAAATATTTTTCAGATCTATTTTTAGAATAGAAAGGTTTTGTCTTTCATTATCATTATTCCCAAAATCCCCCAAATACAAATTACCTTGCTCGTCTTTTGTAATATCTTCCCAGTCATTATTAATAGCGTCAGTAACAAGAACATCAGCTATTTGATTCCCTTGCATATCAAGCCCGTACACAACATTTTTATTTCCCTGGTCTTCTATTGCCCAAATTGTTTTTTTATCCTGAGACAAAGCAATTCCAGAAACTTCCTTTAATTTTTTAGGCAACGAAAATTCAACTTTCAGACCATTGCTTTGAGATGAATCCTGAGCTTTGGGATTACAACTCAATAAAAAGAATGCCAATAAAACAAGATAACGAACCATACCTACTTTTTTAATTTTTTAAACTGAAAATAAGAAAACCTGATATTCTTCTCTAAGTTATTAATAATCTTTTGATGATGAAGAAAAAAACCGGCAACCAAACCTATAAAACTTCCTATAATAGTATCAATCAATCTATCATGAATAAGATTCTGGAAATCATGGGGTGCAAGACTTCCTGATTCTGCTAAAAGAATAGTAAGAGGAGTCATAAAAACCACTGCTGAACCATAATTTCTCACAATCAGCAACTCTATCAAAAACTGAAACAACACAATAAACATAATCATAATAAGTTTATCTGGATTGAAGGAAAGAATTGCCCAAGCGATACCAATCCCGATAAAAGTTCCCAAAATTCTATGTACATTTCTTTGACGCACATGTTCAAAATTTCTCCCTTGAATAATGGCAATTGCCGAAATAGAAATCCAATAGGTATTGGTAAAATTCAGCCAATGACCTATAATTAATGTAAGAGCAAGAAAAAAACCAATAATAGTACTTTCGACAAACTTGGTATATCTTTTTTTATTGTATTTTCTTCTTCTGGGTACAGCTACAAACTCACTTTTCTCTACAAATACTGAATATAAAAATGCAAATGAACAGGATAAAATAGCCCCCATTGCAACAAGTCCTACTCTAGCCGGAATGATATCTAAATTAAACTCATGAGTTCCTGCCATTGCTCCAACCATGATGAAAAAGAAATTTCCGGGAGGTGGAATTTTAAAATAGGAGGAAATAAAATGAGCTAAAAAAGAAACAATTCCCAATGCCAAAGCAGCCAAATAAACATTGAAACTAAAAAATGAACAAATTGTAAAAGAAAAAATAAAACCAAAAGAACATACCGCCAAATGTACCATCCTTTGAGAGATAGGCGCTGACGTGAAGTAAAGAATCGTCAACGCTCCTAAACAAGCCGTACTTCCATAATTGGGTTTTCCTGTAAAATATCCTATAAAAAGGCAAGTTCCCACGCACAATGCCGCAAGAAACGGGAAATGCCATTTTCTTTCTGTTTTTTTGAATTCTAATAAATACTGAAACCTATGATTGGAAGGACTTTGCACTTTCATATTTTACGATAAAATTTTAGCTTCTTCCCAAAGAACATCCATTTCTTCCAACGACATTTCTGCTAATTTTAAATCTCTTTCTTCTGCTAACTTTTCCATTTTTTGAAATCTTGAAATAAACTTCAGATTCGTTCTTTCTAAAGCTGAATCGGGATTAATTCCTGAAATTCTTGCATAGTTTATCAACGAAAAAAATACATCACCCAATTCCTGTTCTTTTTTATCTAAATCAGTTTCCGCATGAAACTCCTGAATTTCTTCATCTACCTTTTTCCATGCATCTTCAGCATCATGAAATTCAAAACCGATTCCTTTTACTTTATCCTGAATTCTATAGGCTTTTACCAAACTCGGCAAACCTTTCGGAACACCTCCCAAAATAGAGGTATTGCCTTCTTTCAGCTTCAGTTTTTCCCAATTTTGCTTTACTTCTTCTTCATCTTTCACTTCCGTATCACCATAAATATGAGGATGTCTGAAAATCAATTTTTCATTTAAGGAATTAATAACATCTGTAATATCAAAACTTCCTTTTTCGGAGCCAATTTTAGCATAAAAAACCAAATGAAGCAGTACGTCGCCCAATTCTTTTTTAATTTCAACTAAATCTTCCTGTAAAAGGGCGTCTGAAAGTTCATAAGCTTCTTCTAAAGTAAGATGACGAAGCGATTGCAAAGTTTGTTTCTGATCCCACGGACATTTTTCACGCAAATCATCCATGATATCTAATAATCTTCCGAAGGCTTCTAATTTTTCCTGTTTAGTATTCATATAATGAGGAATTCAAGATTTTACAAATTTAAGGAATAAGGAATGAAATTATAATGACACAACTCACTTCTTAAAAAGAAAAAACCTCATCATTTCTGATAAGGTTTATATTTTTAAATTCAAACTAATGAATTATCCTTTTTTAGAAGTTGCTTTCGCTTTTGAAGCCGTTTTTTTAGGAGCCTCATTCTCTTCTGCAACTACTTCTTCAACCTCTTGAGCCGGTTCTGTCATTTCAGGTTCAGCTTTTACAAAACTTTCAGGAGTAATATAACCTGCTTTTTGAAGAATATTGTACCATTGAGCTAACTTCTTGATATCTGAAATATAAACTCTTTCTGTATCATAGTTCGGAAGAGAAGCAGTCATAAAATCTCTTAATTCTGCATCACCAGATTTATGAGGAATAGCCTCTTTATAATCATAGTTTTTAGCAATATTTTCAAAAACTTCAAACAAAGGAACTTCTTTTTCAAATGTAAACATTGCAATGTTATCTAGTAAACTTACCTGGCTAGAATTACCAATGCTCACTTTCTTTTTAGTTGTAACATCTTCAATGATAAATCCGTTTCTTAATTGAGAAACTAATTTGTAAAGTCCTGGTTTTCCAGAAATTGAAATTATTTTTTCTAACAGCATAATTTTATTTTTTGTAAATGTAACAGGTAGCAAAAAGCTTTCTGTTGTTTAATATTTCTTTTTTTATTTAACTATTTTGGAAATCTCATTTTATAACCCACATTGATATCACCCTGAGTAATCTTAGTCAATTTACCTTTTACCAGTTTCTTTTTCAAAGCACTTAGATGGTCGGTAAATAATATTCCTTCAATGTGATCGTATTCATGCTGAATTACGCGGGCTCTAATATCGGAAAAAGTTTCTGTATGTTTTACAAAATTTTCGTCAAAATATTCAATCACGATTGTCCCTTTTCTCTTTACATCTTCTCTTACATCGGGAATAGAAAGACAACCTTCATTAAACTTCCATTCTTCACCAGATTCTTCAAGTATTTTGGCATTAATGAAAACTTTTTTAAAGCTCACCAATTCATCTTTTATATCCTCATAATCTTCATCTTCCGCCAAAGGAGTAACATCGATTACAAATAAACGGATATCCAAACCGATTTGTGGTGCTGCCAATCCTATGCCATTTGCACTGTACATCGTTTCGAACATATTTTCTATCAATTCTTGTAACTCGGGATAATCTTTGTCTATATCCTTTCCTACTTTTCTCAAAACAGGATCCCCAAAGGCTCTTATTGGTAAAATCATCTTGTTCTTTGTTCTAAAAAATTCTGCAATATGATGGTTGCACTTACTTTATCTATTAATCCTTTTTCTTGTCTTTGTTTTTTACTTTTTCCGCTTTGGGAAATAAAAAACGAAGCCATTTTGGAGGTAAATCTTTCATCAAAACGGTTTACTTTAACATCCGGAAATTCCTTTTGAAAAATTTCTATGAATTTTAAAATATCTGTTTCTACTTCAGAAATATTTCCTTTTAAATCTACAGGCAGCCCTATTACCACTTCGTCTACTCTATTTTCTCTAAAATATTTTTTCAAAAATTCTATCAAAACCGGTGTCTGAATTGTATCTAATCCGCTTGCTATAATCTGCATATCATCCGTCGCAGCAATACCACAACGTGCCTTTCCATAGTCTATTGCAAGCACCTGTCCCATAAGTCTGCAAATTTAGTAATTTTTAATGATTTTTTTTCATAAACATGATTTTATTCCATACACAGTTTTTTTTATAAATCTTGTTATTATTCCGTTATTTTTTTTTTAATTTTATGTTTCCAAAAAAGCAATAATATGAAGAAACTCATCCTTGTAAGACATGCGAAAAGCGACTGGCCGGAAGAAACTGAAGATTTCGACAGACCATTGGCAGACAAGGGATTAGAAGACGCTATAAATATGTCAAGGTTTTTAAAAAACAATAATATTTCTATCGATTTTCTAGTCTCAAGTCCTGCAGTTCGTGCTTTGAATACATGTAAAATTTTCAATCAGACTTATAATCTGGATGTGAAAACGGATGAGAAACTTTATAACCCTTCAGAGAGCAATTTTGAGTCTGTGATTTACGACTTGGATGACAACCATGATACAGTTGCTTTTTTCTCTCACAACAACGGAATTTCAAATTTTGCAAATTCTATATCTCAAGATGTTTTCCATTTCCCTACTTGTGGTGTGGCAGGTTTTGAAATAGACTGCGATTCATGGTCTGAATTTGATGGTGCTAAAAAGAAACTTTCATTCTTTTATGAACCTAATAAAATATAATTTTCACATAAAGTTCTTATACTTCACATTATTTCTACTCCTTTTTTCATGTCAAAAAAAGGAAATGACTTATTTTGAAACCATTTCTTTTAACGATATCAAACTTTCCGACCCAAAACCTGGAACATGGAGATATGAACGAAATGAAAAATTTCAAAGATTTGAAGATTTTCAAAAATCAAAAAAGATAAAACCCGAACCAAAGAAAAATACGATTTACCTACAACCTATCGGAGAATTTAATGCTTTACAAAAGCAACAAATTGAACTTACAAAAGAGTATTTAAAAATATATTTTCAACTTGAGACAAAAATTCTTTCAACTTTATCAAACAATATTTTTCCAGAATCGACAAGAAGAATATTCAAAGACGGACAGGAACAAATTTTAGCAGGTTATATTCTGGATAGTATTTTGATAAAAAGGAAGCCCAAAGACGCTATTATCCTTATGGGAATTACAGAAAAAGATTTATATCCCAAACCTGAATGGAACTATGTTTTCGGATTGGCCTCTTATGAAAATGGTGTTGGAGTAACCTCAATGTTCAGATTTTACAATGGAAATTTATCTGAATCTAATTTTAATGAAAGTTTAGAAAGGTTATTAAAAATCAGTTCACACGAAATAGGACATATGTTTGGAATAAGCCATTGCCTCAATGCCAATTGTGTAATGAATGGTACCAATCATCTTCCGGAAACAGATTCTCACTTTGCACGAGCTTGTTCTCTTTGCCAACAAAAATTAAACTCAAGCATACATTATGACAACAAAAAGCGTTTGCTTGAATTAAAAAAATTCTTTGAAAAGCAACAATTAAATTCTGAACAAGCAAGAGCTGAAAAGGATTTAAAGTTATTGAAATAAAAAAGCTCTAACATAATGCTAGAGCTCTTGTTGATTTATTTTCTTTTCAAATCAAGGTCATCAAAATCAAAACTAAAGTCTGTAACATCTGAAATGGCTTTCATTTTTGCAGATTCTGCTTTTCCGTTTTCATCATAACTGAATATAATATAGGCATCGGCATCATAGCTTCTGTCATCCCATTTTATAATAAATGAATTGTTGGAATATGGAAGGAGTTCACCCTTCAATCTTGGGGAATTTTTACAAAGAATTCTATAAACGTCTCCTTGTTTAGAAATTTCAACGTCTCCAAACCAAGTGTCATTATAGGCTCCTACAAATTGTTCAGCTTTTGGATGAAGATTTTTTTCTTTTTTAAAAGCTTCAGATTTTGCAAAGGCTTCTTTCTTTTGCTTATTGAACGTTTCTTCCATTTTCTTCATTCTTTCACCATAAGTTTTGAGCCAATTTCTGTCTGCAACTCCTAAATAAGAATCTTTAACTGTATTTGTTATGGTATTAAATGCAGCTCCTGATTGCTGATTTGTTAAAACAACAATTCCTAATTTCAAATCTGGAATTAAAGTAAATTGAGTAACCGTCCCGATTAATCCACCAGTATGCTGAACTTGCTTGTGACCTTTCACATCACTTAAAAACCAACCCAAACCATATCCGTAAAAACTCGTATCATAAGGATTTTTAGCAGCTACCTTATCTGGAATTTGTAAACTCCAAAGCTGTTGAACATTCTTATCTGAAACTAATTTTTTGCCATCTCTTGTTGTAAAATTATTCAATAAACATTCAGCCCAAAGTGTCATATCTTTAATATTACTCATAATTCCACCTGCTGCGTTTGCTGTTTCATTCCAATCATGAGGAACGGTAACAGCTTTACCATCAACAGGAGCATGTGCATCGATTTTATTAGTCACAGCTTTTGCTCTATTATAACTTCCGAAACTAGAATTCATCCCTACAGGCTTCATAATTTTCTGCTCGATAAATTCTGCCCAACTTAATCCAGAAACTCTGTGAATCACTTCTCCTGCAACGATAAACATGATGTTATTGTAATCTAAATTGGTTCTGAAAGGATTTTCGGGTTTTAGATATCTTACATTGTGAACTATATCATTCACTGTTAAACTTCCTCCTTCAGGAAAAAACATCAAATCTCCCTGTCCCAATCCTAATCCTGCTCTATGGGTTACTAAGTCTTTAATGGTAACATTTTGAGAAACATATGGATCATACATTTGAAACTCAGGAATATATTTAGAAACCTTATCATCCCAATTTAATTTTCCTTCATCTGCTAAAATTGCTAATGCTGTACAAGTAAACCCCTTAGAATTTGAGGCAATCCCAACTAAAGTGTTATCATCCATGGGTTGTTTAGTAGTTAAAGAACGTACTCCAAAACCCTTAGAATAAATAACTTTTCCGTCTTTTACAATACCAACAGACATTCCTGGTACATCAAACGTTTTTAATGTATTTTGGATTAGCTCATCCAATTTTTTTTCTTCAACCTGTGCATTGGCTAACCCGACAGTCAAAAGAAAAAGGAAAAAAGAAAGTTTCTTCTTCATATTTTTTAAATTTTCTCAAAGTTAAACAATTTGATAGTGATTAAGATCTTGTGAAAACCTGTATCAAAATCATTTAAAAATGATTTTTGAAAATTAACTTATGTAACATATTAATTTTCAAAAATTTAACAATAAATGATATTCCATTTTTTCATTGGTGCCCAATAAATATCATTGCATAATACACATAACTTTGTAGAAAATTATTTCAATCGACTCACTCAAGTTAAAAGATGAAAACTGCAAATATTCTTTTATCAATTACACACATTTGCATTTAGTCTAAATTAAAACATTAAAAATAATACAAAATGAAGAAGAAAAAACTATTTTTCGGAACACTATTGCTATGCCTTTTTTCTGCAGAATTATATTCCCAAGTTGGAATTAACACAGAAAATCCAAAAGCATCACTAGATGTAGTTGGGAAACCAACTCTAGCTACATCACCTGATGGCGTAATCGCACCTAGAGTTACAGGAGATCAATTAAAAGCAAAAGATGACGTTTATCAATCTGACCAAATCGGAACTCTGGTTTATGTAACCCAAGCAGTGACAACACCATCTATAAAAACAGCAAAAGTTGATAAACCCGGATATTATATGTTCAATGGAGAAACATGGAAATTTGCATTTGGGTCAAACACTGATGATGATATAGTAGTCGGAGAGCTCATATATTACCACGGAAGCATTCCGGCAAACACATCTGGAGCTAATATTCTGGCAAGTACTTATCTTAGTGATTTACCAGTATTAGGAGGTGTTTTAAGGTTAGATGCTCATTTTAGCGGAAGCTCTTCTGGAACTGGAGCTTGGACAACATTTAATCCTCGTCTTTATAATATAGGTAATAATGATATAAAAATTTGGGTATCTGAAATGTCAACGCATACAGGTGATTCTGACAACGGAAATATAAAACTCACTCCTGGAACTTATAGAGAATTCGATGACGGAGTTTACCTTACACAAACCCACAACGAAACAGTAACATTTGATATTACTTTACAGGAACCTGAGCCACGATGGTATAGAGTATATTACGCATTTAGGGTGGACAATAAGTCAACCACAGGTAGTAGTAACGCTACCACTTCAGATAGTAACACAGCTGATAATACAAGAGAACTCTATCTTTCAGTTCAAAGATTATATTAAAATATTATGAAAGCATAAATTACTATTAAAAATATATTTTGTCTGATAAAAAAGGAAGCTAAGGCTTTCTTTTTTTGTTTTCTAAAAAAATTAATAAATATTCGTAAGTTTCGTTTCACTAAAAAAACAAAAGGCTTTTAAGCGTAATCAAAAAATAAATGCAAATCCTATCTTTGCAGAAATTATTAAATACGTAAAATGACAACAAAAAAACTTATATCTTTATTTTTATTAATAACAAGTTTCAATTTTTATTTTTCCCAAGATGTTGTAATCAAGGATGATAAAGTTTTACTAGATGGTAAACAAATCTTGAAGGCGGAAAAAATAAATTCCGGCCAATATTCTTTTTATACCATGAAAGATGATGAAGAAATCTTAATGTATAAATTTATGGATAATGAAACTCCAAGATATATGGATGATGATTTTTACATCCTAAACTTCTTAACCGAAAAAACAAAAATAGAATCTACTGATTTTAGCAAAATCGCAAATATATTCAACTCCAAAAAAGGGATGGAAAAGCTCGTTAAATGGCTTTTAAAAGAAAGAGTTATTAATAATGAAGGTGAACTCAATTCGGACAGAGTTCAGATTTTCAAAGAAAAATACGACCAAAACATTACAGAAAGAACTTTTAGATAATGACCAAAATCCTTCTTCTCTCCGACTCACACTCATATATTGATGAGCGAATTTTAGAATATGCCAAACAAGCCGATGAAGTTTGGCACTGCGGAGATTTTGGAAGTATGGAAGTCATCGAAAGGCTTGAAAAAGTCAAACCGTTAAAAGGCGTTTACGGAAATATTGACAATGCAAAAATACGTTCTGAATTTCCTGAAGTGAATCGTTTTTTTTGTGAAAATGTAGAAGTTTTGATGATTCATATCGGTGGATATCCTGGAAAATATACCCCTTTAACCAAAAAAGAAATTTCCGAAAAAGCACCCAATCTATTTATTTCAGGACATTCTCATATTTTGAAAGCAATGTATGATGAGAAAAACAACCTTCTTCACCTCAATCCAGGAGCTTGTGGGAAGCAAGGTTGGCACAAAATGAGAACAATGATGCGTTTTACAATTGATGATACCGAAATAAAAGACTTGGAAATTATTGAATTAGGACCGAAAGTTTAAGCATTAAATGAAAATAGGAGATAATGTTTCTGTCGTTGATGAAGATTTAAGTGGAGTTGTAACTTCAGTAAAGGGGAATATTGTAGTTTTTAAAGACGAATACGGATTTACTTATCAATATCCGAAGGAGAAATTAGTTCCTAAAAACCCTGATTTATACGAAAATATAAAAGTTATAAAAAAAGCAGAACCTAAAAAAATTACATCCAAAAAACATCAGAAAAATCATTTGGTTCTTGACCTACATTTCCATAATTTAGTAAAAAACCCTAATGACTACGATAGTTTTGAAAGACTTTTCATTCAAAAAGAAAAACTGTTGGAAATCATTGCCTTTTGTAGAAAAAATAACTTAAAAAGATTGGAAATTGTACACGGAATTGGGGATGGCATTTTACAAAAACTGGTTTGGGACACGTTGGAAAGCCAAACAAATCTAGATTTTTACAACAAGGAAATACTTCATCATCAATCGGGTGCAGTAATGGTAGATTTTCACTAAATTTGCAGGAATTGAAATATGAACGTACTTAATTTACTTTTTACCAAAGACGGATTAATCTACCAAATCGCTAAAAACAAAAGCGTTGTGGAAGAGAAGTCTTATTTTGTGGATGAGGAAACTCCAGAAAACTTCATTGAAACTCAACTGGAAAATGTTTTAATCAAACAAAGATTTGATGAAATTTCCGTGATTTCAGCTTTGAATCATTTCACCTTAATGCCTGAAGGTTTTTCAGAGCATGAAACAGGATTTGATTTAATTGCCTTCAATGCACCTGTAGACAAGGAGAATGAAGAGCTTATGCTTTCTGTAAACAAAAAATTCAAAGTTCTGTTTTATTACACTTTTCCGAAAAAGTTTTACAAGAAAATAAAGGAACTGGCAATTCCTGTTCATTTTAATTTTTCGGGAGAAAAGTTTTTAAACTCAATCAACAATAAAAATAATAAGGAAATTCACATCAATCTTTATCATAATCAGTGTGAATTCTTTGCTATAGATAATAAAAAAGTTATTCTATACAATAATTTAGATGTGAATTCGGAAGTAGATTTTCTATACTTCATCATGTTTACACTAAGTAAAATAGGCTTCGGAATCAATGATACGTATTTCTTCGCCTATGGAGAAACCACTGAGAACGAAACCTTTATTTCAGAATTACAGAAATTTGTAAAGAACCTGAAAATTGTATACGATAATCTTCCCAACAAAAACTTTATATTAAATTAGGTCGCGGGTAACAGATGATAGGTCTTAGTTCCTAACCTGCAAACCATTGCCTACAATCTAAAAACTAAAAAAATGTACAGAATAATCTCCGGCAAATGGAAAGCCAAGAAAATAGCCGCTCCCAAAAACTTTGACGTAAGACCTACTACAGATTTTGCAAAAGAAGCCTTGTTTAGTATTTTGGAAAATAAATACGACATGCAATCGATTTCTGTTTTGGATTTATTTGCAGGAATTGGCTCTATTAGCTTTGAATTTGCATCAAGAGGTTGCCAAGATATCACTTCTGTGGAAATGAATCCCAAGCATACTTCATTTTTGAATTCCACAGCTTCTGATTTAGGTTTTAGTTTACAGGTAAATGTTCAGCGCGGTGATGTTTTTGATTGGCTAAAAAAATTCAGAAACAAAAAATCTTTTGAACTTGTTTTTTCCGACGCTCCTTTTGAAATGGAAGAGAAAAAATACTATGAATTGATTTCCTTAGTTTTAAATAATAAATATCTGAAGCCAAATGGTACGCTAGTTGTAGAACATCAAAGCCGAATGAAATTTGACCATCCCAACCTTATAGATACCAGAAAATACGGGAATGTAAGTTTCAGCTTCTTTGAACCCAATAAAGAGGACGAAAATATAGAAACAGAATAATCAGGAAGTTTTTTTCCTGATTATTTTTTTTGAATTTTCTGAAGCCCCTATTCCCCATTTTGCAATCTCTTTTAAAACCGGCAACAACGTTTTTATAGCATAGTGGTAAATAAAAAACATTACAAAATTCATGTTTTTAATAAAAAATAATTATTTTTTATTAAAAAAATTCAGAAAAAGTCACGAAATCTAATTATTCTAAGTTCAATTTAAAAAGTGACTGAAACAAATTAAAGAAAATTATTAAGCAAAAACACGCTTTCACTCTACTTGTATTCTATATAATGAAAAAGTTTTAGCAAATATCCATTCCCGAAATGGTGAATAAAATTATTTTGTAAACTTGTATTAAGGTTGCAAAAAGCAACTAAATTAATAACAAGTCAAAAAATACTTTATGAAAAATTTAAAAAAGATTTCGAGAGAACAATTAAAGAATGTTAAAGGAGGAGTAAAAATGATGGAAGCTTTAGAGGATTGTAGCTACAAATGTTGTTGGGATTCCCAGCCGAATAATTGTAGTGGTGTAATTACAGTTTCTCAACAGGACTCAGGAACAGTAAGTTGCACAGCTGGTTCTCACCTTGTTGCTGTTTAAATTTTAAATTAACAATCTGATTTGGCTGTTTGCTTTTGTAAGCAGCCAAATTTTTATTTTTACAATATGAAAAATTTATTTTTAATATTATTAATTCTACCTATTTTTTTCTTCGCTCAAAATAAAAGGTTTTTTTATGAATATAATTTCAAACCAGATTCTACAGAAAATGTGGTAATAAAAGAGATCATGTACCTTGATATAAATGATATAAATTCTCTTTTTTATAGCCAAAGAAAATTTGTATCAGATTCAACCATTGTTGAGGATTCAAAAAAAGGAAAATTTGGAATGCCTCCAAAAGACTTGAACATATTTTATCAGATAGAAAAAAAAGATAATAAAATATATTACAAAACAAATGATTTTAATCTTGGGAAAATTAAAGTCGAGGATACTAGAAAAATGAATTGGAGTATTTCCTCAGAAACTAAGAAAATTGGTGATTACAGAGTCCAAAAAGCATCTACAAATTTTGCAGGAAGAGTCTGGATTGCTTGGTTTAGTACAGATATTCCTTTTCAAGAGGGTCCATATAAGTTTCATGGGCTTCCAGGATTAATTGTAAAACTAGAAGACAATACTAAGTCTCATATTTTTGAACTTATTGGAAATTCTAACTTATTACCTTTCGTTTATCCTGAAATAGAGAATGGCAAAGAAAAAAGTACAAGTTTAGAAGAATTTAGAAAGCATTACAAAAATTACAGGAAAGATCCTGCAAGTGGAATTCGGCAACAATACATGCAAGGAAAAATTCCCAATCAAAGAGATAGCGAGGGTAATATGTCAACAGGTCTTGATGTTGTAAATAGAGTTGAAAAATTGCTCAAAGAAAGATTAAAAAAAGATAATAATATTCTCGAGTTAGATTTATTAAAATAAAAAACACTTTGTGTAATAAAAGCCACGGTCGGAATAAAAATATTCCGACCGTGATTGTATGAGTCTTTTTGTTTTATAATACTTTTAATTCTAAATCAATAGTTTTTCCGAAGAATTTTTTCGAAATTTTTTCGAAATTTTTCGTTAAATCCGAAAGATAAAAATGATAAGCAGGTTTATGATTTACATCGTTCAGAAGATTGTATTTATCTAAAATAATTTTCAAATGATTAGCTACAATATTCGGGGAATCTATTACACGAACTCTATTTCCGTAATACTGCTTGATTTCGTCAATTAATAATGGATAATGTGTACAACCCAAAATTAAGGTTTCAATATTCTTTAATTTACTATTACTCAAATAATTATAAATAATCGCATGAGTTATAGGATGGTTTTTGAACCCTTCTTCAATTGCAGGAACCAATAAAGGAGTTGCCAATTCATCAACTTTAATCCATTTATTATGCTTACGAATACTCTTTTTATATAATCCGGAATTCACGGTAGCTTTTGTTGCAATTACACCTACATTATTATGAATTTCATACGCCACTTTTTCGGCAACAGGGTTTATTACATCTATCACAGGTACTTTTCCGTCAACAGATTGCATTACCTCTGTTAAAGCATTTGCTGTTGCCGTATTACAGGCAATTACAATCGCTTTACAATTCTGCTCCAACAAAAAATTGGTGATTTTAGTAGAATATTCTATAATTGCTTCCTTAGATTTTTCACCGTAAGGAAGGTGTTTTGTATCTCCAAAATAAATTAAATCTTCATTCGGAAGGAGTCTTTTTATTTCTTTAGCTACCGTTAAGCCTCCTACTCCACTATCAAAAATTCCGATAGGTTGATTAGGAGAAAGATGGGAGTAGTCTTGTTTTTTAGTCTTCAAATTGAGTTGAAATTTTGTACAAAAATACGAAGATTTTAGTTTAGATTAGATAATGAGTTTTAAGGTTTAAACTATAAACAAATCAGATGCAATCCCATCTGCCATAAACCAATGCTTTTCGGGAATTTTCAGATGATTATTTTCAATAACTAAAACTTCATCATTAATTTTAGGCTTAATTTCTCGTTGAAAATGTTCTAAAATTCTGTCTGAAAATTTATTATTTAAACTTTCTAAATCAACACCCCAAATTGTTCTCAGACCAATCATAATCATTTCATTGAATTGCTCTTCCTGAGAAAGTACTTCCTCTTCCTTCGCTAAAACATTTGAGTTTAATTTCTTAATATATTGCTGATTATTGGCGACATTCCAGCTTCTCACATCAAAACCATTATATGAATGCGCCGATGGACCAATTCCTAAATATTCTTTATACTTCCAATACGACGAATTGTGTCTTGAATAAAAATCTGGTTTCGCAAAATTGGAAACTTCATAATGCTGGAATCCGTTATCTTTCAAAAAATCTGATAAATAATAGAATTCTTTATTTTGTTCCTCTTCTTTAGGACTACTGATTTTTCCTTTAGAAATCCAGTTCTCCAAAGCTGTTTTAGGCTCAACCGTTAAAGCATAGGAAGAAATATGTGGAACTTCAAGAGTAATTGTTTTCTGTAAATTTTCTTTCCAAATTTCCATATTAGAAGTTGGTGAACCATAAATTAAGTCTATGCTTAAATTCTCAAATCCAAAATCCTGGGCTCTTTTGATAGAACTTTCAGCCTCCGAAGCGTTATGTGCACGGTTCATTAGTTTCAAATCTTCATCAAAAAAACTCTGAGTTCCTATTGATAAACGGTTAACAGGTGATTTTGACAATTCTCTTAAAAAGTTTTTATCTAAATCATCTGGATTAGCTTCAAGTGTTATCTCAATATCACTGCTAAAACTAAAATATTTCAACACCTCATCTATCAAAGAATTGATTTCATCTGGAGAAAGAATAGAAGGCGTACCTCCACCAAAATAAAGCGACTGTAGATTTTTGTTTTGTAGCTCATCTTTACGCAAAAAGATTTCCTTCTTCATTGCAGAAAGCATATCATCTTTAAAATTTAAAGACGTTGAAAAATGAAAATTGCAATAACTGCATTTTTGCTTACAAAACGGAATGTGAATATAAATCATAAAAAAAGCTCTGAAAAATCAGAGCTCAAATTTATTCAAATTAAATTGATTAATATCTATATCCTCTACGATTAATAAAGTTATCAAAGTTATAACCTAATCCAACCATAAAGCTGTTTCCTCCATATTGCTGAATATCAGATAATCCGATATTGTAAGTAGCTCCAATCATGAATTTATTGAATCTTACTTTTACAATAGGAGCAATTTGAAGTTGCTGGCTATCAAATCTATTCTGTACAGATCTGTAGCTTACCCCAGCTGAGAATGAATTAATATCATTAAAGAACGTTGCCATCAAGTTATAATCAATCGTTCTTGTAGAGTTTGTATTCAAGTTAATTAAAGCTGAAGGAGTGAAATACATATTATCTCCTACATGCCAATCATAACCTAAGTTTAAGAAGAACTTAATTGGAGAAGGCTCACGACCATTCACAATAGATTCATCATTTGTCAAAGCGATATCATTTACAGAAACATTTGCAAAGATATTTTTATAAGTAGCAGCTAAACCAAAATTAGCATAAGCCATAAAAATATTTCCCTCATTACCTTGTAATAATGGATCGTATCCGTCTTCAGTATTGATTTTTGTATAATCAATATTCATGTTATAGAAACTAACACTTGTACCAAAAGAGAATTGATCTTTTCTATCTCCTTCACTACTAAGAGGAATAAAATAAGAAGCTCCAGCAGAAATACCTCCGGCAGAAATAGGACCTCCAGCATCTCTAAATACAGAAATACCCGCACCAACTCTATCAAAAATATTCGCATTAATCCCTAAAGATTGTACGTTTGGTGATTCACTGAATTCTATAAATTGTTTTTGATAATTGGCGTTGAGCTGAACATAATCTGTTTTACCGTATTGTGCAGGGTTGAACAGGAACTCACCATCCAAAAGATATTGCTGATAGTATGGTAGTGTTTCTTGTGCTTTGTATGCATTTGACAAAAGAGCCAAACACACTATAGCATATAGTTTTCTCATAACAAATCTTGATTTCAATTCAACAAATATAAAAAAATTCTCAATATATTTTTAGTTTTCCAAATAATTTCTCCATTTTTTTACAGCATCCGCCATATCTTTAGGCATAGGGCTTTCAAAATACAATTCTTTTTTCGTTGTAGGGTGAATAAATCCTAATGTATGTGCATGTAAAGCATGTCTTGGAAGAATCTCAAATACATTTTTTATAAACTGCTTATACTTAGGCAGATTCACTCCTCTTAAAGGGGTATGACCTTCATATCTTTCATCATTAAACAAGGTATGACCGATATGCTTGAAATGTGCTCTAATCTGATGAGTTCTTCCTGTTTCCAGTTTACATTCCACCCAAGTCATATATTTAAATCTTTCAAGAACCTTATAATGCGTCACTGCATGTTTTCCCTGGCTTCCGTCTTCATAAGTATGCATCTGCATTCTATTTTTAGGGTGACGACCAATGTGACCTCTTATTGTACCTTCATCATCCTGTACATTCCCCCAAACAAAAGCCCAATACAACCTTCTTGTTTTTCTTTCAAAAAACTGTTTTGCCAAAAAGCTTAAAGCATATTCATTTTTAGCAATAACTAAAAGTCCAGAAGTATCTTTATCAATTCTATGAACCAATCCCACCCTGTCTAGATCTGATTTTTCACCGTTTTGTTCAAAATGATAAGCCAAAGCATTCACCAAAGTCCCGTCCCAATTTCCGAATCCCGGATGCACAACCATTCCTGGCTCTTTATCTACAACGACTAAATCGTCATCTTCGTATACAATATTAATAGGAATATTTTGTGGAATGATAACATTTTCCCTTGGAGGATGCGTTAATAATACAGAAATCTGGTCTCCTGGTTTTACACGATAATTTTGTTTTACAGGTACTCCGTTTACAACAACATTACCGGCTCTGCAAGTTTGTGAAATTTTATTTCTTGAAGAATTTTGACGATAAATCAACAAAAACTTATCAATTCTTAAAGGTTCTTGTTTCTTGTCAACAGTGATATTAAGATGCTCATACAATCCGTTATTTTCTTCATCGATATCAATATTCTCTATACTGTTGGATTCTAAAAATTCCTCATCTAAGAAATCCTCGTTATCTTCTATCATTATTTTATCTTTTATAGCAAAAAGCTCCAACATAATGAAAGTTGAAGCCTGTATTTTTTACAATTAATAGTATTACTCTATTACTACATTTTTAACCTTTGGTTTTTCAGTTGGCTGAGCAGCAGGTTTATTATTACTTCCGGAAGTCGTATTATTACCTGATGCCGGAGTTGTTTTTGGGCCTGAAGTTACCGTTTTAGAAGTCTCCGTTTTTACTGGTTCTGGCTTTGGAACTTCTCTTTTTGGCGCTGGCGGAGCTTCATAAACAGGTTCCTGATGAATAGGAACTTCCTCATATTGTAAAGGAGGTAACGAAGTATCTACTTTCATTCTGTAAATAGAATTCAGCTGATTAATTTTCGCCTGTAATTCCGCTGGAGTTTTCTTACTTGCCCAGAGATCTATTTGCATTCCCTGATCTCGTACATCTCCATACGCAGGATCTTGATAATAAACAATATCAGACTCATCTTTTCCTCCATCTTCATGTTCTACTAATCCAACTTCGAAAAGACTTCTTGCAATTACTACTCTAGCCTCTTTTACAGTTAAACCAATAACATTAGGAATAGAAATATTTCTCATTGGCCCAGTACCTACAACAACATCAACTGTAGAAAATCTAGGAATTAATGTTCCTGGTTTCACAATATTTCCTTTAAATAACATTCTAATGATAGCATCCTTCTGAATACTTGCTTCATAAATAGTATCTCCTACCTTAAGACCAACCTGATTTATTCTCTGAAAAGCTAACCCTGAATATTTATTAATAACATCAGGAATCGCAACCGGAGCCCAAGTTCTAGGATTAACTCTTAATTCAATTATTCTACCATCTTTTACACGAGAACCTGCAAAAGGAGACATCTTCAATACTTGAAAAGGTCTGTATTTAGGATCATATGTTGCACTGTCTACAGAATATTCCAATCCTGCATCCTCTAAAATTTTCACTGCATCATGCACAGATTTATTAATAACATTGGGAACAGGGATTTCCTGACCATGTTTCGTATGATACTCCAACCAACGAAATGTAAGCCAAACCAACCCTACGAAAACCCCGATGGCTACTACTAAGTTCAGTAAAACTTTCCAATTGAAAAGTGATTTAAGCATACTTAAAAATACTTTAATTATAACGGCAAATATAACTAATAATTTTAGAATGTACTTTTATTTAACACAATTCATTTCTTATTTTAAATTTTAATAATTTCCCTGATTGCATTATTTAAAATCATTAAATTTGCCTTAATTGATACTATATGGTTATGAGCAAAAAAAATGTTGCCGTTGTAATGGGAGGCTATTCTGACGAATATGTTGTGTCATTGAAAAGCGGTCAATTAATCTATGATTCCTTAGACAGAAATCTTTACAATGTATATAAAGTAGTCATCCTTAAAGATGAATGGTATTTTTTAGATAAAAATGATAAAAAATATGAAATTAACAAAGGAGACTTCTCTGTAAATTTAGACAATCACGAAATACTGAAATTCGATGTTTGTTTTAACATTATCCACGGTACTCCGGGAGAAAATGGAATCCTTCAGGCATATTGGGATGCAATCGGACAAGCATATACAGGCTGTGATTTTTATCAAAGTGCATTAACATTCAATAAAAAAGACACATTGGCTGTCTTATCAAAATACGGAATTCCTTCTGCAAAAAGTGTTTATTTAAGAAAAGGTGAAGAAATCAACGTTGATGAAATTGTAGAAAATCTTGGGCTTCCTGTTTTTGTAAAACCAAATCAATCAGGTTCATCATTAGGAATTTCAAAAGTGAAAGAAAAATCTGAATTAATTGCAGCTACGGAAGTCGCTTTCAAAGAAGATGATGAAATTTTAATTGAAAGTTTCCTTAACGGAATGGAGGTTTCTGTAGGAGTTATTGACTATAAAGGAGAAACTATTGTCTTGGGAATTACTGAAATTGTCCCACAAAATGAATTCTTCGATTACGAAGCCAAATATGAAGGAGCTTCAGAGGAAATTACTCCAGCAAGAATTGATGATGAAACAAGAATCAGAGTTGAAGAAATTGCTAAAAGAGCTTATAATTCTCTTGGAATGAGCGGCTTTTCGAGAAGCGAATATATTTTGATGGATGGCATTCCTTATATGCTTGAAATGAATACAAATCCGGGATTCTCTCCTGCAAGTATTTTGCCACAACAAGCAAAAATTTACGGAATTTCTATCACAGACCTTTGTGGAAACGAGGTTGAAAAGGCATTAAACAAAATTAAATCCTAAATCAAAACTCGTTACAACATGAAAATTGCTGTTTTCCCGGGTTCATTTGACCCAATCACTTTAGGACACTACGATATTATAGAAAGAGCAGCTCCTCTTTTTGATAAATTAATTATTGCTATCGGGCAAAATTCTCAGAAAAAATATATGTTTCCTTTAGAAAAAAGAATGGAATTTATTAAAAATGCTTTAATTGATTTTCCAAACGTAGAAGTAGACTATTTTGAAGGTTTAACCGTAGATTATTGTTTTGAAAAAAATGCTCATTACATTATCAGAGGATTGAGAAACCCTGCCGATTTTGAGTTTGAAAAAGCTATCGCTCACACCAACAGAACTTTAGCTCACAAAAAACTGGAAACCGTATTTTTATTAACCTCATCCGGAAAATCTTTTATCAGCAGTAGTATTGTGAGAGAAATTATCAACCATGGAGGAGAATACGAATTGTTGGTTCCAGACTCTGTAAGAGTTGAGAAAATAATAAAATAATTACATAAGATAAATGATGATGAATAGAATGGTAACAAATTTGCTTATGAAGTCGTTTATTAATCATCATTTATCCTTTTTAATATATGCACGAACAGTTCAATTTTGCAATAGAAGTTCTCGGAACGATTTCCTTTTCAATGTCGGGAAGTTTTGCAGCAATGCAAAAACGTCTTGACCCGTTTGGTGTACTTATTATTGCATTTGTGACTTCTGTTGGTGGCGGAACCGTAAGAGATTTGTTATTAGACATTCCCGTTTTCTGGATGCATGATTTATTGATGTGTGGATTAATTTTACTCACCAGTATATTTTCAATGATTTTTAAATCCCTTGAAAAAAACTTTAAGGTTACACTTTTTATTTTCGACAGCTTCGGATTAGGCTTATTTACTATAATCGGTGTACAAAAAGGTTTGAATGCCGATATTCATCCTTTAATTTGTATAGCTTTAGGAACAATAACGGGTTGTTTTGGAGGTATCATTCGGGATATCTTACTCAATAGAATCCCATTGATTTTCAGACAAGAGATCTACGCAACTGCATGTATTATTGGAGGTTCTATATTTTTACTATTAACTAAATTCACCAACCTATCCTATACTTTCATACAGATTTTCACTATTCTATTGATTGTTGCAGTGAGAACCTTAGCTGTAAAATACCATTGGCAGATGCCAAAATTCTATGGATATGACCAAAATAATGAAATGTAAATCTTAATTAAACATAAAAAAGCACCTAAATTTAGGTGCTTTTATTTTTTATGAAATTTCTTGCTTAAAAGAATTTTCCTCTCTGTCTCATATTTGGATTATGCATATGTTTTTGCATAGAAGGCATCTTTAATTGGTCTTTCATCATCTTAATTTGGTCTGTCATCATTCCTGCGCTATCCAATCTTTTTGCTTCTTCCAACAATTTTTGACCTTCCTGCTTTCTGCCTTTAGAAATTGCTGCAGCTGCAAGATTTAAAGTTGCCATCGCTCTGTCATGCTTCATATTCAAACCATATTCTAATGCTTTTTTCATTAATGGTTCTACTTTCGTAGGGTGTTCCTGAGCCTGAGTTAATCCCAATAAATAGTGAAAATATCCGTATTGAGATTTATGAAGCTGAGTTTTATAATCTGTAATATTATTTAACCATGTTGCTGCTTTTTCCATATTTTGTTTTCTCAATTGCCAGAAAGCCAAAAGAATATTTTCATTTTTAAAGAAAAGGAAAATAGGAAGTGATGCCAAAAGAAAAACAACAATACCCCATCCCAAGTTTCTTGTGAAAATCATCATATAAAGACCTCCAATAATAAGAAGTGCTGCAACTACAAGTTTTATATACTTATTCATTATTAAATTTTAAAAGTGCAAAGATAAATAATTTAGAGGTTAGAAGCTAGAACTTAAAAGCCTGAATTCTTACAACTATTCACTCTTCATTTTTTCAAACGTCTGAAAACAGAAATCGTATTGGTTTTTTTCATCTTTTTCATGACAAACTTCATTGGTTTTACTCCAAACTTTTCCGTCAATTTTTGGAAAATAAGTATCTGCTTCCAAATCAGCTTTTACTAAAGTTACTTCCAGCTTATCTGCTATATCAATTGTCTGTTCATAGATATTTCCACCACCAATAATGAAAATATTTTCATCAATTTTTTTGGCAAATTTCACGGCCTCTTTTATACTTCCCACAATGAGAATTCCTTCCTGAAACCAGTCTTTTTTTCTTGAAACAACAATATTGGTACGATTAGGAAGTGGTTTCCCGATACTTTCATATGTTTTTCTTCCCATAATAATCGGATGTCCCGAAGTCAAATCTTTAAAATGTTTTAAATCTTTTGGAAGATGCCAAAGCAACTGATTATTAAAACCAATTTCATTTTTCTCTCCCATTGCTACCACTATTGTTGTCATTAAAATAATTTTCTACAAAATTAGCACATAATTTGTATATTTGATTGACACAAAAAATTTAAAAGAAATAAACTATGAAAAACAAAGGTTGTTTGAGCGCCGGAACAATTGGTATTGCTCTCCTTGTTATTGTTGCTATCTTATTCTTCTGGGGTAAAAATGGCTATAATGGCTTTGTAACTAAAGAACAAAATGTAAATACAAAGTGGTCTAATGTAGAAACTGTTTATCAAAAAAGAGCTAACCTTATTCCTAATTTGGAAAGAACAGTAAAATCTTATTCAAAATTTGAGCAGGAAACTCTTACTAAAGTAATTGAAGCGCGTTCTAAAGCTACTTCTATCAACATTGACCCAACAAATATGACAGAACAGGATATCGCAAGATTTCAGGCTGCTCAGGGTGAATTATCTGGAGCGTTAAGTAGATTAATGGCGGTTGTAGAGCAATATCCAAACTTAAAAGCTGACCAACAATATATTAACTTCCAAAGAGAATATATTGCTATTGAAAACAGCATCAGAACAGAAACTGTATATTATAACTCTGCTGTTCAGGAGTATAATACTTCAATCAAAACTTTCCCAAATAACATTTTGGCGAATTTTACAAACTTTAAAGAAAAACCTTTATTTAAAGCTGAAGCAGGAGCAAACAAAGCACCTGAAGTATTTTCAGAATAATGGATAACAGATTCTTAACAAATCAGCAAATAGCTTCCCTTGTGGAAGCTATTCAATCTGCGGAAGACCACTCTACAGGCGAAATTAGAGTACATATAGATTCTAATACCGAAAATGACAATGCTGAAACTGCATTTGAAGTTTTCAAAGAGCTTTGTATGAATAAAACCAAAGAAAGGAATGCTGTGCTTTTTCATGTAAATTTTGAGCAAAAATACCTTACCATTATTGGTGATGTTGGCATTCATGAAAAAGTGCATCAATCTTATTGGGATCACCTGCATGATTATATCACATCTGAATTTGCTAAAGGAAACTATCATAAAGCTTTAAAAAGTGCCATTCTGGAAACTGGTCTTGAACTGAAAAAACATTTTCCTGTTACAGGAGAAAATCCCAACGAACTTCCTAATGAGATTACGTTCTCTTAAAATCATAGTATCATTTTTATTAGTATGCTTTTACACATTTGTATCGGCACAATATACTATTCCTAAAAAACCTACAATTCTTTATCCTGTTTATGATGAAGCAGGAATTCTTTCTCAACAAGAAAAAGATGAACTAAATAATAAGCTCATAAAATTTGCAGATTCTACCTCAACAGAAATTGAGGTTGTAATAATTCCTTCTACAAAAGGAGAAGACATTAATTTTTTAGCTACAATGTTTGGCGAGAAATGGGAGATTGGGCAAAAAAATATTGATAACGGTGTTGTATTCTTGATAGCAACAGAAGACCGTAAAATGGCAATACAACAAGGAAGAGCCGTTGAAAAATATTTAACAGCATCTGTTGCAGGGCAAATTTTAGATTATATTGTCGCTCCACACTTCAAACAGGGAAACTGGTACGAAGGTATTAATCGAGGTACTTCTTCTATCATAGAAGCGGTACAAGGGAAATTCAAACCTTCAAATCAAAACTATAGTGGAGATGGCAGTGTTTTAAAAATCCTGATTATAGCCTTTATTATTTTCATCATTCTGGCTATTCTTTTCGGAAATAAAGGAGGAAAAGGCGGAGGAAATTACGATGACGATGATGACGTAATCATATCAAGAAGAGGTCGAAGAAATTATCCTGGAGGATTTTTCCCTTTCCCAGGTAGTTTTGGAGGTGGTGGCTTCGGTGGTGGAAGTTCTGGCGGTGGTGGTTTTGGAGGCTTTGGCGGAGGCGGTAGTTTTGGGGGCGGAGGTGCTTCCGGAGGTTGGTAACTCAAAATAATTACAACGAAATATAATCGGGCAAATATTTGTCCGATTTTTTTATTTAAAACATAAAATATTTAGATGAATTAAGATTATTTTTAACACTAAATTCAATTTATCATATTAAAAAATTAATAAAATCACACAAAAATTAACTTTTATTCAATAATTTTTCACTATATTTACTGGAAACAGGTATTGATTTATGAAGAAGACGTTAGTAATTTTTGCACATCCTTATTTAGAGCACTCCAATTCAAATATAGAGCTCATCAATTTCTACGTTCGCCATCAACATTTTACACTTCGTGACCTTTACGAAGAGTATCCTGACTTTCATATAGCGGCATTTAGAGAAAGAAAGAGAATAAAAGAGTATGAACGTTTTATTTTCCAGTTTCCTTTAATCTGGTTCGGAATGCCTCCTTTATTAAGACTTTGGATTGATGAAGTTTTTGACAGAAATTGGCTAAAAGAAGATGAATACAATCCTTTGGAAGGAAAAGAAGTACATATTTTGGTAACAACTGGAGGCAAAGAGAGATCGTTTAATAAAGAAGGAACATATAAATACACTGTGGAAGAGCTGATAAGTGGGCTCATTGTTTCCCTAAATGTTTTTAAAGCTAATATTAAAAATATAAAAATCGTTTACGAAGCCAATAAATTATCTAAAAAAGAAATTATTCTTCACAAGAAAGAATTCATGGAACTTCTTAATCAATAAATACTATGGAATCTACTTTAGCAATGAATACCCTTCTTTTTTTAGGCGTAGCTATTATTATGGTTCCGTTGGCAAGAAAATTGGGTTTAAGTTCTGTGATAGGATATATTGTTGGTGGTATAATTATAGGACCATATGTATTTAGTTTGACGGGCAAAAACGTTGATGACATTATGCACGCCAGTGAATTTGGAGTGATTATGCTCCTCTTTCTTGTGGGACTAGAACTTGAGCCCAGAAAATTCTGGGAAATGCGAAAGAAAATTATAGGACTCGGTTTAACCCAAATGTTGCTCACTATTTTTCTACTTTTTTTAGCTTTCATGTGGGCTGGATGGAAAATTGATAAAGCAATTGCTGTAGCCATGTGTTTTGCATTATCATCCACCGCTATTGTTTTACAGACATTACAAGAAAAAAACAATTTTAAAACCATCGCAGGAGAAGCATCCTTCTCTACCCTATTATTTCAGGATATTGCAGTAATTCCCATCCTTGCAATACTTCCTATTATTGCAAACTACAAAGCGAGACATACAGACAACAACATTCAGGTTTTAATTCAGACTCTTCCGGAGTGGATGCAGGCCGCAACCGTTATCTTGGGTGTTGTTATTTTAATTTTATTAGGAAAATACGTTTTTGTTCCATTTTTAAGATATGTTTCAAAATCAGGAATGACAGAGCTTCTTACTGCTTCTTCCCTATTTTTGGTAATTGGCGTTTCAGAACTGATGGTTGCCATCGGCTTGTCACCGGCTTTGGGAGCCTTTCTTGCAGGGGTAATGCTCGCCAATAGTGAATTCCGACATGAACTGGAAGCTCAAATTGACCCATTTAAAGGCTTATTATTGGCTGTATTTTTTGTGAGCGTTGGTTCAACGATGAATTTTAATATTATCCAAAAAGATCCGTTATTTATTTTCAGTACTGTGTTAGCTGTACTCACTATAAAATTCTTTGTATTGTACGCCATTGGAAAGTTTTTTAGAATAGATACTTCTCAAAGTTTGTTTTATGCATTTGCTCTTTCGCAGGTAGGAGAATTTTCTTTTGTTTTGATTAATTACGCATCCAGCCTTTATCTTCTCAGCCCAGAACTGAATGCCCAAATGATGGCTGTAACAGCAATTACAATGTGTGTAACACCTTTTCTTTTAATAATTAACGACAAACTTATCACTCCAAAATTCATTAAAGAAATACCTGAAGAAGAAAATGATTTCAATATTTTAGACAGTAATGTATCTCAAAAAAAGATTATTATTGTTGGTTTCGGACATTTTGGAAGTACAGTCGGGCGTTTGCTTAAAGCTAATAAAATATCGGCAACCGTTTTAGACCGAGATTCTGACCGTGTAAAATTATTAAGAAGCTACGGATTTAAGGTTTACTATGGTGATGCCACAAGAATTCCCATTTTGAGAGCTGCAGGAATTGAAGATGCAGAAATATTAGTTCTATGCCTTGATGATACGGATGATAATAAATTTATCGCAGATTTGGTGAGTGAGCATTATCCGAAAGTGAAAATCTTTGTCAGAGCTAAAAATAGAATTGATGCTTATAATTATTTAAATAACGGAATTAATAATATTTATCGTGAAACTTTAGGAACTGCCGTAGACATGGCCGTAGATGTTCTTCATGAAACAGGCATGAGAAAATATGCAGCAAGACGACTAGGGCAAAGATTTATGGCAATTGATAAGGCCTCAATTAAAAGGTTGGCCAGAGCAAAAGAAAATGACGATGAAATTCGCTTATTCACAACAAAAGAAATCCTCCAACGAGAGGAGGAATTATTAGCCTATGATAATCTTAATTTTGACAATCGAGAATGGGTAGATTCTGCACCATCCGAAGAAGAGGACGACGAAACCACCAACAATTAAATTATTGAATACTTACGCTCCCTCCACTGCTTTCTTCTTTTACTACATTTTTAAGTTCGCCTTTTTTATAAATATTTATACTTCCTCCAGAAGATGCTTCAGCATTTACTGTTGCAGTTGCAGAAATTTCTACACTTGCACCACTTGAGGCATCTGCTGTTACATTATCCGCAACTAAATTCTGAGCAGAAATACTTCCCGCTGAAGAAGAACTTACATTAACATTTTTAGCCTTGCCTGAAATATCCACGCTTGCAGCAGAAGAAGCTTCAAGACCCAAATCAACAGCCCATATTTTCCCTTCAAAGCTGCCACTACTTCCTACAGAAACATCAAAATCATTTGCCTCTAAATCACCGGAAATATTTCCAGCACTTGAAACATCAATCTCTGTTTTATCTTGAGTAAACTTATCTTTCACTGTAATTCTGGCTGCAGAATTAGCTTTCAATTTTGTAAAATCTTTCGCATAAATTCTAGCCGTTACTCTGTTATTATTAGTTACTCGAATTCCCGGTTTGTAGTGAATATGAAGCTCTTTTCCGTCAATATCAACCAAAATCTCATTAATAATACTTTCAGGAGCAGAAATAACCACCTTTTCCGTTTCAGATTTTATAACTTCAGCTTCGATAGCCTGAGAAACTTCAATTTCATCAAAATTACCACTGATTTCTTTTTGCCTTAAAGGCCCATTATCTTTAATTACAACCTTTTCTACCCAATTTTTATTCTTATTATCTTTATTTTTTTCATGTTTTTCATTACAAGAAGACAATAAAAGAAAGGCTGAAAATATAAAAAGAGTGGTCGATTTCATTTTTAATAATTTTATGAATTAAGTTTTAGTTATCTTTATACTTTTAATAACAACTAATTTATGAAAAATATTACATCGGTATTATTAATTTCTGCATTAGCATTCAATTATTCTTGTACAACAATGAAAAGCACCGATACTCAACAGGAAATTTCTATTCCTAATTCATTAGCATCAAACCCTTTTATGAAAAAAAGTAAACTTCAATATGAAGCTCCAGAGTTTGATAAAATAAAAGACGAACATTTTAAACCCGCATTTGATTTTGGGTTAAAGCAACATGACGCTGAGATTGTAAAAATTGCCAACAATTCTGAAACTCCTACTTTTGAAAACACTATTGTTGCATTAGAAAAAAGTGGTGAAATTTTAAAAAGAGCCGTTATTGTATTTTCAAATCTTACAAGTGCAAATACAAATCCTACATTACAAGCATTAGATGAAGAATATGCTCCTATTTTTGCGGCACATTCTGATAAAATGTATTTGAATGAAAATCTTTACAAAAGAATTAAAGCTATCTCTGAAGACGGATTAGATTCTGAAAGCAAAAGATTATTACAATACTACAAACAAAATTTTGAGATTGCAGGAGCTAATCTTTCTCTGGCTGATAAAGAAAAGCTTAAACAGATCAATCAAGAATTAGCTTCGCTTTCTACACAATATTCAAATAAATTATTGGAAGCAAGAAAGCAAGGAGGAGTTTTCTTTACTGATTCAAAAGAATTAGACGGCCTTTCAGCTGACGAAATTGCTGCTGCTGCAAGCGATGCTAAAAATGCAGGAAAGCCTGGTCAATATTTATTAGCTTTACAAAACACAACGCAACAACCTCTTCTTCAGAATCTTAAAAACAGGTCAACTAGAGAAAAACTATTTAAAGCATCTTGGCAAAGAGCTGAAAAAGGAGACGGAAACGACACTCGAGAAACTATTGAGAAATTAGCCAAGTTGAGACTTAAAAAAGCTCAGATTTTGGGCAAAAAAAGCTTTGCAGAATGGAAATTGCAGGATCAGATGGCTAAAACTCCTGAAGCAGCAATAAAATTAATGAATCAAATTGCAACACCTGCAGTAGAAACAGCAAGACGTGAAGCAAAAGATATTCAGGATTTGATAGACCAACAAAAAGGAGGCTTCAAAGTTGAACCTTGGGACTGGAATTTCTACGCTGAACAAGTAAGAAAAGCAAAATTTGATTTAGATGAAAATCAAATAAAACCATACTTTGAAATCACTACGGTTTTAGAAAAAGGGGTTTTCTTTGCTGCTGAAAAATTTTACGGATTAACATTCAAAAAAAGAACAGATCTTCCCGTTTATCATCCGGATGTAGTTACTTATGAAGTTTTCGATCATGACGGAAAATCTATTGCCATCTATTATTTGGATTTCTACACTAGAGACTCTAAAAATGGTGGAGCCTGGATGAGTAATTTTGTTGAGCAATCTTATTTGTTAGGAACAAAACCTGTGATTGTAAACTGTTATAATTACCAAAAACCGGCTCCAGGAAAGCCTTCTTTGATTAGCTATGATGATGTTTCAACGATTTTCCATGAGTTTGGACACTCTATTCACGGAATGTTTGCAAGTCAGAAATACCCATCTCTTTCAGGAACAAATGTACCGAGAGATTTTGTAGAGTTTCCTTCTCAAATTAATGAACATTGGGCTTTAGATCCTGTTGTATTGAAAAATTACGCTCTTCATTACGAAACAAAACAACCAATTCCACAAGCTCTAGTCGATAAAATCAAAAAAGCAGCGACTTTTAATCAAGGTTATATGACAACAGAACTGGTTTCCGCTGCTGCTCTTGATATGGATTGGCATACTGTAACAAATGAAAGTCAGCTAATTCCTGTTTTAGATTTTGAAAAACAATCCTTAGCCAATCACGGATTTACTTTAGCTACTGTACCTCCAAGATATCACACTCCTTATTTTGCGCATATTTGGGGAGGTGGTTATTCTGCAGGATATTATGCTTATTTATGGTCTGAAACATTGGATAACGATGCTTGGGAATGGATTAAAAATAATGGTGGATTAACAAGAGAAAATGGAGATCGTTTCAGAAAATACATTTTATCTGTAGGAAATTCTGTTGACTTGAATCAGGCATTCAGAGATTTTACAGGACATGACCCAGACATCAAACCTTTATTGAGAAACAGAGGTTTTATTAAATAACAAATATCTTTTATGGTATTAAATACAGGAATACAAGCACTCACTTCTTTATCACTAATAATTCTGACTTGTTTTTTAACGAAAAATAAAAGATTCGAAAACAAGTCAGAATCTTTTTATCATGTAAAATCAGATACGATTTTTTATGACTTTGCTTCGATTGAAATGGAGAAATGGATGCTAGAGGAACGAAAACATTTGGATTCAACATGCAAAGCGGAAACCAAAAGAGCGGAGACTGATATTAAAAAAAATAAACTTGTTTACTTTCATTATTTCGGTATGATAGACTCTTACAGAAGTAATGTAGAGATAAATAATCTTTTAAAAAAACACAATATCAAAGTAGATTCTGCATTGCATTATTGTACCGTTCCTATTGAATTACAGAATTGCTATGCAAGAGTAATGAGAAAAGAAATCGACAGAAAATTCGGCAATAGATTTATTGATTCTTTAAGACATATTGCAGAATTACAATATGTCAACAAAAACCTTAATAAAATCTATAGTTTCGAAGAATGCGATACGATTTCAAGATATCCTGAAGATAAAACCTATTCAGATTTTTTCAAAAGCTATGAAAAAAACTTCTGGAGTAGTGTAAAATACCCAGATGATTATGAATACAGAAAAGATAAAGACTATTATTCTTATCTTTCAGCGGACTTTATATTGCATAAAAACGGAAATGTTTCTGATATTAAAATTAGGCTAACATTCCAAAATAAAAAGAATTATAAATATGCATCTTATTTTATAAACGAATTGAAAAAATTCATTAAAAATACGAAATGGGTTCCTGCAAAAACTATGGGAATAATTGTAAACAGTGAAGTTCCTTTAACCTTACATTTTAAATGATTATGAAAAAAACTATTCTCGCGGCATTGATATTAGTATTCGGAACTATTTCTGCCCAAAAAACAAAAACACAAGTCAATAAAATTGACAAAAACCTTGTTGGCCTATGGAAAGGAGGTGAAAAAGACCAGCAAATTGAAGGCATGGAAAAACTTTGGATTATGGAGAGAAAAGAAGACGGAACTTTCATGCTTCTTTTTACCACTGTTCAGGATTGCCAAGTTAACCAACACATTGAAAAAGGACAATGGTGGATTGAAAATGGAGAATTTCATGAACTTCACTTTGACTCTGGAAGTACGGATGTTTACACCTATGAACTTCTGGATAAATCTCGTGTAAAATTCAAATCAAAAAGTATGACAATGGATATGACCAACAGCGAATATACGTTCATAGATACAAAAATAGAAGATAACAAGGATTAAAAAAATAAAAAAGAAGCATTCAAATTGATTGCTTCTTTTTTATTCTCAGTTTTAATTATCCAAAAACTTTTGAGATTTTTGTATTCAAAAAAAAAATTAAAAAAATGAATTGTCCTTGTTGTTCAGGAAAGTCTTACGAAGAATGCTGTAAACCCTATCATACAGGAGAAAAGCATGCTCCAAACGCTGAGGCATTGATGCGTTCAAGATTTTCTGCTTTTGCTATTCCGAATGGAGAATATTTAATGGAAACCACGCTTCCAAGCAAAAGAAAATTTCACAACAAAAAAGATTTACAGGAATGGGGAGAAATAAATAAATGGATGAAACTTGAAATCGTAAATAAACCTTCAATCAGTAAAGTTGAGTTTAAGGCTTTTTATACCGATGATGAAGGAAATAATCAAATCCATCACGAATTATCAACGTTTAAGATGGTTCAAAACCGTTGGTTTTATGTAAGCGGTGAATTTTTAGAATAAAAAAATGTCCGAAAAAAATCGGACATTTATATTATTTTTTAGTGAGTTTCATTTCCGTCAATTCCATGAGCGTGACCATGAGACAACTCTTCTTCCGTCGCAGGACGAGTGTTTAAAACTTCCACCTGGAAATCCAAAACTTTACCCGCCATTGGATGGTTAAGATCTGCTACTACAACTTCCGGAGTTACTTCTACTACAAATGCCTGAAAATTATTTCCTTGATTATCAGTCAAAGGTAAAATAACGCCTACAGGCGGAACTCCAGATTCTTTAAACATATCTATTGGTAGCTGTGCGATTGCGTCTGGTTGTCTTTCACCATAAGCTTCTTCCGGCTGAATTACAAAAGCTGCTTTATCACCAGCTTTCAGACCAAGGATATTTTGTTCAAATTTTGGAATCATCATTCCCACACCGTATAAAAATGTAAGCGGATTTTCTGCTGTTGTTTCTTCTACTAGAACCTTACTTCCATCTTCTTCGATCGTGTGAAGGATGTACTTTACAGCTACAACATGATTGTTTTCGATTGTCATATTTTCTTTTTTTGTCGTGCTTTTTCACGATTAACAGCACAAATATACTGTTTTTGAAATCATTGAACTAAGAAACATATCTAAAGAAGAATTTTGAACATATTGTTTTTAATTTCTGCCTTTTAATTCGTTTCGTTTTTTCTGTCTTAGAACAAAAAGATATAAACTTTCTACTTTTTCTCTGGCCCAAGGTGTTTTTCTCAGAAATTTCAATGAAGAATTTATACTCGGATTATCCGTAAAACACCTGATTTTTATTTGCTCTCCAAGTTTTTCAAAACCGTTATAGTATTCTACCAACTCTTCAAGAATAGCATCAAGTCTTTTGCCGTGTAGAGGATCTTTAGATTGATCTTGCATGATTTTTTTTGTAAAAGTACTAATAACAAATCACACTCTACTAACCATTGCTTAATGAAGTACTTCTTGATATCACCAAAAACCTCCAATGAAAATCACTGAAGGTATTACATTCATAAATCTTTTATATTGGGTTTTACGTCTTTACCAAATAACTCTATCGATTTCATCATAATATCATGTGAGGGATCTCCAACATCCATATGTCCAATAAATCTTGTAATCCCAAAAAGCTCTTTCATATAAGTAATTTTATCTGCAACTTCTTGAGGAGAGCCAATAAACAAAGCTCCATCTTTGCTTCTTCCCCCATCATACTGCATTTTTGTATAAGGTGACCAACCTCTTGAAGCTCCTATTCTATCCATTTGAGATTTATAGCTATCAAAATACTCTTCAATTACTTTTTCATCATTACTTACAAAAGTATGCGAATGAATGGCTATCTGCATTTTCGACTCATCATGACCTGCTTTTTTATATTCCTGTTTGTAAAATTCAATTAAATTTTTAAACTGAATCGGCATTCCTCCAATAATGGCAACTACTAAAGGCATTCCCAACTGAGCAGCATTTAAAACCGATTGCGGAGTCCCTCCTACAGCTCTCCAGATTGGTATTTTACCATTATTTTTTGCTCTTGGATAAGCCGTTTGATTATTCATTGGAGCACGAAGTTTCCCCGACCAAGAAACATTTTCTTCTGAGTTTATTTTCAGTAATAATTCTAATTTTTCGTCGAAAAGCTGTTCATAGTCATTCAGTGAATACCCATACAATGGAAAAGATTCAATAAAACTTCCTCTTCCTACGAAAATTTCGGCTCTTCCATCGGAAATCAAATCTAATGTTGAAAAATCTTCATACACTTTTACGGGTTCGGAAGAACTTAAAACCGTCACTCCACTCGCTAACTTTATATTTTTTGTAATACCTGCAGTAGCAGCCAAAACAATTTCTGGAGAAGAAACAGCATAATCGGGACGGTGGTGTTCTCCCATTGCAAAAACATCAATTCCTACCTCATCCATTAATTTGACTTGGTCCAAAATTTCATGAATTTTAGCTCCTGCATTTCTGTATTTTCCTGTTTTTTGATCAAATGATAAATCGCCAAACAGTCCTATTCCTAATTCCATATTACCTATTTTTAGATAGAACAAAAATACGTTCCTTATTTTCCAAAAACATTGATGTTTGATAAGAATACATTGTACACTTAAAATTGAAAATATATTCTAAGATTTATACTTTAATTTTAAAAACTGTTTTTCAAAAAGATGGTATGATAAAAATGCAATCAGAACGGTACCCAAAAATGAAAATGAAAGTATCACATACCATTCGAAATGATACTTTTCTCCAATTTTCCGGAAGAACATAATAACGACCAAATGGATAAGATATAATCCGTAAGTATACTTCCCGAGTTTTGCTAATACACTTTTATCCGAAATTTTAAACATATTTCTATCTCCAAGAGTAGATAAGATTAACCCCGAAAAAAGCAACCCAAATATAATAGGTCTCAAATTAATATTCTCCAAAACAAAATAGTCAGGAGGTAATGCTATCATAAATATAACTACAAGAAGATAAATATATTTATAAATTACAGAGATTTGAGTTAATTTATTAATGACATCTTTCCTAAAAACAAATAAATAAGCAGGAACTGCCCCAAATGCAAAATAATCTATATTACTAAAAATATCATATGGAATAATATTCATTATACTGTAAATCAATCTGAAAACAAATGCAATAATTAGACAGATGACAATTAATCTCGGAATACGTTTCAACGGAATATAATAAAGTAAAAGTCCCCAGATAATATAAAAATGTTCTTCCAAACACAGTGTCCATATCACAGGCAATGGAGAAACATTAGGATGTTCTCCTGTAAACATTACCATATAATTTTCCAGAAAAGTAAATGTAAAAAACCAATTGGGTTCATACCCTTCATTAGAATACGGTATATGTAATCTATCTAATAGGTACGGAGTAAAAAAAGCAAATAAAACCATTGCATAATACAATGGCCAAATTCTTAAAACTCTTCTTTTAAAAAATGGTTTCAATAAAACCCTCCCTTCATTGTTAATTTTTTCAACAATCAAAATATAGGTAATAAGAAATCCACTCAATACAAAGAAAAAAGAGACTCCTATCTCTCCTCTTGAAAAATAATTTAAAAAATTATTCTCAGGAATTACACCAGAGTGGTGAAGAAATACCAAAAGGAAAGACAAGAATCTTAAAGAGTCAAAAGTATGAAAATGAATTCTATCTACTTTTAAAAAGCTCATTCAAAATATTATTCTATTTCTTTAAATACTGGTCAAAATAATCTGTCACTTTCTGCATAAGGTGTACTCTATCTTTTCCTATTACATTGTGCGGATGCCCCGGATAAGCAAAATAATCTATCTGTACTCCATTATCAACAGCAGATTTTACAAACTTAACCGAATGTTGCCAAACCACCACATCATCCTGTGCTCCGTGAATCATTAATAATTTTCCTTTCAGGTTCTGAACTTTATTTAAAAGATTAGATGTAGCATAACCTTGCGGATTTTCCTTAGGGCTATCCATATATCTTTCTCCATACATGATCTCGTACATACTCCAATCAATAACAGGACCTCCTGCAACACCTACTTTGAAAACATCTGGCTTACGAAGCATGAAACTAGTTGTCATAAACCCGCCAAAGCTCCATCCGTGAATTCCCATTCTTTCTGAATCAACATAAGAAAGTGACTTTAAATACTCTACCCCTTTCATCTGGTCGTTCATCTCTGTGGTTCCTAAATTTCTGAATACAGCCTGTTCGAATTTTAGTCCACGATTGGCAGAACCTCTCCCATCCATTGTAAAAATAATGTATCCGTTTTGAGCCATATATTCATACCAAAGATTTCCCGACGCCGGAAAACTATTCGTTATCAATTGTAAATGCGGTCCGTTATACAAATAAACAATTGTTGGATACTTTTTGTTGGGGTCAAAATTCGTCGGAAGGATAATTTTTCCGTACAAAGGTGTTCCGTCATCTGCTTTTAGCTCTACATTCTTAATTTCAGGTCTCTGATAGTTTTTCAATGTATTTTCAGCAGTTAAAATATTATCAGATTTTAAAGTATTCGTATTAATTATGTTTACAGCTCTTGGTGTATTAGCATTACTGTAAGTATCATATAAATAGTTTCCGTCACTACTCAAAACTCCTGTATGAACACCTTCTGCATTGTCTAATTTTTGCATTTTGAAATTAGCCCAGTTGATTTTATACAAATGCTTTTCTAAAGGAGTTTCTTTTGTGGAAGTGAAATAAATTTCCTTTTTCTTTTCATTAAAGCCTAAAATATCGGTTACCAGCCAATCACCTTTTGTGATTTGAGCAACCAATCCTTTTTCCAGATTATAATGGAATAAATGATTATAACCCGTTCTCTGACTTTGCCAAATAAAATCTGTATTTGAATTCGGGAAGAAAGTCAGCGGGTGTTGTGGTTCAACATATTTATCACTTGTTTCTTCAAATAAAGTTTTGACAAAATCCCCTGTTGCAGCATCATATTGATTCATTTTCAAATGATTCTGACCTCTGTTCAGAACGCCTACAAAAATATATTTAGAATCAGGGCTCCACGTGACAGCTGTTAAATATTGATCTTTCTCTCCTTCTATTTTTAAGAAGGTTGTTGACTGATTCTTAATATTAAAAACTCCTAAACTCACCTGATGCGAAGTTTGTCCGGCCATAGGATATTTTATATTATGATTCACAGCCGGAGTTACAGACCAATCTATAATCGGATAATCTGCAACCATTGTTTGATCCATTCTATAAAATGCTACACTTTCAGAATTCGGAGCAGGAAAAATTCCGGTATCAATCCCAAATTCATTTCTATGAACAGTTGAAGCTCCGTTTAGGATATTTTCATCAGAATCGTTTGTTACGGCAATTGTTTTTCCGTTTTTATTAACAAATAAATTATTCTTTACTGTAAAAGCAAAAGTCTGATTATCTCCAAAAACTTTAACATTAGATGCATCTTTATCAATAGCAACAGAATTTTTCATTTTCCAATCACTTCCTGATTTTTCTACCCAAACCATCTTATCTTTCAGGTTAAAATAACCATTAGAATTACTGATGAATTTAATCTGTGGAATTGATTTTAATTTATTATCTGCCAGATTTTTATTTAACTGAGTTAAAGATACTAATGTATCCTGTTTTTTTGTTTTTAAATCCGTAATCAAATATCCTCCTTTCACAGCCTGAATGTATGATTTACCATCACCAGACCAAGAAAACTGAGAGATATTTTTCACTGCAAGGTTACTTCTTAAACCATTAACAGCTTCCGCCATTGTAAATTTTTGAGTCTGAGCAAATACTGAACTACCCAAAACCAACATCAATAAAGAAAACTTATGTAATTTCATTGTATAAAATTGAATCCTTCAAAAATAGTAAATAAAAATCATCCGTTAAGAAATGTTAAATTAAAAGATTCATAATTTGATAATAATGAACGTATATAAAATCTTTCTTAACTTAATAGTATAATTTAATGGTAAAATTATTCGATAGTTTTAAATAGTAATGTTAAAGTTCATTTCTTATCCTATATCAATGGATTTAGTATGTAATCCCAACTAAATTTGCATCATTAAATAACAACAAAATACAAAATACAATGGCTACAAAATGGAATCTTGACCCAGCGCACAGTGAAATTACTTTCAAAGTAAAACACATGATGATTTCTAATATTAAAGGAAGTTTCACAAACTTCAATGCGGAAATCGAAGCAGACGACGATACTTTTGCAAATGCTAAAACTACAGCAACAATACAGACAAACTCTATCTCAACTCATAATACAGACAGAGATAATCACCTGAAATCTGCAGACTTTTTCAATGCAGAAGCTAACCCTACTATCACTTTTGATTCTCAGGCATTGAATGGAAACATTACAGGAAATCTTACCATCAACGGAATTACAAAACCAGTAACCCTTGAAGTAGACTTCAACGGAATCAATGTTGACCCATGGGGAAATACAAAAGCAGGTTTTTCATTTGAAGGGAAAATCAACAGAAAAGATTTTGGTCTGAACTGGAATGCGGCTCTTGAAGCAGGTGGTGTGATGGTAAGCGAGGAAGTAAAATTAGCGGGAGATTTACAATTCGTAAAACAAGCATAATTTTTAATATACGTTATGAAAGGTTCAGGGATTTTCTAAAACCTTGAACCTTTTTTATTTTATAATCTTCAATACAATGAACCTCAACGACCTACAGAACATAAGTAACAATTTCCAGAACACACAAAGAATGCCTGTATTATTTCTTGGGCATGGTTCACCTATGAATGCTATTGAAGAAAATCAATTTGTACAAGGATTTCGAAAAGCTGCATCTGAAATTCCGAAGCCGAATGCCATTTTGTGTATTTCTGCACATTGGTACACACAGGGAACTTTCGTTACAGCAATGGATATGCCCAGAACAATTCATGACTTTGGAGGTTTTCCGCAGGCTTTGTTTGATGTACAATATCCTGCTCCCGGAAATCCGGAACTGGCAAGAGAAACGGCCGAACTTTTAACTCCCGTAGAAATTGGAGAAGATCACAATTGGGGGTTGGATCATGGTGCTTGGTCGGTTATCAAACATATGTACCCTAAAGCAGATATTCCTGTAATTCAGTTGAGTATTGATTATACCCAACCTCCACAATATCACTTTGATTTAGCAAAAAAATTAAACAAACTTCGTAAAAAAGGAATTTTAATAATTGGAAGCGGAAATATTGTGCATAATTTAAGGCTGATAGACTGGAGAAATATTAATACGGTCGGAGCCGGATGGGATTGGGCAATTGAAGCTCGTGAAAAAACAAATAATTGGCTTCTCGACGGAAATTTTCAAAATATTATTGATTATCATAAACAGGGAACGGCTTTACAATATGCAGTTCCTACACCAGATCATTATTTACCTTTGATGTATACTTTAGGTTTAAAAGATAATTCTGAAAATCTAAACTTATTTAATGATGAACTCATTGGTGGCTCATTAAGCATGACAAGCGTAAGAATCGGATAAAATTAATCTTGTTATCTATAAATGAAAAAGTAATGTCGTTATCAACAACATTACTTTTTCTATTTAATAGCAACTTATTCTTATTGCACTGCCTTTAAAGCATTAATATTCCCATATCCGTAATTAGCATTCGGAGTAGGATAATACGTTGCTGACTGTCTCATTTTGTTAAGAACCTGATCTCTCGTCCATGAGGGATTTTTAGCCCAAACTAAAGCGGCAATTGCGGCTGTAGAAGCTGTAGCAACAGAAGAACCTCCTACATAATCTGTCTGACCGTTATAATAGCTAAGAACAGGAATTGTATTTCCAGAAGCTCTTTCCATTTGGTAAGTAAAATCTATTTCAGCTCCTGAATGGCAAACATCACATTTCTGATTTGATGTATTTTCTTTCACTCCTGTGATAGCTTGTGCTTCAGGCATCCAAGCTGGGAAAATTACTCCTACAAAATTGGTAAAACTCGTTGAAGTACCTCCTGCACAAAAAATTAATTTTCCTTTAGAATATGCATATTTTACTCCATCTTCTATTTTTCCTACAGAAAAAATGTGCCCCATCGACATAGAAATGATTTTTACTTTTGTATTATTTCCTAATTCCGTAAAGGCTATTTTCACCCCTTCTTGCTCATGATAACCATCCAAAACCACATTGGAAGCAGCTCTATATGCTACTAAATTAGCATTATAAGCAATCCCGACAGGTTGTCCTATATTATTTCTTGGTGCTGTCATTGCAGAAGCCATACTTGTTCCGTGCCCACATTTATCTGCAGAACCATCATAACCAGTACTCCAAGGCCAAACCGAATCTACATACACTCCATTTTTAGTAATGGTTCTTCCTGATGAATTTCCATTATTGAAACTACTTCCCAACAAAGTTTGCTCAGGAGAAACACCTGTGTCAATTAAACCTATTGTAACTCCAGCTCCTGTACTATAGCTCCAGGCACTCGTAATATTGTGCTTTGCAAAAGACCAAGGTACTTTTGCACTTGGTGTAGTAGTTGTATAATCTGCTGTACTCAGAGCTGTTGCTTCAAATCCGCATCCTGAAGAACTACTTGATTTAGAAGCATTACCAAATGATTTTTCATTTTCAAAATAACGATAATCAGCAGGTTCTAAATATCGAATATTTTTCATTTTTCGAAGTGCAATTATCGTTTCCTGCTTTTCTATTACAACGTCAATTTGATTTAAATATTGATCTGAAGATAATAAAATCCTATCCGTTTTTCCTTCATATTTTTTGATAAGATCTAAAATTTCATTTTCAATATTAGCATTGTCAGGACTTAAACTTCTATCGAAAGAAGAACCAAAACCTATAGATGCAATTTTATTTCCTTGAAAAATAGCACTCCAAACAAAATGTTCAGAAGATTCTTTCCACGAAAACCTACCTTTTGTTTTAATGGTTTCATTAATTTTTTCATTAATCTGTTTTGCTGATAACGGATCTTTCTGAACAACCTCCATTTCAAAAGGAGTATTTTGAACATCCTCCCTGTTACATGATGCAGTAATTAAAAACAGCACCAGCAAATAAAATACGTTTTTTCTCATATAAATAAATTCTTGGTTAATTAGCACAAGATATTAATTTATATTGTATTTTACCTATATTAATATTAAAATTTTACATTAAATGTTCATTAAATAAATTTAAAATAAATAAAAATGGATTATTGTATGAATTTTATAAAACCTTTTCAAAACAAGCACTTTTATCAATTCCAACATACTGACCATAATTGGGTATTCTTTTATAACCATTTTTCTGGTAAACAAAAACAGCTTCATTCTCTTCTGCTAATGTTTCCAAAACCGCTTTTTCATAACCTAATTGCTTTGCCCAAATTTCTAATTCTTCTAAAATTTTCGTTGCTAAACCTTTCCTTCTAAATTCTGGATTAGTGAACATTCTTTTTATCTCCACGGAATCATTATTAAATTCTTTAAATGCTCCACAAGCAACTGGAATATCTACAATATAGATAATCACGCAGTTTTTAATCAAATCAATTTTATTAAACTGTTCAAAAAAAGAATTGTCTTCCCCATTACGAATTGCTAGCTCAGCATCAAGAAGTCGCACTAATTTTTGAAAATCGATATCTGAAGAATCTGTTCTTTTAATTATCATTGATTTTTTATTTAAAATTATATAAAAAAAGCTTTCAAAAAGAAAGCTTAAATATTTTTACTGTACCG
The DNA here is from genome assembly GCF_025971925.1 of Chryseobacterium oryctis. Taxonomy (GTDB): domain Bacteria; phylum Bacteroidota; class Bacteroidia; order Flavobacteriales; family Weeksellaceae; genus Chryseobacterium; species Chryseobacterium oryctis. The sequence continues at coordinate 88,721 of NZ_JAPDHV010000009.1, forward strand.
GCTGAGGTGGGCTCTGAACTTTATAATGTTTGTTAATTTTATCATTAACTTTCTTATTAAAATCTTTGGTATAATTATTAACAACTTCCATAGATTCTTGCAATAAAGAAGGCATACTGGAAATCATTTTTTTACCTACGGGTGTTTTATAAAACTTTATCAATTCATCAATATCAGACTCTGTATAGTATTTATCGTATAAAGGAATATACATTGCTATAATTTTTTCAGAAGTTGCTTCTTTTTTAAACTCATCCCAAAAACCAGTTGGTAAATCTTTATATTTATTATTATAATAGTCCATGAATTGTTGAAATCCTGTCGCTATCATTTTATCTGTTTCTGTCAATGCAATGAGCTCCTGAACTTTTGATGTTTTAGATGATTGAGCAAATGAAATGACTCCTATAAAAAAAGAGCAGGTTATAATTAGTTTTTTCATTAATATACTTTTAAAATTTTACCACAAATTGTCTTTCATTAATCAATTCTGCAATTGCCAACATATCTTTTCCAATCAATCTGTCATCTTCCAGCTTAGCAACTTTTGAACGTAGAATGGCAAAATTTTCTTCAATAATTTTTGAACATTTTGAAGGTCTTCTGAATTCTAAACCTTGTGCTGCAAACATTAATTCAACTGCTAAAATATTCACCAAATTACCTAAAACCTGATTAAATTTTCTTCCAGAAATACTTCCCATTGAAACATGATCCTCCTGTCCTAAACTTGTCGGGATTGAATCTGCAGAAGCAGGGAAACACAACGTTTTATTTTCCGTAACCAACGCCGCAGAAGTATATTGAGGAATCATGAATCCAGAATTTAATCCTGAACTTTCCGTTAATAACCTTGGTAAACCGTATTTTCCTTCTAATAATAAATAACTTCTTCTATCAGAAATATTTCCCAATTCAGCAGCAGCTAAGGTTGCATAATCTAATGGTAAAGCCATCAACTGACCATGGAAATTACCTCCTGAAATAGATTCTTCAGCACTTAAAACTATCGGATTATCTGTTACAGAATTTAATTCCGTTTCTGCCATCTTTTTAAGGTGTTCAAAGGCATTTCTACTCGCTCCGTGTACTTGAGGAACACATCTCATAGAATAAGGATCCTGAACTCTTTCACAATCTTCGTGAGCTTTCAGGTTTTCAGAACCTTTCAGGAATTTCAGCATTCTTGCAGCAACTTTTTTGCTTCCTTCAAACGGTCTGATTTCGTGAAGTTCTTTTTTAAACGGACTCGCAGAACCTCTGTACGCCTCAATACTCATTGCAGCCGTCATATCAGCCAAATCCAATAAATATTCAAATTTTTCTAATCCTTTAATGGCATGCGCAAGAATAAACTGAGTCCCGTTAATTAAGCCTAATCCTTCTTTTGGTCCTAAAACCAATGGTTCTAAATTATTTTTCTCTAAAATTTCGGCTGTTTCAAAAATTTCGGCTCCTACCCAAACTTTCCCTAATCCCAAAAGTGGTAAAACCAAATGTGCCAAAGGTGCTAAATCTCCAGAAGCTCCTACAGAACCTTGCTCCGGAACAACAGGAATAATATCTTTCTCCAACATCAATATCATTCTTTCAATAACATCAAGAGAAACTCCCGAAAATCCTTTTGACAAAGCATGAACTTTAGCAATCATCATAATTTTTGAAAGTTCTTTCTCAATCGGTTTTCCTACACCTACGGCATGAGAAATAATCAGATTATACTGTAGTTGAGCAGTTTCATCAGCAGAAATTTGGGTGTCGCAAAGAGGTCCAAATCCTGTATTAATACCATAAACGCATCTGTCAGACTCTACAATCTTCTGAACATTTTTCTGTGATTTTAAAATTTGTTCTTTTGCTGCTTTATTCAGTTTAGCTTTATTGGGAGTTTTACAGATTTCCAAAACATCATGAAAAGTAAAAACATCTACACCGTATATCATTCTATTAAATTTTGTCTTAAAATTACACATTTAACCATAATTTTAAAACTAATTTCTTCTACAAATTATTTTTTCATCAAGTGTGAGTTATTTTTTTATCTTTATTCACTTTAAATTTAATTCAAACCTTATGAAACTAAAAAATTTATTTCTTGTAGTATTATGCTTTGTAAGCACACTGGCTTTTGCCCAAGACAAAGTAAAATACTCTAAAGAGGACATCAAGAAAATGGAAATGTACCTTTTCAATGAAGGGTTCAATTCTCCATCTCCAAAGAAAACATCAACTGTAATTTTAAAAGATGGGACAACTCATAAAGGTTTCTGCAACGATATTGAAACAAAAAAAGGACAGATTTTTGAAGTTTCTTTAAAAGATAGTATCACAAAAAAAAGCCAAACCTTTAATGCTGAGCAAATTGCAGAAATGTACGTTTACCCTAGTAATGCCGAAAAATTTGCAAAAGTGGCAAGATACATGAGTAATATCAGAAATTACAGCACAAAAAAATTAACGAAAAGAACCAACAACGATAGAATTTATTTTGTTAATCAAACAGTTTCGTTAAAAAACAAAAAAGACGATAAAGAATTCTTGATGCAGGTCATCAATCCAGAATTTGATGATATCATTTCTGTATATCACGACCCAAGAGCTAAAGAAACTGCTGGATTTTCTGTAATGGGTTCTCCTCAATTAGGCGGTGGAGTTATTAAATCTTATTATGTAAAAAAAGGAGATAAAATAATGTGGCTACACAAAGATGATTTTGAAGAGAATTATGATTTTCTTTTCGGAGATAATGCTGAATTCATGAAAAAATACCCTAAAAATTCTGCAAAATGGGATTTCTTCAGCTTTTTAGTGAATGAATACACTCAAATGAGTAATAAATAAAAATATTCAATCATAAAAATTAGTAAAGCTGTAGAATTTTCTGCAGCTTTATTTTTTTAATAGTAAAAAGCATTCTAAAAAATTACAACTAGAAAAAACAAAGTCAAAATTCCGTAATTTTGTTATATGAATCCTTCATTAGAATTACAGCTTAAAACTTTACCATCTGAACCTGGTGTTTATCGTTATTATGATAAAAATGACCAATTATTATATGTTGGAAAAGCTAAAAATCTAAAAAAAAGGGTTCTCTCCTATTTTAATAAAAACCTTTCTGGATATCGTATCAAAATTATGGTTGGAAAAATCCAACGATTGGAAACTACGATTGTAAACAGTGAATATGATGCTCTATTATTAGAAAACAATCTCATAAAAGAACATCAGCCATTCTATAATGTAATGTTGAAGGATGACAAAACCTATCCTTGGATTTGCATTAAAAATGAAGATTTTCCGAGAATTTTTTTAACAAGAAATATCATTAAAGACGGCTCTGAATATTACGGACCTTATGCAAAAGTTCGTCCTGCAAAAGTCTTGTTGGATACCATTAAGCATATTTACAAACTTAGAACCTGTAATTTAAATCTATCACCTTCAAAAATTGAAGATGGAAAATACAAAGTTTGTTTAGAATATCATATCAAAAATTGTGAGGGACCTTGCGAAGGTTTAGAAAGCAAAGAAGAATATGATGAAAAAATAGATTCTATCCGAGGAATTATTAAAGGAGATTTCCGAAAAGCCAAAGATTATCTTACTAATCAGATGATGAAATATGCGGCAAATCTGCAGTTTGAAGAAGCTCAGATCATTAAAGAAAGATTAGATATTTTAGAAGATTATCAGGCAAAAAATACAGTTGTAAATCCGAATATTGATGATACTGACGTATTCGGAATGACAAGTGATGAAACTGCTGCTTATGTGAATTTTTTCAAAATAAGAAACGGAAATATCATACAAAGTTTTACTACAGAAATAAAGAAAATTCTTGATGAAAGTGATGAAGATATCTTGGAAGAAGCATTAATTGAAATTCGTCAAAAATTTGCTTCAGACTCAAAAGAGGTATTACTTCCTTTTCATTTATCTGTTGAAATTCCGAATGTAAAACTTATTGTTCCTAAAGTAGGTGATAAAAAACGTATTGTTGAACTTTCAGAAAAAAACGCTAAAGAATATCGTCTTGAAAAATTGAAACAAGTTCAGATTGTGGACCCTGAAAGACATACCAACAGAATAATGGCTGAAATGCAAAAACTGTTGCGAATGCCTGTTGAACCTAGGCATATTGAAGGTTTTGATAATTCAAATATTCAAGGAACTAACCCTGTTTCGGCTTGTGTAGTTTTTAAAGACGGGAAACCCAGCAAGGCTGATTACAGAATTTTTCACCCTAAGACAGTGGAAGGTCCCAATGACTTTGCAACAATGGAAGAAGTTATTTACCGTCGATACAAAAGAATGTTGGATGAAGGAGAAAATCTTCCCCAATTGATTTTGATTGACGGAGGAAAAGGACAATTATCTTCTGCTGTAAAGAGTTTAAAATTATTAGGATTATATGGAAAAATCACTATCGTAGGCATTGCCAAGCGTTTAGAAGAAATTTTCTTTCCGGAAGATCCTATTCCTTTATATTTAGATAAAAAATCAGAAACATTAAAAATTTTACAAAGAGTTCGAGATGAAGCTCACCGTTTTGGCGTAAAGCACCACAGAACAAGAAGAAAAAACTATACTATAAAATCTGAATTAGAAGAAATTCCAGGAGTAGGTGAAAAAACAATTGAATTACTTTTATCAAAATTGAAATCTGTAAAAAGAATCAAAGAAGCTAATTTAGAAACATTAGAAGAAATATTGGGAAAAAGCAAAGCTAAAGTAATTTGGGAATTTTTTAATGCCAACTAAAAATATAAAAGGTCAGAGGAAAGTCTGACCTTTATTTATTATATATTTTAAAATTTTTATTTTACTGAAAAAACTTCTTTTGAATGTTCACCATTAGACTGAGGAATTTCAATCACAATATTTCCATTTTCAAAATATCCTAATGTTGACTCGCCGTTTGCTAATTTCACTCTGAAAACATCTTTTTTAGTTGTGTTTTTAAAAGTAGCAAAAGGCACTGAACTATTAGAATCCGCCAATATAAATTGATTATTATCTAATTGTATTTTTTGTAGGGTAATTTTACCATTAGTAAATTTTGAAGAAGAGTTTGATGTATTAGAAACTGTATCTTTATTTGAAATATCTTTTTTTATTGGCTCTTGATATTTAACTTCTTCATTATTTTCCATTTTTATGGTAGGGCTAGACATAGAAACAACAGTTAAAGCTTGTTTTAAAGCATCTTGATAACCTTCTTCATATTCTTTTATATCTGATCTTCCCTTAGATTCTAAAATAACCTTATCGTTACAATCTTTAAATTGTAAAGTAAGTTTATTTGTCAGCCAATTACTTTCATTTTTTACAGCTACAAAAATTATATTACAACCATTACCATATATTTCTTCTGGCCATTGATGCTTATTTGTAGAAATTACTTCATATTTTTTACTATTAAGAGACTTTGTTAAAAACTGTACAATTCCATAATCTCTTTTAAAGGTTTCAAACTTTTCTGGTACTGCAATGTATTTATAATTTGAAACTTTCTGTCCAAAGACCAATGTTAAACAAAATGTAAATATTAATATTGAAATCTTTTTCATTAAAACATTATTTTAAATTAATCATTTCTAAACTCTCCCATATCCAATTTAAGAGAGAAGAAATTTGAATAGAAATTAGAACCTCCTATTCCGGAATTTGTAATTGCATAGTCAAGAGTAAGACCTCTATATCTAATTCCTATACCTGCACTTGGCTGAAAAGACACCTTTCTTTTCAAATCTTCAATATCCGTAATCGACTGGAATCTGTTTACCCCCAATCTTACAAAAATCATTTTTTGATATCCAAGCTCTGCTCCTGCATAAGGTGTAATACTTGCAATATCAGACGAAATAAGAGCTGCTGTTTTAGCAAAATCTATATTTAAACCTGCTTCTGGTAAAACATACACACTGCTATTAATTTCAAAAACTTTACTCGCTCCTACGTTCAACTTAGGCATTGTAAGTTCCATTTTATCTTTTGGAGCAGGGTTAAACTCTTCTCCATTTACAACTGTAGACAGTTCTTTTTGGTTTACACTCCAAAAGTTAACTGTAGTTGTAGCATCTCTTAACATACCTCCCAACTTCCATCCGTTATCTAATTTATAAATTGCTCCAATATCAAAACCAAAACCGTATCCGTTCGCAAATTTCCCAACATTTCTGTAAACTAACTTGGCATTTACACCAATATCCAACTTCGGATTTCCTCCCGGGTTAAAAGCATAAGAAAGAATTGCAGCATAATCAGACTGAGAGAATTTTGTAATTTTATCATAATCAATATTTCCCTCGGAATCAATCATCTGAGTTGTATTCAAAATATTGTCAACACCCAATCTTACTACAGAAACCCCAAAAACTCCTGTCTCTAAAACTTTTGCATAAGCCAAATAATCATATTTTGCGATAGACTCAAAATATTCAGCGTGCATTGCTGCACCTTGCCAATCTTTGTTAATTGCCATTAATCCGGCAGGGTTCCACATCGGAGAATAAACATCATCCTGATTAGAAACTACCGCCCCTCCCATTGCAAGACCTCTTGCTCCGGCTCCAATATTTAAAAATTCATTGGAATATTTTCTTATAATTTGAGCTTGTGAAATCCCAAAAACGATAGAAAACGCAAGTAAAAAATATTTTTTCATCATATAAACAGATGCTTAATTTAATTTTTTTTGTTTATTAGCTTTTATCAATCCATTAGCAATGATTGCCAGTATCATAACACCTGATGCCACATAAAAAATAGAGCTCATATGTTCCGATTCTCCAAAGATAAAAAAAGCTAGTATAATTCCATAAACTGGTTCCAAATTAACTGTTAAAATTAGTGTAAATGGAGAAATATATTTCATCAAATTCACCGATTCCAACATTGGAAAAGCTGTGAAAACACTCGCTAATAAGCATATTAACGCAATATCTCGATAACTTATTTCATTCATTTGAAAAATTTGCCCTGAAAACAAATAAAATATCATCAAAATAAACCATCCACAAAAAATTTCATAAAAAATAATGTTTCCTGAGCTTGTTTTACCAAACATCTTTCCGTTGAACACAGAAAATATCGTCCCAAAAATGGCACACAATACCCCATACAAAATGCCCTCTTTATATTGAAACTCCGTTTTGAATATTAATAAAATACAGGCAACAATTACGACTCCCATTATTACTTCAGAAACATCAATTTTCCTTTTAAATATAACAGGCTCTAATATAGAAGCAAAAAGTGTAGATAATGATAGACAACTTAAAGCAATAGAAACATTTGATACTTTAATAGAATAAAAAAAACAATACCAATGAAGTGCCATTGCAAAACCAATAGCTGCTAATTGGAAAAAAATTTTCTTTGAAACCTTAATACTTTCTTTTTTGAAAATTCTAATAAAAACAAAAAGAAATACAGCAGCAAAAAGCATTCTGTAAAAAACCAGAATCTGTGCATTTGCATGAATCAGTTTTCCTAAAATTGCCGTGAACCCCCACAAAAAAACAATCAGATGCAATCTGAAAAGTGCTAATTTATGCATACTCTAACCTCTTTGAATTTTCAACACAAATTTACAAATAGCTTTCACAAATCTTATAAAAAATCCAAAATATCCTTTATAAATTAAAAAAACAGAAAAACCCTGAAAATTTGCTCAACTTTCAGGGTCTTCAAATAATAAACTATTAAAAAAATAAACTAGGAACTTAGAGTAAATACACAGAGACCATATCTCTGTTACTCTGACGTAAAGTTAGAAAAAAAATCAATCATTTAAAAACATTCATTTGTTAAATATTTCATAATTTTCTGAAAACCAATAAATTAAACAACTGTTTTAATAAAATTTAAAATCTTTTTAAAAATAGTATCTTTAGGCGGAAAAATTGAAAATTTTATGGACATTGAATTCAACAAACGAGAAGATCAAAACAAATTAAAATTATCCGAGATAAATAGACTTCTTTCTGAAATAAAAAAAGGAGGAGGTGAAAAAAGACTTCAAAAACTTCGTGATGAAGGCAAAATGACGGCAAGAGAAAGAATTGATTATCTTCTTGATAAAAATTCAGATTCCATAGAAATTGGTGCATTTGCAGGTTATGAAATGTATGAAGAACATGGCGGATGCCCAAGTGGAGGAGTTGTTGTAGTTATTGGATATGTTTCTGGAAGACAATGTATTGTTGTTGCGAATGATGCATCTGTAAAAGCCGGTGCCTGGTTTCCTATCACGGGAAAGAAAAACCTGAGAGCACAGGAAATAGCCATGGAAAACAAACTTCCAATTATTTACTTAGTTGATTCTGCTGGTGTTTACTTACCTATGCAGGATGAAATTTTCCCAGATAAAGAACATTTTGGAAGAATTTTTAGAAATAATGCCAAAATGAGTTCAATGGGAATTATTCAGATTTCGGCAGTAATGGGAAGTTGTGTTGCGGGAGGAGCTTACTTACCAATTATGAGTGATGAAGCGATGATTGTTGATAAAACAGGTTCTATTTTCCTTGCAGGAAGCTATTTGGTGAAAGCTGCAATCGGAGAAAGTATTGATAATGAAACTTTAGGTGGAGCAACTACTCACTGCTCTATTTCAGGTGTTACAGATTATAAAGCTAAAGACGATAAAGATGCTTTAGATAGAATCAAAAACATCATGAAATCTATCGGAAGTACCGAAAAGGCTGGTTTTGACAGAATTGAAAGCTTTCCTCCAAAAGAAAATCCTGAAAATATATTCGGAATTATCCCTGTTTCCAGAGCTGAACAATATGACACTTATGAGATTATCAAATGTTTAGTTGATAATTCTGAGTATGAAGAATATAAACCGGATTATGGTAAAAGTATAATTTGTGCTACTGCAAGAATTGATGGTTGGTCTGTAGGAATTGTTGCCAATCAACGAAAATTGGTAAAAAGCGGAAAAGGAGAAATGCAATTTGGCGGTGTAATTTATTCTGATTCAGCTGACAAAGCAACTCGTTTTATTGCTAATTGTAACCAAAGAAAAATCCCATTAATCTTCTTGCAAGACGTTACAGGATTCATGGTTGGTTCAAAATCCGAACATGGCGGAATCATAAAAGATGGAGCAAAAATGGTAAATGCTGTTTCAAACTCTGTAGTACCTAAGTTTACAATTATCACAGGAAATTCCTACGGAGCAGGAAATTATGCTATGTGCGGAAAAGCGTATGACCCAAGATTAATTGTAGCTTGGCCATGGGCAGATTTAGCAGTTATGGGAGGAGCACAAGCAGCAAAAGTTCTAGCACAAATACAAGAATCTACCTTGAAAAAACAAGGAAAAGAAATTTCTGAAGAAGAGCACAATGAAATTTTAGAAACAATTTCAAAAAGATATCAAAAACAAACCGAAGCAACATATTCTGCAGCAAGACTTTGGACGGATGCAATCATAAATCCCACAGATACCCGAAAATGGATTTCTATGGGAATTGAAGCTGCAAATAACGCACCTATAACAGAAAAGTTCAATCTAGGAGTAATTCAGGTTTGATAACTTAAAATCTAAATATTTATAGCCTTACTTTTAGTGAGGCTTTTTTATTTGTTAAAAAATTCTAAAAAATATTAAAAACTTAAAACAGCATACTATTAAGGCTAGATTTTTGTTATTAAAATAAATCTAAAAACTAGTAGCACTACAAAAACTTTTTTATTACTAATCCCAAAAGGAAACCTATGAAAAAATATTTTGCAGTACTAATTTCTGTATACGCCTTATTTTTATTGTACATGATGTTCTTTGGCTCAGGAAGAGAAGCCTCTGATTGCTTTTATCTACAATTAAAACCTTTTAAAACGATCCACATTTTCTTTACAGACTCTAAAGTTCAGGAAACTGATTTCATTATCAATATTATTGGAAATGTATTTGTATTCAGTCCTTTTGGGTGGTTAGGTTTATGCATATCAAAATTTAATAAATTCTTCCCTATTACATTATTTTTTATCATATTGATCTCAATAATTGAATTAACACAATCATATACAGGACGTGGAGTTGCAGATGTTGATGATGTTTTTCTTAATACTTTAGGAATGATAATTGGTTTTGTTCTATTCAAATATGCCACTTGGAAGAACTTTGCCAATATTAAACACCATTTTGAGTTGTATGATAAAAAGTATAAAATTCAAACTTCTTAAATTTCAATAAGCCTAGAAATTATTATAAAAGTACTCCAAACAATTTCGTTCTCATCTCATAATGATTAAAATCCCCCCCATTATAAATCTTATATACTTCAATATAAGATAAGATTTTATTATCCCTAAACGACACAATTAATTACCTCATTATCTTACTTTCATTTGATTTTTAATATAACAGAGTGGTTTTTGTCTTATATAA